>JACKAV010000003.1 GCA_020634895.1 Anaerolineales bacterium | reverse complement strand
CCAATCCTCTCTAGACTCGTTTGGAATCCTGTCTAGAGAGGATTTAATCCCTTTTTTTGTACTTTTTGAGGCATATTTTTCTCATCCAAAAAAAGCTAATAACGCGAATTTTTCAATGTAGTGTTGATGCTATACTTGCATAAAGTTTTACTGAAAGGTGCCGAAAATGCCACTAACTCAACAGGAAATCAAAACCCGCGCCTACACCTTTGTAAAAGAGTGGGAAAACGCAGAGCGAGAACGCGCCGAAGCACAGACCTTCTGGAATGATTTCTTTAATGTTTTCGGGATTACGCGTAGACGGGTTGCTTCATTTGAAGAACCTGTCAAGAAACTTGGTGATGCCCGCGGCTCCATTGACCTGTTCTGGAAAGGAACATTGCTTGTTGAACACAAATCAAAGGGCAAGGATTTAACAAAAGCTTATGAACAGGCATTGAATTACTTCCCCGGTATTAACGAGCAAGACTTACCCAAATATATTCTTGTTTCAGACTTTATTGACTTTCGCTTATATGACTTAGACACAAATACTGAAATAGATTTCACCTTGAAGGAGCTACCTGAAAAAATCCATCTCTTTGGATTCATTTCAGGATACAAACAGCACAAACATCACGAAGAAGACCCTGTTAATATACAAGTAGCAGAAAAAATGGGGGAATTGCATGATGAGTTGTTCGATAGCGGGTACAAAGGGCATATGCTTGAGATCTTCCTCGTACGCCTTGTTTATATTTTATTTGCAGATGACACCGGTATTCTTCCAAAAGACCATTTTCATTATTTTCTTGAAAACCGCACAAACTTAAATGGTTTCGATACAGGGCAAACATTGGCAATGATCTTCCAAATGTTAAATACCCCGATTGAAAACCGTCAAAATGGAATGGATGATGAGTTATTAGAATTCCCCTATGTGAACGGTGGGTTATTTCAAGAAGCGCTCCCCATTCCTGTATTCAACGAGAAAATGCGCGGTATTCTGCTTGATTGCTGTTCGTTCGACTGGAGCACGGTTTCCCCTTCCATTTTCGGTTCTTTGTTCCAATCGGTAATGGACAAGAAACAAAGGCGGGAACTCGGCGCACATTACACATCGGAGAAGAACATCTTAAAGGTTGTGCGCCCGCTGTTCTTGGATGAGATAGAAGCTGAATTTGAATCTTCAAAGAACGATCAGCGCAAATTAAAACAACTCCATGACCGTATTGCAGGTATGCGATTCTTTGACCCTGCCTGCGGGTGCGGAAACTTCCTTATTATTACCTATCGTGAGTTACGCCGATTGGAAATCCAAATCCTTATACAACTTCGGGAACTCTCCAGAAGAAAAGATGCACGGCAAATGATTATTGGTGTGGAAGAACTGTCCCGTATAGATGTCGACTCGCTTTATGGCATTGAACTTGAAGAATTTCCCGCCCGCATTGCCGAGGTGGCAATTTGGTTGACCGACCATCAAATGAACATGGAACTCTCGCAGGAATTCGGGCAAACCTATATACGCCTGCCGTTAAAAAAAGCTGCAAATATTAAACACGGCAACGCCCTGCAAATGGGCTGGAACTTTGTGCCCAAAGAAGGGCTAACAATTTTAGGCAACCCGCCTTTTATTGGAAAACATTTGCGTAATGCTGAACAAAACAAAGACATGGAACTTGTTTGCGCGCCTCTCAAGACCTATGGTGTATTGGATTATGTCAGCGCGTGGTACATCAAAGCCGTTCAATTTATCCAGAACACGTCCATCAAAGTGGCTTTTGTTTCAACAAACTCGATCACTCAAGGCGAACAAGTAGGTGCATTATGGAAATGGATGCTTGCACAAGGTATAAAAATCCACTTTGCACACCGAACTTTTCGGTGGATGAACGATGCGCGAGGAAAAGCCGCCGTGTTCTGTGTAATTATTGGTTTTGGCTTGAATGACGCAAAAAAGAAACGCTTATTTGATTATGCAAACCCAGATGCTGATGTAATGGAAATCATTGCAAAGAACATCAATCCGTATTTGGTAGATGCTGACAATATAATTGTATACAGTCGCAATAAACCTATTAGCGATGTCCCTGAAATTAGTTACGGAAGTATGGCAAATGATGGTGGATACCTCATTTTAGACATAGAAGAGTACAAAGAATTACTTGCCAAGGAACCTGCTGCAGAAAAATATATTCATCTGTTCTTAGGTTCGCAGGAATTTATAAACAAAGTAGATCGCTGGTGCCTTTGGCTAAAAGACATTTCTCCAGCAGAACTGAGAAACTTACCTGAAACCATGAAACGGGTAGAAAACGTAAAACAAAAACGCCTTGCAAGCAACCGCGAAACGACAAAGAAATTAGCACAAATTCCTTATCTTTTTGGAGAAATTAGGCAGCCCGAATCTAATTATCTCTTGATTCCTGGTGTTTCTTCTGAAAACCGGTTTTATATACCCATTGGGTTTATGGACAAGGATATTATTGCGAGCGATCTTGCACGTACAGTTCCAAATGCATCACTATATCATTTTGGTGTTCTTACTTCACTAATGCACATGGCGTGGGTTCGAGCAGTTTGTGGAAGATTAGAAGGACGTTATCGGTATTCAAATAATATTGTCTACAATAATTTCCCCTGGGCTTCAGAAGTAAACGCAAAGCAAAAAGGACAGGTTGAAAATGCAGCCCAAAAAGTGTTGGATGCTCGAAATCAATTTCCCAACGCTTCACTGGCAGACTTATATGACCCAGCCGCCATGCCCAAAGCTCTGGTAGATGCTCACCGAACGCTCGATAAAGCTGTAGATGCCTGTTACCGTCGCGAACCTTTCAAGTCCGAATTGGAACGGCTGGAATTCCTATTTGCACTCTATCGAGCATACACCGAACCAATGAATTTGGCGATGGAAGCAAAACCCAAAAGAAAATTAAAAAAATAAATAAATTTAGGTTACTTTAACCACGGGGCAGTCTATGACACCAAAGAAATTAAGCAAACGAGACTTAAAAAAAGTACTATTACCTTTAGCTCAAAAGGAAAAAACGCATCATAAATCCAAGTCGTCCAACCCAGCCATGAAACGGTTTGACGATCATCCTTATTTCAAGAACATCATCAAATATGCCATCATCCCTATCTGGGAAGAAAATCGCAAAGCCAAAAAGGATAATAAGGAACTTGTCTTAACCGACGAATTGAAATATCACGGTTTTGTTTTTGAATATTCCGGTGCGTTTTATGAGGGATTGAAGCGGCTGCATGATATTCCATTGTTCACTTTAAGAGGATTTAGTCCGCGCTGGATGAGTAATATGAAGATTGTCCCGCAGGAATGGACAATTTACAACTACGCCAATTATCGAGTGGTTGCCACAGGCATTTACGATACTGCCCTGCTCATGGTCAATGATGTTTTGGAAATTGGCAAAAAGCCAGCCAAAATAAAACGGGATTTTATCAATAACTCTGAAATTGCCAATCATCATCTTCTCGAACCATTACAACAAATTGATGCTTTGGTCGCAAAATATCGAGAAGAACGAAATCGATATGTCCACCGCAGCACCCGTCCAGAGATAGATTTCGTAAATAATCTTTATGCCTACCAAACATTGAAGGAAGCCAAAGAAAAAGGTTTGTACGATAAAGAAATCCCATCCCCAAAGACTGCCAAGGAATATTACGAAACAGAACTTAATAAAAAAGTAACCGAAATGCAAAAGGAAACAGAAGAAATCTTCCTGGCTGCGCTTGCATTTTTAGATGCGCTAAATCCGTTATACGAAAAGAAAATAAAATCTACCAATCTATAAAATTACAAATTGGTTATTCTAAAAGAGAAAACGGCATGTGGGAGGAAATGAGGACCTCACCCTGATTTAGGTGATTGATCGGCGTGTCCGTTTGTCCCTCTCCCACGGGAGAGGGTATTGAGTGGGTTTCTTTTCTTTACCAATGGCGTGTTGAGTTTTCAGAGCAGGTTTTCATCGTAAGGAGGGTCTTAAGCCTCTCCCCTTTAGGGGACGTGTACCCGAGCGATAGCGAGTGGTAGACGGGAGAGGGTAAAATGAAACCATCCCAAGCCACAAAGTTGAGAAACATTATGACCCACCAAACCTTCCGCGACAGAATCCTTCATTGGGCGTATGAATTCGAGATCTGGGCAAAAGGCTTTGATGCGATTCTGGAAATCATCGGGGGATTCATATTGTTGCTGACAACCAAACTGATGCTGAATCAATGGGTCATTGCCATCACACAGCATGAACTGGTGGAAGATCCGCGTGACGTGGTCGCTACATTCCTGCGGCAATCCGTGGCAAACCTGCCTGTTAATATGAATATTTTCGGGGGGCTGTATCTTGTTGTTCACGGTACCGCAAAGCTATGGCTGGTGGGAGGACTGTTGGCGAAAAAAGCCTGGGCATATCCGCTGGCGATCATCTTTTTGGGGTTATTCATCTTTTACCAGCTTTACCGCATGAGTTATCAATTTTCAATTGGTCTTTTGGTGCTTACCGTTTTCGATGCCGCCTTTGTGCTCCTGATCCTGCGCGAATATCGGCTTTCCAAACATCGTTGAGCATCGTAGAAACTGTCTCTTAAAGGCTTTTGGACACGGACAATACAGATTTCATTAATCTTCACAGAAAAAACCTTAAAAAGACCTGCTTTTCCGTGAATTCCGTGTACAAAGATGAGACACTTAGTCCTCAAGAAACACTCTCTTGCACAGCCTGCTTCAAAGTCCCTCGGAGCTGGCTGCTGGGAGAGGGGTCAATCCCCAACGTGTTACAATAGTCAACACAGTTAGAAACCATTTCGAACGTGCAGGGTGTTCCTAAGAAGTGCGGAGGCATCGGTTTATTTTGCAATAAACAGGGGAAGATTGATCCGGTTGAAACGATCATTCGCTTGACCCAAGTATGAACTTCTTAGGATTTGGTTTCCAGCCAAATCCCTTTTTTTGTTTCGCATGGCTTCCAACGAGTCGAATTTGAATGGAGGTATTGTTTTGGCAAAAGTAAAGTTAAGAGACGGTGAATCACAGGATAAATTGTTACGGCGTTTTCGAAAGGTCGTCATCCGCAGCAAGGTCTTGAGCGAAGTTCGAAAAAGACGCTGGTTCGTGGCTAAAAGCGAACAAAGGCGGATCGAAAAGAAAAAAGCCATTCGGCGCTACAAGAAAAAAGCGAGAATGAATAGATACGACGGGTAAGAAAACCTCCGCACCCTCCCCAATCCACTTGGAGCATGCGTTCAAGAGGTTTGGGGAAGGTCAGGGAGGATGTCAAATCAAATATAATAGGATACGAACACATCACTGGAACAACCAAATAACGGGGACTTGTGCAAAAAGTTGATCCGTTTGATGTCCTATTAAAGAAAGGCGCATTATGAAGACCCGTTTGATCTGGCTTATTGTTATCTTCTTCAGCGTTTCCTGCAGCCTGCCCCACACTCCCAACCCACCCACTTCAACCCAACAAACCACATCTTCCGTCACACCGCCGCCTGCGGTAACCGAAACACCACCGCCATTATCGCTCGACGCGCAACCGTTGGTCTGGTTCGCGCCGCTCCCGCCGCTGGCAGTCACCGAAGGTCGCAGCTTCACCGGCTCAGACGATTTCATGGCTCTCTTCGAAGAAGACGCACCCTGGCAAACCGCCGCCTCCCATATTCAGGTCTTCAAACTATACGGTGAATGGGTCGCATACAAAGCCACAGACACACAATTGAAACAAGTTGTGCAGTATCTGGAACAACACGGCATTGCACTGGCAGTCGAAGCGGGTCCGCTCAACGCCACATCGAACTGCGGTCAGGGCGTGGAAAGTTTCGCCGGGACGGAGGAGGGACTCAATATCGCGCGGCGTATCAAGTCCGCGGGCGGCACACTCACTTTCATCGCGCTGGACGAGCCTTATTACTTCGCGCACGTGTATGACGGTCCCAACGCCTGTCATTGGGATGTTCAAAAAATAGCACAGGATGTCGACACCTATATCCAAACCATAAAAGGAATCTTTCCAGATGTGATCGTCGGCGATACAGAACCGCTAACAGGCGGTGCGGATGCGCAAGCCTATATGGATTGGCTGGACACGTTCAAGTCCGTGAACGGATACGACCTCGCCTTCCTGCACATGGATATCGACTGGAGCCGCACCACCTGGGCAGATGAAGTCATCGCGCTTCAAACTCACGGAAAGCTGATCCACGTCCCAGTCGGCATTATCTACACTGGGAACGCCTTCGACACAACCGATGAAGACTGGCTTTCAGCGGCAGGCGAACGCGTCAAAAAACTGGAGATCGAAAAGAACGCCAGCCCAGACCATATCCTCTTCCAATCGTGGAACGACAAACCCGATCACGTCCTGCCTGAAACGACCGAGTTCACCTTCACAAATTTCATCGACACCTACATCACCGATAAATCCGCATTGGGATTCAAGCGTGAAGGAGAAGGGGCAAATCTGGCACTCGGAAAACCCGTGCGCGTTTCACGTCAACTCGCAGACAGTGTCGGCGCGCTCGCCGTCGACGGCGATTTGGGAACGTTGTGGAGCGCGGGAAGCGGTCCCACACAATGGATCGAGATCGACCTCGGCGCTGAATACAACATTAAGGAGATTACGCTTACGACCAGTCAATACCCCGAAGGGCGAACCGTTCATCGGGTCCTGGGAAGAAGCGCATCGGGTCAGTTCAGCGAGTTGACAAAATTCGATGGCAATACGGTTGACGGGCAAACTCTCGTGTTCACACCTCCGTCACCCATTCAGGGCATCCGCTTCATTCGCGTGGAAACTGTCGCTAGCCCATCCTGGGTGGCATGGCGGGAGATCGAGGTCATGGACGCGGGAAAGTAAATAACGGGATCAGGGCTTTTTGGGGGATTCCTTTTATGTACAATTTGTTTGTAATTTCTAAAGAAGAAATTCGGTTTTCTATTGTAAAATCCACCTCCAAAAGGCGTCAATCCACTTAAATTGATGCCTTTTATCTTTATTTATAAAAAGGAAACCATGCATGAAAACAAAGCCGTTCCTCTATATCCTGTCTCTACTGGTCGTTTTCAGTATTGTTCTAACCGCGTGCGGTGACGAAGAATATTATGACGATGGGTACGCAACCGATGAAAGCTATTCTGATCAAGACTACACCGATACAGCCGATACTGCCGATGCCTCGCAGGTGCAAAGCGCTCCTGGCGATGTGATCTATGATTTCGGTTTCAACCCCACCGAAAACGGTTTTAGTTTTGAAAATTACGGCGATGAAACCGATACTACAAACCTCACTGCCAATGAACTGCGCCGTATGTTTGGTGACCAGGTTTGTTCCTACATGGATGGCGAGGATTGCGTTCTCACCCCCCCAGCGGAACAATGGATGGAACAGATCAACGGCGATATGGCTGGCGGTCATTGTGAAGGGATGGCTGCCCTCAGCCTGATGATGTACACCGGTCAGGTCTCACCGGCAGATTTTGGCGGCTCCACCGCCAGCGACCTGGACCTGAACGATGAAGCGCTCCAACGTGAGATTGCCTACTGGTGGGCGACCCAGGCAGTGGACCCAACCGCCTCCAGCGTGATCCGCGGCACGCCCATGGAGATCATGGAGACGGTCGAACAGATGGATACCAATGGTGAAACCTACACCATCGGTATCTACAATGACCGCGGCGAAGGTCACGCCATTACGCCATTCGGTGTGGAAGACAAAGGCGATGGTCTGTATGCCATTCTCGTATACGACAATAACTACCCGGGTGAAGTCCGCGAACTCTTCATAGATTCCCGTGACAATTCATGGACATATGAAACCTCGATCAACCCCGAGGTGGAATCGGATGTCTGGTCTGGCAACGCGGACTCTGAAACACTCGACCTCACCCCGACATCTGTCCGCGTCAATGAACAGGATTGCCCATTCTGCGACGGCTATGGGTACTCATCCACAACGGGCGGCTTCCACGCCATGCAGGCTCAGCAATTCAACCAGATCTTTTTGGATGGCGACGGACATATCCTCATCACTGACGATAACGGCAACCGCCTCGGTTACGTCGACGGGAAGATCATCAATGAGATCCCCGGGGCAAAATACAACGCCTTCCGCATGGCTGCCAATGGAGAAACCCCCGAACCGATCTACTACATCCCTGCCGCATTGGATGTGACCGTCGAGATCGATGGCAGCACCCTTACCGAAGAATCGCTCACCGATCTCGTCATGATCGGCGCCGGGTTCAGCATCGGCGTGGAAGGAATCTACCTCGAGCCGGGGCAGATCGATACGGCGTACTTCTATCCCACTGACCAGACCCTTGCCTACGAAACCCAAGCCGATGAATCCCCCAACATCGTTATCGGCGTTGAAAACCCCAATGCTGAAGCGGACTATTACTTTGAAGTTCAAGGCGCAGATATTCAAGGCGGCGGCATCATCACCGTCTATCTGGATACCAAGGCAGGCGACCTGCTGATCAATGCCGAACAATTGAACAACGAAGGCTTCTTTAATTTCTACCTCTCTCGCATTACAAACGATGCAGAAGAGGAATTCTCTGCAGAAGACATTGCGCTGCAAGAGGGCGCCATTGTCTACATCAACTATGCCGAGTGGACAAACGCCAACCCCAACGGTATGTACTTCGGCGTCGACCTCGACGGCGACGGCAATATCGATGACGAATATGTAGTTGACGACTCCCAATAAGCATTAATCAAATAAGAAAAAAGCCAGTCTAACATAGACTGGCTTTTTTCTACTTCAAACTTTCTGATATACAATAAGTTCCTTATGGGCGAATACTTTGACCTCTTAAAACGAAATACAAACTTCCGCTATTTATGGTGGGGAAATGTCATCTCCCTGCTGGGCGACTGGTTCAACCTGATCGCATCTGCGGCGCTGGTCACCGAACTGACAAGTTCAGGCGTGGCGATCAGCTACCTGTTCCTTGTCCGCTTTTTACCGATGTTCCTGTTCAGTCCCATTGCAGGTGTCATCGCTGACCGGTACGACCGCAAGAAGATCCTCATCGCCGCCGACCTGCTGCGCGCGGTTACCGTATCGTGTTTTTTACTGATCCATTCGTCGAATCAACTATGGTTGTTCTATGTCCTGACGGCAACACAGTTCATGCTCAGCGCCATGTTCAATCCGGCGCGTTCGGCGGCGCTGGCGAATATCGTCGAGCAAAAGGATCTGGTCACAGCCAATGCGCTCGACAGCTTCACATGGAGCACAATGCTTGCGCTCGGCTCCTTTCTCGGCGGAGTCATCGCCACCTTCTTTGGCAACCAGACCGCGTTCGCGATGGATGCGGCTACATTCCTCATGTCGGCATTCCTTATCAGCCGCATCGTCATGCCCAAACGGGAGATCGTCCATACGTCAAGAAGAGGCGGCTGGCTGGAATTCGCCGAAGGTCTGCGCTATTTGTGGCATCTTCCATTTTTACTGGTGATCGCGTTGACCAAGGCGGCAGGGTCGTTCGTGTGGGGCGCGGTCAATGTGTTGGAGGTTTCCTACGCCGACCATGTTTATCCGCTGACGAATGCGGCGCTCACCCACTGGTTATCCATCGAGAATGGCGGCACTGCCACATTGGGGTTGATCTACGTCGCAAGCGGACTCGGCACCGGTCTTGGACCCCTGCTCATGCGCCGTCTGTTGGGCGATTCCAAAAAGCGTCTCATGGTCGGAATATCATTCGGTTTCCTCTTCACAGCCGTCGGCATACTATTGCTTGGCAGCGTAAAAACATTGCCCGCTTTTCTGGGAGGCACGTTCGTCAGAACCTTCGGCACGGGAACGCTCTGGGTATTTTCTGCGGTCTTATTGCAGATCATGGTGCCGGATAAAGTAAAAGGGCGCGTCTTCGCCTTTGAGTTCGCCGCGCTGACGTTAACGCAGTCGCTGTCCGTTTTCACGGCAGGCTACACACAGGATACGTTCAACTGGTCCATCACCAGAGTCACATTCACGTTCGGCGGGCTGGGCGTGTTCGTATTCCTGCTTTGGATGGTTTTCTTTTTTATCAGCCGAAAAAGTTTGCAAAATTTTGAAAGCACCCTATCAGATACGTCTGCACCGACGGTCTGATTCTCAATGAGGAGTATTAGATGAAAAGTGTTGTCATCACCGGCGCATCCACTGGGATAGGATTGAGCGCGGCAAAAATTTTTATAAAGAACGGATATCGCGTCTTTGGCAGCGTGCGAAAACAAGCGGATGCCGAGCGGCTCAGTTCGGAACTTGGGGCTGGTTTTACGCCATTGATCTTTGACGTCACCGACAGCGACGCCGTCCGCGCCGCAGCGGAGTTGGTGCGCGAAAAACTTCAAGGCGAGACGTTGTTCGGGTTGGTCAATAACGCAGGCATTGCAGTCGCCGCGCCGATCTTGTACATTAATATCGAAGAGTTCCGCAAACAATTGGATATCAACGTTACCGGGCAGCTCATCGTGACACAGGCATTCGCCCCGCTCCTCGGAGCAGACAAGTCCTTGAAAGGCGAACCCGGCAGGATCATCAATGTCAGTTCCACCTCGGCGAGAAACGGGAGTCCGTTCCTCGGGGCGTATTCCGCCTCCAAACATGCGCTGGAAGGGTTATCCGAATCCATGCGCCGCGAATTGATGCTGCATGGCATCGATGTCATCATCGTGGCGCCAGGTCCCATTGCAACTCCCATTTGGGATAAAGCCGAAGAGGTGGATGCCGAGCAGTACAGACATACCGAGTATTATGAATCCGGTATTAAGTTCAGGAAATACGCCATCAACAACGGCAGAAATGGTCTGCCTGTGGATGCAGTTGGCAGGGTCATCTTTCAGGCGTTGAGCACTTCCCGCCCGCGGGTGCGGTATGCTGTGGAGCCGAAACCGCTCGCGACAAAGCTAATGTCGCTCCTGCCCAAACGATTGCTGGATAATGTCATTGCAAAAGGCTTGGGGTTAAGAAAATAGAACAAGATGCGACTGAAATTTTCCATGCCGCTTTACAGCCTCATCCCCACTGCGCTGGGGTTATTCATGGTGTGGATATTTTTCGAGATATTTGGCTTGTTGGGGTACACCCACTGCACAGACTGGCAGTTTTTTGAATCTGCGCCGCGGGGGAATTTTCGTATCGTCAACATCGTGAAAGACAAAATCTATTTACGATCCCAGGACGGAACACTTTACTGCACAATAAGCGGACAATGGCAAAAATGCAGCCCGCCTGTGTTCGAGTCCACACAAGAGGATGCTCCCATCTGGCTGCATTCTTATTTCACATTACCTGCGGCACAGGCAGAACCCATCCAATTGACCCGCATCTCAAGTAGAAATTATTTTGCGCTGTTGGAAAACGGTGAAATCTGGTCTTGCAGTACAAACTTCCAAACAGAGTCAAATCAGATCGTTCATTCCCGCGCTGTGATATTGCTGGTCATCCCTGCTTTGATTGGATTCGCGTGTTTTGCGATATTTATGAAGATATTTATCGAACGCGGTTCGCCCGTCCTTTGGGATTTCTTTGGAAGAGGCAGGAGAGTAAAATAAATTCAACCGGGGGAAACAAGCCGGGGTTAAGAATGAAGCGGGAGGAATTGTCCGCTTACCCCATTGACAATTCACTTTTCCCGAGTATTCTATACATATCGGATCATTAATATTTCAGGGTTTTCATCAGGAGGAGAGGTATATCCATATTCCCACAAGGAAATGAATCCAAACTTCAAAAACTTTAAAAATAAAACTGTTATTTAAGATCAAATTCAGAGGAGAGTCAGAAATGACAAGCGGACAACTTCAAAAGATATCGAAACCAAATGCGACCGGATTCTATATTGAATATCAGATTCAGCCGCGTGATGTAAGCCTGAAACAGATCGCCAAGGAACAGCTTGCAGATGAAAAGCTGTTCGATAAGATTCTGAGGAAACTCGACAAGCCCAATGCGAACGGGTTTCTGTGGGAGGAGATCCAGGATAAGAGCACATTCCTTCACAATTGGATTCTTCTTTTACCGCCTTCGGAGTTTGCCGCGTTCGTCATCACAGCGACTACGAACATCCGAAAAACGCCCAAAGAAGAGAACGGCAATATCCTCGATGTGGCAAAACCGAACGAGAAGTTTTTCTACAAACGCAGCACGGTCGTCCGTGTAAATGCGGGTCCGGTCGTTTGGGCGGAAGTTTCACGAACCAATCCGCAGCGATACGGCGGAAGCCAGTATTGGATCTGCACCAAGAATGGGAACTTTAATTACACCAACCCTCCGGTTGAATATCCAAGTTGAAAAAATCGATTTTGCAAAACATCCCGCAGATCCCGTTTTCTGTGCTTCTGCGGGATGTTTCTTTTTACTGCCTCATCACGGTATATAATTGTTAAAGAAAATCATTTCCTGACAGGCAAACAATCATGTTCGTAAATGAAAGGAAGTGGAAATGAAAAATGTATTTTATTCGTTAGGGCTGCTCGTCATCGTAGGACTAATCCTGATCTCCTGCTCGCCGTCCGCATCTTCGACGGAGCAGAGTCTTTTGCTTGCACAGGCAACCCAAAGTACCGCGGATCTGGTCACCGTTGAACTGACGGTTCAATATGATACGGCGGCGGTATACAACACAGTCGGTCAGATCATTCGCTTCAAATATATTGTCAAAATGGTCAAGAATGATCTCACTGATGACACTCCCGCCATTGTGACCATTTCAGGAATCAGCGCGGTCTGCCCTGATGTGAATTCGATCAACAACCTGAATGACCGCTTCGACCCGGGTGAGGTGCTGGAATGCTCCGGCGATTACATCATCACACAGGCAGACCTTGATAATGGCTCAGTCACCAATACGGCAACAGCCAGCGTGTATTCCGTCAATTCGAACACGGTCAATACCACTGTACCGACTGTACCAGCCAGGGCGCTCGCGTTGACCGTCTCTGCCAGTCCGAACACATACAGTCAAGCCGGACAGACAATCACTTATACCTATACCATCAAAAACAGCGGTTCATCCCAACTGGGTCCTGCCCAGTTTATGGTGACCGATGCCTTGATAAATAACGGCGCCGCCTTCAATTGCGGCGATGCAAACGTGACCATCGCCCCTGAAGCGACCGTCACTTGTACCAACACGTATCAGATCACAGCCAACGATCTAAACGCGACAACCGTTTCAAACAATGCAACAGCTTCGGGCGGCGACGCAAATCCATCGCAACAAGCGTCGTCACCGGTTACAAAGACCACGTCAACGAGTAGTACGACGACCGGCTCGAATATACAGCACACCGTCCGCGAGGGAGAATGGCTCTGGCAGATCGCCCGTTGTTACGGAGCGGACCCTGCCAAGACCGTGGCGGCGAACACGCAATTAAGCAATACGGCTGAGATCAAAGCTGGCATGATCGTGACGGTTCCCAATGTCGGCAGCAAAGGGACAGTCCATGCGCCGCCGGAACCCTGTGTAACCAAACACTTGGTACAAAGCGGCGACACATGGAGCTCCATTGCCGCAAAATACGGCGCGGATGCAGGGCTGCTGCAGATCGTTAACGCAAGCACTCTCACCGTCGGCAAGGAAGTCAAAGTCCCGCTTTATACGGCTGGTCTTAATATCCCCGTCCCCGGTTCGTCTACAACGGTTACGGCTGTCCCCAGCACCACGGCATTGACGCTTTCCGTCACACCCAGTTCCACCACGTACAGCCAGGCTGACCAGCAGATCACTCTAAACTTTGTCATCAAAAACAGCGGCAACACGACGTTGGGTCCCGCCCAGTTTACGGTGACAGACGGATTATTCAATCCATCCACCTTCAATTGTGGACCGTCCAATACAACCCTGTCGCCGGGCGCAAGCACGAACTGCACCATGAACTACACCATCACCCAAACCGATATGGGCGCGGCAAGCATCCAGTTCAACTCCACGGCTTCGGGCGGTGGCGCACCGACCTCCCCAGCGGTAGGCACTACGATCTCAAAGGCTGTTTCGCTGATCACACTAAGCGTTACATCGACACCCACAACCTACAGTCAGGCAGAGCAGATCATCACCTTTAATTTCACCATCAAGAACGACGGAACGACAACATTGGGTCCCGCCCAGTTCACGGTGACAGATCCCGCCCTCAACCCCTCAACCTTTAATTGTGGTTCTGCCAACACCACTCTCGAGCCGGGCGCCACCACTACCTGTGTTGCCAGCTATACCATTTCGCAGGCAGATATGGGCGCAGTGAATATCCAATTCAATGCGACAGCAGTCGGCGGCGGGGCTCCACCTTCTCAAGCCGTTTCAACAACCGTCACAAAACAATAGCATCCCAGACATTTGAAAAACGCCTCGGAGTTCCGGGGCGTTTTACTTTCCCAAAATAACCAGGCAACGGTTATATAATAATTCTGGAAATCTTCAACAAAAGGACAAAACCATGCCAACACCTCTCCCCCGTTCGAAAGTCAAGAAGCAGCAAACCTGGAATTCAGAAAGTGTCTTTGCCACACCGGAAGCCTTCGAAGCCGAAGTAACCAGCCTTTTGGAAAGCCTGCCCGAAGCAAAAAAGTTTCAGGGGCATCTCGGCGAAAGCATTGAAACGTTTCTAGCAGCCATGCAAATGATGGATACGCTCGACCGACGCGCGTCGAAAGTGCGCGTGTATGCCAGCATGTCCAGTTCGGTGGATGCGAACGATCCGTCAGCGGCGGCAATGAATGGGAAAGCCATGTCCGCTCTGGCGCAGGTTGGAGCCGCCGTCTCCTTCCTCGAGCCGGAGCTGCTTGCCCTCGGTGAAGCCAAACTACGCGGATGGGTTGATTCTGATCCGCGCATGAAGTTGTATGAATTCTTCTTCAACGACCTGTTCCGACAGCAGGCGCACGTCCGCAGCGCGGAGGTGGAAGAGATCCTTGGCATGGCGCGTGACCCATTCGGCGCGGTCCGCTCCACGGCGGGGATGCTGGCGAATGCAGATTTCAAATTTGCGCCTGCCAAAGACAGCAGCGGCAAAAAGCTGGAACTCACCCAAAGCACAAAGAATGCCCTGCTGCATTCCACAGACCGCAAGGCGCGCCAAACTGCCTGGGAAAATTACAACGACAAGTATCTCGAATTCAAGAATACGCTGGCGGGAAATCTTGCGGCGTCGATCAAACAGAACGTTTTCAACATGAGGGTGCGGAAATTCAATTCCGCGCTTGAAGCGACTCTTTTTAATGGCGACGTTCCAGTGGAGATGTTCCATAATCTATTGGACATCTTCAAAAAGAACCTGCCCATGTGGCATAAATACTGGCGCATCCGCCGCAAGGCGTTGGGAGTGAAAGTCCTACACCCATACGATATTTGGGCGCCGCTTACAACAAAAAAACACAAGGTGCCGTTTGAAACCGCCGTCGATTGGATCTGCGAAGGTCTCGCGCCGATGGGCGGTGAATACGTCAACACCATGCGCAAGGGATGCCTCGAAGACCGTTGGGTGGATTGGGCTCCAAACGCAGGCAAGCGCGAAGGCGCCTTCTCGACCCGCGTCCCGAACGATACACATCCCTTCATCATGATGAGTTATACCGATGATGTCGGCTCGATGAGCACTCTTTCACATGAGTTGGGTCATTCCATCCACGCCTACTACGCCAGCCGCGCACAGCCGATGATGTATTACACCTACCCATCCATCATCGCAGAGACCGCTTCGAACTTCAACCAGGCGATGACCCGCGCTCACCTGCTCAAGACCAAAACAGAGAAGTCCTTCCAGATCGCGTTACTGGAGGAAGCGATGGGCAACTTCCACCGTTATTTCTTCATCATGCCCACCCTCGCCCGCTTCGAACTGGAAACGCATCAACGCGCCGAAAAGGGACAACCCCTCACCGCCGACTACATGAACAACCTGATGGCAGACCTGTTCAGCGAAGGCTATGGCGATGAAATGAACGTGGACCGTGACCGGGTCGGCATTACCTGGGCGACGTTCACCACGCATCTTTACATCGACTTTTACTCGTTCCAGTACGCAATCGGAATCTCCGCTGCAAACGCCATCGCCAAGCGGATCATCGACGGTGTGCCCGGCGCGGCGGAAGACCATATCAACTTCCTCAAAGCCGGTTCCTCCAAACCGCCAATGGATGTATACAAGACCGCGGGCATCGATATGACCTCCACCAAACCCATCGAAGATGCCTTTGAAGTTCTCAATGAATACATCGACCGACTTGGTGAGCTGACCAGTTAGCAAAAAAGGCGACCCGATTTGGGTCGCCTTTTTTACATTGACAAATAGACAATCTTCTATATAATGATTTTCATGAATGTTGACCCTGTCCTCTTTGCCAAAGCCATCGCTGATGAGACACGCCAAAGGATCATGAGCGCGTGTTGCTGCTGTGAGCTTCCCGTTAGTGAGATCGTCGAGAAGATCGGCTTTTCGCAGCCGACCATCTCCCATCACCTCGCCATTCTGCGCGATGCGGGTCTGGTCAATATCCGCGAAGAAGGCAAGCAAACTTTTTACTCCCTAAATCAGGAACACTTAGCGTTTTGCTGCGGACAGATTATGGTGAAATTTGCACCTGAATCTGTCGCAACTGAAAATCTGTTGAAAACCATCAAGGCATAATCGGGATATGTCCACGGCCGTGACGTAATCCCGTTTTTTGCGGCAAGAATTATAGACAAACTTCTATATGAAAGGAGCAATATCATGGATGAATTAACTGTCATACAGTGCTGCGATGACGACTGCTGTGAAGACGGCAACTGCGATTGTGGATGCTGCTAAAACGGAATTTTTTTACCGTTACATATAGATATATTTCTATGCAATAGTAGTCAAACCCACTGGCAAGAAAAAATGGATGGAAGGTACCTTCCATCCATTTTTTCTTTAAGAACTTATTATTTTCTTCATCTTGACAGTGCAATCTTTCAGAGGTAAAAACAAACCGACCAGTCGGTTTTATTTCCAAAATCCCCTCTCCTCCTGGGAGAGGCAGGGTGAGGGCTCATGCAACAACGAAGTGAAGAAACCCGTTTAAAGATACTCGAATCAGCCGTAAAACTTTTTTCCTCACGCGGATTCAACGCCGCCAGTGTGGATGACATCTGCGCGGATGCAGGCATCAGCAAGGGCGCGTTCTATCATCATTTCAAAAGCAAGCAGGAGCTATTCCTTGCCCTGCTCGATGGCTGGCTGCAAACCATCGACAACGCCATCGAAGCCTCAAAGGACATGACCGTCCCTGAAACATTCATGCAAATCACGGAAGCCTTCCCCTATATTTTTGAAACCGCAAACGAAGGCTTGCCGATGTTCCTCGAATTCTGGCTGCAAGCCAGCCGCGACGAAAAGATCTGGCAGGCAAGTGTCAAACCGTATCGGCGTTATCACAAGTACTTTACCGACCTCATCAAAAAAGGCGTGGACGAAGGTTCCTTCGTCGAAGTCGACCCTGAATTAACCTCGCGCATGATCATTTCCACGGCGATGGGTCTGCTGCTGCAAAGTCTCATGGACCCTAAAGGCGCAAAGTGGGAAAAGGTCGCGCGCGATAGCACAACCATGCTCGTCAACGGCATGTTGAAAAAATAAGGTTATAGAAAATATGTGGCTGGTCACTGGTGCAACCGGACATGTAGGAAATGTCCTTGTTAGAAGACTTCTGGAACGCGGGGAAAAGGTTCGGGCGTTGATTCTGCCCGGCGAAAGCTGCGAATCAATTCACGGCTTGGATGTCGAGGCGGTGGAGGGTGATGTCCTGAATGTCGATGCTGTTTTCGAATCCATGCGCGGCGTGAAAGGCGTCTTTCATCTCGCGGGCGTCATCTCGATCATGCCGGGTTCAAATCCGCTTGTTCACAAAGTCAATGTAAACGGAACAAAAAATATTATTCGCGCCGCATTGGAACACGGAAAGAAATTGATCTACACGTCGTCCATCCATGCGATACAACGTGTGGAGGATGGCATCATCGATGAAAAAATTCCATATGACATGAACAACCCCTATGGCGCATATGACCGTTCGAAGGCGGAGGCGACTCTCGAAGTTTTGAACGCGGCTCATTCCGGACTTGAGGCTGTAGTGACCTGCCCCACAGGCGTGATCGGTCCTTATGATTTTCGCGGATCGATGATGGGCGCCGTGATCCATGATGCGGCGAAATCAAAGCCAACCTTGTACGTGGACGGCGCGTATGATTTTGTCGATGTCCGCGATGTGGCAGACGGGTTGATCTCAGCCGCAGAGAATGGCAAACGTGGGGAAAGTTATATTTTGTCGGGGCAGAAAATTTCAGTGCGGTATATGCTTGAAACAGTGCGGGAAGTGACCGGCAGAAATTTCTTCCAAATGAAGGTCCCTTTTGATCTGGCAAAGTTCGCGGCAATGTTTACACCGATGTATTACCAGTTTGCAAACGAAACACCGCGCTTTACGCCCTATTCATTGGAAGTCCTGCAAAGCAATTCGAACATCAGTCACGCCAAAGCGACAAATGAACTCGGTTATTCACCACGCTCATTGTACGAATCCATAAAGGATACGGTGAGGTGGTTTTTGGAAAAAAACAAATAAACGTCGCTCTAAATGAGCGACACACCAAAGAGGAGACAAATCATGAAGATCGTAACAGACTGCGCTGCAGATATGTCCAATGAAGAATTGGAGAAGCTGGGGATCATCCAAGCCCCGTTGTTCATTCAGTTCCCGGAAGGCGAAGTGAACTCGGCAGATATTTCTGCAGATGAGTTTTATAACCGCCTTGAAGCGATGCGCCCGCAAATCCCAACCACGGCACAGCCATCGAGCGGCATCTTTGCGGAGTTGTACCGCAAGCTGGCACAGGTAGAGAAGAATATTTTCTCCGTGCATATTTCATCAGGGCTGAGCGGCACGATCAACTCGGCGCGCGATGGCGGCGAACAGGTCAAGGGCGAAGCGGACGTCCACTTTTGGGACACGCTCACCCTCTCCGGCGGGGAACGCTTCCAGGTGATGGCAGCCGCATTGGCAGATAAAGCTGGTTGGGCGATGGACAAGATCCAGGAACGTCTCAAATCCATTCGCGAAAAGACCGAAGTCATCTATACGCTTGATACACTGGAATACCTCGCCCGCGGCGGTCGCATCGGACGCGTCAAAGCGATTGCGGGAGCGCTGCTGAACCTCAAGCCGATCATCCGCGTGGACACGGACGGCAAATACAGCACCGTCAAAACCGAACGGACGATCAACAAATCCATGACGGCAATTGCGGATTATCTGGCGGAAAAATATTCCAACACCCCATTATGGGTCACTGTTCTGCATGGACGTTTTGCCGAAAAAGCAGATCATCTTTCAGAAGAGTTCAAACAGAAATTGAACATCGCCAGAATTGAAGTTCAACGCATCTCGCCGGTGCTGGGCGTCCACACTGGTCCCGGCATCGTCGGCGCGGCGGTGGTACCGATGGAGTTGATGGGCGATTTGGAATAAGAAATAGCAAGGAAGAAAAATGGCTTGCAAGATTTGCAAGCCATTTTGAATTTAAGTGGCGGAATATTTTCTTGCTTTCTCGATCCTCTCACCCAGCGGCGGATGCGAATAGAACATGAAGACCACCCATTTCTCCGGGTCGATCTCACCGAGATTCTGATTCGCCAAACGCGTGAACGCGGATGCAAACGCTTCACCTTTTCCTGTAGAGCTCAAGGCATAATCGTCCGCCATGTTCTCGCGCCAGCGGGAGAGAGCATTCTCGAGCGGAGAGGTCAACAAGCCGTAGGCGCCAAGGATGAGCATCAGGGCGGGGAAGGCAGCCACGTCCGCGACGGAGGTGAAGGAGAATAAAGTCACAGCGTAGTTCAAGGCTTGAGAGGCAATGAACAGCCCAATGGTCACAAGAAGCGTGCCTGAGAGGATGAGGAAGGGAATATCCTTGTGGACTTGATGTCCCAGTTCGTGCGCGAGAACCGTCTCGATCTCGTCCGGCGTAAATTCAGTGATGAGCGTATCGCCCAGAATGATCCGGCGCGTGCTGCCCATACCGGTCAGCGCGGCATTGGCGGATTTGGTGCGCTTCGACATATCGAACTTGAAAACACCCTGCACTTTTGTATTCGCGCGCTTCGCAAGGTTTAGCAAACGTTCTTCGAGGTCTTTGTGTTCGTCGCCGAGCGGAACGAATTTATTGAACAGCGGCATGATGAGCACAGGCGCGAGGTTGGAAAGGATAACGTTGAAGAGCAGCAAACCGCCAGCCGCCCACAGCCACCATGTGCCGCCAGTGAGACGCAGCGCCAGATACAACAACTCGAGCATGAGCAAACCCAGCGGCGCGCCAATGGCGAGACCTTTGAGTTGATCCACGATCCAATCTTTGAGCGACTGGTTGGATTGACCAAAACGATGAGGGAGGATAAATCCGCTGTAGTAACTGAGCGGGAGATTCAGCAGGGAATAGATTCCGCCAAAGACGGCGACATATAACGCCACCAACAGCCATTCATTGGAAGTGAAAGTGGAAAGCCATTCGCGTGTGGAAATGCTCCAGCCAAAGACGAGCCATGCGAGCGCGTAGATCGCGCTGAAAAGCGTATCCACAAGCCAAAGCCGTCGGTGGATGCGGGCATATTCTTTTGCCTGTTTTTGTTTTTCGGGGTCAAGGGTGGTTTGCATGGATAAAATTATAACCTCCAGATCATTCAATGATCTCTTTGAGAATAGTTCCCAACTTCTCCAAAGATCGCTCAATGGAGTAATTGAACTCTGCCGCATTCAAGCGGATGAAGTTCGCGTATTGATTTGTTGCCGAAAAGACATGTCCCGGGGCGAGTGTGATCTTTTCGGCAAGCGCCTTTTTGTATAGATCGAGCGAATCAACATTTTCGGGCAATTGCACCCAAAGGACAAATCCGCCGGAAGGACGCGTCAGACGGACGCCCGATGGAAAATAACGGGTCACAGCGCTCGACATCAATTCGATATTACGCGCGTATTCGCGGCGGATGCGCCGCAAGTGCCGATCATAGCCGCCGCTTTCGATAAAGTCTGCGATGGCGTATTGCGGCAGGGTCGGCGGAGAGGCGCTGATGGTGAACTTCAGCCATTCAAGTTCCGTTTTGAAGCGACCGGGGGCAACCCATCCGATCCGCAGACCCGGGCTGATATCTTTCGAAAAAGCGGAGACGAGCATGACCAATCCCTTTTTATCGAAGGACTTGCAAACCAACGGGCGTTTTTCACCGAAAAATAATTCGCCGTACACGTCATTCTCGATAAGCGGAATTTCATACCGCGCAAGTAAATTCACAAGTTCCTTTTTCTTTTCGTCCGGCATCTGGCTGCCAAGCGGATTGTTGAAATTGGAAATGACAATCACGGCGCGGACAGGGTTATGTTGAATTGCGAACGACAAGGCTTCGAGATCGATCCCATCGCGCGGATGGGTGGGGATTTCCAACGCGCGCAGCCCCTGCACTTCCAAAGTTTGAAGCGTGCCAAAATACATCGGCGACTCGATCGCGACGATATCACCGGGGCGGCAAACCGCATGCAGACAAAGATCGATCGCCTCCAACCCGCCCGAAGTGATCATCACATCGTTGGGCGAGATATGACACCCCGACAGGACGGTACGCTTCGCGATCTGAATGCGAAGTTCTTCCAACCCCGGCGGGATGATATACCTGTGTCCGTCCACTGCATGAAGCCGTGAGGCATTGGTCAATGCTTTATTGATCTTTTCAATCGGTAAATAATTGGGATTCGGAAGCGCCGCACCAAGCTGGACCAGTTCCGGGTCCATTGTGTCGCGCATCAACATCATCGCGAGTTCGTGCAAACTGACCCGACTCGGGTCTTTCGCTGGAGACGAAATTTCAGGCTCAGGTGCCTGTTCGCTTATTTTTGCCCGCACATAATATCCAGATTGCGGACGCGCCTCAATCCACCCTTGATTTTCAAGCAGCAAATACGCTTGCAGCACCGTGCTGATGCTGACACTCTGTTGTTTGCTCATTTTCCGCACGGACGGAATACGCTCACCGATGCGATACGTCCCCTTTTCGATCAGGGAGATCAGGTTATCTGCCAATGAGCGATAGAGTAAGTCTGAATGGTTATTCGTTTTCATATAAGACAGTTTTCGATAAAACGAACAGCACAGTCGATTATAGCAGTGACTGTACTGGTCACAATTTGGCAATTTTGCATCTGTACCCATTTACGAAAAAACATAAAATAAGGTGTAAATCAATTTCCCGCCGCTTCTTTCAGCGAAGTTTTTATTTTTCGAAAAAGGAAAACATGGATTTCCCCTCTATTCTTGGCTTGCTCGGCACACTGCTCGACCTCTCGCGCGCAGCCCCACAATTGGCGCATCTGCTCCATGAACGAAAATCGTTCGGCGTGTCGGCAGACACCACTGGCACGAGTTTCGTCGTCAGTTTGGGTTGGACGACATACGGAATCATCACCCACCAAATTTATGTAGCCCTTGCATCAGGGATCATTGCCGCTTCGTTTTTCATCATCACAGTGATCGCATTAAGGTTCGGACGAAGCACGCGCGAATTCAAGGTTGCCCCAATCTGGGCGGTGACCCTGCTGGTTGCAGGGATATTCTTTGGCAGGGTTGGCTTGGGGTTAATTCTTTCGATAAGCGCGTTGATCTCGAATGTTCCACAAGTCCGGGTTGCCTACAAAGAGGAAAATCTCTCAGGTCTCTCGCTGGGCACCTGGCTTTTGACCCTGATGGGCGGTTTGGTCTGGGAACTATACGCGATCCTGCAACATGACCTGACGATCATTGCCGCAGCTTTCTTCCAATCGGTTACCAGTGGGATCATCATCGCAATAAAGTTATTCAAGCCGGTTGCGGATGCAACCCCTTCACAAGACCTTGTAGTTGATTAATCGATAATCAATCGCCTTTTCCAACCGCATCATTCAAACAGACACTGAAACCAGTGTCTGTTTTTTGTGTACCATCTGGATGTAAAATCTATTTGTGAAATTTTGAACCAGGAGACCAAAATGAAACTCACAATGCGCCCATACAAAAGCGAAGAAGACTACTGGCAGATGCGCCAATTCCTGCGTGAAGTGTTGTTGTTGAATAGTCTTCATCAACACAGCTGGCATGTCGCCCGCCTCGACTATTGGTGGTGGTTCATCCAACAAGACTTGGAAAAAATGGAATTGGAAAAGTCCATTTTCTTTTGGGAAACAGAAAAGAAAGAAATTGCCGCCGTTCTAAACCCCGAAGGAAAAGGTCAGGCATATCTGCAAGTACATCCGAAATTCCATACTGCAGAACTCGAAGAGGAGATGATCCAAACCGCGGAGAAATATTTCAGGCATCCCAATCGGGAGGGGAAATTAAGAAGCCTGATCTTTGCCGATTCAAAAGATTCATTTCGGCATAACATCCTGAAAAAACACGGTTATCAAAAAGTGGAACGTCCCGAAACAAGCGAGATCATTCACATGTTCCCGCTTGAAAATGAAATCCATCAAGTTCCAACTCCCGAAGGTTACACTATCCGCGCGCTGGGTCATGGATTGGAAATGCTCGAGCGTTGTTACGCATCGGGGCTTGGCTTCCACGAAGATGATATCCAAACCGCCCGCGAGAATCGCGATGACCCAACCTGGTATCACCACATCCAATCCGCGCCGCTCTATCGGCGTGACCTTGATATTGTCGCCATTGCCAGCGATGGTTCCATCGCATCGTTCTGCACCGTCTGGTTCGACGATGTCACCCGCACGGCATACTTCGAGCCGGTGGCAACCGTCCCCAAACATCAGCGGCATGGGCTTGGCAAAGCCGTCCTCACCGAAGGCTTGAAGCGTCTCAAAATGATGGGCGCAAAACTCGCAACTGTCGGCGGCTATTCGAACGCCGCAAACGGATTGTATTTTTCGGTCTTCGGAGAAGAGCACGACATCACCCAGCCGTGGGAAAAGTTTTTTGGCTAAAAAAGAGACTGTCACTTTTAGAGTGACAGTCTCCTCGCTTCATTCTTCGCTCGAAACTGATTCTTACTTTTGAGCTTCTGCCTGTTCCGCAGCGAGTCTCGCGATCACCTGCTCCGACGTCATCACCTGACCATAGGATTTCAACGCCGCCAAAAACGCCTTGTGGACATGCTCCGCGGGAATGGTCGTACCGTTATATTCCAGATCGCGCGTGGCGCAGGCATCTTCCGCGACCCATACCTGAAAGCCAAGATCAGCTGCCACACGAGTGGTGGCATCCACGCACATATGGGTCATCATGCCGGTGATGACTACGCGCTCTATCCCCCATCCTTTGAGAATCTCCAGCAAATTCGTTTCGCGGAAGGAGTTGGGATAATGTTTGTAAACGATCGGTTCACTTTCAAAATGCGCCACCGCATCGTGGATATCCGAGCCTTCATCGCCTTTGATGAAAAATGCCGCATCGGGCTTGAGCGAGATATGTTGAATATGAACGTGATGCCCGTCATGTTCACGGAAACATTGCAGCAACTCATAGGCTTTCTTCGCCGCTGCGAGAGGCTCCACCAAGGGGAACTTGCCGCCGGGGAAATAATCCTTTTGAATATCGATGATCAATAATGCTGTGTTCATAACTGCTCCTAACTAAAACTTTTCAACAATCCGTCCGCCTGACGTTTCAAATGCAATTTATCCGATGCGGAACTGGCACGTTCAAAATCTTTTTTCGCTTTGGCAGGTTCGTTCAATTCGACATACGTTTTTCCGCGCCACAGATACAAACGAGTCTCTTTGGGATTCACTTCAATGGCGCGGGAGTATAAGGCTTCGGCGTTGACAAAATCACGGTTGGCTAAGCAGGCATCGGCTAGTCCCTGAAGCGCGAAGGCGTTGTGCGGTCGCTTTTCCAGAATGCGCCCATAGAAATCCTTTGCCCACTCAAAATTATCCTCATACAACATCAGGTTGACATCCACCATCACCAGCGCTTCTTCGGGCGAAATGCCCACAGCCACATCCTGGTCTTCATGCGCCGACTTGAGATCGCCAAGTTTGAAATGTGCCAGCGAGCGGACAACATAGAACAACGGCATGCGCGATTGCAAAGCAATCGCCTTGTTGAACTTTTCAAGCGCGGGATTCAACTCACCACGTTCCATCAAAAGAGAAGCGTGATCGAAATACGGCACCGACCAATTTGGGTTAACCGCCTGCGCCCGCTGAAAGTAAACCAACGCGGCATCATAATCCTTATCCAACATCAACAGCTCACCGCGGAGTTCGAGCGCAAAAAGATGGTCTGGATTCATCCGCAGGGCGCGTTCCACATCTGCAAGAGCGCGCGCCTTTTGTCCCATTGCGAGATAACAACCCGCGCGCGCCAGATAATTATTGATATTCTCCGGCTGCTTTTCAACATCGGTTGTGTACAGGCGGGCAGCGCGTTCATAATCGCCGCGCAAATAAAAATAACCAGCCCGCTTAAATAAATAGTTGATGCCAAGATTGACCTTCCGCAGCATGTTGTGGTTCAAACTGCTGATGGAGAGCGCGATCAGGACGCAGAACGCAAGCAGAATATAATCGCGCGCAACAATGCCGAATATAACCAACAACACCAGCAGCGGAATACCGACCGCCAATGTGATACGGTCAGCATTGACCTTGCCGAACAACCACTCGGTGGCGGCGTGCAGAAGGTTCCCGCCGTCCAATGGATAAACTGGAATCAGGTTGAACACAACCAGGATCAAATTAAGAATTGCAAGCGAAAGAAAGAGGTTCTGAAACATCTGCAGCCAGATATATGTTTCAGGTGTATTCGAAATCGGCAGGAAAATGATCGCCGAGGCGATATAAGCCGTCACACAAAGGAACGCCAGCAGCATATTCATTAACGGTCCAGCGGCATAGATGAAAAAATTGTGCGCGGGTTTTTCAGGTTTGTATGCGAGATTCGTCAACCCGCCCAGCAGCCAGATGACCACGCTTTTCACCTCAACACCTACAAGCTGCGCGGCGAGCGCATGTCCCATTTCATGCAGGAAGATAAAGAGCAAGAACCCGCCCACCCACAGCAATGCTTCGACCAATCCGCGCAGATCGACAGGACTGAAAAGATAATATGCAATGGGAATACTGAACAGCGTTGAAAAATGGAATCTGACTTCAACGCCGCGCCAGCGACCAAACGACCATGTTAGACCAAGGGCTTTCATCCGCTACACACCCGCCTCACCACGGACCTCGAAGCTGATCGAGCCATTTGAGATATTGCAATCTGCAAGTTTCATTTCCTTCCAAAATCCGCGGGGTTTTCGCCCCAGACGTTTGTATCCCATTTCAAGACTTTATCTTCAGACAGTTCATTTTCCGCCAGCCAATTCTCGGCGCTGTGAATGATCGCAAAGAGGATCGCATTCTTCGGCGTATGCTTGAGTTTCGTCCGGCACTGACCGTTGTACACCCACGAGATCGCGTTCTCCGAATCGGAGTAGATCGGCACATGGACGTTATGCTTTTCCTGCCATGTCAACGCGTGGACAATGGCAAGGAACTCACCGACATTATTCGTCCCGTCTGCGTACGGACCCGTACGGAAAATCTCTTCACCCGACTCGGTATTCACGCCGCGATATTCCAATTTGCCGGGCGCGCCGCTGCAAGCCGCATCCACACATACGGAGGGTAAAAGCGGTTTTACGCTCGCCAATTTCCACTTTCCGCTGCTGAAAACTTTGCCGACATAATCGTCATAATTCGCCAGATATGCCGCATCGGCATCGGCTTCATGCTCGAACGCCTTGAACTGCGCACCGACAAATCCCTTCACCTGTTTTTCACATTCCGCCCACGAGGTGAAGACACCGGTCTTGCGTCCCTTCCAAACGACGTAATATTTTTGGCGCGCCATACGTCAATTTTACATCAAAGCCAAACGGGAGAAAGAATATGCACCTTGATTTTTTGATTGCAACTTTCTCCTGGAGTATGGTAAAAAAACATATCCCTTTTTAGAGGAATCTTAGTAAGGAGAGAAAATGTCGTACGCACACCCCGAATATCTTGTAGATACTGAGTGGGTCGCTCAGCACCTCAACGACCCGAATGTCCGCATCATCGAATCGGATGAAGACCCGCTGCTGTATGCCATTGGGCATATCCCCAACGCCGCACAGGTGGACTGGTTCACCACGCTCCAGCATCCGCTGCGACGTGATTTCGTCACAAAGGAACAGTTCGAGGAACTGGCATCCAAGCTGGGCATCACCAATGACACCACCGTTGTTTTTTACGGCGATAAATCCAACTGGTTCGCCTGCTATGCGCTCTGGCTTTTCCAATATTATGGTCACCAAAACGCAAAGATTATGGACGGCGGACGCATCAAATGGGAGCAGGAAAACCGCCCTCTCGTGAAAGATGTGCCCGCATTTACTGCGACCAGCTACAAGGCGAAAGAGGCGGATCAATCCATCCGCGCCTTCCGCAACGATGTCTTCAAGCAGCTCGAAGCGAAGAAACCAATGGTGGATGTCCGCTCGCCGAAGGAATATTCTGGCGAACTTCTGCACATGCCGAACTACCCGCAGGAAGGCGCCACCCGCGGCGGACATATCCCCGGCGCGGTCAACATTCCGTGGGCGATGGCTGTCAACGAAGCCGATTCCACTTTCAAGAGCGCCGATGAACTAAAAAAACTCTACGAAGGCAAGGACATCAAACCCGAAGGCGAGATCATCGCCTATTGCCGCATCGGTGAGCGCTCGTCGCTGACCTGGTTCGTGTTGAAATATTTGCTCGGGTACCCCACGGTTAAAAACTATGACGGCTCATGGACCGAATGGGGCAACCTTGTAGACGCGCCCATCGAAAAGTAATCATGACACTGCCAAAGAATCTTCAAGAGATCGTAGACGATATCGCAAGCATGAGCCGCGAAGAAAAACTGGAGACGTTGATCGCCTACGCCGAGACAATGCCAGACCTTCCTGACCGGTTTCAGGAAGAACGCTCCAAAATGGAACCGGTGCCTGAGTGCATGACCCCGGTCTTTATCATCGCCGAAAAAGAAGCGGACGGCGGCATTGCCTTCCATTTGGATATTCCCAAGCAATCCCCCACCGTGCGCGGACTTGCATCCATTTTGACCAACGGTCTGAACGGCTGCTCACTGGAAGAAATCATCTCTGTCCCCGCTGATTTTTACATGCCAATGAATTTACAGGAAGCCGTTTCACAGCAGCGCATCAACGGCTTTATCGGCGTGTTGGCGCATATGAAACAGGCAGCGGTCAAAGCTGGCGCAGGTTGAGCCAATTAACAAAAAAACTGTCCCGTTACTGGGACAGTTTTTTTGTTTAAAGTTGATCCTTATTCGATCCAGCCTTGTTCTTCCACAGCCATAAAAATATCGGTGGCAGAGATCAAACCAATAAGTGTGCCGTGTTCATCTGCAATGGGCAGATGATGGAATTTCTTTTCCTGCATCAGGCGCGAACACTCTGACAATGTCCAATCTGCGTTACCGGTAATGATGGGTCCCGACATGATCTCACGCACGGTCGTCTCTGCCGGGTTACGTCCCTCCCCCACGATCTTATCGCGGATGTCGGTGGTGGTTACGATCCCATACGCGGGGTTCTTGTCACTTATATCGACCACCACACTATGGATATTGCGGCGGCGCATCAGGGTCATGGTGTGAGAAACGCTCGTATCCGGGTCAACAACAATAACGGGGCTGGACATCCAATCTCGAACAAGATTATTCATAAGTCTCTCTCCTTTGCGATTATTTTACAACATCGGCATAACCGTCGAGTTACTTGCAGAGAAGCAAAAGCTCAACGTTCAAGATTCAGGCGTCGGCGCGGAGTGAAGCGCTATGGCAGCGGCGTCCAAGTCGCGCCGCTGTCTGTCGTCTTGTAAAGGGAACGCGCGCCGGTCGTCGGGTCTGATGTGATCACCCAGCCGATCTTGGAACTGACGAAGCTCATATCCACGATCGAGTCACCGAAGGGAATTTCCGGCGTGACCTGCTCGACGGTTTCACCCGCATCATTCGTGACGTAGAACTGGTCATTGTTATAGAAGACCATTTCACTCGCTGACGGTGTTTCGAGAATGCCGTATCCCTCAAATGTGACGGGCAGAAGCGTCCACGAGTTGCCGCCGTCTTCGGTTGAATAAACGATCGTCTCCGCGTTATCGGATGTCATGCGCAATGCCAGCACGCCTTTTGTCTGCGAAACAAAGACCAGCCCGAGCACAGTGAGTTCGCTATCGGCGGCGCCGTCCGGCAAAACAAGGTTGATGTTGAACCAGGTCTCACCGCCATCATCACTGCGATACAAATACGCCTCGCCAGGTGCGTACACAACTCCACCCACCCACGCGACGTTCGTATTCAACGGCAGAATGAAATTCTTGATTCCGCCCAATGGAAGCGTGTCGCTCGAACTTTCGATATTGGGATCGTTGGTGTACATTCGCTCCCACGTCACGCCACCATCACTGGTTTGGAAAATGGAAACCGCCATCGAACCTGCGCCTACGCCGAGATCCGCCATGACCCAGCCGTTATTCTCATCGATAAATTTGAACGTCCCCCCGCTAAACGGTGTGGAATTGGATTCCCATGTCACACCGCCATCGACGGTGCGGTAAAGACTTCCGCCGTTCGGGTATTGATTCATATCCGGTATTTGCACCCAGGCATGATCGGCATCGTAAAAATCCGCAGTGGCGAGATAGCCGCCATCGGCGAAATTGGGAGGCGTAACGTCATACCAAGTTACCCCGCCATCATCTGTGCGGACCACGTTCTCTTCACTGACGCCCCATCCAATGTTTTCATCCAGCATCTGAATATTGATAAGGGAAGGCGACTCGATCAACGGCGCGTTGATATCGGTCGGCTGGGGCGTTTCCTGGGGCGCCTCAGCAGATAACGGAGCGACTGAAGCCGCTTCCGTTGTTGCTGTTGGTTCAATTACGCCCGTCGATTCAGTTGTGGCTGCCGGTGATGCACAAGCCGCCAGCATCACAACCAGAACAAGGGCAAAGAGAATTCGTTTCATTTTTCTCCTTTGACTTTCGTAACTATCCTAAATACTCGACCACCGTCGCTTCACCCTGACCCACTCCAACACACAAAGTCGCCACGCCGTATTTGACGTTCTTGCGAAGTTTCATCTCGTGAAGAAGCGTGGTCAAAATCCGCGCGCCAGAGCAGCCAAGCGGATGTCCAATGGCGATGGCGCCGCCATTCACGTTGACGATCTCAGGGTCGACTTCGAGGTCTTCCACCACAGAAAGGGACTGCACAGCAAAAGCCTCGTTAATTTCCATCAAGCCAATGTCTTTCATTTTCAGCCCGGCGCGTTCGAGCGCCTTGCGAGTGGCGGGGATGGGACCGTACCCCATCACACGCGGTGGGACTCCAGCCGAAGCGGATGTGATGACGCGGGCAAGCGGCTTGAGGTTCAACGATTTGGCTTTTTCTTCGCTCATCACCAAAAGCGCGGCGGCGCCGTCATTTAAACCAGACGAATTTCCAGCCGTAACGGTTCCCCCCTCTTTTTTGAAAGCAGGCTTGAGCCTTGCCAACGATTCCATTGATGTATCGCGGCGCGGACGTTCGTCTGTATCCACAACCTTCGGGTCGCCTTTCCGCTGGGGAATGGTCACAGGCACAATTTCCTGTTTGAAGCGTCCCGAATCGATGGCGGCAATCGCGCGTTGATGACTATGCAGCGCGAACGCATCCTGCATTTCACGCGTAATATGCGGACGTTCCGCAGCGATATTTTCTGCTGTCTCGCCCATGGACTCAGTGCCATGCATGGCTTTCATCTGCGGGTTCGGATAACGCCATCCCAACGCTGTATCATACGCTGTGAGATTTCCGAACGGGAAGCCTGATTCTGCCTTTGGAAGTGAATACGGCGCGCGGCTCATGGACTCGACCCCGCCTGCGATGTACAAATCGCCTTCGCCTGCCTTGATGGCGCGTGCCGCCATGTTGACGGCATTCAAGCCTGAAGCGCATAGACGGTTAACCGTCACGCCGCCAACTTCCACCGGCAGACCGGCGAGCAGCAACGCCATCCGCGCCACATTGCGGTTATCTTCACCAGCTTGATTTGCACAACCCATGAAAACTTCTTCAACCAGTGCAGGGTCGAATGGATTACGTTCCAAAATAACTTTGATCACATGCGCCGCCAGATCATCAGGGCGAACCGCTGAAAGGGCTCCTCCCAATGCTCCAACAGGTGTACGAATTGCATCGACGATCACGACTTCGGTCATGAAATCCTCCAATGATTTATATAATGATTCTACCACCCATAAAATAAAGAGCGATGGAGTTCATCCATCGCTGTCCACTGATCAATTTATCACTTCTGATTCAATTAAATTGTCTCTTACTCAACCTGTAAATGTCAACTGTTTCGCGAGCTCACATAATCAAAAAAATCGCTTATTGGCAATCGCAACCCGGTCGACCACGCATAGACCATCACGCCCAAAATGGCAAAATGGACCAACATACCCATCCAATAGAACAATGGACGATGGTCACGATGTATCGACCCAAACCAACGCAAGGGGAATTCGCCTGATTTCAACTCCCACAGTACAAACCCGCCAAATATCAGGATCATGAAGATCAATGCATCCAGCCCTAACAGCCAGTCTTTCAGGTTTTCCATACTCGTTCCTCCAGTTTTTTGCAGAATTATATATATATCCATTAATTTGAATATAAAGAAAAGGATGCCCCCAAAGTCCTTATTTTATGGGCAAAAAAAGCAATGACCTTTGTACACCTCCGCATATGACGCTTGGCACTACTCCCAAACTTCCGAAAACGACATAATCAAAATGGTGGAGAAATCCGCCCAAGATTGTCGAACTTTTCAATCTACAGATGTCATAGTGAGCAGAGCAAAATCAATGCCTGGACCAAAAGACATTTTGCTGCGCCCGGTGTGACAAAATCAATTCAAGGAGATCCGATGGCAGCAAAAGGCTGGATCGAAGTCAGTGATACATATTGCAAGGGATGCGAACTATGCATCAGCGCATGTCCACAGGAGGTAATGGAACTGGATATGTCGCACCTTACCCCCAAGGGATACCACCCCGCGCACACGTTCAAGGACGGCTGCACGGGGTGTGCTATTTGTGCGGTAGTTTGCCCGGATGCGGCAATTACCGTATATCGTGAGATCACCAAAAGGCCCGCCACCGTGGCGGTGTAAATGCCATTCGTAGGGGCGGGGTAACCCCGCCCCTACATTATTGGAGATAAGAATGCCAAAAGAATTATGGAAAGGCAATGAAGCAATAGCCGAAGCCGCTGTTCGCGCGGGGCTCGAAGCGTATTTCGGTTACCCAATCACCCCGCAAACAGAAATACTGGAATACCTCTCGCGCCGCATGCCCGAACTTGGGCGTGCCTTCGTACAAGCTGAATCTGAACTTGGCGCGATCAACATGGTCTATGGCGCGGCATGCACCGGCGTGCGCGTCATGTCCACATCTTCGTCACCGGGCGTGAGCCTGATGATGGAAGGTTTATCGTACATCGCCGGAACCGAAATCCCTGCCGTTTTAGTGAACGTCATGCGCGGCGGACCCGGTCTCGGCAATATCGCACCCGCCCAAAGCGATTACAACCAGGCAGTTCGCGGCGGCGGACACGGCGATTATCCGCGCATCGTACTGGCGCCCGCTTCCATTCAGGAAGCCATCGACCTGATGGGTCTGTCCTTCGACCTCGCGGAAAAATACCGCATGATCGCCATGATGATCCTTGACGGCTCAGTCGGTCAGATGATGGAACCCGCCGAGATGCCCGAGATGATGGAAGTCAAACGCAAGGATTTCGATTGGGCGACCAACGGCGCAATGAACCGTGAACGCCGCCTCCTCACTTCCATTTACCTCAACCCGCTCGACGAAGAAAAAACCAACCTGCGCATGCTCAAACGTTGGAAGGAAGTGCAAACCAATGAAGTCCGCTATAAGGAATACTTCCTCGATGACGCCAAATACGTGGTCATCGGTTTCGGCACGGCAGGGCGTGTTGCGCTCTCGGCTGTCCGCGAGGCGCGCGCACAAGGTATCAAGGTCGGGCTTTTAAGACCGATCACCGTCAGCCCGTTCCCGTATGAAGCGCTGGAACAACTCATCCCGCAGGCTGAGGCGTTCCTCGTCACAGAAATGAATATGGGTCAAATGCTCGATGACGTCCTGCTCACTGTTCGCGGACGAGTCCCGGTCGAATTTTACGGTCGACCCGGCGGCGTCGTTCCCTTCCACAACGAAATTCTGGATGAAATTCAGCGCCTCGTCTCTGGACCTTTAGCTGTTCAAACCGACCCAAGAGAATCCTGGCTGACAAGGATGACTGCATAATGGCTACTCCAAACAATCTCGTATACGAAAGACCCGAAGCATTTACCGATATGCCCACCCACTACTGCCCGGGCTGCACACACGGCGTGGCTCACAGACTGGTGGCAGAGGTGCTGGAAGAAATGGACTTGATCCATAAGACCATCGGTGTTGCGCCGGTGGGATGCTCCGTATTTGCCTATAACTATTTCGACACCGATTTTGTCGAAGCTCCGCACGGACGCGCTCCTGCGATGGCGACTGGTGTAAAGCGGGTGTTGCCCGACCGCGTGGTATTCACCTATCAGGGCGACGGCGACCTCGCATCCATCGGCATGGGCGAGATCGTTCACGCGGCGGCACGCGGCGAGAACATCACCGTCATCTTCATCAACAACGCCAACTTTGGCATGACCGGCGGTCAGATGGCTCCGACCACCCTGCCCGGCATGAAGACCACATCCTCCGCTTCCGGGCGCGATGTGGAAACACAGGGGTATCCCATCAAGGTTTCCGAGATGATCTCCACACTCGACGGTGTTGGATATTGTGTGCGCCGCTCACTGCACGACCCGAAGAATATCCGCCTTGCGAAGAAAGCCATCCGCACCGCGTTCGAGACTCAAGTCCGCGGACTTGGTTTCTCGATGGTCGAACTGCTCTCCACCTGTCCCACCAACTGGGGCATGACGCCCGTAGATTCGCTCAAATTTGTGGACGAGCATATGATCCCCGCCTACCCGCTGGGTGATTACAAGATCAGTGACGCGATCAAACAGATAAAGATCTAATTGGGAAGCGGTACATTGGGAATTGGGAAATTATCCCAACTCCCAAAACCCAATTCCCTATTTCCTCTGAACGGAGTGAACACATGCAAAAAGAAATCATCATCGCAGGGTTTGGCGGACAGGGCGTTCTGTTCGCTGGTCAGGTACTTGCCTACTCTGCTATGGACAACGGCAAGGACGTAACCTGGATTCCCTCGTATGGTCCTGAAATGCGCGGCGGAACAGCGAACTGCACCGTCGTCATCGCAGACCATGAGATCGGCTCACCGCTGGTTAAGAATCCGCCGCTGGCTATCGCCCTTAACCTGCCCTCGTTCGACCGGTACGAAGAACTGCTCGCAACAGGCGGAACCCTTATCGTCAATCAATCCATGGTGGACCGTGCAGCTCAACGAAACGATATTCACGTCATCATGGTTCCGTGCAATGAGATCGCCGAAGAGATCGGCGACCGAAAATTGACAAACATGGTGGCTGTCGGTGCGCTGCTCTCGGCTCTGCCCGAAGTCAAAATTGAAGACGTGGAAAAAGCGCTCGAAGGCCACCTGCCCGCACGTCACAAACACCTGCTGCCCAAGAACTACGAAGCCCTGAAGCGTGGTTACGAACACGCCCAAAAAGAATGGGATAAGATTCCGGCGTAAGTAGGAATAAATTTGGGGGCAGATCAAAGCCCGTTCTCCTCAGTGATGGAGGCGGGCTTTTTGGTTAAAATTCATCCATTACGATTTTAGGAGATAACTTTATGAACAATCGCTTAAACATTTTATCGGGCGCAAAATGGGAGGATATAGTCGGCTATTCAAGAGCTGTTCGCGTTGGGAATATTATCGAAGTTGCCGGAACGACCGCAGTGAATGAAGAAGGCAATATCATCGGTTTGAACGATCCATACGAACAAACAAAATACATCATCCAGAAAATAGAAAAAGCCCTGAAATCAGCAGGCGCGTCTTTGAAGGATGTTGTTCGGACGCGGATGTTCGTTACGGATATTTCCAAATGGGAGGAGATCGGCAGGGCGCACGGAGAATTCTTCCGCGAGATCAAACCCGCCGCTTCCATGATCGAAGTGAAGGGATTGATCGGCGCAGAATTACTGATAGAGATGGAAATGACTGCCATCATTTCAGAATAAAAATCAGCATCCCGTTCGTTTTTTGAGGAGTGTCTACATTTGGAAGTGATTTAGTGAATATTCACCACTGAGCACACGGGATTCACCTTTGCTTTTCTCCGTGAACTCTGTGCTCTCTGTGGTAGCGGATTCCTTTATCTTTTATGATGGACTCTCCCGTTTTCCGCGAGCGGGATTTTCTTGTGTAAAATTACCCTATGCAACTAGAGACCATTCACAACTTAACGCTTCCCAAGATCGGCTTCGGCACATGGAGGATCGGCGGCGGCTCATCGCCAAATCGACTTATCGACTCGAAATCTTTAAAAGCCTTGCGCACTGCTTTGGAAGTTGGCTACACCCATTTCGACACAGCCGAGATGTACGCCAACGGTCACAGCGAAGACCTGGTCGGGCAGGCAGTTCGGGAGTCCGGGAAGAGGCGCGAGGATGTCTTCATCACATCCAAGGTCACGCCGAGTCATTTACGGTATGACGATGTCTTGAAAGCCTGCGAAAATTCCCTGCGCCGCCTCCAAATGGAATACATTGACTTGTATCTCATCCACTGGCCCAGCGCAGGCGCAAAATATGAAGACACGTTCCGCGCTTTGAACAAACTTGTCCGCGATGGCAAGGTGAAAAATCTTGGCGTGAGCAATTTCGATCTTCCCCTGCTTAAGAAGGCGCAATCGCTTTCGGAAACGCCCATCATCACAAATCAAGTTCCTTTCAGCTTGTCAGACCGTTCGTATGTGAAAAATGGCGTATTGGAATATTGCCAACAAAACGATATTCTTCTCACCGCCTACTCCCCCGTCGACGAAGGCAGTCTTCGTTCAAATAAAACCCTGGAGGGTATCGCAAAGGCGCACAACGCAACCATCTATCAGATCGTGTTGGCGTGGATCGTTGCACTTCCACGGGTCATTGCGATACCAATGTCATTCAACCCGGACCATATCCGCGAAAATTTTGAAGCAGCAGATATCAGGTTGAGCGCAGGCGAAATGGAACAATTAACCAATTCATGAACGCACAAGCCCTGCCCGAGATACAGATCATCGAAGAGACCGACACCGAATTGGAGCCGCTATACACTGTTATCATCCACAACGATGAAGTGACCCCAATGGATTTTGTGGTGGAAGTTCTCAAGCAGATATTCTTTCTCGGCAACGACCGCGCCGCAGAAGTAATGCTCGCAGCGCACATCAAAGGCTCGGCATACGTTCAAACCCTCCCGCGCATCGAAGCGGAAAAGCGCGTTCAACGCGCGCATCAAGCTGCAGGCGCGGAAGGTTATCCCCTCACCTTCACAATCGAACGCGAATAAGAAAGGGAAATCTTATGCAGGTATGTTCGCCAGACTTCGTATATCATACATTTCTTAATCCAAATGACGGTCAGAAAGAATCCATTCTTAAAAATGGATTACGCCCCCTCTCAGATTTTCCAGAAAGCGAACGCTGGAAGCAGATCGAAACACATATGCCGGGCTTCTTCGAAAAATTATATGACGATGTCGCCAAACCCATCATCCAAAAGCCGTATGCCAACTCAGGCATTTTCGTTTCGCCCATCGATTTTCAACTCCTGCCGAATTCCATGATGCACAACAAAGCGCGCATAAGAATCCCAATTTCGCGCATCGACCCGGAACATACCGTGCTCACGTACATATTGGATGACGAGAGAGTCCGACTGCCGCTGACCAGGGAAAACCTGACAGCAACCGCAAAACTCTGGGACGACGTTCTCGTAACAGAATGGTTTGCAAAAGACGAGTCCAGAATGTTTTTATATGTCCCGCAAATTGCAACGTACCAACCGCAGGGTATCCCAATCCAAGAAGATGACATAGAAACATTTTAATGAATCAAGCCAGCCTCGACATTCTTACAAAGATCAATCTCGACGACCTTGTCACCTCGTTCGGCTGGCAGGATTCTGCGCTGCTTTCGCGCTTGCTCCGATTTGCTTTCCGCAAGCCTGCCAAAATCTTTGCACAGCATATAATCGAATTTGACGATGTTACCGGCATGCGTGGAATCGTCGAAGGAGGATGGCGACTCACCAATCGCTATGTGCAGGAACTTCGCATCATCGGCGCGGACCGGATACCTGAATCAGCGTTTCTGGCTTTATCCAATCATCCGGGCATGGCAGACACGATCACGCTGTTTGCGGCGTTGAATCGCAAAGACCTGCACATTATCGCTTTGGACAGACCTTTCCTAAACGTCCTGCCAAACACAACCAAACAACTTTTCTACGTATACGACAACCCCGCCCGGCGGATGACGCTCGTGCGACAGGTCAGCACCCACTTGAAGAAAGGCGGCGCGATCCTGACCTTTCCCGCCGGACACATCGAGCCCGACCCAAATGTATACCCGGGTGCCGTCGAATCGCTCACCAGTTGGACGGACAGCGCCGAAGTCTTCCTCCGTTTGGCTCCTGATACAGCAATCTTGCCGGTTTTGGTAAGAAATGTAGTTACAAAAAAATATGCGCATCACTGGCTGACAAAAATCAAAAAAACAAAGGAAGAACAGGAAAAACTCGCTTCCGCCCTGCAATTGCTAGGCATTCTTCTCTTTAGGGAAAAATCCCCCGTTGTGACAATACAGATCGGCAACCCGATCCGCGTAAAAGATTTGGGGACAAATGAAACCGATGTGATTCACCGCGCCGTTCTGGCAGAGATGAAATCGCTGATAGAAAATCCGCCCATATAAAAAGCGCGGCATTTTCTGCCGCGCTTTTGCTTTTTATTTAATCTGCTGTGGCACCAGCCAACATCGGCTCGTCGCCATTGTAGGTTCTCAATTGGGGCCATTTCCAAAGGATCAGTATCGTCCCAACAATACAGCCAATGCCGCCTGTGACAACTGCAAAAGGAGCGCCGAAGAACTGCGCCACAGCTCCAGCCTCGATCTCACCGAGCTGCGGTCCACCCATGAAGAATATCTGGTTGACGCTCGTCATTCGTCCGCGCACATGATCGGGGGTTTGAAGCTGACGAATGGTATTCCGCACAATGGTGCTGACACCGTCCGCGCCGCCGGTGACGGCAATTGCCAGCCAAGCCACCACAATGGATTTCGTCATACCGAAGACAATGGTGGCAATACCAAAAACGACCACTGCCGCGGCAAAGACCATTCCCTGCCTGCGAATCTCCTTGACCTGTGAAAGGATCACGGCGACCAGAACCGCTCCCACCGCCGAAGCGGCGGAGAGATAGCCATACTCGACCACGCCTACATTCAACACTTCCTTGGCGATGATCGGCATCAAGGTACTGGCAGAAGCGAAGAAAGTCGCCACAAAATCGACCATCATCGTGGAGAAGATGATCGGCTTGGAAAAGATAAAGTGAATACCATCCTTGATGGCTTTCCAGCTAATTCCCGCCGATTTTTCAGCAATGGATTGGGGCACGTCACCTATCATGAACAGGGCGACTAATACCGCTACGAATGAGATTGCATTGAAGTAGTAGACCGCCTCCTGACCGAAGGAGGAGATGATGATTCCGCTCAGGGCAGGACCCAACACCGCGCCCGCTTCAAACGCAGTGAAGGTCATGCTGAATGCGTTGGGTAAATCCTTTTTAGGAAGCAGGTTGGGAATCAGCGCCTGACGGGAGGGACCGTCGAAGGCGACGACAACTGCCTGAAGCGCAGTGATGAGGTAAATGTACCAGATGGTGATCTGCCCAAATTGTGTCAGCAGGCCCAAAGTCACAGCAAGAAGCGCGGCAATGGATTGCGTCACGAACATCACCTTACGGCGGTCCATTGAGTCTGCCAAAGCTCCGCCGATCAGCGAGAAAATAATGACGGGTAGAATCCGCGCCACGCCAATCCCGCCGAGAGCCATTGGGTTTTCGTTCAAATGGTTGATGTGCCAAAATAAAGCCCAGAGTTGCATCTGGGTTCCGGTAACGGAGATGAGTTGTCCAAGCCAGAGGTAAAAGAATTTTTTATGTTTGAGAGATGGAGGGATGTGCATATTCGTTTGTAGACGTACAAGGGTGGGATTTTTCGATCAACAATGCCTGATGTTATGTGCCCCAATCACGCAGGTATAAAAAGTCATAACCGACTGTGCGGTTGCTGAGTTTTGCAATGGGCGGAAGCATGCGTTTGAATTGATTGCGTCGGATACGCGTGGTAACAGCTTCTACAAATTTTTCGTCGAAGCCTGCTTCGATCAACTCCTGCGGGCTGTAACGTTCATCTATCAGAAGGTAAAGAAGTTTGTCCACATCTTCGTAGGTAAAACCAAGTTCCTTTTCATCGGTTTGGTCTTCCCACAGGTCTGCTGAAGGCGGCTTATCGACAATGGGCGCAGGGATGTTCATTGCGCGCGAAAGTTGGCGGACTTGCGTTTTATACAGATCGCCGATGGGATTAATGGCATTTGCGGAATCACCAAAAAGAGTGCTGTACCCCAAAAGGATTTCGGTCTTATTACTTGTTCCGACCACCAAGCCTTTGAAAACTTCGCTCTGGTCGTAGATGACGATCATGCGCTCACGCGCCATGATATTTCCTTTGCGAAGTTTGGATATTTCAGGGTCAAGCTCAAAAAGCGGTTCGACCATATCTGTGATCTCGATGGTCTTGCTGGGCACGCCAAGTTGATCGATCAGCAATTGGGCATGGTCAAGCGAATCCTGACTGGATGCCTTGTACGGCATTCGCACGGCAAGGACATTTTCCGCGCCAAGCGCTTCCACGGCAAGGGCGCAGGAAAGCGCCGAATCGATTCCGCCGGAAAGCCCGATCACTGCGCGAGACATGCCAATGCGCATGATCTCCGATCTGATAAAACCGGTAAGGATATTGCGAGCGAGGTCTGTATTTATGGAAAGATTGATCTCAACCACGAGAAAGAATCCTGTTCAATTCGTTTTGCACAAGGGACGTCCGCTCATCACGCAATAACGGTAAACGGGAGCGTGTGCGGCGAAGCTGATTCAGATCCAATTCGGCAAAGGCAAGAGCCTCTTCGTTATAAGGACCATGCGCCAACTCTTTGCCGTTGGGGTCAAAAACCGTCGCACCGCCCCAGAAGTGGAGTCCGTCTTCGTAGCCAACGCGGTTGGAATGAGCCACAAAGGATGTAAACATGCTGGCATATGCCTTGTTGACACGTTCCACCCAGCGAGCGGATTCGAGCTTCTCGGTGTCGTTCAATCCGCGACCCGGTGAGGCGGAAGAGAAAAGCATAATGTCGGCGCCATCAAGCCAGAGCAAGTATGGAGGCGAAGCGTGCCAGAAGTCCTCGCAGATAAGCATGCCCATGCGTCCAAAACGCGTATCGAATGCGCGGACTTCATCCCCCCAGGCGAAGAAGCGTCCTTCGTCAAAAAGACCGTACGTTGGGAGATAGACCTTGTGGTGAACGTGGATCAACTTTCCACCAGAAAGGTAAGCGGACGCGATGTAAAAGCGATGTCGGGTATCTTCGTCCACAAAGCCAACGACTAGGTCGAGATCACGGGATGCCTTGAACAAATGCTTGAAGATACGATCATCTTCGGTGGGATGATGCGCAACGGATGCGACCAGATCTTGCAGCACATAACCAGTAAGGGATAGTTCAGGAAAAACAAGCAGGTCTGCGTTCTGCGCCTTTGCCTGTCCAATGTAATCCAGATGTTTTGCGAGGTTGGCTTCGACATCTCCAAGCTTCGTCGCTATCTGGGCAAGAGCAAGGTTTAGTTTCATCGCTGGAATCTTACCACTAAAGAATGGTATCCAAGTTACAAGCTGAATGAAGATTTTATAAACAAAAGGACCCTTGAGTTTTCAAGGGTCCACAGCGGAGAGAGAGGGATTCGAACCCTCGGTGGCCACGAGGACCACAACGGTTTTCGAGACCGTCCCATTCAACCACTCTGGCACCTCTCCATTTGGGCGGACGAGATTATACCCGAAAATTTATATCGAGCCGTGATGCTCAACCAACCTATTGTAAATCCACCTTGTCGTGCATATCAGGGTAATGGACCCTGTCCATGCCACGCTCTTTGAGCAGTCCCTTCAAGGTCATCGCCTGCCTTTCTTCGCCGTGGACAAGGAAAATGTCTTTCACAGTCTCTTTGACGTTGGTTGCATACTTCACCAACAAGTCTTGCCCGGCATGCCCTGACAAACCGCCAATCGTCGCTACATCACACTTACGTTTGTAATACTCGCCGAAGATGCGTATCTCCGGTTCACGATCCGCCAACCTGCGCCCCATCGTGTCCGGCGCCTGCCATGAGACAATACAAATTGTGTTTTTGGGATTCTCGATATTATTGCGAATATGATGAACAACCCGACCGGTCTCTGCCATGCCGGAAGCGGAGATAATGACCATGGGGTCGGTTCGTTCGTTCAAAGCTTTCGACTCATCCACCGAGCGGATATAGGAGAGCATGTTGAAGTCCAATGCAGGATGACGCGCTTCCGCCACGAACTGGCGAGTCTCATCATCGAAACATTCAAGATGATTCTTGAAAATGTCCGAAGCTTTCACCGCCAGCGGGCTATCCACATAAACCGGCACACGCGGAACATCGCCGTTGTACATCATTTCATTCAGGTTATAGACGATCTCCTGTGTACGTCCAACTGCAAAAGCGGGGACGATCACTTTACCACCCCGTTCCACTGTACGCTTGACCACATCGCGGAATTCCGTGAATGCCAGATCAGGGTCACTATGGCTTTTATCGCCATACGTGCTTTCCATGATCATATAATCTGCATTGGTCGGCAAAATCGGGTCACGCAGCAAAGGGAGTTTATAACGCCCGATATCGCCCGAGAACCACAAATGGATCTTTCGTCCCTTTTCCTCGATTTCTAATGAAACGCCAGCCGAACCCAAAATATGACCCGCTTCATAAAACCGAGCGACCACACCGGGAATCGGCTCGAACGCTTCTTCGTAATTCTTTCCGGAAAAGAGACTGGCAACTTCTTCCGCATCCGCTTTGGTATAGAGCGGTTCAATGGGAGGTTCGCCGCGTCTGGCACGTTTTCTATTTACAAATTCAGCATCTGATTCTTGTATCTTCCCCGAGTCCGCGATCATGACACTCGCTATATCTTTCGTCGCATATGTGGCATAGATCGGTCTTTCATATCCCTGTTTGACCAGATTGGGCAAATTCCCGGCATGGTCGATATGCGCATGAGAAAGAATGACCGCATCCACACTCTGCGGTTCATAATGAAAATTCAAATTTCGGGAATACGATTCCGCACGCTTGCCCTGATACAGACCGCAATCCAATAAAAGTTTTTTACCGTTGATCTCCAACAAGTGCTGGCTGCCCGTAACCGTATGCGCCGCACCGTGAAAGTTAATTCGCATGCTTCACTCCCAAAGTCTTTAAAATCTGTGTGCCAAATTTTTCATACCGCGCCGGAGCATCCTTCATCAATAATTCCAGATCCATCAAATTCCTGGGAGGATTCTCCGAAAGGATCGCCAAATAGTGTTTTGGCAGGATAATATCTGACTCGACCTTCATATCCACCCCGATCTTCTTTCTCCACACTTTGAGCTTTTCCAACCTGCGCAGCACCGCATCTTCCTTACGTTCTGGCTGCCTCCGTTCTACAAGCTGGGCACCCATCCCATGCCTTATCGAACCTAATATCATGTCACCCCACAAGCGGATCTGCTTCTCGCTTAACCCTGCCGCCGAGAGATCCACCTTCGCCTCTGGCGGATTCTTCGCCAGCGTTATCAAAATATCATCCATCACTACCTTATAAGGCGGACGGTCCAGCCGCTCCGCTTCCCTGTCTCGCCACTTACAGAGCGATGCAACCACTGTCAATTCCCGCTGGGTCAGGTCTTTGCGTCCAGCAAACCGCTCCCATGATTCTCCATTTGATTTATGTTTTGAATCATCCAGATGACAGGCTCGTTGAAAATCCTCTTTCGCAAAGTTGAACCGATCCCGCTCCAACAATTCAGTTTCAAGCGCATCGCGCAGATCAAAGAGATAATGTGTATCCAGCCGCGCATAATGGATCTGTTCTTTTGTCAGGGGGCGTCTCCCCCAGTCCGCCTTTTGATGCCGCTTATCCATTTTGATGCCGAACTTGTCACCCAGCAATTTATCCAACCCGACAGCAGGGTATCCCAATACGCGGGCGGCGTGCATGGTGTCGAAGAGATTCGAAAAATCAAAATGAAAATCACGCCTTAAACAGATCAGGTCATATTCGGCGGCGTGGAAAATCTTTTCGATATTGGGGTTTGAAAAAATGGGGGAAAGCGGGCTAAGGTCATCTATTGCAAGCGGGTCCACCAGATAATCCTCTTTTTTGGAAGAGAATTGCACAAGGCATACCTGTTCGCGGAAAGCATGTAAGCTATTTGATTCAGTGTCCACCGCCACACGAGACTGCGCGGCAAGATCCTGGACCATTGTTCTTAGTTTTTCAGTTGTGTTGACCCAAATGGGCGGCGGCAAAACGTCAGACATATCGGCAGATTATAAACCCGTTATAAAAGGTTTGAATATTTTCATGTCTTACATCATCATTTCAAGTGGAGGAACGCCAGCAAACGGTCGTATCCACGCTGGAGAACATACCCGAGGAATAACGCCAAAAGCGCGCCGGGAACAAGATGCACCAAAATGGTGGAAAGCCCCGGTTCGAGGCTGAAGTAGTTATCGATCAACCGCCATAATGGGCGATGGATCAAGTAAGTAAAAAAGGAAGCGGTCGATAACCACGCCCAGAAGCGCAAATTCCCGGCGCCGGTGCGGAAGATCGTCAGCCAAAGCAGTACCCAGCTCAGGATGTAGAAGTCAATAGACGGGATGTAAAAAATATCAACCATTGGGCGGTCTGCATCCAATACCCGCTGAAGAATGACAACACTTACAACCGCGAGGAATATCTTTATAAGGATATTCCATTCGACGATCCAAGTACGGGTTGTTTCGAACCGGCAAAAGAACACCCCCGCGACAAAGATCACGTAATATTGGAAGAAACGCGGGTCGAAAAAACCTTTGGTTAAATGCGCCCAAAGAACGAGAAAAAAGACGACGATGAACGCAATCAACAGAACTAAACTGGAGCGGATCGCCAGCATCAAACTTCCGCCAAAAAGATAAAACACAACCAGCATGCTGATATACCACAACGTCAACAACGACTTGACGTATACCGGTGCAAACACCGATTGCAAATTTAACAAATAGACAATCAGGGCGGAGCGGTTAAGATTGTACTCAAGGACATAAATAAAAAGCGCCAGCGCAAACCAATACGGCGGGAAGATGCGGATAAATTTGGACCATCCAAAACGCAGGATATTCGTATTTGGTTTATTGATGGATACTTCAGTGAAATAGCCCGCCAAAAAGAAAAAAGAACCCAAAAGAAAAGACGCAACAAACACCCCAAGAGACCGGAACCGTTCGCCAAAATAGATCGGGTCGAATATTTCACTATGCAATGCAAGCAGCAAAAGAATGGACAGTCCACGTAACGCCTCGTATTCCTTCAGCCGCGGTTTGTTCATAGATTCTTCTCCATCACAATGGCATCCTCCCCATCGCTATAATAAGCCTTCCAAACATCGATGGTCTTATAGCTTTCACGTTCGTATAATGAGATCGCCCCCGTATTGGATATTCGCACCGTCAGGCGTGAGCGTGGCACACCAAGCTGCTGCTCACATGCGTGCAACAACGCTGTTCCAATTCCACGCCGCCGAAAGGTAGTCGCAACTGCAACGGTGGCGATCCAGCCCCACCCTTCGCGGCGACGCGGGTCTCCGGCGATGAAACCGACCATTCCGCCATCATCCACCGCCTTAAGACGGATCACTTCAGGGAATGTCAAAACCGCGATCAGGTCGACGAGGGGCCAGGCATCGCGGTCAAAACTTTCCTTTTCCAATTTGCGAAGCGCTTTAAGATCCAAAATTGTTGCGGCTGCAATTTCCATACGGTGAGGCGATTGTATCAATAAAAAAGTAGAAAGTGGAAATTCCACTTTCTACTTTTTGCTAATTCGATAAACTATTTATTTCTTGCCGTCTTTTCCAAGGAAGTTATCCAGCATGCTGGTAAATTCCATCGGGAAGATGTATTTCGTGGACGGGCTCATGCCAAGTCCCTTGAGGGTTTCGAAGTATTGCAGGGTCATGGTCTTCTGATCGACCTTGCTGGCAACACCAAAAATGGTCTCCAACGCCTGAGCAAAACCTTCTGCCCGCAGCAACTGAGCCTGCCGTTCACCTTCAGCCGCAAGGATCGCGGACTGTTTCTGACCTTCTGCGCGAAGGATGTTGGACTGTTTTTCACCTTCAGCCACATTGACTGCCGCCTCACGCGTACCAGTCGACTCGGTCACCACAGCGCGGCGGATACGTTCAGCCGACATCTGGCGGTTCATCGCATCCTGCACATCGCGCGGAGGAATGATCTCGCGGATTTCAACGTTGGTGACTTTGACACCCCAGCGTTCGGTCACTTCATCGAGACGGGTGCGCAGCATGTTGTTGATATGTTCACGCTCGGAAAGAACATCGTCGAGCGGAATTCCACCGATCACCGCGCGCAGCGTGGTCGCAGCGATACCTGCCGCAGCGGATTCAAAATTACCTACCTGCAAAACGGATTCAGACGGGTCGAGAACCTTGTAGTACCACAAAAAGTCGATGGAGATCGGCGCGTTGTCTTTTGTGATCGAAGTCTGGTGAGGAACTTCACGCACCTGTTCGCGCAGGTCGACTTTAACGGCGCGGTCGATGATCGGAACCAGGAGGATAATTCCCGGTCCGCGTGCGCCGACACAACGTCCCAGACGAAAGACAACGAGACGCTGATATTCCGGCACAATTCGGATCGAATTCGCCAGAACAATGAATCCAACAAGAAGTACACCGCCAATAATACAAATTAAGCTACCACCAAGCGCATTCATTTTTTCTCCTTTTATTATGGACTTTACTAAACTTGCTCAGTTTTTTCCTTTTCAACCACGAGGATAAATCCCTCGCGGCGAACTACACGAATATGGCTTCCCGCAGGAATGGAACTCTCACTTTTTGCAGACCACAATTCGCCATTCACATAGACGCTTCCATCGTCATGAATTGCAGTGCGCGCCTCGCCCAATCGCCCAATTAAGGATTCGAGATCATGCGAAGGACGGGCAGTTGCCGCCTGCACAGACTTTTGGACAACGACCCAAAGGAACGCGGCAGTCATGCCGGAAGCCACAATAGCCAACAGAGGATTCACCGCTGGTTTCCAACCATCCACGGCAAACAGGAAAACAGACCCGATCACCAAAAGGAATATGGAAAGCCCAAGGTATATTTCCCGTTTCGGCTTTCGGACGGCAAAAAGAAATGGAACAACGCTCAGCGCCAGCAGGATCAGCGCCCACCAATTCACCGAAAGGTTATAGATCGCATACCCTGCAAGCACCACGCAAAAAAAAGCCCCCAATTCCAGCAAGCCTGTCCCCGGCGTAATGATGGCTAACAAGCCAAGAACGATCCCGCCGAGAAGAATAAGATAGGCAATGTTCGGGTCCAAAAGGAAATCCATTGTGTGCCTCCTGATAATTATACAACACCATTCGCTTAGGTATACGAAACATAGGCACAAACGTTTCAAGACCAGATCTGAAGGCAGTTGTATAATGGTTTGGAAAATCATCTCCAACAGGAGTTCATGTGAACTACAACAAAATTTGTGTCATCGGGTTGGGATACATCGGGCTGCCCACAGCCTCCACCTTCGCCATGCATGGGGTTGAAACCCTCGGCGTGGATATCACCCCAGCCATCATCGAAACCTTGAACCGGGGCGATATTCACATCCACGAACCCGGGTTGCGCGAGGCATTCACCAAGGCGCTCCAGAGCGAAAAATTCAGAGCATCGCTCAAACCTGAAGAAGCCGACGCCTTCATCATCGCCGTCCCCACCCCATTCAAAGGGACTGAAACAGGAAGCTTCAACGACATCACCTACAAACTCGCGGATATGAGCGCCGTCATCGCGGCAGCGGAATCGGTCGTGCCGTATTTGAGGAAGGGAAATGTCGTCATCCTCGAATCGACGTCCCCGCCTCGCACGACCATTGATCTGGTTGCCCCCATTTTGGAGAAATCCAATCTGAAAGCGGGTATCGATTTCCATCTCTGCTATTCGCCGGAACGCGTCCTGCCGGGACAGATCCTGCGCGAATTGATCGAAAACTCCCGCGTTATCGGCGGCGTGACGCCCGAATCCGCCAAAGCAGGCGCGGACTTGTACTCGATCTTCGTCAAAGGACAGATCATCCAAACTGACGCCACTACTGCGGAAATGGTCAAACTCATGGAGAACACATACCGCGACGTAAATATCGCAGTGGCGAACGAGTTCTCTCGTCTGGCAGACAAGTTCGGCGTCGACGTTTGGGAGGCGATTCCCATCGCAAATCTTCATCCCCGCGTAAAAATCCTCAGCCCCGGACCGGGCGTTGGCGGGCATTGCATCAGCGTCGATCCCTGGTTCTTTGTGGAAGCCGCACCGGAATTGACACCGCTTATCTATCACTCGCGACAGGTCAACGATGCACAGCCGCACTTTGTTGTGGATGTTGTCAAACGATCGCTTGGTTCCTTGCAAGGAAAAAAGATCGCCGCCCTTGGGCTTGCCTACAAACCCGATGTGGACGATCTGCGTGAAAGCCCAGCAGCAGAAGTGGTTCATATCCTGCAAAAAGAAGGCGCACAGGTTTTGGCTTGCGAGCCATTCAAACCGGATGCAAAACTGCCCGGCATTACCATCGCCCCCACTTTGGACGATGCCATTCGCGATGCGGACGCAATCCTTCTTCTCGTCCGCCATACAGAGTTCATTGAATTAACGGCTGAGACAGTTGCACAAAAAACAAAGGCTCGAACTGCCATTGATACAGTCAATGGCTGGGACGTTGCCCAATGGCAGAACGCCGGTTTTCACCTCGTTAAATTAGGCTCTGGAAAACCTCCTCAATAGTTACGCAGCATTAAAATCATGAGAATCCTCACAGTTTTTGGAACCCGCCCCGAAGCCGTCAAAATGGCGCCAGTTGTCCGGCAGTTAGCCGCCCTGCCGGAGGTTGAAGCGCGGGTTTGTGTCACAGCACAACACCGTCAGATGCTCGATCAAGTTTTGAGTTTATTCCATATCCGACCTGACTACGACCTCAACCTCATGCGTGAGGGACAGTCGCTTGCACAGTTGAGCGCGGATATCTTCACAAACCTCGACCCCATTCTTGAAGATTTCAAACCGGATTGGGTCCTCGCCCAGGGCGACACAACGACAGTAGCCATTACATCTCTTCTTTGCTTCTACCGCCAAATTCGGTTCGGGCATGTGGAAGCTGGTCTGCGCACTCACGACAAATGGCAGCCATTCCCCGAGGAAGTGAACCGCCGCATCGCGGGCGTGGTGGCGGATTTACACTTTGCGCCAACTAATTGGTCGAAAGAAAACCTGCTGCGCGAGGGGGTGGACGAAAGCATCGTCAAAGTGACAGGGAATACGGTCATCGATGCGCTGCAATTCGTGGCAAAACAACCGGAACCCGATGAAGTAAAGAATTTAATGGAAACGTTGGGAATTAATGCTTCGCGCCGTCTGATTCTTGTCACAGCTCACCGCCGCGAAAATTTTGGCGAACCGTTGGAGAATATCTGCCGTGCGCTGGTCGAGATCGCCAATCGCGGTGATGTGGAGATCGTCTATCCCGTTCACCTGAATCCCAATGTGCAGGAGCCTGTCAACCGTTTGCTTCATAATGTGGAACATATCACCCTCCTGCCGCCGCTGGATTATCTTCCGCTTGTTCACTTGATGAAGCATGCCCATCTCATACTGACCGACTCAGGTGGGATACAGGAAGAAGCTCCGGCATTTGGCATCCCAACCCTGGTGCTTCGTGACGTGACAGAAAGACCCGAAGGCGTGGAAGCTGGAACTCTAAAACTTGTTGGAACCGAAACATTTCGTATTATTCAAGAAACACAACAGCTTTTGGAAGATAAAACTGCCTATGAGACAATGTCTCACTCGATAAACCCTTATGGAGATGGGCACTCCGCAGAAAAAATCGTTCAAATTCTTCTAAACGGTAGGGAAAACCTGTAATTTTCTCATCAGATAACAGGTTGTAATGTAGAACGAAGTGTTTCTGAGTATAATGACCTTGGTGACATTGATGAGGAAAATATTCGCGCACATCGTTGTTCTTTTTATACTCCTGGCTGCGTGGAGACCTGTTTACGCTCAAACAACAGAGACTCAATACTTTAGCGAGACAGGACACAATGTATCAGGCGATTTCCTCAGATTCTATAACGATAATCCCAATGCTTCTTATCTCTATGGTTATCCCATAACCGAGCAATTCAACAGCCTCGACGGTAAAACGGTTCAATACTTCCAGCGGACACGCTTCGAATACCGCGCCGACCTGCCGGAAGGGCAGCGTGTTCAGATCACATCATTGGGGCGTGAGACGTACATCTCCACAGGCGAATTGGACGTTGGCAATTCCTTTGCATGCCGCACCTACTCCGAGACCGGATTCTCAGTTTGCTTTGCATTCCTTGAATTCTTCGACCAGAACGGCGGCGTGGAACAGTTCGGTTACCCCATTTCCGGCTTCGAATATCACGAGAACAAGATCGTTCAGTATTTTGAGCGCGCAAGGTTGGAATGGCAGCCGTGGCGGGCTGAAGGACTCCGCGTGGTCATTTCAGATCTGGGACGCGCCTACTTTGACCAGTTGGGCGAAGACCCCGCCCTGCTTGCACCGGTCAGCCCGTTGGACAACGCTCCGCGCGTTATTACAGACCTGCGCGTGAGAGCATTCGTTTGGAAAGCGGTCACACTGACCACCGACCAACAAATGTTCTTTGTGATCGTTCAAGATCAAAACTCGCAGCCGGTTCCGGGCGCATCCTGTGTTGCTGAAGTCAACTGGCCCAATGGGCTAAAAGACTCGACCATCATCAACAGCGACACGAACGGCGTCGGTATCGTCTCGCTGGCATTTTACAACCAGCCATACGGAAGTCTCATCTATACTGATATCACCTGTACATACCTCGACCTGACGGGCAGGACCACAACGTCATTCCGAATTTGGTACTAAAAACCTCCCGGGCTCGGGAGGTTTTTTATAACAATTCTCTCAACGGGAACACAGGTCCGTCTTTACAAATCATCTTCCAATCACGATCCAAAACCAAAGCGCAGACTCCGCAATCGGCAAGTGCGCCGCACGGCATGGGAGCGCGGATAAGGATCTGCGCCTCAAGCTTAGCCGTTAGCTGTTTACTCCCCTCAAGCAGTTTTCTTAATTTAGCCAAATTCTCCCTACTCGAATCCAACGCCGCATAATCTGCCCATTGAAGGACTTCAGTCATCGCCTTCAACGGCTGGATTTCCACCACTTCGGGCAGCATGGAATCAAAACTTCCGACCAGAACGATCTCTGCATTTTGCTTTAGCGCGAGAGGAATCAATCCCTGCAAACGGGCGGGAGAATCGTCAAATGCAACCAATGCGATTTTGCGCGATGGGACGGGAAGGCTGAAACCATGTCCAATAGGTCCGCGTAAAATAATAGTATCGCCGGGCTTCCAGGAAGACGGCAGGGCTGGCGCGGAGCGAAATCCTCCCGGGGAGGGAAGGCTGAAGAAAACCGTGACAGGCAGAGGCGAGTCTGAACCGTCTGCATGGGCGAGCAGATACTGCCCCGGGGCAGGAATCAGCTCGGGCGGGCAAATGATCCGGGCGGAGCCATCCAAATAAATTTCTTCGAGCTTTCCTCGGGCAGTCTTCATCTGAAAAATGTTAACATGCTTCGGTGCCAACGGCAAGAAGGTTATAATCTTCAAACTTCGGAGGAACTATGAATATTTCGACATTACTTCAAGGGGTTGCTACGTTTGCATGGCTGGGCTTTATTGCGCTTATCGTTGTGATCTTCGCCCGCAGCAGCCGACAACAGCCTACAAAAGGTTTGGGAACCATTGCGATCGTTTTGATCGTCGCGGCTGTTTTATTGACCACAGCCGGTGCCGGTCTGGTCTTCGTGGAGCCGGATGAACTCGGCGTGGTCGTGACAGTTCTCGGTCAGGGTGGTATCCGCCCCAACCCGCTCGGATCTGGTCTGCATTGGATCGTTCCGTTTGCTGAGCGCGTGGAGAAATTCCCCAAGGTCAATCAGACGTATACGATGTCTGCTTCCACAAATGAAGGCGACATTCAGGGAGACGACTCCATTCAGGTGCGCACGAAAGACGGACAGCAGGTCTACATCGACGCTTCGGTCATCTTCGCGGTTGACCCGAACAAGGTTGTGCAGTTGTATTCCACATGGCGGTTCGATTACAAGGATCAATTGGTGCGTACACAGGCGCGCGGCGTGATCCGTGATGCCGCTTCGCAATATGGTGTGGAAGAGATCGTCAGCTCAAAGCGCGCCGAAATGGAACTATCGATCGAAAGTCAGCTAAGTTCCATTCTTGAAGAAAACAATCTTGTCTTGCGCGATTTCGTGCTGCGCAACATCCGCTTTAGCGACGAATACGCCGCGGCTGTTGAACAAAAGCAGATCGCCGAACAGCAGGCACAGCAGGCAGCTTTCGTTGTTGAGCAAAAGAAACAGGAAGCCGAACAGGCGCGTCAGGTCGCGCAGGGTCAGGCAGATGCTTCGGTGATCGCGGCAAAAGGTGAAGCGCAGGCGCTATTGATCGAAGCACAAGCCAATGCGGAAGCCAACCGTTTATTATCCGAATCACTTACGCCTGAATTGATCCAATATCAATATATTTTGAATCTTTCGCCGAACGTTCAGACCATCTTTGTCCCCAGCGGGCAGCAGTTCATTCTGCCTCTGCCGGGTTCGCCGGGCACAACGATCACTGGTCAGTAATATAATCAAAGCCCCAAGGAATTCGTAAATGTCCTTGGGGCTTTCAAGGAAACTCTTCGATGCCCATGCCACAAACCGGACGCGAAATTCGCCTGACAACTCTTTCCGCTTGCGCGGGTTGAGCGTCCAAACTTAGCGCGGATGCGCTGGCGCAGGTTCTGCGTCCCGTCAAAAATATTTTTGATCCCGCCTCCTACCCGGACCTGATGATCGGTCTTGCAGACCCGGACGATGCGGCAGTTTGGCGTTTAAGTGACGAGCAAGCCATTGTCGTGACGACGGATTTCTTCACGCCCGTTGTGGATACGCCGTATGAATATGGCGCGATCGCGGCTGCGAACAGTCTTTCGGATGTGTACGCAATGGGCGGAAAACCCTTCCTCGCGTTGAATATCGCCGCGTTGCCAGACCAACTTCCGCCGGAAGTCTCCAGCGAGATCCTGCGCGGCGGAGCGGAAAAAGCGCGTGAGGCAGGCGTGGTCATCGCCGGCGGGCACACGGTCAAGGATAAAGAACCCAAGTACGGGCTGGTGGCGATCGGGTTTGTCCATCCGCAAAAGGTGATCGGCAAAAGCGGATTAAAAGTTGGCGATCAACTTGTGTTGACAAAGCCGTTGGGCGCAGGCGTTACGACCACGGCGCTCAAGCAGGAACGCGCCGAGGAAGCGCATGTGAAGGAAGCCATCGAGTGGATGCTGCGTTTGAATAAATCTGCCAGTGAGCTGGCTCTTGAATTTGGCGTGCGCGGCGGCACGGATATCACCGGTTTCGGTTTCCTTGGTCATGCCGCAGAGATGGCAGAAGCCTCGGATGTTGCGCTTCATTTTGAGATTGCGAAGATTCCACTCTTGAGCGGAGCACGTGGTTATGCGGAAAAGGGAATCTTCCCTGGCGGCGCGTTCGATAACAAGGGACATTTCGAAAAGGTGGTGGACTTCCCCGCCGACCTGGACGAGCCTTCGCAGATGCTTTTGTTCGATCCGCAGACCAGCGGCGGATTATTGATGGGTGTGGCAAGCGACAAGATCGACGCATTCATGAAACGAGCCGAAGAAGTCGGTCAACCCGCCTGGGTCATTGGGACTGTGCAATCGGGCAAGGGCATCAAGGTCATTTAGCATGTTCCGTATCGGTATCGTTGAACTCGGAATTACATGCGCATTGGTGGCACTGGCTTTTGTCGTCCCATGGATCGTCATGCGCGGATATTCAAGCTTGAACGACCGGGTAAAAAAGATCGAAAAAAAGATCGATAAAAAAGGAAAATGAAGCGCGTAGAATCATATTTCCGCCTAAAGTCCTTAATTGGCTGTTACTTCGGGTACAATAAGGACGACAGGAAATATTTCAAGCACGAAACATCATGTCCGACATTCCCATAGAACCAGACCCTAGTCCCCTTTATTTTTTTCAACTAATTTGGCGGAAATTCCAAAACCGCGGGTGCCTACCTACGCGGCATGCATCATTTAAATCCTTTAAACCTACCACTTTGTATATCTAACAGGAACCGATGAGTATTACCAACGAAGTTTTGACCATTATTTTGTTGATCGTGATCAACGGTCTTTTGGCGATGTCCGAGGCATCATTGCTGGCTTCGCGCAAGGCAAAATTACAACAATTATCGAACGAAGGCGATAAACTTGCGGCTTCAACGCTGGAATTACTGAAGAATCCGAACGTTTTCCTCTCGACCATTCAGATCGGAATCACATTGATCGGCGTTCTGGCTGGTGCCGTTGGCGGTGCCAGCATTGCAGAAGCGCTCGCGGTTCCGCTCCGTACTGTTCCCTATATCGGAGCCTATGGCGATTCGATCGCGTTGGGAATCGTGGTCATTATCATCACAGTCCTGACGATCTGGCTGGGAGAACTCGTTCCCAAACGGCTCGGGATCAACAGTCCGGAAAAGATCGCGAAGGTGGTCGCCGGTCCCATGGTCTTTATTTCGAACGTCTTTTCGCCGCTTGTTAAATTAATGAGCAGCGCAACCGAACTTATTCTCACCTTATTTGGCATCAAACCGACCGAAGAGCCGCCCATTACAGAAGAAGAATTGCAGGTGCTGATCGATCAGGGAACACAGGCTGGCATTTTCGAAGAATCCGAACAGGATATGGTGGAAGGCGTATTCAGTCTGGGTGACAGGCGCGTCTACTCGTTGATGACGCCGCGCACGGAAATCGTCTGGTTGGACGTCACCGACACCATCGACGATATGCTGGAAAAAATAACCAACAGCCCATATTCACGCTTTCCCGTCCGGCAGGATTCGCTCGAAACCATTGTCGGCATCGTAAAATCCCGCGACTTACTGGTCACAACTCTTGGGCAAAAAGAGATCAATCTTCTCACTCTTGCGAAACCTGCGTACTTTATCCCAGAGACCATGCTGGCTTCACGCGCATTGGAGATGTTGAAAAAGAACGACACGGAAATGCTGCTCGTAGTGGATGAGTTCGGCGGTCTGCAGGGACTGTTGACCATTAACGACATCCTCGAAGAGATCGTTGGCGAGATGGAAGGTGAAGAACCGCAAGCCACGCAGCGGCAGGACGGTTCCTGGCTGCTGGATGGAATGTTGGAAGTCGATGAGTTCAAGGAAATTTTCAACCTGAATGAACTGCCGCATGAAGATGAATACGAAACACTAAGTGGATTCATCATGACGTCGCTGGGCAGGCTGCCGCAAGCCACCGATCATTTTGAGTGGAACAACCTCCGTTTCGAAGTGGTCGACATGGACGGACGCCGCGTGGATAAGGTCCTGGTCACAGCAAAACCTCTGGCTGAGTAAATGAAGCGAATGTATCGTATCCCAAACGCCCAAAAACCCATAATTGTTCGATGGTATAATCCCCGCCCGTATGACTCAAGAATCAAATCCCAGTAGAACAAAGGTCTGCCCCACTTGTGGAACGCGTCTGAGCGAGAATGCTGTCCGCTGCCTTGTGTGCGGAACAGAGTTTGCACCCAAGACCGAGGCAAAAGCCGCCGCCCAAAAAACAGAACGCTCCGTGCAAGCCGCATCCATGCCGAAGTTGACTCTCAGTCTACCGGCAGCCATCGGCGCATTGTTGGTGGTAATTGCGGTCGCGGTGGGTCTCACATTCTTCCTGGTTCCGAAAGACCCGCAAACGTTTTCAACGGAAGATACTCCCACGCCCAGCGAATCGCCCACGCCGTCGCTTACCGCAACCGCCACTTTACCGGCAACCGATACGCCCACTGCAACCCTGCAGCCTCCATTCGAATACACCGTATCTGTCAACGATGGTTCCTGTTCACAGATCGCGTTCAACTTTAACATCTCGGTCCAAAGCATCATCGTCCTGAACAACCTGCCGTCCAGTTGCCCGATCTCGGTCGGACAGGTGCTGAAAATACCGTACCCCACACCGACCGTTCCGCCTCCGCCAACCAACACCTCCCTGCCGGATATTGCCACCCAGCAGGCTTGTGAAACCGTGCAGATCACCGTTCAGGAAAACGATACCCTTTCCAGCATCGCCGCCAATTATGCGGTTTCCATGCAGTCCATCAAGGAATTCAATGGATTGACCACCGATAACGTCTTCCTCGGACAGACGATTCAGATTCCGCTTTGCGAACGCGCGCCGGATCCAAACAAGCCGACGCCGACAGCGACGCTTCCGCCTCCCTACCCCGCCCCGAACCTGCTCCTGCCTGCGGACGGCGCTGCCTTCACCCTGGCAAACGACGTGGTCACATTGCAATGGGCATCTGTCGGCGTTCTGCGGGACGGTGAAGCCTATCAGGTCGTGGTGGAAGACGTCACCGCCAGCCAGACGCGCCGCGTCACTGACTACGTCACAGACACCAAGTACATCGTGCCAACCTCCTTCCGCCCGAAGGACAATGTCGCACATGTCATGCGCTGGTGGGTCGTCCCGGTCCTGCAATCCGGCGTGGACGAACAAGGTCAGCCCATATGGATCGCTTCAGGCGCCACGAGCGAAAAACGGGTCTTTACCTGGGTTGGCGTAGCAGTTGAAGGGACGCCGAACCAGTAACAGGTCCCGAACGAAGCGTAAGAATAAATTTAAACTCCCTGTCTAATTGACAGGGAGTTTTGTAAGTAAACTCAATCCCGCCAAAGGAATATCATCATGAAAAACATTCTCAAAATATTTTCAGCGCTTCTTGTTCTCGTCGGTGTAATCTGGATTTTGCAGGGCGTCAACATCCTGCCCGGCAGTTTTATGACCGGCGACCCGCAATGGGCAATCAACGGCGCGATCACTGCCGTCATTGGTATTGCATTATTCTGGTTTTCATCGCGCAAGAAAAATGGATGAAACCTTCAAGATCGGCGACCGCGTTCAAGTCCATCTCGGTTCGAAGTTTGGGGAACTTGAAGGCTGGTACAGCGGAACAATCGTTCGCATCGAGCCCTATTCTGAACATCGAAACTTCTATTGGGTTCAGCTGGATGCTGAAGCACAAAAAATCTTGAAGATGCGCGAGATATCGGTCTTCAACCCAAGAAATATAAGAGCGGCGAGTTAATACAGCATTGTCTGTTCAACATGTTTCCGCAATCTTAATAAATTCCAATCAAGTTGTATAATGTGAGCAATGCAGAGCACACCTTTATTACTTTTATGGATACTGTCTGTCATCCTCACATTTTCAATGGGGCTTTACGCGCTCCGTTTTCGCAGACACGTTGCAGCCATCCCGTTCATTGCGATGTGTTTCTTCGCCTCCCTGTGGGCGTTTAGTTATATTTTCGAGTTTGATAGTATCAGTTTGGCAGTGAAGATCTGGGGCGTGAAAGTCGGATATATCGGCGTCATCGGCTTGCCGTTATCATGGACGGCGTTCGCGCTCGCATATTCGGGACATTCACACTGGCTGACCCGGCGAAATATTTTATTGGCGTTGATCTTCCCCATCCTGACATTGATCGTGGTCTTTACATCCGATCACCATAACTGGTTCTTCACCGGTTTCAGCCTTCAAACGGATGAAGTTTCCGGGTTGGTACTTATCAAAAATCCGCTCGGCTGGTGGTTCTGGCTTCATGCTGTTTATATTTACGGCATGCTGCTGCTCGGCACATATTTTCTCGTCCGCGAATATTGGGACAAAAGAGATGTTTACCGCTCACAGATCATCGTGAACATCACTGCCATCCTGCTGCCGTGGATCTCGAACGGCATTGTCCTTTCCGGCATCCTGCCCATTCATCTTGACATTACCTCTGTCATGTTCTCGATCTCGGTCCTCATCCTTGGGTGGGGATTTCTCCGTTACCGCCTGTTGGATATTCTGCCTGTCGCGCATCGCGCAGTCTTCGAGAGTATCTCAGATGCAGTCATTGTCCTTGACCCGGAATTGCGCATCGTTGAGACCAACCCAGCCACGCAGGAAATGTTCAAGTTGAATCCCGAAGACATTATAGGGCGATCTTTTTATCTGGTATTTAAACCCTGGTTCCAGATCAATGACAAAGCCCTGCAAACACACGGATATTACCGGGAGGTCGTTCTCGAAAACGCCGGGGAACCCATGCGTTGGCTTCACCTTTACGTCAGCACGCTGCGGAATAACGGCTCCGCTCAAAGCGAGGGACAGATCGTCACTTTGCGCGATGTGACCAGTATCAAAGAGAACGAATCCGCCCTTGCCATTGCCCGCGACGAAGCCATGCAGGCGAACAGTTTCAAATCGCAATTGCTCGCCAATGTCAGCCACGAACTGCGGACTCCCCTCGGCATTATCCTCGGGTACACAGACCTGATCGCGCGTAAATCCTATGGCGACCTGACCGATAAACAAGTCAACATTTTGGGGCGCATCAAAGACAGCACGCAATATCTGGATGGACTGGTCTCGGAACTGCTCGACCAGGCGCAGCTCGACAGCGGAAAACTAAAACTCGCCGAAACGCCTTTCGAACCGCGCGAAGTGCTGGGCTCCACCTGCAACCAATTGAGCATTCTGGCTGAATCAAAACAACTCAACTTCAACTTCAATATTGAAGACAATATACCAACCTCCATCATCGGCGATAGTCAACGCCTCAAACAGATTCTCGTCAACTTGATCAGCAACGGCATCAAATTTACCGAAACCGGCGGCATCACAGTGGATGTCTTTGCGTCCTCACCGACCGAATGGATAATGCGCGTTACAGATACCGGTCCGGGCATCCCGCCTGAATCGCTCGACACCGTTTTCGAACCATTCAAACAACTTTCCGATGCGAACAAAGCCCTGCGCAAAGGATACGGATTGGGTCTTTCCATCACAAGGCAGCTCATCAGACTCATGGGAGGCACAATCTCCCTTGAAAGCACCGTCGGCAAAGGCACCACGTTTACGGTCACATTACCACTCATCACAGAAAAAGAAGCGGAACCCTCCCATGAATAAAACGCACACGGCTGTCGTCGTCGAAGATGATCTTTTTCTTTCGGAGATCTATTCCGACACACTGCGCAGCATCGGCATCACGGTCGAAACCTATTACGACGGCGAAACAGCCATGCAGTATTTAAGAAGCGCGAGTCCAGACCTCGTCATACTCGACTTGAATCTTCCCAAGTATTCCGGCGTCGAGATCTTTCACGAACTCCGCAAACGACCCGAAACCGCCGAAACGTGGGTGCTGATCGTCACTGCCAACCCGTCGCAAGCCGCCGAACTCACCGTCTCCGAAATGGACAGCCAAAACCTGCTGGTGCTTGCCAAACCGGTCAGCGTCGACCAACTCGACCAACTCGCCCATCGGTTGATCTTCCAAAAATAAATCCCCACAAACCATTCAAGCCGGATACAATCCAATCAATGGATATGACTTTTGATTCCCTGCGCCCATACCTGGACCAAGCCTTTGCACATCGACTGAACCCAGACAGCGCCTCCCACCAGACTTTGAGCGGATCCAGCCACGAGGAAGCGCTTCGCCTCTTCAACGGATTCTACGAAGGCGCCCCGTCCCTTGTGCTGGATATCTACGGCAGGACGCTCGTCATCCATGATTACACCGATCAACCGAACAATGAATTGATCGCCGATGTTGTTCAGCACACGCGGAAATCTTTCAACTGGCTTCAAGCCGGAATCCTCAAAACCCGCAACGGAACTTCGCCAGAAGATAAGCGCGGCAGACTCATCTTCGGCAGCAGACCCGACCGCAAGATCAAGGAACACGGCGTATGGTACGCCATCGACTTGACGATGAACCGCGACGCGGGTTTTTACCTCGACACATACAACTTGCGGAAATGGCTCCTGGAAAACGTCCGCGGAAAATCCGTGTTGAACACTTTTGCCTACACTGGAAGTTTAGGCGTGGCGGCTTTTGCGGGCGGAGCCTCCAGCGTCATCCAAACCGACCTCAACCGGATTTTCTTAAACCTCGCAAAAGACTCGTTTTCCCTCAATAATTTCCCCATACAGAAACAGAATTTTATTGCGCAGGATTTTTTCCCCGCTGTTTCCCGGTTCAAGACCGGCAAACAGACCTTCGACTGCGTCATCATCGACCCGCCATTCTTCTCTTCCACCTCGCGCGGCAAAGTGGACCTCGAACACGAAAGCGAACGGCTGATCAACAAAATCCGCCCACTGATCAACGACGGCGGGTATCTTATTGCCATCAACAACGCTGTTTTCCTCAGCGGCGCGGAATACATGCACTCGCTCGAAAAACTCTGCAAGGACGGTTACCTCAGCATCCGCGAGTTGGTCCCCGTGCCGGAAGATTTCATCGGTTACGACAGGATCAGCAGCCCAATTACAGACCCCGCGCCATTCAATCATTCCACCAAGATCGCGATTTTGGATGTAAAACGCAAATGAGCGGAGAGACGAATCTCGCCAAACTTCTCAAAAACATGAAGCCGGAGTTGAACACAGGCGAATATGTATATTGTCTCGCCCCATCTTTTGAAGCCGCTGCTGCGTTAAATCCGCTTTTTATTTTTCGGGAAACGGAAAGCATAACGGTCGTTTTGTCCAAAAAGCAGGCAGACGCCGAAGGGCTTTCGTATCCCTCCGTATGCGCGTGGATCACATTGACCATTCACTCGTCACTCGAAGCTGTCGGTCTCACAGCCGCCTTCAGCAAGGCATTGACCGAAGCAAATATAAGCTGCAATGTGGTTGCAGCCTATTATCACGACCATATCTTTGTACCCATCAAAGACGCCAAGCGCGCAATGGCTGTATTACTCGCTTTGACCGGAGCAAATAAATGATCGCCAAACAAACTTCAAAATCAAAACTGGCAGGGGGAATTATCGCAGCAACCAGCATTCCGATCATCCTCATCTTCATTGGGATCATCATCGCCATCGGATGGGCAAGCCGCACTGACCCTGTCACGGGAATAACCAACACAACAGTGGAAAATATTGCCTTTTACGGCAGTCTCTACATCACACTGCCATGCGGCTTGATAAGCGTCATTACCGGGATCTATGCCCTCGTAAAAGGCGCGCTGAAAAAGAGTTTTGCCATCATAGGGATCGCCATCGGGATAATTGGAATTCTTATCGGCGGGCTCGCATTGACTGCCTATATCGTGGTCGCATCTTTCAGGTTTTGAATCATGGTCGCCATGAGGGGGCATACCAATCGTAATCAGTGGAGAGACCCGGCGCCTGCAAAATGCTGACGTTCGAAGTTGCAAGGTCCACCAGGAACAGGTGACCACCCGAAGCGGATGTTGTTTCCTCCACAAGCAGATATTTTCCATTTGGCGAAAACAGCAAACGTCCAACCGTATTGCCTTTATAAACCGACTTCAAGTCCTTGCCGGTGCGGTGGATGATATACACTTCCGCAGATGGAGACGCGCCTGTCAAATTGCCATAATAGTTGAACGCGATCAGGCTGCTGTCTGGCGACCAGATCATCGGGTAGATGGAACCGCCCGTGAATTGAGCGATCGTCCTGGCATTCGCACCATCGGGTTCCATCACTTTTACGGAATGACCCTGCGAGTTGTAATCATAATCGTCATAGGCGAAGAAGCCCGCATCAGGGGAGGCGATGAATTGCGCCTTGGTTAACAGCGTCTCGAACATGGGACGAGCCTGTCCATTCGCGGCGCGGACGAGATAAATACTCCCCTCGGCTCCGGGCAGGGCAGAACGCATGATCACATTCTCGGTATACCAGCCGTCCATGATGTAGGGACGCCCCGCTTCAGGCAGGTCTGCCGAGATGCTTTTTAATTCGGTGCCATCCCTGCGGATGACGAAAACATCTTCACCGCCGTATCCGTTTTGGGTGCGGAAAGCAATCCACGCGCCATCCGGTGACCAGAAGGGCGGATCGATATACGGGAATTCTGCCAGCGCCTTCCAGGTTTTTGCTTCAGCATCGAAAAGCCATAACTGAGTCGGCGTTCCACTTGAGTTATTGGAATATGAAAACGCCGCATACTTTCCGTCCCTTGACCAAGAAAGGGCATTGATGGTAAAGGTGAACGCAAAGGGAACGGAAATCTTCTCCACGGGCGGGCAATTGACCGGGTCGTACACACAGACGCTGGAAACCTTAACCAGTTCTATCGCGCCCCCGCCCTGCCTCGGCTGGAGGAAGAAATACAATTCGCCCGTCTCCGGCACGGAACCGGGTATTGCTGATTGTGTTGCCACAGGAGAATCAACAGGCGCTTGCGAAGAAGGCTCCAGCGTGGAATCCATTGCCGGGATTTCAGGGGCAGGCGAAAGGTCAAAATAGGAGGCGGGAGTCGGGGTAGTGGAACAGGCTGTGAGGAAGATCAAGGTCAGGGCGATGATTCGTTTCATAGAGTCTCCATGTCAAAAATGGACGGGTACAGAATTAAAAAGTTCCCGCTGCTGCCAGAACAACGGGAACTTGGGTTCATTGAAGTCCGATTACGGAGTTGCGGTTGGAGTCGGCGTTTCGCTGGCTGTCGGTGTTGCGGACGGCGCTTCTTCCGTATTTGTGGCTGTGGGCGTCATCGTAGCCGTGTTCGTGGGCGCAGGCGACGCGGATGCATTGTAGATGATCGGCGCTGTCCAAAGCGCACGGTCGCCTGCCGGTGAACCGGTGGAAAGTACGGTAAGAGTGAATTTCACATTCTGTCCTGCGAGCGGCGAAAGGTCGATGTCGGCATTGTAGACATTGCCTTCATATTTTTCCACGAATGCCCAAAAGGTTTGAATGGTGGAGCCGCCGGAAATGGCGTAATCGAGGCGGAAGACCACGTAACAGGATGTGGCGTTATTCTCGCAGCCGATGGTGGCGCGGAATTTGTCGCCCGGCTTGACCAAATACGAAGGATAGATGCCTTGAATATAGCCGTTGTTGATGTTCTGCGGATATGTGATCAGACCTGTGCGGGCGTCGGTGGTGCCGTTCTCAAGTTTGGACGGATTCGAGATCAGCACAAAGCCTTTGCTGTCGCCATCGGTTCCGGGGCATGGAAGTTCACCCGCGCCGCTGAACCATTTGGCGGCACAGACGTTGGCAACAAAATCATAGGAAGTTCCAGGCGCGGACGTTGCCGGAGTAACGGGTGTTCCGGGCGTGGTTGTGAAGGTTGCCGTTCCCGGGTTGATGCCCGTGCCGGTTACCCGAATCTCGACCCAGAAGGATTTGGTTCCAGCCGCGCCGATACCGAACGGTACGCCGGTACTGTTCTTGAGTTTCCAATACCCGCGATACGTGCCAGCCGTGGTCGGGGATGTCATCGACAGGGTAATATCCACGGTTTGACCGGGAGCCACAGTGGTTGGAATGAGCGCGGAGTCGGGTCCGCCCATCTTTTCGCCCGAGTCGAATATGATGCTGTAATTCGTCCACGTGCAGGAGCCGACGTTCTTCAAACGCCAGGTCTTGTTGAAGGCTGCACCGGGCGCAAAGGCTGTGCCATCGGGCACGGTGACATCGGCAATGAACTGCGCGCGGTCACAGGCATTGGGCTGGATGGTTCCAGTTACGGTTGGAGGCGCAGTGGGAGGTGTTCCGGTCACAGTCGGGGGTACGGTCCCGCCGATGCGTGAAATGATCGGGTTGACCCACAGGGCGCGGTCACCCACCGGAGAGCCGTATGCAGAAGTGACGAGGGTAAAGACCACATCTTGATTCGCGAGCGAACTCAGGTCGAGGTTGACGTTATACGTCCAGCCTTCGTATTTTTCGCGGAAGGTCCAGAAGGTCTTGACGGGTCCGCCGCCGATCTGATAGTTCAGGCTGTAAGCGACATAACAATTCGTCGCGCCGTATTCGCAGCCAATGGTTGCCTGGAAGCGGTCACCGCTTTGCACGCGGAAGGCGGGATAGGTCGCCTGAATGTAACCGTTGGTCACATTGTTGGGCGCAAAAAGCAGACCTGCATTCGCAGAAGTGACACCGCTTTCCAATTTGGGCTGGTCGAGCTTGAGACCGAAGCCGCTGGCGTTTCCGTCCGTGCCGGGGAAGGTCAACGCACCAGCGCCGCCCAACCATGTGGCTGAAGATGCATTTGCCGTAAAGTCATACCCAGCACCAGAGGAGGCATTGACGTTGATCTCAACCCAGAAGGAATTGTTCGCCGTGTATCCAATGCCAAATGGACCGCCGGCATTGCTCTTGAACTTCCAGTAACCGAAATAATGTCCGGCGCTGTTCGGCGAGGTCATATCGACAGTGATATCCACGGTCTGACCGGGGTTCACAGTTGTCGGCAGGGCAAGCGAGGCGGGCGCTCCCATCTTTTCGCCGCTATCGAAGACCAGTGAAACATCGTTGCTGTTCCAGGCGCAGGAACCGATGTTCTTCAATCTCCATGTTTTCTTAAAGGCTGTATTGGGAGCAAAACTCGTCCCATCGGGGATGGTTACATCGGCAACGAACTGCGCCCAGTAACAGGATGCGGCACTCGCTGTGGATGTTGTTCCCGGCGCGAGAGTCACCAAAAGCGCCACGAGGAGCAACGTTGATATAAATCTTAAAACAGTTCTCATTTCTTCCTCCATCAAGTCAATTCGGGGTATGGACGTAATGATTAATAGAAAAGTTCCCTTTTGACTATACGCTTTCCTAGTATAACTTTTCTTTAACAATTGTTCAATAAGAAATCAAAACAAATTCATGGTCAATTCTTCCTATTTTTGAAAAATACGTCTGCACTATAATGGAATTATGCCCCGCACCATCCTTCACCTCGATCTGGATGCCTTCTATTGCTCGGTCGAAGAGACGCAAAATCCGCAGCTGCGCGGAAAACCGTTTGCCGTTGGCGGCAAGCCCAATGAACGCGGCGTGGTCGCATCCTGTTCCTATGCCGCCCGCGCTTTCGGTGTCCGCAGCGCCATGCCCATGTCTCGCGCGTTGCGTCTCTGCCGTGAACTCATCATTATCCCCGGCAGGCATCACATGTACCGCGAATACTCCGAAAAGGTGATGGATAAACTGCGGAGCCTGACTCCCCTTTTGGAGCAGATTTCCATCGACGAAGCCTTTCTCGATGTCACAGATATTCAAGCGGACAAAACCCGCCTCGCTCTGGACCTGCAAACTGCGATACGGACCGAGCTGAATCTACCCTCGAGCATTGGAATCGCGTCCAATAAACTTGTGGCAAAGATCGCCACCGAGGTTGGGAAGAAGTCCAATAAGAAAACGAACGAACCGCCGTTCGGGCTGACCGTTGTCCCCGCCGGTGAGGAATCTCAATTCCTCGACCCGCTTCCCGCCGACATGCTCTGGGGTGTGGGACCCAAGACCAATGCACGGCTTGCCGAGCTTGGCATCCACACCATTGGCGATATTGCGCGCTGGCCCGAAAAGGAACTCGTCCGCCTCTTCGGCGAAAACGGACGCGACCTCTGGCAGCACGCCAACGGCATTGACAACCGTCCCGTTGCCACCGAATCCGAGACGAAATCCATCAGCCAGGAAACCACCTTCAACGTGGATATCCGCGACGAAAAGACACTGGAGAAAACCCTGCGCGAACAATCGAAGGAAGTCGCCAGGCAGTTGCGAAAAAATGATCTCGCCGGAAAAACCGTCAAGATCAAGATCCGCTGGCCCGATTTCACCACGCTGACAAGACAAACCACCCTGCCCACTTCCACCGACAACGAAGACGACATTTACCGCGCCGCCGTCAAATTGATGAACGCCGTCCGCAAGCCGAACCAGCCCGTGCGTCTGCTCGGAGTCGGCGTCAGCGGAATCGGAACTCCGGCACGTCAACTCAGCTTGTGGGACGCGGGAAGCGAAAAGTCCCGAAAATTGCAGGAAGTCGTCGATCAGCTTCAGGAAAAGTATGGGAAGAGTATCATCCACAAGGGTGACAGATAGTATTGAATTAATAGAACGTATGTACTATTATTTAGACGGAGGCTGAATATGAAAATCCTGGACTTGAAAAAACAATATAAATCCCTTTACCAACCCTCAGCAAAGAAGATCGAGGCGGTGCAAATACCGAACCTGCAATTTGCCATGATAGACGGCGCCATCGAAAAAGGCTCCGAGCCGGGCAATTCTCCTTCGTTTGCCGAAGCGACACAGGCGTTGTACAGCCTGTCGTACACGCTCAAGTTCATGTTCAAGAAGCGCAAGACGAACGCGGTGGATTATCCCGTGATGGCGCTGGAGGGATTGTGGTGGGTCGAGGATGGTTTCTTCGACATCACGGTGAAAGACAACTGGTTTTACACTTTGATGATCATGCAGCCCGAAATCGTCACGCCGGAAATATTCGAGGAGGCGCGTGAGCAAGTCCGCAAGAAAAAAGGCGACAGCGAAATGCTTTCCAAAGCGCGGCTGGCATATTTCGATGAAGGTTTGAGCGTGCAGACCATGCATATCGGACCATACGCCACCGAACCCGCCACCCTTGAGCGGATGCATGAATTCATGGCAGAAAATGGACTGAAAGACAGTGTCGGACCAATCGGCGGCAAACATCACGAGATCTATATCAGCGATCCGCGCAAGGCTGCGCCTGATAAAATGAAAACAGTGTTGAGGCATCCGGTTGTGAAAGGGTAAAGGTTGAAGGTTACAAGTTTAAGGTTTAAAGGTTTGAATGTTGAAATGAGGAAAGTATGAACTGTTTCTATCACCCCACTACCCACGCTGTTGGGACCTGTAAATACTGTCAACGCGGACTTTGCACTGAATGCGCCGCCGTCGTGGACGATGTGCTCGCGTGTAAAAACCGCCATGAGGATGAAGTCCACCAACTCGACAAACTGACCGCCCGCAACCTGTTCCAGTCTGAACGGACGCAATCCGTTTACATGCGCAATGCCATCTTTTATGGATTGGTCGGTTTGGCATTTACCGGGTTTGGCGCGTGGCAGTTGAAATGGCTCGGTCTGCAAGCGGCGCTTTTCATTGTGCTTGGTCTCTTCCTGTTATTTGCAGCGGGAATGAATTATTTTGAGGGGAAAAAATACAAATAGCCTGCAACCCTTTTCGTTTGCCTGCGTAAAGCAAGCAGACAAATGAAAGGAGCCAAAATGGCAGATTACAAAACTCTCACGCGGAGCAAATCCAACCGCATGGTCGCAGGTGTTTGTGCCGGTCTTGGAGATTATCTCAATATCGACCCCACTGTTGTCCGCTTGCTGTTCGTGCTGGGATTCTTCACCTTCCACGGCGCATTGCTGGTCGCGTACCTCATCATGGCGCTCGTTACCCCGGAAGAATAAATTCGTAGGGGCGGGGTAATCCCGCCCCTACATGTTATCTTGCCAATGCGAGAAAGACATCCTCCAGAGTGGGTTCTCCCCTCTCGATCCTTTCAACCTTGATGTTATTCTTCACCAACAGGCTTTGCATCGCCTCCTGCTTGACCCTGGAGCTGATCACTCTTAAGTGGTCTCCCGCCAAGCCGACGCGTTCAACGCCGTCCAATTGATGTAGCTGTTCAAGTCCCTGCTCAAGCGGATTCGCGAACACTTCCCAAACGTCACCTTTAATAATGGACTTCTTCAAATTCGTGGGGGTATCCATCGCGAGCAACTTGCCGTCGCGCATCACACCGACGCGCTCGCAGTATTCGGCTTCATCCATATAGTGCGTAGTAACCAGAATGGTCACGCCGCCTTCTGCGAGTTGATAGATCAGGTCCCAGAAGGCTCTGCGGGCGGTTGGGTCCACGCCGGAGGTGGGTTCGTCGAGGAAGAGCAATTTGGGTTTATGCACCAGCGCAATCCCCAGCGAAAGCCGCTGACGCCAGCCGGTGGAGAGATCCCTTGTCAGCGTATGCTCATGCCCGGTCAGACCGACCAAATTCAAAGTCTCTGCGATGCGTTCTTTATCCGTAATGCCGTACACCCCACCGTAGAAGGTCAGGTTTTCCAGCGTGGTCAGGTCATCATAGATGGCGAACTTCTGCGACATATATCCAACCCGCGCGCGGACTTCCTCGCTTTGGCGGACGACGTCATAACCAAGCACGGTCGCTTCGCCTTCGCTGGGTGCGAGCAGACCAAGCAGCATGCGGATGGTGGTGGTCTTGCCCGAACCGTTCGGTCCGAGATAGCCAACCACCTCCCCTTCGTTGACTTCAAAGTTGATGTGATCCACCGCGGTGAAATCGCCGAAGCGCCGCGTTAGATTCTCAACGTAGATGACAGGCAGACTCATAAATTACCTTTCGGCATGTCACCCTTCACTGTCGCGCAGAGTGACATCAAATATTTAACCTTTTTCCAGCTGTTCCTTCAAACGGGCAAGGTTGCCTTCCATCATGGATTTGACCTGCCCGGTCATGACGCCTTCGGCAAGTTTGAAAATGCCACCGGGGTTCCCCTGAGCGTTCAAGCTGACTTTTGTTCCGGTTCCAACTGTCTTGAAGGAAAGAGTAAGATCCATCTTCATGGGTCCGGCATTGACCTGAAATCCGCATTTGGTATCGGGTTCGTAGGCGGTCACCTGCATTTCGCCTTCGATGCGGCGTCCCATCATTTCACCGACACTTTTAAATTTAGTACCAACACCCACATCTCCCGGCGAAACCTGTTCAAGGCTCACCACCGCGGAATTCCATTTGGACATGTTGTTAGGGTTGGCAACAAACGCAAAGACATCCTTCATGGGACGGTCGATCAAAACGCCAAAGTCGAGGTTGATCATTTGTAAACTCCTTCTAATTCATGGGTTGGAAAACAGATGAATATTCATGGTCTGATAAAGCGATGAACACATCTTCGAGTCCGGGCGGCACTGAGCGGAGTTCATCCACATGCCCGCCTGCCTCGGTGATTTCCTTCTTCAATCTTTTGAGAACGGCTTTCGATGTCCCTTCGCTCACGCGGATATGTAATCGGTCGCCAAAGGCTTGTACATCTTCCACGTCCGCATCGGAATGGGCAACGCGGCGCAAAACATCGAGCGGACCGCCGCGCAGTTCGAGCACACGTCCGTTCAGGCGCGCGCGCAAATTGGACGGCGTATCTTCGGCGATGATCTGTCCGTTCTTCATGAAGCCCACACGATGACAGCGTGAGGCTTCATCCATGTACGGGGTCGAGATGATCACCGAAACGCCATCGCCTTCCCGCGCACCGACAAGTTTGATCACCAACTGCCAGAAATCCTGCCGGGTGACGGGGTCCACGCCGGTGGTGGGTTCATCGAGCAGAAGCAGCCGCGGACGGGTCACGAGCGCAGAGGCAAGCCCAAGTTTCTGTTTCATGCCGCCGGAAAGCTGTCCGGCGCGGCGGTCTTTGAACTTTTCCAGACCGACGAATTCGAGAATTTCCATCGAACGCGGCAGCCATTCGGTGGCGGAGAGTCCGCGGACTTCGGCGAAGAAGCGGATATTCTCCAATACGGTCAGATCTTCATACATGGAAAAACGCTGTGAAAGATAACCGATGGTGGAACGCGCCTGTTCGGTCTGCCGCAACACGTCATAGCCGCAGACTTCAATGGAGCCTTCATTGGGTTTCAACGCGCCAACCAGCAGACGCATGGTGGTGGTCTTCCCCGCGCCATCCGAACCGACAAGCCCGTAGATCTCGCCGGAAGCGACTTGAAGAGAAACTCCATCCACAGCGTGAGTTTCACCGAAATATTTTTTTAAGTTAGCAGCCTGTACCAAATAATCATTCATATCATTCACGTTGAACGTTACTCGAAAGCAACATCCGCCGGCATACCGATCTTCAATTTTCCTTGCGGATCGTCAACACTCAATTTGATGGCATACAGAGTGGCGCTGCGTCCTTCCACGGTCTGGACGTTACGCGGGGTAAACTCCGCCTGATCGGCAATGTGAATGACTGTGGCAGTGAAGGTTTCGCCGGGGAATGAATCCACGGTAACTTTGGCGGTCTGTCCGAGCGAGATCGCGCCGTAGCGGTCTTCGGGGATGTATACGGTAATGGTCAAAGTGGAGAGGTCTGCCATGGTCATGGCAACGGCACCGGGCTGGACAAACTCGCCCGGCTCGACATTGCGAACGAGGATGACACCATCCAACGGGGCGTTGACTGTGAGTTTGACGATCTGCGCATCGATCAAGGCGAGGCTTGCCTCTGCCTGAGTGAGCGCGGACTTCGCCTTATCCAATTCCTTCGCAACGGCGATGACAGCCGGAGAATCCGCGCCGGTTTGCAGGGTCAACAGACGGGCGTATGCCGCATCGTAGCGCTGCTGGGCAACGAGGACTCGTCCACGCGCATATTCGACGTCTGTAGCGGCTTCGGTATCGAGCAGGTCGTTGTAGTCGCTCTGCGCGTCATTGAGGTCGGAGAGCATATCGTCGTAATAATCCTGCGCCGCATCGAGCAGACCGGTGTTATCGGGCGCGTCGCTGGCTTGATCCTTGACCTGTTTGGCGATCAAAAATGCGGTGCGGGTTTCGGCGAGTTTTTTCTCGGCGGCGAGATAGTCCGCGGCATCGAGGCGGTTGATAACCTTATCCAGATTGGCATTCGCGGCGTCGATCTCAGCCTGAGCAGCGTCGAGTTCGGCTTGAGCGGCAGAGACAAGCTCATCCTGTTCGAGATACCAATTCGGCTGGTCGAATTCAGTGGGCGCGGTTGTCTTCCAATCCTGCGGGCGCTGTGCTGCTTGAGCGGCGAGAGCGGCGTCGAGAGTTTGATCATATTTGGTCTGGGCAGATGCCAGGGCGGCTTTGGCAGAATCCACTGCGGCGGCGGCAACTGCCCGCTGGGCATCCAACAGGCTTGGGTCCAGGTCGAGAAGCGACTGTCCTTTTGTCACAGACGAGCCTTCGTCGGCATGGACATCCGATACTTTGCCAGCCATTTCAGGTGAGACGTTCACAACATCTGCTTCGATGGTACCGGAAGCGGAGAGTGCGCCGTTTCCGTCTTGCTGAAGGGATTGGATACCAAAGTAGGCAAGCGCACCGATGACGATAATTGCCACGAGAATACGTACAGGAACGGGGGGAAGTTTAGGTTGCATGGATAACTCCTTGAGGAAGTATTAGTCGAGACGTTTTTTGAATCTCACTGCGGCAGCCCCCATAATGACAACCGCAAAGATGGACAACGCGATGATTTCATTTTGCAATGCCGCCGCACCGACTCCCTTTAGGAGCAGTGCGCGGATGATGACAAGATAGTATCGAAGCGGGACAATAGCCGAAACGTATTGCAGGAATTTCGGCATTGCCTCGATCGGGAAGAAAAAGCCGGAAAGGAAGATGCTCGGCAGCATGGTGACCATGACTGTAATAAAGGCTTCCTGCTGGGTGTTGGCAATGGTGGAGGCGAACAACCCAATGCCAAGGCTGGAGATGACGAACAAGCCGGAAAGCAGGAAGATCAAGCCAACATCGCCGCGGACGGGAACGCCAAACCACCAATGTCCGATGACCAGAATTTCGAGCGTGTCGATAAAGGCAAGGATGGCATATGGGAGTATCTTGCCGACCACCAATTCCCACGAGCGGATCGGCGTGACAATAAGCTGTTCGATGGTGCCGCGTTCACGTTCACGCACAATGGCGGAAGCGGTCAACAGGGCTGTGATGAAGTAAAGGATCATGCCGATCACGCCCGGGACGTTGAAGTAGGCGGCGATGAGGTCGGGGTTGTACCAAACCTGCGTGCGGACGTCCAACGGCGGGTTGAACGATGCCTGTCTGCCAGTTAGCGCTGTCTGCTCGGTGAGAATTTTGGTGGCATATGACTGACCAATCAACTTCGCAACTGAAAGCGCAGTCCCGCCGACAGTCGCATCTGAACCGTCCAGTACCAGTGAAATCTGCGCCTTGCCTTCGAGAAGTCGAATCTCATAATCCGGCGGGATGATAAGCGCGGCACGAATCTGACCAGACTCGATCAGCGACCTGTATTCGTTCTCAGAACCGATCATGTAATCGATGCTGAAATAATTCGCCACGCGGAAGGCATCCAGCAGGGCGCGGGATTGCTGCGACTGGCTCTGGTCCCAGACCGCCATCGAGATGTTCTTTACATCGGTGGTGGCGGCATACCCCAGCAGGAACAACTGCATGATGGGCATCAGGATGATGAGCACCAGTGTGCGTGGATCGCGCAGAATTTGAATGAATTCCTTGCGAATGATGGACATTAAGCGCGAGCTCATACGGACTCCTTGGACGAATCGCCGTATATAAATTTAATGTCCGGCAATTCAGTGAAATAGTAGTGAACCCAAATATAAAGATGATTGAACAATGCGGCTAATAACACAGCTTTGGAGAGGAAGGCAAAGCCTATCACCCAAAGTCCGAGAAAGCCGAATTTATACATGGCATTGTCTGTGTATTTGAACATGCCCTGTTTTACAAAAGGTTTGCCCTTGTAAATCGACGGGTCAAAATGGTCGGCGCCGTAGGCACGGTCCATGCCGAAGTAGCGGGCAACGGAATACATGGTGTAGACGAATGGGACGAACAAAATAACCGCAACGGCATAAGAGATGGCGGGATTAAGACCCAGCGTGTTCGCATTGGAAATTCCAAGCAAAATGAGCGTGACGGGTCTCCCAACGAACAGAATGGTGAAGATTACCTTGTATACAAGGAACCCCCTGTCGCCGAACCACTCTGTCATCTTATGGTGATACAACTCCGACCGCCAGGCGAGCGCGACAAAAACCTGATGGAGAATCGGCGTCGCAACCGCGATCCACAGCCAGGTTTGGGTACTGATCCCCCACAATTGACCTGAGAGTACGTCACCTGTGGCAAGAAAATAAACGCCCAGGATCAAAACAATAAGAAGGAAATAGTGTTGTGTTTGTTTCTTAAACATTAAGAGAGTCACCTTTCAAAACACCATGCATGTAAATATCCACATAGGCATCCAGCATATTACTTGGCATTAATTTACTCAGAAAGGAATCGGAAATAACAATATCAGTGATCATATAAGACAGGACCATCCCAATAAAGGAACGCAGCAAAACAACCGGATTTACCACACGCAATTCTTTTCTCGTTTTTACAAGCCGCTCAAATACAGGCAACACATTTGGCACGAGCTCTTTGAGCATAGCCGAGCCATGCACGCCATCAAACTCAGCGATCTCGATCAACATTAACTTGACATAATATTGCTGGGATGTCAGTTCGTTTATAACAATGCGGGTGGCATTGCCAAGGAACTCCTCCAGTGTCTCGCCCTCGGCTTCTTGAATAAGGGGAAGAATTTTTTTGTAGGGGTGCTTGTCCACAATGACCGCTTCAAAGATCTCATCTTTGCTCTTGAAATGGTTATAGATCCCGCCCAAAGCCAGCCCAGCCTTATCAGCGATCTGCCGCATGGAAGTGGCGTGATACCCCTGTTCCATGAACAATTCGACGGCAGCATCCTCAAGCGCCTGCCGGGTGACTTCTCCTTTTTTCAATTTCTCTTTCTGCATAGATTCTCCAAAAAAATGAACGAACGTTCGTTTTTATTTTATAGCAAAACGAATATTTGTCAAGCAAAAAATCACCCGAATTTATTCTGAAATCGTAATCCAGCAAAACAAAAGCCTGAGTAAAATCAGTCCATGCTCACCCCCACCGAACAACAAATCCGCAAGCATCTCAAGCACAACATCATCGTCAACATGGCAGACGGAAGTCTGTTCGGCGTGGCGCTTGGCTTTGGCTCATTCGGCACCATCCTGCCCCTCTTCGTAGCCACACTCACAAATTCCGCCACCCTGATCGGGCTTGTTCCCGCCATCCATTCGGCAGGCTGGCTCTTGCCGCAGCTATTCACAGCCAGTCATGTCTCTCGATTACGGCAATACAAACGGACTGTTCTATTATCAACCATCCATGAGCGAGTTCCATTTTTGGGACTCGCTATTGTTGCCCTGTTGCTGCCAGTCATTGGCGTGAACATCGGGCTCACCCTCACCATGCTTATGTTGATATGGCAGGGTCTCGGCGGCGGCATCACCGCCAACGCCTGGACGTCCATGATCTCGAAGATCATCCCGCCCGATTCTCGCGGGACTTTTTTTGGGACACAAGCCGGAGTCGCGAATCTCTTCGTCAGCATGTCAGCCATTGGAGCGGGATACCTCCTCAACTACCTCGCCTCCCCATGGGACTTTGCGGCTTGTTTCTTCATTGCAGGCATTTTCTTCGCCGCATCCTGGTTCGCGCTTGCAGCGACCCGTGAACCGGAAGATAACGAAAAGGTTATCCCCGAAGAAAAGACCCATTTCTGGGATGACTCCAAACGTATCCTGAGGCGCGATAAAAACTTCAACTGGTTCCTGCTTGTGCGCATCCTCTCACAATTCGCAACGATGGGATTCTCCTTTTACATCATCTACGCCCTGCGCGAATTTAACATGACAGCAGTTATAGCAGGCTATCTCACCGCCACCCTGACCATCACTCAAACCATCGCCAACATCAGCATGGGCTGGCTGGGAGATAAGATCGGTCATCGCGCCATGTTGATTCTCGGCGCGCTCGCCTGTATTTTAAGCGCCGCCCTGGCATGGAAGGCAACCTCACTCGCATGGTTCTATCCCATCTTCATCCTGACCGGCATGGCAAACGTTTCCCTCTGGACCATCAGCATGACCATGACCGTGGACTTTGGCTCCGAAGCCGAACGCCCGACGTACATCGGTCTTTCGCAAACGCTCACAGCGCCAGCCACCATCATCGCCCCCATCATCGGCGGGTGGATCGCAGATACCGCAGGGTTCATTCCAACCTTTACCATATCCGCTGTTCTTTCGGTTATCATGACCTTCATTCTTATTTTCCTGGTCAAAGACCCAAGAATCACCTCACTAAAATTACAGCCCAATCAATAAAGGAGTTTTCCATGTCTCTTATTCAAGAGAAAACCGACCAAGCCATTCAGATCCTCAAAGACCAGAACATCGACCTCTGGCTGACCTTTGTCCGCGAAACAAGCGGCGTACGCGATCCCGTCCTCAACTTCCTCATCGGAGACAACGACCTGACGTGGCCGTCGGCGTTGATCCTCACGAAGAACGGCGACAAGATCGCCATCGTCGGCAATCTCGAAACAGAAGCCGTGGATAGACTCAACGTCTACTCCGAGATCATTGGCTATGACACTGCCGTAAGCGGCGTCTTGCGCGAGACCATTACCCGCCTCGCACCTCGACAGATAGCGGTTAACATCTCCCAGAACAATGTCCACGCTGACGGTTTGACGTACACCATGTACAAATTCCTTGTCGAATATCTTGCAGGGACGCCATACACCGATCGCATCACCAGTGCCGAATCGGTTATCAACGCCATGCGCGGACGGAAGACAAAAGCAGAACTTGCCCGCATTCAAAAGGCAGTTGAGATCACAGATGAAATTTATAAAAAGACTTTTGCGTTCATCAAAGTCGGCATGACCGAGATCGAGATCGCAGATTACATGCAAAACCTGATGAAAGAATACGGCGTCGGGTATGCATGGTCGCCGGAGAACAACCCGGCAATCAACTCAGGACCAGACAAAGTTGTCGGGCATAATGGACCAACTCAAATCAAGGTCGAGCCGGGGCATTTAATCCACTTTGACTTTGGCGTGAAATACGAAGGGTACTGCTCCGACATCCAACGCATTGCCTACGTTCTGCGCGATGGAGAAACCGAACCCCCCGTCGAAGTCCAGCGTGGATTCATCACCGTGCGTACGGCTATCGAGAAATCACGCGAAGCCATGAAAGCAGGTGCCACCGGCAATTCGATCGATACCATTGCCCGCGAGATCGTGGTCGACTCTGGATACCCTGAATACAAATATGCGCTTGGTCATCAGCTTGGGCGTGTGGCGCATGACGGCGGCGCGCTGCTGGGTCCGCTGTGGGAGAAGTACGGAGACTCCCCCAACCAAAAACTGGAAGTGGGTCAGGTCTACACCGTCGAGCCGGGATTGGCTGTTCCCAATTACGGTTACGTTGGCTTGGAAGAAGATGTGGTTCTCACTGATGAAGGAGCAATATATATTGGTGATCCGCAACGGGAGATCAAACTGATAAACGACTGATCGAGAACAAGGATGATAAAACGCAAATTTATCATCCTTGTTTTTATAAAGAGGAAAAGCAAAAGGGCGGCTAACGGCGTATAAACCAGAACCAACTTCAAGTCTAAACATGAGGGCGGATTATCCTATTTCCGGCATGACCTCCATCACTGACAATCCAGTTATTCAAATGCTATACTCCAATTGTGAAAATTTTCACCAAGAGGATTTAATATGACTAATGAAGATCCAAGAATTTTGGAATTACGGAAAGTCCGCGCAAAGGCGAAGGAAGGAGGGGGCGGAGAGCGCAACGCCAAACAGCGTGCCAAGGGAAAGTTGACGGCTCGTGAACGTGTGGAGATGCTGCTCGACCCGGGCACGTTCAACGAGGTCGAACCGTTCATCACACATCAAGGTGATGAGTTGGGATTGTTGAAGGAAAAGTTTTACGGTGATGGAGTCATCACAGGGTACGGACAGATCAACGGGCGGACAGTTTATTTATACTCACAAGATTTCACAATTTACGGCGGAACGTTAAGCGAAATGCAATCGCACAAGATATGCCGCGTGATGGATCTGGCTGTCCGTAACGGCGTGCCTTTCATTTCGCTGATCGACTCTGGCGGCGCGCGCATTCAGGAAGGTGTCCGCTCGATGGGTGGATATGCGGAAATTTTCCGGCGTAACGCGCAATACTCCGGCGTGGTGCCGCAGATCAGCGTGATGCTCGGACCGTGTGCCGGCGGCGCCGCCTACTCCCCTGCCCTTACTGATCTGGTCGTGATGGTCGAGAAGCAGTCGTTCATGTTCCTCACCGGACCGGAAGTCATCAAAGCCGTAACGGGCGAAGTGATCGGTGCCGAAGCATTGGGCGGCTCGGTCGTGCACAACTCCGTCAGCGGTGTGGCGCATTTGAGCGTGAAATCTGAAAAGGAAGCGCTCGAGATGGCGCGGAAGTTTCTCTCATATCTTCCATCGAATAACGTCGAGAATCCGCCGTACGTTCAACCAACCGATCCGCTTTCACGCATGGATGAATCGCTCAACAGCATGATCCCGCTCGAAGCGAACGAACCGTATGTCATGCATCAGGTAATTGAAAAGATTATTGACGAGGGAACTTTCCTCGAAATCCAACCGGATTGGGCGCGCAACGCCATTTGCGGACTCGCCCGCATCGGCGGACACAGCGTTGGCATCGTGTCACAGGAACCGTCCATTATGGCAGGCGTCATCGACATCGACGCCGCGGACAAGATGACCCGCTTCGTGCGCATGTGCGACTGCTTCAACATTCCGCTCGTGACATTCGTCGATTCGCCCGGCTTCCTTCCGGGCATTGCGCAGGAACACGGCGGCATTATCCGCCACGGCGCGAAACTGCTTTACGCCTATTCAGAAGCCACTGTGCCAAAAATTTGTATCATCACTCGTAAGGCATACGGCGGCGCGTATGTGGTGATGTCCAGCAAGTATCTCGGAACCGACGTCACCTACGCGTGGCCATCGGCTGAGATCGCGGTGCTTGGCGCGGAGGGCGCGGCAAATATTCTGTATAAAAAGCAGATCGAAGCCGCACCAGACCCGGCAGCCGAACGCACCCGTCTTGCCGATTCATACCGCGAGAAATTCAATAATCCATATTACGCCGCCACGACCGGTTATGTGGATGACATCATCGAACCACGCGAGTCACGCCCGAAGATCATTGCGTCGCTTTCGGCGCTGCGCGATAAATACGCTCCCGCCCCGCCGCGCAAGCATGGGAACATTCCTGTTTAATTCGTCATTGCGAGGGCGTTAGCCCGAAGCAATCATCAGAACTGTATACAAGATTGCTTCGTCGGGAAGAACACCCTCCTCGCAATGACGGAAAGAGACTCCATGAACGATTTCACCCTCTCCCTACAAATAACCGCCCTTGGCATGGGACTTGTCTTCGGCGCGATTCTGATCCTTTGGTTGATGATGATCGTCCTCACCGCACTTTCGGCGGATAAAGAACCCGCCTCCGACTCAGCCGAAGTTGAGTCAACACCCCAAGCGGACTCCAAACTACAAGTCGCTTTACTTGCAGTTGCACTTGCCATGGCAGAACAGGATGCAACATCCGCCCGCCCGTTGGAAGAACCACCGACGGCTATCGTCTCTCCCTGGCAGCTTGGCATGCGGACGAGGCAAATGACAGATAAAGGCAGCTTTAGAAAACATTAACCCACACCCCAGCCCTCTCCCATGAGAAGAGGCAGAAATGCGGACCATGAAATACAAACTTACAGCCAATAATAAAACGTACGAAGTGGAGATCGAAAATATCAATACACGCCCCGTCGTGGTGACCGTGGACGGGCAGCGGTTTGAGATCATGCCTGAGAACGGGAACCAGCCCCAGGTCAAGACAGAGGCGCTGACAAAAGCAGGGTCAACGCCTGCGGCGGCAAATCCAGCCACAAGTGAAAATAACATCCTCACCGCGCCTTTGCCCGGAACCGTGATCGAACTTTTCGTCAAACCCGGCGACGTGATCGAAGCGGGACAGGTGGTGTTGGTGATCGAAGCGATGAAGATGAAGAACAGCATCCGCTCGATCTACAGCGGCACAGTGGACAAGGTGTTTGTGGCACAGGGACAAAGCGTGGCACACAAACAGGCGCTGGTGGAGTTTACGGGATGAACCTGAACGAACTGTTACCAGAATTACTGAAAGGCTTATCGAATTTTACTTTGGGCAATGGTGTGATGATCTTTGCCGCGTTGGTATTGATCTACCTTGCGGTTTTCAAAGAGATCGAACCGGTATTGTTATTACCCATCGGCTTTGGATGTTTGCTGGCAAATATTCCGCTGGCGGGTATGACCGCCGTGGAAGGCATGATGAAGGTTATTTATGATGCGGGTATCAAGACCGAGTTATTCCCGCTGCTGATCTTCATCGGTGTGGGCGCGATGATCGATTTCTCGCCATTGTTGGCGCAGCCGCGCATGGTGCTGCTCGGCGCGGCGGGACAGTTCGGCATCTTTGGCACGTTGATGCTGGCGGTGGCGTTGGGTTTCCCGCTCAACCAAGCCGCATCCATCGGCGTGATCGGCGCCATTGACGGACCAACATCCATTTTCGTGGCGACCAAACTTGCGCCTGAATTACTTGCACCGATCGCTGTGGCGGCGTATTCATACATGAGTTTGATTCCCATCATCCAGCCGCCGCTGATGAAATTACTGACGACGAAAAAAGAACGCCTCATTCAAATGGAGTACACACCCAAGCCCATTTCCAAGCGGACGTTGATCTTCTTCCCTGTGGTGTTGACCCTGGTTGTCGGGCTGCTCGTCCCCGAAGCGACGCCTCTTATTTCCATGTTGATGCTTGGCAATCTTTTGAAGGTCACCGGCGTGGTGGACCGTCTCAGTAATGCCGCCCAAAACGAGATCATCAACATCGCCACGCTGTTCCTTGGTCTCGCCATTGGAGCGACCATGAGCGCAGCGGATTTTCTCAATTGGGATACAGGCAAGATCATGCTGCTCGGACTGTTCGCCTTTGCGCTCGATACCGTGGCGGGACTGCTGTTCGGCAAATTGATGTCATTTGTCAGCGGCGGGAAGATCAATCCGCTGATCGGCGCGGCGGGGATATCCGCCTTCCCAATGGCGGGACGTCTCGCCGCAAAGACCGCCAACGACGAAGACCCGAACAATTTCATTTTGATGCACGCCATGGGAGCCAACACAGCCGGGCAGTTGGGAAGCGTCATCGCGGGCGGAATCCTGCTCTCGGTGGTCAGCAAGATTCTCGGCTTCTAAAACGGTTATGGAATCCGCGCCTTTATTTTGCTACAATGAAATTGTAGAAAGAGGCGAAAATGAGTAAAAGGAGTTGGTCACAAAATATCCTGCCCTATGTAGGCATTGGCATCATCGTTGCCCTGGTCCTATCTCTTCTTTTGGACAGTTCGAACGGTTTTGGAGGGTCTGAAATTTTCACAGGCATTGCGTTGATCCTCGCGGTCGGGGCAGTGCTCTACCTGAAGAACATGCAGAACGTTCTCAAAAACGAGGTCAACCGCAGGGTAAAAGCGGAATACGCACCAGAGGTCCGACCCGAGGTCTTCAAAATCTATCAACGTTTGGGAGCCAAAGAACTGGATGGGCTGTTCCCCATCATCCTCGATAATGCCGAAGGAAGTTTGAACAAGGTCAAAAAGCTTGCCAACATTGCCGAAGGAGTAGGGTGGAAGGCATTCATAGAAAATCAATGGTAAGGTAATGAAAGACCACAGACATGAAATATGGGCGTCTTTATGGGACGCCCATATTTTTTATGGTTTAATCGCCGCATGGATACATCCCTCCTCCCCTTCTTTCAACCCAAAGGCGTTGTCATTGTCGGCGCATCGACATCACCGGAAAAACTCGGCTACGGCGTAGCCCGCAACCTCATCCAAAGCGGATACAAAGGCGCAGTCCATCTCGTTGCGCAAAAGAGCGGAGAAATATTCGGCAAACAGATCCACACCAGTTTGCAGGATATTCCCGACCCTGTGGAACTCGCCATACTCATCGTTCCAACCAAGGCAACTGCAGGAGCCATCGAAGATTGCGGAAAACGCGGCATCAAAGCCGCAGTGATCGTCTCAGCAGGCTTTCGGGAAGTGGGAGAAGAAGGTGCAAAGCTGGAACAACAATGCGTGGAAGTTGCAAAACAACATGGCGTTCGTTTATTAGGTCCCAACTGTATTGGCACCATTGACACGCACTTTCCGCTTGACACAACCTTCCTCCAACCACCCATGCCATCGCAAGGTGGTATCGGTTTTATCTCACACTCCGGCGCATTCGCCGCCGCCATTGTCGATTGGGCGCGCGAAGAAGGCTTCGGCTTCTCACGCATCGTCAGCCTCGGCAATCAAGCCGACGTCAACGAGACCGATATGCTTCCAATGCTTGCCGAAGATAAAGCCACCAAAGTCATCGTGTTGTATATGGAAAGCATCTCGAATGGCAAACGGTTTGTTCAACACGCAAGTGAAGCTGCCAAACAAAAACCTGTTATTGCATTGAAAGTCGGTCGCTTTGAAGCTGGGCAAAAAGCCGCTGCATCGCACACTGGCGCGCTTGCCGCATCTGATATTGCCTTCGATGCCGCCTTTGAAAAAGCAGGCGTGCTCCGCGCCGAAACCGCCGAGCAGATGTTCGACTGGGCGCAGGCATTGGAGAATTGTCCGCTGCCGAAAGGGAACAGAATCGGGATCGTTACCAACGCGGGCGGACCCGGCGTCATTGCCGCCGATTCACTCGAAAGGGAAGGCTTGGTCCTTGCCCAATTGAGCGAGTCCACGCTGACAGCTTTATCTGCCATTCTCCCGCCTGCCGCCAGCATCCACAACCCAGTGGACATGCTTGCTTCGGCATCGCCTAAGCAATACGCCCAATGTCTGGAAATCCTCCTCCAAGACGAAAGCGTGGACTCTGCAATGGTCATCCTTCCGCCGCCGCCCATGTTCAAAGCAGAGGATGTAGCGAAGTCAGTGAATGAAGTAATAGTCAAATTTGATAAACCTGTTGTGATCGCATTACTTGGCTCAACCCTGGTTGGAAATGCCTTAAGTGAATTTCGAAACGCCAAAGTACCGACATATCCATTCCCGGAACGAGCCGCATCCGCGTTGGCAGCGTTGGTGAAGAGAGCAAACGGATTGCAAAGTCTCCCGACTTTGCAATTTGAGAGCAAAGTATCCAAAGTCGGGAGACTTTGGACTCCGGATAAATTAATGCGGGAATACGGAATCCCCACAGCCCTCATCAAACTTGCACGAGATGAAAACGAAGCTATTGCCATTGCTAACGAACTTGGCTATCCCGTTGTCATGAAGATCGCCTCGCCAGATATTTCCCATAAATCGGACGTTGGCGGGGTAATGCTAAACATCCATAATGAACAAACTCTTCAATCCGGCTACGCGCAGATGATGAAGCAGGTCAAGTCCGCAATGCCGAAAGCACGGATAGACGGTGTGCATATTCAACGTCAAATACCGGAAGGGCAGGAAGTTATCGTGGGTATGGTGCGTGACCCGCAATTCGGTCCGCTGATGATGTTCGGTTCGGGCGGCGTGGAAGTGGAAGGGCTCAAGGATGTGGCATTCGCTCTCGGTCCGCTGGATCAGGCTGAGGCTGAGTCCATGATGCGTAAAACGTGGGCTGGGAGAAAACTCAAAGGCTTCCGCAGCATCCCGCCGGTAGATGAGAATGCGACCAGGGATGTTTTGGTCAAGTTATCGATCCTTGCCGCAGAGCATGAAGAGGTCGATGAAATCGAAATCAACCCGCTGCGTGTGTTGACAAATGGCGCGGCGGCTGTGGATGTGAGAATCAAATTCAAAGGAGAATAACATGACAGCGTTTGTGATCTTTGATGTGGAAGTAACCGACCCTGCAGGATATGAAGGATACAAACAACTCGCGGCGCCAACTGTGGCTTTGTATGGCGGCGAGTATATTGTGCGAGGTGGAAAAACCGAAACGCTTGAAGGCAATTGGAACCCGATACGGATCGTGGTTCTGCGATTCGAGAATATGGAACGCGCCAAGGCGTGGATCAATTCACAGGAATACAGCGAAGCACGCGCCTTGCGGCATAAGTATTCCATTTCCAAAGCCATTGTGGTTGAGGGAGCTTGAGTTGGGATCGCTTGAAAGCTTCATCATAGGATTTGATGATAAGACGATAAGTGTGGCAGTACATGACCTGCAGACGGGCAAAGAGATCTTCATCAACGCCGATGTGATGATGCACCCTGCAAGCACGATGAAGATCCCTGTGATGATGGAAGTATTCCGTCAGGCTGAGGTTGGTCTGCTCTCTCTCGATGACCGCTTGGAAATTTACAACTCTTTCGTCAGTATCGCGGATGGAAGCAAATTCGCGCTCGAAGAAATAGACGACTCAGAGTTGACGTTGTATCAGCGCATCGGCGAGACGGAAAGCATCCGCGAACTCGTGCGATTGATGATCGTACGCTCATCGAATCTTGCCAGCAATATCTTGATGGACAAGGTCAGCACGGCACGCGTGAACGCGTTCGTAAAAGAACTCGGCATCGAAAATATGTCCGTCATTCGCGGATTGGAAGATAAGAAAGCGTTGAGCTTGAATATGAACAACGCCGCGTCTGCGCAAAGTTCCATGCAGATGCTGAGATTGATCGCTGAAGGTAAAGTCGTTTCAGGGCAGGCTTGCAAAGAGATGATCGACATCATGTTTGGTCAGGAGTTCAACGAGAGCATCCCAGCACTTTTACCGAACACGGTAAAGGTCGCGCACAAAACCGGTTGGTCGGATGATTTCCATCACGACATCGGTATCATCTTTCCACCTGAAAGAAAGCCGTACATACTTTCTCTTTTCACGCACGGTTTTCCCGTGGATAAAGAAGCGCATGACTGTATGGCTGAAATTTCAAAAATCATTTACGAAGAGTTGCAATGATCACAGTTTCGAATCTCACCTACTATCCCATCAAAGCTTGCCGCGGGTTTGACGTGCCTGCGAGCAATATCCAACGCATGGGGTTGGAACATGATCGCCGCTTGATGGTCGTTACGCCGAATGGCAGGTTCCTCACCCAGCGTGAACATCCGCGCCTGGCGCTGGTCACGCCCACGTTGAAGAATGAGGCGTTGACCTTATCCGCGCCGAATTTTGATTCGATCCAGTTTGGCGTTCAAACATCCGGTACGCCCGCGCCTGTCGACATCTGGAAAAGCAAAAATGTGGATGCGATCGATCAGGGCGAAGATGCCGCTGCGTGGTTTTCTGATTGGCTTGGCGTTTCCGTGCGCCTCGTTCACATCGCCGACGGCTATATCCGCAAAGTGAGTCAGGACTACGCCGTCAACGCGGACGACCGCACCGGTTTCGCAGACGGCTATCCGATTTTGATCATCGCGGAAGAATCACTTCAGGACTTAAACTCGCGGCTTGATTCGCCCGTCCCAATGAATCGATTCCGCCCGAACCTTGTGGTCAAAGGCTGTGAGCCGTTCGCTGAAGAGACGTGGAGACGCATCCGCATTGGCGGCGTGGAGATGGCATTGGTCAAGCCGTGCGCGCGCTGCATGGTGACAACGATAGACAAAGAAACTCTGGCAAAAAGCAAGGAACCGCTAAAAACACTTTCAAGTTATCGCAAACAGGAACTTGGCGTGATCTTCGGAATGAATGTTATTCCGCTGAACGAAGGCAAAGTGGAAATTGGGATGGGCGTGGAAATTTTGGAATAACCCAAGAATCAGACAGATTTAATAAACGTAAGTAATGGGTAGTTGCTTTTTCACCACAGACAAACACAGATAAACGGGATGGTAGACCGTCTTTGAGGAAATCCGTCACCCAATCTGTGTAAATCTGCGTTCATCTGTGGTGAAGTTTAAAAATATTCCTCACCCATTATTGACGTTAACAATAACGCCGCTCCGTGCATTTTCATGCAAGAGCGGCATTTTGTTTTACAAGTTCGTGTGAAGACCTATCAGGGCTTAATCACATCCTGCGAGTACTTATCCGCAAACAGCGCGGGTTGACCGCCCGTATGCCAGAAGAGAACCGTTTCGTCCTTTTTGAAGAATCCCTTGCGGATGAGATCGATCATCCCTGCCGCAGCGCGTCCGGTATAGACGGGGTCAAGTAACAAACCTTCGTGGCGTGCAAACAAATGGATCGCCTCACGCTCGCCTTCACCAAACACGCCATATCCCGCCTGACAGTATTTGTCATTGGCGAGCACATCATCACGGGTAAAGTTGATACGTTCCCCGATCCTCTCGCTGGCATCCGAAGCCAGTGCAGAGACGTGATTCTTCAAGTCGTTTTCCGTCTCGTCGATGCTGATTCCCAATATCTTCCCTTTGAAAGCAAACACCCGCTGACCTAATACAAAGCCCGCGTGTGTTCCGCCGGAAGAAGTGGCAAAAACGATCCAATCCGCACGGACTTTCTGCCGCATGAACTCTTCCACTGCAAAAGCATACGCAAACGCCCCGGTCGTGCTTGAGCCGCCGTAAGGGACCAGATACGGTTTTCGTCCCGCCGCTTTTGCCTTATCAAATGTCTCCTGCAAAACTTGGTCGCGGTCTTTGCGATCCGCCACAATGACGATCTCCGCGCCAAACAAATGATCGATCAAATAATTCGCAGAGGCTTGCGCAGGTTTATCGCCGGTCAAAACCAATGTGCAGCCAAATCCAAAACGCGCCGCAGCCGCCGCAGTCTGACGGCAGTGATTGGACTGGATCGCACCGGCGGAAATGAGCATATCCGCGCCCTGTTCGCGCGCCTCCGCCACAAGGAATTCCAGTTTGCGGGTTTTGTTGCCGCCGAACGCTAGCCCGGTCTGGTCATCGCGCTTGACGAAAATCCGCGGTCCGCCAAGAGCGGCAGTTAAGTTTGGCAATTCTTCAATCGGAGTGGGAAGATGAGCAAAGCGCAAGCGGGCGATGTTTTTCATATCGAGTCTCCTTGATTAATACTTAAAGAATGAAAAGTGACCTATGAGTTATACATTACATATCACGTTTCACGCACTCAATCTCTGTTTTGTCTTTTCTCTGCCACGCGAGCGCATGAAATCCAACACACGCGGCATCACGTCCGCATACATCGAATACCAGAATTTACTGGGCGCAAAATCATACGCGCCGAGCGTGCGCACCACTTCGCCGCCCAAGCCTTCCTTGAAGCGGTACACGCCCCACATCGAGTCACTTTCATCGAAGACATCCGGCGCGCCCCACAGATCGTAGGTCAGGCAGCCGTGCGCCTTGGCGTGTTTCATCGCCGCCCACTGCAAAAGATAGGTCGGCATTTTTTCGCGGTGAACGTTGCGCGACATGCCGTAGACGTAATATCCGCGCCCGGCAAACATGAATAAAAATATCGCCGCCACTGCCTCCCCATCCACTTCGGCGATCAAAGGAACTGCTGAAGGCTGACCGCTGACGGCTGAACTCATAAACATCTTCCAAACCGTCAGATAATATTCTTCATCACGAATCACAAAGCCATCGCGCACCGAAGTCTCGGCATACATCTTGTACAGCGCAGGCAAATCCTCCAGCGTTCCCACACGCACCGTCACGCCCTTCTTCTCCGCCAACCGCACGTTGTAGCGCGTCTTCTGCTTCATACGCATGAGGATGTCTTCTTCGCTGGCGGATAGATCGACCATGACCGTATTTTTGAACTGGATCTGGTCAGACGACTCCACCCAGCCCCTGCGCCTCAAATCGGACCTCACAGCCTGTCCGCTGTTTTCTGTGACCTCTCCCACGCTGACAGGGACTCCGCGCCCCAACACCACGTCCGGGTCGAGTTTCAGGAAGATCGCGCCCTGTTTCTTCGCAAAGGATTGCAGGTCGTCCAACACACGCTTACGAAGGGAATCATCCTTCCAATCCATGAGCGGACCTTTGGGAGCGTAGAAGATGGAAAATCTACGAAAAGCAGTGCGTTTGAGGACGAGAGCGGCGGCAACAACTGGCTCAGCAGGCAGTGACCAGTTGTCAGTGACCAGTGACTGATGACTGAAAACTGAAAACTGTTCTTCCATCCACACAGCATAATATGGAACCCACCCATACTTCGCCTTAACTTGCCCCCATTCGTAGGTTTGCAAGAAGTGCGGATCAGGGAGTTTTGAAATGATCTCGTTCCAAGAATGACTATTCACTATTCCCTATTCCCAATAAACTTCAAATACGTCCAATATAAAAGCGGATTGTAAACTCTATCCAATGCCTGTGCCGCGCGTTTGAGTTGTCCACCGAATCCGCGTTTGAAGCGATAGACGCCCCACAAGCCATCATGACGGTTTTCAAAATTTGCTTCGAGTGTCTCTTCGTTCTCGTCGGGGACGCCCCACAGGTCGTATTCTTCACATCCACGCGCCTTTGCCCAGCGGATGGCTTCCCATTGCAGGAGATACGTCGGCATTCGGTTGCGTTCTTCGTTGTTCGATGCGCCATAAACATACCATGCGCGTTTTGCGTTTGCAAATATCATCAATGCTGCAAGCGGTTTGCCATCGTATTCAGCAACGAGCAGTTCACATGTCCCTTTTGGGTGGAAGAGTTCATACGCACGCTGATAATATTCCTTGGAATGCACACCGAAACCATCACGCCCGCCGGTGACAGTCATCATCTCGTGGAAGGCGGCGACGTCATCCCATGCACGGACGGTCACGCCTTTTTTCTCAGCCAAACGGATGTTGTAACGGCATTTGGGTTTCATTCTTGCCAAGATATCTTCTTCGGTATTTTGAATATCAAGCGTTATTGTGCGGGGAGGTTGGATGTTATGTTTAGAAATTCTGAATTCTGAATTCTGAATTCTGAATTTCTCTTCCCAAGTATCAGGTTCAACTTTGAGAAAGACAGCACGGTACTTTTTGCAAACCATATCAACTTCACGCCAAAACTGTTCACTGTTCACTGAAAACTGATCACTGGAAACTTTTGGCATGTACGCAACCGTAAATCCCAGTGGCAATTTGCGAAACAGGATTTGAGCGCCAATATTTTCTGATACTACGCGGATGGGTTTCCAGCCAAAATCCTTTTTTAGTTCACCCCACTCGCCCATCTGCAAGAGATGCACGTCGGGGAATTGGGTCAGGAATTGATTCCATTCGGTGAGGGTGACTTCGGTCATTGCTGCACCGAGCCGGAAGGTAGAAAAAGGTTGATGGTCTGAATCAGGTCTTCGGTCCGGGAGTGAAGCGCGAGGTCTGAGAGGGTATCCAATGTTTGAGCGAGTGAAGAGCCATCCACATGTTCTTCTTTGGACATGCGGAAAATTTCCGAGTGTTGGGTGCGTTCAAAGTCCACGCCGTCTTCGAGCAAATCCTCGCGCAGTTTTTCGCCGGGGCGAATGCCTGTGGTTTGAATATCAATATCGCGATAAGGTTCGAGACCGGAGAGACGAATGAGGTCTTCGGCAAGATCGAGGATGCGAACCTGCTCGCCCATGTTGAGCATGAAAACCTCGCCGCCGGTACCCATGCACGCAGCTTGCAAAACGAGATGCACGGCTTCGGGGATGATCATGAAATAGCGATACATTTCAGGGTGCGTGATGGTAACGGGTCCGCCGCGCGCGATCTGATTTTTGAACGTGCGCACCACGCTGCCGCGACTTCCGAGCACGTTACCAAAACGCACGACAGAATATGGCAAGTTGTTGCGTTGCGCCGCATCAAGGACGGTGAGTTCGGCGAGCCGCTTGGTAGCGCCCATCACGCTGACCGGGCGCACAGCTTTATCGGTGGAGATAAGCACGAGTCTTTCTACCCCGTGCCTGACCGCTGTTTCGACGACGTTCTTCGTGCCGAGCACATTGTTCGTGACCGCCTCTTCAACGTTGGCTTCCATCAGCGGAACATGCTTGTGCGCCGCCGCATGAAAGACGACTTGGGGTTTATGTTGGGTGAACACTTTTTCAATACGGTTCAAGTCACGGACATCGGCAATGACGGCTTGCAGATTGAGCGAAGGGAAATCGTTCTTGAGTTCCTGCAAGGCTTCAAAAATACTGTTCTCGCCATGACCAAGCAAGACGAGCTCAGTCGGATTCCAACGCGCGAGTTGACGGCAGAGCTCACTGCCGATGGAGCCGCCAGCACCGGTGACAAGGATGCGCTTGCCGCCAAGCGTTGCGCCGATGAGATGATCGTCAATTGTTGCAGGTTCGCGGCGCAGGAGGTCGGTTATGTCTACTTCGCGCAGACGGTTCACGCTGACCTTGCCACCGATGAGTTCGTAAAAACCGGGAATGATGCGCGAGGTGATTCCACGCTTGCGGCATTCGTCGTTGACGAGGCGAATGATATGTCCCGGTGCGGATGGAATGGCAATGATGACTTCATTCACTTGTTTTGAGTCGAGGGTATTTGCAAGTTGGTCGATCTTGCCAATGACTGTCACGCCGTAGATGTTGTGATTCTGTTTGGCAGGGTCATCGTCGAGAAAGCCAACAGGGATGAGATTAAGTTGGGAACTTTTCTGCAACTCACGCACCACAAGTGCGCCCGCATCGCCTGCGCCAAGGATGAGGGCGTGGCGGGTCTTGCCGTTGACGTGAGAAGAAGATTGTTCAGCGAGTATCCGTAGAACGAAACGTGAACCGCCGATAAGAATGAGGGAAATGAGCCAGTCAATACCGAGTGCAGAACGAGGCATGCCCGGCTTAATGAGGTCAAAGCCGATGAGCAGGAGCATGACTCCCGAGGTCAGCACCGAAGCAGTTGTCACCGCAATAGTGATTAGCCGCAGTTCATTCGTGCTGGCATAGACCCACAGACGACGATAGAGTCCAAAGAAATAATAAGTTGGGATTTTGACGATCAAAGCCACCGCGCACATCATCAACGCGGCGGGGAAGTAGTAAGGCAGTTCACTCACATCCAGCCGCAGCGCAAAACTACCCAGCACCGAAACGATGGTGAGGGCAAGGTCGCCGATTAAGACGAAGCGGTTGCGGACATGGGGACGGGAAGACATTGATAAATGATGAATAAATGCGTGAGGCGTAAATTACGAACCACGCATTGAATCCACCGCCTCTTTCAAACCTTCCGCCAAAGTGACTTGCGGTTTGTAGCCGAGCATATCCATGATCTTTTGCGGTGTGCCAATGGAGCGATAAATATCACCGGCACGCGGTTCAGCGTGGACGTGTTTGGGAGCGTTTGGGAAGATTTGGTAGAAAATGTCGAGCAGGTCAAGCAGGCGGGTTTCAACACCCGTGCAGACGTTGAAGATTTGCCCGGGCGCAGCGGGATGTTCGGCGGCGAGCAGGTTGGCTTGCACCACATCGCGCACGTTGACGAGGTCACGGCTCTGACCGCCATCGCCAAAGATGGTGATGGGTTTGTTATCCAAAATGCGGCGGATGAAGATCGGCACAGCGGCGGCATACATCGAGTCTGGTCGCTGGCGTGGACCGTAGACGTTGAAATAGCGCAAGGCAACCACTTCAAAATCGAAGGAGGAAGTGTAGAGTTGCCCATACAGTTCGTCCACGCGCTTGGATGTAGCGTATGGAGATAACTGGCGTAATGGCGTATCTTCCGAAAGCGGGTAGGCTTCCGAATCGCCATAGACCGCGGCACTCGTAGCAAAGACGGCACGCTTCACTCCTGCTTTGCGGGCGGCTTCAAATAAAATGGAAGTTCCGGTTACGTTGACATCGAAACATTCCTGCGGCTTTTCCATCGACTCAGGAACCGAAACAAACGCCGCTTCGTGGAAAATGATGTCCATGCCTTGAACGGCTTTGGCAACTGCATCAGCATCGCGCAGATCGCCTTCGATAATTTCCACATCCAAGTCTTTGAGGTTCTCGCGCTTGCCAGAGGAAAAGTTATCGAACACGCGGACGGAATGTCCAAGCTCGAGCAATGAACGTGAAATGTGCGAACCAATAAAGCCCGCACCGCCAGTGACTAAATATTTCATTAATTATCTCCCGGTTCTTCTGAGAACAGTTCCAATGGTTCTTAAGACAATGCTGAAATCCAAATTCAGCGTGCGATGTTTGATGTAATACAGATCGTATTCGAGTTTCACGAAAGTCTCTTTGACCGTAGCCACATACCCGTAATTGATCTGCGCCCAGCCGGTAAGACCGGGTTTGACCAAAAGCCGCGCGCGATAATAGGGAATCTTCTTCTGATATTCCGCCACCAACTCGGGGCGTTCGGCGCGCGGACCAACCAGACTCATCTCGCCGCGCAGCACGTTCCAAAATTGGGGAAGCTCATCGAGGCGGGTCTTGCGCAGGAAGTTCCCCACCCGTGTCACACGTGGATCGTTCTCCTCCGCCACTTTGGGTTGACCATCCGCTTCAGCATTCTGCCGCATGGTGCGGAACTTTAGGATCGTAAATGTCATTCCGCCTTTGCCCAAACGGGGTTGCGAATAAAAAATGGGAAATCCCGTTTCCATGATGATCACGATGGAAATAAAGGGAAAGACCAGCAAAAAGATCAACGTTCCCACAACACCCCCGAGGATGTCCATTGTGCGTTTTAGCAATTCATAAAACCCATGCACGCGGACCTGGTCCACGAACGAGCGGATGACCCAATCGGTTTCGAGATGCTCGATGGGCACACGCTGGGTCAACTCTTCGTACATGATCGGCATGCGAGTCACTTCGATGCCGCGTTCCTGAATATCGAGAATGGTTTGGAAGGTCTCACCCTTGATCTCGCCGGTGATCGCCACCACAACATCCGAAATGCGATAACTTTCGATCAGGTCAAAAAGATGTTCGCTGTCGCCAAGCACACCAAAGCCCTGAAAAGACTTGTTCCGTTTGGCGGGATCATCGTCGATGAAGCCGATGATAAGAAATGGCGGCGGATTAAGCTTGCGATACGCCTCTACAAGCGTGCAGCCCGCCTTCCCCGCGCCAATGACAAGCACACGGCGCATCAAACCGGACGAGGTGTAGAGTCGAATATAGATGGCGCGCCAGCCCAAAGTCAGGAACGAGGCGAATACGAGGAAAAGTCCGATCGCAATACGCGGAAGCGAATTCGGGTCGATATTGATCGTAAATAGCAGGGAGTATCCCAACAAACCGACGATGGGCGCCACCGCGATCGCGCGGAGAGTTTTGCGCCAATTCGAAGCGGTATGGATCTCGTACGAGTCGATCATCAAGAGAATCCAGACCAGCGGCAAAAGGTAGAACCAAAGGGGAACATCGATCTGGATGATACGCTCGGCAACGTTGGGTTTTATGCCGTCGTTTATCAGACGATAAAGTGAATATTGATACCAAAAATAGATCGCGCCAACAGTGGCGGCAGTCGATGCTATAAAATCCCCGATCAACAGGACCGTGCGTTGTTCGCTGGGTCGCAATCGCAATGATGGACGATAGATATCAGCCATTCTTGAACATGCTCACGATGCCGCTCCATAAAAATCCTGCGCCCCAGGAAATATGCATGGTTGAGATGGCAAGCGGCAATCCTATAACTAGAAACCCTTTCCTTGTCTTCATTGCCAGTCGAAGACCGGCAAGCCCCAGTGCGAGAAAATATATTAATAATTGCAAGATAAGCAAATAACGCGCATAAACCACACCTAAGGATAACACAATCAACGCCAGTAAAAAGAATACAAAAACCGGCGGTAACGCCTGCCGCCAGCGCAAAGTATGCGGATAACGCTTTAGCATTTTGAGTTTCCAAAAACCGTAACGCCAATATTGTGACGCAAGTTTTCCCAATGTGCTGCGTGAGAAATAAACCGAACGAATGGATGGATCCAGCCAGACCACGCCGCCCGATTCGCGCACGCGCGTATTGAATTCGTAATCTTCATTGGAAAGCAAAGTCTCGTCGAAGGCGCCGATGCGGTCGATCAACTCACGGCGGAAGGAACCGAATGGGACGGTGTCCACAGCTCCCGGCTTGGCGTTGAGGCGGTACATCGCGTCCCCCACCCCCAATGGATGCGCCGCGGCGAACGATATCGATTCCGCGATCCACGTATCCGCGCCGGGGTGAATCTCCCACACGCCGCCAACATTATCGCCCTTGCCTGATTGATGCGCCGCCACGCAGCGTTCTACATATTCGGGAATGGGCATGGAATGAGCATCGAGCCGGACGATAATCCCGCCTCGCGACTCACGAATGGCTTGATTCACACCAGACGGAATGGTCCTCGCCTTATTATCCACCACGCGGACAGAAATGTCGGCGTGTTCCTTTTGAAACTCAGCAATGACTTCGCGTGTGCGGTCCGTGGAAAAACCGTCGGAGATCACCACTTCCAGCTTCGCCAGCGGATAGGTCTGCGAGCGCAGAGCCTCCAACAACTTGCGGATGGTGGCTTCTTCGTTGTAACAGGGAATGATGATGGAAACAAATGGCTGGTCTGGCATGGTGTTCATACAAGGTTTCGCCGCCAAAAAGGCGGCGGTTGAAATTTTCTCGTTGTTTAGGAATTAACCCAATTTTTACGTGTTTTTGTCGCGTCGGGAGGCGTCAGCGGAAGAATAACCTCCATGCTCGTGCCCGTCCCTTCATTACTGCGGACGCTAATTCTACCACCATGTGCCGCCACGATTTCATGCGCGATCGCCAGCCCAAGCCCTGCGCCATGCGCCCTGCCGCCCTTTCGAGCCGGGTCTGCCTGATAAAAACGTTGGAAAATATGCGGCAAATCTTCTGCGGGAATTCCCGCTCCGGTATCGCTCACGGAAATATGCATGGCGTCTGCTTCAACAAAAGCGTGAAGAGAAACCGTCCCTCCCTGCGGCGTGAACTTGAGTGCGTTATCAGTTAGATTTGTGAAAACCTGTGCCATGCGGTCACCGTCGGCGGTCATTAAAGGCAAGTCGGCTGGGATGTCCAATTCGATTCGTACATCCGCACGCTGCGATTGCGGCGTGAATTTCTCGGCAATCGCAGTCAACAACGCCCGCATATTTACAGGCGACATTTTCAGGTCGGCGGTGCCAGCATCCAGTTTAGCGAGGTCGAGCAGGTCGAGCACCATGCGATGCATCCGCTCGGATTCGCTGTAGATGACCTGCGCCGCCTTCTGACGAGACTCTTCGGTTTCTGCCGTTCCATCGAGAATTGCCTGTGCAAATCCCTGAATGGATGTGAGTGGCGTTTTCATTTCGTGCGAGACGTTCGCCACGAATTCGCGCTGTGACCGTTGACTCGCCTGCACGCGCGTCACCATTGAGTTGAACGCCCGCGTCAATTCCTGGACCTCGCGCGGACCCCGCACCTCTACAGGTTTTACCTCCGCCGACGGGATTCCGCCCGCCGCGTTGACGACTCTTTGCAACGGGTTGGCGATCCAACCGGAGATAAGAAATGCCAGGATTAGTGATAGCAGCAAAGCAATCGATCCGCCAAACGTGATGATGGGCATAAACTCATCGCCAAAAATATTCAAAATGGACAATCGCGGGCGCGGCGTTGCCACAAGCACAAATCTTTCATCCGGCAATTTGCCTATTGAGTAAAGCCATGCGCCGCCGTTGGCATCCCGCAAAAGAGGCAGCGCACGCGGCAGGATTCTACTCTTAGGGAAACCCAAAGATGATGCATTCCCTGCGTCTGTATCGAACACGACCTGATGATCTGGGGAAAACAAGATCACGCGAACATCGAACGTCCGCGCGCTGCGTTCGGCGAGGGTTTGCGTCGGCGGCGCTTCCGGCTCACTGGAGCGTTCGATCAAAACTGCCTGAACCGCCTTGAGGCGTTCAGTCGTTTGGCGGTATAAAAGCGGGTTACGAAAGAGGGAAATAAAGAGAACGATCGTCACAACGCTCAAAGCGGTGACGATCAAAAAGGCGTAACTAAGCCAGAGACGAGAGCGAAGAGAGGAAAGCATGAGAGCCAGCGGTCAATTACCAGCGACGAGTTTGTAGCCAACACCCGTCACGGTTTCGACTTTCACATTGCCGCCTTCCAGCTTTTTGCGAAGATGGGCAATATGCACATCCACGGTGCGGGTCTGACCGTAGTAGTCAAAACCCCAGGCGAGCTGCAACAACTGTTCACGCGAGAAGACGCGCCCGGGCTGTTCTGCCAAAGTGAGCAAAAGGTCAAATTCCTGGGCACGCAGTTCCAAGGTCCGCGAAGCGAGGCGGACTTCTCTGGAAGCAGGGTCAACGGTCAGATCGCCGCAGTGGACAGGTCCGCCATCCGTCGGTTTTTTGGCTTCGCTCCTCCGCAAGATCGCTTTGACGCGCGCGGTCAGTTCGCGGGGGTTGAAGGGCTTGGTCAGGTAATCATCGGCACCGAGTTCGAGACCAAGTATTTTGTCTATGTCTTCGTCGCGGGCGGTCAACATGATGATGGGAACCTGATCCCCCGCCGAACGCAGCCTGCGGCAGACATCGAACCCATCCACTTTGGGAAGCATCACATCCAGCACGATGAGGGCGGGCTTTTGCTTCGCCGCCGCATCCAAAGCGGATTCGCCGTCGGCAACTTCCTCGACGCGATACCCGTCACGTTCGAGATACATCCGCGCAAGCTCCGTGATGGAAGGTTCGTCGTCTACAAGCAGGATCAATTCAGAGGACATTTAAGAAACTACGGCAACACACTCGATCTCAACCAACGCGCCCTTGGGCAGACCCGCCACAGCGACCGTCGAACGCGCGGGAGGATTCTCGTTGAAGAATTCGGTATAGATCGTGTTCATTTTTGCGAAGTCATTCATATCGTCGAGAAAGACCGTGGTCTTGACCACCTGACTCAGCGAAGAGCCCGCGGCATCCAAAACGCTGCTGAGATTCGTCAACACCTGACGCGTTTGCTCTTCAATGCCGCCGGGGACCATTTCCATCGAAGTGGGGTCAAGCCCGACCTGACCGGCTGTATAAATAAAATTGCCGATCTGAACAGCTTGTGAATAAGGACCGATCGCCTTTGGGGCTTTATCTGTGTGGATAATTTGTTTGTTCATGTTCTCCTCGTTTCAAATAGTTGATTAGTAATGATATGTATTTTAATACAGAAATATATGAATATTTTCGAGGAGACCGCAAATGATGCTCCTGCCGAGTTTTTTATTCGGCAAGAGCATCACTCAATTACGAATTCCCGTTATTTGCAGGTCGATTCGCTTTGCGGAAGGCTTTCAATGCTTCGTGCAATGCCTTGAGGGAACCATCCATTGAATCCTTTAGTGATTTCATTTGTTTACCTGCTTCCTTGACGGTCGCCAATGCCGCTTCCGAGTCGGTGACCTTGCCATCCGCATCGAAACCTTCATGAGCAGACATGATCTCTCCGAGCGCCTCGTACGCCGGTCGGGATTTAGTCAAAGCGTCGGCATAGGCGTCCAATGCGGCTTGCAGGCTGGAAACATCCTTGCCGTTCTCGTCTGCTTTGTCGATCAATTCTTGAAATCTTGCGATGTGCGCGTCAGTGTCTTCGAAGGCTTTGCCCGTCCGTTCGTAGATTCTCATCTGCCGCGCCCAGATTCTCTCCAAGCGCTCGTTGCTTGGAGCCGGCGGATTATCATCGGCGGCGAGGACATTCGTCACAGGGAGTGCCGCAAGTCCCAGCACGGCGATCAGTGCCGTTGAAATGATCTTCGAGAAAATATTCTTCATCGTAAACCTCCTTTCAGGTTATGACGAGATTTTAGATGTATGAAGTTAGAGGCTTATGGCAAAAATGTAAAAAGGATGTAAAAAACTCGCCCACGAACTCATAAGTTCGGAGCGAGTTACGATTTTATAAATAACCCAATTGTAGGTCAGGCTTTTAGCCTGACACCCTTCTATTTGGCACAGGGCGGGTTTGAAACCCGCCCTACGAATAGGCTATATTTGCTTTATGGCTTTGGCAGCGCAATCGGCGTCAACGTGACCGTCGGCTGCGGTACCGGGGTCAGATTTGAATCCAACCAGCCGCTATAGTAGAAATAATCTGTCAGGAACTGAGTCCGTTCACGTTCATTCATCGGGCGCGGACGGGAGAAATCCTCCAGCATGGCGGTCAGCAATTCCACGCCGAGATATTTGCCGTCATAGAAAACATGACGGTCAATGAACTCGCGACGTGTCCCATCAATGACAGTACCGTCGGGAAGTTCATAAGTCATCTGGTCGAAGAAAAGATTCCCCAAACCAAAGTGGATGAACGAATTGCCGCGGAATTCCATCAGGTGTGGGAAATGCGCCTGACTGCCGCTGACAACTGTCGCACCGGCATCCGCCACGGCATGGAAACCTTTTTCGTGCATATAGCACGGACCCGAGTGATAACACTCTTCATGCTGGAAGGTGAAGATCACCATATATCCCTGCGCCGCAACATCCTGAACCTGTTTCGTGAAAAAGTCGTAATCGCAGTTTGCCGCGCCGGGACGCGTATCGGTCGCTTTGACGAAGGTGTATGACACCTTTCCATTACAACCCATGAACGCGATCTTATTGCCGTTCACTTCCATCAAAACGGGTTTGCGCGCTTCGGTCTCATCCGCACCGCCGCCGTAATACAGGATATTGTTATCGCGGTACATTTGCAGCGTATCGAGCATGGCTTGCGCGCCGCGGTCTGCAAAGTGATCGCCGGTCAACTCGACGATATCGGTGCCAACATATTTAAGCAGGTCAAAATATTTCGGGTCACTGCACAAAATAAAATTCTTATAGCCCGGCGTCGGGAACGGGCAACTCGGATCAAACGCCACTTCGTTGCTGATGTGAGTCACATCGGCGTCATGCAGCCAGCTATAGATCAACTCGCCGGGGCGATCCACACCTTTGGTTTCCATCGTGAACGCAGTCGCGCGTACCAGCGCAGTCACACCGGTCAACACCACCGTGGCGAGTTTTGAAGCATCACGATTTGTATCAGGCAATTGAACGGTCAAATTCGTCCCGCCAAAGGTCACCTTCAACGGATAAACGCTTTCGTCAAAATCCTTATGAATGGGAGACTGACCATCCACGGTCAATACTTTCCACTTCGATTGGATCTCTTCGAACGGGATGATCGCCCACGTGGATAGATCGCTCCATGCCGTATCCAATAGCTGGTCAGACGGAACGCTTCGCACCGCGCCGGGAGCGGGTTCGCCCCACAGGGCAGTGAACGCCCTCAGCGTGGACTCTGCCATGATGAGCGGGTGTCCGCTCAAAGTCCCGGAAGAGGCGCCCTGCCACGCGGATTTCAAATCCGCAGAGGAGACTCCATCCGTCACAGTCGGGAACGGCGCGACGAGGGCATAGATCCACAACGAGCCGGAATCAGAGACATCCAATTTTTGTGTGGCAGCTTCGGGAACATCCACGATAGGCATGCCGGAGAGTTTGGCATCTTCACGCAAGACATCGGGCACGGCAGGGCTCACCCACAGCGCATCTGCCACAGGCGCTTGCGTGGATGTAGGTTGAACTTGAACGGGCGCCGTGGGCTGTTCCACAACGGGTGCTTCAGTAGCGGGCGCACAAGCAGAGAACAGCATGGCAAAGAATAAGAACAGGGATATTTTTTTCATTTAGATTCCAGAAATAAAAAGTACGAGGCGTTAAGCGCCTCGTACTTATAAACCGATTGGCTTAAACGAGCGTTAGTTTACTACCACTTTCGCCAACGTGTAGGACTTCAACGCGTCTTCGTCGATGGTTACGCCCAACCCCGCACCCGAAGGGACGTCAATGGTGGAGTCAGGATTGAGGACAAAGCGTTCGTTGGTGATGTCTTTTTCATAATAGCGGTCGGATGCGGAAACGTCACCGGGAAGAGTAAAGTTCGGCATGGACGCCAGTGCAAGATTGGACGCGCGCCCGATGCCAGTCTCCAACATGCCGCCGCACCAGACGGGCATATTATTCTGCTGACAAATATCATGCACCATGATGCCCTGACTTAATCCGCCGACCCTGCCCGCCTTGATGTTGATGATCTTGCAGGCTTTCATCTCAATCGCGTAACGCGCATGGCGCGGCGAGACAATGCTTTCGTCGAGACAGATGGGAGTTTTGAATTTCTCCTGAAGTTTGTGATGATCCCAAATATCATCTTCGAACAAAGGTTGTTCGATCAGCAAAAGGTTGAGGTCATCCAACGGTTTGAGTTGGTCGGCGTCATCCAACGAGTAGGCGGAATTCGCATCCACTTGCAGGCGAATATCGGGGAATGCCTTGCGGACAGCAGTCGTCTCCGCGACTTCCTTGCCAGGTTTGATCTTGATCTTCACACGGGCATATCCGCTGTTGACAAAGTCGGTAACGGTCTCGACCAGTTTTTCGGGCGAGGCTTGAATACCGACAGAAACGCCAACTTCCACCTTATCACGCACACCACCGAATAATTCCTTGAGCGGTTTATTTTCACGTTTGCCGAGCAAGTCCCAGACCGCCATTTCCACGCCCGCTTTGGCGAGAAGATGTCCGCGAATGCCGATCACCCGTTCCTGAAAATCGAGCGCATCCTTTACATCCTGCCCAAGAATCAAAGGCGAGATGAAATCCTTGAGGATGTGCATGGCTGTGCCGGTCGTCTCATAGTTATAGCCGGGACTGTGTGTGGCGACACATTCGCCATACCCAACGAGTCCTTCAGAATGAATTTCGATGATGACACATTCGCGTTTGGTCTCGCGCCCAAAAGAAGTCTCGAACGGAGCGACCAGCGGCATTGCAATATGATGGAGCGTAATGGATTCGATTTTCATGGATTCTCCTAATAAGAGACCCTAAAGGTCTTTATGACGTTTAGGGTCTGGGTTTCTAGTTTTCGAGGTTTTCCTGCTCGTCCGTGATCTTGATTCCGCGCAGGGCATCATCGAGACTGGTCGCCTCAAGACGGACGCCGGGAGCGGGGGTTCCGCAATACGGGCAGATGTTCCACGGCAGTTCCATCAGCTTCGAACAGTTGTGACATGTCTTCTTCAGTTTGGTGTGACAGTTCGGACATATCTGCCAATCCTCTTTGACACGCCTCTCACAGCCCGGGCAAAGCGGAAGGTCTTCCAGCGCCTGAAGCAGCGCCTCTTCCTCCAACGTGCGCTGATACTCCTCCTCGAGCGTCCGCGGCGGGCGGAGGATGAGATAGACCAGCACGCCGGGCAAATTCAAGACCGCCGCCAGCAAAGCGGATAACGTCTGCACCAATGGGTCGCGCGCGCGTGAGCGGATGTCGCGATAGGTCCACACGACAAGGCTGACCCACAAGGCGATCAAAAACGCACCGGCGAAGGCGGTCAGGACAAGCGTTAGGTTGGCAAGGAAGACGGGATCAAATGTCATAAGAACTCCGAGGTGGGTTCATTTTATCAGGAGTCTAAAGCCTTCAACTTTGGAATTGCGCATCAGGGCGTTTCGAATTCAAAACGCCACTCAGTACCTTCGGTCATCTTTTTGGAAGTAACACCCATCACCTGATAGAACGTCTGCCCGGGGCGCAGGTAGATCGGCGTGCCGTCGAGATTGGTCAACAGCATGGGCTGGTCTATCGAGGTACGGTTCCAGCGGGCGGGGATGGCGACCCCATCACGGAAGACGTAGGCGTCACCATAATCAACCAGGGAGGGATTATAGACTTCATCCTCTGCCTGATTCTCGTTCGTAAAAATATACGGGACGAATAACACCACGACATTATCCGCCGTGACGGGTTCCTTGGTGTAATCGTCCATCAATTGGTCATAAACTTCCACTTTGCGGTTTACCAGATCTTTGGCTTCCTGATAACGGAAGTAGACATGTTCAATGGGATCGTATGCCCAAAAACTGTAGTTATAAACGGAGTAAAAATCGTAAATACGCGTCACATAGGTTGAGCTTTGCGGCACGTTTTCCGAGAAGAAGCCGCCGCTTAATGTCTGCGGGGAATTGTCATATCCCTTTTTGGCGACGCAGGCTTCCCATTTGGTGACATTAAAAAAGATGTTGTTGTAGGAATCCCGTTTATACGGACCGTAATAATACGGCGGACAGTTGCCAATACCAACAGATATAAAACGCTCACTGATTTCAAGCGATTTGAAATAATCGTATTCGCGCGGATCAGCGCCCTTGAACATCAGGAAAGCATGATACATACGGACGATATTCTCATCGAAATACCGCCCCGAACGGACAGGTCCCACGCGCTCGATGTCGTATAGATTGCTGTAGAAAACGCCGATAAAACGGGTGTCGCCCCACTCGATGTAATATTCGTAGACAACATCCGCAAGTGTCAACCCGGATTGCGGGCGGACATAATCAGGCGAGTTGCCAATTTTGATGGCAAGCGGTCTGTGCTGCAGGAAGTAGGGATCATCCACCGGCAGACCGGTCAACGGGTTGTAGAGGGTAACTCCGCTGTCGGCTGGGGCGGCACCCACCGGCGCGGAAATATCCTGTGAAATGACATATTTGGTCGGGTAGGGTGTGTAAGTAGGAACTAGCTGCAGCGGAACCTGCGCCAGATTTTCATCGGTCGGCGCTTCGGGCTGCGGCAGGAAAGGCGTCGGCGTGGGGACATTATTGAGAAGCAGCGGCACAGCCGTCGGTTCAGAGACCGAGGCGGAAGGCGGCGCGGCACAGGAAACAATAAGAAGCAAAGTCAAAAGCCCGAGGGTGAATCCGCTTTTATTAAGTCGATGACTTCTATGCATCATGCTGGGATTGTACCAAACACAAAGGGTGAAAGCGCGGCGGTAATAATACTGATACAATTATATTTTCCATGTTAATTCTGGTTACCTGTCTATTACTTTTTATCACCGCATTGGTGTTGATGGTGTTACGAATCACGCAGCCGAACGCGCGCTATGCATGGATGATCGCAACAGTGGGCGCGCTTCTGGCTTTTGCAAGCGTTTTCCTCTGGCTGACCCAGATGCCTTTCGAGTTTTCCTTCCCTGCCTGGGAGCCGCAGACTTTGTTCACAACGCCGGTGTTGTTCCGCGCAGACGGTGTTTCGTGGGCGCTTGCGATCAGTGTCACCGCCCTGCCCCTTGCCATTCTCCTGACGTCTGTAACACGCCCGGTCTTTACAAACTCGCTTTCGTGGGCGGGCATTCTAACACTCTGCGGTATGGGGATTCTGGCAGTAACAGCCGATAATCCGCTGACACTGCTTTTGATGTGGGCATTTCTCGACCTGACGGAACTCTTCTCGCAATTAAGTTCCGTGAACGGCGAACAAAAAAGCGAACGCGTTGTCATTTCATTTGCCACCCACATGCTCGGGTTAAGTCTGCTGTTATGGGCGTACATCGCAAGTTTTTCGAATGGAAGCGCCCTTGTGTTTCAATCCATGCCTTCGAGTGCAGGGATATTTCTGGTGATCGCAGCGGGGCTAAGGCTGGGAGTATTACCGCTTCATTTGCCCTACTCTTCAGATACATTCCTTCGCCGCGGGCTTGGAACCGCATTGCGGCTGATCGGCGCGATCTCCACACTCGGCATTTTAGGTCGCATTCAGATCACTACATCCGGTTTTACTCTGGCACTGACAGCCCTCACCGCCGCTGCCGCCATCTACGGCGGCTGGATGTGGCTGCGCGCACCGGACGAATTGAACGGGCGTCCTTATTGGATCATCGGCATTGCGTCGCTTGCAGTCCTCAGCACATTGAGCGGCAACCCCATTGGCGCCATTGCATGGGGCAGCGCCATGATCCTCGTTGGAAGCGTACTCTTCTTATCTTCCGTGCAAAACCTGCGCCTCAACCGTTTCCTCCCCATCGGCGCATGGAGCCTTTCCTCGCTCCCCTTCTCGCTCACCGCCAGCGCCTGGATGGGAAGGTTGGGGTTAATCGTCCCATTTGCCCTGGCGGCTCAAGCCTTGATGACAGCGGGATTTATCCGCCACGCGCTTCGAACAAACGGCGACGAATCTTTGGACGACCAGCCCGGCTGGACAAAGGCAGTCTACCCGTCAGGCATCATTCTCCTCCTCGTTCTCCCCCTTCTGATGGGATTCATCGGCTGGGACGGCGCTCTCCAAATCGGAAATTGGATTCAAGCCCTCATCGCCTCTCTCCTGACTTTGGGGCTGGTCTGGGGAGCCAGACGTTTTCGCATCTTCAGCCCCATCCGCGCACATTGGGTCACAACAGCGGGAGCCGGAGTCAACAGCCTGTACCAGTGGCTTTGGTCCATCTACCGCGGATTGGCGCGGATCAGCCAAGCCATCACCGATACCCTCGAAGGCGAAGGCGGCATCATGTGGACGCTGCTTTTCCTCGTCCTTTTTATTTTGCTCATCATACGTGGAACTCAATAAATGCTTGCAGAAATTATTTCCTGGGTCGCTGTAGCATTGGCACTGACAGCCTCCACCGCCATCATGGTCAGCCGCGACTGGCGCATCAGCCTTGGCGCGTTGGCGCTTCAATACCTAGCCGCATTTTGGCTGGTTACCCGTCACCTGCCCTTCGCCATGGGATCCGTCAAATTGATCGCAGGGTGGATGGTCGTTGCCATTCTCGGTATGACCCGTATCAATCTTGCCAACCTTGAACAGGAGGAGAGCGAAGCCTTCTATCCGCGCGGTGCCGCATTCCGTGTGATCTTGATGGGCGTCGTCGCCTTTGCTGCCGCCGGGGCAGCTCCTGCCATCGAAGCAGCCATTCCCGGGCTGGGACTCCCCGTCATTGCCGGCGGGCTGATATTGATCGGCGCGGGCATGGCACATTTGGGTGTGACCAGCGACCTCCTGCGAGTGACGCTGGGACTTCTAACCGTCATTTCCGGTTTCGAGATCCTATATGCTGCTGTCGAAAGCGCGATCCTTGTAACAGGACTGCTGGCAGCCGTCAATTTAGGGCTGAGCGTACTCGGAGCGTACCTGCTCACAGCGGGGTCTGTTCCGTTTGTCTCCGGGGAAGAAGAATTATGAGCGCGCCGATCATTTGGATTCTGCTCCCATTTGTCTCAGGCGCTTTAATCCTGCTTCTGTTGGGCGAAAAATACGCCGCCTATATTGGCGGCGGGATCGCTGCCTTCCTTGCGATGATCGCCCTGTTTGTTCCCATCGATACGGCTTTGCTTATTGGGTCAGTCTCGATAAAAATAGCTCCCGCCATTCAAGTCTTTGGGCGCAGTTTCGAGCTCGTCACAGCGGACGGTCCGCTGCTCGCAGTGCTGTATGGGCTGGCGGCTCTTTGGCTCTTCGGCACCGAAGCATCCGGTACCGCCCATCGTTTCGTTTCATTAGGATTAATGATCGTCGCGCTTCTGACCGCATCCATTGCAGTGGAACCGTTCCTTTATGCTGCGTTGCTGCTCGAAATAGCGGCAATGCTGGTGGTTCCTCTGCTGGTTCCGCTTTACCAAAAGCCGGGGAAAGGCGTGGTGCGGTTCATCATTTACCAGACCTTCGCCATGCCCTTCATCCTCTTTTCCGGCTGGATGCTCGCCGGTGTGGAGGCAAGCCCTGGGAACCTAAGCACGACCATACAGTCCGGGGTGATGCTCAGCATGGGGTTCGCGTTCCTTTTTGGCGTGTTTCCGCTTTATAACTGGATTCCGCAACTGATGGAAGAAGCGTCGCCCTACGCCGCCGGATTCCTGTTATGGGCACTGCCAACATTCACAGTTATTTTTTCCCTGGGCTTTTTAGACCGCTACACATGGCTGCGAAACACTTCGCAGATAGCCAACGCCATTTTTTATTCCGGCGTGATCATGACCGCCACAAGTGGAATCTTTGGCGCGCTACAACGTCATCTCGGCAGGATTCTTGGTTACGCCGCCATCGCTGAGACGGGTCTGCTTTTGACCGCCATAGCGCTCAAAACACCAGACATGGTCAGCATCGTTTTCCTCACTCTCATCCCGCGCGGATTGGAACTAAGCGTCTGGGCGCTTGCCCTTTCCATTATCAAACGCAGGGCGTATCCGCTGCGTTTTAGCGACATTCAAGGTATGGCGCGAAAATATCCAATAGCCGTTGGCGCGATCTTCTTTGCTCATCTTTCGATTGCGGGCTTCCCCCTGCTGGCGGGCTTCCCTTCACGGTTGGCGCTCTGGCAGGAATTATCGTTGCAATCGCTGTCCGCTTCATTATGGGTCTTTATTGGCTTGCTTGGGCTGCTCATTTCCGCCCTTCGAACCCTTGCAGCCTTCGTTATGGCAAAAGAGGATACAAAGTGGGAAATGAACGAATCCCCAATTCAGACTGTGATGCTGGGCATAGGCATGGCTGGTTTGCTCGTTTTAGGCATGTTCCCGCAAAGCCTGCAACCGATCATTTCCAACCTGCCTGCACTTTTCCAACACCTCAACCAATAAGCCTGTTTTACAAGAGGGTATAATTTAATTCGACATCATTTGGAGATTTTATGGAATTTGAACAGATCGTTAAACGCCTCGAATTTCTCGATAAACAGCAGCGCGAAACCAAGGAAACCCTTGCCACACTGAAGGAGGCGATTGCCTCCTTTGAATCATCGGTAAACGTCGTATCAAAGCAGATCAAAACCCTCAGCAAACAGGTGGCAGACATCACCCCGGCTTCGAAGCGCGTGGAACAGTTCGAGTCGCTCATCACCAAGCAGCGGACGGAACTTGTCAAGATGATCGAAGAGAACGAGAAGAAACGCGTAAGAGACGACAAGGAAGCTGCAAAGGAAATCCAGAGCGAAGTCACCGAGTTAAACAAGGCGATCACACAGGTAAAGAATTCTTTTAATCCCGCCGAATTCAAAAAGCAGATAAAAGAACGCGCCGATGAAACCCAGCGCGCCTTGAATAACATCAGCGACCTGAAACTTAACATCGACGAGACAAAACGCTCGAACGAAGACGTAAAGCACACTTTGCTCGCGAACGACGAAGCACGCAAGAACGATCTCAAACGCATAGCCGATATTCAGGGCGAGTTAACTGCCCTGCGCAAACGGATCGATGAGAACCGCGAAAAAGCGACCATACAGGCGGATACTGTCCGCAATATCGAAGGGCGCATTACAGACCTGCTCTCCTCAGAGTTAGAGCGCAAACAGGCACAGTCCGCTTTCCTCGACCAGCAGCGCGTCGCCCAGGTGGACCGCGAACGCGCATGGAAAGACTGGCAGGAAAAATTCAGCTCATTCCAAAAGGAAGCTGAAACACTCGATGAGCAGATCCAAAAACTGGATGAGACCCTGCGAAACGCAAAAAAAGCGCAGGACACCTATGTGGAACTCAACACCAAACTCGAGCGCCGCATCAACGAAGTGACCGAAATGCAGCGCCTCGCCGAGGAACGCCTGCGGCAGGAATGGATCAGCTTCAAAGCCGACGACCAAAAACGCTGGACGGGATACAGCCTCTCCTCCGAAGAAAACTTCCGCGATATTCGCAAGGAAGTGCAAAAATACGAAGAGGGCATTTCCACGCTCAACGAAGTCACACAGGTATTGCAGGACCAGATTCATCAAACCACCGATGCCTCCGAAAAACAATTACAAGAGATGATGAACGTCGTCCACGAATGGATGACCTCCTATCAGCGCATCATGGGGCATGGCAAGAAACCGACAACGAAAAAATAATAGTGTCACCCTGTCTTAATCAACTTCAAGGCAAAAGTGGAGATCTTTCGATTTCCACTTTTTTGTTATCAAATTGTGGTTAAAATTGAAGCCATGAGAGTCATAGGCACGGCAGGACACGTAGACCACGGAAAATCAACACTAATCGAAGCGCTTACAGGCATTCATCCTGATCGTCTCAAGGAAGAAAAAGCCCGCGAAATGACCATCGAACTCGGCTTTGGCTGGCTCACCCTGCCAAACGGCGAAGAACTCGGCATTGTGGATGTACCCGGGCATCGCGATTTCATCGAGAACATGCTCTCGGGCATCGGCGGCATCGACGCGGCTTTGCTCGTCATCGCCGCAGACGAAGGCGTCATGCCGCAGACGACTGAACATCTGGCGATTTTGGATCTGCTCCAAATCCCCGCCGGATTGATCGTTCTGACAAAGACCGATCTCGCCTCAGACTCAGGTTGGCTTGATCTTGTCGAATCGGAGATTCGCTCCACTGTGAGCGACACCGTGCTCGACGGCGCGCCCATCCTGAGAGTCTCTGCCAAAACAGGAGACGGCATCGAGGAACTCATCCACGCCATCGAAAACCTATTGCAAGACAAACCAACCCGCCCCGACTTGAACCGTCCGCGCCTGCCGATCGACCGCATCTTCTCCATGAGCGGATTCGGCACCGTTGTCACCGGCACACTGAGGGACGGCAAATTCTTCGTCGGCGACGACGTGGAAATCCTGCCTACAGGCATCAAGGGGCGCATCCGCGGATTACAGACCCATAAGAAAAAAGAGGAAAGCGCCGTTCCGGGTTCAAGAACTGCCGTCAATATTTCTGGCGTCGATACAGAATTGATCCGCCGCGGAGATGTGGTGGCGCACCCGGGGCAGTATCAGGCTACCCGCCGTATCGATGCGAGATTCAAAGCGCTCAAAGATATCCAAAAACCGCTCATGCACGGAGACGAGGTCAAATTCTTTGTCGGCGCAAGTGAGACCATCGCCACGCTCCGCATCCTCGGGACCGAAGAGATCAAGGCTGGCGAAGAAGGCTGGATACAACTCGAACTTCGTGACCCGGTAGTCGCCTCTCGCGGTGACCGATATATTCTGCGCAGACCGTCACCCGGTGAAACGCTCGGCGGAGGCGCGGTCATCGATCACCAGCCCAAGGGCAGGCACAAACGCTTTGATGCCGATGTGATCAAATCGCTGGAGTCACTGGCTCAAGGAACTCCCGCGGATGTTCTGTTTGAAGCCGCGCTTGCGCTTCATGCGGCGCCGATCAAGGAAATCATTACAAAATCACGGTTGGAGGCTTCCGCCGCTGAATCCGCGCTGCAGGAATTACTTGCTAACGGACAGATCATCCGTTTGGAGGATTCTGCAAAAAATGATGCGCTTGTCATCGCCCGCCCTCATTGGGAGACATTGGAAGCCGGTATGATGGGATTAGTTGAAGCGTACCATCGGCAATATCCTCTGCGCCGCGGCGTTCCACGCGAAGAAATGAAAAGCAGACTCAAGCTTGCGCCAAAGGTCTTCAACACGTCACTTTACTATCTCGTTACCGGTCATGCGCTGATCGACGAGCGCGGAGTGGTATCCAAGCCGGGGCACGAGATTCAATTCAATGGACAGGATCAGACCAGGGTCCAGACATTGAAGCGAAAGTTCGAGGCAAATCCATATTCCCCACCCAGCATCAAGGAATGTCAGGCGGAAGCAGGCGAGGAAGTCGTCAACGCTTTGATCGAACTGGGCGAGCTGGTGCCCGTCTCACAGGATGTCGTCTTTCACAAAAAGGATTACGACAAGATGGTGAAGATGATCGGAACACATATTCGGGAACATGGTCAGGTGACACTTGCAGAAGTGCGCGACATGCTGAAGACAACGCGGAAATATGTGCAGGCGCTGCTGGAACATCTGGATAGTATCGGTGTGACCGCTCGGGATGGGGATGCAAGGAAATTGAGAAGGTGAACACGGCATGAAAGACTGGCTGTTGAAAATCTTCAAACCGCCCGAGTTCGAAGACGATCAGAAGAACCATAGGGCATACTTGCTGAATATCATCCTTTGGGGGTTGATAATGGTTCCGATTCCGTACATGTTGTACGCGGTGATCTTCTCACCTGAAGATTCGCAACGCGCATTGATCCAGGGCGGAGTTGGCGAAGCGATAAACCTTTTTCTTTTGTTTCTGCTCCACAGAGGACATGTCCGCAGCGCATCTGCGATTCAGGTAATAGCATTTTGGTTTTTCTTTACCGTCACTGCGTTGACAGGTCACGGCGTACAGGGGGAAGGGTATCTGCTCGGATATCCGCTCGTGATCGTTGTTACTGGAATTCTTTTGGGTAATGGGGCAACCATTTTTGTGACAATTGCCTCACTGCTTTCCGGTCTGTTCATGGTGTATGCGGCGAATACTGGCTTGCTGAATTTGGAAGCCAAATCTTCGGTCTTTCTCACATGGGTAATTAGTCTTGTCATCTTTCCCATGGGTACTGTCCTGCAATATCTATCGTCGCGGACAGTGATGCGGGCATTACGGCGAGCGCGCATGAGCGAAGAGAGATACAAACTCATCTCGAAGGTCAGTACAGATTATGTCTTTGAGAGTGTCGTCAACAAACAGGGCGAGGCAAAAACCATCTGGCTGGCGGGCGCATTCGAAAAAATGACAGGCTACACCCCCGAAGAATATATCGAAGCCGGGGGGTGGTATGCCTTTATTCATCCGGATGACCTCGAAAAAGACGTAAACGATATGGGCAGACTGATGAAAAATCAGGATGTATTTGGCTCGGAGATCCGCACCTTTGCCAAGAATGGAGAAATCCGCTGGGAACGCGTTTTTGCCCACCCCATATGGAGCGAGGAAGAGAACCGTCTTGTTGGGATATTGGGCGCTGTGCAGGATATTACCGAACAGAAACTGGCGGAACAAAGGTTGAGCGAGTCCCTGTACCAGCAGATCGCCATCCTGAACAACATTCCCGATATGGCATGGCTGAAGGACCTGGACGGGCAATATATCGCCGTGAACGATCAATTTCTAGCTGTAAGCGGAAAAAAACGCGAAGACGTGATCGGCAAAACCGACCCTGATCTTTGGGGAGATGATTTCGCAGAATCCTACCGCAAAGATGACCTTGATGTCATACAAAGCGGCAAACGTAAAACCATCGAAGAAATCCAAAAAGACGGCAGCGGCAGGGAATTTTGGATCGAAACCACCAAGACCCCCATCCGCAACAAGTGGGGAGAGGTGATCGGCACCACCGGCATCGCCCGCGATATTAGCGAACGCAAATACGCTGAACTTGAGCGGGAGAATTTTATCAATGAGCTTGAGTCCAAGAATGCGGAACTTGAGCGGTTCACGTATACCGTTTCGCATGATCTCAAATCCCCGCTTGTAACCATCACCGGTTTTCTGGGTTATCTCGAGAGTGACGCACGCTCAGGCAAATTCGACACCTTTTCAAGAGACATTGACCGCATCCGTCAGGCAGTGGCAAAAATGCAGGCGTTGTTAAGTGACCTGCTGGAACTCTCCCGTGTCGGACGCATGGCAAACGAACCGACAGAAACGGACTTCGGAATGATCGTGCGCGATGCGTTGGTGATGCTGGAAGGTCCGCTTACTGAAAATCACGTCACGATCGAATTCGTCGATGAAAAACACAAGGTCTATGGTGATAGAGTCCGCCTGTCGGAGGTTGTCCAAAATCTGGTGGAGAACTCCATCAAATTCATGGGCGACCAGCCCCGCCCCAAGGTCCGGATCGGAACCGTCAAAAGCAAGGAGAACACTCCTGTGTTTTTCGTTCAGGATAATGGCATCGGCATCGAACCGCAATATCAAGACCGCATCTTCGGCTTGTTCAACAAACTCGACACCGAATCCGAAGGCACAGGCATCGGGCTGACCCTTGTCAAAAGGATCGTTGAATTCCATCACGGAAGGATTTGGCTGGAATCAGAGCCGGGGCAGGGCAGCACCTTTTATTTCACACTTCAAGAATCGACAAAAGAATAAGGAGAACCATGTGCGGACGTTTTACCCTTACCGTTGACCCCGCCGAACTAGCGGAAACATTTGGCGACTTTACATTCCCAACCCAATTCGCGCCGCGTTTTAATATTGCCCCCACGCAGCCCGTTCTCGTCATCCCCAATGACGCAAAGAATCAAGCCGACTTTTTCATTTGGGGTCTGATCCCCTCATGGTCGAAAGACCCCGCCATCGGCAGCCGCCTCATCAACGCGCGCGGCGAAACCATCGCAGAAAAACCATCCTTTCGCGGCGGCTTCAAATACAAACGCTGCCTCATTCCCGCAGACGGCTTCTACGAGTGGAAAGCCCAACCCGGCGCAAAAACAAAAACCCCATACTTCATCCATATGAAGGACCGCAAACCTTTCGCCTTTGCCGGGTTGTGGGATGAATGGCAATCGCCGGACGGCGGCGCCGTGCGCACCTGCACCATCATCACAACCGAACCGAATGAACTGATGTCCACACTTCACAATCGGATGCCTGTCATTCTGGACCAAAAGGATTATCATCTGTGGCTGGACCCAACGCCTCAGACTCCCGATAAGCTGCTTCACCTTATCAAACCTTTCCCCGCCGAAAGCATGGCTGCCCACCCCGTCTCGACACTGGTCAACAAGCCCGGCAATGACCGCCCCGAATGTATCGTCCCCGCTTCATAAGAAATGACATCACTAAAAAATTGGATCATCACCCGCTTCCCCGCACTCGCCTCACCTGATTTTGTAATCTTCCTCGTTGGGCAATTCGTTTCCGTCATCGGCACGTGGATGCAAGCCACCGCCCTGCCATACCTCGCCTACCGCATCTCGGGTCGTCCGCTCGATCTCGGGTTGATCGGTTTTTCCACCACCCTGCCGACGCTGCTGTTTGCGCTCCCTGCCGGTGTGTTGATCGAACGCGTGGACAAACGCAAGGTGGTCATCGCGCTGCAGTCTGTGATGTCCATTCAGGCGTTCGGGTTGACGTATCTCGCGTTCACCAATCAACTTGAGATATGGCATATATTGGTACTTGCATTCATCTATGGCTCGGCTGTTTCCGTTGAAGTGACCGCCCGTCAGGCGATGCTGATCGAACTCACCGGAAAAGATGGTCTTCCGAGCGCCATCGCATTGCAGACAACCGCTTTCAATTTAGGGCGGGTTCTGGGTCCGTTGTGCGCTGCATGGTTGATCGCAGCTTCCGGCAGCGAAGGAACCGTCTTTTTGGTTAACGGCGTCAGCTATATTTTCGTCATCATAGGGTTGTTCTTTGCGCGAACGCGCTTCAAGGAAGAGAAACTGCCCCAGATGTCTGAAGGCTGGGCAAGCGAATTCAAGCAGGGGCTTCGTTACATCCGTTCGAATACTGTGGTGATGTCTGTGATCCTGATGTCGTCGTTGTTGGGGTTCTTCGGTATTCCGCTGATCCAACAGATTCCCGCCATTGCACGCGACATCCTGCAGCCGGTTCTCACGTCCGAGACGTTGATCGCCGCGCGGACGAGTAATCTCTACACCGCGCAGGGCATCGGCGCCGTCACCGCCGCGCTGATGATGGCGTATTTCGGCATTGCAAATAAAGACTCTATTTTGTTTGCAGGGCAGGTGCTTTTCGTTATCCCTGTCATTGTGTTGGGAATGATCACCAACTCGTCGCTTGCCTTCTTTATGCTGATCTTTATCGGCTGGGGCACGGTCACGCAATTGATCAGCATGAACACGATGATCCAGGTCCGCGTACCAAACGACCTGCGCGGAAGGGTGTTTAGCGTCTACTTCTGGGGGCTGCAAGGCGTCGCTCCGTTTGGCAGCATTCTTATCGGATGGATCGCGCAAATATGGTCAGTGCCCACGTCCATTATCATGGGCGGGGTTGTTTGTCTGCTTGGAATCGCGCTCATTAGAATGGTTTTTATAGGCAAGAGCGGAATGGACGAAGAAGCCCAATTTGCCTGATTTTTCGTGTTTTCCTTCAAATTTAAGCCAAATGGTGATTAAAGACGGCTTAGGGTTTTAAACCCCAACTTGACTGTGATTTTTTCGCCATGATATGATGCCAATATGCAAAACAATTTTTCAGAAGACGCCCCCACCCCTTCGGAAGGTTCGAGCCAGAAGGCTCCGCCGCCGACCCCGAAACGGCGTTCCGTTTTTTCAAGATTTATAAGCAGCCTCGTCAATATGGGGCTGGGTGAACCTTTAATAAAACTTGGTGGGAATTTCTTTTCCATTCTAGCCATTGTGGCAGTAGTCTTTCTGGCGCGGACGTTCTACGGTCAGGCGCAGGCAAAGCCCAATGGGGCGGAGCAGGCTTCAGGTCCGGTGGTGACCGCTGATGTCGCATCCAATGTTCTCACTGAACTTGACCTGCCCGTCACAGATGGCGTCAACCGTTCGGCGCAATTGCATACGAACATCCCCAGCCGCCCGCGTCAGGAGATAGAAACCTATACCGTTCAGGATGGCGATACGGTTTTTGGTATCGCGGAAAAATTCGGGTTGCAGCCACAGACGATCCTTTGGGGCAATTACAACACCCTGCTGGATGACCCGCACTCGCTGACGCCGGGGCAGGAGTTGAACATCCTGCCGGTGGATGGCGTGTATTGGGAATGGCTGGGCGGCATCCCGTTTGGAGAGTGGGCAAAGTTCTATGGCGTGACCGCGGCGGATGTGATCAACTTCCCCGGCAATAATATAGACCCGACAACAGTCGGCGATTTTGAAAATGCCAATATCAAGACCGGGACATGGCTGATCATCCCCGGCGGGAAACGCGACTTCGTCAGTTGGAGCGCTCCGCTCGGTGTGACTCGTGAAAACCCCGCCTCGGCACGCGTACTTGGAGAGGGCGCCTGCGACCCAGTCAGCGGCGGCGCCATTGGGTATGGTTCGTTCATTTACCCGACCAACAAACATTATCTTTCCGGTTTCGACTTTTCGCCGAAGACCAATCACAACGGCATCGACCTTGCCGGAAACCTCGGTGAAGCTGTCTACGCTTCGGACGCGGGTGTGATCGTGTACGCCGGTTGGAACGATTACGGGTATGGCAATATGATCATGGTCGACCACGGCAACGGGTTCCAAACGCTGTACGCCCACCTGAGCGCGTTGAACGTCGGCTGCGGACAAAGCGTCGGACAGGGACAGGTGATTGGCGCAGTCGGCTCCACGGGGCGGTCATCTGGTCCGCATTTGCATTTTGAGATCATGGCGGGCATGAAGGTCAACCCGTGGGATTATCTCCCGCCTCCGTAAAACAACAAAACTCCGAGATTGACCTCGGAGTTTTTGATTAACCTCAAACCTTAGAATTTTCCCCGCCTAGTTGACAACGTCACTCAAATTCGCTAAACTATACGCAAGAATATATACTACACGCAAGGGTAATCTTATGACAAAAACACCCGTACCCGCACACATCACCGCAAAATCGCTGCTACCTGCCACCATTGCAGGCTGGGAAATGTACCTGCTCGATCAGGGACGTTCCCCCAACACCGTCAAGGCGTTCCTCTCCGATGTGCGTTTGTTGACGCAATTCCTGCCGCCCGATCAATCCATCGGTGCGATCACCACAGACGACCTCAACCGTTTCTTCGAATGGATGGAAAAAGGCCGCGGCGTGGCATGCAGCCCCAAGACATTATCGCGGCGCATCACCTCGGTAAAATCCTTCTTCCGCTGGCTGCACCAGTATGGCACGCTGACACTCGACCCCGCCGAAAAAGTCGTACAGCGTTCTGCGATCAGTCCCCTTCCGCAAGTGCTGACCGATGAGGAATACGAAGCCGTCCTGCTGGCGGCAGACCGTCACCGCCGCGAGAAAAAACCGGATGCGCGTCCATATACACTAGCGGCATTGCTCCTCAGCACCGGAATCAAAAAAAGCGAATGTCTTGGCATCCACATCAATCATATCGAATTGGATGGCAATGATGGCCCGTATCTATTTGTCCGCTATGCCAGCCCCGCGAACCGATACAAGGAACGCAAGATCGAATTGGATGAAGATTGGGTTGCATCGTATAACGAATACCTCACCCAATATCAACCCGTGGATCAGGCATTCCCCTGGTCGCCTCGCCGGTTGGAATATCTATTGGAAGATATCGGCGAAGAAGCCGGTTTGACCAAACACCTGTCCTTCGACATGTGCCGCTGGACCTGCGCCCTGCGTGATTATCAGGGCGGCGTCGAGCCGGATAGAATCCGCCAGAAACTCGGCGTTTCAAAGATCCAATGGCGCGAGCTGTTCATCAAACTCAAGCAGTTGAACGGCGAAGGAAAATAGAACACACAAAAAATCCCCTGTCTTATGGCAGGGGATTTTCTTCTGTCTTTTCGGGTGGGTGCTGCACAGAGAAATAAAGGATCTCGCTGGTAGTCGCCTTCAGACGGTGACGGTGAGACGGTCGGAAACCCGGCACCCAAATGATCTCGTCACCGGCACAAAGCAGGGGCCAGTGATTCCGCGCGCGCTGCGGGAGTTTTTCGTTGACAAAGAAATCTGACAGCTTTTGCGAATGACCGTCCATGCCGAGCGGACAAAAATGATCGCCGTGATGACGGGTACGCAGCTCGAATTTTTCGGGAAGCTCCGCCGCATCCAACCAGACCTGGAACGGGTCCTCGTTTTCTTCAGCCTCTTCCTTCGCCAAAGCCGGGAGCCGCCAGCGCTCGCAGGTAATCTTCCACCCACCGGCAAGGGAGACTAGTCCGCCCAATTCGAGCGAGACAATATTCTCATCTTCCATTTGGGGCCAGCGGTCGAAGGGAAGTTCCGCGTGCGGGGCGCAGACGTGCATCATGCCGGCTTCGCGGTACAAACGCAGCCCGCCTTTCAGATCCACCCAGGGCGAATTGGAAGTGAGCTGAATAAAATCGGTGGCGCGTTTCAGGGTTTGGTAGCCGATATCCACCCCGGGGTGAAGCGACTGCATGGCGTGTTTGATCAGGTTGCGTTGGAGTCCGAGCGGAAGGTTATCCAAACGCGGAACATCGAATGTGACGATCTCTTTATTTGCCGAAACGACCACTTCCCCCCAAGCCTGTTCCATCGTTTCCATCATAAAGAAATAGTCGTCCTTCAGCGAATGGGACATGCGCTGAACAGTCTCGCGGAATTTCGGATTATACATTTCAAGCGTGGGGATCAGGAGATGACGGATGCGGTTGCGCTGGAAATTCAAGGCATCGTTGCTCGAGTCATAACGCGGACGAAGCCCATTTATGGAGCAGTACAAAACTGTTTCCTCACGCCACAGATCAAGGAGCGGACGAACTACTGGAATATCCGGATCGAACGATTTGATCACCGAACGATAGGACATGCCCTTCAAACCAGAAATGCCGCTGCCTCTCAAAAAGTGCATCAGGACGGTTTCCACCTGGTCGTCGGCGGTATGACCGACCGCCACAGCTTGAGCCTTCTGTCTGCGGGCAAGGTCGAACAGGAAGCGGTAACGCAGGGTGCGCGCCGCATCTTCAATGGATAGTTTCTTTTCATCGGCATAAGCGCGCACATCCATGCCATCGATGACACAGGCTAGCATCAGGCGCGAGGCGGTCTTCTCGACCATGCGCGCATCCGTTGTGGATTCAGGTCGAAGGTGATGGTCGAAATACGCGACCAACAGCGGATACCCCGCCTGCCGCATGGTTTCCATCAGGCACAGGCTGTCGGGTCCGCCTGAAACGCCCACAATGGTCAAGCGGTCTTTAACAAGACCGCACTCCTCCGCCAGAATCGTTTCTACATTTGCTGACATTTAGATCTGATACAACTCCACCAACACGCCGCCCGTGGATTCAGGGTGAACGAACGCGTACTTTTTTCCATCCGCAGCGGTGCGGGGTTCTTCATTGATAAGACGGATATTCCTTGCCTTTAACTCGTTCATCATGCCTTCGATATCATCCACTTCGAGACAGAGATGATGCATGCCGGGTCCGCGTTTGGCGAGATATTTGGCGATGCCAGAATCATCCGTGGTCGGCATGACCAATTCCACCTCGGCGCCAGCCAGCGGAAGAAATGCCACCTGCGACTGTTCCGCAGGGACATCGCGCAGTTCGTGCAGTTCGATTCCCAGCGCATCGCGCCAGAACGCGAGGGATTTGTCCATGTCATCCACTACAACTGCAACATGATTGATGGCTTTAATAGCAGGCATTGAATCTCCGTTTGGTCTTCTGTGTTTATTCTACTTCAAGATATCGAGTGCAATGGGCAGGGCGCGGTTTGCCCATTCAGCATACATCGCGCCGGAGGGATGCAAACCATCGGGCGCGATCAACGAATCGTCGTTCTTTGCCCTGCGCGATACAGGCGTAATATCCACATAATGTGCGCCGGTTTTCTCAGTCTCTTCAAAGTTGACGAGGTTGAACGCGTCGATCTCGGAGGCTATTTTGGCTTCATCTCTTCCAGAGGCAAAAGGCGTAACGCCCCAATCTGGAATGGAAAAGACGATAACGCGGTCTGGGTCACCGCCTGAATATTCAATGGCTTTACCGAGCAGGAATTTGAAGCTTTCGCGATATTCGTTGATGTCGTATCCGCGATATTGGTTATTGACCCCGATCAAAAGTGAAACCAGATCATACGGCGGCTCGAGGGAGCGGGATTGGATCCCCTGCCAAAGTTCATCTGTCGTCCAACCGGTTCGGGCAACGATGCTGACTTCGGTCGGCAATCCCTCTCTGACGAGCAGGGCAGTAAGCTGGCTGGGAAACCGATCCGCTTCCCGCACACTCTCGCCGATGGTATAGGAATCTCCCAGCGCCAGGTAACGAACGCTCATTTCATTCTCCGTGTTGGTTTCGGTAAAGTTTATACAACAAATAAGAATCAGGCAGAGAAATATTGCGCTTTTTCTCACGCGGCAAGTATATCAAAAGAAGCGGACGATAAATGATCGCTTTGCAAGCTATCCAATTCTATAAATAACTCAAGACATTACCTTGAATTCAAGAATTTTCCCTCACCCCAATCAAGGCTATTTTCAAAAGGGATGATTTCCCCCTCTCACGGTGGGAGAGGGCAGGGTGAGGGTTTTTGACGAGAAACCGAGAAAATCTACAGGAAAGTGGCAACTCAGGTTAAAAAAGCAAGGGCACAACCGAATCGGTCATGCCCTTGCACACACAAAGGAGATGATAAACGAGTTTAGTGAGTCTTGAGCTTCCACCACAGGGAAGGAATCTTGCGAAGTTTGCCAAAGGCTCCCAATGAAGCGCGGCGGGAGAAGACGTCATAATCGTGCTTTTCGATATCTTCGAGGATGCCGCTGTAGAAAACGGATGCCGCGCCAATGGCAAGCTGACCCTCGCGCTCGAGCAGTTTCACGCCCGCCCATGATTCTTCATAGAGTTGGCGTGTCCGCTCGATCTGGAATTTCATGAATTGACGCCAGTTATCGGTCACGCGCCCAGCAGCGATATCCTCTTCACGGATGCCGTAGGTGATGAGTTCTTCGCGCGGCAGGTACAGGCGACCGTTGCGATAGTCCTCGCCCACATCACGCAGGATGTTGGTCATTTGCAGGGCTACGCCGAGTTTGATGGCGTATGGAACGGCTTTATCATTCTTGAAACCGACAATGTACATGCTCATTAATCCGACAGTGGAGGCAACGCCATAACAATAAGTGGCAAGGTCATCGAAGGTTTGGTAGCGGGTCTGGGAGAGGTCACGGGCAACGCCGTCGATCAACTGCAAGGCGTAGTGTCGGGGAATATGGTATCGGACGAGAGTATCCGCCCAGGCTGTAGCGACCAGGTCATCGGTCGAGGTTGAGGCGGTTTGAACCACGGTGCGCCAGTAATCCAATTCGAAGTCGCGGTCTTTTTTCGCTTCGACCTCGTCCACAATATCATCCACAGTACGGCAAAAGGCATACAAGGCGCGGACCGCCGAGCGTTTTTCCTCCGGCAGCAAACCGGAAGCCAGCGAAAAAGATTTGCTGTGTTTGGCGGTAATTACCTCGGCTTGTTGATAGGCTTTGCGAAGGTCGGCATCTCCAGCCCAATACGAAAAGAACGGGCGGGTGGAAGGATGAGGGATATGTCCGGCAAGGGAAAGTAAATGGTGCTCCCAATTAGCATGTGCTTGCATGTGATTCTCTCCTCTTAATTGTCTGAACGAAAATAGAAAATATCCTTGATTTCTGAATTTTACGGGAATTGTCATATTTGTCAAGGTTTTGCAAAGACTTGTATAAAACCTTGACAAATAATAGACAAATAGTAAAATACACTCACCCTTCAAATTCGAAGGCAAATCAAGGAGAAATTCATGAAACCTACCGCTCTTGTGATCGGCGCCGGAATTGGCGGAATTGCCACCGCCGCCCGCCTCGCTAAAAACGGATATGACGTGACCGTGCTGGAAAAGAACGACACCCCCGGCGGACGCTGCAACCAGATCGTCCGCGACGGACACCGCTTCGATATTGGACCGACACTGTTTCTCATGCCCGAGGTTTGGGAAGAAACCTTTGCCTCTCTCGGCGAAAACCTAAGCGACCACCTCGACCTGCGCCGCATCGACCCAACCTATAAAGTCCATTTTGAGGACGGCTTGCAGTTGCAGTTGACTTCTGACATCGGCGATATGCAGAGGCAGCTCGAAGCCGTCGATAAATCCGCGTTTACCGGTTTTCTCGGCTATATCGCCGAAGGCGCGAAACACTACAAGATTTCGCTCGAAAAATTCGTTGGGCGCAACTTCTATAATATTTTCGAATATTTCAGCCTGAAGAACCTGCCGCTGATCTTCAACCTCAAAGCGCTGCAAAAGCACTACACCAACACCAGCCGCTTCTTCAAGGATGAACGCTTGAAGGCTGCCTTTACCTTCCAGAATATGTACTTGGGGTTGAGCCCGTACGACGCGCCCGCCACCTACTCCCTGCTGCAATATACGGAGTTGGCGGAAGGCGTCTGGTACCCGATGGGCGGCATGTACGCTGGGATTCAAGCGCTGACCAAAGTCGCTGAGAAGCTTGGCGTCAAATTCGTTTACAACTCGCCGGTGAAAAAGTTACAGGTTGAAGGTTCAAAGGTTGTCGGCGCAGAAACCGCGGACGGAAAGACCTACTCCGCCGATATTTTCGTCGGCAACGCGGACCTGCCGTACATCTACAAGGAACTCCTGCCCGACGCCGCCGAAGCTGAAAAGCTCGAAAACAAGCTCTACACCTGCTCCACCATCATGTTCTACTGGGGCGTGGACAAGCAATATCCGCAGATCGCCCATCACAACGTCTTCCTCGGCGGCGATTACAAAGCGTCCTTCGATCAGATATTCGAAGACCACACACTGCCCGAAGTGCCGTCGTTCTACGTCCATGCGCCCGCGCGGACGGACCCCGCCGCCGCTCCCGAAGGACAGGAAACGCTTTACGTCCTCGTGCCGGTCGGTCACCTCGACGCGCGCTCCAAACAGGATTGGGATGCCCTCGTCAACCGCGCGCGAGAGACTGTCTTCACCCGCCTCGCCAAAGAGATGGGCGTCACCGACCTCAAAGAGCACATCAAGTTCGAAGTGGTGTACCAGCCCAAAGACTGGAAGAACCGCTTCAACCTCGAAAAGGGAGCCGCGTTCGGGCTCAGTCACAACTTCTGGCAGGTTGGATATCTCCGCCCGCAGAACCGTCACGCCAAGTACAAAAATATGTACTTCGCTGGAGCATCCACCCACCCGGGAACTGGACTTCCCATCGTGTTGCTTTCTGCTCGCCTCACAACCGAACGAATTCTTAAAGAAAAGGGTACAATAGCTGTGCAAAAGGTGTCCAAAGCCACCTTAAATCCAGCATAACCGAGGAAGCCCCATGTACAGCAAATCCCCTGCTTTTAATCTGAAAGCCGTATTGCTCGAAACAGGTTTAGCCGCCGACACACTGCGCGCCTGGGAACGCCGCTATGGTCTGCCCACGCCGCAGCGCACGCCGGGCGGTCACCGCCTGTATTCGCAGTACGATATCGAGACGATCAAATGGTTGATCGCCCGCCAGGCAGAGGGACTTTCCATTTCCCGGGCAGTGGACCTGTGGAACGAGATCACCGGCTCCGGTTCGGACCCGTTGGCTGGTCTGGCTCCATCGAGCCTCATCACACTGACAACCACCGCGCCCACCGTTCCCGCCGACACCACGCTGGATGCCATCCGCACGGACTGGATCGCGGCTTGTTTGAACTACAACGAAACGCAGGCAGAGCAGGCATTGAACCGCGCCTTTTCCATGTTCCCGGTCGAAGCAGTTTGCATCGAAGTTCTGCAAAAAGGAATGTCTGAGATCGGTTTGCTTTGGTATGAAAACCGCGCCAGCGTGCAGCAGGAACATTTCGCTTCCGGTCTTGCCATGCGCCGGTTGGATGCGCTGTTGGGTGCATCCCCCGCGCCGACCCGTAACCAAACCGTCCTTGTGGGATGCCCTCCAAACGAATGGCATACCTTCACCTCCCTGCTGTTCGCCCTCCTACTGCGCCGCCGCGGATTGAACGTCATCTATCTCGGCGCGAACGTCCCCAGCGAGCACTTCGCGGAGACGGCGCAAAAAGTAAGAGCCGATCTCGTCATCCTTATCGCACAGACGTTAAACAGCGCGGCGCATCTGCAACACGTCGCATTATCGCTGAACAGCCAGAAGATCCGCGTTGGATTCGGCGGACGCATCTTCAATATCCGCCCCGATATCGTGGACTATGTCCCCGGTCAATTCCTCGGCAACGATCTGGAAAGCGCAATACAGGAAGTCGAAGCGTTCCTAAAGACCAAGCCCACAGAAAAAAACCTCAAGATCGCCGGGAAGGAATACATCACAGCCATGCAGGGCTTCAACGCCAAGCGGACGCACATCGAGAGCACGCTCAAGATGCACATCCCGCCGCTTGCCATCAGCCCGGAAGAACTCAACACCAGCATTCAATATCTCGGAGATAACATCTCCGCCGCCCTGCAATTCGGCGATATGGAACACCTCTCCGAAGAAATGGAATGGCTGAAACTGCTGCTCCAGTCCTATGACCGCCCCAAGCAGGAACTGGTCGATTTTATGGAAGGCTACTCGCAAGCTGTGGATGCGAACATCAACGGGCAGGGCGACCCGATCAAAAAATGGCTGCGCAGTTACGCGCTGGAAAGAACTTAAAAAAATGTCCTTTGTCTCCCTCTGGCTCACCGTCGGTCTTGTGCTCCTCGGCTTGATGATTCTGCTGTGGCTTTACAGCCTCATCATCAAAAACTCAAGCATCGCAGACATCTTCTGGGGAACCGGATTCATCATCGCCTTTTGGGCGGCAGTTGCGATCAATTCGACTCAACTCAACACGCGCCTGATCCTTTTGGGAGCGTTGGTCACCATTTGGGGACTGCGTCTCTCCATACATCTTTATCTGCGCAATCACGGCAAACCCGAAGATTTCCGCTATGCCGAATGGCGGAAGGAAGCCGGTTCAGCGTGGTGGTGGCGCAGTTTCTTCAAAGTCTTCGTGCTGCAAGGCGTCCTTTTGTGGATCATCGCCATTCCGCTTGTTGCAGCGCAAACCTCCACGCCTTCGCCGTTCAAATGCGAATGTACCGATTACACCGGCGCGGCGCTCTGGCTGGTGGGATTCATCTTCGAAGCCGTCGGCGACTGGCAGTTGGCACGCTTCAAAAAAGACCCAGCCAACAAAGGCAAATTACTGACAAGCGGTCTGTGGAGCGTCACCCGCCACCCGAACTACTTCGGCGACGCAGCACAGTGGTGGGGTTTCTGGCTCCTCGCTTTTGCCAACGGCGCGTGGTGGACGTTCTTTAGTCCGCTGTTGATGACATTCCTATTGATAAAAGTATCCGGCGTGGCGATGCTCGAACGCACGCTGACAAAGTCCAAACCGGGCTACGAAGAATACATCGCAAAGACAAGTGCATTCTTCCCCTGGGTTCCAAAAAAATAATCGTATTCAATCCACTATCAAGAAATCCATAACGCAAAGAAGCCCTTTGTGTGGCTTCGTGCAAATTCGTTACCAATAAAAGGACACCATGAACAAACGTCTCCTCTCCATCATTTTGATCGTATTCATCGACCTGCTCGGCTTCAGCCTCATCCTGCCGCTGCTGCCCTACTACGCGGAAAAATACGGCGCGACCCAATTCGTGACCGGACTGCTCGTCGCTTCATACGCCGCCATGCAATTGCTCGGCGCGCCATTGCTTGGACGCCTCTCCGACCGTTACGGACGCCGTCCCATTCTGCTGGCTTCGGTCTTCGGGACTTTCCTCGGCTTCCTCCTGCTCGGCTTCGCGGACGAGATCGGTTCCGCGCTGGCGGGTGCGTTCAATCCGCAGGCGGCGAATCTCTTCGTGTTGGGCATCCTCTTCCTCAGCCGCATGGTGGACGGACTCACCGGCGGCAATCTGAGCGTGGCTCAAGCCTACATCTCTGACGTGACCGACGAATCCAACCGCTCGAAGGGACTGGGTATGATCGGCGCTGCCTTCGGCTTGGGCTTCATCATTGGCCCCGCTACCGGCGGCGTTCTCAGCCAATACGGCTACGCCCTTCCCGGCTTTGTGGCGGCGGCGCTGTCCTTTGGCAATCTGATGCTCATTTACTTCTGGCTGCCCGAATCGCTGACCGAAGAGAAGCGTTCCAATATGTCTGAGAAGAAACCGTCCGTTACCTTATCGGCGTTGACCAAAGCGCTCGCGCGTCCGTTTACGGGTGCGTTGCTCACCACCCGTTTCTTCTACGGTCTCGCGTTCGCCGTCTTCCAAACCGTATTTGCATTGTACGCTTTGCAAAAATTCAACCTGCAAGCCCGCGATACCGGCTTCATCCTGACTTATGTCGGCGTACTCTCGGTATTCGTGCAGGGATTTTTGATCGGTCGTCTTACCAAACTATTCCGCGAAGACCTGCTCATCCTTCTTGGCGGCGGCTTGATGATGCTCTCCCTGATCGGTTGGGCGCTCACGCCGAGCGTGTTCTGGCTTCTGGTCGTGCTGACACCCACCGCTATCTCTGGCGGCGTGCTCAATACACTGCTCTCCTCCACGCTCACCAAATCCGTTCAACCGCAGGAGATTGGCGGTATTCTCGGCTTGGGTTCCGCCATTGAAAGCGCCACGCGCATCTTCGCCCCCATCATTGGCGGATACCTGCTGCAAGCCTTGGGAGCCTGGTCACCCGGCGCATTCGGCGCACTTCTCATGCTCGGTATCTCGGTCTTTATTTACTTCAAAATTTACAACCATCCCATCGCAGCCGAGATTCGCGAGCGTTCAAAACAGCAGCCCGCCCCGGTTCCGAACGGCGATTAGTTTCGCATCGAATAAATGCCTCACATCGTTGTCATCGGCGCAGGCATTGGCGGCTTGACCGCCGCCGCACTTTTACTCAAACAAGGCTTTCGCGTCACCGTCCTTGAAGCGTCCACATATCCGGGCGGATGCGCGGGCACGTTCTTTCATCAAGGCTATCACTTCGACGCAGGCGCAACCCTCGCAGGCGGATTCGATGCGAACGGTCCGCATACACGATTGGCAGACAAGCTCGGGCTGGAGTGGAACGTCTCACCAATCCGCGATGCGGCGTGGGTCGTGCATCTGCCTGAAAGAAAGATTCATCAATACGTCGATCAGCAGGCGTGGCGCGACGAGTACCTTACAAACTTTCCATATTCCGAATCGTTCTGGCACAGGCAGGAGCGGCTGGCGAAAATCTCATGGGATATTTCCATCCGTGACTTTCCCTTCCCTCCTGCCACTTTGGATGAAGCCCTGCGCCTCCCACTTGGACTTCGGCTTGATACGTTTTCCGCCTTGCCGTATCTCACCCGAAAATTTCGCGGACTGCTCCCCAAGCAAACGGATGCAGAGTTCAAAGCTTTCATCGACGCGCAGTTGCTCATCTCCGCGCAAGCCGTCAGCGACGATGCTGATGCCTTGTACGGCTCAACGGTTTTAGACCTCCCCCGCCGCGGCGTGGTTCACGTCCACGGCGGAATGGGCGGTATCGCGGAAACACTTGTCGGTTGGCTCCGCGCCAACGGAGGGCAGGTGTGTTTCCGCCAACAGGTGGCGCGGTTGGACGTCAAAAACAACCGCGTCACCGCCGCACATACCAACAAGGGCCTGAGCCTGCAAGCAGACGCCTTTCTCGGCAACCTCACGCCCTGGGCGTTGGAAAAACTCCTCGGCGAAGCCGCACCGACCAGTTTGAAGTCCGAAGTGAGGCGGCGCGATCCCATGTGGGGCGCTTTCGTCATGTACGTCGGCTTGGATGCAAACATCGTCGACCAATCCATTACTCACCACCAAGTTGTGATGGACGTGAACAAAAAACTCGGCGAAGGCAATTCGGTTTTCATTTCGCTCTCGCCGCTCGATGACGAAAGCCGCGCGCCGAAGGGATTTCGAACGGCGACTCTTTCCACGCACACCAGCGTATTGAGTTGGGATGAATTGCATAAAAAAGACCCCGAGGCGTATGAAGAACGGAAAGCGGAATATGCGGAAAGATTATTGAACGCGGCGGAACATGCGTTGCCGGGTTTTCGCAAGGCGGCAAAGCTGATCATGCCGGGCACGCCGCACACATACGAATTTTTTACCCGCCGTCCGCTTGGAATGGTCGGCGGTTTTCCACAAACATCACTGCTGCGGGCGCGCAGTCCGCGCACGGGTTTGAAAAATCTCTGGCTGGTTGGAGACAGCATCTTCCCCGGTCAATCCACAGCAGGTGTGACGATAGGAGCCATGCGAGTGGCGAAACTGGTTCAAGAAAGGATTTTATAAGTACATGGACAACCGAGATATTCTGGGGCACTTCTTTAATCGGCTGATGCCGATCTTCCCGCCCCGGACTGAAGCGTTCTTGAAAAAGATGAATGCCGAAAAACTTAAACAGATCAATTTCCGTTACATCTTCACCGTGAATGGAATGGTCGAGATCAGCCACATGATCGAAGACATGGTCATCGACAGCCCCGGTGTGGCAGACCTGCACGTTTCATTCCAATATTTTTCGCGTTTTACAGATCAACAAGAACGCTACACAAAAGTCGCGCACAACGCAACGGGTTTGTGGGTTTATGGCGTCCCCGACGCCAGACTCCCCGAACTGGAGCGCACCATCGAAGTCAACACCAGCGGAACACCGCTTGAACATTACTGGTTCGTGCTCACCTATGGACCCGGTCACTCTGCCGCCCTGCTCGCGGAAGAGGTCACTCCCGCCGACCGCCTCGCCGATGAGCCGCGCATGTATGAAGGTTTTTACACCTTCGAAGCCGATACCACATATCAAATTATTCTATTGTTGAATCAAATGTTTCCCAAGCAGGTGTCCCTTCCCACCTCGCCTGAAAAAATGGAACTATAAATAAAGGAGCCGCCATGTTAATTGACACCCTTCGTTATGAACTGCCGCCCGAAGGCATAACCCTTTTGGGATATATTGTGCGCCGCATGCACAAGACAGAATGGCTTGTAAAAGCCGTTGATCTATTGGCGAAGGATAAAAAAGCAGAGGCATTGGAAGCCGTAGCCATGTACGCGGTTTCATCCTCCACATCGTTTGGTCGCGCCTATTATCAGCCTCAGTTCAACCGCGCTGGAGATGCGGTTCAGGAACGTGATCCCATCACGGGCGCGTTGGTCTCGGCAAAGCTTGAAAGCAGTTCACCCAACTATCACATTACCTACACCGCCGCCCTGGACAGCGGCGAAACGTTCCATGGCTCCGAAAATATCCTCGGCACCACCATCGGCATGCGCGGATTGGGCATGCCCGCCCCTTCAAAATTCACATTCAACGCGGGCGCATATCAAGCCAATTTCACGGGCACTCTCACCAGCGAACTTGCGCTCTCGCTTTTCGGGAACACCAAGATCCGTGCATATGGCTCACTCGATTTCGAAGACAATTTCGGCAATACAGGTCATCTCGACCTGAATCGTCAGGGCTATGTCACGCTCAAGATCAACGATCAACCCGCTGTCACACACGCGCTTGTACGCGTCATGTGGTTGGATACCCCGAAACTTTCCCCGCAACCGCTATGACCAACATCTGGTGGATTCGCCGTGACTTGCGCCTGACAGATAACGCCGCGCTTCATTCCGCGCTCGAAGCGGATTCGGTCCTGCCGGTCTTTATCCTCGACCCGGCATTTGACGACCAATCTGAACGGCGCAAGAATTTTCTTTATGAAGGTCTATCCGCACTCGATTCGGAGCTAAAGAAACGCGGCTCGTACCTTGTCATCCGCATTGGCAAACCCGTGGACGTGCTGCGACAGCTATTCGATGAGGTCAAAGCCGAAGCCATCTACGCCGAAGAGGATTTCACGCCTTACGCCCGCAAACGGGATGCGTTCATTCAAAAACTTTTACCGCTGAAATTGATCCACGGGCAGACGGTTCACCATCCAAAGTCGGTTTTGAAAAAGGACGGCAGACCATATACGGTCTACACACCCTACTCCAAAGTATGGAAAGCAAAACTCGCAAAAATAAAACTGCATCCTGCTCCCAAACAAATTGATACACCAAAGGGAATTCACAGTGAGGCTTTACCGGAATTTACATCCAATTCGATTTTTCCTGCCGGTGAACAGGAAGCACTCACCCGGTTGGATGAATTCACCTACGAACGCATCCATGAATACGCGGACAACCGAAACCGCATGGACCTCGACGGCACATCCGCGCTTTCGCCTTATATCCGCTTCGGGATGATCGGGTTACGGCAAGCCGTACAGGCGGCGGTCACTGTCCGCAACTCAAGAGGCGCAGAGATCTGGCTCAATGAACTTATCTGGCGCGAGTTCTATATTCAGATTCTGTATCACTTCCCCTACGTTGCTGAGACCGCGTTCAACAAATCGCTGGCAAACATTCCGTGGCGGAACAACCCGTCAGAGTTCGAAGCGTGGAAGAGGGGCAAAACAGGCGTCCCCGTAGTGGATGCGGCGATGCGTCAACTCAAAGAGACTGGCTGGATGCACAATCGCGCCCGCATGATCGTCGCATCCTTCCTCGTCAAAGACCTGCTCATCGACTGGCGATGGGGCGAAAAGTGGTTCATGCAAAACCTGCTCGACGGCGACATCGCTCCCAACAACGGCGGCTGGCAATGGACAGCTGGAACCGGCACCGATGCCGCGCCGTACTTTCGCATTTTCAACCCGGTGCTGCAAAGCGTGAAGTTCGACCCGAACGGAGATTACATCCGCAAATGGGTTCCCGAACTGCGCGGGTTGAACGCAAAACAAATCCACACGCCCTGGGAATATGGTTTGGGCATCGATAGTTATCCGCCCGAGCCGATCGTAGACCGAAGCATAGTTAAAGATAGAACATTGAAAGCTTATAACATTTCAAAGGAGCAGGCGAAATAATGAAAAAGTATTTTCGCGGCTTGGGAATATTTGTAACCGCAGTCATCATCCTTGCCTTGGTGGTGCCGTTTTTAATTCCCGTGCCGCCGCTCGAAGGAACCGTTGCAGCCGAAACCCTTGCCGATGAAGACAGCAAGTTCATTGATGTGAATGGCTTGAAAGTGCATTACAAAATTTACGGAGAAGGCGAACCTGTCTTCATCTTGCTGCATGGGTTTGGCGCGAGCCTGTTCTCATGGCGCGAAGTGACCGCTCCGCTTGCAGAGTTTGGCACGGTCATTGCGTACGACAGACCTGCGTTTGGTCTGACCGAACGTCCGCTTGACTGGGAGGGAGAAAGTCCATACAGTCAGGATGCGCAAGTTGAGCTTGTCATTAGTTTGATGGATGCGCTTGGCGTTGAAAAAGCAACGCTCATTGGGAACTCGGCTGGCGGCACGATCTCGATGCTGACCGCGCTGAAATACCCCGAGCGAATTGAACGGCTCATTCTGGTCGACCCAGCCGTCTACGCAGGTGGAGGCACACCAGCGTGGATCCGCCCCCTATTCAAAACCCCACAGATGGATCATCTCGGTCCGCTGCTGGCTCGTCAACTGGAAGCGCAGGGAACGGAGTTCATCAAAACTGCATGGCACGACCCGGACAAGATCACGCCTGATATTTTTGCGGGATATGAAAAACCGCTTCAAGTCCACGACTGGGATCGGGCGCTGTGGGAGTTGACCGTTTCCAGCGCCGAAAGCGGACTCGCTCCGCGCCTGAAAGAATTCACGATGCCAGTTCTCGTCATCACCGGCGACGATGACCGCATTGTGCCCACAGAACAGTCGCTGCGTTTGGCTAAAGAAATTCCCAATGCTGAACTTGTTGTCATTCCGCAATGCGGTCACCTGCCGCACGAAGAAAAACCCGCAGAGTTCATGCAGGTTGTAATCGCATTTATTACGCAACCATGAAAAAAAAGATTACACCAGAACTGGGGCGCGAAGCCCTGTTTTCATTGTTTAAAACCCGCTCGCCACTGGGTCCACTTAAAGCCATGGCGAAACATGTTGGCAGGTTCTTCCAAATCCCGATCCCTGGGTTTAGCCCGTATGTGGTCTTTGGACCAGATGCCGCACGCAAGGTACTGGTCACCGACCGCAACAAATTATTGTGGCGCAACACAGACCCGGTAACAGATTTGCTGCGTCGGGGCGTACTGGTCACAGACGGTGAAGAACATGACCATTATCGCGGTCTGATGGAGAAACCTTTTCATCCGTCCCAATTATCAAGTTATACCGAGATGATGATCGCGCAAACAGACAAGGTCGCATCCACCTGGCAGGATGGTCAAACCGTGGACATGCTGGTTGAAGGTCGCAAGATCGCCCTACTCATCATCATGCAGACTTTGTTCAACAAAGACGCCTGGCATGACATTCCAAAAATCTGGAATCCGATTCTCAAGACCATTCAATATGTTTCGCCGGGGCTATGGATTCTCTGGCGAAAAATTCCACGTTTGGGGTTTGGTAAGTCTTTGAGGACATTGGATAATTATTTGTATTCGATTATTAACGAAAGAAGGAAAGAGGAAAGAACGACCAGTGACTTCCTTCAACATTTGATCGATGCAGGACTGAGCGATGATATTATCCGCGACCAGATGTTGACGATGCTGATCGCCGGGCATGATACGTCCACCGCCCTTTTTGCGTGGACTTTCGCCCTGCTCGGTCAGCATCCTGAAATCTTTGCAGACGTTGTGAAAGAGGTGGATACTGCCGAGGGAAAATACCCGCTTTTGGATAATGCCATAAAAGAATCACTGCGGCTTTATCCGCCAATTCATATTGGAAACCGCCGAGTGGCAGAAGAAATGGAGTTCGACGAAGGCAAAATCCCAGCCGGTGAGCGTATGTTTTACTCCATTTATCTCACCCACCGCGACCCAGCAATTTGGGAGGATGCCGAACAGTTCTGCCCTGAACGCTTTTCACATGGAAGAAAAACCCCACCCATGAGTTATATCCCCTTTGGCGGCGGCACTCGGGCATGTATTGGCGCGGCATTTGGTCAAGCCGAGGCGCGGATCGTCCTTGCACATCTGCTAAAGAACTTCGAGTTCGAATTTACCGGTCATCCCATCCACGCGCATATGGGTGCAACGCTCGAACCCAGACCGGGCGTGATGATGAAAGTGTCTCGCAGGTTGCACTTACAAAGTGACGAATAAAAAAATACACATATATCACGCTACAAGCGTGACCTACAAAAACTTATGACTTACTTCGGATTCCTCTTACGTTTTCTCGTGATACCTATCATTGTTTTTCTCATCACCGCATGGTGGGACAATAAAAACAACCGTGTTAATCCTTATTTCAACAACGGCAAAGCCGTTTGGATCGGCATACTCGTCCATGTAATTCTCGCGGTCGTTTACACCACCCCCTGGGACAATTATCTCGTCGCCACGGGTGTCTGGTATTACAACCCGCAACTCGTCACCGGCATTGTGTTCGGTTACGTGCCCATCGAAGAATATACCTTCTTCGTGCTGGAGACCATCCTTGCCGGGCTGTGGTGGTGGTTTCTTGTCAGGCGCATCCCCGAACCGAAGGGCGAATTTAAGCCAAGCAAATTCGGTCGGATTGTCTCTTCCGGCATCCTCTTCGTCACTTGGGCAGTCTTTACATATCTTTTCTTCTTCGGTGATGTTAGATTTACCTATCTCTCCATCATCCTATTCTGGGCATTACCCGCCATCTTCCCGCAATTTCTCTACGGCGCGGATATCCTCTGGCATTACCGAAGATTCGTTTTCACAGCCATTTTTGTTCCCGGCTTATATCTCTCATTGATGGACATCGTCGCATTGACCGATACCACCTGGTCCATTTCGAAGGAACAAACAACGAACATCCTATTCTTCGGTATCCTTCCGTTGGAAGAAGTGCTGTTCTTCTTCATCACCAATATCCTCATCGGATTTGGCATGACCCTTCTACTTTCAAAGTTGGGAGCAAATCGTTTTGCAGAGTGGAAGGCGAACAAATACAAAGGGCTACCCTGAAATCAACTTAAGTTGATTCATCCCCCTCTAATCGAAATTAAACAACCATTTAACTATATCGCGTAATATCGGCAAATATTACCAACCCAACTTAGAGATGAGAGAGACATGATCGATCAACTTGAAACAACCATACTGAACGCATTGCAATTTATTTATGAAGAACTCGGATGGCTGGGGGTTACCCTTGTCATGGTCATCGAGAACGCAACGGGACTTACTCCCAGCGAAGTAGTGCTCGGCTTTGCCGGTTGGATGCTGATCGAAGCACACAACCTCCCTTTTTCCACAGTGTTCCTCGGCGGGTTATTTGCCGCCATCGGTAGTGTCATCGGCGCGTCACTGATGTATTGGGCGGCGCGTCTGGGCGGGCGTCCCGTGGTACAGCGCGCGGCAAAAATATTCCGCATCGATACACGTCACATTCAGCGTGTGGAAGGCATGGCAGAAAAGTACGGTGTTGGCTTCATCTTCTTCGGAAGGCTGCTGCCCGGCATCCGCACACTGGTTGCCATTCCAGCCGGGCTTACGGGACTCTCCTACCCCGTCTTCGCAGCTGCCACTTTTATCGGCTCGTATATCTGGTGTACGATATTTATAGGCGCAGGTTATTTCCTTGGGCATGAATGGCACATTCTTAGCGGCATCGTCAAGCAAGCTGCGCCGTATGCGCTGGCAACAGCCGTACTTGCAGGGACGGGTTTCCTCATCTGGCAATTGTGGATGAAAAAGAAAGCGGTTCCAGTAAAAATTGAAATGGATTAGGATAAATCAAAACGGGACATTGAAATGTCCCGTTTTGATTCTCGCCTCTACGCGCTGACCAGGTCATGGATCCACTTCCTCGAACGGACCCGCCATCCGCTGAAAAAGGCTTTGGCAATTTCCTCCAGCGCCACCATGAGATAGACATAATAAACGGGTAGATGTAGAACGAACGCCCCAACATACGCCGCCGGAACACCGATCAGCCAGATGGAACAAAGTTCCATGATGAGCGCAAACCTTGTGTCACCGCCTGCCCGCAAGGCGCCAATAAAAGTCGAGAAGTTGAACATACGGACCCACAGGACGAGCGCCATCATCAGCATCAACATGCGGACGTTATATTCGCCTTCTGGAGACAAGCTGTACAGATTGACCACCGCATCACGCATGGACACCACGATTAATCCAACCATCCAGGCTGAGAGTACGCTCAGAATCACCACGCGGCGGACAGTTTCGTACGCTTCATCTTTTCTACCTGCACCGATACGGTTCCCCACCATGACGGCGCAGGCGTTGCCAAGCCCCATAAAGACGACAAAGCCCAATTCCTCAATGGTCGCGTTGACGTTGATCGCGGCAATCGAATCCGTGCCGATATGGGCATAGATGGCATTGTAAGTGGTAATGCCAAGCGACCAAAACATCTCATTTGCCAAAGCAGGCAAAGTGGTTTTAAGGACTCGACCAAGGAAGGTCACGTCAAATGAGAAAAAGGTCAGGGGATTGGCAGCCAGCGGAGTCTTCTGAGCGTAGACAAAGATCAGGATGAGGAGCAGTTCCAAGGTCCAGCCGGAGGCGGTGCCAATGGCGGCGCCGCGAACTCCAAGTGCGGGCAATCCGCCAATCCCAAAGATCAGGACATATCCGAGTATCGTCTTAAAGATAAGCGCGGACACGGTGGCGATCACTGTTAGTTTGACGAATTGAATGCTCCGCAAGGTTGCGATATAGGATGTGGCAATGGCGACCGGGATATAGGACAAGCCGACGATGCGCAGATAGGAAACGCCAATGTCGATGACTTCGCGGTCTTTGGTGTAAAAACCGAGAACAACATGAGGCGCAAACACAGCGGCAAGCATAAAGACCAATGCGATCAAAGACGTGATGAGAATGCTCATCCCGGTCACTTTTCGAATCGGTTCGATCTCCTGCTTGCCCCAGAATTGGGCGGTGAAGATCGCCATGCCGCTGGTGAGACCAAACAGCAAAAGAATGAAGACGAAGAAAACCTGATTCGACAACCCCAACGCGGCAATGGAAGCCTCGCCCAACTGTCCCACCATGATGACATCGATCATGTTGAGAGAAGCATTGATGAGTTGTTGAAATGAAATCGGAATCGCGATCGTGAGCATTTCGCGCAGAAAAGCGCGGTCTTTTAGAAAGGAGAGGGACATGGGAGTTGAAAAAAAGCCGTTGGATATTTTAGAGAAACACCCAACGGCACACATATTACAAAATCAAGAACTAATCTTCCGGCGCTTCACGGACGATATACAGCGGTCTGCCTTTGGCTTCATCATAGAGACGACCGACGTATTCGCCAAGGATGCCCAGCGAGATCAATTGCACCCCGCCCAGGAATAACACCGAAATCAATGTGGTGGTCTGTCCCTCGAAAAAATGCGAACCGGCAAGGCGCAAAACTGCAACAACTGGAATGGCGAGAATGGAAATACCCGCCGACACAAAACCGAAGAAAGTAGCCACCTGCAAGGGAAAATAAGAGAAGCCTGTAATGGCGTTCGTCGCCAAACGCAGCATCTTCTTGAACGGATATTTTGTAACACCAGCATGGCGGGCGGCGCGGTTGTACGTTACGCCGACCTGTTTGAACCCAACCCAAGCCGACATGCCGCGCGGAAAGCGGTGGCGTTCTTTCATTTGTTTGAGCACGTTCACCACTTTACGGTCCATCAAGCGGAAGTCGCCGGTATCGACGGGGATTTTCACGTCGGTAATGCGATAGATCAGGCGATAGAAAAGCGAAGCGGTCCACAACTTAAACCAGGATTCGCCTTCACGTTCGCCGCGAACCGCATAGACGACTTCATATCCTTCCTTCCATTTTTGGGCAAGGTCCAAAATAACTTCGGGCGGGTCCTGTAAGTCAGCATCGATGATGACAACCGCGTCACCGCGCGCGTAATCCCACCCGGCAGTGATGGCGATCTGGTGACCGAAATTCCGTGCAAAGATCACCGGGCGAATAGTCTTATCCGCTTTCGCCAATTCCATTATCTTATCAGTGGAACCGTCGGTGGAGCCGTCATCCACAATGATGAGTTCCCACGGTTCTCCATTTGCATCCATCACTTCCTTTACACGTCGATACATTTCGGGAAGGCTTTCGATCTCGTTAAAGACCGGCACAACAATAGAATATGTGATCTTCATAAGTTATGATTTCCGTTTATCCTTTTTCGGAGGTTTTATCTTTTTCTCTTTATATTTTTCGGGCGGGGGTCGGAATTGTTCTCCCAACCCATCTTCAAATGGTGAAAGTCCCAGAATGCGGCGGCGCAAATATTCCATGATGACAGCCACAGACGCCAGAACCGGAACGATCAAAAGCGCACCCATAATGCCGCCCAAAATGGTGGCAATGATAATGGCGATAAAGACCAATCCCTCGTTCATATGCAGGCTGCGTCCCATGATAATGGGGCGCACAAAAAAATTCTTAAGACTGATAAGCACAAAATATGCGGCGGCAGTAATGCCAGCCACCCAAAAATTCGAGAGTGGTATCCAGGTTGAACCTTCCAACAGGGCAACGCCCACAGCAAGCGCCGCCGCGATCAAGGGACCAACATCGGGAACCAGCGTGAAGAGACCCGCGATCATACCCAAAACCAACGCGCCGGGAATGCCGATCACCAGCCAGGCAATCGTAAACACCACGCCGACCACCAGCATCAGCACGATCTGTCCGCGCAGGTATGCCACCCACACATTCCGCAAACGGTCGTACAACTCTTTCACTTCACCCTGATACGGCTCCGGCGCAAGTTCGATCAACCATTTGCTGATCTTGGGCCATTCCGTCATATACAGATGAACACTGGTAAGGATCACCAAAATCCATAACGCATTGATGGATGTCGATTCGATCAACGCCAGCATCTCTTCCGGCAGAGGCGTCAACAAATTTCCCTGAAAGTTCGAAAGGCTTGCGCCCAATTGTTCAAGATGGATCACATATCCTGCAATATTGATCGGGCTCGATAGAAACGTATTGATCTGATTGGAAAGATCGAGCAAATCCTGCCCTACAAGTTGGATCTCATCGAAGAAGATCGGGGTAAGCACACTTGGCACGCCGATCATCACGATCAATGCAGAAAAATAAACAACATTCACAGCCATAATGCGCGTGGCTTTCGTCCGCTCCATGACGAACTTTACAGCCGGGCTGATCAGATAGGCTATGAAGCCCGCGATCACCAACATCCGCACCGCTTCGCGCGCATAGATCAACAACGCCGCAATACCAATAAAAACGACGATCCCCATAGTGTACCGAAAAGACGGACTCCAATCCTGAGCTGTTTTTTTCATAACACCTTTTTGACTGCCTCTAAAGTTGGCTCAATCACCGGAGCGGATTGGACTGCCTGCAGCGCCGCGCGGACATCCTTAAGCCCGCTGCCCGTGTTCATGACCAAGACAGGCGCTTCGCTTCCAACCACGCCCAGGCTTGCCCCTTTGACCAGTCCGGCGTAGGCGGCCGCCCCAGCCGGTTCGGCGAAGATTCCCATCGTCCCCAATTCCGCGATCGCTTTGATGATCTCATCGTCGGATACAGTGATGTATGTTCCATCCGTATGAGTCGCCGCCCGCACCGCGCGGATTCCATCCCTCGGCAGGTCAACGGAAATACTATCCGCTATCGTTGTGGCAGAGACGGGCTGTATTGTTTCGTTTCCGGCGTGAAAGGCATTTGCTATTGCCGCCGAGCCCTCTGCCTGCACACCAATAATGCGCGGCATATTGGGAATCCAGCCCAGAGCAAGCAGGTCTTTGAAACCTTTATGAATGCCCGAAATAATATTGCCATCCCCCACCGAGACAAAGATCGTCAGCGGAGTGTGGCTGTCCAATTCGCCGTCTTTCTTATGCCAATCACGATGAGCTTCGATCCACCATTCCCATATTTCAAAGGCAGCGGTCTTTTTGCCTTCCAATGTGAACGGATTGTAGCCAGTGTTCCGGCAATACCAGCCAAACTCATTCGACGCCTTGACCGTCAGATCGAAGGCATCGTCATACGTACCATCCACGAGAATGACCTTGGCGCCAAAGATGAGCAATTGCGCCACCTTCGCCTGCGGCGCGGACTTGGGCGCGAAGATGACAGCCTTTTGTCCCACCGCTGCCGCCATGCCCGCCAGCGCCGCCCCGGCATTTCCCGTCGAAGCGGTGACCACAATTTCAGATTTTAGCTCGCGCGCGCGAGTCACTACGAGGGCGCTCGCCCTGTCCTTGAAGGAGGCTGTGGGATTGCGCGATTCATCCTTGAGCCAGAGATGCTTCAAGCCTAGTTTTTCCGCCAATCGCGGCAGGGCAAAGACCGGGGTCCAGCCTGCGGCGTGCAGAGGCGTGGAACTCCCTGCGGGTTCATTGACCGGCAGCAGCGGCAGGTATCTCCATAGCGAAAAGTCCGTTCGCGATTTTATATCCTCGGGATGGAATTTCTTTTTGATCGCATCGTAATCAAGGACCACATCCAGATTTCCGCCGTCTTTCGGACATGTATAAGTGACCTGCCCGGGCAGATATTCGGTGCCGCAAATAGAACAACGATAGCCGTTGAATTTATTCATTGTTTCCTCTTTGATGTTTAATTTTACCCGATATGTTGATAGACCCAAAATGCCCCCAAAGGATGAAAACCGTTTCAATGTTTGGGAGAGTTTTAGGTATTTCATTAGTCTCAAATTGATACATATGTCAAAAAGTTATTGTCTTATGAAATTTTATTGATGAGTTTCCCAGATAACCAAATACCACTTTAATTTGACTACACGCAAACTCTGCCTGAATTTATGGTTTGAAGCCTTTAGGAACTGCGGCAATTCCCCGCTTTCAAGGATGCAAAAACCCGCGATTTTTTAACGTTAAAAAATCGCCCCCCAGAAAAAATAGACATATAATGTCGCACGTCAACATTCCAAAAGGAACCCTGAAATGAGCAAACCTGCTTTCCGTGTCCATTTCAACAACAACCAGCAATGGTTCAATGTCTATGTAGCCGACGATCCCACCCGTTTCAAGCGCAAGAATCAATGTTACGCGTACTACATCGCGGCAGAGGTTCGCAGGCAGCGGAAGGGACTTTTCGGCTATATCTACCTGAGCGAGTTGAACTTCACCCCCCTGGCGCATGAGTTGGTCGCGCACGAGATCCAGCACCTGATCTTCGACTGGGTCTTGACTCGCAAGGGCATGATGATCAGCGAGCAGAACGAAGAACGCATCGCTACCATGACCGGTGAAATTGCCCGCCGATTTTGGAGGAAGTATGAACGCTGGGTGAATTAGAAGACCGAATCCTCAAAATACCAAAAAGGACTCTTTGCAGAGTCCTTTTCTTTTTCTGTTGTCTTTTTCTACGCTTCCCGCTCCCACAACTCCCGGGCAATCACTTCCTGATCGACGGGTAATTTGTCCACGCGGACGCCGACGGCGTTGTAGATGGCGTTGGTGATGGCGGGCGTGGTCGGGATGCTGGAAACTTCGCCAACTCCCTTCGCGCCGTAGGGACCTTCCGCGGTGGGATGCTCGACAATGATGGAGGTGATTTCCGGTGTGAGCATGATGCCGGGGATGCGATATCGGGCGAGATGGTCGGTGACCACATTGCCGTCCTGAACGATGAACTCTTCGGTGAGGCAGTTGCCCAAGCCCATCATCACACCGCCTTCGACCTGTCCCTGCAAGCCGAGCGGGTTGACCGCCATGCCGACGTCGTTAGCTGCGATCACTTTCAAGACGCGCACCTCACCCGTCAACTTGTTGACTTCCACTTCCGCGGCTTGCGCGGCAAAGGAGAAGGCAAAGTGCATGTCACCGCCCGTGCCGAGCGGCTGGGTCTTGGGCGCCTCATATTCGTAGCGGACTTTTGGCTGTTGACCCAAGCTGGTCATTTCCTTGTAGACTTCGGCGTAACTCATCGAATGTCCGTTGACGTGGACAATGCCGCCTTCATAGCGAATCTGCTCGGGGCGGACATCGTACTTCTCTGCCATCGCGGCAGTGATCTCATCGCGCAGGGTTTTTGCCGCATAACGCGATGCATTGCCAGTGACATAGGTCTGGCGGGACGCTGTCGTCGGACCACCGTTAGGGGTCAAATCCGTGTCCATAACGAGAACGCGGACTTGGTCCGGTTCGACCGCCATTTCCTCCGCGACAGTTAATCGCATCACAGTGACGAGTCCCTGACCGAGTTCGGCGGCAGAGCTGCGAACCTGGAATGTACCGTCTTCATAAAGTTCAACATCCGCGCCGGATTTATCGGGAGCGCCGCCGCCCAAACCGGTATTCTTATACGCAGAGGCGAAGCCCCAGGCACGCACCAGGTTCGGGTTGTTCGGGTCAACTCGCGGGGCGAAAGGAGCCGGAGTGTGCTTGTGCATCTCCGCGTTGACCCTATCCATACACTCCGTCAAGCCGACCGAGTCGCGCAATTCCTGTCCCGTATTGGTGAAACTACCAACGTGAAGCGCATTCATGCGGCGAAGTTCAACCGGATCAAGATCCAATTTTTCGGCGAGCATGTCCATCATGGACTCGACCGCGAAGGCAGACTGCGTGACGCCGAAACCGCGGAACGCGCCCGATGGTGGATTGTTGGTGTACATGGCATAGCAGTCGGCGCGGACGTGTTCAATATCGTACGGTCCCGCCGAATGTGTGGTTGCGCGGGTCATCACTTTTTCGCCGAGCGAAGCATACGCGCCGGTGTCGCCGTAAAGTTCGGTTTCCGAAGCAACGATGCGCCCATCCTTCTTTGCGCCGATCTTCACGCGGATCTGCGTGGCGTGACGCTTCGGGTGAACGGTCAAACTTTCCTGACGGTCGAACAATAACTTCACCGGTCGCTGTGTGACGTTCGCAAGCATGGCGCTGTGGATCTGCCCCATCACATCTTCCTTGCCGCCGAAACCGCCGCCCATCAACTGCCCCACAATGCGGACACGTTCCTCGGGCCAGCCCATTACGCGCGCAACCTGCGTGCGGTCTTGATATGGAATTTGCGAACCGACATAAATTTCCATGCGACCATCGGGCAGCGGCACGGCAATGCTGCATTCCGGCTCGATGAAAGCATGGTCGGTGGTCGGTGTGTGGAAAGTATGTTCGAGGATCACATCGGCATCGGCGAAACCCGCATCCATGTCACCTTTGCGAACCTTGATGTGTTTGAGCAGATTGCCTTTTTCATGGAGTTGGGGAACGCCCTCTTCACGCGCCATGACCGGATTGGTGATGACGGGCTGAAGATCGAACTCCGCCTCGATCAAAGCCGACGCCTGCTCGGCGATCTCCTGGGTTTCTGCGGCAACGATAGCGAGTGCATCTCCCACATAACGGACGCGCTCACCCACTCCCACCATCACGGGCCAGTCGTAGATGACCAAGCCGTGATTCTTTTCGGCGGGAACATCTTCTGCAGTAAGGACTGCAATCACACCCTTTAACGCTTTGGCTTTGGAAATATCAAGTTTCTTCAAGAAGCCGTGCGGGATCATTGCGCGTCTGGCTTTGGCGTATAACATGCCGTCAAATTTCAGGTCATCAGTAAAGATAGCTTCGCCAGTAACCTTCTCAACGGCTTCAGGACGAAGATGCTTGCGTCCAACCGTTTTATGCTCGTGGATCGAGTCTGGGATGTGCGTCGGCTTCTGGACCGGTTCACCCGTCCGCAAGGCTTGAGCCGCGGCGAGGATGGCATTCTCAATGGAGGGATAGCCCGCGCAGCGACAGAGCGTATCCTTCAACGCAAAACGGATCTCGTCACTGTTGGGGTCTGGGTTGCGCTTGAGCAGGGCGTATGCGGTCATGATCTGACCGGGAATGCAGAATCCGCATTGGACAGCGCCGTGTTCAACAAAGGCTTCCTGCAGCGGGTGTAATTTCATTTCATTGTGGACGCGTTCCGCCAACCCTTCGATGGTGACAATGGTCTTGCCGTCCGCGCGCTCGGCGGGATAGACGCAGGACATCATCGGCTCGCCGTTTACAAGGACGGTGCATGCGCCGCATTCGGCTTCTTCACAGCCGATCTTGGTGCCTGTCAGTCTCAGCCGCTCGCGCAGGAGGGTCGATAAGGTTTCACCCGCGACAGGCTCCACTGAGTAATCTTTGCCGTTAACTTTAAAAGAGATTTGATTGTTCATGGTTATATTTCCTTTTTTAAACCACGGAGACACAGAGGCACGGAGTCTCTATGGTTTGAGGTTATAGAACTCTCCGATAAATACCGTCTTTTAGAACTGGCACGTTGAAATTGATCAGTAGACCAACACGAATTCCTGTCAGTCTCATATATGTCAATAACTGAGCCTCATGGACTGGAATTATTCGTTCCACTGCCTTGAGTTCAACAATAACTCGTTTATCAAAAATCAGGTCAATCATGTAACCAGCGTCCAGTTGAATACCTTTGTAATTTAGAGGTAAATCTACAAGATGTTCCAATGGGATATTCCGTAATTTACTTTCATATTCAAGGCATGTTTGATATGCAGACTCAAGCAATCCGGGTCCTAAAACTTTGTGAACCTCAATAGCCGCGCCAATAATCTTTTCTGTCAACTCTTTTTCCAAGATCGGAGTGGCATGATGATTGTGCAAAACAGGATAATTACGCTGCATGATTCTTTTCACGGAGAAACCAATAAGACTCTGTGTCTCCGTGCCTCCGTGGTTAAGAAGCTCTGCTCCACGCGGTATCCAAAACATCTTTGAACAAGCCGCCAACGATGTGCCTGCGGTAGTCTGCGCTGGCGCGGCGGGCGGAGTTGCGGAACTTTGCCTGTCCCAACAAAATGTCGAGGGCGTTATTGAAATTCGCGTCGTTCAATGCCTGACCGCGTAAAGCGGATTCGGCTTCGGTGGCACGGAATGGAGTCGCTCCGCCGGGACCGACCGCGATATGAATATCCTTGACCATGTTACCGTCACGGTGGAGCCAGACAGCGCAGTTCAAAATGGGCAGCGCCACTCCCTGCGGGCGCATGATCCGTTTGAAGCAGGAAGCCTGTCCCTTTTGAGTTTGTTTAACATAGAAGCCGACGATGATCTCTTTGCTTTTGTCGATAGCGGATTTGCCGGGACCAACGAAGAGTGAAGTAAAAGGCATTCTTCGCACGCCGGATGCGCCAGCTACTTCCGCTTCGGCTTCGAGAGCGGTGAGCGCGATCGTACCGTCCGCGGCGGGGAGGGCGTGCGCAACATTACCTCCAAGCGTGGCGGTATTGCGGACTTGCGGACCGGCGATCAAGTTACAGGCTTCAACCAAAGCCTGGGCGTGCTCCACAGTGAGCGGGTCCAGTGCGACGCGGTTGACCGGGACGACTGCGCCGATGAATAACTCGTCCCCTTTCAAGGCGAGAGTCGTCATCTCGGGGATGAAGGTCAGGTCAACTAATGTGTGAACGGGGGGATGATTTCCCTGCTGCAAGTCAAGCAGCAAGTCGGTGCCGCCAGCGATGGGAAGCGCGGGACCGGATGCGGAGGCGAGTGATTGAACCGCTTCCGCTATAGATGTGGGGCGTTTGTATTCCTGCCAAAGGTTCATAGGTGGTGTGTCCTCTTTCTTTTGGACGGCGGCACTTTTCGATGGGTTGCATTAAGCCCCAACGCCGCTGGTTTCATTCAGCGACCACCGAACCGATGGATATTGAATTGAAATTATTGTACAACAGGTGCGCCCTCTTCGGGGTGTACACCTGCCATTAACAAACCAAGTTTTTCGGGCGTGGCGTTCTCGCGAGGGACAATATCCATGATTTGCCCTTCGTAAACAACTGCGATGCGGTCGGAAAGCGCCAGTATTTCATCGAGGTCTTCCGAGACAAGCATGACCGCTGTGCCTTTGTTGCGCTGTTCGATCAACTGCTGGCGGACATATTCCGTGGCGCCGATATCGAGTCCGCGGGTGGGCTGCGCCGCGAGAATGACGCGCGGGTTGCGTGAGATCTCGCGCGCCAGCACGACCTTTTGAATATTCCCGCCGGATAGATTTTTGGCTAACGTCTCACGCGACGGGGTCTTTACCCTGAAACTTTCGATCAACTCATCGGCATGATTCGCAATACCGCGCAGATTGAGAAAGCCATTTTTGGAATAAGGCTGCTTATGATGTTCGCGCAGGATCATATTCTCAGCAATGGTGAAATCCTTGATCATGCCGTCGCGCATGCGTTCTTCGGGGATATAGGAAAGCATTCGGTCGGTGATCTCGCCGGGCGCAAGATTGGTAATATCCTGTCCTTCGAGAAAGACCCTGCCGGATGTCACTTTCCGCAAGCCGGTGATGGACTCCGCCAATTCGCGTTGACCGTTACCGGAGACGCCCGCAATCCCGAGAATTTCTCCGGAGCAGACATCAAAACTAACGCCGCGCAGACCGGGCGTGCCGCGGTCGCTTCCGCAGTGGACTTCGTTCAGGCTGAGGCGAACCTCGCCAAGCGTGGACTGTCCGCGGTTCGGTGCGAAACCGACTTCGCGTCCGACCATCCAATTGGCAAGATCCTGTTTGGTCGTTTCAGAAGTGAGGCGCGTGCCAATGGTGCGTCCATCGCGCAGAACCGTCACACGATGGCTGATCTCGACCACTTCGTGCAATTTATGAGAAATAAAAATAAGTGCGTGTCCGTCTTTGACCATCTGATTCATGATGACGAACAATTCGTCCACTTCCTGCGGTGTAAGGACTGCCGTCGGCTCATCGAGGATGAGGAGCGCGGCTCCGCGATACAGGGCTTTGATAATTTCCACGCGCTGTTGTTGACCGACCGATAGCTGCCAGACGTAGGCATCGGGATCGATCTTCAAGCCGTAGATGTCTGCGAGTTCGATGATACGCTTCGAGACGCGGTCGAGGTCTGTCAGCACACCCCGGGAGGATGGCAACCCGAGAGCGACGTTCTCAGCAACTGTCAGCGTTGGCACAAGCATGAAGTGCTGGTGGATCATGCCAATGCCAAGGTCGATCGAATCGGTCGGTGAGGATATTGTCACCGGCTTCCCATCCAAAAGGATCTCGCCTTCGTCCGGATGATAAAGTCCATACAGGATCTTCATCAAGGTGCTTTTCCCTGCGCCGTTCTCCCCCAGCAAGGCATGGACTTCGCCGCTCTTCACATCAAAGTTGACGTGGTCGCTGGCGAGCACACCGGGAAAGCGCTTGGTAATGCCGCGCATTTCAAGGCTGTTGATGCGGGTCTGTCCGGAAGGAAGTTTGGTCGATTCGGTCATTGCGCCATCCATTTCCCCTTACCCCTCGCCCCTCTTCTTTTGGAAGAGGGGTTTGGGATAAGGAACAAAATTTACTTACGGAAGGGTGATCGTGATTGTGCCGTCGGTGATGCCCTTGATGGTCTCGTCGGCAAGCGCCTGAACATCGGCAGGAAGCGCGTAATCGGGGTTGAACTCGACCACTTCGCCGCCATTGGCAAGGTTCGCGGTGAAGGACTGTCCGCCGAGGGTTCCGCTGTTGATGAGGTCGATCATCTCATGCAGCATGACTTCCCAGTGGTAAACCTGGCTGGCAACCACGATGGAAGGAGCAAGGGAGGTCTGGTTGGACTGTGTGCCGAACCAAAGCACGTTGGCTTCTTCGGCTTTACCGATCGCACCCACAACCATCTGGGCGGTGCCGGTCAGAACATCCGCACCGGCGGAGATGTGAGTCGTCGCCGCTTCAGAGGCAAGCGCCACGTCTGAGAATGAACCGATGTAGTTCACGTTCACGGTGATGTCAGGATTGGTCGCCAAAACGCCAGCCTTGAAACCATCCACATACAGTTTCGCGTCGCCGGTCTCGATCGGTCCGACCACGCCCATGATGTCGCTGGTGGTCAGGGAAGCCGCAACCACGCCGTTGACGTAGCCGCCTTCCTGGGAGGCTGCTTCATAAGCGAAGATATTGGGTTGACCAAACGTATCCACCGTGGTGCCCCAGGCAAAGCTGGTGTCGGGGAAGTCGGGGGCGATTTCCTGCAGGGAGGAACCGTACTGCGAGCCGTGAGCGATCACGAGGTCAAAGCCCTGTGAAGCGTAGTCACGGATGGCGGCAGCGGCATCGTCCACCACGAACATGTTCTCGGAGTAAACGATCTCGAAGGCATCGGCTCCGCCCATGTCTTCCTGAACGCGCAGGAGGGCATCGTACATGCTCTGGCTGAACGCCAGGTCATTGATGGCGCTCGGCATGACCACCGCCACGCGGAAAGGTTCCATCGGCGCGGCAGGCGCTTCGGTTGCGGCTTCAGGTGCAGCTTCTGTCGCAGCTTCGGGCGCGCCGGATTCTTCGTTGGTCTCGGTGAGTTCACCGCAGGCACCCAGCACCAGCGAAAATGCGAGTACAAAAATCAAGATCCATGCAAATTTTTTCATCTTCTTCTCCAATTCTTGAAATAGGTTTTACTGTTCGACGTCAATGCTGTCAGTGACATTATCTTTGCGTACACACCTCCTTGCATGTTTAGTCATCCCGCTCGAACGGCTTCGTCAATGCCGACGGAGCACGCACGCGGGAAACAGTCGCGACCAATACCAGGATCGTCAGCACATACGGCATCATCACGGCAATATCCGAAGGGACGGGAATGCCAAGTACCTGGATCCACAACTGTAACGAGTTGACCATGCTGAACAGCAGCGCGCCGCCCAGCACACCGACCGGTTTCCATGCGCCAAAATAGACCAGAGCCACGGCAATGAAGCCGAGTCCGCTGGTCATGTTCTGTTGAAAGACATTCAACAAGGCGATGGAAAGTGAAGCCCCGGCGATCCCCGAAAGAGTACCGCCGAGAATGATCGTAAAGTAACGCACGCGCGCCACGCTCACCCCCAGTGAATCCGCCGCATCGGGATTCTCACCCACCGCGCGGATCTTCAACCCAAGCGTGGTCTTATTCAGCACAAACCACGCTAAAGGCACAAGCAGGTATGCGCCGTATACAAGAATGTTCTGATTGAAAAATATCTCACCGATCCCCGGAATATCGCTCAAGCCGGGAATGTATATTCTCTGAAAACCTTTTACTGTTTCAACAGTTCCCATCAGGCGCTGGAAGAGCAGGTCGCTCATGCCAAGCCCAAAGAGATAGAAACCGATACCGCTGATACCTTGCTGCGCGCGAAGGTTGACCGTCACGAACGCCATTGCCAATCCCATTGCCGCGCCGACGATCATCGCCGCAAGCAGACCCAGCCAAAGGTTCCCAGTAGTGAGCGCCACATAGAAAGCGGCAAAACAACCGAGCAGCATTTGCCCTTCCACGCCGAGGTTCAAGACGCCGCTTTTCTGTCCGAACGTCTCACCGATGGCGGCGTAAAGATACGGAGTCGCAAGGCGGATGCCGGATGCGAGGATTCCGATCAGGACCGTGGTGGATAACAACTCGGTGATCATTGCCCCGCCTCTTCTGTCTGGACTTTGGCTTGATCCGGCGTCGGTGGAGCTTCATCTTCCTTTGCAGCCGCCAGCCGTCGGCGCTGCCTGCGGACCCGCCAAATCTCACTGCTGACGACAAAGACCACCACCAATCCGTTCAACACGGTGATCAAAGCCGATGGGACCTGCACTACGCGCTGCATACTGTTCGCCCCGACCAATAACGCCCCGAACAGGATCGAAGCCGGTATCGACCAAAGCGGATGCAGTTGACCAAACAACGCCGCCACAATGCCGTTAAAGCCCGCCGAGCCGGTAAACCCGGAAGCCGACCCGTCTGTGATCATGCGGTAGTTGACGCCATACACTTGAACAGCGCCTGCCAGCCCGGCAAACGCTCCGCTCAGCAGAAGCGCAAGCACCATATAACGCGGAACTTTGATGCCCGCATATCGTGAGGCGCTTGGGTTTTGTCCCACCGCGCGGATGCGATAGCCTAACGTGGTGCGCCAAAGCAGAATATACACAAGCACCGCAAGGATGACCGCGATCAAAGCGCCGAGGTGCAAACGAGTCGGCGCCAATCTCGCCAGATGAAACTCGTCGATCAAACGCGCGGTTTGTGGAATCTTCGAAGCCAGTTCTGCCTGCGATGGGTCGATCATCGGTCCGCGCAAGAGGAAGTTCATCAACTGCACAGCGATCGCATTCATCATCACTGTGCTGAGAATTTCATTCACATTGAAATATGCCTTGAGAACGCCGGGAATTCCGCCCCAGATCGCGCCGCCCAGAAACCCCGCCAGAAGTGCGAGCGTGATGACCAGCCACCCCGGAGCGTCTGTGAAGATGAGACCGATCCATGTTGCCATGATGGCGCCGATGATCATCTGTCCTTCGCCGCCGATATTGATCACATCGCCGCGGAAGGAGATGCAGATTCCCAGCGCCACCAGTAATAGCGGGGTTGCCTTGACCAGTGTTTCCGCAAAGGCATTCGTGCTTCCAAATGCGCCCTTCCACAAAGCGCCGTACGCCTCAACAGGATTCACCTTGAGGAGTAACAACATCACCGCCCCAACCGCCAGAGCAGCCAATGTAGCCAGCACCGGCAGCAAAGCATCAAAAAGTGTGCTCAGCCTTGATCGCATCGAAACGTTATCCTCCTCGGCATCAACCCAAAAAATTTAGTATTCACATCAAAACCCATCAGACCCAAGCCTGCACCAGACTCAAACGCAGAATCGCATCGTTGAAAATATTCGTACCCACCGCCAGCGGAAGGTTGTTCCGTCCATAAAGTGTCACTTGCAATTGCAAAATAGACTTACCAGACTCCACACCCAAACGTTGACCGGCATCCGCGCCCAAAACCGTCGAGCGGATCTCTGTGATCGCCAGGGAAATCTTCTGATGAAAATAACGTTGAAAGATGTCGCGGATATGCAGGTTGCCGTCGATATCTTCCAACGGCTCCTTTAGTAAAGAAAGCGGGATCGCGTTATCCGCCAGAATGACGGGCTGGTCGTCGGCGTAGAAAAGCCGCCGCAGGCAGACCACTTCCTCCCCCGTTTCGAGCGCGAGTGCAAGTACTTCCTTTTCTGTGGCACGACGCTTCGAAACGGAAACAAGCTTGATGGAAGGCTTATATCCGTTCCCTTCGATCAACTGCACAAGATCCCATAGATTTCCAAAATGAGCGCTGGCTTCACGCACATGCGCGTTGACATACGTTCCATCCCCTTGCTTGCGAAGTATCAACCCATTGGCTGCCAGTTTTGCTAACGCCGTACGAACCGTGGCGCGGCTAACCCCCAACTCATCAGACAATTCACTTTCAGAAGGCATTCTGCTTCCAGGTGAATATGTACCATCCCGAATTCTTTCCAGAAGGATCTCATCTACCTGATTTGAAACCGTTTTAGATTGAACAAAAACCATTGATGTGTCTAATTTGTATGATGATAGTCGTCTGACGTTTTTATTTTTACAATACCAAACCCGCAACCACAAGTGACATTCATCACAACTTGGGTGATAAATGACGTCCCGCAGGGAGATTTTTCATTTTGAAAACACTTCCTGCGGGACTTTAGGTTTGATTCTGTTTAGGAGGCGAAGCTAAAACCTAATCTCTTTCGAACGGCACGCCTAATGCTGCTGGCGGCGAAGCGCGCATGGCTCGCAATAATTTCGCCATGAACTTGCGTGTGGTCTCCGGCATGGCAGCCAGAGTCCGCTCGACCCATTCGGCGTCTCCAATATTGACCAGCAGGAGTGTGAGGATCATCAGCGGGAACGGAGCGACCTGCAAAACCTGTGAAGGGACTTGAGTCAGCACGGGTTGTAGAACCAGCCCCAGCCACTGCAGGAACGCGAAAAGATACGAACCGAACGCCGCGCGAGCCGGATTCCATCCGCCAAAAATGGTGATGGACAGCGCGATCCAGCCGATGCCATCCAGACCCGAGATCGTCCCCATCCACCCGGCGCGGACGCCAAGCGAGTATGTGGGACCCGCAAGCCCGATCAACGCGCCACCGATCACGGTGTAGACGTAGCGCATCACATTGACGTTTGCGCCGCGGATGTATGCCGCAGCCGGTTTCTCGCCGATGCCTTGCAGCATCAAACCGGGGCGGGTGCGGAAGATCCAAAGCCACGCAAGGAAGATGACGATATAGCTGATATATGTGCTGAGTTCCTGACGGAAGAACAACGGACCGATAATCGGAATCGCGCTCAAAGCCGGAATGGGCATCGCCTGCAAACGCGGACCACTGACGCCCATGAAGGGATTACCGAGAAAATAAGCGAGGTCACGGCAGGTAAGCGCGAGGACAAAACCGATCGCCACTTGTGACTGTTTGAGTGTGATGCTTGCAAAAGCCACGACCAAAGCGACCAAGGCGCCGATCACCATCCCTGCCAGAAAACCGAGAAGCAGGCTATCGGTGGTGTACGCAACTGCGAATCCGCTCATGGCGGTCAGAAGGATCGTGCCGTTCATCGACAGGTTGATGACACCCGCACGCTCGGAGAGGGTTTCCCCCAGCACCGCAAAGATGATGGGAGCCGCTGCGGCAAGTACGCCCGCCAAACCAACGAGAAGAGTTTCCTGATTCATAAGCCTATACCTTCTTCACGAATTTTTGACGAACACCCTCTGTCAGTAGAACAAAGAGCACCAGCACGCCTTGCAGCACGCCGGAAAGAGACGAATCCAGATGCATGAGGATGGGCAATTGAATACTGCCGATATTCAATGCCGCAAAGAAAAGCGCCACTGGAATCGCCCAGATCGCCTGATAATTAACGAGCATTGCCACCATCAAACCAAGGTAGCCATATCCGCTGGAGATGGCGGGAATGAGACGATGGTAAACCGCCGTCACCTGAAGCGCTCCGGCAGCTCCCGCCAGCGCACCGCAGATGAGGAAGGAATACAGCGAATACTGCCAGGTGGGAATACCGAGCAAATACGCCGCGCGGATGTTCTTCCCGACGGCTTTGATCTTCAAGCCAAAATACGTTCCCTGCAAAATGAAATACACGATCAGGATCGCCACGCCAGCGATAGCCAGCGACCAGAGGCTGATACGCAGGTCCGGCACTTGCGGCAGGGCGAACACATCGGGGAACGGTTCCGTACCGCTCATGGAAGCAACGCCTTCGCGCTTCCACGGACCGAAGATGAGATACAACGTCAATGCGGTGGAGACGAAGTTCAAGCCCAAGCCGCCGAAGATCTCGTTCACGCCGCCAAAGGTTTTCAACGCGCCTGCAAAAGCCGCCCACAAGGCGCCTGCCGCCATACCGCCAAAAATAGACAGGATAATAACGATCGCGGGATGAACTGAACTATCCACGAACAGACGCAAGACCCATGTGGTGCCGATCGCGCCAAGCACGATCTGACCTTCCACACCGATATTCCACAGACCAGCCGAGAATGTGATCAAAAGTCCCGCCGTCACAAGCAGCAACGGGACGAATGAGACCAACACTTCGGCAAACTTGCGCATCGACCCGATGGAACCGTTCAGCATATTTTTGAATGCATCAAAAGGAGACGCGCCAACCGCGACCAGGATCAAGGATACGAATCCAAGCGCAAGGAAGAACGCGATCAGTTGAAAGATGAAACCGCTCAATCTTGACTTAAGCATTGACGTCTCCTTTTTGGGGCCAGCCTTTGCCGCCGATCAATTGTCCAAGCTGTTCCACGGTGGTGGTGGCTGCGTCGATGGGTTCCGAAACCTCTCCGCTAAAGAAGACCAGCAAGCGGTCGCTATATTGCAAGACTTCCTCCAGGTCTGATGAAATGAAGATGATCGCCGCGCCGTCCTTTTTGCAGCGGTCTTTGAGTTTGCTCCAAATGTAAATGACCGATTCAATGTCCAAGCCGCGGGTTGGGTGCTCCAACAAAATGAGCGAAAGCGGAGACTGTAACAGCGCCAATTCAGCACGCTGCTGATTCCCGCCCGAAAGCGACTCGACTGTACTGGTCGGTGTGCCGCGAATATTGTAGGATTTGATACGGTCTTCCGCCAGCCTCTGCCCCGCGGCGCGATCAATGAAGACGGCTGTCGGTTCTTCGGCAAGGATGAAGTGTTCGGTCAAGGTCAAACCGGGGACCAAGCCTTCTTCCAGTCTTGAGGCGGGGAGAAAGTTGACGCCTCCACGTTTGAAGGTGTGATAAGGCTTCCCAGTCAGATCCTTTCCCTTGAGAAATACCTTCCCACCCACCGGGCGCACCAAACCTGCACAAGCGCGGATGAACAGCCCCTGACCAGAACCTTCCAGTCCCGCCAAGCCAACGACTTCACCAGCTTTCAGGTCGAGGTTGGCATTTTTGATCTTCAAGCGGACATCTTCAAGCGACACATCCTGCAAGGCAAGAATGGTTTCGCCGGTTTGGGCAGGCTGACGTTCGCCCAAAGTCACCACTTTGCCGAACATCATCTCCACAAGTTTCGAAGTGTCAAAGGGCGGTTTCATTTCACCCACCAATTCGCCCGCACGCAGCACAGCGACCTGGCTGCAGAGGAATTCCACATCCTCCAGTTTGTGCGAGACGAAGATGATGGTCATACCCTGCTCTGCCAGTTTTTTGAGGGTAATAAATAATTTCTGTTTTTGAGAAGCGCTGATGCCCGTGGTAGGTTCGTCAAGGATAAGCACGCGCGCGCCCATCCATAACAAGCGGATGATCTCCAACTGTTGACGTTCCCCCACCGTGAGGGCATCGACGTAATTTTCGGGGTCCAGAGAAAAATCGAATTGTTTGGCAAGGTCTAGAAAATCCTGCCGAACGGAGGCGCGGTTCGGAAAAAGCCCACCCGAACGCCCCAGTAAAAAGTTATCAAGAACGCGCATGGGAGGGAAATCCAGCGGGTCTTGATGCAGCATTCCCACGCCGACGTGAATGGCATCGGCTGGCGAGTTGATAACGACCGAATTCCCGCCAAGAATGATTTCCCCGCCGGGATCGGATTGAATAAAACCGGAGAGTATCTTCATCAACGTACTTTTACCGGCACCGTTCTCTCCCAGAATTCCTTGAATACTGCCAGATCGAACAGAAAGATTGATCCCCTTGTTTGCATAAGTCTTGCCGAAGTGTTTGTGGATGTTCTTGAGTTCAACGTTCATGGGCGGTGTACATCCTCCATGAGGGTTAATATAAGAATGTAGGGGCGCGGTTGCCCGCGCCCCTACATTGGGATGTTACATTTACTCGGAAGCGCTCAAACCTTCCATGCCTTCGAGCAATTGGGGCAGATACCAGATCTGCTGGTCGGTGGCGGCTTCGCCGTCTGCGAGATAGGCGGTGCCATCCTGCAGGTTCATCGGACCAGACCACAGGTTGAGTCCACCGGCGAGTTCGGAGATGAAATCGTCCAATTTGGCAGCGGCGTCATCAGCCAACGCGGGTCCCTTTACGAAACCAACAGCGGAGGTGTCGGGATTGTTGATGTCAGCCCAATCGGGAGACGCCCAGATGAACTCGGACTTCCAGGAGCCATCCTGCGCCGATTTGATCGTCCGCACATAATCCGGACCCCAGTTGAAGTACGGAACGCCGATACAAACATCGGGGGCGGCTTCACAAGCGGCAACATAGTCATAGGCGACACCGGCGACATTCTTGCCTTCAGCCTTGAGTTTTGCAGCTTCACCGAGGTTGACAGGGTTGTCGATGCCGGAGATCACAACATCATAGTCGGTGGTGTAGAAATCGTTGGAGACCTGAACGGGGTCGAGGGTCACACCGGGGATGTTGAACCAGAAACCGATCCAGGTGACTTTGAACTCGAGGCTGGCGGGGTCGTTTCCAGCCATCTCATAGCAGTACTTCGCGCCGAGATAGGCGGAAGAAGCGAGGCGGCGGGTTTCGTCGTTGATCAAGGGTCCAAGATAACCGATCTTGCCGGTTTCGGTGGTAAGAGCGGCGGCACAGCCAGCCATCATCTTGCCGTATTCCATGCGTCCCATGATGTTGACCATGTTCGGCATCGCTTCGTACGCCATACCGTCAGCCCAAACCTGGTCGCCGGAAGCCATGATGACATAGATATCCGGGTGAGCCTTGGCAAAGGTCGTGGCGGCGTCTTTCATATCATCCGAGTTGAAGATGATGAGCTTGGCGCCCTGTGCAACCAATTCCTCACCGAGCTGGTCGGGGGTGGTGCCGGGGCGGTCAGCAGGGTTGACCTTGTCCAAGTACAGCATGGTCGCGCCGAGCTTCTCTTCCACATACTTGCCTGCTTCATAGTGAGCCTGGCTCCAGCCGTTGTCGTTATACGGACCAACGAGCAACATACCGAACACAAACGGTTCCGCGGCTGTATCGGGAGCGGTGTCGGGGGCAGTGACTTCTTCCGTAGCGGGAGCCTGAGCGCCGCAAGCGGAAAGAACGAACGCGAGTACCATCGCCATCACGGCGAGGCGAGCAAAAAACGTACGCATACTTCTTCTCCTTTTTGAATTTGACTTGTTCAACACTGACCGAAACAAAATACGCCTCAAGTCAGTTGTCTAAACAATTTTACCAAAACTACCAACTTTATGAAGAAAGTAACAACGCATTTCTAAGGTGAACATTCAATATCACTTCGAACCTCACTCAATGCAGAAACCTGCTCCGGAGTGGATTCCGTTTCCCGCTCGATGCGATCCCATAACTTGCATAACAACGGACCAACATAATTTTTCGATATTTTGTAAGTTGCCTTCGACAATTCTACCGCTTTTTTCCAATTATCTTCATGAGCATAGCCTTCGATATAGACAAATCTCTCGAGCGGGTCGTTAGGATAATCTTTCAATGCAAACGCCGCATCGCCCAAACGGGTGACAGTTTCCCAATCACCTTCCTGACGCGCCAGATCAGCCTGCTCGAAATACGTACACCAATCCTCATCTGCGCCTCGGTAAAGCTGACGCGGTAGCTGATTCTGTTTCTCGAACAGGATCACACTCTGATTCGAATACTGCGCAACATCGCGCACCGCAGGCGGAAGCAGCTTGTTATCCGCTTCCACTTCCGGGTCGATCACGCGGAAACACCCGGGCGGGTCGAAGTCAACAACGAGGATATTATCGGTGTTGCCATAGAACGTCGGACCAATGTAATACAGTTGGTGCGGCTGACCCGGTTCCACGCTGGGAAGGGTCTTCCCCACCCGAATGGACGCAAAGTATAAGATGACATCCATCTCGCCGGGCGGACTGTAGATCCAGTTAAATGGACCGGTGAGGGAATTATCGGAATAATATGTGACCGGGAAATCGTTCGAGAGGACGATGGTGCCCTTCTTCAAGCCGGGGATGCGCTCGGTCATCTGCGTAAAGAGTTTCTGCTGTGTCAACCAGTCGCTGCGGAAGATCTCATCAAGCTGAAAATGCCGACTCCCTGCGAAACCAATCAGTAAAGCGACCAATATCATTTGCAGCCGCGGATTCTTTATCAACGCGATCAGACTCGCCAGCAAAATACTGGAGCCAAGCATGAACGGCAGCATAAATCTATCCAGCGAGAAATTGAACTGCGGAACAATGCCGATCAACCAGACCGATCCGCCTGATAAGCCCCAAAAGACCAAGCCGATCCAACCGGCGCGGTTTGCAAAATTTTTCCCATTTGAATCGTCCGCTTGGAACGTGAAGAGATAAATTCCAGTTAGGAAAATGCTGGAGAATAACAGGACCAGCATCAAAGACAGTGTGAGCGGTCCTAATCCGCTGATGCCAATGGTGAGGATCGGCATCAGCCAGGATTCAAACACCGTCCGCCAGAAACTCAAAAGGACTTGATTCAAAAAGTAGAGGATTCCTGTGAAGAGGTCCGCTTTTAATTTATCGAGCAGAACGTATGGATAACTGGCGTTCTGGAATTCAAAGAAGAACATGCGCCAGAATGTGACGCCGAGAAAGATAAGCAAATAAGGCAGGAAATAAAGAACTGCTTTTTTCGCGCGTTCCTTGAAACTGCCCGGCAGCATTTGGAAGAAAATGAAGAACATTCCAAATTCAAGGAAGTAAAAATATTCCATCGTCAATAAATTGACGGCGGCTAGCAGATACGACGCGGCAAAGTAAAGCCAGCGTCGTTTTTCATCTTTGACCGCAAGAATGGAAAAATAGATCGAAAGCAATAAGATCGAAAGCACGATGTAAAAATGGCTGTACATCAATGCAATGAACTGCTGTCCCATGCCCGGGTAGACCAAGAAGAACAAACTCGCCCACAAAGCCGGTTTGGGATGCTCGGGATAAAGAGCGCGCAGAATCTTCCAAAGCAAAACCGCTGTGACCCAGCGCAAAATAATGGCAAGCAACTGCCACGCCCACGGGTTGGGACCCACAATGGGCATTGTCAGTTGATAGATCATTCCCCAGAACGGACGGCTGGTGGTGAAGGTCTTGGTGAGCATGGCAGGACCGAGCCGGTAATAGATCCATGCCCACGGGAATTCATCCCAATAAAAGCCGCGCTGCCAGAAGAACAACGTATAGGTCAGCGCGGCAACAAAAAGCAGGAACCAGACCGTGCTGCGCGGTGTGAATGTAATGGAGTTTAGACGGTCAGTAAGTTTTTTCATTGAGACAATTTTACACAAACAGAACGGCGAAGAATATTAAGGAACGATCCACGTCCCTGTTTCGCCTTTGAGCGCGCGACCGATATTCTCAGGGTTGGTGATGAGCGCCTTGCCGTTCGGCATGGATTCGAGATACCAAATGATGGCTTGTATCTTCGGCGCCATTGAGCCTTTTGCAAAATGGATTCCTTCCGCGAGATAAGCTTTGGCTTCGGCAAGCGTCATCTTGTCGATCCATTTTTGGTCCGGCTTGCCGAAGTTGATCGCGACCTTTTCCACCGCAGTGGAGATGACGAACATATCCGCTTTGAGTTCGCGCGCGAGAAGCGACGAGGCAAAGTCCTTATCGATCACAGATGCGATGCCTTCGTAGTTCCCGTCACCAGGATCGATGACCGGAATTCCGCCGCCGCCGACTGTGATGGTGATAATGCCGCGCTCAAGCAGCGTTTGAACGGTTTCCAGCTCGACGATCTCTTTTGGAAGCGGCGAAGCGACCACGCGCCTCCAACCGCGACCGGCATCTTCCACCACCGACCAGCCTTGTTCACTCTGACGGCGTTCCGCTTCCTCCTGCTCCATGAAACTGCCGATGGGTTTGGTGGGTTTGGAAAAGGCGGGGTCATTCTTATCGACCAACGTCTGGGTGATGACAGTGACCACCTTCTTCTTGATGCCGCGTTGATACAGGATGTTCTGCAGATTTTGCTGGATGGCGTACCCGATCGCACCTTGACTGTCCGCACCGCATACATCCAATGGGACTTCGTGCAATCCGGCTGTTTTGGCTGCGATCTCTGAGCGGCGCAGGATAAAACCGACCTGTGGTCCATTGCCATGACCGATGGCTACATCCCAGCCTTGTTCGATCATATCGGCGATATGTACACAAGTTTGTTTTGCCGCCTGATATTGACTCTCCACTGTGATGTGTTTTTCGTCCAATATCAGTGAATTGCCGCCAATGGCGATGACTGCGAGTTTGGTCATTTGTAAAGTCTCCTCAAGCGAATGCAGGGACGCATAATAATGCGTCCCTGCTATTTTTTTATTTATGACATCGTCAGCGCCATGACCGCCTTCTGGGCGTGCAGGCGATTCTCGGCTTCATCGAACACGACAGATTGAGGACCATCCAGCACGGCGCTGGTCACTTCGACATCGCGGTCGGCGGGAAGCGGATGCATGTAGATCGCACCGTCATTGGCGACCTTGAGCTTGGAATCATCCATGATCCAATTCTTGTACATATCCTGAAGTTTCTTGCCTTCGGTCTTGTCGTTGGTGGTCAACAGTGGACCCCAGGATTTGGCGTAGATCACATCTGCATCCTTGCAGGCTTCGGTCATGCCGTCTTTGGAGTCGATGATCTCAAAGTTGGTACCAGCCTTCTTTGCCTCATCCTTTGCCTGGTCGACGATATCAGGCATAAGCGGAAATTCGGGCGGATAGGCAAGGGTCACATCCATGCCGAAGCGCGGCATTTGGAGAATGAGCGATTGCGGAACCGAGATCGGCTTGAGATATGAAGCGGCATACGCCCATGAAACGACGATCTTCTTCTTGCGCAGGTCGCGACCCTTTTTCTCCATGATGGTCATGAGGTCGGCGAGGCACTGGAAGGGATGGTAAATGTCGCATTGCATGTTGAGGACCGGGGCGCGGCTGGAGCTGGCGACATCGTTCAAGTATTTGTTGCCATCGCCGTAATCGCAGTGACGGATGGCAATACCGTCGAAGTAGCGCCCGTAAATCTCACCGATCTCAATGGGAGTATCGCCGTGAGAGATCTGGGTGGTGTCGCTGTCGATGAACGCGCCATGACCGCCAAGCTGAGCCATGCCCGCTTCGAACGATCCGCGGGTGCGGGTGGACGAGAAGAAGAACAACATCGCCAGCACCTTGTCGCGCAGGTAAGGATGCGGTTCGCCGAGAGCGCGTTTGCGTTTCAGGTCCCACGCCAGGTCTAAGACGGTTTCGACTTCTTCTTTCGAGAAGTCGAGGTCGCCGATGAAATCACGACCACGAAAATTGGTTTGCATAGTTTAGTCTCCTTGTTTTTTTTCTTTAGCCTTATAGCCATTGAGAAATTTTCAATGACCGTATTTGATCTACCTTGGGACGCGCAATACTTCGCCACGCGCGAACCGCCCTTCGTCCCAAAAGAGGCGGGCGCCTTCGCAATAATCCACCGAGTCGCCCCAATCCATAAAATCCGCATCGGGCACGCACGCCACCACGCCCAATTCCACTACGCCGCCGTGACTGACCACCAATGCCGATCCGCCTTCAGGGACGCGCTCCAAAACGCTTGTGTAGTAATCCAGCAAGCCAAAAGCGTACTGACTGGCAGCGCCCCCCTGTTTGACGACTTCGGAATAGTGGTAGTACGGCATGGGCCAGGGAGCTTCGCGCTCCACTGCGCCACCATAGGTGTTCAAGAACTCGTTCTGCTCCGTGACGGCAAAACCCATTGCGATGGCTGTTTCAAAAGCACGGGGCAGCATGGACGTGGCGACAAAGTCGAACGGACCAATGCCCTGCCCCACCTTGCGGGCTAACACGACCCCTTTTTGATTCAGGTGGTCGCCGCCCATTGTGCGGATGGAATGTCTTCTTACCTCTAAAATTTTCATGGTGCGGTCTTCGCTTACTTGATAAGGCTCGGCAGGATCGCGTAGAACTCTGTCGCTTTGACCATGTCGTCGAGCGGGACAGAATCTTCGTTCGTGTGAGCCGTCTCTTCATCGCCAGGACCAAACCCGATGGAGGGGATGCCGGCTTTACCTGCCCAATAAATTCCGTTCGTGGAGAAGTTCCACTTGCCGCTCGCCGCCTCAGGCAGACCGATAAGTTTGCGGGCTTCCAACCCAGCCTTTACCAACGGGTGAGAATCTTCGTACGCCCACGCCGGGAAATATTTATCCACAGGGAAGACAAAGCCGGTATAGGAAGGTTCATCGTAGAACAGTTCTTCGACCTTGACCGTATCCTTGAATTCGGCAGGGATCAGGTCTTCCACCTGTTGCTTGACCGCTTCTTTCGTCTCGCCAAAGGTCATGCGGCGGTCGATGTAAATGATGGCTTCGTCCGGCACGGCATTGATGGACGGAGTCTGAACGTGCATGTCGCTGACTGTGATCTTGCCGTGACCAAGAAATTCATGGTCACCCAATTTCGGCTCAAGGTCACGGATACCCGCAATGACCGGCAATAATTTATAAATGGCGTTATCGCCGAGGTGATTGCTAGCCGCGTGGGCGGATTTTCCCTTGGCGGTCACTTTCATCTCAAGGCGTCCCTTGTGACCACGATACACCAGCATCTTGGTCGGTTCGCCGATGACCACAAAATCGGGTTTGACGCCGGGGTCAACTTCAACGAAGGTGTTCGGGGCGATGCCGTCACACCATTCTTCCATGTTGCCGAAGTAATAGGCGGTCCAGCCGTCGAGCAGACCGAGGTCACGCGCGATCGCAAGACCGTAGATCATGCCGGGCGTGGAACCTTTCTCGTCACATGCGCCGCGCGCATAGAGCACGCCATCCTCGACCTTGCCAACGAACGGATCCCATTTCCACGAAGCGGGGTCGCCCACACCAACCGTGTCGATGTGTGAGTCGAAGACGATCACTTTATCGCCATTGCCGATACGACCGACCGTGTTCCCCATCTTGTCGAAGCGGACTTCGTCGTAGCCGAGTTTGGTCATCTCTTCCTGAATGCGCTTCCCCACGTCACCGATCTGCGATTCCATTGAAGGGATCGCAACAAGATCGCGCATGAATTTGATGATGTCTTCACGTGCCGCCTCCACACGCTTTTGAATTTCTTTTGTACTATCCGTCATGATTTGTCTCCTTAATTTCTGGTGCAGCAGGGATTTGCCCTGCCAAATTTTTCGATCGAAGAAGTCAGGCTTTTGCCTGACCTGTTTCCGCATCAATGCGCTGCTACACGCCTCACAATGTGGAAGTGGAAATATCCCGGAATAAAGTAGCTCAATGAATAGTCCACGATCTTGCCTTCAGAGTTGAACAACTGCGCATTGAAATGAAGCAGCACGTCGCCGCGCTGGATCTCCAGGGGTTTCGCCACGTCCGCAGAGGCGCCAATCGCGCTGACATCCGCACGGGAGGTGGTCAATGGGTCGCCGCGCTCCAGCAGATAGTCCAGCACCGAGCCGTGAAAATCGGACGGCAAATCCCTGGCTTGGAAAACATCCTCCGGGAGGACATCCACCAAATACGCGACGGGGCGATTCTCGGCGCGGACGACGCGGCGCACACGGGTCAACTTTGTACCAGCGTCGACTTTCAACTGAGATGCAAGTTCCTCATCCGCAACCACCGTTTCGATATTAAGATCGCTGACCGACATATCGAGTCCCATGCGGCTGGCTATCGAGTCGAGACTTTCCAACACTTCAAGTCCGCTGTCGAGCGCCTGCACCTTGCCGACCACGAACGTCCCCGAACCCTGCCTTCGGCGAATCAATCCCTGCGTTTCAAAGGAACGCATCGCCTCGCGCAAAGTGGCGCGTGATACACCAAGCTGTTTCGCAAGCTCAGGTTCTGAAGGAAGTCTCTGCCCCGCCGGAGTCTTTTGGATCAACGCAGCCAGATCCGTCTGTAATCGTTGAAAAGGGAAATTAGCCATAGAATTTTCTCGTTTCCATCCGTTGAATCTGGCGGGTCTCACAAACTGAGCCCGCAGATTCATTGGATCATTTTTAATCTTCCAACACCGGGATGAAATCGAACTGCGTCACATCCACAAGCCCCTTGTCGGAAATCCTCAATTCGGGGATGACAACCAAAGCCATCAAACTAAGCTGCATGTTCGGGTTGTTTAGTTCGCTGCCACACAACTTGAACCCCTCCAATACTGTGGCGGCTTTCTTCGCCACCACATCCGCATGCTCATTGGACATCAAACCCGCGATCTGAAGTTCGACCAATCCGATCACTTCGCCATCGAGCACCACAACCTGACCGCCGCCGCATTTTGCAAGTTCATTCGCAGCGATCGCCATGCTTTCATCGTCATTACCTACCACGATCATGTGATGGCTGTCATGCGCCACTGTCGAACCGATGGCACACTTGCGCGTGAATTCAAATCCGCTTACCAGACCAACCGTCACTTTGCCGGTCGCGCGATGTCGTTCCACCAGGGCGATCTTGGCAATATCGCGTTTAATATCCGCCTTGACTTCGCCATCCTCAGCCTTGACCTTCATCTTTAGATGACGTGTCGGCGCCTGATTCTCGATCACCCCGATGACATTCGCCTCCACTTCGGACCCGTTGGCTGCTCTTGTCCGAAGGACAAAATCTGCCGCTGTAAGCTTTTTCTTCAAATGGACCGAGTTGGTGACCCACTTGGGATATTTCACAACCGGCAATTTGACCTGCCATTCACCCTTCTCGGCAATGACCTGTCCCCTGGCAATGACCATATCCGCCTTGAAATCCATCAGGTCGTCGACCAGCAAAATATCCGCCCAACGACCCGGAGCGATCATGCCCATTTCTTTCGTCAAACCGAAATGTTCGGCAGCGTTGATGGTCATCATCTGGATCGCCGTCATCGGGTTCAACCCTTCGCTGATGGCGTGCCGCAGAACGCGGTCCATGTGACCTTCCTGCGTGAGCGTCTCTGCGTGAGAGTCATCGGTGCAAAGCAGGAAGCGGCGGGAATCCAATTTCTTTTCGGTGATCGCTTTGACCTGCGCGGAAACGTCGTGCCACGCCGAGCCGTACCGCAGCATCGCTTTCATGCCCTGACGTACGCGCGCAATCGCATCTTCGAGCCGCGTACCTTCGTGGTCATCCTCCGCGCCGCCAGCCACATACCCGTGGAAAGGCAGACCGAGATCAGGCGAAGCGTAATGTCCGCCAATGGTTTTGCCAGCCGCGTGTGTCGCGGACATTTCATCGAGCATCTTTTTATCGCTCATGAACACGCCGGGGAAGTTCATCATTTCACCCAGCCCGATGATGCCATCCCATTCCATGGCTTCGGCAACTTCCTTCGGTCCAATGGATGAGCCGGGAGTTTCCAGCCCCGGCGCGGACGGCACACAGGAGGGCATCTGCACCCAAACGTGGATCGGCTGCTTCTTCGCCTCATCCACCATCAACTTGACGCCTTTGAGACCAAAGATATTTGCAATTTCATGCGGGTCGATGAACATGCCAGTCGTGCCGCGAACCGCCACCGCGCGGACAAATTCCGTCACCGTGACCATGCCAGATTCGACATGCATGTGCGCATCCAACAACCCGGGAACGAGGTACCGTCCCTTCGCTTCGATGACCTTTGTCTTTTTGCCGATGGTATGGCTTGCGTCACGTCCAACAAAGGCGATGCGTCCCTGTACGACGGCGATATCGATATTCGGAACGATCTCGCCGGATTGAACGCTCACCCATCTTCCGCCTTTTATGACAAGGTCGGCATTTGCGCGCCCCATGGCTACATCGACGAGTGCAGTGGTGAGTTTTGTTGAGGTTGTCATTAATTCTCCAAAATATCAATCTGAAAGATGCTGTTCGTAATTATCGATCAAATAATCGTATTGTCTCGTATTGAACTTCCAGATCTCAATGATACGATTCCAGTCGCTTAATGGACCCGATACAACGTATTGCAATTTTTCATAATACAAAGCCAGGTCAGCATCCACAATATGATTCTCGCCGGTTTGTAATGTTTCAAGATACCCTTCGGGTAGTTCGCGGCGGAAGTGTCCAATTTCCCATTCTGAAACAGGCAACCGCGCCAATAACTGATCAGAAAGGGCGTAATAATCAATTACATAAGTATTCGGTCCTTTGCCGTACCCAGGCTTGCCCAGTGCTTCAGCAACGTACACATCCTCGAAGCCTGTGAACTGCCATTGCGCTCCAGCATATTTGGAACCCCATTCGTCTTCTCTAAAACCATTCTCGACCAGACTATTATATTGACCTTTCCGGTCGTTTCCAAAATAATGCAGGCGTTGGTCGGCAATTGCATTTCGGTCTGTGATCTGATAATCCGGCAAATAAGCAACCATATTTGACGTCCAAAGCGGTGAGCGGATGGAGAACACACCCAACAGGATAACCACGCCAAGCCCGACCATTTGGAGCCTTTTTGCCACAAGCTGGCTTGAAACGACCGCTGATGACAAAAGCAACGGGGCAGATAAAAAACGACTGGCAAAAAAATCGCCGCCGATCCAAACGATATATGCCAAATATAACAATACGCCTACATACAAAGCCGTGCGCTTTCGATCCGGTTCAAAATACAAGGCGATACCCGCGAGCAAAATACCAAATACTGTGACCGTATCCCAATTAATTGCATTCAAAAAGTAATCAAGACCCTGCAAAACAAGAAGGTGCTCGGAAATTCCCGTATTCAATTTTGCGTATGCAGTATTCGGGAACGGAAAGCCGAAATAGAACAGGGAGAATAATTCCCATAACAAGAATGGGATAAACCCAATAACCATTCTTCCGAAATCGGTTTTTCGCCGGTCAGACGTCCACCAGGCGTAGAACAATGCAGGCGCTACCATCGCAAATGCGTCCACGCGGTTGAGCATAATGAGAGAAGAGATAAATGATAAAAGCAGAATGTCCGTTTTTTCCGACAAAAACACAACGACAAAAAGAACCAGCAAAAAATGTGTAAGTGGATTCTCCAGCCCTGAAGTGGAAAAATCGATAAAGCCGTTCGAGAGGATCAAGGTCACGGCAGCCAAACCAAGGGACAGAATATTAGGTTTGGAAACACGGGTCAGCAGAAGAAAAACGGTGAGAGCGGAAAACAAGATCGACAGAAAGAAGCTGACATAGAACAGGGCGTTCGGCACACTGGGGAGAAACAAGCCGATCACAAAGTAAACCAGCGAAAGCAAGAACATCCACAACGGGTGGGTAAAAGCCTGAACGCGGATAAATGGGTTATAGCCCAAGCCGTACCCGGCTAAAAAGTTTTCAACCACACGAAAGGTGATAATGCCATCGTCGGATATCCAAGCATTACGAATCAAAATAAACAGGTAAAAACCCATCAGCATGAAAATAATGGCTTTGGTATCTTTTTGAAGATGTCGCATTGGCTCTTTTGAATTCATGACAGCCGCAAAAAAACAGCAAGTTTTGTTGAGGTTGTCATTCGTTCTCCGTCAGAATATTTGTAGCAGATAAAAAGTAAGGCAGGTGTCAAACACCGCCGAAATTGGAAGCGACCAGATTTACCAGGAAATAGACGAGAAAGCCCATCACCGGAAGCGGAAAGACCCAGGCAAAGATCATTTCATCCTTCCCGATGAAAAAGGCGGAAGCCAATAAGAAAAGCGGAAATAAACGCACAACCAGTAATGCCCCTGACCATGCCCCAAGGACATAAGTGGCAGGAAACGCAAATAATGCAGCGTAAAACATCATGGAGGGGTCTTTACGGATAAGAGCCAAAAGCATTAAGAGCAACGAAACTCCGGCAACAAAAATACCGGGCACGCCGCGTGAGAGTAAAACCAATGAAGTAATCACAGTATTCATGGCGGGCTTTTAACCTAAGAGTAATCTTCTGGCTGCCTTGTTGTGTTTTTCGATCAATCTGCCCAGATCCACCGTCACAAGTTGACCTTCCTTGACGATAAACTTCCCATTTACGACCGTATAGTCCACGTTCACGGATTGGGCAAAAATAATGGCAGAGACGGGGTCATGCATGCCGGTAAATTCGAGGCGGTTCAGGTTGACAGCAAAGAAGTCGGCGCATTTGCCCGGTTCAAGCGAACCGATGTCCTTTCGTCCCAAGACTGCTGCACCGCCGCGTGTACCGAGATATAACGCTTCGCGAGCAGTCATCAGCTTGCGATTCGGGTCATTGGAAAGGGAATAGCCTGTCATACCGTCCTTGACACGAGATACAAGCATCGCGTTGCGGACTTCTGCCAGCAGATGCGAACCATCGTTTGAGGCGGAACCATCCACGCCCAAGCCGACGTTCACGCCAGCTTTGCGATATTCCTTGATCGGTGCAATGCCTGAAGCAAGCCGCATATTCGAAGTCGGGCAATGCGCCACACCGCATTGATGTTTGGCAAAGACTTGTATCTCTTCGTCGTTGACCCAAACCGAGTGCGCAAACCAGACGTCATCACCAACCCAGTCTACTTCCTGCATGTAACCGACCGGGCGATGACCGAACATCTGCATACAGAACTGTTCTTCGTCTTCGGTTTCAGCGAGATGGGTATGGAGATGAACGCCATACTGGCGCGCCAATTTCGCGGACTGTTTCATCAGGTCAGATGTGACGCTGAACGGTGAACACGGCGCGAGTACGACTTGAGTCATCGAGCCGGGGTTGGGGTCGTGATATTTTTCGATCAGACGCTGCGAATCTTTGAGGATGTTCTCTTCGGTATCGACCACGCTGTCGGGGGGGAGTCCGCCTTTGGATTCGCCGAGACTCATCGAGCCGCGGGAAGCTTGCAGCCTCACCCCCACTTCCAGAGCAGCGGCAATCTCATCGTCCAGTTTTGAGCCGTTCGGGAAAAGGTAGAGATGGTCTGAGGCGGTGGTGCAGCCCGAAAGGGCGAGTTCCGAAAGCGCTGTCTGAGTCGAGGTGAAAATATCCTCAGGCTGCAACCGCGCCCAAATGGGATAGAGCGTTTTGAGCCAGTTGAAGAGGTTGGCATCCTGCGCGGCAGGGACGGCGCGTGTGAGGGTTTGGTAAAAGTGATGATGGGTATTGACCAAGCCCGGCAGGACGACATGTCCTTTCAGGTCGAGGATTTCATCGGCATCTGTTGGAAGGTCTTTCATCGCTCCAACTTTTTCGATGATGCCGTCACGAATGAAGAGACCGCCTTCGGGAATTTCCCATTGGCGATCGTCCATGGTTACGATATAGGCGTTTTTGATAAGAAGGGTTGGCATGGGTTAGTCAGTGAGATGGGTAGTCGTATTTTCGGTAGTCGGGCGGATGCCTTTTGACTAGACTATATTTGTCTGACAAATTCTAGTTTAGCAAAAAAGGCGGGGGATGTCAACGATGCAAAATGATATTGCAATCAAGGCGGAATATAATCAGGCGCAACCAAAGGAGACTTCATGAATATTCAAACCGACACATCTGAAAATGCGTTGTTGACTGCCACGCGCGCCAATATTTGCGACTTGTTCCGCCGCATGAGCAGGAGCAATGAGCCGGAACATTATGAAAAAGCCGGACTCACCCGCTGGTATTCTGTTGTCCCCCACCCGTGGTTCAATGGACTTATCGCAGATGAACCGCCCACACCGGAAAGCGAAGCGGCGTTGGAAGAGTCGCTTCAATATTTCAAGGATAAGAAAGTTGAAACGTTCACGTTTTGGGTCGCACCGAATTTGAAACCCGCTGATTGGGAATCCACGCTCAAAAAACACGGCTTTGGATTTTCACAAGATACGCCGGGCATGGCGTTGGACTTAAACGATCTGAACACCTCAGCGCCAAAAGTAGATGGGTTGGAGATCCGCATCGTGGATGGTGTGGAATCCATGAAGGAATGGGCGAAGGTTTTCACTCCAGGATACGGGCTTCCATCTGCCTGGCAGCCGATGATCGTTGAAGCCTGGGGGAATTTAGGCTTTGACCTTCCCATGCGAAATTACATTGGCTATCTCAATGGAAAACCAGTCTCAACCTCCTGCCTTTTTCTCGGCGGAGGTGCAGCGGGAATCTACAGCGTATCCACCCTGCCTGAGGCGCGCGGAAAAGGTATCGGTGCGGCAGTCACGCTCAAGCCGCTGCTGGATGCGCGTGAGATGGGATACCGCATCGGCACACTGCAATCCTCCGATATGGGATTCAATATCTATAAAAAACTCGGCTTCCAGCATTTATGTCAGATCGAAAATTTTTATCTCGCCAATAAACAATAAAATAATCACTTCCCGATTTACTATAGGACTCGGTATACCATCGAAAATCCGTGTCCTATTTTTATTTCCAACCATTGGGTGATTGGGAACAAGAGTCTTCAAGGATAGGATTCACTCCAAAGGAGCGCTCTCAATGAAAAACGGAATCTGTCCCAAATGCGGTTCGAACGAGGTACTGAGCGAAGTTCCCCTGAAAGGCAGCGGAGACCGCCCGCCTTATGTCGACATCCACGAACCGGAGCCGCCGAACCGTCCCTTCGTTTGGATGCCCAAATTCGAGCAAAGCCGATTTGTGGCATATATCTGCGGAGCCTGCGGATATACGGAATTCTACGCAAGTCAATATCAGTCGCTGAACGAGGGACGTAAAAAAGGGTTCAAAGCTTGAGTTCACTATAGCTTCTGACAGACTTTCAATAGGCTTTGACAGTTCCGCCCTGCTATCCTGACTTCAACACAAGGAGGCACGGGTATGAAAGTCATCTCCATCTTTCTCGCACTGATCAATTTTCTCGTGGGAGTACTGCTCATCCTCTCCTGCATCTCTTCGGATGAAACTTTCGCATGGGTGGCATGGAAGACCGGTTTGGGCATTCTTGGCGTCGTCTTTGGAATCCTCACTTTCAAAGACAGCAGCCAACCCGTGCGCAACGCAAGATGGTTTTGTATGGCTTGCTGCTGGTGATCGCCGGGGTGTCCATTGTTGCATATGGCATCCACTGGTCTATCATCAGCGGCGACCCAAAGCAGACCGTCATGGTCGTTGGCAGCAGTTTTTTCCTGCATGGTTTTACGTCTGTATTGGGAACGGCAAACGGATAAGAAACAAACCCTTTATGGGAGTGTCTATCATGGAGGACAAAGATATTCTTCCCCACGGAGAAAACAGAGGTGAATCTCTGTGCTCTCCGTGACCTCTGTGGTGAATATCTCCTACATTCCTCCTGCCGAATGTAGGCGCTCCTCCCTTCATATTTATCTTGACACACAAAACATCTGTTCTATAATTCAAGCCCTATGTTTACCCGACTCGAAAAGCTTTATCATCAATTCCCCTCCCGTTTCTGGATCATCGTCCTGACCTTCTTTATTGACAGCATCGGCGGGACGCTGCTCTTCCCCTTCTTCTCGCTTTACATCACCGACAGGTTCCACGTCGGCATGACACAGGCAGGCATGGTCCTCGCCATGTTCTCCATCTTCGGCATTATTGGGAGCGTGGCTGGCGGCGCGTTGACCGATCGTTTCGGCCGCCGAAAGTTGATCCTGTTCGGTCTCGTCTTTAGCGCGCTCAGCACACTCACGCTCGGTTTCATTAACTCACTGGCAGTGCTCTTCCCACTCGCCGCGTTCATCGGACTCCTCTCCGATATTGCCGGTCCTGCCAATCAAGCCATGATGGCGGATATTTTGGATGAAAAACAGCGGCAGGAAGGTTTTGGACTGATGCGCGTCGTTCGTAATTTGGCTTGGATCATCGGACCAAGCATTGGCGGCTTCCTTGCCAGCCGCTCCTTCATGATGCTCTTCGTCATGGACGCCATCGTGAGCTGCATCGTCGCGGTCATCTTCTATTTGTATATGCCTGAAACAAAACCCCAGCACCACGAAGAGGAAAATGTTCAACACGAATCGATCTTCAAAACGATCTCTGGTTACGGCGTCGTGCTCGCGGACTTTGCCTTCATGGCATTTATCGTGGCGGCAATTCTCATGGGAGCGGTCTATCAGCAGATGTACAACTCCCTCTCCGTGTATCTGCGCGACAGTCACGGCATCGACCCGCAGGGATATGGCTTTCTCATGACCACCAGTGCCATTACGGTCATCCTGTTCCAATTTCAAGTTTCACGCAACATCAAGGAACGTCCGCCCTTTGCGGTTATGGCGCTCGGCACACTCTTTTATATGATCGGATTCAGCCTGTTCGGGTTTGTATCCGCCTATTGGATGTTCATGGCAGCCATCGTGGTCATCACGATCGGCGAGATGCTCATCATGCCCACCAGCCAGACCCTCGCCGCCAACTTCGCTCCAGCCGATATGCGCGGACGGTACATGGCGATCTTCGGTCTCACCTGGATGCTTCCCTCCACCTTTGCCCCCACACTGGCAGGACTGATCCTCGACAACCTCAACCCCAATCTGCTTTGGTATGTGGGCGGCGTTCTCTGCGCAGTCGCTGCATTTGCTTTTTACACATTACATCTGCGGCTGGGAAGACAGGAACGTTTCGTACCTGTCAGCGAGTGAATTTATTTCGGATTAAATCGCCAGATCAATTGGACCAGCCCCAGGGCAATGACAAGCGCCAGCAGTATCAGCCACCAAAGACCGATCTGCATATGCACAGTGACTGTTATCGCATAAAGGAACGTTGCGCCCACAACCAATATTCCCAATCGGGAAAAATGCCTTCTCTCCATGGACGGCACATCACTGATTTCAGACACTGACTTCAAGCGGTTGATGAAATCCGTCAGGTCCCATGCGATCAGGAAAAACGTCACACCGGCAAACATCCAGATCGCACCGGCGCCGACGAATAATCCGCCGGCACTGGCAAGCATTCCCAGTGTCATTCCCGCCGCCGAAAAACGATACGACCCACGCCATTGGATGTACATCCACACAATTCCCAACACAAGGATTATTGCACCGAGAACCGTGTTCTCCGCGCTGACATAGCCATATGCAAGCGACACAGTGCCAAGCAGGATACTCGCAAATAAAACGGATCGGGTCATGGAATTCTTCCAACAGGGTGGGTATAGAACGGGCGGCTCAAATATGGACTGACAGCCTGATCGAACGGCTTCGACACATCCCATTCCACGACATGGATTCCTGCGTGAAGCAAACGGCGTAATGCCACTTTGCGTTCCAAATAAACCACGCGCCCTGCCAGATCCGATTCAGAACTTGACGGCAGCAACGACAACTCAAAAGATACCGGGTCGGGGATAACGACCAAAACCTGATATCCGCGCGCGCGCCATTGGATCAACGCATCCAGATCGTCAGCAAGCAAAGGGTCGGTTATCAGCGGACTCACCAGAACGATCTGGGATTCCGCCGGGAACATGCTGAACGAGAGGCGATGAAGCCCCGTCAGAGCTGGATTGTCTCCGACGTGGGCATGCATCAGGTCCCGCATGATGCGTTCGCGTTGAATTTTTCCATAAGATGGGAAAGTCCAATTCAACATCGAGCTCTGGATCAACATCCCCACTCGATTTCCCTGTGAAAGAAAGACGTCCGCCAGCGCCGCCGCAGCGACCACAGAATGGTCAAAAATGGAATGATCGCCCGCGAATAGATTCGAATGTTTGCGGGCATCCACAACGATGCCGACATCCGCGACGCGCTCCTGTTGATATTCATTCGAATAGATCTCTTCGTGACGCGCACTGGCACGCCAGTTGATAATACGCGAAGAATCTCCGGGCTGATAATTCCGCACGCCAAAAAATTCGGAACCGGAACCGCCAACACGTGCGGGGATGCTCCCCGTATACACCCGCGTACGAAGCGGGCGAATGGAAATATTCTTTAGCCGCAGAACGTTTGGGATGACAAATAACTGTCCCGGCGCTGGCAGGAAGTCAGCCTGGCGCGTCAAGCCGAGCACATCACCGATCTCGATGCGGACATTCTCAAAGTGATACGTACCGCGCGGCGCGGAGACAACATACTCCAAAACAGCCTCGCCACCGCCCGGCAATGCAACAAGGGAACGGGGCGAACCGGATTCAAGAATAAGACCGTCAGGCAAAATATCCTCGATCAAGACTTCGGATAAATCCACGCCACGGTTGCGAACGATGACCCTTACAGTGACAGGCTCATTCGGGTCAGCCCGCTCTGGATCCAGCAAACGGCTCACTTCAAGTTCGATCTCATCCGGCAAGCCCAGCAGGGCAAAGACCAGATACAGGATCAAAGGAATGGCAAGGAGCAGCAATCCGCCGCTCGCGGTTGCGAGAGATGCGATCAACAAGGCAAAGACGAACGCCAGCAGAAAGGTCGTACGCTTCATTGAATGACCGGCACGGCTACCTTACTCAACACCTCGTTGACAATATCGCCCCTGACGCGCTGCGACATCCAATGCTCAGGCTGTAATAAAAGGCGGTGACCCAGAACCGCAAATGCAAAACGTTTGATGTCATCGGGAATGACAAAATCACGTCCATCCAATGCCGCATACGCGCGAGACAATTTCAAGAACGCAAGCGATGCGCGCGGACTAGCGCCGACCGCCACGCGGCGGTCAACACGGGTAGCATGAACCAATTCGGCAATGTAATTCTCAAGATCGGGGTGTACAAAAACGCCTTCAACTGCGGCGCGCATTTCCATGATCTGATCAGGGTTGGAAACTCGCAGCAACGAAACTTCATCCTGCTTGCGTTCGCGCCTGCGTTGAAGGATCTCTTTCTCCTCTGCCACGCTTGGGTGACCAACTGTCAGCTTCACCATGAAGCGGTCCAATTGCGCCTCAGGTAGCGGGAACGTCCCTTCGTATTCAATCGGATTCTGAGTTGCAAGCACGATGAACGGCTCGGTCAACGGCAAAGTCTCACCTTCGAGGGAAACCTGTCCCTCCTGCATCGCCTCCAGCAAAGCGGACTGCGTCTTGGGCGATGCGCGGTTGATCTCATCTGCAAGCAGGACCTGCGTGAAGACCGGACCTTTCCGCAATTCGAATTCGTTCTTATTACGGTTGAACACATAACCGCCGGTGATATCACCAGGCAAAAGGTCGGGAGTGAACTGAATGCGTTTGAAGTCCAAACCAAGAGACGCGGCAAAACTGCGCGCGATCAACGTCTTGCCAAGCCCGGGATAATCTTCCAACAAAACATGTCCGCCCGCCAGAACGGATGACATCACCATCACGAGCAGGTCATGCTTCCCCACAACCGCACGTTCCACTTCACCGATCACCTGCCTGCCTAAAAGAGAGATTTCATTTATTTTCATCAAAGCGATCCCCGATCATGGATTCAAGATATTCAACTGCCTTTTTAGGATTCATTTTAACAAACCTGGATTGTGACCACGGCGCAGACGAAGGCTGTAACTCTTCGACTGAACGGTTCAGACCATACCGCAAATAGGATTCAACATCTTTGGGCGGATCCCAGCCCTGACTGTCGAACGTCCCATCCCAACGCTGGACGTTTCGTCCCTCGCGCAGCATCAAGAACAACCGCGCCAGTCTCGCCAGTTGATTGGCAACCCGCCACCGAAAATAGGTATGCCGTGGAGACTTCGCCAGCCAGCCGGATAGTTCTTCCACCGGTCCCAAAACCGATCCAACTTTTCGGGAACCACTATCTTTAAAGAGTTGAATGTCGCCCATAATGCTTGCATACGCGATCAAAGAGATCAGCATCACGGCGAGCATGATCCAGGTGCTTTCGGTAATGGAGTGGTAGTAAAGTTCAAGCCTCCACCAAAGATAGGCAAGCGGAACGACGATCCTGTCATTGATCGCATCGCGCAAAAAATACGCAAGTGCAGCCGCCAAAATTCCACCAACCAAAAACCAGACCCATCGGCGGCTCATAGTTTTTCTCCGCAAAAACGCGCAATGTCAGTCAGACATTCCTTCGCTTCTTCGATCTCGTCCAGACCGGATACGCGCGCGCCATAACGAACCGACTCGAACAGGCGCGTCAATCTCCGCACCGAGTCTCCGGGCAAGCCCGCAGCTTCAAGGCGTGAAGCAAATTCCGTTGCCGTGCGTGAAGCGCCGCGCTCGATATTACGGCTGTGCTGCACAATATCGCTCATACGCACATAACAATGGATGACCGCATCTCTTTCATCCACGCCAGCCGCCAGATCGTCCAGCGCGAGGCGGGCGGCTTCGCCGATCTCCTCCAAAGGCGGAAGAATGATCGGCGCAGGTTGAGACTTCCTCCAATGATAGACCATCCAAACAATAAGACCAAACGACAATATCAATGACAAACTGATCAGATATAAGAACCAGCTCGCAACTTGCGGAGGCTGGAATTCCTCTGAGGGCGGGAATTCATCCGCGCTATCCAATGGCTGCTCAAAGTTCTCGTCCACTGCAGGCGGCGTTTCCACAGTTTGAAGCGTACTGGGATTTTCCCTTACCAACGGCGCCGGGGAGAAATAAGTGAAAAGCAGAAAAATGGAGATTATGAAAAGAACAGCCACACCCCATTTTCGATAACTTGGCGGAATCAGTAATAACAGCAAAAAAGATAGTAAAAGAAATGCCAGGACCATGAACGCCTGTGTCCACGAAAAAAATGGCGAAGCAGGACCCGTGTTCGAATCTTGCGCCAAACGGACAGGCACCGAAGCCTTTAATGCCAGACCTTGCAAGCCAATGGCAAGCAAGACCGACGCACTTAACAACACGAAAGCCAATAAAATTTTTCGGCGCTTACTGTTTTTCAAGCGCTGCGCTGAAAGTTGGGATGAGGTTACAACTGGTCCACTAATCATCGTTGCACACAAAATTTATATGGGAATTATACAACGAGCCTATCTCATTTTCTTTTTTATGGATGCATAACGCGAGACAAAATGCACCCACCAGGGAGATAACTTCGTTTGATATTTCGCCTGACGGATGACTTTCCGCATCTCATCTGGACCTTGGAACGGGTCCAGCAAATTGACCGATCTCCCCACCTCGAACGCTCCATGCGCATCCGACCCGACGGTGCCGGGCAGGTTGTGTTTTTCGGCAAACGCCTTCGCGCGCTGATTAAAGCGCAGGTCCATGCAACGTGAGTTGAAGATCTCGATCGCGTCCACATAGGGGACGATTTCCAATAAATCTGATTCCTTCCACCCCCCCTTGCGATGTGTGTCATACGGATGTGAAACGCTGATGAACGCACCTTGTTCTTTCAAGATACGGATTGTCTCTTGCGGAGTCAACCCAGCGGGAATTTCCTCCTGCACGAACGCTGCGAGGATCTCTCCACGGGTGGTCATAATCTCCTCACCGACGATGATCAGCTCCGGGTCCAGTTTTTGAGCCGCTTTTGCGCCCAAAATGGAGTTGTGATCTGTGACCACAACCCGGTCGAGTCCCTTTTTCCGCGCCGCGCGGATCAAATCCCCGGGCGTGGTCAACGAATCTTTGGATGCGTTCGTATGGCAATGAAATTCAACAGCAAACTTTTTCGAATTCGAGACAAATGGCACTTGAATAGTCCTTTCAATTCTTATATACTATTAAACGACTTTTTCTGGGCGGGATTTATATACTGTTCTGCCTCAAAAATCAACGGCGCAGGCCATAGCATTCTCAACATCGAGGAAATCATGTTTAACGACCCCAACGAACTTGACCCTATTGCCTTTTGGGTGCTTTTACTATTGTCAGGCGGACAACAGTTTTCATTCCATGATCTGGTTAAAACAATGGACCGCTCGAAGGAAAGTGTTTGGGAGGCATTGCAGACTTTACAGTCAAACAAGTACGCAAAGAATGAGAATTCCAAATTCATGATCGATTTTTCAGGCGTGGAATATCTTAATAAGCGAGGGATTCTTGCCAATGAAGCAGAAGAAATACCCACTTCCAAGGATTTTAAAAAGAAGGTTAAACCGCCATTCTTCTCTAACTGGACGGAGATGTTCATCTGGCTGACCCTGCCTGCAATGTTATTTCTCATTGCAGCGGTTGCCACTTTTATTCTTACATTTGGCTACAATTATGTATCAGTGGAAAAACGGGTGTACCAAACTGCCATTTGGGTGGCTTGGCTTATTCTATCTGCCATTTATGTCAAGCTTTCTTATCATCATGTAATAGAAAATGAGCGTATTGTCGTCTTCCAATCTGGTGAAGCTATTTCCAAAAAGGGACCAGGTCATTTTTTGCTTCTTCCTTTGATTCAACACCCCAAAAAAGTGGATCTGCGGGAACGTCCGCTTGAAATCAAAAAAGAGCCCTGCCTTACCCGCGATAAGATGTTAATTACGGCTGGGTTTTACATGTCCTGGCAAATTGATGATCCGATTCCCAGCCTAACCAAAGTTTCGAGTGTTGACGATTCTGTTTCAACTCTTTCCGCTGCTGTTCTACGTTCCACCATTGCAGAATACAACATGGATGATGCCATCGAAAGACAGCGCGCTTTGAACACACTCATCCGCGCACGTATTGAACACAAAGTTGCAGATTGGGGTGTGCAAATCAACAACACCGAGATCCGCGAACTTCAGCCTTCAGACAGCATGATGAAGCAACTAGAAAACCGCCGTCGGGCAAATTTGGAGAGTGAATCTGAACGCGCTCGCTCAAAGGCAAAAGTAAAGTCCCTGCAACAGTTTTTGACAATTGGTGCAGGCATGGCACAGAATCCAATTGCGTTTAACTTGAAGTATCTCGATACACTTGAAAAAATCGGAGAGGGTGCTTCTACAAAATACATTATCCCCATGGAGTTTTTTAACCTGCTAAGAGACTGGCTGCAGACACAAGGTGGTCAGGGCGGGAACACTCCCCAAAACGGAAATAATCCACCGGAACAATTACCGCCCGGTGGACCTCAACAATAAAATCCAAATTAATTATTTATCTGGTAGTGCTTCGAAGTCTTTGGATATCTTCGGGGGCGAGAAAACTTTCGGGGTTCACACCAACTGCCAATGCAACGCTTGACAATGCGGCTGCAAATCCGACCCGGTAATTTTCGTTATCACTGGTTCGCTGGGTGCCGTTGGAAGCTGATGCGAAATATATGCTCATTAGCGTCCTGGCAAGGTCTTCACGAAACCAGGGTTTGATATCACTTACGTTGGACATGTCTTACTCCTTACTTTGGCGAGGTAAAAAAAGATAAGAGATTATAAAACAAAATAACCCTATTTCCGACAACAAGTGTCGATATTATTTTACCTGTACGGTGCGAAAACAAAAATTACAGGTTATTTACAGGAAAAAAACCGGTTTAAATCCCTGCAAGCTAATTTCAATCCCACAATATCCAATTTTGCTTTAGAATCATCCCACCATGAGAAGCCTCTTTAGCGGAATCGGTTCATTCTTGCAAACGCCGACGGGGGTACTTTTCACGACAACTGTCATTTTTCACGGTGTCTTGTGGGCGCTTGGATTCAATTACTCGATCATTACGCTCGTCATTGCCGGGTTCGTCTTGATCGTGGATTTCATCGCCGCGGGTTATATTGTCGACAAATTGGTGTATTTTTTCTCGCAATTCGTCCTGCCGATCCAAAACCCGAAGGACAGGCAGGAGATCTTCACCCGCGTCAACAGCTTCACCGGCAGCCGCGGACCGATCCTATTCGTCAAAAACGGACGGGTGATCCAACACGAAGGGGAAACGGATAAAAAAGGTCCCGGCGTGATCGTGTTAGATACCGCCAGCGCCATCGTACTCCAAACGGAGACGCAGATCACCGGTCCAGCCGGACCCGGTATCCGCTTCACAAAAGGACGGGAGAAGATCGCCCGAGGCGAGGGCGTCGACCTGCGGACGCAGTGGCAGTTCATCGGTCCGCTCACGAGCGACCAGCCCTTCCTAAATCCAGTCCCAATTTCAGACCCGAAAAAATATAACGGATCACAAAACCGCCTCCAGCAGACTTCCGGTCAAACGCGCGATGGATTTGATATCTCCCCCACCATCAGTATTAAGTTCCGGGTCAAGCAGCCTGAAGAAAAAGGCGCATCCGAAAGCGGAGTGGTATCACAGTACGGATACAACGCCGCCGCCGTGCTTAACGCCGTAACCCGCGAAGTGATCGAGCTCGGCACCGCCGATAATAAACGCACACGCATGGAATGGAATCGCCTGCCTGCGCATCTTGTCGTGAACCTTTGGCGCGAATACGTCCGCAAGTTCAAATTGGAGGAACTATTCAAAGCTGAAGGCGTCAGCGGCTTGCAGACAATACAGGAAATGATAAATAGAAGAGTGAAACGCCCTGAAGTGATCGAAATGGACGACACGGGCATTCCCACCGGCGCAGCACTCACCAGCCTTGAATATCAGCAATTGGTTGAACGCGGACTCGAAATATTGGATGTCCGCATTCACAACGTCATTTTCGACCGCGCCATCGAAGAACAAACCATCAAGAATTGGAGCGCAGAGTGGACCAAGATCGCCAGACGGGACGAAGACCTGCTAAACGAACGTGAGAAATTGGTCGAAACGGCTGCGCGAAGTGACGCCACAAAACAATTCGGAAAAATTGCCTCACAACATTTCGGGAATCTAAGTGCAGCGCCGCAGGATATTTTTTCCACGTTGCAAGCGTTGATCGAACCCATCCGGGAGACGATACTCATCGAAAGCCGCGCGAATAACGAAATGGAAGAAGAGATCAAAAGGCTGGACGAGATCTGGAAGTGGATGCTGGTTAAAAAACTGGATTCAGAATTACACCGGAAAGAGAAGGGCTCATGAAGCGCCCGGTCTTCCAGCGTGATCAGGTCATCCCGCGCCTCTTTGCATTGACGGACGAAGGCGTTGAATACCGCAACCAGATGCGCACATATCTCCGCCTTGCGGTATGGTTCATCCTCAGCGGATTCACCATGGTGTTGTTCATTTTTCTTGCGCAGAACAACATACAACGGCTGGCCGTCCTCGTGCTCAGTTTCATTAAATACCTGCCATTGCTTGCCGTGGCGTATGCGCTTGCAAAGGCAAAGGCAGCCTCTTATCTTGCAGACATTTACGAACTTGAAGATGAAACCATCGCCTTCGACTTTATCGAAGACCTGGCATTCGGACACGGTTCGGAACAAATAACCATCAACGAAGGAAAGATCTCCGAAAAGGACGAACTCTCCCCCATCATCCTCATCGGCGGACCGGGCTATGTGCAGGTCAATCTCGACAGTGTGGCTCTGCTCGAAAACGTGGACGGCTCCCCAGAGATCATCCACCCGCGCGGCGAACCGTGGCGGCTTGGCAGATTCGAACGCATCCGCGAGATCGGCAAATATGACGAGGTGGGCAAACGCGAATACGCCATCATCAACCTGCGCGATCAGTTCGTGCGCGGACTCTCCGTCAAATCACGCACCAAGGACGGCATCCCGATCGAGGCGCTCGATATCAAAGTGCTCTTCAGCATCCTGCGCAAACCGAAAGACGAAGCGCCTGAAAATGATCCCTATCACTTTCAGGAAAAAGCGGTCTATTCACTTGTGTACGATCAGATCATCATCACGCCGCCGCCGTCGAAAGTTTTGGGCGTCTCCTTCCCGTGGGACACAACCGTGATTCCGCTCGTAACCGGCGAATTGGAAAACCTCATCACCTCTCGAAACCTAAGCGAGATCCTCGCCAGCATCAGCCAGAAAGAGATCGAAAATTTTAGCGAGAACGAAGCCGCCAACACACAAATGCGTTTTGAAATGACAGGCGAACAGACCGTTGCCAAAAATATGGGCACAATGCAAACGCCAAATTTCGAATCACGTTCAAAGATCACATCGCAATTCTTCAACAAGGAGTTCAAGGAAAAGGCGGCAAAGATCGGCGTTGCCATTCATTGGATCGACATCGGCACATGGCAATTACCATCCGACATGATCCTTGAAGAACTCAAAGGGGCATGGACGCTGATGAAGGACAACGACCGGCGCAGGGGCGCGATCGAACGCTCCGCCAAGCGCTTCCAAATGGAAGAGCTCATGGACATTGTCAATAATGTCATTGTCTCCAACTACAGCAAATCGAGCAGTTCAGGTTCCAACCGCAGACTCTCTGAAAAGGAATATATCGAACTGGCGAAGATCATCGAAGACAACCCCGATATCGCATACAGCCCCATGCTGCAGCAAAGATTCTCAAGCAGCGCTGCCAATCAACGTGATGCCAACACAATTGCCCTGGAAATCCTCAGAGCCTTCCGCAGCGAGTTCATTGCCGCGCGTGATCTGATCGCAAAAGAAAACCGATCGTCCATCGAAAAACAGGCAGATATCGACAGGATCAACAAGGCGCTGGGCGACATCGACTATCACTTATTCCATTATCTTAAAGGCAAATCATGAAACATCCCCACATCGAACTTTCCCCCGAGATCACGCGCGCGCTCAGTATGGGCGCGCCTATTGTTGCACTCGAATCAACTGTCATCACACACGGACTGCCACACCCCCAAAATTTGGAACTGGCGCGGGACATGGAAAAGCAAGTGCGCGAGACCGGAGCGACTCCCGCCACCGTGGCATTGCTTGACGGAAAGATCCGCCTCGGACTCTCAGACGAGGAACTGGTTCAGCTTTCTGAAAGCGAATCCACGCTGAAAGTGAGTCACCGTGACTTCGCGACAGCCATCGTCAAAAAAGCAAACGGCGGCACAACCGTCGCAGGGACGATGCTCGCCGCGAATATGAGCAATATTAAAGTTTTTGCCACAGGCGGAATCGGCGGTGTGCATAAAGAATCATCCTTCGATATTTCCACGGATTTGAAAGCCCTAGCCGAAACCCCGATGATCGTCGTTTGCGCGGGAGCAAAAGCGATTCTCGACCTCCCCGCCACGCTCGAATATCTTGAGACAATGGGCGTCCCCGTCATCGGCTACAAGACGGATGAATTCCCCGCCTTCTATTCCCGCGAAAGCGGACTCAACGTCAGCGCGCGGCTGGATTCGCCGAAAGAGATCGCAGAGTTCGCCAAAGCCCATTGGAGCCTCGGTCTGCGGAGCGCGGTCCTCGTGACGAATCCGGTTCCAGAAACTGATTCAATTCCAAAGTCCGAAATGGAGCCGGTCATTGCCAAAGCGTCTGCCGAAGCGATGGAGCAGGGAATCCACGGTCAGGCGCTCACGCCATTTCTGCTGTCCCGCATCAGCGAGTTAACCAAAGAAAAATCGCTCAAGACCAATCTTGCCTTGCTGCTGAATAACGCGCGGCTGGCAGGCGAGATCGCCAACGAAGTGAACGTGCGAAAAAAGGAATGGGCAATTTAAAAACGAACACCCCGCGAAAATTTCGCGGGGTGTTTTTTGAAAACCGATCAATTGCCGCCGTTCAATTTTGCATCTATCGAGCGGAGGGTCGAGTTGAGCACATCAAAGGTGATGGATTTTCCAAGCCGCGCGCCGATCGCAGAGACGTAATTCTCATGCTGCTGCAGAACAAAACAGTTATAAGTCATTTCCGAATTGATCTTTAATTCGGCGCACTGATACTCAAGCTTGTCATCAGGTAACGCGGGTTCGAAATCAGCTTCAACCGGTTTTGACCAGCCTTCCACGTAAATAAAATCTCGATACTCTTCAAACCCTGCGATAGCTTCCGCCGAGTCTGTGTAAATAATCAGTTGATGTTCGACGGCGGGGTCTTCCGGTTCGGAGCCGTACCCAAAGTGGACGTTATACATTTGCCCGCCCCAGTCCTCGCCGGAATCTTCGTTGAAGATGACCCAATCCGACGGGACATCTTCAGAACCCATCATCTTGTAGCGGATCTCGTCAGGCACGCTGTTCCCACAGCCCGCAAGCAACAGGATACTTAACCCCAGAATTACACTTTTTATCTTTTTCATTTTCCATCTCTTGTGATATAGATTCTTTTCCTGCTTTATTCCCCGCCTTTTTTCAACAATTCCAATACCAGACTATCCGGCACCTGCACAGCGACAACTTCTCCGCGGACGGTAATTTCGCCGTTCACCTGAATCCATTCTTCGATGACGACCTTGCGACCCTTTACTTCCTTCACTTTCCCGCGGATTTCAAGGATCGGTCCCAAAGGCGTGGGCTTGAGGTAATCCACGTGCAGGGATGCGGTGAGATAACGAAGCGGCGGCTCGGTATCCATTTCGCGGTTCTCAGCGCGGTATCCCGCCGCAGCGGCAGTCCCTGTGCCGTGACAATCGATGAGGGAAGCAAGCAGTCCGCCGTAAACATAACCGGGAATGGCAGTGTGATGCGGTTCAGGCTGAAAATGCGCCACACTCTCATCACCATCCCAATAACTTTTGATCTGATGACCAAGGTCGTTTAATCTTCCACAGCCATAACAATGAGACAAATGGTCTGGATAGTAATCTTGAAAAGCTTTTTCGGTCATTTGGATTCCTGTTGATTTGATTTTGGATTTCTATGCTACGGCGTCGCCGTTGGCGTTTCGGTAGTGGACAAGTTCGGCGTGCCGGTTGGTGCAGTGGGCGTCAGATTTTCCAATACGGTAAAACGCCCTACTACTTTCCATTCGTAGCCCATGAATATCTGCACTTCGTAGTTGCCAGCCTGCCATCCACCTAATGGAGAGGAACACGAGGTATAGCCGCCGATTCCGCCTGTGCCCCAGGCTTCGCGCCAGGGTTCGGTTTCATAACAAACCAGTTCGCCGTTGCGGTACCACAATGCGCTCCATTGAACTCCGGGCAGTGTGTTGTTGTAATCGAATCCGCCATACATCGTATCGATGGGAAGTTCAAAAACCGTCTTCGGGTTGACAGAATTCACGCCATCGAATTCGGTTGAAAATTGGATCGCTGTAAATACTGAATCAGGGTTCGGAGTGACAGGTCCGGCAAAGAGAGCTTCGATGGCAAGCGGCAGGAACGGCGTGGAGGTCAACGTAGGTGTATTGGAAACGAGCGGCGTCACTGTCAACGTGGGCGGCACTGTCATGGTTGGAGTCAATGTAATGGTCGGAGTGAGCGTAATGGTCGGTGTCAACGACGGTGTGGCGGACGGCGGAAAGACCTGATAGATTACCTGCGCACCGCCTGTCGGGAACCAAAATGCAACGACGATCAAAAAGAAGGCGAAGATTAGCAATCGCCACGCTGTGGCGTTATGCCTCCGGCGCAGGCTGTAGAACGAAATCCGCCGCGCAGTTTGCATACTACGAACCGCGCCGCGAATGGAAAGAAACGCCCCCAATACTGCGAATAAAGCCAGAACAATAACGCCGGTACGAATATCCATGCCAAAATTATAGCATCGCGATACGATAAGCCACAGAGAAGAATTTCAAGATTTTCGCACTTCCGAAGTCCATTCATTGGTGGTAAAACATGCCACATGACCAACGAACTCGTTCTCCTCAAATTGGGCGGATCGCTTATCACGGACAAAGACAAACCCTACACCCCGAGATTGGACAAATTAAAGGAACTTGCACAGGAGATAAAAGCGGCTCAGGACTCGGACCCGGGCTTGCTCCTGATTCTCGGGCATGGATCTGGCTCCTTTGGGCACGTCGCTGCGAAAAAGCACGGCACAAGGGACGGTGTCCATACGCGCGAAGAATGGCTCGGCTTCACCGAAGTCCGCTATCAGGCTGCGGAGTTGAACCGTTACGTCCTGCAATCGCTGCTTGAAGCGGGCATCCCTGCCATGCCCTTCCCGCCATCCGCTTCGATGGTTTCGGATCAACGCAAGGTCGTTCATCATAACGTCGAAGCCATGCGCAAAGCGTTGACTGCTCACCTGCTGCCTGTTGTGCAGGGAGATGTCGCCTTTGATGAGACGTTGGGCGGCACGATACTCTCCACTGAAGATGTGTTCACATTTCTCATTGACCAATTCCCTGCCAAACGAATTTTGCTGGCAGGCATTGAAGACGGTGTGTGGGGAGATTTCCCGGCGAGGACCAGGCTTGTGAAACAGATTCAATTGTCGGATTATGAAGCGATGCGGAGCGGCATCCAAGGCTCGGCGAGTACTGATGTTACGGGCGGGATGAAGGCAAAGGTGGAGGAAATGCTCGCTCTCATCCAAAACCATAAAGAGTTGACCGTACAAATTTTTTCCGCCGAAAAGGAAGGTTTGCTTACCCGCGCTCTTCAGGGAGAAAATGTTGGGACGCTTTTAACCACCTAATATGACGAAAAAATGACGAATTGCTCTTGATTTTTTGTAAATTTGTCTGATAATTGGATAGAGTTAATTATATATAATTTCAAGGAGACGCTATGGCAAGCAAAGTGAAGTCCGGCAAAAAAAGCGTAAAGAAAGCCGCGCCGAAGAAAGTTGTCAAGAAAGTCGCGAAAAAGGCTCCTGTCAAAGCTGCCAACACATTCAAGCCAACAAAACTGAAACTGTTAAAACCTGTACCTTCAGATATCGATATCGCACAGGCGGGAAAACTTAAGCCGATCCTGCAAATCGCGAACGAACTCGGCATCAAGGAAAGCGAACTCGAGCTCTACGGTCCTTACAAAGCCAAGATCAAACTTGAAGTCCTCAACCGACTTGCCAAACGCAAGGACGGAAAATACATCGACGTGACCGCCATCACCCCCACCCCGCTTGGCGAAGGCAAGACCACGACCACTGTGGGTCTGTCACAGGCGCTTGGCGCGCATCTCGGTAAGAAAGTGATGACCGTTATCCGCCAGCCTTCGCAGGGACCGACCTTTGGTATCAAGGGCGGCGCTGCCGGCGGCGGTTATTCGCAGATCATCCCGATGGAAGATTTCAACCTGCACCTGACCGGTGACATCCACGCCATCACCGCCGCGCACAACCTGTGTGCCGCCGCGCTGGATGTGCGCATCATGCACGAAGCCAAGACTGAAGATGATGAAAAACTCTTCAACGCGCTCTGCCCGCCCGCAAAGGACGGCTCGCGCAAATTCTCGCCGACCATGCTGCGCCGCTTGAAGAAACTCGGCATTAACAAGACCGACCCCAACAAGCTGACTCCCGAAGAGAGAAGCCGCTTCGCCCGTCTGGATGTTGGCTATGACGGCGTACAATGGCGCCGCGTCATTGACATCAATGACCGCATGCTGCGCACCATCAAGGTCGGCTTGGGCAAGGACGAAGTCGGTTTCGAACACGAATCCGGCTACGACATCACCGTCGCTTCCGAGATCATGGCGATCCTCGCGCTGACCACCAGCCTTGAGGATATGCGCGAAAGATTGGGACGCATGGTCGTTGCGGTCAACCGCAAGGGCGAAGCCGTCACCGCCGAAGACCTCGGTGTTGCCGGCGCGCTCACCGTCTTGATGAAGGATGCCATCAAACCGAACCTGATGCAGACTCTCGAAGGCACTCCCGCCATCGTCCACGCAGGACCGTTCGCCAACATCGCCCATGGACAATCCTCCATCATCGCGGACAAGATCGCGCTCAAACTCGCGGATTATGTCATCACCGAATCCGGCTTCGGCGCAGACATCGGCATGGAAAAATTCATGGACATCAAGTGCCGCTACTCCGGTCTGACCCCGCATGTTGTGGTGCTCGTTGCCACTGTCCGCGCGCTCAAGATGCACGGCGGCGGACCGAAGGTCGTGGCTGGCAAACCGCTGGCACCTGAATACACCGAAGAAAACCTCGAACTGCTGGAAAAGGGCTTGCCCAATATGGTCCAGCATATCGAGAACGCGCTCAAATACGGCGTGAACGTTGTCGTGGCTGTGAACTCGTTTGCCAATGACACACCCGCAGAAGTTGAGATGGTCCGCCAGGCAGCGCTCAAAGCCGGCGCAATGGACGCGGTCGTCTCCCGCCACTGGATGGAAGGCGGCAAAGGCGCAGTCAAACTCGCTGAAGCGGTCGTCAAAGCCTGCGAACAGCCCAGCAACTTCAAATTCCTCTATGACCTTAACCTCTCCATCAAAGAGAAGATCGAGATCATTGCAAAGGAAATCTATCGCGCCGACGGCGTGGATTACAGCGAAGAAGCCGAAAAGAAGATCGAGCAGTTCACCAAGCTTGGCTTCTCGAAACTTCCCCTTTGCATGGCGAAGACCCACCTGTCCTTCAGCGACAAGGGCGATCTCAAAGGCGCACCGCGCAACTTCCGCGTGACCATCAGCGACGTTCGCGCATCCGCAGGAGCGGGCTTCATCTATCCACTGCTCGGCACGATGCGCACCATGCCCGGTCTGCCCACCCGCCCGGTATTCTACGATGTTGACCTCGACCTCGAAACCGGCAAAGTGGTCGGTCTCTTCTAACCTAAAATCAACCCACAAAATTGTAGGTCACGCTTCGGCGTGACCTACTTTTTCAGTACCCATAGGCTATGGAGAATTTTTCTCCCTTGTATATAATATTTGGATTATGAACCCTGACTCCCTGACTTTATCTGAACAGAGAGAACTGATCAAGAGCAAGGAAATCAGCGCTTCTGACCTCACCGCAGCTTGCTACCAGCAAATCGAGCGGCTCAACCCGACGCTTAACGCTTTTATCACCGTAATTCCCAAAAGTGACGAGGAAATCAAACCTGATCGTCACCTGCCTTTATTGGGAATCCCCATTGCAGTCAAAGATCTCTACGATACCAAGGGCATCCGCACAACTGGTGGATCCAAGTTCTTCGCTGACCATGTCCCAACTGAAGACGCCTTCGTGGTGGAAAAGATCAAACAAGCCGGGGCATATATCATCGGCAAAACCAACACGCATGAGATCGCGCTGGGCGTGACCAACAACAACCCGCATTTTGGCGCGTGCAAAAATCCCTGGGACGTAACCCGCACCCCGGGCGGATCTTCCGGCGGGAGCGCAGTTGCAGTTGCAACCGGCATGTCCCTCGCCGCCCTCGGCACCGACACCGGCGGATCGATCCGCATCCCGGCATCTTTATGCGGCGTTGTTGGACTCAAACCCACCTACGGACGGATCAGTCTGCGCGGCATCATGCCCCTTTCATGGAACCTCGACCACGCCGGTCCCATCACCAAACGGGTTGAAGATGCGGCTTTGATGCTGCAAATCATGGGCGGATACGACAGCGAAGACCCGGCATCCTTCAAAACGCTGCCCGGCGATTTCTCCAGTCACATGCGCGACACCATCCGCGACCGCAGAGTGGCGTTTGCCATCGGCAATTTCGTGGAAGAAGTGACTAGCCCTGAAGTGCTGGAAGCTGTCCGCAAGGCGGCCGATGTGCTCGCGGGGCAAGGCGCCATCATCGAAGAAGTCAACATGGATTTTCTCCATGAAGGCGCAATTGCCAATTCGATCATGACCCAGGCAGACGGCGCCGCATTCCACCGCGAACGTCTGCAGGAACACCCCGACTGGTTCGGCGCGGACGTCCGTCAACGGCTGGAGACGGGGGCTGCATTCACTTCCAGCGAGTATTCGCTCGCGAGGCGCACTCAAGCCATAGTCCGAAGAAGATGCGATCTTTTATTCGAAGAGTACGACGTGCTCATTCTCCCCACCACTCCCATCACCGCGCCCATCCTTGAAGGAGAGGATGCCGTCGAACGTGCGCGGCTGTTGACCCGCCTCACTTCGCCGTTCAACCTGACCGGTCTTCCCGCGCTTTCCGTCCCCTGCGGATTTGACTCTGAAGGGCTGCCGATCGGTTTGCAGATCGTCTCGCGCGCATGGAATGAATCAGGCGTATTGCGGATCGGGTATTCCTATCAGGAAGCAACGGATTGGCACAGGAAAAAGCCGAACATCGTTCTGGAAAACGCAGGAGCGGGTTAACCCGCTCCTGTTTTTTATCCGGTATATTTTTGAATGATGCGGAGGAAAGCCTGCCGGTCTTCCTCCACCATTTCGATGATTTCAAACCCCACCTGAAATAGATTGGGTTGGATTGCATCCATCTTGCACCATTTGGTTCGCGCGATGAAAATGATGAACGGCATGGGACCCAGATCAGCGGTCAACTCGATGCGCAGGTAAAAATCCTTTTCCAATGGCAGCGGACCGACTGTCTCCAAACGCAACCCGGTCTTGCTGACCTCCACCATATGACCGAGTATTTCACTTGTGTCATCGTTTATGACACGCATGTACATATCAATTTTTTTTCGCGGAACGGTTCGTTTCTCAGGCATCAAATTCTCCTTTTGGAAGCGAATTCCCAGAAAGATTTTCGCAATCCTAACATGATGTAAAAATGGAGAATAGATGTCTTTTGTACTATTTATTGTATTTTATCTGCTGTTCAACCCATTATTTCGACGTGACAGATCAAATATCGAACAGATCGCTTTTACGTTTGGCACCATTCTCCAACGGCGGATAGGCTTGCATGAAATCTTCGCGTTCGCCGAAAACGCGTGTTACGAATCCCATCAATCCGCGCCGCATTTGAATGCCGCCCTGTGACGCGTGCTGTGCGCTCGCCTTGCTCTTGATCTCCGAAACGGATCGGGTGGGAATGCGCACATGCACAGGGAAATCCACCTCCGCAAGTTCCTTCAAATTGATATCGCCATTGCGACCAAACTTGGTGGGGTCTTTACCGACCAACGGCATCAATCGAGTCGCCGCGCGTAAAAACCAGCGCGGGAAGACCTGAAAATAAAGCGCGCTTGGTTTAAAACCTTCACCCGCTTCCGGGTGGAAGTTCTCATCGTCGGCATTCGCAAAAGCAAGGACTGTTGCTTTGTGAATATGAATATGGTCGGGATGCTTGTACCCGCCAATCGGGTCAAAAGTGATGACCACATCCGGTTTGATCTCGCGGATGTATTTCACAACCTTCCCGGCCACTTCCTCTACGGGATGATTGATCTGCGCATTCGGATGTTCGTTCGCTTCCATGCCGGGCATGCCCGAATCGCGGTATCCGAGAAAATAAACTTCCTTCAAACCAAGTTCCTTCGCGGCGCGCATCAATTCATTCGTGCGCATTTCCGCTGTGTCTTTATAACCGTTCAAAAATTCCGGGTCTACTGAACCCGCTTCACCGCGTGTGGCACAGACATAATACGTTTCGCACCCGCGCTGGTTATACAGAGCCAGCGTCCCGCCCAAGCCAAAGGACTCGTCGTCAGGATGCGCCAGCACTGCAAGGATCTTCTTTGTCATATAAACCTCTTTAATGAATGGATGTCTTTCAGACGCGCAAAACGTTCACAAGTTTACCCCAGCACGGTATAATGAACACGAAGTTTTACTCAAGAAGGATACCCAGCGAATGACAGACAGCAAGTAGTTAAACCAATATTTCAGGGCACTCCCCATTGGCGTTTAACACAGCCGAGGCTTGCCCTCGGTTTTCTTTTTAACTACAGGTGTCATCATGCTTAGTATTCACAACCTCAATAAAAATTTCGGCATCCAGCCCGTTCTCAAAAACATCAACTTCAATATCAGCACAGGCGAACGCATCGGACTCATCGGCGCGAACGGCTCCGGCAAGACCACGCTCATGCGCATCCTTGCCGGTTTCGAACATCCTGATTCAGGGGATGTCGCTTCGACGCGCCCAAATCTACGGATAGGCTATCTCGCCCAGGGAATCGACTTCGACCCGCAGCAGACGCTTCACTCCGCGCTCGGGCTTGATTCAGATTCCCAAACCGACCCGGCGCTGGAAGTGGAGTCGCTTGCGCTGGCGTTATCTCAAAACCCGAACGACGCTGCGCTGCAGGCGCAATATGATTCAGCGTTGCACAAACTCACAGAAAACAGCATCCAACCGTCGGCGGTGTTGGAGCCGCTGGGCTTGTCCCACTTCCCCGCTGATACGCCCATCGCCCATCTCTCTGGCGGACAGAAAACCCGTCTGATGCTTGCCAAAGTCCTGCTCGACGATCCGCAACTTTTGCTTTTGGATGAACCGACAAATCATCTCGACATCGAAATGCTTGAATGGCTGGAAGATTGGTTAAATCAGTTCAAGGGCGCATCATTAATCGTTTCGCACGACCGCACGTTTTTGGATAACACGGTTACATCCATCCTCGAATTGGATTCGACAACGCATGCGATCAAAACGTATGACGGCAATTACAGCGATTACCTCGAACAGAAATTGCTCGAATTCGATAATCAGATGCAGGCGTATCAGGATCAGCAGGATGAGATCGCGCAATTGAAACGGGCGGCAAGTCACATCCGCAGTTTGACGGTGATGAAGAAAGGCGGCAAAGCCGATGGCGGCGACAAGTTCGCAAAGGGTTTCTTTGGTAACCGCGCCACGAAGAATGTGGCTGGGCGCGCCAAGAACATCGAAGCCCGCATCGATCAATTGCTGAACGATGAGAAGATCGAAAAGCCGCGCGGCACATGGAAGCTCAAACTGGATTTCGGCGCACCTGAGCATCAATCGAAAGATGTGCTGGTAACCGATTCGCTCTCGATTGGCTACACGCCAGAAAATCCGCTGCTGACGGATATCAACCTATTCATCCGTGCGGGACAACGCATTGTGTTGACGGGTCCAAACGGTGCAGGGAAAACTTCTTTTATCCGCACGATTGTCGGCAAGATTCCGCCGCTGGCAGGTTCGTTCCGCCTCGGCGGCGCAACCAAACTCGGCTACATGGCACAGGAACAGGAATTAATTAATCCGACATTCAACGCTGTGCAGACGATACAAATGGTTTCCAATATCAACGAAACCGAGACACGAAACTTCCTGCATTATTTCCTCTTCAAAGGTGACGCGGCTTTGCGTCCATCTGGCGAACTATCTTTTGGCGAACGCGCCCGTTTGCAATTGGCTGTGCTCGTCGCGCAAGGTTGTACGTTTCTAATTCTCGATGAACCGATCAACCATCTCGACATCCCTTCGCGCGAACGGTTCGAGGAGGCGCTCGAAAACTTCAACGGGACGATCCTTGCCGTGGTCCACGACCGCAGTTTCATAGAGCGGTTTGCCACAGACGTATGGCTGGCAAAGGATGGGAAGATATACAAATGAGCATGAGGTAAAAGAACGGACGATCCAATAGTCCATTCCTTGTAATACAATTGAGATATCCACTTTATCAATAAAAGGAGATTTTAAATGTTGAGTTTAAATTCAGTCATGCTTGGTTCAAAACAACCCTCTGCTTTGGTGGCTTTCTATGAAAAGGTATTTGGCAAGTCCGCAGATATGGTTGACCCTGATAACGGCTTTTGGGGCTGGCAGGTTGGCAATGCGTTTTTCGGGATCCTGACCCATTCTGAAATGGATGGAAAGTCCAAAGATCCCGGGCGCATGATGATCAATTTCGAAACGTCACAAGTCAAAGAGGAGTTCGAGCGCATCAAATCGCTCGGCGGGACCGTGATCCACGAGCCTTATGAAATGGGAGAAGGTTTCATTGCAACGCTGGCAGACCCGGATGGGAATTATTTCCAGTTGATGAATCCGATGAGCTAAAGTCTTTCGAGTGGTGAACGCATCCGGAGTTTTAACATGAACAGCGATTTCCTTGTCAGAGTATTCGAACACAACAATTGGACAAACCAACTTATCATTCAAGCCTGCGCCGCATTAAGCGATGAGCAGCTCGATGCCGAGCCTCATTCCACGACAAAAGGAACTATTCGCAAAACTTTAATTCACCTTGTAAGTTCGCAGCGCGGATACCTGGCTCTTCTCACTTTACCGCCTGAAGAAAGACCCACAGACCCCGTGAAATTTTCTGATCTTCAAGAGTCTGCCCGCATTAGCGGAGAGGGATTACTCGCATTGGCAAAGGGTGAGAAACAGCCGATTCAAAGTCCGCTTCAGACAAGGGATAAATATTTCGTTGAACCCTGGGTTGTGATGGTTCAAGTGATCAACCACGCCACCGAACACCGCGAACAGATCAAGAGCATGCTCACGGCTTTGGGCATCACCCCGCCAGAGATCGACGGCTGGGATTATGGACTTTCGGTAAAGGCGCTCGTCCCGATCTCGGAGTAAAAAATGGAGCAGTCGATTTTTGACTGCTCCATAAGTTATCACTTTGACTAATCCAACGCGCTTCGAAACTCCGCCGCAAACTGTTTCGCTGTCTCAATAGGCTTTTGGCTTCCGCCGATAGTTTTCACGCAAGCCGTTCCCACAATAACCCCATCTGCCATCTTCCCAACTTGTTTGGCTTGCTCAGGCGTGCCGATGCCAAATCCCACGCACACTGGCGCGGATGTATGGCTTCGCACGCGAGCAATCAAATCGCCAAGGTCATTTGAAATTTCTCTGCGTTCGCCCGTCACACCTGTAACTGAAACCAGATAAATAAATCCCTTTGCATTTCGGGCAATCGCTTCCATACGTTCATCGGGCGAGGTCGGCGCGAGCATTTGAATCAACGGCATCTCCCCCGCCACAGACGTAAATTCCTCTGCTTCTTCGAGCGGCAAATCAGGGATGATAAATCCATCTGCACCTGATTCTTTCGCGTCGCGGATAAATTTCTCCAGTCCATACGCCAGCATGGGGTTGTAATAACCCATCAAAATCAGCGGAATGTCACACACCGCGTTTGCGAAGTTCTTTCACGGCTTCAAGAGATTTCTTGACCGTGATTCCTTTTTCCAATGCAATTTGTGTAGCTTGCTGAATCACGGGTCCATCTGCGAGCGGGTCTGAGAAAACGACAGCCCCACTTCGATCAAGTCCGCGCCGTTTTTGGCGAGTGCCTCGATCACATCTACCGATGTTGCCAAGTCTGGGTAGCCCAATGGGAAATAAGGCATAAAGATGGGTTTATTTTTGAAGGCGTTTTCGATTCGGTTCATAATAAATAATTCCTCGTAGGGGCGAGGTCCCCTCGCCCATTTTATGTGTTTCATCAACTTGGGCGGGGAAACCCCGCCCCTACATATTTGTTCCCAATTCCTTGATAACTGTATTCAAATCCTTATCTCCCCGTCCCGACAAATTCACCAAGATCACCTGATCCTTGCGCATGGTCGGTGCGCGCTTGATGACTTCTGCTACAGCGTGGGATGATTCCAGCGCGGGGATAATCCCTTCGGTGTGGCACAAGGTTTGGAAAGCGTTCAACGCTTCTTCATCCGTTGCGGATGTGTAGAAGGCGCGTTCGTTGTCGCGCATCATCGCATGTTCGGGACCCACCGCAGCGTAATCCAAACCCGCCGAGACAGAATGCGTCTCCGCGATTTGACCGTCTTCATCCTGCAAAACATAAGTTCGCGTTCCATGAATCACACCCACTCTTGCTTTGGTTGCGTCACCAAAACGAGCCGCGTGTTTGCCTGAAGCGATTCCGCTGCCGCCTGCTTCTTCCACACCGATCAATTCAATGCCTTCATCTTTGACAAATCCGCTGAAGACGCCGATCGCATTCGAGCCGCCGCCCACGCAGGCGATGACCGTATCGGGCAAGCGACCTGCATCCATCATCATTTGCTCACGCGCCTCACGTCCGATGACAGATTGAAACTCGCGCACGATGGTCGGGTACGGATGCGGTCCCAATGCGGAACCCAAAAGATAATGCGTGTCGCGCACGTTCGTCACCCAATCGCGGATGGCTTCGTTGATGGCGTCCTTCAAAGTCTTCGTGCCTGACTCGACAGGTCGCACCTCCGCGCCGAGCAACTTCATGCGGAAGACATTCGGCTCCTGGCGTGCGATGTCCACGGAACCCATGTACACCACGCACTCGAGTCCGAGCAATGCCGCAGCGGTGGCAGATGCCACGCCGTGCTGCCCTGCCCCAGTCTCGGCAACGATGCGCTTCTTTCCCATCCGCTTGACGAGCAAGGCTTGTCCCAACGCGTTATTGATTTTGTGCGCGCCCGTGTGCGCCAAGTCTTCGCGCTTCAAATAGATTTGCGCGCCGCCCAATTTTTCAGAGAGACGTTTGGCATAAGTCAGTCGGCGTGGGTCTGCCGACGAATGACGCCATCAATTTGTCAAACTCCGCGTTGAAGGCTGGGTCATTGCTTGCTGAGACGAACTCACGCTCCAACTCGATCAGCGCGGGCATGAGCGTTTCGGGGACGAATTGTCCGCCGTAGGGACCGAATTTGTGGGGTAATACAGTAGTTGACATAAGTTCTCCGTTATCAGATATTCGATACACCTGCACTTGCGTCAGGTGCAAGTGTTCGTAATTCGATATTGGGGATTGGAAATTTATCTACGCTGATTCCGAATCTCGAATATCGAGTATCGCTCTCACGAACGCTTTCATCTTCCCCGCATCTTTCTCCCCTGGAGCGGATTCAACACCTGAAGCCACATCCACACCCCAGGGTTGGACTTGGCGAACGGCGTCCGCGACATTTTCGGGGGTGAGTCCGCCCGCGAGCAGGAGCGGATATTTTTTTGCGAGTTCTGCGGCGGCTGTCCAATCGGCGGTGACGCCGCTGCCACCGTAGACGCCTTTGACAGCGGCGTCTATCAACATAAGCGGTGCTTCATTTCTTTCATAGCCCGCATTTGATTCAGGGATTCCGCGAAAGGCCCGGAAGGCGTACGGCGCGAGTTGGGCAAATATCTCTGGCGTTTCGTCACCGTGGAGTTGAGCGAGGTCAAGGTGGCAGGTTTGCAGAATGTCTTTGATTTCTTCAACAGGCGAATTCACAAACACACCGACCAGTTTGATTTGCAGATGTTCGCGCTTCAGCACAGACGTGATTTCAGCGCAAGTGGATTTTTCGATGAAGCGGACGCTCTTGGGATAGAAGTTGAATCCAAGATAGTCCGCGCCTGATTCGATGGCGGCGAGCGCGTCTTTCAATGTTTTGATGCCACAGATTTTTATGATGGTCATGATTCGTTGGGGCGACCCTCGCGGTCGCCCTGGTTGGCGGGTTGGGCAGGGGCATTTTCGGGGCGGTGGACAGGGGCGAGCCCTGTCCCTACAAGTTCGCGGACTTTCGCAGGAATATCTTCCGAGGTGACCAACGCCTCCCCTACCAGGATGGCATCCACGTTGGCTTTGGCTAGGCGGTCAACATCTTGCGCGGTGAAAATTCCAGACTCGGCGACGACGGTGATGTCGGTGGGGATCATTGGGCGGAGACGTTCAGTGGTAGTGAGGGAAACGTCGAAGGTGGCGAGGTTGCGGTTGTTGATGCCGATGAGTTGGATGTTTGGAATCATCAAGGCACGTTCGGTCTCGGCTTCGTCGTGGACTTCAACGAGGGCGGTGAGTCCGAGACTGAGGGCACAGGCGTGGAGGTCAGCGAAGTGTTTGTCGTCGGGCAATGCGGCGGCGATGAGGAGGATGGCGTCGGCTCCGTTGGCGCGGGCTTCGTAGATTTGGGAGGCGTCGATGATAAAGTCTTTGCGGAGAAGAGGAACAGGTTGAACGTTGAAGGTTGAACGTTGAAGGTCGTTCAATTTGCGCAAGGTTTCGAGGCTACCCATAAAAAACTTTTCGTCGGTCAGAACGGAGATGGCGGATGCGCCGTTTTGGGTGTAAATGTCTGCAACTTGGAAGAGGTCGAGGTGCGGGGCGAGGATTCCCTTCGAGGGGCTGGCACGCTTGAGTTCAGCGATCAGGCTGGGGCGGAGTCCGCCGCGGCGCGTTACTGCGGCAAGAAAATTTCGAGGCGCTGGTCCAGACTCTGCGGCGCGGCGCAAGGCTTGAGAGTCGAGCGCCGCAATTTCCAATTCTTTTTGAGCGAGGATTTTTTCTAAGATATTTGTCATGGTTTATTTGGCGTGGGGGCGACCGCAAGGGTCGCCCCTACGAGTGGGTGAAATCTACAAGGGCGTTGAGTTTGTCGAGGGCTGCGCCGCTATTGAGAGAGGCTTCGGCTTCGGCGAGCGCGGATTTGAAGTCGCCTGACTCGGCGGCGAGGGCGGCGGCGGCGTTGAGAAGGACGGCGTCGCGTCTTGCTCCTTTTAGGCTGCCACTCAAAATCTGACGCATCATCTCCGCTGATTCATCGGGGTTGCCGCCACGCAGGTCTTGAACGGTGCAGGGTGCGAGACCGAGGTCAGCGGGGTCAAGGTCGTAGGTTTCGACGGCTCCATTGCGAAGATGGCTGACGCGGTTGACGCCCGTGGGATTGAGTTCGTCGAGACCGTTGGCGCCGTGGATGATGAGCGCGGCTTGGCTGCCGAGTTCTTTGAGAACGCGTGCAAGCGGCTCGGTGAGTTTGGCGTCGTAAACGCCCGTGAGTTGGATGCGCGCGCCCGCAGGATTGGTGAGCGGACCGAGGACGTTGAAGATGGTGCGCTGACCCATCTCTTTGCGCGGACCAACGGCGTGTTTCATGGCAGGATGAAACTTGGGCGCGAACATGAAACCGATGCCGACCTGCTCAATGGCTTGGGCAACTTGGTCAGGCGTGAGGTCGAGGTTGACGCCGAGGGCAGAGAGGACATCCGCGCTGCCGCATTGAGAGGATGCGGCGCGGTTGCCGTGCTTGGCAACTTTGCGTCCTGTGCCTGCAAGGACGAACGCGGCGGCTGTCGAGATGTTGAAGGTGTGTGCGCCGTCGCCACCTGTGCCGACGATGTCGTAGATGGGGTCGGTGGCGTTGACATTGACCTTCACCGCGACGTTACGCATGGCGCGGACAGAGCCTGTGATCTCAGGGATGGTCTCGCCCTTCATGCGCAATGCGGTGAGATACGAACCAATCTGAGCAGGGGTCGCGCCGCCTGTCATGATGACGGTCATCGCTTCTTCGGCTTCGAGGTCGGTCAGGTCGGTGCGGTTGATGACTTTGGCGATGAACGGTTTGAGCATGACGGGTTCCGTTGAAGGCGGAGGCGCGATTCTGATATCGAGGAAGTTCTTGAGCAATTGTTTGCCGTGCTCGGTCAGAATCGACTCGGGATGGAACTGCACGCCGTAGGTCGGGTGCTGCTTGTGCTTGAGTCCCATCACTTCGCCTTCGTCGGTTTGGGCGATGACTTCGAGTTCGGTGGGAATCGGTTCGTAGACAACGAGCGAGTGATAGCGCATGGCTTCGAAGGGAGTCGGGATGTCTTTGAAGATGCCCTGCTGGTTGTGTTTGACGGGCGAGGTCTTACCGTGCATGAGGCGCGGAGCACGGTCAACTTTGCCGCCGTAGATGGCTCCGAGACATTGATGCCCGAGGCAGACTCCGAGCACGGGGACTTTGCCTGTGAAGTATTTGACGGCTTCGGGCGAGACTCCGCCATCTTTGAGCGGTTCGCCTGGACCTGGGGAGATGACGAGGTGGTCGGGCTTGAGGGCGATGAGTTCATTCAGCGAGATCTGGTCGTTGCGGTACACGCGAATATCCGCGCCGAGTTCGCCGAAGTATTGAACGAGGTTGTAGGTAAATGAGTCGTAGTTGTCGATGAGGACTAGCATGGAATAGTTCCTTTCTTGCGGTACAAGTTGCAGGGTGAAGGTTGCAAGTTGTGAGAGTCTTTGATTGAAATTGATTGCGCTACGTCCTATAATTTCTGAAAGGAGATTTCGCGATGAGTACTGAAAATCAATCTTTATTCAAACAGCCGACTGCCTGGATTCCTTTAGTGATGTCGTTCGTGGCGTTGGCAATGATCCTGGGGTATGTGGAGATGTTTGGAGTTGTCCACAATCAAGATGAAGGCGCTCCTGCTCATATCTTTCAACTGCTCATGCTTGCAGAGTTGCCGATTGTTGCTTTCTTTGGTCTGCGGTGGATCACCAGGAAGCCGAAGGAAACGTTGATCGTTCTGGTCGTGCAAGCCATTGCGTGGATCATTCCGATTCTGACGGTCATGTGGTTTGAAGGGCTTTGAGTTCAAAGTTGAAGGTTTAAGGTTGAAGGTTAAGAGAAACTTTCAACCTGTAACTTGCAACCTTCAACTTAACTTTCGTTCCCGAAAATATCCAATTCATCCGCAAACAGATCAAGCGAGTAGGACAAGCCTGTTTTCTCGCGGACAAGTTCCATCGTCGCTTTGGCTTCGGCTTGCATGCGGCGGATGCCATTGGCGAGGACGTCGCGCGGGATCATGGGATGGGCGAGGAAGTAAGCGCGTTTTTCGCGGATGGGTTCGAGGAAATTGTTGATGGCGCGGGCAAGTTTTTCTTTGACTTCCACATCACCGACTTTGCCTTGGCGATAGCGTTCCTTGAGGTCGTCCACTTCGGCGTAAGAGGGATTGAATGCGTCGTGGTAGATGAAGACGGGATTGCCTTCTACCGTCCCAGGGTCGGTGGCGCGGAGTCGCTTCGGGTCGGTGTACATGTTCATCACTTTTTGCTTGACAGTCTCAGCGTCGTCGGAGAGATAAATGGCGTTGTTGAGCGACTTGGACATTTTGCTCTGTCCGTCTGTGCCGACCAAAAGCGGAACATCACCGATAATGGGTTCGGGTTCAGGGAAGACGTCGCCGTAGAGGTTGTTGAAGCGGCGCGCCATCTCGCGGGCGAGTTCGACATGCGACTGATTGTCACGCCCAACAGGGACGGCTTGCGCGCGCGGCAGGAGAATGTCCACGGCTTGCAAAACAGGATAGCCAAGCAGACCGAACGGCATGGAGTCCATGTTGGCGTCGCGTGCCATGTCTTTGAGTGTGGGCATACGTTCGAGGCGTGGAACGGTGACAAGCATTTCAAAGAGCAAATTCAACTGGAAGGTTTCTGGCACAGCCGATTGCACAAAAATCGTACTGACATTCGGGTCAATGCCGACGGCGAGATAGTCCAGCACAGTCTCGCGGATGAAGGTCGGCACTTCTTTGATAAATTGCGGTTCGGGTTTGGTGGTCAGCGTGTGCAAGTCTGCGATGATGAAAAACGATTCATATTGATGTTGCAGTCGCACACGGTTCGAGAGCGAGCCGACGTAATGCCCAAGATGCAAGCGTCCTGTGGGGCGGTCACCAGTTAATAAACGGGGTTTTGAAGAAGTTGTCATCAGTTCTCCTTTGTTCTATTTGATCGCGCCAAAAGCGGCAAACGAAGCATTTTTATGTAAGACTTCAACCTGTCGAAAGCCAACGCTGCGGAGCAGGTCAAGTTGAAACATAAGCGGGCGCGGTGTATCTTCTTGTTCGATATAGCCAAAGACTTGGTCACGATAGGCTTCATCACGAAATTGCGTAAGGTATTCGCCGTATCTTTGCCACATCACCTCACGCACGGCAGAAACCTCATGGTCGATCAAATCTGCTATCCACAAAGAACCGTCAGGCTTGAGTGCGGCGTAACATTTTGAGAAAACCTGCTGCCATTCTTCGTCACCCCGCAGATGATGAAAAACCGCCGCCGCGACAATGATATCGAATTGCGCTTGAGGCAAAACCAACTCACGGATATCCGCCTGATGCGCTTCAACCTTCCCATTGGTCACAGGTTGAATGCGTTCCACTGCACGCTCCAGCATGGGCTGGCTCAAATCTACCAGCGTGACATTCATATTTGGAAGAGAGCCGAGAATTTTCAGCGAGTAATTACCCGCACCGCAACCAATATCAAGCAAGTGCGTGGCAGATGGATTCGATAGCGCCACAGTCCGCGAGATCATTTCAAGCACAAGCGGCGCATCGACCGTGGCGGTCTGACCTGTTTCAAGATTCGAGAAGCGCTCAACATCCTTGTCAAAGCGTTCGCGGATCTGCGCCACCGTGGACTTGTTCATGCCATCCATGCTATGAACCTGCCTCTGCCGTGTCTATCGCTCTCAACATCGCACTCGCCTTATTCACCGTCTCTTGAAACTCAGCAGTGGGATTCGAATCCGCGACGATGCCTGCGCCTGCTTGCACGCTGACGGTATTGCCGCGCCCAACCATGGTGCGGATGGCGAGGCAGGTGTCCATCGCGCCGTCGAAGCCGAAGTAGCCGACCATGCCTGCGTATGCGCCGCGCGCATCGGGTTCGAGGTCGGCGATGATCTCCATGGCGCGGACTTTCGGCGCTCCGCTGACTGTGCCAGCAGGGAATGCAGCACGCACCAGATCGAACGCGGTCAGTTCAGGTTTCAACTTCCCTTCCACATGCGAGACGATGTGCATGACGTGTGAATATTTTTCAACCGTGAAAAAATCCGAAACGCGCACGGTGCCATATTCACACACGCGCCCGAGTCGTCGTTGCGTCCGAGGTCAACGAGCATGACATGCTCGGCGCGTTCCTTCGGGTCGGCGAGAAGTTCTTGCGCGAGAGCGTCGTCAGCGGCGTTGTCTTTGCCCCTCGGGGTCGCGTCCCAGCGATCGGGCGGAGCGAGGCGGTTCTTCCTTCCAAACGCACAAACATCTCAGGCGACGATCCGCACAGATAGAGCGGTTCGCCGTCCACGGTTCCGAAATCAAAAAAGAACATGTACGGCGACGGGTTGAGGCGGCGCACGGCGCGATAGACATCGAACGGCTCAACATTGGTCTCACGGGTGAAGCGCTGCGAAAGCACCACTTGAAAAATGTCACCCGCCAAAATATTTTCCTTGGCAGAACGAACCATATCTTCATACGTGCCCTGCGTGTGATTCGATTTAACTTTCGACGGCGTGATCTCTTTTTTGGGCGCGGGCGGCAATGGCTGTTGAATGCGCGACTCGATCAGATCCAATTTTTGATTCGCGGCTTCGGCATTTCCATCCAAGACATTGGCGATGAGGAAGATGCTGCGCCGCGCATGATCAAAGGCGACGATGGTATCTGCCAGCATGTAGATGCCATCGGGAAGTGAACCACGCTTCATTTTCGCGCTGAGAGTGGGTTCAAAAAACCGAACCGACTCGAACCCGAGAAAGCCCACCAACCCACCCGTGAAGCGCGGCGCGTTCGGCACGCGGACGGCAGGAAAGCGATCCATTTCATTTTGCAAAAAACGGGTCGGGTCACCATTGACGTGTGTGGTGCGCGAACCGCGTTCATCTTTGATCTCAATTTCTTCACCACGCAAAATATATTCCGCGCGCGGCTGGACTCCGATGAACGAATAGCGCGCAATCCGCTCGCCGCCTTCGACAGACTCCAGCAAGAACGACGCGCCGTCTCCGCGCAGTTTGAGATACAGGCTGACGGGGGTCTCGAGGTCAGCGGATATTTCGCGGATGATGGTTTGGACGGTAGTTGATTCAAGTAGCATAATTTTCCTTTCATCTTTACCACAGAGAACACAGAGCGCACGGAGAAAATCTTTTAAAAATCTCTGTGATCTCCGTGCCCTCTGTGGTGAGTGGTTTTGGCACGAAGAATTAAATTAAAATCCCCTCCTGTCCATTGGGACGAGAGGGGAATCTCGTGGTGCCACCCAAGTTAAACGCCTGCCTTATAAACAAAAATTCCCTGTGTGATGCAACAGGGAAAGGAAGCCAGCGTCACTCTTTTAGTTTGCTAGTTCGATAGTGGACTAGTTATCTAGTCTCGAATATCTAATCTCTATCTACTAAGAAACTCTGCGGGGTAACGGGTGCAGTTCCCGTCTCTGGTACTCATGCCTCAGCACTTTCTCTTCACAACTCGGAGGTCCATTCGACTTCTGCGCTTTTGCCTCGCTTGCACCGTCTTCCGCTCGGCTCTCTGGAAATCGCTTTGAAGTGTACTCATCCTCGTCAGCGTTTTGCTTGTATGTTGGGCGAGATTTTATGACGGAGAGGGGAAAGAGTCAAGGGCGTGTTTAGTAATGTTAACGCAAAGTAGAAATGTCCCATTTCCGCAAAGATAAAATGTCCCCTTCGGGAGGCAGGAAAATGGAGACGATCGCAATGAGTTCGAAGGAAATCAGCCGGTTGGAAGTGATGCAAAAGTTGGAGGAAAAACGGCTAAGCCAGAAAGAAGCGAGCGCAATGCTGGGGGTGGGAGTGCGTCAGATCAAACGCTTGTTGAAGTTGTATCGCCAAGAGGGCGCCAAAGGACTGGTGTCCAAACACCGGGGACGGAAGGAGAACAACCGTCTGGACGAAAAAGTGTTGAGCAAAGCGTTGGAACTGATGAAGGGGAAATACAAGGGGTTTGGTCCGACGCTGGCACAAGAAAAGTTGGTGGAAAAAGAGAAGCTCAATATCTCGGTGGAAAGTGTGCGGCAACTGATGATTGGGGAAGGGCTATGGAAAGCCCGCAAGGCAAAGAAAGCGGTAGTCCACCAATTACGGGAAAGGCGAGCGAGTGTGGGCGAACTGGTGCAGATCGACGGTTCACCCCATGCCTGGTTCGAAGGACGCGGAGAGCCCTGTGTGCTATTGGTGTTTATCGACGATGCCAGCGGGAAACTACAACAATTGCATTTTGCCGTAAACGAGAGCTTCTTCAGCTACAGTGAAGCTGCGCGGAGCTATTTCGAGCAACATGGCAAGCCAGTTGCCTTCTACAGCGATAAGCATGGTATTTTTCGGGTCAATCAGCCTTCGACAGGGGCAGGAGAGGCGCTGACCCAGTTTGGACGCGCCATGCAAGACTTGGATATTCAAATCATTTGTGCCAATACACCTCAAGCCAAGGGACGTGTAGAACGGGTCATTCAGACCCTGCAAGACCGTTTGGTCAAAGAGTTACGTCTGCGCGGGAAATCGACCATGACGGATGGCAATGCCTACCTGCCTGAGTTCATGGCAGACTTCAACCAACGCTTTGCAGTGGAGCCGCGTAGTTCCAGTAACGCTCATCGTGCCTTGACCCCAAAAGACGATCTGAACACCATTTTGACCTGGCAGGAGACGCGCACAATCTCAAAAAACCTGACCGTTCAGTTTGAAAAAGTGGTGTATCAGATCCAGACGGACCGCCCTTCCTACGCTCTACGCAACGCTTCCGTCACAATGTGTGTTAATGCTCAACAGCAGGTCACTATTTTGTACAAGGGTAAATCTTTACCCTATGAAATCTTCCATCAACAAACAAAACAAGCCGAAGTCGTGACCGCTAAAGATGTGGATGCTGCACTCAAAAAGCGGGTTCCGGTCAAACCTGCCCCTGACCATCCCTGGCGTCACGCCAGTACCTTCAAAAATCGCGCAAATGTCCCCGCCCCGCGGGGCGGGGACATTTCTATTTTGGACAATGGGTGACATTTCTACTTTGCGCTAACAGGGCGTGTTTAGTAAATTTATGCCTTAAAGTCGATAAAAGATGAAATCACCTAACATCCAAGTTTTTTCTCGGCATCAAAACCCATTCATATGAATCGTATTTATGCAGCGGGTGTGTATATTCTAATTGGTTTGCTCGTAAGAAAACTAGATCCTCATCGAATTCATGCCTTTCGAAATACTTATGCAAAGCTAAAATAATTTCAACTCTGCTGCTTTCTCCTTCGGGCATTCCCGCATCATATAAATCTCTCTCAAGAACAGCCTCTTTTAGCTCTAATTGTTTCTTTATTCTGCGAGACCATTTTTCTTGCCACTCAACATCTTTCCCCCATTGTTCAGCTAATAAAACATATTTACGGTTCGGTGAAAGATAAAAATAAAACCTAGTAGCAATAAAGATAATTATAGATAATGAAATACCTCCAAATATTGTTATTAACCAAGGTGATTTTATGGAGACTTGAATAAATATTGCAAAAGCAATAACAATTGGTATTAACAAAAGTGGTTGTTTAAGTCGAGGAATATCCCAAAATGAGAAATCTAAAAACGTTTCAGAAAGTCTTAATTTCTCTTGGTTTTTCTCCCAATATTTTTGAAGAAAGTGGATGTACCCCAACATTGCACTAATCAGCAATGCAAATTGAAAACCTAAATCTAAGGTTATATCAATCCCTGGCACAACAATTGGCTTGGTCTGAATGTTCAAACATAGGCGGAACCAACTCCAAGAACCCATGTAAAAATTTGCCCAAGATTGGTGATGATTTCAAGAATTGTAGAAAAACGACCTAATTTTTTATCAGTGTCTTTTTTGCCCATCGAGGTTTTCTCCCTCAGAATTCGATTGATTGGTTGGCAGAAGAGATTTTAGCATAATAAACTCCACCCTCAGTTCGTGGAAGCCCGCTTCGGGCGAGTCCGCGGGAAGACCTGACAGGTCTCCATAGAAGCCTTGCAGACAGGGATTCATGGCAGCAATTGCGTCTCGGTCAGCAAGCGATCTGATGAGACCTGTCAGGTCTGGGCACACGCTCACTACGACAAAAAGACAATATCCATCGGATGGCGCAGGAGCTGCAAGGTGTTATCTTTTATTTGAACAATTTCACTAAGCTTCACAAAATCCTGGTCGCTGACAATAAATACTGTCGGGTCGCCGTCTTCAAATAGACCAGAGACTTCGAGTCTTTTATCGTTTTCATCGAATTCATAGGGGCTTTTATCGCGCAGGGCGGTCCAGTACCGTCCCATTTGCTGGGCGTACCAGGTTTTGACGATCTTGCGGAAGAGATACGGGTGGATCTCCATCTCGTCGGTGATGTTTTTGAGGTCGGTGATCTTGATTCCCTCGGTGACGCTTCGATCGTAGACCCATAAGTTGGGAACCTTGCTCGTCCTTGCAACAGCGCTATTTTCAAGAGCTTGTCTTTTTTGCAGTCCATCCGCTTGAGCGCGCGGCGCACGGCTTCGATCAATTTATCGCGCAGTTTTCCAGCCAGGGTCATGAAGAAATAGGGATACACCAGTCCATACCGCAGGAGTTGATAGTTGACGCTTTTTTCCAGTCGCTCGGCGAGCATCTCTTTTGTCAACTCAGAGCCGTCAGCGTCATTCGTATCGCCAGGGAACACCCACGCGAGCGGACGTCCATTCTTCTCGATGTTGCTGGTCACGATGTAGGCGGGGATATGATCTGACTGTTTCTCGTCCAGCCAAATCTCCTGTCCGTCTTTTTCAAAGCAGGCTTTGGCAACCCATGTGGTCTTGCCGAATTTGCGCCATTGCGGCTTTTTTACACCCACCAGCCACATAAACGCTTCGGTGGCGATTCGTCCAAGTTCCTCTGGCTGTTTGTAACTGCCAGGTTTTGGCTTCTTTTCCTTATCCTTCTCTTTTTCTTTCGATTTCAAGTCAGCGGGAGTGGGCAGCGGCATGGGACCGAAGTGCGTCTCCAACGCGTCAATGCCTTCCAAACGCAATTGAACCGCGCCGTTCTCTTTGGTCAACTTTTCGGTGAAAATCTCTTTGTTCTCGTTTTCAAGTCCATCCCACATGGCGGGGTTCGCGGCTTTAAACATCATCGAGTCGCCATCGGGCGAATATCCCACCACATGCATGGAGCCTTTGATCAATAAATATTTCATTTGATTTCCTCGGTGAAAAGTTAATTCGCTTTAGGCGAATTTTCAAGTTTACCAAACTTCCATATCCGCTTCGGGCGAGCCCGCTGGAAAGACCTGACAGGTCTAGGGGTGATTAAATCTCCAAATCCCCAATCCAAACCGCCCAATCTATTGCCTTTGCAAGTGGAGCATCCGCAGTGACGAGAGGCAAGTCCAATTTTTGGGCGAGGACCGCATAACAAGCATCATACGCAGTGAGTTTTTTCTCGTCTGCCAGTTTCAGCGCGTCTTCGATCAATTCGGTTGTGGATGTGATCGTGAGGGCAAGTTCGTTCAGGTCTTTCAAATCTGCCAGTGAATCTTCCAGCGGACGGTCAAATCGGCGGGTGTATTTCAGCAGAATATTGGCACATTCGACGTAAAACAAATCAGGAACGTGAATTTCTGCCTGCGGATCATCGGCAAGTTTGGCAAAAAGCTGTTGAACCTTGTCCGAAAATTCCTCTTCCACAAATAATTTAATTCCCACACTGGCGTCGAGGACACAACGCAAAACAACTTCGCTCATCGCTTGCGATCCTCACGCAGCAATTCCAATGACGAAGGTGCATTTTTGGGTGCCTTAAAACGTCTGCGCTGGATGGAATTTAATACTTTCGCCTGTTTCATACGGCGTTCTTCTAGTTCGACTGCCTGAGAAAGCAAAGTAATTACCTGTGCGCTCAAAGAACGGTTTTTGGCGTTTGCCATCAGGTGGATACGCTGATACAAGTCATCGGGTACGCTGCGGACATGGAGAGTATTCATAAGATTTTCCTTTATGCAGGGATTTTAACACCATTGGTTGCGTTATGCAACCAGCCTTTCCATTCGTTTGTGGAAGTAATTTCGACAAGCTCAATCCGTTATCCTTTTCCGCATTCATCTGCGCTTGCCAGCGTCCCATTGAACTTAAAAGCAAGACTCACCCGTGAATTCCACTTTCGGGTGAGTCTTGCTTTTGTTTAGTACAAACTTACTCGTCTTTTATTCTTCCGATCAGATCGTCCGCTTTGAACGGACCTTTTTCCATCATTAAGGCACGGGCGTTATTCACCTGTTTCCAGAAATTCCACAACAGAACACCGCGCACGCGTCCGCTTTCGAGGTAATAGATCACGCCCTTCTGAAATTTTTCCTGCCAGTCCGAGACCGTCTCCATTTTGCTGCTGGTCTCGCCTACCGCCTCATACCCAAATTCGAACAGGTCTGAGTAGAACATTGGAATGTGATCGTATTTGTCTTTTCCGCCCGCCATATTCTGACCGGCGAGTTTGCCCATGAAGACCGCATTATCTTCATGTTCCACGCGGGTATGTTTCTCCAATGCCGGATGATAAAAATTGACCGCGTCTCCCGCAGCGTAAATATCGCGCTTGGACGTTTCAAGATATTTGTTCACAACGATGCCGTTGTCAATTTTTAGACCGGCTTCCTGTGCAAGTTCCACATTCGGGCGGATACCAATTCCCGCCACCACACCGTCCGTTTCGATGGAGCGTCCGCTTCCTGTGCGGACAACGAGCCGGGCACCTTCCTGTTGAACGCTGGTGACAGAATCGTTCTTTATCAACTCCACGCCTTTTTCACGGTAATATTCGTTCATATGCTCCGCAAGATCGGGTGGAAAGACGAGTCCGCCAATGGCATCTTCAAGGAAGATCATCGTTACTTTTTTGCCAACCATCGTCAACGCAGCCGCCATTTCCGAGCCGATGAATCCGCCGCCGATGACGACAAAATGTTCCTTCTCGTCCGCCAGTTTGCGAAGCCGTTGATAATCTTTATAGTCGCGGAAATAAACGATATTTTCATTATCGAGCGGCAGACGGATCGGTGACCCGCCCGTGGCAAGCAATAACTTATCGTATGTGTATTCGTCGCCTTGATCGTCTCGAACCGTTTTATTTTTGGGGTCGAGTCCAGTCACCTTTCGCCCCAGGATCAACTCCGCCCGGTCTTCAGTCTTGCGCCAGATCTTTTCAACGGGTCGCCCCTTCCACAAGCCTTTCGAAAGATTCGGACGCATATACGGCGGATCAGCCTCCATGCTGATCAAGCCGATCTTCCCCTTCTCGTCCAGTTCACGAATGCCGCGAGTCGCGGCATCCCCCGTCAACCCGCCGCCAATGATCAAATACTTATAATGTTTCATCGCTGCTCCTTTTTAACCTCCAATAAAATCTACAGAAAGTATACAACAAAACAAAATTGCTACTCCCGCGGGCGGGGAGTGTCCATCATAGAAGATAAAGGAATCCTTCACCACAGAGAGCACAGAGTTCACGGAGAAAACAAAGAAGAATCTCTGCGGTCTCCGTGTGCTCCGTGGTGAATATTTACTACATTACTTCCGAATGTAGACACTCTCCGCGGGCGGGCTACCGCCCTTCCAAAGAACATTAATCTGTTTCGCCCCACCTGGGTTAGAATGCAAAACTGAGCAAGAATCGGGTCGCTCATATAAATAACAAAGCATACAATCTCCCTCAAGAAAGGAGAGCGATATGGATAATAACTTTAAACAATTGGAAGATAACGCCCTCGAACCCCTGCAGCATTTCAAAGTGATCGAACAGGCAATTCAATACATCGAAGCCAACGTGCAAAACCAACCAGAACTGACGGAGATCGCCTCGGCGGTCGGCATGAGCGAGTATCATTTTCAACGTTTGTTCACGCGCTGGGCGGGCATCAGTCCCAAACGCTTCATGCAATTTTTGACGAAGGAACACGCCAAGGAATTGCTCAGCCATTCGGAGAATCTGCTCGACACCACGCATCAGATCGGACTTTCGAGTCTGGGGCGGCTCCATGATCTTTTTGTCAACACCGAAGCCGTAACTCCCGGCGAGTTCAAATCCCGCGGCGAGGGGCTGCACATCCATTACGGCATTCACGTCACGCCGTTCGGGAAATGTCTAATCGCCACAACGGACCGCGGCATCTGTCATCTCGGCTTTCTGGATCGCGGCGAAGGCAAAGCCATCGACGACCTGGTGGAACACTGGAAGCATGCGACAATGACCGAAGACTACAAGACCACTGCCCCATTGGTCAACCGCATCTTTCTTGGAGCCAAAATGGATTCGCCTCTCAAGCTTCATCTTCGCGGGACGAATTTCCAGATCAAGGTTTGGGAGGCATTGTTGAGCATCCCCAGCGGAGCGTTGACCACGTATGAGCATATCGCCGCCGCCATTGGAAACCCGCGCGCAGTCCGTGCTGTGGGCAGCGCCGTGGGAAACAACCCGATTGCCTACCTCATCCCCTGTCACCGCGTCATTCGCAAAAGCGGAGAATTCGGAAATTATCTATACGGTTCGGCGCGCAAGAAAGCCATCCTTGCGAGAGAGCTGGCAATGCCTGAATAACTTTACCGCTCATTCGGGGTTAGCCTCGAATGAAACAACGCTTGTCTCATTTTCTGAAGCAAAAGGAAACGAATGAAATCAAAGATCTGGTTCGCGTTAATCACACTTTACATCGTATGGGGTTCAACATATCTCGGCATCAAAGTTGCCATTGAGACCATTCCGCCGTTCTTTCAAGGCGCGTTACGCTTTCTCATCTCAGGGTTGATCATTCTCATCTGGCAAAAGTCCTCTGGACAAGCTATGCCTACCCGCAAACAGTGGTTCTCGACTTTCATCATCGGCACGCTTCTACTGCTCGGCGGCAATGGACTTGTCTCGTGGGCGGAGCAGTTCATTCCTTCAGGAATTGCAGCATTGATCATTGCGACCGTCCCGCTCTGGCTTGTAATCATGGAAGCCGTCCGCCCGGGTGGAATCAAACCCACATGGCAGGCAATTGTCGGGTTGGTCATCGGCTTCGTTGGTATATTCATTCTCGCTGGTCCCGCTGAGATTTCGGGCAGCAAGACCAATCTCGACACTTTCGGGGTGGTCGCACTTCTCTTCGCCACACTATTATGGGCGCTGGGTTCGATCTACAGCAAAAGCGCGGATTTGCCAAAAGCGTCGATGGTGACGACAGGCGCAGAAATGCTCATGGGCAGCATCGGCTTGATGGTGGTGTCCCTGCTCACAGGCGAGTTACACGGCTGGGACCCCTCCGGCATTTCGGCAAGGTCGATTGGCGGAGTGATATATCTGATCCTGATCGGTTCCATTGCCGGGTTCGGGTCGTATATCTGGCTGCTGCAAAATGCGCCAATATCATTGGTTGCCACGTATGCGTATGTCAACCCGATCGTGGCGGTCATTCTCGGATACTTATTTGCGAACGAGCCGCTCGAACCGCGCACGTGGATCGCCGCCGCGATCATTATCGGCGCGGTCATATTCATCAATAGCAAGGGCAAGCCCAAGGTCCAGAAAGAGGCGATTATCGCCGAATGAGTTAAACTCATTGTTGTCAGGTCAATCACCGGACTTTCGCGGAGCATATCCACGAGAGTCCGATCTATATCCAAAACAAAAGGAGAAACAATGGACGGAAAAGATCTACTCAAGCAAGTGAAGGAAGATAATGTCAAGTTTCTTTCGCTTCAATTTACGGATGTGCTCGGCGCGGTAAAAAGCGTGGATATGCCCATCCGTCATCTTGAAGATGTCTTAAAGGATGGCGCATGGTTCGATGGCTCCTCGGTTGAGGGCTTTGCGCGCATTCAGGAAAGTGATATGCGTTTGAAGATCGACCCCGATACATACGCGGTGCTGCCGTGGTCTGCGGAAGACTCCCGCCGCGCACGTGTGTTTTGCGATATTTACACCCCCGCTGGTGAACCGTTCGAAGGCGACCCGCGCGGCGCATTGAAGCGCATCCTTGCAAAAATTGCCGAACGCGGCTGGAAGTTCAACATCGGTCCTGAGCCGGAGTTCTTCCTGTTCAAGGCGCAGGATGGCAGCAGGAACGTTCACCCAGTTCCCCACGACACAGGCGGCTATTTTGATTTTTCATCGTTCGATGAAGCCGTGGTCGTCCGCACGGCGTTGATGGATGCGCTCGACCAGATGGGACTCGACGTTGAGGTTGGACATCACGAGGTTGCGCTGGGTCAACATGAGATTGACTTCCGCTTCGCCGACGCGCTCAAAGCTGCTGACAACGTCCTGACGCTTAAGTACACGGTGAAAGCGATCGCTGCCCAGCACGGACTGGTAGCTTCGTTCATGCCCAAACCTGTGCATGGAATCAACGGTTCCGGTATGCACTGTCATCAATCCCTTTTCGATACCAAGAGCGGCGATAACCTGTTCTTTGACGCAAAGGACGCGGCACATCTTTCACCGATGGCGTACGCATTCATTGCAGGTCAGCTCGAACACGCACGCGCCCTCGCAGGCGTGGTCGCCCCGACCGTCAATTCGTACAAGCGTCTCGTTCCCGGTTACGAAGCACCCGTGTACATCGGCTGGGCACAGCAAAACCGCTCGGCGCTGATCCGCATTCCGCGCTACACAGAAGGACGCGACAAAGCTGTCCGCGCAGAGCTGCGCTTCCCCGACCCATCCAGCAATCCGTACCTGGCGTTCACATCCATGCTGGCTGCCGCACTCGATGGTATCGACCGCAACATCGCCGCGCCCAAAGCGTTGAACAACATCAACCTGTATCATCTCAACAAGGAAGAACGCGTCAAATTAGGCGTAACGGAATTGCCCGGCTCGCTGAACGAGTCGTTGGACGAATTGGAAAAGGATTCCGTTTTGAGAGCCGCCATGGGTGATTATCTGTTCGACGCCTATATGCGCGCCAAACGCGAAGAATGGGACGACTACCGTCTGCACGTGACCGATTACGAGATCGAACATTATCTGGAAACAGCGTAAAAGTCAGATATTCGATAGTAGAACTAAAACAGGCATCCAAAGACTTGGTCTTTGGATGCCTGTTTGGTTTTGGCAAATGAGGCTTTGAGCCTGATACTTAATGAATTGTGGCGGTTGCCAACTCCATGATCTCATCCTTGTCTTCATAAACGCGGATGAGCTTCCCGTCCTGCATTTGCAGAACACGGTCCACGAACTGGCACATGCGCAGGTCATGAGTAACGATGATGCCAGCACGTTCATTCTCGTGGATGAGGTTGGCAAAGGTTTTCACCACCTGAAACGCACGCTCGGTATCGAGTGACGCCGTGGGTTCATCCGCCAGAACAAGCGCGGGGTTGTGGATCAGCGCGCGCGCAATCGCAACACGCTGCTGCTGTCCGCCAGACATCTGCGCGGGGAGGTTGTGCAGGCGCTCGGCAAGCCCGAGGCGGGCGAGCAATTCATCCGAACGGATGCGGCTGGCATGATCCAACTTGCCGTTCAAGCGCAGCATGAATTCCACATTTTCACGCGCCGACAGAAACGGAATCAGGTTATTCGACTGAAACGTAAAACCGATCTTTTCGCGGCGCAATTTCACACGCTGCTTCTCACCCATCTTAGCCAGATCCTGTCCATCGATCAGAACCTGCCCGTCGGTGGGCGTGAGCAACGCCGCAAGGATGGAAAGCATGGTCGTCTTACCAGAACCGCTGGGTCCAACCAACGCAACGAACTCGCCGAACTTTACCTGAAACGAGACATGGTCCACTGCGTGAATGGTCGTACCATCCAGCGAAAATGTCTTAACAAGATCACGAACTTCCAATGCAATATCTGACATGTTCTACCCTAACCTAAGAGCCTTGAGCGGCTCGATACGAACCGCGTATATGATCGATACCATTCCGCCGATCGGTCCGATCAATAGCAGAAGGATAACGGCGACGAGTGAGTTGACGCCGTTGAAAACAAGCGGGATGGTGGGAGGAAAGCCCAGCGAGAAGAGATAGGTCAACCCGCCTCCAATTCCAACGCCGAGAGCTGTCACTACAATGATCTGGATCACCGCCGAAAGCCCGACCATGCCATTGGCAGAACCGATGGCTTTCAACACGCCGATTTGCGGAACCTTCTGCAAAATTTGAATCTGGAAGAAGCCGCCAATGACAAGGATACCGATCAGCAGCGTAAAGACCGCCTGCGTTTGGACAGTCCCCTGTTGGGCGGAATAACCGGGGATATTGTTGATGGTGGTTTGAATATCCGCGACTTCGATGTTCGGGACACGTTCCATCAACAAGGCGGACATGGCCTCTATCTGGGTTGGGTCCTGCAATTTCACGGCAATGATGTTCGGATAAGGCGTATCACTGTTCAATTCCGATTCTGACTGCGGGCGGATCTTCTCCCATGTAGCTGCCGGAACGAAGATCGTCGGTTGGAAGAAATAGGACTGTCCATCCACCAGACCGACCACTTCCAATTCGAAGAACTCGTCCTTCGTTCCCTGCGTGGAGCGGATCTTGATGGTGTCGCCAACTCTAATGTTCGTGCGAAGCGCAACGTTGCGGTCAATGACAGTTTCGCGGGCTTCGCCAGTGCGGAATTCACGTCCTTGCAATATCGGAGGCATACCCGGTCTGCCGGGTTCGGCTCCCAACATGGAAACCTTGAGCGGTTCATCAAGTGAAACGATCTCGGTGCTGGATGTATAGATCGCTCCGGCATCTGCAACACCGTCCACACGGCGGATCGAACGCGCGGTGTTTGTCTCAAGGCGACTCGATGAAATGATGTAATCGGACTTCTCCAGAAAGACGACCAATTGCGCATCAAGGTTTGCAATATATTGACGGTTGCCGTTGCCCAATCCCTCACCCAGAGCGGCGATGAACAGGACCAGCAATGTGATAAGTGCGATGACCAATGCCACAAGGAAGAAACGTCCCTTATTGCGGAACACTTCCTTGAGCGCAAGGTATGTAGCAAGATAAATACTTTTCATTTTTTCGAATCATCCTCGACCAGTGGTTTTTCGTCGTATGGTTTGCTCCAATCCACACCCATAATGCCGTGCAGGAGCAGGTCAACTGGCGGGTGGTCGGCAATATCTTCATAGTAATACGGCAGGCGGACACGTCCATCCATGCCGATGACGAAGGTGCCGGACATTTGATAGGCATCCTGCCCGGGCGGCGGGACTTCAGGGGTGAATCCCTTTTCGCGCGCCAGCCTGCGGTTGGATTTCCAAATCTGTGGTGAAAGAAGTGTCTGCCAGAAAGTTCCCTGAAACAGACCATAGGCATGGTACGCAGCCCGGTCTGGGTCCGCGAGACAGAGGGCGTTGGGGGCACGCTGCTCACAGAACGCCTTGGCAGATTCGGGTGAGGCGTGGGAAATGATTGCCAGCAGCAACCCTCTCTCGGTCAGGGTTTGATGCGCGTCGATCAATTGGTCCACCATTTCCTTGCATTGCGGACATCCAAAATGACGGGTGAAGGCAAGGACGACTACATTCTTCTTCCACAGAGATGAAAGTTGAACTGGTTTGCCGTTCCCGTCCAGCAAAGTGACATCAGGAGCAGGGTCATTGAATTTGAGTTGGGTTTGTTTTGCCATAATTACCTTTGACAACAAAAGTCTGCCTGTTTAGGAGCAGACCGTATTTGATGACCAGCATTCTACCACACCGCAAAGGTTTTGCAAAGGTTTTGTTCACATTCTGGTATTCGAAAGAAAAGAGGCGCAACCGAAGTTGCGCCTCCAAATTATGAGATATGAAGGATGGATTTCTCCACCTTGCTGCCCTTTTTGTGCATCCGCCGCCAACTGGAGTTGTCGTTGAGCGAGATCCAGCGGCGTTCTTCGGTGCGGTAGAACCAGTCTTTATCCTGCTGGTAATACACAAGCACGTCGGTCGATTCCCAGATATTGAGAATCTCATTGCCATGTGCGTGAGTGTCGTCGAAATCGGACGTGGCGCGCTGCCCCATTTCACTGTACAGTTCATTGAGCGCCAAAAGCTGCGAGTTGATCTCAGGCGTAAGGTGATGGACATCCAGCCCAATGCGCTTGGCTTCTTCGAACAAAATGGGATAACCGTGAGACGGGTACTTGGCGTTCAAGGCATTCGCAATGCGTTCCTGCATCTTTTCCTCGCGGATGTGATACGAAAGCAATTCCTTGCATAACATGATGGATAGTGACTCTGCCCGGTCCACTGCGCCAATGACCAGCGGATGAACATGCTGGAACAACTGCTGGTATGGATTCTCGTTCTTATCGGACCGTTGGGACTGCCACAACCTCACAACGCGGGTCAACTCGTCGAGCGAGACGCTGACGCGGTCGTTGTCACGGTCAATGGGAGAGAGCGCATGCGTAAGGGATGTGTCCACGGGCGTGAGATATGCCATCGGTCCCATTTGGATGGAGTTTGCGCCCAACGCGACCATCGTCGCGGCAGATGCACATTCGAGCGGAATGACCGCGACCACTTCATCACAATATTGCCGAAGGAGATTCACGATCCGCAGGGAAGCCTGCCCGTTGCCGCCGCTGGATTTGATAAAAAGATAGATGGTTTTCTGACGCCCGATCTTTTCGAGCAATTCGAATAATGCCAAAACATCGTCGTGGCAGACGCTGCCGCGCGGATTGTTAAAGTACGTTACAAGCGTACCGCCAAGTTTTTTGTTCAGATCACGGATGATCTTCTGGGTCTTTTCAAAAAGAATGGGAGGTTGTTTTGCCTTGTTCACTTTACTGTTTTTACCATTTTTACCATTGGATTCCATTTATTTCTCCTAACCACACTTTTACTGAATGTTTGCCTTAAGCAGGATAATATCCCCATAAAGAGAAGATATCCATCACAGGGATGTTATCACCATTTCGACAAACAAAAATGACTTGAAAGTACTACTTCCCCGCGCGTGACCAAGCCCAACCTGCAAGCAGCCCTATGACCGAACCGCCAATAGTGGCATAGATCACGCCGGATATTCCAACGCTCAACAGCCAATCGGGCAGACCAAAAACGCCAAGCGAAAGAAGAACGTAAGCGAATAATCCGCCGAGCAGCATACCCAATGACCAGCGTGCAGCAGAGACCCGCTTCACAAACCTTGAGGACAGTACATAAAGAACACCCGAACCCAGAATGACAATAAGCATGGAAAGCGCCCAGGCGGAGACGCGCGGGAAACCCTGCTCGGTGACGAATGCATCCGCTTCTTCTTCGACGACGGGTTCAGGCGTCGGCTTGGTGGATTGGGTCAACTCAGGTACGACCACCGTCACAGCCACCGCGCCAGATTGGGAAACATCCAATTGCAGAACCTCGGAGATGGTCGCAGGTTCGCTGGCGACTCGAATTTCCAACAAGCCGGGTTTATCCAAGCCGAACGCAGCATGCGCCACACCACCCAAAGTGACAGCGTCCACTTGCTGAAGAATCCCGCCGCCCTCGCCCGTCACCAGCATCGAAAAGCGCACCACAGTACCGTCTGGAACCTTGTTGCCATTATGGTCTTTAATAACTCCAGTGCGAAGCGAGATGGTGTCGCCAATACGAAACAGCGGAGTTAATGTCGCCTCGGGAGTGGCATCACTGCCTGGGGTGACAGGAACAGGCGGCAGGTCCAGAAAGATCGGAATGATCTGATTCGGGTCCGGGGATGTGACCGTGATCAAGTCATATCCAGTTGCTGCGATCGAAACCGGAGAGGCGCCTGTCGCGTTCAATTCCTGAAAGAGCAACCGCACAGCGACATCCACAAATTGAGGCTGTTTGCTGTAAAGCGTGTAATAGGCTGAAAAACGCGAGAGGGTCGTCGTATCAAAATAATACGGCGCGCCGAATGAGAATAGGATCAACTGTTTGTTCAGCAGCAAACTGGGCTGATCGCGCAGAAGACGGGTGATAAGGTCAACCTGCCCCCTCGACGAATCGGTAATGGATACCACCACCCAATTGGCGTTCTCAAGATCATCCGCTACGAATTGATTTTCATCGGGGGTATCAAGCCATGCCTGCAAGCTATCAAATGAATAGGACTTGAGGCGGAACTCTTCCACCTGTTTGCCGCTTTGCGGACCATATAAACGCAGGATCGAATTCTGCAGCGCATCCACCGCCAGAACGGGCTGGGGCGCACAATCCGAACATTGCACCGCGCTGATAGAGTCTGTGAAGAAGACCAACCGGTCGCTTGGCTGAGGCGGCAGTGGAAGACTGGAGGGCAGATCCTGTTTATCCGGGCTGACGAGCGTTGCAGAGTTCCGCGCCACCTGGAACGAAATATCCACGCTGGGTTGTATCGCTTCCGGAACGGGGATGATCGTATTGGAAAGCGTAAAGGTGCCATACAGTTTCAGTTTTGCAGCCAGAATTCGCACCACAGAAGCGTCGACGCGTTGGGCGAATGCCGGATCTTCGCGGTATTTCTGCACGAAAAAATCCAACGTGCGGGTGACCGTTGTATATGAATCCGGCGCATCGTCCGACTTGATATCGCCAAGATAAAGCATGTCATTTCCGGCAAGGAAGGCATCCCGCGCCGCAACACGCGCCAGGAATTGTCCGCCGCCGGTGACGTAAAAATCACGGACGGCTGCCGTTCCGAGGTCATCGCTAATGAGCAATCCGCCGTCGTTATACCAACCTGCAAACTCAGGTAAGGCAAGGATTTGCGTAAGCGCCTGCTGGTCAAAACTGATCGGTCGGGTCGTTGCGCGGATATTGCCCTGAAAGCCCTGATAGCGGATGTGCGAAACCAACATGCCATCCACAACTTCATCAGGTTGTTCGGCATCGCCCGTCACTGCGAAGAACGGAGCGAATTCCACCTGTTTCAATTGTTCCAGCGATTTCCGCACCGTGGAAACCTCCACCTCAGGCAGACGGTCTGCACCGCCCGCCCCCGGAAAATGCTGCGCGATGACAAGCATCCTGCCTTGAGCGCCTGTGTGCAATCCCTTCACATAGGCACGCCCCATTGCGCCAACCCAGAATGGATCACCGCCAAAGACGCGCGTTCCAAGATCGCCGCCTGATTCCGCCGGCGTTTCAAGCACATCCAAAGATGGTCCAAGGAAAAGGTTAAAGCCGAGGGAAGAGATCTCACTGCCGCGGACCTCCCCCACGCTTTGAGCGAAGTCCGAGTTCCAGGTCGCACCGATCGCCATCTCGCTCGGAAGAGGCGTTAGTCCATTGAGAATCTCGTCGGTAGGGTAGCCGTCGCCTTCCTGCGATATCCCTACAAAAAGCGGAACGTACTCAGACCGGATGGGATTTCCACTTACCGGGTCATACGTGGGAGATACAGAACTTGTCCATTCGATGCGTTGGAGCGCATCGATCAACTGATAGGTTTTCGTCGCAGTGGAATCCGAACTAAAGTTATCGTCCTTTGCCGTCAGCACCACACCGCCAATGTGGCGATGCACGATCAGGTCATAGATCTGGGATTCACTCCCGGTATCGACCCCATTAAAAGAAACCAAAAACAACTGTCCCACCCGTTCCTCGGGCGACATCTCACTCAGGATATTCTGAACAGGAGCAGGCGGCGTGGCAGTTTGCGCCTGAACCACCCCCGGCATGAGAGAAAAGACAAAGATAAGAACTAAAAAAATTCGTGTCAGGCGCATTGCCCCATCCTTATATCACAACTTGACATTAAGACAAAATGGACGCCGTTCATCGAACGACGCCATCGAATTTTCGCTTCATTCCGCGCCCGGAACTGGTTCGGGCATTCGGAGAGCTTCATCCAGCCTCCTTGAGCGTTGACACCGCTGTGCCCGGGTCGTCGGTGAAGATGCCGTCTGCGCCCCATTCTTTCAGGCGGCGGAGATCCTCCGGTGAGTTCGCCGTCCAAACATGGATGCGTCTCTTAACGCGGTGCGCCCGCTGAATTTGCTCACGACTGACATTCGAAATATGCGGATGCAATGCCTGATAATCGCCAAACATAAACCCGAACGAACGCGCCCACAGCCCAAGCAGACCGGGCAGGGCAAGCAAGCCGCGCGGAACTTCAGGCAGAATCTGTTGAGTGATTTTTAAATTAGATGAATAAAAGGATGAGAAAATGATCTGACCGGCATTGTTATGACGCTTGATAAGTTCGCATACTCTTTGGGCAAGGTCATCACGCGGACCGTAATAATTGGTCAGCTCGATATTGATCAGTTTATCCTTCCCCACAGCTTCAAAGACTTCTTCCAGCAGGGGGACTTTCGTTCCGGCAAATTTCGGGTCGAACCATGAGCCAGCATCCAGCTTGCGGATCGCTTCAAGTGAAAGTGAAGCGACCTTTCCCTTGCCGTCCGTGGTGCGGTCCACTTCGCCATCGTGGATGACGATGACGTGCCCGTCGCTGGTCAGTTTGGCATCAAGCTCAACACCGTCCGCGCCTTTCTGGATGGCTTGGATAAACGCCGGAAGAGTATTCTCCGGTGCATAGGTCTGGTCGCCGCGATGGGCAAGTAGGATTGGGCGTGGAAAAGAGTCAAGCATGGTGATTCAGGTTTGAGGTCAGCAATGAGGCGTGGATTTTAAATATCCACAAAGTAGGCTTTGGCGGCGCGGTCGATCATGTCGCGTGTCATGGTCGGCGGAACGGACATATAGGAAGCGATATCGAGGATCTGGTCGCACAGGTCGCGGGGATGTGAGGCGCGCAGTTTGCGGTTGCGTTTGATGTACCATTCCTGTAAAAGATATGCCAATCCCTGATCGTTATATTCGATGCGTTTATCCTGCGCAACGCGTTTGAAGATTTCGCGATATTCCTCGAAAGATGGGTCACCGATCTCGATCTTGTGGCGCAGGCGGCGAAGGAAGGCTTCATCCACCAGGTCTTTGGGCGGAAGATTGGTCGAGAAGACGATCAAAACGTCGAAGGGAACTTCCACTTTGCGTCCGGTGTGGAGGCGCAAAAAGTCGACGCGGTTCTCGAGCGGAACGATCCAGCGGTTGAGCAGGTCACGCGGACGGACCTGCTGACGCCCAAAGTCATCGATGAGAAGGATGCCGCCGTTGGCTTTCACCTGAAACGGCGCTTCATAGAATTTCGTGGTGTCGTCGAAGACAAGGTCAAGACCATCCAGGGTCAACTCACCACCGACAACGATAAAAGGTCTGCGAATCTTTACCCAACGCGGATCACGGCGGGTGCTGGAGCGTAATGTGCCAGTCGGATTTCCATTTGCATCATTATCAGGCGCAAGGCTGTGACTGACCGCATCATAGACTTTGATAACCTGACCGTCCAGATACAGGGCATACGGAATATACATGTTTTGGCTGAGGACGAGATTGCCAAAGGCGCGTGCAATACTGGTCTTACCATTTCCGGGAGGACCATACATGAAAATGGAGCTGCCCGAATTCAGGGCGGGTCCGAGCCGTTGAAAGGAAGCCTCCGAGATCACCAACTGCGAAAGAATCTGGCGCATGGTGCGTGTGGTGACAGCAACACGTCCGCTTTTTTGGCGGCGGATGGACTCGTTATAGACTTCAAATGGAACAGGAGCAGGACCAGCGTATTGACTACGTTCCAATGCTTCACGCGCGCGGAGAACTCCCGCGCTTGTAATTCCGTATGTATAGGAACCTTCCCCCAAGCCGCCCTGAGATGACTTGACTTCGATCAATTTTTCCTGTTTTAGGGTGGTGAGCAATTGATCTGTCACACCGGCAAACGGCAGAGTGATCTCATCAGAGATCTTGCTTCCGGATAGATAACCGCGAAAGTACAGCACTTTCAAGATCAGGTCCTGAAGCCATAATGGAGACAGACCAGTGTCTTCGATGTTTGAGATCTGTGGGGGTGTAAACGCACCGCCGGAAGGAGAGGGGGGAATTTGTCCTGTTTGTTTCACTACCATAATGTTTACCGAGTCCCAGGCAATAATTTCAAATGCTAGAGGTTGATTATACTTCTTTTCGTTTATAATCCAACCGCCATGAAACTATCAGTCATAATCCCTGTTTACAATGAAGTTGAAAGCATAGAGACCATCCTGAAGCGGGTGCAGGATACAAAACTTGCCAACGAGATCCTCATCGTCGATGACGGTTCAAAGGACGGCACCCGTGATATTTTGAAAAAATTGGATGGAAAAAAAGGCGTGCGAGTCATCCTGCACGAGAAGAATCAAGGCAAAGGCGCAGCGGTCCGCACCGGCATGACGTCCGCCACGGGCGATGTCCTTCTGATCCAGGATGCCGACCTTGAATACGACCCGCGCGACTACCCAGACCTGCTCAAACCCATCGAAGAAGGCGTTGCAGACGTCGTGTACGGATCGCGCTTTCTTGGAAGAGCGCGCCGCGTGACAATGTTCTGGCACCAGCTTGCCAACCAGCTGCTCACGCTAATTACCAATATCCTTTACAACACCATTCTGACCGATATGGAAACCGGATACAAAGTCTTCCGCCGCGAAGTCATGTCCGGAATGACCATCCGCGCCAACAGCTTCAACTTCGAGCCGGAGTTCACCGCCAAAATCCTGAAGCGCAAGTACCGCATCTTCGAAGTGCCCATCACGTTTAATCCGCGAGAATATTCGCAGGGTAAGAAGATCAAAATGCATGATGCCTTCGAGGCAGTCTGGGCACTGCTCAAATATCGGTTCGTGGAATAATCGCCATATAAACGAAACATCCCGCAGAGAATTCTGCGGGATGTTTTTTGTTCATTCAATTACGGGACGAACACCGAAAATTCGGAGACGTATTGTCCGGCAGGATAATCATCCATGCCGTCGTTGATCTTGCTCTTGAACGTGACCGTAGTCGTAAAATGATGCTCGCCGGTTGTCCAATCAGACAGCGCGGTGTAAATGATGCGGCATTGATTCCCGCCGGAGGGCAGTTCCAAAGTCGCAAATTGATCCAAAGGAACCACCTCGCCATTCATTTCAAACTGAACGTCGATCTGTTTGAAATTCTGCTCCAAAATATCCGTTGTGGTCGTGCACCAATAATACGCCCAAATAAGCGTCTCGGATTTCGCCAGTGGAACAGTGTAAGTCAACACGCCGGGGACGGAAACCTCTTCAGCAGCATACTGCTCACGGGCTTTATCCTCAAGGAAGCTGGCACCAGACGAGAGTGCGGACTGCGCCTCATCCGCGGATGCAAGTTTGGGCGACGCAGAGGGAGTGATCCCTGCGCCCTTGGGCTGGCTGATGACTTTTTCCGCTGCTTCCAAAATGACATCTTCACTTGCCTGCTCACGCTTGAAGGTATCCACTGTGACGGGCACTCGCACATCCGGCACCACGCCGCTGCCTTCAATATGGATATTGCCATCCGCGTCCATCTGGCGGGAAACGGTCATCTGCATATAGGTATTTTCCGGCATCAGGAAGGCTTCCACGCCGCCACCCGCACCCGCGGTGGGATACTCACCCACCACAATGGAGCGGTCATTAACCGTCATGGCGTAGGAGAAGAATTCACAGGCGCTCACGCAGGCGGGTCCAACCATCACCACGACCGGACCGTTGTACTGCAACTGCTCACGCGGAGGGATCATCAGCGCTTCACTGGCAGGGTCCATGTAGAAATCACCCGTTACTTCATCATACGTGGAGCCTTTGCCAACGACGGTCTCTTCATTGAAGAAATAAGCCGCCATTTGATCCGCCAGCCAGCCGCTGCCGCCGCTGTTATTCCGCATATCAAGGATCACGCCGGGCACTTCATTATCGATGAAGTATTGCAGGGCGTATTCCCATGCCTGAATGCTCAGGACTTGATTATCCGAGAAACTGCTGATCTTGATATATCCGTATCCGCTCGGCAGGATCTGATAATCCACCGGCAGGGACGAGACGGGTTCACCAGCAGCAAAAGATGTCACACTGAAACTGTCACGCTCCGAAACGACATCCAACGCAGCAGACTTTTCGCTGCCACCCGGGTTGATGAACGAAACATCCACCTGTCCCTTGTCCATCGTGAAGCGCGTGGCATATCGCAACTGCTGCAAGCGTTTAATTTCGGGGTTACTGAAAGGCGAAGACCACGGCACAATAGCGGAAACCACATCATCGATCGGTTTACCGTCCATTGAAACGATCTCGGCGCCGAATTCAATGCCCGCTTTGTCCGCCGGGCTGCCCGGAGTGACGAACCGCGCAACGATCTTACCGTCGCTGGTTTCGCCCAAAGCCAGACCAATTCCACCGGCAATGTCATTCAAAAAGTCGTCCGTCAAGGGTGACGTATCCATTCCAACGTGCGTATCGGGAATCGACCAAATAAAATCACGCAACGCCAGGGCAAAGGCATGCGGATCCTTGTCCTTCTCTGCCGCCTCGAAACGCGGACGGAATTCCTTCTCACGCGCGTCCCAATCGATATTCTTGAAATCGGTATAAGCATATTCCTTGCGGAATTTCTCCAGCATGGCATCGAATGCATCGGTGTAGGTCATCTGCGAGAAATCATCCAGCGCCGAACTGGCGGGTTCGTAAAGATCAAGCGTCAGGTCTTCCGACCGAACCAGCGCAAAGGGCGATTGATCCATGTCCACTTCAGACCAGCCCGCGGGCAGATCCATCAACGGGTCGTCGTCGGTGAACAATTTTTTATCCGCGCCAAAATCCGACGGGAATTGCTGGTTCGCATCCGGCGCATAAACCAGATACTGACCGCCAAATACTTCGAGGAACGAATCGCTGTCACTGCTCACGCGAGTGGACGCGTACGCGCTCGACCACCCGCCGCCGCCCTGATCGCGTCTCTCGAGATATGGGTCGCCCCATGTATTCGTCCAATACGCCACGGCGAAGATCATCACGCCGGTATCTTTCTGCCCGTCGTGATCGACATCGTTCAACGTGCCTTTTGGTTCAGATGGCAGGGTCAAACTATATGAGAATGGGGATGTATAAAAATCAGAAGTGATCTGCCCCAATACCTGTGATTCAACAGGGATTAAGAACTTTCGGTCTCGAGCCACAAACCCGCCCTGATCCTCCAAGATGACCACAGGCTCGGCAACGCCCAACGTAAAGAACAGGTCGGTATATTCCACGCTGCCCGTGACAACTTTAGGACCCTCCCCACTTGTGTCCACTTGCATTGGCGCTTCGGTTGAAGCCGCCTCGGTCTCAGATGTGCCTTCAACCAGCGGCTGTAATCCACCGCAAGCTGTGACCGCCAAACTCAAAACGGCGAGTGTTACAAATAATGTGTACTTAAGTTTCATTCCTCTGCCTCCTGTAAATTTCAGGAATTATAATCCCACCCATGAATAACCCAAACCTCGAAATACAGCATGAATTTGAACAGGCAATGCAGGCAAGAGAAAAAGGCAACGAAGGACAAGCCCGTGTTTGCGCGCGCCGCGCCGCCGGAATAGCCATTCGGGATTATCTCGACCGCAAAGGGATTCGCCCCCCAAGCCGGAGCGCCCACGATCTTTTGAATCTCATCAAGGAACAATCGCCTCTCCCCCCCGACCTGAAACTGGTCGCTGACCATTTGACTTTGCGCGTCACCGAAGAATTCAAGCTCCCCATCGAAGCGGACCTTATCAAAGAAGCGCGATCCTTATGCGATTGGCTGTTGAAGAATTAAAAAATCCCCAAAGAAAATCTCTGGGGATTTTGCACATCAAACAATCTTACATCGGGCTTTTGCTTCGTCCTACAAGATAGTAGAACATGCGCGCCAGCGTCACCAGCACAAGCATTCCAGACATCACGCCGCCAAAAACAAGGAACAATCTGCGCCAATCTGTCAGGCGCAATTGGATCTCGGAACGGGACGGCATTTGGATGCGTCCGCGCAGGCGGTCGACCAGCCCGTTCGGAGGCGGCACCCGCGTCAAGGTCCGCGAAAGATGCGACTCAAGAGAGTCAAATTCGGTATTTTTAGGGGAGAGAGTCTGATTTGCTTTCATTGCGATTTACTTATTCAGCGGGATATAACACCAAGCCGACAGTGCCGGGTCCAAAATTGACTGCCAGTGAAACGGAAAGGTCGGTTAGAAAACTTTCCTGAACATTGAAGTTCTTCTTCGCTTCTTCCAAAAGAGCCTGACCGGAAGCGAGGTCGCGCGCATGCATCACGCCGATATAGACGGGTGAATCGCCGACAGCTTCCTTGCCGATCTCCAACACACGTTCGATGGCGGCTTTGCGCGTGCGGACACGGTCCACCATATCGATCAAACCATCTTTCAACAACGCGATCGGTTTAACGTTGAGCATCGAAGCCAGCGCCGCGGACAGCGTTCCCACACGTCCGCTGCGGCGCGCGTATTCGAGTGTATCGAGCGTAAGGATCACATGCGCCTTACTGCGCACACCTTCGATATATTTCACGATCTCGTCGACGCTTTTTCCGGCGCGTTCCATCTGACGGGCGGCGCGGCACATGAAGGCAGTGCCCATTGACCCGCAAAGGGTATCCACCGGCACGACGTTGTATGTGCCTTTCAATTCCTCAGCCGCCGAAACGGATGAAGCGTATGTGCCGGAGAGTTTGCTGGTGATGTGAATGGACAGGATCGTGTCCCCCGGCTGGGCAATCTTTTTGTAGTATTCCACGAACTGGTGCGGCGAAGGCTGTGATGTCTTGGGATGCGGCAGGCTTTTGCTGCCCACCAACTTATAAAAACCATCGAGGTCAAGTTCCTCGTCCTGGATAAAGGTCTTTTCCTCGCCGAAATGTACATTGATGGGAATACGATGGAGATCGTATTCCTTGTACCACTCCTCAGGAATATCTACTGCCCCGTCGGTCACAATTCTCAGCATGGTTTACTCTCCTTCAAGATTAAGATTTTGATCTTCAAGTTGGTCCCGAAGCGCCAGAAGAGTGCGGTGATATAAACTCTTCACGGCTCCTTCGCTTCTTCCCATGATCTCGCCGATCTCTGCGTTGGACATATTCTCAACGAATTTCAAGATAAGCAAATTTTGTCTTTCCGGCGGAAGCTTGCGAATCATTTTCAACAACGATTCCTGTTCTTGCGAATGTACCAGGTTCTTCTCCGGGTGATCGCCCTTGGTCGGCAGAATGGGCAGGTCATCGATGGGAATCTCCTGCTTGCGGCTGCGGTCTCGATGCCAGTTCGCCACCAGATTGTGAGCGATGCGGTACAGCCATGCCGAGAACGGCACACCCCGATCCGTGTAATTTCGAATGTGATTCATCGCCCGCTGGAACACACGCGCAGTTAAATCTTCTGCATCGTGGGGATTCCCTGTGCGATAGTACACATAATTGAAGATGCGTTCCACATAACGCTCATAAAGCTGACCAAATGCATCCCGGTCACCCTGTGAGGCACGCCGCAACACGTCTTCTTCGTGATATTCCTGATCCGACAAGTGAGAAGCCTTACCGGCGGAAGTTGCAAATAAGAACACCGCCGGGTTTTAGAAGTTTCACTGAGTATAACATGACCATTTTCCCATACAGAGTAGGGGCAAATGGTAGGGTTAACCCTACTGACAGTAGAAACCATATTCAGGATAATGCGGACACTAATTGTTCAAACCAAATTTTAGTGGAGTATTTACACCATGAAAAAGCACCTTTTCACCATCGCTTTGTTGTCCGTTCTGGCAGTGTCACTTTTTCAACCCATTGCCAAAATATATGTCGTATATGCACAGCAAACTTGTCAGGATGCCACCGGAGCCACCATCCCCTGCCCACCTTCTGGCGGTGATAGCGGTTCTGGCGAAGGGGACGACAGTGACGGAAGCCAGCCCGGTGGCGGAAACCACAACCCGCCTTCGTCTGTCATCACACCGACTTTCACACCCAGCCCTACTCCGTCTCCTACGCCCACCAACACCCCATTGCCTATAAGTGACAAACCGACCGAGGATCCCACCAAGAACGCCCCTTCTTTTGAAGTGACCCCTACCCCCACTTCTGAGCCAGTTATTGCAAATAACGATGGGACTTCAGACCCAAATCCCAATCCTAATCCCGGCATTCCGTGGGGACCTATTGGATTGGTGGCGATTGGTATTGCACTGCTTATGGGCATCCTTTTGCCTGCTGTGCAAAAGTTCAAGAATAAACCCGATACCCCGCAGGGAAGAAGTTTTATTAAATTTACCGGTATAGATGGCGACAATATCTCTCCTAACCCAAAGCCGCAGACCCGCGAACACATCCTTTTGGCAAAACAACAAGGTGGTGATACTTCGACCTCCGGCGATTGGGATGGAGACGGTGATGTTGACGGACGTGATTTCGTCGACAATTCGTCAGGCGGTTCAACCCAAGGCGCCACAAAGCCCAAGCCGAAACCCAAACCAAAGCCAAAACCCAGTCCAAGCGGCGGTGGCAGCGGGGACATCAACCTTGACGGAATCGTAGACGGGCATGACTTTAACAAATCTTCATCCGATGGTTCCGGCAGCGGACGTGACGTCATCATCACCCGCGAAGACAAAGATAAGGAGTAACCAACATGCCTACTACCAAAAATATACGGTTGATCAAAATTACAGCGAGCAGCCGCCTTGCAAGGGGTGTATTAGGGACAGTTGTTATCTTAAGCGTTGCTGTCGGTTTCTATTTTCTAAACTGCAAGATTGGCTTTTTGCCTGGAAATATGTGTGGAAATAACAACCTTGAGTCCAATACCCCGCCATTGACACCTGAACCTACTGACGAACCAATGGATATTTCGGCACAGCCAGTTCCATTACCTATTTGTGACAATACTCAAATCACAAAACCTCCCTTCTGTGGCACTTGGTATGGTGTTGATGGCAGTTCCTATTGCGGGGCAGATGGAACCTCATTCCGCACCTTCACGTACAGGGTATCCGGTTCTGTGGCAGAACATTACAAAGAAATTTTCGAAGGTACCCTAGTGGAAAGCGACCCTCCGGGACTATGCTATTGGAAAAGCATTACACCAACTGACATCGATGGATACGACGGATATTATGACGTCACATTAACCTGCGCTGGTCCAAGTGGGACTTTTATCAAGATCACAGATTCATTCGGTCCAGAATCTTGCGAGGTATCCACAGACCCCTGCCCCGATGGGTATGAAATTGAAACATCGAATTTGGAAAATGATCACATGTTCTATTGCACGCCCAAGGGACAAACGAATAAATCTGCCAGTTGCGGCAGCGGAATGTTTGTTGATGAACAAAACTCTTGTTGCAGCCCCAAGCCTGCTAACTCTATTCCGTTCGTGTGCTTAGACTACCAAACCACACAAAACGGCTTTTCGTGCAAGCCCGACTATCAGAACGATGAAATGTTGAAAACTGGTTTCACCCTTCCAACCTGTTCATCGCCTGAACGCCCACGCCCAAGCGATGAAGGTGATGAATCCAAGCCCGCCAAGCCCACCTGCACTCCTGATGCCACCGGTGGCGGATGCCCCTAAAATCTAAAAAGGATTTGAGAACATGAAGAAAATATTTTTTGCCACAATATTGCTGACGCTCATCCTCGCTGCATGTGGAGGTGGAGAAACTCCCGCTTCCACACCAGACGTTGAGCCTGCCGCAAACTCCCAGACAGAATCCAACCCCGAAGCGACCGAACAGGTCGAGGTCAAGTTGGAGCCGCAAGCCGGCGACACCCGCACCTACGTGGATGGCACGACCATCGTCTACGTCCCTGCCGGGGAATTCACCATGGGCGTCAAAAACGGCATTGACAACCCCGAACATACCGCATCCACAGATGGCTACTGGATCTATTCCACTGAAATCACCAACATTCAATACAGTTTGTGCGTGAGTTTGGGACAATGCACACCACCCGACGAGACCGTCAACCCGATCTATGACCAGGCTGTGAAAAGCGCCCTGCCTGTTACGGGTGTGAATTTTGAGCAGGCTCAAAATTACTGCACATGGATCGGCGGACGATTACCGACAGAAATGGAATGGGAAAAAGCCGCTCGTGGAACGGATGCGTTGATCTACCCCTGGGGTAATGATGCACCTGCATGTGAAAAGTCGAATTTTAGCGACTGCCAGAAATTCTCGCCGGATAATGTCGTCGCTCGTGAGTTGGGGCGTTCTCCCTATCAATTATTTGATATGGCTGGTAATGTCTTTGAGTGGACGCAGGATTGGTACGACCCTGAAGCATATACCAGGGGCATTACGTTGAATGAACAAAAGGTGATCCGAGGCGGGGCTTTTAATTCCACTGCCGAAGAGTTGACAACGTTTGCACGTTTCTCTGAACTGCCTGAAGTATCTAGTGAAGACCTTGGCTTTCGATGTGTAGTGGAAAATGATGCAGTTCTAAACGCTGCGCCATTATGTGAAATGGGGCTTGTGATGGCGTCTGACTCTCAAAATGCGGATTGTTCCATTAATCTTGCAGTGACTGGATCCTATTGCAAGAACGGAAAACCTTACGCAAATATAAAAGTTACCAGCACCGGGCAAGGTGGAGGTTGGGGAAATATTTCGCCAGAAGCCCCAGGAGACTGCACGTTTGAAAATAATGTCCTTGTCTGCACAGGACCAGATCTATCATCCTTCAATGTTTCTTTAGACAATCAATGCGAGATCGAATCAAAGGGAGTCATCGGGTGCCCGGAAGGATACGAAATGCAGAACGAGATGTGTGTCTTGGTCGGGTCAAACGAACCGGGTGTTTGCCCGGAGGGATTCAACACAGACACATCCTTGCAATGTTGTACCGTAGTAGCGGCTCCCATCCTTCCAATATGCCCGCCTGGGTATGGATATAAGAATGGTGGGTATGGGTATGATGACGAACCGTTAATTTGTGTATTGAAAGTCACCGGCTCTGCACAAGTCAATCTGCCAGCTTGTACCATTCAAGATAAACCGAAAGAAGAGGAAGAACCAGACCCTGAACCAAAGCCCACAGACCCGCCAATCTGTGTTCCCGGTCCTACAGGCGGATGCCCATAAATAGCAAAGAGGTCACACGTTTGTGTGACCTCTTTATTTAATTCCATTTTCCACTGCCCATGCGGCAGCCTCTGTACGGTTCTTTACCCCCAACTTTCGTAGAACATTTGCCACATGTTTTTCCACCGTTTTCAAAACTACCACCAGTTCTTTCGATATTTCTTCGTTGGTCCTGCCCCGCGCCAGTAGACGTAATACATCCAATTCACGATTTGTGAATATGGATGTCACCGCCTCCTGCCCCTGTAATTTTGCATTGGCAAATTCGCAAACGGATCGTGCAAGCTCATGCAATTCATCTATGGAGGAACGCTGACCCTGCTGGAAAAAGCCTTCATACTGATCGCCCAAAGCAGACTTCAAAGCTGGAACGCAATTCTCGAACCCACGCGGATACGGTAATGTGCGATAGGCATGGTCATTTGAAACCTTATTCTCAGTACCACCTATAAAAATTGCTGCCTGTTGATATTGTTTACGAAGCCAAGCCAAAAATGCCACCGTCTGCAAATTCTCATAAAAAACGGGAAGCGCCGAGACATCACGACACTTTTGCATTGAAATCAATAAGTATTCCGCGGCGATATTAAGTCTCTTTTGTTCAACGGCAATCATCGCCATCGTCCCACCAGACAACGCCTCTGTTTGGGGGAAAGCATGTTCACGAGCCAAACCCAATGAAGTTTGTAAAAATTTATCCGCTTGTGTTAAATCGCCTTGTGAATACAAAAGGCAGGCTATATTGAATTGAATCAGGGTGGTTTCAAACACCTTTCCATGTCTTTCTGCCAATACAAATGCCTGCATTAGGTTTTCAAGTGCAAGTTTTTCATTCCCCACGATCTGTTGATAATGCAGCCCCAGATTCGCCAATACACGAATCTCACTCCAAACATCCCCAGTTTTTAGGGCAAGGTTCAATGCGCGTTCATAAATGGGAATGGTCTCTTCGTCACAACCCTTCTCATCCAAATTTGCCACCATATTATTCAAAGCCCGCCCCAACCGTTTTTCATCCTTTGCATCTTCAAAAAAACGGACCGCCTGAGTGTGCAGTCTTAATGCCTCATCAAAATTATAGCGAGACCAAAAAAGAGAGCCGTATACCCCATAAAGTATTCCAACAATATATGGCTCAAGCGAATCAAAATCTTTCAGGCACTTCAGGGCACGCTTAACGTATTGATCTGCCTCGCTCAATAGTTGACGCGGCTGCCAATATTGTTCGATCCCTTCCATTAAGAGAATACCTTCTGAAAACAACGCTGCATCCTGCGATGCAAAGGCAATATCAAACGCTGCATAAAAATTAGCAAGTTCAAGTTCCATTTGCGCCACGCCGCGATCCATGCTGCCGATCTCAAGTTCATGCGCAGCTTTTTGTGCAACCTCACGAAATACACAAACGAACGCTCCGTTCCATGTATTCCACTCAGGAGAGGCAATCGCCTGCTCACGTGCAAACTCGCGGATTCCCTCCAACAGACGGAAGCGTGGAATATTCGATGAAATGGAAACGACCAGACTTTTATCTACAAGCGAGGCAAGGGACTCCAACGCTTCGTCCTCCCGAATGTCTGCCACGCTGACGAGGGGCTGAATAGCCACCCCCGAAGCAAACAACGAAACCACCTGTAACAAGCGTTTTTCTTTTTCATCCAACAGACTGTAACTCCATGCGATGGCGGCACGCATGGTCTTTTGCCGCTCTGGCAGATCCCGCGGACCGGATGAAAGAGTCGCTAAAAGGGGTGAATCCATTTCGAGATCCGAAGTGAGGCGGGCAAGCAGGGCATGCGGAGTGAACATCCGTGTGCGCATGGCAGCCAGTTCAATGGCAAGCGGAAGTCCATCCAGTTTTTTACAAAGTTCGGTGATGGCAGAGGTATTATCTTCCGTCAAGCGAAATTGCGGATTGACCGTCTGCGCATATTGCACGAAAGTTTGAACCGCATCTTCATCGCCAAGCGGAGCAATGGGAAGCACATGCTCAAATCGCAAACGCAATGCCTCGCGGCTGGTGGCAAGTACACGTGTGTGCGGATTTGCATCCAGCAGGCTTGCAATTATGGGTGCGCCTTCAATGACCTGCTCAAAATTATCCAACACGAACAGAATGGATCGGTTGACGAGAAAGTCCCGCAGGGATTCGCCCAGTTCACGGTTGGGTTCTTCATGTACACCAATGGTTTTGGCAATGGCAGGTAAGATAAGCGCCGGGGTAGTAATGGGTGTTAGGTCAATAAAAAAGAGCCCTCCAAAAAACTGGTGAAGCATGGCATGAGCAGCGTGAAGAGCCAGCGTAGTTTTGCCCGCGCCGCCAAAACCAGTAAGGGTTACCAGTCTTACATCGTCACTGCTGAACCACTCCCTAATAATTTGAGCTTCTGCATCGCGTCCATTAAACTTTCCACGCAAAGCTGGAAGGTTGGTGGGAATGGACGATGCCAGATCCGATATATTCCTGGAGGTTGATTTATCAACGCCAATATTTTGTGATTTTTTTTCTTCTACAGCCATGGGTTACAAAATTATATCTATTTTTTTATTGGAACAATCCAATTTTCGGGTTCCCCCAAATGGTTTGGTTATAATCAAGTTTTGGCTATTTGAGCATTCTTGAAACAAATGTGCTAAAATTGATTGTCCCTTCATTTTATTAACCCTTTTATCAAGGAAACCATATGTCATCCAATCAGATCCGCGTCGTGGGCGCGCGCGTCCACAATTTGAAGAATATCACCGTGGAAATTCCACGCGACAAGTTCGTGGTCATCACCGGGCTTTCGGGGTCGGGAAAATCGTCGCTGGCGTTCGACACCATCTTCGCCGAAGGTCAGAGGCGCTATGTCGAGTCGCTGTCGGCGTACGCCCGCCAGTTCATCGGTCAAATGGACAAGCCCGATGTGGATTACATCGAAGGGCTCTCCCCCGCTGTTTCAATCGACCAGAAATCCACCAGCCACAATCCGCGTTCTACCGTCGGTACTGTAACTGAAGTCTACGATTATATGCGTCTGCTTTTTGCGCGTGCGGGTATTCCGCACTGCCCCGAATGCGGACGTGTAGTAACCCGCCAATCGGCGCAGGAGATCGTGGATAAGATCGCCAACCTTGATGAGGGTACACGTATCCTCATCCTCGCCCCGCTTGTGCGCGGACGCAAAGGCACATATCAAGCCGTGTTTGAGGAAATCCGCAAGGCAGGCTTCACCCGCGCCCGCGTGGATGGAACCGTCAATTCGCTCGATGACGAGATCGAACTCGACCGCTACAAACAGCATACCATTGAAGCCGTGGTTGACCGTCTCGTCATTTCGAAGGAAGGTTCAAAGGAAGATAAGAAAGCGGCGCTTACCCGCCTCACCGACTCAGTCGAGACCGCGCTCAAATTCGGCGAAGGATACATCACCGTCAACTTGGTGGACAAAAAGGAAGACATCGCCTTCTCGGAGCACCTCGCCTGCCCCGAACACGGCTCGACCGTGCCCGAAATTGAACCTCGTACCTTTTCCTTTAACACGCCCCAAGGCGCCTGCCCCGACTGTCAGGGACTCGGTTCAAAACTGGAGATCGACCCCGACCGCATCGTCCCCGACGACAGCGTGTCGCTGATCGACGGCGCGATCGTCAGCATGGAGTGGAGCGGACCGAAGGAAGAAGGCGGATACTACTGGCAGAGTCTGGTCAATGCTTCCAAGGCGTTCAAATTCGACCTGAACAAACCGTTCGGAGAGTTGACGAAGGAACAGCAAAAAATAGTTCTCTACGGAACTGGCAACAAGCAGATACAAATGACATACCAGAACGCGAACGGGAATGAATTCAAGTTCACACGCGCGTTCGAAGGCGTCATCACAAATCTGGAACGCCGTTACCGCGAAACGAATTCGGAATACATCCGCGAGAAGATATCCGAATTTATGTCCGACCGCCCATGCCCAAGCTGCGGAGGCAAACGCCTCAATCCCGCCGCGCTGGCAGTCACTGTGGATGATGTGAATATCGTTCAGGCAAACTCGTGGCCCGTTCTGCAAACATTGGAATGGATCAAGAAACTTTCCGCCAAGAATTCTCCGCTCACCTCAAAACAGAAAGCAATCGCTGAACGAGTTATTAAAGAGATCCACGAACGTCTGACTTTTCTCGTCAATGTCGGTTTGGATTATTTGACCTTGAACCGCTCTGCGGTCACGCTCTCGGGCGGAGAAGCCCAGCGCATCCGACTTGCGACGCAGGTTGGTTCCCGTCTCGTGGGTGTTCTCTACGTTTTGGATGAACCGTCCATTGGGCTGCATCCGCGCGATAACACCCGCCTGCTGGAAACGCTCAAGGGATTGCGCGACCTCGGCAACACAGTTTTGGTCGTGGAGCACGATGACGAAACCATCCGCGACGCAGACTGGGTGATCGACCTTGGTCCAGCCGCAGGCGAGCACGGCGGACGCATCATCGCAGAAGGCACGCCCAAGCAGATTCTGGCGCACCCAAAGTCACTTACAGGGCAATATCTCTCGGGGCGAAAACAGGTCGAGATCCCGAAAGAGAGGCGCGAGGGGAACGGTAAATCCCTCAAGATCGTGGGCGCATCCGCGAACAATCTCAAGAACATTGACGTGGAGATTCCGCTTGGGGAATTGGTCTGCATCACGGGCGTCTCCGGCTCGGGCAAATCCACGTTGATGAGCGACATCCTGTATAACGAACTGGCGGCGAAGTTGATGGGCGCGCGGACGCAATCCGGCGAGCATAAAAATATTGAAGGCATCGAACATCTCGATAAGATCATCAATATCGATCAGTCCCCCATTGGACGCACGCCGCGCTCGAACCCCGGAACTTATACGGGATTATTCGATGAGATTCGCAAGCTGTTCGCAGAGTTACCCGAAAGTAAAGTGCGCGGATACAAGCCTGGGCGTTTCTCCTTCAATGTACATGGCGGTCGCTGCGAAGCCTGTCAGGGACAGGGCGAACTGCGCATCGAGATGCAGTTCCTGCCGGATGTGTATGTGCCTTGCGATGTGTGTCATGGCAAACGTTTCAACCGCGAGACCTTGCAGGTTCTGTTCCGCGATACGTATTCGATCTCCGATGTGCTTGATATGACCGTCGACAAGGCGCTCGAAGAGTTCAAGAATTATCCGCATATGTTGAATAAATTAACCCTGCTGCAGGAAGTCGGTTTGGGATATGTGCGGGTTGGTCAGCCAGCCACAACACTCTCGGGCGGTGAGGCGCAGCGCGTGAAATTATCGAAGGAGTTGTCACGCCGCGCTACGGGACGCACGCTCTACGTTCTCGACGAACCTTCAGTTGGACTACACGCAGCCGATGTCCACAAGTTGATCGAAGTCTTGCAGCGCCTGGTTGATACAGGGAATTCTGTCCTTATCATCGAACACAATCTCGATATCATTAAGGTCGCTGATTGGTTAATTGACCTGGGACCCGAAGGCGGCGACCGCGGCGGTGAGTTGCTTGCAGAAGGTACGCCCGAACAAGTGATGAAGGTCAAAAGCTCGTATACGGGGAAATACCTGAAAGAGCATTTGGGAAGATAGTGAACACGTTCAATCAAACAGGCGGAAGATGAATATCCGCCTGTTTTTTTATTTGCATGTGTATTTACCCATCTACGCAATTCCATATTTTCAGGTAGAATTATTTTGCACTTTAATTGGTCGGAAAACGCAACATGACAATAGTGCAAAAGGAATGACTCAATGGCTAATAATTTTTCACCTTCCCGCCCTCCTACAGGCACAATCAATTCCTTCCGCAGACGAAACCGCGGCAGGCAGAATGCGGTTGTGATCATTGCGGGACTTCTATTGTTGGGCGGGCTTGCTTTATTGATCTATTGGATGACCCTGCCGGGCAAGCCGATCAATCTTATGCTGGCGACAGAGACACCCACCCCAACAGTGACATTTACTTCGACCAATACAACCACTCCCTCACCAACACTTACCGAGACGTCTACTCCCACAATTACATTCACGCCGACGTTCTCCGCGCCCTTTACCTACACCGTGGAGGACGGCGATTCACTTGCCGTGATTGCCGATAAATTCACCCTCGGTGACGATGCCATTCCGCTCATACTGCTGCTCAATCCGTTCAATCCCGATACCGGCGTAGGCATCGACCCCACCACCCAGATCGTGATTCCGGGACAGGTCATCCTGCTCCCCAACCCGGATATGCAACTGCCCACTGCGACTCTTGTCCCACCAAATCTGCCGCGCGGCACGAAGATCGACTACGTGGTGCAATCTGGCGATTCACTCGCCGCCATTGCCGATAAATTCAACAGCACCATCGACGATATTATTGCAGAGAACGGCATTGACAATCCCAATGCTTTATTTGTCGGTCAGGTGCTGACCATTCCTGTGAATATGGTCACTCCCACTGCGACGCGTCCGCCCACCAGCACGCCGGTTACACCGGGACCGGGCACATTGCTGCCCACCAACACATCCACGCCGATCAACGCGGTACCAGCGACCAGCACCCCCTAATACAGATAATCCGCGGGCAAATGCCCGCGGATTTCATTTTCAATTTACTGGACAAATACCCCCCCGTCATGTAAAATATGTCGCCGTCGTAAAGTAAGGCAAGAATTTTTTGGAGGAAGACCTTGGCTAATATTAAATCCCAGATCAAACGCAATCGTCAGAACGAAAAGCGCCGCTTGCGTAACCGCAATGTCCGTGGCGCTGCCCGCACTGCCGATAATGCTGCGCGCAAAGCTCTTACCAGCGAAACCCCCGAGACCCAACAGGCCGTGATGCAAGCCATCAGCGCCCTCGATAAAGCGGTCGTAAAGGGTGTGCTGCACAAGAACACCGTTGCGCGACGCAAGAGCCGTCTGATGAAAGCCCTTGCATCGTTCAGCAAAAAAAGCGAATAAACATCGCTGGCATCAGAGCGGGAGTCGCAAGACTCCCGTTTTTTTATATATACACAATCCTCTTCCGAACGCCGTGGTTGATATAATCTAAAAAAACCATCCGCAGGATCGCTTCACCTATGTTTCAAAAAGAACAAAAATTCATCGAAGAAAAAATAAAAGAATACTGCACAGCCAACGATATTGCCCTGGCGGAATTGAAGTGGCAAGCCATTCCCTTTTCGGGCGAATGGGGCTTTTCCACATCCTTCTTCCAGACTGCCGCCAACGAAGCCAAGCGCGGAACGGGAGCAAAGGTTCCGGTGCCGCAAAAGGCTCAAGAGATCGCCGAACAGGTCAAAGGTCAGTTGGGAAGCGTGGATGGTATCAGTCACATTGAAGCGGTGAAGGGCTATCTCAACGTCTACTTCAAGACATCCGAATATGCCAATCGCGTGGTGGAAGAGGTGCTCAAAAACGGCGCTGAGTTTGGTCGCGGCGAGGCAAAGACCGAGACTGTGATGGTCGAATATGCACAGCCGAATACGCATCACTCGTTTCATATTGGACACGCGCGCAATACCATCCTTGGTGAAGTGTTGGCGAGACTGGTCGAGTTCGCTGGATATAAAACCATCCGCGCCTCTTACCCCGGCGACCTGGGGCTGGGCGTCATCACCGTGATGTGGATGTACGATAAGTTTTATAAGGGCAAAGAACCTGCTGGCGTGCATGAGCGCGGACAATGGCTGTTGAAGTTGTACGTGGAAGCCAATCAGTTATTGGAAAAGAAAGAGAACGAAACGCCCGAACAGACTGCGCAACGCGAAGCCTATGAAGCCGAACGGCGCGAGATGTATCGCAAATGGGATGCGGGCGATGAGTACGTGCGCGAGTTGTGGCGTGAAACCCGCGAGTGGAGTTTGGAAGAACTACGCGAAGTGCTGCACATGCTCGATGTGAAGATAGATGTGTGGTTCTATGAGTCTGAGGTTGACGAACCTTCCAAGGCGATCGTCGATGAGTTGATCGCCAAAGACATCGCCGATGATGAACGTCCTGAAGGCGGCGCTGTCATCGTGAAGATCGACGAGAAGCTTGGCTTGACCAAGGAGAAGTACCGCACCAACGTCATTTTACGCCGTGATGGGACAACTCTTTATCTGACCAAAGACCTTGCGCTTGCCAAAGAGAAATTCGAAAAATATCACGTGGATCGTTCGATCTATGTGGTGGATGTGCGCCAATCCCTGCATTTGCAGCAGGCGTTTGCCATTCTCAAACTATGGGGCTTCCCACAAGCGGAAAAGTGCTATCACCTCGGTTATGGTTTTGTGAGCCTGCCTGAAGGTGCAATGTCTTCCCGCAAGGGACGGGTGGTGCTGTTCAAGGAAGTGGCAGATGAAGCTGTAAAGCGTGTACTTTCGGTGGAAGCCGAAAAAAGCGTGGATATTCCGGCTGAAGAACGGCAGAAGATCGCCACACAGATCGGTTTGGGCGCATTGATCTACTCCATGCTTTCAGTGGACAATAACAAAGACATCGTCTTTGATATCAACGAGGCACTTTCATTCGATGGGCGGACGGGTCCGTATATTCAAAATGCGCATGTCCGCGCAAGTTCGATATTGAAGAAAGCGACAACCAAACTACAGCCTGCAGCTTTCGACTACGAATTAACCAAGCAGGAAATCGAACTCATCGAGCAGATGTCGCAATTCCCGCAGAAGGTGCAACAGGCGGCGGAAGAATACCGTCCGCTGGTGATGGCGATGTATGCGTACGACCTCGCCAATGCCTTCCATTCGTTCTATCACGCTGTACCAGTTTTGCAGAATGATGACGAAAAAGTGAAGAATGCCCGTCTGCGGTTGGTGGCGGCGGCGAAACAGGTGGTGGCGAATGCGCTCCGCCTGCTGGATATTCAGGCGCCGGAAGTGATGTAGAGGGAAGTGATTAGGGAATAGTGATCAGGAATTAGGTATGAACAGACTGGGTAAACCCAGTCTGTTTTTTTATTGTCGGGTGGGGAAATTCAAATCTTATTGTGAGTTTGCGTGTTAATAGGTTGAACCTATTTTATTAAGGAGAACTATTAATGACCACACTTGCACCTACGATCTACGAACAAGCTTTTCCGCGCATTTCGAACACAGTACGAGACATCACATTAATATTGCTCGGTTCGTGGCTGGTGGCGCTATTCGCCCAAATCGAAATTCCTCTCCCCTTCTCGCCCGTTCCCATCACGGGGCAGACGTTTGCTGTGCTGCTGATCGGGGCGTTACTCGGCTCGAAGCGCGGAGTCGCTGCCATGCTCGCTTATATCGCCCAAGGCACGGCTGGACTTCCGTTCTTTGCAGGCGGCGCGAGTGGATTTGGAATCCTCACCGGGGCGACGGCTGGTTATTTGGCAGGTTTTATTGCGGCAGTGTATGTCGTTGGTTTGCTGGCGGAGCGCGGTATGGAGCGCAGTTTTAGGACATCTGTCATTCCGTTTTTGGTGGGCACAATCATCATTTATGCTTTTGGCGTAACATGGTTAAGCATTGTCCTGCACAGCGTGGCAAAAGCATTGGCAGCAGGTCTGCTTCCGTTCCTGATCGGTGATGCCATAAAATTATTTGCCGCGGCAGCGGTTTTACCGTCGGCGTGGAAGATGATTCGGTAACAGAATCAGGCACGAGCGCGAAAAGAGGCGCATGTCACATCAAAAACAGGCTGAACGTTATCTGGACTTTCAGTCTGTTTTTTTGTTTAATCCACTTAGAAGACCGCATTGGGTAAAAACGAACTGACTCAAAACCCAAGCCGGGTCATTTCGGACACTGTCCTCGATGCGGCATGATAGGAGTTTCCTATGCCGATCAAAACCATCATCATGGGCGCCGCAGGGCGCGATTTTCACAACTTCAATACCTTCTTCCGCGGGAATAAGGATTATGAAGTGGTGGCGTTCACTGCTACACAGATCCCGAATATTGAGGGACGCGTCTATCCTACCGAGCTGGCTGGTGACATGTACCCGAAGGGCATTCCCATTCACCCGGAAGAAGAGCTGGTTGATCTCATCAAGAAATACGGCGCGGAGCAGGTTGTATTCTCTTACAGTGACGTGCCGCATGAATATGTGATGCACAAGGCAAGCATCGTCAACGCTGCGGGTGCGGACTTCCGCATTTTGGGCACGAAGCACACCCAGATCAAGTCGACCAAACCGGTCGTGTCGATAAGCGCCGTTCGGACAGGATCAGGCAAAAGTCAGACCACGAGGCGTGTGGCGGCAGTTTTGCAGGAGCTGGGTTACAAGGTCGCGGCGATCCGTCACCCCATGCCGTATGGAAATCTCGTCGCACAGGAAGTGCAGCGTTATGCAACATATGACGACCTCGATGAATATGAATGCACCATCGAGGAGCGCGAGGAATACGAACCTCATATCGACAGCGGCGTGATCATTTATGCCGGTGTGGATTACGAGAAGATCATCCGCAAGGCTGAAGCTGAAGCCGATATCATTTTGTGGGACGGCGGCAATAACGACTTCCCCTTCTATGTTCCCGATTATCAGATCGTGGTCGCAGACCCTCACCGCACCGGTCATGAATCAAGCTACTACCCCGGCGAGACCAACGTCCGCATGGCGGATTGTTTCGTCATCAACAAGGTCGATACGGCGGATGCAGAAAACGTGATCAAACTGCGCGAGAACCTGCGCAAGCTGAATCCGAACGCGGTGCAGATCGAAGGCGCCTCTCCCCTCTTCGTGGATGATCCCGATGCCATTTTGGGCAAACGCGTGCTGGTCATCGAAGATGGTCCGACATTGACCCATGGTGAAATGGCGTATGGCGCTGGTTATGTGGCTGCCCGCCGCTTCGGCGCAAAAGAGATCGTTGACCCGCGTCCGTTCGCGGTTGGTTCGATCGCCAAGACCTATGAGAAATATCCGACCACAGGGACGATTCTCCCTGCGATGGGTTATGGCGACAAGCAGACCAAGGAACTCGAAGAGACCATCAACAAGTCTGATGTGGATTTGGTCGTCATCGGCACGCCGATCGACCTGAGCCGCGTCATCAAGATCAATAAGCCGACCCAGCGAGTCCGCTATGAATTGCAGGAGATCGGTCAGCCTACGTTGAAAGATGTGTTGATGAAGAAGTTTGGGAAGAAGTAGTTTGGTAGTTTGGTAGTTAGTTAGTTTGATAGTTAGTTAGTTTGATAGTCGGTTTGTCATTGTGGCAAGCCGACTATTTTTATTCCACCGAAAGCACCCGCATCAACACCTTTCGTTTATGCGGACGGGCGCGATGTTCGAAGACATAGACTCCCTGCCAGGTTCCCAATGAGAGGTCGCCGTTATCAACTGGAATGGTCAAGCTGACATCTGTCAGCATGGAGCGGATGTGGGAGGTGGCGTCGTCGGGACCTTCAAGATCATGGGTGTACCAACTGTCCCGCTCGGGGACGAGGCGTTCCATGAACGTCTCCAAATCCGCGCGGGCGGTGGGGTCCCAGTTCTCGCTGATGACCAGAGAAGCGCTGGTATGTTGAAGGAACAAGAAGCACATCCCTTCGCGCGCGTCCCACTCCTTCAACTGCGCGCGGATGGATGATGTGAAGTCGTGAAGTCCCTTACCGGGTGTGGATATTTCGAGGGTGGTCTTATGCCAGTTCATATTGACGGGATTATAGCAGGCTGAACAAACCTACTAAATATCGATATAGGGAAACAGGGTTACGCTTTGGAATGAGGCGTGATGAATAAATTTCTTATGCGCTGTTTTCGTCTGCAAGATTTAAGGTCACAGTGAATTTCGTCCCCTTGTCGACCTCTGTATCCACGTGAATATGTCCGTGTAATTCTTCCAAAATGGATTTGACAATGAACAGTCCGATTCCGCTGCCTGGAATTTCCGCCGCTTTGACGTTCCGCGCGCGATAAAAACGCTCGAAGAGATGCGGAACAGCATCTGCAGGGATACCGATCCCGCTATCTTGAATCGAAATGCGGACTTCCCTTTCCAGGCGCTCCACCCGCACGCTAACCTCACTATTTTCAGGTGAAAACTTAACCGCATTACTAAACAGGTTGATGAACACCTGTTGAAGTGCGCCCACATCGCCCAATACCAAATTACGTTCTTCCGGCGGTGCGAACGACAACGCGATCTTCCGCTTCTTTGCGATCGGCTTCACCGATAAAAGGGCATCCTTCAACACCGAGTTCAAGTCGATGGCAGAAACCTCCACACGCAACGCCCCGTTCTCGAGCCTGCCCGCCATCAGCAATTCATTGATCAGATTCTTTTGACGGTTCAGCTCACTGGACAATGTGGTGAGGTATTCATCCGCCTCTTCAGGTGTACAGTCCTGCCTGAGAAGTTCCGCCATAAGAATGGCAGAAGTAAGCGGCGTTCGCAATTCATGTGATGCCCAATTGATGAAGTCCGATTTCATCTGGTTGAGACGCACCTGCTCGGTGATATCGCGCACGATGATCAACGCCTCAAGTTTGCTGATCGGGAATAAACGTGCTTCGAATATTCCCTCCTTATCCGGCAGCTTAAAATTCTCGACCGCCCTCGGCAAAGCAAAAAGCGTTTCATTTGGGAATTGAGGAAGAAGCTTTTCAACAACATCCTTGTTCCACAATTCATAAAGATTCCGCCCGATCACATTTGCCGCATCGAGATAAAGGGGATGGGCGGGAATGGCGTTGTAGTCGAAGATCCGTCCCGAACGATCAACTCGAATAAGCAGATCAGGCAGCGCGTCCACAATGATGCGGTTGCGTCGCTCGCTCAAACGCAGCGTCTCTTCGTAATGCATCCGCTCGATGGCGGCGCCCAGCAGGTTCGCCGTCGTCTGCACAATGTCAAAACTCGTTGGCAGCCACGAAAGCCTATCCTCTTTATCGAACAAACCAAGAAAACCCCACGAACCCAGGACGCCCTGAATGGGAATCGCCAGCATGGAAATTTTAGGCGAGTTCGAAATCTTTTCGGGGACATCGGGGACCGAGAACACGCGGTCGGGAAATTTGGACAGCGAGTCAAGGAAGGGCTCGATGACCGCCTCCGCATCAAACTCAGGGACGGTTGGATCGACCCATTTGTGCCTTATCCTCAGCGTTGAGTTTCGCGTCTCAAAGATGACCGCGCTAAACACACCCACTGCATACCCCAAAGACTCAAGCACTTCAGGCATGCGTCCCTCGATGTTCGATGAACGGAACAGAACAGCCGTCACCTCGCCGATGATCGACTGCGCGCGCATGTTCCGCTTGAGCATGCGTTCATTCTGCTTCCGCCCGGCAATATCGCGTGCGATCAATTGGATGTAAGCTGGTTTGCCGTTGCTGTCATATACCAGTGAAGAACTCAACTCCACCGGCAGTATGGAGCCATCCTTCCTTCGGATGGAATGTTCGAAAACGTTCAAGCGCTTTTCGACAATGGTTTCACGTACCGAACTTTCCAACCCCAGATATGTCTCTGCCGATTTTCCAGATAATTCGTCATTTGAATACCCCAACAATTTGACAGCCTGCGGATTTATCGCAACGATCTTAAAAGCAGGGTTGATGATAAATACACTATCGCCCGTTTGTTCAAATAAAGCACGGTAATCCAACTTCCCGTTTATTGGGAAATCGCTTTTGTTCAAGTTGGCAGACAGATCTTTGAACGAAATGAGTTTTTCATCCATAGACGGTTTCACCCGGGGCGGGGTCTGGCAATACCGCCTGCACAGAACAACCTTGTGCGCTATCCAGAATGGTCACATCGCCATTCATGGATCGGAAAACAGCACGCGCGATGGTCAACCCCAAGCCCAGCCCCTGATACTCCCGCGTGGGTCCCTGGCTCATCTGATAATAACGTTCGAAAACCTTGTCGCGAAGCGCTACCGGAATGCCGGGACCCTGATCCTCGATCGTTATCGTCGCGCCGCCATTTTTTCCAGAGGTGACTTTCAACATTACTTTCCCCTCATCGGGGCTGAATTTGAAGGCATTATCCGCCAGATGCAAAATAGCCCGCGAGAATTCCTGCCGCGGAGCTTTGATATCCCCTGTGATCGAGAGAATGGGCACAAAATTTATTGATTTTGCTTCATAGCGCGCAAGCCTGCGCATAATGGGCTGAACGATGTGAAGGTCTGGGTTCACGGTTTGACGTATGTTATTGATGGTGTTTTGGTCCAGGTCCGTTAACAAAATAATATCGGTAACAATGGATTCCAACCGGTCCCCGCTTGAACGTGCAATTCGAATGAATTCCTTCTGTTCCTCCACCGTGGTGAATTTATGCGTTGCCACGATCTCCAAAAACATCATGACATTGTTCAAAGGAGTGCGGATCTCATGGTGGAAGTTTTGCATCAATTCGCGGCGGAGTTTTTCCAGGTCTTCCTTATCGAACTCCTTGGTCACTTCGTGGATGCGTTTTCGTTCCTGGCGCACGCGGCGAAGTATCGCCTCGACCCGCGCCGCCAGTTCCTCGATATCGAAAGGTTTGGTCACATAATCGTCAGCGCCGCCGCGAATGCCCATGACACGGTCCTCGACCGCGGTGCGGGCTGTGAGATAAATTAAAGGAATGGAAGCCAGAGACGGATCGGCGTTCATCTGCCTCTTCATTTCAACGCCGTTAAGCACCGGCATGAGAATATCCGAAATGATCAAGTCCGGGCGATGGTCGCCCGCCTTGGTAATGGCGTCATTGCCGTTCTCCGCAGTAATGACCCGGTATCCCTTACGTGTCATAGCCGCCGAAAGCCCTATGCGGATCGCTGCTTCATCTTCAACGATCAATATAGTGGTATTTAAGTCGCTGCCTGATTCGATATGCATCATCACACCTACCCCGATTATCTCCGCAACGGGCAGGCTAATCATAATAAAGCCATGACAGTTTTTAATTCAAACTTGTGAAAACTGCGAGTAACGTTCCCTAGTGCTTATTTTCCTTATAATCTGCGTCACAATATATGACAATACGGTTTCGCCCCGTTTTTTTGGCTGTATATAAAGCCCGGTCGGCATACATGACAAGTCGTTCGGATTTTTCCATTTCCGGGTCCATGGTGGCTACTCCCGCGCTAATGGTAATTCCCAGTTTCTTCCCCTCAACCAAAATGGATGTAGCCTGTATCCTTTTGTGGATGCGTTCGAGCACTTTGTACGCCTCTTCTTCACCGGTGTTCGAAAGCAGGATCACAAACTCATCTCCCCCATAACGCGCCAGGACATCGGGCTCGCGCAGTTCATTCCGCACAACCTGCGCGGTCTTCGTCAACAGCACATCACCCGATTGGTGTCCATATGTGTCATTGATCCGCTTTAAGTAATCGACGTCGAACATCACCAGCGAAAGCGGACGCCGATACCTGCGGGATGCAGCGAATTCATACCCCAATAATTCGAAGAAATAACGGCGATTGAACGTGCCTGTCAGGCTGTCTGTCCGTGAAGCCAGCTGCTCACGCTCAAACGCGCGGCGCAGGGTGAGGTTGATCTGCTCAATGGATTCCTTTGTCCGGCGCAGTTCATCCTCTGCCAATTTACGCTCGGTGACATCATGGTTGATCGTCACGCCGCCGATATTTTTCCCATTTCGGTCTTCGAGCAGGGTATAGGAAGCATCCACCCAAATTTCACCGCCGTTTCGATGCCTTTGCTTTAGTTCACCCCGCCAGTTCTTCTCAACCAAAATAGTCTGCCGCGCAATCTCCTGCTGCCCATCAAGAAATTCCGTCCTGCACACTTCATCAACCTGGCGTCCCAGAACTTCTTCCTCACTCCAACCATACAGCGACTCTGCGCTTTTATTCCAGTGAATGATCCGCGCATTGACGTCGGTGGTGATGACCGCGCTCGAGATGTTATTCATAACGAAAGCCATAAAGCGGGTTCTGGCTTCCTCCCGCCTGCGCGGAGTAACATTACGAACAATACCGATCAGCCTGCCATCTTCCATCATCCGTGAACTGATCTCCACAGGAATCGGTTTCCCACTTTTGGAGATCAGTTCACGCTCGCTAATGATCGACTTCCCTTCGAATAATTCCTTGAATTTAATTTCAACCGTATCCCCATGTATTAGATCCTTCATGGACATACCAAGGATCTCTTCACGCGTATATCCCAGCAAGTCGCAGCCGGCGCGATTCACATCCAGATATCGTCCATCTTTACTGGCAATAAAAATCCCGTCCGCGGCTTGTTCCATGATGGAATGGTAATTGATCTCGCTGGTCTGCAAAGCCTGCTCGATCTGCTTGCGCTGGGTAATATCGATGACAAAAACCGTCAACCCCATAATATTATGTACAGAATCATAGATCGGTGTATAACGGTCTTCCCACCAGGAACGGGTATGAGCGACCCTGTCGCCATATTCCTCCTCCAGGATCAAGGTCTCGCCATTCAGTACGCGGTCAAAATTCTCTTTCGCTTTTTTTCTATCATCCGGGTGCCGGATATATTCCAGCATATTTTCACCAATGGCAATATCCACCCCCCAAAGTGTTTTCATTATCTCTGCATGTGAAGATGTAAATGCGGTGTAACGATATTGCGTATCCAGCGAAAAGATAATAATACCCTGCAGATTGGAAAGCGTTTCACTCAATAAATCATTTGTTTCTTGCATTCCCAAAAGAACCCCTTTCATGATAAAAGAACACAATTTCACATTGCGTAATAAACCCGACTATGACAATATCTTCAACTGGGTAAATCACTTGGATAAATAAATGCCCTTATCAATTATACACATTATAATTGTGGAATGTTCATTGATCAGGTCAACATACACGTAAAATCCGGAAAAGGCGGCGATGGCATGGTGCATTTTCGCCGCGAAAAGTACGAACCGCGCGGCGGTCCCGATGGCGGCGACGGCGGCAAAGGCGGCGACGTTGTCTTTGAAGTTAAACCCACCCTTAACTCACTTTCACATTTTCGTCCCAAGCAATCGTTCGCAGCCGAAAATGGTGTGAATGGCGGCGGCTCGCAAATGACCGGACGCTACGGCAAGGATCTCGTCATCCATGTGCCGCCTGGAACCATTATTTACGACGCAGAAACCGGCGACCTATTGGGCGACCTGACCGATGCAGGTCAGCAGCTTGTTATCTGCAAAGGCGGGCGCGGCGGACGAGGCAACCAGCATTTCGCTACGTCGCGGAATCAAGCCCCGCGGACAGCCGAACGAGGCGAACCTCATGAGGAAAGATTGCTGCGCCTCGAACTTAAGCTGATAGCGGATCTCGGCATCATTGGCTTGCCCAACGCCGGAAAATCGACTCTCCTCTCTGTTCTGACGAACGCAAAACCAAAGATCGGTGATTATCCCTTTACAACACTCGAACCCAATCTCGGTGTCGCCAAACTCGACGATGAGACCACCGTTGTATTGGCAGACATCCCCGGCTTGATCGAAGGCGCACATGAAGGCGCAGGTTTGGGTCACGACTTTTTGCGTCATATTCAGCGCACGCGCGTACTCATCCACATGATCGACGGGCAGGCTGAAGATCCGCTCGCAGACTTCAGCCAGATCAACTCAGAGCTGTCCCTTTTCGATGACAAGCTTGGCAAAAAACCCCAGGTGGTTGTCATCAATAAGATCGACCAGCCCGACGTAAAAGAACGGTTGAAGGAAATCAAAGCCAGCTTCAAAAGCAAAAAAGTGGACATCCTCACAGCATCTGCGATGGCGCGCGACAATACACGCGAGATACTGCTCACAGCGTATCGTCTGCTTCAGGAACTGCCGCCAGAACAAATGGAGGATGAGGCGCTCCCCGTCTACAAACCGGATGTGGACCCGAACCAGTTCGACATCCACCGCGAAGATGGAGACAAATGGCGCGTCACCGGAGTTGCCATCGAGCGTGCCGCCAAGATGACCTATTGGGAACATTACGGCTCCGTGCGCCGCTTCCAGCGATTGATGCAAAAACTCGGCGTGGACAAATCACTGCGCGAGGCTGGCGTGCAGGACGGCGACACGGTCTTTGTCGGCGACTTCGAATTGGAGTGGCAGGAATAGTGCCTAAACAAAATCAAAAACGGCTGCGTGTTCTGTTCATCGCCCTGAGTTTTCTCGGGGCGTTGCTCATTTTATTTTTTGGGTTGCGCACCTTTCGAGCTTTCAAAAGATTTGAAGGACATCAACCGCCGCCCATTTCAGGCGAACTTGCAACCAATGCGGAAGATATCGAAGATTGGATGACCATTCCTTTCATCTCGCGCAGCTACGGCGTGCCACCTGAAATTCTCTTTGATGCGTTGGCAATTCCAGCAAACGAGAACCATAAGAAAAGTTTGAAACAGTTGAACGATGAATACTATCCCAAAGCGGATGGATATGTAATCAGCGTTGTCAAAGCGACGGTTCAGGCGCATCAGCCCCCGCCGATACCTGATCTGCCCAATGGACCGAATCCACCCGAGACGACGCCGTAGCACCATGTCTGATTTTCTACTTACCCAAGTCATCAACTATGGCGCACCTCTGCTGGGAATTATCCTTTTCGTTGGCGGGTTGGGTGTGCCGCTGCCATGCACTGTGCTTGTGATCGCAGCAGGCGCTTTTGCACGGCAAGGTATTTTGCCGTGGTATTCCACCGCAATGGTCGGGATTATCAGCGTGGTGATCGGAGATGCGTTAAGTTATTCGCTGGGATATTTCGCCAGCGGATATGTGCTCAAGCGTTTCAGCGGCACCCCACGCTGGATAGAAGCGGAGAACACATTTCAAAAATGGGGTCCGCTCTCCATTTTCTTTTCGCGCTTTCTCGTCACAGCCATTGCCCTGCCGGTGAATCTGCTCTCAGGGACGACGAGATACCCGTTCCAAAAATTTTTCTTCTATGACATTCTTGGCGAGATCGTTTGGGTCTTCGGCTATGGCGGCTTGGGTTATCTTTTCGGCAGCCAATGGGAAATGGTCAACGAATTTCTAAGCAATTTTGGCGGAGCGGTTTTGGGCGCTGTGTTCCTTTTTATCGGCATCCGTCAAACACTGAAGTGGCAGGCGAAAAGAAATTCACAGAAAACCCTTAATACCGAATCATAAACATACTTCACCCAAGTGATGTCTTTTAGGATTTTTAGAAACTACCTCTTTAAAGGCTTTTTGGACACGGATAATACGGATTTTACTGAGTTTCACGGAAAATCATAAAAAACTATTTCTCTCCATGTTTTCCGTGTACCAAGATTCATCGGTTTTTAATTCCGTTCCCGCGTCATAAATTCACCGATAATTATCACAACAAATGTGGCAAGGAGCGCGAGCGCCCAGGTAGTACCCACAAATAAAGTGAGTTGATTCTCGCGGTCTTCCACTTCGCGCAGGTTCCGCCCCGCAAGGACATATCCGTCCGGATAATACACGACCACTGCCGCGATCCGCACACCTACCTGCGGTTCCCATGTGATGCGGTCTTGTCCCTCTTCCATGGTGTAATCAAAAACTCCTGCTGGAATTTCTGGTGTCTGTCCATTCAGCGTCACAGAGGATGCGACTTCGGTCCCGCTCCTGTCATACACGACCAAAAAAGGAGCTAGACTCTTCGACACAGAAACCTTGCTTGAAGGGACAAGTTCATCCACGCTTCCGCCATTCGCTAAAAAATCCGCGCCGTCCTGCGCCATTTGAATCTGCGGATCGTTCGCATTCTGGCGGTACGATTGCTGCACCGCCGCATAGACCAGCATGGCAAACGCCGTAATGGTCACTGCAAAAGGAAGCCAAACTTTGATAACCTGTTTAATTGTTTTCATGATCGTTCTCCTTGTCGCAACTGTATAACCTTACAACTCTCATTTGCTGACAAAAACTCTCCACAAAAAAACACCGCATAAATCGCGGTGTTTTCGTTTCGAGTATTTCAGGGATTAATGATGATGTCCGCCATCCTCGTGAACATGACCGTGGTCAAGTTCCTCTTCGGTCGGTTCGCGCAAGGCAACCACCTTGACGCTGAATTCCAGAACCGCGCCTGCAAGCGGATGGTTGAAATCGAGCTTCACGGTTTTGTCGTCGAACTCGGCAATATAAGCAGCCTGATGATTGCCTTCTTCGTCGGTGACGTGCAATTCCATGCCTTCTTCCAATTCCATATCGGCAGGGAACTCGCTGCGGGGAACGTCCATAAAGGCGTCGTCTTCGAACTCACCGTACCCGTCGGCAGGCTGAACGGTCACATCCTTGCTGTCGCCGATCTTCATCCCCATCATTTCATTTTCCAAGCCGGGGATGATGTTGCCGTATCCCACCAAAAACTGCAAAGGACCCGCCTCATCGGAGGAATCCAAAACTTCGCCTTCCACGGTCAGTTTGTATTCCATCGAAACAACCAGCCCGTCCTTTACTGTATCGTGTGCCATAACTTATCCTTTCGAGATTTAATGCGCTCATTTTACCAGTGAGAGTGTAAGCGGTAAACGGGAAAATAAACAAAACTATCCGCAGGGCAGCATCGGTCATTCGGCTATAATCGCCCCCATGCGTTATGACTTATGCCTGCCCTGGTATTGGGAATATGATGATGTTTTCGTTGGAATGGTGGAGCGAGCCTGCATCGAAGAGGGAATTTCGTTCTGGCAGATCAAATCAGACAATTTATTGGAATCCATCACCGCCTTATACAAGGGAGTGACCACATTCAAGACCCTGCTCCACCGCGGTCAGGGCGACCGCACCTTTGACCCGATTCCCCGCTGGGCGAAGGAGTTCGGCGCGAAGCGCATCAACCCCGCCGAGGTCTCTGCATGGTCGGAAGATAAAGCGACCATGCACCTTGAGTTGATCAGTGCAGGAATTTATACACCCTACACAATCCTGCTCGCGCCATTTCTTGAACAGCCTGTTGTCCCGCCCATTGACCTGACTCCATTGGGTGAAAATTTCGTCATCAAACCATCCAATGGCGGAGGCGGTGAAGGCGTTATCCTCGGCGCGAACACAATCGATGAGATCCTAAAAGCGCGCATGGAATTCCCCGAGCAAAAATATTTAATTCAGGCACACGTCACGCCGCGAATTGTGGATGACGCGCCCGCGTGGTTTCGAGTCTTCTACGCCAATGGCGAGACGTACCCATGCTGGTGGAATCCGGAGACGCATATCTACAAACAGGTCACAGCGGAGGAAGAAGCCCGGGTCGGTCTGAACAGGCTGCGGGATGTGACGAGCCGCATCGCTTCCATCTGCAAGCTGGATTGGTTCTCGACAGAGATCGCTCTCGCTGACGAATTCATCGTCGTCGATTATGTCAACGATGGCATCGATACCCGCGTACAAAGCAAGGCAATGGACGGTGTGCCGGATGAAGTGATGGAATGTATTGCAAGACAGCTTGTAAAAATTGCCAAGGAGAACGTATGAAAAAAATCCGCGCAAGAGATCTGGGCATCCCGTTCGAAGGGACACCCGGTGAGTCCAACGCAATCACAGATGTACCCGGCGTGACTGTCGGCTACTCGACCATCATTGAAGGGGCAACTGCGCGGACAGGCGTGACCATTATTCATCCGCGTGGAAGGCAGGATTACACGCCCGTGTTCGCTGGCATTCATTCGTTCAATGGCAACGGGGAGATGACAGGCATGGCATGGGTCGATGAAGGCGGTTTTTTGGAGGGACCGATCGGGCTGACCAATACCCACAGCGTTGGCATTGTGCGCGATACGATCATTGCGTGGCAGATAAAAAATAATATCCAATACCAGCCGTGGTCGCTGCCCGTGGTGGCAGAAACAGCGGACGCCTGGTTGAACGACATGAACGGATTCTTCGTTAAAGACCATCATATTTTTCACGCATTGGATTCCTCGACATCGGGAGCAATTGAAGAAGGCAATGTCGGCGGCGGGACGGGAATGATGTGCTACGAATTCAAAGGCGGGACGGGAACATCCTCGCGCAAGCTGCCGGAAAAACTCGGCGGTTGGACAGTCGGGGCGCTGGCACAGACGAATTTTGGCAGGCGTTATCAATTGAATATTGCGGGTGTTCCAGTCGGAAAATATTTCAAGGACGATGCGCCGGTGACGAATGGCGAAAATCCATTCAAGCAGGATGACGGTTCGTTGATCGTCGTCGTCGCTACGAATGCACCGCTGCTGCCGCATCAACTCAAGCGGATGGCAAAGCGTGTCGCTTTGGGCATGGCACGTACTGGCTCCATCGGCGGGAACGGTTCGGGGGATATTTTCCTCGCGTTTTCCACTGCCAATGCTCAAGCTGCCCATCCCGATAAACAGGGAATTTCGCAGATCCAAACGCTTGCGAACGATCACCTCGACCCAATCTTTGCTGCCACAGTCTACGCCACGGAAGAAGCGATCATCAACTCGATGGTCGCCGCAGAAGATATGGACGGGCACGAGATCAGCGTAAAGGCGCTTCCGCATCAGGAATTGATGGACATTATGAAAAAGCACAACCGCTTTGAAACGATTCGCGAATAAAGAAATTCCCACGGCGTACACCCTCTTTGAAGGCGAGCAGCACGGCTTCCGCAAGGCGGAATCCATTAAGCGTGCCTACAAGGGCGAGTTGTATTTTTATTCAAAGATATTCAAATTTGAACTCGCGGATGAAATTCCACCTATAGAAATTGATAATTTATAAACAAGATATTCCCACTCTGACATGTTATTTCTTCATTTTCCAAGGATGTTATGAAGAAAAATCTTCAAATAGTCCCCATAATAAAAGAGACATCCATCTATTGCGGATGTCTCTTTTACTTTAATGTATTGAAAAGATAAAGTCTTTTATATCCTCCAACGCTTCACTCCGAAAGATACTTTCTCCTTTTCCCGGAGGGTCTTGCAATGCATGTTCAGAACCTTCATAAATTCTCACATCAAGATTTTCCTTATTCAATGCCATCAGACGTTTTTTGCTCGCCTCTGCAGGGACGTTGGGATCGTCACTACCATACATCACCAGAGCTGGCACTGTAAGTTCCTCCCAATAAGGTAATGCATCAAAATTACCGACCGCATCCCAAAATACCTTTTGTGTAAAGTTCCTCAACACCCAGCTGGAGGGATAAGCGATCAGGTCAGAGACGCCGGGGAGAAATCCCATCTCGCGCAGGTTGTTGGTCTCTTCATAGTGAAGCACATCATAATTGTTAAGAGATGTGCCAACGACATCGATCAGAAAATCCACATCCGGTGAGAGATGAACGACATACGGGGATATTTGTCCGCCCTGGCTCATACCAATGATGCCAATCGTCGATACAGGAACCATTTTCTGGGACTTAAGAAACTCCAAAGCAGCAACCGTATCTGTAGCAAGGTCTTCATAGCTGGATGTATGCCAATCTCCTTCAGATTTTACAGAGCCGCGCTTGTCAGGCAGTAAAACAAGTACGCCATCCCTTTGTAAATAATTGGCGAGGGTTAGATACCAGGTATTATCACGTTCACTCGTCCCTGCACCATGGATTATCACCACCGCAGGGAATGGACCTTCACCCTCAGGGACGAATAACATTCCAGCAAGATTCAAACCTTGCTTTTCGTTTCGAAAGGAGACTTCCGCATAATCCATACTGAATAACCCCGGATTGTTATATGAGCGACGCGAAACACTCCCTTTTGCCTGCGTAACCGCAACTGGACCCAGTACCACAGCAAAGAATACAAGAACACTAATCCACCATTTCAGTTTTTCCATAGAACCTCCAAGTTTTATGAAAAAATTATGCCAGCCAGTTTGATGCATGTCGTCAGTAAAAACCGGGAATCCAATATCCATAATTTCTTGTATTGCCCCGATTTCTTTCCACCCCTATAATGACCATATGAAACAGGTCTTCTCAAATGCCAATCCAAATGCCTTTCTCATCATGAGCCTTGCCATGTGGGCTTCAGTAGCATTACGGTGGACTCTTGAATTTGCTGAGCAGCATCATCCTCTACGATGGCTGTTAAATACGATCCTGATCGGATATGCAATCTTGCTGATATTCAATGAGTTCATCATTAGGGACAGTGAAACCAGGGCTCATATTTACCTCGCAATTCAAACCATGTTCATCATAGGCGGGATGTTGCTTTATTACGAATTGGATTTTTTCGCCATTCTCTTCATGCCCCTTGGCGGACAAGCCATGTTCATCCTGCCGCGTCGAAAAGCCATCACATGGATCGGGATCTTTAGTGCAGCCATCATCATCGGGCAGCTCACACAATTTGAATTCCCGAACGGACTACCCTTCACATTCCTTTATCTTGCAGGATTATTCTTCGTCGCCTCTTTTTCCACCACGATGCTGCGTACCAACGAAGCACGGATCCAAAGCGACAGGCTTTTAGATGAACTACAACAGGCGCATCGTCAATTACAGGATTACGCAGGGCAGGCAGAAGAACTTGCAACAGTGAAAGAACGCAACCGACTTGCACGGGAATTGCACGACTCGGTCGCACAAACCCTATACGGACTCACTCTTCAAGCCGAAGCCGCAGCCCGCAACTTAACTGCAAGGCAAATCGACGAGGCAGCGGGAGCGTTGCGCGAGATCCGCGACTCTGCCCAGCAGACTCTGCAAGAGACCCGTCTGCTCATCTTTGAACTGCGTCCGCCCATTCTTGAGCAGGAGGGTTTGGTCGCAGCACTACAGAACAGGCTTGAATCTGTTGAAAGCAGAAGCGGACTCAAAGTGCAGATCATGCTTGACGAGGTGAAACAGTTATCAGCGGGGGTCGAAGCGGGACTCTATGGCGTCGCAAATGAAGCACTGAACAACATCCTAAAGCATGCGCGAGCGAAGTCTGTGAAAGTCTCATTAAAGAAACAGGGTGAGAAAATCGTTCTGGAGATTCAGGATGATGGCGTTGGCTTCGATGTGAATGGAATGTCTGGAGGCATGGGGTTGCATGGAATGAGGGAACGCGCTGAACAGTTTGGCGGTGACCTGCAAATGATGAGTGACAACAGAGGAACGACTATTAGAGTTGAGGTGACTGATGGGTAAAACGATACGAGTTTTTATCACAGACGACCACCAGATCGTCCGACGGGGAATCAGGCAGCTTCTAAGCACAGAAAAAGGAATCGAGGTTATCGGCGAGGCGTCAAACGGACGTGAAGCGGTGGCAGGAGTGGAACAACTAAAGCCCGACATTGTGTTAATGGACCTGGTCATGCCTGTTATGGATGGGATCGAAGCAATACGCCAGATCAAGGCGGGAAACTCTTCGACACAGATATTAGTGCTCACCAGTTTCGCTACAGACGACAAGGTTTTCCCTGCCATCAAAGCGGGTGCGCTTGGATATTTGATCAAGGATACCGGTCCCGATGAATTGATAAACGCCATACGGCAGGTACATAAAGGGGAACCGACATTACATTCGAGCATTGCACAAAAGCTGCTCAAGGAAATCTCACATTCATCAGATGATGCACTCGTGTCACCTGACCCGCTCACTGAGCGTGAAGTGGAAGTTCTGAAGCTCATCGCTCGTGGATTGAGCAATCAGGAGATTGCAGAGACATTGGTTGTGAGTGTTGCAACGGTATATACACACGTCTCACGTGTGCTCGATAAACTGCATCTCGCCAGCCGCACACAAGCCGCATTGTATGCCCTGCGTGAAGGGTTGGCATCCTTGTATGATGATGAGGGATAAGTTTCATATGTAGAAAGTTTTGCTCCCGTTCGGCGAAAGTCTGCGGGAGTTTTTATTTTCCAATCACCATACATAAAATTATGGATACCCTAAAGTCAAGTTCAATAATTTTTTGTATTGCCTTGTATTCACCCATTTTCTATAATTGTCCTATAGAAAAGGAGAACGAAACAGTGAATACAGGACTTAATATTGGTTTATGGATCGTACAGGTTTCGCTTTTAGGCATTTATGGAGCCTACGGAATTTACAAAACATTCTCTACCGCCAAAGCAAAAGAAAAAATGGCGTGGACAAATGGTCACTCGGATAGTTTCATCCGCTTTGTTGGCGTGGCAGAACTTCTTGGCGCAATCGGTATAGTGTTGCCCATGTTGACGGGGATCCTTCCATGGGTCACAGTACTTGCCGCAATCGGTTTGACGATCCTTCAAGGGTTCGCCATCTTCACTGAGCACCTTCCCAAAAAAGAATACAGATATTTGCCACTTAATATTTACTTTGCAGCCATGTCCGCTTTTGTGATTTTCGGGCGATGGGATTTATTGGTTGGATAACAGAGGAAGAGAGATATGAACAAATTATTTGAGATTTCCGGTTTTAACTTGTATATGCAGCTCGCTGTCACTGCTATTTCGATCGGAGTACACCTTTACAACACCCGCAACGGACAGCGAAGAGAATCGGTTATTGAGATAATCACAATCTATGTCATCGGGCTCTCAGGCTGGTTTGGGATCATGAGCGGATTGTTCGGTCACATCATCTATGCGGATGAAGTTGCCACAAGCATCGGCTGGCCCGTGAACAGCGGCTTCCAAATGGAGTTGGGCTTTGCCTCCATCGGTATTGGCTTGGTAGGCTTTCTCAGCTTTTGGAATCGGGCATACTGGCTTCCCGCCATTCTGATGCGTTTGATCTTCGGCTGGGGTGCGGGCTTCACGCATATTCTGCACATCACACAGCACGACAATCTTTCTCCGAGCAACACAGGCATCGTGCTATATTGGGACTTTATCTGGCCCGTAATTTCGATCATTCTCTATCTATTGGTACAACGCGAACAAAAGGGAAAATTGCAGGGCAATGCCTGAAACTTAAAATCCGCACGCGCGTAAATACCGATAGTTTCTTTCCACTGAGGAGATATATTCATGCCCAATATTCTTGAAGTTCAGGACCTGGTGAAAAAATACGGGGATTTCACCGCGGTCAAGGGGATTTCGTTCACCATCAAAGAAGGCGAGATCTTCAGCCTGCTTGGTCCGAACGGCGCGGGGAAAACCACCACCATATCCATGCTTTCCACCTTGTACGCCCCCACTTCCGGCGATGCGACCATTGCAGGTCATTCCGTGACCAAAAACCCAATGGATGTGCGCAATGCCATCGGCGTTGTGCCGCAGGAACTGGCGCTTTACGAAGAACTATCCGCCCGCGAAAATCTCATTTTCTGGGGACAGATGTACGGCTTGAGCGGGTCCGCGCTCAAGGAACGCGTGGAGGAAGTGCTCGGTCAGATCGGGCTGTTGGACAAAGCCAAAGACCGCGTCAAAACCTATTCGGGCGGGATGAAGCGCCGCGTCAACATTGGGGTGGGCTTGCTCCACAAACCAAAGCTTCTCTTCATGGATGAGCCCACCGTCGGCATCGACCCGCAATCACGGCGCGCGATCCTCGATACGGTCAAAGACCTCAACAAACAGGGCATGACCGTCCTCTACACCACACATTACATGGAAGAAGCCGAAGAACTTTCCGACCGCGTCGGCATCATCGACCACGGCGAGTTGATCGCCATCGGCACACAAAAAGAGTTGACCAAACAGGTTGGCGAGACAGAAACGCTTGTGCTGCATGTCGGTGAAAACGAAGACCCGCAAGCCCTGGTAACTGCGTTCAAGAACGTTCCCGACATTCTCGAAGCCAACGTAGTCGACCATGAAATTTCCATTATCACGCCATCTGCGACGGATGTGCTTGCCCCGGTTGTGAGCAAAGCCAACGAACGCGGAATCAAGATCCACTCCATCGACATCCGCGAGCCGAATCTGGAAGCCGTCTTCCTGCATCTGACGGGAAGAGCTTTGAGAGACTGACATGCTCAAAACATTTCTCATCGGCATCAAGGATGTAAAACTTGCATTTCGCGACCGTGCAGCATTGATCTTCATGCTGCTCGCTCCCTTTCTGCTGACACTCGGCATGGGACTCGTCACCGGAAGATTCAGCGGAAACAGTTCCTCCGGAATTTCGGATATTCCCGTTGTCATCGTCAATCAAGATGATGGCGATTTGGGGCAGGCGTTGGTGGATACGTTCAACTCGCAGGATCTGGCTGATTTGGTCGAACCAACTTTCGGGTCCGAGCCGGAGGCGGCGCGCAGCATGGTGGATGAAGACCAAGTCGCTGCTGCGATCATCATCCCCGCTGGTTTTACAAACAGCATCATCCCGCAACAGGGAGCTTTCAATAACGGCGCCATGCCCGAAGCGGTAAAGATCGAACTATACGCCAACCCTTCGCGCCCGACAAGCGCAGGCATTATCAAAGCAATTGTGGACGAATTCCTAAGCCGCATCGAAGAAGGAACGGTAGGCGGGCAAACCTCCATTTTGCAATTGCTCGTCAGCGGGCGCATCACGCCGCAGGAGGCGAATGCCGCCGGTGAAGAGATGACAAAGCGGCTGCAAGATGCGCCGAATAACTCTCAACTTGCGATCACGCTCAATACATCCACAGCCGATGGCGAAGAATTGGATTTCGACATACTGGCGTATCTCGCGCCGGGCATGGCGTTGATGTTTCTGATGTTCACCGTCAGCTACGGCGGGCGTTCCATCCTTGCAGAAAAAGCACAGGGCACACTGCCGCGTCTGCTCGTCTCACCCACCAACTCGATGCAGATCCTTGGGGGCAAAGTGTTCGGCATTTTTCTCACCGGCGTGGTGCAGATGCTGATCCTTATCGGAGGAACTTCGCTGCTCTTCCAATTGAAATGGGGCGACTCTCTCGGAGTCATCGTGTTGGTGCTCGCCGCAGTATTTAGCGCCACGGGCTGGGGCATGATCATCACCGCATTGGCTCGCACCCCCGCGCAAGTGGGAAGTGTCGGTTCGGCAATGATGCTGATCTTCGGCATCCTCGGCGGAAGTTTCATCAGCCTCGAACAAATGCCGCCATTGATACAAACAATCAGCCGCATTACGCCGAATTCATGGGCGCTGGATGGATTCACCACACTTGCGCTTGGCGGGACTCTTTCGAATCTTTCCACGCCGATCACTGCCCTGCTGACGATGGGCGGAGTCCTGTTCCTGGCTTCGGTGCTTCTCTTCGGCAAAAAGAATTTGGTGCAGAAATGAAAAAAATATTCGCCATCGCATGGAAGGACGCTGTCGTTCGTTTTGCCAGTTCATCGGAGTTGATATTCTTCATCATCCTGCCGTTGGTTTTCACATACCTGCTCGCAGGCGGAACCCCGTCCGGAAACCCGACCAACAATCGTGTACGTCTCGTCGTGGTGGATCAGGCGAACACGGCCATCTCACAGGAGATCGTCGCCGAATTGGAAAATTCCACTGCGGTGTACCCTGACCCGATGACGCTCAACGATGCGGAAGAAGAATTCAGCGCGCGTCGTGTTTCCGCTGTGTTGGTCATTCCAGCAGGCTTGGACCTAACCGCCATTCAAAACGGAAATGCCGGGTTGGACTTCCGCCAACAGCCCAACGACATGGACGGAACCATCGCCCAGCGCGCCATCCAAACCGTCATTCGACGCGTGAGCAGTACCGTCAACGCCGCGAATATGGCTGTAGAAGAGGCAAAGTCGCGCGGCACATTCGAATCCGCTGAAGCGGAGCAGGCATATTTCGAAGACGCGCTGACACTCGCCAAATCCATTCAAGAGGATGCGCCCGAACGTGTGACTGTCATCGAAGGAACAACTCCCGATGAGGTCGAATATGACCCGCGCGCGAACTCATCCGCCGGGCAGTTGGTGACGTGGGTTTTCATTCCGCTATTCGGTATTTCGGCGCTGTTCGCGTACGAACGCCAACAAGGGACTCTTCGCCGCGTACTCACCACACCGACAGGCAAAGCGACATTCCTGCTCGGCACGATCTCCGGTCAGGTGGTGATGGCGCTGATCCAGATGTCATTGTTGACCCTGTTTGGGATGTTCGCGCTTCAACTCAAATGGGGAAAGGAGCCGCTCGCGCTCTTCGTCCTGTTGACCAGCGCCGCTCTTGCCGCGGGAGCCATCGGCACCACCATGGGAACTTTCATCAAGACCGAAGGTCAAGCCAGCGGGCTGAGCATCATGGCGGGCATGGTGATGGCGCTTCTTGGCGGATGTTGGTATCCGCTTGAACTCTTCCCGCCAGTAGTCCAAAATATCGTCAAGGTGCTGCCCACCACCTGGGCAATGCAGGGACTGCTCGACCTCGTCCTCCGCGGCGGCGGGCTGAGCGATATCCTGCTCGAGTCAGGTGTCCTGCTTGGGTTTGCGGCTGTCTTCTTTACGATCGGGGTTCTGAGATTTAGGTACGAATAATTAAATAAAAAGCGGAGAGAAAACTCTCCGCTTTTTATTTAGCAACTCAATTTACTTCGCAACTTCCACTTCGACGGTTACGTTCAACCTGTCGCCGATCTCTTCGAGCGAGTCGCTCCACACGTGGAAATTCAGCTTCGGCGGCACGAGGACCACACCCTTCATCATGAAAAGAGGCGTGCCGCTCATCGGTGCAGGCGTGGAGCTGGTGTCCATATTCTCGATGTTGATCCCCTGCATGGCAAGGTGATGCGATATCTCGTGGATGATGCCCTCGTGATCCGCGCCGGAGACTTCAATCGCATACGGCAGCCAGCCCGCATACTTCTTCGAGTCATCTTCGGTCTCTGTCAAATTAACCTGGTAGCCGTCGCCACGCAGGGACTGGAAATCCTTATCGAGGTTCGCGAATGCATCATCCGCCACCTTGACCAGCATCAACATGGCAAACTCCCCGCCGAGGCGCGCCATACGGCTGGACTCAACATTGCCGCCGCGTTTGTGGACCATCTCGGTGATACGGTCTACAAGCCCGATCTTGTCTCTTCCCGTCAGGGTTAACACAATGTTTTTTGGCATGAAAGACTCCCTTTTACTGAATATTCGTGAAATATATTACCAAGTATAGCACCGGAGGATAACGGCGTCACTTCGCGTTTTTTGCTTCGAGATAATCGCTGTAACCACCGAGGTACCCCGCAAGCCGTGCATCTTCGATGACGAGCAAACGCTCGATTGTTTGGTCCAGAAAGTAACGGTCGTGCGAGATGACCAACACTGTCCCTTCGAAATCTTCGAGAGCCTGCTCAAGCACTTCCGCAGAAGCGATGTCGAGGTTGTTGGTGGGTTCATCCAGAAGCAGAAAGTTCGCACCCGATAAAACCACCAATGCCAGTTGCAGGCGGCTGCGTTCTCCGCCGGAGAGTTCGCCGATCTTTTGCGAGACCTGTTTGTACGTGAACAAATACCGCAACAAGAAAGCCGTTGCTCTTGATTCGCTCATCTTACCGGCATAGCGGACAGCGTCCAGAACGGTCTGGTCAAAATCGAGCGTCTCATGTTCCTGCGCATAATGTCCAATGGATACGCTCGGACCAATTTTTATTTCACCGGCATCTGGTAGTTCATTGCCAAGGATCATCCGCAGCAGCACAGACTTCCCTGCGCCGTTTGGTCCGATCAACCCAACACGCTCGCCGTGCCAGATCGTCTCGTTGATGTTTGCAAAGACCTGCTTCTCGCCAAACGACTTGGAAACATCCGCTAACTCCAACACTTTATTCGAACCGCGCCAGCCGTTGAGCCGCAATTCCATGCGGCGGCGTTCGGTGACAGGCTTTTCGATCTTATCCATTTTGTCCAACCGCTTCTGCATGGACTTCGACTTCCGCGAGAGGTCTTCGTTATCGTACACCTTGCCCCAGATCGCCAGACGTTTGATCGCCGCTTCAAGGCGCTTGATCGTCTGTTGCTGTGCGTGGAACATTTCTTCCTGCCGCGCCAGCCGCATTTCTTTATCTGCCATGTACGAAGTGTAATCACCTTCGAAAACCGTCATTCTGCCGTCTTCCAATTCGGCGATATGCGTCACGGCGGCGTCGAGCAAATAACGGTCATGCGAGATGATGACGACAGTTCCATCGTAAGTGCGGATGAGCTTTTCGAGATACATTTTTCCGGGCAGGTCAAGATGATTATCCGGTTCATCCAATAACAGGACATCTGGATTCAACAGAAGCAGCCGCGCCAAACCGACGAGTTTCTTTTGCCCGCCGCTCAACACGGACATGGGCTTGGTCAATTCGCTTTGAGCGAGTCCCAGCCCGAGCAGGAGACTCCTCACCCGCTCCGGGTATGAGTCACCGCCAAAGGCTTGATACTCTTCGATGAGCACATGCTGACGTTCAAGCGCGCTTTGCAGTTTTTTCTCATCGCCATAGACCTCGGGGTCGCCCAGGCTTGCTTCCACCCGCTCCAATTCTTCATGGACTTCTGCCACGCGCGGATTGCCCGCCATTGCGGCGTCGAACGCTGTCAGCGCAGGGTCAAGCTCGGGCTGCTGAGACAGGTATCCCGTTGTGATGAGGCGGGCGCGGGTGATGCTTCCGCCCAGTTCGGGAGAATATTCCCCTTCGATGAGTTTGAACAGCGACGACTTCCCCGCGCCATTCGCACCGATCAAACCGATGCGTTGTCCGCGCTGGATCTCCCAGTTGAGATTCTCGAAAATGCGTTTCGCTCCGAGGATGAGTGTGATGTTGGATAGTTGAATTTGGATCATGGTTACTCTTATATTGCAGGTCACGCTTGAAGCGTGACTATCATGTTACAAACATGACCTGCCATTTAAACAAAAAACCGCAGGCAACACCTGCGGCATGTGAAAGCGACGTGACCTTTCAGCGTACAGGCGCAATACGACAAGGAACGGCACCATCAAAACCATTGATCGCCATTGCAAAAAGGGGTTTGCCTACGCTGAAAATGTAAAGCATGTTCGGGATTATACCTGAGTTTCCGCGTCGAGCAATTCCTGAATATGGTCGAGCACTTTGGGGTTGCGGACGCCGCCATAGAGGATGGTCGCGGCGGTTTCCTTATCCATTGCTTCGGATGCGCCGAGGTCGCCCGCGATCAGATGCAGAAGTTTCTCGTCGCATTTTCCGAGCAAATCTGAAGCGGACGTAGTATTTTCTGACAACATCATGGGGCGATCCATGATGCGTTCTGTGGAGTCCTGGTCGAAGTCAAAACAAAACGTATGAAAAAGTTGATGCGCCGTATCGAGAGCAAGCTGCGGCTCGATCTGGGGCATGTTATCGGTGAAGAAATCCTGCGCCTTTTCCTTCAACTGATTGAAGGTGATGTCAGGAGTTTCCTTGACGATATCGTAAATCTTGTAAATCACCAGCGGACGATGCGTGCTGGGCGTCATGCGGATCTTATGTCCGGCAAGGATGTTGAGATACCGTTCCAGCCGCTTTTCGGGTGGAATGGGTGCGGCAGGCTTCGGCGCGGATTTTTCCTGCTGCTGTTTTTCAGGTTTCTCTTGCTTATTATCCTGTTTCTGGTTCTGCTTCGAATTGGACTGTTTTTGATTCCCGTTGGAAGAGCCGTCCTTCTTGACCTTCCCAACGCCCTGCCATTTATCGTAGTATACGAATTTGTCGCAGGCGCTGACAAGATAATCGGCAGTCGTGCCGCTGATGCCCATGCCGACGACCGTCTTGCCGTGCGCGCGCAGGCGATGCACCAATTCGGTGAAGTCGCCGTCGCCGGAAACCAGCAGAACGTGCGTGAAGGTATCCTTCTCCGAATAGAAAAGCTCAAGCGCGTCGATCACAATGCGGATGTCTGCTGCATTCTTCCCACGTTTGCTGTTGACGTGGACCAATTCCACGCCCAGGTTGAGAAGCTGACGCTGTTTGCTGGCAGCTTCCGCCCAATCCGCATAGGCGCGGCGCATGACCACACGCCCGATCTGTGAAGCGTAGTTGAAGATACGGCTCCAGTCCACATCGGTGGACTTTCCGAAGGCTTCCTCCACGCTTATTTCAATATTGTCGTAGTCGATAAAGACGGCTACCTGCGTTTCCTGTCCCATAAAACTCCAAAAGGTATAAGCATGGCAGGGCTTGGTACCCTGTCCATACTCTTATTTTCGCGGAAGTATAGCATAGGCGTATATTTCTGTGGCAAAATAGACCCATGCCCATCGAACTGAAATCACTCAGCCAGTCATCCCTGCAGGACTATAACGACTGTCCGCGCCGTTTCGAGCTGCGTTACTTTCAACATCTGGCGTATCCAGCCATCGAAACCGAACCCGCGCTCGAGAACGAAAAGCACCAGCGTGAAGGCGAATATTTTCACCGGCTGGTACAGCAATATTTCATCGGGCTTCCGGAAGAACAGATCGCAAAACTGGCGAACACCGAAAATCTCAAACGCTGGTGGGATCACTTTATAAATAACAAAGGACTGACAGAACTAAAGAAGTTACCGACATTACGAACCGAAATCACATTATCCGCGCCGTTGGGTCCGTTTCGCCTCGTTGCCAAATATGACCTGATCGCCTCAGACGGCGGCAAGTTCCACATCTACGATTGGAAGACCTATCGCAAACGTCCGAAGAGCGAGTTTCTCGCCGCCCGCTGGCAAACGCGGGTCTATCGCGCCCTGTTGGTTCAGGCTGGCGCGTTCCTAAATAACGGAAAACCCATTCAACCGGAACAAGTTGAAATGACCTACTGGTTTTCGGATTTTCCCAACGACCCGGCGAAATTTCCCTACCAAGCGGATCAATTCAAACGGGATTGGGATGCCCTGCTTCGTATTGCGGATGAAATTCAAAGCGCCTCAGACTACCCGAAAACTGAGGACACCAACCGGTGCCTTTACTGCCCTTATAGATCGTATTGCAACCGCGGCGTCCGTGCGGGAGACGCGCTCGACGCCGAACTCGAAACCGAAGCTGAGGAAATGTTCAACATCAACTTCGAACAGATCGGCGAGATCGAATTCTAAAAATGGGCGACCATCCGGTCGCCCATTTTTTTATTGCCAGGATAAAGCGCCGGACAATCGATAATTCGCCGCCAGCAGTTCAAGGTCAAGGACGTTGATCGTGCTGTCGTTGTTCAAATCCGCTGCGGAGGGGATCGATCCGTTGTAGTTGATCCCGATCGTCAACGCATCGAATTGGTCGATGACGCTGTTGCCGTCGATATCGCCTGCGGGCAGATTCACCGTTTGCATGGTTGTGGTCACCCCGTTGACGAGGGTCACAAAGCCCTGGGCGTTGAGGAATCCCTCCGCCGAGGCAATGATCGTGTACGTTCCGCCCATCAAAGGAATGTTGAAAGTTCCATCAGGATTCGCGGTCTGAGAGACAACCAACGCGTTGTTCACATCAAAGAGTTGAATGGTGACGGGCTTGCTGGCGATCACCTGACCGGCAACAAAAGCGGAAGTCGGCTCGGATGTTGCGGTGGAGGTGGGCGTCACATTGACATCCACAACCGTCACATAATCTGGAATGTAAGCGATGGATTGCAGACCACCCTGCCCCATCGAGACGCGCGCCGTGCATTGCACAATGGACTGTCCGGGCTGCAAGCCGCGTACCGCGAAGGTGAAAGCAGTTCCGCTGGAGGTGGCTTTCTTGCCGTTACTGCCCGCAATGGCGAGAATGAATTGACCATTCTGCGGTCCATTGGCGGCTGAAACGGGGTCGGTACCGAAGAGTTCAGCCGCGAGAATATTGCTGGCATCCAATATCAGCGGATCATAATTACAAACAAATTCCGTGCTTGTGTACCCTTCAGGCGGCACATTGTTCAAACTGACATTGACCAGACTGGTCTCATTGAACGTAAGTGTCGGTTGAATGACATCCACCAGCACATAGGGTCCCGTGGGCGTTGGGACAGCAGTTTGGGTCAATGCAATGGAAGTTTGTGTTCCAGCAAATGCCGTTTGTGTCTCCGCGATGGACGTGCCTGCGATTGCCGTTTGAGTTCCGGCGAATGCCGTCTGCGTCCCCGCAATGGATGTACCTGCAATTGCAGTTTGTGTTCCGGCAAATGCTGTCTGCGTTCCAGCAAACGCCGTTTGTGTCTCTGCAATGGATGTACCCGCTATCGCTGTCTGAGTTCCGGCAAATGCGGTTTGTGTCCCTGCAATAGGTGTGCCTGCTATCGCCGTTTGCGTTTCAGCAATAGATGTGCCCTCTATCGCAGTTTGAGTCTCGGAGATCGAAGTCGCTGTATAGTCCGGTGTGGGTGTTAGGGTTGCAGTCGGTGTGTGCGTGATTTCAGGCGTTCCCGTTGGAGTGGGAGTTGCAGTTTCAGGGGCGGTCGTGGAAGTTGGGGAAGGCGTAACGGTAGCGCCGCCCGATTCCTCCTTGGTGGCGATCAGGTTGTAATAGCCCGTCCCCGCCTCGGATTGGATTTCAACATAGTAAAAACCCGCCGGCTGCGTTGTGCTGAGCGTCCCATTGGCGCGCATAACCTCGACACCGTCCGAGTTCAAAAGCACAATGACCGGGACAAGCCCAGCGCCTTCCGGGCTTACATTTATTTCGAATTTTGCATCGTCGATCAACATAAGCGACCAACGCTCACGCCGATACGGGTCGACGCTGCCGGTGTATTCGATATTCCAATCGAGAATGCCGCGTGTGACGGTTTGCATATCGGGGATATTCAAGAGCGGCGTGAGGATCGGAACGGTCTGTCCGTTCTTGGTGTAGGTCGTCTTGTTGGTAAAGATGTTGTAGTTCACCGTCCAGCCCGCAAAACGGGTGTCCAACACGTTTGGACGGAACACGAAATGCAAATGCGGTCCCGGATATTCATTCCCCGGGCAAACCTGCGCATTCGCATTGTTATGAACAATTGCCAATTTCTGGTTGCGGCTGACCTTGCTGCCCGTTGCTACTTGTATGTTATCCAAATGCCAATATTCAGTGGTCCAGCCGTTGCCATGGTCAATGAAGATATAACACGAGCCGACAAAGGTCACCGTGCCTGCGGCGGCGGCTGTCACCCAGGCGTTCGAAGTATCTTCGCCGATGACCATGTTGACATGCGGGGCAAAATCGATGGCGCCGCCGTTCTTGTAATTATGCGGGCTTCCACTGGAACGCTTGGTGCCATTGTCGAGACCATCAAAAGAAACCCATGCTTTCCCCTGTTCCCAGGGCAATTGGAACATGTCCACGGGCGGGGCAGAGGAGGCAAACACCCTCTGCGGTATTGCAGAGAGGAGGATGGCAACGATCAGAAATATTCTGGCTGGCATTTTTATTTTCATGACAAATTTCCTATCAAAGCCGCTCGCCAAAACCGATGGTTCATCCGCGGACGTTCTCTCCGCGGAAGATCCGAATAAGGATAAAAACTCCAATAATAAGGAGTATGACGATAACGGAGAGGACGATCAAAGTTCCGGCGGGAAGCGAAGATGAGGTGGAAGAATCAGGCTCGGCACCGAGAGGAAGCGGTGTGCCCAACAAGGGCGCGTCCTGAGGCGATCCCTTCTCCGCGCTGATCGCAAGCGGAATATTCGTCTCGCCGGTGGTCACTCCCGGCAGGGGGGCGGCAAAACCAGATTCGTTCTTGATAACAAGCGCCGCGCTTTCGAGCGTTATGTTCGTCTGGCAGGCGCCAAGGGTAATAAAACGCACCTCAGCCAAAACGCCATTGGCGATCTGAGGTGTGGTGCTCGCAAATGATGCGTCAACAATTCCTGTGATCTGAGGGAGGGGAAGTCCGTTCATGCCTGAAATGGGGCTGGCTGCATTGACGGGCTGAAGGCATGCCGGGTCGAACTTGATCTGGAACGTCAGACCCTGGATGGGCGAAGCAGAGGCTCCGTTCACGGTGATGACAACGGTCTCTCCCGTTTTGAAACTGGTCGTACTTGCAGTGAGCCAGATCGACTCAGCCGATTGTGCATGAACAGGGATTACTACAAAAAAACAGATAAGTGCTGCGAGGGTCAGTGCAATTTTTTTCATTGAGGTCTCCAAGGGAGAACGCGCCGGGAAAAACTCCCGACGCGTTCTTGCAATGCCATGTTCGGTTTACTGCCAGACGAGTGCGCCGGACTGATGGTAGTTCGCCGCGAGAAGTTCCAGATCAAGAACGTTGATGATTCCGTCGTTGTTCAAGTCGGCGGCGGCGGGAGCGGCAAGGTTGTAGTTGATGCCGATGGTCAGGGCGTCAAACTGATCGATCACATCATTGCCGTCAATATCACCAGCGAGCAGGGAAACGGTCTGCAGGGTGGTGGTGGCACCAGCCGTGAGGACCGGGCTTCCCTGGGCTTTGAGGAATCCGGGAGCCGAGGCGACAACCGTGTATGTTCCCGCTGAGGCGGTCATGGAAAAATTTCCATTTGCATCTGCTACAGCAGTATTCTCGATGGTGGTATCCGCTCTATACAGGGTGACCGTGACTTCCTTGGTGGCGATGACCGTACCTTCGAGAGTGGCAGTCGGCTCAGCGATGCCGAGAGTTGCCGGCGTGGAACTGATGGTGGTCAACTCGCCGCCAGTGGATACGCGAGCCACGCAGTTGATATCCGCCTGTCCGTTCGCAAGCGCAGTCACATCGAATGTGAAAACAGCGCCGTCGGTAGTGGCACGCTGTCCGTTACTGCCCGCAACCGCAAAGATGAAAGTGCCGTTATCCGGTCCGAAAAGCGCAACGGCGGGGTCACTTCCAAATAGACCCGCATCCGTAATATTGCTGATCTGAACGAGGGCAGGATCATATGTACAGGTAAATTCCGCGCTGGCGTATCCCTCGGCAGGGACGTTGCTCAACAACACCGTACCTGTGGAAGTCTCGCCGACCAAAACAGAAGCGGGATTCAGCATTACTGCGGCAGAGGGTTCAACCACCTGTTCAACACGGCGGATTTCCATGCTGTAGGTTCCGCCGCCGGTCTGCGGCTGGATCTGAATGAAATAATCACCGGCAGACTGGCTGGTATCGAGCAAACCGGCGGATAGTGAACCGTTCGCGACTGCGATCTGATTTTCATTCGAATCAAGCAGGTAGATATCAGGGGTGAGGTCGCCGGTGGTCGTATTCACCGTGACGGTGAAGTTCTCCGGTTCGATCAATTGCAGTGACCAGCGCTCATATCGGGTGTCGTTCACTGTCCCATTGAAGACCGCGTCCCAAAATGTGGTGCTGCGGATGATGATCTGTGCGCCAAGGTAATTGGTCGCATTTCCCTGGGCATATGCCTGGGAACTCGCGCCAAAAACGCTGACCACCGTTGCGATCAGCATCGCAACACGAATCAAATTCTTATAATTCATTTCTTTCTCCTTTTCCGATAGGAAGTTTTCTACAAGGCGTGTTCAAGCCTTAATCACATTGTTTTTATCTATTAAGTAATTTCCTCCAAACTGCCGCTGCGCGGCTTGACCGATGCCCTTATCAGCGATATGCAATACATCAGTTACATTCTATTGTTTACAAAAGGAAAAAGACGTTACAAGTAGGTTGCCGCGGTGTTGCAGATTAGTTGCGATTATTAAGAAATATTTATTGCACATCATAGTGATGTTTCCCCCATACTTAAAACAAACTCACCCGAAAATCACGGGTGAGTTTGTTTCTTCTAATATCAAGATTGTAGAAATTACAAAACTTCTGTCTCTGCCCTGCGCATCGATTTGAACGATTCGATCGCCACTTCAAGCATGGCAAGGTCTGGTGTACGGGTTGTCAGCGACTGTAATGCCAGATTCGGTTTGATAAGCAATTGAACAAATCTGTTATCCAAATGATTCGCCGTCCAGCGGATGTATTCGACCGCGATCCCTGCAAGAATGGGGATGAAAAGAACGCGCGTGACCAAACGCCACACAATCGGCATCGGTCCAAGCGCGGTGAACACCAAAATAGACAGCAAAACCAACGTCAAAAGGAAGGCTGTTCCGCAGCGCGGATGTTCGATGGGATACTGCGCCACGATCTCAGGGGTCAATTCCGCGCCGGCTTCGTAGGCGTTGATGGTCTTATGTTCCGCGCCGTGATATTGGAAGACGCGCCTGATATCAGGCATGAAACCAATTCCCCAAATGTAACCGATGAGAATCAGCAAACGCAGAGCGCCTTCAACCAGATTGCCAACCCAGATCGCAGTATTGGTCTGGGACATCCAATGTTCCACCCACCCGCCGATACCGGCAGGAAGCAAAAAGAAGAGTCCAATGCCGAAGGTGAGAGACAGTGCCAAAGTCAGATATAGAGCCGGTCCTTCCAGCTTTTCATCCTCGCCTGTTTGCGTGTTCGCGGACAAGGTCAATGCGCGCATGCCGAGTCCAAGCGCATCCCATAAAAGGATGACGCCGCGCAAAAAGGGCATCTTTGTAATACGCGAGCGATAGACTTCGGCAAGTTTTTCGGTGTGGACGGCAATGGAGCCATCGGGCGCGCGCATGGCAACCGCGAAGGCATTCTGCCCGCGCATCATCACACCTTCGATCACGGCTTGTCCGCCGTATGAGATTATTCGATCTTCCATAAGTAAATTTTTAAGACTGACAGGTCTTAAAGACCTGTCAGTCTTTTTTCATCCTTTTAGAAATTGTAGAAAAAACGGGTAAATGCTTCGATGCCTTTGTACCAGGTCGGCAGGTGCAGACGTTCGTTCGGCGAATGGACGTTATCGTCCGGCAAGCCGAAGCCGGTGAGGAGCGAATCCGCGCCGACATATTTTTGCAGCAACACGACCGAGCCGATCGAGCCGCCTTCGCGTTTGAAATAAGGGCGTTTGCCCCATACGGTTTCGAGCGCCTTTGAAAGCGCCTTTACGCCAGCAGATTCGGTGTTGGTGAGCGCCGCGCCCGCATTATGCAGGTTGGTCAACTTCCACTTGATGGTCTTCGGCGCGTGTTCCTTGAGATAGGCACGCAGTTGTTTCTCGGTCTCTTCTGGAGTTTGGTCCGGCACAAGGCGGCACGAAATCTTCGCCATCGCCCATGCGGGCAGAACGGTCTTCGAACCCTGACCCGTAAAGCCGGAGAGCAATCCGTTCACCTCAAGCGTCGGACGTGCGCCAACACGTTCGGCAGGGATGAATTTCGGTTCGCCCCACAAAGCAGGCACGCCCGTCATTTGGATCAATTCCTTATTGCTGGTAGGCAGGCGTTTGAAATCTTCGTGTTCCTTTTTGCTTAATTTGCGGACGTTATCGTAAAAGCCGGGCAGAGTGATCTTTCCATTCTTGTCGTGCATACCCGCAATAAGTTCGATCAACGCCTGGGCAGGGTTGTGGATCGTCCCGCCAAAAAGACCGGAGTGCAGGTCTTTGTCCGGCCCGTACACGTACAACTCAAAATAGGCAAGTCCGCGCAAGCCGGTGGTGATCGTCGGCTTGTCTGCCGCGATCATTCCAGCATCGGGGTTCAAACAAAAATCACAGGCAAGCAATTTCTTATTCTTCTTGATGAACTCATCGAGATGTTCCGAGCCGATCTCCTCCTCGCCTTCGACCAGCCATTTGATATTGACCGGAAGTTTGCCCTCGGTACGCATGATGGCTTCCACGGCTTTGATCGACGCCACGACCTGTCCCTTCATATCGGAAGCGCCGCGGGCAAAGAGATATTCGCCTCTTGCCACCGGCTTGAACGGGTCTGACTTCCAGAGTTGGATCGGGTCGACAGGCTGGACATCATAATGACCATAGATCATCACCGTCGGCGCGGACTTTCCCGCACCCAGCCACTCGCCGTAGACGACAGGATGTCCCTTCGTGGGCATGATCATCACTTTTTTCATTTTGATGGAACGCAATTGCGTGGCAACCCAATCCGCCGCGCGCCGCACATCAGGTTTGTGCTCATCCAAAGTCGAAACAGATGGGATGGCGACAAATTCCTTTAATTCATCCAAAAAACGCTTGCCGTTCGAACGGACATATTCAACAGCTTTCGTAGAGTCGGTCATAAAATGCTCCTTTGTTATCAAGGTGTAGCGGCAGGCGCAACCGGCGTCTGCTCTTCGAGAGTGCGGCGTGTGACCAGATACCATTCATTGATAAGTGCGAGCCGGTCGCTGACATCATATAACGGAGCGACCTGAACGCCCTGCACCTGAGAGTCCACGCCGTAGGAATAGACGGGGTAATACAGAGGCAACGAAGGCAGGTCCTTCGCGAATACCACCTGGAAATTTCGATACAAACGGGCACGCTCGGAAAAATCCGCGGCAGTGCGGGCAGTTTCAAGGAACTCGCTTGCCGTGCGGTTATCCCATTGGGAATAGTTCTGTCCGCCCGTGGCTTCGGCTTGATGCCAGAAGAGATATGGGTCGGGGTCCGGCGTGCGGGATACGTTCAAATCCGCCAGCGCCGCTTCATAGCCGCGTGTTGTCAGGAAATCGTTGACGAGTGAGTCGTACGATACAGCCTGTAAGTTAAGCTGCACACCGATCAATGACCAATCCGATTGAATGGCTTGGGCAATTTGGGTATGGATGGCATCATCCGGGTGGACGAGCGTAAACGCCAACGACTGTCCATCTTTGGAGCGAACGTCGCTGCCCGCAGTGAAAACATAACCCTCTTTATTTAGAATTTGAATGGCAGCTTCAGGGTCATATGGAAATTTTTCGATCTCATCATAATATGCCCATGAACCCGGCAGAATAGGACTGTCCGCAATAATGGCTTGTCCATTGAGGATGTGCGAAACGATCACATTGCGGTTCACGCCCAGCATCAGCGCGCGGCGGACCTGCGCATCCTGTAAAAATCCAACGGTCGGATTGTTCAGGTTGAGGAAGATCAATCCCATTTGCGGGAGGCGGCTGGTGTACACCGACAATCCAGGTTCCTGAAGCGCGGATTCCAACACATCCTGAGTCAGCTGGCTGATGCCAAGCACTTCGCCCTGACGGTAGGCGTCCAACGCGGAAGCCGAATTTGGAAAATAGCGGAAGACTACCTGCTCGATGAACGGCGCGCCGATGTAGTAATCCTGATTGGCAGTTAAGACTACACCGGTGATCTGTCCGCCGCTGACCAGCAATCGGTCAAACTTATACGGGCCTGTCCCAACGGGCTGAAGGTTAAATTCTGCAGTGGGCAGTTGGTCCGCTGGAACGGATTCAAGCAGGTGTTTCGGCAAGATGCCAAAGGTGACATAATCCAAAAAGGGAGAGAAAGGCTCGGGAAGAGTAAACTGAAAGGTCGTGTCGTCGAGGCGCTTGATCTCGATCTGCGACCACAGATCCTTTACATCCTGTGGAAAGAGCGAGCCGGCGCTTTTGATCACCTCAATGGTGTAGAGCACGTCGTCGCTCGTCACAGGCTGACCATCATGCCAGCGCGCGTTTTTGCGAAGGGAGAAATTATAGACTTTGCCGTCTGCTGAAACTCCCCAAGAGTCGGCAAGGTCCGGCTGGGGCAATCCGCGCGAATCGAACTTGACCAACCCGCTGAAGATCAGGCGGTCTACATCGCGGTCAGCGGAATTGTTCCAGTCCAGCATCGGATTGAGGCGCCCCATCGAACCGATGAGCGCTTCGGTGTAGATACCGCCAGGCGCAGCTTCGGGAAGGGTTATCACGCTCACCGGCTGTTGGCTGAGAAGCAGCAAAGCCACGATCACAAGTGTCACTGCTACGACCAGAATCTGCCAGCGTAATTTTTTCATAATATCAGTATAAGGTATTTATTGTTTTTCCATCCCGGTTTTTAGATCGGGGATAGAAAAAAAGAAAGGACCGCCGCGCCCTGAATCAAGGCGATTCAACACGGCAGCCCTTTCAGGGGTATCGCTTATTATCCGATAATGATAATGGTCAGAACAAGCGCGAAGAAAACCACACTCAATCCGATCGTCACCCAGAATAGAATGCGTTCAATACCACGGCGGGCAGTGAACACACCGCCCGTGTCGGCGCCGGTAAGACCACCCAGCCCTGCGCCCTTGCTCTGCAGGATGACGCTGAGGATCAAACCCACTGAGGTTATAATCAAAGCAATATGTAAAACGTTAGTCATGCGAAAGTGCCTCCTAGAATTTAGCGGGCAAATTATACCTGTACGGGAAGTGAATCGTCAAACGACAGACCATCCGTCATTGTGAGGAAACTAAAGGGCAAAACCGGAATATCCTCACAATGACGGCATTATTTGAGGAATTGAATGCACGAGATCATCGTCAACCTGCATATGCACACCCGCTACTCCGATGGCAGCGGACTTCACAAAGACATCGCCGCCGCCGCATTCAAAGCCGGTGTGGATGCGGTCATCGTCACCGACCACAATATTCTGGTGCAGGGGTTCGAGGGATATTATAAGGACAGGAATAAAAAGGTACTCATGCTCATCGGCGAGGAGGTCCACGATCAGGGGCGGGACCCGCAGAAGAATCATCTGCTCGTTTTTGGTGCGAACCGTGAACTGGCAACCTTCGCCGAAAATCCGCAAAACCTCATCAACCAAGTCCGCGAGGCGGGCGGCATCTGCTTCCTCGCCCACCCCGACGACCCCGAAGCCAAAGCCTTCAACGAAACCGATATTTCATGGGAGGATTGGAGCGTTCAAAACTACACCGGCATCGAATTGTGGAATGCGCTCAGCGAATTGAAGACCGTTGTGCCGACAAAACTACACGGCGCGTTTTACGCATTCTTCCCGGCTTTTGTTGCCCACCAACCCATCCCCAACACCCTTGCCACATGGGATGAACTTCTGGCAACCGGAAACAAAGTCGTTGCCATCGGCGGCTCGGATGCGCACGCGCTCCACATGCATATGGGACCGCTCCACCGCGTGATCTTCCCCTACGAATTTCATTTCCGCTCTGTAAACACGCACGCGCTTCTCTCTGGACCTTTGACCGGAGACGTGACCAGTGACCGTTCTCTCATCTATAAGGCTTTTGCCGCCGGGCACTGTTTCGTCGGCTACGATATGCCCGCCCCGACAAAGGGATTCCGTTTTTCCGCGCAGGGCAAGGAACGCACCGCCGTCATGGGCGATGAAATCTCCGCCAAGAACGGCGTGACTTTGCAGATCAAACTTCCCTCTGCGGCTGAGATCGTTTTGCTTAAAGATGGTCTCCCTCTCAAAAAGTGGAAGAATCAGCAATCCAGCACTCACATCACCGCCGAACCAGGCGTGTACCGCGTGGAAGTCTACCGAAGATATTTGGGTAAAAGACGAGGGTGGATCTACAGCAACCCGATCTATGTGAGGTAAGGCTTCAGTTAAGAGCATTCTCAGTTGGGAGAAACAGTTCAAAACAGGAGAGAGGCGTAGCTTTCCTCTTTATCTTTTCCACTATAAATCCGAATCCTGTGGTAAACTAACGCCCGCTGTAAATCTAGGTACGTTACATAAATATACGTGCCTTTCCGTTCCTGGCAAACCCACGGTTTGAACTGGAACAAACCCATGGAAAGGAGGTTCTCCCACATGCGAAATTATGAGCTGATGTGCATTATTCAGCCTGAACTGGATGAGACCGCCATGAATGGCGTACTCGACAAGGTGAAGGGCTGGATCACCGAGTCCGGCGGAAACGTGGACAAGGCTGAGGTTTGGGGCCGCCGTCGTATGGCGTACTCCATCAACAAGCACCGCGAAGGTCACTATGTTCTGATGAACGTGACCCTCGACCCTGCCGCAACGTCGGAACTTGAACGCAACCTGCGTTTTCAAGAGTCCATCATGCGGCACATGCTTTCAGTAGTTGGATAAGATTGGCAAAGAATCGGATTTACCCGGCATTTTATTAGGAGTGACTTATGAGCCGAGGACTTAATAAAGTACAGATCATTGGGCATTTGGGGAAAGACCCCGAAATGCGCTACACCCCCAGCGGCAAACCGGTGACCACGTTTACGGTCGCTGTCAGCCGCACATGGAACAGCGCAGACGGCGAGCGCCACAACGAAACCGAATGGTTCAATGTGGTTGCATGGGGGACGCTGGCGGAGATATGCAAGCAGTATCTCGTCAAGGGTCAGCAGGTCTATGTGGAAGGACGCCTGCAAACCCGCCGTTGGGATGACAAAGAGGGCGCAAAGCATACCAGCGTGGAGATCGTCGCCAATGAAATGATGATGCTCGGCGACCGGCGTGATGCGAACAATCATTCCAACGATGCGGACGCTTCCACAGATGCCTCGAACAACGCATCGGAAGAGGAATTTCCGTTCTAGTTTTTTGGAAACATCATTCTGAGCGGACAGAACACGAAGATTCCTTCAAGGCATCTTCGCGTATAGGAACGTCCGTTCAGAGTGAAAATCAATTGGAGTAACCCATGAGTGACGAACGACCCACTTCAGGCGGCGAAGGAAATGAACGCGGCGGCGATCGCAAATATTTTGCGCGACCCAAGTTCTGCCAGTTCTGCGCCGACAAGACTTTAACCATCGATTACAAGAAGGTTGACCTTCTCCGCAAGTACGTGACCGAAGAAGGTTCCCTGCGCCCGCGCCGCCAGACCGGCGCCTGCGCCAAGCATCAACGCCTGGTTGCAGCGGCAGTGAAACAGGCGCGCCACGTTGCGCTTCTGCCCTTCGCCAATCGCGGCATCGACTAAACATCGAATCAACGCACGGGGCATGGGAACGCATCCATGCCCCGAATTTATTACCCACACCCAACGCCTTACATCACGCGCATACCCATGGAGAAGAATCCCTGTGAGGGATGCGTCTGCTTGTGAGGGAAACCCAGGCAGGGGCGAAGTAAAGAACCGTAACGTCTCTGCTTATCAAAGGGAGTATGACCATGTCCAACGAATCGGGCAAGAAGCCCGTTCTGCACAAAAAACATATTGCCCGCCTCGAACGTGAAAGACGGGAAACCCGCCTCATCCTTTATACATTCTTTGGGATCCTCGGCGCGGTCGTCCTGCTTTTGTTCTACGGCTGGCTTGATATCAACTACCTGCAGTCGAACCGCGCTGTGGCAAAGGTTGGCGATACCAAGATCCTCGTCAAGGATTTTGAGCCGCGCGTCCGCCTGCAGCGCCAGCAGCTGCTCGACAACTATTATCAATATCAACAATACGCCCAATACTTCGGCATGGATGTCAGCTCGCAGCTTCAGGACATCCAAAACCAACTGGATTTCCCGTCTGTGATCGGTCAGGCAGTGCTTGACATTATGATCAACGAAGAGATCATCCGGCAGGAAGCGGCGAAGCGCGGCATCACTGTCAGTGCGGAAGAGATCGATGCGGAAATGCAATCCGGCTTCGGCTACTTCCCGAACGGGACGCCGACCGCCACCGTAACCCCGACCGAACCCGTCATAGAGAACCACCCATTTGACGTCCCCGCCATGACGTTCACACCCGACCCGAACGCCACCGCCACCCTGACGTTAACGCCTCTTCCCACCGAGACGGCGACTCTTGCACCGACAGAGTCACCTACCGCCAATCCTGATGGCACCATAGAGCCGACCGCCACATTCACAGAAGCTCCCACCGCAACGGCGACCATCGAGCCAACCATCACCCCCACGCAGGGACCGACATCCACTCCGCTGCCGACGGCTACCCCCTACACATATGATGGATATCAAAAAGTGGTCTCTGATACAGCCGAAAGCCTGAGCAAATTCGGTCTCGACGACGCCTACATCCGCCGCTATTTTGAGACGCAGCTCCTCACCAAGAAGCTGGAAGAAGACATCACAGCCGACGTAGTGCCGGAAGATGAGCAGATCCATGCCCGCCACATTCTTGTGAGCACTTATTCAGAAGCGATGGACATCATCGGATACCTGAAAGACGGTGTTGACTTTGAACTGCTGGCAAATGAACTTTCGCTGGATACCGGTTCCGCTCAAAAGGGCGGTGACCTCGGATGGTTTGGCAAAGGTCAAATGGTCCCGGAATTCGAGGCGGCAGCGTTCGCTTTGCAAAATCCCGGCGATTTCACCGACAAGCCCATCCAAAGCAGCTTCGGCTATCACATCATCCAGTTGATCGATCGCTCCTACACGCCGGAACAACTCCAGACCGCGAAGGATAACGCCTTCAAGGATTGGCTCAACACCGCGCGCGATGAATACAGCGTGGAGATCTTCGACATCTGGCAACAGCGTGTCCCAACAGAACCGAACTTCACCACATCCGCGACCGAATCAGCCGCTGCCGGTCAGACCGCGCAGGCAGAACAGGTTGCGACGCTTCAAGCTGGAAACGCAACAGAAACGCCCACGCCGTAAGCGAAGCAATGAATTGACAAGTAACCAAAACCCCGCCCGGATTTCCGAGGCGGGGTTTTCTATTTCATTTTTCGTACTAATCGTTCAACCCTATTCCATCGAGGATGAGATCTATATATTTTTCGACCCTCGCCTCGCGGGTTTTGGAGAGTTTGGGTTGGGAGAAATAGAAGATGTACGCTCGTTGCCGTCCCGGCGTCAATGCATAGAATGCTTCTTTCAAGGCGGGCATTTCGTCTAATTTGGTTTGAAATTCCCTGGGAATTTTGTAATCCGAGGTCTTCTTGAGTTCCACTTTCAAGCCCGATTTTTCCACTTCAATCGCTTCTTTGACATAAGCCTTCAAAATGGACTTCATCTTGACGATCTCCCGCACATTAGTAAAGCGAATCTGCCGCGCGGACTGAACATTCTCCGTTTGTTGGATCAGGATTCCCTTGACATCCTTCAACAAAACACCTTTGACGAACAAAACCGCGCAGTATTCCTTAAATCCGTGAATGAGAACAACGTTCTTTTTCTCGAACGTATAACAAGGGACTCCCCACTTCAATTCCTCGGTCAGGTCGCAGTCAAGGATGATGGTTCTTAATTCCCTATATTCTTCCTGCCATTGCTTGGCTTTATCAAAGAAGAAATCAACCTTGGGATTCGTTTTATTCATGGCTTGGTACTCCTAAATTCGCAGGCTGCAAACTGGAAAATTTCAAAATATTATCCATTTCAACAGATGGACGTTTTCCCTGTTCACTAATTGAACAAGAGCTGAGGCGATACGGCTGACCAACTACATGAAGAGTTTTTTGGAAGATTAACAACCACGTCAACCATCGATTGTTTATCCTGTTCATTCAGAGAATGAGCGGCGAATTATTACCAAGGATTATCTTTCCACGATTCCATTAATCAAAAAGCACATTTAGCCGAAAAGGAATACTACCGTCCTTCTTATCTGTTAATGGTTGTCGAAGACGTGTTAGCAACTCAGAAGATAACTCCATATCAAATTCACCTTCACGTAAACGATTAAAGCGAACATACTTACTTTTATTATCAAGATCACGCCGAATTAAAAGCGTAATCACCCTATTCTGAATACTTATGAATATCCAATATCGAAAACGATCTGTTTCGTAATGCTTTTTTAATTGTTGTCGCCAATTGGGGTCTAGTACTACAGCTTCATCCGTAGAAATGGTATGATAAAAAACTCTAACATCGTTAGTAATTGACGAATTTACAATAATGGCGTTATCTCGAGAAAGAGTTGAAATAAGTGAAATTGAATTATTAATGTTACTATAAAGTACATAATTTGTATCTTCTTGCCAAGATATTTTCCCTTGGGTAGTAGCCAATCCAAATATCGTCCCCCCTATATTTTTCTGGATTAAATCTTCATGAATTCCATAAGACTGGAAAATTGAGGATGCCATTACTAACATCTGATTTTGAGAAATTCCTTTAGAAGTTACAATTCTCAAGATATCATTTAAAGAATGACTAGTATTAAGGCTTCCAATTTCATAGAAATCAGCGCTTGTCAGATCAACTCCATTAATAGTATCCCACTTGATCAATTCAGTATTCCCATTAGCATTTGATGAAGCAATAAGTAATGCCACCCCCTGACTAGTGCTAAATGGTCCCATATTATCCGCAAAACGAACAAGGTCTTTGGCTGATTCTGCGTATGCGACATTATCTTTTAATAATTCAATTATTTCTGAAGCGATCTGTACATCTCCTGCATAACCTATTGCAATTCCTTCACTAATAGGTATCAATTTCAGTAAAGCTTCTTGCACATATCCATCTTTGGTATCAGAATGCAATTGTCCAAAGCTTGAATAATCCAAACTTGGTTTATCAAACTTTGTAATCGCAGTATCTGCAATCAAGCAGACAGAATCTCTATATTTCCAACCTGCACAATAGGTCATAATCTTTTACTCTGTAGCTTATACTTTGTTATTGCACCACACATCGTTTTTCATTATATCTTCCAAAACAAAAAATCCGTCCTATATGAAACAGGACGGATTTTCTATTTCCCTACCCCCGCTTCAACATATCATCTGTGACCTGATCCAGCCGCAAGCTGATGACTTGACTCGCCGAGTCACGCCCCATCGTCACGCCGTAGATCACATCTGCGGCTTGAACGGTGTTACGGTTGTGGGTAATAACAATGAACTGCGTGTCCTTGCTCAAATCCACCAGCAGGTCGCGGAAGCGTCCCACGTTGGCTTCGTCGAGCATGGCATCAACTTCGTCCATCACGCAGACGGGCGTAGGCGACACTTTGAGCAGCGCAAAGACCAGCGCGATGGCGGTCAGGCTGCGCTCACCACCGGAGAGCAGCGCCAAGCCCTGCTCACGCCGCCCCGGCAGACGCGCTTCGATCTCGATCCCTGTATCCACCAAATTCTCGGGGTCGGTCAGAGCCAACCGCGCCGAACCGCCGCCAAATAAACGGACGAACGTCTCGCGGAACTGCTTATCCACGGCATCGAAAGTCTTCACGAATTCCTGTTTGGTCAATTCATCGAGTTCAGCAATGACCTGTTTCAGGTCCGCCTGAGCTTTTCCCAGGTCTTCAACCTGCGTCTTCATGAACTCGTAGCGTTCTTTTTCCTGCTCATACTCCGCTTTTGCATCGGGATTGATCGCTCCCATGCGGCGGAGTTGCGCGCGGTTGCGTGTCAATTGATCTTCGAGGTCGGGCGCAAGTTCGGTGACAACGGGTAACTGCTCCACCATCCCTTCAATGGGCAGCGGCACAGGTCCCGAAACATCTGCCGCGTATTCGAACATCACCAGACCAAAATCGTCGCTGATCTTTTCGCGCAAATTATCGAGCGCTTCCTGCTTGCGGGTGTGTTCCAACTGGACTTGTCCCAGCAGGCGTTCGGCATTGGCAAAACTGCGCTGGGCGTTGCTTTCCAACTCCTGCAAACGAGATTCTTCCTGTTCGGCGGCGGCAAGTTCTTTTTCCGCGGGTTCGATCTGGATGCGTTGGTCTTCGATCTGTACATTCAAGGTCGCTTCGCGTTCGCGCAGAGAATTCTTTTCCGCGTCAAGTCCGTTCAAGCCTGCATCCAATTCTGTCAGGCGATTGGCAAATTCCACGCGGCGCGCATCGAGACGGGAAATCTCTTCGCTGCGTTCGTTCAACTTCGACTGTGCAGCGTTCAAGCCTTGCTCGGCAACCGCCACACGCGTCGTCCAATAAGATACCTGTTCCTGCAACTCACCCGCTTCGAGTTCCGCAAGTTTCGCCGCAACAGATTTCAATTCCGCTTGCGCCTGCTCAGCTTGAGCATCCACGTCCACTTGCGATTCGCTGATTCTTTTTTGGAGGGATGTCGACTCTTCAGCCTCTCCCTGCAGTTGACTTAACTGACTCCTCTGCCATTCCAACTGCCGGGCTGTCGCCTCGGACTCAAGACTGGACTGCTGTTCAGTTTCTTGAGCCTCACCTAATCTGACGCGGGTTTCGCGCGCATCGGATTCCGCTTGCAGCAACTCGCGTTGTGCTTCGGTGTGCTCGTTCGACAAGCGCTCCACCAAGCCATTGGATTCGGCAATGCGGGCGACGAGTCCGCCTAAAGATTCTTCGAATTCCCGTTTACGGCGAGCCCGCCCCAACGTCGAGGAAGAGGCGGTTTTTCCGGCGATGACCAAACCGTCGCCGCGGAAGACTTCCCCGCGAAGAGTCACCACGCGGGCGTGAGTCGGCAGATCCGGCTGCAATCTGCGGGCAGTGGCGCGATCCCGAACGATGAGAGTCTGACCCAGAGTGAGTCGCACGGCGCTGCGAAGTTCTTCAGGCGCATTGACAAGCTCAGATGCAACACCAAGAACATCATCCGAAACCTCTGAGGTTCTAAACACCTCGGAAGTTTGATTGACGGGCAGCAACGCGGCGCGTCCGGCTTCATCAGACTCAAGCAACTGCAAGGCATTCTCTAATTCATTTGAATCAATAAGCACTGCATCGAGCGTATCGCCAAGCGCGGCGGCAATTGCGGTTTCGAGTTCGGCAGGCACATCGAGCGCGGACGAGAGCGCACCACGCGCGCCATTGAGGCGTGACTGACGCGCGGCATCGAGCAGGAAGCGCGCGCCTTCGGCGTATCCCGCCAGCGACTGCTCGGATTGTTCGAGGACTTCGAGCTGCGCCTTCAAACGTGAGTGTTCGGACTCTTCCTTCGTGCGGCGTTCGAGCGCGGCGCGGCGTTCGCCATCGAGGCGATCTACTTCGGCGCGTTTTGCAAGCGCTTTGTCTTCAGCGGCTTGCAAAGCTTCGGCAATTCCCTCACGGGTCTTGCGTGCATATTCATATTGCGCTTTCGCCTTTTCAGCTTGCGATTCAGCGCTGGCAATGGCGTTTTGTGTTTGTTCGATCTTTTGGCTCTGCGCTTCGATGCGGGATTTCAATTCATCGAGGCGGGCGTTGTTCTCGGCACGCTGCTGCGTAAGTTCTTCAATACGGTTGCGAACGGTTTGAATTTGCTCTTCGATACCGGAGCGTTCAGATTGACGAGTGGAAAGCGCATTCTGCGCATTGCCAAACTGTGATTTGGCTTCGTCATTTTCGCTCTTTACGCGGGCAATGTCCGTTTCGGCAGCTTGATAGCGTTCACGCGCGAGATGAAGTTCATTCATCGCGCTTTCCTGATCCGAAAGAATAGATGCCTGCTGGGCAGTCAACGAACGGCGGCGTTCTTCGAGCACGGCGAGGTCACGGCTGAGCGACTCACGCTGGGTATGCAGTTCGGCAGCTTTGCGATGCCATTCATTGAGATGCGCGCGCAGACCTGAAAGGCGTTCGCGGAAGTTGTTATATTCCGCCTGCGCCTTTTCATGCGCTGCACGCGATTCGTTCATGCGTACTTCCTGCGCGCGGACAGATTCGCGCGCGTCGGTCAGGTCGCGTTGGGCGCGGTGCCAGTGATAGCCATACCACTCGCGCAGGATAATTTTCAAGTCCGCCTGGGTGCGGGCAAATTCGATGGCGCGTTTCGCCTGCCGTTCCAAACTGCGAATGCGCGGCTCAAGTTCGGACATGATATCGAGTACGCGCTCGAGATTGCGTTCGGTATTGTCAAGACGCTTAAGCGCATCTTCACGACGGGCGCGGTAGAGTCCTACACCGGCGGCTTCTTCAAAGAGACGGCGGCGCTCATCCGCTTTGAGGGCGAGGGAAGCGTCCACCAAGCCCTGACCGAGAATGGTATAAGTCCGTTCGCTCAACCCCGCCTGAGCGAGCAGTTCGTTCATTTCTCGCAAGCGGACCTGTTGCCCGTTGATGATGTATTCGTTATGACCATCGCGGTGCGCGACGCGTCCCATCGCAACATCGGTGAAGTCGAGCGGCAGCCACTGGTCGGTGTTATCGAAGTTGATGGTGGCTTGCGCCATGCCTGCGCGGGCGCGATGCTCCGAACCGGAGAAGATCATGTCTTCGGTCTTTTTGCCGCGCAATAGGGCATAGGACTGTTCACCCAACACCCAGCGCAATGAGTCGGCGATGTTCGATTTGCCCGAACCGTTCGGTCCGACAATGGCGGTCACACCCGCGGCAAACTCAAAGGTTGTACGCGAGGCGAAGGTTTTATATCCTTGCAGTTCAAGTGATTTTAGACGAAGAGGCATGACGATTGATGATTTTCGATTTTAGATATATTTCAGAGTTTTTTCAGCGCGTCTCTGGCGGCTTCGCGTTCGGCGTTTGCCTTGCTCGAACCGCTGCCCCGCCCCATGACCTTGCCGTTGATCTCAACTTCCACTTCATACATACGGGCATGGTCGGGTCCGCTGGTGCTGATAACGCGGTAGAGGATCGGTCCCATTTTGTAGGCTTGGACCTCCTCCTGAAACTGGCTTTTGGGATCATTGACCTCGTCAAGGATCGTATCCTGCACCGGTTCAAGAAAGGGTAGCATGAAATTCCTCACCTTGTCAAAATCAGAGTCAAGATAGATCGCACCAAGCAGAGCTTCAAAAGCGGACCCCAACACACTGTCGCGCAGGTATCCGCCTGACGTTCGCTCACCGCGCCCAAGGCGGAGGGCTCCGCCAAGGTCGATCTGCCGCGCAAACTCGGCAAGATGCTCGTTCCGTACGAGATGTGAGCGGACTTTGGTCAGGTCACCTTCGGGGCGTTCAGGAAAATGACGATACGCCCATTCCGCCACGATGAAGTCCAGAACGGCATCACCGAGGTATTCAAGGCGCTCGTTGTCCTCGGAACCATCCTGGTGTTCGTTTGCATACGAACGGTGGGTCAGAGCACGCGTCAGCAGGGAAAAGTTGGAAAAGGACAGACCCAGTCTCTCGTTCAGGCTGGAGGCGGTTTCCACTTCCCGCTTATTCGATTTTTGTTTCACGGGAACCTCCCGGAACTCCGGGAGCGGTATCCACTTACCTCCTAAGTGAGGGGATTTCGTTCCTTGAGTTCCTATTAAATTTTTTTGCGGGCTGAATTGTAACCTGAATCTTTAGGCAAAATGATTTTTTAAGATAAAATCGGGCTGGTTTCCCAAAGGAGATATGATGAACGAAGTCAGCAATGAAACCAGATTTTTACATGCGTTGGATATGGGGTTGGGTGCGTGGCAGTGGGGTGACCGTATTGTTTGGGGGTATCAGTCCGGGAAATCGGATTCGGGCATACGAGAAGCTTTTGACGTTTCCCTGAACATGGGCATCCGCTTTATCGATACAGCGGAAGTCTACGGAAGCGGTCGCTCCGAACGGATGCTTGGTCAGTTCTTGAAGGAAACCGAGCAACCCATTCTTGTGGCTACAAAATTCTTCCCCTGGCCCTGGCGTTTCAGCAAAGGATTTATACCGCGGGCATTGAAAGGCAGCCTCGAGCGGATGGGAATCGACGCCGTGGACCTGTACCAGATACACTGGCCATCCGTAGTGATGAGCCCCGAAACTTCGATGGACGGCATGGCAGAATGTGTGAAGCAAGGTTTGGCGCGCACAGTGGGTGTTTCCAATTTTTGGGAGAAAAACATGCTCCGCGCCTATTCTGCATTGGCGCAAAAAGGGGTTCCACTGGCTTCCAACCAACTTCCTTTCAGTTTATTGAATCGAGAAGCGGAAAAGAATGGAACACTCGCAAGGTGCAAGGAATTGGGAATCCGCTTTATTGCCTATTCCCCGCTCGCTCAGGGATTGCTCACCGGCAAATACTCCGTTGAGAATCCCCCATCCGGCGTGCGCGCATCCAGCTATGCCGATACACTCAAAAAACTGCCGCCCGTCATTAAAGCGTTGCAAGAGGTGGCACAAAATCACGGCAAGACCGTTTCACAGGTTGCATTGAATTGGGTGATCTGCAAAGGCGCGCTCCCCATCCCCGGCGCGAAGAACGCCAAACAAGCGGAAGACAACGCAGGCGGAGCAGGCTGGCGCATGACCGATGATGAAGTCGCCAAACTCGACGAAGTGACCGACGCGATCTAAAATAAGAAAAAGCCGCGGAGTTGAGCCCGCGGCTTTTTCTTATTTATAAGTGTGTTCCGAATCAAAGACATGTGAATGCATGTTCGCCACCCATTGCTTGCCGTCTTCAGTCAGGCGCAGGTAAAACAAGGCATCTTGAAGATAGGGATTGACCTGCTCCCAATAAAAACTCGCATAATTTTTTCGCATATCGTTCGGAGATTTATAGCCGAACCTCTCGTTCAAACCCAATTCCTGAAACTCATAAAACAACGCCGGAGTCTTGCGGAAGTAATCCGGGTCGCCCAACTGCCCGACAAAATCAGCCGCGCGGACAAGTCCACCCAGCCCGCGGGTATCCTTGTAAAAATCATCCTTGGGAGACGGAAAACGCGTCATCTCAATATAGGAAGCGATCAATTCCGCATCGATCTCTTTTTCCATATTTTCAAGGACGCCGGTGCCAAACCGTTCCATAACGAAGAGTTTGCTTCGGCTCACATGATAGGGCGTCAGCGACACATCGGTGCCGTCCAATGGAATATTCACCAACTCATCCCCCGCGCCTGTCGCGAACATATCCTCTGTGTCATTCTTGCAAACGCCTTTTACGTAGCCAATATCGTGACACAAAACCGCGATCATATACCGCATCCAATCGATAGGCGTCACACCGCCTTCACGCAAATGTTTTCCCTCAATAATGGAAAGTCCAGCCAGAGAAACCATGATCGTATGGTCAATGTCGTGATACAACGCATCCGAGTTGGAAATATTCTCAAGAGAAAGCCTGCCCACCCACGCAACAATGTTCCCATAATCCGCTTTAATATCACCATACGTTCGATGATACGCATTGCGTAATTGTTCCACGAACATATCAATAGTAAGTTCCTGCCAGTTGATCATATGCGCTTCCTTGGTAGTGTTAAAATTGGATGATGACAAAAGTTTACCAGAAACAGAAACTTAATTAATATGACCGACGAAATGCCGCGCCTCAAACCTGACCTGAACCTGCCAGCCCGCCCAAACAGAATCCACCCTGATGCTGATCCCCTAAAATGAACAAGCCGCCCATCGTACTCATCGTTGGACCAACCGCCGTCGGCAAGACAGAACTGGCGCTGCGCCTCGCTGAAAAAATGGACGGCGAGATCGTTTCAGTCGATTCGCGTCTCTTCTATCGCGGCATGGACATCGGCACAGCCAAACCGTCCAAACAAGAGATGGAACGCGTCCCTCATCACCTGATCGACATCGTCAACCCCGATGAGACGTTAAGTCTCGCCGCCTTTCAACAAATGGCGAGAGAGGTCATCGCAGAAATACACCAGCGCGGACACCTCCCCTTGTTAGTGGGCGGAACGGGACAATACATCCGCGCCGTAACGCAGGGATGGGCTCCGCCCGAAGTGAAACCGAATGAAAAACTCCGCGCAGTATTGGAAAAACTGCAAATAGAGTACGGCAAGGAGTGGCTACACGACAAATTAAAGATACTAGACCCAAGCGCTGCACAAGCCATTGATTTACGAAACGTCCGCAGAACCATTCGCGCTTTGGAGGTCATCTTTACCACGGGAAAACGATTCTCCGAACAGCGCGGACAGGGAGACTCACGTTATCAGTTGATCACGATTGGGCTGACACGTCCGCGCGAGGAGTTGTATCAGCGGGTGGATGAACGCATCGAGAAGATGTTCGCAGGCGGCTTGTTGGATGAAGTCAAAGGCTTGCTGGCAAGTGGATACTCCCCCACATTGCCAAGTATGTCGGCGATCGGGTACAGGGAATGTATCAGCGTGGTGAACGGTCAAATGACGGTGGAGCAAGCCAAAGTCGAGATGAGGCGCATTACGAGAGTCTTTGTGCGCAGGCAGGCGAATTGGTTCAAGGAGTCCGATCCGCTGATCCAGTGGTTTAATCCAGATCAAGTTGGCATTGAAGATGTTGAAGGCTTTGTACGCAACTCGTTGAAAAATTTGGTGTTGTAATTGACTTTTGTAATTTTCACGTATATACTATTCCCAAGTCATATCAACTCACAATCGGAGGAGGAAGTATGAGCAACAAACCCTGGCTGGCACATTATGACAAGGGAGTGCCGCAGACCATCGAATACCCCCAAGCGCCGCTGTTTCATTTTTTGGAAGATGCCGCGCGCAAATATCCTGACCGCGCCTGTACGATATTCAAGGGTGCGGTCATTTCGTATCGGGAGATGAATGAGCTTTCAGATGCGATGGCAACGGCGCTGGTGGACATGGGGGTCAAGAAAGGGGATCGTGTCGGTATTTTCATGCCGAACCTGCCGCAATTTGTGATCGCGTATTTTGGCATCCTCAAAGCGGGCGGTGTGGTGGTCGCTGTGAACCCCACCTATCCTGTTGATGAAGTGCTTACTCCTGTGAACGATGCGGGCATCGAGATCATGTTCACCCTGACGCGTTTCTATAATACGCTCAAGGCAGTGCGGGAAAAGTCCAAGCTTAAGAAGATCATCGTTTCGAATTTGAAGGAAGCATTACCGCCCGTCACCCGTGTGCTATTCACCCTTTTGAAGGAAAAGAAGGACGGTGACAAACTCGACTCAGTCGCTGACGGCGATCTGTGGATGCAGGACCTGCTGAAAAAATATAAAGGCTCTCCCAAGCCGAATGTCGATATTCAGCCGGATGATACGGCTCTCTTCCAATATTCCGGCGGGACGACCGGTGTGCCCAAGGGTGCAGTTGCCATGCATCGCAATGTGGTGGCAAATACGCTCCAAATCAAACTTTGGATGACAGGTTTGGAGGAGGGCAAGGAAGTTGTGCTGATGGGCATTCCGCTCTTCCATGTGTATGGCATGGTTGCCGGAATGAACTTTGCCATGTCAACTGGGGCGAGCATGGTGATGATTCCCAACGCCCGCGACCTAAAGGATGTTTTGGATAACATCACAAAATATAAAGCGACCATCTTCCCCGGCGTGCCGCTTCTGTATAACGGAATCAACAATCACCCGGATGTGAAGGCTGGCAAATACGACCTGTCTTCCATCAAGGCTTGTATCTCCGGTTCCGCGCCGCTGATGCGTGAAACGAAGGAAGAGTTCGAACGTCTGACGGGCGGCAAGGTATTCGAAGGCTACGGCATGTCCGAAGCGCCAACAGCCACTCACTGCAATCCGCTCAACGGCGTCAACAAGACTGGCTCGATCGGTATGCCTCTGGCGGACGTGGACGTGATGATCATCAGCCTCGACGACGGCGAGACGGAAATGCCGCTGGGCGAGATCGGCGAGATCGTTATCAATGGTCCGCAGGTGATGAAGGGCTATCACAATATGCCGACCGAAACCGCCAACTCCCTGCGCACATTGAAGGACGGCAAGACCTGGCTCTACACCGGCGACATCGCCCGCATGGACGAAGACGGTTATTTCTACATTGTCGACCGCAAGAAGGAACTTATCAAACCGGGCGGATTCCAAGTGTGGCCCCGTGAAGTGGAAGAAGCCATCATGGATCACCCCAAGGTTTTGGAAGTCGGTGTGGGCGGCATCCCCGACCCGAAGAGCGGTGAGACGGTCAAAGCCTGGGTGGTGCTCAAACCGGGCGAGAGCATGACGGAAGATGAACTTAAGGCATTCTGCAAGGAACATCTTGCGCCCTACAAGGTTCCGCGCCACGTCGAGTTCCGCACGGAACTGCCCAAGACCACAGTCGGCAAGATCCTGCGCCGCGAACTGGTAAGGCAGCACAAAGAAGGCGCAAAAGCATAATCAGACGGACAAAAAAAGAAGAGCCTCTCGAATTCGAGAGGCTCTTTCATATTCAAGTTTCGAACTACGCCAATTGCGGAGTTCCGCTCTTCTTGCCGAAAGGCGGCGGGAAGAGTTGTTCGAACTCTTCGCGGGTGATGGATTCAACTTCCAGCAATTTCTGCGCTACCACATCCAACTGCTTGCGGTATTTTTTCACCATCGACTTGGACTGTTTGTAGGCATCCTCAACCAGCTTGCGGACTTCGCGATCGATCTGCTCGGCAACAGCTTCGGAGTAATCGCGCTGTTCGGATATCTCACGTCCGAGGAAGATCAGTTCCTCTTTTTGACCATACGCCAGCGTGCCCATTTCAGAACTCATGCCGAGACGGGTCACCATGGCGCGAGCCATGCGGGTCACCTGCTCGATATCGTTGGATGCGCCGGAGGTGATATCGTCAAAGATCAATTCTTCGGCAGCACGTCCACCCAGCGCCATCGCGAGAGTCGCGAGCATCTTCTTGCGGGACATAAGAATACGGTCTTCATCCGGGCGGAACCACGTCACGCCGCCAGCCTGTCCGCGACCAACGATGGTCACTTTTTGGACGGGGTCCGCTTCGGCGATGGCGTTGGCAACTATCGCATGACCAGCTTCATGGTAGGCAATGATGCGCTTCTCTTCGTCCGAGATGAGGCGGGACTTGCGTTCCGGTCCCATCACAACGCGTTCGATGGCTTCTTCCAATTCGGGTTGACCGATGGATTTCTTGTTGCGGCGGGCGGAAAGAATCGCCGCTTCGTTGACAAGGTTCTCAAGGTCGGCGCCAGCGAAACCGGGCGTACCGCGCGCCACAGAGGCGAGATCGGCGTTGGGTTCCAACGGCTTGCCTTTGACGTGCACCTTGAGGATGGCTTCGCGTCCCTTTACATCGGGGCGGTCGAGCGTCACGCGGCGGTCAAAGCGACCGGGGCGCAGCAGAGCCGGGTCAAGGATGTCGGGACGGTTGGTGGCGGCAATGATGATGACGTTGGTATCGGTATCGAAACCGTCCATTTCGACGAGCATCTGGTTGAGAGTCTGCTCGCGTTCATCGTGCGAACCGCCAAGACCCGCACCGCGCTGACGACCCACAGCATCGATTTCATCGACAAAGATGATACAAGGCGAATGGCGTTTTGCCTGATCGAACAGGTCACGCACGCGGCTGGCGCCCACACCCACAAACATCTCAACGAATTCAGAACCGGAGATGGAGAAGAAAGGCACGCCCGCTTCGCCGGAAACCGCTTTTGAAAGCAGGGTTTTACCGGTTCCGGGAGGACCCACCAATAACACGCCCTTCGGAATGCGCGCGCCAAGTTGAATGAACTTTTGGGGTTCCTTCAAAAACTCGACGATTTCTGCCAGTTCCTGTTTGGCTTCTTCAGCGCCCGCCACATCAGCAAAGGTCACGGTAGGGTGTTCACCGCTGAACATGCGCGCGCGGGATTTTCCGAACGACATGGCGGCGTTGTTGCTGCCCTGCGCCTGACGGAAAATGAACCAAAGCAAACCACCCATAAATAGAACAGGCAATAAATACAAAGCACCGCTCAAAACACCGCCCCAAACCGAAGGCGCGCTTACCTCAATATTCATATTGGCAAGCTGCTCGGGGGTCACGCCATAATCGCGGAGTTGTTCGACCAGAGAGGTGTTGGACTCTTTGCGAGACTCAAGAGCCGTATCCTCAGACCCATTTGTCTTCACTACACGAATGGTATCATCGCTCTCGATAACAACGCGTGCCACCTGCCCATTCTGGATCATGCGCGCCACTTCACTGATCGTAAGCGGCTCACTCGCAGCGGTATTATCCCGCAAACCAACGAAGATCATTGCTCCGATGGCTACGAGCAGCAGAAAGTACACAAAAAATGATTGACTACGGGAATTCACGGAATCCTCCAAATATTACTTACACGGTGATTATACCAACCACTCACCCAGACGCGATAAACTGGGGTTTTATTATTATGATTTTCTAACACGCCTCAAAACCCAGCCGAAGCCTGCCTGCAAAGCCCTTTAACTTTCCCACGCTGAGAGCGGACCCCGCTCACCTATCTATTATTAACTCCACCGGACAGTGATCAGACCCCATCACCTGATCGTGGACGATCACATCCTTGACTTTGGGCATGAGCGCCTCAGAAACAAGGAAATAATCCAGCCGCCAGCCAATTCCACGGGCGCGGGCGTTGAGACGATACGTCCACCACGTATATTGAACGCGTTCAGGGTAAAGCTGACGATACGCATCGATAAAGCCCGCATCAAGAAATTTCTGCACCCACTCACGTTCCTCAGGCATAAAACCGGAAGTCTTCTCATTCGCCTTGGGATTCTTCAGGTCGATGGGCATATGGGCGGTGTTGAAATCTCCAGTAATGGCGATCAACTCCCCCTTAGAGTGAAGCGACTGGCACAACTCCAAAAGCCGGGCATAAAAACGAAGTTTATAGTCCACGCGTTCATGTCCACGCTGCCCGTTCGGGAAATAAATATTGAAGAGACGCAAATCTCCCCAACGGGTTTGGATGACGCGCCCCTCCACGTCGAATTCAGGGTCGCCCAAACCGAGCACGACCTCATCCGGTTCGTTCTTGTAAAAAGTCGTTACACCGCTATATCCCGCCCGTTCGGCAGAATTCCAGATATACGGCAACTTTAACTGAGCCGATTGCTCTTCGTTTAATTGTTCAGGGCGCGCCTTAACTTCCTGCAAACACAAGGCATCGGGCTTCTGATCGAATGCCCACTCCAGCGCATTCTTTCCAAGCGCCGCTCGAATTCCGTTTACGTTCCAGGTGATAATATTCATCGAATTTGGCTTTTGTCTTTATGGTACACTTGATTGGAAGGCAGAAAAAATATGGATGAAAATACGGCAAAGAACATCCTATGCATTGAAGACGAACCCGAAATGATCGACCTGATCCGGTTGATACTCGCTCGAAAAGGGTTCAACGTACAGGGCGCTGCGGGGGGCGTGGAAGGCATCCGCCTTATTCGCGAATTACACCCAGACCTTATACTGCTCGATCTCATGATGCCGGACATGGATGGCTGGGAAGTATACCAACAAATGAAAGCCGATGCCTCTTTGCGCGATATTCCGGTCATCGTGGTCACTGCCAAAGCGCAAAACATAGACAAGGTCCTTGGCTTGCACATCGCAAAAGTGGATGATTACATCGCCAAACCCTTCAGCCCGCAGGAATTGATGGATAGTGTGGAAAAGGTTTTCAGCCAGAAATAATCCCAATTCCTTTACATCGGGCGGCGAAATCGCCGCCTCTTTTTATAAAAACACATGCCACAAACAATTCACATCACCAATCTCAGCCGGACGCTCGAACGTCCCGCGCTTGTAGGATACTGCGACTCATTCCTGTGCCGTTTGCGCGGATTGATGTTCCGCCAGCGCCTCGCTCTTGACGAAGGACTGCTCCTCGTCGAAAAGCGGGATTCACGCCTCGACACTTCCATCCACATGTTCTTCGTCCCATTTGACCTTGCTGTCTTTTGGATCAACTCTGAAATGACAGTGGTGGACAAGGTGATCGCCAAGTCATGGAAACCTGCCTACTTCCCCAAGGCAGATGCAAGATACACATTGGAAATACACCCAGATCGTTGGGCGGATTATGAAATCGGTGACAAAGTTGAATTCAAAAATGCGTAAACGCGCCTTTATCGCGCTTCTTCTCCTCACAATTATTCTTCCCCTCAAACCTGCACACGCACAAGAAAGCACGGGACCCATCTACATCGTTCAGGCAGGTGATAGTTTATATTCCATTGCCGCCCGTTTCAGCGTCAGCATCGATGACTTGTTGGCTGTCAATGGCATCACAGATCCCAATCAACTGGCTGTGGGTCAACAATTGATAATTCCCGGGCTGGAAGGGGTTACGGGCATTCTCGATACCACCTTCATCAACTTCGGCGATTCCTATCGGGGGTTGATGCGCCAAACTCAGGTCCCAGACCCGCTTTTCCGGAAGATCAATCACCTCGTCAGCCCGAGCGAATTCTATGTGGGCGCAAATATGATTATTCCCATTCAGGATCAAATCCAGTACGGCAAGCGCATCTCCCCTGCTGCCGGTGAATCCGCGCTTGAGTTGGCAGTGGCAAACAACACTGATGTCTGGTCGCTTGCGGCGATCAATAATTTGCAAGGTTCATGGGATGTGCTGCCAAACGATACGCTTTTTATGACCGGCGAAAGTCAGGCTGGAGACGGGAATGGATTACCCTCCGCATTCCAAAGCGCAGAAATACGCGACCTGCCCATCAAGCAGGGCGGGACGGCTGAGATCATCGTCAAGCCCGTTGACGGTGCAACACTAAGTGGAATGTTGGTCGATCATCCATTGAACTTTTTCCCGATGGATGATGGCAGCATGGTCGCTTTGCAGGGTGTCCTTGTCACTTTGGACCCGGGTGTCTACCCCCTGCGGCTCGATGCCACACTGGCAGATGGAAGTTCGAAATCTTTCGAGCAAATGATTTTGGTGGTCCAAGGCGATCAACGCATAGACGAACAGCTTGTGCCTCCCATCGACCCGTCTTACCTTACATCAGAAGACGAACAACTCGAGTCTCTCACGGCAACTGCCACACCCACAAAATACTGGGACGGTAATTTCATCCTGCCGGTTGGGCAGCCCTATTGCATTACCGAATGGTTCGGAACTCCGCGATATTACTATTTCAATAACGAGGAAGGAACGTACTTCCACAGCGGGGTCGATTATGGGATATGTTCGCAGGAACATCCTTATGATATATACGCAGCCGCATCTGGCAGAGTGATCTTTGTCGGTTTGACCGAACTGCGGGGCAACGCCACCGTCATCGACAACGGCTGGGGCGTGTACACCATTTATGCTCATCAAGAGGAAGTGTATGTGACCGTTGGGCAGGATGTCCAAGCCGGGCAGACAATCGGCAAGATCGGTGCGACGGGTCACGTTACGGGTCCACACCTGCATTTTGAGATGTGGGTCAACGGCGTCGAGGTGAATCCGCTTGATTGGTTGAATCAGGCATACCCGTAGAATGAGGCGTTGCACTTCATCCATGACTATGTTAGACTTTTTGAAAGGTGATTTTTGCCATGAGTAATCTCGTCAACTTCCTGAAACAAAGCGATATTTTCTATCAGTTCACGCCCACTCAATTGGAGTTGGTTGCGAATTTGTGCCAGGAGGTTGGGTTCGATATTAACCAGATGATCTTTCAGGAGAACAGCAGCAGCAAGGAACTTTATGTGATCGTACAGGGCGAAGTGGATATTCTTATCAACCGCGGTACGACTGGTACGCTTGGAAAGAGCGAGACGGTTGTTGCGCGTTTACGAAGAGGTCAGTCCTTCGGCGAGGTGGCGCTGGTGGATGAAGGGTTGAGGTCCGCTTCGGCGCGTGCAGTGCAAAAGGATACACGCCTGCTTGTGATTCCACGCGATAAGATCGTGATGCTTTGTGAGACTTACCCGCAGCTTGGGTATCGATTGATGTACAATCTCGCCGCTGATCTCGCCATGAAGATACGCAACACAGACTTGCGTATTCGGGAACAGCTGCTCTATAAACCAGCAGAGGGCAAATAGCCGGTTCGGATAGGCGAACTTCAATTTTTTTCCAAACGTATAGACACAAACGCTTGACCTACCATTAGTTTCGACGTATTATTGGGCATTCAAAATTGCGGTATCGGTATTTATCAGTTGACCGTCGAGCCGGTTTTTATCAGACAAGCCATAAAAATCCCATGCACAGGGTTTTTAGGCTTTCTTTGTATATAAACATTTTTTGAAAGGAGGTGGTGCCGACTCAGCACGCGCAGTCTGCCAAGTTTTGTAGCCACCCGCAAATGCGGGAACATTTTTTTGAAAAATTTTGGAGGAGTAAGATAATGAATAAGCGTCTTTTCGCTTTACTGTCATTGCTGGTTGTTGCCAGCATGGCACTCGCCGCCTGTGGTGCCCCTGCTGCAACTGAGGCACCTGCCGAAGCCCCTGCTGCAACCGAAGCCCCCGCCATGACCGAAGCCCCCGCAAGCAGCGGCGGCGAATCCATGGGAACCATTAAGATCGCTACCCAGAGCCCCCTCTCTGGTGGTCAGTCCCTTTTGGGCGTTGCCATCAAGAACGGTGCTGAACTGGCTCTCGAACAGCTCGGCGGCGATCTCCGCGGTATGGGCTATGATGTCCAGCTCGCCCCGTACGATGATCAGGCAACCCCTGACGTCGGTGTTGCTAACGCCAAGAACATCGTTGCTGATCCCGATATCCTCTGCGGTGTCGGTCACTTGAACTCCGGCGTTATGATCCCCTCCTCTGAGGAATATCACACCGCCAACCTCGCCTTCGTCTCCCCCGCCAACACCAACCCCGTTGTGACCACCCGTGGTTACGCCGAAGTCAACCGTGTTGTGGGTCGTGATGATGTCCAGGCTCCTGCCGCTGAATCGTTCGCTTTCAATACCCTCGGCGCCAAGTCCGTCTACATCATCCATGACAAGACCGCTTATGGTCAGGGCGTTGCTGAATTCTTCCGCGGCGCTGCCGAAGCTGATGGTTTGACCGTTGTTGCCTTCGAAGGTACCGAAGAAACCGCCAACTTCGACGCGATCGTGACCCCGTTGGTCGCGGCTCAGCCCGATGTTGTGTTCTTCGCTGGTATCTACAACCAGGCTGGTGTGTTCTTCAAGCAGGCTCGCGATGCCGGCTTCGAAGGCACCTTCATGGGCACCGATGGTATGGATGCCTCCGACCTCGCTGACATCGCTGGTGACGCTCTCACCACCGGTGGCGGCATGTACTACACCACCGTTGCTGGTCCTGCCAGCGCCTACCCCGCTGCTGCCCAGTTCGCTTCTGATTTCGAAGCCAAGTTCGGTGCTCCCCCCGAGCCGTTCGCCGCTCAGGCATACGACTCCATGCACGTCTGCTTGCTCGCGATCCAGGCTGCTGCTGAAGCCGCCGGTGGCATGCCCACCCGCCAGCAGGTTGCCGAAGCTGTCCGCCAGGTCACCCTCGATGGTCTGACCGGTTCCATCGCCTTCGACGACATCGGCGATCTCCCGACCGCTCAGTACTTCATCCTCAAGGTGAACGCTGCCACCAAGGACGACTGGGGCAAGAACGAAATCGTGGACATCCTCGAAGTCGCTTCCCCCGGCATGGGCGAATAATCCATCACTGCACTAAAAGCCTCTCTCCCCTCTGGGGGGAGAGGCTAATTTTCAATAAAGGACAGGATTGATGATATGAAGCAAATCGCTGAAAATCCCGTATACAAATTTTTTCTCTTCCCAATTGGACAAATCATCGTGTTCTCATTGGGAGCGAGCCTGGTCCTGTCGCTAATAACCGTGCTGCTCGCATACATCTTCAAATTCAATGTCACAGATTTTGACCTTGTGGAAAGGACCCTTTTGATCCTGCCGCAAGTTGTGATTAATGGATTGACCATTGGCTTTGTTTATTCCACCATCGCATTGGGGTACACAATGGTGTATGGTGTTTTGGAATTCATCAACTTTTCACACAGCGAAATATTCATGGTTGGCGGCATTGTAGGCATTCAATTAATGGCTTATTTTGAGCATATTGGTGTTCTCTCGACCATGAACGAATACCTGGTGATCGGACTTGCCATCATTCTTGCAATGGCCATTTCCGGCGGACTTGCAGTGACGGTTGAACGCGTCGCCTATAAACCATTGCGCGGCGCTCCCAGACTTGTACCTTTGATCTCTGCCATCGGTATGTCGTTCTTTCTGCAGGATTTTGTCCGCTTGATCCTAAGCCTGACCACCGGCGAGTTCAACGTCATTCTTCCCAAATTCGGCACATTCGATGAGTTTTGGGTAATTGCCATTCCCGCCATGGCAAATCCTCTGCGTATACAAATCAAGTCCGCGATCATGGTGGGCGTGACGATCTTCATGCTGGTGCTGCTCAACTTCCTTGTGAACGGAACGAAAGTAGGTAAAGCCATTCGTGCAGTGGCACAGGACCGTTCTTCAGCCAGCCTGATGGGAATCAATGTCAACCAGATCATTTCGATCACATTCCTTATTGGCGGTGCCCTGGGCGGCGCAGCAGGTGTTCTATTCGCCCTAAAAGCTACAAAATTGGATCCATTCTCCGGATTCTTCCCCGGCTTGAAAGCATTTACAGCAGCTGTTTTGGGAGGCATCGGTAACCTGACAGGCGCTCTATTGGGCGGTCTGGTGCTTGGATTGCTTGAAGCATTTTCGGCATCGTATCTGGGCATTTTCACAAACGGTGCGTTCGGCGCTGAGTACAAAGACATCTTTGCCTTCGCCATCCTCATCGCCGTGCTTATCTTCCGTCCATCCGGTCTGCTTGGTGAGACCGTCGGGCAGAAGGCTTAAGGTATAAACTCATGAAAAAATTCTTCAGTGACTTATACAAAAAAGCGAATACCGGCATCTGGCCCATCGTCATTGCACTTGCCTTTATGGTAGTGGGCGCGGTCAGTGTTTATCAAAGCCCTCGATCGCTTACTGCGTTTCTTATTCTGATGGCAACCCCCATGATCCTCTACTTCATGAAAATGGATATGAAAGTAAAGGTGTTCATCGGTCTGATGTTGATCATCGTCATCCTGCCTGTTCTGGGCATCCGAAATATCTTCTATCTCGAAGTCATCTTCCAGATGGCGGTGTTCGCAGCGCTTGCACTTGGCTTGAACATCGTTATCGGTATGGCGGGTCTGCTCGACCTTGGTTACGTCGCCTTCTACGCGGTTGGAGCCTACACCTGGGCGATATTCGGCTCGAAACAACTTTCGCTCCTGCACTCCATCCCTGGAGCCGCCCCAGCCGATGCGCCATTTGCGTTAGCCCCGCAATGGTTCTGGCTCTTCCTCTTCCTTGGCGTGGGTCTGGCAGCCATGATGGGCATTCTGCTTGGTCTGCCTGTGCTTCGTCTGCGCGGCGACTATCTCGCCATCGTAACGCTCGGTTTCGGTGAAGTGATCCGCGTGCTTGCGCTCAACCTCGACAAGCCCATCAACCTGACCAACGGTCCGCAGGGGATCACCCCCATTCAACGCCCGCCTCTTCCTCCGGAAGGAATTTTGCAATTTCTACGGACCATTCTCACGCCGATTGTGGGTCACCCCCCCACAGACGCCGAATTTTATAACGTGATGTTCTACTTCATTGCGTTGATCATCATCGGCATCGTGATCCTGGTGGCAACCCGTCTGGAAGACTCCCGCATCGGGCGCGCATGGACAGCCATCCGCGAAGATGAGACCGCCGCCATCGCCATGGGCGTTCCCCTCGTGAAGATGAAGCTCGCAGCGTTTGCCGCTGGCGCATCCTTCGCAGGCGCAATGGGCGCTCTCTATGCCGCAAACCGCACCTTCGTCAGCCCTGAGACGTTCTCCTTCCAGGTCTCCATCGGTGTGTTGACCATGGTCATCCTCGGCGGACTTGGAAGCATCCCAGGCGTGATCTTCGGCGCCTCCGCAGTCGTTTTGCTCAACATCCAGATCCTGCAAAACTTCTCGCTCTACCTGAGTGACCTGCGCCAAAGCGACAAGATCATTCCCATTATCAACTTCGCATGGAAAGATCTCTCCAATCAATTGGACCCGGCAAAATACCAAAAACTTGTCTTTGGTCTCATATTGATATTGATGATGATCTTCCGCCCATCGGGCTTGATTCCCGCCGAAAGGCGTCAGCGCGAACTAGGCGAAGACAAAATAGAAGAGGAATAGGCGGACCACCATGGCACTCTTACAAACAAACGAAGTTGTAAAACGCTTTGGCGGGCTTGTTGCCGTCAACAAAATGACCTTCTCCGTTGAAAAGGGACGCATCGTCAGCATCATTGGACCAAACGGAGCCGGCAAGACCACCTTCTTCAACAGTCTCACAGGCATCTATACGCCCGAAGAAGGAAAGATCGAATTCAACGGTCAGTCACTGATCGGGCTGCGTCCAGACCAGGTTGCATCGGCTGGGATAGCCCGCACATTCCAAAATATCCGCTTGTTCGGAAGCATGACCGTGCTCGAAAACATCCTTGTCGGCATGCATGTACGTCTCAAGCAGAATCCCTTCGATATCCTCCTGCGCTCCAAGCATTTCAACGATGAGGAAAAAGAATCCGAGGAACAAGCCAAGGAATTGATGGCGTACGTCGGGTTGAAGAATGTCGGCAATGAACTCGCCCACAACCTTCCCTACGGCGGACAGAGGCGCATTGAGATCGCCCGCGCACTGGCTGCCAACCCCACCCTGCTGCTGTTGGATGAACCCACCGCAGGGATGAACCCGAACGAGACCGAGGAAGCCATCAAACTCTTCCGCCGCATTCGCGATGACAAGGGCATTACCATCCTGATGATCGAGCATGACATGCGCGTGGTGATGGGTATTTCGGAGCACATCAGCGTGATGGACTACGGCGAAAAGATCGCTGAAGGGTCGCCGAAGGAAATCCGTTCGAACCAGCGTGTGATCGAAGCGTACCTCGGCAGAGGTGCGGCAGTCGCCCACGAGAGGAAGCAATAGGAGCATCGGTATGGCAAAACTACTTGAACTCACCAATGTCCATTCCTACTACGGACATATCCATGCTTTGAAAGGCGTCTCGCTGGAAGTGAACGAAGGCGAGATCGTGACCCTTATCGGCTCGAATGGAGCGGGAAAAAGTACAACCCTGCGCACCATTTCCGGTATTCTGCATGCCCGTGAAGGGACTGTCATGTTTAACGGAAAAGACATCACGCATACCACTCCGCATCAGATTGTGGACATGGGCGTGGGACACGTCCCAGAAGGACGCGGTATCTTCCCGAAGCTGACCGTGCAGGAAAACCTCGATATGGGTGCCTATACCGTCAACGACAGCAAGCTCATCAAAGAACGTATGGAACTGGTCTATGAAACCTTCCCCCGTTTGAAGGAACGCGTCTCGCAATACGGCGGCACGCTTTCCGGCGGTGAACAGCAGATGCTCGCCATCGGGCGCGGACTGATGCTCAATCCGCACATCCTCATGCTTGATGAGCCGTCAATGGGTCTCGCCCCGGTGTTGGTTGACCTGATCTTTGACACCATCAAAAGGTTGAATGAGCAGGGCACCACCATCCTGTTGGTGGAACAGAACGCGCTTATGGCGCTCTCCATCGCCCACCGCGGATACGTTCTGCAAACCGGCTCGATCGCGCTCACTGATGACGCCGCGAAACTCAAAAAGAACGAGATGGTCCAAAAGACTTATCTTGGTATCGAATAAAATCGATCTGCAAAAAAGCCGCTTTCGTTTGAAAGCGGCTTTTTTATTTTCGTTTACTTCCTTCTTTGAAGGAGCACGAACAGAATCACAACAAGAAAAACGAGAACAACGGTACTGATCTGCCAGATATTCATGGATGTGTTCGTAGATAAATCAACAGGTACAGGCGTACTTGAAGATTCACCCAGCGTCACGGATGGAGCCGTGGGCTGAGCAGTCGGCAAAGCAGGGCGATTAGCCGTCACATAAATCTGAGTATCGTTGACTAAAGCGAAGTTACTGTGAAGTTGTCCATGCATGGATGGGGTAAGCAAAGCGGAAGCAGCCCAATCAAGTCCCTGCTGTTTGTCTCCAAGAACAGTCAAAATAATATATTCATTATTTTCAGGCGAAGGCAAAATTTCAAGATACCCGGCGGCATCGTAATCTTTGGATGCTCGATAAGTGATCTCCAAACCAGTATCGGCAGGGATATCCTTCCCCTTCTCGAACGAGACCGGCATCGCATCTCCCAACTCCACAATGAATGGGAATTGACTGGCGTGACCAACTGCGAGGATGTTATAACCCGACAAAGCAGCATCAGGAAACTCGTCGCCATAATAAGCGGATAGATTCACGGCAGTCCCATTCGTTTCGGCTCCCAACTGACCCGCAAGCTGTATCGCCGTTTCCCAGGCTGGGATATCGCTGCGAGGGAGGACAAATGCCGTTATGCCCAACGTTGCGTCCGCGGTGAAGGGCTTCAGGTAGTCGGATAAATTCAACGTCGCTGAATCAGGCTGAAAGTCCGAAGGTGAAGCGGACGGGTTAACGTCAATATTAGTCTCTTTGACGATTGCAAGGTTGGGATACACATTGGTTCGCAGTTTTCCGCTGCTGACGGCTTGCGCGGCTTTGAGAACCCCTGCATCCGTTTCGCCGCTGACCAAGAGAATGAGGCGGCTTGTATTCCAAGGCGAGTTGATCAACTGCACCAGACCGTCATCCGGCGCGGTGCGTTCGAATTCGTAGCGGTCGGGTAAAAGGAATTGGACCGTCCATTCGGGGTCTGAGCGGACAACGATCGGCGAGGGGAAGATCATGCCCTTCAAGGCGAGAAACGGTTCGGGCTTGCCAACGAGAATGAGATGATTCTCTGCCTGCATCTCCGGCGTGACCTGACTGACACTGACCAAATCCAAAGACAAAGCGTTATTCGCCAGTCGCCCCAAACCAGCAGCGACGGTTAAAGCGCTTTGCAGTTCCGTGATGGTGGGCTGATCGGGAATGACAAGCAGGGCATGGTCTGGTTGAAAAGAATCTTGAAAGAATTGGCGTGGAAAATCAATGAGATCGGTGTTGGGCAAAACAGTTTCATAGGAATATCGAATTGTGGAAGTCGAGCGGACACGCACTTCGATATCATTTTGCGAGGGCAAATAACTTTCGAGTGACAATTGCAGATTAAGCGGTTCGTTGGTCTGGTGAGCGAGAATTTTTTCGGAAGGGATCGTCAGATTTACTATTGCATCGTCGCTCTTTTGCAGGGAAAATTCGCCAACGCTATTTCCATTGACAAACAGTTTGAGAACTCCAGCAGTTCCATCAAAGCCGTTTAGAGATTCGATGTTGGGCAGAAAGACCGTCAAATGCAATTGGAATTCAACGTCGCCGATTAGTTGCTGGTCGGCAGGCAGGTTGAATTTCACGGGTTGAATGTCGGCGGAACCATGCAGGGAGATAGTCTCGTTGTGGAACTCGGCGAATGTCCGCTCCTCGGTCTGGGACTCATCCTGAGCGAAGGCGGGGAATGCCGAAAAAGCGAAAACTCCGAACAAAAGGAAAAAGGCTAATACTTTTCGAAGAAATACAGGTTTCAAAATAAATCTCCTACAAATGACTTTCGAGCCAATTCGTGAATATTATAGTAACCGCTTGAAGGTCGGAAAAGAGCCAATTTTGGAGGAAAAAACATACCACCTCCCTGCTCCGCCTCACAGGGAAGGCTGATAAAATTGGCAAGGGACCAACAAAACCATGACCAACTTTCCAAACACAGCAGATATTGTCATTATCGGCGGCGGCGTAATGGGAGCCAGTGCCGCCTATCACCTTGCCCAGCGCGGAGTGAAAAACATCGTCCTGCTTGAAAAAGAGACGCATTTCGGCACCGGCGCGACGGGACGATGCGCAGGCGGAGTACGTTATCAGTTCTCCACCGAGATCAATGTACGGTTATCCATGCAGAGCCTGCCGATGATCGAACGCTTCAAAGCGGAAATCGGGCAGGATGTCAATTACCACAAATATGGATATCTCTTGGTGGCGACCAACGAGAAGGACGAGCAGGAATTCAAGTGGAATGTCGCCATGCAAAACCGCCTCGGCGTGCAAACCGAATTTCTCAGCGGAGATGAAGTCCGCAGGCGGCTGCCGCTCATGCGCTTTGACGATGCCATCGCAGGGACGTTCAATCCGCAGGACGGTACTGTCGACCCGAACAGCATCGTGATGGGATACGTCAACGCCGCGCAAAAGATGGGTGTGACCGCACTCACCGGAGCGGAGGTAATGGGAATCACTGTCAGCGGCGGAGAGGTTCGAAGTGTGAAAACAAATCTCGGCGAGGTTGAGGCGCGAGTCGTGCTTAATGCGGCTGGACCCTGGTCGGGTCTCATCGCGCAGATGGCGGGAATCCAGATTCCGGTCACTCCCCTGCGCAGACAGATGTTCACGACCAATCCGCTTAAGGAAGTGCCTGAGGATTTTCCGTTCGTCATTGACTTTGCACGTTCGCTGTATTTTCACCGCGAGGGCGAAGGGCTGTTGATCGGCATGAGCAATCAAAATGAAAAGCCGGGCTTCGACCAGAACGTGGATGAAGATTTCGAGCTGGTAAATCTGGAAGCCGCCATCGAACGCATGCCGCTGATCGAAAAAGCCAGCCGCGCTTCACATTGGGCGGGTCTGTACGAAGTGACGCCGGATGCGCACCCGATCTACGGCGCGACCGACATCAAAGGCTTTTTGCTTTGCACGGGTTTTTCTGGTCACGGTTTTATGCACGGACCGATCTCCGGCAAATTGATGAGCGAATTTATTTTGGACGGAAAATTTTCGAGCGTGGATGTTTCGATGCTGGACCTGAAACGCTTTGAAGAGGGTCGTTTGATAAAAGAGTACAATGTAGTTTAATCGAACACAAAGGCACAAAGGTCACGAAGGAAAGACCTTCAAAGATTTAACCTTTGTGTTCTTCGTGTCCTTTGTTTTTAAATTAGGAACTTATGACCTCAGCAGAAATCATCACAATCGGAACAGAAATATTACTCGGCGAGATCGTGGATACGAACACCCGTCACATTGCCCGCACACTGCGCGGACTCGGCGTGGATTTGTATCGCACCATCACCATCGGCGACAACGTCAACCGCATTGCCGATGCCATTCACAGTTCGATGGAGCGCGCAAACATCGTCATCACCACCGGCGGGCTCGGTCCGACCGTGGACGACCCAACGCGCGAAGCTGTTGCCAAGGCTCTTGGTGTGGAAACGGAATTCCGCGAAGACCTTTGGCAGCAGGTGGTCGAAACCATTTCGCGCTATGGTCGCCAACCCTCTGAAAATCAAAAACGGCAGGCGTATGTTCCCAAGGGCGCTATCGGGTTGAAGAATCCCGTCGGCACTGCGCCATGCTTCATCGTTGAGACCCCCCTCCGTCTCCCCCCATTTTCAGAAAAAATGGGGGGAGAGAAAGAGGGGGGCGTGGTTATCTCGCTCCCCGGTGTGCCCGCCGAAATGGAACACATCCTGCATGAGTCGGTCATTCCATATTTGCAAAAGCGCTTCGGGCTTGATGAAGTTATCAAAGTTCGCATATTGCATTGTTCCGGTCTTGGCGAAGGCAGCATTGACGAGAAGATCGCAGACCTTGAAACACTCAGCAACCCAACGGTCGGTCTTGCCGCGCACACCGGCGTTGTGGATATTCGCATCGCCGCCAAAGCCAAGAGCGAAGTCAAAGCCAACGAACTGATCGCCAAGGTTGAAGAACAAGTCCGCGAACGCCTCGGTTCCGTTGTCTTTGGTGTGGATGATGACCGGCTGGAAAAAGTCGTGTTGGATATGTTGTCAGTTCGCGGATTGACTCTGACTGCCATCGAAAGCGGACTCGACGGATTGCTGGCGCGAAAAATCCCAAACACCGCCTCTCTCCAAGACTTGAGCCTGGATGCGTTGACCCAAGCCTTGCGCGCCGCCCGAGCCGACTCAAAATCAGACATTGCCCTGGGCGTGACCGTCTTCATGGAAGAACGCGCCGCAGAAATGGTAATGATCACGCCCAAAGGTGAAAAGACTCACCGCATTTCGTACGGCGGTCCGCCGAGAAGCCTTCCGCGCTGGAGCACGAACCTCGCCCTGAACTGGCTGCGGACCACCCTCCTCAAGGATATGGATTAATGGCGAGACCCAAGCCGCGCAAACGCAACGATACGCCTCTGGTCATTCTTGCCTGGGGCTTGAATATTTTTGGTTTGTGCGCAATCGCGTTCGTATTGGTCGCGTATTGGGCAATGCGTCCCGTTCAGGCTGCCTCACAGTCGCCGCAGACAGGTTTCACCGCCACCATGCCGCCAACCTTTACGCCGAACGCCTCCTCATTCACCCTGCCGACCATTACGCCGAATCCGCTTTCGACGTTGATCGTCGTGCAGACACCCACTCCCTTCGTGATCCAAAATATGGGCACGCAGGGACGCGCCAGCATCGCAACGGTCGGATACTCCGTATCAGGCAGACCGATTGACGTCTATATCTTCGGGCACGGTGAACGCGAGAAGATGATCGTGGCAGGCATCCACGGCGGGTATGAATGGAACACCATCGCATTGGCAGATGAATTGATCCAATATATATTTGACCATCCCGACATCATTCCCAGCGACGTGACGCTCTACATCATGCGCAATATGAATCCCGACGGCGATGCGCGCGACCACGGCATCGACGGCCGCGTCAACGACCACGGCGTGGACTTGAACCGCAACTTCCCCACCAACTGGGCAAAGACCTGGGACCGTGACGGCTGTTGGAGTCTGACCAAGACCACAGGCGGCACGGGTCCCGGCTCGGAACCTGAAACGCAAACTGTGATGTACTTCCTGCAATCGCATAAGATCGAAACGCTCATCAGTTATCACAGCGCTGCATTGGGCGTTTTCCCCGGCGGCGATCCCTGGGAAGCGGACTCAAAGAAATTTGCCAAGGCGCTTGCAAAGGCGACCCGTTATCCTTATCCACCCATCGACACGGGCTGCGTCTACACTGGCACGCTCGCGGACTACGCCGTTGAGCTTGGCGCAACAGCCGTCGATATGGAACTTTCCACACACAAAACCACAGATTTCGATGAAAATCTAAAAGCGCTTGAAGTGCTTTTGAATTGGCGATAACGTTCGTAGGTCACGTTTGCAACGTGACAATCGCACATAATAAAACAAGGAGAATGAATGACCCAAAACGTTGATACATTATTTATCAATGCCATCGTCCTGACGATGGACGAGAAATTGAGTCAATACGACCCTGGCGCGGTTGCCGTGCAGGGCGATTCCATTGTGGCGGTCGGCTATGAAGCGGACCTCAAAAAGGAATTCTCTGCAACCGAAATCGTTGACTGCGGCGGGAAAACCCTCATGCCTGGACTGGTCAACGCGCACACGCACGTCCCCATGACGCTCATCCGCGGGCTTGCAGACGACCTGCGCCTCGACGTTTGGCTGATGGGCTACATGCTGCCCGTGGAACGTCAATTCGTTTCGCCGGAATTTGTCCGCCTCGGAACGCTCATCGCCTGCGCCGAATCAATTCGCAGCGGCGTGACCACTTTCAACGACATGTACTTTTATGAAGACGACATCGCCCAAGCCACCGCCGATGCGGGCATGCGCGCTGTCTGCGGCGAATCCGTGATGAAGTATCCCGCACCCGATGCGCCTTCGTACGACGACTCACTGGCGTATGCGCGTGAGTTCATCAAAAAATGGAAGGGGCATCCGCTGATCGTCCCCGCCATTGCACCACATGCTCCCTACTCCACCAACCCGGAGATCATCCGCGCCTGCGTGGACCTCGCCAAGGAATTCGATGTGCCGCTGCACATCCACATTTCCGAAACCGCGTTCGAGGTGGAAACCATGCGCGAAGAACAGGGCATGCCGGTCATTCCCTACGTCAAGAAGCTCGGTCTCTTCGAAGCCAAAGTCATCGCCGCGCACTGCGTCCACATCGACAGCGGCGAGATCCGCACGCTGCAGCATGCGAATGCGGGCGTGGCGCACAACCCGTCCTCGAATCTCAAACTCGCTTCGGGCTTTGCCCCCGTCCCAAAAATGCTGGCGGATGGACTCAATGTCGGCATCGGCACGGATGGACCCGCTTCGAACAACGACCTCGACATGTTCGAGGAAGTGCGTCTCGCCTCTTTCATCGCCAAAGCTGCCTCGAACGACCCGACCGTTCTCCCCGCTGCAACCACGTTGACGATGGCAACGCGTCTCGGCGCACAGGCGCTTCATATCGGCGACATCACCGGTTCATTGGAAGTCGGCAAACGCGCGGACATGATCATCGTGAACACCAATCCGCTGCACAATACTCCGCGCTTCAAACGCGATCCGCAGAATGCCTACGCACAAATTGTGTACGCGTCCAAATCCACGGACGTGACCGATGTGATGGTCAACGGCAAATGGCTGATGCGCGACCATAAACTGCTCACGCTCAACGAAGAGGAATTGATCGCACAGGCGCGCGAACTCGCCGTAAAGATCGACGCCTTCCTGACCGAACGTGAACAGTCCGTGCTTTCGAAACTGATCGCGCTGGGCGGCTCAATGGAGGAGGAATCCTTCGAGGTGCAGGTAAAGGTCAAGGTCGAAGAACCCAGCCTCGTCGTCCAGAAATTGAAGCGCGAAGAGATCCAGATCGACGCGCACAAACATTATCGTCAATTCGACGAATACTTCCTGTTCGACGATCCCAATCAGGGGCGTCTGCGTTACCGCGAAGATAGTCTCATCAACGAGAAGGGTGACATCGCCGGAGTGCGTTCGCGCCTGACGTTGATCGGCGTCAAACGCGAAGACGAAATGGGACACAATATTTTGCTCTCACGCAGCCGCTTCCTTGCGCCAGCCACACAATCGCTGCGTTTCTATCGCGAGTACTTCAAGCCGAAGACCGAGATCACCGTGGAAAAGAATCGCCTGCGCTGGCATATCAAATATAAGAACACCGAGTTCTTCATCAACCTCGACGAGGTCAAGCAGCCAGCCATGGGAACCTTCCTTGAAGTGAAGAGCCGCACTTGGAGCCGCAAGGACGCAGACCTCAAAACCGAACTGGTGCGCGAGATCCTAGACCTGCTCGGTGTGGGGAACGCCGAAAAAGTAACACATGATTACATCGAAATATTGACGGCAAATTAAGACCAAACCCCAGAGGCGCGCCTCTGGGGTTTTATAATACATAGATGGATACTCTTAGAAAAACTACCGCCGCTTTTTTTGCGATCCTATTCATCGTGACCGCCGTGTTGGCGCTGCTTTTATTCAACTTCGACCGCAAAGCTTTTACCGCGCAGACCTATCAGGAAGCGTTTGCCCGCGAGGACTTTTATAACAAGCTTCCAGGAATGATGGCAAAAGCCATCACAACTTCAGACAGCAACAACGGTCAACTGCCGATGGTGATGCAGAACATGAGCGAGGCTGCGTGGGAGGATTTTCTGCGCGCGCTGCTTCCGCCCGAGGCGCTGCAAGCCATGGGCGATGATGTGCTCAATTCCTCGTTTTCCTATCTCAACATGGAGACGGATTCGGTTCAGGTGAATCTCACTCCCTTGAAAGCAGCCATGATGAGTGACACAGGGACGCAGGCGGTTCTTTCATTACTTGCCACCCAGCCTGACTGCACACTGGTGCAAATTGCCCAGATCACCATGAATTTGCTTTCCAGCGGCGAGGTCGCTTTTTGCAACCCGCCCGCGGATCTACAGCCGCTGATAACTCCGGTCATTGCGGGGCAGATGCAGCTTGCCGCTTCGATCATCCCTGACCAGGTGGAACTCGCCGCTGCGCCGCCTCAGAATGACCCGAGACCGCGCCTCCAGACCATCCGCTTCATGATGCGCCTCAGCCCGATCCTGCCGCTCTTCTTTCTGCTTACGCTGACAATTTTTGCCGTGCGTTCCTTCAAGGATTGGTTGAACTGGTGGGGCGTCCCGTTCTTCATTTCAGGATTTACCGTATTCATCATGGGTATTCTCGGGGCGCCTGTTTTTAGCGCCATATTCCAACGCATTCTCGTCAACCGCCTGCCTGTATATCTCCCTTCGTTTCTGCTTGATTTCACCAGTAACCTTGCCTCGGCAATGGTCAAGGCGTTATTGATTCCGATCATGTGGCAGGGAGCGCTGCTGGCAGTCATCGGCGTGGTAATGGCTGGCATCGGATTTCTGATCAAAGAAAATAAAGCCGTATAAACGGTGCAACTTTAAGCGCACCCAACTTGTATTACATAATAAACGTGAGTAATGGATAACCATTTTTTAACCACAGATAAACACTGATAAACTGGATGGGAGATTAATTTGAGAAAATCCGTTTTCCAATCTGTGTGAATCTGCGTTCATCTGTGGTGAATTTTGAAAATTTTCCTTATCCATTATCGACGTTAATAAGATATGTCAAATTCACCCAACCCCGAAGGACCCAATCAAGTCGGTAATGCCAGCATGTGGCTGGGCATTGTCTCTGCCGCGCTGGTCTTCGGGATCGGTCTGTGCGCATTGACCGGTCTTAATCAACGCTGGATCCAACTGGCAGGGACGCCCTTGTTCGTTTGCGGCGCGTCAAGCGCATTCCTCGGTTTGATCTCCGTCCTCTTGGGTTTTGCAGGCATCTTCGGTAAAGGCAGGTCACGCTCCACAGCCATTGTCGGACTCATCCTTGGCTTTATCGGAATGTGCCTTTTTCTTCTTGTGCTCAATATCATCGGGCAGGGTGGATAATCCCCCCACGACCTATATATAAAGACTGCAAAGGTGAATCAAAACACATCAGTGTTTTGATATGAAGTTCAAAACTACCTCATTGAACTTCTCTGGCTGGTCAACCGGAGTGGCATGCCGCGAGTCCGAGATGACCGCAAGTTCCGCATTCGGCATCCGCGCGACTATCGATTCCTTGTCGGCGACCGGTGTGTAATCCTTATCAGCAGACAGAATCAACGCTGGGACAGCGATGTCCGCAAGGCGTTCAGTAACACTCCAACCGATGATGGCGCCAATCGAAGCAAGATATGCCTTCGGGTCATTTTCCGCCCATCGTTCCACGATAAGTTTTCGAACATCTGCCTGCGAATCATCGGGGAACATATTCCTGCCCAAAACCTCTCCCATTTTGCGCATTCCCAGCAAACGGACAACGTTCGTACGCATAAATATCTCCCAACGGTCTTTCCATGTGCGCACGATCATCTCAGAATTGTTATTAGCCGCCACAAAACTTCTGACCAGTTCGGGATGGTCAGCCGCCAGTTGCAGGGCGATCATCCCGCCGAGGGAAATTCCAACCACGTGGACGGGTGCGAGATTCAAGGATCGAATCAACCCTGCAACATCCCTTGCAAATAGCGCAATGGAATACGGACCAGACGGTTTTTGCGATTTGCCGTGTCCGCGCAGGTCGAGCGTGACAACTTGATATTGTTTGGAAAAGACCGGTTCCTGCTTCTCCCAATCCTGACAACTGGACCCAAGCCCATGAATAAAAACGACAGTTTGCCCTTTCCCATTTACCTCGTAATACAGGTCAACTCCGTTGACGTTCAAAAATGGCATATTTAATTCCTTCATAAATTCTAAAAGAGTGTTTCTTCTTTGTACAAGGATTTCACGGAAAACACGGACAAAAACTGTTTTTCCGCGAAGGTCAGTGAGTTCCGTGTTATCCGTGTCCTACAAACCCTTAATAGACAGTTTCTAAGGACATTCGTTCGCAATCTGTTCTTCGAGTGTGGCGGAAAAAACGTGATAACCGGAACCGTCACATGCGGCGCGGAAGAAGTAATAGGATGAAGACTGTGGATATGCAACCGCCAATAACGCTTCAATTCCAGGGTTGGAGATTGGCGTAGGCGGAAGGCTAGGATTCAAATACGTGTTATATGGGGAAATAACCTGCAAGTCCGTCAACGCAAGCGGACTCTTCCACCATGAGCTCGTATCGTATTGATACCCAAGCGCGTATTGGACCGTCGGGTCGGCATCTAATTTCATGCCGATGGCAAGACGGTTGAGATAGACTGAAGCGATGACAGATGCCTCTTCAATATGCACCGCCTCGCGCTCTACAATTGAGGCGAGTGTCACAGCCTGATAGACGGTTAAATTTTGAGCGGTAAACCCGTTCTGTATATCGACAGTCAATTTTGCAGTAAAGTTGCGCCCGATGATCTCAAGCAGTTGGTTCAAGTCCGTTTCACGCGGGAGAGTGTATGTATCCGGGAAGAAGAATCCTTCCATGCTGGCGGGTTCAGCAAATGCCAATACTTGCGGCGGGTCGTTCGCAGCGGCGAGAAAATCGTCGGGTTCGATGAGCAAGCCCGAAGTCGGTAGCGAGGCGGCGATCTCTTCCATCCGCCAACCGGGAAGAATGGTCAGCACTGCATCCGACGGCGAAAATTTTTGCAGCGACTGGGCGATGTCGATAATGGATTGAGCCGGGCTGAGGGTGAAGTCGCCGGATTGAATGGTGAGGTCGATGCCGGTGTAAACGCAGTAATCATAAAATGCCTGCGCGTTGGAAATGATGCTCAAGCCTTCGAGTCTGTCTGCGATCGAAAAAACGGATTCGCCCGGCTCGACACGAAAATCAACGTCAATGCCGTTGAGATCGAGCGGCGTTGTAAGTTCATCGCCGTAGGAAAGCAGGCGCGTTGAATATTCGATACGGTTTGGAATGGACAACCCTCTTGCGGGCGGACCGAACAACAATGAAGCGCGCGCGGGAATGTAATACAGAAACGCGAAAATACAAACAAGCAGAAATAGAATGAAAGCCGCCAGAAAAAAATAGAGTTGATAACGCTTCACCGATCTCTTTGAGTTTCTTCGGCTTGGTGATCGAGGTTGTGTTTGGTCCATTAGGGGTTTCGTTTTGATTCAAGATACGATTGCAGGATGACCACTGCCGCAAATTCATCCTGATGCCCGGCGCGTTTTTTACGCGAGACGCCAAGCTCAATACGTGCGGCGCGTGCGATCTGTGTGCTGTGAGACTCGTCCCACATTTCGACGGGAATATCCGTTTGATTGCGAAGTTCTTCGGCGAAGCGACCGGCTCTGCGCCCAGCCGGATTTGGATTGCCATCTTCATCATACGACTGCCCGACGACGATCAGCCCAACTTCATTATCTGCTGCAATACCCGCGACCTGCGCCGCGTCGATAACACGCGAAACATGCTTGATTACTTTAAAAGGGCTGGCGATGGTCGCGGTTGGGTCGCTGAGTGCAAGACCGATGCGTTTTTCACCATGATCAACTGCAAGAATTCTCATAGCATTACTGACGATGAAACATCGTCTATTTGACCTCTATTGAAATATTAAAGGGAATCAATGGCAGCCACTTCCACCATGAAGGCGTAATGGTGATCTGCGGTTCGTTTTGCAATGACAGGGCGTCCTTCACGGCTGAAGCAGCGGTTTGTGCGTCACGTCCGCGCAGGAGGTTGTAGACCTGAAGCATATCAACAATCTGCAAAGTATCCTGTGATGCCTGCAATGGGAAACGTGTAATCCCCGTCGAATCGGTAACGGGCGCTTCAAGCGGACTAAAGGTCATTTCGCCGGAAGGCGCAAATCCCTGCGGAATGGATGCGTTTACCGAAGAAGATGCGAGCGCTTTTAGATCATCCGCCAGGATATAACTCGCTGTAAATTCCGCTTGAATGGCAAGCGAAAGCGATGAACTTTCTTCATCATCAGCCGGAGTGAACTCTTCGCTTTGAACGTCTTTCAGCACGAGCGTATCTTCAAGAAAAAGATTATCCGCGCCGATTTGCTCACGTATATTTTCCCCGGCGGTCTTTCTCAAGTCATCCAAAACTGATTGACGCAATGCAGTACGGTCGCCTTCGGTTGCGCCGATCACGGTCATATTGGCGCCGCCAACCGTCGGCTCGGGATTGCTGACCTTTGCCGAAAGCCCCAGCGTGCCTTCAATCACGTCGATGGTTTCCGCTTCAACATTTCCATTTTCACCTGCATTCACAGCCTCGATCTTGACCTCAACGATCTCGTCCACACCGGCGGGCAGGCGGGTATTGTTCACCGTTACAAAACGTATGAGCGTATTCGTTGAAACAACTGTTCCTTCGGGAATTAGTAGTTCTTCCGAACCCAAGTTCGTGAATTGAGCCACACCAGTCGCTTTCGATTTTGGAACCGAGATTCGACTTGAAACGGATATAGTCCGTTCGTCGCTCAAGACCAGGGAAAATATTTGTGCGGGGATTTCTCCGCTCAACGAAACGGATTCAAAGGATGGGCTGGCATTCACAGGAATGACGATGGAAGCAGTCTGCGATTCGGGATTCAAAGTCACCGCCGCACGCGGGACGAATAAGCCTGCGATGACCAAAACAGCCAATACCCCCGCTGTGAATGTGACCACCCTTCCGAAGAGCGATGTCCGCCAGGATGATTCTTTCACATAGACCGTTTCACGCAAGTCACGCAGGTCACGGCGCGGAGGCTTCGGCGTGCGCTGAGTTCTGGGAGCAGACTCAGCCCAAACGTCTCTCTGAGCCGAAGCCGTTGATGTGAAGACGGGAATCCCAAGCGATTCCGCGTTCCGTCTAACGTTCATCCGCCGGGTGACGAGTCCGAGTTGTGCGCCCAATGAATCCGCGTGACGCTGCAGGACTTTCAGGTCCAACAAACGCAGGGTGACCTTTTCGTATTTGGGCCACACCAGCAGAATGCGCGGCGTCTTCGCCCACGATAATTTATCGCGGACAGAGATGAGGTCATCGTGAGATTCGAGGGTGATGATCTTGGTCTTCAACTTTATTCACCACGGATAAACTCAGATAAACAGGATAAAACGATGAAAAAGTTCAAAGCCTTTTCTCCCTCCAATCAGTATGCGGCAAGAGTCTCTTGATCTCTACCTTTGTTCTTCCAAAATTTATCAACAGACAAACCTCACAACCGGTGGCACGGAGATAATTTAAAGCTTGTGCCATATGATCCTGATTCAGCATTGAAACAGCCTTCAACTCGACTAGAACACGTCCTTCGACAAGTAAATCAACAACAAATTCGCCAACGATCACATCATCATAGATAACTTCAATAGGATGTTGTTGAGAAACAGAAAACCCGGTAACCTTTCGAATACGATGTACTAGAGCGTTCTCATAAACTTTTTCGACAAAACCAACTCCAAGAGAATTACTGACATCATACGCGCAACCTATGATTTTTTGTGTAACCAGATTGACATCCATTGAAGGCATATATCCTGCCCTTTATCAAACCATCAGTGTTTATCCGTGTTTATCTGTGGTTAAAGCGCGTGCTTTTTCGACCAACCCCGGCAATGTCTTCAAGAAGGAATCAACATGTTCCGCAGTTGTGCCTGAGCCGAGAGTGATGCGAAGGGAACCGAGTGCCCAATCGCGTGAATGTCCCAAGGCGGTGACAACTTCACTGGGTTCGGGGTTGCCAGTCTTGCACGCGGAGCCGGATGAGCAGGCAAAGCCCGCCGCATCGAGCATTTGAAGAAGGAGATTGCCGTCCACATCCTTGAAAACAAAGGACGCATGGTTGGGCAAACGCTTTTCAGGATGACCGGTCAGTTTCGAATCGGATATGGTTTCAAGCACAGTGCCGACAATATGATCCCGCAGCGGCTTGACATGCGCCACGCGCATTTCACGTTCTTCAGCAGCGAGATGCAGAGCCTCCGCAAAGCCAACGATATAAGGGACATTATGTGTCCCTGCGCGCAGACCGAATTCCTGTCCGCCGCCTGTGAGATGCGGAATCAGACCCGTCCCCTTGCGGACGTATAACGCGCCCACTCCTTTTGGACCGTAGAATTTATGCCCGCCAAGCGACATCATATCGATGCCCAAGTTCGAGACTTTCACGTCAAGATAAGCCGCAGCCTGCACTGCATCGGTATGCAAAAGAATATTGTTTTCCTTCGCTACTTTTGCCAGATCCGCAATCGGGTTGACTGTGCCAATCTCATTATTTGCATACATGATCGACGCCATCGTTGTATTATCGCAAACCGCCTTCTTCAACGACTCAACCGTTACGGCGCCGTGCTCGTCAACGTCCAGCCATTCGAGCGGAAAACCATATTCCTTTTCAAGTTGTATCGCTGTCTTGCTGACGGCGTGGTGCTCGGTCTTGGCGGTCAGAAGCCACCTGGTCTTTTCTTTATTTGCCATCATGGCTCCGCGCAAGGCGAGATTATCCGCCTCGGAGCCGCAGGAAGTGAAGATGACCTCATCCGGTCGGCAGCCCAAAACCGCAGCAACCTTCTCCCGCGCCTCATCCACAGCAGATTCGGCTTTTTGTCCGAACCGGTGAATAGACGAAGGATTCCCAAACGCCTCGCGAAAATAAGGCATCATCTTCGCAAGGACACGTTCGTCAACTGGAGTTGTGGCAGCATAATCAAGGTAAATCATGCTTGGGATTATAGCAAACTATTATCCAGCCGCTTCCAACGAAAAACAGCAAAATGATAAAATCGTGCCATGCGTAAAAATTGGCTGAGAATCACGGGCGGACTGTTCGGAATTGTTATCACCATTTCAATGATATTTGCCAATCAACTGGGGCTGGAAAACTTTCCAACATGGGGAGTACGCCGCACCGCAATCCTGCTGGCGGGAGCGCTGCTCTTCGCTGTATCTCTGTTGTACCGTGAAAGCAATCTCATCGGAAAAACCATCCACACAGCGGATGGGCGTTTTTATATTGCACTAATCGCTCTAAATGTCGTTATCTTTCTTATCTATCTCTGGTTCGCCTCAGACGGCTTGTGGAAGTCCCTGCCCAATGAAACGAATTATTACGACCTTCAGGCAAACGCCTTTGCAAAAGGGCAACTTGCATTAGACGTTGAACCAGACCCTGCCCTGCTTGCCTTCACCGAAAAAGAACTGTACGAACCTGAAAACCGAATGGGAATTCCCGTTTTATGGGATGCCACACTTTATAAGGGAAAATATTACCTTTACTGGGGTCCGGCTCCAGCGCTCGTATTGACGCCGCTCAAATATATTTATAAAGAAGACCTTGGCGACAAACTCATTACACTCATTTTCCTAACAGGCACGCTCGTTTTTCTAAACCTCACAGTCCTCAGCTTTTGGAGAAAATACTTTACCGATCTTCCGCGTTGGGTGGTTCTAGCCGCAGTCGCATTCGTCGGGCTTGTCAACCCGATGCCCTACATAATGGTCGAGGGTCGCATTTATGAAGCAGCCATCGCCGCCGCCCAGTTCTTTCTTATCGGGGGATTTTATTTTCTTCTTCCAGCTTTCGAAACGCCCAATCTCACGCGCCTTGCACTGGCAGGAACGTTCTTCGCATTATCCATTGGCTCACGCACTACCGTCCTTCCAGCCATGGGATTTCTCTCCATCCTCATTCTCATATGGGCAATACAGACCCAACGTCAACGCATGCTTCCGATTCTGCTGGCAGTTGCCGTCCCGATTGCAATCGGCGGCGCAGGGTATGCCTGGTATAACTACGCCCGCTTTGGTTCCATCACAGAATTTGGGTACAGCTATCAACTCACCAGCTACAACCTTTATGAATTGAACAACCAAACATTTGCCGTTGAATACATCACGCCAAATTTGTACAAAACACTTCTCAATCCGCTGGAAGTACGTAATTCATTCCCCTACATCTTCCCCACGCGCTGGGCAGGACCCGAACGGCTGACGAACTATCATCCCAAGATGTACTTAACCTACACTGAAAATACAACGGGCATCTTTATCAGCAGTCCGTTCATGCTGCTTGCATTGCTTGTTTTTATCAAACCGCGCCGCGATCTGAAATGGATAAACCTATTATTGGTAATGTTTTTTGTCGTTGTTTTCCTCACTATACAGGCTTTCTTCTTCATCGCCATGCGATATATGCTCGATGCGATTCCAACTCTTGCGCTGCTCACCGTCATAGGTTTTTGGCACGGTTACGAAGTCTTCGGGAAAAGCAAAATCTATACGGCAATTTCCATTCTATTATTGACATACACCATCGGGCTTAGCCTTCTCATTTCCTTTTCGGGCAATCTGGAATTATTCAGGATACATAACCTTGAACTCGTCCAGCAAATGACATGGGCTTTCAACAATCTTTTCAAATGATGATGTAACGCGCCTCGCCCTGGACTTGTGATTGATCCTGCTCACAAAGTTGATTCTCGCCCATACCTTTTGTTGTACAATGACGTGTAGGACAAAATTGTTATTTTTACTTTCTTCCATAATGGATAGGAGCTTCCATGAGCCGATTTCTTGATTTTCTCAACAACGCCGATCTCAATACACTGACGCAAGTCCCCGGCATTAGCCGTCCGCTGGCAGGGAATCTCATCGCCGCACGCCCGTTCGATTCAGAGGAAGATTGTCTGCAAGTGAAGGGCATGGGACAGGCAACCATGGAACGATTGCAATCCCATGTTGAGGCGTTGGAAGAAGAATCAGTAAACAGCGCCATGGTCCCGGTCGAGAATGAGGCGATGCCCGCTCCCGTAGAGAAGAAACAACCTGAGCCGGAAGAAAAGCCCCAAAGAGATTCCTTCTTCAAACGTTTGGGGCGGGCATTCAAATCCTTCATGCTAGCATTGTTGAAATTGATCATGCTGGCGATCCTGTTCGTTGCGATCGGCGCGTTATTTGCAGTCGGACTTCCCTATCTTCAAAGGACATTCATCGCGCCGGTTGAGAGGAACGCCTCACAAATTCAGGAATTACAAGCCGAGGTGGATGCGCTTCAAGCCCAAGTGGACGATATGAACTCGCGTGTTGCAGTTCTCGAAGGTTCCGTGGAAGCGCACACTGCTTCGATTCAGAAGTTGGAAGAAATGCAGGCGACCCTTGATGCACAGCTTCAAGAAAATAACGACACGGTGTTGATCGAGTTGAAACAGGAAGTGATGCTCACCCGCGCGCTGGATATTCTTGGGCGGGCAAGGTTGTATCTCTCGCAAAGTAATTTCGGTATGGCAAAAGCGGATATTCAAACTGCGCGTGACCTGCTCGCAGAATTACAGGCAGAAAAAAATGACCCGGTGTTGAAAAGCGTTCTTGGACGGTTGGATCTGTCGCTGGGTAATTTGCCTGATTTTCCTGTTATTGCAGCAGGTGACCTGGAAATTGCGTGGCAGATTCTGATAACAGGAAACACTCCCCCGCCCACAGCAACGATGACTGCCACTCCCACGCCTGCGCCGTTGGAAGAAACATTAACGCCTTCGCCAGAAGTTTCACCAACCATTGAAGCAACAGCAACACCATAATTTTATAGTCAGAGAGAAATCATCGTAGATTTTGTCAATTTACGGATGTTATAATTTTTTTCAGTTATTAATTTTTTCAGGAGTAGATTCATGGCGACAAAAATAAAATTTGGCACCGACGGTTGGAGAGGGGTCATCGCGGAAGATTACACCTTCGACAACCTGCGCCGCTGTGCTCAAGGGTTTGCCTCTTACATGCTTTCCCAAGGCAAACAGGGACAATGGATCGTAGTTGGTTACGATAAGCGTTTTCACTCAGAGAATTTCGCCGCAGCAGTTGCGGAAGTTCTGGCGGGCAACGGGCTTAAAGTCTATTTGACGGATGGAGCCACGCCTACACCCGTGATCGCATACGCCGTCGTGGACAAGAAAGCGGCTGGCGCGGTAAATATCACAGCCAGTCACAACCCTCCAACGGACAATGGATTTAAGGTTCGCGATAGCACAGGCGGCGCAATCGACCCGGAAGGCTTGAAACAGATCGAAGGCGGCATTCCCGAAGATGTGAAGGATGTCAAACGCAAAAATTTCAAGGATGCGCTCGCGGCTGGCGAGATCGTCAAATTTGACGCGGCGGCTCCGTATATCGAGCATCTTACCCGCGATGGTCTGATCGACCTGCAGCCCATCAAAGATGCCGGGCTGACCGTCGTTGTGGATGCGATGTGGGGCAATGGCGCGGGTTGGTTCACGCGTCTACTTGAAGGCGGAAAGACGAAAGTGATCGAGATCCATGATGTGCGCAACCCATCCTTCCCGGAGATGAAGCGCCCGGAACCCATCCGCCCGAATATCGATGTGGGATTAAAAGCCACGGTCGATAACAAAGCCGATGTGTTGCTCATCACCGACGGGGACGCCGACCGCTGCGGCATCGGCGACGAGAACGGCGAGTTCATCAATCAACTGCGCGTGTATGGTTTGCTTGCTTATTATCTGCTGGAAGTTCGCGGTGAGCGGGGTGACATTGTCAAAACGCTTTCAACGACCGGTATGTTGAACAAACTCGGCAAAATGTACGGTGTGCCTGTCCATGAGACAGGTGTGGGATTCAAGTACGTCGCCCCGAAAATGACCGAAACCAATGCGCTCATCGGCGGCGAAGAATCTGGCGGATACGCCTTCCGCGGAAACGTCCCCGAACGCGACGGGATTCTCGCAGGCTTGTACATTCTTGATTTCATGGTCAAGACCGGCAAAAAGCCGACCGGATTGCTTAAAGAATTGTTTGACAAAGTCGGTGGAGAATATTTCTACGACCGTGTGGATAGTCCCTTCAGCGGAGATCGCGCCGCGCGAGAGAAGATCATCATGGACAATAAACCCGCCACACTCGGCGGTTTGAAAGTCACCGATCTCATCACCGTGGACGGTTTCCAATTCAAGCTCGAAGACGGCGGCTGGATGCTCATCCGCTTTAGCGGCACGGAACCGATCCTGCGCGTGTACTGCGAAACGCTCCACGCAGATAAGGTCAAGGGGATTTTGGAAGACGGCTTGAAAGTAGCGGGAATCAAGTAGCTAAATATAGAAGCAAAAGGCAGACAATTAAATTGTCTGCCTTTTTTGTTATTTACGTTTCTTTATTACGAAAGCCACCCCGAACAATGCTGGAAGTAAGAAGGCACTTCCACATAAGGGATTTTGCGCGCCGGGAGTTTCAACTGGCGGCGATGTCGGCGAGGATAAGGTTTGGGTGGCAGCAACAGCTTGCGGCGTGGAAGGAGGCGCAGCTTCGGTGGCAGGTCCGCCCCAGGGCGTGGGAGGAATCGGAGTGGCAGTCAAACCAAGCAGAGTAAAACTTCCATCATCATTTCTTCCCACAGCTTCGGGAATTGAATAACTAATTCTGTTCAATAGATCCTTCGCCTCCTGGAGATTCGGATCCAATTCAAGGGAAGTCTGAAGTTCGGATAATATCGTCGGCAACAAACCTTCCGTATCCTCCCTGCCCGACCAATACACACCATACTCAAAATGTGACCACAACAGATCGGCGTAACCGTAATGCCAAAGTGGATCATTGGGCAGCAGAGCAAGGCAGCGTTCATACGCATCCTTGCTTAATGCATACAATTCAAGCCCGGCGGCATCCTCGCGCAACCAACCCTTCGGCATACGCGCCACATCCTTATATGCCTTCGCAAGTCTGCCCCACGCCTCGCCGTCGTTTGGATTTTTTGCGACGTTGTCTTTTTCCTGCAAAACTTTTTTCCACAAAGATGGTGTGACGATAACAATCTCGATATTATCGGAAGTGGTCGGCTCGAAATCTTCGAACGTCCAGTGGATCTCGTTCCCGCTTCGGACTCCGCCCGGAGTTGATTCGCCATGCCCAGCTTGGCCAGTCAAATCGAGGTTTTGTTCGCTAATCTCATACGGCATGCGGACGATGACATCCGCTTTGCCGATGGTTCCATTCCAACCAGCGCCCGTTTCCAAGATGTATTTGAAGGCTTGATAAGGATAATAACCAAACCCATTGACATCATATGTAACTTCGATAATGACGTCTTGATTTGGAGGGAAGGTCACATCAAAGACTGCCCAGGGAACTTCGTCCCGTTCCTCAAAAGAAGATTCGTTATTGACGAACGGTTGATTCTCGCGGCGTGTTGGCACGGATTTTCCATCCACCTTTACGGCAATGGAAGCGATCTCTGGAAATCTGCCAAAACCATCCGAGTTTCCGTTGAAGAATGAAAGCGGAAAACGCACCTGCATTCTTTCCTCGGTCGAGCCGAGGTTGCGCATGGTAAAGACTGCGTCCGTTCGGGCAATGGCAGTTTGCGGGTCGGCTGGGTTTTCGGAGATTGTCAGCGTGACGGTCTCTGCCGCCATCCGCACCTGAGTGGATTCATCGCCCGGGTTGAGGTTCGAGCCGGGGACTGTCTCTGGCGGGGCAACGTCAGCGTGAGCGGGTTGAAAAGCGGCTGATATCAACACAAAAAGAACAAGCAAAGTTGAAAGGAATTTCTTCATTTCTATCTCCTCTTTGAGTGGCTGGATGTAAATATACAGTGATTGAATCCATCGGTCAATTCAGGTTTTCATGTCATTTTGAGGAGCAGAACTCTGTTGTATTTTAGATATTCTCAAAAATTAATTTCCCCGTGTACAGGCTGATATAATCGCCAAGCTATGCAACTCACAGATACCCACTGTCATCTTGATTATGACAAATTCGACCCAGACCGCGCGGACGTTATCAAACGCGCGAAGGATGCGGGGCTGGTCAGGCTGCTCGTGCCAGGACTCCACCACAGGTCCAGTAAAGAGGCGGTGCAGTTGGCAGAGTCAAATTCGGGCGTGTATGCGGCAGTCGGGTTCCATCCCACCGACCTTGATGAATTTTCCGAAGAGACATTTCAGCAGGTAAAGGAACTGGCGAATCATCCAAAAGTGATGGCAATTGGCGAGATCGGCATTGACTATTATTGGGTCAAGGAAGCCGGGCAACGCGCCTTTCAACGCGAGGTTCTGAAACGTCAACTGCAATTTGCGCAGGAAGTCAACAAACCGGTTGTCATTCACATGCGCGAGGAAAACGATGAATGGTTCGGGCAGGCGTCGATTGACCTGCTTGAGATCCTGACGGAGTGGAGCAGGGATTTAAGCGGCACATTGGGCGAAAAACCCGGCGTCCTGCACTCGTTCAACGGTGAGCTGGAAACGGCGCAGAAGGCGCTCGACCTCAATTTTTACATCGGCGTGACCGGACCTGTCACCTACAAGAACGCGGAAAAGAAGCGCGAGGTCATTAAACAGATCCCTCTCGACAGGCTTTTGATCGAAACCGACTCGCCTTTTCTCGCTCCAGTGCCATTTCGTGGCAAACGGAATGAACCTGCCTATGTGGCTCATATTGCTGATAAAATAGCGGAAATCCATTTCAAAAGCCCTGCGGATATTGCCGAAATTACCACCGCCAACGCGGAGCGGCTCTTCGCATGGGGAGACTGACTTGAGCACGGTAACCTTTCTATCACCTGTAACAGAAGAAATTAAACTCGTTGAAGAACGCATGCGCTCCCAGGCGGATGAGAACCATCCCGACCTGCGGGCAGCGTTGGAGCATTTGCTGGCGGCGGGGGGAAAACGCGTCCGCCCGACCCTTAGTTCGCTCGTTGGAAACATGCTGGGTGCGCCCCTTGAGAAACTCATCAACCTCGGCGCGGCTGTGGAATTACTGCATACCGCCACATTGGTACACGACGACCTGATCGACGGTTCGTTACTCCGCCGCGGCACCCCCACCCTCAATGCGCGCTGGTCACCGCCCGCCACCGTCTTGACAGGCGACTTCCTTTTTGCGCGCGCCGCAAAACTCGCCGCCGACACCGACCACCTGCCATTGATGAAATTGTTCTCCGATACACTGGCAACCATCGTCAACGGCGAACTGACGCAAATGTTCACCTCACGCGGACTCGTCAACCGCGACAACTATTACAAGCGCATCTATGCCAAGACCGCTTCGCTTTTCGAAATGACCTCCCGCGCCGCGGCGATGGTCAGCCCAGCCAGCGAAGACACAGTCGAAGCCATGCGCGACTTCGGCTATCAGATCGGGATGGCGTTCCAGATCGTGGATGACATCCTCGACTTCAACGGCGACCAGACCACAGTCGGCAAGCCGCTCGGCTCGGACCTACTGAACGGCTTGGTCACCCTCCCAGCCATTTACTTCGCTGAGACCAATCCCGGCGACCCGGATGTCCTCTCCCTTCCCAATGGCGGCTGGACCAACAACGAAAACATGACCCGCCTCGTGGAAAAGATCCGCTCGAGCAGCTGCACCAAGAAAGCCATGAGCGAAGCCGAACAGCATGTAGACCGCGCCCTCGTCCGGTTGGATGAATTCCCGCCCTGCGCAGAGCGCGACGCGCTGGAAAACCTCGCGAAATATATCGTCGACCGTAAGATCTAGGTCATCAACCGCAAGCCATCAAAGGGTGCGAAGGAAATCTTCTTCGCGTCCTTTGCGTTCCTTGAGGTGAGTAAAACCCCATGACAAACCCACGTAAACCCTTCCGTTTCAACGTCGGCTTCATCATTCATGAAGAGGTCGGCTATAACCACGACTTTCCGTTCGAGTTCGAGAAGGTCATCCTCAGCGATGACCTTGAACTTCGGCAACTCAGCGGCAACGTCAATGTCGGCAAAACCCCGCAGGGACTGATCGCCCAGGGCGCATTTTCCGCCGAAACCACAGTGACCTGCGCGCGCTGCCTGACAAACTTTGTGCAGGAGCTTGACTGGGAATTCACCGAACTCTACGCCTTCGACAACCGCTCCACAACCGACTCCGACCTGCTTTTGCCTGAAGATGCGCACCTCGACGTTGAGGAACTCCTGCGCGAATACGCCCTTTTGGAAATTCCCATCAACCCGGTCTGCAAGCCGGATTGTCTCGGTCTATGCCCCGAATGCGGACAGAACCTCAACGAAAAAGATTGCGGTCACCGTCCCGAAGAACCGGATTCTCCGTTCGCCAAGTTGAAGGATTTGTTGGAGTAAAAGGATTGCCACCTGTTATAACAGGTGGCAATTTAATTGGCACATGAAACTTTCCATCCCAAAACCCATTGGCATAATCATCTCGCTTCTACTCATTGCAGGGTTGATCTTTGTCCGCACACAGCAGAGCAGGGACTTTAATACAAGCACTTCCAATTTCTCTTTTTTCTGGCTGGCAGGACGGATGGTCTTGAACGGGGAGAATCCATACGACGAAGCCCAATATCTCGGCGGGCACGACACATACAATATCAAGTGGCGCCCGAACCGCATCTTTCCCTATCCACTGCCCTTGGCGCTGCTTTGTGTTCCGCTCGGGTTCTTTTCCATAAAAACGGCGTATATCGTCTGGCAGATCATTACGTTCCTACTGGTTGCGGTCACAATATATATCCTCATGAATCGCTGGCAGGAAAAAAAATATTATTATCTGTATTTTCCAATATTTCTCTTTCTGGTTTTTTGGGGTCCGCTTTACCTGACCAGCCACGCAGGGACCATTAGCGTATTACCTGTCATTCTGCTGCTGGCTGCGATCCTCCTTTTTGAAAAAGATCAATCGCTGTGGGCTGGAGTTGTCCTCGCTTTTACCATGCTCAAGCCGCCACAAGGGTTGACCATTCTGCTGCTTGCCGGAGTCTGGTTTCTCGCGCGGCGCGATTGGAAAGCCATCCTCGGCGTGGCACTTGGCGGACTGGCGATTCTCGTCATCGGCTTAATCCAGGACCCGCAGTGGATACAAAAATTCCTCGGCGCGGGAGATGCCGTCATGGCGCGGACTCAGGGTGTGCATTCGAACGTCTGGGCGTTTGCCTATCTCGCCTGTGACGGGGCTTCTCCCTGCTCCACGCTTCTCGGCGGGACCTTGAGCCTGATCATGCTTGGGGCGGCGAGTCTGCTCCTTTGGCGGAATCAAGCCAAATGGTCCGCGTGGGAGGCGATGAACGTCATCATCCCCTTTGGATTTATCAGCACGATCTATCTTTGGGTATATGATCAACTTCCATATATCATCCCGATCGTGTGGATCATTGGCACGTTAGTCCAAAAGAGACGGGGTGTTTGGCTGGCGTTTGGTTTTCTCGCCCTGCTCGATATGGTTTCTTTATTTGCGGTTTTACGGCTGGTCGATACGGAAAAAGACCTGTGGAGTCTTGGAACGACCATTCTGGTTTTTCTTTTCCTTTTTATTGCCCAGCGCATGAAACAAAAACCTGCCATTGACAAAGCGCCCGCCTCTGCCTAAAATAACGCCCATGAAATTCACTTCCGCTTACCCTATGGTGCCAATGACCATGGCCATGCGCAAAATGCGAATGGAAATATCCCCCTGCGCCAAGTGGAAAGCAAGTTAGTTTTTCGTACCTGAAAAAACGGGCTGTCCATTTCGCGGACAGCCTTTTTGTTTGAAAAAGAACAGCGGTCAGTAATCAGCTATCAGTTAGAAGCTGAACGCTGATGGCTGATAGCTCTCCGAAGGAGAAATCACATGACCGAAACCATTTTAGTAGCAGTCGCCTGGCCTTATGCCAACGCCGAAATCCACGTTGGGAATATCACCGGCTCACACCTGCCCGGGGATATCTTTGCCCGTTACAACCGCCTCAAAGGGAACAAGGTGCTGATGATCACCGGCACCGACTCACACGGCACGCCCGTCACCATGAGCGCGGACAAACTCGGCAAACCCGTCGAGGAAGTGTACAAGTCCTATCACGAAGGCTTTATCAAGTTATTCCAGCAGATCGGCATCACGTACGACCTGTACACCACCACCCACAGCGACAATCACTTCAAGGTTTCGCAGTCCATGTTCCTTGCCTTGCAGAAGAACGGATACCTCTTCCGCAAGTTCAGCAAGCAATGGTACTCCCCCAGCGCGGACAAATTCCTGCCCGACCGTTACGTCGAAGGGACCTGTTACATCTGCGGATTTGAAAACGCGCGTTCCGATCAATGCGACAAATGCGGCAACGTGCTCGAACCGGAGAAGCTCATCAATCCGCGCGCAAAGACTGGCGACGGTGCGCTCGAATTGCGCGACACTGAACATTCGTACCTCGACCTCTCCAAGCTCGAACCGGATGTCAAGAAGTTCCTGGAATCGCGTTCTGAACACATGCGCGATACGGTCTTGGGTGAATCATTGCGCAAGATCGAAAGCGAAGGACTCAAGCCTCGTTCCATTACCCGCGACCTCGATTGGGGCATCCCTGTTCCCATTGACGAGCCGGAGTGGCAGAACAAAGTTCTATACGTTTGGTTCGAAGCCGTTATCGGCTATCTCTCCGCTCCCATTGAGTGGGCACAGTTATCGGGTCAGAAAGAGGCGTGGCGCGATTGGTGGCTCAACCCCGCAGCGAAGCAATTCCATTTCATTGGCAAGGACAACATCTTCTTCCATACATCGCAGTGGCCCGCCGAGTTGATGGGCGCTGGCAGCGCGTTCATGGAATTTTTTGACCCCACCCCTGAGAGGAGAGGGGAACCGCTCATCCTTCCGTATGATGTGCCTGCCAATCAGTTCATGAATCTCGAAGCGCAAAAGATCAGCGGTTCGCGCAATTGGGCGGTGTGGGGGCTCGATGTGCTTACCCGCTTCGACCCGGATGCTGTCCGCTATTACCTCACGGCGAATATGCCCGAAGCCAAAGACAGCGATTGGGATTGGGCGGAGTTCGTGGCGCGCAATAACAATGAACTCGTGGCGACGTGGGGCAATCTCGCGAACCGCGTGCTTTCGTTCTGCTACAAACATTGGGAAGGTCACGTGCCAGATGTAGACCCCGCCTCGCTTCGCCCCGTGGACCTTGAACTGCTCGCCACCATTGAAGCCGGATTCAACACTGTGGGCGACGAACTCGACGCCGTTCACATCCGCTCTGCTTTGAGCGAGACGATGAAACTTGCCACCGCCGTCAATCAATACCTCGACGTGCAAGCTCCGTGGTCGGCTGTGAAGACCGATAAAGACGCCGCCGCCAAAACCATCTACACCGCGTTGAAAGCGATTGACTCGTTGAAGGTGATGTTCGCGCCGTTCATCCCATTCACCTCCGAACGCCTGCATGGATTCTTCGGCTATGAAACTCCGCTCTTCGGTGAGCAATACACCGAAACCGCCAGGGATTCACTCGGCGAGCATTTGGTCTTGCGGTACAAACCGGTTGACGGTATCCAATGGAAACCCAGCGACCTGAAACCCGGCGCGAAGTTGAATCAGCCCGGTCCGCTGTTCAAGAAACTCGAACCCAGCGTGATCGAAGAAGAACGCGGACGATTGGGACAATAACCAAAACACGGATGTCGAAAGGCATCCGTGTTTTCCATTTTCTCCATATTAACTAAGCATTAGGAGAATTTTGCCACATATTTTCTGTATAAGTTCTTCACCGCATTTTTACAACGGTCATCTATACTCGGCGAAATTTAAGAACAAGGAGATTTTAAAGATGACCAAAGATTTCATCCGCTCGATCAGCGTCATTGCCGCCAGCATCGTTTTGACATGGGTCGCTTGTGCAGTGATCATTTTCCAATTCGCAGCATAATCATCATCACCCACAGGGGCATTACATTCAAATACAAAAGAGGCTGGTTTTGCCAGCCTCTTTAATTTCATACCAATGTATACTCCCCAGCTATGATCACCATCCGCCCAATTGCTCAACAAGAAGTTCCGGTTGCAAGACGGGTCATTCTCACCGTTGCACATAAAATCTACGGCTGGAAACGGGACCTGGAAGAAATGATCCACATCTTCGAAACCAATGGTGAGTTCGCTGATATGGACCATATCGAGGAATATTACAGCCGCAACAACGGGATATTCCTTGTAGTTCTGGATGATGACACAATCATCGGCTCGGGTGCCATTCGCAGATTCGACGCAGAAACTGCCGAACTAAAACGGCTCTGGCTGTTGGAGGATTATCACGGTAAAGGGATCGGGTATCAGGTAACAAGCCAACTCTTTGAATTTTCCCGCCGCCGGGGATACAAACGCATCATTTTACAAACCAGCCCTGAACAGGTCCGTGCCATTGGATTCTATAAAAGACTTGGGTTTCATGAAATCGATTGTTACAACGGGAAAACCACAGAGATTTCCATGGAGATGTTTATAACAACCTGAAACTTTGCATAAATAATTTCAACTCCATTTTCAGACCAAATGCATCTTATTTCCGCTGTATAATCCCTGCATGGCAGACTGGCTCGGACAAACCATTGGCAAGGTACGAATTGAAAAATATCTCGCACACGGGGGCATGGCGGAAGTATATCTAGGCACCCACCTCACTCTTGAACGCCCCGTGGCGGTCAAGGTCATGCACAGTTTCGTGGAAACCGACCCCGACCTGCTCCTGCGCTTCCAGCGCGAGGCGAAGGCTGTCGCCGGGCTGCGTCACCCCAATATCGTCCAAATATTCGATTTCGACACGCACGACGGTCATCCTTACATTGTGATGGAATACCTGAAAGGTCCGTCACTGGCGCAATATCTGCGAAACCTGCACAAAAACGGAGCGCGGCTCTCGCATACGCAAGTCGCACAATTGCTGCGCTCGCTTGCTTCCGGCATCGATTACGCACATTCGCAAGGCGTTGTCCATCGCGATATCAAACCCGCAAATATCATCCTCAATAACAAGAACGGATATTATCCGCCAGACCTATCCCTGCCGGGTGACACCGAATGCATCATCACCGATTTTGGGTTGGTGCGAATCGCAAATTCCACCGTCCACACCGCGTCTGGCACGGTGAGCGGAACGCCTGCATATATGTCCCCTGAGCAGGGGCAGGGCAACAGTGTGGATAACCGCTCCGACACATATTCGCTCGGCATCGTCATGTATGAAATGCTCGCCGGGCGCGTCCCTTTCGACGGCGACTCGACTCTCGGCATCATCCTCAAACACATCTCCGAACCGCCGCCGCCCATTGAAGGCATCTCCCCCGAAATCCAACTCGTCATCAACAAGGCGTTGGAAAAACTTCCCGAAAACCGCTATCAGACCGCCCGTGAATTATTGGAGGATTTCTACAACGCGATCGGATTGCACGCCGAAGCGGATACCATCCATACGGTGCGCTTCCAAACCCCGCCCAAAACTGTCTCTGTCGACAAGCAGCCTGCTCCACGCCGAAACATGCTGCTCTGGGCTGGCGTTGGGATATTCGCATGCGTCTGCATCGGTGTCGTCATGGCGAGCGCCCTCGGCGTCTCCGCGCTTCGGCTGCTCCCCGGTTTGAACCAGGGTACAACCGAAGTCACATCACAACCCACCGAAGAACCTTCAGCCACTCACACCTCTCACTCACCGGCATCTGATACGAATTTCCTCGGTGTGCTTCGCTTCCAAGGTAACTTGGACCAAGCCACCATCAGTGCCGCGCTCCCAGACCCTGAACAGGGATTCCAATACGAAGCCTGGCTCGTGGACGATGAAAATGAAACCATCATCAGTCTCGGCATCCTGGAGAAGAACAGTTCCGAGCAATACACCCTAACCTACCTCGACCCCGAAAGCCGCAATCTGCTCGACGGGTTCAACCGCATGGAGATCACGCTCGAAGCAGACCCAGACCCCAGCCCCAACCCGTCTGAAATCTTGTATTCGTCCGCTTTGCCGCCGGGAGCGTTGATGCACATCCGTCACCTGTTGGTCCGCTTCGACAGCAATCCGAATCAGACCGCCATGACGCTTGGACTTGTACAAACCAGCCGCCTCGTATTTGATGCAAGCAAGGTTCTATCCGAATCTTTCGATAGCGGCAATGAACAGGAAATGCAAAAACATGCCGAAGAGATCATCAATCTCATCGTCGGCAGCAAAAGTGAAGATTATAAAGATTGGGACAATGACGGCACAACAGACGACCCCGGAGACGGTTTCGGTCTGCTGCTGAACGGCAGCCAGACCGGCTATGTGGAAGGAACCATCACACACGCCGAACTTGCCGCCGCATCCGCAGACGCATCTGCCAACGTCATTCTGCACAGCGAACACGTCGCTATCAGCGGAGGGAATGTTGAGGGTTGGGCTGCCCAGCTTCGGGACGTCGCGAAGCGGATCGCTGAGTCAGATCAAGTCACAGACGCAGACATCCGCCTTGTCCTATCGCTTGCAGATCAGATCTACAACGGCATCGATTTAGATGGCAACGAACAAGTGGACCCGGTGGTGGGCGAAGGCGGGGCGCTGACGGCGCTGGAGCATGCCGAATATATGGGCGATATGCAGATCATGGAAGGCGAGAATCAAATGCCGCCGCCTGCGAAACCATAGTGTTTGAAACGTCGCGCGCAGGTGCGGCGTTTTTTTATTGAAATTCCTGCCACAACGTTATATAAAGATAAAGAGGAGAGACCGATGACCACTGTAACTGCTGAAACCCAAGTAAATGCCCCTTTGAAATTTGCATATCGCGCCTTCACGAACGCGACCTCGCTGCGCGAATGGTTATGTGACGTCGCCACAGTCGCGCCACACCCGCGCGGGCGCATGTACCTTTGGTGGGCTGGCGATTTTTATTCCAGCGGACATTATCTTGAGTTGGAGGAAGATAAGCTCGTCAAGTTTCGCTGGTTTTCAAGCATCGACCCCGCCCCCACCGAAGTGACGGTCACTTTTACAGAAAAAGATGGCGGCGTGAATGTCCGCATGGATCACACTGTGCCGGATGATGATTCGTGGAAGAAAACGGCGGAGGATTTCCGTCAAAACTGGGAGGACAGCCTGCGGAATTTGAAATCGGTTTTGGAGACCGGCATCGATCTGCGCATCGCCGAAAGACCGATGCTTGGAATCGTGCCCGGTGATTTTTCCGCAGACCAGGCAAAGGCGCTCGGCGTTCCCGTCCGCGAAGGGATGCGGCTCGACGATGTGGTGGATGGCATGGGAGCCAAACGCGCAGGGCTGGAACGTGATGACGTGCTGGTCCACATGGCAGGCAACGCCATCACCAATGATTTCACCAGTCTGCAAACTGCCATTGCCGGGAAGAAAGGCGGCGACGTGGTTGAAGTCGTGTATTATCGCGGCGCGGAGAAAAAGACCATCGCAATGGAGTTGAGCAAACGCCCCATGCCGGATGTGCCGTTCGACCCCGCGGAACTATCCAAGCGCGCCCGCGCCTTGTATGAACCCGCTCTCGATGGGATCGAAAAATGTTTCGAAGGGTTCAGCGACGAGCAAGCCATGAAACGACCAGACCCTGTCGAATGGAGCGCGCTGGAAGTTGTGGCGCATCTCATTCAAAACGAACGCTTCAACATCAATTACCTCTCGTCATTGGTCGACGGTTATGAATCAACATCCGACGGCTTTGGCAGCAATATCACCGCTTCGGTGGCAGCGACGGTGAAAGCCAATCCGTCCATCAAACTGATGGTCGATACGCTGCGCCGCAGTGTGAACGAAATTCTTTTTTATACCGAAATGCTCCCCGAAGAATTCGTAGCCAACAAAGGCAGTTACTATCGCTTTGGGATGGGACTGCTTCAGCCCAACTTCCACTTGAACACCCACACCGATCAGATCAAGAAGGCTTTGGAAGCCGCAAAATAGATTCCCGAAAATTTACAATTAGATTACACGCCTTTATTCGTTCTTAAACAAAGGTGTGGGATAACTATTTAACGCAATTCAATCCAACCCATCTTGAGGAAATTCGAAATGAAATCCATAAAGCTATCACTACTCGCCGTCGCGCTGCTGGTTCTCCTGAGCGCCTGCAAAGCAAATGTCTCCCGCAACGACGACGGGACTCTCACCGTGGAGACTGCGATCTCACAAGCCCAATTACAGGAAGTGATCTCCTCCTCCATTGCCGACCCGCTCATTAAGGAACTTAACGTCTCGCTTCAATCGGGATACGTCTCCGTGACCGGCACACGTCAACGCCTGAACGATGCGAGCAAGACCGATTCGATGAGTTTCCGCCTCGACCTTGGAGTCAGCAACGGAGACCTGACCGCCACCATCTCAAACGCCGAGATCGACGGGATCGCCATCGAATCAAACCGCGTGGACAATTGGAATCAAACCATTGCCAACCGTCTTGCGATCATCAGCGGCAGAACCTCACGCAACGCAACCCTGCAATCGGTATCCGTCACGCCGGAGCAGGTCACAATGACCTGGGTCACGCAAAAGTAAATATCCGCAACGCCTATTTCTTAAGCACACAGATTACACGGATTTTTCAAGAATCCGTGTAATCCATGCACAAAACGAACCAGGAAACACTTTCTTGGGAAGAACGGGGGACAAACAAAATAATGAAAGCCAACCCACAACTCGATACAATGGAAACAAAATCGTTATGGTCAACGTCCATTTAAGAGGAGAAACCATGAAAACCTTTCAAAGATCAATAATTCTTTTAATGCTTGCTTCCATCCTGCTTTCGGCTTGCGGAGGCAGTGCAGGAAATGCGGGAGGCGTGGCAGAGTCAAACCGCGCACGCGAGAAAAATCCACAAGTGAGCGAAGCGGACTCTCAAGCTTTGGTGGATGGCAACAACGCCTTCGCCCTCGACTTGTATCAGACGCTTCATTCCCAAGACGGAAATTTGATCCTTTCACCGTTCAGCATCTCCCTCGCTCTAGCCATGACGTACGCTGGCGCCCGCGGCGAAACCGAATCGCAAATGGCGGATGTGCTTCACTTCAGCTCACAAGAACAGACTCATCCCACCTTCAATGCGCTTGACCTCGCATTGGAAAAAACTCCGACCATAGTGGACAAAGATCAGGAACCGATGCAGTTGAGCATCGTCAACTCCGTTTGGGCGGAACAGACCTTCGCCTTCCTGCCCGATTTTCTGGACACGCTCGCAGTCAACTACGGCGCAGGAATCAACCTGATGGATTTCCTCAACCAGCCTGACCCGGCACGCAGAGAGATCAATCAATGGGTCAGTGACAAGACGAAGGACAAGATTAACGACCTGCTGCCAGAAGGCTCGATCAATCCCGACACGAAAATGGTGCTGGTCAATGCCATTTATTTCAAGGGCGACTGGCAGTATCCGTTCGACGCGAACAATACCTACGATGGAGATTTCACTTTGCTGGATGGGTCCACTGTTTCCACGCCAATGATGGGAGACAGCATGTTCATCCCCTACGCCGCCGGAGACGGATACGCCATCGCGGAACTCCCCTACGCGGGCGGCACTGCCGTAATGGACGTGCTCCTGCCGGATGAAGGTCGCTTCGATGAGATCGAGTCGCAACTGACCAATGACACCTTCCAGCAAATGCTGGCGGAGATGTCCGATTCGGATTTGGTCGTGCAACTGCCGAAATTCACATTCGAAAGCTCGTTCTCGCTTTCAAGCGCATTGGAAGATATGGGCATGGACGCTGCCTTCGACCCAAATCGCGCCGATTTTTCAGGCATGACCGGAAACAATGACCTATTTATCGGCGATGTCATTCACAAGGCGTTTGTGGCTGTCGATGAAAAAGGGACGGAAGCCGCCGCCGCAACCGCGGTCATCATGGAAGCGACGTCTGCCATGATCCACGAGAATTTCTTCATCGTGGATAAACCCTTCCTATTCTTTATCCGCGATACGGAAAGTGGACAAATCCTCTTTATCGGCAGGGTTTTGAATCCGCAGTAGATCAAAAAAGACCTGGCAGGTTTGGAACTGTCAGGTCTTTTTATTTAAAACTTCACACAACTTAACCAGTCTGGCAATTGTTCGAAGAGTTTTCGCATGATCATCAATGTCCGTTCTTCGAACAGGGGAAGATTATCATACGCTTCGCCCGCCTCTTCGTTGACCAGGTCACTCACGCCGCGCAGGATCAATAAACGCGCGGCGTTCTTATTTGCCACCCAAGCCAGCGCGCCCGACTCCCAGTCACCGGCAATGGCTCCCTGCGATTTGAGGTAGGAGACTTTCTGCGGCGGCAGGTCGCTGTCGGCGGAGGCGAGGATTCCCCGTCGGACGGGGTGAGGTGTGGGTTCAGCGATCCAGCTCAAGTCGAGGGAGGAGGCGTAGTATTCCACGATGTTGAGGTCACCCATCAGTTCGACAATGTCATAGATGAAAGTCCGCTCGACGAGGACGATGTCACCCAGATTCGTTAGACCTTCAAATCCGCCGCAGGTGCCGAGGTTGATGATGATATCCGGGCGGTCATGGTCGATGATGTATTGGATCGCACCTGCCGAAGCGATCTTTCCCCAACCGCTGTGATAGAGCGTGAGGTCCCAGCCTGCGTGGTTGAGAAATGCCATATCGCCATACGGCGAGACAATGATCTCAAGCTGCGGGAAGATCTTTTTGACGGCTTTCCATTCGGCAATGGCAGATACCATTACTACGATCTTCATGCAAGTTTGCCTTCGAGATAATCGAGGATGAATTGCAGGGCGGCTTCGCTCGATAACTGTTTGTTGCGGACGCGGTCGCCGTCCCAGACGAAATGGCGCGTCCATACGCCATCGGGGGCTGCGAGAGCAAACCAGGTGGTGCCCACGGGTTTTTCGTCCGTTCCACCGCCGGGACCGGCAATGCCGCTAACGCTGACGGCGATATCCGCCGCCAACGCTTTCCGCGCGCCTTGCGCCATTTCGGTAACTGTCTCCATTGAAACAGCGCCTTTGCCGTTCAGGGTGTTCCATGAAACGCCAAGCAGTGCTGCCTTGGCTTCATAGGCATACGCAACAACTCCGCCTAAAAAATAGGCAGATGAACCGGGAACGTTGGTAATACGGTCTGCTACCAAACCGCCGGTGCAAGATTCGGCGGCGGCAAGAGTCAACTTTTTTTCGTTTAGGATTATGCCTATACGAATTTCAAGTGGTTGATGGGATGAATTCATTGGGATATTTTATCTCGAGTAGGCTCTCATAATGGCATTGACAATAGCAAAATGAAGATTAAAATACTCTCATAAGCCTAACAATTCTGTAAGGCAGGAGAAAACGCTCCAATAGGGCAAAACAACCCTATCGAAGCAAATCATAGAAAAAAACTTTATAACTCTGTGACAGCCAAAAGTATCGAGATGTACGGCGGAATGAAAGTCCTCTCATTATGTGGAGTTTTTGGCTAACCATTATATAGCGCTTCGAAATTTTCCCATACTTTCCACACTTTTTCCCAACAATTTAAAGAATTAACTTGTTCGTGCTAATACTTCCGACCTCTTGTGTCGGGTATGTGTGTACTGACATTATTCAATTCATTTATTTCATTATCAAAGAAATCTGAGGCGTCACCAAGGAAAGCGCTTCTTTTTTTCTGATTTTGTAAAAAATCTATTTTTAAATCTATTTTTTTAATTCCAAATCAAATACAGGAATCAGATGTTACCAAATAACTCCCCTCTCCATATTAGAAGTCGTGTACAGGAATTTGCTGCGCGCATAAACATGTCCTGCGATGAATTTGTTGGAGAAATGCGTAAATTGGGGTGCAGCGAGCCAACCGCGTTAAAGATATGGCGTGGTGAATATGAACAGTTCAACGATTTTAACGATAACAATGTCCAGTTGAGTAACCTGCGCAAAGCCGCAGTTGTATTGAAAGTAGGGACGGGGTCTTTACTGCCTGAATGATCCCCTATCAGGAAAGATTTGTTCGAAACACAAAGGAGATGGAAGATGCAACACATAAAACAATCATTTTTTCTAAAGTTCTTTTCCGCACTTTTGATCGTGATGATGGCGATCCCGGCGCTGCCGGTTACGCCGGCATATGCGGCTGTAGGTGTATCAGGGCAATGGAATGGTACGGCCCTTATTAATAACAATGCGGCGACGTCTCCGAATACAGCCGCGTATGTTGTGCCAGCTGGAACAAACCGGCTGGTTATCATCACTGTAAACATGGAATTTACGAATGCAACGACAGCAGCAAATGTATCAGTAACTTATGGGGGTACAGCAGTTCACTTGATTACACAAACAGCGGGAACCCCACAGCAATCGTCTTGGGTTGGCTATTTGAATGAAGCTGATCTTGCACTTGCTGCCAATACAACCATCAGTGTGACTCACAACACCGCCAGAAATAGAGCGATTACAGTTCATGCTGCAACCTATAATGGAGTCGATCAAGCTAACCCAATTGTGGATTTCAACACGACAGTAATTACCAATGCTGCAGCAATGACATTTGGAAAAACAATATCTGTCCTCGCTGATGGCTATATTTTCTATGTGACGAATGACAATGGCGGCACTGCCACCCCACCCGCAGGTGGAGGGTATACTGAACATTTTGATCAGAACTATACTAGTTTCTATAAATCAACAGCTTCCAAGGTAATCACAACTACCGGGAACGAACCTAACCGGACAATTACCTTTGCTGGCGGAAATGATCGTGGCTCGTTAGCAGTAGTATCGCTAAGACCCGCAGCTTCCACCGCCACCCTCACCCTGCAAAAGACTGTTATTAACGATAACGGTGGCACCGCTCTTGATTCTGCCTGGACGTTGGCTTTTGATGATGGCGGGAGTAATACCGGAAGCGGCGTAGATGGGGATGCATCTATTACAAACGCAGTAGTAGCCCCGGGTGATTACACTCTCAGCGAAAGCGGCGGGCCCGGTGGATATAACACTAGCGGTATTTGGTCCTGTACTGGCTTTACAACGGGCAGCCAGACCGATGATGACACGCTTACCCTGGCTGCAGGGGATAACGTCACCTGTGTGATCACCAATGACGATGTGGCTCCCAGTCTGACCTTACAAAAGACCGTAATCAATGACAATGGCGGCACGGCTTTAGCCTCTGCGTGGACCCTGACAGCCACAGGCACAGGCGGGTCTCCCACCAACCTGAGCGGCAATACCCCCGTCACCAGCGGAGCCACCTTCAAAGCCGATACATACACGCTGGGTGAAAGCGGTGGTCCATCCGGTTATTCCGCCTCTACCTATAGTTGCAGCAAAAACGGCACACCCGCCGTTTTGGGCAATTCCATTACCCTGACACTTGCCGATTCAGCCGTCTGCACCATCACCAATAACGATATCGCCCCGACCCTGACCCTGCAAAAGACTGTGGTCAATGACAACGGCGGCACAGCTCTTGATACTGCCTGGACGTTGAATGCGGCGGGTCCCACTCCGATCAGCGGTGTGGAGGGCAATGCCGCGGTCACCAATGCTGTTGTCACTCCGGGAACTTACACACTGACCGAAAGCGGCGGTCCTTCGGGCTATACACAGACAGGTCTCTCCTGTTCAGGCGCAGCAGATGCCAACCCTGCTGACGGACTGACCATCGCTCTTGGCGAAACAGTCACCTGTACATTCACCAATAACGATGTTGCCCCGACCCTGACCCTTGCAAAAACCGTGGTCAATGACAATGGCGGCTCGGCTGTGGACACTGCCTGGACGCTCAACGCAAACGGTCCCACTTCGATCAGCGGTGTGGAAGGCGCAGGAGCGGTCACCAATGCCACTGTCAACGCAGGCAGCTACACCCTCACCGAAACTGGCGGTCCTTCGGATTACTCGCAAACCGGTATCGCCTGTACCGGCTCCGATGCAAACGGCGCGGACGGACTGACCCTGCTGCCCGGTGAAAACGTCACCTGTACATTCACCAATGACGATATCGGCGCCACGCTCACCCTCCAGAAAACCGTGACCAATAACAACGGTGGTACAGCCGCAGATACTGCCTGGACCCTCAATGCGAACGGTCCCACCCCGATCAGCGGAGTGGAAGGTGCAGGGGCTGTCACCAGCGCCACTGTAACTCCGGGAACGTACACGTTGACCGAAAGCGGCGGTCCTTCAGGCTATACACAGACTGGTCTCTCCTGTGTAGGTGCGGCAGACGCCAACCCTGCCGACGGGCTGACTCTGGTTGCTGGAGAAACAGTCACCTGTACCTTCACAAATGACGATATCGCTCCAACCCTTACTCTGGCAAAGACTGTGATCAATGACAGCGGCGGATCGGCAGTGGATACTGCATGGACGCTCAATGCCACCGGTCCCTCTACGATCAGCGGCACGGAAGGTGCAGGAACTGTCACCAATGCCACCGTCAATGCAGGCAGCTACACCCTCACCGAAACTGGCGGACCCTCGGGTTATTCCCAGACCGGCATTGCCTGTACCGGCTCCGACGCAAACGGCGCGGACGGCTTGACCCTGCTGCCCGGTGAAAACGTCACCTGTACATTCACCAATGACGATACAGCAGCGTCTCTGACCCTGCAAAAGACTGTGGTCAACGATAATGGTGGTACAGTAGCAAACACCGCCTGGACCCTCAATGCCACCGGTCCCACGAATATCAGCGGTGTGAGTGGCAATGCCGCAGTCACCAATGCACCTGTCAATGCAGGAACATTTACGTTGACCGAAAGCGGCGGTCCTTCAGGCTATACACAGACAGGACTCGCCTGTACAGGCGCGGCAGATATCAACCCTGCCGATGGACTGACCATCGCTCTTGGAGAAACAGTTACCTGTACCTTCACCAACGACGATGTTGCCCCAACCCTTACGCTCGCCAAGGATGTCACCAATGACAATGGCGGCACTGCGGTAGACACTGATTGGACGCTCAATGCTGTTGGTCCCTCTACGATCAATGGCACGGAAGGCGCAGGGGCCATCACCAATGCAACCGTGGATGCTGGCAGTTACACCCTCACCGAAACTGGTGGACCTTCGGGTTATACCCAGACCGCCATCACATGTGACGGCTCCGACTCCGACGGCAGCGACGGCTTGACCCTCAACCCCGGCGAAAATGTCACCTGTACCTTCGCCAATGACGATGCATCAGCCACCCTGACCCTCGTTAAGGATGTCACCAACGACAACATTGGAACCGCACTCGACACCGACTGGACCCTCAATGCAAACGGTCCCACCAACATCAGCGGCGTGGAAGGCGATGCCGCCATCACGAGCGCGCCAGTCAGCGCAGGCAACTACACCCTAACCGAAAGCGGTCCTGCCGGATATACCAATACAGCCATCACCTGTAACGGCACCGATACAGACGGCAGCGACGGACTGACCCTTGCCCTAGGCGAAGATGTCATCTGTGCGTTCGCCAACGACGACGATGTTCCCGTACTGCTTGTTCCCAATATCAACTCATCCCCGAACACAGGCGATGGAAGTGTTTCAGAGAACGAGATCGTTCCCAGCACACTTGGTATTACCCAGCTTACCGTCCAATTCAATTGGGATGTATATGACGATCCGGCTGATTTGGTCAACTTCATAGACGATGTGACCAACCCTGCCAACTATCTGCTCGTCCGCTCATCGACCGGCACCTTCAACACTCTCAGTTGTGCCAGCGGATTGGTCGCGCCGGACATCAACACCCCGGTCACCTCGGTGAACTACAGCAATGGCGGCGGTTCTGGTCCATTTGTTGCCACGCTCACCCTTAGCACTCCCCTTACCGTCACGGGGTACTACCGCCTGTACGTCTGCGGCACCACCTCCATTGTCCTTGCTGCCGACCCAACTATTGAACTCGCTGGAGATGGCATCAATTCCGGAACAGACTTCGCACGCAACTTCCAGGTCGTCACCCCAACCACAACTGGTGGCGGTGGTGGTGGCAATGCAGGAAAAGCCAGCACGTCCAGTCTCGCTGTCACCGCGCTGCCAGCTACCGGCTTCGCCCCGAACCGCGTCACTGCCCTGCCCGAACAGCCTGAAGACCTCGCTTACAGCAGTCTCGGTGACCTGTGGATCGAAGTCCCCGCGCTTGGCATCAAGACCAGCATTGTCGGTGTCCCGCAGAACAGCGAAGGCGAATGGGATGTGACCTGGCTTGCCAACAACGTCGGCTGGCTCAACGGCACCGCCTTCCCCACCTGGGAAGGGAACTCCGTCCTCACCGCCCATGTCACCAATGCGGACGGACTCGATGGTCCCTTCGTGAACCTGAAGAAGCTCAGTTATGGCGACCAGATCATTATTCACTTGTATGGTGAGAAGTACGTCTTTGAAGTGCGTAACTCCCGCCTGTCGCGTTCCTTCGCCACCACATTTGCTTTTGCAGACCTCGAGGATGCCTCGTACCTGACCCTCATCACCTGCCAGGGATACAACCCGCTGAACGACACTTATTATTACCGCCGTGTTGTTCGGGCTGTACTGGTCAGCATTGATAGCGAATAAACGGTAACTTAACAAAAAAGCCCCCGGGACCTTGGTCTCGGGGGCTTTTTTGTCTACCAAATTGGGTCAACAATAGGTCGTCCCCAGAAATGAAGGAACCATGAAAAGAGATTGAAAAAGGGGATTGAATTCTGTATAATGCAAGTACCAAATTTGTAAATTACGAGAAACAACATGACTTATTCAGTCTGGCACAATGTTGATGAAGGCATCATCGAAGCCTGGTTTAAAGGGGACCTAAACATTAAAACTGCACGTGATTTCATGCGTGAAATTATCGACCGGATCGCGCAGGAAAAGTGCTTCCTGCTGCTGACCGATATGAGTGAGGCGAGTTTCGTCCTGTCTGTGGTGGATATATTCTCATTATTAAAATTCATGGAAGAATTAGGCTCACACTTAAAATTGAATATGCGGGTCGTCCGCCGCGCAGTGATCACAAAACAACCGGATGTTCTGGCATTTTACGAAACTGTGTTCTACAACCGGGGATACCAGATGGCGATCTTTAGCGACCCGGCAAAAGCCAGGACATGGCTGCGCGAGGGAAAAAGAATGAATCACAAAGTTCAAGGGAATGCCGCACCCTACACGGCGCACTCTGACACTTCCCAGGCGGATTAATTCAATGCAAGTTCCGTTCCCGCACAGCCGGAAAACAGGCAGATTTTCGCGGTTATAATCTTCGGCATGTCAACGTGGAGCGGAAAGAAAATCGGGAACGTTTTGATCGGCGAACTTATCGCGCGCGGGGGAATGGCAGAAGTCTATTACGGCACACACACAACACTCAACCGCAAAGTAGCGGTCAAGATCATGCGGGATCATGTGGAGGAAGACCCCGACTCGCGCGCAAGGTTCGCAAGAGAAGCGCGGGTGGTTGCCGGTCTCGAACATCCCAACATCATTCAAATATCCGATTACGATCTTGTGGATGGGCGCCCATGCATCGTCATGGAACTCGTCTCCGGCGCATCACTCGGAAATTATTTGAAAGCCCTGCGTAAACGCGAAGAGACCCTTCCCCACCGAACCACCGCCCGCCTGCTTACCTCCGTTGCTTCGGCAATGGATTACGCCCACGAGCGCAACATCGTCCATCGGGATATCAAACCCGCCAATATTTTGCTGCGCTCAAAAAGCGGAAGCATCGATCTCGAAGGTCCATTGCCTGAGGATGTAGAACCGGTTCTCACCGACTTTGGGCTGGTCCGCCTACTCGACTCCACCACCCAAACCTCAACAGGGACCGTCTCCGGGACGCCCGCATACATGAGCCCCGAACAAGCCCGCGGCGACCACGTAGACCGCAAAACAGATATTTACTCCCTCGGCGTTGTCCTTTACGAAATGCTGGCTGGGAATGTCCCTTTCGACGCCGAATCCTCCTTCGGCGTTCTGATGAAACACCTGAACGAGCCGCCCCCGCCCATCGAAGGCATCTCCGCGGATATGCAAGCCATCATCGACCGGGCGCTCGCCAAAGAACCGGAACAACGCTTTGAATCCGCCGCGGAACTCGTGAATGAATTCATCGCCGTCCTCGATGGCAAAGCTATCTCGCAGAAAACCGAAGAGATCAGTGAACTGCTCAATACGCCGGAACCTCAAAAAGAATCCGCCGTGCCTTCGCGGACCATGTTCATTATTGGCGGTATCGTTGCTTTGGTTGCAGTTACGCTGTTGGGCATCCGCCTCTTTCGTGGACCGAAGTCACAGCTCGACCCCAATCAACCCATAGGTCAGGTCGCGTTCCAGGATTTCAACTACATCATGGACAAAGCATTGATTACCGTCAGCGGATTGCCAGACCTAAAACAGGGGACACACTACGAAGGCTGGCTCATCTCCCAAAGCGGCGGAAGACGCAATATCGGCGAGATCACTCTTCAAGGGAACGTCGGACAGTTAACATTCATCAGCCCGGAGTCCACGAATCTCTTTGCAACGTATGACCAGTTCGAGGTCACGCTTGAGCCGAATGATGACCCAAACCCAAATGAGTCCAGCCGGGAGATCGTCGCATCCTCCGTATTCCCTCCGCTGGCATTGGTCCCTGTGCGGCATCTGTTGGATACCATCGGAAGCACACCATACGGCACCGCCCTCGTTCAGGGACTTTGGAGCGCAGCCGATACTGTGAATACGTCTGTGGTCGAATTGCGTCAAGCCTATATGGCGGATGATGAAGAAACCATGCGTTTGAAGACCGAAGAGATCATCAATCAACTCGCCGGGGATAAAAACACAAGCCTGTACAAAGATTGGAACGGGGATGGCGAAATCGAAGACCCGGTGGAAGGATTTGGGCTTCTCCTAAATGGCGAACAACAGGGATACATTCCGCAGACCATCGAGCAGGCGCAACTCGCCGCCGATGCAGCTGATTCAACCACGAACATCACGCAGCACAGCGAAGAAGTGGTGATATGCGCCGAGAACATGGAAAATCAGGCGGAGCAGCTTCTTAACCTCGCTCTGGAACTTCAGACCATGCCATTCGATTCCGGCATGGAAGCCGTGATCACCGAAATGGAAATTCTCTCCGCAGGCATGCTATACGGCGATGATGCCGATGCAAACGGGCGCATTGAACCCATAGCCGGTGAAGGCGGCGCAGACAGCGCGTATGAGTCTGCCTATTCCATATCCGAAATGCCGATATTCACGGGACCAGAACGAATTCCCCCGCCCGATAAAACAAACGCTCCTTAAACAAAAAATGCTCCCAAGAACGGGAGCATTTTTCGTAAATCGAAAATTACTGGGTGAATTGAAAACCTTGTCCAGAAAGTCCCATATACGCGCCAATGGCTCCATTGACACAAGCTGCCAGCAAACCGAGTGCGCTCAAAGCAATGCCAATGATCGCCATGGTCTTCTGCGAGGGATCTTTCATTCCAAGATAACCAAGAACAATTCCAACGATGCCAAGCGGCACGCCGCAGATCGGGAAAAACCATGCGCACAAATTGATCACACCGATGACCAGTGAAGCGATTGACATGACTCGTGCATTTCCACCAGAGGCGGGGGCAGGTGAAGGTGGCTGCGATGGGGACGGCGAAGAGGGTTGATAATCCATTTTACATTCTCCTTTTCTAAGTGGTTTAAAGAATTTTACATTATTCTCGGCGCAATGTTATCCATCGGTAGTCCTATCGGTGATCTTTAACGCCTCATCCAGCACATCAAATCCTTCCTTCAATTGCGCTTCATCTATGATCAACGGCGGGATGATCAAAACCGTATGCCAATGAGTATAAAGGAAAAGTCCGTGATCAATGCAGTATTTTTTCAGCGCCGTCATTTCCGGCGATGACCCATTCCACGGCGCCATCGGTTCTTTCGTCTCGCGGTTCCTGACCAATTCGATGATGCCGAAAAGACCAATGCTGCGGACTTCTCCAACCGATGGATGCGACTCACCCAAATCGGACAGCATGCGCCTCAAGACTCCGCTCATGCCTGCCGCGTGCTCGACGACCTTATCCTCCCTCATGGCTTGGATGTTCGCCACAGCCGCCGCCAGCGATACCGGATGCGACGTGTACGTCAATCCGCTTTCGAAAGCGTGTTCATCGAACGCCGCCGCGATCTCCGGCTTCATCGCCACCGCACCCAAAGGCGCATACGCGGACGTGAGTCCCTTTGCCATCGTCATAATATCGGGTACGACGTTCCAATGCTCAACGGCGAACCATTTGCCTGTGCGACCAAAGCCGCTCATCACTTCGTCCGCAATCATCACGACGCCATATTTATCGCAAAGTTGACGTACGCCCTGCATGTATCCCTCCGGCGGGATGATAATGCCGTTCGTGCCCGTCACAGATTCCATTAGAATCGCCGCAATGGATTCCGGTCCTTCGTACAGGATGGTCTCTTCCAAATGGTTGAGGTAATCCTGCGCGAAGTCCGCTTCGGAGATATTGGGATTTGTGCGGTGGAATGTGGAACGATAACGATACGGGTCAAGGAAATGCACCACGCCCGTCATCAAGTTCGGCTCCCACGCCACGCGGCGGGGATCGCCTGTCGCTGCCATCGCCCCAGCGGACGCGCCGTGATACGAGCGATAGCGCGTGAGAATCTTGTGGCGTTTGGTATATCCGCGCGCGAGTTTGATGGCGTTCTCGTTCGCGTCCGCGCCGCCGAGGGTGAAGAGGACCTTGCTCAATGCGCCATTCGGTGTGACGGATGCCACTTCCCTGCTCGCCACCGCGCGGATTTTCGTCGTCATACCCGGCGCCGCGTAGGGCAACTCCGCTACCTGCTCCTGCATGGCTTTGATGATGCGTTCATTCCCATGACCGATGTTGACGCACATGGTCATCGAGTTGAAGTCGAGATATTTCTTATCATCCACATCCCAGAAATACACGCCCTTGGCGCGTTTCACTGCAATGGGATTGACTTTGGCTTGCGCAGACCACGTCCAAAAGACGTGTTCTTTCGAGAGAGGGAGAATTTCGTTATCGGGGAGGTCAAACATGGAAGGTTCCTTGTTGGGAGTGTCCATCATAGAAGATAAAGAAATCCTTCACCACAGAGGGCACAGAGTTCACGGAGAAAACATGAGGAAATCTCTGTGCTCTGTGGTGAATATCCAATAAACTACTTCCGAATGTAGACACTCCTTCTGTTAGGTTTGCAAATTACGTTCATGGCAAATTATAATCCCCTGCCCATGAACACATTTCCCTACAAACGCATCGTGGTGATCGGCACCACCTCTTCGGGCAAGTCCACGCTGGCAAAGGCACTGGCGGATAAATTCGGCTATGACTTTGTCGAATTGGATGCCCTCTACTGGGATCCAAACTGGACGGGAGCGGATGATCCCATTTTTCGGGAACGGGTGGACAAAGCGACTCAATCTGAAGCGTGGGTTGTGGCGGGAAATTACAGCCGAGTCCGCAATTTGATCTGGACCCGCGCAGAAGTCGTCATCTGGCTGGATTATCCCTTCCCCATTGTGTTCTGGCGTCTGCTCACGCGCACGATTCGGCGTGCAGTGACTCAGGAAGAATTATGGAACGGAAACCGCGAGAAATTCTGGTGGCACCTCAAACTCTGGTCGGATGAATCGCTGTTCAAGTGGTTGTTCAAGACCTATTGGAGAAGGAAGCGCGAGATTCCCAAATTGCTCTCACAGCCAGAATATAAACACCTGAAACCGATTCAGTTCAAAGGTCCGCGTGAGGCGGAGGCGTGGATCAAATCCATTTAACGGCTTCGCGGATTTTTTATCCACGCAAGGAATTGCAAGCTCATGAGCAGCATCACGCCCAAAATAAAATACCCCCATTCCATTGACCATTGACCCAGCCCATACATCAATAAAGAGGTGAAGGCAAGGGCGGCAAGCGTCATAAAACTTATTCGAAAAATATGTCGGCGCGTTCTACCAGCAAGGTCATCGCGTGCAGGCAGTGTTTTGAGTTTCCTTGGGAATTCGGTTAAGTCCCAGACAAGCACGGCAAAGATCGCGCCGCCGAACATCCAGCCGGGAACAAAGCCGAACCAAATTCCAAAGACCGCCAGCAAAAAAGAAAGAGCAAGCGCCATGAGCGAGAACCAGCGCCACTTCCATATTTGAGCCGCAAACCAAAAAACGCCGAATACGATGATCCAGGAAACGGCGCTGTCAAAACCTGCCAGCCGATACCCCCACGCAAACGAACCCGTTGAAATAATCACGCAAAGAAGCGATGAAATAAGAATCAAATTTCCTCTTTCGCGAATTTTACCATTCAGCCTGCGCTTAAACCCGCGTGATATACTCGCGTCATGCCACAGGAAATCACATTGGAAGATTGCGCTGGAACGATCCATCCCAAAGCCATTGAAGGGATGAAGTTGTTCAACGAGGGAAAATTTTTCGATTCACACGAGGAGTTGGAAGCGGCATGGCGGGACGAGACCGGTTCGATCCGCGACCTGTACCGGGGGATTCTCCAAGTGGCAGTGACCTACCTCCACATCACGCGCGGGAATTATGACGGCGCGGTTAAAGTCTACGGGCGCAGTTTGAAATGGACTCAATTCTGGGGCGATGTCTGCCGTGGGATTAACGTGAAGAAACTGCGTGACGACGCAGAACGCGTCATGCAGGAAGTGACCCGGCTGGGGAAGGAACGAATCGCTGAATTTGATACCGCATTATTCAAACCAATCCAGTGGAACGAAAAAAGAGTGTGGACATGCGACCGCTGCGGCGCACAGATGTATGAAAAGAATTGCAAAGTGACCTGTCCCAACTGCGGAAACCGCTTCGATTGTTCAGACTTGAATTTATATTTTGATTGATACGCAAGGCGGCGCCTCGCCGCCTCGGAGGGAATATGGATTTTCAAAACAAAACCGTCCTTGTTACAGGTTCAGGTCGCGGAATTGGAAAAGCGATTGCACTGCATTTTGCGAAACACGGCGCGGATGTGATCGTCAACTTTTTTCGCAATCGCGCTCCCGCCGAAGAGACCGCAAAGGAAATAGAAGCGCTTGGCAGGCGGGCTTTGCTCGTCAAAGCGGATGTGGGCGACCTGGACGACCTCAACCGTTTGTTCGATGAGGTGGAAAAGGAATTCGGCGGTCTGGATATTTTCGTCCACAATGCGGCATCGGGGTATAACCGCCCGGCGATGGAACAAAAGCCAAAAGGCTGGGATTGGACCATGAACATCAACGCACGTGCCTTGTTATTCGCCGCCCAACGCGCCGTTCCGTTGATGGAAAAGCGCGGCGGCGGAAGCATCGTCAGCATTTCGAGCGCGGGGTCAGTGCGCGTGCTGCCGGACTACGTCGTAGTCGGCGCGAGCAAGGCGGCGTTGGAATCACTGACGCGCTATCTGGGCGTGGAAATGATCCAGCGTGGCATCCATGTGAACGCGGTGTCACCCGGCGTGGTGGAGACCGAGGCGCTGAATCATTTCGCGTCAATGGGCGGACAGGAGAACATCCTCCAGAAATTCATCGAGCAGGTCCCTGCGGGCAGGCTCATCACTCCCGAAGAAGTGGCGGAAGTGGTCGCCTTTCTTTGTTCGCCAGCCGCCGCGATGATCGTCGGTCAGACCATCGTTGTGGACGGCGGTTATACGCTGCCGATACAAAAGTAAGACCACAGAAATTCAAACGGTCAGAAAGTTACTCATGTCACTATTTTCAATTGCCCCCCAAACCCGTTTCGACCTGCGTTTTTCGATCGCAGGCATTCCCGTGCGCGTTCATCCGCTTTTCTGGTTGATCGCGCTGCTGCTCGGTTCCGGTTCCAATAACCTGCTCGTAATCCTGATCTGGATCGTGGTTGTGTTTGTCTCCATTCTCATCCATGAACTTGGGCATGCGTTTGCCTTTCGAAGGTACGGACAGCCCTCGCACATCCTGCTCCATTTCTCCGGCGGATTGACCATTCCTGAGTCAATGCCCTGGGGCGGCGGATATGCCAACGTCAGCCTGAGCCCGAACCAGCAGATCTTCATCTCGCTCGCGGGACCTTTAGCCGGTTTCCTGCTTGCCGCGTTGACTCTTTTCGTCGGTGTTGGCATGGGCGGAGAATTTCACTTAACGACCATACTCGGTTTTATTCCCTTCCCGATCGTTTACATGTCGAATTCGATGTTAAATCAGATATTCGTTACCATGTTATGGGTGAACATTTTCTGGGGAATCATCAACCTGCTGCCGGTCTATCCGCTCGATGGCGGACACGTCTCACGATATATCCTCCTTCAGCGCGATCCGTGGAATGGACTGCGCACTTCGTTGTGGGTCTCTGTCATCACAGGCGGCGTGCTCGCTGTGGCAGGATTGGTCGCATTTGGAAGTTTGTACATGGCATTCCTCTTCGGTCTGCTGGCGTTCCAAAGTTTCCAAATGCTGCAGGGAATGGGTGGAGGATATTGATCTTAAGCAGCGTCTTGATTTAACCTTGTAACAACACCTAGCCACGGATTACACTGATTTTCACGGATTTTAAATTTTCATTTTGCACAAGCATAAAAAAGCCGACCAAATGTATTTGATCGGCTTTTTTCGTGTAAATTCGTGACATCGTGCCCGAAGGGTAAATCCGCGGCTAAATCTTTTTATCTTAAAAATACCGTTTTAATAATACAAATAACAGGTTTAACTTCCCACCATACGGATCGCCATCATCGTCAAGTCATCGCCCAATGGCAGCGGATCGATAAACTCATTGAGACATGCCTCAATGGATTCAATCGCTTCCTCTGCCGTACTGGCAGTAAGCGACGCCATCACATCCACCAAACGCACTTCACCGAACAATTCTCCGCTTGGTGAAAAGGCTTCAGTCAACCCGTCGGTATAAAGAAGCAACGTATCACCAACAGCGACAGTCAACGTCCGCTCCTCGATATTGGGCTGTTCCGTCACACCCAATGCGATTCCCGTGCGCGTCAACTTTTCAAAACTGCCATCGGCTTTCACCCAGAACGGCGGGTTATGTCCGGCATTGACATATGTGAACGCCCCGCTTGTTAAGTCCAATTCGCCGTAGACTGCCGTGACGAACATACCCTGCTGGGTATCCGGCAGCAGAAAATCATTCACACGCCGCAGCGCATCCGCAGGTGACGAAGTCTCCAGCACCGCCGCGCGGACGAGTGTGCGCGTCAACGCCATGAACAAAGCGGCAGGCATGCCCTTATCCGCCACGTCCGCGATGAAGATGCCGAGTTTTTTATTCGGCAGTTCGATCACATCATAAAAGTCACCGCCCACCTGCCGGGCTGTGCGCCATCGCGCCGCGATCTGCCAATTGGGGTAGACCGGCAAAACGCTTGGGATAAACGTCTGCTGAATTTGGCGCGCCAGTTGAACTTCCGTTTCGAGGCGTTCGCGCACCACCATCTCCTGCTGAAGCAGGTCGTTCTGTATCGCAAGCGCCGCCTGCTGTGCAATCCCATTGATGATCTCCAGCCTGCGGGCGCGGAAACGCCGCGCATTCTCATCCTCTTCGATCAACATGACGCCAAAGAGGTCGCTCTTGATGGAAATGGGGACAGCGATCAGCAGCCGCTCCGAACCAAGGACAACCGCCTCATTCCAATCTTCGGGCTGAATCTCCAACCAATCTTTTGGCTCCGCCTCAGCCTTAAGCGGATGCGTCACCAGCGTGTTCTGTTCCAAAGACCAATTGAGGAAGGGGAACTCTGTCAGAGTCATGCTTCGCTCGGTCATCAAAACTTCCTCTTCTTCTGAAAAGCCGTATTCCTGCGAAGCCTGCAACGTCTGGCTTTCGTCATCCAAGCGGTACAAGACCACACGCTTCACACCAACGAGGATCGGCATGATACGGATGATCGAACCAAGAATTTCATTCAGGTCGCTCAAGCTGACTACTGCCTGCGCCACCTGCAACAACGCCGCAGACGCATACGCCTGCTCCTGCGCCGCGTCGAAGAGCCGCGCATTCTCAATGGCAACCGCCGCATAATTCGCAAAAGTTCCGGAAATGGCGCGCGCTTCATGTCCATAACGACCGGATGTATGATGCGAAAGAGACAGCACCCCAAGCGGACGGTCACCCACCCGCAGCGGCGCTACGATGGATGAATAATCGTCGGTGTAGTCGGAAGTCAAGCCAGCCGGTCCCATCGGGTCGCCAGGCTGACGGATGATCGGACCATCTGCATCGAGCGCATCCGCCATCACATACGTGGATTCCGGATTTGCCAGACACGTGGTTTCCAACTGTCCAGCATCGATGCCGTGTACTGCCGAAAGACAAAGATCACCGTCCTGTAATAACCAAATGGCGGAATTATCCACGGGCAGGTTGCGGTCCAGTTCTGCCAATATCATTTCGAGCACTTCATCCAAACCGGCATTGCTGGAAACAAGTCCCGCCACATCGCGGAGACTATCCGCCACCTGACGCCGCCATTGCTCGGAGCGGTACAGGTCGGCATTGCGGATCGCCGCCGCCATCGTATCTGCCACGGCTTCGAACATGAGCTGGTCATCTTCGGTGAATGCGTTGACCTGGTCCGATTGAATATCAAGCAGCCCCACAACCCGCTCATCGAAGATCAGCGGAACGCATAATTCAGATTGGGTGTTCTTCGGAGGCAGCGGCGAAGCGACATAACGGTCATCCTTGGAAATGTCGTTGACGAGAAGCGTTGTCCCTTCGCGAGCCACCCACGGCATGATGCCTTTTTCTTCGTCGAGCGGAATGGTGAAACCTTCAAGTTTCTTGCTGCGTTTGCCGCTGCCCGCTTCGTACATGATCATGCGCCGGTTCGGGTGGACCGTAAAAAGCGAAACATGTGCATAACCAAATTTCTCATGGATCAACTTCGCCGCATTGCGCATGAGATGAGAAAGGTCAAGGGTGGATGTAACACTTTTGCCGACATCCGAAACCAATGTAAGCTGGCTGGCGCGGCGATGCAGGTCGCCATATAAACGCGCCCCTTCCACAGCGCGTGCCACGTTATCAGCAAGTGTATGGAGAATGAGCAGGTCAATGCGATGGAAGGCGCTGGGTTGATTGCTCTGCACATCCAATGCGCCGAGAACGCGGTCTTCGATCTTAAGTGGGATGACAACCTCTGACTTCGTCTCAGGCAGGCTGTCTATGAACCGGAAGCGCGGGTCAGATTGGACATCGTCACAAACGATCTCTTTTCCGGTCTTCGCCGCTTCGCCGATCAGTCCCTGTCCGATCTGCACTTCCAAAGCCGTTGAAGCCTTGCGCCGACCTTTCCGCGGTGCGACGGCACTGGCGCGAAAATGCAAGGTGTTGTCGATCGGCTCAAGCGTGAAAAAAGCGACGTAATAAAAGTTGAATGTCTTTTGAATGAGTTTGGTTACTTTGGAGGCAAGGTCGTTTACATCCAGCACGTTGGCGATCTGCGCACTGACCTCACGCACAAGGTTGAGCTGGCGCAGACGGAACTGCTCCACTTCGGTGCGGTGTGCGGCAAACAGATTGACGGAGATGATCTGCCCCAAGCCTTGGAGCAGGTTTAATTCGTCGGATGTAAATTCGGGTCCTTTTGGACGGGAGACCTGGAGCGCTCCCAGTGTGATCCCCTGATCCTCGAGCGGGACCGCTGCAAAGGTCGAGCGAGAGGCGGTGGGTTTCTTGCTGCGTCCATTCTTTTTGGCAAGTTTTCCAGATTTGATGGCGCGCTTCATCCCATCCAATGTTGGTTGGTCTGGAAAGATGCGACCATCCTCCCAATCGGGCAGGCGGAAGATGTTTTCCTGAAGCCAGACATCGACCTTGCCTTCGATCAGGCGGTCTGCCATGGAAACGATCCGGTTATGCTGCGCGCTGAGAGAATCTCCGCTGCGCAGTTGCTCACCCAGGCTGGCAAGATGAAGCCAGTCCCTTGAAGATCGGGTCGCGGCGGACATGGGGTTATTCCCTCCGCTTTGTCATGGTAAGCAGGTTGCCTGCACTGGATGATTCATACTGAACGGTATCCATCAGCTTTCGCATCAGATAAACGCCCAGTCCGCCGATCTGCCGTTCGGAAAGATCCGCCTTTAAGTTGGGTTCTTTGACTGCATTGGGATTGAACGATTTCCCCGTATCGCGCATGGAAATAACGATCTTATCCCCTTCCATATCGCAGGTTACAAATAGACTGGCATTCGCAACACCTTCGTAGGCATGCTCGATAATATTGGAAGCCGCTTCATCGGCAGCAAGCTGAAGGGAGTAAATTGCCTTTTCAGAGAATCCGCCACTTCGCGCCACTTCTGCAACAAAATCGCGTATCTCATCCAGAAATTCAAACCTGGCAGGGAATGTGTAAGATGCCATAAAGAAATGATATGCCGTCTCTGATTCAAGAGACGGCATTCCAATATCTATTTTGGAACCTTTCTATCTCTAGAAACTTCCGACCGCCGCAACGGGATCGTCGAAGGTCTTGAAGAGTTCGGTGAAGCCTGCAAGTTCAAGCGCCTCACGGATCCGGTCGGGGACGTTGACAAGGACCACCTCGCCGCGGTTGTAGCGTTTGCAATTCCGCTGGGCTGCAAGAAGAGCTCGGAAACCGGCGCTGGACATGTATTCCAACTCGCTCATATCAAGGGCAAGCTTGAAGCGTCCATTATCGTTTGCCTTCTCAAGCGCTTTTGCAAAATCGGGAGCGGTTGCGCTGTCGACACGTCCTTTCACCGAGATAAGATCGCAATGCTTGAATTCCTGGGTGCTGATTTCCATAGGTTCTCCTCCGGGCAAGGTATCTTAAATTAAATTTGAACAGACGGATTATATCATGACCATGAATGAGTATAGTTATAATAGTGTGGAGGAATTAAGAGGTGGAGTACCGCGCATGTCCCATTTTCCTCCATCCATCCCCGATATTTTTAAATCGTTTACAATATACGCGCAATAGGAGACTCATTATGTTAGACAATCCAATCCTAGTCATGCTCGTGGAAGATAATGCGGATCACGCCGAACTTGTCATTCGGACAATGGAAAACCATCATATCCCAACCAGGATAAAGCACTTCACTGACGGCGAATCGGCATTGGATTATCTTCTCCGGCGGAATGAATACGAAGACCCCGAAACCAGTCCACGCCCTCATATGATCCTTTTGGACCTGCGCTTGCCGCGCGTGGATGGACTTGAGGTGTTAAGTGTCATCAAGGACGAGGATGAACTTCGAAGCATTCCCGTCATTATTTTGACAACTTCAGATGCAGAAAAAGACGTGATCCGTGCCTACGAGCACTACGTCAATAGTTATCTTGTAAAACCAGTTGGGTTTGAGGATTTCAGCAGCCTGATGAACGATATCGGGGTGTACTGGCTGGGTTGGAATAAGCAACTACGCGCATAAACTCATATGTCGAACGACATCATCAATATTTTGCTTGTCGAAGATGAAGACCCCCATGCGGAACTGATCAAGCGTGCCTTCGAAGACCAGGGGACCGAATTTCAAATCCACCGCGCCAGGTCGCTCAGCGAAGCGCGCGAATACATAAACAAATTCGACCCGAAACTGATCATTGCAGACTGGCGCCTTCCGGACGGGGAAAGTCTGGAATTATTGCCCAATCACCGCGACCCGCTCGCCACTCCCATCGTCCTGATGACCAGCTACGGCAATGAGCGCATCGCTGTTGAAGCGCTCAAATCCGGCGCGTTGGATTACGTGGTCAAGTCGCCCGAATCGATGCTGGATATGCCGCATCTGGCGCGGAAGGCTCTCGATCAATGGACAGCCCGCGCAGACCGCATCCACATGCAGGAAGCGCTCTACGAAAGCGAATCCCACTTCCGCCTGCTTGCCGAAAACGCCAGCGACATGATCGCCCGCCTCACGCTGGAGGGAAAAATGTTCTATGTTTCTCCGGCTTGTAAGACCATCCTTGGCTATACCCCCGATGAACTGGTCGGAAATTTTTGCTATAACCTGGTTCACGATGAGGACAGACAAATAGCCAAAAGTATCCTCCAGCACAACACCAGCGGAACGCCGTTCACCGTTGCATACCGTGCCAAGCATAAAGATGGACACTACGTCTGGCTTGAAACGTCTGCGCGTTCCATCATTGAGCCGGGTTCCAAGAATGTGACCGAAATCCAATCCGCCTCGCGCGATATCACCGAAAGAAAACGCGCGGAAAACGACCTTCAGCTCGCCCACAACCAACTCAGCGAGGCGTATGAAAAGACCATCGAAGGCTGGGTGCGCGCATTGGATTTGCGTGACCGCGAAACAGAGGGACATACACAACGCGTCACTGAACTGACTCTCAAAGTGGCTAAAAAGCTCGGGTTCAGCGAAGAAGAACTCTCCCATATCAAACGAGGCGCGCTTCTCCATGATATGGGCAAGATCGCCATCCCCGATGAAATCCTGCAAAAGCCGGGTCCGCTCAACGAAGCGGAATGGGAAAAGATGCGCCAGCACCCCAATTATGCTTACGAAATGCTGTCGCCCATTTCCTATCTCCGCCCTGCGCTCGACATTCCCTTTTACCATCATGAACGCTGGAACGGCAGCGGATATCCCCACGGACTAAAAGGAGAGAGCATCCCTCTCGCCGCGCGCCTCTTCGCCATCATCGACGTTTGGGATGCGCTTCGCAGCGACAGACCCTACCGCAAGGAATTGCCGCGTGAACAGGTCATTGAATACCTGCGTGAAAAATCGGATATCCTATTCGAGCCGCGGCTGGTGGATCTATTTTTGGATTTCGTGGAAGCCAATAATCTATAGTTTGACACCCAATCCTTCATCGGGTATGCTTGCCCATGTCCGGGCAGGCCCGGCGCGGCGAAGCCTTTCGAACCCCGCCAGGATCGAAAGATAGCAACGGTAAGGAGGAGCCTTCGGGTGCCGCCGGTATCCTGCCCGGATATTTTTATTTAAAAGCCTCAATTTATACAAAGTACCCAAAGGGTATAATTTCCCCATGTCCTCCACAAAAATCATAACGGTCATCGCGGCGCTTGCCACCGGAATAGCGCTTGGGCTTGTCTATGGCTGGGTCGTCAGCCCGGTCGAATACGTGGATGTCACACCCGATGTCCTTCGCGAAGACTATCGCGTGGATTATGTGCTGATGACAGCGGAAGCCTATCAAAACGATTTCGACGCAGACGCCGCCGCTCACCGCATTGCCATGCTTGGAAGCGCCGCCCCTTCGACGATCGTTTCTTCTGCGCTGGAATATGCCAAATTAAACAACTTCACAGAGGATGAGATCCTCGCCCTGCAAAATCTCCTCACCGCCATGCAGACGTATCAACCCGGGGAGAATCCCGCTCCATGACCCAACTCGTCCGGAATTCAGCTTTTCATTTCATCCTCGCGCTTCTTATCGGATTTGGGGCTGGTCTGGCGTACTCATGGCTTATCTCCCCTGTGAGCTATGTGGACGCAACTCCCGCACTCCTGCGCGCGGATTTCAAAGACCAATACCGCATTGCCATCGCCGCATCGTACGCATCCAACCAGGACCTCCCCCGCGCGCAAGCCCGCCTTAACCTGCTCGGAGATGCGGATCCCATCAGCGCATTGAGCGCCCAGGCACAGCGGATGCTGGCAGAGGGCGAGGCGTTTGAAAATGCGCGCCCGCTTGCCCAACTCGCCACCGACCTTCAGCGCGGATATGTCAGCGAGCCGTTCACCCCCACACCATACCCGACCTTCAGCACGCCCGAAGTTGATTCCACGCCCACTGCAACAGACGCCCGGATACAGGTCAGCGAAGAGGCGACGTTTACCCCTCCGCCGACCATCTTCTTTGAGCAAACCCCGCTCTTTACGCCAACGCAGGAAGGGACACTTGAGCCGCGTCCCACTTTTACACCAACCGCCGGACCCGGCGCACCGTTTATCCTCACCTCACAGGAGACCGTCTGCGATAACGCAAAATCGAAGTTGATGCAGTTCGTTCTTTTGAGTTCACGCCGCGAGCAGATTCCCGGTGTGGAGATCATCGTGACGTGGGATCAGGGTGAAGACCGCTTCTTTACAGGATTCAAGCCCGAGCTGGGGAATGGATACGCGGACTTCGTCATGGAAGCAGATACCGTCTACAACATTCGCATTGTTACGGGTGGCGCATTCGTGACCGACGTCCGTGCTCCTGAGTGTACCGACCCCAACGGCGTGGATTATCCCGGCGGCATTTTGTTGACATTCCAGCAACCGTAAACCAGTGCAACCTATCCTGTGTTCAATCGTTATATCCACCAGACAAAATTCAAGGAGTAACTTATGAACACATCCTTTAATGAGCCAAAGCCCGGGCTGGTCACTGCCATTGCCTTGATGACCCTCACCAGTGGGATCGTCAACCTCTTTTGGGGATTTGTGGCATCCGCCACCGCGCTCGGGACGATCATCGGCGTCATCTGCCTGCCCATCACCATCCTGCCGACCATTTTGGGGGTATTCGAGATCATTTATGCTGCAAAGCTCTTAAGTGCCCAACCCCAACCCACACAACCTTCCACAGCCATTGCAATATTCGAGATTCTCACCGTGCTGATGTTCAACGTTTATTCAGTGATCGTCGGTATTTTGGTGCTGATCTTCTACAACGATGTAACTGTGAAGGATTATTTCACCCGCATCAACAGCACGCAAAATACCGGCACAACCCCTGCAAGCACAACGCCATCCCTGCCTGAAGAGCCGCAGCCTGCCGCGCTGACGGAACCGCAGGAAAAGAATCCGGAAGTAAATGCCGAAGAAGTTGAAGAAGAAAAACCCGTTGAAAAACCAAAACGGACGCGAAAAACCTCCAAATAGTCCCCGATACTCTCAAACTCACCCGGATTCTTGCGGGTGAGTTTGTTTTAGTGAGTGTTTCTTAAATCCAAAATGTCTAATCTTTGTACACGGAATTCACGGAAAACACGGACAAAAAACGGATCTATTTAATGATCTTTCCGTAAAGCTCAGTTAAATCCGCGTTGTCCGTGTCAAAAAACTATTAAAACATTTCCTTCAGCCACGCTTGTTAACATTTTAATGTTAATCTTGATTCAATTGCCCCATTCGAAAAATCATCATGTAAAATGGGACTAGGGTACCATCAAAATTATTTTAGAACTGGTGTATCCTTGCCGATTATCAACAAAGAAAGAGGAGAATCTATCATGAAATCGTATCGTATTTTGTTCGGATTTGCAGCCCTTCTGGTTGCTGTCAGCCTTGCATGTGGCGGGTCCGCCCAACCTACCGCGTACCCCACCATTCCCCCTGTTGCCACCAACCCTCCAGTCCAGCAGGATCAGGGAAATCAACAACAGCAGCAACAACAGCAACAGCAGACCAGTAACGGCGACGTCACTTTTGTTGACCAGAACAACCTGCTGGCGTTCGACCTGCCCGGTGACTGGACCTACAGCCACACGGAACACGGTGACGCGATCTATTCCGATGTAAACGCCTACAGCGACACTTTCACCTCCCCGGACGAGATCGCAAAGGTCGAAAGTCTGGTCATGTTCGCCAACCCCGGTGTGGTCGTGAATAACTCGACCAGCCAGGCTGTGGCTTTGGATATTTTGAACACCTACTACAGCAGCACTGGAAAGAACAACGGTGACATCCGCATTTCCAGCGACCAGATCATGCAGGATGGTTCCGAGCGCTTCGAATGGAAGTCCAAAGGCGGAAATTACTCCGGTGTTTCCTTCTTTGAAGTGCGCGGCGCGAACAAAGACACCTGGCTGATGTGGACCGCATGGTGGTCGAACAGCGCCGAACAGGGCACTCTTGATATCATCAACAACGCCATTAATACCTATTACGTTCCGTAGCAGCAAAATCACGTCACTTAATCCCCGTGAATATCCCTCACGGGGATTTTTAATTTCACTATGCTACAATAAAATCATGAGCAAGTTAGACCTTCGTCCCTCCCCAATAGCAGGGACTTGGTACCCCGCCAACCCGGATTCCCTTGCCGCCAGCATCGACGGGTATCTCGCAGAAGCAGGATTGCCCGAGATCAAAGGGCAGGTTATTGCAGTCATTGCACCACACGCCGGGCACCGTTACTCCGGACAAGTCGCCGCCTACGCATTTTCCGCCCTGCGCGGACTTGAACCCGATCTGGTCGTAGTGCTATCACCTTTCCATAACTACGCTCCCTATCCCCTCATCACAACCAAACACAGCGCATATTTCACCCCTTTGGATATTGTCGAAGTCGACAAGGATGCGCTCCATGAACTCCATAACCATCTCCCGATCTCCATCACACCCATTGCGAACGACGGGGAACATTCACTGGAGATCGAACTGCCGTTCCTGCAGAGAGTGCTAAAGAAAAAATTCAAGCTGCTGCCCATCATGGTCCGCGCACAGGAAGAGTTCGTGGCACAGCAATTGGGGGAATCTCTGGCGCTGACGCTCCAAAACCGGAATGCAATTCTCGTCGCCTCCACCGATCTCTCCCATTTTTACGACCAGGAAACAGCCGCCAAATACGACCACGAAATGCTCAAGCGTTTTGAGTCCTTCGACCCCTCCTCGATCTTCGAAGCGGAGCATCATGAGCAGGGCTTTGCCTGCGGTCATGCCGCTGTCGCCGCCGTTCAATGGGCGGCTCAAGCCCTCGGCGCGAACAAGGTCCAGATCCTCAACTACGCCACCTCCGGAGATGTCACCGGCGACCACTCATCTGTAGTCGGCTACGGCGCGGCAGTGATATTAAAACAATAACGCGCAAGAGCTTTCTCCTGCGCGTCGCTGCCAGACTAGCTGCCTGCAAGATCACTTCCTGCTATTCCAGTCCTTCACCGCCTGAAGAAATGCCTGTTTCAAATTTTCGTCAGGCAGTTGATTCACGCCGTTATATTTCTCGCCGTTCACCCAAATATCCAACCCGCCGTCTTCAGCCGTGCCAAAGTCAATATCAAAGGATTTCAGATAGGGGTCACTCTCCACCTTTGCGCGCAGAACATCTTCGATCTGCTCGGCGAACGGTGCGGCAAGTTTCTCGCCCTCATCGTAGTCGTAAAGCGTCACACCCTCTCCATCTTTCATGGTGGCTTCCACGGTTTCCTTCGGAGGCATGGCATGCATCCACTCCGGCTTTCCATCCGTTTTTTCCGTCAGCTTCACCCGATTGGCTGCAATGAACATCGACGCCAACAGCACGACCGCGATCAAGATCATCACGCTGCCCGCAATAAGAATAACCACACTCATAACTAACTCCTTTTGAAATATTATAAAACATTATAATCAACACATGTTCGCCCGCCTTGCCGTCAACATTCCTGCAATATCCGGAGTCTTCGATTACAGCGTTCCGCCAGAACTCGCCTCACAGATACAGGCGGGGTGTCTCGTCACAGCCCCATTTGGGAACCAGACCGTGCAGGGCATTGTCGTCGAACTGACCGACTCTTCCCCCATACAGAATCTCAAATCGATCCTTGACCTGCTCGACCCTGCACCGCTTCTGACTCAGCCGCAGCTTGCCCTTGCCATCCAAATGGCGGACTCTACGCTGAATCCGCTTTCGGCGATCGTCGGCATGATGCTCCCCACCGGTTTGAGTCAACAAGCGGATGTGCTGTTCACATTACGCAACCCTGATTATTCCGACCCCACGCATAAAGTCACCACGCGCATCCTCAGCCTGATGCATGAGCGTGGTCCCCTGCGCGGACGGCAGATCGATGCCCACTTCGCCAGAGTAGACTGGCGCAAGACCGCCAACATGCTTGTCAAAAAAGGCGTGCTTTCGTCAAGGAATGTCCTTCCCCCGCCGCGAGTGAGACCAAAGAATATTCGCGTTGCCCAGCTCGCAGTCACGCCAGAGGCGGCGGAAGTTGAGATGAATTCCCTCGGCTCCACCGAGCAGACTCAGGCGCGGCGCGAGTCCGCTTTGAGATTCCTCATCCAACAGCCTGAAGCGGTCAACCTGTCATGGATCTATGCACAGACCGGCTGCAAACTCGCCGACCTGCAGGTTTTGGAGGAACGCGGGTTGATCCGCCTGTTCGAGAACGAGATATTTCGCGACCCGCTGGAGAGGGTGGAGGCGCAGGAAACGAAGTCCGAGTTGTTGTTGACGCCGGAACAAAACTCTGCGCTGCAAGCCATTCTTTCATCGTTCAGCAAACAGCCGTCTGCGTTTTTGCTTTATGGTGTGACGGGTTCAGGTAAAACAGAAATCTATCTTCGCGCCGCCGAGGAAGTTATCAGAAATGGGAAACAGGCGATCATCCTCGTGCCGGAGATCGCGCTCACACCGCAAGCCGTTCAACGATTCGTTTCGCGTTTTCCGGGGCAGGTGGGACTTGTGCATTCGAAACTATCCGAAGGGGAACGATATGACACATGGCGGCGCGCCCGCGATGGGAAGTTGAACGTCATCATCGGCGCACGTTCGGCATTATTTTCGCCGTTGTCAAATATCGGTTTGATCGTGGTGGATGAATGCCATGACAGTTCCTATTACCAGAGCGAACCGCCTTATTACAACGCTGTGACCACGGCACAGGAATACGCGCGTTTATGCGGCGCGGTCTGCGTGCTTGGTTCCGCAACGCCGACCGTTGAACAGCGATATGTTGCCAAACATGACCACATCCAAAAATTGGAACTACCCAACCGCGTGACAGAATCCACGCTTCCGCCTGTGCAGATGGTGGATATGCGCGAAGAACTAAAAAGCGGAAATCGCGGAGTTTTCTCTCGTGTGTTGACCGAGTCTTTAGCCGAGGTTCTCGAACGCGGGGAACAGGCAATCGTATACCTGAACCGCCGCGGAACATCCACGTATATCTTTTGCCGTGATTGCGGCACGACTTTGAAATGTCCCAACTGTGAAACACCGCTGACGCTTCATGTTGAGCGTTTATCTTCGAACACCCGGCAGTTGCTTTGCCACCGCTGCGGATATACCCGTCAGATGCCAAAGACCTGCCCAACCTGCGGCAGCAACCACATCCGCGAATACGGCTTGGGAAGCGAACGCGTGGAGAAGGAACTCCAAGCCATGTTCCCGCAGGCGCGGACACTGCGTTGGGATTGGGACACAACGCGCCAAAAGGACGCGCATGAGATCATCCTCACCCATTTTGCCAATCACCAGGCGGATATTCTCGTCGGTACGCAAATGCTGGCGAAGGGACTTGACCTGCCTTTGGTCACGCTGGTGGGAATCGTGTTGGCGGATGTCGGCTTGAATCTGCCCGACCCATTTGCGAGTGAACGCGTCTTTCAAACATTGACGCAGGTCGCGGGGCGGGCGGGACGGTCTGCTCGCGGGGGCAAGGTCATCATGCAGACGTTTACGCCGGAGCATTACGCGCTTCAATTCGCGGCAGGACACAACGTGGATGGATTCTACGAACGCGAGTTGACCTATCGCCGTCAGTTGGGATATCCGCCGTTTGCGCGGCTCGTGCGGATGGAATACCGCAGCGTGGACCCGGTCAAGGCGGAGGAAGAAGCCCGGAAACTGGCGGACAAGCTCAAGGTCCGGTTGGAGGCGGGCGGGTTCCGTCAAACAGAAATGATCGGTCCTGTCCCCTGTTTTTTTGCGAAGGAAAACGGCGAGTACCGCTGGCAAGTCGTCCTGCGTGGACCGGACCCGGCAGCGGTACTCAAAGATACGCGGTTTGCTGATTGGCGGGTCGAGGTGGACCCGATCAATATTCTTTAGCTATTCTTTTTCATCCCTCTGCTTGCGGACTTTGGCAGCTTTTTGCTGCAGGTCTTTGAAGAAGTCACTCTCCACGATCTGCTTGACATCGTCGCTGCGTTTCTTCATGTCGATCTGAATCTTCAATTCAGCGACCTGCGCTTTCAACGTTTGCTCGCGTTCGCGGACCTTGTCCAGCATGACGTTGAACAAGCCGGTGAGTTTTGTAACTTCATCCTCCAAAGAATGAGACTTTAATGTAATAGGGGCATAATCACCGTCCGCAACGCGCTTGGATGTAGATTGCAGATCCACAAGTTCAGACATGGCATTTCGGGTGATGCCCAAGACCAACAGTGAGATCACGATAAAAGCGGCAATAAAAATCACGATGAGATAGTTTGAGAGGACTTGAAGGCTTTCCACCACATTGCCTGCATCCAAATATGTGACCAGCCCGCCGATGATCTGATCGCTTGAGTTTCTCAAGGGCGTCACGACCGCATAATAATAGACCTTGTAATCCTCATCATACTTGAGTTCGGGGTAGCGTGTCGTTTCCTTGAGTCCCTGCAAGAGATACGCCATGTCTTCTTCGTCTGCTGCGGTGAACGTTTCCCCAAAGACATAACTATATTCGGGGTCAAGGGTCGTCAATTGGTCAAGTCCGTTGGCGAGGGTCGTATCATTCACGGAGTAGTAGGTATAAAGTTCCGCCCGCGGATTAAAGTCATCCACACTTTCAAGACAATATTGCTGATCCCAATAACGGGAATCTGTCATACTGTCGGACCAGTTCGCAGAAAAATCCTGTCCGCTTAGGTCGGTGGTCAACGATTGCAACTGGTCTTCATCCATGCAGTTTGACACAAATTCTGTGATGGAAGCAACCTCCTCGTCCATGATCTTGTAGATCGTATTGCGAAGGTACTCCCGCGCGCCATAATATCCGAACACGAACATGAGAACGCCAAGAGACATCAGTGGAATTAATAATTTATAACGCAGGCTTAAATAACGCTTCTCATCCAATTTCTCAGGCACGGCATTCTCCTTCCACTACATGTTAAGAAAAAGGCGGGATACGAAAACCGCATCCCGCCCGACACATTACGAAATCAATCCTACTACAAAATTCAACGCCCGCCAGTAAATGTTGTAAACCGGATCCGGCCATTTACTCGTAGGCAGCACAGGCGGGAAAGACGAATTCGCGTTCGGTTCGTCAAAGCGATTGTCCACGCCGGTGGTATCCCACACAATATCAAAGCCGCTGCCGAGCATGTCTTTCACGAACTTGTCGGCGTCATATCCATTATTTTCGTAGATATTATCGTGGGCATAGTTGTGTTCGGGGTTCGGTCCCACATCGATCTCTTCTTCCGAGAAACCGATGGTCAGATTGAACACGGCGAGTCCCACGCTCTTGTTGCCGCGGATGGTGTTGTTGTACACCTCCACATGGTCGGCGGCAAGGATGAGCATCCCCGTCCCTGGCGGGATGAGCGACACAGCCGTTCCCGGTTTGCCAAAGTTCTCGCCATTGTTGTTCTCGGTAACATTATCGTGAACCTTCGTGTTCAACGAGACCTTGGAAGGCAGCTGCGGTAAGAGGTCGATAAAAATACCGATGGTGTTATCGTGCGCGTAATTGTTATACACCTCACCGTTGACCGTGTTCTCCAGTTCGACGCCGATCACATTGCCATACGTCAGCGTGTCGCGGATGACCACATCCTTCGACTTGCCCGCATAGATAGCCGCATCATTCATCAGCGTACCTTCAATGCGTTCGATCAACACATCCGTACAGCGGACGGGGTACACACCATACACGCCGGTATTTTCGATATACATGTCATGCAGGTACACACCGGTCACGCCTTCCACCAGCACGCCGTTGCTCGTAAAGTTCTTCACCTGGAAGTACGCCATCTCGAAATTATTTCCAGATGCGATCACACCATCCGAACCGGTCCCCTCGCCTTCGATGATGGGCCATTCCCCGGCATCGTTCGGAATGCCAAAGAACTTGATATCGCTCACGTCAATGACGACATGCTCTTTGTAAATTCCATACGGGACTTCGATGGTATCGCCGGGAAGCGCCTGATCAACGACTTCCTGAATCGTCTGACCGGATTCGACTCTCAAGGTCACCGGCTCATGCGTGGACACGGAAGCTGCTTCAGTTTCTGAAACATTCACCTCGCTGACAACGTCCCGCGCGGGATTATCCACATGTGAAACGACATCCAACCCCGAAGGCACTGACACAGGAATCTGCGGCAGGTTGGTTTCGTCAGTTAAGGCGTAAAGGAAAGCGACAAGGTCAGATTTTTCCTGATCGGTCAGATCGAAGCCAAGGACGTGGATATCCACATTCTGAACACCAGCGTCGCGTCCGCCGCCTTGGGCGTAAAAGTCCACAACCTCTTCTAGTGTACTGAAGGCGCCATTGTGCATGTACGGCGCCGTCAATGCGATATTGCGAAGCGTGGGCGCCTTGAATGCCCCATCAAGGCTGTCAGCTTCCACATCCAAACGACCGGGATCGTGCGGTTGACCGGGCAGATCGGGCACACCCGTCACCGAGAAGGATTCGTCGCCGAAGGTTGGCGCGGCGTGACACTCAAAACAGCGCGTCGCCGCCGAACGGAAGAGACCCAGTCCGCGGCGTTGGGCGGGTGTAAGGGCGTTGATGTCCCCCGCGGCGTAACGGTCAAACGGCGAATCATTCGTGATCAAAGTCCGTTCGAAAGCCGCAATCGCGTTCTGAACGTTTTCATAGGTGACCGAATCTTTTTCACCAAAGGCATTCTCGAACAGGGTCACATACTCGGGAATATCGTTGAGTTTCGCAACGATCTCCTCCGGCGTGGACGCCATTTCGTCGTTATGCGTCAACGGCGTATCCATCTGGCTCTCCAGGGTGGAGGCGCGCCCGTCCCAGAAGAAGTTGGTGTTATACGCCACATTCCACAGGCTCATCGAACTGCGCGGAAGGACGGTTCCATCCGCACCGACGGCTTGGGGTCTGCCGTCTGTGAACCCGAGATCGGGGTGATGGCACGAGGCGCAGGACATGTCATTGTTGTGAGACAGGATCGGGTCAAAGAAAAGGAGGCGTCCCAGTTCCGCTTTGTCTGGCGAATTGGGATTATCCGCTGTTTCGTTCGTGGCGGGAAACTCGCGCTGCAATCCGCTCCATGCCGGTTCAACACTGCTGGATCCGGCTCCCCACTTTTCTTCGGGCAAGGCTTCATCCTGCGGGATGGGGGCAAAGGCGGCATATCCCACTCCCAGAAGCAGCAAAATGCCCAGCCCCGTAAAGATGCGTTTCATCCAAACTTTCATACACTCTCCTCTGTATTAAGTGATTTTCCCGCTTGCGTTCAGCGGGTTATTTCAACGTCATTAAGAATGCCACAAGCGAATCCAATTCCTCGCCGGTAAGCTCCTTGGCAAAGTTGGTGATCATTACATTATTGAAACCATCCACCACATAATCGCCGGGACGCAGGATGGACATCATGATGTACTCTTCTGCGCTTAACCCGTCGACACGCGTTTCGGCGCGGGTGGCAACCCCATACAGCGAAGGTCCGATGATGATGGTATCGGGCACAAGAGCGTGGCAGGTCGCACATCGCGCATTGAACACGGCTTGTCCCTGCGCGATGATGGGATCTGGCGTGGGCGTGGGTTGCGGTGCAGCGGCTGCCGAACAGGCGGAAAGAGCCAAAGCTGCCGCCAGCAAAAGGATAAGGATATTTCGATTCATAACACTTCCTGAAGTTTTAGATTGGAATTGTCCGATTATACCTGCCCCGGAAATAGAAGGGAAATTTGGTTTCCATTTTTGCTATAATTCATGCAACTTATTATTGTCAACAGGAGAGTGAAATATGCAAAGTTTTTCGCGCGGTTGGTCGTTCTTAAAACAGGCATGGAGCATGGCATTTAAAGACAAAGACCTGCTCAAGCCGTCGATCTATGCCTTGTTCGTCGGGATGGTTGTTTCCGTGATCGGCATCATTCCCATTGTCGTTTCCGCTTTCATCTTTGGCGATACCCAATTTGGAAATATTATCCTCTTCATACTGGGAGCCATTCTGGTCTTCGTTCAGTTCGTGGTGACGTATATTTTCTCCGGCATGACGGTGTACCTGATCTTCGGCTATCTCTCCGAAGGCGATGGACGCATGGACAAAGCCTGGGAGATCGTACGGCGCGACTTCTTTGACATCCTCACGCTGGCAGCGGCATCGACGGTGGTCAACCTGATCCGAAACGCGGCTCAACGCGGACGCCGCGGCGGGATGGCACGAAACCTTGCCCGGTCTGCAACTGGTTTGTTGGAGACTCTTTGGACAGAAGCCGCAGCGCTCGTCCTGCCTGCCATGGTCATTGACGACTTGAATCTCAAGGATGGATTGCAGCGCATTTGGAAGATCACCAAGGAGAATCTTCTGCTCGTTGGCATCAGCACGATCGGTGTCCGCTTCGTGACCGGACTGATCGGTTTTGTCGTCGGCGCGATCGGCTTGATCATCGCTGTTGCCGTTGGCGGCGGGCTGGCATTCGCCTCGAACGGAGATACTGTCATTTCGATCATCGGTATTGTGATCGGTGCCCTGATCTTCTTCACTGTTGTGATGCTTATCAGCGTATTCAGCTCCTATACCAGCACCGCGTATCACACCTGCCTATATATTTGGGCGCGTGAAGTGGAAAAAGCCACCGTGGAAGGCAGAGCGGCGCAACAGGTTCAGGCTCCCGCACCGTTGGCAGCCGTGTTGTCACCATCCTAAATAAACACCAAAGTAGAGACCCTAAAGGCAAAACAACCTGCCTTTGGGGTCTTTTGATAAAATAACCCCATGAAACCAGACCCCCGCCGACAGGAAATCATAACCTGGGAAGAAGTCGATAAATTGATCGACCATTTGATTCCCCAATTCCGCCGTGAGTATACTGCCATGGTGATGATCACCCGTGGAGGAATCATTCCGGGTGGTATGCTCGCCGAAGCCATGGACATTACCCACATCCTCACCGCGGCGGTGGACTTCCCCGCCCAGACCCAGCAGGAGAAATCTTCCGCGTTCATGGCGTGGCCCGAGTTCATTCAATTCCCCGCGGAAGATAAATTACGCGGACGCCCCACCCTGATCGTGGACGATGTCTGGGGTTCCGGGCGCACCATCACGGCGGTCAAGAACCGCGTCTCTGCGGCTGGGGGTTTCCCTGAAACTTGTGTCATGCATTTCAACCCGTATCGCAATCTGTTTGGAAGTGTCCGCCCCGATTATTACGCCGCGGTAACGGATGCGTTCATCGTCTATCCATGGGAGATCGACCGCGGGTCTGATGAAGTGCTTTTAGGGGATATTTAATCCTTTTCCTTTTTGCAACAAAAAAGCCCCGCCTGCTCGACGGGGCTTAAGGGAGAATGCGTCCGGCGAAGACGCTAATTCACTTTAAGGAGTGGGCGTGGCGTTCATATCCATCTGCATGGAATCGTCGCCGCCCATATCCATTCCTTCCATACCGCCGCTCGAATCGGCAGCATCCTGCACGGGAACGGTCAGGGTCATGTCATCATAACCGTCAAAATGGAGGGTGAGCGTGATCTGGTCGCCTGCATTCAGGTCGTTCTTAAGACCGATGAACATGATGTGATAACTTCCGGGTTTCAGTTCGAGTTCGCCCTTTGCAGGGATGGCTACGGATTCCTGCTGGATCATTTCCATAACACCGTTCGCATCCATCTGGCTCAGGTGAACTTCCACCGCAGAAGCGGCGTCAGACGAGGCACCAACCAACGCCACATCCTGACCCGTGTAGTTGTGCAGCATCATATAAGCCGCGCTGTTGCCGTCCTTCAAACCGCTGCGCATCCAATATCCGGCTGCTTCTACACCTGTTCCTCCCCCACCGCTGCAGGCTGTCAATAAAATAGCTGCTACAAAAATCATTGCAATAAATTTTTTCATTCCATCTACCTCATTTTGTTGGTTTTCTGAATCACATGCCAGACTGCATGTGCATCATTCCATGTAAATGACTTACCGCTTCTTCCATTGTAAGGAGTTGACCGCCAAAACCCTTTTGGAATTTCTGTGCGTCCGATTTGGAGCCGAAGGTTAGCACGCTTGGCACACAGCAGACGGTCAGGTCGCTTCCGATCAGGTAAAACGCCTGGTTCGCGCTGACCATGTGTCCATGCAGGTAATCTGCCGCCAATGATTGCCAGACGTTTTGAGTCCGGTTTTGCAGCATCAAGCCGCAATGGGCGCAGCAAGCCCGCTTTTCCTCTTCGTTCTCCATCTTGACAATAAAAACAGCACGTTGTGAGATCGTCTTGCTGCACATCGCGCAAAGGGACTCGTTCTCCACCTTTGAGGAATTGACAAGGGTCGCGCCGCCATGTCTCTTTTGGATGTATCCCGCCTCATCAAGTTTTTTCAGATCGCGGTGAATGGTCATATTGGAAACGCCAAAAACCTCCACCAATTCCTGGATGGAGGCGTTTCCGTGTTCACGTAAATATTCGAGGATCTGTTTTTCGCGGTCTAAAGAGTTATTTGGCATTTGTTATATTTTGTTATCTTTAACAAGAGATGACATAATATAACAAATTTGCTCAATTTTATCAAGAGGTGATTTTAAGAAGTCGTGTGATATTTCCTGCCGCGCCAGGTTACCCCCTGCCCCGTGAGAACTTTCCAGGCGGAGGTTAACATCATGGCGGCGAAAACTCCCGCACCCAGTGGCGTGGTCCACGCGTACCAACGCGGAATTTTCATCTCGTTTGCAACTACCGAGCGGATATATACCAAATAGCCCCACACAAGCAGCGCTTCAACGATTACCGCTACAGCCATCCAGCCGCCGCCGTTGAGGTACCAGACCAAACCGAGCAGGGGCCAAATGGGCAGGAATAATGCCGCGATCAAGGACAGCGTCGCTCCAAACGCTCCCAGCCACAAAAGCGAAGGACGATCACTCAGACCGAGATAGATATTCTTCGTCCAGCCTTCCCACATCGTTTCCAGTGACGTGTACATGCGGGTGCTCACCACCTGTTTTCCATCCGCCACCACAAGGCGATGCCCGTTCCATTTGACCTGTTCGGAGATCGCCTTGTCTTCCACGATCTGATCCTTCACGCTTTCATGCCCGCCGATCAGATCATAAATATCGCGCTTGATAAAGATGAACTGTCCATTCGCAATGGCATCGCGTCGAGAAGGGTCATTGACCTTGCGCGGAGAAAAGCCCACTGAAAGCGCGGTCATCACCAATGGCATAACCGTCCGCTCCCAAAACGTGCCGAGGATTTGCCACGTCATCACTGTGAACATATCCGCATGAGTCTCGACGGCTTTGGCATAGATCGAAGAAAGCGCATTCGGTTCGAGGAAGGTATCCGCATCGACGAAGCACAGCCATTCTCCGCTCGCGGCGGCTGAGGCTTGGTACAAGGCAAAAGGTTTGCCCGCCCAGCCCTCGGGCAGGTCCGAGCCGCTGATCGGGATGAGACGAGAGTCGCGGGACGCGATATCCTTCAATAGAGTCAGAGTCGAATCGGTGGAGCGATCATCCAAGACGATGACTTCAAGGTTTGGATAATCCTGACGAAGAGCCGCCTCGACGCTGCGCCGGATGTTGTTCTCTTCGTTACGAGCCGGGATGCACACCGAAACCTTCGGCGCGGACTCGGGCGGCGGCGCGGGCGTGACGACGATATCAAGATGATATTGGTTGTGAATCCAATGGATGATGATTAAAGCAAAAACAAAAAGAACGGTTGACGTTATGAAATAGGACATGAAAAAAAGACGTAATATGCAGGTTGGATATTACGCTACACGACCCTGACCGCACTCCCCCGCTCGGTCTTTTCGATCTCGATGCGATTTGGAAACGCATCCTTCAATTCTTCGAGATGTGTGATGATGAATATTTTGGCAAAATCATTTTTGACGATATTGATGGCTTCGATCAAACGCTGACGCCCCAACGCATCCTGCGAGCCGAAGCCTTCGTCAATGACCAGCGTTTGCAGACGCGCGCCTTTTCGCTGCGCGAGGATTTCCGAAAGCGCGAGCCGTATCGCAAAGTTGACGCGAAACGCTTCGCCGCCGGAATACATTTCATAATCGCGCATGCCCGAAGAATCGCTGATATGAATATCGAGCGTCTCTTTCAGGTCTTCGCGTTTCTTATCCCTATATTCCGCCTGCGTGACGAATTGGATCGTCATTGTGCCGTCGCTTAGACGTTCGAGAATGTCGTTGGCTTTCTGCTGGATTTGCGGAAGCGCCTGCTCGATAAGCAGCGCCGGGACGCCGTCCTTGCCGAAGGCACGCTCAAGCGACTTGTGCCGCACGATATTTTTATTAAGATCTTCGCGTTGACGTTCATAGTCCGCGCGGCGGGTGCGGAGCGTACCCAGCACTTCCACGCGTTGACGCGCCGCTCCCAATTCCTGCCGCACATTATTCTCATCTTCACGAAGTTCAAAGAGCTTGCTTTCCGCATCCTGCAAACTTGGCGCGCCCGCTTCAGATTCGGATAATACTTTTTCCGCTTCAATAAATGCTTTTTCGTTCTCGGCAACTTCCTCTTTCTTCTTTACTCTTTCCTCTTCCAGTTCTTCGATCTCTTTGCCGATGCGTTTGCTCACCTCGCGCGCCGATTCCAATTTACGCGATTCTTCCTCCACACTCCGCAGTTCCTGTTCTTCGCTGCGTTTCGCTTCATGCGCGGAAATGTCATAGCCGAGCTTGGCAAGTTCCCTATTCAAAGCCTTGAGCGCTTTGTGCGCATCGTTCGCAAACTTTTCACTTTCCAAAAGTTTCTCGATTTCCTTCAAACGCTTTGCACCTGTTTTTCCCCATTCTTTATTTTGCGACTGAATAGAATCCAACTGCAAAGTCAATTGTGAAATGGAATTCGAATAAGTCAGGCGCTCTTTCTCCGCGCCCGTATATTGTTTGAGTTTCGCTTCAAACTCTGCGATCTCTTTTTCGCTGTCTTCCACCGTTTTCTTATTCGCGCGGAAGGCATCGCCTTTATCCTTGCCGTTTTTTTCCAAATCCTTCAGCGTGGACTTGCGATGGCTTTCGCTCAACGGCTGTCCGCATAACGGACATTCCGCGCCGTCGGCGACTTTCAGCGCGTCGATGCGGCTTTTCAGGTCGTCCATTTCGCGCCGCAAAGACTCATTCTCCGCCTTCAACGCCGCCTGGCGTTCACGCGCCTCATTACGCGCAATCTCCATTTCTGCGCGTTCCTGAATTCTCTTCTCAACTTCAATCAACGACTCTTGCGCCGCCGCCAATTGACCTTCCAATTCAGCGACCATCGAAGATTGACCATCCACAACGGCGGCTTGTTTCTGCAGTTCGGAAAGTTCCTGCTCCAGCTTCGCCTTTTCCACTTCGATCTCGCGCAGCAACGGCTGGCGTTTCTCATCATGCTCGCGGAATTCAGCCGCAGTCTTTTCCCACTCTTCCAATTCCTTGCGCGCCTTTTGCCACGATTTATACGCCGCTTCAATATCCTTTGCGCGCTCCACCAAATCCACATATTCGGAGCGTTCGTTCTCTTTGACGGCGATCTTCCCCTCGATGGAAGTCAGCGCATCCTGTGAACGCTTCAACTGCGTCTCAGCCGATGCGACATTTTTCTTCTGCTCGTTGATCAACGCCGCATTCCTGCGGATATTCTCCAGCGCCGACTCCTGCGCCTCTCTCGCCGCCGACAACTGCTTCAGCGACCCTTCCAGTTCCCCGAGCCGACGCGTCCGCTCGTCTTCCTCGGAGAGTTCGGCATCGATCTCCGCCACGCGCCCATCGATCTCGGTCACTTCAGCTTCCAGCACTCTGCGGCGTTCTGCCGTTCGATTCTTGTAGGTATCCCAAATCTCCAGCCCCAGAACCGAACTCAACACCGCCTTGCGGTCGCTGGCTTTCTTCTGCGTAAACTGGTCTGCCTTGCCCTGCAAAAAGAACGAAGCATTGATAAACGTCTCGTAATCCAGCCTCAAAGTCTGTTCGATGCGTGTCTGGGTGTCGCGAGTCGTCTTCTCCGTAAGCGGACGCCACTTCGCGTTATCCGCTCCCCATTTTTCGCCATCCAGAACCTGAAATTCCAACACCGTGCTTTTATTGCGCGGAAGTGTCCGCTGTACGCGATAGACATTGCCCTCATACGCAAATGTCAACGCGACCTCAGCCGCCTTCACATCTGTGCTGAGATTGATGACATCCGCTCCCTTTCCGCGCGCCTCGCCGAACAACGACCATGTGAACGCATCCAACAGCGAAGATTTGCCCGCTCCGTTATGCCCGGAAATACAGGCAAGGTTAACCGCTTCGAAACCCAACTCAACAGGGTCGTGATACGAAAGAAAACCGGCAATGCGAAGGTGAAGTGGAATCATATAAAGTTACCCAATCTCATGCATTATAATCGAACCGTTATGCTGGATGCCGATACCCCCCGCGCACGCCGCCGCATGCGACTCCTTGCTGTAATTATTGCCACCCTTCCGTGTTATTGTGCCGGGTTTGTTTGTCTATCATTCGCACCCAACCCAAAAGAGGCAACACCCACCCCCAGCACAACACCTTCCCTTGAACTTACAAGTCCTGCAACCGAAACCCCGATCATTTTCACGCCTTCCATTACGCTCACGCCCAGTGAAACACCCACCCCGACAGAAACCGGCACCCCCACCGCCACGCAAACTTTCTTCCTGCCAGACACATATACCCCATCAATAACCCCTTCGGATACAGCAACACTAACCCCGTCATTAACACCCACGGCAACACCGTCGAACACACCCACAATTACATTAACTCCATCAAACACGCCGACAAGTACACCCACACCATCTTCCACACCCACACCTTCAGGCACACCTTCACCATCCCCAACCGCATTTGGCACACCATGAGCGACATTCTCCCATTTCTAAAATCCCTTATCTCAGTCTCCGGTCTTTCCGGGGATGAAACTCCCGCAGCGGACCTCATCAAAAAGCAGTGGACTCCACTGGTGGATGATATCTCCCAAAACAACCTCGCCTCGGTTCTTGGACTGAAGCAGGGTACGCTAAAGAAAAGCCCCCGCCCCTCTGTAATGATCGCCGCCCATATGGACGCCATCGGTATGATGGTCACCCGTATCGTGGACGGTTTTCTGCAGATGACCTATATCGGCGGGATCGACTCGCGCGTCCTGCCGGGAACACCGGTCACAGTCCACGCCTCGGGGACGAAGGAAGACCTTTATGGCGTGATCGTTATGCCGCCAGCAAATCTGCTCCCTGCAGGTGAAGGCAGCGGCGTGGTCGAGATGAGGTATCTGCTCATCGATACAGGACTCACTCCCAACGAAGTCTCGAAGCGGGTCCGTGTCGGCGACAGAATCTCTTTCGGAACAGAAGCAGTTGAAATGTCGGGCGGAACCGTCAGCGGTCACTCGCTCGATAACCGTACATCCGTTGCCGCGCTCACCGTCTGCCTCGAAGAGCTTCAGTCCAAAACCCATCTTTGGGATGTTTGGGCGGTCGCATCCTCACAGGAAGAGGTCGGCGGATACGGCGCGTTGACAAGCACGTTCCAAAAGCGCCCCACCATCGCCGTCGCAGTGGATGTGACTTTCGGCAAAGGGACAGGCGCGAGTAATTACGAAACCTTCGCCATCGGCAAAGGCGTGACGCTGGGCATCGGACCGAGCATTCACCCGTACATTTACAAACGCTTCAAGGAAGTTGCCGAAAGAGTCGAAATTCCATTCTCCGAAGAGACCATGCCCGAATATTCATCCACCGACGCGGACGATATGCAGCTACAGGCAGAAGGCGTGCCGATGATGGTAATGAGCATTCCGCTGCGCTACATGCACACGCCTGTGGAAGTGATCGCCATGAAAGATGTGCAGCGCGCAGGTCGTTTGCTGGCTGAATTCGTCGCTTCGCTTGAAGCGGATTTTATTGAAAGAATTGTCTGGGATTAATCGATGCTTTCCATTGGCAACCCTCAAATCAAACTCCTCGAAAAACTCTGTAACTCAATGGCGGTCTCCGGCGATGAAGGTGAAGTGCGCCGAATCGTTCTCGACGCCGTAAAGCCGTACGCCGATGAAGTCAAAATCGACGCACTCGGCAGTGTATTGGTCCGCAAAAAAGCCCGCACCCAGCAGGGACGAAAACCTTTCCGCGTGCTGCTCGATGCCCACATGGACGAAGTCGGCTTCATGATCGTCAACGACGAAGGCGACGGGTTCTATCAATTCAAGACCGTCGGCGGCATCGATGAGCGGCATCTCGTCGGCAAACAGGTCATTGTCGGCAAAGACCACACACCCGGTGTGATCGGCGCGAGACCCATCCACATGACCGATTACAGCGAACGCAGCCACACAGTGGATGTTGACTCCATGCGCATTGACCTGGGTCCGGAAGGCAAAGCCAAGATCGGCGACCGCGCGACGTTTGCGACCAAGTTCCGCCAGGTGGGACCGTCCATCATGTCGAAATCCATCGATGACCGCATCGGTGTTGCCATTCTGATCGAGCTGCTCAAGAAAGCGCCAAAGCATATCGAACTCTGCCTTGCATTCAGCGTGCAGGAGGAGATCGGGCTGCGCGGAGCAAAAGTGGCTGGATATTATTTCGACCCGGATGTCGCCATCGCCATCGATTCAACTCCCGCGCGTGACCTGCCCGATTATGACGGCAAGGAGAACTACACCTACAATACCAAGCTTGGGTTGGGTCCTGCCATTTATCCGGCGCACTCACCCGTTATCAGCGACCCGCGACTGGTCGGCTTTCTCGCGGAAGTCGGCACGAAGCACAATATCCCTTATCAATTCCGCCAACCCGGCGGAGGCGGCACGGATGCAGGCGCGATCCAACAAGCCCGCGCGGGTGTGCCCGTCGTTTCGGTTTCGGTGCCGCATCGGTACACGCACAGCCCCGTCAGCGTTTCACGCGTGGACGATTGGAAGAACACGTTAAATCTTTTGTATAGCGCTTTACAGGAAATAACGCCCGCTGTTTTGAAAAGATAAATTAGAAAAGAAAACTTTAGAAGGTAGTCATGAATGGTCTTATCGCTTTATTAGGCTCCGGCGAATACCTGCCTGTAATGAATGACGTCGATGCATATCTGCTAGCGAACTGCGGCGCAAATGGACGCAAGCCGCGCGTGGTATGTCTGCCGACGGCGGCGGGGCAGGAAGGCGATGCAAGTGTCGGTCGCTGGATGAAGATGGGCGAGGAGCACTTTGCCGCGCTCGGCGCGGAAGTGCAGGCGCTCAAGGTCATAGACAAGGAAAGTGCCAATGACCTGAATCATGCCGCGGCGGTGGAAGAGGCGGACCTCGTCTATTTTTCAGGCGGCAGTCCAGCCTATCTATACATGACGATGAAGGATAGTCTCGTTTGGCAGGCGGCTGAAAAAGTTTGGGACCGCGGCGGAATCTACGCGGGATGCTCGGCAGGCGCGATGATCCTTGGGCGTGAGGTTCCCGATTTTCGGATGTTGGGATCGCGCACCATTCCGGTCTTTGGGTTTGTCCCGGCTGCCTTTATCCTCCCCCACTTTGACGCCATTCCGATCTTCGGCAAGCCGCTGGTCTCCGTCACCCGCAACCGCCTGCATGAAGGTGAAGTGATGATCGGCATCGATGAAGATACAGCCATCATCGGCAGGGCTGATGAAGAATGGACTGTGATGGGCAGTGCCAGGGCGCACGTTTTTACGAAGAATGACAGCAAGAGTTATGCTGCTGGTGAAAAATTCACTTTGGGAAAATAGTCAATGAAACCATTACTCAAAACGCTTACCGAAACCTTCGCCCCCTCGGGGTACGAAGATGCCATCCGCAAGATCGTGCAAAAGGAAGTTAAACCTTTTGCCGATGAAATTCGTGTGGATGCAATGGGCAGCCTGATCGTCCACAAGAAGCCGACGACGAAGTCGAAGAATCCGCGGCGCATCATGCTCGCGGCTCACATGGATGAGATCGGCGTGATCGTCAGCCATGTGGATAAGAACGGATTTGTACGCTTCACGAATGTGGGCGGTGTGTTCGGGCGTTATACGCTCGGCGCACGCATCCGCTTTTTGAACGGCACAACCGGTGTGGTCGGTTTCGATAAGTTGGAATCGGTCAATGACATCCCATCCATGAGCAAAATGTACATTGACGTGGGTGCCACCAGCCGCAAGAATTGTCCCGTACAGATCGGTGACTTTGGCGCATTCGAACGCTCCTACATGGAAATGGGCAACCGCCTCGTCGCCAAGTCGTTGGATGACCGCGCGGGTGTGGTGGTTCTGATCGAGGCATTGAAGGCGATCAAGTCCACGCCGAATGATCTGTATTTCGTTTTCACCACGCAGGAGGAAGTCGGCACGCGCGGTGCAGGGACAGCCGCCTACGGCATCGACCCGGAGATCGGCATTGCCATCGACGTGACCGGGACGGGTGATACGCCTGCTTCGTTGAAAATGTCCATGGAGTTGGGCAAAGGTCCCTGCGTGAAAGTCCGCGACCCGGGTATGCTCTCCGACCCACGCGTGGTCGAGTGGATGGTCAATACCGCAGAGAAGGCGAAGATTCCCTATCAGCGTGAAGTCCTGCTCGTTGGCAGCACTGATGCGCGCGCGATCCAGATCACCCGAGCCGGTGTGATGGCAGGAGCGCTGTCCATTCCGTGCCGCTACATCCACTCCGCTTCGGAGATGGTCGATTACGAAGATCTGAAGAATTCGGCAAAACTGCTCACAGCCATGTTGAGCAAGCCGGTTTCGTTCTAATAAAATCTTGGGCGACCCATTTGGGTCGCCCTTACATTTAACGAGGATTGTATGGGTGACTACAACCGCTCCACAAAAGAGATCGCGTTTGCAGATATTCCTGCCAATGTTACGCAAAGCATAAATACTTATATTGAAAAACACAACCTCGGTGATATTCTTGCCAACCCGGTGATGTGCATCGTGTCCACTTCGGAAAAGATCAAAAAGGGATTATTCGGCGGCGGAGCAGGTCCCAAACTGCTGGTGCAGACGGTTATCCTGACCGACCGCTGGCTCATCCTCGCCGATAACGTGGACCAGAACGCGCTGTATATCAAGTCTCTGCAGCTGCGCGATATTACGGTGGAAGATTATGAGAAAAGTTCGTTCTACAAAATGATTCCCGATACGGGAATGAATATTTCAGGCATCGCCACAGATACCCCCGAAAAAGGCACACTTTTCCTGCCATTGGGAAAAGATGAAGAGGGTGAAAAGTTCAAATCTGCGTTGATCGAGGCGGCGCAAAACGCGAAGAAATAAACATGATTGCAAACAAAAAGAGGCTTGACCATAAAAGTCAAGCCTCTTTTTGTATTTTATCTATTTCTTTTTGGAAGATTCTTCTTCCGATTCTTCCTTCTTGCCAGAAAACTGCATGAACAAAGCCACGCTCGCGCCGATGGCAAATGTTCCCATCGAAGCAGGGCTGGAATAATTCGTTAACCCGATGAGCAGGGCAAAGAATCCAATTGCAATGGCGATCTGTACCTGCCATACAGCCTTGTAATAGGCGTCAAGTGTGAAACGCACAACGCCGTATCCAAGCACTGAAAAACCGAGCGCCCGAATCACAAAACCCAGAATGGAAAGAATTTGTTCAAATGTATCCATATTGATCTCCTATAGTTTTGGAACTTTTAAGTACTCTAACTATACTACGCAGTTGTCCAAGCCCACAGACCCCAAAATACGATCATGACCATGCCGATGCCCATCCGTGCCGCGACAGCCCAGCCCCAGCCGGTCATCCACGCCTTGGTGTGAGCCATTGCGGAGTCCCTGTCGTTGAGCCTGCGCCATTCCGCGAGGAACAAAGCCACAGGCGAAGCGATGATGCCGATAATGGGCGTAAAGAACAAGCTGAGAACAATCCCCGCCGCGAACGACCAAAGGATCGAACTCCACGGCACATCCTTATCGCGGACGTGCTTGGCAATAATTACATTGTCAATGACGTTGCCCACAACCATCAATATCGTGATAAGGGCAAATAGAAGCCAGCCGACCCAAGTCATGGCACCCAATGAAGTTTGGAAAATAGCGTAGATCAAAGTGGCGATCCACATCACGACCAAGCCGGGAAAAACGGGAATCAATAAACCCAACAAGCCGAAGATCAAAACCAGAAAAGTAAAGACCTCCAAAAACACCTGACCGAACAACTTCCAAAACTCAGGGTCCATTTATTCTCTCCTTTGAGATGAAAAGGCATCGGACGCGATCATAATCTCCGATGCCTTATGTACGAATATTAACCCGTTTTCGTTTTGACCGTCACGGCTTGATGACGTCGATACCGCCCATCCATGGACGCAGGACTTCAGGCACCACAATGGAACCGTCCGCCTGCTGATAGTTTTCCATGACAGCGATCAACGCGCGCGGCAGACCCAGACCGGAGCCGTTCAACGTATGCGGGAACTTGACCTTGCCCCCGTCCGCCGGGCGGAACTTGATATTCGCGCGGCGTGCCTGGAAATCCGTATCGTTCGAAACCGACGAAACTTCCAGCCATTCATTACAGCCGGGAGCCCAGAGTTCGAGGTCGTAGGTCATCGTCGCGCCAAAGCCGATATCACCCGTACAGAGCTGCTTCACACGGTACGGAATCCCCAGCATTGCACAAGTCTCTTCCGCATCCTTCAGCATCTTCTGGTGCATCGCCTCGGATTCTTCCGGTTTGCAGTAGATGTACATCTCGACCTTGTCGAATTGATGTCCGCGTTTGATGCCGCGCACATCACGCCCGGCGCTCATCTTCTCACGGCGGAAACAGGGAGTATAGGCTGTGTAATATCGCGGAAGTGCCGCTTCATCGAGTATCTCTTCCATGTGCAAACCCGTAAGCGGAATCTCCGCTGTCGGCACGAAGTAATAATCTTCCTCATGATCCTTGTAAAGATTATCAGCGAACTTCGGCAGTTGACCGGCACCATACACCGTGGCAGTCTTAACCATGAACGGCAAATACTCTTCCTGATATCCCTGGCGGATATGCAGGTCGAGCATCCATGCGATCAGGGCACGCTGCAAACGAGCACCAGCTTTTTGCAGCACATAAAACCGCGAGCCGGTCAGCTTGGTGCCGCGTTCAAAGTCAATGATGCCGAGCGCAGGCCCGAGGTCCCAGTGCGGAAGCGGAGTGAAGTCAAATTTGCGCGGCTCACCCACCGTCTTAATCACCGGGTTCTCGCTGTCATCCTTCCCATACGGCGTGCGCGGATCGGGAATGTTCGGCAGCGTGGACATCAAATAATTAAGTTCGGATTCGACTCCCGCCACTTCCTTATCCAACTCTGCGATCTTATCGCCCACCACACGCATCGCCTCGATCTTGGACTGGCGTTCTGATGCGTCTTTCATTTTGCCGATCTCTTTGCTGACGACGTTACGCTCCGCCTTTAATTGCTCAACCTCGTTAAGCAGACTGCGGCGCTTTTCGTCCAACTCCAAAATGGAATCGACGGGCGCAGGGTCGCTTTGCCTGTCCTGCAGCGATTTGCGGACGATCTCGGGGTTTTCACGAAGCAAATTGATATCGAGCATGTTGCACCTCCACGTGCATTAAATAAAATACGCCCCGTTCCGTTTGCAGGACGAGGGGCGTCTCGTGGTGCCACCTGCTTTTACCCCCTCCCGGCTTTGCCACCCTCCCCCAATTTCTTAAGAAATTGGGGGAGGGCAGGGTGGGGGCCTTGGATGCGCGCTAACGGGCGCTCCCGATTCTCTTATGACTCACGTCTCTCCGAGAATGACCTGGGCAAAGTGGATTTCACTCATTGGCGGGTCGCCTCGCACTCACCGGCGACTCTCTGAACCGTTGTTGAATTACTTATCTTTGCGCTTGTCTTTTATATCGAACTGGCGAGATTATACCAATGAAAGATGGTTGTGGGGAGATTGTCACCACACCGGTATGTGACCAGGCGCGGCAGTATGTCACGTAGGGGTGTTACGCTCTTCGATATAGAGGCGAATAAATTCTTTGATGGTATATGTATCATTGCGAAGATCAAGGAAGGCAAGATAGACCTGTCCGGATGCAACCATTGATAAACCTATGATGGTACTTACTATTCCACCACCAAATAAAACTGCGTAATTCATGGTACTCTGAATCACAGTACCTTGTACATTAGGAAGAGTAATTTCTGCTGTACTAAATGGATTCGAAAGATAAAATGAGCACGCCCATCCGCCAATGATGACACCCCAACCTAAAACAATCAGCAGGAGGGAAAGAATCTGCAAGACCACATAACCGCGTTGTTCATTCTCAATGTCATTGAGGCTTTGAATGAGTTCCTTCTTTGTTTCGTTCCTATGAAACTTTTCACCGCATGTTGCACAAAACCGAACTTTCTTTGGGTCATATTCTGTGCCGCAATTTTGACAAAACATAATTCCACCTCTTCAAAAAATTTTTCCCTGCTATTCAATGAAAACAATTATATCTTTGAATATGCTCCATGCGAAAGGGTTGTTAAAACAAAAACCGCCTTTTCAGGCGGCTGCTGCTAAATTGTGCCCCCACGGGGATTCGAACCCCGGTCGTAGCCTTGAAAGGGCTGCGTCCTAGTCCACTAGACGATGGGGGCATTTCTTAAGCGGGCGGATTTTATCACCCACTTGAGTACGCGTCAAGAAGTTTTGGGGATCGATTTCACTCAGGTTTAACACGCTGGTTGAGCAGCGCCACCAGATCGATCAATTTTCGATTGACCAGCATCCCGGCAGTCTGCACGCGAAGGCTGGGAATCAGGATGGCAGTCAGTGTGGCATTGAAAATGGGAAGGAACTCACGCGTCCCATCGGAGACCAGCCCGGCGAAGTCGAAACGACCCGGCAGTTCCATGGTCCCTTCGATCTCAAAAACCGACGTTGTCACACGGATGGGATATTCCACCACGCTGGTGAAACCGCCGCGCACAATCGCCTGCGGACCCAAATCCTCGCGCCGCTGAAGGCAAACCGCGTGGATCTTATTTTTCATGGTGCGCACCAACTCAAAATGATCGATCAGCTTGGTCGGCATGTGCAGGCGCGCCATGCGCCCGTCATGAATTTCCAATGTCGAATGGGTTGGGTCATTCAAAAAACCCATCGCCCCATGTGTTGTAACGGCGATCTTCCCCGCAACACGATAACCCGACGTCAAAACGTCGGCAAGGACAAATCGATAGGTTCTGGATGAAACAGCATCAAGAGACATGAGAGAAATCCAAAATCAAGATTTAGGCATCGGCGAGCGCACACCAGCTTGAGGTCGGGTATGAGGCGGAGTACGATGGTTCAATTGAGTGGGCTTGCCCGCGTTCGGGTCCAGAATAATGTTCAACCACTGGATCGCCCGTTCGTCATATTCGCGTCTGCCGCACACATCACACACCCAGGCAGGGAAATGCGGCACAGTGATCAACTCGCCGCCCAGCCACGTAAAGTAGGTGACATGGCGCGGGCGCAATAGACCAGCATGGCATTCAACACACGGAGTCAACGCGTCGGTATTCTCGTTCATTGCGAAATCCTCTTATTGCGAAGCAACCACTTCCGGATGATCGAGCACATTCCACATGGGCGGGGGCCAATAGATCAAGATCGCCTTCCCCACCACATTCTCCTGGGGCAGCATGCCCCAATCTTTTGAATCGTTCGAATTATTGCGGTTGTCACCGAGCACAAAAAGATACCCGTCCGGCACTGTCCATTCGCCTGAGTATTGCGGCGGATGGGCAATGTAGGTCTCATTCAACTGCTGTCCGTTCACAAACACACGCTGATCCTGAACACGGATGGTATCGCCGGGCACGCCGATCACGCGTTTGATCAATTCCTCCTGCGGGTTCAACGGGAAATGAAAAACGATAATATCGCCGTGGTTAAAGTCGCCGAACTTGTAGCTCAGCTTGCTCACCAAAACAAATTCACCATCATCGAGCGTCGGGCGCATGCTGAAACCATCCACACGAACGCGCGCCGAAACAGCATTGATACCAACGAACAAAATGACAGCCAGAATTAACGTCTCGAAAATATCAAGGAAGAAACGCTTCCAGCTTGCTGATTCCTCCACCGGTTGAGTATTTTCAGCCAGCGGTTCCTGTTCCAAAGTTTCCAAAAATGCCTCCAAATGTCTCGAAATTATACTTCCAATTTCCCGACATCCTCCCCATACTCATGTCTTACTTATGACACAACCGCCTCACACGAACCGGAAAGTTGTCTCAAATCTACAAACTTTTTACGCCACCCAAAGCGGATTCATCTTAACATACCCCTGTCAGTTTCCCATCCCTGCAATGGAACTTCAATCACACACCAATCATCCCTCGCAGTATCGGTGTTTGGACCGATGACCCGGCACGGGTATTTCGCGCCAATTTCGCACGAACTCCATTTGTTCTTCGGTCTCGGGCGAAGTATGCAAAAAATAATCGAGCGGACGAGTCCGATATAGTTCGTTGACCCGTTTCAATGCCTGCTGAGGCGTCATGCCATGCCGAATAAGATAGCATCCCACCACGGTTCCGGTCCGCCCCACTCCGCCCCAACAGTGGATATAAACCGGACTGTCGCTTTGAATGGCAGAATCGATCGCATCGAGGATCTGATTCATGGTCTCCGCAGAAGGCACGCCATGGTCGCGAACTGCAAAACGATGATAGACGGTCATGTGTCCATAAATATGAGCCTGTTCCTTCAGAAGCGGCTCATAAGGGACAAGTTCATGCGGCTGAGTCAGATCGATAAAAGTGCGAATTCCGCTTTCAAGAAAGGCGTCGATCCTTCTACGCGCCTCTTCAGGGTTATATCCGCCGGGATATTCGCCAGCCAGAAAACGATCTTCCTCCACCCAATAGGATTCAACAATAGGAATACGGGTCATTTATTTAAAATTCCTCCAAAGGTCATTGAGGGAAATTCTGACATACATTCTGAAGAATAACGTCACGCAACGCCACCAATTCAGGGTAATCATAGAAAAATAGTATTTTCTTTTCTGAAATGGTGTTACCGGCAGGTTTTTGGCTCAAAATAAAAAAAGTAAAAGATTCAGCAATGTCTTCGCTGGGTCTGGTCACTGCGTAGTCTGTCACGAAGCGGTCTTGATACTTTTCATAGAACGCCATCATACTCTCGACATATTGTTCATCATCCGGTTCGAACTCGATCTTATTCCACTCATCGTATATATCCAGCCAAAATTCGTTATAGAAATCGTCGATATAAGAGCCCGGATTGGAACAACCCTCGCCGGGAAAATAAGTAAAACAGGCGGCAAGTTCCTGAAAGTAGGTGGTTCGGTCATCCGGATGCTTGAAAATTTCCAAACTGGGCGGAACCTGTTCCGGATTTAGCGTAACCAAATGTCCAAATTCATGGATAAACGTATATGTCAACTCATACGGATCGTTTGTATCGGCAAGGTCAACCATCAAAACCCACTTTTCGGGGTTTGAATTGGTCTGTGCAACAGCCGCCAGCAGACCGCTTTTACCATCCGAACTGATGATGAACTCGGAAAGAAATTTACGCTGATCAAAAGGGATCAACGCCTTGAAATAATTCCAGACCCGTTCCTGATTATCCACGTCTTTTTGGATCGCTTCAAAATTTCCTGCATCCGGGTTGAACAATGGGTCTGATAATTCTTCATCTGAGATCTTATAACGCACGAGAAGAACATTATCCAGCAATGGTTGATTTCTATCTGGAGCATTTTCAACCAACGCGAGGCGGATCGCCTCATCGGTAATTGCCGGACAGGAAGTGACCGCCGTTGGCATGGGTGTTGGTGTGGGAAAGTTAAACTCAAGTTCACCGGAAGAGGTCACACCACCCGGCTCACTCCCGCCTGCCAGCATTTTACAAGCCAGCGAAACAGCAAGCAGGAGCAAGCCGGTGAATAATATTCGAATCTGCATCTTCATTTTATTTCCACCTCTATTTGCAAATTAGCGGGCTTCTTGTATCTATTGCGGGAAGTTCACACACAGGTTGGAAAGGATCTCCGAGCGAAGTTGAACGAGTTCAGGATACTGATAGAAGAAAAGGATCTTCTCTTCGGCAATGGAATTGCCGGCAGGTTTCGGACCCAGAACAAAGAACGTCCAGCTTTCGGCAATATCCTCTTCGGGATTGGTCGCGGCGTAATCGGTCAGGAAGCGATCCTGATACTTATAGTAGAAATCATCCAGCTTTTGATAATAAATATCTTCATCTTCTTCGAGGTTGATATCGTTCCATTCATCGTGGATATCATCCCAGAATTGATAGTAGAAACCATCAATGTAGGAATTGGCGTTGGCGCAGCCTTCACCGGGGAAATAATTGGGGCAGTTGGAAGATTCCTGCAAATAGATATTGTCATCATCCGGGTTGTTGAAGACGGCAATGCTGGGCGGAACCTGGTTGGGTCCCAGTGTAAGCAGGTGACCAAATTCATGCAAAAGGGTGTAGGTCAGGTTATAGCGGTCAGCCACATCGGCAATATCCACGAACAATGCCCAGGAATTTGGGTCGCTCTCGGTCTGAGCAACAGACGCAAGCGTGCCGTCCACGCCGTCAGTGGAGATGACATATTCTGTAAGAACACTGCGGGATTGGGGAGGAATCAGAGTTGTGTAGTAGTTCCAGATATCGTACTGAGTGGTTTCATCATCCTGCTCAGACTGCAAATCGGATGAGACGCTCTCATAGACCGGGTCGGAAATTTCGTCCCCATTTACCAGATAACTGACCAGAGTAACTTCCTCATCCATGGTCTCCGCTTCACTATCACTCGGAGTTGTAGCGATCTGAAGGATCTTGTCGGTCAAGACCGGGCAGGAATCGGCTCCAGAAACTGACCCAGTTGAGGGCTCATAATCCTGAGCCGGGGCTTCATCGGTCACAAACCCGGGATCTTCCTCGGTGTAGTAATCCTCGTCCGAGTAGGATTCGTCTCCAAACAAGGTGGCACAAGCCAGAGTGGAGACGAGAAGCGCGACAAGCGCCAGCAACAACTTGAGTCTGTTCATAATGACATCCTTTGGAAAATTTTCGCCAAGGATACCATACACAAACTATTTTTCTCCCTTACGAAATGACGACAAATTTTCGAGTTCGCCCGCGAAATAGCCCCTATCGTTGCGTGACGACGATCCAGCCTGCATCCAAAAAATACAGATAAAGATAACCAAGCAGCATCAGCATCCAAAGCGCCAATTGGACGCGGTCCATGAGGTTTTCCCACGAAACAGAGAGATTGTCCTTGATGGTTTGAACGATGTTCTCAAGATTATCCAGCTTGGTGCGGACGCTTTCCTTCCAATCCTTGAGATACAGTTCCGATTGGATGGCTTCATATAATTTTGCCGTGTACCAATCACCGATCAACAACAGGTTTTGTTCGGTGCGCTCGAAGTCGAGCATCAGCTCCAGTTTGTGTTCCGCGATCTGACGCATCAACCCGCGCGTGGCGCGCACGCGGCGTTTGTTCTCGAAGAACGATTCGTTGATCTTATCGAGCAATGTCTCAATGGAATCATCCAGCATGCGGTAGCGGAGCAATTGATAATTGCCGATCTTGAGCAGGACAATATCCGAACGATAATCGCCGTTCGGGGCGATGATGACCGCGCCTTCCCAATCCACGAGGGTCAATTCGGCGTCGGAGTAACGCGTGCGCGAACCCAAAATCTCTGCGATCTCATTCTTATCGAACGTATCGCGCTGCGAACGGATAAAGCGCGAAATATCGAGCGCATTCTTATCGATCCATTTATCGGGCGACTGCTTGATCTCGTCCACAAGCAGAACAGTATATTCCTCGAAAAGTTCGCTCTGCCGAAACTTCTCAGGAATGTATTTGCTCTGCAGGGCATTTTCGATCTTCTTCCGCTCCTGCAGCATGGATGGGTCGAACAAATCCTTCAGCGTAAAACGAGCTTCGATCATTTGCACATACTCGTCATATTGATGGCGCACGACCGAAACAGCATGCCCCTCGATCAGGATCGTCTCATCGCCGAGGCTGACAAGGTCGATATCCACCGGCTGAAAATACGGCGCATCCTTAAGCCCCTTGATCGATTCCTTGACGGGCGCTATTTTATGTTCTTCATCGGGAAAGGCGATAAGATAACAGATTTCCATATCGCAAGTGTAGCACAGCAAAGGTTTCTTTAAACAACCTGCCCCCACGCAAAATAGGTCGGCACATACAGCACGCGCTCACCGCGTTCCCAGGCTTTTTCATCCAACCGTTTCATCTTTTGGATTTCCACACTCGAAACGGATTCTGCCAGATCAGCCTCGATCACCGCCCATTCCATTTCCCGCTCCCGAACAGACGGCTCATTCTCCGCGCCTTGAATTGTCCCTGTTTCTTTGAGCGTTATCCCCGCCTGAAAAAATGTCTCCGCTAGTTGCGCGCCAAAACTGGGATTTGCTCCCTGCCGTTTCAACGCTTCCCGCTGCCACTCCCCCAGCGGACGCAACGCTTCGGGCTTGTCCACGCGCGCGGAGTAATCCGGCTCTGCCAGCGCGAGGACGTATCCGCCGCGGCTGGTCACGCGCTTCATTTCCAAAACAGCCTGCAAGGGATCATTCACCCACAGCAGGAAGTAATGACAATAGACGATATCAAATGTCGAATCAGAGTATGGAAGGGAAAGTCCGTTTCCGCGGGTGAGTGAAGCGGCTCGGGCGTTGACCAAAGCCTGGGTCAGCGCGGCAGGGTCGAGGTCCACGCCGTGAAGCGCGGCGGGAGTTTCAAGCTCGCGCAGGATCGCGCCTGTGCCGCATCCCACTTCAAGCACGCGGCGCGCATCCTTTAATCCCGCCTTGTTAAATAGATAGGCACGCAGGTTACGCGTCCATGCGGCTTGCTGAAGGTAACGAGCGTGCCAATCCATAAAAGGAGTGCAATATCTCCCGATATTGCACAACCGAAATCAGGAGATTTCGGACTCCGGATGATATATCTTTTCCCAATCGTCGCGAAGGAAGTTGCCGAGCACGTGATCTGCCATGCCCTGCGTCGGCAGGACGTCGCCATCGGGTTCGACGTACAACCAGGCTTTGCCCGCGCCGGAGGGAGTTTCATCCTCTTCGGTTTCCATCGCAACGGGATTCTGCGCCGAATACGGGACGGGCAAATCGAACGCCAGTGCGAGATCGAGGTCGGCGGCTTTTTGCATGAGGTCGTTCAATTCGTATTTGAGCGACACATCCGCAACGCTGACGGAGAGACTGGTCACATCCAGCGCGGCGAGACGCTCAAGTATGGCGTCGATATCTTTTGCGGTCTGCTCATCCAAAGTGAGATGCACAGTGACGAAGATGTCTTCGGGCATGATCGCTTCAAGCGCGTGCCACGACTCTTCGCTCTGAGGCTGTAACAGGAAAAGCAGATGGTCGAGACCGGTCTGCAAAAGCAGTTGACGATATTCCTTGTCGGCAAGTTTCAGCCCGTTGGTGAGCAAGCCGCAGACTTGTCCGTTCTTTTCGGTGTGTGCGATGAGCTTCGGAAGGTCTTCGCGCAGGGTAGGTTCGCCGCCGGTAAACGTCACATGCGGAACGCCCTTGAGCCAAGCCTTATCGAGAATGGACTGCCATTCCTCGGTGGTCAACTCGCGGTCCACGCGTTTGACGGGAGCGTACTCGGCGTGAGTCCCTTCGGGGAGACGATACGTGAGCGCACAGTCGAGGCGCAGCGGCGCGGTGAGTTCCGCTGAATGGGGCGCGACCCGCTCAAAGTCGAGGTAGGAGACGGGGTCTACATCCACTTCAGAGACCAGCGTTTCGATGCGGTCCAGAAAATTCTGATAATCCTCGAGCGCATCCTTCCTCTGAACGCGATAACGCGAAGCGACCTGTTTGGCGGCTTCCTGCGGTTCGGTGCCTTTGATGAAGTGATAGGCATACTCCGCCGCGGTGGGGTTGAGATGCAGAACGGTCGAGGCGTTGACGATGAAGATGCCGGAGCCGTCCTTGCGCAAACGCAGGTGAACACGATAGGGCTTTTTATCCTGAGACTCCGCCTGTTTATGAAGGAGCCCTTCGGGCAGCGGTTCGGTCTTTTTGAAAAGGTCAGATAATTTCATGGTGCCTCCTAACGAGCATTTACAACTGCCGACAGCGAACGATCAATGGACAACGGGCAGGTTCACAAGATTCTCTGCGCGGTGATCTTCCACCCGCAGCGGACATCCGCCGCCGCATTCAGCAACGACGGGACAGCCGTCACATTTGGCGGGCAGGTTATGACGTTCACGCAGCTGCACAGAGAGATCGTGATTCCAGATCGAGTCCCACGAATCAGTGAGCATGTTCCCAAGCGGATGATAGTACGACTGACACGGCAGGACATTGCCGTTCGATTCAATGCACATGCTGTATAACGCGGCGGTGCAGCCTTTGACGCCCAAATTATTTGCGGTGGGGTCGAACTCGCAATATTGAGTGGGCGTGTACCAGATCAGGCGCTGTCCGCGCTCGTTGGTCTTTTGGGTGGCAATATCAAGGATGGGCTGCAACTCGCTTTCTTTGAGTCCAGTTCCCACTGTAAGACCGTTGCCGGAATAAATAAGCGCATTCAAACCGATGGTCGGAACGCCGATGTCCGCCAGAAAATCAAGCGTATCGGGCAGGGTATGGACGTTCGTGTTCAGCATGGTGGTATTGGTCATCACATAAAGTTTGGATGCCAGCGCATTCTTCAGCCCGCGAATGGTCTGTTTGAAAGCGCCTTTGGCACGCATCATCTCGTCGTGGATCTGTTCATCGCACGACTCAACCGTGACCTGTACATGGTCCAGACCGGCATCGATCAGACTCTGCAAATATTTTTCATCGGAAAGTCGACGGGCATTGGTGTTAAGTCCGGTGATCTGTCCATTGGATTCGGCATGGCGGATGAGTTCGGGCAGGTCATTCCGCAGGGTCGCTTCGCCGCCGGTGAAGACGATATGCGGCACGCCCAACGCCCAGAGCTGGTCCAGCACTGCGAACCATTGCTCCGTGGACAGCTCAGGGAAGTTCCGCTCGCGGGCGTTGTAGCAATGCGCGCAATCGTTGTTGCAGCGATAGGTCACCGCCAAATCCATGCGGTACGGCGCGGACGGGCGGGCGCTGAACGGCATGTTCATGTCCAGTTCAAGTTCGTGAATGGGACATGCGCCGTCCGGGCGGATGAGTTCGTCAAGTTGGAAGTTGAAGTCTGAAAGGTCTGCCTGAGCCTGAGCTTTTGAAACAGAATATTTGGAACGCAAGGCAGAAACCTTTTCTCCTTCCGTTTTTCCTTCCAAGATCAACCACGCCATGAACGCCGCCGTTGGGTTGAGGTGCATCACATTGTTGGCGTTGACGATCAGCGTGCCGTCCCCGCCCGGGTCGATGCGCAGATGGATGCGCGATTTTTCAGGTCCGTCCTCGCGGAGATAGTGATAAATTTTTGCTTCGGATTCGAAAGTCTCCCGACTTTCGGGTTTTTCCAACGTCAGGAGACGTTGGACTCCGTTATAAACATTTTTAAAATTCAGGGACATCTTCCACCTCTTTCACATTTGTAAAATCAAATACAACATCCCAATTAAAGTAATTTTCTATTGGACAACTTCCCCCTCTCCCGATGGGAGAGGGCAGGGTGAGGGTTTTTGACGCCACTATCGTCCGCCGCCGGCGCAGGCGCAGGCACAACCAGCACAGGCACATGCGCAGGCACAGGAACGTCCACCACCGCCACGTCCGCTGCGGACTGTCGATGACGTCTTGGGCACCGGGTTGGTGGATTTGGTGATCTTTTCAGTGAAGGTGTTGATATTACCGACCACCTTCTGCGAGAAGGTCTGCACACCGATCACCATTTGAGCGGCAAAGTCCGCGCCGGGGAGGGAGGTCGAAGTGCGCCCCGTGCCCGGGGACGTGGAAACAGTTCTCGGCACGGATGAGCCGGTTCGGTAGGTCGGGTCATAACGCCCCCACCACATCGGGACAATGATCGGTCCGCGGAAGACGCGGCGGGTGCGGTCATCGTAATTCTTATCGAGCATCGTCCACTCAAGGGCTTCGTCGAATTTCTGGCTTTTCACTTCGGGCGTGTCCGCTCTTTCCACTTGCGCCCATGCCTTTTCGGTAATGGTCTTGTAGTAGTTGACGGTCTCTCTGCGGCTGAAGCCTTTCATCTTGGCGGAAACCGTGCGGACGAGCACCACCATCATCTCCTGCAATTTACCCTGCCGCTCCCTGCCAGCCGGAAGTTTGAACGCTTTTAGGAAAGTCTTTTCATAATCATGCAGGTCTTCGGAGATCGGGTCATGCACCTGCAATTCGAGCGGATCGCGCATGGTGACCTTGGCGGCATCCTTCTTAAGCACACCAAAGAGAATCATCGTCATGATCTTATCGAGCGGCTGTTCGAGCAGGATCGCCGCTTCCACGGCTGTCAGTCCGCGTTTGATGCCGTGCCCCTCAATGGAAATGCGCGGCGGCAGATATTGCATCTTGCGCCGACGGTTGCCGATGACAGTCAACATCGGAATGCCGAAAAAGATGAAACCGAAGCATCCCAAAATGGAAAGGGTGCTTAACGTCTCCGGGTCGATGAGCGGAGCCGGAGGCGGGACGTAGATCGAATCGGCGGGCACATAACTGCGCGGGAAGGACGCACCGAATTGATATGCCTTCGAGGCGGTACCGTTCGGGTTATGCCAGCGATAGTAGATCCGGTCATTGTCATCATAACCACCCTGCGGCGTGGACGGGAATCCGCTGGGGGCGTCGTGCCAGCGCGGTTCATCCGACTGCATGCCGGGCGGCATGAAGAAGGTCACGGTGTAATCGCTGGAGCCGGTCACATACTGCGAGCCGAACCAGGTCGTGCCAAAGACCGCACTCGCATAGTTCTGGTCGGAAGTGTCTTCACGCAATACCTGGGTGATATTGCCGACATACACATGCACAGTCCCGCGCCCGCCAGCCGGAATGGTCTTGTTTCCCATCACAACGGCAAAGCCCGAACCGTTCCCGGCGTAATCGCCCTTCGAAACGGAAACAGGCGCCCCGTCCACATCCGCTGTGACCGAGCCGATGTCGTAGTAATAACTGGGCATGCCCACATCCACAAAGTCGATGGGATGCGAGTTCGGCTGGTTGGTGAACGTCCACGTGTACTCCAAACTCATGGTACCGTCCGCGTTCCAATAGACGTTCACATCCGTTTTATTGACCTCAAATAGATATGGGGCATCCTGCGCCGAAGCGGATGAAATCCCCGTCAGCGCAAGGATTGCGATCAACAACAGCCCGGTAAAGAATCCTTTTTTCATTCGACCTCCATTCGACGTGCAAACCCCAAACACTGCCCTACCATTTCGGTTCTTCTGTCAACTGATAGACCGTCCCGCAATAGGGACATTCCACCGTCGGCGCACCGGCGATCATCTTGATATTGTCCGCGCTCAACGACCCTCCGCACGAACGGCACTTCATCTCTTCGATCTTGGTCTCGCCGGGCAGGTCCACCTGCATCGTCACTTTTTGCACCACTTCCGTCTTCGCGCCGCGGTACACGGCGTAGATCATCCACGCGCCGCCCGCGAGGAACAACGCGCCCACACACCCGAAACCGAGACCGAACGTCAGCCAGTTGCTGCCGCCCTGCGAGGATGTGGAACCGATCACGCTCAACGCGCCGTAGCTCAGCAGACAAATACCGATCAACAACAATACCGCCGCGCCGACATAAAGAAGTGTTTTATTCGCCATGTTTAAATCTCCTAAGTCATATACGTCAAGTCTAGCATTTTGGTTGGCTTGGCACAATTGACATTCGTCGTATTTTGGACAAAACAAGCCTCATATCACCCGTTCGCCGCTTGAAACGCATTACAATTGAAAACATCACGAATATCGACAAAACCTTAAGGTGAAACCATGACGAACAGCGAACAATTCAAAAAATGGCAGGAAACCACTCTTAAGAAATCATTGGACCGCTTCAAGGAGCGGAAGGAACGCTTCACGAACTCTTCGGGGATGGAAGTGCCGCGCCTCGCGACTCCGCCCGAGCCTGATTCAGCCTACGAGGAGAATTTGGGCTACCCGGGAGAATATCCCTACACCCGCGGCGTGCAGCCGACAATGTACCGCTCACGCTTCTGGACCATGCGTCAGTATGCGGGCTTTTCCACGGCGGAAGAATCGAACAAGCGTTACCGCTATTTGCTCGAACAAGGTCAAACGGGGCTGTCGGTCGCGTTCGACCTCCCAACTCAAATCGGGTACGATGCGGACGATCCAATTGCGCAGGGAGAGGTCGGCAAGGTCGGCGTGTCCATTTCTTCCATCCACGATATGGAGCAGTTGTTCGACCAGATCCCCCTCGATAAAGTTTCCACATCCATGACCATCAACGCGCCTGCGGGCGTGCTGCTGGCGATGTATATTGCGGTCGCCAAGCGCCAGGGCGTGGACATGAAGCAGCTGCGCGGCACGATCCAGAACGACATTCTCAAGGAATATGTGGCGCGCGGAACATATATCTTCCCGCCCGCGCCATCGATGCGGCTCATCACCGACATTTTTTCATTCTGCGCAAAGGACGTGCCGAACTGGAACACCATTTCCATTTCGGGTTATCACATCCGCGAAGCCGGTTCGACCGCCGTGCAGGAAGTGGCGTTCACCCTCGCGAACGGAATTGCTTATGTGGAAGCGGCTTTGAAAGCCGGTCTCAACGTGGACGATTTTGCGGGGCAGCTTTCGTTCTTCTTCAACGCGCACAATAATCTGTTGGAGGAAGTTGCCAAATTCCGCGCGGCGAGACGGATGTGGGCGCGCATCATGCGCGAACGTTTCAAGGCGCAGAAGCCGTCTTCATGGCAGCTGCGCTTCCACACGCAGACGGCAGGCTCCACGCTCACGGCCCAGCAGCCGGAAAACAACGTGGTGCGCGTGACTCTCCAGGCTCTTTCCGCCGTCCTCGGCGGGACACAGTCGTTACATACGAATTCAATGGACGAAGCCTTGTGGCTGCCCACCGAAAAGTCCGTCCGTGTGGCGCTGCGGACGCAGCAGATCATCGCGCATGAATCGGGCGTGGCAGATTCGATCGATCCGCTGGCGGGGTCGTATTTCATCGAACAACTCACCGATGAGATCGAAAAAGGCGCATTGGACTACATCGCCAAAATAGACGAAATGGGCGGAGCCATGTCCGCCATCGAGCGTGGATATATGCAGAACGAGATCCAGAACGCCGCCTATGCCGCCCAGCAAGCCATCGAAAAGAAAGAAGAGATCGTGGTGGGCGTGAATGCCTTTGAAGTGAAAGAGGAAAGTAATCTGGAACGACTGATGGTTGACCCCGCCATTGAGTTGGGTCAGCGCGAGAAGTTGAAGAAGTTACGGGATTCGAGAGATCGGGAATCGGTAGATCAGCACCTTGGAAAGTTGGTAGAAGCCGCCAAAGGGACCGACAACCTGATGCCGCTCTTCATCGAATGTGTGGAAAACGACATCACCCTCGGCGAAATCTGCAACGCCCTGCGCGGCGTCTGGGGCGAATACGTGGCGGAAGGGTTTTAGCCCCCCTCCCGTCCTCCCCCAAATGCGACTAAAGTTCGTCAGTCATATTTGGGGGAGGTGCCTGCGATAGCAGGCGGAGGGGGCTTTTGAGTGTATACTCGCAATTATTGTGGATAGAAAAGGTTTAAATATTCACTATTATCGAAAGTAAAAGAAAAATTTGTATTCAAGAGTTAAAAATGAAGTCTCCCAGAGGTAATAAATGCTTGAAATAAAAGAACTTGATAGTTGGGATGAATATGAACGTATTTCAAAACAGACCTTAATTGGTGAAGATTATTATTGGAGCCCTAAATATACTATTTTCCGAGGACAACCTAATGCAAATTGGGAATTAACAACCACATTGGAAAGAGCGATTGGGGAAAATATGTTAGCTGAAAATTATTATAGAATAATTACAGGGATGGAAAACAAAATTGAAACCTTCACAGGTCAGAAATGGAATCTACCGAAATTTGAAGAATTAAATAAACAGATTAAAGAAAATCATAAAATAGATGATCAAGTATTTAATTATCTGACGTATTTAAGACATTTTGGCTTCCCCACCCCATTACTTGACTGGACAAAATCACCATTAATAGCAGCAAATTTTGCGTTTAAGGATATTGCAAATTCAGCACTTCCAAACCCTCCAGAAAAAGTAGCAATTTATATGTGCGTTTTAGAACTATTTGAAAACACACATATATTGGTTGATGATATACCCCAAATATCTGCAATAATTAAATCACCCAGAAACAATAAAAGACATGAACTTCAACAAGGCACTTATACAATTTGCCTAAAAGAACAGAATGAAAAAATTTATTTTTCTAATCATGAAAAGTTAGAAAAGAATGATATGTATTTTCCACATATTACAAAATTTATAATTCCAGCAAGCGAACGATTAAATGCATTACAATCTTTGAAAATGTATAATGTAAACCCCTATTCATTATTAGGAACTGAAGAAAGCCTCTTAGAAAGTCTGTTTTTAGCAGAATACTTAAATGCACAAATTCACAAATCTAAATTAGAAGATTTTGAAAAAAAAGGCATTTATGAAAAGGCTAAATATGATAGAGATGACATAAATAAATAATTTTTGGTATTTAGATACAACAAGATTAAAATCTTGTTGGACAAAAGCTATCGAAGAAAGCGTGCATTTGATGAAAGGAAAATATAGCCCGACAGGAAAGAAACCTACAATCGCTTGGTTGTGAGTCCAAATCCAAGCAGGTTACTCTTAACAGACAGTTTTGACTGTCTGTTTTTATATCAATTACAAGGGTATTAAGCGATAAAATGACCGTAGGAAAGGAGTCAATATGTTGCCACCAACTCTTTGGGTCGAGATCATTATTGCCGGATTCGTTTATCTGCTTGCAGGATTCTTTTTTATACTTACAAAGGCAGGACCACCTTACAACCTTGATTTCCTGGCGAACTGGAAAGATATATCCGCGATTGTATCCATCATTATTGTCTTTACTTCCTATATTTTGGGTTTGCTGGCACATCGTCTTCTACAATTCATACTTTTATATGTTGTCGAACCCATCATAAAGAAGCTTAATATCAAATTCAATGTTATCGGAGATGCAAGAAAGGATTACTTTTCTCTGAATTTCATTCTGCATCAATACGGCTCACAATACCTACATCGCGAAATTGATCTTCAATACAGCGCCTTTGCCCTCTTCAGCTCGCTGATTTTTTCCCTGCCGTTGCTTGGATGGAGCCTCAGCCGATGGCTACTCCAAACCAACAACTCCGAATGGTCTAGTTGGGCATTATGGATTTGCATTGGGCTGGCAGCTGCGTCCCTACTCGTGAACTTCAGGCAAAGAAAAAACTTCAACGGCATTCGCGATGAGGCTTTCAGAGAATTGATGAAACTGCATAAAAAGAACCTAGGGGAAAAGACAAAAAAGAAACATAGCATGAAGAAAAGCGGTGGGTGAGAGACAGTCACCACCCCACACCCTACCTTCTCAAAATGAGAAGGAGGCGCAAGCCATTGGGCACCAAATCTTATCGGTAGATACAATTTACGAGGAGAGAAATGTTAACGAAATCTGGTTTTATCAATATTGACAACGCAAAACTCTATTATGAAATTGCAGGCACAGGGGCGCCCTTCGTAATGATCCACGCCGGTGTGGCGGATAGCCGTCAATGGAACAACGAATTTGCCTATTTTTCCCAACGTTACCAGGTCATTCGATACGATATGCGCGGCTATGGAAAAAGTGAACCTGTTGAGGGAGAGTTCAGTCACATGAGCGATCTGGTTTCATTGCTCGATGCCTTGAGCATCCATGAACCTTTGACCATAATGGGCTGTTCCATGGGCGGCGGCTTGGCAATGGATTTCGCATTGACGCATCCGTCGAAAGTAAAGGCTTTAATCATGGTGGATGCGAGTCCAAGCGGGTTGGATTTGGACGTCCCTGAACCCTCCAAATTTGCTGACGCAGAGAAAGCCTTTGAATCCGGCGATCTGGATTTGCTCACTGAGATCGAAACCCAGATCTGGTTCGACGGCATGGGGCGGACGCCCGAACAGGTCGATCCAACCATGCGAAAATTACTCTATGAAATGGATCACATTGCGTTGTCTAATGAACTCAAAGAGCTGGGGAAACGTCTCCCAAACGCCGAAACTCCAGCGTTTGACCGCATGGAAAGTCTAAACATCCCTGTTCTCATTATCACCGGTTCACATGATACGCCTTATATCCTCGCGGCTGCAGATTACATGAAAGAAAAGATAAAATTTGCGAAGAAAATAATGATCGAAGATGCGGCGCATCTGCCCAATATGGATCAGCCGCAAGAGTTCCAGAAAGCCGTAGAGGAATTTCTGTCCGCGAAACCAAGTGGTGACTAACCTGTCGCGCATCTCGACGGGCGGGATTTGTAGTGTACTAAAATGGCAGTTTTCTACGCCCCATCATTTTCTAGTTGGACGGCTTCGCTGTCTCCTACTCCGCCTCCCAAATGGGACTATTACCACAACAATAATTTACTGTTTGACCATAACTGCACTGGGAACAATGATGGGGTCATTTGTCCGTGGACTAACAGGAAATTAATATGGCAGAGTAATAATAATTATGTTTTATCGAAATGCCCCAAAAATGAGCACAATAATTTTATAGAGGAGAGTACGATGAGTAATGAACAGATAGTCCCTGAAACAAAAGGCGTTACGGTGACGTTGCTTTCAACGGTTGACCTTGGTCCTGAAATTGTGGGAATGGCGGGACGTCAACTGCGAATGCGGATGGTCACCATCGAGCCCGGAGGCGTCTTCGGTCCGCTTCACGACCACAAAGGCAGACCCGGAATTGTCTACATCCTGCAGGGAACGATCACCGATCACAGGGATGGCGTCGATACCGACTATGGTCCAGGAGTCGGCTGGCCCGAAGATCGAAACACTCTGCACTGGCTCGAGAACAAAGGGGACGTTCCAGCGATAGAGATCTCTGTCGATATAGTCATGCAAGCGTAGAATTCCTCCATGCTTCCGCTTGTGTTGACAGACCAAATTGCCGCAAACGTCCTCACTGCGGGGTATTTCGTCTGGCTGGTGCCGGAGATCATCCACACCTTCTCGCATCGAATTGACGCGCGCTCACACGCGGACGATCATTATTCCAATCTGGTGCTGCGGCTCTGCCTGTTAACTTCCATCTTATCGGCGAATTGGCTGATACGCATGCAAACCTGGGCGACGATTACCTGGCATCCGGTTTTGATATTCGGGATCGGGATCGCATTGGTCATTGGCGGCGTGATCTTCCGCTGGTACGCGATTTATATGCTTGGACAATACTTCAGCGTTCAGCTTGGGGTTCAGTCCGGTCAGACCATGATGACAAAGGGTCCGTATCAGTGGATCCGTCACCCATCCTATACCGGTTCGTTGATCACCATGCTGGGATTTGGCTTCGCGTTCACCAACTGGCTTTGCCTTGTCAGCGTGCCGCTCATTGTCTTTATTGGATACAGTTACCGCGTCAACATCGAAGAGCGGATGCTGGTCACTGCCTTGGGTGACTCCTATCGGGAATATATGAACCACACCAAACGCTTCATCCCGTTTGTGTATTGAAGTGGATTTTATTATTTCCGCATTTTCCCATTTCCCCTTAGAAAGTGTTTCTTAAGCCCTGTTTGCCTAATTTTGTACACGGAATTTACGGAAAACACGGACAAAAACTAGTCTTTATTATGATCTTTCTGTGAAGTTCAACAATATCCGTGTTGTCCGTGTTCAAAAAGACCTTTAATCTTAGTGACATAGTTCGCAGGGCGTCCTCAAAGCCGATTATTTGTCCCACTTCAAAAGTAACTGGTTTCGGGGTAAGTCCCCCCTGTCCTCCTCACAAAGAAGACAGGACAAGTTCTTCAAGAAGTACTGGAAAGTCTTAAGACTTGTACTGACATGTTTTGAAACTTGTACTGACATGTTTTAAGTCCTGCCAAATGACATGATAATCCCGGCTGTCTACACGCAAAACAACTGGGAAATGCAATAAACTTTTCCACAATTCGATTCCAAAAACATCAAGACATCTTTTAAAACCTCTCCAGATTGACTTGCTTACAAATCCCCTACTTCCAACTTCCACAAAATCAAGGTATAAATAACGAAGTACTTCCTCAAATGGGCACAAATTTCAGCCTTTTCAAAACAGGTGGACGTTATGAAACAAGTCGGCTACTTCTTCATTGGCATGGGAGTCGTACTTGACCATTGCCCAACTCTTTTCCTTGAACTTAAAAGGTGTTTGGTGGGAAAGTCTGTTCATGCTCCGCCGGGGCATTCGCCTCCCTTTGGCTGCCCGAAAACAAAAACTCCTGAATTTAGAGGACTCCACTGGCGCATCGCCATCATCATTGCGACCATGAGCACCTTTGTCATTGTATGGCTGTTCTTTTACGCGATATTGCCGAAACAAAATTACGCGATGCAGGTCACCCTCTTTATGTTTGGCATGCTGGCTTTCCTCTTCAATTATCTGGATAAAAGGAAGTCCAGAGTTTAAGTGGGATAAGGTCGAACATGCGGCTCTTCCCGGATGCAGACCTGTGCCGCCGTCCCAAAGCGGATACAACCATGATAACCATCGAATTTCTTGCAGATCATCTCGACGCCATCCCCACGCTGATAAAGTGGTTCCGCGACCAATGGCCCGATTATTACGAGGATTTGTCACCAGCCGAGATGGAACAGGATTTTCTCGAAGACGTTTCCCGAAACAGCCTCCCCTCCCGCCTTGTGGCATTCGAAGACAATGCGCTCGCCGGCACGATCGTCTTGCGGGAGAATGGCGGCACGATGCCGCCGGAGTTTCGACCTGAACTGGGCGGCTTATACGTGGTCGAGTCTCATAGACGCCGCGGCATCGCTACAGAGTTGGTCCGGGCAGGCATGAAATTGGCGCTCGATCAGGGATACGAGACCGTCTTTGCTACGACAGTTTCCGCCGCCGGTATTCTGGAACATTTAGGCTGGGAGTTCATAAAAACGGTTGTTCATAGTGACGGGGAGCTTTCTTTGTATCGCTGCAAACTATATAATTCAGCATGAAACCAATACACTTTATTATCGGTTTCCCATGCCTCAGGCAAAAGCACCATCCCAAACCATTTTCTGCGCCCCGGTTTTTCCACTAAACTGTCAGCTTTGGAATCACCATGGTCTGTTTGAACAGCCCATCTCATGTCATTGACTCGGGTGTGGAATCCGCTGTATAGTATTAATAGTGAAAAATATTTTTTCACCGGTCCCGGGCGGTCTACTATCCTAAAGGCGATCAGGTGGAAATAAATCTTCATGGAAAAAGATAAGGATATGCGCCGCCTGCCTGGCGTTAGTTGAGTGTTTGGCTGGCAGGCGAAACACTCCCAAAAAGAGGAGATTGTCATGAAAGGCAAACTTTTCTCCCGGGTTCTTTTGGTGGCGGCTTTCCTTATCAATGCCTGTGACCCCACTCCCATCGTGACCGAAATAAGCAGCGACACTGTGACCTATGATGAAATGATTCCCATCAACAACTGTGGGAACAAGTCCGAGAGTACGCAGATCGTTTCCCGTTCGTTTTCCACAAAAGTATCGGTGACGGGAAGCTTCAAAGCCAGCTACGAAAAGATCTTCGAAGGCGGGGTTTCGTCAACGTATGAGCAATACAGGAATACAACAAAAACCCAGGTTCTGACTGCGGCACCCAATACGAATATGGAATTTGTATTAAGGTGGTCGGATGATGTCCGCACAGGCAATGCGACCGTTAATGGCAAAAACGCCACTTACACGGTCAACATCCCGGTATCGGTCGCGCAAATATCAAGCCGCGATCTGGGCTGTGACGGTCAGCCTCCTCTGTCAGATGAATCTGACACGAATGGGATCACGGTCACAATTATAGGCGTGGCAAGCGGAAAGCAATATTCCTACTTCCCGGATAAATTAACCGCCGGGGTTAGGGTCTACTCCGACCGGGATTACGTGTATATAAATGTCCCATCTTTTTTGGAAGGAAAATCTTACATCGCCACGTCCAATGCAGACCTGTTCAGCAGCGACACGAATTTCCTCACCTTTAGCATCGACAAAAGCGCGATCGTATATGTTGCACACGATGATCGGTATACAAATAAACCCTCGTGGCTGAACAGTTTCCAGGATACAGGCGCCAATCTGGAATATCTATGGGGAAACAGTGTCATAACGTTGAGCCTGTATGGAAAAGAATACCCAAAAGGTCAGGTGGTGCTTGGCGGGAACGTCCTGCCCGGCGAAAATGCGAACCACGGCATGTATGCAGTCGTTATCGTTGAAAAATGACATTCTTTGCAAGTCTGGAAAATCGACATAAGGTATAGTTGTGGGTGCAATGTTTAACTTAAATGAATTGGATAAACTCGACAGGCTATTCGTCATCTGGGCGTTCGTGTTTCAGATCATACTGATCGTCCATTTTGCAGTGCGCAAACCTTTCTTCGAAAGCTACACAATGAAATACGGGTGGATCATTTACGCGTTGTGCATCCCTGCCGCAGTGATCAGCATCATCCTCCTGCGCGGCGGGAAGAGTTGGTCTTTCTGGCTGGGCGGATTCATTTTCATCGCCTTCGCTGTCTTCGGCTACTGGGTCGATTACATGGCTGGGATCAACTTCCGCAGCCCCATTCGGGTATCGATATTAATTCCCTATGTGGTGTTGTATCTCGCCACGGTCATGTTCTACTGGTGGCCCGTTGGGATGTTGAGCCGCCCACTGTGGTATGGTTATGGAATCCTGTTCATCATCTCCACCATTTTGAACACAACTTCTCATTAGACCACTTCCCCAAACTTTCCCTTTTATATACAGAAATCATGGGGGAGACCGTGTACAAAGGAATATTTTCGGGCGTAGATATTGCCCTCTCCATTTTGTACGGGTACAATAATTTTTACTCGCATCAAGGAATCTATTAACGTTGGCGCACAACATATCCCACAAGCTGAAGAACTCGTTTGAAGGTGCGTTGGCAGGCGGGGGAGATCCTGCAACCTCACCACTTTACGTTTTCGGTCCTTTTCTCAAACTGATCGTGGTCGCGGGGGTCGCTCAGATCACGTTTGGTGCCTCCATCTGGCTGGCGGTCATTACCATTGCGGTCGTATCCGCCATGTACCGGCTGGTCATGCAATGGGTCACAGATGGAAGCGGCGGCAGCGGTTTAAGCGAAGAAGAATTCGGCGGCTGGGCGGTCAAGGTCAATGCGGCGATCACATTCATCGAATACACACTGACATTCCTGGTCAGCATGGCGGCGATGGTCACCTTCATCGCAGACCGTCTTCCCTTTTTGAACGACCCCATTTTAGGAATCTCATTCCTCACATATCGCAAAGTGATCGCCATTCTGTTGAGCATCCTTACCGGCTGGCTCGTCAACCGCGGACCCAGAATGGCGGCGCGTACGTTCGGTCCTGCCACAGCAGGGGTGTTGATACTGCTATGGGTCATGGTGATCTCGACCATCGTCAAACACGGTCTTCATCTCCCTGATTTCAACTTGCAAGCGTTCCGCCTAGAATACTTCCATATCACGCTCGGAGGATACGTCCGCATTTTGGCGGTGATGACCGGCGTGGAAGTTTTTGCAAATCTCGTAGCTGCTTATGATGGCACACCTGCACAGAAAAGCAATAAAGCATTCTTTAGTTTGTTGATCATCATGGGGACGACAGCCGTCACCATGCTTGTGGTCGGACCCGTCATCCATGAAATTTCCGATCCACTGAACGAAGAAGTCTCCGTCTTCACGCAGACGATGGATTACCTCCTCCCCTCCCCGCTTCCGTATATAGGAACGCTGATCGGCATCGCGGTGTTGATGTCGGCTTCAGCGGCGAGTGCGCAAGGGTTGCAGAATCTATCTCTCGGTCTGAAAGAGAGGCGCTACATCCCCGAACTGCTCGGCGTACCCAATCAATATGAAGTCGCGGATAAACCGGTCTGGATCGAAGTCGGCATCGTCAGTTTCTGCTTCCTGCTTTTCGGCACGGACGAAGAAACCTACCTCGCGCTTTATGCCGCGGGCGTGTTCATCCTTTTGAGCATGACGGGCTGGGCGGTGACCAAACGCCTGATCCGCAATGCGCGGAAAAAAATGGATATAGCCCACGCGCTTCTTATCATCGGGACAATTGTTGCAGCAACCCTGACAACGGGTGCCACGCTGATCATTTTCGAAGAGCGCTTCCTCGAAGGCGCATGGACCTACCTCGTATTCATCCCATTCATTTATGCAGGCTTCACCTACTTCCGCAGCCGCATGGGTGAACCGCCCCCCGAAATGGACTACCTCGGTCAGTTGGACGCCGCTCAACTTGCGGGCTTCGGCTTCGGTCAGATGGCGGTGAAATCCAAATTGCCAGCCTTGAACGGCAACGGCAGCATGGAAGTCTCCTGGCACCCCGACCCCGTGGACAGTAAATGGTATGAGCATACCGCCGAGATAAAGAACATCGCCATCCTGTTGGACGGTTCAAAAGAGGCGGCGCAAGCCATCCCAATGACAAAGACCGTAGCCAGATCGATACATGCGGGCGTCACCATTCTGTCGGCGGTGAAAGAGCCGAAGAATTCGCGGCAAAGAAAGACCCACCCCATCGTCATGGAAGAGCGCAAGTCGTATCTCAAAAAGATCGTCAACGACTTTGCACATAACGGCATCGAAGCAAAATATGTCCTTCGTGAAGGCTCGATCTCGGAAGTCACCAAACAATATATCGATGAAGACGGCATAGACCTCGTCATCACAACCACCCGCGGACAATCCGGCAAGCCGCACTGGCTGGACAGCGGCGTCTCCAGAAAATTGGTTCAGAAGATCGATGTTCCCATTCTCATCGTCAAATACCGCGATGAAGGTTACCCGCCAGCCATGAACGTAAAAAACGTCATGGTCACGTTGGATGGATCGATCTACTCGGAGCGGGTTTTGCCTTATGCCCGTTTGCTTGCCAAGGCGTTTGAAGGCGAATTGCTGCTCTTGTCTGTGCCTGCCGTGCCGGAAGTACAGGATTACCGCGCCGCATCCGATGTGGTGGAAAAGATCCGTCACAAAGCCGAGAACAACATGCGGAAATTCCTTCATGATATTGCAGGTCTCCTCCGCAAGGACCGCCTTCACATCAAGACTTTCGTCAGGGGTTCCAACCCTGCGCGCACCATCGTTGAAGTCAGCGAAAAGGAAAAGGCAGATTTGATCATGCTCACTTCGCGCGGACGCGGAAATTTCGACCTGCTTTTCATGGGAAGCGTCGCCGAAGAGGTCGTGCAAAACACAACCACGCCCGTGTTCATGATGCCCGTCCGCGGCAAAAAGAATTGATCCTATATTTGACTTCCCTGACCAAGCATATCTTATTGTGATCTGATTTAATATACGCGTTAACGTTTGATATAATTTTAAGCAAGAGGGTTCGAAACAACAACTAAATCAACGAGGTAACGATGTTCGGCAAAAAGATCACAGTCTCATGGGAATCAGTAGGCAAGATAGCCCTCGCTCTATTGGGGTTAGTACCGGCAATAGTTTTGTTGATAAATTTCCTGAATTCACGCTCTCCGCAAATTACGGTCAAGAACGAACTTGCCTTTCCCGTCCGTATCTACTCAAATGAAGAATATCAGGGCATAGTTCCTGGAGATTCAAAAAGAACGTTTCGGTTCTATAGCGAAAGGATATTCCCCATTCAAATAAGCTGGCAGGGCGTTGCACAGGAAGATCAAAACGGTGGAACTGTTGGCGAGAATGTTACTGGCACAATCGAACTGGTGGATAATCACCAAACTGTGAACGTCACATACACCTCTGGAAAGATCGATTATTTCATGCCCATCCTCACCAATAAAACAGATATGACCTGCCGGGTTTTTGTTAATAAGGGCTTACCCAGTGAAAAATACGGCGGCTTGCTGCTACCGCAGGCAAAACGAGTGAACATCGGTTATTACAAATGGCTGGTCAACTCAAATGTCACATTAGATTGCAATGATGGTCTTCATTGGTGGGGCGATAAGAACGGTAAAAAAGGTCCGGCACTGGAGGTCGAAGGTCCCAACGGACAAACGAACCTGACATTAAATCCATAAGTTATGTCTGCTTATCAAAACGACACGGAAAACGTAAAACGAAAAATCCCAGTGCATGGCTGGCTGGGATTAATTCTCGCTCTGACCTTTTGGGTACTCAATTGGACTTTAAAAGGCGCCCGCACCCATTGGGGTTTCTTTCCGCTTTGGCTCGGTTACTGTCTCACAATCGACGGCTTGGTATTTTGGCGCACAGGCACATCCCTGCTCACACGCAGTCCGCGCAAATACATCGGGCTGTTTCTCATCTCCGCACCCGTGTGGTGGATCTTCGAACTGCTCAACCTCCGCACCCAAAATTGGACCTACGTCGGCGCCGAGATATTCTCCCCCCTCGCCTATGCCTTTTTGACCACAGTGAGCTTCACAACGGTCATCCCCGCCGTGTTCGGTAGCGCGGAATTCTTTGCTAGCTTTGACTTTGTTAAAAGGCTCAAACCAAGTTTCGTTATTGGTACGGATAAAAGAACGACCGCCTCTTTCTTCGCCCTTGGCTGGATCATGCTCATTTTGCTTTATCTTTACCCGAACATTTTCTTCCCCTTCATTTGGCTCTCCATCTACTTTATCCTCGAACCGATCAACGTCTGGCTTGGGAATCGTTCCCTTGCGGCGTGGACAGCCAAAGGCGACTGGCGTCCCGTCATTGCCTTGTGGCTTGGCGTTCTGCTCACCGCTTTCTTCTGGGAAATGTGGAATTTCTATTCCTATCCCAAATGGATTTACCACGTCCCATGGGGGAATTGGTACCACGTCTTCGAGATGCCATTGCTTGGCTACGGCGGGTACCTGCCCTTCGCATTGGAACTTTACGCCTTATATCATCTTGTTATGGGATGGTTCGGGGGTAAAGCCAGCGACTATGTAAAGGTCATTTCAGAATAAGGGATTTATTTTCCAAACACGAACGAGACCAATCGTGGGGGCTTTCCGGCATCGTCCGCATGCCAGACCTCGTCGAACTTCAACAGCTTTAATCCATTCTCCTCCGCGGCGTGGATAAACTCAGAGATGTGGTGGACAAAGACCTCCAACTCCACCACGTCCGCGCCGCGCTCGAAGCGGGCTTTCGTGCCGCCATACTGCTTGAATGGATGCAATTCATTGACGAGAAACTTTCCGCCGCTGCGCAATGTCCGCGCAGATTCAGCGAAGATATGATTCAAATTTTCAATGTGTTCCAAAACCAGATTGCAGGTAATAAGGTCAAATGAAGCATTGGAGCAAATCCACGGCTGGGTAATATCTGCCATTTCAAAGCGGACATGACTCGCCGTCACTTTCTCGCGGGCTTTGGCAATCATCTTTTCGGAGAAATCGAATGCCAGAACAGAATCGCCGATCTCGGCAAGGAATTCGGTGTTCTTCCCCGTCCCGCAGCCGATCTCTAAAATGGACTGGAACCGTTGTCCCTTAAGAATGAGGCGTGTCACTTCCGCATCGAGGTCGCGCGTAAAGTTGACGTTCGAGTCATAAATATCCGACCATTCGTTATAGGCATCTTGTATCTTCATTCGGTTTTCCTTTCCATTTCCCATTCTAACTGGATAAAACAAAAATCCGCTTCGGGCTGCGAAACGGATTTTTTCTCGATAAGGTCAACGGCTATTTTGTTTCTTTTGCGCGGGTTCCTTCCATCATATCTTCGTCGATGCCATGCAAGCGGATTTCGAGGATCTGCGCCAGCGTAAGATGGTCGCCCAATTTCGAGCGGACATCACGGATGAAGCGCGGAGTGACATGGTGAATGTGCAGTTCAACAAGGTCTTCCACTTCCACATTCTCAAAACCCATCTCAAGAATTTCGCGCACGAATCTCGCAGTGACGTTGTGGATCTTCATTTCCTCAAGTTCGTCGGCGTTGATATCTTTTAGACCCGCATCTGCCAGACTTCGAACATAACCGGGAGTCACATCCTGATGGCGAAGATCGATCAACTCATCAGTGGTGAGGTCTTTCAGTCCGACTTCATGCATGGCGGCAATAAAATCGGGTGTGACGTCCATATTGCGAAGTTCGATAAGCTCATCGGAATCGAGGTCTTTGAAGCCGAGCTCGCGCATGGCGGCGATGAAATCGACAGTGACATCGTGGTTGCGGAGTTCGACCAGACTGTCGATATCGAATTCGGTCAGCCCGGCATCACGCATTTCCGCAACGAATTTTGGGGAAACATCATGGTTGCTTAATTCGACCAGATCATCAATATCAAGGTCTTTCAAGCCGAGTGCGCGGAGTTCAGCTACGAATCTGGGAGAGACATCATGGTTGCCAAGTTCCACCAGATCGTCAATATCCAGATCCTTGAAACCGAGCGATTGGAATTCCGCGACGTATTTTGGGGAAATGTCGTGATTGCCAAGTTCGATCAATTCATCTACATCGAGGTCTTTCAAACCGACCGAGCGCATTTCGGCGATGTACTTCGGTGAAATGCCGTGATTGCTCAACTCGATCAATTGGTCCACATCAAGGTCTTTGATGCCCAATTCAGCCAACCCGCTGACAAATTTTGGGGAAACGCCCTGGATGCTCAATTCGACGATCTCATCGACGCTCAAGTCGGTGATGCCCGCATTGCGAAGTTCGCGAACAAAGCGCGGCGTGACTCCATGAATGCGCAGGTTGATCCATTCCCCTACTCCGTCCGGTTCCACGCCGAGGGCTTTCATTTCGAGAACAAAGTCGGCGGTGAGGTGATGGATCTTCATTTCCTGCAAGTCGCTCATGGTGACGTGGTCGATACCGGCATCTTTGAGTGCGGCGAGCAGGTCATGGCTGCGGGCGCTGCGCGGATTGACGTTCTCGGGATTCTCCGGCTCCGAGACTGGAGAGAGGGGAGATAAAGCCGCGAGGTAAGACAAATGCGATAGACCGGGAACAAGCTCAACGGGGTGTGAGGCGTGCGCCGCATGGGCGGCTTTTTTCTCGTCCGGCGTTTCTTCCATCGCCTTGAACAATTCCTCAGCTTCATCCGCTGTGATCTTGCCCTCGGCGAGCATATCCAAAACCATTAAGCGTTCTTTTTGTCCGTTCATCAGGATTCTCCTTTGAGTTGTGAGAGAAGTTTGGTGGCTTCCTGCACGCTGATCTCGCCGCTGCTGAGCCTGCCAAGAATTTCCTGGCGGCGGGTGGAGATGTCATCGGGTTTGGGCTCTTCTTCGATGCCCATTTCGGTGATGACTTCATCGAGGCGGCGGCGGATCGTCCAGTACGACTCGCCTGTTTCGCGCTCCATTTCTTTGACGTTCCCGCGGTTTCGTACGAAAACCTCGAGGAACTTCAAGCTTTCATTTGAGAGGCGAAAAAAAGGCGAAAGTTCGAACTTGCCCACAACACCGGTGCCACACGAGGTGCAGGTGAGCTGGGTGACAACGAGCGGGGAAGCGCAACTAGGGCAGGATTGAGGGATTTGTGGCATTTGGGGTACTCCAATGTTTGCAGTGTAGCAAATATTTTAGTTTAAGTCAATAGTTTTGGTGTAATACAAAATATTTTGGTTTATTGAAAATTATTTTGTTTTCTGGGTGAAAAGCCCTTTAAATACATGCTTATGCGCAATTTATGGACTAAATGCTCTCAAAATATAATCAATAACTTTTCGCCACGAATTTTCACGAAAAAAGCCGACCATTTGTATCTGGTCGGCTTTCGTTTCTTTAAAAAACAACCCGTTATTGCACTTCACCTTCACACCCAATGAACGTGTCGTTCCCGTCCCCGCCGATACAAATATCGGCATCGTTGCCGCCGGTGATAATATCGTCCCCTCCCCCGCCCACGATACAGTCGCTGCCGCCCAAGCCGTCGATTATGTCTGCGCCGCTGCTGGCAAGGATCAGGTCGTTCCCTTCCGTACCTGTCAATACGCCAGAACCTGTCACCAAATTCGACAACGATAACCCCGCACAAGCCGAAGGCCGCAGGTGGCTGATCTGAAACGAGATCATATCAATATCCACTTGTGTGGGTGGAATGGTGTTCATCGCCGCAACTGCAGTCATCGAAGAAAGGACGATCAGCACAGCCAGCAACATAATAAAATAACGAAGCCGGACTCTCATGATCAAATTTTCACCTTATGGAGCAGTGTGGCATCCTGCCGCGAAAGATCAAAAGCCTCACTGGCATCGAAAACATACTCCGGCGGATTGCTGGGTGTCCATGTCCGCACCTGTTGAAAGTCCCATTTTTCCTCGCTCTCATCCAAATCAGGGATCTCTTTTTGGGGAGGATAAGTATAGATAAGACGATTGCGGATCAAGATGGGCATTTCCTCTGGCATTTCGACATCCGCCTCTTTAACTCGGTTCGGCTTGTTCACTGTCCCCATCGAAGCAGGGATCTCCGCTGCAGCCGCTTCGTCTGCTGCCACTCCCTTCCTGCCCATGCTGATGAAGTAACGATACGTTACGCCGCCGCTTTGCACAAAATAAAAATGCAGGAAGCCGCGGGGCATGTGCAGGATCATGGTGCCGTTCCGTTCGGCAAGCCGTGCAAGATCATCCATCGTGGACACGTCGATGACGGAGGCGGAAGGCTCCAGCGACTGCTCATGGATATTTACCAGCAGCGCACCATACTTTAAGCGGTTCAATGCCTCCTCGCTTTGGCTGGCATCTTGAAACAGACTCACAGCCGCAAATGCCAAACCCAGACCAAAGATAACAAACCCCAGCACTGAAAAGAAGCGTAAACCCCAAACCGGCAACGTCAAGCCGAAAAGCGAAACTGTATTCACCCGTGAAGATAAACTTCCAACCACACCCGGCTTGGAAAGGAATAACGGATCAGACTGCGAATCCGCTGCGCTCAAATAAAAGTGGACCTTATCGTACGTAAAGACCAGCGTCTGCGAGAATGAATCCTGAACCGGGCTGCCATTGGCTCCGGCAACGAAGGATGCTTGCGTGACGATCTCGAGCGTGTAGGCTATCTGCTTCAATCCCGTTTCCGACTCGACCAGATTAACGAGCGCCTCCACCTGGCACAGATCAAGCGTTGCCATGTTGAAGTAGGATGCGCCTGAAAAAGCGGTATCCGGCGTCAGTGGAATGGTACGCTGCCAGCCGCTTTGCGCATCCAAAATCCTTGCGTACATTTTATAGCTGCCGGCAATTCCCTGCAGATTTGCACCAGGAATAGCATAGGTGTAACCGATATTAAGGAAACAGGTCAGCCTCGGAAAAATAGGCTCCCCCGAACGGACAACGTCCGTATCGTACACACCGGGCGTCCCTGTGGCAGAGTAGTAGTATTCTCCCGTTTGTTGATACGAAATGTTTTCAGCGGGCAAATCCAACGGACGGGTAAACGAGTAAATTCCCAATGCAAGGAAAAGGATCGTTAACACCCCCAAACCAACGAGGAAAAGTTGGGAGCGTTCACCCGGGTGAATGGACGGCGATCCGCCCTTCCCCTGAGATTGAGGCGCTTTTTTAAACATGTCCATCATAAGCAATACTCCAAACAATCCAACTATCACCGCCGTATTGATCGGCGTGCGTGCCCATTTGATCACCCTGCCGAGTTTCGGAATATGCACCCACAATTTGCCGACGATCTCGTTCCGGGCAGGGTGGTATGAATCCAGCCAACTGTTATGATCCCCCTGCATGATGAAGCGGTCGAGTTCCAAACCAACGATACGATGAAAGACATACTGCTGAATATCCGGGTCGTAGTACACAACCGCATCCCCTACCCCATAACCGGAATCTTCCCGCACCAGGACAAGATCGCCAAGGATAAAACCCGGTTCCATGCTGTTGCCGTTCACAATGACATATGTTAGCGGTCCACCAACCTCGGCTGGCGCGAGTGTGAGCCAAAAAATCAATAAGAAAAACAGCAGCACGCCTGCAGTGAGATAGGAAGATTGAGTCTTGCTGGCTTTTATCATGAGAACATAACGGGATTATTCAGGACCAGACCTGTCTGCCCTGCTCCCCTCAACCTTCAAAATAGGGAGCACAAACAGAACAGGTCTGGTTTTACAAAGATGCGATGAGGGTTAGTTGCTGGCAGCCACGACGCGAAGCTGATCGATGGTGGAAACGCTGAGCCCAGTGGTGTCACAATCCCAGACCGTACCGGTATCAAGCGTGCAGGTGTACCATGTACCGCCGGAAACCAATTGAACTTTGACCTGACCCGCAAGCGCAGCAGCACCAAGATCGAACCCGACACTGTCCAGCGTGGAAGGATCGATAGCATTGAGGTTATACACAACGCTCGTAACGGTATAACCAGTGACAGCCCCCTGACCTTCACCAGCTTTGGTATCTGGCACCGTGTTGGCATCGGCAAACGCATACGAAGCAACAGCAATAGCGAGAACAGCAACAACAACGAACAGGACTTTCAAATTTTTGAACATGGCTTTTCTCCTTGGTAGTATGGATATAACTTGAAGGTTGAAACAGCCATCCGAAAAAAATTAGCCTGGCTTAAATAAGCCAGGCTAATAGAACAACGCATCAGTGTAATCTTCGGCGGCCTGGCGGTCGTGGTCATCAAGATGACGGTAGACCCATAGCTTTGCGTCACCGGCTTTCGCCGGGTTTGCCTTTATCGGATGTCTATTGCACTATATCACGCACTCACGAGAAGAGACCATTGCAAAATAGTTGCAACGGAAATTTTTGAAAGCTTTTGGCAAAGTAGGGTTTCCCCCACCTTAACGCGCCTTTGATAACGCGGCTTCCATAATGCGCTGCACCCGCTCCGCCATGCTAGATGGGTCTGGATGCAAACCTTCCACCAGCAGTGCGCTGTCATACACCTGTTCGATAACGATGTTCTGCAGTTCGCCTTCAGTATTCAAAAGGTTCTTCAACATCTCATGTGAAGGATTCAACTCCAGCACTTTCTTCGGCACCTCGTATTCCTTGCCCAAATATTTATACACACGCTGAAGTTCAGGGTTGGAATTTTCATCCGCATCGACCAACCGCGCGACGGATGTGACCAGCCGATTACTGGCGCGGACATCCGTGACGCGCTCGCCGAGTACTTCCTTGAATTTCTCGATGAGCGAATTGAAATCGCCCTCGGGAATCTTCTCCGCTTCAGACTCCGCCTTGGGCTGCTCCGCCCCATCGACCTCCGCCCCGCTGACGCTTTTCAGCTCGTAGTCCTTATATTTATTCAAGCCCATCAGCATGAACGAGTCCATCGGCTCGGTGAGCAGCAACACCTCTGTGCCATTCGCCTTGAACGCATCCAAATGCGGGCTCCGCAGCACAGATCGGAAATCCTCACCGACAATATAATAGATGACCTTCTGCCCGTCTTTCATGCGGGAAACATAATCATCGAGCGATGACCAGGTTTCAGGGTTGGTATTCGTCTTGAAACGCAGCAACGGCGTGATGGTATCCGTATCTGCAGGGCTGGCGGCAATCCCTTGTTTGAGATACACGCCAAACTCACTCCAGAAAGCAGCGTATTTCTCAGTGTCTTTCTTTGCCAAATTTTCCAACTCGCGGACAACTTGATTGGTAAGCACCTTCTTCAACTTCGGCATCAATCCGCTTGATTGGACGGTCTCACGTGAGACGTTGAGCGGCAGATCCTCCGAGTCGACTACGCCCTGTACAAACCGCAGATATTCAGGCAGCAGGTCTTTGTTGTATTCGTCGATGAGAATGTTGCGCGAATACAATTTCAAACCGTCATCTTTGCGCAGCGAAAACATATTACGCTCCGCTTTCGCAGGGAAATACAACAGCGCATACAACTGCACCGGCGCATCCGTCACCATGTGGATATGCATCAGCGGGTCTTCAAAGTCGAGCGTGGTCTGGCGGTAGAAATCCTTGTATTGCTCTTCAGTGATCTCATTCCGCGCTGTGCGCCACAGTGACGTCTGCTTGTTGACAGGCTTTTCTTCGTCACCCACATAAATCGGAAAGCCGATATAGTCTGAATGTTTGCTGACGATATTCTTGATGCGGAAATCATCGGCAAATTCCGCCGCATCCTCTTTGAGCTTGATCTCGATGCGCGTGCCGCGTTCTGTCATCTCGGCGGGACTCACTTCATAGGAGTCGTCGCCTGTGGCATACCAGGTCACAGCCTGCGCGTCCGGTCTGAACGAGCGTGAGGTCACCCTCACCCACTCCGCCACCATAAAGACCGAATAGAATCCCACGCCGAATTGACCGATCATCTGCGAAGCATCCTGTCCGCTTTCTCTGGCAGCCTCCAAAAAACGGCGCGCGCCCGATTGCGCGATCGTGCCGAGATGGTCCACGATCTCGTCTTGGTCCATGCCGATGCCTGTATCCTGAATGGTGATGGTACGGGCATCTTTATCCACTTTGATATGGATTCTGAGTTCCGCTTCCGGGTCGAGCACGTTCTGATTCGTCAGCATCTCAAAACGCAGACGATTGATCGCATCCGAAGCATTCGAAAGTAATTCACGCAAAAAAACCTCGCGGTCTTTGTACAGTGAGTGAATAAGAATATGAAGCAGCTGCTTGGTCTCTGCTTTAAAATTGAATTGTTGGGCTGTTGTGTCCGTCATGGTTGCCTCCTCAACTAATGGATTTTTTCCTATTTATAGCCTGAAAGCATAAATTTTTCGTAAGAGAAGGCGATTAAAACCAAACCTCAGCCTTTCGGCTGAGGTTTCCAATGTAGTTCCCCTCGTCTCTACAGAGGCGGAGGTCATCAAACACAATGGAATTATTTTACAACCAGAACTTGAAATGTCCAGCAAAAAAGTTTACACTCGAATCAAAAAAATCTTTGAATCAAATTAAAGGTAGGCAAAACCAAATGGATCGAATTGAATTCGGAATTCTCGTTTCCCTTCTTCGACAGGATAGAAACCTGACCCAGTTTGAGCTGGCTGAGCATTCGCAAGTCGAGAACGCTGTTATAAGCCAGATCGAACGCGGTGTAAAAAAACACTTTAACTCAAAACTTTTAATGAATCTTGCCAACGCCCTGCATTTAACCACCATCGAACGACGGGAATTCTTCCTTGCTGCCAGCGGCGTAAAACAGGAACATATCGTCCGTCAACCAAACGCAGCCCTTGTCACAGACAGTATCGACTCTGAAAAAGTTCTTGGAAAAATGATAAACATCATCAAAAAGCTGCGCCTGCCCGCCTTCATCATGGATGTATATTCAGATGTGCTTGCCCTCAACATGGTTGCGCTCGCTTTCTTTCAGGTCACGCCTGCGATCCTTGAAACTGCCCCCACCCTGCCCGGCGGCTATACCACCGTCCGCATGATGTTCGGAAAGGAACTCGCGTTAAGATCAAAGGTCACAGAAAACTGGGACCAATACGCGGTAGGTTCGATGCGTTTTATCCGTGAGAATAGCCTACGATACCGAGCCAAACCCTATTTCCAATATCTGATGAAATCCTTTAAGAATCCGACAGAGTATCCGCTTTTTGACAGATACTGGAATATGGTCTCTTCATTCGAGCAGGATCGTGAAGCCAATGTGGACGTATTCACCTACACCCACGCAGATTTTGGTCCGTTGAATTACGCCACCGCCACCACGGTTTCCATCACCCCGCATGGCGAGTTATTTCTCAATCAATACCTGCCGCTCGACGAGCATACCCGCTCCCTTTTCGATACGCTCGCCGCACAAACAAGCGAAGGCGTCATTGCGCCGCTTGCCCCCTGGCCTGAAAAGCACATACCATAAATATCCATGATGTTCATCATCTTGAAAATGGAGGCGTATTCCATATAATTTATTAGTGCAACTTTTCACAGGGCGGAGCGTAAAATACGCATAAGGAGATTTCTCATGTCCAAACTCGATACAATGGTTCAAGATTTTCTTGCTCAAAAACGGATCGCCGTTGTGGGCGTATCCGATAAGCGCGAAACGGGATGCAACGCCGCTTACCAAAAATTCAAGGATGGCGGCTATGAAGTATTTCCCGTCAACCCGCGCATCGCCTCTTTCCAGGGCGACGCTTGTTACCCCGACCTGACATCGATCCCGACCAAGCCGGATGCAGTTTTCATTCTCGCCAGCCCCAAGGTGACCGATCAAATCGTCCAGCAATGCGTGGACCTTGGCGTTAAGCATGTTTGGATGCATTGCATGATGGGCGTGAAACCGGGACTCGCCGCAAGCACAACCAGCGTTTCGCAATCCGCTGTGGATGTATGCAATGCAAATGGCATCGCTGTCATCCCCGGCTCGTGCCCGAATCAATACATCAACCCCGATGGCGGACATAAATTCATGCGCGGGCTTTGGAATTTTTTTGGTTTTACAAAAATGAATTGAGCAAAAATCACAAAACTTGTAAACAGTCATGGAATTCTCCATGACTGTTTTTTAGCTGTTTTACTGCACTACGATTTCCATATAAACCGTATCCCCGAATAGATTTCCGTCCGGGTCGATTGCCTGCCAGGTGGTTTGATATGTCCCCGGTTCAGCCGGAGCGGTGAAGACGATCCGCAATGTGACCTGAACTCCGGCGCGGGCGGGGAAAAGCGGTTGTTCTTCCGCAACGCCAAAAGTGTAGCCGCCCACCCACTTCAATCCATAAGTCGCATCCCAATCACAGGTGCCGTCGTTTTGCACAAGCCATTGTTTGTCGATGGCGGCGCCGGGAGAGAAGGATGTGCCGTCTTCCACGGTTAGATCGTCGAGGAAGGTCAATTCGTTGGTGCAGGTGCCTTCTGTCGGTGTGACCGCGAGAGTCGGTTCGAGGGTTGGGAGCGCCAGTGTTGGCAGCGGGGTTGTGGTCGGCAGCGGCTGCGTGGGCGGAATCGCTGTCGGCGGGCGGAAAGGCGTCGGCGTGGTTCGAGGGGAACAGGCGGCAGCCAGAAAAAGGAATGGGAGAAGGAACAGGGAACGGCGGAGCATGAAGCGCAAATCCTCAAAAGAAAAAGTGGACACGTTTCCGTGTCCACTTTATTTTACGCTTCTTCTTCGTCCGGTGAACCACCGTCGTCAGACCCGCCGCCGTCACCCATATCCAACGGCATGGAAATTTCGCCGCTGATGGATTTTTGCCGGATGACGCTCTCGATCTCCGCCATGAGGTCGGGATTGCTGCGCAGGTAATCTTTGGCGTTCTCGCGTCCCTGACCGATGCGGATATCGCCGTAGGAGTAGAACGCGCCGCGCTTCTGGATGACCTCGAACTTGGTCGCCAGATCGATCAGGTCGCCGCTCTTGGAGATGCCTTCGTTGAACATGATGTCGAATTCGGCGGTGCGGAACGGAGGCGCAACCTTGTTCTTGACGATCTTGACGCGGGTGCGGTTACCGATGACCTCATCGCCCAATTTGATGGATTGGATGCGGCGAACATCGAGTCGGACGGAGGCGTAGAACTTGAGCGCCTGACCGCCTGTGGTGGTTTCGGGGTTGCCGAACATGACGCCGATCTTCTGGCGGAGTTGGTTGGTGAAAATGACCGAGGTTTTGGTCTGGTTGATGGCGCCGCTCAATTTGCGGAGCGCCTGAGACATGAGACGTGCCTGCACACCCATGGTGGCATCGCCCATGTCGCCTTCGATTTCGGAGCGTGGAACGAGCGCCGCAACCGAGTCGACAATGACCACATCCACGGCGCCAGAGCGGACGAGGGTTTCGGCAATTTCGAGCGCCTGTTCACCGGTATCGGGCTGGGAGACGAGCAGGTTGTCAATGTCCACGCCGAGGCGCGCGGCATAAACGGGGTCGAGCGCGTGCTCCATATCGACGAAGGCTGCGGTGCCGCCTGCTTTTTGCGCTTCAGCGACGATGTGCAAACAAAGGGTGGTTTTACCGGAAGATTCAGGACCGTAGATCTCGGTGATGCGTCCGCGCGGAATGCCGCCAACGCCAAGGGCGATATCGAGTGAAAGCGAGCCGGTTGGGATGATCTCGGTCACCATGCCGTGGGCTTCGCCAAGGCGCATGATGGAACCATCGCCATACCGTTTAAGGATGTCGCCAACGGCTTTGTCGAGGACGGCTTGTTTGGCATTATCTAAATTTTGTGTGGATGCAGATTCTGCGGATGCTGCGCGGGATTTTCTGGCCATGAGTTTAATCTCCAAGTTTTGTTTGCTTAGCCGCAAAAGGGTTCAAGGTGATAAAGATCAGGTAGGCTAAGTAGTGGCGAGTATAGCACAGATGTTCTGACTGTCAAGAGAATGTCACGGTGTGGGCGTGGGGGTGGCAGGCAGGTTTTCGGGCAAAAAATCGAGCGTCGGCGCAGGCGGACGTGTGCCGCTGAAACCGTCCTTGCCCCTAAAAGTAAAGTACGAAACCTGCCCGGGGAAGATCTCCACCCAAGTCTGTACACGTTCGCCTTCATATTTGAACGAAACCTTGTAGATTCCAGCCGGAAGGTCGCCGAGCACAAAATTCTCCTGATAGTACGGGTCTGAGTTGACCGCCCCAGCCTTCCCGTAGGTCCGAACCGTGAAGGTGCGTGAAGCGCGTTCCGGCGCAACCAACACTTCCACCTGCTGTAATAACTCCCCGTTGGTATCCATAACACGCCCAGCCAATACGCCCCATCCTTGCGGTGGAGCGATCCACAACTCGGGGTTGTATGTATAAAAGAAGGAATTCTGCGGGAAGCGCACTTCAAAATGGACATGCGGACCTGTCGTAGCGCCCGTTGTGCCTACAAAGCCGATCACTTCGCCTGTTTCCACATGCTGCCCCACGATCACGTTCATTTGGCTCATGTGCGCATAAACGGTATAGAGCTGCTGGTCGTTGAAGCCAAAATCATGTCGGATCGCAACCGCCAGACCATACGGGTCGGTTTGATCGCCCGGCGTCTCGCGGAAAAGTCCCCACCCCGCCCAAACCACAGTGCCGGGTCCGGCTGCCATAATTGGCGTACCTTGCGGCGAGGGAATATCCACACCGGTATGGACGATGTTGCGCCCAAAGAACACGCCGCCGTAACGATAGTCCGCAATGGGCCAGTTGGTTTGGTCCGCGGCGATGGGACGGGTGAAAAAGAAATGGTCATATGGAGAGATCGCCCACGGCACGGGGTAAAGAGGCGGACGCCAATTCGTGATGGGTTCCGCGCCCGGCGTGGGAAGACTGAATTGGAACGGCTGCGGCGACGGAGTGATATACGCCTCAAACGGGACCTCAGGCTGACTCTCCCCTTGAAAGGGAATCACAGGCGCGGGTGTCTCTGCGCTTATTTCATAAGTGCAGGAAGCCAATAAAAGAAGGATGCACGAGGCAAGAATCCGTTTGTGGGTCATCAGGGAATCTTATAACCGAACAGATTAACCGTCTGGAATGATTGTCGGCGGAGTGGGCGTGGATGTAGGCAAAGGGGTGAACGTCGGCGACAACGTGATCGTCGGCGTAAACGACGGTGTGTACGTGATGCGCGGCGTACGCGTAGGACGGATGGTCGGCGTAAGCGTGGGCGTGTTGGTCGGCGTATTCGTCGGTGCAAGAACCTTTGTGGGCGTCACAAGGGCTTCCACCGGGTAAAGTTCCCGCATGGCTTGATACCACGTCAAACCGCCGGTTAAAGCGAATGTAGTAAAGCGTGCGCCTTTGTAGTATGTACGCCAGGTCGGCAGGGCGGGCAAACGCTCCCAGCCGTAGGCTTGCGCAAGAGAAGTCAGATCGACCCAGTATCCGGCAGGGACCGGCGCATAATCGCCGCCCTGTTCATATGTCCGCGGATCAAGGTCGTAACGGGCGTTCAAATTCCACGGCGCATTATGAATGGGTTCACCCATCGAACCATCCTGCACGGCGCAGCGGATGTATACGTGCCAGTAGGTTTGCGCGCCAATATCTTCGCGGAGTGAGACCATCCAGCCTGCGTTGGACATCAGCGAATTGATGGCGAAGGCGCGCCCCGTATACAGCCAGTCTTCATCCATGCCGGGTTCGAGACTGGTCGTAAGCGGAACGAAAGCGTTCTCCAAACTGGCAAGCGCATCCCAACCCGTCTCTTGTGAAACACGCTGGCGCAGCGCATTGAAAGACTCATCAACAAGATCGTGCAACTGAGGGAAAGGAGCCTGCACATCGTTGATGGGAACCACAGCCCAACGCTGATTTGGAATATCGGCTGCGGGAGTGATAACAGGCGCCCACAGCGCAGAAGGTGTTTCTGCCGCGGCTCGGTTGAACGATTCCGGCAACGGGTCAGGCAGACCAACACTGCCCCACGTCATGCCGCGGACCGGTCCGCTGAGTGGGATGGACGAAAGCAAAAGATTCCCGTCGAGATTGTATGAAGTCAGGAAGTATTGATTCGGCGCACTCACCACCGCCATGATCTGATCCGCCGCCTCATTCCATGTACCAACACCGCCATCCCCCACCCAGTAGGCAGTGCGGTCTGGAGTGGCGGCTTCCCAAATATACAAACCGCTAAAGCCGACCGTCTGCGAAATGGACGACCACAACAACTTGGAGCCGTCACGATTCCAAAGCGGGTTATTCTCTGAAGCAAAAGGCGTATTGCTTAAATTTTGATAACGCTCATCGCCGATAAGGTCAAGATCGGCAAGCCACACATCACTATCGCCGCCACGGGTGGAGATGAACGCCACATGCCGTCCATCCGGCGCCCAGGCGGGCGAATGGTCTGACGCGGGGTTTTGCGTCAACGGCACAACTTCACCCGTATCGACATTAACGACCGCGATCTCAAGATTGTCGTTTTGGTAGGTTTCAAAAGCCAGCCACTGCGCATCCGGCGACCAGGATGGAGCAGAGTCATATTGCGGCGTATTCGTCACCTGCCTGATATCACCCGTTTTCAAATCCATCACATACAAATCCCAATCGCCATCGCGGTCTGAAGCGAAGGCAAGGCGGGTTCTATCCGGGCTTAGCGCAGGTGTAATGTCGTTCCATGCGCCGGTGGTAATGCGGGTCAACTGCAAATTCAGCGAACGGAAAACAAAGAGATGTGCGTATCCATTCTCTTCGATGGATAGAAAGACCGCTTCACTGGCTGGGTCAACGTGAATGGGAGTGGGCGTGCTGTCGCTCGTGACTATATCCGCTTCGGGCTGGGGGACATCTGGTGTTGGCGCTGCGAACCTGCTGCAACTTCCAAGCAGGATGCCGCCTACTATAACAAGGGACAGGGTCTTGGCGCGAAGGGACGATGAATGCCAGGGCATGGAGCAGGTCAATTAATTGGATTCAGTTTCGGGGGAGTCTTGAGGCGGCGCTACGTCAAATGTGAATTGACGCGGTTCATCGGAAGGTCCGTCATCAGGGTAGTACAAATGCGCGCTCAAGGTATATGGATTGCGAACCTCCCCGCGGACGTGCATGGTGAATTCAAGCTTCCAATTGAGCGGCTCGACGATGCTGGTGGAGGCGATCTCTTCGCCCTCGGCGTCGCTCAACGTGACTTCGATATATGGACGTTTTTGAAAAGGCGTGATCTCCAGGTTGACGCGCAGGCGGCGACCATCGGGGTAGGTTTCGGCGCTGAAGGATGTGATGTGCGTCTCTTCAGGTACGGCGCGGATAAGGTTGTCTTCGGGAAAGAAAAATTCCATGCAGGCGATTATACACCGCGTACTCAGAGAGGCTGGCGCAGGAGTGTGAGAGGATGATTACAGTTTCATTAAGGGAGAAACAAAGATAACTAGGATCGTGACTATTTTGAGGAAATCTGCCTTTCAACCTGTGTGAGTCTGCGTCCATCTACGGTGATTTTTGAAAAGATTCCTTGTTGGACAAAAAAGACCTCCGAACTCATCGCCGGAGGTCTTTTACATTCTTTACAGTTTACGTCTAACCATTCTTCTTCTGGAACTCAGCCATGAACTTCGCCAGTTCCTTCGCGCCGTCAATGGTCATCGCGTTGTAGACCGAAGCGCGCATACCGCCAACGGAGCGATGCCCCTTCAAGCCGATCAAACCTTCAGCCTTGGCTTCCTTGGCAAAGGCATCTTCGAGTTCTTCGCTCGGCAGGCGGAACGGAATGTTCATCAGCGAGCGCGCCTCAGGGACGGTATGTCCGCGATAGAAACCGCCGCTTTCATCGATCGCCGTATAGACGATACCGGCTTTCTCGCGGTTGATCTTCTCGATGGCAGCCAGACCACCCACCTTCTTCGCCCACTTGAATACCAAACCGACCATGTAAATGGCAAACGAAGGCGGCGTATTGTGCAGCGACTCCTTTTCAGCCAGGGTCTTGTAATCAAGCATCACAGGCAGGTTCGCAGGAGTCCGCGCCAGCATATCGTCGCGCGCGATCACAACCGTCACACCAGCAGGACCGGCATTCTTCTGCGCGCCCGCATACAGCAACGCATATTTCGAAACATCGATCGGGCGGCTGATGAAATCGGACGAAGTATCGCAGACCAGCGGCACGCCATCGGGCGGAGTCGGCTCATTAAAGAACTCCACGCCGTGAATGGTCTCATTCGACGTGAAGTGCAGGTACGCAGCTTTCGGGTCCAGATCGAGCGACTTGGGCAGGCAGTTGAAACCTTCCGCTTCGGTATCCGCTGCGATATGCACAGCGCCCAACTTCTTCGCTTCCTTTACTGCGGTCTTGCTCCATGTGCCGGTCACAATATAGTCGGCAGAAGCGCCAGCCGCGCGCAGGTTCATCGGCAGCATCGCAAACTGCAAAGTCGCGCCGCCCTGCAGGAAAATGATCTTGTAATTCGAGGGGATGCCCAAAAGCTCACGCAGGTCCGCTTCGGCAGTCTTGATGACCGCTTCAAATTCCTTCGAACGGTGGCTGATCTCCATCACCGACATGCCGGTATCTTTGAAGTTCAGCAATTCCGCCTGCGCCTCCTGCAGCACTTCCAAAGGCAAAGTGCCGGGACCCGGATTGAAATTGTGGACACGTTTTAAATCAGACATGGATCGAAACTCCTGTATATGAATGAAATGGATGGACAAACGCCTCATCCTAAGACTTAGGCTTGTTTCTGTTTCAACGGGCAGTTGTCTACACTGGTGCATTGTATTGCAAATCGGACACTGCCATCCAAATCATTATAGTATTTGTCAGACAAATCTACAAGAACAATTAGCACGACTCTGCCCTGATTTCCGTCGTTGACAAAGGCAATTCGCATTGTTAGAATGACCAACGTGTTGTACATAAATCTACAAACAGGAACTTAGCCGGGACACCGGTTCGGTTCCTGTTATTAATTTTTCCATTGTGCAGGGACAACCCTACCAAAAGATGAAACTTTTCAGGAGAAAAACATGAAGATCATTATCTGCGACAAGACCGAAAATGAGTACATCGAACAGATGCGCGCCGCCGGGTTGACCGTTGACGTCCGCGATGACATCACACCGGAACAACTGGTCACGGAACTGCCAAACTATGACGGCATGGTCGTACGTTCCCGCACCAAAGTGCGTAAAGACCTCATTGACGTTTGTCCCAACCTCAAGGTCATTGTAAGAGGCGGCGCCGGGCTCGACACCATCGATCACGAATATGCCAAGGAAAAGGGCATTGCGGTCATGAATACCCCGCTCGCCAACTCCAAATCCGTTGCGGAACTCGCCATCGGTTACATGCTGATGATGGCGCGCTCGCTCTACGCAGCGTCGGCTTCGATCAAAGCGGAGAAATGGGAAAAGAAAGCCTTCACCGGTGTAGAGATCGGCGGCAAGACATTAGGCTTGATTGGCATCGGCAACATCGGCAAGGAAGTTGCCAAACGCGCCGTCGCCATGGAAATGACTGTTGTCGCGTATGACCCGTTCGTGAAGGAAGCACCCGCAGGAATCAAACTTGTTTCCCTCGATGAACTGCTTGCACAGGCAGATTACATCAGCCTGCACCTGCCCAAGACCAAAGAGTCGACCGGCATGATCAGCACCGATCAATTCGCCAAGATGAAGAACGGCGTCCGAATCGTCAACTGCGCGCGCGGAGGAATCGTCGACGAAAGTGCGCTCTACGAAGCGCTAACCAGCGGCAAGGTCGCGGGAGCCGCGCTGGATGTCTTCGCGGAAGAACCACCCACCGATTGGAAACTCGCCAAGCTCGACAACGTCATCGCATCCCCGCACATCGGCGCAGCAACAAAGGAAGCCCAGGCTCGCGTCGGCGCGGAAGTGGCAGAGAAGTTGATCGCGTTTTCGAAGAAGTAATTCATATCCCGTAGGGGTGGGGTCCCCCCGCCCTAGGCGAGAAGGCTGGGCGAGGAGACCTCGCCCCTACGATTTAATGGAGGCATATTATGAAAATCATCAGCGACATTGGCATTCAAATCCCTACCGTGTATTTACCCAAGTCCGGTATCGACCCGCAAAAATGGGCAGTCATCGCCTGTGACCAGTTCACGTCTGAGCCGGAATATTGGAACGATGTTGAAAAGACCGTCGGCGATGCGCCGTCCACATTGCGGCTGACCTTCCCTGAAGTTTATCTTGAAGGTGAAGGCGGGGAGGAACGCATCCAGAACATTCAAGCGGCGATGAAAAAATATATGGATGATGGTCTCCTCCAGCCGTTCGATGGTTTTGTTTATGTGGAGCGCAAAACTCCGCACGGCAAAACGCGCAAAGGCGTGATGCTTTGCCTTGACCTCGAAGCCTACGATTACAACAAAGGCTCATCCAGCCTCATCCGCGCCACCGAAGGGACCATCGTCGACCGCCTGCCTCCCCGCATCAAGATCCGCGAAGGTGCAATGCTCGAATTTCCGCACATCCTTGTGCTGATCGACGATCCGCAGAAGACTGTCATCGAGCCGTTGACTGTTGCGAAAGAAAAGTTTGAAACGCTGTATGATTTTGAACTGATGCTGGGCAGTGGTCATCTCGCCGGGTATGCTGTGAACGCGGATTTTGAGAGTCAGGTCGTTGAAGCCTTGCGCGGACTCGCCAAGCCGGAAACCTTCGCCGCCAAATACGATGTGGACAAATCCCTGCCGGTGCTGCTCTTTGCCATGGGCGACGGCAATCACTCGCTTGCCACGGCAAAAGCCATCTGGGAAAAGATCAAAGGTGAAGTCGGCATGGACCATCCTGCACGTTACGCTTTAGTGGAAATTGAAAACGTCCACGACGAGGCGTTGGAATTCGAGCCGATCCATCGCGTGGTCTTTGGCTTGAAGAAGGATATTTTCGCAGAGATGCAGTCTTTCTTCGGTGAGAATTACAAGTACACAGCCGCCGCCAGTGGCGCGGAAATGATCCAGCGTGTGGACAGCGCCGAGGGGACCAAGCAACTCATCGGCGTGGTGGGAGGCGGTCAGCAATTCGGCGTCATCGAGATCGCCAATCCGCCGACGAATCTCGCGGTGGGAACCCTCCAATCCTTCCTCGACCCGTTCGTGAAGAACGGCGGCGCGGAGAAGATCGATTACGTCCACGGTGAGGATGTGGTCGAGCGGCTGTCTCTGCAAAGCGGGAATGTTGGCTTTTATGTGGCAGGCATGCACAAGAACGAACTGTTCAAGACTGTTATTCTTGACGGCGCTCTGCCACGCAAGACCTTCTCGATGGGCGAAGCCAAGGAAAAACGCTTCTACATGGAAGCAAGAAAAATCACAAAATAGCGAGATAACAGGAGTGTCTACATTCAGAAGTAATGTAGTGAATATTCACCACGGAGCACATAGAGAGCAGAGAGATTCTTCTTTGTTTTCTCCGTGAACTCTGTGCTCTCTGTGGTGAGGGATTTCTCTATCTTCTATGATAGATACTCCCGAGACAACAAAAAAGACATCCATTTCGCTGGATGTCTTTTTGATTCACAAAGTTTATTTATGCCTAAACGGAATCATCATCAAAAAGCCCAGGGCGATGATGCCCTGACCGATCAACACGCCTGCAGCCTGCCAAGGACCAAAGTAGGGAATCTGCGGGAAGGAATGCGACCCCATGCCAAAGATGTCCGCCAGCCCGGCAAAAACGGAGAAGACAAACCCAGTTGCAACGAGGCGGCTGCCCATGTCGGCGATGATCGTCCGTTCCTCGATCCCCCACCAGAGCGCGTGCAATCCCATATAGCCGCCGACGCAGATCCACGCCAGCCCGATCAGAAAGACGACGATCTGAACGAAGCCGACCACGGGGCTGCGGTCCCAGCCGAAAAGATCGGGCTTGGCGCCAACCGCAAAGATGAACAACCCGACGAACGTGAGAATCAAACTCAGCCGAATGCGTGGAGTAGCTGAATCATCCGGTCGGGGTGAAGTTGGGATGGGGGTGGAAGCAGAGGGAGGTTGAGAATCAGACATTTTATGTATCTCAAAACTTATGGCAGATCTCGCGCGAGTCGGGCAAGCCAGTTGCCGCCAAGGATGTTGGCGGTGTCGGCTTCGGAATATCCGCGCGACTGCAATAAGGATACCAGTTTTTGCAGGTCTGCGACGGTGTCAATTTCCGGCGGGACGGATTGCAAGCCAAAGCCTCCGTCAAAATCGGAGCCGATGCCCACGTGGAGCGAGTCACCTGCGAGTTGACAGATATGGTCAACGTGATTGGCGAGGGTGTCGAGCGGTACTTCTTCGCGCCGACTGCCTTTTTCTTTCAACCAGCCTACTTTCAGGTACGTGTTGAACGGGACAACTCCCACCACCCCATCGCGCTCGATGATGCCTTCGATGACCCGGTCGGTGAAGTGCCGGTTCGTGTTGGAATTGGGCATGAGTGCGGCGCAGTTGGCGTGAGTGCCCACGATGGGACCGTCATAAATATCCAATGCTTCGACTGCGGCGCGTTCATCCATGTGGCTGAGATCGAGCGTGAAATGGAAGTCCGCCATCGCGGATAATAGCTTGCGCCCGTCATCCGTCAGCGGACCGGGTTCACGCCAGCCGCCACAGTAACGCGTGCCGACCCAGGCGGGTCCGATCAGGCGGACACCGCGTTCGTGCCACATCTCCAATTCAGAAATCTCGCGGATCGCCTCCGCGCCTTCCATGAGGATGACCATGCCGACAGGTTTGGCGTTTGCATCGTCAGGCGCAGAAGAATTCCACTGGTCAAGATGCAGTTCAAGGCCCCGTTTTGAGGCGAGGATGCGGTATTTGTCCGGCATTGAATCCTGCATCCGATGATAGACATCCAATTGTTCGCTGTATAGTTTGTGGGCTTCGTCGAAATCTTTGTAGACGATCTTTTCACCTTCGTAGGTGCGGAAGCGGGTGGGCGCAGCGAAAAGCGTGGAAAAAATAACGGCGACCCGACCGCGCTGGTATTCGTGCCAGCTGATCAACGTGTCGCCGTTGTCTTGAACTGTATGGCTGCCCGCTTCGAGCGCGCGGGTTTCAGAAACCGGGCGGGTGTAATCACGCCCGTATTTGAGCATGTTGTATGCGATGTCTTCGTGAGCGTCAACGAGTACGAGTAAGGGCATGGGTTTGAAAAGCGCACCTTTCGGTGCGCTCTGTTTTATTCCTGGTTCTCTTCGGGTTTTTCTTCGGTCTTGGCTTCTTCGCTTTGGACTTCTTCAGTTTTGGCTTCAGCGCTTTCCTCGGGGCTCTCTTCGTTCTCGAACTCCTTTGTAAGCATCTTGAAGTCTTTGTCGGCGAAGGCAGCGGAGTCTACTTTGCGGAGGCTCAAGCCGATGCGGTGCTGTTCAGGTTCGATGCGGATGATGCGCAGCGTTTTGACATCGCCTTCGTGCAAAACTTCCTTGGGATGCTCGACGCGGTTCTCACTTAACTCAGAGATGTGGATGAGACCTTCGATATCGCCTTCAAGTCGGGCGAATGCGCCAAACTTGGTGAGACGGGTGATAACACCTTCCACAAGCTGACCCACGCTGAAGCTTTCCATGCGGCTCTTCCACGGGTCGTCCTGCAGCGCACGAATGGACAGACCAATACGGCGTTTTTCGCGGTCGATGTTGATGACCTTGACGTCAACTTCCTGCCCGACTTCCAAAACTTCCTTGGGATGTGTCACGTGATCCCAGGAGATCTCGGAGAGATGGACAAGTCCGTCTGCGCCGTTGATGTTGACGAAGGCGCCGAAGTCAGCGAGGCTGGTCACGCGACCGGTGTAGGTCTGACCTTCCTCGAGTTCGTTGATGACGCGTTCTTTCAACTCGGAGCGTGATTCGGAACTGGCAGCGCGTTCAGAGAGGATGAGGCGGCGGCGTTCGCGGTCCACTTCCACAATGCGGACGGAGATCGGCTGACCGACCATCTTCTGATAGCGTTGTTCAGGTTTATCGCCGGTGGATTGTGCACGGCGGATGGCACTGATCTGTGAGGACGGAACAAAGCCGCGCAAAGCACCGATGGCAGCGATCAGACCGCCCTTGTTGAAACCGATGATCTTTGTATCGATCACTGTTTCATCGTCGATCATCTTCTCGACGTTTTCCCACGCGAGCTGTTCGAAAGCGCGCTTGAGAGAAAGGACGACATTCCCGTTCGAATCCTCGGGGCTGATCACGAACACGTCGAGCTCTTGACCAACTTCAAGCCCGCTGCGTTCTTCTTCGGTTAATTGTTCCAATTCTTTTCCAGCAACAACCCCTTCAGATTTCGCCCCAATGCTGATCAAGATCTGGTTTGGTGAAATGCTTGCAATAGTCCCTTTGCGAATCTCGCCTGCTTTGGGAAGATCAATGTTCAACGACTCAGATGCTAACAGCGCCTCCATCGATTGATTGTTCGTCTGATCTCCCTGCGCATTATTTGTCCCGCTCAGGGTTTCATTTTGATCCATCACTCGTGAACTCCAGTTAAAAGAAATATGGATGGCATTATACAAGTGAAACGATAAGTTGACAACCCTAATAGAAGAAATAACCCCGAATATTTACGCAGGTTTTGCAAAACAGGCGTTATAATCACCCGCTGGAGTAAACAAATGCCAGCTATTTTCCCATTTACAGCCATCGTCGGTCAGGAGCGCATGAAGCGTGCGCTCATTCTCAATGCAGTCGATACACGCATCGGCGGCGTATTGATCCGCGGTGAACGCGGTACCGCCAAATCAACCGCGTCTCGTTCGCTCGCCGCGCTGCTTCCTCACGTCAGAATCGTGCAGGATTGCCGCTTCGGATGCGACCCGGATAAGCCATCTACATGGTGTACAGAGTGCAAAGAACGCGCTGCCGCAACGAAATCACTGCCGACCGCCGAACGTGCCACACCTTTTATCAACCTTCCCGTTTCCGCCACAGAAGACCGCGTGGTTGGAACGCTCGATATCGAGAAAGCCATTCAAAAAGGTGAACGTCATTTCGAACCCGGTGTGCTTGCCGGAGCGAATCGCGGTCTGCTTTATATCGACGAAGTGAACCTTCTGGACGACCATGTAGTGGATGTCCTCCTGGACTCTGCCGCCATGGGCGTGAACACGGTGGAACGCGAAGGGATTTCCTTCGCCCACCCGGCGCGCTTCATTCTCGTTGGGACGATGAATCCTGAAGAGGGAGATCTTCGCCCCCAGTTGCTGGATCGCTTCGCCCTCTCGGTCGAGATCGTCGGCATCCGCGACGCGCGCGAGCGCATGACCATCATGGAGCGCAATATCAGCTTCGAGAAAGACCCTGAAGCCTTCCGTGAACATTGGATGTCAAAGGAAGACGAACTCTCCAAACAGATCGCCAAAGCCCGCGAACTCGTGGACCAGGTCAAGTACACAAGCCGCGACCTGCTCTCCATCGCCGCGCTGACATCCTCCCTCAATGTGGATGGTCACCGCGCGGACATGGTCATCCTCAAAGCTGCACGCGCTGAAGCGGCATTCGAAGGTCGCACCAAGATCAACGACCACGATATCGCCCTCGCCGCGGAACTGGCGCTGCCGCACCGCATCAAACGCACTCCCTTCCAGCAAGCCGAAATGACCACCGAACAATTGCAGGAACGCATCGAGCAGTTGGCGGGTCAATCCATGCCCAATGACGAAGAGGAAGATTCCTCCGAGAGTCAGCAGGACGGTGAGAAAGAGGAAAAAAAAACTTAAAGTTGGAAGATGAGCAGACGGAAGAGTCTGCTCAGGAAGGCAACCCCGAACCATTGCAGCAGCAGGACGTCTTCGCCAGTTCCAACGCGAATTGGTGGGAAGGCGGACAGAAGGTCAAATCTGGCGAGACGTTCCAGCCGCGCAAGCTCAACACTCCGCTCGATAAACTTACCCGCAAGCAGGCGGGCAGACGTTCGCTCACCAAGACCGAGCGCAAGCATGGACGTTATATCAAAGCCCGTCCTGCCGGCGATAACCTGACAGATATCGCCTTCGACGCGACTTTCCGCGCCGCCGCGCCATTCCAAAAACAACGCACAGAAGAACGTAAGAAGCTCGCCTTCTCCATCAAGAAGAGCGACTTACAGCGCAAGGTCCGCGTGAAGCGTGTGGCGAACCTTGTGCTCTTCCTCGTAGACGCTTCCTGGTCAATGGCGGTGGCTGAACGCATGAATGCCACCAAAGGCGCCATCCTTTCGTTGCTTACAGACGCGTATCAGCGCCGTGACCGTGTCGGCTTGATCGTCTTCCAGAAAGACCGCGCCACACTGGTGCTCTCCCCCACCAATTCCGTTCAACTTGCCCAGCGCGCGCTAATGGATATCCCCGTCGGCGGGAAGACTCCGCTTTCGGCGGGACTCTTCATGGCACATGATGTGCTCACGCATGAGAAACACATCCACCCCGATGTGGAGCCGCTGCTTATCATCATGACCGATGGCGCGGGGAATGTTTCATTGGGAACTCTGCCACCGCAGGAGGAAGGCTTCAAGTTTGCGGAAATGATCGCGCACGAAAAAATCCGCTCGGTGGTCATCAATATGGAACACGCCGCCTTCGATCAGGGACTCGCCCAGCAGTTGGCGGATCACCTCGAAGCGCCATGTTACTCGCTGAGCGAGTTGAAAGCGGAAGTTCTGTATAACGCAGTTGTGGATGAAATGTCCAAGCCTAAAGGCTCGAAGAAGTAGAGAAAACCAAAAGACAGTCACCTTGAAGGTGACTGTCTTTTTTCTACGAATCAAACCCCAGCCCCAACGCATCCAGCGTCTTCAACCAGAGATTTCTTTTCCCTGCATTTCTATCCGCTTGATCGAGCGACCAGCGCGTGAAGTTGATGATCGGCGAGCGGAACGGTTCCGGCGGGAACGGGAACGGTTTTGATTTCACCATCTGCAATTCGGTGCGTTCGGTTTTCTTTCCATCCAACAGATCCAACATCACTTGCGCCCCAAAACGCGAGGCGCCGACTCCAAGACCGGTGTAGCCAACTGCATACGCGAGTTTATTTTTATAGGCTTGTCCCCAAAAAGCCGTGTAACGCGAGCAGGTGTCTATCACGCCGCCCCAGGCATGCGTGAAGCGGAGTCCCGTCAGCGTGGGAAAGGTTTGGAAGAAGTGTTCAGCCAAAAGACCGAAAGAGGCGGGGCGGTTTTCGAGTTCCGGCGCAACTCCGTTATTCCGATGATAAATAGCGTCGTATCCGCCAAAGAGAATCCGCCCGTCTTCCGTGGTGCGATAGTAATGGAATTGATTGCCGTCATCCGCCAAGCCTTCGCGCCCATGCCAGCCGATCGAATCGCGCTGCGACGTTGAAAGCGGCTCGGTCATCAAAACATAATCATAGACCGGCACGACAAAGAGGCGTAGATGTTTGAGTAAAGGCGGGAAAGCGTTGGTGGCAAGCGCGACTTTTTTAGATTCGACTTGACCATGCAACGTTTTGAGGACGAGCGACTCGCGCCTCTCTTCCAACGCCGTGACCGGAGTGCCCTCAAAAATCTTGACTCCAAGCTGAATACACGCCTGCTTAAGTCCCCACGCGAGACGCGCGGGGTTGACCATCGCCACAGACGGATCGTAAATCGCCGCCAGATACGAAGGCGAGTCGACCCGCGCGCGGACTTCATCGCCCGTCAGAAATTTTGTCTTCATCCCATACCGCGCGGACTCTTTTGCCTCTTCGCGCAGCATGTCCACTTGATATTCTTCGGTGGCAATATGCATCTCGCCCGAACGGACAAAGTCACAGTCAATATTGAATTCTTTGATCGCGGCTTCGATGCCGTCGAGGTTTTGCTCGCCAAGTTGAATCAGCTTGGTAAGTTCTTTTTCCCATCGCCTTTTGCCGTTCGTAAAACCATGCGTGAGCGACGGTGAACAAAAGCCGCCGTTTCGTCCGCTGGCGCCGAAAGCGATCTCATCCGCTTCGAGCAGGACGACATCCCGGTTTGGGTCGGCTTGCTTTGCAAGGAGCGCCGTCCACAAACCGGTATAGCCTCCACCGATGACGGCGAGGTCGGTTTGGATTTGGGTTGTAAGAGGTGGGATTGGTTTCGGCTTGGATGGATCGTCCAGCCAAAAGGGGGTCAACTTCACATCCGCAATCGCCCGCAGACTCTCCGGGCGCGGAGTGGTTGAGAAAAACATGGGGTCTCCATTTTCGCGGCTCGCCCATTTCAAAGGGCGAGGTCATAGTATGGGCTGAGTTTAACGGGGAGACGGGGATTGAGTCAAATACAAAATCCGCAAATAGAACATGTCAATTTCTATTATCACAAGTTCAACTTCTCTTTCAACCAAACCCTCCTATCTTTCGTGGACTCGTCATTCAGACCGTGACCGGATTGGTAGACCTTCTTTTCTTTTGGCTCGTTTGCGGCGGCGTAGAACTCGTCCGCGCGTTCAATTGGGACGTGGAGGTCATTGTCGCCAAATTGGAAGAAGACCGGCGCAGGCGAGAGATTCGGGATGTGTGTGATCGGGTCCATGGGCGACATTTCGGAGAGAAAAGCTTCCCGCGCCGCACCCTCCAACTTGGGCAGATACAGGTACCAGTCCGGGAAGTGAGGCGTGGCAGCCATGATGACATAATGGGTCGGGCGTTTGTCCAAACCTCCGGTGAGGATTCCGTACATGCCGCCGAAGTCGTGACCGACAAGTGCGAAGCGGCTCAAATCCGCATTGGGCTGTGACGTGAGGAAGTCGATAAAGCGGCGCTGGTTGACAACCTCCTCCAGCGAGTTTTGCATATCGTCGGCTTGGGTGCGCTTGAGGAAAAAGTCCGGGTCAGACCAGAGCGTTTCGACGGTGAGACAGATCGCGCCCGCCTTCGCCATCTCGACGGCTTCCTCCACGAATTGACTACGGTTGGAATCATGCGCCTCCGGCTCGTACCAGTGGAGGAACAGAATCAGCGGGTGCGGACCCTCCCCTTCCGGCGTGAACAACTCCGCCATGCGGCGATACCCGAACGGCGTTTGAAAGACAAAAAGTTGATTCGAATAGCCGTCCGCTTTTTTCCCTCCAAGCAAACGCACATCGTTCGGACTCAGTTTGGGGTGGTTCTGCATTTGAGAAAGCATGGTTCCTCCGCGAAGTTGAATAATTGGGCAATTATAGGTGAAAACGGTTCACAGAAATCCCCAAAAGGTGACAAAAAAGCTTCAAGATTTGTACACGGATTGCGCGGACAACACGGAATTCTCTGTGAAAACGGAAAATATCCGTCACATCTGTGATATCCGTGTACAAAAGAGCCAGAAACCAAACTTTGAAAAAGGCTTCAAAATTCCCTCTTGACAACTGTGTACATTTGTTCTAAAATCCCCGTTACTTATTTTTAGAACGCTTGTTCTATAAAATCGACAAGGAGGTCGAAATGACTAGTTACCGTCGTAACCCGCTTGAAGACAGCTTGAAACGTTTGTGGAACCGACTTATCCATAACCGCCAGTTCAACCGCGGCGCGGCATGGGGAGCGATGATCCTCGGCGCCTTGCTGGCTTTCGAAGTCTTCAACTTTAGCACAACCCAATACGCACTTCATGACATGCTCGGCGATCTGGCGTTCGCCGGTTTCAAATGGTCCACCATTCTCGCCATTGCGTTCTGCGGCATCGACTTTGCCGGCATCGCCCGCATCTTCACCCCCGAACAGGGACGTGACGAACCCGCCGAAGTGTATTATCTCTTTGGCGCATGGGTTCTCGCCGCCGCCTTCAATGCCACACTGACCTGGTGGGGCGTTTCTGTCGCCATCGCCAACAACGGCTCCATTCAGGGGACTGCGGCGGTGAGTTCCGCAACTCTGAGCAAGGCGGTGCCCATTTTCGTAGCCGCCATGGTCTGGCTTGTGCGTTTGCTCATCATCGGCACATTCTCACTCGCGGGGGACCGTCTCTTCACTACCGCGCAGATCACCGGGTATCAAAGCAGCTACAACCAACCGAGACCACAACCGCAGACTCAAGCCCGCCCGACCTATCAAAATCCGCGCCCAACAAGCCAGTACAACCAACCCACCAACCAGCCGGTTTTACGCCCCGCTTCGCAGATCAACCGCCCGGTCAATGCCGCGGCTTCACAGACAAATTTCCGCCCGGCGCCCAAACCCGTCTCTTCGCACCAAACTTCATTCATCCCTCCTGAGCCGACTTATCATCCCGTCTCTTATGAAGCGCGCAGTTCATCCGAAAGTTCCGAACGCCGCTACGACGCATAACGTAACACACAGGGCTTGCCCTGCAAATACAACTCAATAACCTTTTCGAGCCCGGGTCCCTAAGACCCAGAAAAGAGAACCGTAAACATGCCCCGCGCTCGCTCCACAAACACGTACAGGCAAACAGCCGTCATCCCGCAGGACTCAGGGAGCGGCTGTTTTTCTGGTTTTATCTTCGTCCCCTTTATCGTCATTTTCGTCAGCGCCGTATTAGGATTGCTTGCCGTTAAAGCGTCCCCACTAACTCCCTCCTTATCATTGGGACAAATGCCCGATTCCACCTCTAGCAGCCTCTCCCCCATCTTTAGGCGGGAAGTCCTCTATTGGGCGGATTCCATCTCAAGGTGGGCATCCGCCTCGAACCTCGACCCGAATCTGGCAGCCACCATCATGCAGATCGAATCCTGTGGGGACCCGCGCGCCACATCCAGCGCCGGTGCCATGGGACTTTTCCAGGTCATGCCGTTTCACTTCTCTGCAATGGACGATCCCTACAACCCCGAGACCAACGCCGCCCGCGGACTCGCCTACCTAGCCCGCTCACTCGCCGCCGCGAACGGAGATGCCCGCCTAGCGATGGCAGGCTATAACGGCGGCATCGCCGTCATCCCGCGCGCCGAATGGACGTGGTCCGCACAGACAAGGCGATATGTCCAATACGGTGTGCCCATCTACAATGACGCCGTTAATGGAATCAACCCAAGCAATGCTTTGAACGAATGGTATACAAGCTATGGTGTCAGTCTTTGCAACCAAGCCAGTCAACGGCTCGGCTTGCCCTAATTCCCCAACTATAAAACTATATAACTATTTAATCACATTCAACCAGATCACAAACGTCGTTCCATCACCCTCTTTTGACTCCACCTTGATCTGACCGCCGTGCTGCTCAACGATCCACTTCGTGATGGATAAGCCCAAGCCAAATCCGCTCGTTTTGGAGCGCGTGCGGGATTTTTCCGCGCGGTAGAAGCGCTCGAAAATATACGGCAAATCCTCGGCAGGAATCCCCGGTCCGGTATCGCGGACGATGAGTCTCGCCTGGTCGCCGATGCGTGAGAGGCTCAAAAAGACCTCCCCGCCCTGCGGCGTATATTGGATGGCATTTCCGACCAAATTCAAAAACACCTGTTTCAACCGGTCACGGTCGCCGTTGACGATGGCTTCATCAATTTGATTAAGGTGTACTTTTACTTTACTGCCCGCCAATACGCGTGTTTCGGTGAACACTTCGGTCAACAACAGGTCGAGCTCCACCCGCGAGAAATTCAGCGGAAGTTTGCCGGATTCCGCCTGAGCCAGCATCAACAATCCGCTGACGAGGCGGTTCAATCTGCCAGCCTCCTGATCGATGCTGTTTAGCAGGTCTTCGTCCGCTTCCTTGAATTTCCGCATCAAATCCACATTGCCTTTGATCACGGTCAACGGAGTGCGCAACTCATGGCTCACGTCCGCGAGGAAGCGCTGCTGTGACGTGAAAAGAGACTCAAGGCGTTCGAGCGTCTGGTTGACGGAAATGACCAGATCGCCGACGTCGTCCTGAGCCGCGCCTTGAAGCGGAATGCGTCTGGAGAGATCGTCCGCGCGGTTGATCTGGTCCACGGTATCGGCAATATCCTGCAAGGGAGAAAGCGCCCTGCCAAGCACCACCCACGACCCCCACATCACCAACAGCACAGCGACCACCGCAATGACCACCATGATCCCAAGCAGATTGTTCTGAGTGGCATCCACAACTGCGAGACTGGCACCCACCTGTAAAGTCCCGATGACGCGATTCCGCAATTTGAGAGGAATCGTCAACACCCGCAGATGCGCCTGATCGAGATAGGAGTCATCGTACATCGTCGTCCCCAACGCAAGACCGTCAGGGTTTAGCGGCTGGGTCAAACTTCCAATGCTTGGAGAAGTGGTAACAAGCTTGCCGTCCGGTCCCCACACTTGAATGTAGGCATTGACCGTCATGTCCAACTGCGGCAGGGATACAACATTCAATCCGCCCGATATATCGACGGTCGTTGCCCGCACGATCTCACGCGCCACACTCGCCAGCATATTATCGACTTGATTCAACAAAATAATGTTGACGAGAAAATATACTGTTGTTCCGAAAATGAGCAGAATGCCGCCCATGAACGTCGAGTAGAGCAGAGTAAGGCGCAGGCGCAATGACATGACCACAGTGTACTGTCCGGAGTTTAGTGCAAACTTAAGAAAAAAACGGCGGTTGCCCGCCGTTTACGGATTTTCCCTCAATACATATCCAACACCGCGGACGGTGTGGATCAAACGCATTTCATTCTCTGCTTCCAACTTCTGGCGCAGATAGCGGATATACACTTCCAACACGTTGCTTTCGCCGCCAAAATCGTAGCCCCAAACGCGGTCAAAGATGACTTCACGAGTTAACACCTGTTTGGGGTGACGCAGGAACAACTCAAGCAGTTCGTATTCCTTCGCAGTCAACGCAACGGTGCGCGTGCCGCGAGTCGCCTGACGTGAGCCGGTATCCAACGAAAGGTCGGCAAATTTCAGGACGGGGATGCGCTCGGGCTGGGTGCGCCGCAGAAGCGCACGCACACGCGCCAGCAATTCATCCAGATTGAACGGCTTGACCATGTAATCGTCGGCGCCGGCATCCAACCCTTGTATGCGATCCTGAACCGTATCCTTCGCGGTCAGCATCAGAATGGGAATGGAACCACCCTGACGCAAACGATGGCAGACTTCCAAGCCATCCATACCGGGCAGCATCCAGTCCAGAACAACAAGGTCGGGAGTATGGTCGCGCGCCGCGATCAATCCCATGCGTCCGTCCGTGGCGGTATCGACCGTATAACCTTCATACGCAAGACCGCGCTGCAACAACTTTAGTATTGCTTGATCGTCTTCAATGATGAGGATTCGCTCGTTCATGGAATTGCTCCTTATCAAAAATATACCATAAATTCAGCAGGCTTAATCAGCTCTCAACAACTCAACAGCTTTCACAAAATCCATAGGATAGTCCGCTTGAAGGGTCATCCTCTTACCTGTTTCGGGGTGCGTAAAGGTCAATGAATTTGCATGAAGCGCCGTCCTTGCGATCACTTCGGATTCGGGCGCGCTATAAAGGACATCGCCCAAAAGCGGATGTCCCAACGCGTAGGCATGGACTCGTATCTGATGCGTTCTCCCCGTCCGGGGCGACGCCTCCAGCAGCGCCGAAGCCTGGTAGCGTTCCAGCAGCCTGAAGCGCGTCTCTGAGGCGACTCCATTCCGGTCATCCACCACAGTCCGATGTCTGTGTCCCACATTCACCCGCAGCGGAAAACGTGTCACTTTTTCATCCCAATTTGGAATTCCATTCACAAGAGCGTGATAGGACTTTTCCACTTCGTGCGTTTCGAATTGAACGCTCAATGAGCGATGCGCCTCGGCGGTCAATGCAAAAAGGAGAATGCCGCTTGTTACTTTGTCGATGCGGTGAACGGTCCAGACTTTTTCAAATTTCTCCTCAAGCATTTTCACGAGATAGGGCGCGTTCTGATCCCAGCCTTCCGCAAGGACGGACAACCCCGCAGGTTTGTTCACTGCAACGATGAAGTTATCCTGATGAAGGATCTGCATTTGGTTCTGCCGTTTGGACTGCCTGAGCGGAAGGGAGTTTTTTTCCGTACCGGTTGTGACGAAAGCCGGTTGCAAAGCATGAGAATGCGCCTCCCAAAAAGAAGGGACTGAATGTAAGCACGAACACGAGCAGGAATAACACCGCGTAGGAATACATATCGAACGCAGAAAGGAGGTAGGAAAAGCGCTGTCCAAATGTGATACTGCCGCTTAATCCGCCTTCACGCTCGTAGATGATGACCTGCCGCAGGTTGCGGAAATGACGCATATGAACCGCGGTTTCCAGCAACAGCAGCGCGCCGATGAAGAAGGAATACAAAAAATCCATTCCCAATGATTTCACAAAAAGGTACCAAAAGAATAGAATAACGAATGTATAAGCGAAGAGATAAAAAAGATGCCGCCGGGAAACGCGAGCCTGTCCGTCGACGTCCTTTTGAAATTGGGGCGTCAACTCAAAACTTTTTTCAAAATGGAAGATCCCCATTTTCTTGTATCCCCGCGCAGTGGACAAGGTCATGTAGTAATCGCTGACATAAAGAACGAACCACAGCAGCATGCCGGGTATGGGAGTGCTGGTCAGATAGTATTCCATAATATCTCCTCGCCCCAATTTTACCCTTTTGCCATTCAAGAAGAAGTACCTACATTCGGAAGTAATTCCACCACAGAGCACACAGAGATTCGCTTTTGTTTTACTCCGTGAACTCTGTGCTCCCTGTGGTGAAGGATTTCATTGTCTTTTCACTGCTTGACATCCCTTCCTTCAAAAGGTTATGATGAACTCATGACCGAGCAAATTGAACATAATCCCAACCTGATCGATTCCCTTCTGCATCCGCTGGCACAACCGATCCGCAAGCTGCTAAGCCGCAACGGCAGGCAGGAAATGCACAAAATCCTCATTGACGATGAAGAGAATATCCTCGAAGCCTTGAAAGCCGGGGTGGAGATCGAATCCCTGTATTTTGCCGGGGACGATAAACCCTCTGAAAAACTCTTGGAAAAACTCCCGAAACACGTCAGCATTCACGAGGTGGCAAAACGCACAACGAAGAAGCTCTTCGAAAACGACAAGATCTCGCGCATATTCGCCATCGCCAAAATGCCCAAACCCATCGGGTTGGAGGCGTTGAAGTCCATTAAAAAAGATGTGGTTGTGCTCGAAGACTTGAGTATTTCAGGCAATATCGGCAATATTACCCGCACGTCACTTGCTCTCGGCATCGGCGGGATTCTCCTGCTCAACATGGACCCGATCGACCTGTATGACCGCCGCCTGATCCGCGCGAGCCGCGGGTATCTCTTCACCATGCCGATGATCACCGCATCCACTGCCGACTTTTTGGAGTACTGCAAAAAGAATAACGAGACCATGGTCGTCATGGATATGGACGCAGAGAAAACCATTGACGACACCGCATCCACGCCCAACCGTTTGTTGATCGTGTTCGGTAGTGAAAAGGAAGGCTGCTCACCGGAGGTTGAAAAGGCTGCAACCCTTACAGTTCGCATTCCGATCAGTGACCGCGTGGAGTCGCTTAACGTTTCGGCTTCGGCGGGAATTACCTTATACAGCCGGTCAAAATTCAACAGGAAATAAAAAGCGGAGGTTTGAAACCTCCGCTTTTTATTGTCAACTGCTTGCGCCGCTATATTGACGCAAGCCTGCCTTCCACACCCTCGAAGCGACAAAAAAACTGATAACGCTTACCGCAAAAAAGACGGCAATTTGAATTGCGCTTAATTCTCCACGCAACGCTTGCAATGGAATCGTCGTTGCTACGGCAATCGGAATGATGAACGTGACAATGATCCGCAACCACGCCGGGTATACCGTGGCTGGATACCGACCCGAATCCATGAGCGCTTGCAGGATGGTGACGTTATTGTCGAATTTGACGAACCAAAACGTCAGCGCGATGAGGATGATCCAAAGGCTGTAGATGATGATCATGCCTGTGATGGCGAGCAGGATAAAGGTCAGGATCTGAGGCGCGGTTGTCGTCTCAGCCGACATATTCACGCCGACGACAATCAGAACGGTCGCAAGGATCAAATCCCAAAATCGCCAGACAGTGATGCGCGAGAATGTGACGAGGAACATGCTGCTGACCGGCTGAAGAATGGTGTAGTCCATTGAGCCATCGCGGATGGATTGATTGAATTTTTCGGTGTTGGGCCAGATGAAGGCGATCATCATGGTGTTGACGAGACGGAACACGCCCAGCAGAGCGATCAATTCGCCAAGCCCCCACCCGCCGAGCGTATCGGTGTTATTGAAGATGATGTTCAGGCTGAGCAGTTCCCAGCCAAGCCACATCAAGTTGAGAAGAATGTTCACTACCGTATCGGCGCGATAAGCAAGCGACATTTGAACGTTCACTTTGAAGAATGCGGAAAGGAGTTTGAAAATTCGCATGTTACGCTCCCACCGCGGAATATTGCTTTACGCCCTGCCGCCAGACCCAATTGAAAGTGACGATGGCGATCACAAGCCAGACTCCTGCCATGACATATCCCAGAATGATCTGGTCAGTAGAAAGTTTGCCAAGGATCAATTGAATGGGGAAATACAGGAACAATTGAAACGGCAGATATTGAGCAATATCCTGAATCAATTTTGGCATGAGCGGCAGCGGCACGAATTGACCGGAGAACAGCAGGATGAGCGCAAAATAAAACTCATGAATGGAATAGACGCGGGTCGTCCAGAAGGCAAGTGAGGTAATCGCTGCCGAGAGAAGATAACCGATAAAGAATGCCACGACCATAATGGGAATGGAAAGTAAAACGCCCGTGATGGCAACGCCGCTAAAATTCGGTTTGAAGAGGAAGAATAGGATGATCCAAATGGGAAGTAACCCCATAATGGTGAGGACTTTGAATGCAATATTGTTAACCAGTCCATTCGTGAGCAAGGGATGGATCGGTTTGATCAATTCTCCTGAAAGCGTACCATCTTGAATTTTGTAGGCAAAGGTATGAATGACGATGTTGCTGGTCATCTGGTCGCAAATCAGCAGAACCATGTAATAAGTGATGAAATCATTTGCAGTGAATCCGTTGACACTGCCTTTGACATTCGCAATGCTCGTCCAGACGGCGAGGTAAATGATGGGAGAAACCAACCAGTAAAAAAGATACATCAGCAAGTTGGCGCGGTACTGCCATTGCTCCGCCCAGTTGACCTGCCAGAGTCGTTTGAAAATTAAGAACATGATTCACCAAATTCTCTCTACCGCAAAGATCGCCAAGATCGCAACGTTTTTTCTTTGCGCACTTCGCGGTTAAAAGGCTACGAATTAAACGCCTGCTCGATCACATCTTCGATGGGCGGATCGGCGATGGTAATGTCGTGGATGGGCAAGTCCGCTAAAAGTCGAGATGTGATGCGGGTCACATCCTCTGCTTTGACCTGGATGTAACGCTTCTCCCAATCCTCTTCATTTTGAACCGGCGTGCCGTATTTCGATAAGTCATGCGAATTGGATTCCGCCAACATCACGCCAATGAGTTTAAACGGCGCGATCTTCTTTGAAAGGTTGGTGATGCCGCCGTCATATTTCAATTGACCGTGATGAATGATGATGATGCGTTCGCACAGCGCAGTGACATCCGCCATGTAATGGCTGGTAAGTAATATCGTCGCGCCGGTGCGTTTGTTGTATTCACGCAGAAACTCGCGGATGCGAACCTGCCCCGTGATATCGAGACCGATGGTCGGCTCATCTAAAAACAGAACTTTCGGTCGGTGCAACAGCCCGGCGGCAATTTCACATTTCATGCGTTCGCCAAGTGAAAGATTGCGCACCGGTTTTTTCATCAGTGGCTCAAGCTCAAGCAGTTCATCGAGTTCTTTGTACGTCTTTTTATATTCGTCATCGGAGAGGCGGTAAATGGCTTGATTCAACAGGAACGAATCGGCGGCGGGAATATCCCACGAGAGGCGGTTGCGTTGACCCATCACCAGCGTGATCGAACGGAGATATTCCTGCTTCAATTCCCACGGTGTGAAGCCAAGCACATTTGCTTTGCCATTGGTTGGATGCAGCAAACCGGAAAGCATTTTTAGCGTAGTGGTTTTGCCTGCGCCGTTCGGTCCGAGAAAACCAACGATCTCTCCGCGCTCGATCGTAAAATTTACCTCTTGGACGGCTTTCACTTCCTTATATTTACGTTTAAAAAAACTACGGACGGCTGCGCCAAATCCACCCTTGCGCTCAGGCACTTTGTACGTCTTGCTCAATTGGTCAACTTGAATCGTGGCGCTCATAAATAAAATCTCTCCTTGGGGAAGAGAGATTTTATCATTAATAGAACATTAGTGCTAGCCTTGAAATTCAGACACTCGATACCAAACATCCACATTAACATGAATGGTTTTATTGTGTTGGATTTCCATTCCCAAATTCGGTTCCGCCGCAGAAGGCATCGCTCGTTTCATCGGCAGTGCCTGCGCTTGAAACGGAATCGGTGCTTCTTCATCATACGTATTTTCGATGAAATCATACACGCCAAGTAATTTCACTCCGAGCAATGAAGCTATTTCCATCGCTTTGGTTTTCGCCATCTCGATCACGCTCTTCAATAATCGTTTGTGCGCTTCCTCTTCATTGTATTTCCATTCGATGCGTTCCACAGTCGCATTTTTCTGCGCAGCGATCACATCCAACATGCCTGCAAATTGATTCAAATCCTCACAGCGGATCTTAAGACGATACATCGCGCTGGATGACTTAAGCAGCGCACCACTCGCCGACTCGATGCGGACTCCCTGCAAGGAAATCGCCTCACTCTTGACGCCGAAACCTGTCAGCGCTTCGACGAGTTGATTCACCTCTCTGGCTTTTTTCATCGCCTCTTCCCCGCTAAACAGCGACGACCCTTTGACGGTCACATGCAAATCGGCATGAGTGGCATGGATATCCTCTCTTAGCGCTGCGGAAATCTTAATGGTGTCTGGTTTTTGATACATATTTCCTCTCCTTATACTTAAGTTACTGGCATTTTTTGCTGCGGATATTTCTCGTAGCGTTTTTCTTCCATCACGCGGCGGATACGGTCAAAGCCTTCCCAAACATCAGCGAAGGAAAGATACAACGGCGCAAAGCCGAGGCGGAGATTATCAGGCGCGCGGAAGTCTGGAATGAGATTCATTTCTTCGATAAGGGCGCGGTTGATGCGGTAGCCTTCGGAGTGGCGGATGCTGATGTGCGATCCGCGCATGGCAGAATCAAGCGAGGAGCCTAAAGAAAAGCCGAGGGGGACAAGCCAACTCTCCGTTAAGAATGAGGCGAAATCTGTCATCAAAATGGATTTTTCGCGGAGCGTATCCATGCCCGCTTGGAGAATCGGTTCGAGAGCTGCTTCCATTGTAAGGAGCGAGATCATCGGTTGCGTGCCGACCAAAAAGCGTTGAGCGCCGGGAGCGGGTTCATAATCGAGATCGAAGTCGAAGGGATTTTTTTGACCCCACCAACCCCAAATCGGCGAAGTGAGTTTTTCTTGAATGTTTTTGTTGACGTAAAAGAACGCGGGCGCGCCGGGACCGCCGTTGAGGTATTTGTAGGTGCATCCAATGGCAAAATCCGCGTTGCAATCGTCGAGGTGGACGGGAACGGAGCCGACAGAGTGGCTGAGGTCCCAGAGGACGAGCGCGCCTTTTTCGTGGGCGAGATCGGTGATGCGCTGCATATCGTACATGTAACCGCTTTTGAAAACGACATGGGAAAGTGTGACGAGCGCAGTGTTCTCGTTGATGGCGGCTTCAAGCGCGGCGAGGTCGGGCGTGATATCGTTGTCGTTGGAACCGATGCGGATGATCTCGTGGTGATTACCAAGTGTGTATTTCATACCTTGCAAAATATAAAGATCAGATGGAAAGTTGAAAGCATCCGTAATGATTCTTGTTTTGTTCGGTTGTAACATCAGCGCGGACGTAGCAAGTTTGAAAAGGTTGACCGAGACTGTATCGCCAACAAGAGTTTGACCTGGCGCGGCTCCAATGAGATGACCGATCTTATCCCCCACACGTGAAGGAGCATCCCACCAACCTTTGTTCCAGCCGCGGATCAAATCCTTGCCCCATTGCTCATCCACAATTTGGCGCGCTTTTTCCTGCGCAGCTTTGGGCATCATGCCGAGTGAGTTTCCGTCAAAGTAGACCAGGCTTGGGTCTGAAATAACAAACGCCTCTTTGAAAGAGGCGAGCTTATCCTGTGCGTCAAGTTGAAGGGCAAAATCGCGCGTGGTGGAGAAATTCATCGGGTCACCTTTCAAGTGGGTTTTGCCCATTGTAATCGGCTTTTTGGAAGACAAAAAAGAGGCAGACTTTCGTCCGCCTCTAAAATTTTATTCTTCCTTCCGCAACGCCGGGAACAAAAGCACATCACGAATGGAGCGTTTGTTCGTGAAGACCATCGTCAAACGGTCAACGCCCATGCCGAAGCCGCCATTGGGGGGCATGCCATAACGCATGGCACGCAGATAATCTTCATCGAGCGGATGCTTCTCCTCATCATCGGCTTCGTAATCGCGTCCCATTTCGAGGAAGCGCTGTTCCTGATCAAGCGGATCATTCAACTCGGTGAAGGCATTGCATAACTCAAAGCCCGCCACATACCCTTCAAAACGTTCCACCGTGAGCGGATCACCGGGCATGGATTTTGCCAGCGGTGAAATATCGCGCGGATAGTTGTACAGGAACGTCGGCTGGATGAGCGTTGGCTCGAGATATTCGCTGACGAGGAAATCGATCAACTTACCGCGCGTCGATTTCGGATCAGGCGCCGCCTTGGGCAGTTTCTCGTGAATGGCTTTGAGCAACGCCTCAGCCGTTTTGTGCTCGGCAATATCAATGCCGCTGGTTTCGATGATGCCCTGACGCATTTCCACACGCTTCCACGGCGGTTTGAATTCCAATTCATGCTCGCCAAATTTGACCTTGGTGGAACCGGTCACCTGCTCGGCGGCGTAGGAGACCATCTGCTCGGTGAGTTCCATCACCTGTAAATAATCCGCGTACGCCCAATAGAATTCCAATTGCGTGAATTCAGGATTATGCTTGAACGACACACCTTCGTTGCGGAAGTCGCGTCCAATTTCATAGACACGTTCCAAATTACCGACCAGTAATCTTTTGAGATACAACTCGAATGAGATACGCAGGTACATATCCTGGTCGAGTTCATTGTGATGCGTAGTGAACGGACGCGCCGCCGCGCCGCCATACAACGGCTGGAGGATCGGCGTTTCCACTTCAAGGAAGCCATGTTCATCGAGGAATGTCCGCAGGGACCTGATCAACTTCGCGCGTTTGCGGAAGGTATCGCGCACTTCGGGGTTGACTGCCAAGTCCGCGTAACGCTGGCGGGCGCGCAATTCCACATCGTCCAATGAAGCATAGCGGACAACCGTACCGTCCTCTTGCTTCACATCCTTGTCAGCGGGGAGCGGCGAAATGGATTTGGCGAGCAGCTTGAAGTCATGGACGAGAAGCGAGATTTCACCGGCTTTCGTGCGCATCATCGCGCCTGTCGCTTCGATAAAGTCACCGAGGTCGAACATCTTGCTGAAGAAGGCAAGGCGGTCCTCCCCCACTTCATTCACACGGAAAAATAATTGGATCTTCCCATAACCATCTTCGATATGGGCAAAAGCCAGTTTCCCCTTTGGGCGCATCGAGCGGATGCGTCCGGCAAGGGTCACGGTCACTTCCTTCGTTTCGTCTTTTTCGAATTCAGCGATCGCCTGTGCGCTGGTGTGAGTCCGTTTTGCGCGTGTGGGATACGGCTCCACACCCTCGGCGCGGAGTTCCTCTACTTTTTGCAAACGGATCTTTTCAAGAGAGTTGTATTCAGTCACGGAAAATTACTTCTTCTTTCCTCTTTCTTCTTTCATTCATCTCACAAAGAAGAAAGAAAGGGTGATGTATAAAAAAAGCCCCACATCCCAAAATGGACGCGGGGCAACAAGGCGCGTCCTAAATCTAGGCGACCTTAAGAATCTTCACGTTGTAGGTACCGCCGGGAGTTTCAACTTTCACGGTATCGCCCACTTTATGTCCAAGAATGGCTTTGCCGATGGGAGATTCGTTCGAGATCTTGCCTTCGCGAGGATTGGCTTCCGCCGCGCCCACGATGATAAAAGTTTCCGAATCGTAATTGCCTTCTTTAATGGTTACTTTGGAACCAACTTGAATGGCATCGTGCTTCTTGCTGCCCTTGCCATTATCTTCAATAATCTGGGCAGTGGCAAGCAAAAGATCCAATTCCTGAATACGCCCTTCCACAAAAGCCTGTTCGTTCTTGGCGGCTTCGTATTCGGCGTTCTCGATCAGTTCGCCACCTTCCATTGCTTCATGCAGGCGCGCTGCCACTTCCTGACGCTTTACAGTGCGCAGGTGTTCGAGCTCTTCCTGCAATTTCTGATAACCCTCTTTGGTAAGGAAATTGGTTGGCATTTTATTTTTCCTGCTAAATGAATTTTGCATCCCCAACAGAGATGCAATGATGAAAATTTTCCGGTGGTCTGTCCGGAAAATCGCGCATACTATATCATGAATTATAGCGAGTTTCAAGCCCCAAATTGGTTAAGACAAATCAACCTTTTTTAGTCCAAAATCTCAATCCATTGAATTCGGATAAATATTGATTAATTTGGATTCGCATCGCCCGCGGACTTTTGAACAGCGAAGACATCTGGGATTCATACGCCAGAATCGCCTCTTTCCACGACTTGAGGCCTGCGCGGCTCACCCGTTCGACCTTTTTCTTCATCCCAGCCGTTTCCGGTTTTAGATGCTCGGGAAAACTAAAAAGGTATGGAATATCCGCCACATAATGAAGCGGACGTCCCAGCAGTTCGGCTGCACGGCGTATGGTGACATGGTCTACGTGTTTGCCAATGCCCAATTGGCAGATCAGTTTATCGTCAGGTTTGAGGCGGGCGGAGATGGTTTCGGCGATCTTTGCAGGCAGATCCGCTTCCTGAGGCAGCGGGTCCGAATAAATGTCGAAATACAGCCAATCCCCGGTTTTATCCTGCCGGTAGATGCAATCCAAAAAGTTGAAATGGCGCACCTTTGCCCCTAAAATGGACGCGGAGTTCTTATCCTCCAGCCGCCGCCCATTGATCACATCCCGCGCCGACGCCATGCCCCACTGATAATGCAGGTATTGGGCGAACGGCGAAAGGTTTTTCGCGGGTGGATAACCGCACATGAACGTCCAGATCTCTACGGGGTTGTCCGCCCTGGTTTGGTCGTAGATCCAGCCACCGGCGGAGAGAGAGGCGTCATCAAGATGGGGTGAGAGGTATATCCAGCGCATGGCGCATTTTTACCATAAAACGGCAATGGAATTTGTGTATCCTCTCATTTACACTTGGTCAAACGAGGTTACATGAGAGAACGACGTAAATTAGAGCGAAAAAATCTGGTGGCGTATACGCAGGTCTTTGACCTGTACGGAGGGAATTTGCTGGGGTACCTGGGCGATCTGACCGTTTCGGGCGCGATGATCATCAGCGAGAAACCGATGCAGACGGAAACCGAGATCACGCTTGCCATTGAACTGCCCGAACTGCCGGATATCAAAGCCGTGCGGATGAGTCTGTTGGCGCGGGTGGCATGGTGCCAGCAAGACCTCAGCCCGCAATATCACAACATCGGTTTCGAGTTCAAAGAGATCATTCCTGAGCAAAAAAAACTCATTGAATCGATCATCGAAAATTACGAATTTCGGCGTGATGTACCGAAATATCCCACGCGGGGAGTCCCGCCAAAATAGCGCGACCACTCAAAGACAGCCTGAAAACGGCTGTCTTCTTTTATGCTAAACTCTTTCTATGAAAGCTGCAAAAACTCTGTTCTTTACAGCACCCCAAAGAGTGGAACTTCGCGAGGCGCCGCTTCCGGCGCTGAAGGAAGATGAAGTCCTTGTGGAGACGGTCTGCTCTGCCATCAGCGCCGGGACAGAGATGCTGGTCTATCGCGGGCAATTCCCGCAAATGCAAGATGTAAATGATGCGTTCAGCAGTGACCTGAAATATCCGCTGGCATATGGGTATGCATGTGTGGGGAAAGTGTGTGAACTTGGCAAATCAGTCAATTCAGAATGGAAGGATAAATTTGTTTTTGCCTTCCAGCCGCACACTTCATCCTTCATCGTTCATCCTTCATCTTTAATCCCAATTCCCGATTCCCTCTCTTCTGAAAACGCCTGCTTTTTGCCGAATATGGAAACAGCGGTAAATCTGGTTCAGGACGGCGCTCCGATATTGGGTGAACGTGTTCTGGTGTTGGGACAGGGCGTGGTGGGTTTATTAACGGCCTCATTGTTAAGCGAATTTCCGCTTGAGAATTTGACAGTTGTAGATAACTTGGATTTCAGAAGGAAAGCATTACAAGTTGACACCGAAAGGTTGAAAGTGGAAAGGCATTCAAACACCAACCTTCAACCTTCATCCTTTGACCTGGTCTACGAACTGACTGGTTCGCCCTCCGCTTTAAATGACGCCATCGCACACACCATCTTCAGCGGACGAGTCGTCGTCGGTTCGTGGTATGGTCAAAAACGCGCGGAGATCGACCTGGGCGGTTCTTTCCATCGTTCACGCATAAAACTTATTTCGTCACAAGTCAGCACTATTTCACCCGATTTGAGCGGGCGCTGGGACAAATCCCGCCGGTTCGAGACAGCGTGGAAAGCGCTTGAGCGAATCCAACCGCAAAAGTGGATCACACATCGCTTCCCGTTGGATGATGTCGCAAAGGCATATCAATTGCTGGACGAAAATCCGCAAGAGACGATACAAGTTGTTTTTGAATATTAAACCTGATGAAATTCAGACGTTTCACTCTCGAAGATTGCCATAATGCCACGGGTATTGTCCTCATCATTGACGTACTGCGTGCGTTCTCCACAGCCGCTTATGCTTTTTCGCGCGGCGCCGAAGAAATTCGTCTCGTCAGCAGAATTGAAGAGGCGCTTGCCCTGAAATCCAAACTTACCAATGCCAAAGCGATGGGTGAAGTAGGCGGGCTTCCGCCTAAGGGTTTCGACTTCGGCAACTCCCCTACCCGCATCCTCGAACATGACCTGACAGGTATCACGCTCATCCAACGCACAGGCGCAGGGACTCAAGGCGCAGTCCGCGCAGTAAATGCAGACGTGATGCTGGCGACCAGTTTTGTCACTGCGCGGGCGACGATGAATTACATATCGAAGCTTAAACCGGAAATAGTCAACTTTCTCATCACTGGCGGAATGGGTAATGATGAAGATGTCGCTTGTGCCGATTATTTGGAGCAGCAATTCACAGGTCAAGCGGTGGAAGCGGAAAGTTTCATTAAACGCGTCTACGCCGCGCGAGATGCGCTTCAGCACATGGAAGAACACCCTCAATTCCCATACTCAGACCTTGACTATTGTTCGCGCATTGATAAATTTGATTTTGCGCTTCCCATTGAGCGAAAAGATGGTTTCTTGATCATGAGACCGGTCAGACCGTAAAGAAAGGCTGGAGGAGATTATGTACTCACTTGGCGTACGACGAGAATTTATAGCACGACACTTCCTGATCGGCGGAGATTGGGGACCGGAGAATTTTCCCAACTCGCATCATTACACCCTTGAGCTGGCTCTCGAGGGGAATAAACTTGACCGACACGGTTACCTCGTCGACATTGTTGACGTTGAAAAACATCTCGATGACGTGGTCAACTACTACAAGGAACAGATGCTTAATGACAAACCGGAATTTGACGGACTGAACCCGTCCATTGAGCACTTTGCGCGGATACTCGCCACAACCCTGAGCGGACGAATCAAAGCAGAAAATATTTCCCGGTTGAAGGTTGTACTATGGGAAAATGCCAATGCGTGGGCGGCATATCAAATAGTTCGGTAGTTGGGCAGTTTGATAGCCCAACAACTAAACTACCCAACTACTCACCAATGAAATTGGGCTTTCTTATTTACGGCTCGCTTGACACACTCAGCGGTGGATATATGTACGACCGCATGCTGGTGGAGTATCTCCGCGCGCAAGGGGACACAGTCGAAGTCATCTCATTGCGCTGGCGCAACTACGCCGCACATTTGACGGATAATTTCACCTTCAAACTTCCCTCCGATTTGGATATTTTGATAGAAGATGAACTCAATCATCCTTCGTTGATCCGCGCAAACCGCAGACCGCATCCCTACCCCATTATCAGCCTCGTTCACCACCTGCGCTGCTCCGAACTCCGCCCGAAATGGCAAAATGACATTTACCGCATCGCCGAAATGAAATACCTGCAAAGCGTGGATGGATTCATTTTCAATTCGGAGACAACAAAGGGAGTGGTCAATAATTTAATAGGAAACAGTCTGCCGGAAGTCGTGGCATTCCCGCCAACGGACAGGTTTGGAGGGGCAATTTCGGAAGAAGAAATAGAAGAAAGAAGCAAGAAGAAAGAGCTGAATATTCTTTTTCTCGGAAACATCATCGAACGCAAAGGTCTGCTTACTCTATTACAAGCCATTCAACTTTCAACCTTAAACCTTCGACTTGATATTATCGGATCCCTCACATCCGAACCTCAATACGCCAAAGCCATCCAGACATTTATCGCCAAAAATGATCTTTCCTCTTTCGTTTTTCTTCACGGCGCTCTCAACAATCAACCGCTTATCGACAAACTCAAGCAAGCTCATATTCTCGTTGTACCGTCCACGTATGAAGGCTTCGGCATCGTCTACCTCGAAGGGATGGGGTTCGGGCTGCCAGCCGTCGGCACGACGCTCGGCGCGGCTTCCGAAGTCATTGACGATGGGCAGACGGGATTCCTCATCCAGCCGGGAGACGCTCAAGGGTTGGCGGAAAAACTTCAACTCCTGAGCGAGAGGCGGGATCTGCTCCTTGAGATGAGCCTCGCAGCGCGGAGTCGCTATCAGCGCCAGCCAAAGTGGAATCAGACGGCGAGTCAGATCCGTGAATTTCTGCGTTCATTTACAGGATGAACGGCTGAAACTTGCACAGCGAAACTCCGTATAATGAATACGATGCTTCACACCTATCAGATCAATGGGCTTCCCGTCCAAACCGGCGATGTTATCTGCACCATGAACGGCAAGCCCGATATTTTGCCGGGCGAGTTCTGGCGTCTTGTCGGTCGCTTAGTACCCGGCGACGTAGATCATGTTGCCGTTTACCTCGGACCTGATGGCCGCTGTGCCGAAGCGGGCGCACGCGGCGTGATCACATTTGACGTACCGAACGGCGATTGGGATACGGAACGCATGGCGCGCCAGCGCGGTATGTTATTTGATACATTCTACGGTATCGTTTCGCCGCTGGATGTTCTCGGCTATTCGGACGATGACGAAGTCCACATGCGCACAGCCGTGGCGCAATATATTCTTGCACAATTGGGCAAACCGTATAACCTCAATTTCCTCAACGCAGAAACCGAAGAAGCCTTTTATTGCAGCCAGCTTGTGTACAAGGCGTATCAAACCATTGGCATCAACTTGAACACCGGTCTCGCCATGGAACAACTTCCCGGCACGAACCGGATCGTCTATCCGCAAGAAATTTGGGAAGGCTTTTCCCATCGGCGTTCCCGACCAACCGTCGCCAAACTGACAACATAAATCTCCCCCACGCGGGGAGATTTTTTTCGAGTATATTTCCCCGCTATGAACCGACTCACCGGAATCCTCCTCATCGTCGTCTCTGCGGCTTCATTTGGGACGCTCGCCATCTTTGGGAATTTTGCCTACGCCGAGGGAATGGACACCTTCACCCTCCTCTTTTTACGCTTCGGATTCTCCGCCTCTTTCATGACCTTGATGCTGATCCTGCGCAAGGAGCCTTTTCCACGCGGACGCATTCTCGCCCAACTCATCGGCATGGGAGCCGTCGGGTATGCGGGGCAATCTTTTCTTTATTTAACCGCCATCAAATACGCTTCATCCGGTTTGGTGGCTTTGCTTTTATATCTGTATCCCTTCTTTGTTGCCATTCTCTCCATGATCTTCCTGCAAGAAAAGCTGACACGCGCCAAAGCCATCGCGCTCGTCCTTGCGCTGGTCGGCACGGCTCTCACCGTCGGTCCCGTCAGCGGACAGTTGATCGGCGCAGTCATGGCAATTACTGCCGCGTTGGTGTATTCCATTTACATCATGGTCGGCGCGAATGTGATGAAACACGTTTCGGCGTTCCAATCATCCACGGTTATTTTTGCTTCGGCTGGCGCCGTCTATGGGACTTTGGCATTTACCAATGGCACACATTTTCCGCACACGCAAACAGGCTGGCTCGTTATTTTGGGAATCGTTCTGATTGCCACTGTCATTCCAGTTACGACATTTCTTGCTGGTTTGGAAAAGGTTGGTCCGACCAATGCGGCAATGCTTTCCACAATTGAACCGGTGGTAACCGTGCTGCTCGCCGCATGGCTTTTTGGAGACAAACTCGCGTCCATCGTTCTCATCGGCGGCGGGTTTATCCTCGTTGCAGTTGTATTATTGACAAGGGCTGAATTGGGAAAAGTGATCGACAGCCAACCAGGAGTATAAAAAATGAATTTTCTCGGTGAGATCGCAGGGCTTGCCACCTCGTTCTTCTTCGCAATGACAGCCATTATCTTCACCGCCTCGGGAAGGATGGTCGGCTCGCAGGTCACGAATCGAGTCCGTCTGTTATTTGCGTTGACGTATCTCGTCATCATCAATCTCGTCCTCTTTCGTGAGCCATTGCCTTTTTCAGCAGAACCTTCGCGCTGGATCTGGTTAAGCCTTTCCGGCGTGATTGGGCTTTCACTCGGCGACGCTTTTCTTTTCAAGTCATACATTATGGTCGGACCCCGCCTTGGGATTCTTCTGTTAAGTCTCGCTCCCATTTTCGGCTCGATCATTGCCTGGGTCTTTTTTGGTGAAACATTATCCCCCTTTCAAATGCTGGGCATGTTCCTTGCGTTGGCAGGTATCGCCTGGGTGGTAACTTCCCATAAAGAGGAGGTCAACACCCCGCGCGGACACACCCTTCGGGGAGTCCTATTTGGCACACTGGCAGGGCTTGGGCAGGCAATAGGACTTGTTTTCTCCAAGCAGGGTATGGCGAACGATTTTTCGCCTTTTCAAGCGAACGCCATCCGCATGCTTGCCGCGACGGTTTTCATCCTCTTGTGGACCGCCGTCGAAGGGCAGGCAGGAAAAACAGTGGAAACTATCCGCCAGCACCCAAAAGCGGTCTGGCTGCTCGCCTTGGGCGCGCTGGTCGGACCCGTACTTGGGGTGTCCGCTTCATTATTGGCTGTGCAGCACGCCGAAATCGGAGTCGCCAGCACGCTGATGGCGTTATCGCCCGTGATCGTATTACCCATCAGTTATTTTGTCCTCAAGGAAAAAACGGGATGGCAGGGAATTGCCGGCACGGTGCTTGCCATTGCAGGAGTGGCGGTCTTGTTCCTTGCAAGATAAATGCCGCTTCCTTCGGTGCTATAATCACTTTGGCAATTTAATTATCGAGTCTTAGATTAACAGATCCGCTGACTCATTTACATCAGCAGTCCGCGTGGCATTTCCCCTGATTGACTTCTGAAGAATAGGAATATTTTGAACTTCAACAACTTTAACCTCGACACCCGCCTCAAGCAGGGAATTTCCAAGGCTGGCTACGAGACCCCCACCCCCATCCAACAAGCCGCAATCCCTGCCGCCCTGCGTGGACGTGACATTATCGGCACAGCTCAAACCGGCACAGGCAAGACCGCCGCTTTTGTGCTGCCCATTCTCAACAAACTGCTCACCGGTCAGCGCAATACGCCGCGCGCACTCATCGTCACACCAACGCGCGAACTGGCGGAGCAGATCAACGACGTGGTCAAAACACTGTCCGCTGGGACAAAGCTGAAGAGCGCAACCATTTACGGCGGCGTCGGAGCGAACCCGCAAATTCAGGCATTGCGCAACGGCGCGGAAATCCTCGTCGCCTGCCCGGGACGTCTGCTGGATCTCATCGCACAAGGTCACGCCAAAATGGCAAACATCGAAATCCTTGTGCTCGACGAAGCCGACAGGATGTTCGACATGGGCTTTCTGCCGGATGTGCGCCGCATTGTCAAAGCCGTGCCGCAGAAACGCCAAACCATGCTCTTCTCTGCCACCTTCCCGCCCGATGTGGAACTGCTCGCCCAACAGGCGTTGACCCAGCCGCAAAAAATTTCGATGGGCATCATCAAGCCTGCACATACTGTGGCGCATGCACTTTATCCCGTGCCGCAACATTTAAAGACAAAACTACTGATCGAACTGCTCAAACGCACCGACACAAACTCAGTGCTGGTCTTTACCCGTACCAAACATCGCGCACATCGTGTGGCACAGCAGATCAAACGCGAAGGCTTCAACGCTACCAGCCTGCACGGTGACCGCTCACAGGGACAGCGACAGGCAGCGTTGAAAGGTTTCAAAAGCGGGCACCACGACATCATGGTCGCTACTGATATCGCCGCGCGCGGGTTGGATATCGAGACCATCTCGCATGTCATCAACTACGACATGCCTGACACTGCCGATGCGTACATCCACCGCATCGGACGCACCGGTCGCGCCGAGCGGACTGGTGATGCGTTTACGCTCGTCACCGATGAGGATAAGGATATGATCCGCACGCTGGAAAGGATCATGGGACATGCCATCAAGCGCGAAACGCTCGAAGATTTCGACTACACGGCTCCCGCCCCGCCGCGAACTGGTTCTGGCGGAAGAGGCAGAGGCGCGCCCCGAAGCGACGGTCGCCGTCCACCCAAACCTGCGCCCACGCCAAAAAGTTATGGAAGAAACAGGCTGGCACCGAGAAAGAAATAGAATCAAAAAGAGCCGGACGCTTTCGCGTCCGGCTCTTTTTTGTCTACTTAGCTCAGAACAGTGACGTTGCTGGCTTGAGGACCTTTCGGTCCCTTCTCGACGGTGAATTCGACCTTCTGGCCTTCCTGCAGGTTACGGTAGCCGTCACCCTGGATGGCGGAGAAGTGAACGAACACATCAGGTCCGCCTTCGCGTTCGATGAAGCCGTAGCCCTTATCGCCGTTGAACCACTTCACAGTTCCAATAATTCTGTCAGACATTTTTGCCTCCTATGGCAATTGAAATTTATAGGTAAATCTGTTTGTTCCATCGGAGGACAAAACAAACAGCCCACAGTAAAACTGTGAGCTGTTGATGTTCTTCAAACCAACGTAACCTACCGTTTTCCTATCTGGCTTCAACAATAACACACCGCCCCGTAAGAGTCAATCAAAAAAGGCATGCAAATCAGAAAACATACGCCGTATCACATGTCTCCCTCCACGTTGACAATTCCCATTACCCATAGTAATATTTGCCCCGCTTTGACCACGCCGAGGTAGCTCAGTGGCAGAGCAGGGGACTCATAAGCCCTTGGTCGGGAGTTCAAATCTCCCCCTCGGCACTACAGACCACCAAAAGGTGGTCTTTTGCTTTCTAATAGCCAAACATCAAGGTCAGGTCGTTGACGTTCGTACCAGTTGGACCGATCTTGAGCAAATCATCTAATTTCTCAAAATAGGAATACGCATCGTTCTGACTGAGGAATGCTTGAGCGTTAACTCCAAGGCTTTCTCCACGTTGACGGGTTTCTCCCGTGACCACGGCGCCCGCCGCGTCGGTGGGACCGTCTTCGCCGTCGGTGGCGAGGGTGATGAGCATGGAGTCTTGCAGTCCGTTCATTTCGATGGCGGCGGCGAGGGCGAGTTCCTGGTTACGTCCGCCTTTGCCGTTTCCAGTTATAGTGACTGTCGTTTCGCCGCCCGCAATCAAGCAAAATGGACGTTCGTAATCTCGTTTGAAATATCCGCATAATTCTTTTGCAACTTCGCAGGCTTCGCCTTGCCAAGTATCGCCGAGGAAGTGAGTATGGAAACCTAAAGACTTTGCCATCTGCAAACCGGCTTGTGCGGCGAGGGAATTGCTGCCGACTAGTACATTTTGTACTCGTTCAAATAATGGGTCATTCGGTTTCGGTGTTTCGGCGACGTTTTCCAAGACCTGCAAAATCGCGGCAGGGACTTTTTCAAGTAAGTCATATTTCTTCAGAATATTTAACGCGTCTTCTCGTGAGGTTGGGTCTGGCGCGGTGGGACCGGATGCAATCGCTTCGAGCGGATTGCCGACTACATCTGAGAGAATCAAACTTGCAATCCGCGCGCCGTTCGCAGACTTGGCTATGCCGCCGCCTTTTACGCGGTCAAGGTGACGGCGCAGGGTATTGATCTCGTCCACGCGAGCGCCGCAGGCGAGTAACAACTTTGTGAGCGATTGCATATCTTCAAGCTGCAACCCCAAATGCGGAGAAGTCATCAGCGCAGAGCCGCCGCCAGAGATAAGGCAAATCAACAGGTCACGTTCGGTGAGATTGGAAACAAGGTCGAAGGCTTTATTACCGGCTATCAAGCTTACTTCGGTTGGAACGGGGTGTCCGCCAGGGCTGACGTCGAATCCACTGGCAGGGGAAGTAAAGGCTTGTTTTGGAATGAGCAAGCCGCGGCTGGGGTATGAGGCGAGCACATCCAACAATGCAAGCGACATGGCTTCCGTCGCTTTGCCAAAGCCAAGCACGGTCACATTGTCAAATTCATCCAGATGATAAGGTTGATTATCAATGAACAAAATATTTTTTTCGCGTCTCACAAACCGATGGACGGCATTGCCCGGTTCGACAGCTTCGATGCATGCGTTCAATATCTTTTCAATGTCTCGTCCGCGCGGATGAGTTTGCAAAGTGCTTGTGGAAAATTTTTTCATGTTTCGAGTATGATAACGCAGAAGGAGAAAAGATGACGCGACCAAAGGTATTTATTTCACGCAAAATGCGCGATGCCGGTTTGGATCTGGTGCTTGAGTTTTGTGACGCAGACGTGTGGGATGAGGAGATGCCGCCAACGCGTGATGTGCTGCTTGAAAAAGTGCGCGGCGTGGACGGCTTACTCAGCATGCTTACAGATCGCGTGGATGCAGAGCTTTTAGATGCAGCGGGTCCGCAGTTGAAGGTGGTCAGCAATCACGCGGTGGGATTCGATAACATCGTCGTGCCGGATGCAACGGCGCGCGGAATTCCGATTGGCAACACGCCAGGAATTTTGACGGACGCAACAGCCGACATTGCATTTGCTTTATTGCTTACGGCGGCTCGGCGTATTGTTGAATCTGAAAAATATATCCGCGAAGGAAAATGGAAAACGTGGCATCCATCCATGTTATTGGGCATGGACCTTGCAGGGAAAACATTGGGCATCGTCGGCTTTGGGCGCATCGGACGCGCAGTGGCAAAACGCGCAGTCGGTTTTGGCATGCGGATCATTTACTACAGTCCGGGCGCCGAATCGGAATTTGGCGCGATTAAAATGAACAGCCTAGATGAGTTGCTGCACGAATCCGATTTTGTTTCGATCCATACACCGTTAAATGATTCAACGCGACACATGGTCAACGCAGATTTTCTTTCGAAGATGAAGCCGAATGCGGTCTTCATCAACACATCGCGCGGACCGGTTGTAGATCAAGCCGCATTGTATGAAGCGTTGAAGGCAAAACAAATTTTTGCCGCGGGTTTGGATGTGACCGACCCCGAGCCTTTGCCGCTTACTTCCCCCCTGCTGACGTTGGAAAATTGTGTGATCGTGCCGCATATCGGCAGCGCAAGCGAAAGGACTCGCGATGATATGGCGAGGCTTGCAGCTGAAAATCTTATCGCGGGTCTCAAAGGCGAACGCCTGCCGCATTGTATCAACCCTGAAGTGTATGAGAATTTCCAGAAGTAGAACTTCTGGATTCCTTCTACTCCGTTTTTATTATGCCCATTCAAATTGATAAACTCGTGCGCGCCAAACGCCGCACCATCGCGCTCATCATCGAAAAGGATGGCAGCCTCACTGTCCGCGCGCCGAAGCGGGCGACGCTGAAAGACATCCACGGCTTCATCGAAGAAAAGTCGGATTGGATCATCCGTTCGCGCGAGAAGATGAAAGCTGTCGTCGAGGTTCCGAAAAAACAATATGTGGATGGGGAAAAATTTCTTTTTCTTGGACAAAATTACGAACTGCGCCTCGTCCCGCCTCAGCGGCCTGCTCTCAAATTCGACAGCGGATTCACGCTGTCAGTTTCTGCGCGTGAACGCGGCGAGCAGGCATTCATCAAATGGTACAAATCCCAGGCATTGACCATCCTCACGGAGCGCGTCAATCACTACGCCGCCCTGCATGGATTTGAACCCAAGCTGGTCAAGGTCAACTCGGCGAAGACGCGCTGGGGTTCGTGCAGCGCGAACGGGGCGATCAACTTCACATGGAGGCTGATACTGGCTCCGCCCGAGGTCGTGGATTATGTGGTTTTGCATGAACTCGCTCACTTAAAGATCCAAAATCATTCCCCGAGATTTTGGAAATTGGTCGAGAAAATCTGCCCGGATTACAAACGTCAACGCAAGTGGCTGAGGGTAAATGGCGAGAAGTTGAATTTGTAGGGACGGGGTAACCCCGTCCCTACAAATTGAATTCGAATGTTGGCATTCCTTCAACGTTCGTCAACACCCTGAACAACCCGCCCGAAAGCGGATATTTTGTTAAATTGGCTTCACTCATTTCCTTCCGAGCAGACGTAATAAACAGCTCGTTTCTATTTTTCCCGCCAAATACAACCGAGGAAGTTTGCAACGCAGGGACAGAAATTTGCTCCAGCAATTGACCTGTGTTGGGATTCCACTTTGCGACCTGAGCCCCGCCCCAGAAAGCGATCCACAAGTTGCCCTGCGTATCGGAGGTCATGCCGTCGGGCCAGCCGAACGCTTCCGGTACACGAATCGTCGTCCGTGGACTGGCGATTTCGCCGGTTGCCACATCGTAATCAAATGCTTTGACTTCGCGCGTGGGTGTGTCGATGTAATAAAAGGTTTTATAGTCAGGGCTCCATGCAAGCCCATTCGAGATGGTGACGTCGCTTAATAATTTCCGCGTGGACTTGCCGTCAAAAGAATATACTGAACCTGTTGGGGCTTTCTCGTTCATGTCCATTGTGCCCGCAATGAAGCGACCAGCGGGGTCACATTTGCCATCGTTGACGCGATTAGTGGCAGGTTCGCTCAGAGACGCGAGAACGGTCTGCTGGGATGTGACAGGGTCAAAGTCCACGAAAGAGGCGCGTTTGCCGAGGATCAAATGTCCGTTTTTACATGGGGCAAGGCATCCAATGAATTCATCCACCTCTGCAAGAAGTTCAATCCCTGCATAGATTTTTTTCTGAAGAATATCAACCCAGTATAGCGTTTGAGTTTTTTCATTCCACGCGGGTCCTTCACCCAGCGCGGCTTTGGCATCGAGCAATAATTCAATCTTCATTAGAACCAATTCCTTTTGTAGAAAACATAGATCGCGACAGATGTGAGCGCCAATGAAATTCCGATGACTGTGAGGAACGCCATTGGGTGAGCCTCGCCGGGCAGGGAAACGTTCATGCCATAAAAAGATGCGACGATGGTCGGGACGTTGAGGACGATGGTGATGGCGGCGAGCGCTTTCATGACCACGTTTAAATTATTCGAGATGATCGAAGCGAAAGCATCCATCATGCTCGAAAGGATCTCGGCATTGATACTGGTCATTTGGATGGCTTGCTGGTTTTCGGTGAGCACGTCTTCGAGCAGGTCTTGATCTTCTTCGTAATAATTGAAGAGCTGCGTCTTTTGCACGCGTTCCATCATCACTTCATTGGAACGCAGCGCCGTTGCAAAGTAAGTAAGGCTTTTTTGATATTTGAGCAGTTCGAGCAGTTCGCGGTTCTGCGTGGATTTTTGCAGGCGGTCTTCCACCGCTTCGGTGGCGCGATTGATCGCGCGCAGCAGGTTCAAATAACGGACCGCCGTTTCAAGGAAGATATACAGCGTCATGCGGTAGCGTTTGCCCGTTTTCATTTGCTTGTATTTGCCGTTCGTCAGCGACCTGAAAAAGTCACTGTCGTAACGGCAGACCGTAATGATCTTACTGCCGAGGATCATGATTCCCAACGGCATGGTGGTGTATGGGATGTCGCTTTCAGGCTGGTAAATGGGAATGCGGATCAGAATGAACGTGTAATCTTCGTCACGTTCCATGCGCGGCATTTCATCCTGATCGAGGGAGTAATTAACAAAGTCCATCTCCATCCCCCAGTTGACCAATTTTTCGATCTCGTCCGTCGTTGGGTTCACCACATTGACCCATGTCCCGTTCGCGATCGTTTCCAGTTGTTCGAGCCCGTTCTCAGTCGTCTTGTAAATATCCAGCATGGGCAATCTCCTTGCGTGAAGTGGCGTCACGCAAGGATGCACCTACGTGACGGGTGTTAAAAGATAAAGTACACAACATCCGCTTTTACTCGGCGGATTAGTATCAGAAGAACTTAAATCGCTTTCGTCGTTGGTATACATGATTCTAAATCGCAACAATTTTACGACTGATGGATGAATTTCACAACCAGACGCACGCCTCATGCTCGAAGTAAAGCTGACTCAACCTTGCCAGCGGACTCTTCACCGAAGCCCCACTCACCTACTTGATACGTCCCATATAAGCCAGCACGCGGAACAACACAGCCACATTCAACGCGTGGACAAATCTTCCATCTTTTGCCATCTCGACCATTTCATCGAATGGAACAAGATGCACTTCGATCTCTTCGGATTCATCCAAATGCTGTTCGCCGACCCATTCGACATCTGTGGCGAGGTAACAATACAGCGTATTCTTTTGAATCGCAGGGTTGGGATAGATCCTGCCGACTTCGATCAGATTCCCTGCAGCGTAACCGGTCTCTTCCATCAATTCGCGCTTCGCACCTTCCAGCGGATCCTCACCTTCCTCCACCACGCCACCCGGCAATTCGTACAAAACCTCCTGCACGCCATGCCGGTACTGACGGATCAACACAACCTGATCGTCCTTTGTGACCGGAAGGATATTCGCCCACGAATCGAACTCCATGACGAACGCCTTGTAGGGCTTTCCATTCGGGAGTTCGCATTTATCCGAGCGGAATTTCGGAAAGAGATATCGCGATGAAAGGATTTTCCACGGAGTGATCATGCCTTATCCATCCTCGTTCTCTTTTGCCGCCTTGTTGATCTCATCCAAACTTACGCCGCGGGATTTTTCCAGCCGCTCGAAGCGTTTGCTGAATTGGCTCATTGCAAAGTTGACAAAGTCATCCTCCACCAGCCCAAATGGGACAACTTCATAACGCGCAAACGTATCTCCGATCACACCGATGGCGAGCGGAAGCAGCGTGTTCATATGTACTTGGAGGTTATCCCACTCTTCGGGATGTTCCGCCACGAGGCGCGAGAGCAGATACACTCCATAAGCGATATGCCGCGACTCGTCCTGTTTAAGCAGCGAGATTCCTTTTCGCAAGCCGGGCATCAGGTCATTTCGTTCGAGCATGGTGAAGAACGCGTGATACCCCGTCTCTGCGAGGACGCCTTCCACCACCATGTTATACGTCACGGAAGCGCGGACTTGTGCAGCCGGGCTTTGGTCCGTTTTCAGGGCAAACAACGCATCGGGCAGAGCTTCATAAAATATCTGACGATAATTATCCGTGTGGAAGCGAGAAAGTCCCTCACCCTGCCCTCTCCCTGAGGGAGAGGGGAATTCTGCCACTTCATCCAAAAACCTTCGGAAGAAATCCGTGTGTTTGGCTTCTTCAAAAAGGAATGTCGTTAGGAACATCTCTTCTTCGATACGACCTTCGCGCGCCACAACTTCCATAAGCGGGAGCAGGTCCAACGTCACTGCTTCTTCACCGGCGACGAATAACGCCAGCAAAAGCCAGATGAGGTCTTTCTCATCGTCCTTGAAATTCGCCCAATCGGCTTTGTCCTTGGAAAAGTCAATATCAATGGGATTCCAAATCCCGAGCTTCTTCGCCTTTTCATACAAACGCATCGGCGGAAGGTCACGGTTCAATCCGCGGGTTGTGGTGGCAAATTCAGTGTGCGACATAAAAACTCTCCTTATGAAATTCTTTTCAGCAGTATATCGCGGTTATTTTGCTTCTACCGGCATCACCCGCAGGAACATCCATGCCACGATCAATGCCAAAACTGAAAAGAAACTGCCAAGCCAATACGGCGCGGAAAAAGCAATGACTTCAAATGATATGCCAGCCACCGCCGGACCGATGATACTCGTCAGGCTCAACAGGGTTTGCGTGCCGCCCATCAATCGTCCCTGTTCGCTTTCGGAAACGCGGAAGGATGTCAGCGCGGTGAGTGAAGGGATGCAAGTCCCCGTCCCAAGCGCGACCAGCGTTACAGTGGGATACAACATCCACGCCTCACGCGCCGACGCCATGCCTGCCAGCCCAATCGACATCGCTACCAACCCGAAAATGGCGAGACGTTTCTCGCCAAAGTATGGCTGGAGTTTGCCGAACAGGAATCCCTGAATGAAGACCGCGCAAATCCCAACATATAGATAGAAATAACTATTCTGCTGCGGGTTCCATTGAAAGCGATAATTCGAGTAAAGCGGAAAATTGGATTGCAAGCCCGCGAAGGCAAGGTTAAGCAAAAAGGTCGCCAGCAATAAGTCACGGATGTTTAACTGACGGAACAATCCCAAAAACTGCCTGACCCAGTTGAACATTTCCGCGGCGGATTTGCGGATGCGCTTTTCCGGCGGGAGCGATTCAGGCAAAACAAAATATCCGAACAGGACGTTGCTTAAAGCGATGGCAGAAGCGGTAAAGGCGGGAACCGAAAGCCCGTAGTGACTGAGCAGCCCTCCCAACGCCGGACCCGCCATCAATCCCAAGCCGAACGCCGCGCCGACCAATCCCATTCCGCGCGCGCGATTATCCGCGCCGGTCACATCCGCAATATAGGCATACGCCGTGGTGAGATTGCCGCCGGTCAAGCCGTCGACGAAGACCGCAAGAAAGATCAGCGGAAGCGAGTTCGCCAAGCCGAGAGTTAGATAGCCAATGGAAGTTCCAAAAAGGCAAATGAGCAAAACGGGTCTGCGCCCGAAACGATCCGAAAGCGCGCCAAGGACGGGACCCGCAAACAATTGCGCCGAAGCGTAAAGCGAACTCAAAGCGCCCGCGATTGCCGCGCCGCCAGCCTGCGCCTGCACGTAGAACGGAAGCAACGGCAGCATGATGCCGTAGCCAAGCATGTCTACGAAGACGGTTATAAAGATAAAGATGAGTGAGGGAGCCAAAGAAAATTAACCAGATTCAATACGGATAAAAAGTGAAGTGATTTTATCAGCAATATTTTCTTTTTGTTTTTGGCGGCTAAAACAGGAGTGTCCATCATAGATGGATTAAGAAATCATATACCACAGAGATCACGGAGTTCACGGAGAAAAACAAAAAGGCGAATCTCTGTGGTGAATCTCCACTAACTTATTTCCGAATGCAGACACTCCACTAAAACCTTTCCAATTTTAGCAGACTAAGATCAAAAGCAGTTTCATATCCATTCACCAACTCGGCTACAACCTGACCCGTGCCCGGTCCCAGTGAGAGACCGAGCATGGCATGACCAGTTACCAGCACAAGATTATCGTGCTTCGGTGACTTACAAATGATGGGCACACCATCAGGTGTTGTCGGACGCAAACCAGCCCATGTCTCTTTCACATCGAGTTTTTCGTCCAAGCGCAAATATTCGCGTGCTGCATTTTCGATGCGTCGTATCCAGAGCGGATTCGGCTCCATGCTGTAGTTGCCAACCTCCAGCCGCGCGGTGAAGCGGAGCAATCCATCCATCGGCGAAACCGCGACTTTGCGTTCACCAAGGATCAAGGCATGACTCGGCATCGTCTTCGTCGCGGACATGGTCATGCTGTAGCCGCGCGCAGGCTGAACAGGAATGTTCAAATTCAAATCTTTTGCGACGGATGGCGTCAATGCGCCAGCCGCAAGGACAACCTGCTCTGCTTCGAAATCGCCAGCAGATGTTTTGATTTTCACAATCTTTCCGTTTGCAACTTCAAACCCTGTGACCTTCGTGCCATCCATCAACTCCGCGCCCATTGACTGAACGCGTTCTCTCAACAACTTGAGGAACATAGTCGGGTTGAGATGCGCATCGCCTGTGAAATGCACACCGCCGATGACATCATCCAACGCGGCGGGTTCCACTTCATGAAGCTTCGGCTTGTCATACACGCTGACAGGGATGCCATGTTTCTGTATGAACTCGCCTTCGTGTTGTCCATCATGGAAGGCTTGCTCGGTCTTGTATAAAAAGAGTAAACCCTTTTCTTGATAAGCACAATCAAATTTTTCTTCGGCAATAATCTGGGCAAAATTCTTCGCACTGAGTTGACCGAGGTCATTCAACGGCTTGACGTTACGTGTCACGTTCACTTCATTGCATGCGGCTGTGAACTTCAACAACCACATCAAATAATTCGGGTTGAGGCTCACCTTCATCCCAAAGGGACTGTGTTCCGGGTCTAGCATCCATTTGAGTGCAGAAGTCACCACACCCGGCGCAGCCAGCGGAATGATATGGCTCGGCACGATATGCCCGGCATTGCCCGAACCGCTGCCCTTGCCAATTTCCTTCGCGTCGAGCAGGGTCACACTTCGCCCAGATTTCAAAAGGTAATACGCACAGCTTAACCCTACAGGTCCCCCGCCGATGATGAGAACATCATGTTTTGAATTCATTCCGTCTCCCAAAAGATTCAACCACAGAGATCACGGAGTTCACAGAGTTTTCAAAAGATTTCTCCGTGCTCTCTGTGTTCTCTATGGTTAATGCTTTTCAAATACCGTTTGCGAACGGATCACGTTCATCCACTAGAATCGTTCCTTCGGACATGACCCACGCTTCGCCCGTAATCGTTGGGATGATTCGGTTATCCTGAATCTGGATACTGCCCTCGAAGATACTGCCGACGACGCTTTGCTGTTTCCACACCTGCCCCACTTTCAACTTTCCATCACCATAAAGACAAGCCAGCTTTGCACTCGTGCCCGTGCCGCAGGGCGAACGATCGTAGGCTTTGCCGGGACAGAGGACAAAACTTTTACTATCCGCTTCGGGGGTGGATGCAAACAACTCGACATGGTCGATCTCTGCGCCGTTCGCGCCAGTGATGTTGCTCGCAGTCAACTGCTCGCGGACTCGCCACGAGAAATCGGTCAGCGCTTCGAGGTTGGACATGTTCACGTCCATGCCGTGGTCGTGGACGAGGAAGAACCAGTTGCCGCCCCACGCCACGTCACCGTGGATGGTTTTGCCGTCGACGGTGACAGGGATGTGAGTCAGGTGGCGGTAGGCAGGGATGTTCTGGACGGAGACGCGGTTAGGGTATCCGTCATTGCGAGGGCGCTCTTGCTCTTTGCCCGAAGCAATCCCCTCCACATTGCGCGAGATTGCTTCGTCGGGCTGTCGCCCTCCTCGCAATGACGGAGCATGAAGCGTAGCTTCAACAACCCCAACAGGAGTCTCCACCCGAATCACTCCGGGTTGGACTTTACCGAGATATGCCAGCGATGCGATCAATCCAATTGTGCCATGTCCGCACATGCCGAGGTAGCCGACGTTGTTGAAGTAGATGACTCCGAATTGACAGGTCGGGTCGGCGGGCGGGACGAGGTACGCGCCGACGAGCACGTCTGAGCCGCGGGGTTCGAGCAGGACGGTGCGGCGCAGGTCGTCGTGATCCTTTTTCAGCGTGGATAATTTTTCAGCAACAGAACCAGTTCCGAGGTCGAAAGGAAGCGCGGTAATTAATCGCGTAGGTTCGCCGCCGGTGTGGGAGTCGAGGTATGGGATTCGTTTCATGGGTGGAAGTCCAAAGTCAAAGGTCGAAGGTCGGGAGGCGATATTGGATATTCGATATTGGATGATTCGATTATCGAATATCCAATATCGTTTAGATTGCTTTGAAGATTTTTTCGAATTCTTTTCGATCTTCGTCAGTTAATGTTAATAACGGCAGCCTTGGTTTTCCAACAGGGATGCCGAGCAGTTCGCATCCGATCTTTACTTTTTGCAAATAGCTGCCGCTTTCGACGCTGCGGAGGAGGGGCATGAGGCTGTCCATGTGCCTGCGGGCTGCCACGAAGTCTTTGGCGAGCGCGGCTTCGAGCACGTTGTGATGTTGCAGCGGAGCACACGAGGCGGCGCCGCCGATCCATGCGGTGGTGCCCCACAGGAAGTAGTCGAGGGCTTGGTCGTCGGAGCCGCAGATGATCTGGTAGCGGTCGCCGTAGCGTTCGAGCATGCCATAAACGCGGGACATGTCGCTGGAGGCTTCTTTGATGCCGATGACGTGGTCGTATTTGGCGAGACCGTCCATCACGTCGAAGCCGACTTCGGTGCCTGCGCGCCAGGGAAAGTTGTACAGCACGATCGGAATGTTGACAGCGTTGGCGACGGCTTCGTAATGCGCGAGCAGTTCGCGCTGGTTGGGACGCGAATACGGCGGGACGGCGACCATGAGCGCGTCGTAGCCCATCTCTTCGGCGATCTGCGAGTAACGGACCACATCTCGCGTGGCGCCGGAGTTTGTGCCTGCAATCAGCGTGACCCGCCCGTTGACTTTTTCTCTGACAAATTTGAAAATATCCAGCCGTTCGGCTTCTGTGAAGGCATAGACTTCGCCCGTGGTGCCGCCGGGGACAAGCCCTGCGATCTTGTTGGCGATGAGATATTCGATCAGTTGTTCAAGGACGGGGTAGTTGATGCTTTCGTCCGCGTTGAAAGGGGTAACGATGGGGGCGTAGATTCCTTTGAGTTGCATGGGGTTCTCCAGTTTCAGGTTTATCAATTAGAAAAAATCAAAAAAAAATACGCAATAAGCAACCTATCTTTTATTTAAATGGACATATCTCCTCTGGCTTGCTCAGATAGTCTATATCCTGAAAACTATACTTTGAACCGCTAACGATTTCCAATATTTCTGGATAATGAATGATGTGATCAACAGCTTTAGAACACGCACTACCCAGACTGCCTGATGTTTGAAATTCCTTCCAAAATATAATAGCCAGTTGAACAATCGCATCTACTGAATTATCAGATGAAAAAGTTGTAATCAACTCATCGTATGCCATTTTAGCCTCATCTGGCTGATTTCGCACCAAATATACCAAAACAATACGATACATTGAATATGCACCTAGAATGGGACGTTCGTTTTTATCTGGAGTCAAAGGTGGGCAAGGTGTTCCACGTTCGGCGCAAGTCATTATATTTTTCTGATCCAAAATATTAATCCAACGACTATCTGTCCACCATTCAAGTTCATCATTACTAATTACTGATTGATATGTCAACAGCGCTTTGTCATATTCGCCAGCCTGCATAAACCTGTCGCCATCTTGTACAGCTTGGAAGCGAAATTCAGGCACATCATATGTAATTGGCAAAGCACTGTAATAAGTTCCATTCCACTTATAGATATGAGTTTCAACTCTTGAGGGGTACTGAGACCAATGATCGCCGCTATAAGAAGGAGGGATTCCCCCAGTCCAAACAAGTTCAGGGATACCATCATCGTCAATGTCATGCAGATTAATATCTCCAAGGTAACTCAAATCTGCATAATCAAGTTGACGATCAACAAAATGATCACCTTTGATAAGATGAATGAATTCTTTTCCGTTCCATTCGAAAATAAAAACAGCACCGCTAGGGAACAGCCCAAAATTACCAATCTCTTTAACAACGACTTCAGGAAAACCATTCTTGTTTAAATCATCCACTGACATAATTTCAATGTATTCTGTCCCAACCGTATCATAATGCCCGAACTGCTCCTTAAATTCTCCATTGAAACATGCAAAAAAGTAAAATTGGTCATAAGTTTTGTTTGGCTGAAATGCAAGAATTTCTGGATAAGAGTCGTTATTTAAATCTTTAATCACAATCTCAAAATAAGGTTTTAAACTTTGAGGATCTCCACCCGTATTTAAGAAATCCAAAATCGATTGAAGTTCTATTGTGTTACTAGGACTGTCAGGTAATTTATAAATCAATTCAGGATTTATGGGCGGACAAGATTTGGGCGTTGGCGTGAGATTTGGAGTTGAAAAACTAGTTAATATAGGTGCAACTGTATTTGGAATTACAGTTTCTGTTCGAACATTTTCAACAGTTGTACACCCGATCATGAAAATAAAAACTAGTGCAAATGCAAAATACTTCTTAATTATTTTCAACATCATTGAGGTGTTTGATACAACTCGCGGACAGCGGGTTTGTCCGCGGAGGACCCCCCTATCGGGGATACATGGCAGAGAAAAACTTTGAGAAGTCGGTTAGTAGTCATAGGCTTTCCCCAAATGGGATGTGCAAATTATACGCCCTCCCGAAAGAGCATCGAGAGGGCGTTTGGGTTTACGGCAGAACCTTCCCCTCCTCCACAAGCTGGCGCATCGTCTCCATATACTCGTACATCACCGTATCCGATTCAATGAACGGGATATGTTCACGGATCACGGCGTAGGCGCGTCTTGTTCCTTCACCCAATTTTTTCTCTGCGCCGATGACCTGCTTGCGGAAGTCCACGCCCTGCGCAGCGGACATCAACTCAATGGCGAGGATTCTCTCCACGTTATCAAGCACGCCTCTTAACTTGATCGCGGCTGTTGCGCCCATACTGACATGGTCCTCCACGTTGGCAGATGTGGGAATCGTATCCACACTGGCGGGGTGCGCAAAGACCTTATTCTCGGTTGCCAGTGCGGCGGCGGTATATTGCAGGATCATAAAGCCGGAGTTCAGTCCGCCTTCTTTGGTGAGGAAGGCAGGCAAAGCGTGAGTGTTGGAGCATTCATCCGTCAGGCGCATGATGCGGCGCTCAGAGATATTACCCAATTCCGCCACCGAAAAAGCGAGATAGTCCATTGCAATTGCCAATGGTTCGCCGTGGAAGTTGCCGCCAGAGAGAACTGTGATCTCGTCCTTATCGTCAATAAAGATCAGCGGATTATCCGTCACGGCGTTCAACTCGATCTCAAAGACCCAGCGCGCATACGCGATCGCATCGCGGACAGCTCCATGCACCTGCGGAATACAACGCAGTGTGTACGCATCCTGCACATTCAACGACTCATGTTCGCGGGTGAACTCGCTGCCCTTCAACAAACTTCGCAGATAACCGGCACATTCGATCTGGCGCGGATAAGGCCGCAGGTTATGGATCCGCTCATCGAAGGCAAGATCAGTTCCATTTAAAGCCTCGAGGCTTAAGCATCCAGCAATGTCTGCAGTTTGGCTAAAACGTTCCGCGCGAAGAGTTTGCAGCACGCCCACCGCCGTCATGATCGTCGTGCCGTTTGTGAGTGCCAGACCTTCCTTCGCCGCCAGCTTGATCGGGTTCAATCCTGCCCGCTTGAACGCCTCCGCACCTGAGATGACCTCGCCTTGATAATTGACCTTTCCCTCGCCGATGATCGGCAGCGCCATATGCGCCAACGGAGCAAGATCGCCGCTCGCGCCAAGCGAACCCTTTTCAGGGATGACCGAATGTACGCCCGCATTGAGCATATCCACGAGTAACTGCAAGGTCGAAAGCCGAATGCCGGAATGTCCGCGAGACAACGTGTTCGCACGGATCAACATGATGGCGCGCGTGGTCGGAATATCGAACGGGTTTCCCACGCCCACCGCATGGCTCACCAAAATATTTCGCTGTAACAACTCCACCTGATCGGGCGGGATGATACGGTCTTTGAACGCGCCAAAGCCGGTGGTGATCCCGTATGCGATCGTGCCGCGCGAGAGCAACGTCTGCACGGCATCGGCGGCGCGCGTCACAAGCCTCTTCGCTTCATCGCTGATCTCCACCCGCGGCGCGTTCGGCTCGCCATACGCCACAGCCTGCACCTGCTCAAAGGTCAAACTTTGTCCATCCAGATAGATCGTTTCCATGAAACCTCGTGGGATTTGTCACCCTGAGCGATAGCGAAGGGTCCTCTCTTAGATAGTCGTAGAGATGCTTCGCTTCGCTCAGTATGACATTTTAAAAAACTACTTAATACTTACCGGACTTCCACTTCGGATCGACTCAACTGCCGCAAACGTGGACTTGGTCACAGCGATGATCTGCTCATAGGGAATCGGCGCCTCTTTCCCCGCTCGAACCGACTCAGCGAACGCAGCCATTTCTGCCTTCCAACCTTTGTCCTGCGCCCCCTTTTCCACTTTCTTCCTGCCATCCTTCACAGTGGTCAACGAGACGTAATCATCAAGCACTGCCGCCATTCCCCCACAAAACACCTCCAACCTTTCCTTCGGCATGGACTTATCGCCATTGGCAAGATAATCCACCACGCCGATGGAACCGTCCGCGAAAGTGAAGGTCATCGAGACATTATCCTCACGGTATTTGCCGTTATTGGGCAAAGCATGAGCCGAGACTTTTACGGGCAGCGCACCGACAAGGTATGTAATCAAATCAATGAAGTGACATGCTTCACCGATAATTCGTCCACCGCCGATGGCTTCGTCTTGAGTCCAGTGATTGGCAGGGATGAATCCCGCATTGACGCGGTAGTGGGCATGCAAAGGCTCATTTCGATTGACGATCGATGATTTTAGATTTTGGATCAAGGGAGCGAATCTGCGGTTGAAACCGACAGTCATCAGCGGACAGTTTTCAGCTTTAAGCACTTTGCTGACAGCCGATAGCTGACTGCTATTAATCGCCAGAGGTTTCTCAACAAACACATTCTTTCCCGCCTTCAATGCCTTCACTACTAGATCAGCATGGGTATCATGACGAGTAAGAATGGCAATCGAATTTATCTTTGGGTCGTTGATGATTTCATCTTCCGATGAAGTGGCATATTGGAAGCCAATTTTTTTGCCGGAGTGCTGGGCGTGGAGTCCGCCAGAGGAGGCGATACCGATGAGTTCAAAATTTTTGTTATTTTTTAGAATGGGCAGGAGTGTGGAGTTGGCGAAGAGACCAGCACCGAGAACGCCGAGAGTGACAAGTGATGAGTGACGAGTGACAAGTGGAAACTCCACACGTTTACTCACTTCTTGTTTCTCATTACTGTACTTCAGCAAAACTCCAAGAAAAGGTTCCTTCTTCTTGCCTGTAATTACTTCGTAGGCTTTCACGCCTTCTTCAATTTCAAAACGGTGGGAAATTAAACTTTCAACCTTCAACTTGCCGCCTGCCATCAAATCGACCACCGCCTGAAAATTCCGTCCTTCTGTCCAGCGGACATAGCCAATGGGATAGTCCTGTCCATTTTCTTCGTAGTTCAGGTCATAGCGCCCCGGTCCATAGGAACGGGAATTGATGAAGGAAATCTCTTTTTCGTAATATATTTTTCGGGGGAAGCTTAGCCCCACGGCACCGGTAGCGACGACCTTCGCGCGGTCACGAGCGATGATGCCAGCTAGTTCGACCGGGTCGTTGGAGGAAGTGTCCGCGCAGATGATGATGCTGTCGAAGCCGCGGTTGGCGGTAAAGGCTTGAGCGGTCGATTCGGCTTGGGAGCGGGATACAGCCCGAATTCCAAGAGAAGAAGCGAGCTTGACCCGTTTCGAGTCAATGTCAATGCCGAGGACGTTACATCCAGACGCCGCGGCAATTTGAATCGTCAATAATCCCAAAAGACCAAGACCGATCACCGCAACGTTTTCGCCAAGCTGAGGTTCCGCCAGGCGGAATCCATGAAGCGCGATGGCGCCGAGAGTGGTAAAAGCAGCGGATTCAAAATCGACATTCTTGGGAAGCGGGGTGAGAAGATTGCGCGGCACAACGTTGTATTCGGCATGCGTGGCATACCCTCCGCCCGCACACGCCACGCGCTGACCAACCTTGAAGCCCTGCATGTTCTTTCCAAGCGCGGCGATGGTTCCGGCAGTGGAATAGCCAAGCCCCATCGGTTGATCGAGGCGGTTGAAAACGGCTTGCACGGTCGGCATAACACCTTCGCGTTTGGCTTTATCGAGCGTTTGCTTGACAAGATCAGGTCGGCTGCGCGCCTTGCCAAGATACCCTTTTTCGGCGAATTCCACCACCATGCGTTCGGTGCCAGCCGAAACCAAGCTGGCTGAAACTTTGACCAACGCCTGCCCTTCCCGGGGCGTTGGAATGGGGATTTCTTCGATAACGGTCTGTCCGTTCTTAATGTTTTGAAGCAATTGTTTCATGCGGAAAAGTATACCCGTTACAGCCGGAAATTGCACTTGGCGGAAAAGCATC
>JACKAV010000025.1 GCA_020634895.1 Anaerolineales bacterium | reverse complement strand
GTCCAGTTGACCAGCGGGGCTTTCTTTTTTTGTCTTGCTCAAGGGGTTCAGTCTATCCCGCGGGTCTGTTTTTTTCTAAAAATGTGACATTTTGTACTATTTGAGGCAGGCAAATTCGGATAAAATTATCAAAAAAGACGGCTTTTTTGCCGATTCCATTGGAGGAACAATGAAGAAAATATCAATTGTTGGTGCGGGTAATACCGGTGCAACTGCCGCGCATTGGCTCGCCGAACGTGAACTCGCCGATGTCGTGTTGCTGGATGTGGTCGAAGGCATGCCCCAAGGGAAAAGCCTCGACATGCTCGAAGCCATGCCCATTATCGGTAAGGACACTCATATTCTGGGGACAAATAATTTCGAAGACACAAAAGATTCAGACATTGTCATCATTACGGCAGGCATCGCCCGCAAGCCCGGCATGAGCCGCGAAGACCTGCTCAAGACCAACGCCGAAATTGTTGGCAATGCCGCCACCGAGGCTCTGAAATATTCACCGAACGCTTTCTTTATCGTTTTGACCAACCCGCTCGACACCATGTCGTACCTCACCATGAAGAAGACCGGGCTGCCCCGCGAACGCATCATCGGTCAGGCTGGTGTTTTGGACTCCGCTCGTATGCGTGCTTTCGTTGCAATGGAAACCGGCGTGAGCGTTGAGAACGTGCAGTGCTACGTTTTGGGTGGACATGGCGATGAAATGGTTCCTCTGACCCGCCATTCGAATATTGCCGGCATTCCGTTGAGAGACTACCTCCCCGCGGACAAACTCGAAGCCATCGTCAACCGCACCCGCAAGGGCGGCGGCGAGATCGTCGGTCTGTTGAAGACCGGGTCCGCTTTCTATGCGCCTTCACTTGCCTGCGTGCAAATGGCGGAAGCCATTCTCAAGGACAAGAAACTGATCATCCCCTGCGCTGTCTACATGGACGGCGAGTACGGCTTGAAAGATATCTTCTTCGGCGTACCCGTTGTGCTCGGCGCGGGCGGCATGGAAAAGATCGTCGAATACAAGTTCGACGATGAAGAGAAAGCCATGTTCGAGAAGTCGGCTGAGTCTGTTCGTTCGTCACACGAGGCGCTCAAGAGCGTTGTGAAACTGTAGGAATTACAAGTCAAGGTCGAAGGTCAACAGGCTTTCGACCTTTATTATGAATATTGAAAAGGAGTCTGTCATGATTCTTCACGAAAAAATTTCCGCTCAATTACCCTCCTGGCGTGACCGCGTCCGGGCATTGGCAAAGGAACACGGCGAAGTGGTTGTCGATCAGGTTACCGTGGGTCAGGTCGTCGGTGGGATGCGCAACATCAAGTCCCTGCTGACCGATATTTCCTTCGTTGATCCCGCCGAAGGCATCCGCTTCCGCGGCATGTCCATTCCTGAGGTGCTCAAGGCTTTGCCGAAGGCGAAGGGCGGCAAGATGCCCCTCGTCGGCGGTCTGTTCTATCTTTTGCTGATCGGCGAAGTTCCCACCAAGGAACAGGCGCTTGAAGTGGAAGCGGAATGGGCAAAACGAGCAGTCGTCCCTGATTATTTGTACAAGATGCTCAAGTCCATGCCGAAGGACACCCACCCGATGACGCTCTTCTCGCAGGCAGTGCTTGCCCTGCAGAACGAATCGGTCTTTGCCGCGAAATATCACAGCATGACCAAGGACGAGTATTGGGAAGCCGCCCTCGAAGACAGCCTCAACCTGACGGCGAAACTCCCCGTCGTTGCGGCTTTCATTTACCGCATGAAATATTTCGGCGAGACCAGCAAGCCGAAGTTCAACCCCAAGCAGGATTACGGCATGAACTTCTCGCGCATGATGAAGGTTGCGGATAAGAAAGGCTATGCCGACCTTGCCCGCCTGTACTTCATTCTGCACAGCGACCATGAGTCTGGAAATGCCTCGGCTCATGCCACGCATTTGGCTGGTTCGACCCTTTCGGATGTCTACTACTCCTTCTCCGCGGGACTCAACGCTCTCGCCGGACCTCTGCATGGTCTTGCCAATCAGGAATGCCTCGGCTGGCTGATCGAGGTCAAGGATAAATTTGGCGGCGTTCCCTCCCGCGATGAACTCTATAAATTCTCATGGGACACCCTCAACGGTGGACACGTCATCCCCGGATATGGTCACGCTGTTTTGCGTGTGCCCGATCCGCGCTTTACCGCGCAGATGGAGTTCGCCAAGAAACGCTTCCCCGAAGACGACCTCGTCCGCCTTGCTGACATGGTCTTCGATGTGGTCCCGGCAGTACTGCGCGAACAGGGCAAAGCCAAGAACCCCGCCCCGAACGTCGATGCCATCAGCGGCACGCTCCAGTATTACTACGGCGTGCGTGACTTCGACTTCTACACCGTGTTGTTCGGTGTTGGTCGCGCTCTCGGTGTGACCGCAAACTACGTGTGGGCACGTGCCCTCGGCATGCCCATTGAGCGCCCCAAGTCGCTTTCGACCAAGATGCTCGAAGATGTGGTTGCCAAAGCCGGTCAGCCTGCATAATTTACAGAATGGAAACAAAAAGACCGTCGCACGCGACGGTCTTTTTGTTTGGGCTAATTTATTGCGGAACTCCGAGCCTGTCCATTAAGAACGCATAATCCAAAGCGATCTCTTTGATGAAGTCGAACCGTCCGCTGGCGCCGGCGTGACCGGAGTCGTAGTTGACGTAAAAGATGACCAGGTTATTGTCCGTTTTCAGTTCGCGCAGTTTTGCCGCGAATTTGGCTGGCTCCCAAAATGCCACGCGCGGATCGTTCAAGCCGGTGGTGACCAGCAAATGCGGATATTCCGCGGCGCGCAGATTGTCGTAGGGCGAATACGAAAGCATGTATTCGAACATCTTTTTATCTGCCGGGTTGCCCCACTGATTATATTCCTGCGTTGTAAGCGGAATGGTTGGGTCGTCCATCGTGGTGACGACATCCACAAAAGGGACCTTCGCGATCACAGCCTTGAAGAGATCCGGGCGCATCGTCATGGAAGCGCTGACGAGCAACCCTCCCGCCGATGCCCCATGAATGGAAAATTTATCCCTCGACGCGTATCCTTCCTTGATGAGATGTTCCGCACAGGCAATGAAATCGGTGAAGGAGTTCCGTTTGAATTCCATTTTGCCGTGGTCGTACCAATCACGTCCAAGTTCGCTCCCTCCGCGGATGTGCGCCATGGCGTACACGAATCCTCTGTCGATGAGGCTGAAGCGGTTCGCGTCAAAGAATGGATCGGAGATCGCGCCATAGGAACCGTATCCGTACATCAGCGCGGGGTTGGTCCCGTCTTTTTTTTGCATATCCTTTCGATAGGCGATGGTCATGGGGACTTGGGTGCCGTCCGGCGCGGTTGCATGGACGCGCTCCAACGCGTATTTCTCTTTTTCGAAACCGCTTGGTATGGCATCCACTTTTTTGACGTCCCATTCGCCGGTATCCATGTGAACATCGACGATCGTATTTGGGGTAATAAGCGATGAATATTTCAGGCGGAGAAACTTTGAATTGAAATCCGAATTCCGCTCCGCGTGGACGCTGTACGCCGCATCGGGGAATTGCACATAGTGAACATTGCTCGTTCCATCGGCATCGCTGATGCGGACTTGCTTGATGCCGTCCTTATATTCATAAACAACGATATGGTTTTCAAATGGATCAACATAATCGACCAACACATCTGCACGGTGCGGGACCACATCCCCCCAATTTTCTTTTCCGGGGCTGTCTGCTGAAACTACACTGACCTTGAAGTTTTTTGCGTTGTCGTTGTGAACGATAAAGAACTTTCCCTTGTGGTGCGACGCGTTGTACTCCAATCCCTTGATGCGCGGCTGTAAAACCTTTAACTCGCTGGCGGGGTCGTTCGCGTCCAT
>JACKAV010000024.1 GCA_020634895.1 Anaerolineales bacterium | reverse complement strand
TTCGGAGAGGGTGACTTCCTTCAAATTCCTGATGGTGAGGATGTTCGCGCGGCGGAGAAGTTCAAACTCTTCGAGCAGGACGCTTAACGGAAGTTCGTCTGCATGGAATTCGCGGACGTAGTCTTCCTGTTCGAAGCCGGGGAGGGGTGTCTTGTCCTTGCGGGAAATTCGCATCAGACGGTAGGAAAAGACGCGCTCGGTATCTGTCAGATGAGACAAGACTTCTTTGACAGACCATTCCGCAGGTCCGGGCTTGAAGCGCGCTTGTGAGTCGGATAACCCGCCGAGCGCAGACCGAATCTCGTCGACCTGAATCGGCAGCGCGGCGTTGACGTCGCCCCGGGCTGTTGCGCGTTCGATGTAGTCCGTATAAAAGGGGGCAAATTCTTCAGGGGAAGGGGGGTGGATATAGATCATGAAAACTCCTTTCTGCTCCGTTTGGAATTATAACTTGCTGTCATTTGGATTTTTGTATTCACTGTATAATTCTTTTGCCGGTGTTCGATGCGCCGGCTGATATATCGTTTACAATTACGCCTCATTTCATGAATATTTCAACCTCTCTCAGGGAGTTATTTCGGACTCCCGGCATTTCCGATAAATTGAACCACTTTCAATCGCTGTTCGATGCGAGCGAATTGAATGTGGATTTGGCGTTGGCTCTCCTGAAAGTGATCCACGCGGAATTGATCCGCGATCAGGAAAGGGATGGCGCTCTGTATAAGCGTTATGCCCAGCTTATTGAGTCGTTAAATCATCGCAGCCCCGAGGTGTTGAGCGATGTGATCAATGCGTGGAATAAAAGCCGCGGGAGGCAGGAACCGGAGTGGCTTTCGGATGGGACTGTGAAATAGGATTTGTTTGTGTTTGAAACCGGGGGAGTGATTTTCGAAAGAGTATGCTCGGCTTCTAAAGTGAAAAATAAATGATTGCCGCAAATTCCATGGATTTGCGATGACGTTCTCTCAAGTTTGTATATGATATAGTTGATTTTATGTTTAATACAAAAGAGTTCATACAGAGAGAGCTTTTCTAACCGGCGGATTTATGGAACAACGATTTATTCCTTTATTATCGGTTGTTGTGCTTGCGTTTTTGGTGCCCATCGTCCTTGCGCGTTTTCGGAAGATACCGGTGGTGGTCGGGGAGATTTTGGCTGGTATCTTGATCGGACCCTCGGTGTTGGGCTGGGTGCATACAGCGGACCCAACGCTCGAGACCCTAGCCGAGATCGGGTTCGCCTTTCTGATGTTTCTCTCAGGTTTGGAGATCGATTTCTCTATTTTGTTCGCTGCAACAAGATCGGGGCAGGATAAAAAGAAAAACCCGATCCTGCTGGCGGGACTGTCCTTCCTGTTGACAATAACGCTTGCGGCAGGCATGGGACTTTGGCTGGCGAACGCGGGTTTCGTGAAAGACCCCTGGATGATGACCCTGATCCTTTCGACAACCTCGTTGGGAATCGTCGTGCCTGTGCTGAAGGAAAAGAAGATGTCGACGAGCGGTCTCGGGCAGACCATTTTGCTTTCTGCCCTGCTCGCCGATTTTTTGACGATGTTCCTGATCACAGTTTACATTGCAATCCGTTCCACCGGCTTGAGCTTGAATATTCTGCTTATCGGGCTGTTGTTCATTCCGGTCGTGATTTTGTATCAATTCGGTCAGCGGCATTTGCGCCGACCGATCGTCCGCAGGTTCATTGAAGAGCTTTCGGATGCCACTTCGCAGCTTAAAGTCCGCGGGGCGTTCGCCTTGATGATCGCGTTTGTCGTCATGGCGGAATTGATCGGCGCGGAATTGATCCTTGGCGCATTTCTTGGCGGCGTTTTGGTCTCGTTGATCAGTGAACCCAACGATGAGAAGATCCGCTACAAACTCGATGCGATTGGGTTCGGATTCTTCGTTCCGCTGTTCTTTGTCTATGTGGGCGTTCAATTCGACTTGCAGGCTTTCCTCAACAACCCCGAGGCGTGGATATTGCTCCCGATCCTGCTGGTGGCGGCGTTTGCCATCAAGCTCATTTCGGCGCTGGTCTTCAAGTTGGCGTATTCATGGAGGGAAACCATCTCGAGCGGTATGCTGCTTTCGGCGAGACTGTCGCTCATTATCGCCGCATCCGCCATCGGTGTCCGGCTGGGGGCGATAAGCGAGTCCACCAATGCTGCGATCATCTTGATCGCGGCGTTGACAGCGATGTTCGCGCCGTTGGGATTCAACATCCTGATGGGAACCGCCGAGGACAGGCGAAAACGCGCGAGGGTGATCTATGGCGCCAGCGACCTTGCCTTTCAAGTGGGTCGGGAATTGCGCGCGCACGGCGACGATGTTCTCTTCATCGAATCGGATGCCGAGGATGCCGAGCGCATCCGTACGCAGAATTTTCAGGTGGCGTTCGTCGATGAGGATCTGGCAGCAACCATGAGGTCCATTTCGGATACGCGCGTGGAGTCGTTCATCGCTTTGAGCGCGAACGATGACGATAACCTGAATGCCTGTCGTGTGGCGCGCGCTCATGGCGTCATCCATCTGCTGGCGTTTGTGACCGATCCGATACGCATCCCGGATTTCCGCGGGTTGGGCGTGCAGACGTTGACCCCGTCCATGCATCGCAGTGCGCTGCTGGCGTTGATGGCGCGGAATTCAGCTTTATTCTCACTGATGACTTCCACCGAAGATCAGCGCGACCTGCGCGAGTTCACGCTGCTCAACCCAAGCCTGAACGGCAAACGCTTGATGGAATTGAAATTTCCTCCGAATACACTTGTGCTTGCCGTGCGGCGCAGAGACGAATTGATCGTTCCTCATGGTACGACGCGCCTGTCTGTTGACGACCACCTGACCGTGATCGGCGATCTCGACGTTCTTCCAAATGTGCAGCATTGGCTTGAAGAGGCATAATCCGTTTTCTGTACGCGGAATGAAAAACGTCCCTCTGAGTTTATCAGAGGGACGTTTTGTTATGCTGGCAGGTTGAGAACTTCATCCAGGAAGGTCACTTCAGGCGGACCTTTGACGCCTGCGCGCTGCGTGGCTTCGCGGAATTCCTGCGATTGGAACATTTGCCTGGCTTTCTCCACGTCGGCATATTCGCCAAGGATGACAATTTCATTTGGGCTGCCCGCCTTTGTAAAACCGCGCACTCCCATGGAACTAAAATTCTTGCGTAATCCCGCGGCTTCCTCGAAGGTGGCTTTCCATTTTGCGAGATCTTCGACGATAAAACGAACGAGTACGTAAGTCATGGTTTTCTCCTTATTAATAAAAGATTGACTTGAATATGTAACCCCGCTGTTATAAGGCGGATACTGCGGGTGCAAAGTCTTTCGCTGTATAATAATGTCAGACAATGAAACGGAGTTTTAGATGACGTCAAACCATACTCGTAACCCCGGTACACCCCTCGATCTGGATTGGGTGATGGGCGCGCACGTCAACAAAAGTGCAGTGGAAAGGCGCGTAGCCACGCTGCCATTGCGCCGAACTGTAAAAAAGGAATGGCAGGCGGCATGGCTGCTGCGTGCCGTCACATGCATTGACCTGACGACACTGGCGGGTGACGACACGCCAGGGCGCATCAACCGTCTTTGCGCAAAAGCAAAACAGCCCATCCGCCCGGATATGCTGCAAAAACTCGGCGTGGATGGCGAGCGGATCACTGTCGGCGCGGTGTGTGTGTATCCCAACCGGGTCGCGGATGCAGTCCACGCGCTTCAAGGCTCGGACATTCCAGTTGCCTCTGTTGCGACAGGTTTCCCCGCGGGACAGACTCCTCTGCCGCAGCGTATTCAGGAGATCGAACAAGCCGTGGAAGCAGGCGCAAGAGAGATCGATGTGGTCATTGCCCGCAATTACGTCCTCACTGGAAACTGGCAAGCCATGTACGATGAACTTCAGCAGTTCCGCAAAGCCTGCGGCGACGCACACATGAAGACCATTCTGGCGACCGGCGAACTCGGCACGCTCAAACAAGTCTATCAAGCCAGCCTCGTCGCCATGATGGCAGGTTCGGATTTCATCAA
>JACKAV010000023.1 GCA_020634895.1 Anaerolineales bacterium | reverse complement strand
GTCGAACATCAATAACTTCAACTTCCGCTTGCACCTCTGCCCCGTATTTCTCTGCAAAATATAAATAATTCTTTGGAAGTGTATTCTTTGCGTTGTGGCGGCATCCCACCATGCAGCCGCCGCAGTGTTTGCAGCCTGCGCGGTCGGGACCCTCTCCGCCAAAGTAGGGGTCTGGGACGGTCACTCCAGCCTCCCCGAGGTATGAGCCGACGTCCGTCGCGCGGAAGGTGTGTCCCATGCTGCGTTCCTCTGCCATTTGCTGCAATAGCAGATCCGCCTTCCAAAGTTTGGGATTGCGCGCCACACCGAGCATTTTCTTCGCCGTCTCATAATGTGGACGAAGCACCTCGCCCCATTTCACATTTTGATTCCATGCAGGCGTGGCAAAGGTTTCATCGGTGGGAACTTCGAGTACATTGGCGTAACCGAGGCTTCCACCGCCGACGCCTGCGCCGTGCAGGACCATCACACCTTTAAGAATGGAAATTTGCAAAATGCCGTGCGCGCGCAGAGCGGGAATCCAAACATATTTCCAAAACTGCCAATTGGATTTGGCGAAGTCTTTATCTTCGAATCGTTTCCCTTTTTCGAGAACAAGAACGGAGTACCCTTTTTCCGTCAGTCGCATTGCCGAAACGCTTCCCCCGAAGCCGGAGCCGATGATGATGTAATCAAAGCAATCAGCCATTAGCGGTCAGCTCTCAGTGTTTTGAGTAGGGATGCAAGCATACGTTTCACCTCTTCAACATTGGTATGAAGTTTTTCGTGGGTCTCTTTGGAGAGAAATTCAAGATCGTGTGCAAGAATGAGTTGGTATTCAGTTTCGCTGGCTGAGCCCATTGCAATTTGAAGAAAGCGTGCAAATTCCGCGTCGGTTTGCCGTCCGCAGCCTTCGGCGATATTGGTGGGAATGGACATACTTGCTCGGCGAATCTGTGATGTGAGCCCGTATAGTTCTTCTTTGGGGAAACTCTTTGTCTCTTTATAGATCGCCAATGCGAGTTGATGTGCTTTTTCCCACACTTTGAGTTGACGGAAATCTTTCATGGCGAAATTATAAGCTATCAGTTTAAAGCTGTCAGCCGCCAGCTATCAGCACTCAGCTTTTAGCTGATGGCTGATAGCTGATAGCTGATGGCTACTTTGTTCGAATTCTAGCGTCCGGGTCTATCATCCCCGCGCGTGTACGAAATCACTGAACCCAACAACGCCACGGCGGTGGTGAAGATGAGGCTGACATCGAAAGCGTGGACCAACACAGACGGGTCGTTTTGACTTCCGTGGGCGAGGATGGTGGTGAAGATGGCGCCGGTCAGACCGATGCCGAGAACCATGCCTACATTACGTCCGAGGGCGAGAACGCCGGAAGCGATTCCCTGCCGGTTTTTGGGTGCGTCTCCCATTAATGCGCTGTTGTTCGGTGCGACGAAGAGACCGGTGCCGAGTCCGCTGATGGCGAGACCGATCACTGCGTGGCTGAATGGAGAGGTCAGTGTGAGGCGGCTGATGATGAATAAACCTATGCCGAAGATGAACAAGCCAAGCGTGGTGGGAATGCGCGAACCGACTTTATCGGAAAGTGTGCCGCTGAGCGGAGCGGTGAGAGCCATGATGATGGGTTGGGCGGTGAGGATGAGTCCCGCCTGTGAAGCGGACAGTCCGCGTGCTTGGATGAGGTAGAACGGCGTCAGGAAAAGCACGCTGTAGATGCAGATGTAGTTCATGATGGGGCTGATCGTCGAGACGGTGAAGACGCGTCGTTTGAAGAGACTCAGGTCAAGCATCGGCGCAGGGACACGACTCTCGATCCGCACGAACCAGCCCAAGGTCAGGAAAGAGGCGATGAATAGTCCGATGATGATGGGGGATGTCCAGCCCCAACTATGTCCCTGATTTAGGGCGAATAACAAGGCGACGAGTCCAGTTGTGAATGTGAATGCTCCAGCGAGATCGAATTGTTCGCGTTTATCTGAGGGCGTGTCGCGTGGAATGACTTTCAGGCTGAGCCAGATGGCGAGCAGACCGATGGGGACGTTGATGTAAAAGACGCTGTGCCAGCCAAAAGTATCTGAGAGCCAGCCGCCGAGAAATGGACCTGTGGTGAGACCGAGATAGGTCATCGAGCCTTGCAAGCCGAGGGCTTGTCCGCGCTGTTCGGCGGGGAATGTCCGTGTGAGGATGGCGGGTGAGTTGGCGAAAAGCATGGCGGCGCCCAGTGCTTGAAACCCGCGTGAGAGGATCAGGTAAATTGGAGCGGGCGAAAGACTGCAAAGCGCCGAACCGATCACGAAAATAACAAAGCCAGTGATGTAGGTGCTTTTGTTGCCGCGCATGTCGCCGAGCCGACCGACCAAAAGCAAGAGCCCACTGACGACGAGCAGGTAGGTGGTGACAACCCATTCGGCGGTAGCGACGGTGGTGTGGAAGTAGTCGGTGATGACCGGTAAGACTGTGTTGACCACGCTGGTATCTAGCGCGGACATGTATGTGCCGATGCCGATGGCTGCAAGGACGAGCCATTTTGAGTCGATGGAAAGAAGGGTTTTATTCTGTGTGTTTTCTGCCATTATTCACTTCTGTATTTGGAATGTCTTAACGTCCCCGCTTTGTTAAAGACTGGGCGATTATATCAAGGAAGTAAGTTGACAGTCATCTTGGAGATGACTGTCAACTGAATAACTATCGAAACGGACAAACATCCGCAGGTACATAGATGTGACTCTGCCAGCCGTGATAATCACTGCCGAGCGGAGTGAGAATCTCCGGGTGCTCCACTGCATATTGGATCGCTGCCGCGCAGCCATCGTACATCTTCTGTGTGGACTGATACGCTTCCCAAAACGCAGTTGCCATTTCTATATAAGGTTTTGCATAAAGGTCTGTGCCAAAAGTATCTTGCAGAGTTTGGTATGTAGATGCGGCTTCTGCTTCCTGTCCCTGCACGAGGTGGAGGAGTATGATGCGGTAGTAGGCGTAAGCGGCGAGGCTGGGGTATTCAGCGGGGTCGGGAGTCAATGTTGGGTCTGGTGTTGGAGTAGGATAAAAATTAAAGTAACCTTTTGCAAGCTTTTCATATTCATGAAACCTTCGCAAAGCAGTCCACCACTCTAGATTTTGATCTGAAATAGTCCGCTGATATAAGTTGAAGGCTTTAGTAAATTCGCCTTGGATTGCTGCTATATCTGCATCTTGCAAGGCTTGAAAGCGATACTTTGGTTCTGAGAATTTTCTTCGATAAAAAACAAAACCTTCCTTGTTCCATTTACATACCCGAGTTTCGTCTCGATTTGGAAATAAAAACTCATCTGGCCACGGTGGGATTGTTCCAATTAACGTTAATTCTTCTATGTTGTCATTATCTATATCTTGTAAAACTACTTCGAACGGTTCATTTAGATTGGTACATTCACTATTTGTCCAGTCGAAAATAATAGATCTTAAAGTTGTTCCGTTCCATTCAAGAGCTCTTATAGAGTAACATTTCCCACCCAAACATTCGTTGATATAGATGTATATTTCAAGAATTCCATTATTGTTTGCATCTTCTACCGCTTTAAGGTCAACTCTATGGGGTTCTGCTGGAATAAAAGAATCAAGTAATTTGTACGTTCTGTTTTCACAGCTAAAAATTGAGAGAGTGTCTGAAAACTTGAAAGAATAGGAATGGTTGGGCAAAATTGTTGGATGACGAAATCACAACAGAATTACCCAACCGACCTGAATGATACTCAATGGTTGAAAATTCGACCATATCTGCCAGCCGAAGCCCAAACAGGTCGTCCACGTGAACATGGCTGGCGCATGATTTTGAACAGCATTTTCTATCTTTTGCAGAGCGGCTGTGCTTGGCGAATGTTGCCGAAGGAAATGCCGCCTTGGAAAACCGTGTACCATTATTTTCGTTTGTGGCGAAAAGACGGTACCTGGGAACGAATCAATCGTTTACTGCGTGAAAAAGTGCGCCTGAAGTTTGGTAAAAAGCGTCAGCCGAGTGCCAGTATATTGGACAGTCAATCTGCTAAAACATCCGAAGGTGGTTCAGAGCGTGGTTTTGACGCTGGAAAGAAGGTGACGGGTCGAAAAAGGCATGCCTTGGTGGATACTTTGGGTTTGATCCTCAAAGTTGTGGTGACAGCTGGTAACGTCCAAGACCGTGATGGTGCAAAATCGTTGTTGGAAGAAATCAGCACAGAGCAAGTTGTCACCAAGCGGTTGAAACTCATTTGGGCAGATGGCGGTTATCGCGGCGACTTGATTGCTTGGGTTGAAGAGGCGTTGGGCTTGAAGTTGGAAATTGTTGAAAAACCCAAAAATCAAAATGGCTTTCAGGTTCTTCCCAAACGTTGGATTGTAGAACGAACCTTTGCCTGGCTAGTCCGTCAACGTAGGCTTGCCAGAGATTATGAGCGATTACCTGAGACAAGCGAGTCTTTCATCTACGTGGCTATGATTAGACTTATGCTCCGCAGATTAGCCACCGAATGACTTTTCAGACACTTTCTGAGATATACAAATTGGGCGCAATAAGTAAATCTAATACACCATCTCCAGTAATATCTGCTTCAATTGCTCGTTCTCCAGATTTGGAATCTATTGATGAGTTGCTATTACTTCTGATATTTTTTATCACTGATTGAGGCGAACCGCCTTGATTAAGAAATTTGAGAACCTTGGAATTAATTGTATCTCGGTTGTTGCCTTGAGAAATATTGAAGCTCATATCTAACTTAATATTTGGATTTATTGCAGGGCACTCGGCACTCTCCGCTGGTGTGACCGTGACAATGCTCGAGACATCAAAGGTCGGTGTGAATGTTGGGATGGTTGGTAGGGGTGTAATGTTGGTTGTGGGTGTTTGAGTTGCCGTTGGCGTTACGGTTGGAGTCCCTGTTTGCGCGGGAGGTGTGGGTTGTGCGGACACTGTCCTACAAGCGGAGAGGGTTAAGCTGATTGCAAAGAAAAGGGAGAAAAGTTTTTTCATCGTCCACCTCATTGGGTGGAATTATACGCCCATCCCTTAAATGAACAACTCCCCGTCAATTGACGGGGAGTTGTTGTGTCGGCTACGGTTTGTGACCGTTACCGCCGTTTCCGTTCGAGTTCCCTTCACCAGTGTTATCGGGGTTGTTTCCGTTTGAGGTGTTGGTTCCGTCAGTGCCGTTGACGGTGTTGCCGGTGTCAGTGTTCGGTCCGCCTGGGACTTCGGTCGGCTGGTTGAGTTGAGTCCCAGTTTCGGTCTGGGCGGGAGGCGTGAATTCCTCGTTCTGTCCGTTCTGCTGTTGAGTCTGAACTTCCACCTGATTCATGTCTCCGAGCAGCAATCCGTCTTCGATCAATTGCAATTGCGTGCGCAGCATATCGCGTGTTTGCAGAAGGATGGGTTGAACGTCTTCAGGCGCGTCGGTCAGCAGTTGCTGCATGAGGCGGTCCTGTTCCTGCAGGCGGTCGCGGATCTGCAAAAGGGACTGGTCGCAGGTTGCATCTTCTGTTTCCGTGCAGATCTGAAGCGCCTGTTGAATATGCTGTTGGAGCAGCACAGGGACTTCCGCAGGGATCGGCTCGCCGTCCGCTGCCAATTGCGCCATTTCCTGAATGCGGATCTCCGCCATCGTCATCAGATAGTCTGCCTGCTCCTGCGGGTCATTCTGGAATTTCAGGCTGGTTTCTTCGCTCCATACTTTCAAGGCATAGAGCGGTTCGTTCGGCAGGTCGTCCTGCGCGGCGTATACGGCTGTCCCGCCGCTGAATAATAGACCGGCAATTACAAGAGTGGATATGAGTAGGTTCATCGCAAATTGTTCCTTTCTGAATGTGAACATCCATTTTTTATGACGACGAACTTCACTCACAGATACTGCCTTGCCGAGGAATTGCGCGCGTCTTTGCGATGCAATTCGCGGGTCGCGTTCTGGAACTTCTTTAAGCTCTTTCAAGTTCTTCCGAAGCAGGGCTTCCAATTCGTTTTGATTCTTCATGGTCAA
>JACKAV010000022.1 GCA_020634895.1 Anaerolineales bacterium | reverse complement strand
CGAGGGTCATTCGTCTAGGAAGAGATCGCTGCGCGCCCAGAGGATGATCATTTCCTGATTCTGCGGCATCTCGCGCAGGGACACCCAGCGCAGCCATCCGCTAAAGTCGGCGACTTCCCATGCCGGGGATTGCCGCCAGATAAAGTCCTGCCCGCGGTAGGCGGAGGCGAGTTCGGGGTTCGTCTCATTCGAGGTGACGACAAAATCCGGCGCGTTGAGCGGATCGAGCGCATCGACCACGCGGACGGGATTCTCCCGCAGCGCCCATTCCAATGACGGCGACTGGACGCCCAAAATCGCCACGTCTGCGGAATGGATGTTGCCCATGCCGATATCCGAGACCTGGCTGACCGTATCGCGCAGCAACTCCGCCTGCACAGGCATATTGGGAAGCCACCACAATTCGGGCGAATCCATGCCGCGCATGGCGGTCGTGCCGAACATTCCGCTCAGGCTCAAGGCGCCCAAGCCGATCGCCAAGCCCCACACGCCGCCGAGCCGCGCAATGCGAATGGACCATCCCGCCGAAACGAGGATCAAACTCAACGCCAGAAGCAGAAGCGAACCGACCATCATCCCGGCGCGGACGCCATAATCGGGCGCATTGAAGGGCAGCCAGTTGATGCCGGTCATGCCGAGCCAGGCAAAGACCCAGATGAAAGCCGTCAACAGGATCACGCCAAGGACTTCGCGGCGTTCGTCGGGGAAGACGTGGAAATAGCGGACGAGTTCCAGCGAAGCAATCGCATTGAGCGGAATCAACATCCACGCCAGATCGGACATTTCGCGCGAGGTCATGAAGACGACCAGCAGAAGCGCAATGAACATCCAGATGCTCAGGAAGACGATGCGGCGCAATCCACGCGACCAGCCGCGGACCAACGCGATGACCGTGAGCAAAAGCACGAAGGGCTGATATACGACCAGCGATAATAAGACCATGCCGGGTGTGATCTTGGACGATGTGACCCATGTTCTAAAAAATGCGGGGATGGACGAAAACGCTGCGCCGATCCCGCCGGGGGCGGTGAAGAAGAACGTCCCGGCGATGAGGAACGCGGCAGCGAACGTGATCCACACAGACGATTGAATGGCAAACTTCGCAGGCTGGGGAACGGTCGTTTCCGGCTTTTCATCCTTTTCAGTTGCCGCCTCGTCAGTGGACTTGGATTCAGACGTCTCCTGCTTTTCTGCAATGAGTTCTGTCACCGGTTTTTCGGCGCGCGTTTTGAAAAGCTGGTCGAGGGCAAAGGTGATTCCCAGACCGAGCAAGCCGAACCAAATGGACGGTCCGCTGAGGAGGGCGAAGGCGGCAGTGACCGCCGCCCAGTGGAGTCTCTGCTTGTTGATAAAGCCTACGGTGAAGGCAAGGAATGTGATGGCGAGGATTGGACTGCCGATCTGCCGTGAGATGGCGACCAAGCCCGGGTCTAGTGCAAGGAAGAAGGCGAGGATCACGCCTGGGCGGGGCTTGAGGCGGTCATCCAATAAGCTGGGCGCCAGCACGAGCAGACTCCCCATCAGGGCGGGGATCAGCCGTGCGAGGAAATTCGTCCCGCCGCCGTAGAAGAGGAAGAGCAGGGTCGTGGAAAATATGTAAAAGGGATGCGGGTCGAGGCTGGGACGCAGGCTTTGCGAAAGGCGCAGGGCTTGCAGGGCGGGCGCGGCTTCGGCGTCGGTTAGGGGCATTGCGCCGAGGTGCAGCAGCCGCACGGACAGGGCGATGAGGAACGCCAGCACGTACAACCAGCCTTCGTATTTGAAATGGCGATAGGTCATGGGCGCTATTGTAATCTGTTTGGGTTGAGTGGAATAAGCCGCTCAAGTGATTTTAAGGGAGGGGAATAGGGAGAAGTGATTAGTGAACAGTGGACAGTGATTAGGGAGTAGTGGGGAAAATGCCATTAAGCCTGTTTTGAGCCAAATTCCTGAAAATGAGAGCCGATATAGGATGGATATAGGATAGTCGAAGGATGGTCGAAGGATGACCGAGGCTGGATTTGGAGAAAAACGCCAAAATGTGCTGCAATTCCAGCCATCAGACCTGACGGGTCTTGTAATGCCTTCCTACCTTGGCAGCAACTTTCTCTGGAAATTTCAGCTCATGTTCCCATACGCGCTCTAAAATATCAAACTCTTTCCAACCCTGTCGCGAAATCTGTTCAACATCTTTCAAGAAATCTTTTATTGAACGGTTCAAACTATCGGTTGATTCTTCTTCGACAATTTCTATTGCATGGAATTCATGATAGCAATGGTCAAATTGCGTAAATTCCCCAGCCAAAAACAAAAACTGTTCTGGAACAAAAATTTGATGAGCAATAAACAACTTATCTGGTAAAAAAGCAGAAAGCAATTTTTCTTGGATTTCTTCCGATGTTAAATGGTCAGGGTTCGTAAAAATAACATCATTCCAAGATTTATAATTTGCGCCATCACGATATAAATACACAAATTTGACATTTTTCATAAATCAAACTCGAAAAACATTTCTATTGTGATATTTTAGAAACTTTACATCTGGCAAGAATCTTGTTGGCTTGTTAATTTCTAAACCGTCATATCTTAAAAGGAAATCTTGAACCGCATCACTTACTTTTCCTTTTTTGACCAATTTAGAAACTTTTATTGTCAAGTCAGGAGTTATAGTCAACAATCCCCTGTCAAAAGCTCTGTCGTGAATTGCATTTAGGCACAATCCATTTCTTGGATTTACTTGATTAGCTTTATCTTTCGACCACGGAATGATATGACTTGCATTCAATAATTCGGGAATTTCTAATCCAGTAATACAACACTTAAAGTCATATGCTGCGAGCACAGCTCTCCTGAAAAAGCTCTGATTAACACGAACTTTGACAAGCGCCTCTCTCTCTTTTCCCTCTTTAGGAAGATCGATTGTCTCAATCTCTGTTATTTCTTCAACCTGTTTACCAGTTCTCTCTGAGAATAATCGTTCACTTTCAAAAGCTAATCTATCCCAATCTCCTACAAATTCATTCCAGATTTCTACGTCTAATTTACTTCCATGCGAAGCGCCTGCAATATTTCTATCCTGCAAAGAAGGGTCAAGCCTTGCAAAATTCGCCAGTTTCCATGAAACAGCCGAAGGAGTGCGATTCAAAATCTTCGCAAGTGAAATGATTTTCGGATTACGAATATGAATTGTTCCAAACGGGATTTTGCAATATAAATTAAATGCCAGTATTAATTCTTCGCGTGTCCATTTGTTTGAAGGCATGTTTCCTCGCTTTGTTAAAAGCGATTTTACACCATGCAATCAAAATGCCATAATTGGAGAGCGTCGCATTAACGGAAGAGTTTCCATAAATTCCAACGCTTCTTCATAAGTTTCATGGTCGCTTATACATTCAAGCCCTCCCGTTCTCAGATGTCCAAAAACACTCCAAAATGTGATGTCGGGGTGATTCCCATCACACCTATCAAATTGAGTAGGGTCACCAGAGTTAAGAAGAACGCATGCTCCTACTTCATAATTGTTAAAGTCCTGAAATATAGCATCAGTTGGTTCGATAAATATATAGGCAGACATATTTTTCATACTCAAAGATACTGACCATAAAGTATTAAGTCTACACACTATGAGTAACATCAACTTAAAATAAAAACTCCGAGAAAAATCTCGAAGTTTTCATTATTACTCTCTACCAGCCAGCAAAGATTTCATCAACCCTTTTCCCTTATATTTTCCACGAAAGCTATGGACATATTCACGGGTAACAGGTATTTGTCCGCTAGACTTGGCATCTTTCTCAAACTTCTCGAACCACCGACGAAAACGAGTCAAATCTTTCGGGTTCAATTCTGTAATTGCCTGTTCGATCTCTTGCAGTTTCATGGAATCCTCCTAAAACCCAACACTGTCAATTTTACCGTTTTTCTACCCACTATTCCCTAATCACTATTCACTGTCCACTTCTCCCCATTCCCTCCCCCCTTCCCTGGCTCGGTATAATCTCCCCTGTGAAAACAACCAACCTTAACCATCCTTTGCGCAAAGCAATTCTTATCGGTTTATTCCTTTCGATCCTCCCCATCCAAACCGCCAAAGCCCACCCGGCGGATATTTACGCCCACACCATCACCATCACGCTTTCGCAGAACGACATGCGCGTGGAATGGCAGATCAAGCCGGGACCGTTACTGGTCAACTTTATTTGGAACGAGATGGATGCCGACCAGGACGGCTCGGTCAGCGACGCCGAAGCCGAAACCTGGAGCGCCTCGCGCCTCGACCTGTTGACTGCCTCGCTCGACGACAAGTCCCTGCCGCTGACGGTGGATTCGCTCCACATTCCGTCCACGCTGCAGGCGTTTCAGGCGGGTGAGGAATATATCGTCTTCGACCTCTCCGCAGACCTGAGCGCAAGCACCAACAACGCGCGGCGCATCGTCATTGAGAACGGCATGGAAACCGCCAAGTCGGTCAACTGGTTCTATCTCACCGCCGAAGACGGCAGCGCCTTCCTCTTCCCTACCCAAAAAAGCAACAGCCTCCTCATCGACCAGATCCGCAGCCCCGAAGGCATCGAAGACCAAAGCCGCCTGCTGACTTCATGGGACAGCGGCGCGCCCGCCCTTCCGTTCGGGCAGAAAAAGGATGTGGTGACCGAGACTGCCGAACAGGTCGTCCCTGAACTCTCGCAGCGCTCGCCTCAGGACATCCTCCTCGATCTGGTCCGCAGCAAGGAGCTTTCGCTTCCCTTTTATTTATTTGCCCTGCTCGTCGCCCTCGCGCTGGGAGCGCTCCACGCGCTGACGCCCGGTCACGGCAAGACGGTGGTCGCCGCCTACCTCGTCGGCTCGCGCGGAACGTCCTGGCACGCCATCGTGCTCGGCACCATCGTCACATTGACGCATACCGGCTCGGTCTTTCTGCTCGGTATCATCACATTGGCGGCATCGAAATATATTTTGCCGACCACCATCATTCCATTTCTTGAAATCCTTTCCGGCGTATTGATCCTCGGCTTGGGTCTGTATCTGTTGTGGCAAAGATTTGTCTTTTGGCGCAATTCCAAAACAGGTCGGGCTTTCAGCCTGACATCTTCCCGCAATTTGACAAATGGCGGGTTGAAAACCCGCCCTACAGAGCATATTTCCCTCACTCCCAAATCAAATACCAAAAAGCCTGTGAACGCGGTCAAAGTCCAAGCCTCATCCATCGGAATGCATCACCACGGCGACGGAAAAATGCACTCGCACGACGTCCCTGAAGCCATCACATGGCGTTCGCTCATCGCCCTCGGCGTCAGCGGCGGACTGGTCCCCTGCCCCGATGCGATTGCCATCCTTTTGGTGGCGATTGCCATCAACCGCATCTTTCTCGGGCTGGCGTTGATCGTCTCTTTCAGTTTGGGTCTCGCCGTGGTGTTGATCGTCATCGGACTGCTGATGGTCAACAGCCGCAAACTCTTCGACCGCATGGGCATTCTCGACCGCCTTGCACCGGTCATGCCGCTCATCTCCGCGACGGTGGTCGTGCTGCTGGGCGTCGCATTGACGTGGGGCGCATTGGCTCGGGCGAAGGGAAATCTCAATTTGGTGCTGCCCGTTCGAACGTCCGTGAACGATGCGCAGATCCTCTATCTGCGCGAGAACGATGACCGCATCAAGCAATTGTTCATCACCGATTATTCCAAAGACACATCCAGCCTCGTTTCGGAGGAATTGCAAAGCGTGGCGGAATACGCCGTCTCGCCCGATCAAACGCAGGCGGCGTACATCATCCAGAACGACAACGACTCGAATGAGATCTGGCTCGCGGACCTCGAAACCTTCGCGCGCGAGAAATTATCCGAATGTACGAATGCGCTCTGCTCCGGCATGGTCTGGTCGCCGGACGGGGGCAGCATCATCTACGAACACATGAGCCTCGACGGCAACGGCAGCGGACTTCCAACGCTCTGGCTGGTGGACGCATCCACTGGCGACGCCCAACCTGTTTTTCAGGATTCGCAACTGCCCGGTGGCAATCCGCGCTGGTCGCCGAATGGAGAGTGGCTGAGCTACGCGACCTCCGAAGGCATCCGCTTGTACAACCTCGAAGACGGTGAGACGCGCGTCATCGCCAATATTCTCGGCGCGGCAGCGATGTGGGCGCCGGATAGCAAGTCCATTCTGCTGCGCGACGTGGTCATCAAACACGATCAGTTCGTCACGCAATTGTTCCTCTACAATATGGACTCACAGGCGCTGGTCAACATCAACCCGGGCGAAGGGTTTGAAAATACCCTCGCCGCATGGTCGCCGGACGGAAAGTCTATTGCCGTGATACGCCGTGACCTGTCCATCGCGCGCGGTGATCAGGTCTGGGTCATGAACGCTGACGGCAGCGACGTCCGCATGTTGACGAACGACACCGACGCTTTACACGGCAGTTTGAACTGGTCGCCCGATGGGAATTATCTGCTGTATGAGTTATATGCGCTCGAAAGCTTCCCCTTCTCTTCGCGCCTGCAAGTCCTGAACGTGCAAGATGGAGAAGTCAACGACCTCGGCATCGACGGCTTCAACCCCGGTTGGGTCTGGTAAAGTGACAAAGCTGACACTCCCGCCGCCTTGAACAATACATGAGATTGTATTATCCCAATCTGTGTGCACCTGCGTTTATCTGTGGGTAAAAAAGATTTCTTTGGGACACGGATAACACGGATACCGCAGAGTTTCACGGAAAGATCATTAAACTTGTTTTTGTCCGTGTTTTCCGTAAATTCTGTGGACAAAATTAGGCAATCAGAACTTAAGCAACGCTCTCTAAAATGAATTCCCAAAAACCATGCCAACCTATCCATGGTTTTCTCAAAGTCCTGAAACTCATAGATTCTTATCTGCTAATCTCCGCAAATTCACGCGGATCGTTTGTTTTTTCGCGAAGTTTAGCGAAGATTGGCGGACTCATTTTAACTTTGAGAAAGCCTTGGTTGTTCTTGACACAATAATCTTTTTCGTTATAATTATTGAAAATGATTTTCAATAAAGAAAGAATGCATTATGTCCGCTGAAACCTGGCTGGAACAATTACACGACAACGGCTACCGCATCACAGCCGCCCGCCGCGCCGTGGTGGATACCGTCTTCAGTTCCACCCATGCACTCACGCCGAGCGAAGTCCACGACGCGGCGCGAAAGAAATACCGCGCCCTCGGTTTGGTCACGGTCTACCGCACACTCGAAAAGCTCGAAGAGCTGCATCTTGTCCAGCGCGTCCACCAGCCGATGGGATGCCAGGCATTCATCGCGGCAGGCATCGGTCACCAGCACCTGCTGCTCTGCCAGCAATGCGGTCGCGTCGAATTCTTCGAAGGCGACGACCTCGATGCATTGACAAGTTCCATCGCAAAGAAGACCGGATACCAGATCAAGGAACACTGGCTGCAATTGTTCGGGCTATGCTCAGACTGCAAGTAAGATACCGCCAGCGCGCGAGTCTAGTCCTCTGCCAATAATAAATCCCTCGCCTGACGAGGGATAAAATTTAGGAGTTCTAAATGAAAAAGATTTTCAATACCGTTTTTTTGACATTAACCCTCGCGGCTCTCTTCCTGACCGGCTGCAGGCCTGCCCCTCAAAACAATGACAACGCCTTTAGCGTTCTCGCTTCCACCTCCTTCCTCGCGGACATCGCCCAAAATGTAGCCGGTGACCGCCTGACGGTAACTTCCCTGCTCCCCATCGGCGCAGACCCGCACTCGTACCAAGCTGCCCCGTTGGATGTCTCAAAGATCGCCAACAGCGACGTATTGATCGTGAACGGCATCGGTTATGAAACCTTTATCGATCCATTGCTTGAGAACGCTGGCGGCGAACACTTCATCATCACCGCTAGTGACGGCTTGCAAGCCAACCAAATGGAAAGTGAAGACAACCCGTCAGAGATGGTCGGTGACCCGCACATGTGGCTGGACGTAAGCCGCACGGTCAAATACGTGGAGAACATCCGCGACGGACTCATGCAGGCAGACCCCGCAGGCGCGGACATATACAAGTCCAATGCCGAGGCTTACATCGCCCAACTTGAAGAACTCGACGCATGGATCACCGAACAGGTACAAAGCATCCCGGCAGAGAAACGCCTGCTGGTGACCAACCACGAATCATTGGGGTACTTCGCTCAACGCTACGGCTTCACCGTCGTGGGCAGTATCCTGCCGAGTTTCAGTTCCGAGGCGGGAGTCTCGGCGCAGGAAGTCGCCGCCGCCGTGAATAAGATCCGCGCTTCGGGCGCATCCGCCATTTTCCTAGGCGAAGTCGAAAACGCGGACCTTGCCGAGCAGATCGCAGCCGAGACCGGCGTGAAGGTTGTCAATGACCTGTATTTCGAATCCCTTACAGATGGCACGCCCGCACCGACCTACATCGACATGATGAAATACAATGTAACGCAGATCGTAAACGCTTTGAAGTAAAAGAAGTAAGATAAAAGAGAAACGAACGCGTCCTTCCATCATCAATCAAAAATCTGAAATCGTAAATCAAATGTCTCACACACCGCATCGTCTTGAAATTCAAAATGTCCGCATCGGCTACGGCGAGAAGATCATTCTCGACGAGCTGAGTTTTCAGGTCCCGCACGGATCGCGCGTTGCCGTGGTCGGTCCAAATGGCGCAGGCAAATCCACGTTATTCAAAGCCCTGGTCGGGCTGCTGCCCCTGCAGGATGGGACCATCCTGATCCACGGCGAACCGCTTGGGTCGCACAACGATTGCGTTGCCTACGTCCCTCAGCGCGAAGAGGTGGACTGGCGTTTCCCGGTGACGGTGGACGATGTGGTGATGATGGGACGTTACGCGCAAATGGGATGGTTGAAACGCGCCTCACAATACGACAAAAAGATGGTCGCGCACAGCCTCGAGCAGATGGGCATCCGCGACCTTGCGGATCGTCCCATCGGTCAGCTTTCAGGCGGGCAACAGCAGCGGGCGTTTCTCGCGCGAGCCATCGCACAGGAGCCGCACATTCTATTAATGGATGAACCTTTCACCGGCGTGGATGTGACCACACAGGAGGCGACGCTGCGCCTGCTCGATCACCTTCAGGAAAAAGAAGTGACCGCCATGGTCTCCACGCACGATTTGAACCTCGCCGGTTCACGCTTCGACTTTGTCCTGCTTCTCAACCGACGCCTGATCGCCTTCGGAAAACCGCAGGATGTTTTCACAAAAGAATATCTGGCACAGGCATTCGGCAACTCCCTGCTTGTGACCGATAATGGGATGATGCTTGTGGATGAATGCTGTCCGCCGGAATAACAATTTACGATTTACGATTGCGGATTTACGATTAATAGCCGATAAGCTTGGTTTCATATAGCAGTCTTGAATAAGGGCAAAGGAGAACACATGGACGAAAAGACATTCAAAGCAAGAACCAAGAAATTGGCAGTGAACATAATCAACCAGGTAGACAAGCTTCCCGACACTCGTTCCGTAAACGCAATTGCAAATCAGCTTGTTCGTTCAGGCACTTCGATCGGAGCAAATTACCGGGCAGCCTGCCGGGCAAAATCCACTCCGGATATGATCAACAAATTGAAGATCGTAGAAGAGGAAAGTGATGAGACAATGTACTGGCTTGAAATCCTTGTTGAGGCAGGACTCATTCCTCGGGAACAGATAAAAGATATTTACAATGAAACAAATGAAATCCTCGCCATGACCATCGCATCCATCAAAACTCTTCGCAATCGCAAAAATCAATCGTCAATCTCAAATCGTAAATCGTAAATCAAATGTCTTTTCTCCTAGAACCTCTCACGTACGAATTCATGCAGCGCGGACTGCTCGCCTCCGTCATTGTCGGCGTGTTGTGCGCCGTGATGGGAACATACGTCGTCCTGCGCGGAATGGCGTTCCTCGGCGACGCCATGGCGCACGCGATCCTTCCCGGCGTCGCCATCGCCTACATCCTAAAAGGCGACCTGCTCATCGGCGCGGGGGTTGCCGCTGTCGCCATCGCCCTGACCATCGGACTGTTCACCAAAGACGGCGCAGTTAAAGAAGACACCGCCATCGGCATCCTGTTCGCGGCGGCGTTGTCGCTGGGGGTGGCGCTCATCAGCACCATGAAAACCTACGCCGTGGACCTGTCTCACATTCTCTTCGGCAACGTGCTTGGCGTCAGTGCCTCGGACTTATGGCTGATCGGCGGGCTGAGCTTTGCCATCCTTCTGACGGTCGCGTTGCTTTACAAGCCGTTCCTCGTCATTTCGTTTGACCCCGTCCTTGCCGCCACGTTGAGACTCCCTGCCGAACTGCTGCGGAATCTCATGCTCGTCCTGCTGGCGTTGACGGTGGTGGTCTCGCTTCAAACTGTGGGCGTCAGTCTCGCCGCCGCCATGCTGGTCACACCTGCAGCGACAGCGTATCTGCTCACCCGCCGCCTGCTGCCGATGATGCTCGTTTCCGCTCTCATCGGCGCGTTGTCATCTGTTGTCGGCTTGTACATTTCCTATTATTTCAACATCGTCTCCGGCTCTGCAATTGTGCTGACAGCCACCTTGTTCTTCCTGCTTGTTTTTCTCTGGAAGCGGTTACGCGGGGAATAGATCGGCTTTTCATAATAAGACCTGACAAGTTTCGAAACCTGTCAGGTCTTTTTTATTCAAACGGCATAGTACCAATGGACAACTGCCCAATCCCCCTTAAGTTCAATTGTGTATTCGACCAGTCTCCTTATAATGGAATTACATTTACAAATAAACCAAAGGAGAAAATAATGTCACTTATCGAAACTTCCATCAATATCAATGCCTCAGCGGAAAAGATCTTTTCCTACGTTGCAAGCCTGGATGCGCTGAAGAATGAATACGTCACCAATATCGAGGCGGATGGTCCGATCAAGCTCGGTACCAAGATCAACACCACCATCAAATCCACAATGGGCGTGGTGAACGTCATCACCTCCGAGGTGGTTGCCTATGAAGCGAACAAACTCTTCGGCACCAAGACCATCGCCAAGCCGCCCGCATCGGATGTGGTCAGCACCTACGTTCTCGAACCGGATGGCAGCGGCACCAAAGTCACTTTGCAGACCGAAGCCATGCTCACCCCTCCCGGAATGCCCTCCATGCCCGGCATGGAAGACATGATGCGCAATCAAATGAAAGCCGGTTATGACACCGCGCTCGCAGAATTGAAGAAAAAACTGGAAGGATAATCCCTGCCAGATCTGACGATCAAAAAACCTCCTACTGAAACCAGCAGGAGGTTTTTAAGTTTTTCACATCACATCCAACTTTAATTGACAAGCGGTAGAATTGCGCCCATGCATAATCACAAAAAGGCAACCCTTTTTCTCCTTGTCATTTTTCTGTTAATTTCTGCATGTTCATCGAACCAGCCTGCTGAAGAATCCGCGCCCACCGAAGAGGTCTTTCTGACATCATCCGTAACGGACACGCCAGCCGCGCCGACAGAAGCGCCACTCCCAACCGCAACGCCCCAACCCGCATTGGAACGCGCCCGCTACACCCTCAACGTGACGATGGATTACGACGCCCACACCGCCAGCGTGGACGAGACCATCCTATACCCGAACCTGACGGGCAACCAGCTCAACATGCTGGCGCTCGCCGTCACCCCGAACCTGTGGGACGACAGCTTTGTTCTATCCAGCCTCAGCATCGACGATGAACCTGTCACCACCTACACATTGGATGGTCAACGCCTCGACATTTCCCTCGCCTCCATCCTCCCTGCAAACGGTGTGACCAACATCCAGCTTCAATACACGCTGACGCTTCCTTTCGCCGAACAGGAAGACCCCAGCGTTTCACGTCCGCGCATTTACGGCTACACAAACCGACAGATCAACCTCGTCAACTGGTATCCGTTCGTGGTGCCGAACATCAACGGCGAATGGATTCTCCACGACCCGTGGTATTACGGCGAGAATCTGGTCTACGATGCCGCGGATTACGAGGTCAACCTCAAATTTGCAGACCCGGCTTCGGCTCCCATCGTCGCTGCGAGCGGAGTCCCTGAGGCGCTGCCTGATGGCGGCACCCGCTA
>JACKAV010000021.1 GCA_020634895.1 Anaerolineales bacterium | reverse complement strand
TGGATATTTCCGCGCGCCGCTTTTGTCGGCGCATGCGCCGGGTTGACCGCGTTATTGTTTCGCGCAGCCCTTGCAGGTATGGACGCCATGCGCAACAACCTGATCGACTGGGCGCATGGTATGCCGTATTGGGGCTGGATCTTCCCGGTGCTCTTCGCAACTGTCGGCGCAGTAATAGCCGCATTTTTGGCGATCCACTATGCGCCCGAAACGAGCGGCAGCGGCATCCCACACCTCGAGGCAGTCCTTCATCGCTTCCGCACCATTGAATGGAAGCGCGTACTTCCCATCAAATTCATTGGCGGCGTCCTTGCCATGGGCAGCGGACTGGCGTTGGGGCGTGAAGGTCCGACGGTTCAGATGGGCGGCGCGGTCGGCGACATGATCTCGCGTTTTCTCAAGGTCTCTCCGCGCGAACGCCTGACCCTGATCTCTTCGGGCGTTGGCGCAGGGTTGGCAGCCGCTTTCAATGCGCCGCTTTCGGGTTTGGTCTTTGTTTTGGAGGAAGTGCGGCGCGACTTTCAGCCGATCGTTTTTGGCGCCGCTTTTGTTGCTGCAGTCATCGCGGATATCGTCGCCCGCATCGGGGCGGGACCTTTTCCTATTTTCACCGTCCCCGCATATGAGACTCCGCCTTTGGCTTCTCTGCCGCTCTTTGCCCTGCTCGGGTTTGTCACCGGCGCGTTGGGCGTTGTCTTTAACAAGGGATTGCTCGGCTCGCTCGATTTTTACGGACGTCTGCCCTCGCGCTTTACGCTTCCCGCCGCCGCGTTGACAGGCGCTTTTGTCGGTCTTGCGGGTTGGTTCTCTCCCTTGCTCATCGGCAGCGGACATGACCTCGCCGAAGCCGTATTGACGGGCAACTTTTTGTTGAAGTCGATCCCATTGTTCTTTGTCGTGCGTTTTATGCTGACCATTACCAGTTATAGCACTGGCGCGCCGGGCGGCATTTTTGCGCCGTTATTGGTTCTCGGCGCGTTGATCGGTTTGGGTATCGGGATGATCGCGCACGACCTGATGCCCAACGTGGTGCCTATCCCTGCGGTATTTGCCGTGGTGGGAATGGCGGCATATTTCACTGCCATTGTCCGCGCACCGTTGACGGGTATCATGCTTATCGTCGAGATGACCGGCAATTATGCGCAGATGCTGCCTCTGTTGGTTAGCTGTTTCTGTGCGTATGCCGTGGCGGAGTTCCTCAAGGACCTGCCCATTTATGAATCCTTGCTCGAGCGTGACCTGACGAGCGGCGGCGAAGTCATTGACCTGAAAGAACCGATTGTCATGGAATTTGTTGTGCAGGCGGAATCTGATTTTGCAGGCAGGGAAGTCCGTTCGCTGGGACTGCCCGCAGGCTGTATCGTCGTCCGCTGTTCGGATGGGAAGCGCGAATGGGTGCCACGGGCAAACACCCGCCTCCAGCCGCACATGCGTATCACCGCGGTCATCGCCCCTGACGCCTCCGGTTCGGTCAAAATGCTACGGCATGGCTGTGAGGCAAAAAAGGAAAAATTGTTTGCGTGAGTTGTTCGAATTTGCGTAATAATTGAGATAAGAGAGGTCTACCGCCAAGAGCGCGAAGAACGCAAAGAAAAACATAACAGAATCTTTGCGAACTTAGCGTGTTTCGCGGTTCAAAAATGGAGTTTAGTATGAGCACATTACTTGAAATCTTCAAAACCATGGAATACGGATCTGTGCCCGAAATACCTGCCACTAAGGATTGTAAAGGTATACAAGGAACCCCCTTGTCGTCTTGATTGTGTTCTGGAAATTTTTGTGAGGTTTATATGCCCATTTACGAACTTACAAAAGATGAATTGAAAAAAATCGAAGAAACCTCGTTTTCTGCTGCAAAGGTTAAAGAACGGACAGATTTGCAACGTGTATTGCAGAATCAGATTGAGATTATTTCCCCCGATACATTAATAATTGCAGAAGAATTTGGTGAATGGGAGGATAGCCGCCGACGTATTGACTTGTTGGGTATTGATAAAAATGCTAATTTGGTGGTTTTTGAGTTGAAACGAACGGAAGATGGGGGGCATATGGAATTGCAGGCATTGCGTTATGCGGCAATGGTATCCACAATGACCTTTGATAAAGCCGTTGAAGTTTTTTCGGATTTTCTTAAGAAGAAAGGTAAAGGTGAGGATGCCGAAAGAGAGATGTTAGATTTTCTTGAATGGGGGGAAAATGATAATGAGCAGTTTGCACAGGATGTGCGTATTGTATTGATTTCAGCAGAGTTCTCTAAGGAACTTACAACTACTGCTTTGTGGCTCAATGATTACGGGGTAGATATTCGTTGTATTCGAATTAAGCCATATAGCGATAATGGACGTACTCTCATTGATATTGAACAGATAATTCCATTGGCTGAGGCGAGTCAATATCAGATTAGTGTTAGTATAAAAAATAGACAAGAGAGGATTCTGCGCGTTCAGAATAGAGATTTGACCAAGTATGACGTAACTATCTTTGGCGATACAGAAAACCATTTAGCGAAACGTAGCGCCATATTTTTTGTTGTCAAGGCTCTTTGTGATTCTGGCGTGTCACCTGAGAAAATAAATGAATTGATTAATTGGAAAAGCAATTTGTTTCTTCAAGTGGATGGTTTATATAATTCCGAAAACTTTATTCGTGTTATTGTTGATCGTGGAAAAGCGGATGGGAGAAGAATTGATTACCCCCGCTGGTATTGTGGTGACGATGAGCTAATCCACTTTGAAGGAAAAACCTACGCTTTTCATAAAATGTGGGGAAGTCGATGGAGAGCGGCTATGAATTTGTTAAAGGAAAATTTTCCTGATGCAAAGATAAATTTTTGGGCAGTTAAAGAAGCAGAAGGAAAATAATTCCTTCGTATATTTGGTGCCCTTTGTGTTTAATTCTTGGAGTTACTTATGAGCACATTACTTGAAATCTTCAAAACCATGGAATACGGACCTGCGCCCGAGTCACCCGACGCAGTCAAAGCTTGGTTGGATGAACATAACCGCAAATTCGGATTATTCATCAACAACGAATGGGTGATGCCTAAAGGCGCGAAATATTATCCTTCGTATGATCCGTCGAATGGGGAGTTGTTGGGGGAGACGGTTCAGGCTGGGAAGAAGGAGGTTGATGCGGCGGTGGCGGCGGCGCGGGAAGCGTTTGGAACCTGGAGCAAGACTCCGGGTGTGATCCGTGCACGCTATATGTACGCGATTGCTCGCAACATCCAGAAACATCATCGTTTGCTGGCAGTACTTGAGTCGATGGACAATGGCAAGCCGATCCGCGAGTCGCGCGATATTGATGTGCCACTGTTGGCGCGTCACTTTTATTATTATGCAGGTTGGGCGCAGTTGATGGAAACCGAACTGCGTGACTATCAACCTGTCGGTGTGGTGGGACAGATCATTCCGTGGAACTTCCCGTTGTTGATGCTGGCGTGGAAGATCGCTCCAGCCATTGCGATGGGCAATACGGTCGTGTTGAAGCCTGCTTCGTACACACGTCTCTCGGCGTTGTTGTTTGCGGAGATCGTTGCTGAGGCGGGAGTGCCTGCGGGTGTGGTCAATGTCATTACGGGTTCGAGCAGTGCGGGCTCGATGATCGTTGAACATCCTGATGTGGATAAGATCGCTTTCACGGGTTCAACGGATGTCGGTCGCATCCTTCGCAAACAAACAGCTGGGTCGGGCAAGAAGCTGTCGTTGGAGTTGGGAGGCAAGAGTCCGTTCGTAGTGTTTGAAGATGCCGATTTGGATGGAGCAGTTGAAGGGGTGGTCGATGCGATCTGGTTCAATCAGGGTCAGGTCTGTTGCGCAGGGTCAAGGCTGATTGTTCAGGAAAATGTCGCGGGGCGTTTCATCCAAAAATTAAAAGCTCGCATGGAACATATGCGGGTTGGCGATCCGCTCGATAAATCCATTGACATGGGCGCCATCGTGGATCAGTCGCAATGGGACACGATCGATGGTTGGGTGAAGACGGGTATTGCGGAAGGCGGCGAATGTTATCAGCCGAATATCACGATGCCTGAGAAGGGGCTGTTCTATAAGCCGACGCTCATCACGGGGCTCGACCCCGCGGCGGCAACGGTGCAGGAGGAAATTTTCGGACCCGTGCTTGTGTCGCTTACGTTCCGCACGCCGAGCGAGGCGATCGAACTTGCGAACAACACGCGCTATGGGCTGGCGGCGAGTGTGTGGAGCGATAACATCAATCTTGCGCTCGATGTGGCGAGCAAGATCAAGGCGGGTTCGGTGTGGGTCAATTGCACGAATCTTTTCGATGGCGCGGCGGGCTTCGGCGGCTATCGTGAATCGGGTTATGGACGTGAAGGCGGCAAAGAAGGTTTGTTTGAATATGTGAGACCGACATGGATGGATCGTCCGCGCCCTGAATTTACCGTGAACGAGAAGTGGGGAGGACACGTGCCTACGCTTCCGACTCCGCCGACAACTGCTCGGGCAAATGGACATGATCTTCCCCGAGTCGACCGCACGCCGAAGATGTATGTTGGCGGTAAACAGGTGCGACCCGATGGCGCATACACCACAACGATATTGAGCGCAAAAGGAAAGATCGTTGGGCAGGTCGGTGACGGCAACCGCAAGGACATCCGTAACGCGGTCGAAGCCGCCCACAAGGCGCGGACCTCAGGTTGGGCAATGCGTCATGGTTTCAACCGTTCGCAAATCCTGTATTTCATCGCTGAAAATCTCGATGCGCGCAATGCAGAGTTCGTTGAACGCATCGTCGAGATGACGGGACGCACGAAAAAGTCGGCACAAGCTGAAGTAGATACGGCGGTTGAAAGATTGTTCACGTATGCGGCATGGGCTGACAAATATGGCGGCTCGGTGCAAGAGACAACCTTGCGCGGCATTACGGTTGGCGTGAACGAACCCATCGGTGTGGTGGGCATTGCCTGCCCCGATGAAATGCCGTTGTTGGGTTTCGTCTCGCTCATGGCTCCTGCGATTGCAAGAGGTAACACGGTGGTGATGATCCCCAGTCAGAAGTGTCCGTTGAGCGCAACTGATTTCTATCAAGTGCTCGATACATCCGATGTGCCTGACGGTGTGGTCAACATCGTCACAGGTGACCGCGACCATCTGACCAAAACCCTCGTCCAACACGAAGATGTGGACTCGGTCTGGTACTTCGGCTCAGCGGAAGGCAGTTACCACGTGGAGAACGAATCCGCCGCCAACATGAAGCGGACGTGGGTTGGCTACGGTCTGCCCCGCGATTGGATGGATCGCGAGCAGGGCGAAGGTCATGAGTTCTTGCATGAGTCCACGCAGGTGAAGAATATCTGGGTGCCAACTGGGGAGTAAGGAATCTCGATTAAAAATGAAGTGTCCATATTGTGCCGAGGAAATCAAGAGCGACGCCATCGTTTGTCGTTACTGCCATCGAGACCTAACTTTTTATACACCGGTTGCTGCTCGACTGAACGAAATGGAAAAACGACTGGAAAAAATAGAGAAAGCATTGATTTCCATGCAGCGGAGTCAAATGCTGGTTGACGAGCATGTATTAACTACATCGAATGCCACAGGTTCATTTGCCTTTTATTTAGTCATCCTATTGGCTGGTTGTATCATCTCGATTGCAACGTATGCCTTTTTCTTTGCTGCGCCATCGAATCGTAACTGGATGTTGTGGCTGTCGATATTAACGCCCATGGTCGTTGGTTGCTTGATCGGGGTATTCGTTGCTGATAGAACTTTCCAAAACATGATCGTGGTCGGTGTCGCGAATGGAATTTTGGTTAGCATCGGCGTGGCGATGGTCGTTACCTCTTATGGACGAATTGTTGATTGGACGGCGGTATTCATGCTTTACTTTATTCCGCCCACGCTCCTTATTATTTTTGGAGGTTTTTTAGGGGAGTGGATAGCACAAAAAACTGGACGCAGGCAAAATAAGCCATTATATGCGCGTAAGTTGGCTGAATTGTTCGTTGGTCCATCCACATATGACGATGAATTAAACAAAAAACGTGAGGAGCGATTTGCAAATACGATTGCCGCCGTTACACCTTTGTTGACTTTCATAGCATCGGTTATTGGTGCATGGTTGGCGTATTTGGGCTCAGCGAAGTGAAAATGCGAGTAAGAATATGGATAATTTAGAGTTGCTCAAAGAAATAACACGTGCGTTCAACGATCATGATCTGGATTGGATCATGTCATTTTTTGCCGATGATTGTTCGCTGGATATGCCCAGAGGTTCCGAGCCGTGGGGTACAAGGTACATTGGCAAAGAAGAGGTTAGAAAGGGGCTGGCTACAAGATTTGAAACTGTTCCTGATGTGCATTATGGGGAAGACCGTCATTGGGTTTCAGGCGATCTCGGTGTTTCAGAATGGTTGTTGACAGGTACTTCTCCCTCTGGCAAATCTATCAAAGTTCAGGGCTGCGACCATTACGAATTGCGGGATGGAAAAGTGATTCGCAAGGATTCATATTGGAAGATTGTGGAATGATCTGAGCAGAATATCTGGGTGCTACAGGGAAGTAGAGATTAGATGATTAGACCTCCGAGATAATCTCAGATGTCATTCATGTTGGGTTATTTCAAGCCAATATTGATAGAATTCAGAACCGTATTGAAGTGTGAATTGCTGATCTGCGATTTTCCACGCGCCTCGTGGGTCTAGTGGGATTTTGGCGTGGATATTATGGAAGACTGTCATTCTGACTGCCTCATCAGACTCGTTAAAATCTAATAAAGCAACTGCACTAAGAGAGCGTTTTGTACGTTTAGTTACTTTTCGATTTCCTCCAAATTTATGATTGGCGGCACTAACTTCTTCGGAATCTTTTGATGTGTCGCTAATTATTACTATTTCGTCCCCATACATTGCATTGAGAATATCTTCATTGTCTAGGTGTGATAATCCTTTTGTAAGATCACATGCAACAACAATCGATGGGTGTAAATCTTTGGCAAAGTTTTTTAGTTGTGGATATGCATCGTCAATGATATTTCTAATTCTTATGTGACCTGTACCGCGAAATCCATTTGGTACATCGATTCCTTTAGCAACATTTTCTATAAACTTTAGATCGTCTTTATTCAATTCCATCTGTTTTACTTCGACGATTATTTCAGTTGTATTAAGCCATATACGATAATCGGGCGTTCTTAAGTTCTCCTCTGTAGGAATAGGCTCAAATGGTATGCGTTTCTCACTGCACAATTTTTCGAAAAGGGTTTCGGATTCCGTCTTCATATTAGAAGATTATACATTCTTGATGTATGAGTGCCAATTCGATAAAATAACTCTATGCCCAACTCAACCGAACTTCCAATCCTTCCCTTTGAATCCAAAAAGAAATTTGCAGATTGGCTTACGAAGAATCACGACAAGTCCGCGGGGTTGTGGGTGAAGATCGCCAAGAAAGCGAGCGGGATTTCGACGGTCACTTATGCCGAGGCGTTGGATGTCGCTTTGTGTTATGGCTGGATCGATGGTCAGAAGGGGAGTTTTGATGACAAATATTTTCTCCAGAAATTCACGCCGCGCAGACCGAAGAGCATTTGGTCAAAGATCAATGTGGAGAAGGTGGAGCGTCTCATTGCGAGTGGGGAGATGAAACCGTCAGGGTTGAAGGCTGTTGATGCGGCGAAGCAGGACGGGCGTTGGGCTGCGGCGTACTCGTCACAGAAGAATATTGAAGTGCCAGCAGATTTTCAGTCCGCGTTGAATAAGAACAAGAAAGCAAAAGCCTTCTTTGAGACGTTGTCAGGTTCCAAACGTTATTCGTTTCTGTTTAGGATTACAACAGCGAAGAAAGCGGAAACGCGCGAGAAGCGCATCCGTCAATTTGTGGAGATGTTATCAAAAGGGGAGACGTTGGGTTAAATTGCACACCAGCGCTATTTTTGAACTACGTTGAAATCGTATTTTCCAATTCCTTGAACGAGGAGATAGGTCGCCTCCGTTTCGCTCAAGTTTTCCAATTGATGTGTTCGCCCTGGCTTGATCTGGCTTCTCCCGCCCGGGCTTAATGTATTTTCTTCATCCGGTTCTTTCATGCGGACAACGATTGTCCCTGTGAGGCAGAAGATATCGTCGGTCACTTCGGTATGATAGTGCCAGTCTGCGACTTCGCGCGGCGCAAGGGACATGATCCGTACCCTGACGGTATCCGCTTTGATAATGACTTCAGTTTCCTGCATAACGTGTCCTTTCGATGAGCGGCGTATGGGTTGATCTAATTGCGCGGTATGAGGGTGTTGATATAGGTGGGGACATCTTTAAGAAAGAATGCCAGGATCGGGAATAGCAGCGAGTTTAAAAAATTCAAGCCGGTCCGAAAGTCGAGGGCGGAATTGGGTGTGCTCTTTATCCGGTCGTGATAGTCCATTAATTTATCGATATGGTCGAGCAGGTCTTTATCCGGGATGCTTGTGGAGTTGTAAAGGCTTTCGATCTTCGATTGCACCTCGTTGAGCGTTTTCCATTTGGCATATGTGATCACATTCGAGAGATGAAATTGACCGGTCGCATAGAGCACGACTGTCGGCGCCCAGACGAATACGGAAAAGATGACGATGGGGAGCGGATTGGCTGTGTTTAATACACCGATATATGTCAACCCGATGGTCAACTGTACAATGTATCCCATGGTCGCGTATAGGATGAACGTGAGCAGGCGTGACAACTGCTCGATCACCTCGGAACTGCTGGGGTTGGATGTATATAGATCGAAGCGGTAGCGGTTCAGCCGGGACGGGAACGCTACGTAAAATGGATAGAGATAGAACGCCACCCAAACCGCCTGAATGCAAGATAGAACGATCGTGACGAAAGGTCCCAGTTGGAAGACAGCTTGTGTTTCAGGAACCTTAAGCCAACTGGCGTAGAGAATCCGCCCGAGCAGTGGACCAACTGCCAGTCCGGAAAGAAGCGGCAGCCACAGACCAAAGTTTCGCTGCAGCCATCCGCTTAATTCGTCGATGTCACTGACGCGCAGCATTCGGTCCACACAGGACTTTCGGAAGGTATCCAAAAATGTGCGGATGTTCACTTTGTTGACGATCAGTGCAAGCGCGCCGGCAAACGAAGACCAGATCATCAGCCGAAGTTCTTCTGTGGTGGGACGATAGGCGCTTGCATATGAAACCAGCCAGCCGATCAAGAATGTGAACGCGGCAATAAGAGCGCCGCTGAGCCAGAAGGATGGGAAGGAATCTTGATACTGTTCCGAAACGTTTTCGGGTAAAAAGGATTTTCGTGATCTGGCTGTTTTGGGGCTTATCAAATACTGGAGCAGCGCGCCAATGCCATCCAACATATATTCCGGCAGTGCGCGGAAACGGGTCAATTGCTCTTTGAGTTCAGTTCTTTTTTGGGGAAGCGTTGCTTTTTTGCTCATAAAATTCCTCTAAAATTCGGTCTGTTCGATCTTGCCGCTTGATTATTACTATAGCATTATTGTCTGGCGACTTCAATACTATATATAAAGGCGTATTCTGCATTGGACTTCATGGAAACCATCTGAATGGATTCGAAAAATGAGGTCTGCGACAAATTCTCATGCGTTATACTTTGAATCATCTTTATTCTGAAAAGGAAACCCCATGCCAACCCGTTATAAAATTCGCCAAAATCTCTTTTCCATCGGTGATGATTTCTGGATCGAGAACGAAGCTGGAGACCGTGTCTACAAAGTGGACGGCAAGGTGCTTCGCATCCGCAAGACATTGGTGTTTGAAGATGCCAAAGGGAGGAAATTGGCGCAGATCAAGGAACGTTTACTGACCATCAAGGATACGATGGTGATCGAAGATGCCGATGGCAGGGACATTGCCACTGTCAAGAAGGCTCTGCTCACGCCTCTGCGCGACAAATGGAATGTGGACGTTAAGGGCGGGGATGATATGACCGTGCAGGGCAATATCCTTGATTTCGAATACGATATCAGATCGGGTGGAAAAAAAGTGGCGGAGATATCCAAGAAATGGTTCCGTCTTACAGATACCTACGGTGTGTCCATTGAGGCGGGACAAAATCATATTCTTATTCTTGCCGTGGCAATCGTGGTCGATATGATGGCGCACGATGAACAGGAGAAGGGTTCGTAACCGCTCATTGCTTGAATTCACCTGTTTTTTCATGTATCCTTCTTGAAGAGAGAATCTGACAAATAACGGAAATGCCGCATGACAGCTATCATGGAACTGCTAACCCAGATCAATATTCAATCGGTCACACTATTGATAGGAATCGCCGTGTTGATCCAATCGGGGTTGATCTGGCTGCAATCGTCCATGATACGGGAATATCACGGCATTCGCACCGCTGCATTCGGCGATTTCCTGTTCGGTGTGGGTATGCTGCTTTCCACTTTTCGTGGAATTGCATCGGACGTGATAACGATCATTACTGCCAATTACCTGATCGTTTTCGGGCTTGCCTTGATGTATGTGGCAATCCGCCGTTTTCTCGGCGAGCGGATCGATTATGGGGTTCTGGCTATTTCCATTGCTCCTGTAGTTATTTCATTTCCATACCTGACCTATGTTTGGAACGATTTTCCGCTTCGTGTACACATTATCGGGGTGTGCAGCGGGATCCTGCTCAGTGCAATTGCTGTCAGCCTGTTTCGGGTGCGTCAAAGCGGATTTGGCTCTTCGGCTTTCTTCCTTGCTTCCATCTCAGCCCTGTACGTCATCATTCTATTCCTGCGCAGTCTAAGTCTGCTGATCCTGCCTGCGCAGCAGTCCCTTTACATGAATTTGATCACAGTGGTCAACTTGATCGCCATGTTTGCTGCCAGCTTTTTATGGTCAATGGGATTCGTCCTGATGGTAAGTCAGCGGCTGCAATCGACCCTGGCGGATCTCGCCACGGTGGACAGCCTGACGCGCATATCCAATCGCCGCGCCATGCTGTCCATGCTCGAGGCGGAATTTGCCCGTGTCGCCCGCTCCAATATCGAATTTTCCACTCTGTTGGTGGATGTCGATCATTTCAAGCCCATCAATGACATCTACGGACATGAAATGGGAGATATTGTCCTTTGTGAGGTTGCGCAGCTGCTGAAAAACACCCTGCGCAAGCAGGACACCATATCCCGTTGGGGCGGCGAGGAATTCCTGATCCTTCTACCTGATACCACATTGCGCGATGCTGCTGATATCGGCGAACGTTTGCGGCTTCACATAGAAGAGAACCGGTTTTATTTTGATGGGCATTCCGTTAAACTGACCATCAGTATTGGCGTGGGTAATTCAGCGAATTGCAGGGGCGTGAACGAAATTTATAAATGCTCCGACACAGCACTGTACAAGGCAAAGGTAACGCGCAATTCCGTGGCGTGGAATGATATGAGCGTTGTCTGAGGTGGTGGAAGAGTGACTCTTTATCTTGGCTGTCCGGTTTGGTCGTTCAAAGGCTGGGTCGGGAATTTTTACCCAAAGGGCACAAAGACATCGGATTTTCTGCGCGAGTATGCTTCGCGCCTCACCACCATCGAGGGCAATACTACTTTCTATGCCATCCCTGCCGAAAAGACAATAGCCAATTGGCTCGAACAAACGCCGGAATCATTCCGCTTCTGCCTGAAGATTCCTAAAGCCATCAGTCATAATGGAATATTAAAGGATTATATTGACCGCGCGATCGCATTTGTGGATGTAATGCGTCCGCTCGCCTCGCGGCTGGGACCGATGTTCCTGCAGCTGCCCCCAAGCTATTCGCCCAAGCTGATGCCGGACCTTGCCACTTTTTTGGATGCTTTCCCGAATGACGTGCGCCTCGGCGTGGAAGTCCGCCACCTGGATTGGTTCGAGGATGAGCATCGTAACGCCCTAAACGAACTCCTCGCAGATCATCATATGGCGCGCGTCGTCATCGATACACGTCCCATACGAGATTTGGCGGGAGATGCGCTTATCAAAGGCAGCGCGTATGAGAGTCTGCTGGAGGCGCGGGAACGCAAACCGAACGTGCCCGTCTTCGAAGAGGTCACCACCGACTTTACTTTTCTGCGCTTCATCGGTCACCCCGAAATGGAGCACAACCAGCCCTTCATCAGCGAATGGGCGGATCGGGTCGCGGATCAACTCTCGGCGGGGAAAGATGCGTATGTCTTTTGCCATTCGCCCGATAATTATCTCGCTCCGTACATCGCGCGCGAATTCCATCATCAAATTTCGTCTCGAATCAAAATCGCCCCGCTTCCGTGGGACGATTTTGAAACTCCGAACGAGCCCTACCAGCCGACGCTGTTCTGATCTTTAAAATTCGCGTTAAGAATTTTTCTCTTTCACTTTGCTCATGGCATATTCTGCCAGCGCAGTGATCGTCAGCGATGGGTTGACGCCGGGGTTGGCAGGCATCACCGACCCGTCGATGATATACAGACCTTCATAATTGTGAATGGCAAAGTTCTCGTCGATCACGCTGGCTTCAACGCCTTTGCCCATCGGCGCGCCGCCAAGGATGTGGGCGGTGGTGGGCAGGTTGAGCAGGTTCTCGCCGATGGAACCGAGCGGCACGCCATTGGTGCGTTTGGCAAACTCGCGCGTGATCTCGTGCGAGCCTTCCACTTGCGCGTTGATGGTGTAGCCGGGCTCCTCTTCCGCCACCATGCCGGTGCGGAAGAGTGTGAAGATACTTTTACCGATCTTGAATCGCATACGGTTATCGGCATGTTGCATCACGAGCAGAATGGTCACATTATGAGCCCAACCTGGCAGAAAGAGCGCTTTACCAAAATCTACGGGGTGAGTGAGCGCCCAAACTAAAAAGTTGAGCAGACGGCGCGGCACGCTGAAATTTTTATCGATCAGCGGCGCAGCAAGATAGCGCATCAATGACGAACCATCGGGGTAACGCACAGGCTCAATGCGTGTGATCTCGTCGTGATTATAGATGGAGGAAATGGCGACACCTTCCGAGTAATTGATATCGGATTTTCGTGCCACGCTTCCGAGCAGACCTTCGGAGTTGGTCCGCACCATCGTCCCCAGTTTCGCTGACAGTTTTGGCAATGACTTTTTTACATCGCGCAGGTTCAACAATAACTTCATTGTTCCCATCACGCCTGCTGAGAAGATGACATTTTTGGCGTAGACGGTTTGGGGACGTTGGATGAGTTTGGTCGAATTGCGGAAAGTAACCTCGTAACGTT
>JACKAV010000020.1 GCA_020634895.1 Anaerolineales bacterium | reverse complement strand
CAAGACCCGGCTGCTTTCGATAATCAAGATGTATTGAACGTGATCGAAGAATCCATGCCTGACCGCCCTGTGTACCTCGCATCCTTAAGTGACCGGTTCTATGCTGCTTCAAAACTGCTCGAAATATATTGCATTGTCCCCGAAAATAATCTTTATCGTATCCACCCGAAAGGGGAAAGCGGACTTCAATGCCTCGGGCAGGATGCTGTCACTGAGTGATTCTTTCCCAATCCCATAGTCGAAATTCCAGATCTTTGCCCTGTACAGCCAGCGCGCCTGCGTAACCGGACTGAACGTCAAGCGAAAGCAGCGTCCACTTGGAGGCTTCGGCTGCGTCTGGGCGTGTTGCCCGCAGACTTGTCGTTTCGTTTGGCGTGAGAGACACATCGAAGCTGCTCAACGGCATGGACATGCCCAATCCATGCGCTTTGATATAGGCTTCTTTGCGCGTCCAACAATTGAAGAAGGCGGTCATCTTTTGCTCGTCGGGGACTGTACTGAATTCTTCATGTTCCATTGGCGAGAAAAAACGTTTGGCGATCTTTTCGAGTTCAAGGTTTATGCGGAAGTGTTCAACATCCACGCCGACTTTTCGTTTGTGTGCGACCGCTATCAGAATGTAGTCGCCTGAATGGGATAGGTTGAATTGCAGGTCGCAATTGCTCAGAAAGGGTTTTCGGTATTGGTCGATGGAGAAGGTCAACTCGTGATGACGGCAGCGGAGATAATGTGAGAGGATATCCCGCAGGCAGGCGTGGGTCAGGGTGTAACGACGACGATCCTTTTCGAAATAGAAGCACTTCGCCCGCGCGGACTCATCCGCTGAGAGCGTGGATTCTGCCCATTGCGCTGAAGCAGGATAAAGGTCCAGAGAGATGCGCCAGATGTCCACCTGGTGATTCTCCAGTTCAAGCGAAGTTGACGGGCGAGTCCAATTATCCATTTACAGTAGCTCAGATGCGATGGCTGCGATGATATCCGTTTTGTGTGCGTTGATAAAAAAATGGTCGCCGGAAAAATATTGTGAGCGGAAGTTCGCGCTGGTGTGCGCCGACCAGCCATCGAGTTGCTCCCTGCTTGTACTGGGATCATCGAGCCCGCCGAATGCGACGATGGAGCAGGGGAGTTGATGCGAATTTGGGCGATAGGTTTCGAATGCTTCAAAATCCGCGCGCAGCATGGGGAGGAGAAGTTCCATCAATTCGGGGTTGCGGGAGACTTCATCCGGGATGCCGTTGAACTCATTAAGTGATTTGATGAAATCGGGGCTGGGCAAATGATGAATCATCGGCTGCGGATTCGGCAGATGCGGCGCAATGCAGCCGGAAACGAATAAAGCCCGCGGTTGTATCTGCTTTGCAAGTTCGAACGCGACCAAACTGCCAAGGCTGTGACCGAAGAAAGCGAACGGTTTATCCAGATAGGGTTGAATGGCTTGGAAAAGATTCTCGACAAGAATATCAATCCGTTTTATGGGTTCTTCCCTGAAACGTGAGCCCCTGCCCGGGTAATGCACGATGACGGTTTCAATGCGTGAGTCGAATTCTTCATCCCATGCTGCAAACGCGGGCGGACCGCCCCCGGCATAAGGGAAAAGAAAGAGACGCAATTCTGCGTTTTCATTGGTCCGTGTGCTGACAAACCATTTGTTTGCAGATGATATTGAATTCACTGTAATATTTTTAACGGTCACTGCGGGATCGCCTGATGGGTTGGAAGGCGGGGAGATAACGGGTGATGGCGGTATCCCACGCCTGCCGGACGAATTCCTTTGCGATCAGTGTGGGCGCAAGCAATGGCGAATGCGGGTGCTGGTTTTCTACGCTGTTCGGGAACATGGTTTGAAGTTCCGCGAAGACCCTTGCATCGCGCACACCCAGAACCATTTCGCATGACGTTGGCAGCCACAGCCATCTAAACCCATGACTTGCAGCAAGTTTCAAACATGGATTGATGCCCGAAAGCCAGAAATCATGCCAGACGAAAATGGCCTGCGAATCGGCGAACGGCAGGATTCCTTCGAAATCCCTCGTGACCTGTGGGTCGCTGTGGTCGCCGTCAATGAACACCAGATCGAAATTTTTCCCTTCGGCTGCCCAGGCAGTGTCATTTGGCGATGATCCCTTTTTATTTTTCAGCAGTGAAAGCTCCATCACATTTGCGAGGCGGCGTGCAACAGCGGCGCAATCCTGTCCGCGCCCTTCGACCTCGCTGTCGAGGGTGATCACACTCTGACCCCCATACTGGCGCATGGCATCTGCAATATAACAGGACGAAAAGCCAAAGGCATTCCCGATGATGAAAGTGTTCTCAGGGCGAAATTGTTCGATGAGTTTTCCGAACACTGCACACTCATCTTCACCGATACTGATCGGATAAAGTGACCCCTTCAAGACACGGTGCGGTCCGCCCGAGTTCAACAATCCGCGATGCCAGACCAGCGAAGTTTCCGCCACCTGGCTCAACGCATGTACAACGCGATTTAAACTGTCAGACAGATTGATTCTCCTCTCGACCGTTGATGGTCACTATTTTTCCAGGGTCAATAGACCAGACTTTTCGAAGTACTTGACGTATGTGCGGATCAATTCCTTGTCGACAGTTGGTACAGCGACAGGAGAATTTTCCAACGCTGCAGCCGTGTTGGAAATATCCACGTGCGGCAGGCTGATCCGCTCTTCGCCGACCTGGTTGATGATCGGCAAAAATGCCTGGAACGCTTCCTCGGGGAATTGCTTCGACAGGTTGTAGTATTCCGCCTTCCACTCTTCGAATGGGAGTTGTTTGATCGGAACGCCCAACTCCGTCACCATCTCGAAGATATGAATGAAGTTTGACTGTTTCCGTGTGGAAAGGTGGAAGGTTCGCCCGAACGAATCCTTTTGCATGGAAAGATGAAGAATGGCTTCGCTCACAAAGTCCACGGGGACGACGCTTCCCATGATCTCCACATCCGGCACGGATGCCATCTTGAAGATCGCTCGCACGAGACTGTACGTCATATCGTGCGTGTTCAAAATGCCGCTGCGGCGGTCTCCCAAAATATTATCGGGTCGGAAGATCGTGATAGGCACGCCGCGCTGCGCCGCGAGCCGCATCAGTCCTTCCGCCACCCATTTGCTCTGACCATATCCGCCGTATGGAACGCCCGCTTCTTCGAGGTCTGCATCCTCACGGAGAATGCCATGCTCGCGCAGGTCGCCTTTCATGAAGACAGAGACGGAAGAAACAAAATGGACGGGTTTCAGCTTCATGGTCGTCGCGAGGCGCAGCACTTCCTGTGTGCTGTCCACGTTGACGGGTTTGAGCGCGTAGTATGGATAAACAAAGTTCACCATCGCGCCGTTGTGATAGATCACGTCGATATCTGCGGCAAGTGATGCGAAGTCTTCATCTGTAAGTCCGAAGCGCGAACGATCTAAATTACCGAGAATGATTTGAAGACGCGGGGTAAATCCATCATCCCAAAGTTCATAATATTCGAGATTCGCTTTCAGTCTTTGGAATCCGTCTTCAATTGTGTTCGCGCGGACGAGACAGGCAACAGTCGCATCCGTTTTCTCCAACAATCCCTTGAGCATATATGCGCCGAGAAACCCCGTCGCGCCGGTGAGTAGGATTTGCTTCGGCGCGGCATTGGCGTTGTAGCTCAATCCATCCGCCGTAATGGATTCATCCAGAACGATCTCGCGTTTGAGTTCATCCAACGACATCGCGCCGAACATCTGGTTGTCCGACGCGGGCATCGTCCGCGCTTCAGCAACCGCCTTCGCAAGCCCTTCGATGGTCGGCGATTCGAACAACCGCACAAGCGGGAGATTCACCTGGAAATGTTCCTGCAATTGGAAGATGAGTCGCGTTGCGATCAACGAATTGCCGCCAAGGTCAAAGAAATCATCATGCAGCCCCACGCGCTCGATGTTCAACACTTCCGCGCAAATGGACGCAATGTCTCGTTCATCATCCGTCCGCGGCGGCACGTACTCGGTTCGGCGCGCAAGCGAAGCCTGCGTCAGAACCGGCAGCGCCTTGCGGTCAATTTTTCCGTTCGGCGTCATCGGCATGGATTCGAGAGTCACGAATGCAGATGGGATCATGTATTCGGGAAGCGACTGGCGGAGGAAGGCTTTCAGCTCGTTCACATCCGCTTCTTTCTCACTCTCAGCTGGTACCACATACGCCATCAGACTCGCGTCTGACGTTGTGTTTCCACGCCGCACCAGAGCGACGGCTTGTTTTACGGATGGATGTTCGGCAAGCGCAATTTCCACTTCGCCCGTTTCAATGCGATACCCGCGGACCTTCACCTGATGGTCGCTGCGTCCCATGAATTCGAGATTCCCGTTGGGAAGATATCGTCCAAGATCGCCGGATTTATAAAGCGTGGAATTTTCATCGAACGGATTGCGAATGAATTTTTCGGCTGTTAATTCGGGACGATTTAGATAGCCCGAACCGAGTCCGTCGCCGCCGATGTAGATTTCACCGGTCACGCCGACGGGAACCTGTTCCAAATTTGAATCCAAAATGTAAATTTGCGTGTTAGCAATCGGCTTCCCAATGGAAAGCCAGCCGCTGAGCGCGACGTCTCGGCGTGACCTGTCGACTGGATAAATCGTCGAATAGACTGTCGTTTCGGTGGGACCGTATAAACTCCACAATTCATTGGATCGTTCCAGCAATTGATCGGCGAGATTATCAAACAAGGCATCGCCGCCGGTTATGATTCTTAAATCTGGTTTGCCCTGCCATCCTGCTTCGACCAACATTCTCCACGTGGCGGGCGTGGCTTGCATGAAAGTCACATTATTCTTTTGCATTTCCTGCATGAGCAGGTTTGCGTCGTAGGCAGTTTCACGGTCCGCGATGACGACTTTCGCTCCGACCAAAAGCGGAAGGTAAAGCTCCAACTCGGCGATGTCGAAGGAAAGAGTGGTGGTGGCAAGTACAGTCTCATTGGCTTTCAGTCCCGGCTGTTTCTGCATGGATACAAGGAAATTCACCAGTGCCCTGTGCGAAATGCGCACTCCTTTTGGCTTGCCAGTTGAGCCGCTCGTATATAACAGGTACGCAATATTTTCGAGGTCTAGCTTCTCAGCTTTTTTGCTGTTTTTTTTCTTTTGAACTTCCATATTATCCAGCAAAAGGACTTTGCCGCTGTAATCGGGAAATAGGGAAGTGAGCGAACTTTGTGTCACCAGAATTGGAGCGGATGAATCCTCCAGCATGAAGGCGAGCCGGTCATGAGGGAATGTCGGGTCGAGCGGGAGGTATGCGCCGCCTGCTTTGTTGATTCCGATCATGGCTGCGAGCATATCAAGCGAACGTTCCACGCTTAAGCCGACAAACAAGTTCGTTGTTACACCGAGGTCTTTCAGATTTGCGGCGATCTCATCGGCGCGGTCGTTCAATTCGCGGTAAGTCCATTGCTGGTCGTGGAAGACCGCAGCGACTGAATCAGGCGTTCTTTCAACTTGCTGCTCAATGAGTTGATGCAGGCAGACGTGCGGATAATCTGCGTCGGTGGCGTTCAGATTCTCGACGAGAACCCGCTCCCAGTCCGCGAGAAGCGGGATCGTCGCAATCGGTCCCTCCGGCGCGGATGCGATCCCATCCAAAAGATTTTGGAAATGCCCGGCGAAACGGGTGATGGTTTCGGCGTTGAAAAGGTCGGGGTTGTAAATGAACGACGCGGAAAGAGCATCGCCGGTTTCCGCCATCATGAGCGTAAGATCGAACTGCGATGGCTGCTGCAAAAGACTCATCGATTCGAGGACCGCGCCATCGATCTCGATGCGTTCACCCGGAATTCCCAACGCGACCGAGTTCAAACTTCGCACGCCGTCGACGTGAGCCTTTTCGTAAATAAATGTCGTTTCAAATAACGGCGGACGACTGGCATCGCGATGTGAAATGTGCAAACGCTCCGCCAATAACGCGGGCGGATATTCCTGATGGTCGAGCGCATCCAAAACTTTTTGGCGCACCTGCCCAAGCACATCTTTGAAACTGACCATGCCATTGAAGTTCGTGCGCATCGCAACGGGGTTGACGAAATATCCCATCACGCTGGCGAGATCGGGATGAGTTCGTCCCGCCATCGCCGAGCCGACGAGAATATCATCCTGACCCGTGTAACGATGAAGCAGCGTTTGAAACGCAGCCAGCAACGTTGTGTAAAGCGTCGCGCCATTCGACGAAGAGATCTCTTTGAGTTTTTTCGTAAGCGCCGGAGAGAGATGAAGATGCTGGGTCGCACCCCTGAACGTCTGCACCGGTTTGCGCGGACGATCCATCGGCAGGTTCAACACCGGCAGTTCACCGCTCAACTGCTCGCGCCAATATTCCCAATGCCGCTCGCCTTCAGGTCCCGCAAGAATTTCATTGCGCCATTTCGCAAAATCGCCGTATGTCGTTTGCAGCGGCGGCAGCGAAATTTCCGTGCCGCGTTTCTCGGCTGAATACAACGCCATGATCTCGGACGCGAACAACGTCATCGACCAAAAATCTGTGATGATGTGGTGGACTGCAAGCAGGAGAACCGTCTCTTCGGCGGAACGATGGAAGAGGACAACGCGGAAAGCGGATTCATTCTCAAGGTTGAACGAGCGGAACGCATACGCCTCAAGCTTCGACTGGAGGTCTGCTTCTGTCCATTCGGCTGCTTCCTTCTCCTCAAGCGGAAGCGGCAACTGCGCATGTATCCGCTGCGTCGGTTGACCATCTTTTATATGGAATGTTGTCCGCAGAACGGAATGACGTTCCATGAGTCTCTTCAACGCCCGGCGGAGTGCGTCGTGGTCAAAGTCACCCAGCAGACGAACCGCGCCGGAGACGTTGAACGAAATCCCTTCGGGCATCATCTGGTTGAGGAACCACATTGCCTGTTGATTGTGGGTGAGCGGATAATGACTGCTCCCGTTATTCTCCGCCGCCGATGGAATGGAGGTTGTCTCCGAGACCCCGTCGAGGTTTTCCATGATCTGAGCGACCAAGTCAGAGAGTGTCGGTCCCTGCAGGAGGCTCGAAATGGGCAGTTTTATCTTTAAGTTTGCGTCCAGCGAGTTCTTGAATTCCATCGCCATGAGGGAATCAAGTCCCAGTGTGTCGAGCGGCTGAGAGAGACTTAACTGCGACGGCTGCATGCCGAGAATCTTCGCAGCTCCCTTTTGCAGAAGGTCTTCCAGCATTTTTTGTTGTTCAGTTGGCTGGGCAGTTAAAAGTTTTGCGCGGTCAAAAAGATTCTTGTCATGTGAATGACCATTGCTTTTTACTTTATTTGGAACGGTATGTTCAGGATGAGATTTTCCATTCGACTTTGGGGTCAACGATGGAGCAGGAATGGCAAAATTCCCAACGGAAGGTTTCTTGCTGGATGTTTCGATCCAGTAGCTTTGGCGGTCGAATGGATAGTTCGGCAGAGAGACTTTATGTCGGGCATAGCCTGAGTCGAAGGCTGCCCAATCGATGTCCGCGCCCTGGGTGTAAAGTTGTCCGAGGCTGTTCAAGATGACTTCCCAGTCATCCTGATTTTGCCGCGCCGATGGCAGCCACGCGGATTTTGAATCCGGCAGGCAGCGTTTGCCCATGCCCAATAGAACGGGAGCGGGACCGATCTCAATGAACGCGTCTATTTCGAGCGCGGATAGTGCTTGCATTCCATCGGCAAATTTCACTTCCGAGCGGATGTGGTCGCGCCAGTAGGAGGCGTCAGGGATGAAGTCCGCTTCGAGAATACCGCCGAACAGGTTCGAGCTGAGAGAGAGGCGCGGCGCATGGAATGTCATCCTCTTCGCAGTGGATTCGAATTCATCCAGAATCGAATCCATCAGCGGCGAGTGAAAAGCATGAGAGACGGTGAGCGGCTTGGATGAAATTCCACGCTTGGTCAGTTCATCCAGAATGGTTTGCACCGCGGATGCATCACCGGAGATAACTGTGTTATCGGGTCCGTTCGTGGCGGCGATGGAAACTTTATCTTGATAAGGTTGAAGCAGATTTGTGATCTGATCTGCGTTTGCAAAGATCGCTGCCATTGTGCCGTCGTGCGGTAATGCGCCCATGAGGCGCCCACGTTCGGCGATGAGGCGCAGACCATCTTCGAGACTGAATACACCCGCAATGCACGCCGCAACATACTCGCCAACGCTGTGACCAAGAACGGCATGAGGTTCGATGCCCCATGAAAGCCAGGTCTGCGCGAGTGCGTATTCGAAAGCGAAAAGGGCAGGCTGCGTGAATTGTGTTTGGTGAATATCGTCCTTTTCGGAGAATAGAATTTCGAAAAGCGGACAATCCAAAATGGGATCAAGAATTTTGGCGCATTCGTCAAGCGCGGCGTGGAAGACGGGTTGCGTTTCATAAAGCTGTCGTCCCATACCGGGATATTGCGCGCCCTGACCTGTAAAGAGAAATGCCACTTTGGGTTTTGTGCGATTTATCGGCGTGAGGGCTGGATCGTTGGTGAATGCATCGATATGATTTTTTAATTCTTCGTTCGTGCCTGCCTGAAGAGCGAGACGATAGTCAAAGTGCGAGCGGGTTGTGTTGGCTGTGTGTGAAATATCCGCGAGGGAGTGTTGAGTGTTGAGCAGATGCCCGCTCGTGAGTTGTGCCAGATCAAGTAAGGCTTTTTCTGACCTTGCAGATAATGTGAAAATATGGCGCGGACGTTCGAGATGATCGCCTCTCGTTTGGAGTATAGACTCTTCGCTATCGCTCAGCGTGACCTTTGGTGCATCTGAAATGATGATGTGTGCATTCGTCCCGCCGAAACCGAATGAACTGATGCCTGTGAAGCGCGGCTCTTCGCGGCGTTTCCACGGGCGGAGATATGTTCCGATCTCAAGGCGTGAATCCTCCAAAGAAAGATACGGGTTAACTTCCTTCAAATGCAAATGCGGTGGAATGGCTTCGTTCTGCAAAGCCAACAGAGACTTGATAAGTCCGGCAATGCCTGCGGCAGATTCCAAGTGACCGATATTCGTTTTGACCGAACCGACCAAAACCCTGTTGTTCGTCTCGCCGTTATCCAGAACGGCGCTCAAAGATGAAATCTCGATCGGGTCGCCTAGCGGCGTGCCTGTGCCATGCGCTTCCACATAACCGATCTGCTCTGGTTGCACGCCCGCGTCTGCCAGCGCATAACGGATGACATCCTGTTGGGCGAGTCCGTTCGGCGCGGTCAGCCCGTTGCTGCGCCCGTCCTGATTTACTGCCGAGCCGCGGATGAGTGCGAGAATGTTGTCGCCGTCACGCAGCGCATCGGACAGCCGTTTGAGGATGACAACGCCACAGCCTTCGCCGCGCACATAGCCGTCCGCGCCGGCATCGAACGTTTTGCAATGCCCATCGGGGGATAACATCCGCGCCTGTGAGAAAGTAATGGTCAACTCGGGGGTGAGGATAAGGTTCACGCCTCCCGCCAACGCCAGGTCTGATTCGCCGTTCCTGAGGCTTTGACACGCCAGATGCGTCGCCACCAAAGACGATGAACAGGCTGTATCCACTGCCATGCTTGGTCCGCGTAAGTCGAAGACATACGATAGTCGATTCGCCGCGATGCTGTGCGCGTTGCCTGTGCCTGCGTATGCGTCGATCATTTCATGGTCGTTGAATTGCAGGCGGGAGTAGTCATAACTACTGATGCCGACGAAGACGCCGGTGCGAGTCCCAGCTAAAGTTTTGGGCGGGATAAAAGCATTTTCGAGCGCCTCCCAACTCACTTCAAGCAGGAGCCGCTGCTGCGGGTCCATGCGGGAGGCTTCGCGTGGGGAAATGCCAAAGAAGGCGGGGTCGAACAAATCCACGTTGTCGAGAAAAGCGCCGAAGCGGGTGGTGACCTTTCCAGGGTCGGGATTCTCGGAATGGAAAGCGTTCACATCCCAACGGTTGGATGGTACTTCTGTAACCGCATCCACGCCGTTGCGGAGCAGGTCCCAAAACGCCTGCGGATTTGATGCCTGCGGGAAACGGCAACTTAAACCGATAATGGCAATCGGTTCCTTTACATATGTTTTTGTCGGCTGACTGAGTTTTGGAGATGTTTTTGTTTGCCTGCTTTGCGAGTCGTTTGCCAAATGATTTGCAAGCAATTCGATCGTTGGGTAATCCCATGCGAGGGTGGGGGAGAGTTTGCGGTTGAGGAAAACTTCCAAGTCACCGGTAAGACTGACCGCTTGCACGGAACCAAGTCCGTAATAGGTGAAAGGCTGGCGCGGGTCGATGGAAGTCGTATCCGTTTCAAGGATGCTGGCAATGCGATCTATAAGGAAAGATTGGATATCAGCGGTTGGTTTATTCTGTTTCGTTTTGCGAGATGAGGAAGCAGGTTTGTCAACTTTCTTGGTAGTTGCCTGAACTGACGGTTTTGCGCGCCATTCTCCGACAACGTCCAAATCTCCGTTTAAGAAAGAATGTTTGGTTGCCTTGCGTTGTATCTTTCCGCTGGAGGTTTTCGAGATGCTCATCGGTTTGACGAGCATGATGGCAAAGACCTGAAGTTCATGTTTCTCGGCAACCGCCTGCCGAATAGCGGACGTCACTTCATCTATATCAGGGTTTCGGTTTTGACGGGTCACTTCCTGCACGATGACGAGTTTTTCCCTGCCTTCATCGGTAACCGAGAACGCAGCGCCTCCGGCAGGCTGCAAGGCTTGATGCGATGATTCAACGGTCAATTCAATATCTTGCGGATAATGATTGCTTCCGTTGATGATGATCAAGTCTTTCAAGCGACCGGTAATATATAGTTCGCCGTTGTGCAGAAATCCCAAATCACCCGTCCGCAGGTATGGACCTTTGCCAGAGTCCGCGACGCGCGCATGGAATTGATTTTGCGTCTCTTCTTCCAAACCCCAATAACCTTGTGCCACACTGGGACCAGTTACCCATATCTCGCCGACTTGATTCTGTTCACATTCTTTCAGCGTGTTCGGGTTGACAATGATGATTTCCTGATCGATGATGGATTTGCCGCAATTGACCATTGTCAATGAATTTTCATCGTTAGTGGAAACAGTTTCTACCTTATCCTGCTCCAAGGCTTTGCGGTCTATCGTCAATGTGCGCGGCTCGGCGGGACCGTCCCCGCCGGAAACGATCAGCGTGCTTTCCGCCATCCCAAAACACGGGTAGAAAGAACTCTTTCGGAAGCCGCTCAGTTCAAAGGTCCGTGCGAAGCGCTCCAATGTTTCAGGGCGGATGGGTTCCGCGCCGCAGAACGCCAGAGACCAGGAGCTTAAGTCCAGCGTTTCCATCTGTTCGGGCGTAATCTTATCTACGCAAAGGTCATAGGCAAAATTGGGCGCGCCGCTGACAGTCCCTTTGAATTGGCTGATGGCTTCGAGCCAGCGGAAGGGGCGCTGCAGGAATGAGACGGGCGACATCAAGTTGGAATGTGTACCAACGTACATGGGTTCGAGAATGCCGCCGATCAACCCCATATCATGATAGCTTGGCAGCCAGAAAACGCCGACCGCGCTTGAATCGATTCGAAAACCATGCTGAATGGCTTTGAGGTTATGCAGCAGGTTGCCGTGACTTAACATCACGCCTTTGGGTTGACTTGTCGAGCCGGATGTGTATTGCAGGAACGCCAGTGTGTCGGAAGAAATATTCGGGCGACGCCAATCCGCTTCGACCTCAGCCGGAACCTGTTCTGTATCCAGCCAGTGGAGCTTTGCCAGGTCGGGAGCGTGTTCGAAGCGCTGCTCGATATTATTCAGTATCGACGATGTTGTGATGGCGAACGATGCTTTTGAATCTGCCACCATGGCTTGAATGCGCGGAACGGGACGGTTAAGGCGCGGCGGGTAGGCGGGGACGGCGGTCACTCCGGCATATAAACATCCGAAGAACGAGGTGATGTAATCCAAGCCGGGCGGGTATAGCAGCAATGCGCGTTCGCCGCCTGCGTTGAAACTTTGCAGCCATGCGCCGATCATGCGTGCGCGTTTCGCCAGTTCTCCGTATGTGATGGTGACGTGATTCGAATCACCGTCTTGAAGAAAGCGGAATGCAAGCCTGTTGGGATGTTCTTCTGCACGCGTTTGCAGAAGGTCCAGTAATGTGTTGTATGGAGTTGGGGAAGAAGCGACCAGGTTAGATGATTGCATATTAATAAAAATAACTCTACCTAGTGTATCAAATTTATCGTTTATTTATAACACAAAAGCATAACAAAAGGCTTTGCTTGACAAGCATTTTCAAAACGGTATAATAATACAATTATTATAAAGTTTATCTTGTATTATTTTTTTGTTATTGTGGGGACAATCACATATTAACTGCGCAATGAGTAAGGTCGTCTATTGGGATCTCTATTTTTAGTATTTAGTTTAAAAGGAACGACCCGTGACAAAATTAAACAGTTACAAAGTAACCCTTATCGATAGTCAAAGCCAATCCCCGCCCAGGGAGTTCGAACTTACCGCGCCGGAGGTTGTGGTTGGACGCGAAGATGATGTCGATTTTACGATACCGTCGCCGACGGTATCACGCCGACATGCGCGATTTGTCCGTGAAGGCGACGTGTACATGCTCGAAGACCTTGGGAGCAGTAACGGTACATTTGTAAATGGTAAGAAAATTTCGCAGCGGGTTCCGCTGCACTCTGGGGATGAGATCAGGTTGGGGCGGGTGATCACACTCGGGTATGAGGCGCCGGAGGCGGAAAAAGATCCGATGGCAACGAGCGTGTCATCGAAACCGGCAAAACCGATCGGGTCGATGCAGACTGTGATCGGGGAAGAACCGCTAATCTCCAAAGCTTTCACCGGCGCGCCGGAATTAGTCATCGCAATCGCGGGGGAAGATCCACAAACACACTCACTTTCAAAACAATCCATAACCATTGGGCGCGTGCCCGGAAACGACATTGTCGTTCCGTCGCAGATCGTTTCGAGCCGGCATGCGCGCTTGGAAAAGGCTGATGGCGGCTATAAGGTCTCGGTCCTGCCTGAGGCGAAAAATCCGGTTCTCTTCGAAGGCAGACCACTCGAAGGTTCGCGCATCCTGAGACACGGCGACATCCTCCGTATTGGAAGTCTCGACCCCGGCATGATGGTGACGTTGACCTACAATATTCCGGGTGCGGCGCCAAAAACAGTTGAGCAGGCAATTGCTTTCGATGGGAAGGACCTGATCCAGATCGGGCGTGACCCAAGCAATGATGTTGTGCTTTCTTCGCCAAGCGTGTCGCGCTTCCACGCTCAATTGGAGCGGGTCGGGCAGCGGTATCGTGTCACCGACCTGAGAAGTTCGAACGGAACGTTCGTCAACGATGAGCGTGTGGAAGGCGCGGTCTGGCTCAAGCCGGAGGATACGATCCGCATCGGTCAAAACCGGTTCGTGATGGGCAGGGATCAACTTGCCCAGTTCGATGATAGCAACGGCTTAAGAGTGGATGCCATCGGGTTGAACAAGTGGGTGAGAAAAGACCTGAACATTCTTCAGAATATTTCGGTGTCGTTCAAGCCGCGTGAATTTGTGGTGGTGGTCGGTCAAAGCGGCGGCGGCAAATCCACATTTGTGGACGCGGTTGCGGGGTATCGTCCCGCCACACCGCCTTCGCGCGTGTTGGTCAACGATATTGATATCTATGCAAACTTCGACGCCATTCGCAATGACATCGGTTTCGTTCCGCAAAAAGACATCATCCATATGGAACTGACCGTCTATCAGGCGTTGGATTACGCTGCGCAGCTCCGCATGCCCGGTGATACGACTCCTGAGGAACGTCATAACCGCGTGATGGAAGTCTTGAACGATCTTGACCTCACGCATCGGAAGGATGTGCAGATCAGCGGCTTGAGCGGTGGACAACAGAAACGCGTCTCGATTGGTGTGGAGCTGATCACCAAACCAGGCTTGTTCTTCCTCGACGAGCCGACCTCGGGCTTGGACCCCGGCACGGAGACCGCGCTTATGCAATTGATGCGCCGCCTTGCAGATCAGGGACGCACCATCGTATTGATCACCCATGCCACCAAGAACGTGATGCTGGCAGACAAGGTCATCTTCCTCGCCAGAGGCGGATACCTCGCCTGGTTCGGTCCGCCCGATGAGGCGTTGACCTATTTCGATAAATA
>JACKAV010000002.1 GCA_020634895.1 Anaerolineales bacterium | reverse complement strand
TTTCGTCAAATGATATGCGATGCTTGCTCCGCCCACGCCTCCACCAATAATGACTACCTGCGCTTGTGTTGGAAATTCGGACATGGTTGTCTCCTGAAACAAAGTTAAGCCACTTCAAGCGTGACCTACGAAATTAATTTATTGTTGCCAAACTGAATCGGGTCTTGCCATTGCAGAAACGATATCGAATGTGGAAATTGCTCCAATGGGGAAGGAGTCAGGGTCTTCTTTATCCACCACCACAAGACGGTGATGATGGTTTTGGATGAGCATGTTGGCGGCTTCGCGCAGGCTGGCGTTGATATCGATGGTCAACGCGGGGTGCATTACATCGCGGACAACTTTAGACTCATCCACGCCGTCACGTACGAATTTCATCAGGTCGTGTCCGCTGACCACGCCGAGGACTTTGCCGTGTGCGTCCACCACCAAAACAGACCGCCAGCCGGAGGATGTCATGGCGCGCGCAGCCGAAAGGATGGGCGTCTTGCCGCGGCAAACCAGAATGGCATCGGACATGACATCTCCCACCGTTTCACGTTTGGAACTGATCTGATGTGCAAGACTTGCCACAAAATCAGAACGCGAAATTGTGCCGACCGGTTTTTCGTTATCTGTAACTAAAAACCGCCCAACTCTTTTTTGCACAAATAGGTCGGCGGCTTCTGTCAGCGGGGTATTGGCGTCGATGGAGTTAACAGGCTTGGTCATGATGTCTGAGGCGGTCAACTTCCGCATGGTTTCCAAACTTTCGGGGTCCGAAGAAAGCCATTCGCCAGCCATCAGGTCAAAATCCGAGATTACCCCCACGATGCGTCCATCACGGTCGGTGACGAACAATGCATGGACTTTGTGTTGGTCAAGCAGGGTCGCCACCTGTCCCAGGGTTGCATCTGGTTTACACATCAGCACGCCCGGGTGCATTAATTCTTTTACGAGTTGCGTCATGAAGACTCCAAAAAGAAATAAGACCCGACATGGTCGGAGAGGTGAAACATGCCGGGTCTGCTCAATATTCGCATTATAATGAAAAAATCAAAAACTTGCAAATTCCTTCAGATTCTTATATAATCCGTCAGATGGGTAAACCTCTTATCCCAGCCCAACGCAGAGAAAAGATTCAAGAATATCTCGCCGTTCATCAGATCGCGCGGACAGCCGACTTGATGAGTCTGCTTGAGGCATCTGAAGCCACGGTTCGCCGTGACCTTGAATGGCTGGAGCAGAAAGGCGCGCTCGAACGCACGCATGGGGGGGCGATCTTAAATCAGCGTGTTATCTTTGAACAGGAATATCAACAACGTGCGCAGTTCCATCCCGATGAAAAAAAGCGCATCGGCGAACTCGCCGCTTCTCTTATTGAAGAAGGCGATATCGTGTTTGTCAACAGCGGCACGACCGCCACACAAGTTCTCAAGCATGTCCGGCGCGATATGCGTATTACGATCTTTACCAATAATGTGAACGCGGCGATCGAACTCGGCGACCCGGGATTTCACTACTATTTGATTGGAGGCGAGTTCCAAAGCCGCTCAAACTCTCTCGCCGGTCGCTTCGCACTGGACAATTTAAATCTGGTCTTTGCCAACAAGCTGATCATCGGCGTTGACGGAGTCTCATTAAAGCATGGCTGTACGGTTCCGACCAACGATGAAGCTGAGGTTGTGCGCCGTATGGTGGAACGTACAAAAGGTCAGATCATCGTAGCCGCCGACTATAGCAAGTGGGGTGCGGTTTCCAATTTCCCTGTGGCAAGCATAGACGAAGTGGATAAATTCGTTACCGATGAGCGACTGGATAAAGCCGCTGTCAAAGATCTTGCGGCACATTCGATCGAAACATTGATCGCTCGTGAGGTGACTGTCGCTACATAGTTTGGTTATTTTGCTGTTCCATTCTGCATATCATCCTCGTGGAGAATAAATGAAAACTCAGGCAGAGATCGTTGTCATTGGCGGTGGAATTTATGGGGCACAGGTTGCATATCACCTTGCGAAATACGGGCGCAAGGATGTGGTCATAATCGAGAAGGGCGAGATCGCCAGCGGCGAGTCATCCCATGCGGCGGGGTTGGTAACGCAGTTCGCCACGTCTCAAGCCATGCTCAAGTTCCGTATGTACAGCGTGGAGTTGTACAGCGAGTTGGGGTTGTTCGACCATGTTGGCAGTGTGCGCGTGGCATCGAGCAAAGAGCAATTAATGGAAATGGAACGCAGCGTCAGCCGCGCCAAGGCATTGGGCTTGGATTGTGAAGTGATCTCTCCCGAAGAGACGCTCAAGATCATGCCGCAGATTTCCAATGAAAGTCTTTATGGGGGCATCTATCTTCCGCGTGATGGTCAGCTTGACCCGTACACCGCGACTGTGTCCATGGCGAATTTTGCAAAGCAATTGGGTGTTGAAGTCTATACCAACACGCGCGTGACGGGGATAAAGCTGTCGGCGAAGGGTGAGGTCCAATCTGTTGTGACAGACAAGGGCGAGATCCGATGCGAGATCATTGTCAACGCGGCAGGGATGTGGGCGCCTCGCATCGCCGCCATGGCAGGATTGTATGTCCCGACGACTCCCGTCGATCATCAGCATATTGCGTTGCGAGCCGTGCCGGGGCATGAGTTCAATTCGAAGACGCCGTGTTTGCGCGACCCCGATAATTTGGTGTACATGCGGCAGGAGCAGGGCGGACTTGTCATTGGCGGTTATGAGCCGAAGCCTTTGCCGCGCTGGATCGACGGCACGCCGTGGGAACATGGCAGCAAGAGTTTCCCCGGCGATTTTGATCAATTTGAAATGCTGCTTGAAGGTGCGATCCGTAGAATTCCGTTTTTGGATCAAGCGGGCATTATTACGCTGGTGCGTCATCCCGGCGCGTACACGCCTGATTGTCAGCCTCTGCTTGGACCGATGCCCGGCGCAAAAGGTTTTTGGATGATGGCGGGCATGTCGCTGAATGGATATGGCGGCGCGGGCGGCATGGGCAAGTTGATGGCGGAATGGATCATTGAAGGCGAAGCGCCAATGGATATTTATGGCTATCGCGCCACCCGCTTTGGAAATTACTATTCCGATTTCAGTTATGCGGCGGAACGTACAGTGGAAAGCGTGAAGTATTACTATCGCTTGAAGTTCCCGCATGATGAGCCTGAAACGGCACGTCCGCATCGTACCAGTCCGGTACATTACCGCTTGATGGAAAACGGCGCTGTCTTCGGCGAGAAATTCGGCTGGGAGCGTGTGAACTATTTCGAGCCCGGCAAGGATTGGCGCCGCATGGGTGAGGACCAGCGCAAGTGGGGCTGGTCGAAGCCTCCGTTCTTTGAGCGTTTGCGGAAGGAGCATATCGCCACCCGTGAGCGCGTGACATTATTTGACCTGACTTCCTTCGGCAAGATCGAAGTCAAAGGACCTGGCGCTTTACCGCTTTTGCAGAGATTGACTTCCAGCAATATGGACAAACCCGTGGGCAGCGCCATGTATACCCAGTTTGTCAATTCACGCGGCGGAATCGAATCTGACCTAACGGTCACGCGTTTGGGCGGGGACTATTTTTGGGTCATTACAGGCTCAGGCTTTATTGCGAATGATCTGGCGAGAATTCGAATGTATGTGGATGAAAAAGACGGCGAAGTCTTCATCCGCGACATTACAGAAGAATATGCGTGTCTTGCGTTGTGGGGACCAAAGGCGCGTGATGTTCTAAAGAAAATTACCGATAGCGATATTTCGAATGAGGCACATCCGTATTTGATGACGAAACCGATCATTATTCACGGCGTGGAAGTGCTGGCGCAGCGCGTCAGTTATGCAGGGGAACTGGGCTGGGAGTTGTATATTCCGACCAATCGCGCTACGATGATTTGGGATATGCTTATCGAAGCCGGTAAAGAATTTGAAATGGAACTTGGCGGCTATAAAGTGCTTGATTCCCTGCGTTTGGAAAAGGGTTTCAAGTATTTCACAGCAGACATTACCCCGTCTGAAACGCCGTACGAAGCCGGGCTTGGGTTTTGCGTTGACTTGGGTAAAGACGATTTTCTCGGCAAGGAAGTCCTGGCGAAACAAAAGGCTGAAGGTGCAAAGCGCAAACTTTGTACCATGATACTGACCGATACGAATGAGTTCGTTCAAATCTATGGCGGTGAGGCGGTACATCACGAAGGCAAGGTTATCAGCCGCGTCCGAAGCGGCGGGTACGGCTTTACCGTCGAGAAAAATATTTTGTATGCCTATCTGCCGATCGAGTTGGCGAAGAAAGGCAATCGCTTCACCATTGAATTGATCGAAGGAAATCGTGAAGCGGAAGTGACCGCATCGGTCTTGTATGACCCGAAAGGTGAGAAGCTTAGAGTCTAAATTGACGCGTAACGAACAGTAATATGTTCGTTATCCAAAATTATGGCAAAGAAAACATTCACCCCTGCTTACGTTGGCTTCGGCATGCTGACGCCCGTGTATATTATGGCATTGGATAACCTTCCAAAACATAATACTGGCGCGATTGTCCATGAAGTCAGCGAATATGTATACGATGATGCTGCCATCATTGCCTGCAACCTCAGCCAATGGGGTGTTCCGACGGCTATGATCGGCACGGCGGTGGGGAATGACCTGCTTGGTCATCACGTGGAAGATTCTTTGAGGAAAATGGGCGTTCAGGGTAAGGTACGTTTTACAAAGAAGTACAAAACGCCGCTCGAAGTCAATGTCTCTGACAAAAAAGGTGCGCGGACTTTCTTTTGGCAGAGAACGCCCGAGATACTTTCCACACTCGATACTGCGGATCTTTCGCTCGTTCGAACGTCAAAATTATTGTATGTCGATTGGTATGACGGTGACCATATTGTCCGCGCCATGGAAGAAGCCAAGCGGCACAGCGTACCCGTCTTTTTGAATTTGGAACATGGGCATACACACCCAGATCTGTTGAAGAAATATTCCGGAATGGTCACTGTTTGTCAGGTCGTGACAGATGCGGCACAGATCGGTAAAAAACAAGCCATGTTAAATGTGGCTCGCAAACTCATGAAATCCGGCATTCAGACAGCCATTATTACGATGGCAAGTCAGGGCTGTATGGTGGTGCAGGGGAACGAAGTTGTCCGTGCTTACGCACCAAAGGTCAAGGCAGTGGATGCATCCGGCGCTGGCGCGACCTTTTCCTCAGGGTATATTTATGGATACCTGCGTGGATGGAACATGGAGCAGACGGTCCGCTTTGCGATTGCGGCTGCGTCATTGAAAGTAACCCGTTCGGGCTTGAAGATGTTTCCCGTGCAGGCAATTCAGGGATTGGCGCACACGGTCCGTATCGAGCGTATGATTTATCGCGGCGACCAATTCCACACGATTCGAAACCTTTTGAAACTGCCCGAGAAAAATCCGATCATGGATACGCCCTTGATGAAGGAAGGGCAAAAGCTGGCAGAAAAGATCCTGCCGAAGAAAAAGATCGAACGCAAGAAGATCAAGAGATCACTGGTCGAATAATTTATCAATTGAAGGAAGAGGAGTCATGTCATTCGCTGCTTTGCTTACACAAGAACAGGTCGAGAAAATTCACGATACTTCGCTGGAGATCTTGCAGGAAGTTGGGTTGAAGGTCCGCTTTGAGCCGGCGCGCGAACTTTTCAAGCAGCACGGATGCAGCGTTGAAGAGGAACGCGTCAAGTTTCCGCGTGACGTGGTCGAAAAATATCGCAAGATGGTTCCCGCCTCATTTACATTCCACGGGCGTGATCCAAAATTCGATAAGACGATTCCCCAGGATAGCCCGATCATTGTCACGGCGAGTTCCGCGCCCGATATCATCGATCCAGTGACCGGCGTGGAACGACGCGCTGAGTCGGCGGATATCGCGCGGATCGCCCATCTCATCAACGAACTTCCCGGCTACGATATCTTCTCCATTTCCACTTTGGCGGATGACGCGCCCGCGGATCAATTCACGGTATCGAGGCTGTATCCGTCCATCAAGTATTGTCTTAAACCGCTGCGGGTGACCACGACCAATATGAAGGACACGGCAAGCGTGATGGAGATGGCTTACATGGTGGCGGGCGGCAGGGATGCATACATGGCGCATCCGTTCCTGACGCATCATTACTGCCCTGTGGTTTCGCCGTTGACGATGGATAATCTCTCCACTGAGAACGTGATGTTCTTTGCGAAGGAAGGCTTGCCGGTATACCCGACAATCGTCCCGAACGCAGGGCTGACCTCTCCCATGTCGATGGCTGGGACTCTCGCTCAGGGAAATGCCGAGTTCCTTTCCGCGTTAGTGTTGATGCAAATGGTGAAGGAGGGCACACCGACGATCTATGCCACGCTTGGCACGGTTGCCGATATGCGTACAGGTGCGTACGCATCCGGCGGCATCGAATGCGGAATGCTGCACATGGCGTTTGCGCAGATGGCTCGTTTTTATAATGTGCCTGCGGGTGGTTATATTGGCTTGACCAACTCCAAGATCAACGATGCCCAGGCGGGGTATGAGACGGGTATGTCTGGTATTGCCGGGTTGCTGGGCGGCATGGACATGTTCAACATCGGCGGCTTGATCGACGCACTCAAGACCTTCGATTTCGCCAAAGCTGCCATTGACGATGAGGTGGCTTTGATGATGAAACGTATGAAACATGGTATCTCGTTCGATAATGATGATCTTGCTTTAGACCTTGTTAAAGAGATTGGTCCCGGCGGTTCCTTTATCACCGCCAAACATACCATCAGCCGCATGAAGACTGAGGCGGTCATGACCAAAATGGCGGACCGTGATGCGCGTACCATTTGGGAAAAGAGAGGCTCGACCGACATTCAAACCCGCGCGATGAAAAAGGTGAAGGATATTATGGCGAGTAACACAAGTCCGCTGATCTCTCCTGAATTGGATGAACAAATCCGTGAGAAATTCCCCGGCTTGGTGCCGGGTGTGCTGGAACCCATTCCATAAGAAAATATTTGAAAGGGAATACTGAATGTTTCGTTTTTTTAAACGCAGGGAAGATAAATTTCAACGCTTGATCGAGAATCAGGCATCTCTTTCCTATGACGGTCTGCGATTATTGATCAGCTACCTGGAGACGGGGAATCCGCAAGTCGCTGAAGACCTGTCTCTGAAGGAAAAAGAGGCGGATGAAGTCCGGCGTATTTTGATCGACGAACTGAACCGCACGTTTGTCACTCCGTTTGACCGTGAGGATATTTTTGCCTTGTCCCGTTCGATCGATGATGTCATCGACTATGCGGACACGACTGTGGTCGAGATGGTCATCTTGAAGGTCGCATCGACCCCGTACATGCAGCGGATCGCATCCCTGTTGAAGGATGCCGCATATGAGATCTGGCAGGGAGTGTTACGCCTGCCCAAGAACCCGAATGTTGCGCTTGACCATGCGCAGCGGGCAAAGGCATTGGAGAATCGTGTTGAGGCGGTCTATCGTGAAGCGGTTGCCGATCTCTTCAGCGGACCTGAAGATATCCATCACGTTGTCGAGATGTTGAAACTTCGTGAAGTTTACAGGCATCTCTCCAACGCTGCAGACCGCGGCGATGAGGCGGCAAATATCATTGCCGATATTGTTGTAAAGAAAACATAACCGGATGTTAATCTCATTTTCTCGGTCGTTGATTAACATCCGTTCGTTAATCTTTGACCGTGCCGGCTTTAATGTCGCAGTTGTAAAATTTGGATCACTCATTCATCGTCAACATGTGGTTTGACTTTGAATATTGATAATGCTAAAATGTTAACAATTTGTTAACAAGATCGGAGGTGCAGGGATCGAAAAATTAAATGCGTAAGTGATTTCGTTCGTCCAATCCAAAATAAATTAAGGAGAAAGAGATGCGTACGAAGAATTTTGCTTATCACTTGCTTGTTTTGTTCGTGATTTCAGCGACATTGCTTGCTGCGTGCGGCGGCAGTGCTACCGAAGCGCCCGCCACCGGCGGCGAAGAATCTGGTCCCATGGCGGATCTGGTTGCAGCAGCCAAGGCAGAAGGCACACTTACCACCATTGCTCTCCCGCATGACTGGTGCGGTTATGGTGAGGCAATCGATACCTTCAAAGCCAAATACGGTCTTGAAGTTAACGAATTGAATCCGGATGCCGGCTCTGGTGATGAAGTGGAAGCCATCCGCGCCAACAAAGACAACAAGGGCCCGCAGGCTCCTGACGTCATCGACGTTGGCTTCTCCTTTGGTGAATCTTCCAAGGGTGAGGGACTCCTTGCTCCGTATAAGGTCTCCACTTGGGACAGCATTCCTAATGAAGCCAAGGATGCCGATGGCTACTGGTACGGCGATTATTACGGCGTTTTGTCCTTCCTGGTCAACACTGATGTACAGCCTGATGTTCCTCAAGATTGGGCTGACCTGCTTGACCCGAAATACAAGGGTCAGATCGCTCTCTCCGGTGACCCCCGCACCTCCAACCAGGCAATTCAATCCGTTTACGCTGCGGCTCTTGCCAACGGCGGTTCACTTGATGACGCCCAGCCCGGTCTCGATTACTTCGCGCAGTTGAACTCCGCTGGAAATCTCGTCCCCTTGATCTCCAACAATGGTTTGGTTGCAAAGGGTGAGACCCCCGTCCGCATCACCTGGGACTATAACGCTCTTGCCGCCATCGACTCCTTCGAAGGCAACCCTGCTGCGACTGTCGTGGTTCCTACAACCGGTCGTTTCGCTGGTGTGTATGTTCAGGCGATCAGCGCCTATGCTCCGCACCCCAATGCCGCCAAGTTGTGGATGGAATTCCTCTACTCGGATGAAGGTCAGTTGATCTGGATGAAGAACTACTGCCACCCGATCCGTGAAGCGGATATGCGTGCCCGCGGTGTTGTACCCGCTGAGATCGCTGACAAACTGCCCGATGTCTCTGGCGCAGTATTCCCCACTCTTGACCAGCTCTCCGCTGCGAATGATTTGATCACCAAGAATTGGGATGCAGTCGTCGGTGCCGACGTTCAGGCTGCCCCGTAGTTTCGATAGTTAAGATGTATATAGTGAGACCCTGCCATGGCAGGGTCTCACTATAAAAGCAAGCTGTTGGAGGTAACCGAAATGGCTGACACCCCAATGACTGCTCCCAGGAAGGCTTCGTGGAAATCGTCCTTTGCCAAGTGGCTTGGAGTAGCCCCGTTTTTCCTCTTTGCAATTTTTTTCATCCTGCTCCCATCGTTTAGTTTGCTAACGGGCAGCTTTTTTGATGCGGATGGCAATTTTACTTTTAAAAATATAGCTGAACTTTTTACAAATCCGACCATCGTGACCGCTTATAAATTAAGCATAGAGATCAGTGCTGTTACAGCGCTTGGCGGCGGTATTTTCGGCTTTTTACTTGCGTACGCGATCACGATCGGCGGGCTGCCGAAGTTTGTTCGTAAGGCACTCATTACATTCTCAGGGGTTGCTTCGAACTTCGCGGGCGTTCCTCTGGCATTTGCCTTTGTGGCTACCCTGGGACGGACAGGCTTTGTCACTGCACTGCTTGACGTGTACGTGTTTCAAAAATATTTTGGCATCAAACTATACGACACTGGCTTCAACCTTTACAGCTTTGCCGGGTTGGCGTTGACATATCTTTACTTCCAATTTCCATTGATGGTGTTGATCATGACACCGGCATTGGATGGTTTGAAAAGAGAATGGCGGGAAGCCGCTGAAAACCTGGGCGCTACCGCTTTTCAATACTGGACGAGGGTCGCCCTGCCGATCCTCCTGCCCCCGATTTTGGGCACAATGGTTCTTTTGTTCGGGAACGCTTTTGGCGCATACGCGACAGCCTATGCGTTGACTGGTGGTGCGCTTCCCATCATCACGATCCAGATCGGTGCACAGATCCGTGGTGATGTTTTGCATAATCCCAACCTTGGTTATGCCATGGCAATGGGAATGGTGTTCATCATGGCGATTTCACTGGTGGGGTATTCATGGCTGCAGAAATTTTCCGAGAGGTGGCTGCGATGAAATTAAAATTCAAATCTCTCTGGAGTTGGATCTGGTTCTTGATTGGGACGCTCTATTTCATCCTGCCCCTCTACGCTACATTGGATTTTTCACTGCGCATGGAAAGGGACACGATCGGGTTCAAAGCCTACAGGGTGGCTTTCGCCGATCCGAAGTTCGTTGAGACTTTTGCGCGCTCCAATATCCTGGCGGTGATAACGATTATCGTAAGCATCATTCTGATCGTTCCAACCGCTTATTGGGTACGGCTTCGCCTGCCACAGGCGCGGCGGATCGTGGAATTCATCACTCTGCTCCCGTTCGTCATTCCAGCCATCATTTTGGTGTTCGGTATGATCCGCGTTTTCAGTACGCCCGTGCGGATTCCCTTTACGGATATTATTTTGATACAGCCGCTAACGACCTTGATCGTCAATAAATTCCATCTGGGTACGTATATTTTGATCGTGGCTGGTTACATGATCCTGGCACTGCCATACATGTACCGCGCCGTGGACACCGGCATGCGTACTGTGGATGTACGAACCCTGACAGAAGCATCGCAAAGCCTTGGGGCGAATGGGTTTACCATTATGTGGCATGTGATCCTGCCGAATATCCGGGCTTCGTTGTTGAGCGGCGCACTCCTGACCTATGCCATTGTCGTTGGGGAAGTGGTGCTGGCTTCCTTCCTTGGCTTGGACACTTTTGGACCATACCTGTTCCTGTTGGGACAGCATCGTGCATACGAACCCTCTGCGTTAACGTTCGTGGCTTTCCTGTTGACCTGGGCTGCAATGGGCATCATTCAGTTGGTGAGCGGCGAACAGGGTCAAACTGCTGGGGCACACTAATTCGAGGAGAAAACTTCAATGGCATACCTGTCCATATCAAATGTATCAAAGCAGTTTGGTGATACTACAGTAGTAGATAACTTCAATCTTGATATTGAAAAAGGCGAGTTTGTATCTTTTCTGGGGCCGTCCGGCTGTGGGAAGACGACCACGCTTCGCATGGTGGCGGGGTTTGAGATTCCTACAACGGGTCAAATCATGCTGGACGGCAGCGATATAACGGATGTCGCACCGAACCAGCGTAATGTGGGGATGATCTTCCAATCCTATGCCTTGTTCCCGAATATGACTGTGGCGCAGAATATCGCCTTCGGTCTTCGGGTTCGTAAAGAGACGGATGACATGGTCAAGCAGCGGGTGCAGGAGATGATAGCGCTGATCCATCTGGAAGAACATGCGAATAAATATCCGTTCCAGCTTTCGGGCGGACAACAGCAGCGCGTCTCACTGGCGCGTGCTTTGGCGATACATCCCCAGGTTCTGTTGCTCGATGAGCCGCTTTCCGCGCTTGATGCGAAGATCCGCGTCTCGCTGCGGGCAGAGATCCGTTCCATTCAAAAATCGCTTGGCATCACCGCTATTTTCGTCACACACGATCAGGAAGAGGCGCTGTCGATTTCGGATAGGGTCGTGGTCATGAATGTGGGCGAGATGGAACAGGTTGGGACGCCGTTCGAGATCTATAACTTCCCGAAGACGAGCTTTGTAGCCAATTTCGTTGGTTCCCTGAACACGTCCAAAGCCACCGTCGTCGACCCGGCTGGCGGAATTCTCGATATGAACGGTATTCGTGTTCATTCCGAAAGCGGTGTTCAAGGCAAAAAGAAGGGTGATGTTGTGATGGTTGCGATTCGCCCTGAGCGCTTCAGTTTTTCGTGGGAAGGCAAAAAGGAAAATGTGACCGAAGGCACGGTCGAGAATATCACCTTCCTCGGTTCTGTTGTGCGTGTCCAATTGTTGATCGGAGGTATAAAATTCAACATGGATACGTTCAATCGACCTTCGCTCACGCTCCCGAAGATCGGCGAAAAGTGCGAAGTGACTTTTTCGAGCAAGGCTGTCCTGATCCTGGATGACTAGAACAGGATAAACCATTTGAGCGGTTCGCTGTCTTGTGCAGCGAACCGCTTTTGTTTGAGGGAATATGTCTAAGATCATTCTGGTTTTGTCAGATGCGCTTCGGTATGACGTTGCAAAAGCCAATATGGGATTTCTGGGTCACTTGGTCGAGTCCAAACAGGCAACCTTGCACAAGATTATCGGCGAATTGCCGAGCATGTCCCGCCCGATGTATGAGACGATTCACACAGGGCTGCCGTCAAGTGAGCATGGCGTTGTAGCAAATTCGGTTGTGCGACTCTCGAACAAGCCGAATGTGTTTCAGATGGTTAAAAATGCAGGGCTGACCACCGCGGCGGCGGCTTATTACTGGTACTCTGAGTTGTATAACCGCGCGCCTTATGATGCGGTCAATGACAAAGAGATTGACGATGTATCTCTGAACATTCAGCATGGGCGGTTTTATATGCAGGATGAGTACCCGGATATTGAGCTATTCAACAGCGCGGCGCATCTGGTCCGCAAGTTTTTACCGGATTATCTTTTGCTTCACCCGATGGGCATGGACTATCATGGCGAGACCTTTGGTTCCGACTCAAAGGAATATCGCAATCACGCCATCTATCAGGATGCAAAACTCGCGCCGCTTCTCATGGAATGGCGCGAGCGTGGTTATACAATCTTTGTAACTGGCGATCATGGGATCAATGCTGATGGCGGACATGGCGGCACCACGCCCGAGCAAAGAGAAGTTCCATTTTTTGCGATACAGCCCAACGGTCAGGGAAGAGGCGAGACGGGTGAAGTCGTGTCGCATTTGCAGATCGCGCCGACCATTCTCAATCTGTTAAATGTTCCCATCCCGTCAACGATGCGACATGAACCTCTAGCCTTCGACTAACGCCCTGACCAGTTCACGGTTGAAGTCGGGAATATCCGCCACAACACGACCCCAAACCTGATTGCCTTCGCGGAAAGCGGATACATCAGTCCAGACCGCGCCAGCGTTAACAAGATCGTCCTTGATGCCTGTTGAACCGGTGGCGCGCTGACCTTTTTTGATGATGCCCGCCGAAATTGCGGCTGAACCGCCGTGGCAGATGATGCCGATGATCTTACCGGCATCATTCATTTGCTTTACAAGATTCTTAACCACATCATACCTTCTGAGTTTGTCCGGCGCCCAGCCGCCCGGAAGGATCAATGCAAAGAGTTCGCCTGATCTCAGGTCTTCGATCTTTGTATCGGGTGTAATGACCAAACCGTTTTTTCCGTGTACTGGTTTGAGATCGATGCCCGCGCTCAAGACCTTTGCTCCCTCTTCCTGCAAGCGCATAAGCGGAACATAATACTCGAGGTCTTCAACACCTTCCGCGATCAATGTGGCAATGATTTTATTTTCCAAACGCATATTTCCTCTTTTCACTTGAATAAAGCTTCGAATTGCGAACCGCTTTCGATCATGTTTTCCATTTCCTGCGCGTCTTGCGGAGTGAAGTTCTCGCATGCCTTGATGACTTTTGGCAGGATGTTCGTGTCACCGGCTGTGCAAATTCCGGTGATGTCATGCGACAGCACAAAGTTTACGGCGCGTTGTATCTCATCCATCTGGTCGAACGGCTCATACCAGGTCGTGGCTGTTTTCTTTTTCTCTCCCCACGGACCTTTGGTGATCGATTTGATGATCATCGTTCCAACGTCTTTTGCTTTACAAGCCGCGATCAATTCTTCAGTCGGTTTCCGATATTCCGGGTTCGCCATTTGCACAAAGTTTATCGGAAAGAGTACCGAGTCAAAATCAAAACGACGCAGTGCTTCCAAATAGATTCTTGGCGCGTCGACACCGTGACCTGTAATGCCGATGTAGCGGGTTAATCCCTGCTCGCGGGCTGCGACCATGGCTTCCATGGTTCCGCCTTTGGCGAATATCTCATCAAGCTCGTCCATTGTGGTTACAGCGTGGCACTGATACAGGTCGAACGAGTCGGTCTGGAGGCGCTTGAGCGATTCTTCCATCTCGCGCATCGCATTCTCTTTTGTGCGTTCCATGGTTTTGCAGCCGAGGAAGAAGCGTTTGCGCTCGGTCTTCATCCATGGACCAATGCGCATCTCTGCCTGACCGTAAGACGGAGCAACGTCGATATGGTTGATGCCCGCCTCGATGACCATCTCCATGACTTTATCCGCTTCACCCTGTGTAATTTCCCAGAAGGCGGCGGCTCCGAAAATGGCAACCGTGCTTTGATGTCCTGTGCGACCGAAACGTCTTTTTTCCATGATTATTCTCCTATGATCTTTATGAGAACTCGTTTTCTTCTCCTACCATCGAATTCTCCGTAAAAGATCTGTTCCCAGGTCCCAAAATCCAACTCGCCGTTTGTCACTGCCACGACCACTTCACGCCCCATGACCTGTCTTTTCATGTGGGCATCGGCATTGTCTTCTCCCGTATCGTTATGCCTGTATCCGTTGACGGGTTCGTGCGGGGCGAGACGCTCCAGCCATTTTTCATAATCGTGATGCAATCCGCTTTCGTCGTCGTTGATAAAAACGGATGCGGTAATATGCATGGCGTTCACTAGACAGAGTCCCTCTTTTATTTCACTTTCGCGTAAGGCTTCTTCAACCTGATGGGTTATGTTTACAAAACCACGGCGGGACGGGATGTTGAACCAGAGTTCTTTACGATATGATTTCATGTTTTCACCTGTTTTGAGTCTGCGATCTCTTGAAGATTGTACATGAAATTAATGGTTTGAGAAAGTTGGGACAATAAAAAAGACTCTTCCTATGCGGAGAGTCTTTTATGTTTTTGTGTGTATGTTATTCCGTTTTCTCAACAATAACAGTTGCTTCGGTCAAAAGGGCGGCGAGTGCGGCGACGGCTGCAAGCTGCGGGGCGAGCAATGCGCCAACCACGCCGATCGTCACTGGAATTTCCAGCATGATTTTTCCATCCTTGTCCTTGATGATCACCTTGCGGATGTTCCCTTCATGAAGAAGTTCCTTTATTTTTGCGACGACCTTTTCGCCGTCCACATGAAATTCTTCTGTGCGTGTTTGTTCGGTCATGATAAATCCTTTCAGGAGTTGTTCCTGTAATACTCGTGCCACTTTGCATCAAGCGGCGTCCATTCATCGCTTTGCTCCGCGTCTTCATCCCAATTTTCCTTGCCGCTCCACTCTTCGATCTGGATGGCATAGACCGATGTGGCTCGCAGTTCCTTATCGGTGATCTCGCGGAATTCCTTTCCGGGGTGAAGCGTGGGGAAGTATTTGCTGATAAGCCCATATAAAAGGCGTTTCGCCTCTTCGGGTTCAGTCACCAATTGTGCGGTACCAAAGACCATGACGCTTCGATACTGGAGCGAGAATTCCAATGCGACATTGGATGGCAGCATCCGCCCCAATTCGCTCGCCTCAAGGCTGACCTTTGGGTTGTATTCAATATTCGAGCGGATCCTCCCCGCGACATTGGAGTGGAAAACGATCTGATGGTTTTCCTCGTCGAACCAGAAATTGCTGGGTATAACAAAAGGCTGACCGTCCACTGCGGTGGCGATATGTCCGACTTTGGCTTCCTTCAGGAAGGCGCGGATCCAGGCGTCGTCTTTGGTGAGATGCGGTCTGCGTTGAAATGCTGTGGGGTTTTGTCCGATGTATTCTCTGGGCATGATATTTGATTCCTAGCGGTCATCTACAAGCAGGTGAAGGTAAAAGGTCCATTGGGCGATAAACCCGATGATAATGCTGGCAAGGACGATCAGCCAGGAAGCCCAATTCACTGCACCAAGGAAGGACAGTAAAAAATAAGCGGATGCTCCGGCTGTGAGCGAACCGAGGATCGCAACTTCCACCGCGATCAGGTTGGCGATGCTGTTCGGTTTGTTGGTGGGCGGAATGGTGCGCGGACGCCATTTGAAAGCATCCTCCACTTCGGGATGATGCTTGATGTAAAAATCCTTGATCTGGTTCATGGCTTCCACTGATTCATGCCACGCGGCGCGGAGTCGGGCAAGCTGGGCAATGGTCAGCCCGCCGAGACCAGTCAACACAAGGAAGAGCGCGAAAAACGCAAAGGAAACTGTCTTCTGCTGCGGTTCGAGTTGTGTGCCGATAATGGCGGCGACCAGAGAACCGACAGAGACGAAGTAAAAAGAGGTCACCCGCGAACGGTCTTCATTGGCTTGAAAGGCGGTTTGTGAAATGTACTTGAATTCCTGCTGGAGCATTTCATTTGAGTCGAGATCAGGTTTACGAGCCATTTTCGCTCTCCTTGATGAGTATCCTGCAATTATGACATGACTTTGATTTTGGTGCAAAAAAGCGGACGTGGGTCTGCACGTCCGCTTGACTTTGTTATCCGAAAGATGCAGCCTTTTACACGTCGATTGCCCATTCACCCTGACGCATGACCGGCTCATGCCTGCCGTCTTTGGTGATGCCGTCAATGTCCATTTGCGGCGAACCGACCATGAAGTCCACATGGTTGAGGCTGACGTTGCCTCCAGCGGCGATAAATTCCTGGTCGTCCAACTCAGTCCCTCCGGCGATGGTGAAGCGGTAGGCGCGTCCAATGGCAATATGACACGAGGCGTTCTCGTCAAATAGCGTGTTGTAGAAAAGATGTCCGCGTTTGCCGATGGGGGAGGAGGCTGGGACAAGCGCCACTTCGCCGAGACGCTGCGAGCCTTCGTCCATTTCGATCAACTTTTGAAGGGCGGCTTCCCCGTGCTTTGCAGTGACTTTGACGATGCGCCCGTTCTCGAATGTGACCTGAAAATCTTCGATCAGGGTTCCGCCGTAGCTAAGCGGGAAGGTTGCGGAAATGACGCCATCGGCGCGGTTGCGGTCTGGAAGGGTGAAGACTTCTTCGGTGGGCATGTTGGCTGTGAAAGCGACGCCGTTCTGTGCCATCGATTGCGCACTGATCCAAAGGTGCCCATTGGGAAGACCGAGGGTTAGATCGGTGCCCGGCGCTTTGTAGTGCAGTGCGGTGTATTGTTTGTTTTGCAGATAAAGTGCGCGCACGCGCAGCGATTTGATATGTTCTTCCCATGCTTTGATGGGATCTGGCTGATCGATGCGCGTCGTTTCGAAGATCGCCTTCCAAAGTTTTTCCTGTGCTTTTTCAGGGGCAAGATCGGGGAATATCTTTTGCGCCCATTCCTGTCCGGCGGCTGCAACGACGCACCAGTTAATGGCATTCGCGCTGACCTTTTCGCCGACGGCTCCCCAGTTCTCAAGATGGGTTCGCTGCATTTTGCCGACTACATCCGGGTCGAGACCGCCAAGGAGATCCGGGTTGGAACCACCGATGGAGAGAAGCGCATCACCGTTCTCGATCATGTTCATGATGCCCTGGATTTGCCAGGTGGAATATTCGCCGAATGAATCCTTGGGGGCGTGTTGCGCCCGCAGACGCAGCATTTCTTCATCTGCGAAGATTGCATCGACATATTTTGCGCCCGCGTCGTAGGCGGCTTTGGCGATCTCGCGGACCAACGGGGCGAACTGGTTCGGCACGCCGCGTGTAGTTCCCAATGTAATGATCAATCTTTGCCCGGCTCGAATGTTCAAGCCGACTTTCACAATGGCTTCGGCGTATTTTGCGAGCATTTCCTGATGTGTATTTTTGGTCATTTTGCCTCGGTATAAGGGAATGGCTCAAGTATAGCACGAGGGGATTGTTCGTGCATTTGTTCACTCTTGAGTTGTACTATCCATGCAATCCGTAAAGCGACTTTGAAAAAATCAAATTGAGTTGGGCGGCTTCTTTATTTAGGTGAGTTCGAAGCGGCGAAAATAGAAAATAATGTGTCGCCAGGTGTTAGAATCTCCCAATATACCCATCAAGGAGACTCGTATGCTCACCCTCGAAAAAGTGAATACGGACAATAAAAAGCAGGTCAAACGATTTGTGGAGTTGCCTTTTCGCATCTATGCGGACTGCCCGCAGTGGGTCCCTCCGCTGAATGTGGATGCGTACAACCAACTTAACCGCAAGAAACATCCGTTTCACGAGCATTCGGATGTGGAGTTTTTCCTTGCCGTCCGCGATGGGCGGGATGTGGGGCGCATTGCCGCCATCGAGAATAAACCATATAACGAATATCAAAAAAAACGGACGGCAAACTTCTATCTGTTCGAATGTGAAAATGACCCCGAAGCCGCAAAACTTTTGTTCGACGCAGTTTCTGATTGGTCGAAGACGCGCGGTTTGGATATTCTGGTTGGACCAAAGGGCATGGGTCCGCTTGATGGGTACGGAGTTCTGGTCTATGGGCACGAACACCGTCAGACGATGACCATGCTCACGTATAACCACGCATACTACCAGTCCCTGATAGAAGCGCAGGGTTTCGTCAAAGAAGTGGATTTCGTTTCGTGTTATCTGCCCGCAGATAAGTTCAATATCCCCGAACGTGTCAGGCGGATCACCGAACGCGTCATGCAGCGCGGACATCTCGATATCAAGACCTTTAAGAATAAAAAAGAATTACTGCAATGGGCAGACCGTATCGGTACGGCGTATAACGATGCGTTCGTGAAGAACTGGGAATATTATCCGCTCACGCAGCGGGAGATCGATTTTGTGGTCGAGAATATTATGACCATTGCCGACCATCGCTTAATAAAGATCATCACACATGAAGAGGATGTCGTCGGTTTTTTGTTCGCGTTCCACGATGTTTCCGCTGCCATGCAGCGTGCGAAGGGCAGACTCTTTCCATTTGGACTGCTTGATATTCTGATGGAGATTCGCCGTACAAATACGGTTTCGGTGAATGGCATGGGCATCCTGCCTGAGTTTCAGGGTCACGGCGGAAACGCCTTGCTCTATTACGCAATGGGAAATACATTGCTGGAATTCAAACAATTTGCGCATGTGGAAATGACTCAGGTCGCCGAAACTACCGAGCAAATGCGCGCGGACTTAAAAAATCTTAACGGCGTGGAATATAAAAATAACCGCGTCTATCACAAGGCTTTGGTATGAAACACCCATTGAGTTTTCTGCCTTCCGATTTGCGGAAACCGTTCTTTTATGTATTTCTTGCTTTGACGATTTTCATCTTTGGCGTTTTCCGCTTTTTGGATCTGCCGCTGCAAACTTCTGCCGCACCAAGCGGGATCGTTTCGTTCGAGCTTGCCGGTTCAGCGGATGCTGCACACTCCATGGTGGAATCTTGGGATGAAAACGCCCGCCTCTTCGCCGCCTTTGGGCTTGGTTTTGACTACCTGTTCATGCCTGTCTACGCTGCCGCCCTCTCGCTTGGACTGCTGCTTGCAGGCGCCAAAAAAGTGGATTGGTATCGTGCTCTTACTGCGTGGATGGGTTGGGGCGCATTAATAGCGGCGATCTTTGATGCCGTTGAAAATTATTCGCTTTGGAATATTCTGACGGGGAATATTGATGGTTCTTTCGCGCAAATCGCGGCGATTTGCGCTTCAATTAAGTTTGCGCTATTGATACTTGGTTTACTGGTCGCTGTGATGGGATTTGCAGTAAAGAAGAAAGCGGATAATTAACCAGCTTCTACTTTACCGATTTCGATCTTGACCGGCTCACTGGCGCGCTGTACTTCACCCTCTTCGAGTTTGGTCAACGGAAGGATGATGTGGAATTGACTTCCGGGGAAGTTCACTTCATCGTAGCCAGGACTTTCCACCCAGATGCGTCCGCCGTGCGCTTCGACGATGCCCTTGGAAAGCGCTAGCCCAAGACCCGCTCCGCTGCCTTTGAAACGCGATTTGCTGGTGGAATGTTTGCCCAATTCGCCGGGCTGGTAGAACTTGGAGAAGATCACTTCGCGCAGGTTCGGGTCAACGCCGATGCCAGTGTCGCTGACGATCACTTCCACGCCGCCGTTGGGCAGGTTGATGATCGCGGGGATGTGCTTTCCAGAAATGGTGACCCAGCCGTTGTTCGGGGTGAATTTGACCGCGTTGCGTATCAGGTGGTGGAATAACTTCTCAAGCAAATGGGGGTCTGCTTTGACAAGCGGTATGGAGGGGACGTTGATCGTGAGTATCTGTTCCCGTTCTTTTACGGTTTTTGCATAATCCAGACATACTTGATGCACCAGTTGCCCCAGGTCCACCGGCTGTAGATGCGGCTTGAGAGAACGCGCATCGATCTGCGCGATGTCGAACATCGAGTCCATCACCTCGTGAAGGCGGATCGTCCCGTCGTAAATGCCCTTCATCATGGTCTTCAGGTTCTTTTCCAATTTGGGGTCGTCCATCATCATTTCTGTATATCCTTTGATGACGGTCAACGGGGTGCGGAGTTCGTGCGAAGCGATGCTGATGAAATCGGACTTTGCCTGGTCGATGCGTTGAAGTTCCTGATTGTTCTTTTCAAGCGTGCGGCGCGCCTGACGCAGTTCCTGGTTTAGGCGCATGAGATTGTCCACCAAACGGGCGTTCTCGAGCGCTACAGCCGTCTGGTTGGCGTGCGCCCCAAGGACGGAGAGATCTTCGCGGGTGTAGCGGTTTCCACTCAATTTTGAGCCGAACGCGAGCAGACCGATCCACTGTTTTTTGGCAAAGATCGGAATATAGACTTCGGAACGGAGTTCATTGAACCAATTCCGCTCAATGGGAGAAGCCGCCCTGTAAGCGGGGAGCAGGTCCAGGTCATATTGCAGAAGCGGTTTTTGTTCGTGGATGAAATACGAGGCGATGACTCCATCCTCCTCCAATTCCACGACTACGATCTGGCGTTCCTCCGGGCTGCGGGCTGAGCGGAGTTTGTATATCTTTCGCCCATCTGCCTGCCGCTCGGCGTCGACGAGGAAGAGAAAGCCGCGTTCGATCTGCATGGCTTCCAACATGATGCCGATGGCAATGCTGGCGAGGCGGTCCATGTCGAGGATGTTGCTGATGCTTTCACTGTATTGATGGATGGTCAGGCTTGCATCGTATTGATCGCCTTTCATCCACTTGGTTACGGCGCGGGAGACAAGTTCAGTGAGCGGTGAGAAGATAAGCGCGATGAGGAGCGCAACGATCGCGCCTGCCAAAAGCGGATTGAAATTTTGATTCCCGCCAAACAATGCCTCGATGAGTAGAAAGCCGGCGATGTAAAACCCGACAATCGCAATTGTGCTGGCAATATAAATGACTGCGCGGCGCGTGATGTTCTTGAGGTCGGGGACGTAATGCGTGCCGACTACATACGCCATACCCATTGCGACAAAAATTCGCAACGGCTGACCGATGATCAAAACGTTTGAAAATAAAAGGATGTCATTTGCCAGCGTGAAGATGATGGGTATCCACCAATACCCAACTCTGCTTCGCAGAAGCGGCTGGCGGCTTTGTCGCTGAGCGTTGAAGAGGTTGATGATCATCACGATCGACAAAATGATCCACCCCAAAATGATCCATGCTGGACCAAGTCGCGAGCGATAAAGGATCAACTCCCCATTCGTCCAAAGTACGTCCGGCAAGCCTAATGCGTTTGTCAACACCAGCGCCAGCCCCAAAGCCCATACCCCAAAGTAGCCGACCCATGCCCACCATAATTCCCGTTTGAGGAATATCTGTATGGTGACCATCAAAATAACGATCAGCGTGAAAGAAACATAAGTTTGAAGTTCTTGAAATAGTAGTGCATCCCCGCGATCCTGCCAGACAGCCTCGGCAATATTGATCACCATGGCGAGCAGGGCGTATAAGACCACCAGCCACGTAGCGCCCCCCTGACTTTCCTCGCGTCGTTGGATGGCAAAAAAAACGATCGGCAGATAAAGCACGCCGAAAAATAAAAGAATAATGACCTGGGCTAGCGATGTACTCATGATGTTATAAAATTTTACTCTAATTCATCGATAATCGGTTATCATTATTGTTATGCTAACCTCCCGAATCTCCCGACTTAAGTACAATTTTTCCCAGAATTTTTTTCGCCCCGACGGGCACGTGGTGTTTTCGGATTTGTCTTCAGCCCGGGCGTTTGCCAACCAAATATCTGCGCTTCGCACGGACCCGGTATCTGCTTCTGACCTTTATGTGATGTCTCTGCTCGACGAGGCGTACCACATATTGCTTCGCAATTATTACAGCCGTTATACCGGCGTGATGGGACGCGCCATGGGGTCACTGCAATCAACTCTCGGCTCGAAATACGACCTGACGCTGACCAAATTCACCGATGAGTTTCCTCCACTTTCGGTGTTTCGCGGTGAAATGACGGCGGGAGTTTACCTCTCCACCAAACTGCCGAACTTTGGAGACTTTGGTCACGGGGTGCGCGCGGCGGCAATCGAAGAAATGTTGTTGATTAATAATGCCAATAAGAATCCGGCGATCAGCCAATACAAAGACCTGTTCGATGAAAACGTGATGACCGGCTCGGCATTTCAAGAATTTACAGGACATCTCCTTGAATTCTTCTCCAGCCAACCCGGGTTGAGCGGAGGGGGGGCGGGAAAATCCGAAACGCTTGCCGAGATTCTCCGCGGTCCCATTGATGCGTCTCCTGATTCCCTTGAGGGGCAATTGCAGTTCGTCCTTGAAAAGTGGGGACATCTGCTCGGCGGGGAATTTTCCACCCGCCTGTTGCGCGGCATGGACTATTTACGCGAAGATATCCTGCGTAAGCATGGTCCGTCCGATACGTTCTCGAACGAGGCGTTTGTGCCGGTTTTCTCCGGCAGCGAATACGCGGAATATGAACGCTACAGCCCCGATCAGGAGTGGATGCCGCGCCTTGTTTTAATGGCGAAGAATACCTATGTCTGGCTCGACCAGCTTTCCAAAAAATATCAACGGGATATTCAAACTCTCGACCAAATTCCAGATGAAGAACTTGACCTGCTTGCATCGCGCGGATTTACCGGTTTATGGTTGATCGGTCTTTGGGAACGCAGCCGCGCTTCGCAGCGCATCAAACAGCGTATGGGTCAACAGGATGCGGTCGCTTCTGCATACTCTTTACATGCGTATGACATTGCCAACGACCTCGGCGGCTGGGACGCGTTGAATGGTCTGCGGGCGCGAGCCTGGCAGCGCGGAATCCGCCTTTCCGCCGACATGGTTCCGAATCACATGGGCATCGATTCCGATTGGGTGGTCAATCATCCGGATTGGTTCCTCTCCCTGCCGTTCTCGCCTTATCCTTCCTACTCTTTCCGCTCGGAAAACTTATCAGACGATCTGCGGGTTGGAATTTATCTCGAAGACCACTATTACGATAAAACCGATGCGGCAGTTGTTTTTCAGCGCCGTGACCTGCAAACCGGTAGTTTGCAATTTATCTATCACGGCAACGACGGGACTTCCTTCCCGTGGAACGATACTGCTCAGCTAGACTACAGCAAACCCGAAGTCCGCGAGGCGGTGATTCAAGTCATCCTGCATGTGGCGCGCAATTTCCCGGTCATCCGTTTCGATGCGGCGATGACGCTTGCGAAGAAACATATCCAACGCTTGTGGTTCCCTGAGCCGGGCGCGGGTGGCGCGATTCCTTCGCGTTCGCAATTTGGCATGACAAAGACTCAATTCGACGAAAAGATTCCCGTTGAGTTTTGGCGCGAAGTTGTTGACCGCGTTGCGGCTGAAGTGCCCGATACGCTTTTGCTTGCCGAAGCCTTCTGGCTGATGGAAGGATATTTCGTCCGCACGTTGGGAATGCATCGCGTGTACAACTCCGCTTTCATGCACATGCTGCGCGATGAAGACAACGCCAAATATCGTATGGCGATCAAGAACACGCTTGAGTTCGACCCGCAGATTCTCAAGCGATATGTCAACTTTATGAACAATCCCGATGAAAAGACCGCCGTTGAACAATTCGGGAAGGGCGATAAATATTTCGGTATATGCACTGTGCTTGCGACCCTGCCCGGTCTGCCGATGTTTGGTCACGGACAGGTCGAAGGCTATTCCGAAAAATACGGGATGGAATTCCGCCGCCCGAAATGGGAGGAGACTCCAGACGATGGTTTGATCCAGGCTCATGAGTGGCGCATCTTCCCGCTTCTTCACCGCCGCGCGCTGTTCGCTGACGTGGAGAATTTCCTACTCTTTGACCTGTACACGCGAAATGGCAGCGTCGACGAGAACGTCTTTGCTTATTCAAACCGCCTCGGCGAAGACCGTGGACTGGTCATCTATCACAATGTTTTTGCCGATACCAAGGGCTGGATCAAGACCTCTGCCGCAGCATTGGATAAAGGCTCTGGGAGAATGGTCCAGCGCAACCTTGCGGATGGGCTGGGATTGCCGCGTCAGGGATATGTCATGTTCAAGGATTATGCTTCGCAATTGGAATATATCCGCCCGTGTGAAGAACTTTGGGACAAAGGTTTGTATGTGGAGCTTGGCGCGTATCAGTGCCATGCCTTCATGGACTTCCGCTTTGTTTATGACAAAGAGTGGGCGGAAATTCACGCCGCGTTGAACGGTGCAGGCGTTCCGTCACTGCATGATGAATGGCGGAAGATGTTCGCCAAGGTGGAAGAAGTAGAAGAAACGGAAGAAAAGCCTGCGAAGAAGAAACGCGCCGTCCGCAAGACCACTGGAAAGAAGACAACTTCCAAGGTGAAGGCAACGAAGAAAACGGCAAACTCCACGGCTAAGACGACTGCGAAGAAAACCGTCGCAAAGAAGCCAGCTGTGAAGAAGAGCCCAGCCAAGAAACCCGCTGCCACAAAGCCGGAAAAGAAGTCGGTCAAAAAAGCGGCGACTACAATTACAAAGAAGACTGCGACACCTAAGAAGACAGTAAAAAAGACGACGACTACGGCTGCGAAAAAGCCTGCCGCAAAGAAGACCACCACAGCTAAAAAAACAGCGGTTAAAAAGTCAACTGCGAAGCCGGTAGCGAAGAAGAAATCGGTGAGCAAGAAAAGCAAATAAGCAAAAAACTCGATTAGTGATAACGTATCTAATCGAGTTTTTTCATGGAGATTTTTATGAAGGTCAAACTGTTTTTCATCACTCTTGTTGTATTTCTCGGCATCGACTCTCTTTGGTTGGGACTGGTCGCGCCAAAGTTCTATCAGTCGCAGATCGGCTATATTATGACGGACTCGCCGAATTTTTTGGCGGCGGGACTGTTCTATCTGCTGTTCGTTTTTGGGATGCTGGTCTTTATCGTTGATCCCGGTGTGCGTGAGCAGACTCTCATCTGGGCGGCGTTGCGTGGAGCTTTTTTCGGTCTCGTAACGTATGCGACCTACGATTTGACCAATCTCGCTACATTGGCGGGCTGGCCCGTTTTGGTCACAGTTGTGGATCTGGCTTGGGGAACAGTTTTGAGCGGAGCTGTAGCGCTGGTCAGTGTTTGGGTGGGGAAGAAGTTCATTAAGTAGAGGCAGGCTAAAAGTCTGGTTTGATGCGTCTAGACAGATTAGTCAATGATTAGTTTTTTCATCCCATTACCCTACAGATTCCATACGAAAAGATTAAAATACAAATATCATATTGACTCTGATTTTGAAACGTACTATACTGACAATCACTAAGAGGTAACGCCGATATGCGCTTATTTTATGAAAATACCCAGGTTAGTAAATAGAGACACGCGTCTGTGAACGCGTGTCTTTTTTATTACAAAATGAAAAGGAGACTTTTGCCATGGACTACGGATTGATCGGCAAGCTCGAGAAAGCAAAACGCTATGCGGAGGACCGCCACCGCTTCCGTTTCAACCAGTTCGACCTTACCTTTCACGGGGACAATAATGAACACCACGTGAGTTACGATAATGGTGTTTTCCAGTGTGACTGTGAGTTTTTCCTGACCCATAAGCGCTGCGGACATTCGATGGCGCTCGAAATTTTGCTCAAAGATATGATCGTGGAAACGGTCGAAGAATCATAATAACAATTGAATAGTCTGCTGCCCTCTGCTTTTGCAGGGGGCAGTTTTATTTTGCATTGGGATATTCTCATTAAAATCTTAAAGAATGTAGTGTAAAATTTTCGATATGAAACGAATTACTCGTAGAGATTTTCTAAAGATCAGCGGACTCACTCTGGGCGGGCTGGCGTTTTCGCCGTTCCTGCCCGGGTTGACCGATTTTGACGATAGCTTCGTGGTGCGGATAGCCACAAAGGATATGCCCGTTCGCAAAGCGCCGACAGATAAAAGCCGGATCGAGTTGAGTTGGTATCGCGATGAACTTGTTCACATTTATGAAGAGATCACCGCCGAGGAACCAAAACACAACCCGGTTTGGTATCGCGTTTGGGGCGGGTACATGCATCGCGGACGTTTGCATCGTGTGCGTACCATTTATCAGGATCCGATCAAGTCCATTCCCGAAGGGACGCGCATGGTCGCGGATATTTCCGTGCCTTACACAACCCCGTATCGTTATTCCAAGGCATATGGCTGGCAGCCGATGTCTCCGCCGTTGTATTACGGTTCGGTACATTTCATCGACGCGGTGGAGCAGGGACCTGTGATGGCAGATTATGACGGTCCCTGGTACCGTATCTTCGACGAACTGGATTCGAATGTCACATATTATGCGCCTGCGATCCATATGCGCGTCCTGCCGGACGATATGTTCGTGCCGATCTCGCCCGATGTGCCGTATGAGCAAAAGGTCATCGAAGTTAATTTAACGACTCAGATGTTGTTCGCGTATGAATATGGCAGTCTCGTTTTCCAAACGAATATTTCCTCCGGTGTTCCCGGCGACCCAACGGGCGGTACGGGCATTCCCACCACAACCCCGGCTGGAAAATTCACCATTCTCGATAAAGTGCCCGCCAAGCACATGGGCTACAGTTATTTTGGCGAACAGACCACTGGCAATCTGCTGGCAGACGTGGATAATTACGTTCTGCCCGGCGTGCCGTGGACGTCTTTCTTCACGCCGAAGGGACATGCCTTCCATGGCACATACTGGCATGAAAATTTTGGCGCGCCCATGAGTCATGGCTGTATCAACATGCGAACCAACGAAGCAAGCTGGCTGTTCCGTTGGAGCCGCCCTGTTGCCATCGAGGGGAATGTTGCCACCCGCGGGCTGGGCACAACTGTTGAAGTCCACTATTAATTTTTATTGGGATGTCTTTTCCCAAACCGAATCCACTCTTTGAGGTTTCCCTACTCTCATGCCAACCCTACACTGGAACGGGAAGCATCTTTCCCAGCCGACAGCTGCCAAGCTGACCCAGGACTCCATCCTTCACCCGAAGGGACGCGGTTACCCCAAATCCCGCCCCGATGGACGAGTCATCCTTGGGGATAATCTCGCCGTAATGACGGCGCTTCTTCCTGAATATGAAGGACGCGTCAACCTTATCTACGCTGACCCACCATTCTTCACCAATCGGCAATTCCATGCCCGCGTGGGCAGGGGAGAGGATTCGCGCAAACCCGCCAAGTGGAAACTCGCCGAAGGCTATCACGACTCGTGGACAGATATGGATTCATATCTGCAGTTTCTCTACGACCGCCTGAGCCTCATGCATCGCCTGCTTTCCCCAACTGGAACCTTGTACCTCCACCTCGACTGGCACGCCGATTCGCACGCGCGCTTGATCCTCGACGAGATCTTCGGCGCGGGGAATTTCATCAACGAGATCATCTGGGCGTATCATGGACCGTCCCCGATTCGTACGGCATTCAACCGCAAGCACGATACCATCCTGATGTATGCGAAAAGCAAGGATTATGTCTTCAATGTGGACGATGTCCGTGAGCCGTATAACCCCAATACTGTAGCGACTTTCAAGGCGTCACGCAAGGCGGGCTTTGGAAAAATCCCTGACTTGGAGCGTGGAAAAGTGCCCGAAGATTGGTGGTATTTCCCTGTTGTGGCACGCCTTCACAACGAGCGGACGGGATATCCCACCCAAAAGCCTGAAGCGCTGCTTGAGCGTATTGTCCTCGCCTCTTCCAATAAAAATGACATCGTTGCTGATTTCTTCTGTGGCTCAGGGACAACTGCCTTAGCCGCCGCCAAACACGGACGAAAATTCATCACCTGCGACGAATCGATTCGAGCAGTCCACACGGCAAAGGCGCGGCTGGCAGAGACGAAATCTGTCTTTTCAGTCGAGCATGATGCCAAGATAAAGTTGCAATACGCTGCCAAGTCTAAAAAGATAAGCGTCAAAATTATGGGGGATTTGGTTCAACTCACGACCTCCCTCGACGTGGATTTCTGGGAAGTGGACCCGGCTTGGAATGGGAAACTATTCCGAAGCGCCGCACAGGCTCAACGTCACGTGCGAAGCGGAAAGATCCCGATGGAATTAAAAATAAAAATCGGAGGCAGGGTCTGCATCCGATTAGTGACGGTCGAAGGAAAACAATTCCAGCTAAATATCTAGCCGATAGCCAACGCCGCGGACGGTTTTCAGGAACTTCGGGTTATCCGGGTCGAGTTCAATGGCGCGTCGCAGCCAGGAGATGTGCACATCGAGCGTGCGTGTATCGCCGGTGTAATTGGTTTCCCATGCCTTTTTAAAGAGCGGCTCGCGTTCGACCACTTCTCCATGTTTTTCCATCAAAAGTTGAAGCAGGGTTACGAGGCGGGGAGTTAACTTGGTGCTCTTGCCCATGCAGCGCACACGTCGTTTTTCAAGATCGAGCCGTATTGGACCAACGTGCAGGACATTTTTGCCGTCGCCGGGCAGAAGCGGTTTGATGCGGTTGGAAAGTTTTTGAACGGTGAACGGTAATGTCAATACAGAATCCGCTGCGTCTTTGTTGACTTCCTTGTCTTCATCGAGGATCAAGATGATGGGAAGCTTCGGGTCTTTCTCCCGCAAAGATTGGCAGATGCGCAGCCCGGTGCTTCGCATGGATGCTGCATTGACCACCACGAGGCTTGGGCTGACTTCCTTCAATAAAGCAACAGCTTTGCTGCCGTTTTGTGCAATATGTACATCAAATCCCTTCTTCTGCAAATCTGCTGCAAAGGAAGGGACTTCTGCGTGTTTGGCTTCTATGACCAAAAGAGTTGTGGTCTTCATAAGTTGATTAGGATAATGCCTTTATTTACAAATTGCCGACGAAACTTCTTTTAAGCTTGTTAAGATATTTCGATTATACACCATATCGTATGATATGGTCTCAAACCACAGTACTATTTTTAAATTATTCCATTGACATATTTCTTAACTTGTGAAATTGGATCATTTTGACTCCGCGCCTGCAAGTTGACCGCATCCCGCGTTGATGTCGATTCCGCGCCTCATACGGATCGTACATGGAATTCCGGCTTGTTCCAGCGTTTCCTTGAATATTTGTGCCCGCTGACGATCTGTTGCCTCGCCATTGTAGCCCTGCGTTGGGTTTAGCGGTATTGCATTGACATGACAAAGCATGCCTTTAAGCCGCGCGGCAAGTTTGTGTGCGACTTCCGGGGTGTCATTCACTCCGTTTATCAACGCCCACTCGAAAGTGACACGGCGATGAGTCTTTTCGATATAGTATTTGCAGGCTTCGATCACGTCATCGATCTTATAGCGTTTGTTTACCGGCATGATGGCGAGGCGTTCCTCGTCGTCCGTGGCGTGGAGTGAGATGGCAAGGTTCACTTGTCGTTGTTCCTCTGCAAAGCGGCGGATCTGAGGCACAAGCCCCACGGTGGAAATGGTCAATCTCCGTGCGCCGAATTTGTAACCGTCCGCATCGTTGAGCCGGTCGATGGCTGCCATCACATTGTCGTAGTTATGGAAGGGTTCGCCCATCCCCATAAAAACAACATTGCTGACGACTTCATCCCGCTCTTTTAGCATTTGCGCGTAATACATGACCTGCGCAACGATCTCGCCGCTGGATAGATTCCGTTTGAATCCGAGCTGACCGGTTGCGCAGAAGACGCATCCCATGGCGCAGCCTGCTTGCGTGGAGATGCAAAGTGTGCGTCTTTGCTTTGTCGGCTTTCCCATTGAATGGGAATCGTGCTCGTCTGCCGGGTCGCCGTAGCGCATCAGCACGGATTCGATCAGATTCCCATCTTCCAATTCGAACAAGGTTTTGCGGGTGGATTTGTCGGATGAATCCAGGTAGGTTCTTACCGAGAATGGGATGAATTTGAACTCTTCCTCAAGTTTGGTACGCAGGGAATTTGGCAGGTTGCTGAATTGTTCCGGCGAGGAATATAGTTGCTGGTATAGTCCCTGCCATATCTGTTTGGCGCGGTAGGCAGGTTCGTTCCATTCGTTTAGGAGTAATTCCAGATCGTTAAGGTCAAGATCATAGATAGTGGACATATCTATGATTTTAGCAGACAGTTTGCTCTAATTGAGATTCCCTTATCGTACAATAAAAGTAGGAATATCGTAGGGAAACTCCTATGTACTATTAATTTTTTCTACATATAATTTTAAACCTTGCATGTATACAAAGGAGAACTAAATGTTGAAACCATTAAATACAAGACCAGCTGGTCCGCGGAATATCATTCTTTGGGTATTGGTTGGTGTACTCACTCTTTCGGGAATAATTGCCATAATTATGGCTTTTCGAGGCGGGAGCAGCGGAGAAGATGAAGTGACTGTAGTTTATACCAACGCTGCCGCAACGCTTGCCGCTCAACAATTGACGCTGCAAGCCGGTGTACCGTCCGCTACGCCAACGTTGATGGCGACTGCAACCCCTGCGGTCACCGCCACATCCCTTGTAAGCCCCACTCTGTTCGCGACCCAGCCGGTTATCAATAATACGTCTTCGGCGCCGTCTGGTGCTGTGGGATGTAATAATTCGGCTTATGTAAATGACGTAACCTTTCCGGATGACACAGTTGTTACTTCGGGACAGGCAATGACCAAAACGTGGAAATTGCAAAATACAGGCTCCTGTGATTGGACAGCTACATACAAAGTCAGTTTCGTGTCCGGTAATGCCATGGGCGGAACTGCTACACCAATCGGTGTCTCCGTCCCGGCTGGACAGTCCGCTGATATTTCCATCTCGTTGACTGCTCCAGCAACAGCAGGAGATGCCATCGGTTATTGGATTCTGACCAACGATGATGGACAAAATTTCGGTTCATCGTTCTATATCAAGGTCAATGTAGGCGGAGCGTCAACCGGCGCGACTGCAACTGCTACAGCGACGGGTACTACTGCATCTAAACCTAACCCTGTGGATAACCCCGATATTACCCTCAGTTGTACTTTGGGCGGAACTGGAGGGACGCAATATGAACATGCCGGGACGCTTACATGGGCGGATCAATCCGATAATGAAACCGGGTTCTATATCTATGTCAATGGGACAGTGATCGGGCAGGCGCAAGCGAACGCGACGTCTTATACCATCCCAAGCGGGAGTTTCTTTGACAAAGATGTTACATCAACCTTTGGTGTTGCCGCATTCAACAGTGCTGGCAGCGCTGACACAAAAACTGTAACAAAAAAGTGCCCATAAACGGCACTTGGAGTAAAAAAATAGACCTGCCAAAAGCAGGTCTATTTTTTTACTCAACCAACACAGACAAACTCTCCGCAATAATGCTGGGATTCCAATCCTTGGCTTCCTCGCGTTTGGAAACTCCGCTCAGCACGAGGGCGGTCGGACTTCCCACCGCCTGACCAGCCGCAATGTCCGTTTCGAGGCGGTCGCCGACGACGAGAGTCTCTTCCTTGGATGTGCCCAGTCGCTCCAGCGCAAGTTCCATCAAGTAAGGGAAGGGTTTCCCTGCCACAATCGGTTCGACCCCGGTCGCGGAAATGACCACCGCGAGCCACGAACCCGACCCAGGGATTTCCCCGCGCGGGGTGGGGAAGGTTCGGTCGGTGTTGGTCGTATAGAACGGAATTCCCGCTCGCACAAGCAGAGTGGCTTCTGCTACTTTTTGGAAATTGATCTCGCGGTCGATTCCCATGACTACGGCTTGAGCCAGAGGCGCATTTTCCACGCCCAGAATTTCGAATCCTTTTTCTTCCAAAGCGGCTTTCATACCGTTTTCGCCGATTAAGAAAATCTTTGTGCCTTTGGGATGCTTCTGTGCCATCAGGAATGCGATTCCCAATGCCGATGTGATGACCTGATTCGGCTCGATTTCCACGCCCAGGTCATGTAATTTTTGCTGATATTCCTCGGGAGTTTTGGTCCCGTTATTGGTTGCGAAGACGAATTTCAACCCGCGCTCGCGGATTCGATTGAACGTGGCAGGTAAGTCACCGATGGGAGCGTCGCCTTTCCAGAGCACGCCGTCCATATCGAGGATGAGGGCTTTTATGTTTGAAGGGATCATAAATTTACGATTTGCGATTTTGGATTTTCAATATACTTGCGAAGTATCATGAATTTGCGCAGCGGAGATTATACCCAAAGGATATTTTGCAAACAAAAGACCTCGAAGATTTCTCCTCGAGGTCTGCTTCTAGTCCGATTAAGATTTACGCAACCTTTTCGGGCGTTTCGATGATCTGATCGACCAAACCGTAATCCACTGCCTGTTGGGCATCGAGATAAAAGTCGCGGTCAGCATCACGTTCGATCACTTCCAAAGTCTGCCCGGTATGCTTGGCAAGCACGCCGTTGAGCAGCGCCTTCTGGCGCAAAATTTGCTTGGCAGCGATCTCGATGTCGGTTGCCTGTCCCTGTGCGCCGCCGAGGGGCTGGTGCATATGCACGGTGGCGTGCGGCAGGGCGTAGCGTCGACCCTTGGTTCCAGCAGTCAACAACACGGTCCCGAAAGAGGCGGTCACACCAACTGCCACAGTGCTGATCGGGTTCGAGATGATCTGCATCGTGTCATAAATGGCGAGTCCCGCATAGATCTGTCCGCCGGGTGAGTTGATGTACATGCGGATTTCCTTCTCGGGATCTTCATGGTTCAGGAAAAGAAGCTGGGCAACGATCACATTCGCAACCTGGTCGTCGATCGGTGTGCCCAGGAAAACAATATTGTTGCGCAGCAGCAATGAATAAATGTCGTAAGCGCGTTCGCCCCGGCCCGTATTTTCAACGACCATCGGAACTACATTTTTGAAATCTGGGATCATGTCTGTCTCCTTATATTTCGACCAATGCTACCGGACGTATATTGGATTTATATTAGATTTTGATTGGTGATATGAAAGTGCGCCGCGCCTGTGACTGATACTACGAACTTAAGTTTTGGGCGCGACGCACGCTTCATTGTCGGACTTTGAGCCTGCTGGCTAGTTATGAGCCTTTTCTACTCTGAGGCTTTTTCCTCGCCATCCTCAGCGGACGCAGGTTCCTCGACGGGGGCTTCCGCAGTTTCTGTGGTTTCTTCAGCAACGGCTTCTGCGGCTTTCTTTGCTTCTTCCGCGCGTTCTTCGATGGTCTTGTAATTTCCAGTGGCAATGGATTTGATCATGTCCAAAGCTTTGCGGGTCATCACACGGCTGGCGGCGTCCATGGCAATGGCTTCGCTCAGTTGGCGCTGTCCCTTCTTGCCGCCGCGGATCTTGTTGAGGTCCATGCCCTGCATCACGAGGCTGTTCAACGCGTTGCTGTATTCTGCGTTAAGCGCTTCTTCATCGATCTGCAGCTCTTCCTTGCGGACGATCTCATCGAGGATCAAGCCGCGTTCCAGCCGTTTTTGTGCAACCGGGTTCACGTCTGATTCGATGAACGCCTCGCGAGTGGTGTTGCGGACTTTGAAGTAAGTCTCGAGGTCCATGCCCTGCTGTGAAAGTCGCTGGGCGAGGTCTTCCAGAACATGTTCGCCTTCATGCTCCAACGTATGGGCATGATATTTGATGGTTGCGCCTTCTTTGATCTTTTCGATCAGGTCGACGAAGTATGTGTCATCGTACTCGTTCTGGGAGCGGGTTTCCACATCTCTCTTGACGGCTTCCATCAAGGCTTCGACATTTTCGCCTGCGCCGGTTGTTTTGGCAAATTCATCGTCCACATCAGGAAGTGTGACGCCGCGTACTGTCTTGATGGTGGCATTGATCTCCACATCCTTTTCGCGCAGTTCTTCCACTTCCCAATCTTTGGGGAAGGTATGCTTGATGGTCTTGCTTTCACCGGCTTTGAGACCGATGAGTTCTTTGGCGAAGCCGTTATAGGGCCATTCAGTATCGCGGTCTTCCGTGCGGACGAATGTTGCAAAGCCGGTGCGGTTGAGTTCGGGCGTCTCCGAGGAAACGTCGAGGAGTACGTAATCTCCGGGTTCGATGGCGCGCTCCACAGTCTCGGTGGAGGCGTACATCTGGCGAAGGTCTTCCAAAGCGGCATCCACATCCTTTTGTTCAGGAGCCTGCCACTCGTAGGGGAGTCGAACCGAGAGGTAATCACCAAGGTCAACTTCCGGCGCGAGCGGGATGCTGAAAACAAACTTGGGCGGATCCATGCTCTCGATGTTTTCCAGGCTTCCAGAGGCGCCGGGGTTTACATCCGCCTCTTTCAGGATATTGGAATATTCCGCGTCGATGAACAGGTCAACTGCCTGCTCGGCGATCGCCGCTTCGCCGTACATTCGCGCCACGATGTGATACGGCGCTTTTCCGGGGCGAAAACCGGAGATATTGCCTCGCTGCGAGATCTTTGCCGCCGCGCGTTTTTTGTAGCTTTCCATTTTCTCCTGATCGACTTCGACGACCAGTTTAACTGAATGATCTTCCTGATATTGCTTTTCGATGTTCAAAGGTTCCTCCAAGACCTATAAGGTCTGTATAAGATAGTAGTGGGGATGGTGGGGGTCGAACCCACACGCCTTGCGGCACATGATCCTAAGTCATGCCTGTCTGCCAGTTCCAGCACATCCCCGGTTGCGTGCTGCAAGCGGCGCAATTATACCGTAGGGTTTGCCGGAATTGGTAAGGTTTCCGGCAGTTTGGTTTGGGTATTGTTTGCGGGTATAATACGCGGACATTTCTTTGGAGAGAGAAACTATGCCTATTTCTGCCGGTATTTCCGCCCCCGATTTTGAACTCCCAGACGATACCAATACCATTCATAAATTATCCGATTATCATGGTCGGAATGTGATTCTGTACTTTTACCCGAAGGATGACACAAAAGGATGTACCACGGAGGCGTGTAATTTCCGCGATGATTATTCTGCGTATGAAGAGGCGGGTGTTGTCATTCTCGGCGTAAGCCCTGATTCGGTCAAATCGCACGACAAGTTCAAGGCGAAATATCAACTTCCATTTCCCCTGCTGGCAGATGAAGGGCACGCGATCTGTGATCTCTATGGAGTTTGGGGACCTAAGAAGTTTATGGGTAAGGAATACGAAGGCGTGCTGCGGACAACTTTCTTGATCGATGCGCAGGGCATGATCAAAAAAGTTTATGAAAATGTACGTCCTGCCGATCACAGCAGTGAATTATTGAGCGAATTGAATCTTGCCTAACGAATTACGCATCATAATAATAAAGATCGTGTTATAGCACTGGATTTGTAAAAAGTATTCATGCGATTCTTCATAAGATTTTGTGAAAATCAATACATGCTATAGTGACAAGCAAAAAAGATTTTGTTATAATCAAAACTTGTGAAAATTGAGACAAATTATACAAAATTAGTCCAATTTCAGTTAATCATTGGGATATAAATCCCGTTCAACTTTTTTGAGGAGAGAATCTATGTACCATTTTGTAATTGTGGGGGTATTGGTCATCCTCATGACCATACTCACATACATGGGCATTGATGCTGTCGGGCTTGCCAGACACATGAATCCCGTTTCTGCGAGCGCACAGGCTGTTTTTGTCGACCAGATGTGGCATTGGGAGATATGGGTTATTTCTTTCTTATTCTCCCTGATCGTTGTGCCGCTCGTTTATAGTCTGATTTTCTTCCGTCAGAAAAAAGGGGAGATGAAAGACGGCGAACACGTGGAGGGGAATACCCAGCTTGAGATTGCCTGGACGATCATGCCGCTCATCATTGTGGTGATTTTCGCCTACTTTGGCGCGTATACGTTGGGGGAGGAACGTCGTGTCGACCCCAATGCCATGGTGATCAATGTCAAGGCGCAGCAATTCACATGGACATTCGAATATCCTCAATATGGTTTTTTCAGCAGTGAACTGCATCTTCCCGTCGATCAACAGGTGGTCTTAAAGATGGAATCTGCGGATGTCATCCATTCATTTTGGGTGCCTGAATTCCGCCTCAAGCAGGACGTTGTGCCTGGTCGTACCACCGAATATCGCATTACGCCGGATCTGGAAGGCAGCTACAAAGTCCGTTGCGCGGAATTATGTGGCACTTCTCACGCCTATATGGAAAACCCGCTCGTTGTGACCAGCCAGGCGGACTATGATGCCTGGGTTCAGGAACAGATAGCGATTGCTGCGGCTTCGAAGACACCAGAGGGGCAGGGGAAAGTGCTGGCAACATCGAATGGTTGTGTAGGCTGCCACTCAGCGGACGGGACAAAGCTCACAGGTCCAACCTGGTTCGATCTGTTCGGCTCTGAGGTTCCTCTTGCAGATGGAACCACTACCACTGCCGATGAAGCCTATCTGGCAGAATCCATAAAAGATCCGAATGTAAAAGTGGTTGAAGGTTTCCCTGCAAATGTGATGCCTGCTTTCAGTTTGACGGATGAGGAGATCTCGAACATTATCGCGTACATCAAGACGCTGAAATAATATGAGAAGGATTTGAAATGAAAAACATAAAACCATTTTGGCGTGGCATCCTGTTTTTGGTTGTCTTCGGGGCGGTGGGATACGGACTTGGTCTTGGTCTTGATTTCCTCATGGTTAAGAGCCTCCGATTTTCTGGCCCTGTGCCTTCCGTTTTTGCTTTGCTCTTTGCGTTTACAGCTTTCTTTCTGGGTGTTTTCGGCTTTCGCGGCATTACCCGTGGTCTGGTTTGGCAGGTGTTGGGCACCCTTGTGGGCGGGCTTTTAGTTGCGGGCATTCGCGCAATCATGGGACTGCCGGCGTTTGGTGATTTCTTCTTTACCGAACCTTCCTGGGTCTTTGGCGCGTTGACCGGTGCAATTTCCTTCCTCTTTGGGGTGGGTGTGTTGGACGATTGGATGAAGTGGACTCGCGGTATCGATACTCCTGACGAACATGAAGAACATTATCATGGCTGGGAAAAATATTTTGCGGTTTCACTTGATCACAAAGTGATTGGTGTGCAATATACGGTCACTGCGTTGCTGCTTATCAGCATCGGCGGCTTATTCGCTTTGATCTTCCGTTCTGAGCTTGCTGAATCACAGTTGCAATTCCTGACCACTAACCTGAATTTATTCAGCCAGAACGGACCGCAGCTCTATAACTCATTGATGTCCCTGCACGGCATGATCATGATCGTGTCGATCCTGCTTGGAACGGCGGGCTTCATCAACTATGTGGTTCCGCTTCTGCTCGGGGCGCAGGATATGGCGTTCCCGCGCTTGAACGCATTTTCCTATTGGGTTTCTGTACCCGCAGCAGTGCTTTTGTTGATGAGCCTCTTCCTCGGCGGGTTCGATACCGGCTGGACGGGGTACCCTCCGCTTTCGGCTCGAGCCCCTGTTGGTATGCAGATGTTCTTCCTTGGCGTTTTTGTGGCGGGTTGGTCTTCGATCCTCGGTTCGCTCAATGTTCTTGTGACAGTGGTTCGAATGAGAGCCAAAGGCATGACCGCCTGGCGCCTGCCCATCCTTGTGTGGGCTGCGGTGGCAACCGGCTTGATCGCTCTGACCGCCACACAATTGATCGGTCTGTCCTTCCAGTTGGTGATGTTCCAGCGTCTCTTTGGTATGGGATTCTTTGACCCTGCGAAAGGCGGGAACCCGGTTCTATTCCAACATTTGTTCTGGTTCTATTCACATCCGGCTGTATACGTGTTCGTTCTTCCGGGGCTTGGCGTGATTTCTGAACTTTTGCCGGTTTTCGTCCGCAAACCTTTGTTCGGCTATAAGTGGATCGCCATGTCATCACTTGGAATCGCGCTGGTCGGCTTTGTGGTTTGGGCGCATCATATGTTCACCTCCGGTATGAATGAATACCTGCGGATCCCGTTCATGTACAGCACCCTGCTGGTTGCTATTCCTACCGGTGTGAAGTTCTTCTCCTGGGTTGCCACCATGTGGAAGGGGAAAATTTCCACTCCCACCCCCATGCTCTTCGTCCTCGGCGGGATCGTGGTATTCCTGATGGGCGGTCTTTCTGGACCTCCGAACGCGATCGTCTCAACTGACCTTCAACTACACGATACCTACTTCATCGTTGGTCACTTCCACGATACGATCTTCGGTGGATTTGTCTTCCCGTTCTTTGCTGCCATTTACTACTGGTTCCCCAAAGCGACCGGTCGCCGCATGAACGAGACGCTTGGCAAGATCCATTTTTGGTTGATGACCCCCGCTTTCTTCGTGATGACATTCGGCATGATGTATGTTGGGCTGCTGGGGATGCGCCGCCGCATCGTGGACTACGATCCCGCGCTTCACCTCGACGCCACTCACTTCGTTGTCACCATTGCCGCTTTCTTGATCGCTCTTTCGGTGTTGATCTTCTTCTTCAACTTCTTCAACAGTATCAAGAACGGCGAAAAAGCCGAAGGGAACGTTTGGAACTCCCGTTCACCGGAGTGGCAGGTTCCTTCACCGATGCCTGTCCACAATTATGAAAAGCCGCTTGAAGTGGTGGGTGAGCCGTATGGTTATGGCTCGGGAGATGACGGTTATATCAAATTCGTTGAGCCTGCGGTAAACGCACATAAATAAGGCTTGGAGCGAGAATCAATGGAACATACACAGAATAAATCATCCGCTTTTAGCCAGGGTGTGGTGATCTTCGTTTATTTGGCTGTTTTGACGGCATTGGAATTTGCCATTGCTGTTGCCTTTGATGCAGTGCCCCTATTGGTGGTGGTGGCGATCGCTAAAGCCGCGCTGGTTGCCTACTACTACATGCATATCTATAAATTGAACCAGGAGGATGCCGACCTGGACCATCATTCCTATTCATATAAAACCAACACGAACCGTTTCGGTCTGTGGCTCTTCCTCCTTTCAGATACGTTCGTGTTTGCCGGTTTGATGGTGATGCGCCTTAATCTTTTGGGGCTTTCCCGCCCGGGGCAGTTGAATCAATACCTCGGTTTGGGCGTGACGGCTGTTTTGCTTGTTTCGTCCTTCTTCATGAACCGCGGTGAGATTGCCATGTCTTTTGGTGATACCAAGAAATTCATGAACAACACCTTGATCACCTTTATATTGGGGCTGGGATTCTTGATCGGCGTGGTCTTTGTGGAGTGGCGTTTGGCTGCAGCGGAAGGACTGACCGCCGGTTTTGGCAGTCCGGCTACAGGTCCGACGGGAGCCGTGTTCTACATGATGACGGGTATGCATGCATTTCACGTTTTGACCGGGCTGATCTTCCTCGGCATCGTTTGGAACAACGCCCGTAAAGGCGTATACACTGCTGAGAAACACTGGGGCGTGGAAGCCTCCACGGTCTACTGGCACTTCGTGGACTTGGTATGGATCTTCTTTTACCCAGCCTTATATTTGATCGGAACGGCAGTAAAATAAATATCGAAATTCCGCCGCCGTTGAGGTGGCGGAATTTTTTTAAGTCCACCATAAGTTTTGTGCCGGGTATCGTTTAGGGTTTTATAATTCTACAGACGGGATAGAGAAAGTCGTAGAATGAAGACATAAATGGCGCAAAGCATTTTGCGTGGATTTGATCGTTAGATCATTGGAGAGAAAATGGATAGAAAATTGTTATGGACGGGGGCGGGCATTGTCCTCGTGCTTGCGTTGGTTACAGCATCATTGATTATATTTGCCAAGCCGCCCTCTTACCGTGGCACATCCTACGTCGAGCCGTTTCCGTCCGCGCCTGAATTTGCGCTGACAAAAGCGGATGGAACCCAGTTTCGTCTCAGCGATGAACGCGGTAAGATCGTCCTGCTTTTTTTCGGGTACACTTCCTGCCCGGATGTTTGCCCGACTACCCTCGCCGAATTGAAACAGGTGACCGATAAATTGGGAGACAAGGCACAGGATACGCAGGTTGTATTCGTTTCTGTGGACCCTGACAGAGACACGCCTGAAAAGATCCAGGAATATGTTGATCACTTTAATTCATCGTTTATCGGCTTGAGCGGGACGGAAAGCGAACTTGCGCCAATTTGGGATGAATACTCCATTGTGCGCGAAGTTACACAATCGGATTCCGCTTTTGGGGTGATCATTAATCACACCGCGCGTCTTTTCCTGATCGGGCAGAACGGAAACCTGCGGCTTTCCTATTCGTATGGCACACCCGTCGATGATATTGTTCACGATATAAAATTACTGCTGGAGCAGGAATAAATGAACTTCACGTTTAAACGCATTCTCCTCTCATTTGTTTTGGGATTTACGATTGCGATCATCACCACAGAGGTCGGTTATTATTTCTTCAAGCGTGAGAACCGCGAACCAACCGTTGTGGAGATCGTCATTCCTTCTGGAACGGCGGAAAAAATCAGGGATGGCGAAGCCCCGCCAGATATTCCAGATAGTATGACGTTTGTGGTCGGAGACACCCTGAAAGTAGTAAACCAGGATAATGAAGACCACACCCTGGGTCCGCTTTGGATTCCCGCAGGCGCTTCGGCTAGTTTAAGTCTTGACTCGGAGCAAAACCTTGCGTTCGAATGCAGCTTTCAACCCACAAAGTATTTCGGTTTGAACGTACAGCAACCGGTCACATGGGGGACGCGGCTGGCTGGTATTCTATTTGCCGGGCTTCCCCTTTCCTTTGTGATCGCTGTTTACAGCGGGTTGATCGGTGAAAAGAAGGAAAATAAGACAGAATGACCGTCATCCGCAGAATGTTTTCATTGAAGTGGCTTATCACTACACTGCTTGTTTTTGCAGGTACTGCGTTGTGCATTCGCCTGGGCATCTGGCAACTGGACCGTCTCGACCAGCGCCGCGCATTTAATCATCAGGTTGAGTCAATGAAGGCAGCAATTCCCCTGGACTTGAATCAAACGATCCCTGAAGACATCGCTTCCATGGAATGGCGCGCTGTGTCGGTGACAGGCACCTACGATTTCGAGAATCAAATTGCAATACGGAATCAATACAACGATGGACTTTACGGATACCATCTCATCACGCCGCTTCTCTTTGAGACGTCCAACGGCTCAAGCCAGCCCGAAGCTGTTTTGGTGGACCGCGGCTGGATCTCCGCTGATGGCAATTCTTCGCCTGAAGATTGGCGTGCCTATGATGAAGCGGGCGGAGTGACGGTCGCAGGGCAGATTCGGCTTGGGCAGACCAAACCAGCCATCGGCGGCGTCGCGGATGCGCTGCCTGTAGATGGAAGTAAACTTGCGGTGTGGAATAATTTCGATATTGAGAAAATGTCCGGGCAGTTTCCTTATCCCATTTTATCTGTATATATTCAGCCCGATATTGAAGAAAGCGATAACACCCCGCCCATCCCGTATCAGCCAATTATTGAATTGACGGAAGGCCCGCATTTCGGGTATGCTTTGCAATGGTTCACATTTGCAACCATTTTGTTTTTTGGGTACCCATTCTATTTGCGGAAACAGGAAGATTAGATGAAATATACATTGCGGACATCTTTTGCGCGCAGGACAGCTTTGCTGTTATTGGCGGTTTTTATATTAACGGTTGTCGGGCGTTTGGTAACGATCTCAGGTGCGGCATTCTTTTGCTCAGGCTGGCCCGTATGTATACCAACCGCGCCGATCGGTTATTTGAAACTGATCCACCTGGCTTTGGTGGGTATGGCGTCGATCGTGATGTTCGCAGTATGGCGCATGGCGTGGCGTGAACAGCGCCATCATCCAACCCTGCTCCCGCTTACAACCGTAACCGGTATTTTGTTTTTAGGACAGGCTTTCGTTGGCGCGATCGTCGTTGTGCGCAATTTTCCGCTGCACCTGGTTGTGCTTCATACGGTCACAGCCGTTTCTCTTTGGATATCTCTGGCAATGCTGGTGTTCGTATCAGGGACGCTCGAAGAGGATGGAGTTGCGGACTATCAATTCGACTGGCGTCAGCGATTGAAGGATTACTTTATTCTTTCCAAGCCGTTGATCGTGGCTTTATTGCTAGTGACCACATACGGCGGTCTGGTTGCAGGCGGCAAGGCGTGGCCCTCGTTTTCACTCACATTCTGGACGCTTTTTGGCGGGATGCTGGCGGCGGCAGGTTCGAGCGCTTTGAATCAATACATCGACCGCGAATTGGATAAGAATATGCAGCGCACATCCAAGCGCCCTTTGGCAGACGGGCGTTTGACGGCGGCAGAAGGGCTTTCTTATGGGTTGGCTTTATGCCTGCTAAGTTATTATGTAATGGCTGGGTATGTGAACTTCCTTGCCGCATTGCTTTCCTTGGCGGGAATATTTTATTACGTGTTCTTTTACAGTGTGTGGCTTAAGCGGGCGACGGTTCAAAATATCGTTATCGGCGGCGGCGCTGGCGCGATTCCGCCCATGGTGGGTTGGGCGGCTGCAACGGGAAATCTCAGCCTTGCGGCTTGGATTCTCTTCGCCATTATCTTTATGTGGACCCCGCCGCATTTCTGGGCGTTGGCGATTGTCCGAAAGAATGATTATGCCCGCGCGGGTGTTCCCATGCTGCCTGTTGTGGAGGGTGAGGAAAAGACCCGCAGACAGATTTTGATCTACACTGTTGAGTTGATCGTGGTGACGCTTCTGCTTCCTATCTTCAATCTGGCTGGCACCATTTATCTTATCTCCGCCGTGGTGCTGGGACTTCTCCTATTGTACGCGGCGTGGAGGGTTTTTCGTGTGGGCGGCAACAAGGTCGCTTGGACGATGTACCGCTGGTCCAGCATGTATTTGGCGTTCATCTTCCTCGCGCTGATATTGGATTCGGTGATGTAATTTATGGGATCCTGTATAGTATGTAATCGCCATCCCTTGTTTCACCAACTTCTCTCATTAATCCAATAATTTGCTCCAGTTGTGAGCGGATCTCTGGTTTGTTTTCCAGCGCAAAGTCTGCTCCAGTTTGGGAGATCAATACATACTCATAGCCTTCGGCTTTCCACGCGTCGAAGGCTTTTTCGTATGTACCGTGGATGTACAAATCGTGTTCAAAATTTGCCAGTACACTATCAGGTACAACATCAGCTTGCATGCCATAAGCGCGGGGTTCGAAGAGGAAATATACCCTCGCTTCATTGGGGATGCTTGCTATGAGTTCGAGCGCCTGTGTATATCCCTGTTGGCGTGATTCCATATAACTTTGACGCGATGTCATTCCAAGTGCCACACTTAGCGGGTCTCGAAGAATTGTCTGCAGACTGAAGTTAAATAAATTAATAAAGACAGTGATTGCCAATATGGTTCGGAAGATAAAACTGATCTTTAATCGCGGTGTGTCAAATTCTTGCAGTGCGTTAAGTCCCATTGCAAGCGGTATGGTTAATGGAATAAGGGATGGGAATAGATAACGGCTTTGGAAAAGCCCTTGAATATTTATGACGCCGAGGGTCCATGAGGCGATACCGGTCAAACTTAGCAGGTAAATGATAACCAGGGCGCTTCGCCCTTTATCGTCCTTTACCTTGAAGAATGACCATACAGCGATTGGGAAAAGGATAAGGAAGAATGGTCCAAACCTGCCGTCAAAGAAATTTGCATCCTGGGTTCCCAACATGGTGGTAAAGGGCAGGAGGAGGATTTTGGGCAGGTTGTACCCGATGCCGGTTCCAGAAATGCCTGGTTGGAAACTGCTGAGGAAAGAATCCCACCCTCTTCCGCCAAAAACAAAGGGGTAGACTGGATTCCCTGTCCATAACCAATTTCGCAGATACCAGGGAAAGGCAAATAGAATTGTTGCTGCTGAAAAAATGGCGGAGGTTCGGATGCGTTGGATGAAAGTACCACGTTCCCATATGAGAATCAGCAGCGCTCCTATCACCGGCATGAAAAAGCTTTGATACTTTGCGCCCATGGCAAGTCCTGCCATGATGCCGCCGATCACTGCCCAGCGAATATTTTTTGTTTCCCGCCACCGCCAGACAGAATAAATGACAGCAGTTCCTGTAAACGCCAAGGTGAAGTCATTGTATGCCCAGCTTGCCAGCCACAACAGCGACGGCATACCAAGCATAATCACAACTGCATGCCAACTGGTAGAAGTGTTTGATATCTTTCCTGCCCAGTGCCAGACCAGAAGCATGGTGAGTACCAGCCAGAAAAGGTGGATAAGATGCGCGGCGGAATCCACGCCGAATACGAGGGGAAAGACAAAAATGCCCTCAACAATGTGCGGCACCCAATATCCAACAGCCTTGCTTAGGAAAAGCCCTCCTCCACGCAGCCATAATTCCGGCACGTAAAGGTGATAAAGCATGGCATCAAAATCTTCGATTGGGGGAGCCAGTCCCATAAGAAATGCAAGCCCAATGGAAGTTCCAACTGCAACGGGAATCCATGCCTGTATCGTTTTGGTGCTCTCCTTAATGGAAATGACGGTTTGCCTTAAGTCCACCCAAACGCTTTCAAGTTTTCTGGTGTAGCCAAAATAGGCAGTGAGGATTATGAATATTAACAAAAATGTCGTTTGATTTGCCCAGCCTGAAATGGCAAGACCGAAACCGGCAAGCCCAAAGATACCCATGCCGATGGCAGAGCTGAAAATGACTCTTTCGATAGAGTCGCAATCTGGCATGAAGTAAGAACCGATGTTAAGTGAAAGTAAGATCATCCACGTGGGGATGAGGATCGTTAGGAGAAAATTGCCTATACCTGCACTAATAGATAGGAAATCGGGTTTTTGAACGATGTAAAAAAGTGTTAATAAGATCAAAAGCCAGGTTAACAAAAGTATGGGGACAATTTTATTTTTCATGAGATGTTGTCCATTTGATGTTATGGTGCGTTATTGAGCCGATAGAAATCTCTCCCCGCGATTGTGGTTTCAAATGAATACTGGCGTACAAGACCATCTAAAAGCCATTGTGGGGCAGGGGGAAAGTTCTCAAGGATTATATAAGTTGTTTTGTCTGTAAATATCCGTTCAGGGGAGCCGGTTGCGCCAACGTAATCGGGCCAGAGAATATCGATGGGGGGGACCCTGTCCGCGTAATAATATAGTTGCACATTGTTTCCCCAGAGATAGATGAAATCATCTGGCGACGTATGTGTTTTTAAATATTCTGCAAGTTCCTCCTCTGCATTTGAGGCGAATGGATTTGCGGAAGTGGAGATCGGTGTAAATTGATTTTGAAAAAACTGCACATATAACCTGAAATTTACCGCAAAGAAAAGAGCGACAACCGTGGCGGTCAATAGACCGGATACGAGTTTTGCTTGTTTTTGGGATTTGGTGTTTTGCAGCCGTTTATAAGCGGACGAAATCTCAAACCCGGCTGCAAGGGCAAGCGGCGGGAGTACGATCAGTACATAATGTTCGTATCCGCCTCCGCGCAGGCCTGTGGATGCGAATGAAAGAATCAGCCAGACCGAGAGAGAGAGAAGCGCAAGACTTGACGTATCCTTCGCCGGTATGGAGCGGCGGACAAATCGATAGGTTCCGATCAGACCGATGGCGAGAAGAGCCGCATTATTCACTCCTGTGACGAAGAGTGGAAATCCAAACGGTCTGGGGAATATCAGTGCGGAAAGCTCAGAGTTGGAAAAGTATTTAAACCCAAATTTGAAGACCAATATGAATCGATCCCATAGCCCATGACCGGCGTAGTAAGAGGCGGTCAGCGTCAAGGGCAAGATAAAGCCGATGGAAATGGCTATTGTGCGCGAAATGAGGATTTTCCAGTTGTCCGGTTTTTCACGGTCAAGCCATGCGCTGATCAGGATCGAAAAACCTGCTGTTGCCAGTGGTGCGATGTATACGATTTTGAACAAAACAGATATTGAAGATAGCACGCCCACCCAAAAGAAGGCTTTGGGGGAGGAGCCTTTTTGAAAGAAATGCAGCAATAAAAATATTGTGACAGTGAGCGGAAGGTTTGCAAAATGTTCTATGGCTGCGGTGGTTCCGGAAAACAGCGCCTGCGATGACACCAATGCATAGAAAACTGCGCCCAGAATGCCGCTGGTTTCATCCAAATGGTCGCGTCCAATTAGGTAGATTCCCCAGCATGTGGCAATAACGAAGAAGAACAACAAAATCTTCGGTGAGGTTGGTAAATCGCCAAAGATTTTGAATGCGAATGCAAAAGTGTAATAAATGCCTGGCAGGTGATGACCGGTATGAAACTTATCGTACAGAATCTCACCACGCAGTATCTGCAGGGCGAGAAATGCATTTGCGCCGCTGTCATTTTCCAGCGGGAGGGCAAGCCAAGGTATTCTTGGAACCACTGCAATTAATGCCAGCAGCGTCCATACCCATAAAGTAGATTTTCTCATTGATGGATATGTTATTTTACGGTTTGAAATACAAATTCCACTTCTTCGAATCCTCCCACCCAGAAGCACCATATCCTTGAGCATGCCCAGGGGGAAAGGTTTGCAAAAAAGTTGATAACCGCACCGAGTACCATTCCGGTGTAGACCAAAATATGCGGCATGACGCTCTTTTTCATGTAAGGCTGTGAAAACCAGGTCAGGCGCGTTTTTGTAAGCTTGAATTCAAAGTTTTGATATCCGGGCAGGAATTTGGGGTTGAAGTAATACGGAAATGTCACATCAAAACCTCGTTTGTGGTCTGCGTGAGTAAATCCTCTTGAAAAATGCGGCACCCGTATGCGGACCATTCCACCCGGCGCCGAAATTCGGTGAAGTTCGCGCATCACATCGAAAACATGCTGCAGATGTTCCAAGACGTGATCAGCCTCGATGACTTCAAAAGAGTTATCTTCAAAGGGATAGGGAAATTGATCGAGATTATGTGAAACGTCCGGCGGCGTGTTGGAAAAATAATCGACGTTGACGTAACCCGGTTTTGGAAATTCTCCTGATCCAATATTTAATTTACGAGAAGTAATATCCTGTGCCATAGTTATCCTATTCAATGTAATGTTGGTACCATAATTGAAACATTAATAATGTCCAGAGCAATTTTCGATTATCTATTTTATGCTCAAGGTGATTCGATATCAGCTTGTCGGTAAAGGTATGGTTGAAAAGCCCCTGCCGGTCAACGAACGATTTGCTTAGCATATCATTCATTAACTCATTCAAATCTTTTGTCAACCAGTGAGCTACCGGCATATTAAACCCCTTTTTAGATCGGTTGATGATCTCGTCTGGCAGTCTGCCTTTGATCATTTTCTTTAATAGAAATTTGCCGGTAAAGTTGTGCAATTTCAGACCAAAAGGAAGGTCGTTTGCGAACTTGACCACTTCGCGGTTCAGATAGGGGACGCGTACTTCCAAGGATGCAGCCATGCTGGCGCGGTCCACTTTGTAGAGGATGTCGCCCTCTAAATAGGTTTTCATATCATTGTAGAGGATCTGATTTAGCGGTTTCTTTGCATCACATTCCCGCGCGAACTCATAAGACTGGTAATAGGTTTCGCGTAATACCGGTTTCATCCAGTTTTGCAGCAGCGAGGATTTCTCTTCATCAACGAACGATCCCAGCCAGCGTTGATGACGTGTGATAAGCGGAACGCCGCGCCCTGCCAGAAAACGCTTCAATTTAAAATCTAGGCTGATGTTATCGAAGGACACTTTGAAAAGGTCCATCATTCTTGGCGCCACATAGGCTCTCAGCGTCCATGGGACCGAGCGTTCGTAATATTCGATCAAGCGGTGTGACAAAACGGTGGGGTATCCTGCAAAAAGTTCGTCACCGCCATCGCCGCCCAAAACCACTTTTACTTTTTGGCGTGCAAAGCGGGAAAGCAAATAGGTGGGAATGATCGAAGAGTCTGCGAAAGGCTCGTCGAGGAAATTTGAAATTTCACTGACCAGTTCAACCGCTTTTTTGCCGGTCAGGATCATCTCATTGTGGGCAGTGTTCAGGCGTTTGGCGACTTTGCGGGCGTGCCTGGATTCATCGAACGAGTCTTCTTCGAAACCGATCGTAAAACTTTCAACCTGACCGGGATATAGCTCTGTCATCAGCGCCGCGATAGCGCTCGAGTCCAGCCCTCCGCTCAGGAGTACACCAACCGGCACATCGCTGACCAATTCCCTTTTGACCGCCGAGCTTAATGTCTCGTACAGGGAAGTTGAATAATCGCGCCAATCGACTGGCGGACGGCTCTCGCTCTGGTGGAATGTCAATTTGTCGTAGGCTTGGATCTCAAGTCCGCGGCGGTTATAAAGGAGATAATGACCAGCTTCCAGCCGCCAAACATTTTGGATGATCGTGCGCGGCGTGGGCACATATTCATAAGAAAGATATTCGTTCAAAGAGATCAGATCGATCTTGCGTTCAACAGCCGGGTTTGCAAGGATCGACTTCATCTCCGAGCCGAACACAAGTTGAAAATCGGGGAGGTGCGTGTAATACATGGGTTTGATCCCCATGCGGTCGCGCGCGATCAACAACTCCTGTTTGGTTTCGTTCCAAATCGCAAATGCGAAGATGCCGTCGAGATGCTGAATGCAGTCGGTGCCGAATTCCTCAAAAAGGTGAAGGATTACCTCCGTATCCGACTGGGTGCGGAAGGTGTGTCCATGTTTTTCGAGAAAATTTCGCAGTTCACGGTAGTTGTATATTTCGCCGTTGAAAACGATCTGCATGCTGCCGTCTTCATTGGGAATTGGCTGTGTGCCGCCTGCAAGGTCGATGATTGATAAACGACGTGAGGCGAGACCCACTTTGTCGTTCACAAAAAAACCATCCTCATCGGGTCCGCGATGCGCGATGATGTCGTTCATCTTTTTGAGCACTTCGTGAGATATCGGTGGACCACCTCTCGAAGCTGCCATACCACAAATGCCGCACATAATTCTCTCTCCTGCGCCTTTTAGTTCGGTCGGCTAATTCGTTTAAAAAGAAATTGATTATTGCCAAAACCGATCTCGGGAGGTGTCAGGCGGACAAGCTCGAAGCCGAGATTTTCGTAAAACCCAATAATGCGCTTCGGTTCCGCAGGCTCGAATGGATACCCGCCCAGCCAATCGCGCCAGTCATGGGTCAATGACATGCCGCGGTGTTTCCTTTTGTGGTCGCTGTATCGGGCAGCCGGGTTTCGCAAATGAAGCAGGTCTATAAGGAGTCCGGACAGGAAGAACAAAGTGTAGAAGATCGGCGTCATTACAATGCGTCCCACAATACCAGAGGAATAAAACCGCTTGATGATCTTCCAGATCGAAGAAACGATACCTTGATCGTTATAAATGGCTACGAATAGCAATCCGCCTTCGCGCACGGGATGTTGGGCATTGTATAGCGCCTGCCACAAGGCGTCGGTGTGATGTAGCACCCCCCATGCATAGGCAATATCGAATTCCCCCAAACCATCCATGTATTTGCGGTCAAGAATGGATCCCCGTTCGATTTTCCAGGATGGATCGTCCTTGAAGTAGCGGCGTTTTAATTCTTCGGTACACGCAACTGATTGTAGATCATAATCGAAGGATACTACTTCCGCGCCCATCTTTCGCGCCGCGAGACTATGCAATCCGGAGCCTGATCCAATATCCAAAAAACGCATCCCACTTAACTCGGGCTTGTCCAAAAAGCCGCTCAGGGCTTTTTCTGCCGCTGTGATATGTTCGTCTGACAGGATGCTGAGGAAGTGAGTCCAGTTTTCGCCGAACGGGAATCTGATTTCTTCTGTTTTTTCCATTCTTAAGTTCCAATCATCGGTATATAAATGCTTTGGTAAAAAGGATGTCGTATTTTACATTATTGTTGATGTACAAAACTTACAAAGACGAAATTTCAATGCTTTCTTTGGTAAATTGTAATTTTTGGGTCTGAGTACATCTTTTCCCATTCGTCGGGCGGTAATTTATCCAATAGGGACTGATACGGCTCAAGGAATATGATATTGACCTGATACGTATCTAGCAATTCCAGACCTTTTGGTGTGCCGGATGAGATTTCCGCCCATTGTTGAATGATCTCGTTGCTGTATAGGTCTGCCCGACCATCAATAAAAACGGGATATTCAGGCAGGGTCCAAATCAGGTAGCCGCCAAAGTTGTAAGAGTTAAAGATGGGACCTTCGGGCTGGTTGGCTTTCATCCATGCGACGGCTGCGGCTGGATAATTTTCATCCACTTTTTGGGGTTGGGATTTAAGGAATGCATTCCCCAACGCGGCAGCGATAAGTGAGACTCCAAGTACAGTGTTGATGATCGCCTTGAGAGGCAGAGACAGGCTTGGTCTTGGTTTGAGGCGTTCTTTCGTCTGGAAGTTAATGATGGCGGCGTTTGTCCAGTCTGATAGCAGGGGCACAGCGACAATGGCGGCAATGGCAATATTCCGCTGGGCAACAAAGGTTAGGTAGGAGAATCCGAGTATCTTGATGATCTGCCCCCATTGCGGCGGTTTGGGTGCAAACGGCGAGAGGAGTATTAGCAGGAAGAGCATCCAAAGGAATGGGTGAAAATCGACGCGATGGAAATCGGGAGAAAGCCACTCTTGTATCTGCATGGAAACATCGATCTGGTGGAAGGGAAGTTTCCAGATGCCCAATCCGTTGGGGTTGAGACCAATGGCGAGTGCGCCAAGAAGCGACCAAAGGAAGAGGCTGCGAGTTTCCAACCAGAGTTCTTTGCGCCGCTCCGTTTGGGTGATAAGGGAAAGGATATTGCCTGCAAGTTGCGCTAATAATAGTAGGAAGCCCCAGATCCAGCCGCCGTGCAAATTTGCCCAAACTGCGAACAGGATTGGCAGCCACCAGTGCGGACGTTTGGTTGCGAGCCAATTATCAAGCAATGCCACGAGGAAGAAAGAAATGATCTGCGGGCGCGGTCCCCAAATGGGTGCGGCGGTGACAGCCGCGAGAATGAGAACAAGTGCATTGATAAATGGGTTGCCTTTAAGACGGCGTGAAAGGATGTAAAAAGTAACAGCACCCATCAGCGCGACAAAGATCGTGATGGCAAAATATCCACCTAACGAATAAAGTGCCGATAGCAATATTTCCGAAGCCCAAAACGCGTTTACCCATGGCACACCGAAACGGGTATAACTGAAAATATCGGTTAGCAGGATTTTCCCCTGTTCGACCATGGTTTGCCCTGCGCGCAAATGCCACCATAAGTCGGCGTCGATGGGTGTGCGGGTGAGCAGGATGAAGACCAGGGCTGCGGCTATGAAGCGGACGAGGCGTTCGACAGCCTTTGCTTCGCCGATTGGGGTGGTTTGTTTGTCCATGTTTATGGATATTATAACGGCGTGAAATCTCTGTATGACATTGCGTAATAAAACTTTTCTGCGTTGTTCTTAATAGCCTGCATCATGGGGCAACGTAATAGATTTGAATATCGTCTTTGTCGTAAACCAACTCACCCGGCGGGATTATGATTCCCTGATATAGTGCTTTTTCATACCTTCCCTGATAGATATATGTAATTTTCCACTTGTTTATAAGATCCATTCTCCAACTATCAGGGGTTTCAACCTGCCAAAATTGTTCCACTTGTTTTATCTTTTCTTCATAATTGACTGTCAAGAAAAACTGTCCCATAAAAACGCGTGTATTTGAGATGCTTGGAAAATAATTTCCAACCGGATAATACGCCAATACAAGGTCTGCCTGCGGGTCCGTTCGAGTTGCAAGCCATTCCATTGCGCTTATTTCACTTTTGGGCATATAAAATGGAAAATCTCGGACAAGAAATACGTTCTTTAAAAAAAGGATGGAGACGATCAGACTCGATGGTATTGTGAGGATCAAAATGATCCGCCGCAGACTTTCGTACGGGGTGGTTGTAAGCTTGCTGAAACCAGCGTACCAGCTCTTTTGTTGCAGCCAGGGAAGCACTACTTCTTCCAAGCCATATGCAGCCAAAGTGGCGAGGGGGATCCATAATCCCAAAGTAAATCTTCCCGTATATTGAACAAAGGGTATGTACATGACCAATAAGTTTCCTGCGATCCACGAAATAAGCAGGTGTTTCTGCGTGGTTTTATGCCATTTTTTAAGCCCGGCTATTGCCAATATTCCGACAATCCCCATGCCGCTCAATAACGAGTACCATGTTGGCGGCGGAATACGGTTATGTTCACCGACGACATATTGCGCCCAGGCAGGGTCGAGATTTACCCAATACCCATAATAAATGAGCAGCGGAATTAATGGTAATAAAATCAGCGAACTTTCCATCCACTTGCGCCAGTTGACTTTTCGATACTTCCATGTGTCCCAGAGCAGGTAAATACCAATGACAGAAAACAGGACGGCGCTGTTATATACATATATAAGACCAAGGAGTAATGCGAAAACGAGAGACGCCCAAACCCACTTCCAGCCTTTGTTCTGGGTCACATTCCAATAGGAGATAAAAAACATGGTTTCCAGAAGCAGTCCGATCATATAGTGAGGCGCGTTGGACCCAACAAGACCGAGCGTCCATTCTGGGGTAACAATATCGGGGAAGAGGTTTGCGGAATTTGGAATTCCGATCAAGCTTGCGATTGGCAATAATAGCCACCCAAGCCCGCCGCCAAAGACCAATAGAATCCATGCCGACCATTGTTTGTTGAATTCATTCGGGTACACCAGCCGTACCCACATTCCGTATACGGCTAATGTTCCAATCAGTGCGATCACTCGTATTATGTTGACCCATGTTGAGTTGTACAAAATGCCCGGGAGTATTTTCCCTGCAGTGATATACATTGGAAGCATTAATTGCGGACGCCACGCTTCAGGAGAGAAGTTGAAGTGAAATAGCCAATTCCCTTCAGCGCCCTGGCGCATGGCGGCGAGATAAGCACTGAAATCGTTGTGATTTGCCAATGTCCCTAGAAAAACATAACCGTGTGGAGTTGCGAGTTGTGCCGCTAAAATAGGTCCCAGCACAAGGAATAAAGAAATAATTGCGAACGGCAAGGCAGTTTTGACGTTAAATGTTTTATCCATAATGTTTGCCTTTGGTAGTGGAGGTGTTCTTTGAATTTTAACAAAAAAACCTCCAATTTTTCTGGAGGTTTTTTGTGTATTACTCGCCCAAATAATCGCGCAATTTCCTGCGGATGGATGGGTGGCGGAGTCTGCTGAGTGCCTGGGCTTCGATCTGCCTTACGCGCTCGCGGGTGACGCCCATTTTGCGTCCCACTTCTTCGAGGGTGTAGGCTTGCCCGTCGAGCAAGCCGTAGCGGAGCTGCAAAATGCGTACTTCGCGCGGAGGAAGTCCGTTTAGAACTTCGCCCAGATGCTCACGCAGAAGGTTGTAGGTGGCGGTGTCGTCGGGCGGGGGAGCCTCATCGTCTTCGATGAAGTCGCCGAGCACCGAGTCTTCTTCGTCGTCGGTTGGTGTTTCCAATGAAAGCGGACGACGCGCAACCTGGATCATATTCTCGACCTTCTTCGGAGGCACATCCAAGGCTTCTGCAAGTTCTTCCACGCTCGGTTCGCGTCCGAGGCGCTGTGTCAACTGGTGCTGAACGCGCAGGAGTTTGTTGATCTGGTCGCCCATATGGACGGGTACGCGGATGGTGCGTCCCTGATCAGCAATGGCGCGGGTGACAGCCTGACGGATCCACCATGTGGCGTAGGTCGAGAATTTGTGACCGCGGCGGTAATCAAATTTTTTGGTCGCGCGGATGAGACCGATATTGCCTTCCTGGATCAGATCGAGGAAGGGCACACCGCGCCCCATGTATTTCTTGGCAACAGAGATCACAAGGCGGGAGTTTGCTGTGATGAGGTGTTCACGCGCTGCCCAGCCGTCTTCAATGTAGCGGCGAAGTTCGAGCCGTCGTTTCGGGGAGACGTTGCCGTGTGCGAGCTCTTCGCGGGCGGAACGTCCGCGCTCGATGCGCTGCGCAAGTTGAACTTCCTCGGTTGCGGTCAGCAACGGAACACGGCTGACCTCTTTCAGATACAGACCAATAGTGTCGTCTGTGTCGATATTTGCCAGATAGTCGTCCAGAGAAAGATCAGGCTCAGGCTCAGCCTCGCCGCTCTCTTCCACTGCCACAAGTTCATCCTCAGTCGGTTCCGGCACAAGGCTTTCCTCTACGAACGGGATACCAGCGCTCAGAAGGGCTGAAAACGCCTCTTCGAGCTGTTCAACATCCTGTTCGGCTTCAGGGAAGAAGTGCAGAATATCGTCGAGGGTTACGAACGATTTTTGCCGCCCCATTTCGATCAGTCGTGCTATTGCGGAATATTCTTCTTCGTCGTCTTCGCTTATCAGTATCTTATCTACATCCATTAACTCATCCAACTTTCAACAAGTATTTGTCTTACAATTCACAAAATTAGAATACACGTTTTTATAGTGAAAATCAATAGTATTTCAATTTTCAGATGCCTTGCAATGTTTCTGTATTACTTGGGTCTTATTCGTATTGACAAGGTTCTCCCGCAGGATGTGAAAACCTGCGGGAGCTTATTGACTTACGGGGTGGGTGTTGCTTCAGGCGTCTCGGTGGGGAGTGGTGTGGATGTTGCCGTGGGTGAGGGTGTCGGTGTGTGCAGGTATGGCGGTAAAACTGCAAGCCCAAGCAGTGAATCTATTCCATTTGGCTCCACAACGTAGATCTTGTCTGAATCCACTCGGATGTAATATCCGGTGCCCGTGGGCGTAGAGTCACCAACATCGACTGTGCTGGTCGTGCCGTCATCGAATTTGACCGTAAGAGTGCTTTTGGGATTATCCAGCCCAAAAATGGATAGGTCCTTGCTGTCGATCTCGGTGATGACTGTGAGCGCCGCAACCTGAGACGCAGCCGCCTCAGCCAAGCCCTGGTCTGCAGTGACATTATCGGGCTTGGATAACATCCAGGTATTTTCCTGGTTCCGTTCCACTTGAACGGGGTCCCCGTCGGCGGGTTTGACTTCGATGCTGTTAACCTGACGATCCTTACCAAAGACAAAGACTTGTTCTTCGCCGGTCGGGGTCGGTTCAGCTTTTGCCTCTTCCTCGGCTTTGCGGTTCATATAGATCGCTGTACCAACGACCGCAGCCAGAACAAGCAGGGTAATCCAGGTTCCCATACGAAAAACGGGCTTGGACGGTTTCGGGGCGGACTGGGTCCGCGGGGTTCTGGTGGCAGTTTTTGGTTTTCGTGTGACGCGTGGTTTTCTCGGTTTTGCCGATTTGGTTGATTTGGTTGCCATGTTCTATCCTCGTCTGCGGCGCGCGATCCATGCCGAAATGCCGAAGAACACGACCATACCCGGAATGATGATGACGATCACGAGCACCAAAACCAGGAAACGCCAGGTCTCTGTGGGCGGAGTGAAGGTGCGTTCCGTGCGCGGGCGGGTGGTGAGATTCAGAATTTCTTCCTGTTCTGCTGCCCAGTCCACAGAGTTCATGAAGAAATTACCGTTACCGTACACATCGAAATTGCCGTCTATGGCGAAGAGTGAGTTTCCAAAGACAACGACACGCCCATTTGTTGCGGAGTTTTCTCCCGCGATCGCCAGATACAGCGGACCCTGAACGTCAGTTTCCGGGTCAAAGACCGGGGTATTGTTCGAATCAACGGGGGTCGTTTCGCCCCATGAGTTGTCGGTCGTGCTGATAAGCCACGTCTGTGTGACATTGTCTATCGCACCCGAAATGGTCAGGCTGCGTGCCTGCGGCATGATCACAAAAAGGCTGGAGGTCAGATTTTGCGTGATCGGATGATTCGAATTGTACAGGGAGGAAATTGCCGCAAAGGGATTTTGCGTGTTCACAGCGTCGATCACAATATCATTATTGAGTGTGATGCCCCAGTCGTTGGTCAGGTAATCGGCGAGTGGATCGTCAGCATCGCCAAACTGGGTGAAGTATGCGGGGTCTTCCAAAACGACGAGCGAACCGCCGTTGTCCACATAAGCTTTCAGTAAATTAACCTCATCCTGACTGACAGGTTTTTGGGGACCAGCAACAATGATGGCAAGCGCATCATCGGGAATCTGGCGGGTGCTCAATAAGTTGAGTGTATTGACGGTGTAATTTTTCGCCTCGAGCGTGCTTTGAGCGATGCTGTATGTGATGTCACTGCCGGGGTCGAGGCTGATCTCGCCGTGACCTTGCAGGAAGTACACAGTCCGTGCTCCCGGGCTGATAAGGCGCAGAAGGGTACGGGCAATCTCGCTCTCGCTTGCAGAGGCGGCGATTTCTTTTGTCTCTCCCATTTGCAGGAGGATTTTGCCGTCTCCGGTGATGCCGGCTTCACGAGCCGCAACCGGGTCGACATCCGGGTTGACGAATTTATAGGTGAACTTGCCGCTGCTGTTATTTTTGAACTTTTGCAGGAGTTCGTCTGCAGTGGCGGTGTTCGAGTTGGTCGAGAAGAAAGCAGTCGCAGTGACAGGTTCCTTCAGCGTGGCGAGGATTTGAAGCGTCTCTGGGGCGAGGGTGTTCGATTTGTCTTCGGTGAGGTCGTAGGGTGAACCAAACAGGTCTGTGTTGTTGTAGACGATGTAATTTCCAGCGACGAGGATGCCGACAAATGCCACAGTGAGGATCAGGGAATTCGAGCCGTAGCGTGCCTGGCGTCCGGTGAGGAAGCGGCGCACGGCATCCGGATTCAGAATGGCGTACGCCGCCAACCCGAGGATGAGAAGTCCGATACTGATCTGAAGGGAAAGGTCGACGCCGCCCTGAATTTCATCAGAGAGGGTAAACATGCCAATGCCGGTAAGCACATTGGCGGAGCCGATGAGACCAGTGGCGATGCAGGCGACCAGGGCGACAACCAGCCCGATCACCGCGTATTTTGCGTTGGGATTTTTCTTTTTGCCAGCCATTAGCGCCATCTCCGAATTTCAATTGCAGTGGTTCCGGCGAACAAACCGAACGAGATGAGGCTGATGAAATAGGTAAGCGCCCCAAGTGTGATCGTGCCGGAGTTCATCTGGGTGAAGTGATTATTGATGCTGAAATAATTGAGCAGGTCGCCGCTCTGCGGGAGCAGGTTCGCCGGCAGACCGACCAGAAAGTAAAGGAAGAAGATCAAGCCCAACGTGACGAAGAACGCCGCGAACTGGTTTGAGAAGATCGCGGAGATGCCCACGCCCAAAGCGAGCATGGTTCCGCAAAGCAGGATCAAACCGATATACGAAGAGAGAACGACGCTCCAGTCGATGCCCGGTGTAACAAAGTTGTTCAGGACAATGGGGTAGATCAACGTGATTCCAAGCAGGGTTAGGATGAAAAGCATGGCACCAAGCCATTTGCCAATGACGAGTTCCGAGTCGCGCACGGGAGCCGTCAGCAAGAGTTCAAGCGTACCCATGCGGGCTTCATCAGAAAGCAGACGCATGGTGAGCGCGGGGCTGAGGAAGACCATAAGGAAGGCGAACAACCCGTTCATGGGAGTGATGTCCGGTGCGCCGCCTCCGCCAAAAACTGCCTGCTGGCTGGTGTAGAAAAGGATCAAGCTGAAGTAAATGCCCAAAGGCAAAAGGACAGCCAGCATCACAACGTATGCCAGCGGTCCGCTGAAATAATTATCGAATTCGCGTTTTGCGATGGTCCAAATATTTTTCATGGAAATAGCCTCGCCTTATTTTTTCCCTTCGCTGTTGGTGAGTTCGAGGAAGATCTCTTCCAGGCTCATTCCAAGCGGACGAAGTTCGAGCAGGTCGTAACCGTCCTTGATGACCTGTTTGGCAACTTCCGGGCGGAGGTCTTTGCCGGAGGCAAATTCAAATTCCACTCCGCCGTCTTCACGTGCTTCCACTTTGCGCACGCCTTTGACGCTCTTGATGGTATCGGCGAGTTCGTCCGATTCGCCGCGTACGCGGACGACCACACGTTCCGCGCCGAGCAGACGGGCTTGCAGGTTCTCGGTGGTATCTTCCGCGACGATCTTGCCCTTGTTGATGATGAGCACCCGGTCGCAGAGGTTTTGCGCCTCATTGAGCAGATGGGTGGAGAGGAGCACAGTGCGCTCCTTGCCGATCTCGCGGATCAACTGGCGGACTTCCACGACCTGCCCCGGGTCGAGACCGATCGTCGGCTCGTCGAGGATCAACACCTCGGGGCGGTGCAGAAGCGCCTGGGCGAGTCCCACTCTCTGCTTCATACCTTTGGAAAGGTTTCCGATGTACCCGTTCGCGCGTTCGTACAGACCAACCTGATCCAAAACCTCATCTACGCGGTCATCTACGTTCGGAATATGACGGAGTTCGCCCATGTACTTCAGATAGTCGAACACTGCCATATCGTGATACAGCGGAACGGTTTCCGGCAGGTAGCCGACCCGCTTGCGCACTTCCAACGAATCTTCCACCACATCATATCCGGCTACGATCGCCTCGCCATCGGTGGGCGGCATGTAGCCGGTTAGGATGCGCATCGTGGTGGTTTTGCCCGCACCATTTGGACCTAAAAAGCCCACAATTTCGCCCTGCTGAGCATCAAAGCTCAAATTATGCACGGCGCGGCGCGCACCATAGTCTTTTGTGAGACCATTTACCTTTATCATTGCTTCTCCTCACGGTGAATTATTGATTTCAAATGGGATTATTGCAAAGAAAAGACACAGCCAAAAGGCAGTGCCTTTAGATTACCGCAGATTACTATACAATATATGAAAGACCAAAGTCAAGCACGTCTCTGACTTCTAATCCAATCCTAATTTTGCAACCCCATCGGATATAATTTTGACCATGACCGAGCTTCTATATCAAACCGATTCGTATCTCAAAGAGTTTTCCGCAACAGTGCAGTCCGTCAACGCGGAATCTCGCGCGGTCGTCCTCGACCGTACCGCGTTTTATCCCGGCGGGGGCGGGCAGCCATGTGATTTTGGAACCCTCGAAATTGGCGGCGTTCAATTTCCCGTGGAAAAGGTGAAAAAACAGGGCGACGACGTCCTGCACTTTCTCGGCGGGACCGAGCCTTTGCCCGCGCCCGGTGCCGCCTCGAACGGGACTTTGGACTGGGTGCGGCGATACAAGCTGATGCGCACTCATACCGCTCTGCACGTCCTGTGCGGAACGGTGTACCGCGATTACGGCGCGAAGGTCACCGGCGGCGACATGGAACCGCTCAAAGGACGCATGGACTTCGAATTCGAAACGATGCGCGGAGAACTCGTCCGCGAGATCGAGGACAAGGTCAATGCCGAGGTGGTGAAAAACCATGAGATTCGCGTCAACATCCTCCCGAGGGAAGAGGCGTTCCAAATCCCGGATTTGATCCGCACCAAGATCAATCTGCTCCCTGAGGGAATCATGCAAGTCCGCACCGTCGAAATTGTCGGGCTGGACCTGCAAGCCGACGGCGGCACCCATGTGAAAAACACCTCCGAGGTGGGCAAGATCAAAGTGGTTGAATATAAAAGCAAGGGCGCGATCAATAAGCGGATATACATCGAGGTGCAATAGTACATTTAGGTCAGGTGATTTTTTGATGCCATTGTATAATGTCGACCATTGGCGGAAGGCTTCCCGCCAAATTCATATAAGGAGAATGCCAAAATGAATGCCAAAAAATTATCCATCCTTTTTGCTGTAGTTGTTGTTATTGCCGCGCAGCTTGCCTGCGCAGTGGGCGGCGAGCCGTCTCTCTCGAACATGCGCTCTGCCCGTGATTCCGATGGGAACCAGCCATCCACAACGTTTGGCGCTTTTGATACTGTTTATGTCGTTGGCAATCTTGCAAACGGGGCGGCTGGGAATCAGGTTGTCTCCCGCTGGTACGCGGTGAACGTCCCCGGCTACGACCCGAACTACTTCATCGACGAAGCGCAAGTCAATGTGGAGAATGACAATTTCAACGGCACCATCTACTTCTATTTTGAACCGCCATCAGACGGCTGGCCCTCCGGTACGTACAAGGCTGAAATTTACTTCAATGGCACGTTGAACAGCACTGTCAATTTCTCTATTCAGTAAGCCTTGCTTGACATAAAAGCGGCTGCCCGATATGGCAGCCGCTTTTTTTGTTGTTATATAATGGGGTATCGAGATTGAAAACGCAAATGATTAGAGATAGTTCGGCGATTTAGTTCAAACCCAAACCAAAGGAGAGAGAATGATCGTATTGCCTGAGTCAAAGGAAAGAAGAGTCTTTAATAATTTGTTGGGCGCAATGGGGAACACTCCGCTCGTGCGGCTGGAGCGGATCGGCAAGGACCTGCCCGTACCCTTGTATGCCAAATTGGAATTCATGAATCCCGGCGGCTCGGTCAAAGATCGGGTGGGGGCGAATATTGTCGAACAGGCAGAGAAGCGTGGTGAGCTCAAACCCGGCGGCACCATTGTCGAAGCGACATCGGGTAATACGGGAGTGGGTCTCGCCATCGCCGCCGCGTTGAAGGGATACAAGACCATTTTTGTCATGCCCGAAAAGATGAGCAAGGAAAAGATCCTGCTTTTGCGGGCGTACGGTGCGAAGGTCGTTATCACTCCTACTGAAGCCGGTCCCGGCGACCCGCGTTCTTATTATGAAGTTGCAAAGAAATTTGCGCGTGAAGTTCCCAATGCGATTCTGGCAAATCAATACCATAACCCTGATAACCCGCAGACTCATTTGGTGACGACTGGTCCCGAAATTTGGGAACAGACCGAAGGAAAAGTGACCGACGTGATCATCGGCATTGGCACCGGCGGAACAATCACCGGCGTGGGACGCTACCTCAAAGAGAAAAATCCGAACATCACCATCGTTGGCGTTGATATCGAAGGCTCGATCCTGACGGAAATTTGGCAGAACAACGGCGTCATTCCGCCCGGCGCGTACCCGAAAACATACAAGGTCGAAGGCATCGGCGAAGACTTTTTGCCGTCCACAATGGATATCACCGTTGTGGATGCCATCGAACGTGCAGGCGACCGCGAATCGTTTTTGTGGGCGCGTCAACTCGTGCGGCAGGAGGGTATCTTTGCGGGCGGCTCTTCCGGTTCGGCGATTGCAGGCGCCATGAAATATTGCAAAAAGCTGAGTGCTGACCGTCTGCCCGTGGTTATTCTGCCTGATTCGGGTTCGCGTTATCTATCCAAATTCTATGATGATAAATGGATGCGCGAATTCGGCTTCCTCTCGATGGAATTCGGAGAGACGGCTCTGGGCGACCTTTTGATTGCGAAGCCAAACAAGGCTTTATCCACCGCGAAGGTGGGTGACTCGATCCGCAAGGTCGTTACCATGATGCACCAGAACGCCATCTCGCAAATGCCCGTCGTCGGCGCGGACGGGATGCTGGTCGGGCTCATCGAAGAAGTGGACCTGCTCAATCACATGCTTGAGAAGCACGAACATAACAACGACGAGTCAATCGACTCACTTGTACAGGATGCAGGCGCGGTCTTCCCGCCGGAAACTCCGCTCGAAGAAGCCATGCCGTCACTCACCGCCGGGTATGCGCTCATCATTGTGGAAGGCGGAAAGCCGGTAGGTATCCTCACCAAGATCGACGTGCTGGATTACGTGGCTGGGAAGATATAAGCCGCTGTAAGCAAGAGCAAATTATAGGAGAGGCTGAAAGCTTCTCCTATTTTTGTTGGTAATAATGTTTTATAGAAGGAGAATTAGCAATCCGTTTAGCGTTGTCACATATTGAATTGGGGTGTTTACAATGTAAATGCTTTACACAATCTTTATGTACCTCAATGTAAGCAGTGTTAAACTCCCGTCGTATTGAAAATCCATATATTTGAAAGGGTAAGTATGAAAAAGTATTTGATCATTCTTCTGGCGTCCCTGTTGGCGGCATGCGGGGCGCAAGATTCAACTACCATAATGGGAGGAGAAGGTCCCGGCATGATGGGCGGTGGGAATTCGGGAATGATGATGCGCCATCATGTGCAAGTTCCCGCGGAGTACGCGGGCAAAACTGCGCCGGTTGTTACTGGTGATGCTCTCGCGGACGGCGCTGAGATATACACAACGAATTGCGCCACCTGCCACGGTGAGACGGGCTTGGGCGATGGTCCTGCCGGAGCGGCGCTTGACCCGGCTCCTGCTCAAATCGCGCACACTACTCAAATGCTGGCGGATGACCTTGTCTTTTACCGCGTCAGCGAAGGCGGTACGCCTTTTGGAACCGCCATGCCTGCATGGAAGGATGTGTTAACTGAACAGCAAATTTGGGATGTGATCGCATACGTCCGCGCGATGGGGCAGGGGAATATGACGCAGGTTAACCAGATGCAGGCAGCGCAGCAGGATGCCATGCTGACTGATGCGGTGAATCAAGGCGCCATCACACAGGAACAGGCGGATGTGTTCCGATTGGTCCATACCGAATTGGAGAACTACATGCTGACCGATACAAGTCAGGGCAATACAAGCGAACGCGAATCCGCTGCGCTTGCCGCGCTTGTAGAAGCGGGTACCGTAACCCAGCAACAGGTCGATGAATTTCAGTCAGTTCATGATATTTTGTCCAACGGCGGATTCATGCCATAGGTTTCAATCGGCTTGCTAAAATTGGGGTTCCCATCATGGTGGACAAAGTTATTCTTCACCACAGAGAACACAGAGAACACAGAGAACACAGAGGTCATGGAGGAAACAGAGTTGACTCTCTTTGGTGAATATCTGCTACATCCCTTCCGAATGTAGGCGCTCCACTAAAATTCCCCATTGAAATAGAACAAAAATTCTATTATAATTAAATGATGACCGGCGTGCGCCGGTCATCATTTACCCAAAGGAGATTGAGATGGACTTTAGCACTATAAATTGGCTGGCTGTAATTGTTTGTGTTGTCATCAGTATGATCAGCGGATCGATCTGGTACAACCCCAAAACCTTTTTCCCAATGTGGTGGAAGGTGGTTGGCGGCGGGCGCGAGCAGCCCGGCATGGAAAATATGGGCATGACCTGGGGGCTGACCGTGCTCGCGTCATTTGTTCAGGCGGTTGCCATGGCGTTCATGGTAAAAGCGATGAACAGCACCACCATCGCTTCCGGCGCAATGACGGGTTTCATGCTTTGGTTCGGTTTTATCGCGCCGACTTATCTGGTCAATAAACTTTTTGCCGGGCACGGCTTGAAGATCTGGGCGATCGAGATCGGAAACCATCTCGTTAACTTCGTCATCTTTGGCGCGTTGCTGGCAGTGTGGCATTAGAGTCAAATACAAGTAAAATTGGCGGACGGTAAAACCGTCCGCTTTTTTTAACCGCAGATACACACTGATGAACAGGATGGAGATTGTTTTTGAAGAAATCCGCCTCTTGATCTGTGGTGAATTTTGAAAATATTCTTTATTCATTACTGAAGTTATTTTAGGAGAGAAAATGATCCGCCCTTATCGTGAAGAAGATTTTGAGACCGTCGTCGAATTTTGGTTCCATGCGGTTCAAGCCGCCGAGCCGGAACTATGTCAGCGCATGGGGTATGAGATTCAAAGTGCCCGAGAATATTTCAAAAATGTGGTGATTCCTGAAAATAAAATGTGGGTCTATGAACTTGACGACGTTCCTGTTGGACTGCTTGCAATGCAGAATGATTATATTGACCGTCTCTATGTCGATGTAAATTTTCACCGCCGCGGCATCGGCACGGCATTGATCGAATATGCCCGATCTCTTTCACCGGATCACCTTTGGCTTGTTACCGATCAGGCGAACAAAATGTCCCGTCCGTTTTATGAAAAGCACGGTTTCGTCGTCACGAAATTCGGCGTCAGCCCTCCGCCCGAATCCGAGCCGGATGTCGAATATCACTGGCATCGCGGATGATAGAATAGCCGAATGCGCCCAACCTATCTTGAAGTAAATCTCAACCAACTCAAACAAAATATCGAAGCCATCCGCGCCTATGTTGCGCCAGCCAAAGTGATGCCGATGGTCAAAGCCAACGCTTACGGTCACGGCATCGACGGGGTCGCGCCGTTCATCGAACCCTATGTTGATATGTTCGGCGTTGCCCTGGTGGAGGAGGGCGTTTATCTCCGTCAGTTGGGGATTCAAAAACCGATTCTAGTTGCAGGCGGGATTTTCATTGACCAGCTTCCGCTTTTCTTTGAACATGACCTGACATTGACCGCCTCATCTCTGGACTTATTGCTGGCTGCTGACCAGTTGGCTGAATCCACCCGAAAGCGACTCAACGTTCATCTAAAACTCGATACCGGCATGGAACGTGTCGGCGTACATCATTATGAAGCAGAAGAATTTATCCTCAAGTCGTCTGCGTGTAGCCACATAGAGATTGAAGGTATTTATTCGCATCTCGCCAATTCTGAACTTGTAAAATTCGACGGCTTGCCCGATCATGTTGTCACTGCAAAACGGCAGTTCGAACGCTTTCAAGAAATCCTGCATATTTACGAAAAGCATGGTCTGCCTGTACCGTCCATTCGGCATTTGTGTAACTCTGGCGGAGTCTTGAATCTGTCGGAAGGTCATATGGACATGGTGCGTCCCGGCGTGTTGTTTTATGGTGTCTACCCGGGACGTGACATTCCGAAAAATATTGACGTCAAACCAGCGATGACTTGGAAATCACGTGTGGCATATAGCAAGGTCACACAGCCCGGGCGTTCGGTCAGCTATGGGTCGTTGTGGCATGCCGAAGACAGTCCGAAGCGTGTAGCGACGATCCCATGCGGGTACGCGGACGGTTACTTCCGTCGCAATACGAATCATGGACGAGTCCTTATCAATGGAAAGTCTTATCCGCAAGTTGGGCGTGTCTGCATGGATCAGTTCATGGTCAACGCTGGCGAGGATGATGTGAAAGTGGGGGATGAGGTGATTTTGCTCGGAGGCGGTATTGCGCCCGAGGAACTGGCGGATTGGGCTGGCACCAACGAATATGAAGTGATGACGAATATCAGCGCGCGTGTGCCGAGGGTGTTTGTCTCGTAAATTGCGGCGGGCATGTGTGGCATAATAGGCACACTTTTTGTTTTGAGGTGAGAGTTGAATTCAAAGGTAAAAGATTTTTTGGCACTGCTTGGCGTTGCCAGTGTGTCGATCTTTCTCGATCAGTGGTCGAAGTGGTGGGTGCGGGGGAATATTGAACTCGGCGGTCAGTGGCTGCCGGACGGCTTGAACTGGCTGATGCCCTATGCGCGGATCGTCTATTGGCATAACAGCGGCGCGGCGTTTGGCATTTTTCAAAATGGGAATTTGATCTTTACGATACTTGCTTTTATTGTCATTGGCGCGATCCTTTATTATTTTCCAAGTGTGGAAGAGAACGACTGGACGTTGAAACTGGCGATGGGTCTGCAATTGGGCGGCGCGATCGGGAATTTGATCGACCGCTTGTTGATGGGCAGGGTCACGGACTTTATTTCGATAGCGCGTTTCCCGGTTTTCAACATTGCGGATGCTTCCATATCGGTGGGTGTGGCGGTGCTTTTATTGGGGGTGTGGCTCAAGGAACGCGAAGAGAAGTTAAAGGCGTCTCAATTGAAGGCGGAAATGGAACCTTCGGCGGAGACAGCAAAAGAATCGATCAAGGAAGGTTAATAGGTTAATGAATGAAGAGTTGGTGAAACAGGAAAAAACGCAGCCGCGCGGCATGCGTTTTTTAACGTTCTTTCTGGTTGCGGCATGTATCGTTGGGCTCGACCAATGGACAAAATGGCTGGTGCGTCGTGATATTCCCATGAATACATCCTGGCTGCCCGATTCGCTGGAGTGGCTTTCGCCTTACGCGAGAGTCTTTCACATCCAGAATCGCGGCGCTTCGTTTGGGATGTTCCAGAATGGGAATATCTTTTTTATTGTGTTGAGTCTTGCCGTTGTGACGGGAATCGTCTATTACGTTTCCCATATGGAACATTCGAGCATGTGGATGTGGGTGGCGGCGGGATTGTATCTGGGCGGAGCCGTTGGCAATTTGATCGACCGTGTGACGATCGGTGCTGTGACAGATTTCGTTTCGGTGGGAACGTTCTATATTTTCAATGTCGCCGATGCAAGCATCAATGTCAGTGTGGCGTTATTGTTGATCCTGTTTTGGCTGCATGAACGCGAACCGTCCAAACCGCTTGAAGCAACAGATGCTGAAGAGAATTCATGAGTGACCGCATTGAGAAATTCCATTACGACGAATTGAATCCCGACAGGCTGGATAAGTATCTCGTCTCTTGCCTGCCTGAATTTTCACGCGCCCGCGTTCAGGGATTGATTCTTGATGGGTTTGTCACGGTCAATGGCGTGACGGCGAAAAAAGCGGGACAGATACTCGAAGATGGTTTTGATATTGAAGTGCGTATTCCGCCGCCTGTGCCGAGCGGCTTGATTCCCGAAGACATTCCGCTCGATATCGTTTATGAAAATGACGATCTGATCGTGGTCAACAAACCGGCGGGAATGGTCGTTCACCCGGCGGCGGGGCATTATTCCGGTACGTTAGTTAATGCTGTGCTTGGGTACGACCCGGACATGGAAGGTATCGGCGGTGAGGAACGCCCCGGTCTGGTGCATCGGCTGGACAAGGAAACTTCGGGGTTGATCATTCTTGCAAAGAATGAACGCGCGCATAACTGGCTGCAAGACCAATTCCGTTTGCGGAAGGTTGAGAAAACCTATCTGGCATTGGTGGATGGAAAGCCGCCTACTCCCTCAGGTCGGGTGGAGGCGCCGATCGGGCGTGACCCAAGTCACCGCAAGAAGATGGCAATCGTGCAGCCCGGAAAAGGACGCGAGGCGGTGAGCGAATACAAAACCATCGAAGCGTTCAAGCATCACACACTGCTTGAGTTTCATCCGCATACGGGACGGACACATCAGATCCGTTTGCATTGTCAATTTTTGGGATGCCCCATCGTGGGTGATTCTGTTTATGGAAAACACACACCAACCCTGACGATCGACCGTCACTTTTTGCATGCGTTTCGATTGAAGATCATTCTTCCCGGCGAGGAACAGCCGCATACGTTCGAAGCGGAATTACCGGAGGAATTGAAACTCGTTCTTGAAGAGGTAAAACGACATGGCTGATATTGAGTTTGTAGATCTGCGTTCGGATACTGTCACCAAGCCCACGCCTGAAATGCGCGAGGCAATGGCAGAAGCGGAAGTTGGAGATGATGTCTATGGTGATGACCCAACTGTCAATCAATTGCAGGTGAAAGCCGCGGAGATGCTTGGCAAGGAGGCGGCGCTTTTTGTCCCTTCGGGTACGATGGGCAATCTGCTGGCTTTGCTTGTGCATTGTTCGCGCGGTGAGGAAGTGATCTGCGGTGACAAGTCGCATATCTATGTGAATGAAGCGGGCGGGATGGCGGTCGTGGGCGGGATCTATCCTCATCCCGTGCCAAATCAAAAGGATGGAACGCTTCGGCTCGAGGACATCCGCGCCTCGATTCAACCCGACGATCAGCATCGCACCATTACGCGTTTGATCTGCCTTGAGAATACGCAGAACGCGTGCGGCGGTGTTGTCTTGAGCGTGGACTATACACAGCAGGTCGGTCAGTTCGCGAAAGAGAATGGATTGAATCTGCACATCGACGGCGCGCGCATCTTCAACGCGGCGGCGGCTTTGGGCGTGGATGTGAAGGAACTTGTCGCTCCGGCAGACTCGGTCATGTTTTGCTTGAGCAAGGGATTGTCCGCGCCGGTTGGGTCGATGCTGGTGGGCGGGAAGGATTTCATTGCGCGGGCACATCGTCTGCGGAAGATGCTGGGCGGCGGGATGCGTCAGGTGGGGGTGTTGGCGGCAGCGGGAATGATCTCGCTGGAGAAGATGACCGGGCGGCTTAAGCAGGACCATGCCCGGGCGAAGAATCTGTTTGAAGGCTTGAAACAGGTTCCGGGCTTAAGGCTTGAGGCGGAGCCTTCATCCAATATGGTTTATTTCACATTGGAGGACCAGGTCAAGTTGACGGAGAATCAGATCATCGCCGAAATGAAAAAGCACGGCGTGCTGGTGGATTGGTCTGCGCCGCGGGAGTTTCGTCTCGTGACGCATTATTGGGTGGATGATGATGGCGTGGAAAAAACTGTGAAGGCGCTCGGTAATGTGTTGAAATAAGCGCTATTCGGTAAATACCAACAGGTCGGGGTTCTGTTTGATCAGAGTTTCAAAGGCGGTGACCATTGATGGATCAAATAGAACGCCCGATTCTGATTTTAAGTAATCAAGAGCTTCATCAACCGATATTTTTTTGCGATACGGGCGATTGCTGGTGAGCGCGTCGAACGCGTCGATGACCGAAAATAATCGGGCGAGTTCGGGGATTTCATTTTCACGCAGTCCATCGGGGTAGCCGGTGCCGTCCCAGCGTTCCTGATGACCACGTATCAGTTGAATGGTGTCTTCAAGGAATGGAATGCCTTCGACAATTCTTGAGCCGATATCAGGATGGAGTTTCATGATCTTCCATTCTTCTTCGGTCAGCGGACCGGGTTTGTGCAGAATGGTGTCGCTAATGCCGATCTTGCCGATGTCATGCAGGAGTGATCCGCGTTCCAGTATTTTTAGTTGATCTTGCGAGTACCCGATGAATTCCCCGAGTTTTACAGCCATTTGTGTGACCCGCAAACTGTGCCCTTCCGTTTCACGGTCGCGGGCATCCAGCGCGGAAGTGAGTGACGCGAGCGTTTGGTCGTATGTCGCTTCGAGGGTGTCGTAGGCGGCTTTGATCTCTTTTGCCTGCCGCCGCGACTCGACCAGCAAGAGCGAGCGTTCCAACGCAATAGCGGCTTGATTGACAAGCGCTTGCAAGTCGTTGGGATTGGTGGCGGGTTTGGTTGGGTCTTCGAGGTTGTCCATCCAGATTGCACCGTATCCGCGGATGGGGGTTTGGATGGGCAGGCAGGTTCGAAGCACGGATTGTCCCTGTGAGAAGTAGATCATCTGTCCTGAAGTCATCGCATCGCGAATGAGACTCATGGGGTGGTCAGCATTGTGGCATACACCTTCGTCGTTGATGCAAACTTCGGCAATAACACTGTGATCGGGGTCTAAAAGAACGATGCCGGTTAGGAGATTTTTTCCCAATTTGTGGGCTGTCTGAGCGATGTCTGAGGCGGCGTCTTCTATATTCTCTGCCTGAATGATCTGATTGCTCAAACGATATAGCAGCGATGTGATCCGCAGGGATGCGCGCAATTCCTGTTGCAGCCACGTGCTTTCAAATGCGCCGCCCGCCTGAATGGATATCAACTCCGCCAGCGACTCGTCGTTCTCGGTAAAGAACACTTCATTCTGTTTGCCGAACGCGAAGATGGCGCCGATATTCACATGATGCCATCGGATCGGTATCGTCAGCAGGGAACGAAGCCCGTTGTTATCGAGAGTTAAATGTGAGGTTTTATCGTATCTCCTAACATCCCGAATGCGGAACGGCTGTGAGGCATGCAATGCCATGTCGATCAGGTTTCCGGAAATATCAGGGTCTTTTAAAGAGTCGAGCAGCAACGGGGCATTCCCGGAAGATGCACGCTGGATGAAATTCCGCTCCTGACCAAGCTGGATATAGATGTAAGTAAATTTCGATTGAACGATATTCCGCGAGATCGATGCGACTTCCTGCGCCGTTGTCTCCGGATCAGGCGCGGACGACAGCTGGGAGCCGGTTTGAACCAGTTCGGTCAAACGCTGGTGATACCCCGAGCGTTCCCATGCGCGGGTCAATTCCGCGGCGACCATTTCCACTAACCCTATCTCAAGGCTGCCAAATGCGCTTGTATGTTCGCTGTTTAGAACGATCATCCCTTGAACATGCCCATTGAAGATCAATGGGATTACAGCCGCTGATCGGCTGTCCTCGTCCTTCAAATAGATGTAATCCTGATCCGTCTGCAGGTCGTTGGCAATTTGCGTCTTTCTTTGACGGAGCGCCCGACCAATGATCCCCTTGGTTGCGTTCTGCCTGTATCCGATGGGAATTAAATGCGTCTGCTTGCCAGTCGCAGCCAGGATCACGAATTCCTTCTCTTCTGATTCGTGTGTAAATACAACCACCATGGAACAATTGAGCGCGCGTTCCAGGGTATTTACGGTAAGTTGTGCCGAGACTGGTTTATCGAGTTGGTTTTCAAGCTGCTGGCTTAGTTCCAAAAGGAGCGTTAATTGCGCATTCCGTTTTTTCTCAACCGCGGTTTGACGTGCAAGCATATTGATCTGATCCGCCTGAATGCGTCCGCGAATGCCCTCCGGAGTCATGATAAAAGGCTTGATATACCGCTCGAGTCTGCTGCCCCATTTTTTCGCTTCGCTGATCGCCAGTTCGGAAGCCTCTTCGTTTTCGTCGCCGGTTTTATTCAACTCTTCGATCAACCCGCTGGTTGTCATAATGACTGTGGTTGCTGCATAGTAGATCATCGCCGAGAAAAGCAGAAAGAATGCCAGCGTCGCTTCACGAGCCGTCAAAATGACATTCGATTCATTTTTGAGAGCAGGGTCGATCACGTATAAGATCGCACCCAGAAACACAAGATGAGCGATTTCCGCAAAATAAGCGATCATGACCACCCGGCGGCTGAGGATGTCCCTTTCCGGCACGATGAAGCTTTTCCATGAAACTATTTTTTCGAATACCAATATTCCAATGACGGCAGTTGGGGTGACCATATCGTCTATGCCGCTTGGAATAATAAAGAAAATAACAAATGCCATCCACGGCAGGATCTGTAAATGATGTAATAGACTTTTGTACTTAAAAGAGGGGATCATCATCCCTGCCACAGACATGAACGCTGCAAACAGGAAACTTATAGCCAGAAGCGGCACATATACAAACCCGCCGTCCTGCCGCAGGGATGAACTTGATGCCGACAATACTATCCCTGCAACGGATGTGATGAGTGTGATCGTAAGTTGGGAATAATCGATATTCTTGATGCGTTCATGCAGTCGAAGGAAAAGCCCAAGCTGCATTGCACCGCTGACCCAGATCGAAGCCGCGCCGGTTATATGTCCGCTTAGGAGAAGCATAAAACCAAGTGTTATCAAGAGGACGATCGAAGTTCCTTTTATAAGAAAATCCCGCCATCTCGCAACCTCCCAGACGGAAATGACCTGAAGCGATAACCCCACAATAAACGACAGAATCCCCACCAGCCCAAGAAACCAGGGATAAAAAATATCATTTGCCAACCCCAGATGACTGGGTATGATGACCAGCCCTACTCCACACCCCTGTAGCAGCAAAGAAATGAAGATATTGAAGTTTTTTTCCGCTGGTTGGTTCATGCGGCTAGAGGATAGCATAAGAGACAAAATTTATCTACCTCATTTACTCTTATTTATGGAATATTGTTGAGTGCGGGAGAAGTCTGCCTTCTGTTATAATGCTTTCGCAAACTGGTAAAGTTTCCGGGGGTATGCCGTTTGTAATCCAATTTACAGGGTAACGCAAATGCAAAATTTTATCTCCCTTGCTCAAATAGACGAGATCGCAGACGTTGTACGGAGGAAGATTTCCATTCAGCCGATGGTCGGGATGATTCTCGGCTCAGGACTTAACGGACTGGCTGATTCTATCCAGAATCCGATTCGCATCCCATACAGTGACCTGCCGAATTTCCCCACCTCCACCGTTCACGGTCACGTTGGACAGTTCGTTATCGGTGAGTTGGAGGGAAAACCCGTCATCGTCATGCAGGGACGCATCCATTATTATGAAGGGTACACAATGGGGCAGGTCACATTGCCCGTTCGTGTGATGACCCGGCTTGGCGTAAAAAGTCTGTTCGTGACCAATGCCGCCGGCGGCGTGAACGGGGATTTTGTGCCCGGTGATGTAATGCTGATCACCGATCAGTTGAACTTAATGGGCATGTCCGGTTTGAACCCATTAATGGGACCCAACCTCGACGAGATCGGTCCGCGTTTTCCGGATATGAGTCAACCCTACGACAAGGAATATTGCGATTCGGCGCGGAAGGTCGCAAAGGAAAATGGACTGACTCTGCGTGAAGGCGTCTACGCCGGTTTGAGCGGACCTTCCTTCGAATCCCCGGCAGACCTGCGCTTCCTGCGCCTCGCCGGAGCTGACGCTGTCGGCATGTCCACGGTTCCGGAGGTGATCATTGCCCGCCACGGCAGTATGCGCGTACTTGGGCTTTCCGGCATCAGCAACAAAGCCAATCTCGATGGTTCCACCATCACCACTCACGAAGAAGTTATAGAGGCGGGACGGGTGATCACGCCCAAGATCGAAACGATCGTGCGAGGCGTCCTCCGCGCAATGTAAGCAGGTTGCCAATGGCAGAGTTCTTTAAGTTCCTCGATTCATACGAGGTGTTGATTTACATTGTGCTGGCAATCGGCGGATTGTTCGCTTTTCGCTGGCTGTTCCGCTCGTGGCGGGAATGGCGCGTGGCGGTCTTCAGTCTGGAACGTGAATTTTCCGCCCGTCGTCTGGGACGTTCGGCAGTCATAACGGCAGTATTGGTAATGTTCTTTTGCGCCGAGTTCTTTATGGCATCCTTCATTATTCCCGGCTTGCCAGCGGATTTCTTTCTAGCCACTTCCACGCTCGATTTGATCTCAACCCCCACTGGGACGCTTTCTCCGGAGTTGATGACTCAATTTGCCGGGCAGCCGCAGGCTCCCCAGCCCAATGCGGCAGGCTGTACCCCCGGTCAGCTTGAGTTGACTTTTCCGCAGCCGGGCGATGAGATCAAAGGCACCATTGAGTTGACCGGCACGGTGGACATCCCAAATTTTGGGTTTTATAAATATGAAGTTGCACCGAACGGAAGCGACACCTGGGCAACGATCGCCGCAGGGCGCGAGGTTGTAAAAGATGCGTCTCTGGGTCGATGGGATACAACTGCATTGACCCCCGGCGATTATCAATTAAGACTGGTTTTGGTCGACAATCAAGGCACGGTTCTTCCACCTTGCGTGGTGCCGGTGCAGGTCGTTCCAAACGAATAAAAGGTAAATTCAATTCATGACTGAACTACAAATCCGCCCCACGGTGGCAACCGACCTGACACGGTTGATGGGTATAGAACATGCTGTTATGAGCGAGTCTGTCTGGCAGCTGGAATTTCGCCGGGATACTGGACAGGTTTCCACTACATTCAGGGAGGTGCGGCTGCCGCGCGCGATTCAAGTCCAATATCCGCATGACCGCTTCTCGCTTGCCGACGATTGGGTCAACCGCTCGATGATGTATACGGCGCTGATGGGGGATGACCCGGTGGGGTACACCAGTATGTTGGAGCGCGGAACCTCGTCCACGGTTTGGATTTTGGATCTCGTAACGGATCTGCCGCACAGGCGCAAGGGCGTGGCTGTCGCTTTACTGGCGGCTGGGCAGGCTTGGGCGGAGTCCCGAGCGCATCGTCGTCTGATTCTTGAGGTCCAATCGAAGAATCTGCCCGCCATTCGTCTCGCTCAGAAGTCCGGATTCGAGTTCTGCGGTTATAATGACAGCTATTATCCCAACAAAGATGTTGCGTTATTTTTTGCCAAAGTATTGAAATGAAACCAAATTGGAGGCTGTGAACGTTAAATTCCAGCACGGCTTTATCGGAAGGGTAGCATGATTAACGGTTGGCCAGAAACTTTACTGGCGGGGCTCCAGACAATCAATCAAATACTAACGGCGGGGATTGCCATTACGGCGTTTTCGCTGTTTTTATATTCGCTCTCGTTCAATTTGCGCGATAGGGTGGCACGTTCGTTTGCGATCATTTTGCTATGTGTGGTGATCGTCTTCACGTCGGAAGCGCTTCAAGATAAAACTGTATCCATTCAAACGCTCGACCTTTTAATGCGCCTGCAGTGGTTCGGCTTGGCGTTTCTCCCTGCTGCATACCTGCATCTTTCGGATGCCTTGCTGGTGACTGCCGGGCGGCCATCGCGCGGGCGCAGGCGTGTTGCAGTACGTGGGATGTATGCGGTGTCTTCCCTCTTCCTTTTATTGCTAGCTTTGGGGCTTTTGGTGGGACCCATCATCCCGGACGGAAAACCCGCGCCATATCTTCAGCGCACTGTGTGGACGGAAGTCTTCACCGTTTTTTATGTCGTCTCAATGGTCTGGGCTGGGGTGAATTTCCTGCGCGCCTACAATTTGATGTTGACACGCTCAGGCAGACGCCGCATGCTCTACCTGATGGCTGGTGCGACCGCCCCGGCGCTTGGTTCCTACCCGTATCTTTTATTTGGGTACGCGATTGCATCTCAGCACCAATTTTTATTTTGGAGCGCGGCTGCGATCATTAATCTATTGGTCGGCGCTTTGGTGGTTGTGATGGCGTATGCGGTCGCTTTCTTCGGCGTCTCGTGGCCGGATCGGATCATCAAGAGCCGTCTGTTCAAATGGATCATGCGCGGACCGGTCACAGCCTCCATCACTCTGGCATTGATGACGATCGTGCGGCGCGGCGGGGAGTTGCTCGGCACGCCGTACAGTGCGTTTGTGCCTTTTACGGTGGTCGCTTCGGTTTTGTTGATGGAACATTCCATCACGTTCGCCGCACCGTTATGGGAACGCTGGCTATTCTTCGGGCGTGACCGCAGCGAATTGGAATTGCTTCAAAATATCGAAGAACGTCTGTTAACTCAAGGCGACCTGCTTCAATTTTTGGACGCTGTTCTCGCGGCAGTGCGCGACCATTTGCAGTCGCCGTCCGCTTTTGTGGCGGCGTTGGATGATGAAACCCTGCTGCCGGTTGTTGTTGCAGGGAACCGTTCGATGCTGGAGCAGGAAAGCCTTACCGGCGCGCTGGAGCATGTCAATGGCGACATGCGGCGCGAATTTGTGTGGGGAAGTTATTGGGTGCTTCCGCTTTACAGCCGGAAACGCCCGGACATGGACCGCGATGAACTCCCCCCGCTTTTGGGGCTGATGGGAGTTGCGAAGACCGAAGAGAAAGATGGAATGGAACATGACCAGCGCGAATCCCTGTGGCTTTTGGCGGACCGCGCCGCGCTTGCGCTGGAAGACCGTCAGCTTCAACAGCGTGTTTTCCGCTCGCTGGCAGACTTGCAGCCGCAGGTCGAAATGATCCAGCGGATGCGCGCGGCGAGCCGGTATGACTCCCATACCAATTTGTTGAATGTGCCGCTTCCCCAGGAAGCCGACCTTGCAAACTGGGTGAAGGACGCGCTAACTCATTACTGGGGCGGACCGAAATTTACGAACAGTCCTCTTAATAAATTACAGATCGTGCGTGAACTTGCAGACCGCGAAGACGGCAACACTTCCAACGCCTTGCGGACTCTGCTTCGCCGCGCCGTCGATGAGGTAAAACCGCAAGGTGACCGTAAGTTCACAACCGAGTGGATTCTGTATAACATTTTAGAAATGAAATTCATTGAAGGACGCAAGGTCCGTGATGTGGCAGCCCGTCTCGCCATGTCTGAAGCGGATTTGTACCGCAAGCAACGAGTCGCCATTGAGGCGGTTGCGAGGGCGATCCTTGATATGGAAACGAACCAGATCGAACAGTAATGTTGTAAAAACTCGTCGGATGGTCTCTTACGCCAAATATAGCGGAGGGCGCGTTGAGGCAAAGGGTGCGGCGATTTATTTATAAAGGAGAATGCTATGAACGATTCAAGACCTGATCATGAAAGAGAAGTTCCCGCAGTTGATGAAGGCTGGTGGGAGTCTGTACTGGCAGAGGAGAGCCGTCACCCGGCGCAGCCTCAACGGATGGCTGTGCCCAAGCCTGAAGTCCAGCCGGAGGCGGGAAATGAGTCTTCATCACAAGAGCAGATTCTAGTCAATTGGGGACAGATCAAGGATTTGTATATGAAAGACCGCATCGTCGACCTGACCGTTACGGGTCACAACCGCGGCGGGCTGCTTGTCGAAGGCGACGGACTATACGGCTTTGTTCCCTTCTCGCATTTGATCGAACTGGCGGGCAGGGAAAATCTCGACCGCTCAAGCGACCTCGAACCGTATGTCGGGCGCACGCTGCGTTTGAAAGTGATCGAATGTGTGCCGGAAGATGGGCGTGTGGTTTTCTCGGAGCGGGCTGCCCAAACCGAACCGGGAAAACGTGCTGAATTATTCCATTCGCTTCACGCCGGACAGAACGTGCGCGGCACAGTTACCAACATCACCGACTTCGGCGTGTTCGTGGACCTCGGCGGTGTGGAAGGTTTGGTGCATATCTCCGAACTTTCATGGGGACGTGTCAATCATCCTTCGCATTTTGTGGAATTAGGCAGTGATATCGATGTGCAGGTTTTAGACCTTGCTCCTGAACGATGCCGCGTTGCGCTCAGCGTGAAACGCCTGATGCCCAATCCGTGGACGAACGCATTGGAGCAATTCCCGATCGGTTCGGTTCACGCCGCAACGATCACCAGTGTCCTTTCTTATGGCGTTTTTGCGCGGCTCGATAAATTTGGCGTCGAAGGGTTGATACATGCTTCCGAGATTCCGCATGAAGAGGGTACACCTTTGAAAGATTTCCTTTTGGATGGTCAGGCTGTGCAGGTGCGTGTTTTGCACCTCGAACCGTCGCATCACCGTCTTGGATTTAGCATGAGGGTCGAGTAACCGTGCCGCGTTCCACCGAACCGAGGCAGTACAAACAGGAAGAATTCTCGCAGCGCAGCGACTGGCTGGAGAGGCTTGCGCGCTTCAACACGCAATTCGGGCGTTTTGTTCGTGACGCCATAGGCGTGGCATTGATCGCATTCGCCGTCATGTCTTTCCTTGCAATCTGGAATTGGACGGATGGTTTTGTGCTTACACCCATCGCTGCAATTCTGCGTACCTGGTTCGGGTGGGGCAGTTTATTGATCCTTATCGGTATCGGATATCTTGGATATTCATTTCTTCAGCGGGAGCGGACTGACCTTCACTGGGGGCGGATCCTCGCTCTTGAACTCGCTTCACTCCTGACTTTGGGGCTGCTCGCTGTTATCCAGGGCAATGACCTCTTCCGGGCAGAATCCGGCATGGACGGCGGTCGCCTGGGGTGGGGGCTTGTCCGCTTATTGTGGCAGGCGCTGGGAACAATTCCCGGTACGTTGGTTCTTTTCCTTTTATGGGCGCTTGCCGCGGCAACGGGGTTTGGTCTATGGGCAAAACTTGAAGCATGGTTGGTGAAGATCGCCGGTGACGAAGCGCCGATGGTTGTGGCAACGCCCGTCCCCGACCCTGAGGAAAAGCAGGAAATTGTGGAAAAGCCTGCGGTAAAGTCCGCGCCGAGAAAGAAAGCGCCGTCGTTGCCGCCTGAATTTAGAACCCAGTTAAAGTCTGATAATAAAAAACAAGAGAAGAGTCTCAAGCCCCCGCCGCGCGGCGAGGACCTGCCGCCGCTTAATATTTTGATGGGTGATACCACCGTCCGCGCGGACGAACGTACCATCAATCAGACGGCTGGCTTGATCATGAAGACCCTCTCCGAGTTTGGCATCCCAGCCACAGTGATCGGCTATCGCGTAGGCCCGTCGGTGACGCAGTTTGCCGTCCAGCCGGGGTTCATCAAAAAAGGGAACGAAGAGGAAGACGCGCAGCAGATGAAAGTCCGTGTGGCGCAGATAGCTGCCCTTGAGAAAGACCTCGCGTTGGCGCTATCCGCCCAACGTCTAAGAATTGAAGCGCCGGTTCCGGGGAAGCCATACGTCGGTATCGAAGTCCCAAATATAAATAGTTCCATTGTCCGCTTGCGTGCGCTGCTCGAGAGTGATGCGTTCTATAAAGTGGGCGCACCGCTTGCCGTAGCCTTGGGGCGTGACGTCTCGGGTAATCCGCTCAATGCGGACTTGGCGCGTATGCCGCACTTGCTTATCGCTGGTTCGACGGGTTCCGGCAAATCAGTTTGTATCACTTCGATTGCGGCGTGCCTTGCGATGAACAACACGCCGGAAGAACTCCGCATGGTAATGATCGACTCGAAAATGGTGGAGTTGATCCGCTTCAATGGTTTGCCGCATTTGTATGGAAAGGTCGAAACGAATCTTGATCGTATTCTCGGCGTGCTCCGCTGGGTTGTGGTCGAAATGGAACATCGCTATCGGCTGCTTGAAGCCATGCACGCGCGTGACCTGACTTCATATAACAAGAAGGTCTCGCGTTCTGCCGACGGACAGCCGCTTCCGCGCATTGTGGTCTTGATCGACGAACTCGCGGATTTGATGATGTCCGCACCCGACCAGACGGAACATAACCTCGTCCGTCTTGCGCAGATGGCGCGTGCTACAGGTATTCACCTTGTGGTTGCTACACAGCGTCCGTCTACTGATGTAGTGACAGGTTTGATCAAAGCGAACTTCCCAGCCCGCCTTGCGTTTGCAGTTGCGTCTGGCACAGACAGCCGCGTTATTTTGGATTACACCGGCGCTGAGTCTCTGCTTGGGCGCGGGGATATGCTTTTCCTCAATCCCGAAGTTGGGACGCCCGTCCGCGCACAAGGGGTCTTGATCACCGATATGGAAATTGAAAGGCTTATTTCCTACTGGCAGAAAAACACCGATATGGATGCGGTGGAAGTCCCGCCGTGGGAAACTCTGCTGAAAGAGCCGGAAGAGAACGAAGACGACGGTTTGGTGGAAAAGGCGATCTCGATCGTTCGCCAGCAGCAGCGCGCTTCTGCATCCATGCTTCAACGCCGGTTGCGGATCGGTTATCCGCGTGCGGCGCGTCTGCTCGACCAACTGGAGGAAATGGGCGTTGTTGGACCGTCACAGGGCGGCGGCAAGGAACGTGAAGTGCTCATTGACGAAGAAGAATTAGACGATGAGAATGAATAGAATCAGGGAAGCATACTTAGAATATGAATACAAAACAAACCTTTTCAGATCGGGCGAGAGTGATATTCAAGGGGATTCTGGATCCCATCGGTAATTTTCTAAACGGATTGGGGCTTACGCCAAACTCCATCACTTTGCTGGGCTTGGCAGGGACGACCATCGGCGCATACGTCATTGCACGGGGAAACATGATGGCAGGCGCCGTCATTCTCTTGCTGTCCGTGCTTGTGGATGCGTTCGACGGAACAATGGCTCGTCTGCGCGGAGAACCCAGCGACTTTGGCGGCTTCGTTGATTCCGTCAGCGACCGCTACGCCGAATTGGTCACGTTTGGCGGCATCCTGTATTATTTTCTCAGCCAGAATGATCAACTTGGAGTAATGGTTTCATTTCTTGCGGCGGCGGGCTCTGTTCTGGTCTCGTATGTCAAAGCCCGTGCTGAAGGTTTGGGCTTTACGGCAAAGGTTGGCATTCTTACTCGTCTTGAGCGTTATCTTGTTTTAATTCCCCTTTTGTTTTTCAACTTGCCTTTTCTCGCAGTGAGCATCATTGCGTTATTGGCAAACATCACAGCGATCCAGCGCATTCTTCACGTCCGCGCGCAGGGGCGTGAACGTATCAAGCAAGCCAGACAATCCAAGGAATCTGCTGTTTGATGGAAGGTGTTGATCTCGGTCTGTTGTTCCTGCGTTGGAATGGCGTATTGATCGCGTTGGGGATCGCCTGTGGCGCATTGGTCGCTGCCCTCGAATCCAGACGCCGTTTTCAGGATTCAGAAGTCATCTATTACTTATTCGTCCCTGTGACGGTTTGGGCGTGGATCGGTTCACGTCTCTGGCATGTGTTCACGCCGCCTCTTTCCTCGGTTCAGCTTGGTCTGACCACCAGTCATTATCTCCACCATCCTTTGGATATCCTCTCATTCTGGATCGGTGGCTTTGGCATCCCCGGCGCTTTGATAGGCGGGACTGTCGCTTTGTGGGCGATATCCCGCAAGTATGAACTTCCCTTTTGGGGCTTGGCAGACGTAATCGCCCCAGGCGTTACGTTGGCAATGGCAATAGGACGTTTGGGAAATTATTTCAATCAGGAATTATATGGGAGCCCAACGAACCTTCCCTGGGCGATATTCATCCAACCAGACCATCGTCTGCCTGGGTACGAACAGGTGGAGTTTTATCATCCCTTGTTTGCGTACGAGATCCTACTGATGCTTGGAGGCTTTGTCCTCCTGCTTTGGCTTGCGCGCAGCAGGTTCGCGGAGCGGTTGAAGTCGGGGGATATTTTTCTTGGCTTTCTGGCTTATTATTCCCTTGTTCGCTTCCTGCTGGAATTCCTGCGCCTCGATGTCGCTCTGGTAGATAATATAAATATCAATCAGGTGTTTTTTGCCTTGTTGTTCATCATATCCATAGTAATTTTTTGGCGAAAGCACCTTACCGCGGATTTGTAAGGGGTTTGACAAGAAAGCGAATGGGGGATGGGTAATAAAATGAAATTAGCCTTTTTCAATAATTAAAAGGATAACCTTATGATTGAAACCAACGATCTTAGCAAGCAATTTCTTGATTTCTCCGCTGTGGACGGGGTCAACCTGTCTGTGCAATCGGGGCAAATTCTGGCGCTTCTGGGGCAAAATGGCGCGGGCAAGACAACCACCGTCCGCATGTTGACCGCGCTGTTGAAACCGACTCGCGGCTCTGCACGTGTGGCGGGATTTGACGTCACCAGGAACGGGCATGATGTCCGCGCATCGGTTGGGGTGTTGACCGAGCATCACGGTTTATACATGCGTATGACTGCAACTGAATATATGGACTTTTTTGGAAAGGTCTACAATCTTTCCTCAACGCTGCGCAAAACGAGAAGCAATCACCTTCTGGAATATTTTGGTTTGATCGAAGCTGCAAACCGTCGCATTGGCGAATATTCCAAAGGTATGCGTCAGAAACTGGCGCTGGCTCGTGCAATGATGCATGAACCCAGCGTATTGCTGTTGGATGAACCCACCTCTGCCATGGACCCGGAGTCTGCGCGGCTGGTGCGGGATGAGATCGCGCGTTTGAAATCCACGCAGCGGACGATCATGTTGTGTTCGCATAATCTCACCGAAGTGGAATTACTAGCCGATAAGATCGCGATCATTTACCGCGGGAAGATTCTGATTCAGGGTTCATTGGATGAGTTGAAGAAAAATGTACTTGGCGCGCCTGAGTATATTGTCAAATTTGCTGGGGGATGGGATGCAGGCGGGTTGGAACTGCCAAAAGGGATGGAACTCCTGTCAAAAACGCCGACCAGTTTGAAGGTCCGGGTGGAGGCGCCTGAAACTGCGAATCCGCAGTTGATGAAAATATTATCCTCTGCATCTGCGCCGGTCGTCGCATTTCAAGAAGAGGTGCGGACGTTGGAGCAGGTGTATTTGAAGGTTATGGCAGAGATCAAAGGAAAAGAATATGTTCAATAAACTTCGTCCTGTTTGGCTTGTGGCGCAGCGCGAATTGCGCGACCAGTTTCGTGATTGGCGGGTCCTTGCGCCGATGTCTATTCTGACCCTGGGTTTCCCATTCCTGATGAATGAGTTTGCGAAGCAGACCGTCGATTTCTTGAATCAATATAATGCAAACCTGATACTGGATCGCCTTGTGCCGTTCTCCATCATGATCATTGGTTTCTTTCCGATCACGGTGGCGTTGGTTGTTGCGCTTGAATCTTTTGTGGGTGAAAAGGAACGGGGCACGATCGAACCTTTGCTGACTGCTCCGTTCGACGACTGGCAGTTGTATTTTGGAAAACTGCTGGTCGGTGCGATTACGCCGTTGATCGCGAGCTATATTTCCATCGCGCTGTATCTGTTCATGGTTACGCGTCAGGACTTGAACATGCCTGCTCCTACCGTCATGGTGCAGTTGTTTTTGCTGACAACAGCTCATGCCATATTGATGGTGAGTGCGGCAATTGTGATCTCGGTGCAATCGACGACGGTCAAGGCGGCAAATCTGCTGGCGTCTTTTATTGTTATTCCTGTAGCGGTTCTTATGCAGGGGGAAGCCGTCATGTTGTTCTGGGGGAACGAGACGGTGCTATGGTTTGGTATTGCGGGTGTGTTGATCATTTCCCTGTTGTTGATCCGTGTGGGGATTGCGCATTTTGAGCGTGAATATCTTCTCGGGCGCGAGATCGATACCTTCAGTTTTAAGTGGGCATTCAAGAAATTCTGGTCAGATTTTATCGACGGTGCTGTTTCTGTTCGCGAATGGTATGGACGCGTGCTTGGTTCATCCCTTAAACGTATGATACCCGCTGTCGTTTTGATGGTTCTGGTTGCTTTTTTCAGTATTTGGCTGAGCCATAAGTGGGTTGTTACAAATGTATCTGAAATAATCGCCAATGCTTCAACTGAAAATATCGAACTGATCGAGGAGAATCTGGGCGAACTCCCGGACTTTGCCAGCATGAGCGGACATTTCAGCGCGCCATTTCTGTTCCTCAATAATACGCGCTCCATGGTGGTGATCTTCTTGGCTGGCATGGTGTCCTTTAGTGTTTTGGGCGTTTTGTTCTATATGATAAACGTTGCCTTGATCGGCGGGGTGTACGCGATGTTCGAATTGCTTGGGCTTTCTCCTTTGCCGATTTTTGCTGCAGGTGTCCTTCCGCATGGGATATTCGAGCTTCCGGCTTTGTTGTTTGGGAGCGCGATGGTCCTTTATATTGGCGCGGTTCTTGTCACGCCGCAGAGGGGTAAATCCATCGGCGAAGTGATCATTGCCCTGATAGCAGACTGGTTCAAGGTTTTCGTCGGGTTGATCGTGCCCCTTCTGGCGGTTGCCGCCCTGATAGAAGCGTACGTCACCCCCGTCATTTTGCAGAGTGTAATGGGAGGATAATCTCTTTTTTGTGGCGACAAATATTAACAACTGGGAGGATTTCGGTTAATATTTGTCCAATGACAAAGGTAATTATCCTTGGCGCGTCGAATGCAATACCGACGGCAGAGAGCGAGAACACTCACATGGTCATTGTGGGGGAGAATCGCACTGTGCTGATCGATTCGGTCAGCAACCCGATTCTCAGGTTGGAACAGGCTGGTGTGGATTTCAACAACCTAACCGACATCATCGTCACGCATTTTCATCCCGACCATGCTTCTGGAATTCCATTGCTCTTGATGGATATGTGGTTGATGGGCAGGCAAAAACCGCTGAATATTTACGGTTTGCATTACACCTTGGATCGGGTGGAAGGCTTGATGGGTTTCTATAATTGGTCAGAATGGCCCGATTTTTTTCCGGTTGTGTTCTTTCGCCTCCCGTTAAAAGAAATGACTCCAGTGCTGGATTGCCCCGAATTTTCCATTCATGCTTCGCCCGTGCAGCACATGATTCCCAATATCGGTCTGCGCGTGGACTTTTTGCAGAGTCATAAAACGATGGCGTATTCCTGTGACACTGAACCTTGTGATGAAGTTGTGCGCCTGGGCGAGGGGGTGGATGTTCTCATCCATGAGGCGACGGGCGAGTCGCCCGGGCATTCGTCCGCTGCTCAGGCTGGAATGATCGCCTCAAGGTCAGAAGTGAGCCGGCTTTTCCTCATCCACTATCCGACCGGCAGATTTGCAAAAGGTGATCCTGTCGCCGAGGCATCCAAAACATATCAAGGGGATATCCAACTTGCAAAAGATTTCATGGTTCTGGAGTTTTAACTAAAAATCCCCTCGCGAGGGGATTTTTAGTTACCAATCTGCTATATACGGCATCCATTCCTGATTTTCGGATAAATGTTTTCCGAAAATATAGGATGCTTTCGCAGGCGGTTCCTTTGGAATGTGCAGCAAATGCATGTGAGCTTCATCCACTTTGCGCCCGCCTTTGCGGTGATTGCATGTGGAGCAGGCTGCAACGAGGTTGGTCCAACTATGCCTGCCGCCCATGTGGCGTGGAATGACGTGGTCGATGGTGAGGTTGACGTCCCGCTTGCCGCAATACTGACAGGTATAATTGTCGCGCCTGAATATCTCGCGGCGTGTTAACTTGACGCGCGGGCGCGGACGATGGATCTGCGTTTCCAGCCGAATGACCGAAGGACGTGGAAGAAGCTGTGATATGGTGCGGATGTGACCGCGTCCATTTGCGATCATGCCGGCTTTCCCCGCAAGGATCAATGTGATCGCCCGTCGTGTCGTGCATACGTGGATCGGCTCGTAATTTGCGTTGAGCACCAATACGGGTTCGTTCATAAGGTTCCGGCAACTCGCGTGATTATACATCCAGAATGTTAAATCGGTGTAAATGTTCAACGGCGCATCATTACAGGAGCATAAAAATGAATATCCTGATAGCCGGCGGTTCAGGTCTGCTTGGAACCGCCCTAACCAAATCTTTTCTCGCAGATGGGTACACTGTTTACAATCTCTCACGCAAGCCCGGCGGCGCGAATACCATTCAATGGGATGGTCGCACTACTGCGGGCTGGGGGCAGCGTATCAACGAGATGGATGTTGTTGTGAATCTTGCCGGACTCAGCATGGCGTCCTGGCCGTGGACTGCGGCAAAGAAAAAGTCATTTGAGGACTCACGCATCTTTCCTGGACTGGCGCTTGCTCAAGCCATTCGGGAGGCGACTCATCGCCCAAGCCTTTTCGTGCAGGTATCGGGTATCAATTATTACGGTTTGCATGGCGCTCCATCTGATGAATCCACGCCGCCGGGCGATGATTTCCCTGCCCAGCTTACAATCAAATGGGAGGAATCCACCAAATCCGTTGAGGAACTCGGCGTTCGCAGAATCATTCTGCGGACAGCGCCAGTGCTTGCAAGAGAAAATGTCATCGTGAAATTGATCGCATTACCGGTGCAGTTCTTCGTTGGCGGTCCGCTTGGTTCGGGCAAACAAGCCTTCCCGTGGATACATATCAAGGATTGGGTGGGTGCTGTCCGTTATTTGGCGGCGAAAGAGAAAGCAAATGGCGTTTACAACTTTATAGCTCCTGCTCAAACATCTTTGGATGAATTCACAAGAATACTTGCAAAAGTGATTCATCGCCCATATTGGTTCCCTGTCCCTGCATTTTTGATGCGGAACGTTTTGGGCGAAATGAACGTCATGATTCTCGAAGGTAGGTTTTCCCAGCCCAAAAGGTTGATCGAGTCTGGGTATGAGTTCCAGTTTCCAGGTCCGCAAGAGGCGTTGGTCGACCTTTTTGGTTAAGTCAAAGGAGATACAAGTTCATGAAGAAAGTTTTTCCCATTTTATTGTTGCTGCTCAGTGCATGTGCGCCTGCGCAGAATTCGCAGGTTGTCTTGCCGCAGATTTTGCCATCTGCGACAGCGTATATTGACCCGTCCTATCCGACGGCTGAAGTGGACATTAGCGTGCCCCAACAGACCGCTTCGGGAATTGAAGTCCGCGTGGATCGCGCGTGGGTCGAAGGCAAAAATGTAAATGCGGATGTGTGCTTTACACTGCCGGATGCGTCCGATTGGTCGATCTGGTCGGCGAGTTTGAGTTACGGGGGAATTGTCTTGCAAGAATTTGGTACGACGCTTGTCAGTTTGCAGGAGGCGTCGAATGGTCAGCCCGGCTTGCGTTGTGACACGGTGACGTTTGTAGTCCCGCCTGATGCGGACTTATCCAATTCGATCATTATGATCGAATCAATTGCGGCGCCGCCGCAGCCGGGTGATTACTGTGCTATTTATATGCCCAAGATACAGCAGGCGATGCTTGAGCGCGGTACCGGTGTTTCAGTGGACTGCGTTGATGTCAACGGAATGTTGACCATGCAGATCATGAGCAAGCCCACAGATATGTCTCAGGAGCAGGCGGAACAGCTCGTATACAGCGACGAGTTCTACACGGTGCGGGGTCCGTGGAGTTTTCCGTTCAATTTGTCGCAATAAAATTCCTGATGTATAATACCGGCATGTCTGGCATCTTTTTTACCAGCCGCTACTATTATTATCTTCACCCATAACATTTGCGATGGTGTGAATTAAACGCGCCCCATCATCGCGGGCGCGTTTTTGTTTGGAAACTTACCACCCCTGCGGGTTGGATATCTAGGAGAAAAGAATGAACATCGAGGAGCAGGTTGAACTGTTAATGCAAGGCACGGACTATGGCGACGAGGAATTGAAAAATGCCATGGCGAAGGAACTGCGTGAGCGTTTGAAGGTCGCTGAGAAGGAAAAGCGCCCCCTGCGCGTGTATTGCGGTTACGACCCCACGTCAACGGACCTGCATTTGGGGCATACGATCTCCATGCGGAAACTTCGTCAGTTTCAGGATCTTGGACATGAAGTCACCTTCCTGATCGGGAGCTATACCGCTTTGGTGGGTGACCCTTCTGATAAGAATAAGGCGCGTCCTATTTTGACCGAGGAACAGGTTGCAGAAAATGCCAAGACGTATGCCGAGCAGGCATTCCGCGTGCTTGACCGTGAGAAGACCAGAATCCGCTATAACGGTGAATGGCTTTCAAAGTTAAATTTGATCGACCTGATTCGCCTTGGGCAGAACTTTACTGTCCAGCAGTTTTTGGCGCGCGAGAATTTCGCGAAGCGTTATGAAAAGGGTGAACCGATCTTTCTCCATGAGACTTTTTATGCGCTGATGCAGGGATATGACGCCGTTGCCATGGAGACGGATGTTCAGGTGGGCGGTTCCGATCAGTTGTTCAATATTATTGTGGCTGGACGAAAACTTCAAGAAGCGTTGGGTCAAAAACCCTTGGTTGGGATTGTCACCGGTATTTTGCCTGGGACCGACGGCAATCAAAGAATGTCCAAATCGACTGGCAATATTGTGCCGATCAACACCGGCGCGGATGATATGTTCGGAAAGTTAATGTCTGTGCCTGATTCGGCGATGGGAATCTATATGCGCCTTGTCACCCGCTTTACCCCAAGCGAAATCGCCAAGATCGAAAAAGATGTTGCTTCAGGATCGCTTCATCCGCGCGATGCGAAGATGAATATGGCAAAGGAAATTGTCAGCATCTTTTACAGCGACGCCGAGGCGCAGTCCGCGCAGGAGAATTTCATCAAGATGTTCCAGCAAAAGGAAGTTCCTGATGATATGCCGGAGATTTCCTTGGAACCTGGTCAAACAGTTGTAGATGTAATCCTTGCGGCGAAACTGGCTGAGAGTAAATCCAAGGCGCGTTCATTGATCGACCAGAAGGGCGTCCGTTTGGATGGGGAAGTGCTGGAGCGTGGCGATGCTGAATTCCCGCACCCAGGCGTTTTGCAAGTTGGGAAGCGGCGATTTGTACGAGTCAAATAGATGTAAAAAGAGGACTTGCAGAAGCAAGTCCTCTTTAGTGAGGCGTCGACGGGATTTGAACCCGTGATGAGGGTTTTGCAGACCCTTGCCTTACCACTTGGCCACGACGCCATATAAACAAAAGGATTGCTGACCGAATAAGCCTTCAATCTGCAATCCTCCAGCTTGAGCGGGCGATGGGATTCGAACCCACGACCTTCTCCTTGGCAAGGAGACGTTCTACCACTGAACTACGCCCGCGTTTTTCGACCATGTTGGCCGAGAGTGCCGAGACCCAGGATCGAACTGGGGACACCGCGATTTTCAGTCGCGTGCTCTACCAACTGAGCTATCTCGGCCAAACACTATCCTTTTGTTAAGCGCCCGTGATTTTACACGCACTTATATAGATTGTCAAGAAATCCAATGCAGAATATAAAACTAAATATGACAAACATAAAAGTTCTTGACTTTTCAATCCCGCTTCGATATAATGTCTAGTCGCTGTCCATAGGGACAGTTATCGTTGTTTATACTGTCTTCCAATACGTTAGGAGAGAAGAATGGCATCTTCTTTGCCCCAAAAAAGTTACGCGAGAATTCCAGTAAGTCTTGATTTACCCAATTTGATCGAAGTACAACTTGATTCATTTGAAAGGCTCAAAAAGGAGGGATTGGGAGACCTTTTCCATGAGATTTCTCCCATTGAGTCATATAACAAGGGAATGAAATTGTTTTTCCCAAGCCGCGGACCCGAATCACAGCAGTGGGGTCTGAAATATTGGTTTGGAGAACCCAAGCATACCATTGAAGAATGTGTAGAGCGTGATCTCACTTATGCGAGCCCGCTGTATGTTTCTGTGCTCCTTGCTGGTCCGGATGTTCCAGAGCCCATTAAACAGGATATCTTTTTGGGCGATTTCCCGGAAATGACCGACAAGGGTACCTTCATTGTGAACGGGACGGAGCGTGTTGTTGTATCGCAGTTGATCCGTTCCCCGGGTGTGTATTTCGAAGCCCCTGCGGATCGGGCTACGGGACGCCTGCTCTCAATGGCAAAGCTGATTCCCGACCGCGGCGCGTGGATGGAGTTCGAAACACGCAAATCCGATTACATCATTCTCAAATTTAACCGCAAGCGCACTGTTCCCATTACAGTATTTTTGCGTGCACTTGCCGCTGTAAGCGATGGAATAAAAGATTCTCCCATCAAGCATGGCACCGATGAGGAAATCCTCTCTCTGTTCAAGGAAGTGGACAACAATCCTGACCGCATGTTCATTGCGTCTACCATCAAGCAGGAACCGGATTGGGATTTGACCAATCACACCATTGCCGAAGCTGCGTTGATCGAGTTCTTCAAGAAAATGCGCCCCGGCGACCCTGCAACCTTGGAAAACGCTCGTCAGTTCCTTGAAGAGCAGCTTTTCGACCAACGTCATTATGACCTCGAGCGTGTAGGTCGCTACAAACTTAACCAGAAACTCGACCTGAATATTCCCATTCCGCATCGCACTGTCACGAAGAGCGATATTTTACGTTTGCTTCGCCGTATGATCCAGATCAATAATGGATCTGAGCGTTCGGACGATATCGATCACCTCGGTAATCGCCGTGTTAAGACGGTGGGTGAGTTGATCCAGAATAAATTGCGCATCGGTCTGCGCCGTATGGAGCGCGTGATCAAAGAGCGCATGTCCATTCGTGATCAGGAACAACTCTCGCCAGTGACATTGGTCAACATCCGCCCGGTTGTGGCTGCTTTGCGTGAGTTCTTTGGTTCATCGCAGCTTTCCCAGTTCATGGATCAGACCAACCCGTTGGCTGAACTTCGTCACAAGCGCACGTTGTCTGCGCTTGGTCCTGGTGGTCTGCGCCGTGAGCGAGCCGGCTTTGATGTCCGCGATGTCCACCACTCACACTATGGTCGTATTTGCCCGATTGAAACACCTGAAGGTCCAAACATCGGTTTAATCGGTCGTTTGGCATCCTTTGCTCGAGTGAATGAGTATGGCTTCATCGAAACGCCGTATCGTAAGGTGTACAAGTCGCTTCCTTCTGATAGTGAATTACTGGAAGGTCGTACCCTTCGCGAAGATATTTACGATCCGAAATCTGAAGAACTTCTCTTCAAATCCGGAACCGAGATCGACTCCAAGGTTGCCAAAAGGCTTGGAAGAATCGATGGCGAGATAAGCATTATCCCCTTCGTCTCGGACGATATTACTTATCTCTCTGCAGATGCCGAAGATAAATACACGATCGCTCAGGCGAACGCCGCGTTGACCGAGAAGAAAGAATTTGCCCGCGAGCGTATCTCCTGCCGTTATCACTCCGGCTTCTTGTTCTCGAGTCCTGACAGCTTGGATTTCATGGATGTTGCACCGCATCAGGTGGTCGGCATCAGCGCGGCTTTGATTCCGTTCCTTGAACATGATGATGCGAACCGCGCGCTCATGGGTTCAAACATGATGGCGCAGGCGGTTCCGCTTGTGCGTCCTGAAATTCCACTCGTTTCAACGGGTATGGAAAGGCACGCAGCGCTCGACTCAGGCCAGGTCGTCGTGGCTGAGGCGGACGGTGAAGTCGTCTCTGTGACCGGTTCGAGCATCACGGTCAAAGAGAAGCGCTCTGGAAATCGTGTTTACCAGCTCCGTAAATACCAGCGCTCCAACCAGAGCACTTGTATCGATCAGCGCCCATCCGTTGTGAAGGGACAGTTAATCAAAGCTGGCGACATCATCGCGGACTCGTCTTCAACCGATAACGGTCAGCTTGCTTTGGGACAGAATGTGGTTATTGCTTTCCTTTCATGGGAAGGTGGCAACTTTGAAGATGCCATCCTGCTTTCCGAACGACTGGTTCAGGAGGATCGCTTTACTTCAGTCCATATCGAGAAGTATGAAGTTGAAGCTCGCGATACCAAGCTGGGACCGGAAGAAATTACCCGCGATATTCCCAACGTTGGTGATGATGCGATCAAAGATCTGGACGAGAACGGCATCATTCGTATTGGTGCTGAGGTTGGTCCAAACGACATTCTCGTTGGCAAGATCACGCCCAAAGGTGAAAAGGAACTTACACCTGAAGAACGTTTGCTTCGTGCCATCTTCGGTGAAAAGTCTCGTGATGTGAAGGACACTTCCTTGCGTATGCCTCACGGTGAACGCGGTAAGGTTGTGGATGTGAAGGTCTTCACCCGCGAAGAGAATTCTGATCTCGCTGCTGGCGTGGATATGATGGTTCGCGTTTCTGTCGCGCAGCGCCGCAAGATCACTGCTGGCGATAAGATGGCGGGACGTCACGGAAACAAAGGCGTGGTTTCCAAGGTTGTACCTGTGGAAGATATGCCGTTCCTCGAAAACGGTGTGCCCGTTGACATTATTCTCAACCCGCTGGGTGTGCCTGGACGTATGAATATTGGTCAGGTTCTTGAAGTCCACTTGGGGTGGGCTGCCAAGCGTCTCGGTTATCGAGCCGTTACGCCTGTGTTCGATGGCGCCAGTGAGGAACAGATCGAGGCAGAACTCGCTCGTGCTTGGATTTTAGATCAGGCTTGGAAAGAAGCAGGCGTCCGTGCCTGGGAGTGGATCAAGGAACAGGATTACGATCCGGAAAGCATCGAAGATGACGACGAAGTTCGCCGCCTCTATCTGGAAGATTGGCTGGACAAGCGCCGGTACGATGTCTACAGTTTGAACGACCCTGCGTACGCGCATCGCGCCACTGCTCGTGAATGGTTGCGCGAAAAGGGTTATTCCGACCCTGACGAGATTTTGCTGGAAGATCGCGAAATTGCCGTTCATGATCCCAAGCTTGACGACTTGGCAATCACTGCGTGCTTGCGTCTGTGGCTGGAAGTCAATGGCATTACCCGCCGTGTTGCCGAAGACAAAGTGTATGAAACCGCTCAGGAACTGGCGAAGGAAAAGAGTATGCCGCTGCCGATCCTTGGCAAACAGACCCTGCGTGACGGCAAGACAGGTCTTCCCTATGACCAGCCTGTCACCGTTGGTGTGATGACCATCCTAAAGTTGCACCACTTGGTCGAAGATAAGGTCCACGCACGTTCGACTGGTCCTTATAGTTTGGTGACTCAGCAACCACTCGGCGGTAAGGCTCAATTCGGCGGACAACGCTTCGGCGAAATGGAAGTGTGGGCGCTTGAAGCTTACGGCGCAGCCCATACACTTCAGGAAATGCTCACTGTTAAGTCTGACGATGTTCAGGGTCGCGTGAATACTTATGAAGCCATCGTGAAGGGTGAGCCCATCGAGGAGCCGAGCATCCCTGCCTCCTTCCGTGTTTTGGTGAAAGAGCTCCAATCATTGGGGCTTGCCGTGGAAGCGATCAATGAGAATGGCGATGTTGTGAAATTCGGCAAGGATGAAGAGAAGACTCATCCACCGAAGCATGACACTGGACTGCTGAGTCTGGGAGAAGGTCAATCCAGAAAAAAGCAGTAAATTCTATTGACGTGATTAATATGGCATGATAAAATGTCATGCCTTTGTCAAGAAAAAGGAGCGGCATTTCCCATTCCCGCTCCGAAAAAAATTGGCAGCTACAAATGAGGCCATCAGGGAACGTGTTGATGGTCTCATTTCTTGCGAATAAACACTTGTAAACTTGAAGAATTTGTAATCGGAGGCTGATCGTGCCGACAGTAAATCAAATGGTCCGCAAGGGCCGCAAAGATAAGAAAGCAAAAAGCAAGGCGCCTGCACTGCAGTTCACATTGAACAGCTACAAGCAGCGCCGGTTCCGTCAGGATAAGGGTGCTCCTCAGAAGCGCGGTGTTTGTACCGTGGTTCGTACCATGACCCCCAAGAAGCCGAATTCTGCGCTTCGCAAGATCGCTCGTGTTCGTTTGAGCAATGGTATCGAGGTTACCGCCTATATTCCGGGCGAAGGTCATCAGTTGCAGGAGCACTCCGTTGTGTTGGTCCGCGGTGGACGTGTGAAAGACCTGCCTGGTGTGCGTTATCACATTGTGCGCGGCACCCTCGATACGACTGGTGTGGCAAACCGCAAGCAGGCCCGTTCCAAGTACGGCGCGAAGCGTCCCAAGTAATTTTGATGGAGTAATTAAGCATGCGTAGAGCAAAACCCGAACAGCGGGAACTTCTTCCCGACATCCGCTTTAATAGCGTCAATATTCAGATCGTAATTCAGCATGTGTTGAAGAGTGGCAAGAAAAGCGTTGCCACTGGTCTTGTTTATGATGCGATGGATATGATCAAAGAGCGAACTGAGAAGGATCCCATGGAAGTCTTCGACACCGCTCTGAAAAATGTTGGACCTGTTATGGAAGTCCGCCCGCGACGTGTGGGTGGTGCGACTTACCAGGTGCCGATGGAAGTTTCAAATGAGCGACGCACAACCCTCGCAATCCGTTGGATTCTTGGCGCGGCGCGCGATCGTTCGGGCAAATCATTCTCCGACAAGCTCGCTTCGGAATTGATCGACGCAGCAAATGAAACCGGCGCTTCGATTCGTAAACGTGACGAAACTCACAAAATGGCAGAAGCCAATCGCGCTTTCTCCCATTATCGAATTTAACTATTATCTTTAGAAAAGAATAGGTAACAGATAGTAATGGCACGCGTTCATCCATTGGAAAAATATCGAAATATTGGCATTATTGCCCACATTGACGCCGGGAAGACGACAACTACCGAGCGGATCATGTTCTATACCGGTTTAACTCACCGCATCGGTTCTGTCGACGATGGAAATACCGTCACCGACTGGATGGAGCAGGAACGTGAGCGTGGCATTACCATTGTTTCTGCAGCAGTTTCTGCGGAGTGGAAGGGATATCAGGTCAATATTATTGACACTCCCGGGCACATCGATTTCACTGCTGAAGTCCAGCGCTCCCTTCGTGTTCTTGATGGTGGTGTTGTTGTTTTTGATGCAGTTCAGGGCGTGGAACCCCAGTCTGAAACCGTCTGGCGTCAGGCTGACCGCTACGGAGTTCCGCGCATTTGTTTTGTTAATAAGATGGATCGCGTAGGTGCCTCCTATGAGCGCACCATCGAAACCATCATTGACCGCCTCGGCGCCAACCCGATTGCGATGCAGGTTCCGATCGGCTTTGAAGCCACTTTCAAAGGTGTGGTAGACCTTCTTTCCATGACAGCCATTGTTTGGGAAGATGACATGGGCAAGGAACCGAAGACGGTTGAAATTCCTGCCGATTTGAAAGCATCTTCTGAAGAAGCCCGCGCCAAGATGGTCGAAAAGATCGCCGAACTTGACGATGAACTCACCATGAAGTTCCTTGAAGCGCAGGATATTACTGTTGATGAGCTCAAGAACGCACTTCGAAAAGGTGTTATCGCGAACAAGGCTACTCCCGTTTTTTGTGGTTCTTCATTAAAGAACAAGGGCGTTCAAGCCATGTTGGATGCGGTTGTGGATTATCTGCCCTCACCGGCAGATATTGCTACCATTAAAGCTACCGACCCCAATGATCCTGAAAATGTATTTGAGATTCCGGCGGTTGATGACGCTCCCCTGAGTGCGCTTGTCTTTAAGATCGTTACCGATCCTTATGTTGGTCGCCTTGCTTATATTCGCGTTTACTCTGGTGTGTTGAGCCAGGGACAAACCATCCAAAACAGCACCAAGGGTAAGAAAGAACGCATCGGCCGTTTGCTTCGTATGCATGCAGATCGTCGTGAAGATATCACGGAAATTCGCTCTGGTGATATTGGCGCTGTCCTTGGCTTCAAGGAAAGCTTCACTGGCGATACTCTCTGTGACAATAAAGCCCTTGTCCTTGAAAGCATTTCGTTCCCCGAACCTGTTATTTCCATCGCTATTGAGCCGAAAAGCACCAGCGATCAGGAAAAAATGGGTGAGGCGCTCCGCAAACTTGCTGAAGAAGATCCCACATTTCGTGTCAATTCAGATGAAAACACCGGTCAGACCGTGATTCGCGGTATGGGTGAACTTCATCTTGATATTATCGTTGACCGTCTCCTGCGCGAATTCAAGGTGCAGGCGAATGTCGGTAACCCTCGTGTGGCGTACCGCGAATCCATTACCAAGCCGGTGAAGGAAGTCAATTACAAATACGCCAAGCAGTCCGGTGGTAAAGGTCAGTACGGTCACGTCGTGTTTTCCATGGAGCCCGGTGAAAGAGGCAGCGGCATTATCTTTGAAAACAAGATTGTCGGTGGCTCAATCCCGAAGGAATACATCGGACCTGTGGAAAAAGGTTTCCGCGAAGCCGCTGAAAGCGGTGTACTCGCAGGGTATCCGGTTGTGGATTTGAAGATCACCCTCTTCGATGGTTCGTACCACGAAGTTGACTCCAGCGAAATGGCGTTCAAGCTTGCTGCTTCGATAGGCTTCAAAGAAGGTATGCAAAAGGGGAATGCTATTCTGCTCGAGCCTATGATGAAGGTGGAAGTGGTTGTTCCTGAAGAATATCTTGGCGATGTCATGGGACAACTCAATAGCCGTCGCGGTTTGATTCAGGGTATGGATGTTCGCCCTGGTAATGCTCAGGCTATCCGCGCCATGGTTCCTTTGGGCGAAATGTTTGGGTACGCAACCCAGCTTCGTTCCGCTACTCAGGGACGCGGTGTATTTAGTATGGAATTCGACCACTACGCGCCAGTTGCGCAGTCGGTTGCTGAAGAAATTTTGAAATCGTAACGGTTCTAATTATCCAAGGAGTATCATAATGGCGAAAGGAAAGTTTGACAGAAGCAAGCCGCATCTGAACGTGGGGACGATGGGACACATCGACCATGGGAAGACGACACTGACAGCGGCTATTACAAAAGTAGCCGGAATGGCCGGGCAGGCAGAATTCAAAGCCTACGACCAGATCGACAACGCCCCGGAAGAAAAAGCACGCGGTATCACGATCAACATCGCGCACGTGGAATACCAGACGGAAAAGCGACACTACGCCCACGTCGACATGCCGGGACACCGTGACTACATCAAGAACATGATCACCGGTGCGGCGCAGGTTGATGGCGCGATCCTGGTGGTGGCGGCTCCGGATGGACCGATGCCCCAGACTCGTGAACACGTCCTCCTGGCTCGCCAGGTGGAAGTGCCCTCCATCGTGGTCTTCCTGAACAAGGTCGACATGATGGACGACCCCGAATTGCTGGAACTGGTGGAACTGGAACTGCGCGAACTGCTCAGCAGCTACGGCTTCCCCGGCGACACCACCCCGATCGTGCGCGGCTCCGCCAAACAGGCATTGGACAGCGCCTCGACCGACCCGAACGCCCCCGAATATGCCCCGATCCACGAACTTCTGCGCGTGATCGACGAATACATCCCCGAGCCGAAGCGTGAAATGGACAAACCGTTCATGATGGCGATCGAAGACGTGTTCTCGATCAAGGGACGCGGAACCGTAGTGACCGGACGTGTGGACCGCGGTGTTGCCAAGAAGGGTGACGCAGTGGAGATCGTCGGTCTGCGTGAGACCCGTTCATCCGTGATTACCGGTGTCGAAATGTTCCACAAGGAACTGGACGAAGCGGAAGCGGGCGACAACGCGGGAATCCTCCTGCGCGGTATCGAGCGCACCGATGTGGAACGCGGACAGGTGTTGGTGAAACCCGGTTCCGTGACCCCGCACAAGAAATTCCTTGCGGAAGTGTACGTGCTGAAGAAGGAAGAAGGCGGACGCCACAAAGCGTTCTTCAGCGGATACCGCCCGCAGTTCTACATCCGCACGATGGATGTGACCGGGGATATCGCGCTTCCGGAAGGCGTGGAAATGGTGATGCCTGGTGACAACGTGAACCTGACGGTGGAATTGATCGTGCCGGTGGCGTTGGAGCAGGGTTCGAAGTTCGCCATCCGTGAAGGCGGTCTGACCGTTGGTGCGGGTGTCGTTACCAAGATCATCGAATAAGGCAAAAGAGAAATGGCTAAACAAAAGATACGTATCCGCCTTAAGGCATATGATCATCGCGTACTCGACCAATCCGCAAAGCGGATCGTCGAAACAGCTGAGCGCACTGGTGCCCATGTTGTTGGTCCCGTACCCTTGCCAAGTAAGAAAGAACGCTATACAATACGGCGCTCTACTTTCATCGACAAGGACTCCCATGAGCACTTCGAGATTCGCACACATAACCGTTTGATCGATGTGTTGGATCCCGATTCGAAGACAATCGATATGTTGATGCGGCTTAATCTGCCCGCAGGCGTTGATATCGAGATCAAAATCTAGTTGAATAACCCGACATTCAGGTCACTGACCTGAATGTCGATATGTTAGAGACGGCGCAAGAGTTGGATTGCGCGCAGACTAAAGGTCTGCCTCGCAATCCAATTGACTGTGCCGCACGGAGATGATGCGGTCGTTGCCCCGATTGGCAGTCTCGTCAATATCTTATAAAGGAGAAAATTGAGCATGTTGAAAGGGCTGATAGGTCGAAAGATCGGCATGACCCAGATCTTCGATGAGCAAGGTGTTGCCTACGCGGTGACACTCATCGAGGCTGGGCCTTGTTTTGTTACCCAGGTTCGCTCGCCAGAAAAGGAAGGATATTCGGCGGTGCAGCTGGGTTTTGGTGAAACAAATCCCAAGCGTCTCACACAGGGACAGGTTGGACATTTGAAAGCCAATGAGATACCCCCCCTGCGATTCCTTCGTGAATTTCGCGCCAAAGATCATGGATTAAAGGTCGGCGACAAGGTTACTGTCGGCGATGCTTTTGTCGTTGGTGAACGTGTAGATGTGATCGGTATCAGCAAAGGTAAAGGCTTTGCTGGCGGTGTGAAGCGCTATCACTTCCATGGTATGAACGCGACGCATGGTACTTCCGACCGCAATCGTGCTCCTGGTTCACGCGGTTCCGGTACGACACCGGGGCGTGTGTACAAAGGTGCGCGCGGCGCTGGTCACATGGGCGTGGATCGTGTGACAGCACAGAACATCAAGGTTGTCATGGTCGATGCGGAACGCAATCTCATCGCCATCAACGGTGCTGTTCCCGGCGGTAAGGGTAGCCTCGTCATGATCAAGGAGTCGCGCAAGCAGTAACGCGCGAAGGAAATCGGAGCGAGAATATCATGAAAGCAGATGTACTTGATATAAAGGGTAAGAAGGTTCGCGAGATCGAACTCCCTGCGAATCTTTTTGAAGCCCCTATAAATGTAGATTTGATGCACCAGGCATACACGCGCCAAATGGCAAATGCACGCCTCGGTACGCATGAAACCAAAGTCCGCAGTGAAGTTCGCGGCGGCGGTCGCAAACCCTGGAAACAGAAGGGAACCGGCCGTGCCCGTCAGGGTTCAAGACGCGCGGCTCAGTGGGTCGGTGGTGGTCGTATTCATACGCCGCATCCCCGCAGCTATGAACTTCGCATGCCCAAGAAGATGCGTCAGGCGGCTCTCCGCTCTGCGCTGTCTGTGAAGGCATCTGAAGCCTCGATCATTATTGTTGAAGAACTTAATATTGAGGAGCCCAAGACCAAGGTGGTTGCTGAGGCTTTGGGAAATCTGGTTGGTGTTTCCACCGCTTTGGTGTTGATGCCTACCAAAGACCAGAATTATGACATGGTGATGCGCAGCGCGAACAACCTTGAGAGCACCAAAGTTTTGCTCGCAAGCTACCTCAACGTTCGCGACATCCTTAATTTTGATAAAGTGGTCTTGCCCGTCAAGGCTATTGATGCGCTGGTCGCGCACCTTGGATAGGAGAGAGACATGACCGATCTTTATAGTGTCCTCGTCCGCCCGCTGGTGACAGAAAAGTCCAATACCCAATCCAGCAAGTTGGGACAGTATGTGTTCGTTGTTCGTAATGACGCGACCCGTACTGTTGTAAAGGATGCATTGGAAACCCTTTTCGATGTCACCGTGGCGCGTGTGAATATTGTCAACGCCCCTGCAAAACGTGGACGCCGTGGTCGATCCCGCCGTATGGTGGTTCGCCGTCCCGCTTTCAAGAAGGCGATCGTTACCCTTGCCGAGGGCAGCAAGCCCCTCGAGATCTTTGAAGGGGTGCAGTAATGGCTGTCAAGAAGTACAAACCAATTACACCCGGCATGCGCGACATGACCGGTTACACCTTTGAGGAAATCACCAAGTCCACTCCTGAACGCTCTTTGCTCGTTATCAAGAAGCGCTCTGGCGGACGCAATGCCTATGGTCGTGTGACCGTTCGCCATCGTGGCGGCGGCGCCCGCCGTTACATCCGCGTGGTGGACTTCAAGCGCGAAAAGCTTGGTATTCCTGCAAAGGTTGCCGCGATCGAATACGATCCGAACCGCACTGCGCGCCTCGCTCTTCTGCACTATGCAGATGGCGAAAAGCGTTACATCATCTCTCCCGTGGACCTGAAAGTTGGCGACACTGTCATGTCTGGTCCTACCGCTGAGATTCGTTCCGGCAATTCGCTGCCGATCAGCAATATTCCGGTAGGTACGATGATCCATAACATTGAGATGAAGCCCGGCAAGGGCGGACAACTTGTCCGTTCGGCTGGAGGCGCAGCTCAGTTGCTCGCCAAGGAAGGCGATTTTGCCCAGATCCGCATGCCCTCTGGCGAAGTCCGCCTCATCCATCAGGTTTGTTATGCGACCATTGGTCAGGTTGGTAATCTGGACCACGGTAACGTGAAACTTGGTAAAGCCGGTCGCAAGCGCCACCTTGGTATTCGTCCGACCGTCCGCGGTACAGCGATGAGCCCCCGCGACCATCCACATGGTGGTGGTGAAGGTCGCCAGCCGGTCGGTCTTCCCGGTCCGAAGAGCCCGTGGGGTAAACCCACTCTGGGTAAGAAGACCCGCCTTAATAAGAAGACGGATCAGTACATTGTGCGTCGTCGCAGTAAGACGAACCGCTAGTAGATGAGGTAAGCAGATATGTCACGATCATTGAAAAAGGGCCCGTACATTGAGCCGAAACTGCTCAAACGTATCGAAGCCATGAATCAGAAAAAAGAGAAGAAGGTGGTTCGCACCTGGAGCCGCGCCTCTGTGATCTTCCCCCAGATGGTGGGACACACGATCGCGGTCCACGACGGACGCCGCCATGTTCCGATCTACATCACCGAAAACATGGTTGGTCACCGTTTGGGCGAATTCGCCCCGACACGCACATTCCGCGGACATCAGGCTTCCGAGAAGGCTGCGTAAGGAGAAGAACATGACCGATATTAAAGCTCACGTTCGTTTTCTCCCTCAGTCCGCGCAAAAGGTCCGCGCCGTGATCGATACGGTGCGCGGTAAGAGTGCCATCGAAGCGTTGGAGACCTTGAAGTTTGTGAACAAGCGTGCTGCGCTTCCCGTTTACAAACTGGTCGCCTCCGCGGTGGCGAACGCCGAAGAGAACTTTGGCGTCAGCCGCGATGACCTTTTTGTTGCCAAGATTACCGCTGACGAAGCTCCGACACGCAAGTGGCGACGCTTCGGCGCCCGTGGACGTTTCAAGCCATTGTTGCGCCGTAGTTCCCATGTGACGGTTGTTTTGCGTGAGCGCGGAGCATAAGGAGATTTTTATGGGTCGAAAAGTACATCCCGTTGGATTTCGCCTTGGAATCAATCAGCCTTGGGGCGGTCGTTGGTTCGCAGAAGGAAACACATATCGCCAGCAGCTGCATCAGGATCTTGCGATCCGCAGCTTGTTGGTAGGCAAACTCTCCAAAGGCGGCGCTGCTGCCAATGAGAAGGTCCGCCAACTGCGCAAGGACATCCCTGACGCGGTCCGCGACGGCAAAGCAGGTGTTTCTCGGATTGATGTGGAACGCACTCCCGGCAAGATCCGCATCGCTATCCACACTGCCAAGCCCGGCATCCTGATCGGACGCAAGGGTGAAGGCGTGAAGAGAATCCGCGCTGCACTCGAATCGCTGGTTGGCAAGAAGGTCGATTTGGATATCAAGGAAATCTCGAGTCCCGACCTCGACGCAAAGCTGGTTGCCAGAAATATTGCGGATCAGCTCGAACGCCGTATTGCCTATCGCCGTGCAATGAAGCGTGCCATTCAGCAGGCTATGAAGCAGGGCGCTGAGGGCATCAAGATCCTCGTTGGTGGTCGCCTGGGCGGCGCGGAAATGTCCCGTGACGTCTGGCTTCGCGAAGGACGCGTTCCTCTGCAGACTTTGCGCGCGAACCTGGATTTTGCAACCGATGAAGCGCGGACTACTTATGGTCAGATCGGCGTGAAGGTTTGGATCTATAAAGGCGAAGTCACTCCGGAAGTTGAAGAAAAAGCTGAAGCGACGGAAGGCGTGTACGTCAGCGAGTAATCCCGCGCGCTTCATAAAAATTATGAAGTGGCGTGCGGGATAATCGCAACGTCGCTTTGAGATGAGGTTATTGCTATGTTGATGCCAAAACGTGTAAAGTGGCGCAAGCAGATGCGTGGTCGCATGCGGGGTAAAGCTCTCCGCGGCGCAGAAGTCGCCTTTGGCGAATTCGGTCTGCAGGCGCTTGAACCGGGCTGGATTACCGCCCGTCAGATCGAAGCGGCACGCCGTTCGATCGTCCGTGAAATGAAGCGCCGCGGTAAGGTTTGGATCCGTATCTTTCCTGCCAAGCCGTTTACTCACAAACCTCCCGAGACCCGTATGGGATCTGGTAAAGGGAATGTGGAGTACTATGTCGCTGTTGTGAAACCCGGCCGTATCATGTTCGAAGTTGCTGGTCTTTCTGCGGATGTTGCCAAGGCTGCTCTGCGTTCCGCGCAGTATAAATTCTCCATCAAGACCAAGGTTGTTGCCCGCAACAAAGGAGGAGAATAATCATGAAAGCCGCGAAACCCGCAGAAATCCGCAAGTTGAGCCTTGAGGAAATCCGCACGAAGATCTCAGATTCGCGCGATGAATTGATGAAACTGCGTTTCCAGCAAGTGACTGGACAGTTGACCGATACCAGCCGCCTGAACATCCTTCGCAAGGATATTGCCCGTATGGAAACCATCCTGGGCGAGATGCTCAGAGATGCCGCAGTGGAAGGTGAAAAATGAACAATCGTCGTCGTATGACTGGTGTCGTTACCAGCAACAAAATGACCAAAACCGTCGTTGTGGAGATCACCCGCAAGTTCCGTCATCCTTTGTACAAAAAGGTTGTGTTCTCGAGCATGCGTGTGAAGGCTCACGATGAGATCGGTTGCCAGATCGGTGATGAGGTTCGTATCGTTGAATCCCGTCCATTGTCCCGTGATAAGCGCTGGGCAGTTGAAACTGTTGTGAAGCGCGAGATCCGCACTGCCGATCAGGGCGTAGGAGAATAGTCCATGATCCAGCATGAATCTCGTTTGAAGGTTGCCGATAACACCGGTGCGCGTGAACTGCTCGTCATCCATGTTCTGGGTGGTTCGAAACGCAGATATGGTGCTATTGGCGATGTGGTTGTGGCGACTGTTAAGGCAGCCACTCCGCAGGGCTCGGTAAAGAAGAGCGAAGTTGTAAAAGCCGTGATCGTGCGCTGCACCAAGGAATGGCGCCGTGAAGACGGCTCGTATATCCGCTTTGATGATAACGCCGCAGTTATTCTGGATGCGGATGGCGAAAACCCGAGGGGCACTCGTATCTTTGGACCCGTGGCGCGCGAACTGCGCGATATGGGTTACATGAAGATCGTGTCGCTGGCCCCGGAAGTGTTGTAGGAGCTGATAATGAAAGTCAAGATTCGAAAAGGTGATACCGTCGAAGTGATCAGCGGCCGTCTTGAAGATAAAGGCAAGCGTGGCGAAGTCATCAATGTGATCATTGAGAAACGCCGCGTGGTGGTGCAGGGTGTCAACGTCCGCACCAAGCACCAGAAACAGGTGCAGACCCAGGCTGGACGCAATATCAACCCGGGGCGCCTCCAATTTGAAGGTCCGGTGGATATTTCCAACGTGATGCTTGTCTGTCCGAAATGCGGCGAACCCACTCGTGTGGCTGTTCAGCGCGACGAAGAAGGTGCTCATCGCGTTTGCAAGAAGTGCCAGGCTGCGATCGACTAAGAGCTGTGGAGCGTATATAGATGAACAAAATGCAGGAACGTTATAACAATGAAATCGCCCCGGCTCTGCTGAAGTCCTTTGGCTTCAAGAATGTGATGCAGGTGCCGCGGTTGGAAAAGATCGTTGTCAATATCGGTCTCGGTGAAGCGTTGGATAACCCCAAGGCGCTCGAAGCCGCAGTTGGTGATCTGACGACCATTACCGGTCAGAAACCCGTGCAGACCAAGGCTCGCAAAAGCATTGCGAACTTCAAATTGCGCGAGGGACGTTTGATCGGTACCAAAGTGACCCTGCGGGGTCCGCGCATGTGGGCGTTCTTTGACCGCCTCGTGAACATTGCGCTGCCGCGTGTGCGTGACTTTCGCGGTATTTCTCCCAATGCCTTCGATGGCCGCGGGAACTACACGCTTGGTCTCAAGGACCAATTGGTTTTCCCTGAGATCGAGTATGACAAAATCGATAAGCTGCGCGGCATGGAAGTCACCATTGTGACGACCGCCCAGAACGACGAAGAAGCCCGCGCTTTATTAAGAATGCTCGGAATGCCGTTCAGCGGCAAGAAGGAAGCGTAAGGTATGGCAAAGAAATGTATGCAATATCGTGAACAGCGCCGCCGCCATGCGGTGCAGGTCCGCAACCGCTGCCAGCGTTGTGGACGCCCGCGCGGGTACATCCGCCGCTTCGGCTTGTGCCGCATTTGTTTCCGTGAACTGGCGTTGAAGGGGCAAATCCCCGGCGTAGTAAAGTCATCCTGGTAGGACCGGGTGGAGGAAAATCATGTCATTCACTGATCCAATTGCCGATATGTTGACCCGCATCCGCAACGCTGTCATGGCTGGCCATGCCCAGGTTGCGCTGCCTAGTTCAAAGATAAAGCTTGAGATCGCCAAGATCCTCAAGGAGGAAGGTTTCCTTGAGAATTTCGAAGTGGTCGATGGCGAAACCGAAGCGCAGAAATTCCTGCGTCTCAAGATCAAATATGTAGGTGAACGCCGCGAACGACGCGCAGTTATCTCCGGTTTGGAGCGCGTCAGCAAGCCCGGTCGCCGCATCTATACCAAGAAAACAGAAATTCCCTGGGTTCTTTCGGGTATTGGCGTTGCCATTCTCTCGACCCCCAAGGGTGTAATGACCGGCGCACGTGCCCGACAGTTGGGCGTGGGCGGCGAGATCATCTGCAAGGTTTGGTAGGAGGTTTATTGTGTCTCGCATTGGTCGTTTACCAGTAGACATCCCCAGTGGTGTGCAGGTGGAGCTTAATGGCTCCAGCGTACGCGTGAAGGGACCGAAGGGCGAACTTTCACGGGAATTTTCCAGCCTGATCGATATCAAAATGGAAGATAACCAGTTGAAGATCGCTCGTAATTCGGATAACCCCGAAGAACGCGCATTGCACGGCACCACTCGCGCTTTGCTCGCCAACATGATCCATGGCGTGAGTTCGGGATTTGAAGTTGTGCTTGAAGTTGAAGGTGTGGGTTACCGCGCCGAATTGGAAGGCAAGAATCTGGCTTTGTTCGTCGGGTATTCCCACCCTGTTAAAATCGAACCGCCAGCAGGTATTTCTTTCGAAACAGACGCGAAGACCCGCCAGATCAAGGTGCAGGGCTTCGATAAGGAATTGGTTGGGCAGGTGGCTGCAAACGTGCGCAGTGTCCGTCCGCCTGAGCCTTATCATGGCAAGGGCTTGCGCTATCTTGGCGAAAGAGTCCGCCGCAAAGCCGGTAAAGCCGGGAAAGGAGCCAAGTAAGCCATGGCTAATAAGAATCGTTCTCTGGCTCGCGAACGCCGCCATGCGCGTGTCCGCAAGCAGGTTTTCGGCAACCCTGATCGTCCGCGTTTGAGCGTTTTCAAGAGCCTCTCAGGCATCTACGCTCAGATCATCGACGACATGGATGGAAACACCCTTGTTTCCGCCTCCACCGTTGACAAGGAACTGCGCGAAAAGATGAAAGGCATGAAAAAGACCGATCAGGCGAAAGCCATCGGACAAGCCATCGCCGAACGCGCGAAATCCAAGGGAATCTCCTCGGTCGTGTTTGACCGCGGCGGGTTCCGTTACACGGGCCGTGTCAAGGCTCTGGCAGATGGCGCCCGCGAAGGCGGACTGCAGTTCTAAGCGGAACATTGGAGAAAGATATGGCAGATAATCAATTCGATAAACAGTTTGAGCAGGATGCTTTTGAAGAGCGCGTGATCGAAATCGCCCGCGTTGCCAAAGTGGTGAAGGGTGGACGCCGCTTCCGCTTCCGCGTGACCGTTGTGGTCGGCGACAAGAAGGGTAATATCGGTATGGGCGTGGGTAAAGCCAACGCCGTCCCCGATGCGATGCGAAAGGCATCCGAGCGCGCCCGCAAAGACCTGCGTACCGTCAATATTTCCGGCACCACCATTCCGCACGAATCGCTTGGAAAGGTGGCAGGGGCTCGAGTGTATCTCAAGCCCGCCTCCGCTGGTACAGGCGTGATTGCCGCAGGCGGCGTCCGTGCTGTGTTGGAAGTGGCTGGTGTCCGCGACATCCTCACCAAATCCATGGGAAGCGCGAATGTCCTCAATGTGGTGATGGCGACCTTCGATGCGCTGGACGGACTTCGTTCGCCCGCCGTTGAAGCTGCCCGCCGCGGCAAGCGCGCTGATGAATTGCTCCCATTCTGGGAACGGAGGAAGCAGAATGCCTAAGAAGGAAACATCCGGAAAGAGCATTCGCGTGACGCTGGTTCGCAGCGCCATTGGTTATACCAAGGACCAGAAGGCAACCGTTAAAGCCCTTGGTCTCCGCCGATTGCATCAGACCGTTGAACACAAAGACACGCCCGCTCTGCGCGGCATGTTGACCAAGATCATTCATTTGATCAAGATTGAAGAGTAGGTTGTTATTATGAAACTACACGATCTTGTACCCAATACTGGGTCGAAAAAGAACCGAAAACGCGTTGGACGCGGTATCTCTGCCGGTCAGGGTAAGACTGCCGGTCGTGGTACCAAAGGTGCTGGCGCACGCTCCGGCGAGGGCGGTCACTTGTACCGTCAGGGCGGTAACCTGCCTTTCTATCGCCGTCTGCCGTTCATCCGTGGTGAAGGCTTTACTCCGCCCAACCAGGTGACCTTTAATGAAGTGAATCTGGATCAGCTTTCAGAGGCGTTCAAATCCAATACGGAAGTAACCCCTGAAACCCTGGCTGAGGCGCACCTCCTACGCGATACCCGTAACCCAATCGTGGTTTTGGGACGTGGTGATGTCAGCGTTGCTCTTAAGGTCCGCGTTCATCGTGTCAGCGCCGGTGCCAAAGCCAAGATCGAGAAGGCTGGCGGCTCGGTTGAGTTGATCGCCTAGGTTATAAAGGATATTCTTAATGAAGACCACCTTTTCCGGCTGGCATTACCTTTGGAAATCGGAAGACATTCGTCGCAAACTGCTCATCACTTTTGGGCTTTTGGTTCTCTATCGTTTTGCTGCGAATGTCCCGGCTCCCGGTGTGGATCATGACATCCTCACTGCGTTCCGGAATACATCCTCTGGTTCAGGAGGCTTTCTTGGCTTCCTCGACCTGTTGTCGGGTGGTACGGTTTCCAATTTCTCGTTGTTGTCGATGGGCGTGTACCCTTATATTACCGCCCAGATCATCATTCAATTGTTGATCCCGATCATTCCTGCCCTTCAGCAGCGCATTCAAGATGACCCCCGTGAGGGTCGCCGCTGGCAGGAAAAATGGACCTATTATTTATCCGTCCCGATGGCTGCTCTTTCCGCGATCGGTCAGATCAATATCTTCAACTCCCTTTCCATTCAGGCGGTTGGGCAGCCCATCCTTCCATTTGGTCTGTTCGATCCCGCCACATCACTGGCTTCATGGTCTGTGCTTGTTGCAATGACGGCGGGCACCATGTTCGCCATTTGGCTGGGCGAGTTGATCTCCGAATACGGTATCCGTGGACAGGGTCTTTCCTTGGTGATCTTTGCGGGTATTGTGGCACGAATTCCGGCGAACTTTGCGTCTCTCCTTGCGGATGAGGCAAATCGCTGGATCATGCTGGTCCTTACAACCATCGTCATTGTGCTGACAGTGCTTGCCATTGTGTACGTCCAACAGGGACGCCGCAATGTGCCGGTGATGTACCCAGGACGCCGCGTTGGTAACCGCATGTCCATGCCGGTTAAGGGTACTTTGCCGTTGATGGTCAACCTGTCAGGCATGATCCCATTGATCTTCGCCAGTGCCATTTTGCAATTTCCCGCGATCATCGCCAGTTACTTCACCCAGAACCAGAATGAAGGCGTTGCCAATTTCTTCCTTGGCGTACAGAACTTCTTTGGCGCTACAGGCTCGAGCAACTGGGGCTATTGGACAATCTACTTTGTCATGGTCGTTGTCTTTACCTTCTTCTATACCACCGTGCTGTTCGATCAGCAGAATTATGGTGATAACCTTAAGAAGGTGGGCGCAAATGTTCCCGGTGTTCTGACCGGTGCTCCGACCCAGAAATATCTGAGTACGGTTCAGAGCCGAATCACCCTTGTTGGTGCTGTCTTCCTGGGCTTTGTCGCTATTATGCCATTCCTGCTCGGTGTTTTGTTGTCAGCCTTTAATATCTCTGCCGCCAACAACACCGGTATTTTCCTTATTACTTCCTCCGGTTTGCTCATTGTGGTCGGTGTGGTTCGCGATACCTTCCAGAACATCGATGCAGAATTGAAACTTCACGGCTATCAAGACTCATTGCTCGTCCGTTAGAGGAAAATTATGGCAACCTACATTGTCCTGCTCGGTCCTCCTGGAGTTGGTAAGGGAACCCAGGCGCGTATTCTTTCAGAAAAAACCGGACTTGCTCATATTTCGTCCGGCGACCTTTTTCGGGAGAATCTGAAGAACGAAACAGAACTAGGACAGTTGGCCAAGTCCTATATGGATAGGGGCGAATTAGTCCCTGACGATGTGACAATTCGGATGATCCGCGCCCGCCTCTCCCGTCCGGACTGTGAAACTGGCGCCATTTTAGACGGCTTTCCCCGCACCCCGGCTCAGGCGACTGCGCTTGAAAAGATGCTGGTGGATTTCAATGGAGAAGTCAATGCAGTTCCGTACATCACCGCGGACGAAGCAATTCTTGTAGAACGTACCAGCGGACGATGGACGTGCCGGGCACATGGGCACATCTATCACGAAAAGTTCAATCCGCCCAAAAAAGCTGGTATTTGTGATGTAGATGGTTCTGAGGTGTATCAGCGCGAGGACGACAAAGCGGAAACAGTAACAAAACGTATCCGTGTTTACCTCGAGCAAACCATGCCGCTTGTGGATTACTACCGCAATGCAGGTAAACTAATAGAGCTCGATGGCTCTCAGGCAGTCGAAGACGTAACAAAAGTACTGCAAGAGGCTTTGGCAAGATAAAAGAAAGCATGGTCAGGGCACAAACCCTGTGTAAGAAAAGGTTTACGTAATGTTTCATGAACGCCGGATAAACATCAAGACCCCTGCTGAGATCAAGATCATGCGCGAGGCAGGACGCATCAATGCAACCGTTCTGGCGAGAGTGAAGGAACTTTTACAACCTGGTGTGACAACAGCGGACCTCAACGCGGCTGCTGAGGAAGTGTTGAAGTCACACGGATGTGTATCGCCTTTCAAAGGCTATGGACACCCGCCGTTTCCCGCATCCATCACGGTCAGTATAAATGACGAGATGGTGCATGGCATTCCCCATTCCAAGCGCAAGCTAAAGGAAGGGGATATCGTTTCGGTAGACTGCGGCACGATCCATGAAGGCTATGTAGGAGACTCAGCATTCACGGCTGGGGTGGGGCAGGTCTCGCAAGAGGCTCAAACCCTTCTCGATGTCACCGAAGCGGCACTGCATGCAGGCATCGCACAGATGCGCAAAGGCAAACGTACCGGTGACGTCTCCGCGGCGATACAAAAATACGTTGAAAACCATGGGCTGCATGTCACCCGGGAATACACCGGACACGGTGTCGGGAAGGATATGCACGAGGGTCCCCAAGTGCCAAATTACGGCGCGAAGGGAACCGGTCTTGTTCTCAGACCGGGAATAACCATCGCACTTGAACCCATGGTGTTGATAGGGACGCGCGAAACACGCGTCCTGCCGGATAAGTGGACGGTAGTCTCTGCTGACGGGTCGTTAACGGCACACTTCGAACATACGGTTGCTGTTACCGAAGGAGAACCTCTAATCCTGACTGTCTTATGACCCAGTGGAACTCCGTGAAAATATGGACGAATTCGAGAACGACCAGTATAATCAAGACTTTGGCTGTGCTGAAAACAGCACCATGCAAGGAGATTTTTCATGAAAGTATCACCCTCCATTCGCAAGCGCTGCTCCAAATGCCGCATCATCCGGCGCAAAGGACGCGTTTTCATTATTTGCGAAAATCCTAAACACAAACAGAGACAAGGGTAGTGAACTATGGCAAGAATTGAAGGTGTTGATCTTCCCCGCAATAAGCGGACAGAAGTGGGTCTGACCTACCTTTTTGGCATTGGTCCCACCCGCGCTCACGAGATTTTGGCTGAGACCAAAATCAACCCCGATACGCGTATCAAGGACTTGACGGAAGCTGAAGTTTCTGCCATCCGTGAATACATTTCCACGCACTATAAGGTGGAAGGCGATCTGCGCCGCGAAGTTCAGATGAACATCAAGCGTTTGATCGAAATTGGTTCATATCGTGGTCTGCGACATCGCCGCAACCTGCCCGTGCGCGGTCAGCGCACCAAGACAAATGCGCGCTCCCGTAAGGGTATCAAGAAGACTGTCGCCGGACGCGGTCGTCGCCGTGGCGCGAAGAAATAATCCTGTCCGAAAGGTTAGAAAAAATGGCTCAGAGTGTACGTTCCACCCGCCGGTCTTCCGGCGCGAAGAAAAGCAAGCGCTCCCTGTCCCGCGGACAGGTGCATATCTTTGCTTCCTTCAATAATACGATTGTTACCGTTACCGATACCGAGGGCAATACCATTGCCTGGGGTTCTGCTGGCTCCGCTGGCTTCAAAGGCTCCCGCAAGAGCACACCGTTTGCTGCCCGTCTTGCCGCTGAACAGGCGATCAAGGCTGCCCAGCAGCAGGGTCTTCAGGAAGTCGAGTTGTTCGTCAAAGGACCCGGACCTGGACGCGAAAATGCAATTCGTGCCGTTCAGGCGATGGGTTTGAAGGTGTTGTTGATCGCGGACATTACCCCCGTACCGCACAATGGCTGCCGTCCTCCGAAGCGAAGACGCGTGTAAGTGAGGTTGTAATTTATGGCTAAATCATTAAGTCCGGTTTGCAAGCTTTGCCGCCGTGAAGGTGAAAAGCTTTATCTCAAAGGCGAGCGTTGTTTTACTCCCAAATGCGCCTTTGACCGCCGCAGTTTTGCGCCCGGTCAACACGGCAAGACTGCTGGCCGCGGTGCCCCAGGCTCCACTGGCCGTGCCTCAGACTTTGCACGTCAGTTGCGCGCCAAACAAAAGGCTCGCCGCGTTTATGGCGTTCTCGAACGACAGTTCCGTCGTTATTACGAGACGGCAATCACACGCCGCGGTCTCACCGGTTTGAACCTGCTTCAAATCCTTGAGTCCCGCCTCGATAACGTGGTCTTCCGCCTCGGGTTTGCCTCCAGCCGTGCCCAGGCTCGCATGCTGGTGACCCACGGTCACTTTATTGTGAATGGTCGCCGCACCGATGTTCCCTCCATGCTTCTCACGGATGGGGACGTGGTTGCTGTGCGTGAAGGTTCTGGCAAGCTTCCTTACTTCAAGGAACTGAACGCCTACGCAGAGAAACGAAACGCACCTGCCTGGCTCAGCCGCGATCTAAATGCGATGCACGGTTCCGTTGCCCGCATGCCGGAACGCGCCGAAATTGACGGAAGTCTCGACGAACAATTGATCGTCGAGTACTACTCCCGACGCTAGTCCTTCAACCGCTTCGGGTCTGGACTGTAAATTGGTCCACGACCCGGGGCATGATCAAAAGGGAAAGGTGAACCGTGACGGGTATCATCACGAACATGGTTATGCCAAAGATCGAGCGGGAAGCAGAAGCTCGGAACTACGGCAAATTTGTTATCAGTCCGCTGGAAGGCGGATATGGTGTAACACTCGGGAACGCCCTGCGGCGCGTCCTGCTTTCCTCTTTGGAAGGTACGGCGATAACCTCAGTGCGGTTCGCGGATGTGCTGCATGAATTCAGCGACATCCCCGGTGTGCGCGAAGATGTCATTCAGGTCATGCTGCAGATCAAACAGATCCGCATCAAGATGGATGGCGTTGACAGCGCCCGTATGCACCTCGAAGTACGCGGCGAGGGAACGGTCACAGCGGCAGATATTATCGCTCCTGCCGAGATCGAGATCGTCAACCCCGACACATATCTCTTTACTGTGGATAACCCCAAGACCAAACTCGATGTTGAGTTTGTGGTCGAACGTGGACGCGGCTATTCCCCGGCGAACGACCGCTCCGGGCATACACCCATCGGTGAACTTCCGGTGGATGCGATCTTCAGCCCGGTCAAGCGCGTCAACTGGGAAGTGGCTTCTGCCCGTGTTGGGCAAAGCACGAATTACGATAAACTGATTTTGGAAATCTGGACAGACGGCACCGTTTCCCCTGAACGCGCCCTCAGCTCCTCCGCTCGTATTCTCATCGATCACCTTCGCTATATCGCGGGCGTGAATGAAGAGATGCTGACAGTGGCTGTGGAACGCGAAACGACCGGCAGCCGTCTGAGCAGCGAACTGGCTGAAACGCCGGTGGAAGCCCTCGATCTCTCAGTGCGTGTTTTCAACTCCTTGAAGCGCACTGGCATTACCACTGTGGGTGATGTGCTCGAACTCCTCGAAAAGGGTGAGTCCGCAGTCATGTCCATCCGCAACTTCGGCGAGAAGAGCCTCGATGAACTTCGCGACAAGATGCGCGAAAAAGGCTTCCTGAAAGATCAACCTTCGGAGAATTAAGAAATGCGACATTCAGTAGCAGGTTATAAATTAGGACGCACAAAGGGAGCACGTATCGCCCTGCGCCGCAACCTGATCAAACAATTCTTTACCCATGAGCGCATTCAGACCACCAAAGCGAAGGCTGCAGCCATTCGCGGTGATGCTGAACGTCTCATCACTCTCGCCAAGAACAGTGCGGATGCAAGCGCCGAGCAGAAAGTCCATGCCCGCCGCCTCGCCGTTTCCAAACTCGGCGACGACCAGGTTATTAAACGCCTCTTCGACGAGATCGCTCCCCGGTTTGCCTCGCGCAACGGCGGCTATACTCGTGTAACAAAACTCGGGACCCGCCTCGGCGACTCTGCTGAGATGGTCCTGTTGGAGTTGGTTGAGGAATAAAGTTAGAGTAAAGTAGGGATCGATCCCTACTCTCTTGCAATGGTACGTTACCAAGTGATCCTTGCCTACGACGGTTCCGGGTTTACCGGCAGTCAGCGGCAGGCGAACTCCCGGACAGTGCAGGGCGAGCTTGAAAAAGCCCTACACAAAATTGGCTGGACTGGCAGATCCGTCATCATGGCGGGTAGAACAGACAGCGGAGTCCATGCGGCGGGGCAGGTGGCATCCTTCGATTTCGAAGAATGGTCACACCCTGTGGAGCGATTGCTTCACGCCCTGAACGCAGGACTTCCGGCTGACATGGCAGTCAAAAAACTGCAGCCGGTCCACGCGGAATTTCATCCGCGGTTCGACGCGTTATCACGGTCATACCGTTACAGGTTGTTCTGTGAACCGACACGAAACCCGTTGCGTGAAAGGTTTGCATGGCGCCTGTGGCCCAAAGTGGACGGAGACGCACTTAAACAGAATGCTGGGATCTTCCTCGGCACACATGATTTTGCCGCTTACGGCTCACCGACCTCTGAAAAGGGGACGACGATCCGAACGGTGACAAAATCCGAGTGGAGACAAAAGCCTGATGGTGAGTGGCAGTACGAAGTCCGGGCAGATGCGTTCTTATATCGCATGGTACGAAGACTAGTGTACGTTCAGGTGGCTGCTGCACAGGGAAGATGTCTGGCAAAGGATGTCCGCCTTGCCTTGAAAGGGCAGGGCAAACTTCCAGCCGGGCTGGCTCCCGCACACGGCTTGAGCCTGATCGATGTCGAATATGGATCACTGAAAAGAAAATAAAGAAACGGAGAGACGAAAGTGCAACAGAAGACGTACTATCCGAAAGCCGCTGAGATTCAGCGCGACTGGGTACTAATAGATGCGCAGGACAAAAACCTTGGGCGTCTTGCCGCGCGCATTGCGCATATTTTGCTTGGCAAGCACAAACCGACCTTCACACCCGGTGTGGAGATGGGTGATTACGTGGTGGTGGTCAATGCTCAGAACGTGAGCGTGACCGGTACCAAGACCCACTCGCGTCTTGAGACCAAAGTCTACCACCACCATTCCGGTTACCCCGGTGGTTTGAAGAGCATTTCCCTGCGCGACCAGCTTGCTCAATTTCCTGACCGCGCCCTGCGCGAAGCAGTTTGGGGCATGCTCCCGCACAACCGCATGGGACGTGCCGTGCTCAAGCGTTTGAAGATTTACGGCGGCGCCGAACACCCCCATGGCGCGCAGAAGCTCAAGGCTTTGGACTAAAAAGGAAAGAATTTATGGCACAGTATTTCGAAGGTATCGGACGCCGAAAGGCAAGCACTGCCCGTGTGCGTGTAGTCGCTGGCAGCGGCAAGTTCATTGTGAACGAAAAAGAAGCCGCTGTATTTTTCCCCCGCTTGGGCGATATGCAGGATATCCTGCGCCCGTTCGGCGCGGTGGGTGAGGCGGCTGCCAAATATGACGTGACCGTTCTGGTCAACGGCGGCGGTGTGACCGGGCAGACAGAGGCAGTTCGCCTCGGTGTGGCTCGCGCCCTTCAGGGTATGAACGCGGATTGGACCACTCTTCTTCGCAAGAAGGGTCTGCTCACCCGCGATGCCCGCGTGAAGGAACGCAAGAAGCCTGGTCTCAAGAAAGCCCGCAAGGCTCCGACCTACACCAAGCGTTAAAATCTTCCGGGTATACCCCTTCAGATAATCCGTAATGCGTAATCCGTAAACACTACGAGTTACGAATTACGGATTACGCGTTTAACAATAGGATGACATATGGACTTCAATTTCATCAATTCCATTTTTGAGACGCTGCGCCTCACTCCGCCCTCGAAGCTGACCCTGCTCGAAGGGCAGGTCTTTGCGTCCAGACATTATCCACCCACGCCTCCCGATGTGGACACGTTGATCCTCAACGTTGACTCATCTGAATTGGCACAGCAGGTGGTGACCGTCCTTCGCGTTGCATATGCGGATAGCCACGAACTATCAGCGGTGACAAAGGATGGAGTGGTAGAAACAAGTCTCGGCGAATTCCGAGTCGAAGCTTTTACATATCCAGTTTCATTCTTCGTTCCATCTTTCGGCGAGGGGACATCCTTTGAAGCTTTTGCTGAAATCGTCGGTCATCTGCGCGCGCCTGACGGCTGTCCGTGGGACAAGGAGCAGACACACCAGACCCTTCGCAAGCATCTGCTGGAAGAATCTTATGAAACGCTGGCGGCGTTGGATGCGGACGATGCGGATGGCATGCGCGAAGAATTCGGCGACCTGCTCTTGCAAATCGTATTGAATTCGCAGATCGCGTATGAGACCAATGAATTCAATATGACGGAAGTGGTGAAGCACATCTACGACAAGATCGTCCGCAGGCACCCGCATGTGTTCGGTGATGTGAAATTGGACGGCGTGGACGATGTACTCTCCAATTGGGAGAAATTGAAGGAGAAGGAACGGGGGAAGAAGAAAGAAGATAAGGGAATTTTGGATGGTGTCCCTGCGGCGCTGCCAGCCTTGAACCAGGCGCAGGAGTATCAAGAACGTGCCGCCCGTGTGGGCTTTGACTGGCCCGAGATCGAAGATGTTTTGGATAAAGTGCGTGAAGAGATCGAAGAAATCAAGACCGCGGAAAACCCCGAGCAGGTAAAGGAAGAGCTGGGTGACCTGTTCTTTGTGCTGGTCAACCTCTCGCGCTGGCGCGATGTGGACGCTGAATCCGCGCTGCGTGAAACGAACCTGAAGTTCAAGCGGCGTTTTGCCCATGTTGAAAAAGGCGCAAAAGCACAGGGACGAAACTTATCGGATATGACGCTTGATGAGATGGATGCTTTTTGGGATGAAGCGAAAAAGCTTGGGATGTAACTTCGCTGAAAGTTCCTCATTTCACAAAAGGGTTGTATAATCTTTTTTTGATTGTTTCGATCAACGGTATCTGCCGTTTATTACACTCAAGGAGAGAGTACGAATGAATATCAATTTTGGCATGTGGCGCAAAGCCTCCTGGCAGTTGATCCAGATGGAGGACAAAAAGGAGTGGGATGCCCTCGATGTCGTTTCCAAATGGCTGATTGCCACCCGTTCCGCCGTGACGCTTGTTACGGTTTATTCCTGCATTATTGCGGGAATTCTTGCCGCCCGTGACGGTCATTTTTCTTGGCTGCCATTCCTGATCGTGACTTTGGGACTTTTCATCGCTCATGGCACTAATAATATCCTCAACGATTACACGGACTTTAACCGCGGCGTTGACAAGGATTACTACTTTCGCACCCAATACGGCGTGCATCCCCTCGTCCAAAAATTCTGGGACAATAAAACTTCCATTCGCTGGTTCGTAGTGAGCGGCGTCCTTGCCACGTTGGCGGGTATTTACGCGCTCTTCTATACCAACTTCAATATTGTCACCATTGGTCTGTTCGTCTTTGGCGCGATCACTTTGCTTGCTTATACCTATCCCTTCAAATATTGGGGTATTGGCGAATTCCTGATCTTCCTCATCTGGGGACCGGTCTTGATCAGCGGTGTGTATTTTGTCCTCGCTGGCACATGGGATTGGAACGTGGTACTTGCAGGCGTTCCCTTCGGCTTGAGCGTTGCCAGCATCAATATTGCCAAGCATATCGACAAGAGCGAAGATGACCGCAAAAAGGGCGTGGGTACATTCCCCGTCCGCGTGGGTGAGGCTGCTGCCCGCCGCGTGAATCAGGTTTCCATCGTGTTGATCTATTTGGTCACGTTGTACCTTGTGCTTGACGGTTATTTCACCCCGATCATGCTTATCATCTTCCTTGCCTACAAGGAAGCGCTGATGGCGATTGGTGTGATGAACAAACCCAAACCCGCCGAAGCTCCCGAAGGCTGGAATTTCTGGCCCGTCTGGTTCGCCGGTTTTGCCTTCAACCACAACCGCAAATTTGGCGGTTACCTGATCCTCGGTCTTATTGTGGATGCGTTGGTTGTTCATTTCTTCCCGACCCTTTGGACAGGACTGTTCTAAATCAAATTTGTAACGAATAACAAAAGGCTTCCATACAGGAAGCCTTTTGTGTTTTATGGGTTTTGCAGTTCGAGGTTCTCGATTTCCAGCCATTCCTCTCTGCTTTCCAAAACTCCGAATGAAATCTTTCCCTCCGGCGTGAATGCCGCGTATTGATTATCGATCCAGATGACCAATCCCAAAGGCGGATTCGGACTTACCGGCGACTCAAACACTCGATCCTCATCCACATACCAAGCCGCGCGGCTCGGACTCCACTCGAGCTTGTAGCTGTGCCATTGAGTGACGTCCACCCCGAGGGCGGAAGAATCCTCAGCGATGATGCTGCTCATTATTTTGCGGGTCGTTTTCGGCGAGAAGGGAAGTGTCAAACCGGCGGGAATCAGTGACGGGTGGAATTTCGGCGACCGAAAACTTTGAGCGAGAAATCCGTGGGCAGGCTTGTCGCTGAACGACAAATGATTCTCATTGGATGCGCCAAAGAACCAAACCGCGTTCGGCAGCATTGGCAGACGAAAGCGACTTCCGCCAAAGCCAAGCGACATGCCGAAAGGATCGTTCCACAAGCCGAAACCCCAGGTTCCAGGGATGGCGGAGCTTGAGGTCCGCGCACGCAGGCTCAACGTCAGGGACTGATGCGGGAATTTCCGTCTCGCCAGACCGTGGTAATCATCCATCTGCGCCAGCCGATAATTGGACGAATCCCCGGCGGGCATTTTCAGTAGATATCCGTTTTTTGTTTCAGTAACGGTCGCATTTGGCGAAGTATGGACTTTCATTAATCATCCTTTTCGATTCACCAACCAGATGCCCAGAATAATGACCACGCCTCCCAGAATGGCTGGCAAGGTAATGGCTTCGTTGAGAATAATTGCAGCGACGATCATGCTGGACGGCGGTTCGATAAAGAGGAATGCGCCTGTCTGCGCGGCGGGCAGTTGACCGAGTGCATCGAACCAGGCAATGTAAGCGAGACCAGTCGTAAAGACACCGAGGAAGAGAATCGCAATCCAGCCGCGCGCGTCAAGTTGTGCAAGCTCGGTGATTTTACCCTGCGCAAGAAATGGGATCGTAGTGATAAGCCAGCCGATTGTCATCACCCAGAGCGTCAGCCTTGTGGACGGATGTTCCTTAAGTCCGCGCCGCGAGAGGATGGAGAAAACCGCCCAATTGATCGAACTGATGAAGATAAGAAGATCGCCAATCGTGCCGAAATGACCGACAGCCAGCGAGGAAAAATCTCCCTTACTGATGACGACCAGGACGCCGAGCATGGCGAGTGCAATACCGGAAGATTGTAGGAGATTTAGTTTTTCTTTCAGTATCAACCAACCCAGCACGGCAATAAATGCAGGCGAAGTGGAAACGATCCATGCGGTGGTGGTGGCTTGCGAGGTTTGCAATCCGTTCGATTGCAGCCATTGATGGAAGGAAATTCCCAGAAAACCGAGCAATGTGAAATACCACCACTCGCTGCCTTTGGGAAAAGCGAACTGTTTGCGCATGAACACAGCGACAAAAAGAATGGGAATGCCAATGGCAAAGCGAATCCACACCACGGAAATGGGGGAGATCTGACCAACGGCGATCTTGGTGGCGATGAAGGACGCGCCCCATACAACCACGGCGAACAGGGCTTCGAGATACGGGAGGACTTTGGGTTTGGGCATGGCAGGATTATACCTATTGCCCAAATATTATAATAATTCGCATATAAACCACCCAAACTTCCATCGGGTATAATATTTCCTTTGGAGGCTTACGCTACATGGAAATAACCTGGTATGGACATTCTTGTTTTAGATTGACAGAACGCAATTACGCAACCGTTGTTACCGACCCGTTTGATCATAAAGCTGTCGGGTATGATGCGCTCAAGCTGAAGGGTGATATCGTCACCGTCAGCCACGATGCGCCCGGTCACAGCAATTTGGATGCAGTAAAAGGCTCGGAACACGTCATTGATGGGGCGGGTGAGTTCGAGATCGGCGGCGTATTTATCACAGCCGTCCAGACCGCGGGCGGCGGCAAAAAAAGCAAGGACAAGACCCGCAACACGCTCTATGTGTTCGATTATGAAGGTATTACCGTTGCCCACTTGGGCGACATGCAGGAAGTCCCCACTCAAAGTGAAGTGGAAGCCCTGGGAACGGTCAACGTGCTCCTCATCCCGGTGGGAGGCGGAAGCAGTCTCAACGCCGCCAAAGCCGCGGAAGTGGTCAGTGTCATCGAGCCGAATCTCGTTATCCCCATGCATTACTCCACAGACGCCGCCAAGATCAAGCTTGAATCGTTGAGCAAGTTCCTCAAGGAAATGGGGCTCGGCAAGATCGAATCGCAGCCGTCGTTGAAAGTTACCCGTTCCTCGTTGCCGCAGGAGACAAAGGTGGTCGTGCTCGACTACCAAAAAGGATAGTATGGCCGTCAAAGTGATCATGACCTGGGATATCGCGGCAGAACGCGATCAGGAATATTTCGAATTCATCATTGGTGAATTTGTGCCCGGCGTGCAGCGGCTCGGCTTGCAGCCTTCCGAAGCGTGGGCAACGCTTTACGGTTCGTATCCGCAAATTCAGGTTGGTCTGCTTGCTGCCGATGCCTCTGAAGCGCGCCGTGTGCTTGCTTCTCCGGAGTGGGGCATGCTGCAAGACCGCTTGTTCGGCTACGTCAATAACTATTCCTGCAAGGTCGTGCCAGCCCGCACAGGGTTTCAGTTTTAAGCGCAGATGAACACGGACGAACATTGGTTAAAAGCCATGTTCGTCTGTTGCCAATAACATGCAAAATAAATCTTTCAACAGCCTGCCGTGGTTTTTCTTCGCCGCGGCATTTCAGTCTCTGATTGCCATTGTTGCGCTTCTTCGTGTTCCATCCGAAGGGCTTTCCCTTGCGCGCCTTGCCCTGCTCGGCGTGATGGCTGTTATCGTTATTGGGGGAATTGGATTGGGGCTTTTATCCCGCCAGAACCATTCACGCTTCGAACAGTTTGTCACCACGCCGGTCATTTTGACCTCCGCGCTTCTTTCCCTGACATTCGGCTTGGTCCTGTTCCTTTTGCGTTATCTCAACCCGGAGCGACTCCTGCCATACTACGAGCGGATGAGTCCGCTGTTGTGGCTTTTTTTCTTCATTCTTTTCGAAGCAACGATCTATCTTCTCGTTCTCAAAAATGGATTCCATTCTGTCGCGTGGACCGAACAAAAGCCAATATACCTTTCGGCATTTCCGTTCTTTGTTGTTCTTCTACTCGTTCTTATTTTTGTCTCGATCACAAAAATTGGTGTGACGCCTGATACTGCCTACTGGGGCGAACCCGGCGTTGCGATTCAGGGTTGGCAGTTTATCCTTTCGCTCATCATCAGTTTTTCTGTTCTGCTGTATTCTATTTTGTACCCAAAGAACAAAGCTACACGTTTTTTCCCCCTTGCTTTATATCTCGTGGGCGCGATCCTCTGGCTTAGTGTTCCCCTCTCGACTTTAGCCAACAGCTTTTATTCTCCCATCTCTCCACCGACGAATATGCCGCTGCCGTATTCCGATGCGGGATATTATGATTTCCTCTCTCAAAGCCTGCTCATCGGCGCGGACTATTTCGGCGGCATTCCGCCCCGTCCGCTGTATGTGACCTTCCTCGCGATTTTGCATTTCCTTTTTGGTCAAAATTATCCTGCCATCATTGCAGCGCAGACTTTGGTGCTGGCTTTATTTCCGGTTGCCTTGTATTTTCTGGCGAAGAAATTACATTCCCCCGCCGCCGGTGTGACGGTTGCCCTGTTCGCCATTTTCCGCGAATACACGGGATTATGGATTGCTTCGAATACCCGCGTAGCGAATTCAAAGATGCTCACCACCGATTTTCCGACCGCGTTCAGTGTCGTTCTGATCTCTCTGGTCGTCATCTGGTGGCTCGAACGGCGTGACCTGCGTTCCACGCTGGTCGCTGGCGGCGCGTTTGGCTTGTTTCTGCTTTTCCGTACCCAGTCCACGCTGACGCTGCCGTTTTTGTTCATCCTCGTTTTGTTGGTTATGAACTTCAAATGGGGCGAATGGATCAAGGCAGGGATCGTTTTTGCCGCCGCCATGCTTCTCACCGTCCTGCCGTGGTTGACGCATAACTATAGGATTACCGGGCAATTTTCGTTCGACGATCCCATGCAGGTGGCAGTGATTTACAGTCAATACTCCTTCACTGGCAATCTTGACCTCAGTCAATTCAACCCCGAAACTGACAGTGTACGCGAACGGATTATTTCTTTCACGCTCGAAAATCCCGCCTATGTTGCGAACTTCATTACGTCCCATTTTTTGAATACCGAGATCGGTGGCTTGCTTGCAATGCCTCTTATCAAGCCGTTTAACGGTTTTCAGGAACCGGTCAATTTGTATTGGGTCGGTTGGGATGGCACACTTGAATGGTATAACCTCGTTCTCGTCATTATTTATTTGCTGGTGATCGCTGTCGGTTTGGGAGCTGCGTGGCGGCGGATGAAATGGCTGGCGTTGGTCCCGATTGCGTTCAATTTGGGGTACGCTCTCTCGAATGGAATCGCCCGCTTTTCCAGTTGGCGTTATAACCTGCCCATTGACTGGGTGTTTTACTTCTATTTTGGTATCGGTTTAATTGAGCTTGCGGGTGGATTGATTTTGTTCTTCGGTGCGAAGGCGAAGGATGTTTTCAGCCAATATGAGATGTCAGTTCCAACCGTTATCCGCTTTGCGGATGTGCGACTCGCAACTTTTATTCCAGTTTTAGCTTTTGTCTTTATTGGCTCTCTGCCCTGGCTTGCGGAAAGCTTCGTGAAGCCGCAGTTCACGTTAACAAAAGATGACTTGATCGCCAAACTCGAATCTGATGGTTATACGAGAGATGAAGTTGAATCGTTTTTGTCGCAGCCGAATGCGGTTTTATTGGAAGGGCGTTTGCTTTATCCGCGTATGTATTGGAAGGATGATGGGTTGGCATCTGCCAATCCCTGGCCCGCGTATGCCAAAAGGGATTTCCCGCGCATCGGTTTTCTTCTCATTGGAGGGAATCATCAAAATTTGATCTTCCCAACCAAAGAACTTCTTGACTTCCCCCAAGGCGCTGACGCTATTGTTTTGGCTTGTTCAGACGGTGACGTTTTCGTTGCCCGCGTGGTTGACTTTGGCGACCGCTCCTATCAAAACGCACCTCTGACTGAACCCTGTCCCTAGATCGATGAACCGCCTCACGACCTCACTCTTGAATTGGTACGACCAACAAAAGCGGACTCTCCCCTGGCGCGACCACCCCGACCCGTATGCCGTTTGGGTTTCGGAGATCATGCTTCAACAAACGCGGGTGGATACGGTCATTCCCTATTTCGAAAAGTGGATGAAGTTATTTCCTTCTGTGAAGGAATTAGCGGCTGCCAGTGAACAGTCCGTTCTCAATGCATGGGAGGGGCTTGGCTATTACAGCCGGGCGCGTAATTTGCATAAAGCTGCCAGGGCGATCGTTGAAAAATATGGCGGCGAACTTCCGCGCGATCTGGAAGAGTTGCGAAGTCTGCCGGGAATTGGTCGTTATACGGTTGGCGCGATCGCGTCGATGGCGTTTGGCATGGATGTGCCCACTTTGGACGGAAATTTGCGGCGTGTGTTTTCCCGTCTCTTCGATGTGACTGAATTCGCGGACTCGCCATCTGGTGAGGAAAAGCTGTGGGAGTTGGCGGCGCAGAACCTGCCAAAGGGAAAAGCTGGTGATTACAACCAGGCGTTGATGGACCTGGGCGCGACGATCTGCCTGCCTAAAAACCCACGTTGTTTGCTGTGCCCGCTGATGAAATATTGCAAGGCGCGTGAAAATGGAACTCAGGAACAGCGTCCGGTATTGAAGCCGAAAAAGGCGATTCCTTCGTATGTCCATGCGGCGGCAGTGATCGTGGAACGCGGGCGCGTGTTGTTGAGTCAACGCCCGGCGGATGGGTTGTTAGGCGGGATGTGGGAGTTTCCGAATGCAAGAATAGATGGCGACCCGGCAAAGGTGTTGGTTAAAAGTCTGAGAGCAGCAACCCAAATACAGGTTAGGAAGAAAGAGGCGCTGCAAGTCGTCGAACACGCCTATAGCCATTTTCGAGTCACGGTTTATCCGTTCTTATGCGCGAAGATTTCAATCCCGAAAAATAAAAATTTGAAATGGGTGAAGCTTGATGAACTTGAAGATTTCCCGATGGGGAAAGTGGACAGGCAGATCGCCCGCCAAATAAAATGACCGCCTTGCGACGGTCATTTTTGTTTATGCTTTGCTCAATGTGACGAAGACCATGGGTCTGCGTTTGGTTTGTTGATGCAGGTAGCTTTTTACTGCGTTGATGATATCTTTTTCATCGTCGAAGCCGTCATCGTGGACCATGCGCAGGACGAGCTTGCGGATTTCTGGCAGAAGGGTTTCTGCATCTTCCGGAGAGACGAAACCGCGCGTGATGATCTCGGGGTCGTGGCGCAGGCGGCGGGTGAGTTTGTCGATGCTGATATCGATGAGCAGGATGCCGTTGCGGGCAAGCTGGCTGCGTTCGCGCATGACGCCGTAGTCGATGTCGCCGATGGATTCGCCGGTGACGAAAACATAATCGCCGGGGATGCGTTCGCCGAGCACAACCTTCTTGCCGATCAATTCCACAACCTGCCCGTTCTCAACGACGATGGTGTCTTTGGGGTCGATGCCAAGCTGTTGGGCAAGTTCGGCGTGACGCATAAGCTGGCGCAGTTCGCCGTGAATGGACATGAAATGTTTCGGGCGGACGAGGTTGATGAGCAGCTTTTGCTCTTCCTGCGCGGCGTGACCGGAAACGTGGATCGGGGCGATGCCATCATGGACGACTTTCGCGCCTCGTCTCAGCAGACGGTTGATCGTCTTGCTGATGGTTTCTTCGTTGCCGGGAATGGGATGTGAAGAAAGAACAACTGTGTCGCCCTCTTTGAGGTCGAACTGACGGTTCGTGCCTGCCGAGAGACGCCCTACAATGGATGAAGGTTCACCCTGTGAACCGGTACACATGATGACCACTTTATGGTTCTGCATGTTCAATGCCTGTTCGATGGGAACGATCACTTCATCGGGGATGTTGAGATATTTCATCTTGCGGGCGATCTTGACGTTATCCACCATGCTGGGACCCGCCAATGCCATTTTGCGTCCATGTTTTGCGGCGGCGTCTGCGACTTGCTGCACGCGTGAAATGAGCGAAGCAAATGTGGCGATAATCACGCGTCCTTTGGCTTCGGCAAAGACCTTGTCGAAGGCGGGACCGATCACTTTTTCGGATGGTGTCCAACCGGGGCGTTCCGCGTTGGTGGAGTCTGAAAGCAGCAGGTCCACGCCGCGATTCGCAAACTCAGAGAGTTTGGCAAAATCGGTGGGCCAGCCGTCCACGGGAGTGTGATCGAATTTGAAGTCGCTCATATGGACGACCAATCCAGCCGGAGTGGTAATTCCCAGCCCGACTGCATCCGGAATGGAGTGGCTGACGTGGAAATATTCGATGGTGAAAGGACCGATCTTGGTCGCGCCGCCCGCCTGCACAGTTTTCATCTGCGCCTTGTGCTGGGAGCCGTTGCGATGCAGTTTGGCTTCGATCAGTCCGCGGGTGAGGGGAGTGGCGTAAACCGGCACATTGATGTCTTCAATAAAATGTTGAATGGCGCCAATGTGGTCTTCGTGTCCATGCGTGATGAACAAACCCAGGACCTTGTCTGCACGTTTCTTTAAATATTCGAAGTCTGGGATGATGTAATCCACACCCAGCATATCGTTTTTTGGGAACATGATACCGGCATCGACCACGATGATGTCCTTGCCGTACTCGTACGCCATCATGTTCTTTCCCACTTCGCCCAGCCCCCCGAGCGGGATAATTCTTAATCTATTCTTTTTACTCATATAATTTTCTGTATACCTCACAGATTTCAAAAATTTGTAAAACCGCCTATGCGGTTAAAGTCAAAGTTAGGTTGCCGACGCGCCAATGTATGAATGCGCAGGGCTGGAATTTCCAGAATCCCAATTATTGGTTTATCGTCGGATTGGTGAAAGGTCTTTCCCTCAGGTAAATAAAAAAGACCTTCGCTGACTTGCTCGCGAAGATCGGTCCAGGTAAAAACACGATTGTCCTCAAACAAACTGCCGAAAACGACAGGAAAAGTCAACTAACTGGGTGAAAGTATAGCAGGGCGGGGGGGATTTGTCAAAGAATGGCGCGCCCGGTTTTGTTAACCTTTTCTATGTTTTTTCTGGCGCTCCATCATGATATTGAACTGCATTTGCTTGTCCTGGATCAATTTTTTGATGCGGCTGCGCTGGCTTTCCTCGTATGTGATGGTAAGCCGTTCTTTTAATTCAGCGATTTCCTGCAAAAGCTCCACTTCCGCAGAAACGACACCGGCGTTCTTCAAGGCTGAATATGCCAGCCGCAGGTCTTCCGGTGTCTCGAAATAAGCGTTGAGATCAATGGGCTGTCCCTTGCCTTTGAGGTTGTCAAAATCGCCCCGTTCCTGCGCCTCACGGATGATGGCTTCAACCGCTTTTTCGATGCTCATATTGGTTCTCCAAAATGGATTTTAGATATTTGGGATTTTACCTTGAAATGTAATCTGCTCTCAAGGCGGCAACTTGGATTATCTAGTATTGGTAGTTTTGGTAAATTGACATTCACCCCCCATTCATGTAAACTTTTTCAATGGACATAGACTTCGACCTCTACCGCTACGAAGTACGAATTTCATCTGATCCGCTTGTGCGGCTCTCCGCCATCGACGTTTCGCCGGAACGCCCAAAACGCACCATCGTTTTCATTCACGGCTTTGGTGGCAAGGCGGAACAGTGGCAGTACCAGATGCAAAAGTTCGCGATGGACAACCGCGTCATTGCGCTGGACTTGCGCGGACACGGACTCTCCGATAAGCCATCCACTGGCTACGATATGCCGCGCATCCAACTGGACCTTGAAACTGCCCTGACCCAGTTGAAAGTATCCACGCCGTTCATTTTGGTGGGACATTCCTTCGGCGGCGCCGTAGTGACCGACTATGCCCTTAACCACCCCGACCATGTTGAAAAATTGATCATTATCGCCACTGCAGGGGAGTTCAGACTGAGCCCGCTGTTCAGGCTTGGGCTGAACCTGCCTTCCACGGTTTTGCGATTCGTTGGACCTTTTACACGCCGATGGCTGCACGCTCCGCCTCATGCGCTGCGGGAGTTCTATCACAGCAATATGGCTTCATGGCGCGGATGGGACAAGTTCGCGCAGTTGAGCATGCCGACGCTGGTCATACGCGGACATCGCGACATCGTTTTCGACCGTCCGCTTTTTGAGAAGGTGGCAGGTTCGATTCCAGATGCGGAAGATGTCGATATCGGCGTATCAGGCCACATGGTCATGCTTGAGAGGCGTGAAGCAGTCGACAGAGCCATCACCAACTTTCTGAAGGGCGACTCCAAAAAAACGTGGCGTGACCAGTCCTTTGTCGCTCCGAGAACCCAGCGCGATGACTTGAAACGCGAGCGGACGTGGCTCAACCATTATGAAGAAGGCGTGCCATATACTGTGGATACTCCGCGCATTCCCGCGCATCACCTTTTGCGTTCTGCGGTGCGCCGTTTCCCGAATCGCCCCGCCATATTTTTCGAAGGCGCTAAGCTGACGTATCGTGCTTTGAATCATGAAGTCAACCGCTTTGCCAATGCGCTTCTGGCGCAGGGAATTGGGCGAGGTGCACGCGTGGTATTGCTTTTGCCGAATATCCCGCAAATGGTGATCGGGTATTACGGCACGTTGAAGGCTGGCTGCACAGCGGTTTTGATTCCGCCCATGACCGAGCCGGAGGAGTTGATCCGTCAGGTAAAAGAAGCAGATGCCAGTGTTTTAGTGACGATGACCACCTGGGCGGGGCTGGCGAAGCAGATTCAGGATTCTGCGGGCGTTCCGCATGTGGTGTTGACCGACCCCGGGCAATATCTTTCATTCTTCAAATATTGGCTTTCCCGCTGGCGCAACCGCGGCTTGGATTTCCGCAATGCCCTGCATTGGAATCGCTGGCTTGCCCAGCATGACCGCAAATCTCCCGCAGTGGATATCCAGCCGAATGATATGGCTGTCATTATTTACACGGGCGGTACGACCGCACTTTCGAAGGGTGTGATGTTGTCGCACCGAAATCTGGTTGCCAACGCGCTGCAGACCCGTCATTGGCTGCCAGACGCCGAGGAAGGAAAGGAACGTTTCCTTTGTGTTGCTCCTTTCTTTCATAGTTACGGCATGACAGCCGCCATGAATGTGCCTGTCTCTGTTGGGGCGGCGTTGATTCTCAAACCGCAATTCCAGACCTTGGATGTATTGAAAACAGTTAAAAAATATAGACCTACCATCTTCCCTGGCTCGCCAAGCATGTTCGTTGCCATCAATAATTTTCCGCGTGTGCGGAGATATGGAGTTGGATCGATCAAAGCCTGCATCAGCGGATCCGCGCCCTTGCCTGTGGAGGTTCAGGAGGCGTTTGAAAAACTGACCAAAGGGAAGCTGGTGGAGGGTTATGGACTAACCGAAGCCTCACCTGTGACCCACGCCAACCCGCTTGGAAAAAACCGTCGGCTGGGAACGATCGGCGTTCCGCTTCCATCCACTGAAGCAGTCGTTGTGGACTTGGGAACGGGTCGCAAGGAAGTAGAGCCGGGTCAGATCGGCGAGCTTGCCGTGCGCGGTCCGCAGGTGATGATGGGATATTGGAAGAATGATGCCGCCACAAAAGAAGTCATCACCGAAGATGGCTGGCTGTTAACCGGCGATGTGGCACAAATGGACGAAGAGGGTTTTTGCCGGATTATCGCGCGTAAAGCCGACATGTGGTATCCCGAGAAGGGCGGCAAGGAGCCAGCCTTCCCGCGCGACGTGGAGGAGGTTATCTACGAGATACCGCAGGTGAAGGAAGTGGCTGTCGTCGCCGTGGCGGGACATCCATTCGCGTTCGTCATTGCTGGCAGGGAAAAGCCGAGCGCCGAATCGGTGATCGGATATTGCAAACGCCGGCTTCCGCCGCATTTGGTTCCGCGTTTTGTGATCTTTATGGATGAATTTCCACGAACGTTTATAGGGAAGGTGTTGAGACGGGAATTGGCGAAACGCTACGGGAAGCAGATCGCCAGCGAATAGCGTTTAGTTGTTGGCGACCTGATCCCGGAATGTTAAGACCGCCTCTTGCATTTCAGGAATTCCCAGCCAGAGCAAAGCGTCTGCCAGGTTATGGAAAACTTCCAATTCCATTGGGAGGTTGCCGCCCAATGCGAACAGGGTGTTTTTTATATTCACCATACCCGAGTTTTTCGTCAGATATGCCACACGGTCGCGCGGATGCCTCTTCTGAAAGTTTTCCTGCATGAGCGCTATGGCTTGATGTAGATTCTTAACTTCAAGGTCCAGATCGCCGTTGAAGGCGTCCAGCAGGACCTTCATTCCATGATGGCGGCGCTCGTCTTTCTGATAGATGGAATGATATGTATTAAAATAATCGTCTGCTGTGCAAAGCCCCATGAGGACATACAATAGAAAGTCTCTTTGCGGATATATCTCGTAAAAGATTGGCAAATTGGCTCCTTTTAATTCCGTCTTCTATATCTGGTCGTAAAGAGTGTGTAAGGCTGAATAAAACACAAAATAAAGTATAACAAAGCCGTATGTGTTAGTATATATCAGTTTAAATTGCAAGGAAGAAAAATGAAGTTCGAGATGAAAGATATCACGTATAAAAACGTGTTTGCAAATGGAAAAAAAGTAAACTACGTCCAGCAGGGACAGGGGGAACCTGTTGTTCTTGTGCATGGACTTGCCGCATCGTTGCATGATTGGGACGACCTGTTGCCTGAATTGGCGAATGCCGGGTATGCGGGGTATGCCCTCGACCTGCTTGGGCACGGCGAAAGCGAAAAGCCCGCGCATTCGCACGATTACTCGGTTGAGAATACATACGACCATTTCTCGGCATGGATCGACTCGCTTGGTCTGACCGAGCCGATGATCCTTGTCGGTCACTCGTTGGGTGGCGGACTTTCTCTGCTGTACACCTATCGCAATCCAGACAGGGTAAAGGCGCTTGTGATCGTCAACCCGTTCTATTCGATGGGGCAGCTTCCGCCTGTTCTGCAGCGGCTGTTCCGGCACCAATTGATCAATACTTCGCTCATCAACCGCACACCGTATCAGGTCTTCCGCTTCTTTGTGGATATGACCAGTTTCAGTTCCTATATCGGTAACCGCGAGACGCACATTTTGCCGGAACACATCCGCTATCAAACGGCTCTGGATTACAAACGCGCCTCTTCAGGGATTTACAACATCCCGCGCACGCTTCATCACGTGGACCTGGACCTGTCTCGCATTACCCAGCCGACCATGCTCCTGTGGGGCGGACGCGACCAAACGCTTGCGCCTTCGTCCTTTCCTCGGCTGGCGGAGTTGCTGCCAAACCTGGTGAAGGTACAGCAGTTCCCAGTCTGCGGACATGTGCCGCATCAATGCCATCCTGATGATTTCAACCCGCATGTGATGGAGTTTTTGCGCACCATCTAATGCCTTTAACGGGGGCGATACAATATTTTAAGATTGCAATATCCTGATTCACTCTTGCAAACAATTCAGCAAGGTGCTAAAATGCCCAACACTTTGACCATATGTACGGGGATGCAGTGCTTGTACGCCCATATATGGCTGGGTCATTTGTTCTAACATTGGAGCCCTTTCTGAATGCGTTGCCCATACTGCAAGTACCAAAATTCAAAAGTGTTGGACACTTCCCACGACAGCCACGGCGGGATACGCCGTCGCCGCGAGTGTCTGAAGTGCCGCCAGCGCTTTAGCAGTTATGAGCGTCCCATCCTCGCCACACCGCTGATCATCAAACAGGACGGCAACCGCGAGGAGTTTGACCGTGAGAAAATGGCACGGGGTATCCGCATTTCCTGTGCGAAGCGACCCGTTTCCGCCGCGGACATCGAGCGCATGATCGGGCAGGTGGAAGTCAAATTGCAGAAAATGGGCAAGGCGGAGGTTTCCTCCCGCGTCGTGGGTGACCTCGTCATGCAAACCTTGAAGGAGGTGGATCAGATCGCGTACATCCGTTATGCGATCGTGTATCTGGGCTTGGATGACCTCCAGTCCATCCGCACTGAGATCGACCAGTTACTCGAAGACTAGTTTGTTAGGGCAAAGACCCTCAAGGGGGGAGTGTCTTTGCCTTTTTGTATCTGTCAACAATGTAGGGGCGGCCCGCCCGTGATGAACTGGAACGTAATGGTTCCCATGAAAGGTCGCTCTTACGGTGAAGAAAAAATCTTTACAGGAGAATTCGAGATGGCAACAAAATCTGCTGAAACAAAAATCGTCAAGAACGGCTTACTGCCGACACCGCCCATGAAAAAGGGACTGCCCAAGGCAAGCCTGACCGACAATGCGCGTCAGGTACTGACGAAGCGCTACGTCCGCCGCGGTGACGATGGCAAACCCGCTGAGAACGTCGAGGAGATGTTCTGGCGTGTGGCATATCATGTTGCCAAGGTCGAAGAACAATGGGGCGCAGACGTACAGGCGCGTACCGTTGAGTATTACCACCTGCTTTCAAGCAAGAAATTCTTCCCGAATTCTCCGACATTTACCGGTGCAGGGACTCCGCTTGGACAGCTTGCCGCATGTTTTGTTCTTCCCATTACCGACGATATGGGACGTGACGGCGCGGGCATCTTCCAAACCCTGCGTGACGCCGCACTGATTCAGCAGACAGGCGGCGGCAACGGATTCTCCTTCTCACGCCTACGCCCGCATGGCGCGTTGGTACAAACCTCGGCGGGGCAAGCCACAGGACCTGTTGGTTTCTTGCGCGTGTACGACCACGCTTTCGGTGAGATCGCACAGGGCGGAACAAGACGCGGTGCGAACATGGCAGTTCTGCGCGTGGACCATCCAGATGTGGAAGAGTTCATTACCTGCAAGCTCAACGAGAATGCCATCACCAATTTCAATATCTCTGTCGGGATCACCGATGCCTTCATGCAAGCTGTAAAAGAAGACAAAGAATGGGAATTGCGCTTCCCCGACCTGGTGGAAATGAAGCAGCAAGGTTTCAGCGGCACGCTCGATCAAGCAGAAGCGGCTGGGATCACCATTCATACGTATAAGAAAGTCAACGCGCGCGAACTGTTTAATAAGATCGTCAAGCAGGCGCATCACAATGGCGAACCCGGCGTGTTATTCCTTGATGCAGCCAATCGCAGCAACCCGGTTCCGCATTTGTATCCGCTTGAGGCGACGAACCCATGCGGCGAACAGTGGCTTGGACCGTATGAGAATTGCTGCCTTGGTTCGGTCAACCTCAACGAACATTGCGGACCGGATGGCTCTGTCGATTGGGAGACGTTGCGCAAAAGTGTTGTGACCGCGACGCGCTTCCTCGATGACGTGGTGGAAGCCAATGCGTATGTTCCGGCGGTGCCGCAGTTGAAGGAAGCCGCACACCGCGCCCGCCGCATCGGACTTGGCATTATGGGACTTGCCGACCTGATGTACCACGCAGGCGTCCGCTATGGTTCAGAAGAAGGACAGGAATTCGGCGCACAGGTGATGGAATTCGTCCGTTATCACTCGATGATGACGAGCGTTGAACTTGCCCAGGAGCGCGGACCTTTCCCCGCCATTCAAGGTTCCATTTACGATATGGACGATATGAAATGGGAAGCGCCCAAATCGCTGGTCAATTATGAGCATAACTGGAGCAGGCCCGAGGTCCAGTGGGAGGCGGTGGTCAAGGGTATCAAGGAACACGGTATCCGCAATGCCGCGCAGACCACTGTCGCGCCGACCGGAACCATCGCCACTGTCGCGGGCTGTGAGGGCTACGGCTGCGAACCCGTCTTCGCGCTGGCGTATATCCGCCACGTCAACGACAATGGCAAAGACCTCAAACTCACCTATGCCAGCCCGCGCTTTGATGAGGCGTTGAAGAAACTTGGCTTGGGCGAGGAGAAACGACAGGAGATCGTCGAGCAGGTGATGAGTGAGGGAACCTGCCAGCACATCGCTGAACTTCCGCAGAACGTCCGCGATACCTTTGTGGTTTCGGGCGACGTGACCGCCGATGAGCACGTCCGTATGCAGGGCGCGCTGCAAGCCTTTGTGGACAACTCACTTTCGAAGACTGTCAACTTCTCTGAGGGCGCCACCGAAGGCGACGTGGCGACCGCGTACCAGCTTGCCTGGGAACTCGGCTGCAAAGGCATCACCGTATATGTGACCGGTTCGCGCGACAAGGTGGTGTTGGAGACGAAAGCGACCGCCGAAAAGAAAGAGACGCCTCAGTCCGCGCCGACAACTGCCCCTGCCGCCCCGGCTGGACCTACCATTTGGCATGGCACCAAGAAGCCGCGCCCCAAGGCATTGACCGGCAAGACCTTCAACATCGACACGCCCGTAGGCAAGGCGTTCATCACCATCAACGAGAACGGCGGGACGCAGCCTTTTGAAACTTTCGTGAATACGGCCAAGGCAGGTTCCGAAACCGCCGCGGTCTCCGAGGCGATCGGGCGTTTGATCTCGTACATCCTGCGCATGGCTTCGCCCATTGCGCCATTGGACAGAATGCGTGAAGTTGTCGTTCAGCTTATCGGCATCGGCGGCGGACGCTCGCTCGGCTTTGGTCCGAACCGCGTCAAGTCCCTGCCTGACGGCATCGGACAGGTGCTCGATCAATACCTGCGCGATAAGGAAGGCATCGTCGTCGAAGATGTGCCCAGCAACGGCAATGGCAACGGACATCACGACTCCGCCGAGCACGCCCCAAAAATGAAGATCGGTGACTTGTGCCCCGAATGCGGTGAAGCCGCTGTAGTCAATGAGGAAGGCTGCCGCAAGTGTTACGCTTGCGGATATAGCGAGTGTTAAGACCCCCTCCGTCCTAACGGACACCTCCCCCAATTGAAGATCACAATTGGGGGAGGATTTGATTCTGGGTTGGGTAAATACGTTGAGTTTTATAAAAATATAGGGTTACGTCCTCCCCTGTCCATGCACTTTGGACGGGGGAGGTGCCGAAGGCGGAGGGGGTAGATTTGTGATGGATGTGCTTTCCCCCTCCGTCCTAGCGGACACCTCCCCCAATTGGAGATCACAATTGGGGGAGGATTTAATTTTGAGTTGGGTGAAAACTTTGAGTTTTATAAAAATATTGAGTTAAGCCCTCCTCTGTCCGTGTTCTTCGGACGGGGAAGGTATCGCTTCAGCGACGGAGAGGGTAGAAGGCTCTTCCTGCAAGACACTCCAAATCACCGTCAACACCCTATCAATGTCCTTCATTACATCACTGTTCCAAAACCGCAAAACCTTATAACCCTTTGAGTTCAAAAAGGCGGTTCGTTCTTTATCGTATTCCTCCTGCTCCAAGTGCTGGCTTCCATCCAATTCAATAATCAACTTCCTGCTCGGTGCACAGAAATCGACAATATAGTTGCCAATCGCATGCTGCCGCCTGAAATGGACATCGCCCATGCGGTGTCCGCGCAGGTGAACCCACAGTTTTTCCTCGGCAGGAGTTGGATCCCTGCGTAATTGTTTGGCGTTCTTTCGAATTTTCGGTGTAGATGTGTAGGGCATATTCCCATTCGTCCCTGCTTTTATTTTATAGATTTTACAGCGCATTTCCAAAAAATGTATCGTCTTTTTCTAAAAGAGGCTTCCTGCTATATTCGGATCAGAATGGTCTGGTAAGTTTTGAGTACTATAATGAATGGGGGATCAAAAAAACAAAACTCTTGGTGAAAGGAGAATCTGTGGGCTTTTTTAGGAATAGTATGAAAACATCTCCCCGAAATTTGCGGGACTTGTGTATGGCGGGACTGATATTGTGCATGTTTATCCTGGTATCTAACTTAATTGTCCAACCCGGTCATGCGATGCGGGCAGGTGAGTTCATTATCAGTGGTCAGCTTCAAGACAGTTTGGGACAGCCCGTTGAAAACGCATCCATATCGGCGGCGGCGCATGATGGCGGAAAGCTGCTGGGTGAGACCGAAAGCCGAAGCGATGGAACGTGGTCCCTTACGCTGGATGCGGTTCCCCGCGGCGGTGTGGATATCACTGTTGAGCGCGCTCATTTCCAGCCCCGGTCTGTATCCATCGACCAGACAGTTCTTGCCGACCTGGGGAGTGCAAACATCTATCGCGTCGACACCATCGAACTGGAGCGCAGAATAGACGTCAGTTTTTGGGTCGCTTCCCTTGTTTTCCTTATTGTCCTTTTGTTGATCGCGTTCGAATTCCTGCACAGCGCCACAGCAGCCCTGGCAGGGATCTCCACGATCTTTTTGGTGTCTTATATTGGCGGCGCCTATTCTCCCAGCCTGAAGATCCTTACCTTCGATCAGGCAATCGAATACATCGATTGGAAGGTCGTATTTCTGCTGATCGGGATGATGATCATCATCGCCATTTTGGAGGATACCGGCATCTTTCAGTGGATGGCGTTTCAGGCATATCGGATAAGCCGCGGCAGGAACTGGCTGCTGGTTGTGATCTTGATGGCGATCACGTCCATCGCCTCGGCATTGCTCGATAACTTTACGACCATGCTTTTGATGGTTCCGATCAGTTTACAGATCGGCATGGCGCTGGGTATCGATCCGCTGGCATTGATCATTCCGGAGGTTCTGGCGTCCAATGTTGCGGGGATTACCACCCTGGTCGGTACGCCGACCAATATATTGATCGGCGCCTACGCAGGCATCGGCTTCAATGACTTTCTCGTCAATCAAACAATTGGCGTGATCATCGCCCTGATCGTCATGGGCGCTTACGTGCTGTTCCATTTCCGCAGGGAATTAATAAAGAACGCCGAAGGCATCTCGCCGCATTTGTACGAAAAGCTGCGGGAGAATGCCAGAATAGAGAATGTTGGCAGCCTTTGGAAGGCGCTGGTTGTTTTCGTTCTGGTCTTTGTCGGCTTCATCCTTGGCGAACACGTGGACCTTGTCCCGGCAGTCTCCGCACTGGCTGGAGCGACCATTCTCCTGATCTGGCTCAACCCGGATATTCATCAGATGATAAAGGCAGTGGATTGGACGACGCTGGTCTTCTTTATGGCGTTGTTCATGCTCGTCGGCGCGATTCAGGAAGTGGGGCTGATCAGCACCGTTGCAGGTTGGATGGCACAGGTCGTTGGAAACAACCTGCCCCTGGGCGTTTTCCTGATCATATTCGGCGTTGGCACGCTTTCCACTTTTGTAGCCAATATCCCTCTTGCCGCTTCGATGCTGCCCATTGTGCGCGTCCTGACGGGCAGCATACCGGGAGCCGGGAACTTGATCCTGTACTATGCGCTCTCGATGGGCGCAGCCATGGGCGGAAACGGCTTTCTGATCGGCGGCGAAGCCAACCTCGTTACGGCTGGTATCACCGAACAGACCGAGTACCCCATCACATTTGTCAAATTCTTAAAGGTGGGGCTTCCGGTCACCTACTTGACTCTGGCAGTCGGGTTTATCTGGCTGTTGATCCGTTTTTAAAGAGATTGAGAAGAGGTAGTGATAAATGACAACCATGTTATGTCCCACTCGCGGCGGAAAAGAAAGCCAGCCGAACCAGGATTTTGCCATCCAGTATGCCAAACAGCACGATGCCGACCTGTTATTCCTGTATGTGTCTGACCTGCGTCTGATCAGCCGCGCCGGTCCTCCGATCGTAGTTGATATTGAAGAGGAACTGTCCGAGGTCGGGGATTTTATGCTGACGATGGCTCAGGAACGCGCCGAGAAAGCTGGTGTCACAGCCGGGACGGCTGTACGAAGCGGTGTTTTTTCGGATGTGCTGCGGGAGATCATCCGGGAAAACAAAATTCATACTGTCATCCTCGGTGAGTCGCACGAGAAGACAGGCGTCGCCACCTCTGAATACCTGCAGCATCTAAGCGAGGATCTGGGCAGGGAATTGAACGTGGAGTTTATCGTTGTCCGTCAGGGAGAACTGGTCTTTCGCTCAAAAGGGGAAGAGTAATGGAACCTCTTGCAAAAGTCCTAAAACTGAAAAAGGACTCTGAAAGTTCTACTTTCAGAATTGCTGCCTGAATCACCACCTGAAATAGAACTTCAGGATTCCAAAAACTATTGCCAAGATTGACAACCCCGTTCAGTGACAGATAGAATTCCAACCTTATGACTGATACGTTCATTCCGCCTTTCTACATCCGCGGCACCTTTGCCCAAACCCTGCTTGCCAGCAGTAAGATCGGCACGCGGCGAAATAATCCCGTTCTGGAACATGCCCGCAAAGTCATTCTCAACCCGATCGATGATGTCCGCTTGCAGGGTTTTTACTCGCCCCATGCGGACGGTCAGGCTAGGGGTGTGGTGATGCTGCTTCACGGCTGGGAGGGAAGCGTCAACTCTGCGTATATTTTGCGCACGGGACGCTTCCTCCATCAGAACGGATTCTCCGTCTTTCGGTTGAATTACCGCGACCACGGCGACACGCATCATCTCAACCCGGGGCTGTTCTATGCCATCTTGCTGGATGAGGTCTTTGGGGTGGTTCAACAGGTTGCGGCGTACGAGCGCGAACTTCCCTTTTATGTGATCGGTTTTTCGATGGGTGGTAATTTTGCCCTGCGCATCGCCCGCAGATGCATTGAGCATCCGATCCCAAACCTGAAGCATGTCTTCAGCGTCAGCCCGGTGCTTGACCCGGAAAAATCCACCTACGCGATCGACAAATATCCGCTTCTGCGAAAGTATTTCCGCAAACGTTGGTCGCAGTCCCTGCAAAAAAAGCAGGACCTCTTCCCTGACTTATATAATTTCAACGACGTGTTTCAACTTGAAACGATCGGCGAAATGACCGAAGTCATGCTGCAACGTTACAGCGAATTCAAGAACCCGTCGGATTACTTCCGCCAATATGCGGTCACCGGCGACGCGCTTGCGGCTCTGACTACCCCGACAACTGTCCTGACCGCCCAGGATGACCCGATCATCCCGTCAGCGGATTTCTACGATCTCAAACTGCCTCCCTCAGCGGAACTTATCGTTCAGCGCTACGGCGGACATAACGGTTTCCTTGAAACGCTGTCTGGCAGGGTTTGGTATCAGAAGAAGATCATGGAAAAGTTGATGATGTTCGTTTCTTGAGAAAAGAGGCGGTTCCTTTAAAGGAATCGCCTCTTTGTTTTGAAAAGCGAACGACTATTATTTTGCCCGGGCAGGCAGGTACATGGGCATGTCATGTCCCATAAAGACTAAAAGGAATATTTCAGCAACTTTGGCAAAATACCCGATCCAGGACGTGGTCTCGAAATTGAATGCCTTGTCGCCAAGGAATATCCATAGGACGATGGTCAGCAGGGTGTAGCTAACGATTGTCCAGTAAACGAGGCGGCGCTTTTTTCTGAAAAAGGGGATGGGTAGAAAATAAGCTCCCAGCAATGCCAGAGACCCGAAACCATTTAACACGATCGAGTCTGTCCAGCCAAAGTATGGGTAACACATGATGTGCAGGGTTGCAGTGGCAAGGCTGCACATGATGATGCCATAATGCCAGTAAAAAAATCTCATCGATAAAACTCCGCATTTTTTGGTTTTCGTATGGACGTGGGTTATAGGTTATTAATTACCTTTTTATGTTCCCCAGTGGTTTAAATAGACCTCTTGCATAAGTGGCAATCGCTTTGTGTTGAAGACCATTTTGAACCACAAAGACACAGAGACGCGGAGTTTTTAATAACTTTTCTCGGTGTCTTTGTGCCTCCGTGGTTAGGCTTTTAGATTTTTGCAAGAAGTTTAATATAAAAGCATTGCCTCCTCTTTCTGATCCGCCAGCCACTTACGCGCCTCTTCTGCATTGTGAAATTAGATGCTGTCTGTTTTAGGGAGGGTATGTCTGCATTCGAAATATGTCAAGGGCAACGTCACTCCACGACCGTAAATTCCTGCTCTGCCGCCTTGACGTTATCGATATAGATCTCTACTTTGTATGTGGACGGTGCAAGTCCGCTAGGCTCACTGCTTTGAAGGTCGGCGTAGAAATGGTCGCCGCTGCCATTTGCTGTAAAGCTGGCAGTATTAAACGGGGTGGTTGGGTCGTTCTGGGGAGAGTCCAGCACATACCATTGCACTTCGTAAGCTGCACCGTACTGCGGGTCATTGACGTAGAAAATAACGTAGATCGTATCCGTTGGGTGGAATGCCGTCATGGGAACAGTGCTGTATAGATCGTTCGTCAAGAAAATATTGGAGATTAATGAACTGCCTGCGTTGGAGTTTGTTTGTTGTGAAGTCGTGGGTACCTCGCGCGGGGAGGAACCTTGAGTTAAATAGTTACAAGCCAACGATGAAAGGATCAATACGGTAATAGCCAACGCTAAGGACTGTTTGTTTTTCATCTTGCATTCTCCTCTATATGAATAAAGTAATACTATCAAAGGTCGATTATAGGATAAAAGCGAGGAGTGTCCATCATAGAAGATAAAGAAATCCCTCACCACAGAGGGCACAGAGTCCACGGAGAAAAACAAAGGTAAATCTCTGTGGTCTCCGTATGTTCTGTGGTGAATATCCACTACATTACTTCCGAATGTAGAAACTCCTTAAAAGCGAAGTGATCGGGATGTGTACATGGAAAATGGTTTATGATTTCCGAAAAATATAAAGAGGTTTCCAAACATGATCGAATTCAATATTCCCGGGTTGGGCGAATACGCGCTTGAGCATCTTGTTATGGATGTGAACGGCACCATTGCCGTGGACGGTCAACTCATTGATGGCGTTGCGGAAAAGCTCGCTTCCCTGCGCGGACAATTGACGATCCACCTGCTCACAGCAGATACACACGGCAGGCAGACGGTCATTGACCAGCAGTTGGGTCTCACCGCGGTTCGCATCCAGCCTGGGGGTGAGTCAAGCCAAAAGGCGGAGTTTGTGCAAAAGTTGGGGTCCGAGGCGGTGGTTTCCATCGGTCAGGGAGCCAACGACGCGGCAATGCTGTCTGCTGCGCATCTCGGCATCTGCGTTATGTCGGCGGAAGGTCTGGCTAAAGAGGCCCTGCTTGCCTCCGATCTAGTCGCGCCGACGATCCTCTCCGCATTGGAACTGCTCGAAAAACCGATGCGAATCGTGGCAAGCCTGCGGCGCTAACACTTTCGTCTGACAAGCTGGGGCTGAGTTGGTGTATCATTTCATTTTCAATTTTCTGAAAAGTGTGAACATCAAAGTTTATTGGAGGTAGAAATGAAAAAAGTGTCCATGTTGTGGTCTCTGCTGGTTGGGTTGGTATCTGTCCTTTGGCAGACCTTTTCGTATTATTTCCGCTTTGGCAAGTTCAACCCATATTCCCTGTGGACGGATTATTTATGGTTCTTCATTGCCGGTGTGCTGGGTGGAGTGATCCTCGTCCTCTTTTTGAACCGTCAAACTACCAGTAAAGGACGCTGGTCGGTGCTCGGTGCGTTCATACTCGCAACTCCTGTCGCAATGATCTTCATGGTCGGCGGCGGCTTGCTTGGCTTTATCGGTATTTTGATCTTCCCCCAAATTCCCTGGACGATCACATCCTGGCTGGGTTCGTGGTTGGGAAAGTTCCTTTCGCAAAACGGATAAATTCATTCCCGATCTTATTTTGTGATATCCGCTCAACTGAATAAAAATTCAAAATTTTGTACGAACGTTGGAACCGAATCGATTCTATGTTGACGTATTGTTCCAGCGTGGAAAGGTATACGCATGTCCAAACTTATCCCCGCCGCTGAACGCCTCGTCCGCGCCCGTAAGCTGATACAACAAGCCCGGGCTTTACCCGTGCCGACGGAGGGACTCGGCAAGAGCGATTTTTCCTATATTGCCAATGTCCGCGACCTGCTGCGTCAGGCAAAGGATATGGTCAAGTTCATCCCGCAGACCGCAGGTGTTTCGGCAGAAATGAAGGAGGAGGTTCAGAAGATCTACTCTGAAGTGGAGCAGGCGGAAAAAGAGATTTTATCTTCTTGAGGCGAGACTTTCACTGTCTTTTTGATTTGGTTGTACAATTAAATCGAAAAGAAACCACGGAGACGAAAGGAGCTGCCCATGAACGATAAAAAACTCGAGACACTTCTGGAACAAGTCCATGCTGAGCTCCAGAAGGTGGACAAGGTCGATGCAGACAGTGTCAGGCTGCTGCAAGACTTGAAGCAGGATGTTCAAGGACTTCTGGATAAAGCGGATGTTGAAACACCCTCCATTCTTGAGCGCATGCAAAGAGCAATGGAGCAGTTCGAGGTGGATCACCCGGAGCTTACCACCTTGATTTCGGAAGTCTCATCCATTCTGAATAACGCTGGAATTTGAGATAAAACGACCTCACATTGCCAATGTGAGGTCGTTTTTCTTATCTGTAAATCTTCAACCGAATACTACCTTTTCTTTACAAAGTCTTTATATTGGAGTTGTACACTGGGGGCGTAAGTTAAAAAAGAAAAGGAGTTTCCTATGAAAAAGACAATTATTATCGCAGCTTTGACCCTGGCGGTTTTGGCAGTCGTTGTTGTTGGAGCAGGTGTGGCATTCGCGCAGGATGAGACGCCTCCGTTCGCCGGTCATGGACCCATGATGGACGGTCAGGGCGCGATGCATACTTTTATGGTGATCGAATTTGCCAAAAAGCTGGACATGAACGTCAATGACATCAACACCCGGCTCGATGCTGGCGAAAGTATGTACGACATTGCTCTCTCTGCCGGTGTGACCGCTGAAGAATTCCCCGCAATTATGACGGAAGTCCGCTCGAACGCACTGGATGCGGCTGTGGCAGCCAATGTCATCTCGCAAGAGCAGGCGGATTGGATGAAATCGCGCGGCTTTGGCCAGGGCGGCATGGGATATGGCAACGGCAATTGCGACGGCACCGGTCCGCAGGGCGGCGGGATGTACGGTCAGCGCGGCGGTGGTCGCGGCGGCATGATGGGCGGCTGGCAGTATCAGCAGACCACCCCGTAAGTTTTAGCGAAATAAAAAGGAGTCGGCAATTAGCTGACTCCTTTTTTGATTCTGTTTAGTTTCTATCCGAAAATTGCTCCGCCGTCGAGGACGGCGGCTTGAGCATAAATTCAGATGGGTTATTTGATTTGCCAGACATGCACGATGGGCTTGGCTCCGTCTGCGTATAGTTCCAGCACGTAAAGCAGACCGTTCTCACGGTCATAGGCGACATCTCCGATGCGGTTGCGGCGTTGGTCGCCCCAGCCGAGTTCCACCACATCCCATTCGGGTGGATTCAAATATAGGAATTCATCAATATCAATAGCGGCATAAGGCTGAGGCTGCCACGACTCAATTTGACCTGTTGCCACTTTTGCCAGGTCGGCAGGGTCGTAGAGGATGATTTGGGCGTCAAAGCGGGTGGACCACCATCCGCGATTGGAGGCGCACTCGCCAGCTGCGCCATTGCAGCAGCCTGCAAAATCCTCCTGCGGACAGATGGAACCGTCCGCGTTGCGGCAGGTGGGGAAGTCCACCACTTCTGCGTCCACACACACAAATTGCGGACCTTCGGGGTTAATGTATCCATACCAGTATTTGTCGCCGGTGCTTTTCGTGCCTGCGAACAGGACGGCTTCCTTGCCGGATGCGGTTGTGAGCCATGCACCGCCTTCCCATGAATCTGGGTGCTGATAGCCGTTCATTGCGCGGACGATCTCTTCGGTGTTATAGGCATTCTCGTAAAGCAAAAGCGTAACCTCTTCGAGATGAGTCCCTGACGGGGCGGGGGAGCCATCATCCAGCCAAGGGCGGTAGGCGAAGAGAGTGGGTCCCATGCCGCCCTGTCCGCCATCGCGCATTCTGCCGGTGGCGAGATAACGCCCGCCAGTGTATGTATCCGCCCATGCAACGGGGATATCGAACATGTAGCCGTTTACGCTATACAGGTCTTGATTTCCGACGAACCAGGTTCCCTGAAAATCGGGATTTGTCAGTGTGGGGTTGAACCATCCATGCGAAGCGACATCCTGCGGTTGAAGGTGCTGTCCCCAGGCAATGTGTATCTTTGGTCCGGTTTCGGGGCGGTTGAGATACTGAATGCCGACTTTTGGGATTTCTTCCAGTTCGGTGAAGTGACCCTTGGTGACATCGGCAAAATTCTGGACGAATTCGGCTGTGTTCAAGTCTTCGATGTTGCGCGACATGACCGGCTCAGGAATGCTGACCTCTGCTACTTGATCTCCATCGGGAACGTCGCCGTACGCGATGCGGTCATGACCGGTGATGAAGAGCGTGTTGTTGTCGGGATTAAAGGTCATGGCGTTGCCGCCGTAGGCGAATGTCAATGGCGGATCTTCGCCGCCGGGCAGACGGAAGGCGCCGAGATATTCGATATCAGCGGGATTAACTACTTTGCCGGAAATGGGTGGAGGTGGCGGCTGCGGCTGGGATTCTGTCTGCTGCGCCATGGCAGGCGCGAGTTCAGGTTGAGGCGGGGTTCGTCCCATATTGCAGGCAAGGACTAACAGCAAGGTCAATGTGAGGGGGAGTATCCGTTTTGTGATTGGCATTTTTACTCCATGGTCTATGGGTTGAATGGGAAGAGGTCTACTTTGACAATGAGGTTCATGAAACTTCCGGGGATGGTGATGATCTGCGGCGTTTCGGGTGAGAGCGTGGATGTGTCCACAGTGACATGACCATTGAATAGGGTGTCGTTGGCATTTGCCGAATCCACATCTGTGACGCGACCGCTGATGGTGAGATCATCGCCCGGGTTGACGCTGATGGTTACTGTATCGGTTGATGGCGCGAAGAATGTTGCGGTTGGGCACGGCAGATGAGGGACGCAGGCATCGTGTTCATGTTGGATAAAGTCGAAGAGGTATTGGATGGAATATTCGCCGGAAGTAAGGGCGACACCCTGGCACGCCTCAAAGGGCGGGAGGGGGAAGTGGTAGCATCGCACGGCTCCGAAATTGAGTGTTTCCATCTGCGCTCCGGATGACGCGGCGAATGTCCCTAGGATGGGTCCGGGGTTGTGGCTGCCGTCCTGGTCTAATGGCGGGTTATGGAGATCCATGGTCAGGAAGGTGACGCGGATTTGTTTCTGACAGGGGAGGCTGTCCCATACGATGCTGTTTCCCGGCGGCGATTCAATGTCGGGTTCGTGCGGGCTGGGTCCGCCGTAAGTGGTGAGGTGGAATTCCCATTCGTCGACGCAGAAAGAGCCGCTTTGCCTCCAGGTGGTATCACGCTCTTCGCGCGGGAAGGCTTGGATGAAGTTGCCGTTGAGATAAAGTTTGAAGCCTTCTATCGAGCGGATGTCTCCTTCCCAATCCCAATATAAGTGGATGCGGTCTCCGTCGGTTGTGTAACGGGTAATGACGGGCGGTTGGAGTGCAGTGGATTCACACGTCGGCGAGCAGAGGTGATAGCGGACGCTGAAGCCATGTCCGCCCGGTTCGCCTCCAGCGGATTCGGCGTAGATCACGTGACCGTCCCATTCTTCGGGGGCGTGCTGCCGCCTGATCGAGCCGAGATAATACGTTCGCGGCGCGAAGATACTGTACACACCGTAACATTCCGCAAAGACTTCCAACGGCTCATTCTGCCTTACAGCGAGGTGGACGCTGTTCGCTCCGCCCAAAACGGCTTCGATATCCCAGACGCGTTCGCCGTTTGGGTCGAAGTCGTAGCGTTCCACATCTCCATTCGCGAGTTGGGCATAGCACCAAACGCGGCGGTAATCCAACGGCACTTCGAAGTGCAGGGCTTCGAACTCCACAAAGGCAGGGATGAACACTTCGCCAAAGAAGAACCCCGGTATTTCAAGCATGGGACCTGCATCGGATGGCGGCGGGTCATCCGCAGGGGGCGGGCAGTAGTCGTTTTCCGGCAAGCCGGCATCGTCGGGACAAAAATCAAAAAGATCAGGCGCGCCGTCGCCGTCGCGATCATTTTCAGATTCGCTGGGGGGAAGTATGCCATCGTCAGCGGGCGGGATGTCGTCGTCGATAACAATATCTGGGCATCCGCTTTCGCTCGCGCCGGGTTCAGCGGGGCAGAGGTCTTCGGCGTCAGCGACCAGGTCACCGTCGGAGTCTGTGCAGCCGTCCGTTAAGGATGAGCCGGGCGCTTCAGGGCAAAGGTCACTTGAATCGGGTGTGCCGTCGCCGTCGGTGTCGCCATCTGCTGATGATGGGCATCCGCTCGCATCAGGTAATCCCGCCGTATCTGGACAAGTATCGGCTGAATCAGGAATGCCGTCCGCGTCACGGTCCGGGCAGCCATTTGAGAAATCGAAACCTGACTCGTCGGGACAGGAATCGACATTATCCGCCACACCGTCATTGTCACGATCTAAATTTTCGTCCACTTCCACGCGGATGGTTGAGTGGGCGCGAACGCCGCGTGAGTTGAATGCGCGGACCATAATAGTATGTGTGCCAGCCGAATCTGCCTGCCATTCTGTCAGCAATGGGAAGGAGGTGATCCCGCTTGGTGTGCTGCTGGCTTCCGCCCTGAGCAGTTGATCATCGACCCAAAGCTCGACGCGAGTGATCTTGTTTTCGTCGCTGGCTACAGCTTGAATTGTGACAATCTCTCCCGATGCAAGCCGCGCTTCATTTTCCGGCGCATGGATCAAGACCAATGGTCCTGCTTCGCCGGTGGACGCGACGAAGTAATACCCTCCAAAAGAAGTTACTACCAGCACAATACACAAAATGACTCCAATCAAACAACTGAGCAGGGTCGGGAATTTTTTTGCATTCCTTCTTTTGGGATGCGCGATAAGAGTTTCAGCTTGAGAGAATTGGTTGTTCATGTCTGCCTCTTACTCAGTTCAAGTTGATCGAGAATGACGAAGGCGCAGACCAGCCGCTGAAGTTTCCAGCCCCGTCCTGTGCGCGGACCATCCAGCGGTAGTACACCCCGCACTGCACATTGACGGTCACCTGTTTATCTGAAACTGGTCCAAAGCCCCCGGCAGACTGCCAGTTACCCGGTGAGGTTTGCATCTCCAATTTGACGTAATATCCGGAAATCCCGCTAGGATCGTTGACTGGTATCCACACAAGATTTTGCGTGGAACGGCAGGCAAGTGTCAACCCATCAGCCGGTACGGCTGGCGATGGCACAGGCGGCGGCGTTGTATCTTGTGCGGGCGGCGGCAAAGCGGGTGTTTCGCACACGCCGTTCACGGTGATGTCCAAACTTTGCTTGACCTCAGTGCCATCCAATTGGATGACGGTCAAGGTGTAACGTTCGTTTTTGCAAAGGCAGGTTTGATAGGAACCATTGAGGGGTTGGTCCACCCCGCCAAAGATGACGCGCGATGCGTTTTCCACATGCCAGCGGACAGTCGTACACGCTCCCGCCTGAACTTGAACTGGTTCTGCCCAAAATTGAATGGTCGAACCTGGAACCTGTGTCGGCGTTTCGGTAATGACTGGCGTGGGTGTGATCGTCTCTTCGGTTGGGACGGGAGTTGGCGTGTCTACTGTTGCTGCTCCTTCAACGCGGACGGTGATGGAAGCGATATTGCTTGTCTGCCCGGCTGTGTCGTACGCCTGAACCTGTATCGCGTATGTGCCATCCGCGTTTGGCTGCCAGTCCTGGCTGACTTGCGTGTATTCAGCGCCTTGCGATTCGGGCACATCCCGCCGATACGCTTCGCCGTTGACGGAGAGAACTACCTCGGCAATTCCCTGTTTTGCGTACGCGTGTGATAACACAGTAATCGTCCCGCCGGATGGGACGAGCGCGCCATCTGCAGGTGAGTCGATCCAAATGCGAGGTGACGTCTCAGCCTGCTGGGCGCAGGAACTCGTTAGCAACGCGAGAATGAGCAATATCAGAACGAGAAAATGGATCTTATTCATACCGCCTCCTTTTGAGGGTATTTACATTGGGTTCACTCTCCCTGTTTCTTCAATCTTTTCCATACCGGCAAAACTACCAAAAGCGGCACGATTAATGCGCCGCTACAGGGCATGGGACTGGTTCGAGCTGGTTCTTGCTCTTGCGTGCTTGTGAGGGTATTGGGTTCAGAGTCAGCGTTTAATAACACAATGTCATCCACCCTGATAACTCCAGCGTTGGTTGCGTCCGGCGGTGTTGTAAAGCCGACAGCCATGCCTGTTACTTCGTTTTGCTTTGCGAAGGGCGCATCCGCATTCTCCTCCCACGAAGCGCGGTGGAAGTCACTCCAGCGAAGCTCAACTGGAATCCATTCGCCTGTGTTTGGGATTTCGATGGTGTAAAGATAAGTCTCGCGGTTTTCATCCGTGCCTGCATATAGATTGATATCGAAGTTTGCGTCCATTTGTTCAGGACGATAGAAGAAAGAAAGCCCATCGGATGACGCCCAATTTTGCGGACTATCGAAGAAGTAGGCGCAAGTTCCCCAGCCATTGGCGGCAATGTCGAAATTTAACAGCAGGGAGTTTCCCGTTCGACCGGTTCCGGCTTCGGGTTGGCAGGTCATCGTTGAGGGAGTGAATTCGTCGCTGAAGGCTTCCCAGAGTGGCTCTCCGTTTTCGAATCCGGCAATCAGGCTCGAGGTCGGAGAAAGAGGCGCGGATTCAGGGGTGGTATCCGCTCCGTTGGAAGAATCCGGGTTCGATGGGGCTGGAGAATTTTCCTTCCAACGGTTGTAGAAGACGTTCAACATCGGCACAAATTCTTCGGTGGCTTTGCGGCTGCCTTCCACTGATGGGTGGTCGTCGCCGGATGGATAGTAGAGTGTGTTGTGGCTTCCCAGGATGTGCTCGATCTGTCCGTTATTGACACGGTGATGTGCGTTTGGGTCGGTGAGGATGTTGTAGAAGTCAAAGACCGCTACATTGTTGAGTGTGTAGTTGTTTTCGCGCAGCCAATCGTTGACCAGCCAGTTATTGAAAGCGCGCGCATTTTTGGCGTAGGTGCCATCCGAAAGCGGCGGGGCGGTGATGACGATGAAAAGCTTGTCGGGGTGTGTGGCAAAATATGGCAGGATGGTGTTGTAAACGTATTTCGCGCCGCTGACCGTAAGTTCTTCGTAGGTTCCCGGCGGGTCATTGGGGTTTCCTTCCAATGCCGAATTTGGGAAACACGATTTGAACATGATGATTTCGTTCTCGCCGCCTGGGTCGGTGAGTGTGCGTGTGTAGTTGGCATGCTGTTCATTTTCATTGAACAGCGCATTCATGTAAGTGGATGTATTTTCGTTCGCGAACCATTCTGTCCAGTTGGGAATGTCGGTGCGGTCGCCGATTGCGTCAGGACCCCAGCCGTAATTTGTGTCGCTGACAAAGTAGTTGTTTTGGTTGAGCGTCCGCCCGAGGTCGCCGTAATCGTCGGCGAGCCAGTTTTCCCCCGTGGAATGATGAATGAAGATGAGTTTGACCGTGTGGTCTGGCGGTGACGGATCGACTGCCTGGTGTTCAGGTGTATATGGCGCCGTGGCAACGACTCCTAATACAAGCAAAATAGTGATAAATAGAAAAGCACAGCCTGTTTTTTGCATCATGCCCTCCCCGGCAACTCGCCTTGTGACTTATTTCACTACTTAATATTGTAATGTTTTAGTGTGGAAGGGCAATAGCTCTGTGGTATGAAACACCCCTGATTTCTGCGAATCAGATGAATTTCGCGATCTCGTCCAGTGATTTCTTTTCGATGACGGGGACTTCGGCATTTTCAGCCGGGTAGCCGACAACTAGAAGCAGGAAGGGTTTTGAGTCTGGCGGGACATTCAGTATCTCGTTGAGGAATCCCATTGGGCTGGGCGTGTGGGTGAGCGATGCCAAGCCTACATTATGGATCGCAGTAATGAGCATTCCTGTTGCGATGCCGACCGACTCATTGACGTAATAATTTTTTACATTTCGTCCATCGGGGAGTTCGCTGTGGTTTTTGCCAAAGATCGCGATCAGATATGGAGCGGTTTCCAGAAATGGCTTGTGTTCATCCGTGCCGAGGGGAGCAAGCGCTTCGAGCCATTCCTGCGGCGCGCGGCGATGATAGAACTCCTTTTCCTCTTCTTCTGCAGTGGTGCGAATGGTGCGTTTGACGTTGGGATCGCTGACGACCACGAATTGCCAGGGTTGTAGATTTGCCCCGTTGGGAGCCGTCCCTGCCGTGAGGAGACATTCTTCGATGATCTCACGCGGCACGGGTCTATCGGAAAAATGACGCACGGTACGGCGTCTTTGCATTTGCTTGCGGAAATTCACAGCACGTTCTTTCATTTCTCCAAGCGGATATTCGATATAAGTATCCAATGGCTTAAAAACCGCTTTTTGCATAACGTCTCCTAGGCGTGTTGATGGTCCTTTATCTCACAATAAAGCAACCCATTGCCGCAGCCTTCACATTCCATTTGCAGTGTGGCGTGTTGGATGTTGTAGTTGTGTGCAAGAAATTCGTTGATGCTTTCCTGGATGGACATGGCGGCGCTGACGGGCAGATCGTCCGTGATGATGTGGGCGGAGAGCATACGCAGGTTCTCGCTGATGCTCCAAACGTGCAGGTCGTGAACGCCGCGGACACCGTCCACTTGCAGGAGGTCGTTCACCATTTGGTCCATGTCCACGTTTTCGGGTGTGCTTTCGAGCAGGATGCGAATGGTCTGCCGCAGGATGCCCCAGGCGTTGTAAAGGATGAATACGCCGATCAGCACACTGACGAGCGGGTCGAGCCAGTTCCACTGGGTGAAGGCGATGATGACACCTGCAATGACTGCGCCGAGCGTTGAGAGCACATCGCCCATAAGATGCAGGAATGCACTTCGCAGGTTGATGTCGTTTTCGCTGCCTTCTTTCACCATCCATGCGGTGACGATGTTGATAATAAAAGCCAGAGCACCGACTCCGATCAGGATGGTCGAATCAACTTCGGGCGGGGTGATGAAGCGATGCCAGGCTTCGATGAAGATCCCAATGGCGATGATGATCAACGTGGTCGAGTTGACCAGTGCTACGAGAATCCCAACACGATGATAGCCGTAGGTCTTTCCGGCATGTGCGGGTTTTGTGGCGATACGCAGGGCGTACCAGCTTAATCCAAGCGCAATGACGTCTGTGAAGTTATGCGCCGCATCGGTAAGGAGTGCAAGGCTGTTCCCGAAAATGCCCGCGATGATCTCTACAACGACGAAAGCTGCGGTGATGACCAGCGAAAGCGTAAGGCGTTTTGATGTTTGGCGGGAGACCTCGCCAAAATGTGTGTGTGAATGATTGTGCATAAGTTATCCGTGTTGAACGTGATCGAGCCCCAGCACAAAAAGTTGGGAAACGTGATCATCATCGATGGTGTAAAAGACCTGCCTGCCGGATTTCCGCGCGCGAACGAGATGCATTTGACGCAATCCGCGTAGTTGGTGGGAGACGGCGGACTCGGTCATGCCGAGTCCATCGGCAAGGGCACGGACGCTCATTTCGCCGTCCATGAGTTGGGCAATGATGCGGATGCGGCTTGCGTCGCTGAGGGCGCTGAAAAGTTCGGCTAATTTTATGGCTTTGAGTTCTGTCAGTTTCATAAGTTTTATACTTGAATATATGAACAAGTATTCATATATTACTTTGAAAAACAGCTCCTGTCAATGTGACATTTGACAGGAGCTGTTGGTTGAGATTTTTTAATCGCTACGGTTCGCAGGTGAAACTGCTGATGTAGGCGCTGGTATACCCTTCACGCAACGCGCATAATTCCTGCTGATTTCCTGTGCTTCCGTACATGAATTGAAAGCCTGTTTCAGAAGCGTTCATCCACAGGGACAATTCGCCGCGCTGGCTGGATACGCCGTTAGCGCGCCAGCCTTTACCCCATTCCACCACGCCCGCGAATGAATCGTAGTTGTTGTCGTTCCCGTCGAAGAGGTCGCCGGTGACCTTGTCACCGCTTTGCTTCAGGATCATATAACTGCCAGCGGGGAAAACAGACTTGGATGGAACGATCCACTTGCCGCTGAAGCCGCACCAATCAGGGAGGTCCTTTTCGCCGCGGATGCCGCAAAACATGAGGTCGTTCGATTTGGTCTTAAAGACATTTTCCGAAAAGACCAATGTGAAATCTCCGAACCAATCTGTGCTGAAAACCGCTTCGCCACTTTCGTTGATGGTTCCAGTGAAGGTGTCGTTTCGTCCGCCGCCGTAGCCTTCGATCGCTCCTGTGATATTGCTTCCATTCTGGACGAAATTCACGATGCCGACATTGGTCGTCCATGTGCCGCCGACATTGTCGCTTTGAAGCGCGGCAGGTCCGCAACTGACAATGGTTGAAGTTAGAACAAGAATTGAAAGAAAAGCCCAAAGTGATTTTTTCATATAGTTGTGTAGGTCTCCTTTAGGCTACTTTACATTTATCTTTGAAGCCGTGCAATCCATCGATTAGGGGATTAACAAAAAGAGGCGGCTGCTTAAGCAACCGCCTCTAGAAGATCCAATTATGCCCAACCAAGCAACCTTGCCGCACTTGCGGTAAGGAACGTCACTAGAAAAGCGGTCCCCAATGTGATGACCACACTCACGGTTGCCCACTTCCACGATTTGGTTTCCTTGTAAATTGTCATGATGGTCGTGGCGCATGGATTGTGCAGGAGCGAGAACAACATCAAATTAATCGCCGTCAATAACGACCAACCCGCGCCGTGAACGAGAAGGTTGTAGATATCCACGCTGGAGGACGGTCCGTTGATCATCATGCCAGCGCCGGTATACATCATCATCATGGTAGGCACAACGATCTCATTAGCGGGGATGGCGATAATATAAGCGAGCAGGATCACACCATCGAGCCCGAGCAATATGCCGAATGGATTAAGCCAGGTTGCAATGGCGTGGGCGAGGTTGGTATCACCGGCGGGAATGTTCGCCAGCAGCCAGATGATCGCGCCTGCAGGAGCAGCGGTCTGCATGGCGCGCCACAACACGAAAATGGTGCGGTCTATGATGGAAGTGTAGAGGATGCGTCCAACGTTCGGTTTTCGGTAGGGAGGCAGTTCAAGAGTAAAAGCGGATGCCTCACCCTTGAGGACTGTGCGCGAGAGGATCCACGACATGAGGAATGTGAACCCGATACCGATCAGGACCACGCCGACAACTGTCCCAGCGGCGATGAAGGAGGTCAAGGCTGGGGAGAAGGCGGAAGCCACGAAAACAGTAGCAAGCATGATCAAAGTCGGGAAGCGCCCGTTGCATGGCACGAAGTTGTTGGTCAGGATGGCGATCAACCGTTCGCGCGGCGAGTCGATAATACGCGTCGCCACTACACCGGCGGCGTTGCATCCAAATCCCATTGCCATGGTCAGGGACTGTTTGCCGTGCGCGCCGGATTTCTTGAACATCCAATCGAGGTTGAATGCGACGCGGGGCAGATAGCCGAGGTCTTCGAGGAAGGTAAATGCTGGGAAGAAGATCGCCATCGGCGGGAGCATTACGCTGATGACCCAGGCGAGGGAAAGGTAAACGCCGTCCCAGATGAAGCCGGTGATCCACCACGGCACATTCCAGCTATTGAAGAGAGCGCGCGCCCAATCGCCAAATGCGAAAAGAACGTTACCGATCATTTGCGAAGGGACGTTTGCGCCGGTAACGGTCAGCCAGATGACCAAGCCGAGCATCAGGAACATAATGGGCAGACCAGTGATCGGCGATGTGACGATGCGATCCACTTTTTGGTCGAAATCATACTTTTTGTCGCTTGCGGTTTTGACCGCACGTTTTGCTATTTTTTCCGCTTCACTATAAAGTGATTTGACGATCTCGTCGCGAAAACCTGTCGATAAATTATTTCGCAGCGCTTCCGCCTTCGCGAGAACGTCATTGGGTTGAATGTTTTCCATGATTACTGCCTTCCTTCAACGGACATCTTTTGGCTGAACTGCATATCCTGTTCATACTGCCGCGAGACGATCTCGGTCAGTTCGCCGTTCATGATCGCTTTTTGTACGCGGGCGTCGCCGTCCAGCAGGCGGATTGCCAGCCAACGCGCGTTGGGAATTCCGGGTGCGAGTTGTTTGATCATCGGCACAAGTTCGTTGACCGCGTTCTGGAACTCGGGCGTACCGTTCACGCGCAGAGGTTTGATCTCCACTTTGCTTTCGATCACGTCCGAGACGGCGCTTAGCAGTGTGTGAACTCCCTCGCCTGTGCGGGCTGTTACCGGAATGGCGGGAATGCCCAAGTCACGCGAGAGGGAGCGGGTATCCACTTCGAGTCCTTTGCGTTTCGCTTCGTCCATTAAGTTGACAGCGACCACAACATTGTCGGTGATCTCCATAACCTGCATCACAAGATTCAGGTTTCGTTCGAGGGCGGTCGCATCGGTCACAACGATGGTGCAGTTCGGCTGACCGAACAGAATAAAATCGCGTGCCACTTCCTCATCCTGGCTGGCGGACAATAAAGAGTACGTGCCGGGCAGGTCTACGAGTTTGTAGCGGAGTTTGTTGAATTCAAAACCGCCTTCCGCACGGGTGACGGTTTTGCCGGGCCAGTTGCCGGTATGTTGTTTGAGCCCGGTCAGGGTGTTGAACAGGGTCGATTTTCCGGTATTGGGATTCCCTGCGAGCGCAACCACGCGATCAAAATCGCCGACCTTGATTCCCATTTGCTCGAGTTGTGTGAACGCGGGACAGGTGTCGCAATGCTCGGTGGGGAGGATTGTTTTTGAATTAGCCATTATGAATCTCCTTTTTAAATCGGCTTGACCCAGATCTGCGCCGCTTGATCTCTTCGTAATGCGATTAGAGTTCCGCGCACACGGTAGGCGCGCGGGTCACCGAAGAAATTTTGAAGTTCAGGGTAGATCACAGTTCCAGGAGTCAGCCCGAGGTCCAGAAAGCGGCGGCGGGTAAATCCCTGCACAGCGTCGTCGAGCGTGACAATCTCTCCGCGCTGGTCGTGCGTCAGCTCAAAGAGCGGCACCGCTTCCCGCTTCATGATCTCGCTTTCGGGCAGCGCCGAAATATAAATATTCGAAGCCACCGCGGGCGCGAGCCGGTATTCGTTTTCGCCGTCGCTCAGCACATAGCGGTCAGGCGTTTTTTCGATGATGCGGATGTCCTGCCCGAGGCGGAGTCCTGTTGCCAGGATTTGTTGAAACGCCAGAACGGGTTCATCCTCAAGGTGTACGATTCGTGCGGGACGATCGGGCTGCCACGCCGTAATGGGCATTCCCTCCGCCCGATTGATTTTCCCCTCACGCGTTGGGATGGGGTCGCCATGCGGGTCGCGGGTGGGGTGACCAAGCGCAGCTTCGAGGTCGTTCAACTGCGCTTCGGTCAACGAGTGTTCGCGTTTCTGCGCCTCGTTGTGGATTCTGTTCAAAGGCATTCGCGCTTCGTCTGCGAGATAACGCTCCCACAAGCGGTGCGCGCGGACAACGTGCAGTGCCCAGCGTTCGCCTTCAGCGGTGAGGTGCAGTTCTGTTCCGCGTGTTTCGATCAGTCCCTGCGTTTCCATATCCTGCAACAGGTGGGTGACTTTTGCGCGCCGAAGGTCGAGCGTGCCGCCGAGCGATTCGGGCGAGGCGTGACGTCCCTGCTGCTCGCGGTCCAGCAGATGCTTGAGCGCGTCTTCCACTCGTTCGCGCGCCTGTGCGCCGCGATAATTCTTGTATAACGTGAGCAGTCCGATGCGCGGGAAAAAAATCAGTACGATCAGTGCAATAACAGCGATTGTGTATACCATGCTCGTTTCCTTGTTTTGTTATTTGCTGAATTTGGGTAAAAAGCGACCTGTGCGCTTCATGTAATTGCGATATTCATCTCCAAATTTTTCGATGAGGTTGGCTTCTTCTTTGGGCGTGCGGACCGCCATGGCGATAAATGCCAGTGCGGCAAGCAGCATGAAGAACCAGTTATCTGCCATCAAGCCGAAGAAGGCGAAAAGCATCGACCCGATGGTGTAAAGCGGGTGGCGGACCCAGCGGTATATTCCATGAGTCACAAGCTGGTGATTTTTGCGGGTGGCGCTAACGGGTGTAATTCCGCTGCGGATGCTGTTGAACAGCCAGTAGATCAGACCCAGGTTGATCAATCCCAGCCCAACGCCGAGCCAGCGCGCCCACTCCGGCAAGCCGATCTTTGACCATGACATCCATTGCGGGTTTATCAAATAGATCAATGGGCTGAGCCATAAAGGCAGACCTGCAATGCGAATGACAAGCATCATCGGGGTCCCGTCCACTTTTCGGGAGAGTTTTTCCCCGGTGTCGCGGTCCGCTTTGCGGCGGAAGTATGTGGAGATGCCAATTCCTGTAAATAGGATAAGTGCGGCGAGAATTCTAAAGATCGTTTCATTCATTTCTAAAAGCCTTTCCGTTGATAAAAATTATTAAAGTATTTCTACAAATATCTTTGTTGTGATATTCAATCCAAGTACATTTTGTTTCTTTCCAACTTTTACAGTAAGGTTGTTATCGAAGGAGGAGTATTCGGTAACTTCGATCTGAATGCCTGGAATGAGTCCCAAACTTTCGAGGTGGCGGAGCAGGTCCGGGTCCTGTGAAATGACGCGCTGTATGGTCGCTGATTGGTTTGGACGCAGAGCCGAAAGCGGCGTGGAGTCATCCGCAGGCATTTTCAAGTCTTCGGTGGGGATGAGTTCGCCGTGCGGGTCGCGGGTGGGATGTCCCAATGCGGCAGCGATTCGTCGTTCGAAATCCTCCGAAATGGCATGTTCCAACCGTTCTGCTTCTTCATGGACTTCATCCCATGAGTAGCCGAGTGTTTGCACAAGCCACGCCTCAAGCAGACGATGGTGGCGAATCACCTCGAGCGCGGCTCGTTTTCCAGAAGTTGTGAGGGTGACGCCCTGATGTTTTTGATACTCCACCAATGCTGGTTTTTCGGCGGCGAGTTTTTGGATCATGCCGGTGACCGATGCGGGTTTGATGTTGAGTTCCCGCGCCAGATCGTTCGTGCTGGCGGGCTCTCCGCACTCGGTCAATTCGTAGATGCGTTTAAGATAATCTTGTGTGGAAGTGGATGTTTTCATCATTTTTAGAGTGTGATGGTTGTGCAGAATAAGTTAAAGGGGGGGAGCGCCATAACAACGAACTCATTAAATTTAGTCTTACCTAAATTATTTTATAATTTATCCTAAAATTTGTCAAGGGATTGGGACTTGACTCATCGAGGGGAAATCTGTAGAATGAACTTTGTTAGTACAGTGAATTTACAAAGTATTGTTTGACGAATTGAATATTTGCGTATAGATAATCTGGTAAAAACCATGAAAAAAGCAACGCATCAACAAACCAAGCAACACAATCGCGATCTCGTACTTCGGACCATCTTTGCGAATGAGTCCATCAGCCGAGCGGAAGTGGCGCGTGTAACCAACCTGACGCGCACAACCGTTTCGGACGTAGTTAACGGGTTGCTCGAAGAAGGTCTGGTTCAGGAAGTCGGCAGGGGCGAATCCATTGGCGGGAAAACGCCGATCCTCATCAGTGTGGTTGCCGATGCGCGTTATCTCATCGGCTTGAACCTCGCGCAGGATAAATTCATTGGTGCGATATTAAATCTTCGGGGGGAGATCAAAGAGATGGTGGAAGTGCCCGTCGTGGATGAAGACGGCAAAACCGCCCTCGACCTTGTTTATCAGATCATCGATCAATTGATGAAGAAAAAGATAAAACCCATTGTCGGTATCGGCGTGGGGACGCCCGGTTTGGTCAACACTCGTGAAGGGGTGGTGGTGAATGCCGTCAATTTGGAGTGGCAGAACCTTCCGCTTGGGCAATTGCTCGAAAAGAAATACAAAGTCCCCGTTTCCATTTTGAATGACAGCCAGGCGACTGCGATTGGCGAGTATGTATACGGCGGTGACCATTCCAGCGATGACAACCTGATCGTGGTTAACGTGAAGCATGGTATTGGCGCGGGCATCTTCGTGAATGGACGTCTCTTTCAGGGTGATGGTGGCGGCGCGGGCGAGATCGGTCATGTGGTGGTGCAAGAGGGCGGCGAACTTTGCCGCTGTGGAAAGTATGGATGTCTCGAAACTGTTTCGAGCGCGCGCGCGGTACTTGGTAATTTAAAAGTGAAAACGCTGGATCAGGCACAGTCCGCTTTTGAGAATGGGGACGCCAAAGCCCAGGATGTGGTTTTAAAAGCAGCGCGTTACCTCGGCGCTTCTCTCGCGAATTTGATCGGCACACTCAACATTCAAAAGATCGTCCTCACCGGCGATATGACCCGCTTCGGTTCCACATGGATGGATGAAGTGAACATGTCCATGCGCAACGCGGCGCTCTCCCGTCTTTCGGAAAATACGGAACTTGAACTTGGCACGCTCGACTATCGCGCCTGCATTCTCGGCGCTTCGGCATTTCTGCTGCTCGACGATTATTCATTGTTATTCAACTAGGAACTCATCATGCAATTAGTCGAACCAAAGATTGCGCCGCCGTTGGATGAAGGCTTTCGTCCGGCAGTGTTGGCAGATAAAAACTTTCAGAGTGGCGCAAAGCCTGTTGGTGTGAAGGCAGTGATCGGCTTGGAAAGAGGCGCGGGCGAAATTTCGCGCTTTGAAACCTTTGTGTATCCCGAAGGTCATCCCGAGTTTGAATCCAATTTTCAATACATCGAACGCGCCGTGAAATTTTTGCTTTGGCAGCGCGGCGGTCACACCGTTTATATCGGCGCGCCCAAAGCGATTGGAGAACACATTCGCAAGGTGTACACGGCGGACGGCGCACGTAAGTTCGATTTTCATTTCATGGGGACGCAGGTCTACGAGAAGGAATTTTCGGTGGTGGTCTGTTCTGCGGATGAAGTGCCCGCCTCCTGCGAGACCGGGAAATTGCTCGGGCGAAATTTGGCTGGTTGCCGCATTGGGTTTGACCTTGGCGCATCGGACCGTAAAGTGAGCGCCGTGATTGATGGCGAAGCGGTCTACAGCGAAGAAGTGATCTGGGAGCCGCGTAAGAACACCGACCCCGATTATCACTATCAAGAAGTGATGACCGCCCTGAAAACCGCCGCAAGCAAAATGCCGCGAGTGGATGCAATTGGCGGCAGCTCGGCAGGCATCTACGTGGATAACCGCCCGATGGTGGCTTCGTTGTTTCGCGGCATTCCTGCTGAAAAATTTGGCGATATCAAAAATATGTTCCTGCGTATCCGCGAGGAAATGGGTGTGCCGTTGGAAGTTATCAACGATGGCGATGTGACCGCGCTGGCGGGTTCGATGTCGATTGAAGATAACGGCATTTTGGGTATTGCGCTCGGATCCAGCGAAGCGGCTGGGTACGTAAATATGGAAGGTCACATTATGGGCTGGCTTAACGAGTTGGCTTTCGCGCCCATTGATTACAGCCCTAAAGCCCCAGTTGATGAATGGTCTGGCGATAAAGGTTGCGGTGCGTCGTATTTCTCGCAGCAATGTGTGTTTCGGCTGGCTCCGAAGGCGGGCATTGAAATCCCTGCCGATGTGACCGATGCTGAAAAACTCAAGTTCGTGCAAAAGAAATTGGAAGCTGGTGAAGAAGGCGCGACGAAGATTTGGCAAAGCATGGGCATTTACCTCGGATATGGAATTGCTCACTATGCCGAGTTTTACGACATCAAGCATGTTTTGATTTTGGGGCGCTGCACTTCCGGTCGCGGCGGTGACTTGCTGATCGAAGGCGCGAAGAAGGTTTTTGATGCCGAGTTTCCCGAATTATTGAAGAAGATCGAACTGCACCTGCCGGATGAAAAGATCCGCCGGGTGGGGCAGTCTGTGGCGGCGGCGAGTTTGCCGGTGGTCGAATAATTCGTCATTGCGAGGAGGGCGCTCTTCCCGACGAAGCAATCTCAGAATTGAGTAAGGGATTGCTTCGGGCAAAGAACAAAATCGCCCTCGCAATGACAAGAAAGAAATTATGAACTTTCATCTCAACACAGCAGAAGTTTATATCCCCGATAACGAGCCGATGGAGCAGGCACTGGCGCGGACAACGCACCTGTGCCTTGCCGCACACCAGGATGACATCGAGATCATGGCAGCGCAGCCGATCATTGAATGCTTTCAGCAAAAAGACAAATGGTTCACCGGCGTGGTTGTTACCGATGGACGCGGTTCCCCACGTAACAGTATTTACGAGAATTACAGCGATGACGAGATGAGACTTGTCCGCTTTAAGGAGCAGCGTAAGGCGGCGTTTGTCGGCGAGTTTGCGGCGCAGATCATGTTGGATATTCCCAGCAAGGTGGTCAAAGATGCGTCACGCTCCGAACCCGTGGATGATATTTTGGCTATCCTGCGTGCCACGAAGCCGAAGGTGGTCTACACCCACAACCTCGCGGACAAGCACGACACACATGTGGGAGTCGCTCTCAGGGTAATTGAAGCTCTCAGAAAACTGGACCCGGCTGAACGTCCCGAAAGAGTCGTGGGGTGTGAAGTCTGGCGCGCGCTCGATTGGATGGTCGACTCCGATAAGGTCACCATGAATTTATCCAATCATGAAAATTTGCAGCTTGCTTTATTGGGTGTGTTCGATTCGCAGATCGTGGGCGGCAAACGCTACGATCTCGCGTCGATGGGGCGTCGCCGCGCAAATGCGACCTATTTTGAGTCGCATGATGTCGATGATGCGCTGGCGCTTTCTTATGGCATCGATTTGACCGCATTGATGAACGATGCCAGTCTTGAACCCACTGTATTTATCGGTGAACACATGCAGCGGTTCGTGGATGATGTGAACGAACGAATTCTCAGGATGAGCTAGACCTGTTCAATTCGAAGGAAAGGAGCGTGAAAAAAAGAAACACTTAAATACACTTTCAGGCTCGAAAATTTTCAAGTAAAACCAAGGAGAAGAAAATGCAAAAGAAGTTGTTTACCCTGTTTTCGCTGCTGATGCTGGTAAGCCTTGTGCTGACCGCTTGTGGCGGCGCTGCTACTGAAGCCCCTGCTGGAAACGATGCCCCCGCTGCTACTGAAGAGGCGATGACCGAAGAAGCTCCGGCGGAAGCCCCTGCCTCCAGCGATGCTGTAACCCTCAAGATCTACCTGCTCGATTACACCCCCGATACCATTGCCTGGTTGAACGATGAGATCAGCCCTGCTTTCGAAGCGGCTCACCCCGGCGTGACCGTTGAAATCACCGAAGGCTCCTGGTCTGGCTGGGACACCACTTTCAGTGGTTTCTTTGCGGCTGGCGAAGGTCCCGATATCATCAACCTTGGCTCTGAAATGAACACCCTGTATGGTGAAAACCTCGCCAACATGGATGAATATCTCGGCGCTGGCGCATGGGATGAAATTTCCAATTTCGGTCCCGCTCTCGAAAACGCCAAGTACGATGGCTCCCTCCGCGGTCTGCCCATCTTCACCGCTCCTCGCTACGTGTTCTGCCGCACCGACCTGATGGAAGCCTCCGGCTGGACCACTGGTACTCCACAGAACTTCTCGGATTGGAAGTCCTTCGCCTCCACTGCCTCCGTGATTGATCCTGCTACCAATTCTTTGACTCAGCAGGCGCTTGTTCCCGTTGACGCCGGCTCCATGGCGGACTGGCAATGGTGGCTGCTCGTGTACTACTCCCTCGGCGGCGAACTCTACAAAGCCGATGGCACCCCCAACTTCGACTCTCCTGAAGCGTTGGCGACCACTCAGTTCCTGCTCGACATGCGCCTCGCAACCTACGGCGACGCTGTGAACGCTGTCGGTTCCCTCCCTGCTGGTCAGGGTTCCGTCATTGACGTTGACGATGCCACCGGCAAGGATAACGGCGCCGTATGTCTCGCGCACTCCGGTTGGGCTGCTCCTGCCTTTGACCGCCCGATCTGGGATAATGTCTCCATCGATCCGTTCTATGGCGATCCCGAGAACTTCCCCAACAGCAAGCCCGTTGTGCTCGCGTTCAACGACTGGCTCGCCGTGCCTGAATACAGCCAGAACAAGGAACTTGCCGCCGAATGGCTCAAGATGGCTTTCAGCAAGGAAGGCAATCACAAGTGGAACGAGACCATGGGCTTGATCCCTGCCCGCAACGATGCCCAGTATGGTTATGTGACCGACTCCCCGCAGCTTCAGCGCGAAGCCGAACTGGCTGCTGAATACGGTGTTGGTTTCGCCGGCATCAAGGAAGCTGCCAAGCTCTCCACCATCATGCAGGACGCGCTCGGCAAGTTGATCACCGAAGAACTCACTGTTGACGAAGTCAACGCGAAGATCCAGGAAGATTACTCCGCCGCGCTCGGTCAGTAAGAAAATCTTTATCGCTCGCATGGGGGCTTGGCTCCCATGCGAGCAGTTTTTTGAGGAGATGCCATGCCCCAAAATCCCTATCTCAATGTTCTGGTCACAGTCGCATTGACAGTGTTGTTCATCATTGTCAGCAGCTATGGCTTGGGTTACCTTGCACGCTATATTGCAAGATTGTTCGGCTCATCTCCCAAAAAGCAGGAAAACACCTTCGCTGGGTATTTCTTTGCCGCCCCGTGGATCGTTGGTTTTCTGATCTTTGTTGTCATTCCGCTCGGCTTTTCCCTGTATTGGAGTTTTACCAACTACCGCATCGCTTCGGGCGAACCGACTGTGTGGGTGGGGGCGCAAAATTACCAAACCATTCTTTTTGAAGACGATAGTTTCCGCGCTTCGTTGATCAATACGCTTTACCTTACTGTGATCGGTCTGCCGTTACAGATCGGGGTTGCTTTGTTTCTGGCGGTTTTGCTCAACCAGCAATTACGCGGGGAACGTATCTTTCGTATGTCATTTTATTTGCCGGTCATTCTCGGCTTCAACACTGCCGTCCTTTTATGCTGGCGTTTGATGTTGAACACAGGCACAGGCATTATTAATCAAATTATTCGTTCCATTTCTACAGCATTCCCGCCGTTCAACTGGTTGAACCGTGTAGTTATTTACATTCAGGAAGTCAGCGCGGCGTTCTTTTTGGGGTTGAACACAGGTAAATACAACCTGCTCCTGAAAGTGATCGAAGCGGGTTTTCCTGCTGAGAACCGCGTTCCGCTTTGGGTGCAAAGCCCTTTGTGGACGAAAATGTCCGTGGTTTTGCTTATGGTGTGGGGCTGCGGCGCCATGATGTTGATCTTCCTGGCAGGCTTGAACAACATTCCCAAAGAACTGCACGAAGCCGCCGAAGTGGATGGCGCGAATCCCTGGCAGCGTTTCTGGAAGATTTCCTTCCCGCTTCTCACCCCGTATATTTTTTATAACCTCGTCGTAGGCATGATCAGCGCCCTGCAGATATTCGAACCGATCTTCGTCCTCTACCGCGATAACCAGCCCATTGTCTCTTCGACCATTTCAATGGTTTACTATCTCTGGCAGAAAAGTTTCAGCCATTTTGAGATCGGCTACGGGTCTGCCATTTCATGGATCGTCCTCGTTATCATTCTTATTATTACGGTTATCCAATTCCGCCTGCAAGACCGTTGGGTGACCTACGATATTTATTAGGATGGGCACAATGAAAAAATATTTTCCCATTATCAAAAGCGTTGTGCTCTACACCGTGCTCACAGGCGCAACTGTGTTGATGAGCTTCCCCCTGTTTTGGATGATCTCCTCCTCACTCAAAACAGTGCAGGAGACGAACTCTCCCGGCGTGGTGTGGATTCCGCAAAACCCCACGCTGGAAGCTTATACCGCCATCTTCCAAAATCAAGACTTTCTGCGCTCCTATTTCAACTCGGTCTTTTACGTCACGCTTGCCTTGGTGGGTACGCTTATTTCCATTGCGGCGGTTGCCTATGCCTTCAGCCGCGTGGACTGGCCCGGGCGCAATGTAGTTTTCTTCCTGATGCTTTCTACCATGATGATTCCTCCGCAGGCGTTGATCGTGCCGCAATACGTCTTCTTCAATAAACTGGATTGGATCGGCACCTTCAACCCGCTTATCGTCCCCGGTTACTTTGCAGGCGGCGCGGCGATGATCTTTCTGCTGCGGCAAGCCATGTCGCAAATTCCAAAAGAGTTGGATGAATCTGCCTTTGTCGATGGCGCGAATCATATTCAAATTTGGTGGGAGATCATCCTGCCGTTGGTCAAAGCGCCCATGGCAACCATCGCCACATTCCTCTTCGTCGGTTTGTGGAACAGCCTGCTAACCCCGCTTATGTATTTACAAACGGTTGATCTCTACACATTGCCGGTTTACGTTTCCACGCTTTACAATATCAATCAAACTGTCCAGCCTTGGCCCACCATTATGACCGCCGCCGTCCTCACCACGGCTCCGCTCATTGTGGTCTTCTTCTTCGCCCAGCGTTACATTCTCGAAAGCGTTGTCGTCTCCGGCTTGAAAGGTTAATGTGAATATCGAACAACTTGTTGGTCAAAAACTCCTTTTCGCATTTCGCGGCAAGGAGTCGCTTTCACCTGAGATCATTCAGGCATTTCAAAAATATCACCCCAGCGGCATCACCCTCTTCCGTCCATTCAACATGGACAACCCCGCCCAGATCAAAAAACTGAATCAATCGCTTCAAACCCTTGCGCGTGAATTGGGATTGCCGCCATTGCTGATCGCCACCGATCAAGAGGGCGGGCAACTCATGGCATTTGGTGATGGCACGCCCCTGCCCGGCAACATGGCGCTCGGTGCAACCCGTTCTGCCGAACTCGCCAAAAAAGCCGGTGAAGTGCTCGGGCGTGAGCTTGCCGCACTCGGCATCAACGTCAATTACTCACCTTGTGCCGATGTCAACATCAACCCGAACAATCCGGTTGTGGGTGTACGTTCGTTTGGCGAAGACCCTGCTTTGGTTGGGGAACTGGCGGCTGCCATGATCGAGGGGATTCAATCTCAAGGAGTGGCGGCGACGGTGAAGCATTTTCCCGGTCATGGAGATACCGCCAGCGATTCACATCACGGACTTGGAACTGTGCCGCACTCGCGAGAGCGACTCCACGCTGTGGAGTTACCTCCGTTCCGCTCCGCGCTTCAAGCGGATGCCAAACTGGTAATGACCGCCCACCTCGGCATTCTCTCCATCGACGGTGATGACGCGCCGCCCGCCACCCTCTCCCCCAACATCATCAACGGACTGCTGCGCCAAGACCTCGGCTACACCGGCGTGGTTATCACCGATGCCATGGATATGCACGCCATCCGTCAAGGAGAATTACTGCGAGAAGATGCCCTGCGAGCCGCCCAGGCGGGCGCTGATATTTTACTGATGACCACCGACCCGCAAGACCAAACACGGGCGTTTGAGTCTTTGTTGGCAGGCGTACAGAGCGGAGAACTCTCACAAGAAAATCTGCAATCCTCGGTTGACCGAATTATGCAGTTGAAACGTTGGCTGACAGAACATGCCACATCACCCGACCTGAGCGTCATTCAATGCGCCGAACACATGCAAGTGGCAAATGAAATCGCGGAGAAATCCATCACGCTGGTGCGAAATGACAAGAACCATCTGCCTCTCAAACTCGAAGCCGAAAAACGCATCGCGGTCATCATCCCCGTTCCGCAAGATTTGACCCCGGCAGATACCTCCTCTTACATTCAGATCAAACTTGCCGAGTCCATTCGAGAATTCCACGCCCAAACGGACGAGTTCAAAATTCCGCTTGCGCCGAGTGAAGAAGAGGCATCTCGCATTTTGGAGCAAGTTAAAGCCTATGATGTCATCATCATGGGTTCGATCAATGCCTATGCAGAAGAAAAACAGGCAGAGTTCATCCGCCGGCTATTGAAATTAAATCAACCCATCATCAACATTGCCTTACGCCTGCCGTACGACCTTGCGGCTTTCCCTGAAGCATCCACTTATGTATGTACGTATTCCATTTTGGAGCCGTCCATGCGGGCGGCAGCTAAAGCCGTATTCGGTCACAGTGTAATGACAGGTCTTTTGCCGGTATCCATTCCCGGCTTGGAATGAGGCGCGGAGTTTTTCATCATGACTTTATTTTCTGAGATCAACGAACAACCTGAACGAATCAAAAATCTTTTATCAACTCAAAGAAAGCATGTTGAAAAGATCGCACTGGAAATTAAGAAGCGAAAGATCGAATATATTTTTCTGGCGGCACGCGGCACATCGGATAACGCGGGCAGGTACGCAAACTATCTACTGGGTGCAATGAACGGACTGCCGCTGGCATTGGCTACGCCTTCATTGTTCACATATTACAAGAAGCCGCCCGTGTTGAAGAATGCCTTGGTGGTCGGTATTTCACAGTCGGGTAAGTCGCCTGATATTGTGAGTGTTTTGGAAGAGGGGAAACGCCAGGGTTGTATGACGCTTTCGATCACGAATGAAGCGAAGTCTCCGCTTGCCAATGCTTCTGATTTTGTGCTGGATATCAAGGCAGGCAATGAGAAAGCGGTTGCTGCGACAAAGACCTACACCACCGAGTTGATGGCAGTTGCGATGCTTTCGGCGGCATTGAGCGGCGATAAAAAACAGTGGGCTGAGTTGGGCAAGGTTTCTGGTTGGATGAAAGAGACCTTGAAGCAAAATGATTTTATTGCGCAAGCCGCGCAGCGGTATCGCTACATTGACCAGACGGTTGTGTTGGGGCGCGGCTTTAATTATGCAACGGCATTTGAATGGGCGTTGAAGATGAAAGAACTCACTTACATCATTGCCGAGCCGTATTCTTCGGCTGATTTTGCACATGGTCCCATTGCGATGGTGGAGAGCGGGTACCCGGTCTTTGCGGTGGCTGCCAGGGGTAAGGTCTTCGATTCGATGCTGGGGATGTTACATCGTTTACGAGATCAGATTTCAGCCGAATTGGTGGTTATTTCCAATGATAAAAAGGCGCTTGCTCTTGCTCAAGTTCCGCTGACGATACCGGACGAAACACCGGAATGGCTTTCGCCTTTGGTGAGTATTTTGCCAGCACAATTATTTGCATATCATTTGACCCGCGCAAAAGGGTATGATACCGAGCGTCCGCGCAGCATCAGGAAAGTAACAGAGACAAAATAGTTGGGGGATTTTTCCTTAAAAGATTTTCTCATTGGGGAGAATTAGAGCATAATCCAAAAAAACAAAAAGGAGATTTCCCGTGCGCATCTGTGTGTTATCCGATGAAGAGATCGAGGATTTCAACCCGTCGCCCTATCTGAAGGATTACGATTGGGAGATGGTCACTTTAACCGACCCAGTGATAGAGCGGATTCGCGCGCTGGCAGAGAGCGGCAAATTCGATATATTCCTGAACGTTTGCGAAGGTTATGATGACCTTGATGATGATAAAGACGAAAAAGATTATGTATATGAAGAAGGGGATTACAACGGTATAGAAGTGATCCAGGCGCTTGAGGAGTTGAATCTTGTTTTTACAGGTGCAGATTCGAAGTGTTTTGACCCAAGCCGGGAAGAGATGCAGGCGGTGGCAGACGAAAATGGAATCGGTTTTGCAAAAGGGTATCATGTTGAAAGTGTGGAAGAGGCAGAAAACCTCGTAAGTAATTTGCAATATCCGATCATGGTGAAGCATCCGAAAAGTTATGGCAGCACAGGGATGTTTCGCGATTCACGGGCGAACTCACTTGAAGAGGTTTTGAAGCAGGTGGGGCGCATCTGCTCTGAATTTGGCTCCGCCCGCATGGAGGAGTTCATTATCGGTAAGGAGTTCAATGTTCTGGTGGCGGATAATCCCAATGATTTGAGCGATCCGTTTGTATACCCCCCGACGGAACTTATTTTTCCGGATGGTGAAGAGTTCTGGCATACAGACATTAAATGGGATTACAACGTTCCTTTTGATTTCAAGGAAGTGACCGAACCTGATTTGAAAGCACGTCTGCAAGAGATTGGCAAACGAATGTACCTTGCCATGGGAATTTCCGGTTATGGTCGCTGCGATATCCGCATGAAGGAGAACGGAGAACTGTTTATTTTGGAGATCAACCCAAACCCCGCCATTATGCTGGCGCCGGAAGAATACGGACCCGCAGATTATATGATCTTGTACGATAAGGATGGCTATAAAGGATTTTTTGACCGCATCTTTGAAGCGGCAAAAGTTCGTCATAGAATGCGGACAGCCATATAAACAAAAAGAGGATTCGCAAACGCGAATCCTCTTTTTGTACGGTCTTATTTATGGCTGGCTGACGACCAAATTGTCGAAGTTCACTTCCGCGTATCGGCTATCGGTCTCGAACGAAATTGCGGAGAACGCGATGGCGCCAACGGTTGGTGCGCTTGGATCTGCGACAGCCGTAGCGACCACCTGACCATTCACTTCCAGCGACAGGTCGCTCCCGTTGCATGTAGCGTGTATGTGGTTGGTGACATTACCCTGGTTGACAACATCCGACGACGTCCAATCCACCAATGGCGACATGTTGCTTTCAACAATAACACGGATCGTGTAATACCCGTCGCCGCTGATGGCAAGCATATATCCGTCGACCGAGCCATCCTCAGTTTCAGTCAATCTGCAAAATACGCCGAAACCTATATTGTTATTTGATGGACCAGATATCATGGTGGCATCCACATCGATCACAACATCTTCGAACTCGGATTGCGATTTTCCCCATTGCCATAGGTCTGCGGTAGACCGTATCACATAAACGCCATTTTCTGTCCCCGCGCTTCCGCCATCTCCAGAGTAATCCTCCAGTTCGGCGCTGGTCGTGCTGAAATCATCACTGTACAGTACATTTCCGCTGGGGATGTTTTCGGAAGGGGAAATTTCTGTTGTTGGAGATGGGACAACCGCCTCGGTGGATGGAGCGATTGGTGGGATGGTGGGATATGGCGTAGCTTCCACTCCGAGTGACGGCAGCCCAGAAACAGGGCACGCGCATGCCAGTAAAATGATTGCGGCGATCAGCCCAACGGTTGCTTGATTCTTCTTTTTCATCATATCTCCTGTTCATCCAGTATATCCACGCCACCTAGTTTTTATAGCACTCTTTGGTACTATCACATTTAGTTTCAAAGCAGATTATAGTGAATTGAGATATTCCAATACTTCTCTCGCTTCCAACCCCCCTGCTTCTGCGTGCTCGTGTAAAGAAATGCCGTGAGGACCAAGCGTATCAACCGCGTTTGGATAGGTTGCCAACGCAGCTTTGACAACTTCCAGATTTCCAAGCATGGCTGCGGCAAAGATATCCAGCCGCGCTCCGTTCTCGAGGAGATAAATGGCGATCTGCCTGTTGCCCATATGCGAAGCTGCGCCAAGTGCGGTTTCGAAATCTCCGCCGCCCCAATCCCATGTTGCATTTACGAGAGAGGGTTCCTGTTCAAGTAATTCTTTGACGCGCAAAAAATTTCCGTGGGCAATTCCAACAAATTCTTCCACAAGTTTCAAATCCAATGAGGGGGGTGATTTCATTTTGGTTTCTCCTATTATACAAAATAGTATATAACGGAAACTCATCTGGCGTGCAAATGAGATTTATTAATTTGTGCGAGGACCGCCTTCAGCTTGCCGTGGCAGCTCATATCAGGGATGAAGTTCTGCGGCTCACACTTCAGACGGCGGGCGGCTCCTCCGCAGCCGGTGCCTGTTTCTTCAAATCATACTTGGACTTACGCCGGGCGGACTTGATGGCAGATTTACTCCGGTATACCGTTATGATCTGAAGCAGCCCGTTTTCCAACGCTGTGGCTAATACTGTGATGCCTTCGAGTCTCGTAATTCTTGAAAATCTCTGGTCATCGGCGGGGATATCCCGCTTTCCGAGGAAGTAGGTGGTGACTCCTGCAGAATGAACCCGTTTGCCGTGTTTTATTACATATTCCACATCGAATACCGAACAATTTCTCTGTGACATGCGAAATAACGCATGGTCTGACAATTTAAAACCAGCATGCAACATCATTACCTCCTTTTCTTTGCAAAGAATTCATTTACATTTCACACAAATGGCTCAAACCTCCATAATTTGCAAGTTTATTATCATGTTGTTGAAAAGACTGGGCTTGGGTCTACTTTTTTCTTGGCTGTAACCATCGTCCGCCAAGAAGAAGCGAGAGAACCACAAATGCCGCCGCAGCCCACGAAAAGAACGTGTTATCTGTCGTGATTCCGATGACAAGAAGGACCATTCCCAGAATGAGGAAAACGGTTGAGTACCTGCGATAATTTATTTTCATTGAGTCTGATTCCCTTTTACTTTAAAGATTTTACCTCTTCGAACGGACTTTGTTCATTGAATAAGTGTGACGGTTTGCCGTTCATGGTCATTTCGAAGAAATCGATCAGGTATGAATCGACGATCTCGGTAACGCGTTTTCCGTTCAGTGGACCTTTTAAGCCGAGTTGCGGCGCAATGGGAGAGAGAAGCGGCAGGTCGCTAAAATCGTAATGCTTCGTTCCTTCGATCTTTATCACGCCAAAATTATCGGTCGCATGCGGGTAGAACTGCCAAAACAATTTATTGCTCGGGCTTTCGGCATCATCTGCCCAGGCTTGCGAGAACATGAAAAAGGATGGCTGCGAAACGCCATTCTCTATCACCTCCGCCGAAACGGGGCGCATAAAAGGGTCCATGCCGAGGACGGCTTTGCAGCGCGAGTCCGTGCCGCAGAATTGGATGGCTGCTCCGCCGCCGGTGGAATGTCCGTACACACCGATCCGGTTTGCGTCCAGCCTGCCCGCAAATGGGTTGGACGTGTCCTCGGAAAATAGGAAATCCAAAGTGTCAGCCAGGTCGCCTGCCCATTGATCGACCAGAACGCGGGCAACCTCTTCGTAATTCGGGTCATGTGCATCTTGCGGCAGGGCATTGGGGTTATTCGGCGCGGTTGTGCCGTCCGGGAAAACGGTGATAACGGCGCCATAGGTATGTTGAACACCCACAACGACATATCCGCGGCTGGCGAGCTCCAGCGCTTGCCCTGCATTCTGGGCGTTGAAGCCGTTCCAGCCGTGTGAGAAAAGTATGACCGGAAATGGATTTTCAGCGGTTGCAACCTCTGCGTCTTTGTAAGCGGGAAGTTTAACAAGCGCAAGATGGTCAAGAAAAAAAGATGGCAGTTCAATATAAGTGGCAATGGCAGGCGCAAAAATTTTGGCATTTTCCATCCACGGGGCGCGTTTGTCTGTTGGTTTTACGTTGGCGGGATACCAGGCCTGTATCATATAGCGGCGAGGTTCATCCTTGCCGGAGTAGATTTCCTTGCGGGATTTATCCACCATTTCAAAGGTCCGTGTGCCTATTTTGTACGGTCCGCTTGGGGTGGGGATGCGGGGAACAGGCAGCAGGGTGGGTAAAGCTGTCGCGATGATGACCAGCACCAAGGTCAGGTAGGAGGCGATGGGTTTCCAGTCGCCCGTTCCAAATATCTTTATCAGACTACTGGTTGTAAGGATTGCGGTCAATGCGTAGAGCGGAATCATCTGCCAGCGGTATCCTTCTACAGGGATGTGTATCAATGCGATAACAAGCGTGAGGAGCGGAAGAAGTTGAATCCATAACGGGCGGGGATGACGCCAGATAAGATAAGCGGCGAGCAGGACGGGAATCGAAATTTCAAGTGGACGCATGAATGACCTTTCGGTTTTATCGAATATGTAAGTAAAAAAGCCGCCATGTGCGGCGGCTTTTCAACTAAGCTTCGGATGTTGTTAATCCGCTTTGTGCGAGTTTTTGTTTTCCGTCTCGATATGCCTGCGCAATGGTAACGTACATAATGAGAACTATGTAGATCGTTATGCCTGGCAGTACGAGCGGAAGCAGACATGCGAGGATGATGGTTGCCATCATGATCTGCACCAGAATGGCAAGCGCCATGGCGGCGAGATAGTAAATGAAGAACGCGGCGATGAATCCGCTGATATTGGCGCGGAAGATATCCCACCATTCGCGAAACCGGAAGCCTGCGGCAAAGTCGTTGGTTTCGATCACGTGCATTTCTACGGCTGGGATGATAAAAGCGGCGGCGATCGAGATGGGGATCATGATGCACATCGTCAGCGCGAAGATGCCCATGAACGCGATAAAAAATGGGTCAGACTCAGGCGAACTTGAATTTGCTGTGAGGAACGGTATGACAAATGACCCGATCATGATCGGTAGGACGAGAATGATAAGCGGCAGGGAATAGATTAACCGAATGCCGAATACCTTCAGCCCGTCTTGCAGCATCTCGTTCCAGTTATCCCACGGAAGCATGTGCGGTGATTCATACCTGAAGACCTGACGCGCGATCTGTATTGAATACCCGACCAACACGATATATGGCAGCACGGGGATGATGAAGGCGGAGAGGGAAATCAATGCGCCAATGAGAAGATATTTGCGCGACTCTTCGTCTTTGAATGGAAAGTAGAATATCTCTTTCAGGTCGAATCCGAAAAACATAATATCCCTTTAGTAGAGCGCCACACCCAACACTGCGACAAAGTGCGCTGCCGCTGCAAGCAGGACGAAAATATGCCAAACTTCGTGGAAGCCGAAAACACCCGGCTTGAAATTAAATAATTTGGTAGCGTACACGACCGCGCCCAGGGTATAGATGATGCCGCCGGCAATGAGCCATGCCAACACCCAGGCAGGCAGTGCCGCCAGCATTTGCCCTGCGGCAGTGACGCTGATCCAGCCCATGAGTACATAAATGGCTGCGTTTAGCCAGCGCGGTGAACGCATATAGAATATCTTGATGACGATGCCAATGACCGCCAGTGACCAGATAAGGGTCAGCATGCCCCATTTCCAAAAGCCTTCGAATGCGTTGATGCAGAACGGGGTGTACGTACCGGCGATCAGGGCGTAGATGGCGGCGTGGTCCACTTTTCGGAAGACCTCTAACGCCTTGTCCTTGACGCGCACCATATGATAGGTTGCGCTTGCCGAGAACATGAAGATCAGACTGATGCCGTAGACGATTAACGAAATGACTTTGGCTGGGGTGCTCCACCCAATGATGAGCAATGCGATCAAGCCAGCCAGGGCGAGGATCGCTCCACCCCAATGGGTGAGACTGTTGATGGGTTCGCGTAATTTCTTGAGCATGGTTCTAAAATTCCCTTTCGGTATTTGCTAAATTGGTTGTCAACGATGTGCAGTTACGGGATTATACTCCATCGAAATTCTGCGTTCACTGTCCGCTTTTCCTTGACGAAACCCCCTCTAGCGAATAAAATCCCTTCGTCAATAAACCGTGCGCCTCCGCAAGGAGGCGCGTTTTCTGCCAAAATCATGACTGAAGAACTCAAATCCACAGAAAATAACTCCCAAGTGACCAATCTCGCCAATGTCGACGCGGATGCGGTCAATGCTGAACTGGTGCGGATGCATCAGAGTTCGGCTGGTGTGGTTAACTCTGAGGAGATTGAGCTAACGTTTAGCGCGGCGGCGCAGGTCCATGCGAAGGATGTTGAAATGCATGACTCTGCCGCGGCAGTGGTTCAAGCTGAAGAGATGACCGTCCAGAACGGGGCGGTGGGAGCGGCTCAGGCTGGGACCCTGTCTCTTAATGGCGTGGCAGGCTCGGTCGTGGCTGGAAGCGTCGAGTTCGGCAATGCCTACGCGGGGTTTACCGCGGCGCGTGAAGTCCGCGGCGAACGCATCGAATCGGTCGTCCTTTTGACCCGTAAAGTGGAGGGGAATGTATCCACGGTGATCGATACGCGCGGCGCTTTGATCGCGGGTTTGGTTGGCGGTTTGTTTGCGGGTATCATGCTCCTGCTTGGACGCATGTTGTTCGGTAAGAAATAATTCGAATGTTCAGCGGAAGCATTTCCGCTTTTCAGAAATTCTATTTTAGGGTGAAGGTAACGCGGCAGAGTTGCCGCGTGAGAGGCGCCCGAGGAGTTAAGTAAGATGGAAAAGGTAGTTTTAAAGGCGACCAGGCGTGAAGTGATCGGCAAGCAGGTGAAAGCCATGCGCCGCGAAGGAAAACTTCCGGCGGTGATCTATGGCAGGCATGTAGAGCCGATCTCGATTTCGTTGGATGCCCACAGCGCCGGTCTGGCATTGGGGAAGGTGACCGCTTCCAGTTTGGTTACCATCGATGTGGATGGGAAGGAATATCCCGCCCTCGTTCGCGAACGCCAGCGTGACTACATCAAGGGTAATCTGACCCACGTGGATTTTCTCGCGGTGGATCTGAATGAAAGCATCCGCACCAGCGTTGGACTTTCGTTCGTTGGTGTTTCGGCTGCGGTGAAGGATTACAACGGTATTCTTGTTCGTAACCTTGAGCGCCTTGAAGTGGAATGTTTGCCGGGTGATCTTCCCGAACGCATTTCAGTTGATATCTCCATGCTGAAGCAGATCGGCGATATCATCCGCGTGCGTGACGTTGCCGTCTCTGACAAGGTCCGCATCCTGGCGGACGAAGATGAAACCGTGGCGGTTATCACCATCACCAAGGAAGAAACGACTCCTGGTGCTGCAGCGGGTGGGGAAGCAGAAGCCGGTGAGGCGGAAGCTCCTGAACTCAGTGTGGAGCGCGGCAAGAAGGAAGACGAGGACGAGTAATTTCCTCCCTGATAGCAATAAAAAATACGCCATCGTTCGATGGCGTATTTTTTATTGTTTTGGATAGAAAATGAACTAAAACAAACCCAGTGTTTGTAAAAAGGTCACGGTCATACGGGCAGTTGCTCCCCAAAGTAGTTCGCCGTCATATGGATGATAGACAATGAGCCTGCGGCTTGATTCGCCCAATGGGAACTCCCAAAAGTTGCGCCGTTCCGCCAGCCAAAGCAGGGGGATGGTAAAAACCCGCGCCACTTCCGCGCCCGAGGTTTTAAACGCATAAGGAAATTGGATCACGCCGACGACGGGTGTGACCCGAAAATGGCTGATCGTGATCATGCTTCCCAAACTGCCAAGCACCCTCACATCAGAAGATCGTACTCCAACTTCTTCATCTGCTTCCCGCAGGGCAGTTTCTTCGGGTGTGGTCTCGCCCTCGTCACAAGCGCCGCCGGGAAATGAAACCTGTCCCTTGTGTGATTCGACCCGGTCTGTGCGGCGCGTATAGAGGATGTGCCATTCGTTCTGAAAAAATACCAGCGGAACGAGTACAGCGGCGCATTTCAACCTGACTTCCGGGTTGGTGGGAATTTCAGAGTACCCATCTGTATCCACTTCAGAACGGTCTCTTTCCTGCAGTTTTGTCCGAATAAACTCTTCGGTGAGTGTCGTCATATTAGGCTTCGGCGCGGATGGGACTTCCGCAATAATCACATTCGGCAGTCACTTCATCCAACCATTCAACATCGCCCGGTCGCACCGCTGCTCCGCACGATGGACAATGTGTGGGCAAAACGGCGCGGCTTTGTTGAACAGGAGCTTCCATTGCAGAGGGATTAGGAAGGTTATTTTGTACTACTGCTTCGATCTCATCAGCTTCTGCGTTCAACCCTTGTTCGCGGAGTTCTCCGGCGATCCTGTAACCGGCTTTTCGCAGGCGGTGATAACGCTGTTGCGTGGCGAGCAGCGTCAGCCCGCTGCGGAAGTGGACAACGCCTTTTCTTCCGTCCCCGCTCATGATCGATGCGTGACCTGCTTCAAAATACAAAAAGGGTGCGCGTTCCGGAAAGCGGTCTTCTGCTCTTTTGGCAAGGTCATAAAAAGCATTGGCAGCTTCTTCAAATTCACCCTCATCCATCAAGCGATGTGCATGATGCAGCGCAGGCGGTACGTCCCAGCGCGGCGGCGGAGCTCCTCTTAATAATCTTCTTGCTCTTCTAAACAATCTAACGCTCCTCTTCTATGCCAACGATCTCTTTCGATAAAGCTTCTCCGCGCGGATCGTCGCTGGGTTCGATCTTGCGCGCAAAGACCAAATATCCAGTATGCGCCACCATGCGGTCCGTTGGACGCAGACGCGCAGGGTTGGTCTTGTAATAACGCAGCATCAGTTCGCAGACTTCCACAAATGCGAAAAGATTTTGTTTCAACGCGTAAAGAATTTTTTCAACCTGATTGTAGGTGGGTACCAGTGTTCCAAAGTACCCGCCGGGCTTGAGTGAACCACGGACCTGTGAAATGTAATCGTATGGATTTTGCACGTCGAGGAAGAAGGCATCGGCTTCAGTTTCGTCAAAACCTTCCTGAATGTCGCGCAGTTTGAAGTCCACGCGTGAGGCGAGACCGATCCGCTCCAGATTCTTCCGCGCCAGATTTTGAGTATCCGACTTTTGCTCGTAGGAGACGACGCGCCCATCTGGACCAATTGCCGACGCCATCGCGATCGTCATGGACCCGGAGCCTGTCCCGGCTTCCAGAACGGTCTGCCCCTCTGATATTCCCATCTGGATCAAAATGTAGCCGATGTCTTTGGGATACAGGATCTGCGTGGTGCGCGGAAGTTCATTCAAAATATCTGCCATCGAGGGTTGCAGCAAGAAGAACGGCGCGCCGGTGTGACTGAACACTTGTGAGCCCCACGGTTTTCCGATGAGTTCGTCGTGCTTGATAACGCCGCGGTGACTTTGAAAATCGCCGCCTTCCTGTAGGATGAAAATAAAATGTTTGTGGGTAAGCCCGACCAATTGCGCAAGGTCGCCTGCGCGCGCGTTGAGTGAATAGTTCATGCGTTTGATTCTACACTTTCTTGTTCGATGTGCGGCGCTTCAAGTTGTTTGCGAAGTTTGCGATTGGACAACGCCAAAACTGCGATGATGCCAACTGCCATCACGACTAGTCCGCCCAGGAAGGCAGGGGCGTAGCGGTAAATCCACTCAGGTCTGCCAACAGACTCTCCAAGTGACGCGATGGCGATACCGAAAGTGGCTGCATTCCAAAGTCCGTGAACCAAGACTGCTGAAACATAAGCCGCAAGAAGCCTCCCAATTCGACGCTCTTTGAAGGCAGATGCAATTCCCCAGCCGACCAACCCGGAAGTTACCATATGCAAGGCTGTAGTTCCTGTACGCGCGGTGACGATGATCGCCCAGCTTGTCGTTCCGTTTGAACTGGCGTTAAGGCTTTCGAAGATCGCAAATGCCCCACCGCTGATAACGCCCAATGCAAATCCCTGCGCGGGCGAGTCGATACTTTTGGCAAATAACCAAACTGCCAATGGTTTGAGCAATTCTTCGACCAGTGGAACCAACAGGGCGATATATCCCATCCCAATTGCGATCACGGCTGGATTGGTCAAATACGGCGAGAGAACAGACAGTATGGCATTTTCATCCATATTCGTATTCATCATCCCCACTATTGCATTTAGTTCATTTACGACGTCTGGATGGGCAAAGGAAATATAAACCGCCCCAGCCACAATGAGTACGGCAAGCATTACGATCTCAGCGACCATCATCATGAACGGACCAACCGATAATCCCAGCCCCAATATGGTAAAGAATCTCCAACGCGGACCCAGCTCAATTCCGTTCGAGGCGATGCCGAGAAAGAGCCAAATTGGCGGAAGGACCACCAGCAGCGTCAGGATGGGCAGAAATATCCAACTCAGCCATTGCAGTTCTGCCAGTGTGACAAGTCCTCCAAACAGAATGCCAAATACGGTCACGGCGGGAATTACGATCCACAGCCAGGGCGCAAACGGAAATCTGAAAGGCTGGTCTGCGGCATTTAATCCGCGGGTCTTTTGCAGCACGAACCATGCGGATACCATCAAGATCATTGCAACGGCGCCCATGGCAAATGCGCTGATGATCCCTGAAACGGGATCTGTGGCTCCGGTGAAAAGATCGAATATCGAGCCAAGCGCGAGCAGCCCCGCGAGCAATACCAAAAGCAATATGCCAAAGCCAAAGATAATCAAAGTTAAAAGTGATGCCCAATGTGTTTTATTTGATTGCATTATTTCTCTTCAATGGTTATGTGGATGATCGCATCACCCGCTGGAAGGTATCCGCCTTGGGACGGGTCGCGCGGCGTGAGCTGCTCTGCCACGTCCAATCCGCTGAGCACCTGCCCAAAGATGGTGTAATAGCCGTTCAAATTTGTCGCAGGGGCGAACGTAATAAAGAACTGGCTTCCGTTTGTATCGAATCCTGAATTTGCCATGGCAACCATGCCCGGTTTTGCAAACGTCAGGTCGTTGGGTTCGTTGTTGAAAAAATATCCCGGGTTGCCCCTGCCGGTTCCGCTTGGGTCGCCGGCTTGCGCGGCAAAACCGGGGATCACCCGATGGAACGTCACGCCATCATACCAGCCTTCGCGCGCGAGAAAAAGAAACGAGTTGACCGCCAGCGGCGCTTTATCGGGGAATAGCTGGATCACAATATTTCCCTTGGCGGTTTCAATCGTGGCAACATACTGTTTGGAAACATCCACATTGAATGGCGGGCATTGCGTGAACTGTTTTTGTCCCAGCAGGATAAGCCCAACCGTATCGTTCAGACTTTGATAATCGAGGAAGTATTGCTGCAGCGCCCCATTGATGAAGACCAGCGGAAGCGCCGGAATGGAATATTGCGTCACCGCCTCCTCCGCAGACTTGAGCCTGTTCGCTGCTTCATCAGCTTTCATCGCCTCTGCGAGTTGACCTGCCTCTATCCCTGCGCCGGATGCTTCACGCGACAACCAGCTTTTGAACTCGCCGGGACTTAGGTTTACCCATTCATCGTGTTTGACGAAAAGCAGGTCGTACATTTCCCAGAATTTACCTTGCTCATCGGCGGCAAAAGCGGCAAGTGCCGCATCGTCGGATTTATCGAAATCTTCAGGCACGGATATCGGTCTGAAAACGAAGCGGATGCCGCCCTGATAATTGCTCATCAACCCGGCTACTGTTTCAGCCATGATAAGGCAGCCTTGCGATTGAAAGTCACAATATTCCATAAGCGTCACCGGCGCATTATCGGGACCAATGGAATAATCCTCACTGCTGACAGGCGGAACCAGCGACTGTTCGTTTGGCAGCGCTGTGGGAATCATATTTATGACCTGACAGGTGTATTCCGGTGTTGGCGTGTCGGGAATAACGGGATTTAGAAGAATATAAGGAGTTGGCGTTGCTTCCTGTTCTTTTGCACAGGAAGCGAGCAGGAATGTGACTCCAAGAAATAGAAGGCTGTAGAGAATCTTTTTCATTATCGGCTGGTAGCTTCCTGTAATTGTTCGAATGACCACATCCACGAAATGCGGTTGATGAAATCGGTGAGTGTGTCGCTTTGCGCGCGCAATTCGCGGACGGCAGGCCCGACCGGGTCTTCGCCAGCCGCTCCGCCCGGCACGTCTGCGTATGCGCCGTAAAAGGCGAAATACGCCTGATTGATCTTGCGAAGCAGGTATCCGTTTTGCAGGAAGACCTGTCGGCGTGCTTCCATGTAGGCTTCGGCTTCAACGATCTTTCCTTCGGCAAGCAGGGCATCGGCGTTGACGCGCGTCTTGTGCATTTCTACGCGGAAGTCGAAGGGCGGGCGGACCAAGGTCCCGGGGTCGGGGCGGCTTGATGGAAGTGAGACCAGGTTCAGGTCCGGGAGAGAGGCGGATGTTAATTCCGGGTAGAACTTCTCGAGCACCATCTGTCCGATCTCATCCCCGGCGATGGATGCCGTCGTCTCATTCATGGTGCGAAGTTCGGGTGATTCGCCGTAGAGCATCCCAAGCGGGCGAAGCGTAAGGTAGTTGTGAATCCATTCGTGCGAGATGGTGCTGAGCAGCCAGGGCAGGTTGGTGGTGCGGGCAACCATGGTTGGGTATACGCCCACGCCGCCAACTTGCACAACGAGTGAGGAAACGTCCAGACCTTGCGTAACTTTGTTTTCAAGATCGACTTGTTCATCGAGCGTCAGGTATGTGTTGACCGAGATGTTGACGGTTTGTTCGATGTGATCACGCGGCGAGATAATGAGCGCCATGGGCAGCGGCGTGGAGTGATACCAAACGTTCGGCACAGGTTGACCGCCCGCGGTAAGACCGATCTCAGCCAGCACCTGACTGACCTGGTCTTGCAGGATGGCTTCAGCCAACGGCGCGAGGTCGCTTTGACGTTTGTACAGGTCTTTGAGTTCGCCTCTTAATTCGGCTGTGGCTGAATCTTTGTCCGTGACGGATGGGTCCGAGTAGATCTGGATGAATTGATTTTCTTTTTCGAAAACAGATTGGGTAACGCGGATATATTCCGTGACGATCTGCTTTTGTTCTTCCAGACTCAGTGTGCCGGGCAGGTCCACCGAGGCGGCTTCCAATTTAATGGCGGCGGCGTTTGCCATCCATTCGACATAGTCGAATTCGATGTTGCGGGTATAGGCGCGTACCTTTTCGATGGGATTGGTAAGGGATGGGTTGCTGTAACCGGTAAGGGCGGCAAGGATGATCAGCAGGACTGTGATCTCAAGTCCGCGTAGGATGCGTTGAATCATGCGGCGGATTATACCCATTTACAGGTTGGGACGTGTTGGAATAGGGTGCCCCGGCTGTTAATGTTTTGCGCTATATCTGTCTGGCAATGGTTTGCCTTGTTTTATGCTCTCGATGACTTCATCTGGATCCGCCTGCCCCCAATATCTAAAATCCAGATGCCATTCATTTTATCGTCTAATACGTCTTTGGTGCGGAGGGTCTTTTCAATCAAATATTGTGGTTTTTCCCATTGTTGGGCAATGACAGCCAGAGCAGTTTTTCCGACAACTATCCATGTTGCTTTTCCGCCTTGAATGCCGGCAAGATAATGGCGTGTCAGAATTTCTCCTAACGTGGTTTCTATGGTTTCGTTCTCTTCTATTTCTATTTTCAGTTCATGCGGAGCAAAGACATCGTCGCCTGCGGCGACACTATCCCGCCAGATAGTGATGGTTTGTGGCTTCATTTCTTTTTATGTGTCCATTTTATTATCATTGTTTATAACAGCTTTTCTTGCCCACATTAATAAACTTTGAAAGTAAGCCAATAGACTTTTCGTTCTGTGCCTTAAAAACAGCGCACGGCAGTGCTGGTGACACTGCCGTGCTAACGACCTGCTGCCCTCAACAGGTTATTTGCTTTTCAAATATTCGTTGATCGCCTGACCGGCTTTTCTTCCGCCAACCATGGCTGTCACAACGAGGTCTGGACCCGTGGCGCAGTCGCCGCCGCTAAAAACACCTTCTCGGCTGGTCGCGCCCGTCGCCTTGTCTTTTACGGCGATCAAACCCCAATTATGAGTCTCAAGGTCTGGAGTGGTCTTGCCAATGATCGGGTCCGGCCAGTAGCCGAGCGCCAGAATGGCGGTATCCGCTGCCACGCTGAAATTCGAATGTTCCACTGGCACGGGCTTGCGGCGTCCCTTTGCATCCGGTTCGCCGAGCTTCATCTCGATGCATTCTACAGCGGCGAGTTTGCCGTCTGCACCCGCAATGAATTTCACAGGCTGGGTGAGGAAGCGGTATTTGGCTCCCTCTTCGCGCGCCATGTTGCGGTCTTTTTTGCCGCCGGGCATTTCATGTTCGGTACGACGGTACAAACAGGTGACTTCCTCAGCACCGAGCCGAAGAGCGGTGCGGAGGCAGTCAGAAGCGGTATCGCCGCCGCCGACAACCACAACGCGCTTCCCGATCTCGAGCGGCTGTTTCATGCTTTCCGGTAATTGCTCCACAGGGATGTTTCCGCGGATAAGGAAATCGGTAGCTTCGTATACACCGGGGAGGTCGGTGCCGGGAGTGTCTTCCATCTTCGCGTCGATCTCGGAACCCACGCCGACGAAGACCGCCTCGAACCCTTCAGCGAACAGCTGGTCGATGGTCTTATCCTTGCCGATGTAAGTGTTCGGAACGAACTTGACACCGGCACGTTCGAACTCTGCCCACTTTTCTTCCCAAACATCCTTCGAAAGTTTGAAATTGGGAATGCCGTACACCAGCAGCCCGCCCGGAGCGGGTTTGGATTCGAAGATGGTCACTTCATGACCGTTCTGACGCAGGATATCGGCGCATCCCAACCCGGCGGGACCTGCTCCAATGATGGCAACTTTCTTTCCGCTGGAAGTGGTGGTGGGGATCTCGTATCCGATGGTGCGGCGTTCGTAATCGACGGTGAAAGCTTCCAATTCGCCGCATAACACCGGCTGGTGATGCTTGTTCAAAACACACGAACCCTGACAAAGCGCTTCATGCGGACAAACCCGTCCGCACACCTCAGGGAGTGAACTTGTCTTGTGATAAATGGCAGCCGCTTCAACGAACTTTCCCTGTTCTATCAGCCACATGGCGGAAGGGATATCGTTGGCAGTGGGGCATGCGACCATGCAGGGAGCGGGGTCTGGACAATGAATACAGCGTGCCGCTTCCACCATGGCACGCTCAGGATCGAATTCGATCACTACATCATTGAAGTCGCAGGTACGCTCTTCTGCCGGACGAAGGTCTAAATCAAAAAAAGGACGGTTCGCCCGTTCCTTGCGGTCAATTGCCAAAAACTCACTTGGGACTGCCTGCATTATGCCTCCAAAAAAATCTTCCTAACGAATAAAGGGATTTATCGGATGATAACCAATGAAATTGGATAGACATAGACGTAAATGTCACAAATCCCAAAGACAATCGTCACGATTTATCTGACCATTGATTTTCCATGATTTTTTGGGCATTAAATCGCCATATGAATTAAAATCCATTTGTTACATCCTGCACAATTTATCCACATCGTTTTGTGGGAATTGTGATATACACATGTAAGAAAAAATCATTGAAAGGGTACTTAATCCTGTCGGAGGATTTCAAAAATGCGTCAATTTTTCTCAAGGATCTCCCGGCGAACATGGATCATCATCGGCGTCGTCGTTGTGATCATCCTTATCATCGCCGGTTCCATCATCTCGCGTCCCAAAGAGCAAACCACATTTCAGACTGTTCCATTGGGGCGGGGGAATCTGGCTGCCTCTGTCGGCGCCACAGGAAGCGTCCGAGCGCGGCAGACAGCCGTGCTGACCTGGCAAACCAGCGGCATCATCGGGGATGTGAGCGCCGAGATCGGCGACCGCGTCACACGCGGCTCTGTCTTGTCCAGCCTCGATAAAGCGTCTCTCAGCCAGAGCATCATCCTCGCAGAAGCCGACCTGGTCAATGCGCAGAAAGCATTGGATGACCTGTTGCAGTCTGATACGGCTTTGCTCGAAGCGCAAAAGGCGGTTGACACTGCCGAAAAGAACTATCAAAAAGCCTATAACTGGCGGCTTGAACTCAACGGAAAGATCGATATTAAGGAAGTCTATTACGACCAGTTTGGCAACCTTAAGTCCAAAGAATACAAGGGATATGCCAGCGAAAAGACCATTTCCGATGCGGACCGCGACCTAGCCCTCGCCGAATCCAAGTTGGAAGATGCGCGCCGTGCCTATGACCGCCTCTTGCAGGGACCGGATTCTGACGATGTGACAGCAGCGCGTTCGCGCGTTGCCGCGGCGGAAGCCACCCTGAATTTGGCAAAGTTGATCGCGCCGTTCGATGGAACTGTCACACAGGCTTCTGCCATTGTCGGCGATCAGGTTTCGCCCGGCACGGCAGGTTTCCGCGTTGACGATCTCTCGAGTCTGCTTGTGGATGTTCAAGTTTCCGAAGTAGACATCAACAGGGTGCAGGTCGGTCAAAAAGCGACACTTTCATTTGATGCCATTTTGGGTCAGACCTACAACGGCAAGGTCGTGGAAGTGGGGCAGGCGGGCGACACGATTCAAGGCGTGGTGAGCTTCAACGTCACCGTGGAATTGACCGACGCGGATGAACAGGTCAAGCCAGGCATGACCGCCGCGGTCAATGTCGTTGTCGAAGAAGTACAGGATGCGTTGCTGGTCCCGAACCGCGCTGTCCGTTTGCTGAATGGCGACCGCGTCGTTTACATTCTCAAGAATGGCATCCCCACACCCATAACCATCACCCTGGGCGCATCGTCCGATACCATGAGCGTGCTCGAAAGCGGTGACTTGCAGGAAGGTGATTCGATCATCCTCAATCCGCCAACCTTCAACGGGGGACCCTTCGGTGGAGGTTAGTATGGATTGGGTCATCGAAGCGCGCGACCTGAAAAAGACCTACATCATGGGCGAGATCGAAGTGAAGGCGCTGCGAGGTGTTTCGTTCACCGTGCGCCGCGGCGAGATCGTTGCCATTATGGGACCTTCCGGCTCGGGCAAATCGACCATGATGAACACGCTCGGCTGTCTCGACCGTCCGACATCCGGTGAATATATTTTGGATGGCGAGTCGGTTGCCCAGATGGACGACGACCAGTTGGCGAGCGTCCGCAACCGCAAGATCGGTTTTGTTTTCCAAAGCTTTAATTTGCTGTCGCGGCTTACCGCGGTTGGAAATGTGGAACTTCCGCTGCGTTATGCGGGGATCACTGAAGGACGACGCAAACGCGCTCAGTCCGCGCTCGAAGCGGTTGGCTTGGGTGACCGTATGAATCACCGTCCCTATGAACTTTCCGGCGGACAGCAGCAGCGTGTGGCTGTGGCGCGGGCTTTGGTCAACAATCCCGCCATTATCATGGCGGATGAGCCGACCGGTAACCTTGACTCCAAAGTGGGCAAGGAGATTATGACCCTGCTCCTTAATTTGAACAAAGACCTCGGTACCACACTCGTCATTGTGACGCACGACCCCAGGATCGCAGAGCAGACCCAGCGCATCATCCGCTTGAAGGACGGCGAGTTGGACAGTATTGAGGACAGAACGGGAGGGGCGAAATGAGTTTTGCGCAGGCAATTTTGGAAGCCCTTGAAAGTTTGAACGGCAACAAAATGCGTTCCGGTTTGACCGTATTGGGCATCGTCATTGGCGTTGCTGCGGTCATTGCCATGCTTGCGGTTGGGAACGGCGCGCAGGCGTCGATCACCGGCTCGATTTCGAGCATTGGTACCAATCTATTATTTGTCTTTAGCGGATCGCCCGATGGACCTCCCGGCGGACCCGGCAGCGGAAGAAGCGGCAACAATGACCGTCCGCTGACGATGGGTGACGCGGAAGCACTCGCCGATCCGTTTGCCGCACCGTCCATTGAGCGTGTTGCGCCGACTGTCGAAGGCAACGGAATGTTCACCTTTACCGGCGAGAATGCGAACGCCAGCATTTCAGGCGTAACCCCGGATTATGCGACCGTCCGTAACCTTGAGATTGCCGAAGGGGAATTTATCAATGAAGAGCAGCTTCTCGGACGCATGTCCGTTGCTGTACTTGGACCCGAATTGGCAACTTCATTATTCGGTCATCCCGATGGCGTTGTGGGCGAGACGATCCGCATCGAAGGGCAGCCCTTCCGCGTGATCGGTGTTCTGGTTGCTCGCGGCGGCGGCGCATTCGGCAGTGAAGACAACAGTGCCTACATCCCATTTACAACCGCACAGGCTCGCCTTATCAAACGCAGCGCCCGCGATCAAGTGGATGTGATCTACGTCCAAGCCGTCTCCGCGGAAACGGTTCCGCAGGCGGTGGAGGAAATTTCCAGCATTATCCGTCAGCGACACCGCACGCCGATCGGCATCGACGATTTCACGGTCTTTACTCAGCAGGACTTCCTCAGTATTTTTGAATCCATCACCGGTGTGCTGACCATTTTCCTCGGCGGCATTGCGGGCATCTCTTTGCTCGTCGGCGGTATCGGCATTATGAACATCATGCTTGTCTCCGTCACGGAACGCACCAAAGAGATCGGTTTGCGTAAAGCCTTGGGCGCACGCAAACGCGACATCCTCTTGCAATTCCTGACCGAGTCATCGTTGTTGAGTCTGATCGGCGGTGTCATTGGGATTCTCTTTGGGTGGCTGATCGCCCGCATCGTTGAGCAGGTCGCCACAGCTACCGGCAATACCTTTGTGCCCATCATCGGGATGAACGCCATTTTGCTCTCGACGGGTTTCTCCGCGATCATCGGTCTTTTCTTTGGTATTTATCCCGCCAGCCGCGCTGCGAATCTTGAGCCTGTAGAAGCCTTACGGTACGAATAACATGCGAAGAAATAGAACTGTTCTATTTGCCCTGTTGATCGTGGGGTTTACTTTGGGCTGTGTCGCGACACGAAACAGGGGAGGGACTTCGACGGCGAACCAGCCAGCGGATTCCTCTCCTGTGCCGACGTTCACGCTTGCTGTGGATACGTTCACGCCTCTCCCTTCGCCGACGCTTGTTCCCACCGCCACGGAGATTCCGCCTACGCCGAAGCCTTCAGTCTACGTGACTGCCGCAAAAGGCAATCTCTACATCCGCCGCGGACCGGGAACCCGCTATGACCGCATCGGCGTATTAATGAAGGGAATGAGCGCCGAAGTGATCGGTCAGGATCAGCTTTCAAAATGGGTTCAGGTAAACATCCCGGACGGCGATGGAAGGACTGGTTGGGTCTCTCTCTTGACGCCATTTCACCACCTTGACGGTGACCTTTCACAAATCCCCGCCTTCACGTTCGACGAATGGCCCGAGCCGTCTTACATCAAGAACTGCACTGAGCATGACCTGTTGGTGCTCCCGAACGAGCTTTATCTCTACAACCTATACACGAACAACCTTTATCTGAACGAAGTACAGATAGACCCTGGTGTTTATCAAATCCAGGATCTCTTTGTTCCGGGTGAACCTGTCTACCAGACGGTGGACATCCGCGAAGGACAGACGATCTACATTACGGTCGACGCCCTCGAGAATCACCATAATTGCCCGTAATGGGTCAGTGATAAAATCAGCATAGTAACGACGCCGCTTACAGCGGGAGAAAATGTTCGGGGAGCAGAATCAAGCCCTGGTCAGGTATGAGGCGTCTCATGTCAAATGAAACAGGAGAACTGTTTATGTCTGAAAAATTGGATCAACTTAAGGAAATCCTTGGCGAAGTGTCTGATCTTGGGCATGCCGGTGCCATTTTGAGCTGGGATCAGCAGGTGAATATGCCTCCCGCTGGCGGCGAGGCGCGCGGACAGCAGCTTGCCACGCTCGGAAAACTCGCGCAGGAGAAATTCACTTCGGATGAAATGGGCATCCTGCTCGAAGACCTGAAAAAGGAATTCCCCGACCCTGATACCGACGAAGGCGCGTTGGTGCGGGTTACGGCGCGCGATTACAACAAAGCCAAGCGCGTGCCCGCCGACTTTGTTGCCGAGCAGGCGCTGGCAGCCACACAGGGACTCGATGCCTGGGTGGAGGCGAAAGGCAAGTCTGATTTTTCCATCTTTCGACCGTTCCTTGAGAAGAATGTCGAACTGGTGAAGAAGTATATTTCCTTCTTCCCGCCCGCGGATCATCCCTACGATGTGCTGCTGGATGATTACGAACCCGGTTTGCCAACTGCCGAAGTGCAGGAGATCTTTGGTAATCTGCGACCCAAACAGGTCGAACTTATCAAGTCCATCAGTGAAACGAAACAGGTAAAAGACGACTTCCTGCATAAGTCTTTCAATGAAGGTAAAGTTTGGGGATTCGGCGAAAGTATCATCACCAAATTCGGCTACGACTTCAACCGCGGCAGGCAGGACAAGGCTCCGCATCCGTTCGAGACGACGTTCAATGTCAACGATGTGCGCATCACGAACCGCTTTGAGAAGAACGCGCCGCTTGCCACATTGTTCAGTGCCATGCATGAATGCGGTCACGCCTTGTATGAAATGGGCAGCAACCCCGCCTACGAACGGACTCCGCTTGCGGGCGGCACGTCGCTTGCCGTGCATGAATCGCAGTCGCGCATGTGGGAAAACCTCGTCGGACGTTCGCTTCCGTTCTGGGAGCATTTCTATCCCGACCTGAAAAAGACTTTCTCTTCGCAGCTGGACGGCGTTGGACTCAAGGCTTTCTACAAAGCCATCAACAAGGTCGAGCCTTCGTTCATCCGCGTCAACGCTGACGAAGCCACCTATAACATGCATATCATGCTGCGCCTCGAGATCGAGATCGGCATGGTGGATGGCAGCATCGAGATCAAAGACCTGCCCGACATCTGGAACGCAAAGATGGAAGATTATCTCGGCGTGGTTCCACCTAATGATGCTCAGGGTGTCTTGCAGGATATTCACTGGTCGTACGGTTCCATCGGGTACTTCTCCACGTACGCGCTCGGCAATATCATCTCCGCACAGTTGTGGGAGAAGATCAATAAAGAGATCAAAGACCTCGATGAGCAGATCCGCAAGGGTCAATTTGGGGAATTGCGCGAATGGCTGCGCGCGAACATTCATGTATACGGTCATAAATACGACCCGCGTGACATTGTCCGCAAAGTCACTGGTGAAGACATTGACTCTGCCGCCTACGTCCGATATTTGACAAAGAAATACAGCGAGATCTACGGGCTGTAATTTTGACTTGGATCAAGAGACGCCCTCCACAGGGCGTCTCTTCTATTATAGATATGAGACTTCGACTTATTGCCTTCGCCTCCCTTCTTGGACTTCTAACTGCTTGCACATCCCAAACAGTGCCCCCCCCGACGCCTTTCCCGCCAGACTACCTGCCTACTGTCGTTGTCATGACAGGGCAGGCTGCTTTTGCCACGGCGGCGGCGCTTTCTGCAACACCTGAACTGCCGGTTGCGACAAGTACGTCGCTGCCGATTGTTTCCGTGCCGGAGGTTCCCAGCGCAACACCCACGCTTGCGGCAGGGTTCACAGACTTTGCCCAGATCCGTTATCTTTCGCCGGGACCGATGTCCAGCGTGACATCGCCTTTCAATATGCAAGCCATCATCGCAGCCGGTGAAAGCGACCGAATTCAAGTCGACCTGTTGGGCGAAGACGGACGCGTCCTTCAGCGCATCATCCAAAAGCTGGAGCGGAATCCGCTCGGGATTTTTCAACGCTTTGAGTTCCATTACGAAATCCGCGCGGTGTCTGAGGCGGGATATATCCGCGTCAGCACCAGGGACGACCACGGCAGGATCCAGGCATTGAATACCATGCCGATCCTGCTCTATTCGGTTGGGACGAATCAGATCAACCCGCCCGGGAATTTCATCTACGAACGCGTGGCAATGGACGGCTTCAAAGAAAAAGCGGATTATTACGCAGGCGAAGTTGCCCTCAAAGGACGGATATGGCCCTTCAACGACCAGCCCGTTGTCATCGAATTGTTGAATGTGGATGGGAAACCGATCTCCACCCGCATCTTGAACATGAGCGGAAGCGATACGCAGCCGTTCGAAACGGTCTTGCCTTATAAGGTCAGCGAACCGACTCTTGCACGCCTAACCTTCCGACAGGAAAACTCCCTCTTAAGCGTCAGTGACCCGGAGCTTGGAAAACTTGTTTACGTGTACACGGCGGAAGTGATGTTGAACCCCTGATTTGCCTTGTCAAAATAAATCCCAATGGTATAATCTGCCCGCTGTTAAATCGGGGTGTGGCTCAGACCGGTAGAGCGCACGGTTCGGGTCCGTGAGGTCCGGGGTTCAAATCCCCGCACCCCGACAGCTTGCAAGGAAACCGCCTTACCCGAAGGCGGTTTTTTGTTTTAATGATTTTAGCCTCTTTTTTTGCCAGAAATGGGCAAAAAGTAGAGGAAAATGGGTAAAAACGCTATGCATTTGATAAAACCGTGATGAGTTTTCAACAATTCGAAATACTTGCCACACAAAATTCTGAGGATAAATCAAAAGTCTGCTAGAGCGCACGGATGCGAACCGTGAGGTGTAGTGCAGATTGAATGACTATCTGCCAAACCTTCCCACCCCTACGCGGACAATGTACCCGACCCCAAAACTCGCCCCAATCGCGGACAAGATCCCCGCGACCTCACCCCACCTCACGCTGACTTGGGCATTCGCCAGCATGGCAGCAATCCCGCCGAGGAAAAGGATGATTACAAGCGTGAGCACCATCACGCCCACTTCTTTGAGGATTTTGGTGCGGGCGTGTTCGGACTCTACATGTTTGGTGTAGATTTTGTAGGTGGAGAGGGAGAAGGCAAATAATATGGAAGTAATGCCAAGCATTATGCTCACATGCAAGTAAAGAAATAGCGAAAGCAAGGTGATAATCAACATTCCAGTTGAAAGTAGAGTGATAATTTTTTCATATTATTTCACTTTCAACACAATAGGCAGAGCATCCTTTCGCGAAATAAAAATCGTGCTTCCATTTAATTCTTGTCGCTCTTGGGTGCGCCAGCGCACCAGTGTCAAGACTGTATCATAAACTTTATCGGCATTAAGGGGATGCATCCCGCACGGGATGCCATCATCATTGCATTGCCATTCTACAATTAAAATATATTCGCCTGTTGGGTCTAAAAGCACTCTTACTCTGCCGTTGCTTTGGGCGTTGAATTTAATACCTGTGAGTATTGAATAATTTCGACTATCTGGGTTTGCATAAAAATAGGTCTCAATGGCAAGCTCTGTGTCAATTTTATCTGGAGCGTTAGATGGCAATGTATATGGTAAGTTAAATTTCAGCTACAGGTATCCCTAAATTTTTACTCCATAGCACTCCATATTTTGTCGATCTAAATTCTTTGTCCTGTCTGAAATCATAGTTTGGTGAAAAGGGGATAGTCGTTCCATCATTCAGGTTGTAATACGCCTTCACTTGTTAATATCTGGTAAAACAGGTTCGAGTATCAGGCTTGTCCAGCAGGTATAGTTAATCGCACAAACGGGCTGTCCATCCCCAACATAACAAAAAGACAAAACCCCGGTGAAAATTCGACGCGAATCCCCATAATTAAGGTCTTCCTCCGATTCTAGTTCTCTGACTGAAGCCCTGAAATTACGAAACACGGTTCCGTGTAAATCCAGAGGTCAGGGACAATATAAATGTAGAGCGAGTTACATCCACCGGGTCCACCGACTGTCAGCATGCCTGATATTTGTGTTCCTGCATCAAGTTCCCATATCTAACGCCTATCCTATCAGGCTGTCAGAACAATTGAAGGTGTGCAAGATTGTCGGCGGGGAATAACTCGGTCCGCCGCTACCGCCATCACCGGGGTCTTCTGAGCAGCCAGGATCACACACAGTATCGTAAGCCAAACAGCAACCAATATCCCAAGTATGAGAACCACATGGGGTGGGGTCCCAATCTACGCAGACCGATCTCTGGCAACTTGACGCACATTGCGCTCCAGCGTTGGGAATGGCAGGCAGTAGTTTTTGAGAAACCTCCTGTATTGGAGTTTGGGGTTGCTGGATATTGGGTTCAGCCTTGGGCAAAAAGAAATATAACGCCACCAGCATCAATGCAATAAAGACCTTTACAGGCTCAAAGAGTTCGTACTGTTTTGTTTTGTATTTGGGGTTCATCTGCGTTGCCCCCTCCTTGGGTATTGTTGCAGAATATTTTATGGCATTTTGCGCTGTTCCAACCTTTCATTCATGTAAGGCAGGTTGGGGCTGATTTTCTAAATGTTAGAACAGTAATTCGTGTTGATTGGAGGGGTTTTGGAAAATCTGTTCCGGAGTGCACGGTTCGGGTCCGTGAGGTCCGGGGTTTCCACTACGAGGACTGTCGCAAATCCCCGCACCCCGACAGCTTGTAAGGAAACCGCCTAACCCGAAGGCGGTTTTTTGTTTAATGATTTTGGGGTAAGGTTTCACATTATTCCGCTATTTCTCTTAAGTATCCCCGCCTGTGTATTGTGCTGTTTGTAACATTACAATTGGTATAATATGCGGATACTTTGATGAAGGATGGCAGATATGGAATATAAGCTTCTGATTGATGGTCAATGGGTTGGGGGAGGTGCAGAGCTCGAAGTAAAGAATAAGTATAACGGTGAAATCATCGGGGTTTTGCCAACTGCACGAAGGGAAGATCTTGATACGGCTCTGGCTGCTGCTGAACGCGCCGAAGATGTGATGGCGGAGATGCCGGCTCATAAACGCGCAGGTATCCTATTGCGAACTGCTGAGCTTATGAGCGAACGGGCGGATGATCTTGCCAAAACTATTGCTGCAGAAGCTGGTAAGGCACTCAAATTTGCGTGCGCCGAAGTGGATCGCGCAGTAAGTGTTTTCACCATCGCTGCCGAAGAAGCCAAACGTATTCACGGCGAGACTATTCCGCTGGATGCCGTACCTTCGGGCGAAGGCTATTTTGGTTATTGGTCTCGCCGTCCTGTAGGTGTGATCGCCGCGATCAGCCCGTTCAACTTTCCCCTCAATTTGGTTGCTCATAAAGTGGCGCCTGCTCTCGCTGCGGGAAATACCCTTGTGCTCAAACCGGCTACTACTACGCCATTGGCGGCTGTGAAGTTGTGCCAGATTTTGCAGGAAGCCGGGTTGCCTGCCGGTGCGATCAATCTGGTTGTTGGTTCGGGCGGAACTGTGGGTGAATGGCTCATTACTGATGAGCGTGTGGATAAGATCACCTTTACGGGTTCACCCGAAATTGGACGTCATATTTTGTCGGTGGCGGGAATCAAGAAAGTCACCCTCGAACTTGGAAATAATTCTCCCGTAGTCGTTGCTCCCGATGCGGACCTGGACTTTGTCGCCAAACGTTGTGCATTGGGCGCTTTCTATAATTCGGGCCAGGTGTGTATTTCGGTTCAACGAATTTACAGCCAAAAACAGGTATTTGAACCGTTCTCGGAGAAATTCGTCAAGGCAACAGAAGACATGGTAGTGGGCGACCCGTTGGATGAACGTGTAGATGTTGGTCCGATGATCGATACGAAGGAAGTAGATCGCATTGAAAATTGGGTCAAAGAGGCACAAGATTCCGGCGCCAATGTGTTGACAGGCGGCAGGCGCGAAGGAACGGTTTACTATCCAACTGTGCTGTCTAATGTGGATGCGGATATGAGAGTGATCGCCGAAGAAACCTTCGGACCGGTTGCATCTGTTATTTCAAGTGATGATTTTGAGTCTGCATTGCAACAGGCAAACGATTCAAAATTTGGTCTGCAGGTGGGGGTCTTTACCAAGGACGTAGATCGCGTCTTCAAAGCCGTTAGAAAATTAAACTTCGGCGGTGTGATCGTTAACGACACACCCAACTTCCGCGCCGACCACATGCCTTACGGCGGCAACCGTCAAAGCGGACTTGGACGTGAAGGCGTCAAATTTGCAATGGAAGATATGACCAATATTCAGTTGGTTGCGATTCGTCTGAATTCATAACTCAACCCAAAGGAGAGAATTTCATGGAACACAAACTCTGGATCGACGGACAATGGCAGGACACGCAGGGCGGAAACATGATGAAGATCGAAGACCCCGCCACCGGAAAGATCATCGCTGAAGTGATCGATGCCAGCCGTGCCGATGTGGATCGCGCCGTGCAAGCCGCCAAGACCGCCTTCTATGATGGGCGTTGGTCGAAGAAATCCCCGGGCGAGCGCTCCAAACTCATGTGGAAACTTGCCGACCTGATCGAAGCCAAATCCGAAGAGATCGCAAAACTGGAATCTGAAAACACGGGCAAGCCGTATGCCTTTGTCAGCCTCGGTGGCGACATCCCGTTTGCCGTGGATAACCTGCGCTTCTTTGCGGGCGCCGCGCGTGATACAAGCGGTTCGCACGCGGGTGAATTCATGCCAGGCTATACCTCCATGTATCGCCGCGAACCCGTCGGTGTGGTTGGACAGATCGCCCCGTGGAATTATCCCTTCATGATGGCGGTTTGGAAGATCGGACCTGCCCTCGCAGCGGGTTGCACCATTGTGTTGAAACCCGCCCCAGGCACGCCTCTTACCACGCTGTATCTTGCCGACCTCATCAAAGAATCCGGCATCCCCGACGGCGTGGTCAACATCGTCACTGGCGGCAATGATACAGGTCAGGCATTGGTCGAACATCCCGATGTCCGCATGATCAGCCTTACAGGTTCTACAGGCACAGGCAAGAAGATCATGAAGACCGCCTCCGATACCTTGAAGCGCGTCCATCTTGAGTTGGGCGGTAAAGCCCCATTCATTGTCTTTGACGATGCCGATGCAGAATTGATCGCAGCCAAAGCATCCATCGCCGCCACCATGAACACCGGTCAGGATTGCACTGCCGCAACCCGTATTTATGTTGCCAAAGGGCGCACCAAAGAAATTCAGGAAGCTGTTACAGAAGCGATGAAGGGTATTAAGCTGGGTCTGCCTTTTGAAGACGGTGTGCAGATGGGTCCCTTGATCTCTGGCATTCAGCGCGAACGTGTGACAGGCTTTGTAGATCGTGCCAAAGCGCAGGGCGCAAAAGTTCTCACAGGCGGCGGCATCCCCAAGGATTTTTCTGGTGGGTACTACTTTGAACCCACCGTCATTGCCAACGTTCAACAGGATTGGGAGATTGTGCAAAACGAAGTTTTTGGACCTGTTATTACCGTGCAGGAATTCGAAGATGAGGCGCAGGCGATCTCCCTTGGCAATGATGTTCTCTATGGACTCGCTGCCTCTGTCTTCACCAACGATATCGGACGTGCCATGCGCCTCTCTTCCGCGCTGGAATTTGGTACGGTTTGGATCAACGATCATCTTCCGTTGACATCCGAAACCCCGCATGGCGGGTTCAAGCAATCCGGCTTCGGCAAGGACCTGTCCGCAGAAGCGATCGGCGACTACCAGATTACCAAGCATGTGATGATCGCTCAATAAGACACACAAAACAGGGCGGGTATGCATCCCGCTCTGTTTTATTTAAGACAGACTCATGATATATTAAATTTATGGAATCAAGCCACCTCTACCGGCAAATTGTTGAAGCAATTCGTGATGATATTCTTTCAGGTGCTATAAAACCTGGATCGTCATTGCCGCCCATGCGTAAGATGACCAAACAGTGGAATTGCACTACAGGAACCATCATGCGCGCATATCAGGAATTGGCGCATCAGGGATTGGTTGTCAGCCATGTGGGGAAGGGGACAAATGTGGTTGAATATATTCCGGAACAGGGTCAAACCCCCATGCGCCGTGCGGCGTTGTTCAACCGCATGGAAGCTTTCCTGCTGGAGATTATGACTGCGGGGTATTCTCCGGATGAAGTGGAACTATCCCTGCGCGTGGCACTTGATCGTTGGCGGACATTTTCCGCCCAACCCGAAGAGACCCCGCCAGACGTTTTGCGTTTTGTTGGCAGCCATGACCCATCCCTTGCGTTGATTGCTTCGCAATATCACGAGAACAATCCGGAACTCTCGCTGCATTTATCTTTCACAGGCAGCCTTGGCGGACTTATTGCTCTTGCAGAGAAAAAAGCGGACCTGGCAGGTTGTCATCTTTGGGATGAGAATACCGATACTTATAACGAGCCGTTCATCCGCAAATTATTGCCAGGGCAAAAAGTGGCAATGCTTACCCTTGCTCATCGCCGTGTGGGGTTAATTGTTCCAGCAGGAAACCCATTGGGAATCGAAAGTCTGAAAAGCCTGACCAAGGCAGGGGCGCATTTTGTAAACCGTCAACAGGGCTCTGGCACCCGAGTCTGGTTGGATGCTCAATTGCGCAGCTTGAAAATCAATTCGTCCGGCATCCTTGGCTATGATGAAGAAAAGATGACCCATTCCGAAGTCGCTCGCACCATCAGCAAAGGACAGGCAAATGTTGGAGTGGGAGTGGAAACAGCCGCTCTGTCTTTTGGACTTGATTTCAAGCCTTTGACGACTGAACGTTATGACCTCATCATTCCTTTTGAAAATTGGGGCGACAAATCCATTCAAATTCTCAAAAGGTCGCTGGGCACCAAACAAACGAAATCTGTCATTAATAATTTGGGCGGATATGACACGACCCAAACCGGTACAGTTACCTGGGTTACTTAAATCAAAAAACGACTTTCCAAGTGAAAGTCGTTTTTTGATTGCGATCTATAACCAACTATAACCCAACCTCGTCATCATTTACTTGATACGGCACATTGATGATGACAATTCCGCGTTGACGTTTTAGTTGACTTCGGAGCAGGTCTGCGGTGTTGGTGTGCAGGGCGCTGGTCACACGGCTGTTCGAGACGAATTCCGGCACGACGATGGTGATGGTCTCACCCGGCTGTCGCTGACGCGAAACTTCGGCAATATATCCCAGCAATGGTTCGAGGAAGAGGCGGTAGGGCGAATTCAACATGACCATGCGCGTGCCTTCGCCCCACGTCTCCCATTTTTGGCGCACCTTTTCTGCATCCGCCGGTTCGATGGTGACGTGGACTGCGGTGATGTCATCCGAAAGCCTGCGGGCGTAATGAAGCGCCGCCAGGGTTCCCTGATGTACACCGCTGACCGGCATGATCACGCGGTGGCGGGTGGCATGCGGCGGGATGGCGCCGAAGTTATCGAGCGAAAGTTTTTTGGCGAGCCCGTTGTAGTGACGGTGGATCATCCAGAAGGAAGCGATGAGGGTTGGGATGAGGATCAGCACGACCCAGGCGCCGTCATGGAATTTGGTGATGGCGAAGACCATCATCACGATGGCGGTACAGACCGCGCCAAACCCGTTGATGACCATCTTGATGGGCCAGTCTTTTACAAAGCGCAGGGTGGAGCCGCGTTCCACTTTTTCCTCGCCGGGTTTCAGTTTGCCGATCTTGAACCAGCGCAATGCCATACCGCCCTGTGACAAACTAAATGAAAGGAACACGCCGATGGCATACAAGGGGATGAGCCGCGTCACGCTTGCTTTGAAGATGATCAAAATAATGGATGCGATTCCCGCCAGTGCGACGATGCCGCGCGAATAGACGAGACGGCTTCCGCGGTAGGTGAGCTGGCGTGGAAGGAATCCGTCCTTGGCGACCAACGCACCCAGTCTTGGGAAATCGGCGAAGGCGGTATTTGCCGCCATGATCAAAATGACCGTGGTCGCGCCGATCAACATCAGGTACAACGTGCCGCGTCCGGCGAAGACCGTTCTGGCGAGCTGTGAAATGACCGTTTCGCTTTCGGCGGGAATAACACCGATCTCTTTTGCAATGAACGAAATACCGAGGAAGAGCGAGCCAAGGATCAATGACATCCAGATCAATGTGATACCTGCATTCTTGCTGCGCGGTTCCTTGAAGGCAGTGATCCCGTTCGAGATCGCTTCAACACCTGTCAATGCAGTGGTGCCGCTTGCGAATGCGTGCAGGATCAGGAACGGTGTGATCGCAGAAAGTCCAGTCACAACTTCCATTTCGGGCGGGTCGATCACAACTCCGAGCGAGTTTGTAATCAGCAGGCGGAACAGCCCCGAGCCGACCGCAATGAACATCATGGTCACAAAGAAATAGGTCGGGATGGCGAAAGCTGTCCCTGATTCTTTGACGCCGCGCAGGTTCATGATCATCACGAACATGATGAAAGCGACAGATAGGATCACGCGGTAATCGTATAAGGCGGGAAATGCAGACGTGATCTGCGCCACACCCGAAGCGATCGACACGGAAACTGTCAGGATGTAATCTGTCAGCAGGGACGCTCCAGCAATCAAGGCAGGGAACTCGCCGAGGTTATCGCGCGCCACGATATAAGCGCCGCCGCCGTCTGGATAGGCGTGAATGGTCTGCTCATAAGAGATGGTGACGATTCCCAGCAGGATCACGATGGCGATGGAAATTGGGAATACGATACCGAACGCGGCGGTCCCTGCCGCGGCTAGGATGACGAGAATTTCCTGCGTGGCGTACGCAGTGGAGGAAAGCGCGTCCGATGCGAAGACTGCGAGTCCGACCATCTTCCCGATGGTTTGATGCGACGCGTCCGCAGTTGATAATGGACGACCGATAAGCCAGGAGCGTAACGTCCGCGGCGGCTTGTAATCTGCTGCTCTTTCAATGATGGATGTTTGTGAATTGTCTTCAGGTTTAAGCATTTATTCCAACTTGTTTCGATTTAACCAAATAGATTGTTCCAGGTCCATATCGACCCGGCTTCTGCAAGGAGTGACCCGTAAAGCATGAGAGTGTGGATCCAATTTTGGGGAGGTTGTGCGAGTTTCGCCTGCAGCCAATAAAATCCAATAATGAGTCCTGTGGAGCCAGCCCACGATATTGTACTAGTAACCCATGAAAGTCGCTGCGGTTTCTCCGGCGCGGCGATGCCCGAAATCACATAAATCGTCGCGTTCAAATTCGCCGCCAAAAGCTGCTTCAAAGGTTTGCCCAAAAGACCAGACCGTTGTTCCGCAAAGCAGACGACCACATCACCGGAGCGCCAATGGGGTTTGAGCGCGTTCAACCAGTTGTTCCCGAATTCCACCTTCGACTCGACAAAGATGCTGGAGTCTTCCACCAAAGCGGATAGTGTCACAAGCCGACGGCGGACAGCAGGCTCATGCAGCGCATCTTTACTTAGACCGAGAAGCTGGATGCGGCTTTCGAGAGATTTTGCCACGTCCCGGATTTTTCTTGCCACAATGGCAGCATCCACCTCGAATTCAGGTACCAGCACAATTAAGCGCGGAGCAGGCTGGAGGTCCGGAAGGGAGGTGGGAGAGACGACTAATACAGAAGGACTTACGTCAAGATTTTTCATATGACCTCATTTGATGCGGATATCTTATCCATCCGGCATAAAATGGTGACAAAGAATTTAATCGAACGTATAAAGAAAAAATAAAAACGCCCGCTGATAGGGCGTTGTAAGGTGACGTTTGTAACGCGGTACGCACGCAAATGTCAGAGTTGTTTAATCATCTGCGATGAAGCGGTACCCGATGCCCGGCTCGGTGAGAATGATCTGCGGACGCTCCGGGTCGAGCTCCAGCTTTTTGCGAAGCTGACGCATGTAAACGCGCAGGTATTCCGTGTGCTCCGAATCGGCGGGGTCCCAGACATTGGCAAGGATGCTTTGGTGCGTAAGCACGCGCCCATGATTGGCGGCGAGATAGGCAAGCAGCTTGTATTCGGTTGCAGTTAATTTTACATCTTCATCGCCGCGCTTGACGCTGTGCCAGGCAAGGTCGATGGTGATCGGACCCGCATGCACCACCTTGCTCTGCGTGCCTTTCCGGTTCGCGGAGTGACGCAATGCCACGCGCACCCGCGCCAGCAATTCCTCGATGCCGAACGGCTTCGTAAGATAATCGTCCGCGCCTTTATCGAGCGCGCCGACCTTGTCACGTTCACTGTCGCGCACGGACAAAATGATGATCGGGCATTGAGTCCATTCGCGCAGGCGCGTGCAGACTTCAACGCCGTCCATATCGGGCAGACCGAGATCGAGAATGACGATATCCGGTTCATTGGCGGCAGCCATCGTCAGACCCTCTTCACCGCGGCTGGCGGTTGTGACGTTGAATCCCTTTTCGGTCAGGATGGTGCGTATGGCGCGTTGTATCTGTAATTCATCATCGATGACAAGAATATGAGGTGCGTTGCTCATTCGGTCTCCGTATCCATTGGCATTTTCGGCGGCGACATGCCTTCCCATATCAACGGGAAAGTGAAATTGAAGGCGAGCCCGTCGGGGACGTTTTCCGCCCAAAGCCGTCCGCCGTGCGCTTCGATGATTCCCTTGCAGATCGAAAGTCCCAGCCCTGTGCCGGTCACTTTGTCTGTTGCGGTCAGGCGGAAAAATTTATCGAATATCCGCTCAAGATGTTCCTGCGGCACTTGCGGTCCCTGATTGCTGACGATCACGTGCATGGAGTTTTCTTCCACAAAAGCGCGCACACGGATCACGCTTTTCCCCGGCGCGTATTTTACGCTGTTGCTCAAAAGGTTTGTAAAGACCTGTTCCATTTGCACAAAGTCCACGGGCACGAGCGGCAGGCTTTCAGGCACATCCACTTCAACATGATGTTCACCCGCCATGCGTTTCATGCGCGCCAAAACACTTTCCACGATCTCGGGCAGAATATTCCACTCGCGTTTTGGTTTCAGCACGCCCGACTCGATGCGCGACATATCGAGCAGGTTGCCGACCAGCATATTCAAATGATCGGCTTCGTCGTCTATCGCGGCGATCAACTCGGAGCGCGCCGCAGAGTCCCAACTGACTTCGTTGCTCCTCAAACTCGAAGCAGCAGCCTTGATGGTGGAAAGAGGCGTCCGCAATTCGTGCGAAACAGACGACAGGATCACAGACTTCAACTGGTCGCTTTCTTCGAGGATTCTCGCACGGGATTCCGCCTGTGCGAGACGCGCGCGCTCAAGCGCCAACGCCCCCTGACTCGCGAACGTTTGCAGCAAGCGCTTCTCACTCGACGTTAGGGCTGGTGCGGCTCTCCAAAGCCGAATCTCCCCGAGAGCGCCGCGCGCCACCTGAATGGGAAATATCCACTCCGGCGCGCGGACCGGTTCAATTGAGTCGGGCAAACGGAAAACGAATGAGTCTGCGCCGGTGATGCTCAGTTCCACCGCTTCGCCATGCGAAACATCCTGCACCTGCTTTGCAAGAATTTCTGCAATGGTGCGTCCATCGTGCAGACCCGCGAGCGCAGTGCTGAGTTCGTAGAGTTGCGTCGCTTCGCGCTCACGCGCCGTCGCCGCGGCAAGACCGGTTTTCATGCGTCCGACCAGTTGGCTGATGACGATTGCCACGATCAAAAATATGACCAGGATCACCACATCCGTGGGGTGGTGGACAGTTAAGTTGTAATAAGGCTGGATGAAGAAATAATTGAACGTAAAGAACGTGACCAACGCGCTTGTGATGCCGGGACCCAGCCCCAAAAACGCGGTAATCAACCCAAGCGGAATCAGATACAAAAGCGCGACCAACGCAGTATCGAGCACCTCGCGCAGGATGAATAAAAATGCCGTTACGAGTGCGATGATTCCCAACGCGAGAAGATATTGAGAAGAACGTGAAAGAAAAGTTGAGCTTCGCATGGCAGTTTTGTTCATTATACCTTTTGCATGTAATGGTTTTCATTGTCCCCATTTCTGAATTTTTTCACAACCTTGATGAGTTCCACTTGCCATTCGTGCGTTTCTTGTCTATACTTTGGAAAATTTCAACTACGCCAAGGAGATGACCGATGTCCACTGTGCGCGATATGATCCGTAAGAAGGGTAGTGAAGTATTTTCCGTTTCCCCGGACGTGACCGTTTTTGAAGTTTTGACCATGATGGCAAAATACAATACGGGCGCGTTGGTGGTTGTACGCAGCAATAAAGTGGAGGGAATTATTTCCGAACGAGACTGCGTACGAAAAATGGACCTTGAAGGCAGGTCGTCCAAAACGACCAAGGTCAGCGAGATCATGACCTCCAAGGTCGTGTACGTGGAGGCGAGTCAGCAGCTTGAAGAATGTATGGCGCTGATGATCGATAAGAACATCCGCCACCTGCCTGTCTACGACGGCAAGGAACTGCTCGGGTTGATCTCCGTCCGCGACGTGCTGAAAGAGGTCGTAGACGTGCAAAAGTTCATGATCTCCCAACTGGAGCATTACATCACTGGCGGCGGTCGATAATAAAAAGAAGAGCCCTGCGCATGCGCAGGGCTCTTGCGTTAAGCATTGTTATTGCCACGGCAGCTTGTTCAGATCCACATTCCCGCCGCTGAGGATGACTCCAACCTTCAGCCCAGCCAAATCGATTTTCTTTTCCCATAACACCGCGATCACCGTCGCAGCCGAAGGCTCGATGATGATCTTCGCACGTTCCCAAATAAACTTCATTGAGTCGATGATGCCTGCCTCGCTCACGGTCACGATCTGCTCGACCCGCTCTTGAATGACTGGAAAGGTCAACGTCCCGAGCGAGGTCAATAATCCATCCGCAATGGTTTTGGGGTTTACTGACAGAATGATATTCCCAGCTTGCATGGACCGAAACGCATCGTCTGCCAATTCCGGTTCGGCGGCAATCACGCGGATTCCCTTTTTGATTCCCGCCGCCGCAATGGATGTGCCGCTTAACAATCCGCCGCCGCCAACCGGCGCGATGATAACATCAAGGTCGGGGACATCTTCCAGTAATTCCAATGCCGCCGTCCCTTGCCCCGCGATGACTTGTTCATTGTTATATGGATGTACAACGGTCGCACCCGTATCGAGCCTGATTCTATCCATTGTGGTTTCTCTTGCCTCGAGCGTTGGCTCGCAAAATGTGATCCTGCCGCCGTAGCCCGCCACCGCGTCTTTCTTCACTTGTGGAGCGTTATTCGGCATGACGATATACGCAGGGATGCCGTGCATTCTGGCGGCTAATGCCAACGCCTGCGCATGATTCCCAGATGAGTGGGTGACAACGCCTCGCTCCGCCTCTTCATCTGTCAACGACCAAACCGCATTCGACGCCCCGCGGAATTTGAACGCGCCGACCTTTTGCAAGTTCTCGCATTTCATAAAAACCTGTGACCCAACTTTCTGGTTCAGACTTTCATTGGTCAACACCGGCGTGCGGTGAATATACGGTTTGATACGTTCAGCGGCTGCTTTAATCTCATTCAATGTGACTGTCATTTTTTAATATCCTCTCTCAAAATTGACCTGATATTTTAGGGGTTTTCCTTCCATATAAAACCGATAATTCTCGATAAATACGTTTGCGATGTCTTTCGGTAAACTTGGCGCGGACGTGTGAAACGTCATCGCGAGATTAGGCGTCTCCCAAAATGGATGTTTTTTGGGAAGCGGCTCCTGTTCAAAGACATCCAAAACTGCGCCTGAAATTTTCTTTTGATTTAACGCTTCCAATAAAGCGGACTCGTCCACTGCCGAGCCGCGTCCTACATTGATGAACAAGGCATGTGACGGGAGCGCGTTTAAAACCCCTGCATCCACGATCTTTTGTGTCTCTTCTGTATTTGGCAAAATGCTGACGAGATAATCCAAACCGGTTACAAAATCCAAAAGCTGACCGCCGTGAAAATAACTATCAACATGTTCGCTTGATTCGCTTTCCCGCGTAAACCCGCGGACGGTCATTCCGAAAAATTTCGCCGCCTGCGCGACGTCAGCGCCGATGGAACCCACGCCGAGCAGACCAACTGTCTTTCCACGCAGGGAGCCGGTCAGTGTTTTATCCCAAACCTTGTTCTTTTGCGAATCCGCCCGTTGAAAGATCTTCCTTTCGTATGCGAGTAAATATCCAATCACATATTCGGACATCAAACCGCCAAACACGCCGCGCGCATTAGTGAGGATGTAATCCTTTCGCAGCGACGGATCCAGCAGCGGCTCGACGCCAGCCCACATGGACTGCACCCAGCGCAAGTTGGGCAATTTATCCAGGACATCTCGAATCGACGACGGCGCGCCGAAAATGATCTCACATTCTTCGGTGAGTTCGCTTTCGATGATAAGTTCCGGCAGCGATGATGATTCCAAAATGGAACGGTATTCTTCTGAGTCTTTGCTAAGGATGAATAAGTGGGGCATGATGGCGTCAATTTTACCCGCTATAATTACGGACATGAATTCTCCGAAAAAAGCTTTTAGAAATTTAATGTCAGGGATCATTGATTATGCAGGGATGTATCCGCCTGCGAATTTATCGTTGGAAGATGCTTTTCGAAATTATGTGCGTTACCGGTCTGATAAAGATGTGTGGATGCTTTCCCGGTTTGTCATTCCGGCAAAAAGACTTGCGGAGCTGCCTGCGTTCGATGCCGAATTGCCGTTTACCACGTTGGGAAGAGGCGGCAGGGATGCGGAAGATTTTCTAGTCAATATAAATCTCGATATTGCTGATATTAATTCGTTCCGTGAAGCGCGCACCAACGCGATCGTGGATTCGTATGAAGCGGCTCTGCCTTCTTCTGTTTTGGAAGATAAATTTATAGCCAATGATATTGTCACACGGTCTGCCGATGCGCTAAATTGGAACGGTATCTCTGTTTTCTTCGAAGCGCCTTTTGGCGAAGGCTGGGAAGGGCGCGCTGAGAAATTACTTCGTGCCTTACGCAAGGTCAAAGATAAACACGTCGGCTTTAAACTCCGCACTGGCGGTGTAACCGCGGATGCCTTCCCTTCGCCGGAGCAGGTGGCATGGGCAATTGCCGAAACGCGTGAAGCGGGCGTTCCGCTCAAATGCACGGCTGGATTGCATCATCCCATGCGGCATTTCAATGAAAGCGTGCAGGCAAAGATGTACGGTTTTCTAAATGTCTTTAGCGCAGGGATATTGGCATTCGCAAGCGGGATCTCTCAAGAGCAAATGCAAGCCATTCTCATCGATGAAGACCCGTCTAATTTTGTTTTCGATGATGCAGGGTTTGTGTGGAAAGATTTGCGCGTAGTCACTTCCGAAATATCGAACGCACGTTTATTTGCAACATCTTTTGGAAGTTGCAGTTTTGACGAGCCGCGCGAAGATTTGCAGGCATTGGGTCTTCTTTGATCTCATTTGAAAGGTAGAAAATATTGAAACCGTTTATTGACGTTCATCCTGAGTCTGATTTTTCGATTCAAAACCTTCCGTATGGAATTTTTTCAACAAATGCGAATCCAAGTCCGCGGGTGGGAACGAGGCTGGGAGATTTCGTCATCGACCTCGCCGCGCTCGATGCGGAAAATCTTTTCGGCAGGCAATATGGCTTCTTTGACGACTCGTCCCTGAACCGGTTCATGGAATCGGGGCGTGCGGTGTGGCAGGAGATCCGTCAGCGTTTGACCGATATTTTGAGTAGTAGCAATTCCCAGATTAAGGACGATGCGGTAATTCCCGTCAGCGAAGTGCAAATGCATTTGCCTGTCAACGTTGGTGACTATACCGATTTTTATGCGTCGCGTGAACACGCTGCCAATGTCGGCACCATGTTTCGCGGAAAAGAAAATGCGCTCATGCCGAACTGGCTGCATTTGCCGGTTGGTTATCATGGGCGCGCGAGTTCCGTGGTTTTATCCGGCGCGGATATTGTCCGCCCGCGCGGGCAGGTCAAGCCGAAGGATGCGCCATTGGAGTTTACATCGTCGCGCCAATTGGATTTTGAATTGGAAATGGGTTTCTTCGTTGGCACAGGTAACTCGTTGAGCGAACCGATCAATGTTGAGAACGCGCACGAACATATCTTTGGCATGGTGCTTCTCAACGATTGGAGCGCGCGCGATATTCAGGCGTGGGAGTATCAGCCGCTCGGACCGTTCCTCGCGAAAAATTTTGCGACATCGATTTCGCCCTGGGTGGTGACGATGGACGCGTTGGAACCGTTCCGCGTGCCGGGACCCAAACAAGACCCCGCGCCTCTTCCTTACCTCGGAGCTGCTCCAGCCCGTGGAGTTGACATCACGCTCGAAGTGAATCTGCAATCTTCCGGCATGGACGCGCCGCAAGTGATCAGCCGTTCAAATATGAAATATCTATATTGGAGCATGGAGCAGATGCTGGCGCACCATACCATTACCGGCTGTAACATGCGTGCCGGTGACTTGTGCGGCACCGGCACCATCAGCGGACCTACAGACGATAGTTATGGCTCGCTGCTCGAATTGACATGGCGCGGCGAAAAACCGCTCAAGCTGACAAGCGGTGAGGAACGTAAATTTTTGCAGGATGGGGATATGGTGACAATGAAAGGCTATTGTCAGGGCGACGGGTATCGGGTCGGCTTTGGCGAAGTGACTGGGAGGATTCTTCCGGCATTAAAGTAATGTCGCCCTGAAGGAGCATGTTCTTTGCGACTGAAGGGTCTCTTATTTAAGAGTAGAGATCCTTCGCTCCGCTCAGGATGACACGTTTTACTTTCCCCGAGTTGCAATCGCAGTTGCCGCCGCCCTTGTGTGGACGTCCAGCTTTTCAAAAATAGCTTTCAGATGCCGTTTAACTGTGTTTGTAGTGATGACCAATTCCTCGGCGATCTCTTTATTCGTCAGCCCTTGTGAAAGCAGATTTAGAACTTCGCGTTCACGGTCGGTAAGAATGCTCAATTCATCGGGCGTTTCGTTGATTTGTTTTGTTTCAGAGAGAAGCCGCTTGAAGGCGTTTCTGTCGAAAGCCTGCTTTTCGATATAAGCCGAAATGGAATGTTCCGTGTAGATGCGTTGAATGTCTTCCGGCTCGGAGAGTCCGCTGACGACGATGGTGGGAATGTGATGTCCCTTTGTTATGTTCAGCAATTGCAGTCCGTCAAGATTTTGACCGCCGCGCAGGGAGAGGTCCACCACGGCGAGGGAAAATTTGTCCTTGCGCAGCAAGCCGAGCGCTTCGCCAAAACTGGCGGAGGTGATGGGTGTGAATTCAGACTCACCGATGATATCTTCGAGAATACTGCGCCAGCCGGCGTCATCGTCCACGATGAGGGCTTTCGGCGTGGCTGGGCTTGAAGTTGTAGCAACAGGCTTAGGGTCCGCATGAGAGGCGGGAATTTCATCCACTGCATTTGGCGCGCTGATAAGAATCCGCTTGACGATATCCTTGAATTCGCTGCGCCGAAAACTTTCCTTGCGCAGAAAAGTAAAAGCGTTATATTCCGTCAGCGCCTTGACAGCGATCTCAACGGTGGCGAAACCGGTCAGCAAAATGGCGCGGCAATTCGGGTCAAGTCGGCGGATGTGCTCGAGCACGCGTAGACCGTCCTGATTGTGATGGTCGCTGGCGGAGAGCGAAAGGTCCACGACGGCGAGGCGGTGCGGACTTGATTGAAGCGCGGCGACAGCTTCCTCCACGGTCTCGGCGCTGTCCACATCGAAATTGTTGTCGATGAGGATCTCGCTCATGATCTGCCGCCAGGAATTATCGTCATCGACGACGAGCGCGCGAAGATCCTGCGTCATGATTCTTTCCCCGCAACGGGCAGGCGCAAACGGAAGGTCGTGCCGTTCGTGCCGTCGCTCTCGATGGTAACGGTTCCACCCAAACGAGTCATCAACGTTTTGACCCACCAGAGACCAAAACCCATCTTGCCGGGATGCGTGCGGCTGGAATACGCCAACTCGAAAATCTGTTCATGCAGTTCCTGCGGAATGCCGCGCCCTGTGTCGCTGACGGCAATCTCAACCCAGCCGTCATTTTGGCTGCCTTGGATGTTGATGGCGCCTTCGCCCTGCATGGCATCGATGGCGTTCTCGATCAAGTTGCGAAACACGAATGAAAGGCTTTGTCCGCTTGCGCTGACCATTGGCAGTTCATCGAGTCCGTTCACTTTGATCTCGATCTCAGGCGGAGCCTGTACAACGTGAACAGCATCCATTGCTCGAGGAGCGACTTGAATTTGCTCCAATCGAATCGGGCGCAGGTGTGAAAGATTTTCCTGCACAAGCTGCATGGCGGCGGTGGCGCTGCGTTCGATCTCGCCGAGACTCTTGGCAAGATATGCATTCTCTTCTAGCAGCTTTTCGTATTTATCCTGAATGCCCTGCACGCGCACAGGGATCACCCCAACTTTATTATTCATGTTATGCAAAAGGTTCGCGGATATATCGCCGACCGCTGCGAACGTCTCTGCGATGAGATGCTGTTCCTGCGATGAACGCAGCGCCTGTTGACGTGACTCGTTCTGGACAGCAAGCACTGCATAATTGGCGAGACATGCCAATACTTTTTTGTCCCATTCGGATCGATCGCCTCGGACTCCGCCGTTGGTTGCGTGGAACACCCCGAACATTCCCAACGCTGATGGCTTTTCCCCGCTCTCCAGCGGCATGACCAACGCATTGGAGTCGTTGTTTTCTTCAGGGAGCTTATCGCCGATCTGCGCGCCATTGGCGGACGTCAACTCCATTTCGCCTTTTTCGTTCACCAGCCATATCGCGCTGGACGATGTGTTGAGCAATTCATTTGCCATCGCACACAGACGATTGAGCACAATATGACTCGGCTGCGCGATCAATAACTGCGCGGCTTCCTGCAGCGCATCGAGCAGGCGCACTTCCTGAATGGCTGTGACCGCGTAGGTCGCAAGTGATTGCAGCATATGGCTGTCGTCTTCGTTGAAGCCATTCACTTCCGGGCTTTCGAGATTGAGCACGCCTTCAAGCCGTCCGCTGGCGTTGATGAGCGGAACACACAACTCCGAGCGCATCTCCAGGATCGAATCGAGCGGATAGTACAAATCCGCCCATTGTTTTTCGCGCAGGTCGCGGATCAACAGCGGCTCGCGGGCGCGCGCCACACTCGCCATCACGCTTTTCCCGTCCACTGGAAGTTTTTCCACCAACGGGCGTTCGAGTTGTACTGAACTGACCGCGCGCGTAACGAGGTATTCGTTGTTCGCGTCCAGCAGGCGGAAGATGCCGTATTGGGCGTCGGTCAATTCGAGCGCAAGTTCGAGGATGGATTCGAGCGTCTCTTCGAGGCGCAGGCGTGACGAGATCAGCATTCCTGCGCGGCGCAGGCGGCTGAGTTCGTTCTCTTTTTGTTCGAGGTTTTGTTTGGCTCCCGCCATGTGACGGGCATGATAGATCGCCATCGCCGCCTGGTTTACAAAGTTGAGCAGCATTAACTCTTCGAATTGAGAGAGTTTGCGGTCTTCATATACATAGATATATAGAACACCAAGGACTTCATCTGCCACGATCAGCGGGAAACTGGCAACGGCTTTAACTCCCAGTTCTATTTGATATGGATGTATCTCGAGGTCGGGTTCTTCGTAGGAAAACGTCTGGCGGCGGCGTTGAATGGAGCGCATCCCAAAGCCGTTGGCGCGCGGAATGTCCTTACTCGGGTTAACGTTGCGGTGGATCTCTTTTCCGTCTGTGTAGGCAACTACACGCGAATCGACTTCGAGACCGTCCGTTACGGGGTTGTAGATGTAGATCGAAGCGGAAAACCCCGGCGCGACGCGAATCGCACTTTCCACGATCAATTGCAGGCTGGAGGATTGGTCTTCGCTCGAGCCGATCTGGTTGATGGCAGTGCCGATCTGGTTCAGACTGGCGAGCGCTTCCAGCAATCGCGGGGATGTATTATCGGAGGAAATGGGAGTGGAGGATTTTGCCATGTAATGTAAATCTTTGTTCATAATGATTTTACTTCATGGCATTGCAACAGGGACTCGCCCTATGCGTTAAATAAAATTCTGAACCGTTTGCAACCCAAGTTGAAAGGCAAAGTAAAAAAGGACCAGTCCGCAGGCGGCGTTCAAAAAGCGGAAAAAGGAACCGGTCATCCATTGGCGTCCCCATGCGACGAGCGCGGCAAGGAAAAAGCACCATAAAATCGCACCGCCAAGAAAGCCCGCGAAAAAGGTCGCAAAGTGGATAGGCTGCGGCGCCCCAGCGATGGAGGCGAAAACAGTTGTACCAAGCCCTGTCCAGAAGACGATGTTCATTGGGTTGCCAAGCGAGAGGAAGGCTCCGCTTGCAAAGTCACTGCGTGCGGCGTTATTGTTTTCTCCTGCGCTGGGTTCTTTTCCTTCGCGGGCATCTTTGATCGCATCCCAGGCGAGTTTGACCATTAGGATGATCCCGATCAGGCTGAGAATTAATCTGGCAGCATTGTTCTGGATAACAAACGCCAGCCCGGTCAATGCGATTGTTGCCCAGGTCGTGTCGCCGACGAGGGAGCCGAATTGAACCGAAAGCGCGGGGAAAAATCCACGGGCGGCGCCGCGCCGAATGGTTTCGGCGGTGATGATGCCGGGAGGGGCGCAGAAGGCGATACCGAGAACGAAGGAGGAGAAAAGGAGTGGGCTCATAAAAAAGTTTTCGTAGGGGCGGTGCTGTGTTCCGCCCCTACGATTCGGAAGGGCAACCGACAGTGAGTAACATGCTCAGGAGTGTGAAAACAACCGTCGGCGGAGTATGAAGCGATTTCAGTCGTGCAGATTAGGCGTCGAAGTAAAGGACAAATTCGTGCGGTGTCGGGCGCAGGCGAATGGGGTCCACTTCGTTGGCGCGTTTGTAGCTGATGTATTCTTCGAGCAGGTCGGGTGTGAAGACACCGCCCTGAAGCAGGAAGTCGTGGTCGGCTTCGAGCGCGTCGAGCACGGCACTGAGGCTGGAGGGAACCTGTTTGATGAGTGCCTTCTCGGAAGCGGGCAGTTCGTACAGATCGCGGTCCTGTGGATCACCTGGATCGATCTTGTTCAACACGCCGTCGAGACCTGCCATGAGAATGGCAGAGAATGCGAGGTAGGGGTTGGCGGTGGCGTCCGGCGCGCGGAATTCAACGCGTTTGGCTTTCGAGCTTTTGTTCGCCGGAATACGGCAGATCGCGGAGCGGTTGCGCTGTGAGTAGGCGATGTTGACGGGTGCTTCGTAGCCGGGCACGAGGCGGCGGAACGAGTTTGTGCTGGGTGAGGTCAACGCGAGCAGTGCGGGGGCATGCTTGAGCAAACCGCCGATGTAATAGATGGCGGTCTGGGAGAGACCGGCGTAACCCTTCTCATCGTAGAAGACGTTGGTTTTGCCCTTCCACAAAGAGGAGTGGACATGCATACCGGAGCCGTTGTCACCGAAGATGGGCTTGGGCATGAAGGTCGCGGTCTTGCCGTTCTGGTGCGCAACATTCTTGATGATGTATTTGTAGAGCAGGAGGTCATCTGCCATGCGGGTGAGCGTGGTGAAGTGCATGCTCATTTCGCTCTGACCAGCAGTGGCAACTTCGTGGTGGTGCAGGTCCATCGAAACGCCGGCGGCTTCCATCGCAAGCATGAACTTGTTGCGCAGTTCCTGGAGCGTATCGGTGGGGGCGGTGGGGAAGTATCCGCGCTTGGTCTGGATCTGGCGTCCATAGGCGGGACCTTCCGCCTTGTTGCTGCTCCACCAAGCCTCAGCGGATTCGATGGAGTAGGATGATTCGTTCGGATTGGAGGAATAGCGGATACCGTCGAAGACGAAGAATTCCGCCTCAGGCGCGAAGTAGGCTGTTTCGGCGAGACCCGTGCTTTTTAAGTACGCCTCAGCCTTTTGTGCCACATAGCGTGCATCGCGTGAATAAGGTTCCTCGGTGAATGGGTCGAAGACGTTGCAGGAGATCACGAGTGTCGGGGTCTCTGCGGTCGGGTCGGTGAAGGCAGTCTCAGGATCAGCTTTGAGCAGCATGTCCGATTCGTGGATCGCCTGAAAGCCGCGGACGGATGAACCGTCGAAGGGGATGCCTTCTTTGAAAAACTCTTCCGTCAGGCGCTGGCTTGGGATCGTAAAGTGCTGCCAAGTGCCGGGCAGGTCAATGAAGCGCAAGTCGACAACCTGCGCACTTTTCGCCATTTCCAAGACTTCCTTGATTGTTTTTGCCATGAAATTCTCTCCTACAGGTATTTTTTATTGATTGCGGGATTATAGAAGGCGCGGGGAGGTTGGGTCTATTACCCAAATGGGTAAATTTAAAGGAAAATGGACAGGCACAAGCCTGTCCATTTTTTGCCCTGGAGGGGCGTAACCAAGGAGAGCTGGAATCAGCTGGCTGCGGGTCTTTAGAAATGCCCTTGTGGATGACCGCACAACCAAGCCTATTTTATGGGTTTGGGAAAATAATTCCATTCCCCTCATGGGTCATTTTGAGATGATTTCAACTTACCCGAACGGGGCATGTAAAATAAAAAATCCCCATCAAAGACAGGGATTTTGCTTCAGATCAAATTATCTTCGTTTACCGGTGATCAAGCCGACGACCAGGATGAGCACCACGGCTCCGCCGATCGCCACGAGCAGGCTGAAAAGGTTGAATCCTGAAACAGATCGCCCGAAGAAGTTCTCCATTACAAAGCCGCCGATGAACGCGCCTGCAATACCGACCACGATGTTCGCGACCGCTCCCATTCTCTTATTCCTGCCGGTGATAATGCTTGCGATCCAACCAGCGAACGCGCCGAAGAGTATCCATAAAACAATATTGATAAGACTCATATTTACCTCCAGGTTGTAAATTTATTGAGCAGCTTGATTATAACGCAGGGATTTCTATGCTGTTATCAAGTCCGCGGGCAGATGATCGACCTTGTTGACATACGATATTAGAACCCGTTCCTTATCGAAGTCGAAACGGCTGATGGAGCAGTTGTTGAGCAGGAACCACGAATACAAATTGTGCGATGCCTGCCGCCAGGGAAGTTTCAGAACGGCGCACATAAAGCGCATGAAAAATCCGCCATGACTGACAAAGATGATTTTTTGTTCGGGCTGCCCTTCTTTATCACCGTGTTTCTCCAGTAGTTCTGCCAGTACTTTATCGGCGCGGGCTTGGCGTTCGTCCATATCTTCAAACGAACGGTTCCACCAGCCGGATTCATCAAACGAATCGGGTAACTCCAATTCAGGGAAATTTTGCTCGAAAAAAGAACGCGGTTTTCCCGGCAAGCCTTGAAAGCGGTTGTCCTTCTCGCGCGTATAAATGCCGCCTTCTTCGTGGATGTCCGCCCAGGCGGAAAAGGGGACGTTCAATGCGCGGGCGGTGTACGCAGCGGTCTCGGCGGCGCGTTCCATCAAACTGCAATAGATGTGCGTAATGCCAAAGCCGAATTCGTTTTGTATGTTCCATGATTCGGTGTTGGTGATGGTCTGATTCTCTTTTAGAAATTGCGCGAGAGTCTGCGCCTGTTGTTTTCCCTTCTCGGTCAGGAACGGGTCGGAATGCTCCTGATAATCCTTGTTCTCCACGTTGGCGTTGTTGATGGATTGTCCGTGACGGATGTAATAGAGTTGCATGATGTATTCCTTTATGTAGTCGCTGTGGCGGGGTTGTGTGTTGTTGAATGATACAAGGCGGTCAAAGTAGAAAATAGAATGCTCAATGAATGGAATGGCTTCGCGCGATGCCGGAAAAGGTTCTCCCGAATGGACGGCTACGCCTCGCCGAGCAGACTGTCGGGTAGTCCGAGCGAGATGAAGGCAATGAAAGATAACAGGATCAAGCCGATCCGTGAGCGGTATTTTCCAATTTGGGATCCCGTTGAGTTTTACTTTATTTGATAAACAATTCTCGTTTTGTCTTCCGAGTTGTCCTTGTAATCCTGTCGTTCTCTGTGCGTGGACTTTCGCGCGGCGATGATGAAAATGCTCCCGTCAACTCTGGTGAAGAAACAGGTGATATGTCTTCGAGTGGAGGGTGCGTATCCGATGACAACTTCCCGTTTTTCCTTTTGGGAGTGTGCGGCATCATCGAAGAAGAGCGCATACCGGTCTGTAAAAATGGACGTTGCCTCTTGGAAGGTCACGCCGTATTTTTCTTCGTTGCGGGCAGCCTTTTCGGCGTCCCAATCGAACTTAAACGTTTTTCTCTTTTTCATGGTGCGAGTATAGCAGAAGTCCCTGCGGTAAAATCGAATCGTTCAGGCCGGTTTAATCATGTTGCGAAAAATCCTCATTCTTGTCGTTGCGCTGGTGATTGTCGTTCTTATTGCGCGTTTGCCCGCCTTCCCGCTTATTTCAGAGATGCGCGAGATCACACAGGACGGTGAAAGCCTCTCGCAGACGTGGGGTTTCGTCTCCATGCCGGAGTTCTACGCCGCGGCGCAGTTTGCCAAAGTTGGCTGGTTGAATTCGACGTGGAATAATTATTTGATTTTAGCGGTGGTGAACCATGTGGCGTTGATATTGGCGTTCTTCGGGGTCAGAAATCTTTTGACGCATATGTTTCAAAAAAACTAGGTGATAGTTATGTTCAAATAACCATCACCTAGTCACTATTCACTATTCCCTGCTCACTACCTTCTAATCGTCTCATCCCTTGCTGGACCCACCCCGATCATCTTCACGGGCACACCCGCTGCCTCTTCGATCATTTTCACGTATTTCTGCGCGTTGGCAGGCAGATCTTCAAATGTCTTTGCCTTGCTGATGTCCTCGCTCCAGCCGGGGAAGGATTCGTACATGCACTCCACTTCGTCCAAACCGTAGGCATCTACATCAGCATAGCGGATGGTTTGCCCGTTGAACTTGTACTGTGTGCAGACTTGAATTTCCTTCAATCCGCTCAAAATATCCAGCTTGGTCAAACAAATTTCGGTCATGCCGCTCAACTGCGCGGCAGTTCTCACGATCTCTAAATCCAGCCAGCCGACGCGGCGGATGCGTCCCGTTGTCGCGGCGACTTCGCCGAATTTCTTATACACTTCGCTTTCGGTGTCGTGAATTTCCGTGGGCAATGGTCCGCCGCCGACGCGGGTGGTGTAGGCTTTGGTCACGCCGACGACGTTCTGAATATATTTCGGCGGGATTCCAAGTCCAGCCGTCGCCGCCGATGGAATTGTCGTGGATGCGGTCACGAACGGATACGTTCCCCAATCCGTATCCAAAAATGAGCCCATTGCCTGTTCGAGCAAAAAGGTCTTATCCGCTTTCAAGCCGTCTTGCACGATGGAGAACAACTCTTTCAAATACGGCTTGACCTTCCCGTAATAGGCGCGATACTCATCGCGCACTTTGTTGAATTCCAACGCTTCGCCGCCCAACGCAGTGATAATTTTATTCTTCAACGTCAACTGTACTTCCAGCCGCTGCTCGAACATGTCACTCGTAAAATCCGTCCAGCGGATTCCGTTATAGCTGACCTTATCCGCAAACACGGGACCAATTCCGCGCCGCGTGGTTCCTGTCGCGCCTTTGCCTTTGGCTTCTTCGTACAAACCGTCTAAAATTTTGTGATACGGCATGATGACGTGTGAACGCGGCGAGACCCACAAACGCCCATCCACATTCACGCCGGATTTGTTGAGCATCTCGATCTCTTCGATCAAAACCGACGGGTCCACGACCACACCGCCGCCGATCAATCCCACCGCATTCTTTGCGAAAATACCCGAAGGCACAAGATGGATTTTGAACGTGCCGAACTCATTTATCACTGTATGACCGGCATTATTCCCGCCGTTGAAGCGCGCCACATAATCCGCGCGCTCCGCCAAAAAATCCACAGCCTTGCCTTTGCCCTCGTCACCCCATTGCGAACCAATTACTGCAATTACTGTCATAGAAACTCCGATATTTGTTATTCGACGCTTCGATTTTCGACTATCGAATATCGAAGCGCTTCATCCACGATTTTGACTGCCAGCCCGATGTACGACTCAGGCGACAGACTTGCCAACTTTCTACGCGTTTCTTCACCTACCTGCAGCGCCTCGACCCACGACTTGTAGCTGGTTCCATCCATTTGGCTGCCCCTCGTCTGGGACTTGAGCGTCTCGTACGCGTCGCTCCGTCCTGCCGCGCGGAGAATCGTCTGCGCCCCTTCGCTGACCACTTCCCAATGCGTGTTTAACTCTTCATGTAACTTTTCTTCATCTGCATCCACGCGCGACATGCCTTTGGCGGCGTTCTTCCATGCCAATAAAGTATGTCCCAACGCCGTCCCAAACGTGCGTCGGACGGTCGAGTCCGAAAGGTCGCGCTGCAATCTGGAGACCGATAATTTCTGAACGTAATGTCCGAGCATGGCGTTTGCCACGCCGAGATTGCCTTCCGCGTTTTCAAAGTCAATTGGGTTGACCTTCTGCGGCATGGTGGACGAGCCAACTTCGCCCGCTACAACTTTCTGCTTGAGAATTCCATCGCTGATGTAACGCCACATATCTTGAGCGAAATCGATCAGAATGGCATTGGTCAATTGCAGGGACTGAAAATAGCGATTCCAATTGTCGTAGGGGATGATTTGATTGGTGACGAGGTTTGCTTCAAGACCAAGCCCTTCAACGAATTCTTTGCTAAATGAAAGCCAGTCAATATCAGGAAATGCGGCTTGCATGGCGTTGAAGTTGCCGACTGCGCCGGTCAGCTTGCCTTCGAATTTGTGCAACGCAATTTCTACGCGGCATTTCTGTAAACGCGCGAGATAAACCGCGATCTCTTTCCCCAACGTGGTAGGCACGGCGGGTTGACCGTGAGTCCGCGCAAGCATGGGGAGGGTGCGGTGCTTTTTTGCGAAGTCTCGAAGTGAATTAAGTAGGTTGTCTAAAGCAGGGAGTAGAACTTTGTCACGCGATTCTCGCAAGGCGAGCGCCTGGGCAATATTGTTCACATCTTCTGAAGTGAGACCGAAATGGAGCCATTGATGTAATTCAGCAGGAATCTTTTCACGCAGAAAATATTCAATGGCTTTGACGTCATGCCGCGTGGTCTTTTCGTAATCTTGAATCTTCAACGCATCTTCATCTGTAAAGTTCTGTTTGTCCGGCTTGTAGCCGGACAAACTCTCAGTTGAGATAATGCCTGTTTTGGAAAGAGCAGCCAAAAAGTCCAGTTCGAGGCGGGCGCGGGTGCGGAGATAGGCAAATTCGGAGAAGAAATCCCGCAGCGGGGAAGTCTCCTTTTCGTAACGTCCATCCAATGGGGAAAGCGCGTGAAGACTCATCTGCTTGCATTATATAATACCCATGGGCACAAATGGGTATAATTCGTGCGATTTGATTTTGAACGATGGGAGTTTCCTATGAAGATTTTGCAAGATGTTGCGCTGACCTATGACGACGTGTTGTTGGTGCCTCAATATTCCGAGGTGGACTCGCGTCGTTTGCTTTCCACAAAAAGCCCGCTGACGAAGAAAATATTTTTGCAGTCGCCGATCGTTTCCGCGAATATGGATGTGGTGACTGAAAGCGAGATGGCGATCACGATGGCGCGGGAGGGCGGCATTGGGATCATCCACCGCTTCATGACCATCGCCGAGCAGGCTCGCCAGATCGAGCGGGTGAAGAAAGCCGAGTCTTTTATCGTGGAAAATCCGATCACGATGACAAACCAGCACACAGTCGGCGACGTGAAGCGTGTGGTCGAAGAGACGGATACGGGCGGTATCCTGATCGTCGATAAGGATGAAAAACTCGTCGGGATTGTTACTACTCGCGATTTGCTTTTCGAAGAAAATGATGAAAAACCCGTTACAGCGATCATGACGCGCGATGTTCGGAGCGCTCCGCCTGATACTTCATTAAAAGATGCCGAACGTTTGCTGCATGAGCATCGCGTGGAAAAACTGCCGTTGGTCAATAAAGACGGCAAAATTACCGGCTTGGTGACATTGAAGGATATTATGAAGATCACCAAGTTCCCGAAGGCGACGAAAGACGCAAAGGGACGTTTGGCGGTCGGTGCGGCGGTCGGTGTGCGTGATAGGGAAATGCGGCGCGTGGAAGCTGCCTTGCAAGCCGGAGCGGATTGCATTGTTGTGGATATTGCTCATGGTGATTCACAGCTCGAGATCGACATGGTGAAGAATATCCGCAAGCATTTTCCGCAGGCTCAGATCGTCGGAGGGAATGTCGCAACAGCCGATGGGACGAAGCGGCTGATCGATGCCGGTGTGGATTCGGTAAAAGTCGGCGTAGGACCCGGCTCGATCTGTGTCACGCGTCAGGTTGCAGGTTCGGGCGTCCCGCAGTTGACGGCTGTGATCGAATGTGCGAATGCGGCTCGTTCGGCTGGCATTCCCATCATCGCGGACGGCGGCATTCGTCACCCCGGTGATGTTGCCAAAGCCATTGCCGCGGGTGCGCAGTCGGTGATGATCGGGTCTATGCTGGCTGGCACGGATGAAAGTCCCGGCATGATCATGACCCGGCGCGGACATCGTTACAAGGCGTCGCGTGGAATGGCGTCTTTGGCGGCGAATATTGAACGGAACAAGCGTGAAGGCAACGACCTGACCCGTGAAGAGATCGAAGATTACGTTGCCGAAGGCGTGGAAGCTGCGGTTCCGTATCGCGGCAAGGCGCGCGAAGTGTTGACTCAACTTGTCGGCGGTTTGCAGTCGGGGATGAGCTACAGCGGCGCGCACAATATCGAAGAATTTCAAGAAAAGGCGATCTTCATGCGTATGACGGGGGCAGGGTTGAAAGAGTCCGGTCCGCATGACGTGGAAGTGTTGGGGTAGAAAGTTTAAAGTTTCAGGTTAAGTGCGACACCTGTAACCTTGAACCTGCAACATTGAACCTATGACCTTGAACCTGTAACCGATAAGGAGAAACCATGACCGACCAAACCCAAACCTGGATCGAAAAAGATAAACATCAGCTACACCCAACCTATCATCCCAAATCCCATGCCAACCCGTTGGTGATCGAAAAGGGTGAGGGCGTGTGGCTTTACACCACAGACGGACGCAAGATCCTTGACGGCATGGCGGGACTGTGGAACGTCAATGCGGGGTATGGAAGGGAAGAGCTTGCCAAAGCCGCCTACGACCAAATGAAGGAGCTTGCGTTCACGTCCAATTTTTCGGGCATGACCAATCTACCGTCATCCCAACTGGCAGATAAATTGGCGGGCTTTGCATACGAAGGTTTGAATACAACCTTCTTCACATCCGGCGGTTCCGAGTCGAATGACTCCGCGTTCAAGACCGCGCGTTATTACTGGAAGCGCAAAGGCAAACCCGGCAAGTACAAGGTCATTGCGCGGAAGGGTGCGTATCACGGCGTGACGCTTGCCACCACGTTCGCTACTGGGCTTGAAAAATATCACACCATGTTCGGTCCCGCGCCGGAGGGATTTGTCCACATCCCTGCGCCGAATCCGTATCGCTACGAAGGTCAATTGAAGGATGGGGAAACTGTCGGGCAGGCGGCGGCTCGGGAGTTGGAAGAAGCCATTCTCCGCGAAGGAGCCGACACCGTCGCCGCTTTCATCGCCGAGCCTGTTATGGGCGTCGGAGGCGTGATCGTTCCACCCGACGATTATTTCCCTCTCGTCCGGCAAATTTGTGACAAGCATGGAATCCTCTTCATCGCGGATGAAGTCATCACCGGCTTCGGGCGGACCGGCGAATGGTTCGCGCTTAAACATTGGAACGTCAAGCCGGATATTCTTTCGTTCGCCAAAGCCATCACAAGCGGATACGCCCAACTTGGCGGCATTCAAATTTCGGATGAGATCCGCGAAACGATGGAATCTGCGGCGGATACAGAAGCATACATGCACGGATATACATATTCTGGTCACGCCATGGCGTGCGCGGTGGGACTCAAGAATCTCGAAATCATGGAACGGGAAGATTTTCCAAAGCGTGCCCGTGAGTTGGGGAAACGTCTGCTTGAAGGCTTGAAGAAGCTGGAAGAATTTCCCTTCGTCGGCGATGTGCGCGGACTTGGTCTGGTCTGCGGCGTGGAGATCGTGTCCGATAAAGAATCCAAAACCGCCGATCCTGCCACTGCTGCGAAGATATTCAAAGCCGCAGAAGCGCATAGGTTGCGCTCACGTCCGCTGGGAAGCACACTGGCTTTCTCGCCTCCGCTTTCGATCACTGAAGATGAAGTGGATGAGATCATCGAACGTCTTGGCGCCGCAATGGATGGGATCGGGTAGGAGCCACAAGTTACGAGTTGGCGTTTCCTTCAACTATTGGGTTATCATTTGGGTTTGATGACAATTCCAAAGAGTCCATTGCGGGCTGTAAACAGGAAGAGTATACTCACCTCAACATGGCTTCGACGGTTGCATCAGGGTGTAGGGAACCATGTGAATTCCGGGAAATTTGCCGAAGACGAACCGCTTTCGCCTCTCTTTGACCTGTTGGCTGATGCCTGTTTTGGGGAGGCGGTATCCACACTGAAAGGAAATGATGTGTCCGTAAAGGACACGATAATTTTGGAGGATTGATGACCGAAGGCTTGATCATTGACGATAACCGCCAGACGGCGGACGCCCTGCAACAAATGCTCGGCTTGTTGGAGCTCCCCGCGAGGGTTGCCTATGGTTCCAGTGCTGCAATGTCAGTTTTGGCAAGTGTGGTCCCGCAATTTATCTGTCTGGACATTAACATGCCCGGCGTGGACGGTACCGAAGTGTTGGCATATATTCGCCGCGAGCCGCGCCTGATGAAAGTGCCCGTAATTATCATTACATCCGATGACCAGCCCGAAACGCGCCAGCATGTGATGCGTGGCGGCGCACAGGCAATGGTGATCAAACCTGTGACGATCGAGGTTTTGGAAGGTGCCTTCAAGAAGGCGGGTATTGCCACCGGATAGCCAGGGAAAAATAAAAACTCCTGCGGAAGCAGGAGTTTTTGATTCCCAGAATTATGGCGGGGGCCAGGGGATTTCGGCAGGCTGCGAAAAGCCGTGCTTTTCCACTGTGTAAATTCTGCCCCATGACGGCGCGGCGCAGCCCGCTTCATCTTTGACACTATAACTGGTGACGAATTGATCCGGGTAGGAGAACGTCCACCAGATATAAGCGCCGTTCTGACAGACGAACGCCTCAATAAGATAGCCGCGGTCTTTATCGGCTGTCATCTGCATCTGGTCCCATGAGATGGTGACTTCGTCTCCATTGCGCGACGCATGTACATTCTGCGGCGGACCATACTGATTGCTGCCGATCGATTGCAGATTGGGCTCATATTTCTCCAGCGTGCTGACATCGCCGACAACGTCCACTACAGAAGGCGCGACCCAGCAGAAATAATTGAGCTTGTCGAATTTGATGTACAACCAACTGCTGTACATGGCACGATTGCGGACGGTTCCCGTATCGCCCGCATATAAATCGGCGGCGTGGAGGTATGCAGCCGACGGTCCGTAACGGCAGTGTGCCTGTTTATTAACGGTCACACTTGGGAATGTAAATTCAGGCGTGGGAGTAATTGTCGGTTCGGGCGTGTCTGTCGGCGCAGGCGTGAATGTGATGGTGGGTGTGAGCGTCGGCGCCGAGGTGGCGGTGATATACACCACAATTGGAGTTGCCGTATCCTGCGGAGTAGGGGATGGTTCAATCTGGGCAGGCGCGGCGCAGGCACTTAGAAGAACGGTCAATATCAATAGGATCGGTTGCCATTTTCTCATTTGAAATTCTCCAATAAAGTACGTGTGTTTTCTCCTAAAGCGGCGTTCGAATAACCGCCCTCCATGATAACGGCAGTTGGCAGATTTAATCCAGCGATCCTTTGTCCTATTTTTTGAAATCCATCACGTGTGACGTGGAACAGCCCAAGCGGATCGCCGTCGAAGGTGTCCGCGCCAAAGGATAGCACTAAAAATTCCGGCGCAAAAATTTGGATGTCATTCAGCGCCTCATCCAACGCCGCGATATAGCCGCTGTCATCGGTATCTTTTGGCAGCGGAAAATTTCGGTGAAAACCGATTCCTTTGCCAGCGCCGGTCTCATCTGCGAAACCGGCGTAATGCGGATACTCAAAGTCCGGGTCGCCGTGAATGGAAATGGTAAAGACATCGTCGCGTTCGTAGAAGATATCCTGTGTGCCATTGCCGCCATGGTAGTCGATATCGAGAATGGCAGTCTTTCCTTTTTGCGAAAGCCAATTGGCAGCCACAGCCGCGTTGTTGATAAAACAATATCCGCCCGCGTAGTCTTTCCCGGCGTGGTGACCGGGCGGTCTGCACAAGGCAAAGGATGAATTATGCAGGCTGAAGGATGAATTCGCGGCACTCAATGCACAATTCGCAGAGGCGAGCGCGGCTTTGTACGTCCCTGCCACGATGCAGGCGGAAAGGTCCATGATGTAGTAGCCGCCCCGTCCGCGCAATGAGGATGTTGGGCGCGCCTTGCGCCGCAATGCAAATGTCGCTGGCAAAAAGGCGTGCTTCTCCGGCGCAGATGCAACTTCGGGGTCAGAAGCCAGCCACTCGTCCCAGCAGGAGGCGAGGAAGTTGATATAGTCCCGGTCATGTACGGCGAGGATCGGGTCAAGCCCAAAATCCTCCGGCGCTGAAAATTCCGCCCAATCTGTTTTTTTGAGCTCGGTCAAAATCCGATCCATGCGGTCGGGATTTTCGTAATATGGCACGCGGATGCCGCCGTCGAAAACCTCAAAAGGCGGATAATGATTGCGATGTTCCTCAGAATAGAAAATTTTCATGGTAAGACAATTTTACCTTTCGGCGTCTGTGATGGACGGAGGAAGCAATGGAACTTTTTGAAGCTATACATGGAAGAACAACATTTAAGAAAGTGAAACCGGATGCCGTGCCGCGGGACATTATTGAAAAACTTTTGGCGGCTGGTGTGCAGGCTCCCAATCATCATAAAGTGCGACCGTGGCGCTTTGTGGTTTTGACCGGGGATGGGCGAAAAAAATTGGGTGACGTAATGGCCGCCTCTTTCGCGGACCGGAATCCGGATGTGCCAGCCGAAGCTTTGGAGAAACCCCGGGGCTTGCCGCTCCGCGCACCGGTGCTCATCGCCGTTGGGGCGGATATTCCTGAAGAGTCGAATATTATCGAAGTGGAGAATATCTCCGCTGCATCTGCCGCCTGCCAGAATATTTTGCTCGCCGCGCACGCACTGGGACTTGGCGCGATCTGGCGGACAGGTGAATGGGCGCGTGATGCAAAAGTGAAGGAATTTCTTGGCTTCGCTCCCGATCAGCATATCGTCGGCTTTATCTATGTGGGGTATCCCGATGTAACGCCCGAACCCTACACGCGAATTGGTTTTGAAGACCGCGTGACCTGGATGGAATAGAACGTCAGACCAAAAGAGTAACGAGACACTTCAACTCGTTACTCTTTTTTAAAACACTACTCCTTGAATTTCATTTCTCCCGCTTCAACTCTTACTTTTAATTTATTTTCCTTTGGCGGGATCGGGCATGTGGCAAACGCGGTGTAGGCACAGGGCCAGTTATTGGTCAGGTTGAAATCGAGGATGATCTCGTCGCCTTCGGGTGACGGGAGGTAAAATCGGCGTCCACCGCCATAGGTGGAGTCGTTGTTCGTTTCATCTTTGAAATTGAACAACAACTCGTCGCCGCTTTGCTCGGCTTCAAGGGTACATTCCACGCCGTTCAAGCTGAACTGCGCCTGTCCCATGAAAAAGGTTTGGACTTCCGTGCCGATTCCCTCCACGCGAATAGTCGGCTTGGGCGGATCATAACGGACATATTTTGCCGTCACTTTGTATTTCGGGTCGGTGGAGAAATAATTGAACCCGGCGAATCCCTTTTTGAGTTCCGCCTCCCGATCCCAAACGCGGACGAGGGTGGCATCTCCACGAACGATGATCTTCATGGCAAGAGTGCCAATATCGAGCAGGTCTGGTTTTTCATCCCTATCGGTTATCAAAGGGCGCGATACCAATGCCCCGCCATTGATCTTCATTTCTGATTCGGCGTGGACAGTGATTTGCCCGGATTCAAATTGGAAGTATCCGCAAACGGGTTGTGGAAATTGAGGAAGGGAAATATCCGCCTCGGGACTGCTGCCGAAGCTGTTTCTTCCTTCCTTGAGCCAGAACAAGCCGACAAGGTTCAGCCAACTCAACGGATCGGACGCAAAACTCGCTTCTCTTTCCCTGCGGTTTTTGTCGATATATTCTGTATATTCGCTCATTTATCTTCCCAGTACTTCCATCATGATATCTGGTCGATCTGTGATGATTCCGTCCACGCCCCAATCGATGAACTTGCGCATGGTGGCTTCGTCGTTGATGGTCCACGGTTCGACGGCTAAATTGCGGGCGTGCGCCGCGCGGACAAATCCCTGGGTCATGACGGTAATTCCGCCGGATTCCTCCGGCACTTGAAGCGAATAGAATTTTGGCGAATAAAAACCGCCCAAAAATGCTTTGGTCATCAGGACGAAAACGGTCGTCTCGTTCTTGGCGCTGGAAGTGGCGACTTCGGGGCATTCGGCGCGGAATTCCTTGAGTTTGTCATCATAAAAGGATGCCACCAAGACCTTGTCCTGCATATCGTATTCGCGGATGAGGGCGCAGAAGGGTTTTATCATGGAAGCGTTTGTCTTTTTGATCTCGATGGTCATGTGTTTATCTGGAAAGGCTTTGAAGACCTCTTCGAGAGTTGTCACAGTGATTCCCTGCCCGCGGTAGGGGAACGTGGCGCCGTCGTCAGGTGACCAGTCGTAGGCGGCGTCAAGTTCCTTGAGCTGGGCGAGGGTCATGCTTTCGATCTCGCCTGTGCCGTCGGTGGTGCGGTCAACGGTTTCATCGTGCATAAGGATCAGTGCGCCGTCTGCGGTGATATGGATATCCATTTCGAGAACGTCTACGCCGAGGTCTGCGGCATGCTGATATGCGAACATGGTCTCTCCGGGCCAGACGCCGTCTCCGCCTTGGTGGGCGATGACAAGCGGGTAATTAAGACCGTCTGCGTAGTAGGGATGGTCGGGGGCAGGTTTGGCTGTCAACCTCAGAATGACAATGATTACAGCCAATAGAACTGCGGCGGTCTGCCATATTCTTTTTTTCATGTGTGAACTCCGTGGATAATATCGGGCAATTTTACTCGAAGAGTTGACACGCTTCTTGTTTTCACGTATAAGTGCCGCAGATCTGAAAATTATGGAGGCAAACATGCTTGCGTTGCGTTTGTTGTCGGAGGGCGGCGAGGGTCCCAATACGGAACTTGTCTGGTTGTTATTGATCCTGTTGGGGTTTTTTGCTCTTGCTGTTGTCGTCGGCTGGTGGGCAGCTTCGAGAAAGCCGGAGCAGGTTGAGGTCAAGAGTGAAGCGGTGTCATCCGGGAAGAAGTCTGCGGATGATCTGAAAAAGATCGAGGGGATCGGTCCCAAGGTTGCCAAAGTCCTTGCGAAGGCTGGTATTGAGACGTTTGACGATCTGGCTCATGCAAAGGCATCTGATGTCCAGAAGTTGTTGGACGATGCCGGTTTGCAGATGATGAGCCCGGAGGGGTGGATCGATCAGGCGAAGCTGGCTGCGAAAGGTGATTGGGACGGGTTCGAGAAACTTCAGCGCGAGTTAAAAGGCGGACGCAGGAATAAATAGCGTTGCAGTTTGCTCGCTAAAACGATTGTCACTTTTTTTATGTAACTAAAGTCACGGTGTCTTTTTTTACATATTCGCTATAATTTTTCCAATATAAATCAACTGGAGGTTTGTGATGAAGAAAGTCTTGTTTGTTGTGCTGGTTCTGAGCGCAGTTGTGCTTGCGGCGTGTGGTTCACAGGCTGCTGCCACTCCTGAGCCTGTTCCTGCCGAATATGCTGGTGCTACCAGTCCGCTTGGGGCGGATGCTGCTACAGCCGGTGCTGAAGTTTTCAAAACCAACTGCGAATCCTGCCACGGTCCTCAGGGACATGGTGACGGTCCTGCCGGTGCCGCGCTTGATCCTCAACCGAAGAATTTGGCTGAGTTTGCTCCCACCGTTGGCGACGACTATCTTTACTGGCGCATTAACACCGGTAAGGAAGGTACCGCCATGGTTGCCTGGAAGGGTGTTTTGACCGACGAGCAGATTTGGCAGGCGGTTGCATTCATCCGCACGCTTAAGTAAATACCTGATATTGAAAAAACACGCCTCATTTGAGGCGTGTTTTTGTTTCTTTGTTCTGGATGGGGTTTTCAGCTTTCCAAGGATTCCATTATTTTGTCTTTTAATTCACCCGGATGGAAGGGTTTTGTGAGGTAATCGTTTGCGCCTGCCCCAAAAGCGACGGCGCGGCTGTCGCCGTCATCCAGTGCGGTGACGATGATGATGGGGGTTCGGGTGAAAAGGGACTCTTCTCGCAGCATTCTGCACAAACGGAACCCATCGGGTTGGGGCATCATCAGGTCAAGAAGAAAAAGGTCGGGCATTTCTGATTTGGCTACTTCGATCGCCCGGGTGCTGTCGTTGACGGCAACGGTTTCGAAGCCTTCCGCTTTGAGCAGTTTTTGCAGCAACTCGGTTACCAGTTTGTCATCGTCCACCATCATAATTTTTGCCATGCGATTATCCTGAAAAGCGAATGAGTTCGAATTGAAAATCCACAATGTCTATGATAAAGCCAATGATGAACAAAATCAAGGTATCTTGCTGTATTTTCAGGATTTTATGATTTTAAGATCTGGCTCATTTGAAGCGACAGCACTTTGGGGAGGATCGGTTTTGTCACAAACTGGTCCGCGCCGGCATTGAGCGAGTCGCGTTTTGTGCCGTCGTCGCTGAGTGCGGAGACCATCATCACTTTTGTGCGGTTGATATCTGTATTGGATTTTATCAATTTGCAAATGGCAATGCCATTGATCTCCGGCATCATGATATCCAGCAAAACCAGGTCGGGTCTGTAATTTTCTACAGCCTGAATGGCATTTTTACTCTCGCTGACGGAGAATGTTTCGTGCCCTTCCATTTGCACAATGGTTTCCAATAATTTGATGGTTTCAATGTCATCGTCGATTATTAATACTTTAGCCATTTCGATCTCCATAAAGTATTTATTTCAGGCTGCCAATTAATTCCATGATTTTGGCGGCTAGTTCATCCAGATTAAAAGGTTTTGCAAGGTAACCGTTTGCGCCCAGAGTGGTCGCACGGCTGTTGCTGTTGTCCAGCGCGGTGATGATGAGGATGGGCGTCTTGGCAAATTTTACATCATCGCGCAGCATACTTGTCAGGGTAAAGCCGTCGGGCGGGGGCATCATGATATCGAGAATGAATAGATCTGGTCGGAGCTGCTCTGCAACCGACATGGCTTTTGAGCTTTGGTTGGTCGTTGTGACTTGATATCCCAGCGAAGAAAGGTATCGCCCAAGCAGGGTGGTCACTTTTTCATCATCATCTACGATCAGGATTTTCGCCATTTTGTTTTCCTGTAAGAATACACTAATATTTACCTATTTTATTATACTCGTTGAGACTTATATGGTATTTATAGCAAGGAAATTTCAATGTTAAATAAAAAACAGGGCGCGGACTATCATCCGCACCCTGTTTCGCCCTGCTTGTCGATAAATTTACCCAGCCAATAACTCATCCACTGCCTGCGTCAGCTCACGCAGATTGCTGACCTTCAAGACATTATTGCAAAGCGGCGCATATTTCACCATGTCGCTGTCACCGTGCCACATGTGCGGAGGTTCAGGATTCAGCCAAATGGTCCGCGTGGCGCGGCGCGACATGGTGGAGAAAATGTCGAGGCGCGGATCGTTGTAATTGTTGCGTCCATCCCCAACGATGAGAAGTGTCGTCCCGCTGTTCAGGGTATCCATGTATTCGCTTTGGAAGTCGTTCAGCGACCAGCCGAGGTCGGTGTTGTAATGTCCGCTTGGCATGCGCCACAAAACGGATTGGATCGCCTCGTCTGCGTTCGTGCCGGAGAAATCTTCCGAGATGGATTCGAGATGATCGATGAATGCAAAGGCGTGTGTCTTGCGGACCTGCCCTTGCAGCGCAAATAGAAAACTCAGCATCAGTTCGGAACAGAAACGCATCGACGTACTGACATCGCAGATGACCACGATCTTCGGCTTGCGGATTCGGTCACGGTGTTTGATCTCCATCGGCACGCCGTGATATTTGAGATTTGCGCGGATGGTCGCTTTTGGGTCGATCTGTCCACTCTTCATGCGTTTTTGCCGCAAGGCAATCCGCGTACGTAATGCGGCGGCGAGCCGTTTGACCTCTCGCTGCAAAACTTTTTTGTCCGCATCGGAGAGCGCCTGAAACGGACGGTTCATCAGGTTTTCAATATTATCGCCGCGCGGATGTTCGCTCATATTTTCCGCGATGCGCTGCCCCGCAAACTGGTTGATCTGTTCCTGCATGCCCTGCATATTCTGCTGGATCATCTCGCGGATCTGCTCCACACGCTCGCGGTTCATGCCCATTTCAGAAAGTTGTTCCATCAACTCGCGCATCGCCTTTTGGACTTCAGGGAACGCCATGGCGCGCATCATGCGCTGCGACATCCAGTTTTGATATTGAAGATTATCCGCGTGATTCAAACCGACCAACTGCGCCAGCGCCTCCAACTCGGACTTTGAAAGGGGTTCGCCATTCATCAGCCTTTCCATACGCTGACGGAGATTCTCCGCAAATTGCTTCAACGCTTCCGCCAGCATTTGGATCTCTTCCGGCGTCAAATCATCAGACGGGTTTCCACCCATCATTGGCGGTTGACCCGAGCCGAAGAAAAGCGGAAATAGCTTATCGAAAGTCGGCAGGTCTTTGACGTCCTTGATCAGCGTGGCGCGTAACGACAGCCGAAACGACTCGCGATCCTGGATCCCCATCAAATCCACAGCCGAGAACGCCTCGGCAGACTCGGCAAGTGACACGCGCACTCCGCTGGCGCGCAAGGCTGAGATTAACTGTAAGATGCGGGACTCCATAATTTATGTCTCCGTTTTAATTCCCGGAAAACCTGCCAAAATCATCCGTGGGCGGACGCTGCCTTGATTGCGGAGGATTGATCATCTGCCGCTTGGCTTTTTGCAAGTCTGCTTCGTGCTTGAGTAGAACCGACAGAGTGTCTTCCAAAACATCCTTATCCAAATTGGACGCGTTCAACGCCACGAGCGCATTTGCCCAGTCCAGTGTCTCGCTGATGGACGGGGACTTGCGCATGTCCGATTTGCGGAGGCGTTGGACGAATTCCACGGCTTGCTGCGCCAGTTTGGGATTCAGATCGGGGACTTTCAAATGAACGACGGCAAGTTCTTCCTGTAAATTCGGATAATCGATGAACAAGTACAGGCAGCGCCGTTTCAACGCTTCGGAAAGCTCGCGCGTATTATTCGAGGTCAGTACCACGAAAGGTTTATGTTTTGCTGCAAGCGTCCCCAACTCGGGCACAGAAACTTGAAAATCGCTCAACACTTCCAGAAGGAACGCTTCGAACTCTGCATCGGCGCGGTCGATCTCGTCGATGAGAAGTACCGTCGGCTTTTCGCTCAAAATGGCTTTCAACAACGGACGTTGCAGCAGAAAACGGTTCGAGAAGAAGACATCTTCCTCTTTTGCCAATTTGTCCGCGGCTTCGCCGAGTGACTCGGCTTTGCCGAGCGTATCGTTCAATTTGTCGCGCAGCAATTGTGTGTATAAAAGCTGCTTCGAATATTCCCATTCGTATAACGCTTTGGATTCATCCAAACCTTCGTAGCATTGCAAGCGGATCAACTCGCGTCCGGTGGCGCTGGCGATGGCTTTGGCGAGTTCGGTCTTTCCCACACCGGCAGGACCTTCCGCTAGAAGCGGCTTGCCAAGCTTTTGAGAAAGATACACAATAGTCGCGATCTCATCAGAGGCGATATATTTTTGCTTGCCAAGTTCATTTTTAACGTTCTTCGTAGAATCAAATAGTGTTGTCATTGGTTTCCCATATCTTTTTCAACGATTCGATTTGCTTCCAGCCGTTCCCTTTATCCACATGTTTAACTTCAAGGTTTGTGAAATGTGCGTCCAGGACAGCCGCTCGCTCCTGTGCAAGCGGAGGGACGCAGTAGTCTTCCTCCTCCCAGACGGCAATACCGTCAGAAAGCCAGCGTGCGTTATCCAGTCCAGAATGAAGCGCGTTTCCAAAAGGTCGCATCTTTTGAATTTCCCCGCTGTCCAGCCAGTTTCGTAGATCGCTCATCTTTGAGCGGATCGGTTTGGCAGTTACAAGATAGTATGCCAAGTGAACCTCCTCTCTAAATCAGGTCACATTCAATCCGAGCGCTCGATATAAATTCAGGTTTGCCTGCAACTCGTTATCGAGCGAAAACTTGCCTACCACTAAGTCTCTTGCATTCTTACCCAATGCGCAACGCATCTCAGAATTGTCTAACAATTCCATAACTTTTTTTGCAAGCGCGTTTGCATCATTGACGTTGATAAGCATACCATTCTTTCCATCTTCCAAAATATCCAGCATCCCGCCAACCGGCGTTGCAATGACCGCTTTTTCACAAGCCATCGCTTCGAGGACTGCATTCGGCATTCCATCGCGCAGAGACGGATGAACGAAAACATCCATCAACGAATAATAGGATGGCAGGTCTTTGTGGGGGACTTGACCCGTGACGATGATCCGCGCCTCAGGATTTGCGCCTCGGAACTCAGCCAGCGCCTGCTCATCCGCCCCCGCCCTTACCTCGCCGACAATTAACAGTGTGGCGGCTTGCTTTTTATGTATTTGCGCATAGCCAGAAAGGAGAGTTGACAACCCTTTCTTTTCACGCAACTCACCAACGAACCCAATGACCTTCGACCTTTGACTTTCAACCTTCAACATTTCCGCCAAAACTTCATTCTTTTCCATTGGCTTGAAACGATTAGTATCAATTCCATTGGAAATGATATGGATTTCTCTATCCACAAACGCTTTCGCTTTTTGCGCCAAGATGCTGGCATTTGTTGTAACTGCACTTGCGTTTTGCAAGGCGTACATCACATGTGAAAATTTGCCTGGGTCAAATGCCGCGCGTTCGATGTCGTTCCCGCGAATGGAGACGATGCTTGGAACGCCCAAATACTTGCCAGCATACACGCCGACAAATCCAGCCATTGGCAGAAAGTAGGCTTGTATAAGGTCGAACGGCTCGCGTTTGTGTTCGTCAACGACCAACTCAAACCAATTGACCAGCGTGTCGTCCACGCGTTTGTGTGCGCCGAAACGCGTTACGCGGACTCCGCTTGAGGGTTGAGTCTGTTTGATGGTGGGTGGCAGGCTGGAGGTCGGGGCGAAGAGGCGGATGTCATGTCCGGCTGACGCAAGCATCTCCCCCAAACGTCCTGTTGAGATTGCGAGCCCGCCGATGTCTGGTGTATACTTTTCGCTAAGCAAGGCAATTTTCATGAGGTGTCTCGATGGCAGATCAATGTGAAATGGTTATTGGTTATTTGGTTCCACATCGTTGTGAAAACCCCGCGTTGGGGACTTGCGTGAAGTGTGGTCGCGGGTTTTGCGACGAACACACGAACGCAACAAAAGAAGGACGGGTTTGTCTTGCATGTCAGCAGGGGTTGGAAATGCCGGTTGCTTTGCCGATCGCGGCATCCACATTTTCGCTTGCCGATCTCGATACGTTTGGTCGCGCCAGCACGTGGGATGACGATGACAGCAGCGATATGTTCTCTGACTTAAGTTGATTTTATCCCGTCATTGCGAGGGCGATGATTTTCGCCCGAAGCAATGACGGGATGTTTTTAATACGGTCCGATCGTTTCCCAAATATTTTTGTTCTGATCAATAAAGTCATCGCAGCGGGCGCAAGGTTTGAGCGCAGGCGGGTGCATGTTCAAACGGACTTGACGATACGCTGCGCCATCCCAAATTTCCTTGAATGATTGATGAATGATATTTCCCAACGGGGGAATCTTTTCGCGCGTCATGCAGCAAACGTAGACATTGCCGTTGAAGTCGATGAGTGTGTGCGTCCACGGCGCGTAGCATGGATGCTTGTCGTAAAAGCCGAAAGCATATCTCCCCGCGCGTCCCAACCGGACCTCAGACTCGTCTCGCCCAAAGGGAAAAGCATCTTCATCCGAAACGATCAGCCCCAATTCGAGCGCGCGTTCCGCAATGCGCGGCGCGATCTCTTCATTGAATTTGGCGATGTCTTTTTTCCGCATGGACAGAATCTCGCCGCAATGATCATCCACTGGGATCAAGTTGATGCCGTCCGCGCCGAGTTCGTGCGCGAGGTCCGGGAGCGAGGCGAGCGTCTCGTAATTTGTGCGGCTGACCACGGTGTTGATGCGAATGGTCAACTTGCCTTTGTGCTTGTATCGACGGAAGAGTCCAACAGCTTTGGTGGTCGCTTTGAATGCGCCTTCCACGCCGCGAATCTTTTCGTGCATTTTGCGAAGCGGCGAGTCGATGGAAATGTTCACACCGCGCAGACCCGCTTCCACCAGATGCTTGGCTTTCTCTTTGGTGATGAGCGTGCCATTGGTGGTCATGGTCACTTTGATGTCGAGGGACGAGGCGAGTTCCACGAAGTCGGGAATCTGCGGGCGAAGCATCGGTTCGCCGCCGGAGATATGGATCTTCTTCGTGCCCATTTCCCCCAATTCAGTAATGACTGCCTTGAATCTGTCCGCGTTGACAGGGGATTCGCGCGTTTCCCGCCAGTGGTTGCACATCTCGCATTTCAGGTTGCAGCCGTAAAAAACCTTGAACTTAACATAAAGCGGCTTGAACGGACGCGCGTTCAAAACCGCTTTTTTGAAATCCTCTTTCTCGTTCGAGATGGTCTCTGGGCTGTACATAACAATAAGTTGATTGATTGTATCACCCGCGATGCGAAATACGTTAGAGCTTTATTTCAAGCCTTATGCTTACGTTATCGTCCACAGTTACATTTTCCGCTTTTTGGACGCTCATTTTGATCGGAACCAGATAACGTCCATCTTTTGGGAAAAGCGACGTTTTCCATTCAGTCTCACCGATCTGCGCTTGGACGGGGATTACTCCCCAGCCATATGTCACCAAACCCGAAACGGATTTTATATCCTGACTCTGTTTTTCTGGAACAGCAACAAATAAGAACGGGGCAGGACCACGCCAGTAAAAGATCTTGCCTTTAAAATCGATAATCATGTTCTCTCTCTTCTGTTTCTAAAAAATATTTTGTCCAAAGCTTACTTGCAGCACTGGAACCAGGTCTCGGCATCGGATATCTCGCCGATTTTCTTCTTCCCGTCGGGACATTTATTGGGGTATGGAAAGTTTTTTGATAAACAGTCAGTACATGCAAAAGCCTGTGGGCAAACTTCGCGAATGTCTGGCGCGCCGCTGTTTTCCTGCTCGCATGCGAAATATTCCGCGCAGGATGGGCAAATATCTGGATGATACAAGTCCACTACCCAGGCTGCTCCGCCAGCGTTCTGGCATTCTTCAAAGGTCAATTTTCGAGAGGCGTTAAGCCTTGAGCTGAAAAAGACGATTCCAATACCAATAATAAGCACCACCATTCCAACGATTAGAATGAACAGTTTTTTCATCCTTGATTGAATCGAATATGTCATATTTATTGTTGGTTATTTTACCCCGTGGTAAAGTAGAATCTATTCTCTATATTTACCCGAGGATATTTCAATTTCCATGCGCCTAAAAGCTGACATTACTCTTTTCTTCATTGCCGTCATTTGGGGTTCCTCCTTTGTTGCCCAGCGTGTTGTGGGGCAGGTCGGCAGTGTGTATATCTTCAATGGAGCGCGTTATTTGCTGGCAGCTTTGGTGGTGTTGCCGTTTGCTGTCCGTTCTTTCAGGGTTTCAAATGAAGGAATGTCTAAAAAACAGCTTAAGTGGATGGGGATTGCCGGTGTCGTTCTGTTCGTTGGCAGCGCGTTCCAACAATCGGGCATCGTCTACACCACGGCGGGGAATGCCGGTTTTATTTCGGGTTTGTATGTGGTGTTGATTCCCATTTTGCTTTTTATCCTTTGGGGCGAAAAGCCGCATTGGATATTTGTTGCCGCCATCTTTATGGCGATGATCGGCGCTTTTCTTTTGTCCACGGGCGGAAGGTTTATTATCCATTTTGGCGATCTGTTGGAATTCTTCGGCGCAATGTTCTGGGCGGTGCATGTGGTTGTGCTCGGAAAATATGCTTCGAGGTATGAAGCCGTATCCTTTTCGGTGGGACAGTTGGTCGTTTGCGGTGTTCTTAATCTTGGCGTGGGGCTTGTTGTTGAGCCGTTGCCGGTCTTGAATTCAAGTTTCCTGTTTGCCGTTGGATACACTGCTTTTCTTGCACTTGGACTTTGCTATACCCTGCAAATTTGGGCACAAAAACACACGCCTCCCGCCGACGCAGCCCTGCTGCTCAGCCTCGAATCGGTTTTTGCCGTCCTTTCGGGCTGGTTGTTCCTGAATGAACGTCTTACAATCATTCAATTGTGGGGCGCGGTTTTGATCTTTGCAGGCGTTGTTCTCTCACAATTTAAAGAATGGACTTCAGGTACAATTGATTCAGATCACCTAGTGGAGGGTCGATGACCGCCAAAGTTATCTTAAATCCGTATTCAAATCGTTGGAATTCGCAGGCACGCTGGCCCGAAGCCGAAGCGGCGCTCAAATCCGCGGGCGTGGATTTCGAAGTTGCCATCTCCGAGAAAAAAGGCGAAGTAATGGGGCTGGCAGAACAAGCCGCGAAAGATGGTTTTTCCCCGATCATTGCCGCCGGTGGGGATGGCACCATCGGCGAAGTCGTAAACGGCATGGTAAATGCGGCAGGGTCAATGGATAAACCAATCGGTCCGCTTGGGATATTGCCGCTTGGGTCTGCGAATGACCTGGTGGTCAACCTCGGCTTGCCCAAAGACCTGACCGAAGCCGCAAAGGTCATTGCAGCCGGCAAAACCGACCTGATAGATGTTTGCAAATGCAATGATCGTTTTTTTGTCAACAATTCGGCGGCGGGTCTTGAACCTTACTCAACCACAAAACAGGAACAAATACATTGGATCAAAGGGATCGGGCGATATTTGGTTGCTGCGGTTCAAGCCATTATGGATAAGCCTGAATGGAAAGCCACAATGGAATGGGATGACGGCTCATTTACTGGACCTCTGTCCTTGATCTCAGTTGGAAATACGCGACTCACTGGCGGCGTGTTTTTCATGTCTCCCCATGCTGACCCTCGTGATGGCAAAATGACATTCAGTTACGGCTATCGCGGAACACGCCTTGGACTCTTCCAAGCCTTGCCGCGTACCATGAAACCCGATAAAGGCTCCTTCCTCGAGATGGATGGCATGTACGAACAGCATTGCACCCGCCTGACCATCGAATTGGATAAACCCTCTCCGGCTCATACTGATGGGGAACTTTTCCCGGAATGGATCTCTTCCTTCAAGTACGAGATCTTCCCCCAGAAATTGCAGATCATCCTGCCGTGATGATGGAGAATCTGGAACTATCCTTTCATCCGCTCACGCCGAAACTTTGGAGAGACTTTGAGATTCTCTTTGGGGAGAATGGCGCGTGCGGCGGATGTTGGTGCATGCATTGGAAATTGCGCGGAAAAGCCTTCAGCGAAAATAAAGGCGAGAGAAACCGGCAAATGCAAAAGTCCGTGGTGGATGCGAAAACGATCCCGGGCTTGATCGCGTATCTGGATGGCTATCCCGTTGGGTGGGTGGCAATCGAGCCGCGCAGTCAATATCCAAAACTCGCATATTCGCGAATTCTCAAACCCATTGATGAACAGGAAGTCTGGTCGATCACTTGTTTGTTCGTTGAGAAGAAGCAGCGCCGAAAAGGGATCGCGGTTGCGTTGATCCAAGCCGCAGTGGAACATGCCCAAAGCTGCGGTGCGAAAATTATCGAAGGCTACCCTACCGACACAAAAGAGGATGCGCCGCCCGCCTTCATTTTCACAGGCACGGCATCAGCGTTTGAAACAGCCGGCTTTGTTGAAGCCGCCCGCCGTTCCCCAACAAGACCCATCTATAGATTTATTATTCAATGAATTTTCAGCCTCCTTCAAAATCGCTGACCTCTCGTGATTATCTTTTTATCGCGCTGGTCGTGGTTCTTTTTTTTATTATTTCAGCCGGGTTGGTTTACGCCAATCTATCCCTTCCGAATGGCGGCGGCGATTTTCTTCGTCACTGGGCGGGCGGGCGCGCTTTCATATTCGACCAGACTGAACCGTATACGCTCTATGTGCCTGAAGTTGTTCAGAAGTTGGTATATGGCGGAAACGGACTCCCCGATGGCGAACCGCCCTTCATTTTGGATACGCCTTTCCATTTGCTTCTGCTTTATTTTCCTCTCTCGCTTCTTCCTGACCCGATAATTGCCCGGGCGATATATACCTTGATCTTGGAATGGGCTTTGTTCGGACTCGTTGTGCTAAGCCTGCGTCTTACTGAGTGGACAGTTCCGCGCTGGTTCTCTGTTCTGTTCTTTCTTTTTTCGGTTCTCAACTTTTACACATTTCAAGCCATTCTTGCGGCAAGCCCCATTTTGATTCTGGGTTTGTTATACGCAGGTGTTTTATTTGCCTTGCGTCATGAGCAGGATGAATTGGCTGGGGCTTTAATGGCATTGTCGCTTTACTATTGGGAGGCTGGACTTCCGTTTTTGATTTTGATGCTCTGGCGTTCTTACAAAGAAAGGCGGATGCGCGTCTTTGCCGGTTTTGGAATGCTTTCGGTTGTCCTGCTTTTTATTTCATTTCTCGTCTACCCCGGGTGGATACTCCCATATCTGCGTGCCGGGATGAATAACTTGAATGCGGTTTTTGGCTTTTCCATTATTACTGCCCTTCAAAATTTACTTCCATCCTATGGAAAATACCTGGCATGGGGCGTGATCGTTTTGTTGGTTTTTGCACTCGGCTATGAATGGAATGCGTCACAATACGGTGATGAACGCCGACTTTATTGGACTGCCTGTTTAACGCTTGCGGCGACTCCGCTATTGGGCTTTCGTACCGAATTCTGGAATCTTTCCGTCCTTATCATCCCCATTGCGTTTATGTTTGCTGTCATTTATGATCGCTGGAATCAAATCGGCGCCTGGCTCATACTTTTATTTTTAGCCGTATTTTTTGCCCTGCCCTGGACGATATATTTGTTTACTCCGCTTTCGCTGGCAGCGATCTCTGGGGAAGTTCTCTACCTTTTCCTGCCGGTTTTAACCGTCCTTGGTTTATACTGGATTCGCTGGTGGGCAATTCGTCCGCCGCGGGTTTGGGCAGACGCATTGACTCAAAGATAGCAATTTTCGCCGTCCACTATTCATATTTGGTATCCCCTCCTTTCCTATGTCCCGACGAAATTACCTCATCCTCTTTTTGATCGCCCTGGTCGTTCAAGTCATTGTTACCAGGTTTCAGACCATTCCCGGCTATCTTGACGCCGATTATTACTACTCCGGCGGACTGCAATTGGCGCAGGGAAAGGGTTTCACGGAACCCTATTTGTGGAACTACCTCGACGACCCGGAAGGCATCCCGCACCCTTCGCATGGATATTGGCTGCCGCTCGCTTCCATACTTACCGCGTTGGGAATGTGGTTGACCGGTCAGCAGACGTATGAGGCAGGGCGTATCTTCTTTATCCTATTGGGCGCTCTGGTATCGCCATTATCGGCGGCATTGTCTTTCCGTCTCTTCCAAAAAAACGCCCTCGCTTGGGTAGCGGGGATTCTGGCGATCTTCCCGGTCTTTCATCTTCCGTTTATGCCCGTTCCGGATAACTATGGGGTTTTCATGGTCGCAGGCGGAATGATCTTTCTGCTTGCCGACCGTCCGCGCCCATGGTTTTGGATGGGGTTATTTGCCGGCTTCATGTCCCTTGCGCGGAGCGACGGTCTCTTGTGGCTTGGGTTGATCTTCCTCTACATCCTTTGGCGTGTGCGCGACGAAAAATTGTCTTTCGCGATTCTTGTTCAAAATGGTTTGTTGGCTTTTCTTGGCTTTATTTTGGTGATGGGACCGTGGTACATCCGCAACTTGGAAGTCTTTGGCGCGATCATGTCACCGGCAGGAAGCCGCGCGCTTTGGATCACCAACTACGATGAGACTTTTATGTACCCGGCATCGAAGTTGACTTACCAGCATTGGCTGGCAAGCGGCTGGGGCGAGATCCTCAAGACTCGTTGGTGGGCTTTTACGACAAATCTTCAAACGGTCTTCGCCGCACAGGGACATATCATCTTGTTCCCGTTTATCGTGACCGGCATGGTCGTACTTCGCAAAGACCGCCGCATTCAAATGGCGATAATCGCCTGGTTGATTCTCTTCTTTGTCATGACGTTGATCTTCCCCTTTGCCGGTGTGCGCGGAAGTTTCTTCCACGCCGGGGCGGCGCTTCAGGTATTGTTTTTTGCGCTAGCTCCGTTTGGGCTGGATGTCGTCGTGGCTTGGGCGAGGAGAAAGGGGCGGTTCACAGACCATGCCTACGTCGTGTTCCGAATCGCGTTGATCCAGATCGTGGTCATGCTTACGGCGTGGGTCGTCTGGGTGCGTGTGATCCAGAACGGCTGGCAGGAAGTCGAATTATCGTACCCCGCCGTGGAAAGTTTTTTGGTCGAGCATGGCGCGCAGCCGGATGAATCGGTCATTGTTCTCAGCTCACCGGGTTATTACATGATGACCGGACGCTCCGCCTTTGCGCAGCCGTACGGAGATGTGGATACATTGCTTGAAGTTGCTGATCGATATCACGCCAGCTATTTTTTATTCGATCCTCACGGAAAACTCGAAATGTTGAAAGACTTATTTGATAACCCGCAAAACTATCCGCGGTTTGAATATTTGGGTGAGGTGGATGAAACGCGCATCTTTCGGATTCATTAATCCCTTATCAAAACAAGACCTTGCCGTTCTCGGCTTGATTACACTGGCAATGGGTGCAGTCTATCTGCTTGCCAGCGAACTGACATTCAGGGTCGGTTTCCCTCTCGATGATTCCTGGATCCACCAAACCTTTGCGCGCAATTTGGCGGAACATGGCGAATGGTCGTTTCGATTGGGCGTACCGTCCGCGGGTTCTACATCGCCGCTGTGGTCGGCATTACTTGCGATCGGTTATCTCCTTCACCTTGGACCTTATATTTGGACATACTTCATTGGTCTGCTTGTCATGTGGGGGATGGGCATGGTTGGCGAGATCGCAGCACGCCGCCTGGTTTCAACCTACACTCCGCGCCTTCCGTGGGCGGGTATTTTTTTAATTTTGGAATGGCATTTATTTTGGGCGGCAATGTCTGGGATGGAAACCCTGCTTCATGGATTGATCGTCACTGTGGTTTTGGCAGCCCTGATGATGAATTCGCATCGCTACCTGACCTTGGGGCTGTTGACCGGTCTCAGTGTTTGGGTGCGCCCTGACGGTTTGACTCTACTGGGTCCGCTTGTGCTGGCTGTTCTCTTGAATGAAAGAGATACGTCTACCCGGCTGCGTGGTTTGCTGCGGGTTGCTCTTGGCTTTGGAACAGTCTTCTTCTTTTATTTGTTGTTCAATCTCTTGATCGGCGGCACTCCCATGCCGAACACCTTTTACGCAAAACAAGCCGAGTACACTTCCTGGCAGGCATTGCCTATCACGGAACGGCTTGGTCAACTTTCGCTGCAATTACTGGGTGGACCATCTTTCCTGCTGCTTCCCGGAATCATCATATGGCTTGTAAAGTCGGTGAAGACGCGCTCATGGGGAGGTTTGCTTGCACTGACCTGGGTCGCTGGTTACCTGACTATTTACGTTTCGCGTCTCCCTGTCTACCAGCATGGGCGCTACATCATGCCCGCCATGCCCATCCTCTTTTTGATCGGGCTTCTTGCAGTGGTCGAATTTGCCTCTTCGAAAGTCTTTGGACGGTATCACTGGTTTGTGAATACATTGTGGGTTGCCAGCCTTGGAGTTGTGTCCATTCTCTTCGTTATCCTCGGCGCGCGCGCTTACGCGCAGGATGTCGCTCTTATCGAGCAGGAAATGGTGGTGCCTGCAAAATGGGTGAATGCCAACCTTCCACCCAATGCTGTTATTGCCGCCCATGATATCGGCGCCTTGGGCTTCTTTGACAACCATGAATTGATCGATATGGCTGGGCTTGTCACACCGGATGTGATTCCATTTATTCGCGATGAAGATCGTTTGTCTGCCTATCTCGATGAGCAGGGAGTGGATTATCTGATCGCATTTGCCGACCTCTACCCTGATATGGTTCTGGGTAAGGAAGAGGTCTTCGTCGCAGATGGATCCGTCGCCGAAGAGGCGAATTGGGCTCCCATGACAATTTATCGATGGAAATGAGAGAATGGGTTAAAATAATGGGCACTGCTCAGAAATTTCAAATCTAAAGAAATGAAAAGAGAGAATGCGATAGCGATGAACCAGATCACTTTGTTAATAGTTGATGACCACCCGCTCTTCCGACAGGGTGTGGTGGATGCATTATCGCTTGAGTCTGACATGCGGATCATCGCCCAATCTGCATCTGGGGACGAAGCGTTGGAATTGATCCGTTCGAAGAAACCGAATGTTGCGATCCTGGATGTTAATCTGCCCGGTATGAACGGTCAGCAGATCACACATCAGGTCTCGCAGGAAAAAATGGGAACGCGAATTGTCCTGATGACTGGTTACGACGATGTGGAGCAGGCAATCCACGCTGCTCTTGCTGGGGCGCATGGTTACTGCTCCAAGGATATCGAACCGCAAAATTTATCCCGTATTATTCGTGAGGTTGCGGAAGGTAAATTTGTATTTGCCAATAATGTTTTTACGCGCAGGGAACTGGAATTATGGGTTGAAGAAAGCATGGAAGGCGCGCGTCGTTCTTATAGCGAACCAGGTGCTCCTTTCCATCCGTTATCTGATCGTGAAATGGAAGTGCTTGGCTGTGTTGTGCGCGGTATGAGTAATAAGGAAATTGCCGCGCTTTTGGGAATTAGCCATCAGACGGTCAAGAATCATGTTACAGCGATCTTGCGAAAATTTGGAGTTGAGGATCGTACACAGGCTGTTGTGTACGCATTAAAACGCGGTTGGGTAACCCTGCGGGATACCGACATCCGTCCTTAGGAGACGATTAATGCCCAGTGAGACTGTTGATTACAAAAGCGAACTAGAAGAAACGCAGCGTGCGCTTCGCGAGATCACACTGATGATGGAACAGAGTCAGGGTGAAATCTCCAAACTGACCCAGCGCAACACGGCTATAACTTCCCATTTGCAACAAGTTCAGAAGCAGGGCGGATCTGTTGAAGAGATCAAGATGGCTTATGATTCCGCTCTGGATGCCCAGCAGCGATTATTCGTTATGCGTGGTCAGTTGGAGAAACTGCAGAACGATAAATTGCATCTCGAAAAATATAAAGATGTTTTGGAGAAAATGGTCATGAAGGGCGGCGGAGACGGTGGTTCTTCCGCACCTCAAAATTCCGGAAAAGAACAGATGACGGGGATAGAGATGATCGTTAATGCCCAGGAAGCGGAACGGCAGCGATTGTCACGCCAGATGCACGATGGTCCTGCGCAGGCGCTCTCTAATTTCATTCTTCAAACCGAGATCGCCATGCGTTTATTGGACGTTGATCCCTCCCAGGCAAAAGAAGAATTGGGTAATTTAAAGACATCAGCCATGGGAACCTTTCAAAAGGTGAGGAATTTTATTTTTGAATTGCGTCCAATGATGCTTGATGATTTGGGTTTGGTCCCGACTTTGAGGAAATATGCCGATGCCCTAAAGGAACAGTCTAGCATTGACGTTAGTGTTTCTGTCTCAGGAACCGAGCGCAGGTTGGAGCCATATCTGGAGGTTATGATCTTCAGGGCTGTTCAGGAATTACTTGGAAATGCCGTGCGGCACAGTCAGGCTACCTTGGTTAAAGTCCACTTGGATCTTGGCAATGATTTCCTTCGCGTGACTGTGGATGATAATGGACGCGGATTTGACCCGGAATCCCTTCAGGATGCAAATAATCTGGGTTTGAAACTGATTCGTGAACGTTCGGAAATGCTGGGCGGAAAGTTTGAGATCGATAGCGCTGTTGGGTCGGGCGCTAAGATTTCATTTACTGTGCAGGCTAAGATTTAACCCGTTTCTCTAACAGTTTTGTTAAGTTTTGAGGCGCGTTAGTGCTTTATTTTTATGCCTGCGTAATATGTTTTTGTCATTTTTCCTGTATAATGGACATGTTATAAAGTGCCAATTAACATTGGTGCTTGTTGAGAGGAGATAATTATGCGTCGCGGTCGTACTTTGATTCTGGTGCTTCTGATAGTAATAATTGCTTTTGTGGTGGGTTTTGTGGCCCTCCGCCAATTTTTGTTTACACCGCAGGAGACAACAGTCCAACCGTTGTACGTCGAAGTGTATTATGCTGCCCAAAATATTGCACAAGGCGCGCGTATAACTCCAGATGTTTTGGCGACATTGCAAATCCCGCAGGAAAATGTCGTTTCAGTTATGTACACGAAAGACGAATTGCCGTTTCTTGTAGACAAAATAGCCAAATTTCCTTTGGATCAGGGTGTTTTGATAACAGAATCAATGGTTACTGACTCGACCGCGACGGTTGCAGTATCTGGCCCGCAATGGGCGTCTGTTATTCCTCCTGGCATGACGGCGGTAACCATCCCAGTTGACAGGCTTGCTGTAGCAAGTTATGCCATTAATAATGGCGCGCATGTAAACGTGAACGCCTGTTTGTTGTTTGTCGATGTTGACCCAACTTTTCAATCCATCCTTCCGAATTTGACAGCGGTATTGACCGGTACTGGTTTGTCGGGTCCCGAAAATGGACTTCCTATTTTGTCGCTTGGTGTTGCGGCGGATGGATCCCCGCAGGGACGTTTGGAACTGGATCCTTCAGTGCAGCAGCCATATTATCTGGTTCCTTCAGAAGCTCAGCGTCCACGAATGGTATGCCAGACATTACTTCAGGATGTGGTTGTGATGCGGCTTGGTGATTTCCCACTCAACCCTGAGGATATTACGACAACTACAGCTCAACAAGATGCGAACGCTAATGCCAATGCAGATGCACAAACAACGGCAACTGTATCGCCGGATACAGTCACTTTGATCGTATCCCCGCAGGATTCTGTGACATTGTCCTATCTGGTTTTTACGAACGCCAAAATTTCCATGACTTTACGGAATCCCTCTGATCAGGCACGGCAGGCTACGGAAGCTTCTACTTTACAGTTCCTGTTGAGCCAGTACAACATCCCGGTTCCGGCAAAGTTGCCTTATGCGATGGAGCCTGCGCTAACTGTAATCACATCGCCGAACTTGCCAAATGATGCAAATCAAGATACCCAGCAGTAATAAAGAAAATCGGAAGTCTTAATTATGGCAGTTGACAAAATTCGAGTACTTATTGTTGATGATATTGCGGAAACAAGGGAGAATGTGCGGAAGTTGCTGCAATTCGAGTCTGACGTTGAGGTGGTAGGTACGGCTCGGACTGGCAAAGAGGGGATTCAACTTGCGCTGGAATTGGATCCGGATGTTGTGTTAATGGACATCAATATGCCCGATATTGATGGCATTACTGCTACAGAAAATATCCGCCAGCAAGCTAACCACATTCAGATAGTTATATTGTCGGTGCAGGGTGATCAAAATTATATGCGCCGTGCAATGCTTGCCGGGGCAAGGGATTTTCTTACAAAGCCCCCAATGGGTGATGAATTGATTTCCGCCATCAAACGGGCTGGCGAGATGGCTCATATGGAACGCGAAAAAGATGCCAAACAGCAAATGGTTATTTCTGCTGCTACATCTTCATCTCCGTCCATGGGCGGCTTTTCTTCTGCTCAAAAAGGTAAGATCGTTGTAGTGTACAGCCCAAAAGGCGGCACAGGCTGTACTACAATTGCAGTAAACCTTGCAATCGCATTGAACAACGAGGATACCCGGACGGTTCTGATCGATGGGAACTTGCAATTTGGTGATGTCGCAGTTTTCGTGAATGAACAGGGAAAAAATACTATTGTTGATGTCGCACCACGCGTAGACGATCTTGATGCGGAGACCGTGGAGGATATCCTAATAAAACACGACGCGTCCGGTATTCGTATTCTGGCTGCTCCACAACGACCTGAAATGGCTGAAAAGATCTCCGCCGATCAGTTTATGAAAGTATTGCAATTCATGCAGCGGATGTACTCGTACGTAGTTGTTGATACTTCGCCCATCTTGACCGATGTTATTCTCTCTGCAATCGATTTGAGCGATGTCGTAGTCTTAGTCGCAACCCAGGAAATTCCGGCAATTAAGAATTCCCGTCTTATTCTTGATTTGTTGAATACCATGGGAATTAGCAAGGATCGCATCGTATTCTCCATGAACCGATTCGACAAACGCATCGCAATTACGCCGGAGCGGGTCGGTGAAAACCTCAAACAGGAGATCTCGGCGGTAATTCCACTTGATGAAAAGATCGCCATTACGGCTGTGAATCGTGGTGTACCATTTATGTTGGATAATAGATCCCAGCCGATTGGTAAGGGTATTTTCTCATTAGCGGAATCAGTACGATCTCGTTTACTGGCTTTGGAAAATGAGAACGAACCTGTTTCAACCCGGCGATAAGGAGATTGACCATGTCGTTGTTAAGACGTATTGAACAGGGGCAGGGCTCTGGAAATAATAACCAGGGAGCACCTACATCTGGGCCGCAACAGCCTAGTAACGAAAGTCAGCAATCTTCCGGTGGTGATAGTTCTCGCTTGTCCTCACTTCAGGCACGAAGAGTAAGTGCGCCGATCACATCTCCGCAGGCAGGCTCTTATTTTGACTTAAAGACCAGGGTTCAGAATAAGCTTCTTGCCGAGATCGACCCCTCCATGGATGTTACGCGAACAGACGAAGTTCGCCGTACCATTCAAAGTTTGTTTGAACAGATTCTGGCGGAAGAGAACATTGTTCTCTCGCGTCCTGAGCGAGCAAGATTATTTGAACAGATCTCAGCCGAAATTCTGGGATTTGGTCCCCTGCAGTCGCTTCTTGAAGATGACACCATTACAGAAATTATGGTGAATGGACCGAAGAATGTATATATCGAACGTAAAGGTAAAGTACATCGGGTGCCGATCACCTTTGAAAGCAATGACCATGTAATGCGTATTATTGATCGCATTGTCGCCCCGTTGGGTCGTCGTATCGATGAATCAAGCCCATATGTGGACGCCCGTCTTCCGGATGGTTCTCGTGTCAATGCTGTTATCCCGCCTATTTCTCTGGTTGGTCCGGTGTTGACAATCCGTAAATTTTCAAAGAACCCGATTACCGTGGACCAGATGATCCAATTTGGTTCCGTCAGTGCTGAAGCCGTTCAATTCTTGAAGGCGTGTGTTGAATCACGCTTGAATATTATTATTTCCGGTGGTACTGGTTCAGGAAAGACCACTCTTCTAAATGTTCTATCCAGCTTTATCCCTGCTGATGAACGCATCATTACGATTGAGAACGCTGCAGAATTACAACTACGGCAGGAACATGTTGTCACTTTGGAATCGCGCCCGCCTAATATCGAAGGGCGCGGTGAGATAACAATTCGCGATTTGGTCATTAATGCCCTTCGTATGCGCCCTGAACGCATTATCGTTGGTGAGTGTCGCGGTGGCGAAACACTTGATATGTTGCAAGCGATGAATACTGGTCATGACGGCTCTATGACAACTGCACACGCTAATACTCCTCGAGATGCCCTGTCTCGTATTGAAACCATGTGTTTAATGGCGGGAATGGATTTGCCGGTGCGTGCAATCCGCGAGCAGGTGGCAAGCGCGGTTGATGTTATTTGCCAGCAGGAACGTATGCGTGATGGCACCCGTAAAGTGACGACCATTGCTGAAGTTAGTGGTATGGAAGGCGATGTTATCACCATGACGGATATCTTTGTGTTCGAACAGACTGGCACTGAAGATGGGCGAATTATAGGTCGTTTACGACCAACTGGGCTGCGACCAAAATTTATGGATAAAATAGAAGCTGCGGGAATTCACCTGCCTCCCTCTATTTTTGGAATTGGCGAGCGTAGGCGGTACTAGTAAAATGTTGGTAATCATTATTTACCAGAAAGATATGCAATGACCTGGGTCATTATCGTTGGCGGAATCCTGCTGATCGTTCTTCTTAGCATAGGCGTTGTTGTTTCATCTAACAGCGAACGTGCTTTGGTTGAGGATCGTTTAAGTCAGTATCTCGAAGATGACGACCAAAAGAATATCGATAGGGAAGCCCAAAAGACAGTTATTACTGACTGGGTTTCCAGGCGTGTTGAGAAAACATCCTATGGCGACCGGATTGCGCGTGAATTAGCCAGGGCGGATTTGAAACTCAAGGTCGCAGAATATTTTGTTCTAATCCTTGTAAGTATTTTTCTGGGAGCATTGTTGGCTTGGTTCTTTGGGAACCAGCACCCAGTTTCTGCTTTAATTGGCGCTGTTCTTGGCGGAATAGCGCCTCGAGTGTATGTCAACACACAGAAAAAAAGACGTTTGCAAAGATTTAATGACCAACTGCCCGATATGCTCAACCTTATGGTTAATGGCTTGCGTGCCGGGTATTCAACCATGCAGGCCATGGAGGCAATTAGCAAGGAACTCCCCCCCCCCATCAACGATGAATTTCATCGTGTGGTACAGGAAATGCAGATTGGTATTCCCATGGAAACAGCCCTTGATAATCTGTTGCGGCGTATCCCGAGCGAAGATTTGGATTTTGTCGTTACTGCCATCAACGTGCAGCGTGAGGTCGGCGGCAATCTCTCGGAGATTCTCGATAATATTTCCTTTACCATTCGTGAACGCATCCGTATTAAGGGTGAGGTTCGGGTTTTGACATCCCAGGTCCGCGCGTCCGGGACACTTCTTTCACTCATCCCGTTTGGTCTGACACTGATCTTGTGGTTTCTTAATCCTGATTACCTATTGTCAGTTACAGCGGGCGGACCCTTATGCACAGGGATCATCATCTGTGTTGTGCTGGGTCTGATTATCTCAAGCTACTTTATTATGATGAAGATTGCAGATATCGAGGTGTAATATGGGAACATTTATTGCGATTTTAATTGGGGCTGCCTTAATAGGCGGCATTATATTTGTGATTGTGATTGGCGCCCGGATGGCACGAGAATCTCAAGGCGTGGAAGCTGATCCTGTACTTGCTCGTTTGGCTGAAGCGACTCAAAGGGGAGAAAATGTTTCCCTTGAAGATATTGAACTGCAGTTGCCCTTCATGCAGCGCGTTGTCATTCCAATAGTTAAAAAGTTGGGAGAAGTTTCAACGAGGTTTACACCCGACAAACTCCTTCAGGAGACAGCATTAAAACTCGAACTGGCTGGGAATCCCGGTCGTATCGATGCCTCTACATTCCTGGCGACACGGTTTATTGGTGCTGGTGTTTTTGGCGGGCTTTTATTGTTGATTTCCAATCTGCCCAGCGTCGACTGGCCCACAGGGCGGGTTATTCTTATAGTGATTATTTTTACAGTGTTGGGTTTTTTCTTCCCTCAATTATGGCTCGGTAGTCGAATTTCCAGACGTCAAACCGAAGTTAGAAAAGCGCTGCCAGATGCTTTGGATCTTTTGACGATATGTGTTGAAGCTGGTCTTGGCTTCGAAGCGGCAATGTCTAAGGTTGCAGATAAATGGGAAAACGAACTGTCCCTAATGTTTGGTCGCTGCATTCGTGAGATACAGCTTGGTAAGACACAACGCGAAGCTTTACGTGATATGGCAGACCGCATCGGTCTTGCGGAATTGACGAGTTTTGTTGCGGCGGTCATTCAAAGCCAGATGCTTGGTGTAAGTATGGCTAAAGTGCTGCGTATCCAGTCAGATCAGATGCGTATGAAGCGTCGTCAACGGGCTGAAGAAGAAGCACACAAAGCCCCGGTCAAGATGATTATCCCAATGGCGTTGTTGACGTTCCCTTCGATCATGATCATTTTGATGGCGCCTGCTGGCTTCCAGATCGCTGGCGCGTTTGGACCATTTTTAGGAAATTAATATCTAAAAATAGATATTAGAACTTTATTTTTTACAAGGGAGGACTGATGAGTACTTGGAAATATAAGGCATATCGTTCGATATGGAGTGCCCTCGATTTGCTGTTTCCTCCACAGTGTGGTGGATGCGGCAAGCAGGGAGTGAGGTGGTGCGATGATTGTCGGCGCAATGTGCAGGTTTTGGATGGAATAGTATGTGATATTTGCGGTCTGCCGCAGGACAAGCCTGGTGTTTGTGGTGTTTGTCTTGCGAACAGACCGCATTTTCGTTCCCTGCGGGCGTGGGCTGTTTTCGAGGAGCCTGTACAGTCAGCGTTACATAAACTGAAATACCGCCGGGATATTTCAATGGGTGATGCAATCGCTGCGGAAATGCTGCCGTATGTAGAAAATTTGAGAATGGATTGGAAATTCGATCTGATCGTTCCCGTTCCATTGGGAAAACAAAGAATGCGAGAAAGAGGCTATAATCAGGTTGCAATGATCGCAAAACCACTCGCTATGGGATTGGGGCTGCAGTACTTGCCAAATGGACTTACGCGCCGAAAAGAAACACGCTCACAGGTGGGATTGAGCAGGGAAGAACGGCGTCAAAATGTCCATGAGGCTTTTCAGGCGTGGAATGGGGCGAATGGAAAAAACGTGCTTATTATGGATGATGTTTCAACAACTGGTTCGACACTTTCTGCTGGCGCGGAGGCATTGTACGCTGCCGGTGCCAGGGAAGTATATGCGTTGACCGTCGCGCGCGCATTGTCTCATCATGACTTGAGGCGTGTGTAGTGCGTTTGTGTTTGTAACTTAACAATTTATAAAAGGAGGACCATATGTCCAACAAAGTGGAAGTTCAGACACGTCAAATTCGTTTGACCGAGCGTATTGAAGAGTATGTGTCCAAAAAGGCGGGTAATCTTGATCATTACCTGCCGACTGTAGAAGAGGCACGCGTGGAGTTGTCACACCACAAGGCGGCGCGCGATGCCAACGATCGAAATGTTGCTCAGGTGACGGTGTTTGGCAAGGGATTTACCCTTCGTTCCGAAGAGCGGGCAGATGAAGCTCTTGCAGCTTTCGATAAGGCGATGGACAATATGCAGCGCCAGATCGAAAGGTATAAAGGAAAAAAGTATCACAACCGCGGTGATGGCCGAACTGCTGCTGATGCGGCGGAGGATGTCATTGATGACGAGACTGGTGAACTCTCGCCGTTGTTTGCAAAAAGAAAGAAGTTTATGCTGTATCCGATGACAGAGGATGAGGCTCTGGTTCAAATGCGTAACCTTGGTCATGACAATTTCTTTGTGTTCTATAATGCGGAGACCAGCAAGATCAATGTTCTTTATCGCAGGCGAAATGGGAGTTATGGGTTGATCGAACCTGAGCTTGGATAAAGCCGTAAGGAATGTGAAAAGCGGGCTGATGTGCATCAGCCCGCTTTTGTATCTTATGTTTTGTTTGCAGATCTTATTCTGATCTCTAAAAGAGAAAAACATGCCAATAATGCGAACCAGGCAAGGATCTGCTCCTGTCTGAGTCCGTTAAAGATGACGGTGTAATCTGCGCGGAAGGCTTGCAGGAAAAGTTGGGATAGAGCCGTTAGGGCGCCGAAGGTTAAGAAGGTTATGCCCGGGTGTGGATTTGGTTTGAAGCGCCAAAGCAGGATCAATATCAAGGATGAGGCGATGGCGTCGTAGAGTTGGGTTGGGTGGCGTGTTTCATTCCACAAGTTGATTCCCCAGGGCAGATCGGTCGGGAGTCCAAATGCGGTTCCGGCGGCAAGATGACTTAATCCAAGCCCGATGGCGAGGATGGCGAAGAACAAGGTCAACGCATCGAGAACGCTCCAAACTGAGAGCTGTTTTCTTTGGCTGTACGCAAAAAGGACGATCAGTGCGGCAGCCAACGCTCCTATGGGGTCAAAGAGATCGGGGTTGATCGAGATGATGCCGAGGGGGCTTTTTGAAAAAGCTGAAATGTTTTGGAGCACATATGAAATACGTCCGCCAATGACAAAGGCGATCAGGCTGTAGAATGATACGTTGTTGAGATCATCCTTGCTGACACCGAATTTTTCGGTGCGGCGTTCGGCTAAGGTAAGCCCCAACCAGGCAGCGATAACAAGCAGGATCATATGGCGCGGCGGGGCGAACAGGTTTTGAAATGTCTCGAGCATTTTATTTCAACGCCTCCTCGATACGGGTGCGGAGCAACGCTTCGGACATGGGACCGCCGATGATGACTTCTGTAATGATGCCGTGCCGGTTGATGAAAAATGAGGAGGGCAGCGAATGTATCTGATAGTTACGGCTTACTTCGCCGGTTTGATCGAGCAGAATGGGGAAGGTGAGACCGTAATTTTCTGCGAACGGGCTGATGTTGAATGGGTCGTCTTGAAATGTGTTGTTGACCGCCAGAACGGTGAAGCCCTGATCTTTATATTCGTTGTACATTTTTTCGATGGCGGGCATTTCGGCTTTGCAGGGCGGGCACCACGTTGCCCACATGTTGACCAGGACAGCCTGCCCTTTTAGGTCTGAGAGCGTGTAGGTCTCTCCCGCTTCCGTTTGGAGGGTGAAATCGGGGGCAAGAAAGCCTGCTTGTGGGGCGGGTCCCGTGGCAGTTGCTTCTCCGGTTTCGGCGGAGAGGGCGATCCACGAGGCGCCTGCGATGAGGATGAGTAGATAGAGGATAATTCGTTGGGTTCGGTTCATTGCGATTTGGATGTAAAATAGGATTTGTACTTTCCGTTGTTCTTTAGACGCCAATCTTACTATGTTTTTTACAGACTCAGTTTTCGTGGGTATTGACCCCACTTCTTCTCATAAATCCTTTACTTATGCCGCATTGGATAAAAGCATGGGGCTGATTGCCCTTGCGGATGGCGAGTTGGACGATCTAACCGCTTTTTTGGCGGGACAACCGTCTGCGGTGGTGGCGGTTAATGCGCCGTCGAGTCCCAATAAAGGGGTGGCGCAGAAAAAGAAAAAGGAAATGTTCAAGTCGTTGAAGTCTCGCGCTTCGGGATTCCGTCTGGCGGAGCTTCAACTGCGCGAACGCGGCATCGCTGTTTCAGGGACTCCTTCCACAGTAAGTGCCTGTCCCGCCTGGGTGCAGGCTGGATTCACGCTCTACCGCAAACTGGAGAAAATGGGTTTCAAGAAATTTCCATCAGATGACGCGCAATATCAGGTTCTGGAAACCCAGCCTCACGCCTGTTACTGCGTGCTGATCGGAAACGTTCCACAGCCCAAGCCGTCTTTGGAAGGGAAGCTCCAACGTCAACTGCTTCTCTATGAATGCGGCGTTGGCATTAAAGACCCGATGGATTTTTTCGAAGAGATCACGCGCCACAAAATGCTCAAGGGACTATGGCCGCTCGAAATGCTTTACCAGCCCGAACAGTTGGATGCCCTGATTGCCGCCTATACTGCTTGGCTTGCCTTTAATAAGCCTGAGAACATTTCCATGATCGGCGACCCGGCAGAAGGTATGATCGTCCTTCCTGAAAAACTTTTGAGAGAAAAATATTGATACTGTGAAGCAGGTCGTGTTATTCGTATTGTTCGTCGATCTTTCCGGTTAATATTTCTTCCAGTTTTCCCATGCGTTGAAGGATCTCTTCGATCTCCAACTCCGCTTTTAAGTTGATCCTATAATCCAGTTCGTTGCGCAGGCGGTCTTTCGAGTCCTGTCGGTTTTGACTCATCATGATGACAGGCGCCTGGATCGCCGCAAGCATGGAAAGGAACAGGTTCAACAAAATAAAGGGATAGGGGTCCCACGGTTTTGTGATGAATGAATTAATGCTGGTGTAAACGATCAAAATGACCATGAAGGCGATCACAAATGCCCATGAGCCTCCGAATCTGGCGACTCCATCAGCCATACGCTCGCCAAAGGTCTCTTTGTCTTCGATCTCTTCATTTGGGTTTTTTGTAACGCGAGTCCGCATCAATTCATGTGTGGCGCGCAGGTGTTTTTCGACGATGGTCATCATGTCCAACCCCGCCATTGGTTTTGTTTTTAGAAGTTCAACAAGGTCATCGCGGTCGATCTCAATCGCGGTTGTGTCGCTTGCTGCAATCGCTGTGGTCTGGTGGTTCTCTCCTGCGAGCAGGGATGACATTCCCACCAGTCCGCCTGTGTCTGCCATGTCGACAACGACATCTTCGTAACCCGCATCCTTAATGGTCACACGGATAAGTCCCTTTTGTACTAAATAAGCAAGTCCGCCTGGCGAACCTGCTTTGAAAATGACCTGTCCCGCGCGAAATTCACGAACCGATACCTGGTCTGCAAGCACCTTGCGCTCATCGTCATCCAAAAGCTCAAAGATCGGCACTTCATTGAAAAAAGTAGGATCAACCGCCATCTCACAGCCTCCTAATTGAAATTTCATCAAAGCATAACATCGTTTGGTAAAATAGAAATTAACCTAATCATCAGGAATAAAACATGACATCAGACCTTCAAGACCGTTCCATTAATACACTTCGCTTCCTCTCCGCGGACGGCGTTCAAAAAGCCAACTCTGGTCACCCTGGCTTGCCGATGGGAACCGCCGCCATTGCGTACACTCTCTGGACTCGACACCTGCGGCATAATCCCCGCAACCCAAAATGGATGGGACGCGACCGCTTCGTTCTTTCGGGTGGGCATGGTTCCATGCTTCTATACTCTCTTCTCCACCTGACCGGATACGACCTACCTCTCGAACAGATACAGAATTTCCGGCAATGGGGGAGCATCACACCCGGTCACCCGGAATATGGGCTGACGCCCGGCGTGGAAGTGACCACCGGTCCGCTTGGGCAGGGATTTGCAAATGGTGTGGGGATGGCAATTGCCGCGTCGCATCTTGCTGCTACGTTCAACAAGCCGGGGCATGATATTTTCGACACATACATTTACGCCATCGTCACTGATGGCGACCTGATGGAAGGTGTTGCTTCTGAAGCGGCTTCATTGGCAGGACATCTCTCTCTAGGGCGACTCATTTATCTTTACGATAACAACCATATCTCCATCGACGGCTCCACTGACCTGGCTTTCACTGAAGACCGCGCCAAGCGGTTCGAAGCCTACGGCTGGCATATCCAGCATGTGGAAGACGGCAACGATGTAGATGCCATTGATAAAGCCATCAAGGCAGCCAAAGCCGACCCGCGTCCCTCGCTGATCCTTTGCCACACGATCATTGGTTATGGTGCGCCGCACCGTCAGGGGACGCAAAAGGCGCACGGTGAACCTCTCGGCGACGAAGAGCTCAACGCTGCAAAAGACAACCTTGGGTGGCCGAAAGAGCCGCGTTTCCTTATTCCTGAAGACGTATTGAATTTCTATCGCAAAGCTGTTGACCGCGGACGTGAATTGGAAGCCGATTGGAAAATGCGTCGCGAAGCCTATTCGCGCCTCTTCCCCGAACTTGGGGCTGAGTTGAACCGGCGTTTGATGGGAAAACTCCCCGATGGCTGGGACTCTGCGCTGCCAACCTTCCCCGTGGACGAAAAGGGAATGGCGTCTCGTGCAGCTTCGGGCAAGGTGATCAACGCGTTGGCGCCGAAGATCCCCGAACTCATTGGCGGCTCAGCGGACCTTGCTCCATCGAACAATACGATGATCAATGGTGTGCCTGCCTTCCAAAAGGATTCGTACGAAGGACGTAATTTCCATTTTGGCGTGCGTGAACACGCAATGGGATCTATTCTGAACGGCATGGCGGTTTTCGGCGGAGTGATTCCTTATGGCGGGACGTTCCTTGTCTTTGCCGATTACATGCGCCCCCCGATTCGTTTGGCGGCACTTTCCCATTACCCCTCCATTTTCGTTTTCACTCATGACTCGATCGGTTTGGGTGAGGATGGTCCGACACACCAGCCAGTCGAACATCTAACGTCATTGCGATTGATCCCCAATCTGGTCGTGCTTCGCCCGGCAGATGCCAACGAGACAGCGCAAGCATGGAAGATCGCGATCTCGCGGCGTGATGGTCCAACTGTATTGGCGTTGACCCGCCAAGCCCTGCCGACCTTGGAATCTCCGGCGATGGTTGAAAAAGGCGCTTATGTGTTGAAGGATTTCGGCACGCCTGAGATGATCCTTATGGCGACCGGCTCGGAGGTCAGCCTTGTGCTTGAGGCGGCGAAGAAATTGGCGGAAGAAGGTAAAGGCGTCCGCGTGGTTTCCTTCCCGAGTTGGGAACTGTTCGAGAAACAGGATGAAGCCTATCGCGAGTCGGTGCTGCCGAAAAATATCCAGAAGAGACTCGCTGTCGAAGCTGGGGCAAGCCTCGGCTGGGAACGATACGCAAAGTCCTGTATTTGCATCGACCATTTTGGCGCATCCGCTCCGGCGAAGGTCATCTTCGAGCAATTCGGTTTTACAGTCGATAATGTGGTAGCAAAAGCAAAAGAATTGTAGAGGTAACCGTGGAGATGTCTACTCCTGGTTTTATTCTGATCCTCTTTGGCGTTCTGGCTATGCTTGGCGCTGCTCTGAACTGGCGTATTGTGACGCGGACCGGTAAATTATTGAATATGATGTTTGGTGACACAGTTGCAAGGATCGTCTATTTTGCCGTGGGAATTTTTATGTTCATTCGCGGAGTTGAGATTTTGATCGGCGCGAACTGGTTTTAATTTGAGAGGACAAATGAAAGTAGCAGTTGGTTGCGATCATGGGGGCTTTCCGTTGAAGGATGTTGTGGTTAAGTCTGTTGAAGCGCTTGGACATGAAGTGATCGACGTGGGGACGTTCAGCGCGGACGCTGTGGACTTTCCTGATTTTACAAAAAAGGTTGGCGAGAAGATTCAGAGTGGCGAAGCCGAACGCGGAATTTTGATCTGCGGTTCGGGGATCGGCGCCGCAATTGCCGCCAACAAAATGAAGGGGATTTACGCCTCGATCTGCCACGACACGTATTCCGCCGCACAGGGCGTGATGCACGATGCGATGAACGTGATGTGTCTTGGCGGGCGCGTGATCGGACCGGAACTTGTAAAAGTGCTTGTGCCTGCATTTTTGAGCGCGCATTATTTGGGGAATGATGTTGGCGGCGAACGTTTTTCGCGGCGAGTCGGCAAGATCAAAAAAATGGAAGACGAAAGCCATAATGAGTGACGTACAATTTATGCGTCACTCATTATGAGTTGTGCGATTTTAAGGAGCAATACTTAACATGTCGGAAACAATTAAAAAACTTACGGCTCTTGGGCAATCCCTTTGGTATGACAATATCCAGCGCAAGCTGCTGGTGAACGGTGAGCTCAAAGCCATGATCGACCGCGGCGATATCCGCGGCGTGACTTCGAACCCGAGCATCTTTCAGAATGCGATCGCAAAGACGAATGATTATGACGCGGCTCTCATTCCGCTTGCATGGGCGGGTTGGGATGCGGAGCGTATTTTCTGGCAGTTGGCAGTTGAAGATATTCAGGCTGCCTGCGATCTGTTTCGCCCGTTATACGATGAAACCGGTGGCGGCGATGGCTTTGTGAGCATTGAGGTCAGTCCGCTGTTGGCGCGTGATACGGATGGCACCATCAAACAGGCGCAGGAACTTTGGGATCGCGTCAACCGACCCAATTTGATGGTGAAGATCCCCGCAACAAAAGAAGGGATTCCCGCCATTCGCACCAGCATTGCGGCGGGCATCAACGTCAATGTGACGCTCATCTTTTCGCTCTCACGTTATGCCGAAGTGATGGATGCCTATCTTTTGGGGCTTGAAGACCGCGTGGGAAAAGACCTGCCGGTTCATCACGTTGCCTCGGTCGCGTCGTTCTTCGTTTCGCGTGTCGATTCAAAAGTTGACCCCAAGCTCGCTGAAGATTCTCCACTGCGCGGCAAGGCTGCGGTTGCAAATGCCAAACTTGCGTACGAGCAGTTTGAATCCATTTTTACGTCTCCGCGTTTCGCAACACTCAAGGCGCGTTTTCGCGCGCGTGTGCAGCGTCCGTTGTGGGCATCCACAGGCACGAAGAATCCGAAATACTCCGATACGCTTTATGTGGATGAACTTATCGGTCCTGATACTGTCAACACGGTTCCGCCCGCCACGCTCGATGCCTTCCGCGATCACGGCACTTCGACCATGACCATCACTCGCGATCTCGACGGCGTGCAAAAAATATTCGTGGATCTCAAAGCGATTGGCGTTTCGATGAGCACGGTCACACAGGAGTTGGAGGAGGAAGGCGTAAAGGCGTTTGAGGATGCGTTCAAGAGTCTGCTTGAAACCATTGACGAACGACGTAAATCCGCCGCCTCTTCACTTGGACCTTTGTTTGACTCAGTTTCTGAGCGCTTATCTCAGCTCGAAATGAATTCCTTCCCCAAGCGTCTTTGGGATCACGACGTCACGCTCTGGGCAGGCGCGGACGATCCCGATGGTCAAGCCGAAGCTGCAAAACGTCTCGGCTGGTTGGACTCTGTCGAAGATGCGCGTAAGCGGTTGGATGGTTATCTGTCCTTCGCAAAACAAGTCCACGACGAAGGCATTGACCGTGTGCTTGTCATCGGCATGGGCGGTTCATCGTTGACGGCTGAAGTGCTGAGTTCTCTCCTCGCAAAATTTGGCGTGGATGCAAAACTCTCGCTTGCCATTCTCGACTCCACAGACCCGCAGCAGGTGGCGCAAACCGTGAAGGATTATCCGCCCGATAAGGCTCTGTATATTATCGCCAGCAAATCCGGCGGAACGGCTGAAATGATGGCGGCGTTCGATTATCTTTGGGAGTTGAGCAATGGCGACGGTTCACGTTTTATTGTGACCACCGACCCCGGAACCTCTCTGCAAAAGATGGCTGAAGAGCGCGGCTTCCGTAAAGTCTTCAACGCCGACCCCAACGTGGGCGGACGATTCTCCGCACTGACGGATTTTGGTCTTGTGCCCGCTGCTCTGCTTGGTATGGATTTCGATAAGCTGCTTGGCAATGCGGATTTAATGCGCAGCCAGTCGCTGGCGGATGTCCCTGCGGCGCGTAACCCCGGAGTTGCGCTGGGCGCTCTCATTGCAGAATCCGCTTTGATGGGCAGAGACAAGCTCACAGTCCTGGCTGATGCGCAAGTGTCCGCTTTGGCGGGTTGGGTGGAACAAGTCATCGCAGAGTCGAGCGGTAAGCATGGGAAGGGTATCCTGCCTGTGGCATTGGAACCGCTTGGCAAACCGGAGGATTATGGCGATGATCGTTTGTTCGTTTACCTCAAGAGTGACGGCGAATTGGAGGCGGGTGTTTCTGAGTTGAAGAAGGTTGGCTTCCCCGTGATCGAATTCCCCGTTGTTGACCCGTATGAGGCAGGCGTGGAATTCTTCCGCTGGGAGATCGCGATTTCGACTGCTTGTCATATTCTGGGAATTAACGCCTTCGACCAGCCCGACGTGCAGGATAGCAAACTTCGCACCATTGCGAAGATCAAAGATTATCAGGCAACGGGCAAACTCGCTGAAGCTGACCTGGTGGAGTTCAAAGATGCGCAGAAAGCCATTGATGAATTTTTGGCTGACCCGCAATCGGGCGAATTTGTTACCATCAATGCCTATTTGCCGCGCAATTCTGAAATGATCGAAGCCATTCAGGAATTGCGCCGTTCAATTCGCGCCAAGACAAAACTGCCGGTGACGGCTGGCTTTGGTCCGCGCTTTCAACATTCAACCGGACAGTTCCACAAAGGCGGACCGAATAAAGGTCGGTTCATTCAATTTGTCTATGATGCCGAAGTGGATATGGATATTCCGACTCAGGGCTTGACCTTTGGAACACTTATCCGCGCCCAAGCATTGGGCGACTACGAAGCCCTCAAGGCGGCGGGACGCAAAACGCTGCGAATCCATCTCTCGAAGCCGGAAGATATCAAGGCGTTGTCGTAGTGGAATTGGTTGACGGAAAGTGCATTCCCTGCCGTAAAGGCGATTCCGCGTTGGCTGATGCGGAAGTTGCCAAGTTTCTATCGCAAGTCCCTGAATGGGAGCTTGTAGATGTCGACGGTGTTAAACGATTGCAGCGAATCTTCAAGTTAAAGAATTACGTTGAAGCAGTTGACTTTGCAACCAAAATTGCAATGACCGCTGAAAAGGAAGATCATCATCCGCTCATCGTATTGGAGTGGGGGAGGGTCACCGTGCAATGGTGGACGCACGTGGTCAATGGGTTGCATCAGAACGATTTCGTCATGGCGGCGAAAACAGACGCTCTATTTGGATAAAACAAAAAGCCGCTCGAAACCGAGCGGCTTTTTGTTGGTTTAGATTCTGGATACCCGCTTTTTTAAGGCGCGGTCATCCAGCATTTTTAAAATTTTCAGGACAAATTTCCAGTTTCCGAGCCAGCCAAGGAAATTTCCCCATACAGCATTGATTCCGCGCGGCTGTTGGGGCAACGCCACCGCAGATGAGAAATCCACGATGCGGTCGTCGAGTTGATAAACGTAACGGCTGATCTGGGTCGCGTCTGTTTCGGCGGTGAGAAATGCGCGGACGTTCTCGCGTTCCTGAGAAGTCATCCATTGTGGAAGATCGGATGTTGCTTTAAAGTCGCAGATCAAGGCAAGGTCTTGTAATTGCTGTTTGTGTTCTTCCGCCAGTGAATTCTCTTTTGATTCAAAATACTCCACATCCGGGTCGATGTGAACAAGCGGCTTGAGCCAAAGCCGATGCACCACTGTGCGGATGGCGTTCTTTGTGCCGGGTGTGGTGAAGTTTCGCAGCAGGCTTTCATTGCGATAACTTTCCCACTCGTGCGAAACGTCCGGTCCGATGCGGATGGCGTCACACATGCCAAGTGCAGGGATAATAGGCGTGCCGCAGGTGAGGAAGAAGGAATCCTCTCCCATCGCTTCGCGCATATAACGCAGGCAGTCCCGGTACGCAGCCTCGCGCGGCATGTCAACGTGACGTTTGCCCTTCAACGCGCCAGCATATAAAAAGTCAAGTTTGTAATAATCAAAACCCCAGCGGCGCACCTGTTTCATTAGCGCAACCAGCCACGCGGTCACGTCAGGATGCGTGGTGTCAAGGGCGTAGAGTTGCTGTCCCCAATTGAATCCCGCAGAAACGAGGTGTCCCTTTTCATCGCGCAACAACCAGTTGTTGTGTTCGCGGAACATGCGCGACGACTTTGCCGCGAGCAATGGCGCCAGCCACAAACCGGCGCGTCTGCCTGTGGATTTGATCTTCTCTGCCAGTGCAGCCATCCCCGACGGAAATTTTTCGTTCGCTTCCCAATCGCCAATATCCTTTTGCCAGCCATCGTCCACTTGCAAAACATCAAAGGGGAGATTGCCCAACAGGTCAAAAGATTCGTGCAATAGCTTTTCGTCAATGGCTGTATATAAGCTATACCATGAACACCACACACGGGGGATGTGATTCTTCTCCGCCTGTCCAAAGCGGATGCCCAGCTGCTCGACATATTCCCCAAAGACCCGACTCTCCTGCCCGTAAGCAACCAGCCACTCGATCTCCCCCGCCTCACTCTGACCTTTGAGTTGATCCCCGACCAGAAACACATGCGCGTCTGTGGCAAGTGCTCCAAGCAGCATGATGTTTCCATCCTCGAACTCGACCGCGCCAACCCACGACCCATGCGGATTCTTTTCGCGCACATAGACGGCGTCGGTTTGCAGCGGGTGAAAGATCGCAGGCTGTTGAATTGGCAGCGGCGATAGGTTTGTCCACGCGGCAAGCGACCATGACTGCCATCCATGCCGGTAATAACGGATGGGTTTGGATGGCAATGTGATGATAAGTTCCCTTTCACCAAGGATTAACGAATTATTTTTAAGGTTGGTTATGGATATATTTTTCATTTTTTACTCGCTAATTTGGATTTGATGAGTGTAGCGGCTGAGAATGCCAAACCTCCTGATATGAGAACTGAAAGAAGGAGAACAAAATGTGATCCTGCCGCGATTGCCAGCGCGGTTTTGTAGGGATAGTTGAATGCGACCAGAACCGAGGTCCAGCCTACCTCATGTGTGCCGATGTTGGCAAAGCCCTGCAAGGGCAGCAGGGTAAGCGGGATCATCACGATGGATATGATAACAATATGATAAAAGGACACGGGTAGTCCCATGCTTTTTGTAGCGGAATAGAAATTTATGTAAATACAAAGCCATATCAAGGCGGTGAATAAAGTTGTACGTAAATGTGCGCCATGCGATTGTATTTCACGCAAACCGAGGAGGAATTTCAGCCAAGTTCGGTTTAGGCGCGTCAGCAGAGATTTCTCCTTATCTAAAGGATGCTCTTCTATATTTATATTTGTTTTTTTCAAGCGAAGAAATAGAACAATGCCCACTGTTCCAATTAAAACCATGACACAAAAAATAATGGAAGATTGGAATATCCAGTTGGGCATTTCGTTTTTGGCAAAAGGTAGAAGGGCAGCTAGAAAAAAAGCGACAACTGCGAAATCATAGTATCGTGCGGCGAGCAGAGTGGCGGTCCCTTCATGAATGGAAACATCGAGGCGATTTTTTGCAAAAAAGATGTAAGTCACATCGCCTGTTTTTGCAGGCATGAGATACATCAGGATATTATGCAAAGAGGCAACTGGCACGAAGTCCAGCCAGTTAATTTGGCGGGAATAAATGAGATTGGAGAATCGCAGCGCGCGCAGCCCTACGTTGACCAGATAGGTTAGCAGGGCAATTCCCAGCCAGCCCCAGTGAATATCTGAAAAAGCAAAGTGGAGAATTTCCCAATCCAAATTAAATAATAAATAAGCAAGCATTCCTGCAGAAAGAATTCCGCTTGTTATGTAGATTAAAGTGTTCTTTTTCATTGCTTTGTTTGGATTTTTTCCATCCATTCCGGTTCTGTTCCATATCCGTATTTCTGCATTTGTGTACCGCATAAAACCTGCAGTTGACCAGATTGTTTATTGCTCCATTGATGCCATTCAGGAAAGAATGTGGGTTGGGAGGTGTTGGCAGGTTCACGAAATCTTTCGTGAATATTTTTAATTGGCGGTAAGCCCAAGAAAGAGGTTATTTTTTCAAAGACAACTTCCGTTTCCTTTGAAAATAGATCTTCAAAGCGTACACACAGATAAGGAGTATTTGTATTTGCCAACTGGGACATGACGCGATTTTTGAAATCCCACACCCAGCAATATTTTTGAAAGCGGGTAAAACCGAGGGCTTTAGCGATCGGTAACTCGCCAACCAGAAAAGGATTGGGCTGCCAAAATGGGACAAGATAATTGCCAATGAAACTCGTCTTCTTCTGGCGAGAAAAATTTAATTGCGACGTCACATAATCGCGCGGGTCGCGGACGATGTGTAGCACTTTTAAGTTAGGGTAAAGCTCCGGAGCTAGCGAAGCCAGTCCATAGAGAAAATTGTTTGCGTCAATATGAAAATCCTTTTCGCACGATTCGATTTCGTTCCCTTTGAGCAACTTCCATGCGGCTTTGAGACCGCTTTTGGGGAAGAGATGCGAAAAGTGCAGGTTGGTCAGGATTTGGATCGGGCGAGACTGCCCGCGCTCGTGGTAGGAGGCAACTGATGATGGATATAAGTCCGAAAATAGGCGCGCTAAAAAGATTGTTCCTGTACGACCAGTGGATAGGATCAATATTGGCTGTGTGGCTTTCATTTGTCTTCTTCGATGAAGGTATTTGATTCGCTGCGGTCAAACCGAAGTTGGGCAATCTGTTCTGAAACCAGACCAACCAAAAACGTTATTGCCGCTGTTGACATAAGCAGCGCTGAGGTTTGTCCATATGGGGCATTCAACGCAAAAATACGAATAAGTCCATAAACAACGCCGAGTATAAAAATGAAAAAACTAATAGGTACAAATATCTTCAGCGGCGCATAGAAAACCGCGATCTTAAGGATGATCATTAAAAAGCGGATCCCATCTTGAAGCGGTCTGATCTTGCTTTTTGTGTTCTTATTCCGGCGCGCGAAACGGATCGATTCGTATCCTAAACTGTAACCTGCTCTCACAACAGATAATGTGATCGTAGTGGGGTATGAAAACTTATTCGGAAATAGATAAAGGAACTGACGGGCAATGCGTGTCTTAACTGCCCGAAACCCGGAAGTCAGGTCCTCGATCTTTCGACCAGAGACATAACTGGCAAGCGAATTAAAGATCAAATTTGCCAGATCGCGATGTGCAGCAGTATCGGATGCGCTGTTTCGGCTTCCAACCACCATATCGTATGGACCTATTTGACCTACCAAAATTGGAATGTCCTGAGGGTTATGCTGTCCATCGGCGTCCATGGTGACAAGAATACTTCCCCTTGCGTGCCGGATGCCGGTTTTTATCGCCGCTCCATTCCCTATATTATATGGGTGCTGCAGCACTTTGGCGCCAGCTTTTTTGGCATTTTCGGCGGTTGCATCTTTGGAGCCGTCATCTACAATGATGATCTCATGACTTTCGTCCAGTGTTTGAACGACTCCGCGAACGTTTGAGATCAGTTCTTCGATTCCGTTCTCCTCATTGTATGCTGGGATGATAATCGTTATGCGCGGCTCTTTGTGTTCACTTTCTGACATTATTGCTCCATATTCCAGTCAAAATGTGCTGGGATAATAATCGAAACATGTATAATTGGCTAGATAAATACAAAAAATACAGGAATCTTATGTTCAAAAATAGAACTTTTCTTCTGGGGCTTTCTTTAATTTTTTGGCTTTTAGGGACGCTATCTGCATGGCAGGGCTTGCTGTCAGATTTGGCAATAATCCGCTTTGCACTGGGGGTAGTTATCTACCTGTTTCCCGGCATCCTTACATTTCACGTTCTCGTTGCGGACAAAGATGTAACAATTAAATCAATTCTTGGCGGGTTGATGGTTTCGGTATTTGTTACCGGTATTTTGGGTGTCGTCGCGCGATCCCTTGAATTGAATTTCACTTTTTTGCGTTGGGCATTCGTGGTTTGGGGAATCGCCATTTTGCTGTACTATTATTTTCAAAATGTCGGGTTTGTTGTTCGACTTGAAAAAGTGGAATGGTGGGAGGCTGGTTTATTGGTTGTTGCGGCGGGAGGCGCTGTTTATTTTTCAAGTATTGCAAAACCTCCATTGATCCATGACGATGCGTTCACATACAATGCATTGCTATACTACTTTCAACATGCTCAGACATTGAACTTTGACTTTCCTGACGCGTTGAACCGACTTGAGATTCCCCGATTTTGGATTGCTTATTGGCCTTTGGTTGAAGCAATGATATCCGGATTTAGCGGCGTGGATGGTCTGCTGGTGACAGGGGCGCTTCTTCCCCCGCTCCTGGCTGTATTCTCTTTTTTGGGCGTATACACACTCGCGCGGACTCTTGGACTTCCGCGCATTTTTGCAGGGACTGCTGTTCTTGGTCAGGGATTCAGCCTTATGCGTCTGAGCCGGCAAAACCAGCCCGGCAACTTATTTTTCCAGCGCCTGACAGAAGACAAAGTCGCAGCTGCCTTTGTCTTATCGTTTACCCTCTTGATTTTGGCGGTTGAATATTTCAACGATCCTGTCAATCGAAAACTATTTCTGGTCTGGCTTGCTGCCTGGGCAATGGCTTTTACGCACCCTGTTCAATTTGGAATGACATGCATGATCATTGGCGTTTATGGGATGCCGTCTCTTTTCAAGCGAGAGCTGCGGCTTAAGTACTTTTTTGTCATTGGAGTTCTTGTCACTGTAGTGATTGTGCCGTATCTATTCAGGTTTGGCGGGGGAGAATACGCACAATCCTTGAGTTTTTCTTTAAATGATGTGGCAGCCAATGATGAGTTTGCGCGTTTCGGTGTCCGTCGCGTGGATATTATTGAAGGCACACCATTCTATGGTATCTCCCATTATTTGGCTGCCGGATTACCGTATGAAGTGGGGTTGGTCGCAGCATTGGCAAGTTTGCTTTTCTTTTGGAAGAATACTACAGCGCGATATATACTGGCTTCTGCTTTGGTTTTAGGGGTTGCGATGTTCCCATATACGGGTTGGCTTGTGGGTATGTTTACAACCCCATTTCAGTTATGGCGATTGACCTGGTTAACTCCGTTTGGAATAGCCTTTGCGTTTCTATTGTGGTTGGGGCTTGAAACTGCCCAAAAGGTTAAATTGCCTCCAAAATTAAAATCACTGCTGCCTCCGTTTTATGGCATTGGTATGTATTTGGGGCTGATTGCCATGGTGGTATATGTTAGTGATTGGACGCTCAACAACGTGGAAAAAAGTAACACTGATGTCTTGTCCTTTTATTCCAATTACATCAGTGCTGCTGAGAAGATAAATGCGATTGACGTTGAAGAAACCCCCATCATACTTGGTGGTCCGGATGAGTCTACTAATTCTGTTATCCCAAGTTTGACAATGAAATTTGAGCCGATGGTCTTTCGTGTTGATATTGGCAATGAAAAGACCAGGTTGTGGCGCTCGCTCGTTGCTGACGATATTTCACCAGATATGCGCTTTGCAAGCCTGAAGGAAAACAATGTTGAGTACCTTTTTTTGAAAAGTGAACCTGAGTGGGTGATGGCTTTAAGAGACGCTTTTCCAGAAAATGTTGAATTTCTGTTTCGGGTTGAAAGATTTAGTTTATACAAGATTAAGTATTAGATTGATTTGATTATCACTCAAAGGTACCGCCAGATATGGTGGTACCTTTTTTTGTCCCCTTGACGATTAAAGTTCCATAAGGTATATTTTTTGTGTCACTTTCGGAAAAGAAGACTATTATCTATGTATGAATTCGACAAAACAGATATAAAAATCGTCAATTTGCTTCTGGAGGATGGCCGTATGTCCGCCTCTGAGATGTCGCGCCGTATGGGCGATATTTCGGAGCGTGCCATCCGGTATCGGGTCGACCGTATGATACAGGAAGGGGTCATACAGATCAGTGCCGTCGTCAGTCCGGAGGCGTTGGGTTTTAACATCAAAGCCGATGTCTGGCTGGAGGTTGAAGCCGATGCGGTTCTGGAAGTCGCCAAGAAAATGGCTTCCTTCGAAAATGTGACGTACGTAGCCTGCGGCATCGGGCAGAACGATATCAGTATTCAGTTGGTGGCGCGCGATACTTCGGAGATCTATTATTTTGTTACCGAAGTGGTTCGCAAGGTCCCGGGGGTGCGAAAGACCACAACTTCCATCGTGCCGATCGTTCTCAAAGATGTTTACCAGTGGAGAGTGCCGGAGCGAATCGTAAAAGAATTGTCAGAGAACGAGTCCATATCAGCGCCAAAATAATCCATAAAAGGAGCAATTATGTTCGGTTCAAAGACGAGGGCACTGCAGCAGCGCGCGCAGAATGTTGTGCCGTTGGGTGTAAATTCCAACTTTCGTTTCTGGGGGGACGGGATCACTCCATATGTTGAAAAAGGCAAGGGGAGCTATCTCTGGGATGTAGACGGAAAGAAATACATCGATTATCGAATGGCATTCGGTCCCATCATTTTGGGACACGCATTCGATGAAGTAGATCAAAAAGTAATGGAAGAAATTCAAAACGGCGTGTTGTTCGCCATGACGGGGGAATTGGAAGTTCAGGTCGCGGAAATGATCATCGAAATGTCGCCCGCAGTGGATATGGTCCGCTTTGCATGCTCGGGCACAGAATCCACCATGCACGCCATTCGCGTGGCGCGTGCGTATACCGGGCGCGACATTATCCTCAAATTCGAAGGCAACTATCATGGAATGCACGACCACGCTTTGTGGTCTACGTATGCGCCGTCGGAAGCGTATGGCAACCGTCGCAGCCCGATTCCTGTGCCGGGATCATCCGGCATCCCGAAGTCGATGCGCGAGTTCATCATCACACTACCCTTCAACGATTTCGAAGGTTTCGAGCGTGTAATGCGTTCCTATGGCGAGCAGATCGCCGCAGTCATCACTGAACCGTGCCAGGGAAATTGTGCTGCGATCAATCCGCAGGAAGGTTTCCTTGAGTTGATCCGCAAAAAGACCGAGGAATACGGATGCGTTTTTATTTTGGACGAAGTGAAGACAGGTTTCCGTATTGCCAATGGCGGCGCACAGGAATACTACCGCATCAACCCGGACCTTGTAACGTATGCCAAAGCCCTGGGCAATGGCTACCCTGCGGCAGCGTTCGGTGGCAAGCGCGAGATCATGTCCATTATTGGGCATGGCGTGGCACAAGGCGGGACCTACACCAACAATAAGCCCGGTATCGCTGGGGCTTATGCCACTCTGAGTTTGCTCAAATCCAAACCCATCCTCAAAACCATCGAACAACGCGGACAGCGCCTAATGGACGGCTTGAGGGATATCTTCGAAGAAAACGATATCCCTGCCGCGTTTTCAGGCTATCCATCTATGTTCTCCTTCTCGCTTGGCGTGGACGCGGTCACTTGTCAGCGCGAATGGCAGCGCAGCGACCGGGAGCTGTATCTCAAGCTGGTTGAGAAAGCCATCGAGAAAGGCATCATGCCAGACCACGATGCCCGCGAACCCTGGTTTCTCTGCTACTCGCACAGCGATGCGGACATCGACGAGACATTGAACGTCTATGCAGAGATCGTTAAGGAAGTAAAACAGTAGAAAACCAAAGCCACGGCTGTGAGTTAGAGTTGGTGACTTTCAAACCAAAATCAAGGAAACCTCATGACCAAACTAACATCCAAAGAGATCGTTGACCTCAGCAAGGAATACACTTTTTTCTCCTGGTCTGTACAGGGACAGGTTAATCCCATTCCGGTTGAAAAAGCGGAGGGAATTTATTTTTGGGACGCAGATGGGAAACGTTATATCGATTTTTCGTCCCAGTTGATGAATACGAATATTGGGCATCAACATCCCAAAGTAGTGAAAGCTATTCAAGACCAGGCTGCCAAGATCTGCTTCGTGCATCCCGGCAACGCCACGGACGTCCGCGCCTTGCTTGGAAAAAAACTTGCAGAAGTAACGCCCGGTAATTTGAAGAAGACCTTCTTTGCGCTTGGCGGTTCAGAAGCGAACGAAAATGCCATCAAGCTTGCGCGTTTTTATACTGGAAGGCACAAGATACTTGCGCGTTATCGTTCTTATCACGGTGCTACACATGGTTCTGTCGCGTTGACGGGCGATTATCGCCGCAATGCCGTTGAGCCCGCCATGCCGGGTACGGTTCATTTTCTGGACCCGTTCTGTTATCGCTGTCCGTTCGGACAGAAGAAGGAATCCTGCAAGCGTGAATGTATCTCGCATTTGGAAGAAGTGATCACGTACGAAGGCCCCGACAAGATTGCCGCGATCATTATGGAAGGTGTTGTCGGCTCGAACGGACTGATTGTCCCGCCGGACGATTACTGGCCCCGCGTCCGCGAAATCTGCGATAAATACGGCATCCTGCTCATCTCAGACGAAGTCATGAGCGGATGGGGGCGCACCGGCAAGTGGTTCGCCGTTGATAACTGGGGCGTCACCCCCGACATTATCACAACGGCAAAAGGCATCACCAGCGGATATGTTCCTCTCGGCGCTGTCATCGTTTCGGATAAGATCGCGGAATTTTTTGACGATAAATATCTCTACGCTGGTCTCACTTATAACGGACACGCATTGGCTTGTGCGGCAGCGCTCGCTACGATCGATGTATATGAAGAAGATGGCTTGATCGAAAATGCCGCCACGGTGGGTAAATATCTTGGCGAATGTCTTGAAGATATAAAACAGAAACATCCCTCTGTTGGAGATGTGCGGTATATCGGCTTATTCTCCACCATTGAAGTAGTTTCCAACCGCGAAACAAAAGAACCTTTCTCTGCGGCAGTGATGGGAGAGGTGGGAAAAGTGTTGAAGGAAAATGGTTTGTTCACTTTCATCATGGCGAAAGATCTGGGAAGCATGGTCTTTGTTGTTCCGCCGTTGAGTATCACAAAGGAACAACTTGATGAAGGGCTTGCTGTTGTCGAAAAGGCGTTGGAAGTTGCGGATAAACAAGTGAAATAATTTTGCAGTGAAGCAATTTTTCCTTCACTGCGGAGGGCATCATGGAAATTCTTAATTACATCAACGGCGAATGGATAAAGCCGAACGTAAAAGATTATGTGGATGTGATCAACCCCGCTACCGGGAAGGTGATCGCGAAAACTCCGCTCAGCACAAAAGCGGATGTGGATGCTGCCGCAAAGGCAGCGCGTAAGGCGTTCGACGGTTGGCGCAGGACGCCGGTCAATGACCGCGTGCAGTACCTGTTCAAATTGCGCAATATCATGCGTGAGAACGGCGACAAGATCGCGGAACTGATCACGAATGAATGCGGCAAAACCTTCGAAGAAGCCAAAGCCGAAATGGTACGCGCTTACGAGAATGTGGAAGTTGCCTGCGGTATGCCGCACATGGGTAAGGGTGAATTTGTCGAAGATATCGCCTCCGGCATCGACGAGGTTATGATCCGTCAGCCGGTGGGTGTTTGCGCCACGATTGCGCCGTTCAACTTTCCCGGCATGATTCCCTTCTGGTATCTGCCGTATGCATTGGCGGCGGGAAACACCTATATCATCAAGCCTTCCGAAAAAGTGCCTATGACGATGCAGTTCATTTTCAAGCTCATCGAGCAGGTTGGTTTTCCGAAGGGCGTGGTCAACATGGTCAATGGTTCAAAGGAAGCTGTTGACGGCATCCTTGAGCATCCCGTCATTCGCGCGATCACCTTCGTCGGTTCGACCAATATTGCGAAATATATTTATGCCACCGCCGCAGCACATGGAAAGCGTGTGCAGGCGCAGGGCGGCGCAAAGAATCCCGTCATCATTTTGCCGGATGCGGATATGGATATGGCGACGAAGATCGTCGCCGACTCAGCCTTCGGGTGTGCTGGTCAGCGCTGCCTGGCAGTTTCTCTCGCTGTGACCGTTGCCGAATCAAAGAACGAATTCACCGAATTGATCTGTGATGCGGCGTCGACTCGCACTGTCGGCTACGGCATGGACTCCAGTGTGCAAATGGGTCCTGTGATCAATGCTGCATCTCAACAGCGGGTCGAGCAGTTGATCGCGCTTGGCGCGCAGGAAGGTGCAACCGTCTGCGTGGATGGGCGCGGGACGAAGGTAAAAGGCTATGAGGGTGGATCCTTCGTCAGACCGACGATCATTTCCGAGGTCCAGCCGGGAAGCGAAATTGCGCGGACGGAAATTTTTGGTCCGGTGCTCAGTCTCATGCACGTCAAAACCATCGACGATGCGATCCAGTTGGTGAACAGCGGTCAGTATGGGAATCAAGCCAGTCTCTTCACTTCGAGCGGAAATGCGGCGCGCCGCTTCCGCTATGAAGCCGAGGCGGGAAACATCGGTATCAATATCGGTGTTGCAGCGCCGATGGCGTTCTTCCCGTTCAGCGGATGGAAGGATAGTTTCTTTGGCGATATGCACGGGCAGGGCATGGACGCGGTGGAATTCTTCACGCAGAAGAAGGTTGTCATCGAGCGTTGGCCCAAAGAGTGGTCGAGGAAATTCTAAAAACCTAGGACGAAGGATACATTATGGCATACGATTATGAAGACGCATTGGATTATTCGTCGCGTTGGATGGGTCTGATAAAGCGGAATGAATTTCCCACGCAGGACCAGGCTCGTCAGATCATCGATGAGTCAAAGGTGAATTTTGCGGAATACTACAACCGCAATTGGCTTGAATATCGCAAGAGCGTGACCGAAGCGGGTGATTGGGCTGCGGTTGAATGGAGCGGCTCGGGGGCGGTATTCAAGGATGTGATGGGGCGCGAGTATCTTGACTTCCTCGGCGGCTACGGCATGATGGATTTGGGGTGGAGCCATCCCGATGTTGTGAACACTGTCAAAGCGCAGCTTGACCGTTCACCCATGCCTTCGCAGGAATTGCTCGATCCATTGCGCGGTGTGCTTGCAAGATTACTGGCAGAGATCACCCCGGGTGACTTGAAATATAGTTGGTTCGGGGCGAGCGGGACTGAGGCAAATGAAGCGGCGATGAAGATCGCCAAACTTTATTCCGGTAAATCCGCTTTCATCGTTGGGTTGCGGGCGTTCCATGGGAAGACCATGGGATCGTTGTCGTTGATGGGGAAGTCCGATTATCGCGCTCCAATGGGGCAGATGTATGCCGGGCAGGTGTACCACGTGCCGTTTGGCGATGCCGACGCTGTGGAAAAGCAGCTCGAGATTTGTGAAAAGGTCGGGATCGGTGTTGCGGCGGTGATGTTCGAGCCGATTCAAGGCGAATCGGGTGCGATCGTCCCGCCGGATGATTTCTGGCCCCGCGTCCGCGCCGCAACGAAAAAGCATGGTGTGTTGTTAATAGCTGATGAGGTGCAAACCGGTTTGGGGCGTACCGGCAAGCTTTGGGGCGTGGACCATTGGGATGTGGTCCCGGATATTCTGACAGTCGCGAAGTCACTGGGCGGTGGTGTGATGCCGATCAGTGCGGTGACAACGACCGAGGAGATCTTCCAGCCGATGATGTACCCCAATCCCTTCATGCATACAACGACGACCGGCGGCGGCGCTTTGGCGTGTTCGGCAGCGATTTCCGCGATCCATGTAACATTGCGCGAAAAATTGTGGGAGCAGGCTGCCGAAAAGGGCGATTATCTAATGCTGAAATTGCAGGATTTTGTTGTACAATACCCGAACATATTTGATCGGGTTACCGGCAAGGGCTTGTTGATCGGTATGCATTTTAAGAATCCGGAAACGGGTTATAAAATTGCGGCAGAATTATTCAAGCGTGGAGTATTAGTGGCTGGTACCCTGACCAGTGCTCAAACCATTCGTGTTGAGCCGCCTCTGGTAGTTACCTACGAGCAAATGGATGCGCTGCTGGATCGTTTAAGTGATGCGCTGAATGAAATCAATAAATCAATGTAATCAGCGCTTCCGAGACCCTGTTTTGCAGTATCACGGGTTTTCGGAAGTCTATATTTCATGTCGGAGAGAGATAGATGACCAGTGAATTTGCAGTCGAATTGCGCGATGTTGTAAAACGGTTCGTCACTCCTGAAGGCAACGAGATTGCCGCAGTGGATCATGTCACGATGCAGATCAAGAATGGAGAGTTCTTTTCCATGCTTGGGTCTTCGGGATGTGGAAAGACAACGTCCCTGCGCATGATTGCCGGGTTTGAGTGGACCACGGAGGGGGAAGTGTACATCGAGGGGAATCCCATGGGGCATACGCCGCCTTTTCAACGAAAGGTGAATACGGTTTTCCAAAGCTACGCCCTCTTTCAACATATGACCGTTTTCCAGAATATTGCATTTGGACTGGAGATGGAGGGGGCTAAAGAGGATGAGATCAAACAGCGCGTCGGACGTGCATTGGAGATGGTTCAGCTAACCGGGATGGAACGCCGCAAGCCGAAGCAGCTCTCTGGCGGACAGCAGCAGCGCGTGGCGGTTGCGCGTGCCTTGGTCAAGACTCCGGATGTGCTCCTGCTCGATGAGCCTCTTGGTGCGTTGGACCTAAAACTCCGCAAGGAAATGCAGTTGGAGCTTAAAGCGCTTCAGCAGCAATTGGGCATTACGTTCATCTATGTGACCCACGACCAGGAAGAGGCGTTGACCATGTCTGACCGCATTGCTGTCATGAGCAATGGCCGCGTTCAACAGATAGGAACACCGGTGGAAATCTATGAACGACCTTCCAATAAATTCGTTGCGGATTTTATCGGCGAGTCAAACTTCCTGGATGGGCAGATCAAATCTCTGAGTAAGGATGAGGCGCAGGTCTTCATCCCGGCATTAAATACGGAATTGCGGGGTATTCCCATCTCCCAGGGATTGGTCAAGGGCGAAGATGTGGTTGTCTCCATCCGCCCGGAGAAGATCCGCATTACGGAAAAGAACGCGAAAAATGATAATTTCTTCAAGGCGAAGGTCACTAATACGGTTTATATCGGGGCTGACACGCATGTATATACCGAATCGCAAGGCGTAAAGATCAAGGTTTTGGAACAGAATCATATTTCCCGCCTTGACACTAGTTCATTTTATACGGTCGGGCAGGAGGTTGGATTGGTGTTGATGCCTGAAAATACACTTGTGTTGAAGAAGGTCTAGCCATGCTTAAACGACTTCGTGAAAATAAATCCGCGCAGGGAACGCTGCTGGCTTTGCCGACAACGTTTTGGATGTTCATCCTGCTTATCATTCCGTTGATCCTGACTGCGATCGTTAGTTTTGGCAAACGCAGCCCCGATGGGAATGTGATCTATACGTTCTCTCTCGATAATTACATCCGCCTGATCGGCATTAGTTCGGATTGTCCCGCCGGGCAGACGACATGTTTCAACCCGTTGTATGTTCAGATCCTGTGGCGCTCTTTGACATTGGCGTTCAATTCAACGGTGTTGGTGATCATGCTGGCTTATCCGCTTGCTTATTTTATTGCCCGTTCCCATCCGAACCGCCGAACTACATTCCTCTTCATGGTGCTGATCCCTTTATGGACAAATTTCGTTATCCGCGTATATGCATGGATGATGCTGCTCCGCAAGGAGGGGGCGATCAATGCAGTGCTTGGATGGGTGGCGCATTTGCTGCATATCAATTTTGTGCCATTGGAAATGTTGTATACGCCGGGCGCGGTGTTGGTGGGAATGGTCTATGAGTTCCTGCCGTTTATGATCCTGCCGATCTACACATCGCTTGAAAAGATCGATAATTCACTGTATGAAGCGGCTGCTGATCTGGGAGCCAACCCATTTAGAACGTTCCTGCGTGTGACGCTGCCCTTGTCCATGCCGGGTGTGGTGGCTGGGACGATTCTTGTGTTCATCCCGGTTATGGGAACTTTCATCGTATCCGATCTTCTCGGTGGAAAGCAGGTGATCCTGATCGGGAACCTGATTCAGAGGCAGTTTTTGGATGCGCGTGACCCGGCATTTGGGTCGGCTTCATCGCTTATCTTGATGGTGATGACGTTGATTGTTACATACTTCTACACGCGCAAGTTTGGCTTTGGTGAGGAGATTGTTGCGGCATGAACCCCTTCAAACGCTCTCCCTTTGTGATAATTTCGACCGTGCTTGTGTACATCTTCCTGTACGCGCCGATCGTTGTCCTGGTGCTGTATTCCTTCAATTCGTCCCGCGTAAACATAACTTTCGAGGGATTTATTCCCACCTTTAGTGAGCGGGTTGTCATGGACGGAAGCACGGTTGTATCCAGTCCGTGCGGTCCCTTTCACTGGTTCTGTGACCTTTCCAAGAACCGGGAAGTGATGAGCGCGGCGAAGAATACGCTGACAATTGCCTTTATTGCCACAATCGTTTCCACGATCATTGGCACCATGGCGGCGATCGCGTTGCAGCGTTACGATTTCAGGTTGAAATCTTTTTCCCAGCTTTCGTTGTACGTCCCGATCGTTATTCCAGAGATCGTGATGGGGATTGGCATCCTGACGTTGATAAGTCAAGTTTTTGGGTGGGTAAATACAACATTTGCCCTCTCAGGTGATGCCCGCCTCAGTATGGGGTTGTTCACTGTGACCATCAGTCATATTGCGTTTATGGTTCCCTTTGTGACATTGGTTGTCCAGGCACGCCTGCAGGGATTTGACAAATCCTTTGAAGAAGCGGCGATGGACCTGGGCGCCAACGAATGGACCACCTTCCGACGGGTTACGTTTCCCATGATCCTGCCGGGGGTTCTTTCGGGCGCATTGCTGGCTTTTACCTTATCTCTGGACGATTTTGTGATCACGTTCTTCACGAATGGTCCGGGTTCGACCACGCTGCCGATCTATGTTTATGGGTTGTTGCGGCGCATCATTACACCGCAGGTCAATGCCTTGTCCACGGTATGGATATTGATCGTATTTACGGTGGTTTTGCTGCTCCAGATCGTGCAGAGTCGGGAACAGAGCAAGTCCTGACAGGAGCGTCACCCTTATTTGGGTATTTCGTGGCCGGGAGGGCCGCGTTGCCAACTGATTCCAAACTAGTAAAAGGAGAAAGAAATGAACAAATCCAATCTGTTCAAACTGCTGGCTTTGCTTGTTGTTGCAAGCATGGCGCTGGCAGCTTGCGGCGGTTCGGGGACTTCTGATTCACAGTCCTCCGACTCCGCGCAGAATGTCACCTCATCAGGTTTTGTCTGCCCGGAACCTGAGCAAAAAATGGACGTGACTTCCAAAGAGTTAAATATCTTCGTTTGGACGGAATATATTCCGACCGAGTGGAAGGAATGTTTTGAAATGGTGTATGGAGTACAGATCAACCATGATGAATACTCCGCCAACGAGGAAATGTACGCCAAGCTCAAGGCTGGCGGCACATCCTACGACCTTGTTCAGCCGACCGACTATATTGTCAGTTTGATGGTCCGCAATGGTTTGCTTCAGAAACTCGATAAAAGCAAATTGACCATCATGGACAATCTGGATCCCGCTTACATGGACCAGCCCTTTGATCCGGGCAACGAATACACCATTCCTTACGAGGGTGGTCTGGACGCCATTGTTTACAACGCCGACAATGTAACAACTGCGCCAGTGTCCTATGCGGATTTGTGGAATCCTGAATACGCCGGACGTATGGTCCTCCTGGACGACTCACGCGTTGTGATCGGCATGACCCTTCTGACCCTGGGTTATGATGTGAACACCACCGACCCTGCCCAGCTCGAAGAAGCCAAGAACAAACTCGCAGAGTTGGTTCCCAATGTCAAACTTTTCGATAGCGACAGCCCCAAGACCGCACTGATCGCAGGCGATGTGGATCTGGGTATCGTGTGGACTGGCGAAGCCTATACTGCCAATCAGGAAGACCCCGCCTTCACCTTTGTCTACCCGACAGAGGGCGCGGTCATCTGGCAGGATAACTGGGCAATTCCCGCCGACGCCCCGCATCTGGACGCCGCCTACGCCTGGTTGAACTACACCATGCAGGGCGATGTCTTCTACCTGATGCTGCGCGACTTCCCCTACCTGAATCCTGACACAGCGGCATTGGAATACGCCAAAGCTAATTACCCCGACCTGTACGATCCGTTCATGGGTTCACCAGTAACGAATCCGCCGGCGGAAGCGATCCAAAAAGCCCACCGCATTGATGATGTGGGTGACGCAACCCCGTTGTACGATCAGATCTGGACAGAAATAAAGGGCGGCGAGTAACTCTTGCCTGCCTGAAAAAAAGACCTCGACGGTACAAATTCCGCCGAGGTCTTTTTGATTTCCAAATACAGATAGAAATTTTAGTGAAAATACTTTTTCATCATTAAAAATGAACTAAAAATAAAAAATAGTTATAAAACCATTGACAAAAATGAAAAATCGTTATATTATCGGCGAATGGAAAGCAATTTCGGTAACGGCTCGCGTGATCGTCTCGACGATATCGACCATCACATTATAAACGCTCTGCGCGAAGATGGTCGGGTGGCGTTCGCCCAACTTGCCGAGCAGCTCAACGTCTCGCCGGGAATGATCCGGCAGCGTTACAACCGTCTAGTTGAGCTTGGCTACCTCAAAGTGGTCGCCGTCACCAATCCCCTCATGATGGGGAAGCGCACCATGTCCATGATCGGCATCCGCACCGACGGGCGAAAAATGATGGAAGTGGCAGAAAACATCGCCAAATTCGAAGAGGTCGTTTACATCGTCGCCACCAGCGGAAGGTACGACCTGATGATCGAAGTCTTTTGCCGCGACCATGAAGACATGTTGAACTTCATGACCGAAAAACTCGCCAAAGTGGATGGAGTCCGCGAGACGGAATCCTTCATCTATTTGAAGATCATCAAGGAAATATATTTCTAACGGGAATTACGCCTCAGCACGGACCTCGAGCCTGCTGCGGCTTCCAAATCTTTGTCTGCGTCCCAAACTGAGCGGATGGCAGAGCCAATCGAAAGGTAATATGAAAGCCATCGTACGAGTACTAAAGACTGTGGGGGATACATTTTTGAAAGTGTATATGACTCCCCTGACGATTTCCATTTTCCCCGGAAATCAGACGAATTCGAACAATCGTTATCGATAGTCGCAGTCTGTCCCGCCGCTTTTATTGCGGCGGGATTTCTTTTCGTCAATCTAACTCGCATGTGCGGGTTATAAAACAAATGGAGAATAAAATCTCATGAAAGTATTGTTGGTAGGTGTGGGTGGAGTTGGGGAGGCGATCGCCGCGATCGCCAAGCCGCGCAAATGGCTGGACTTGTTGGTGCTTGCCGATTACAACGTCAAACGCGCTGAAGAAGTGCAGAAAAAAATGGGTGATGCCAAACGCTTCCCCGTGGAATTCATCGACGCGAGCAATCAGCAGAACATCGAAGAACTTGCCAAAAAGTACCAGGTCGACCTCATCATGAATTCGGTTGACCCCATATTCAACAAGCAGATCTTCGATGCCGCCTACAACGTCGGCGCAACCTACATGGATATGGCGATGACACTCTCTGAGCCGCATCCTTCGGACCCGTTCAAAAAACCCGGCGTCAAATTGGGCGATTACCAATTTGAAAAGGCAAAGGATTGGGAGCAGAAAGGTTTGCTCGCCCTTGTTGGTATCGGCGTTGAGCCCGGCATGGCGGATGTCTTCGCCCGTTACGCTCAGGACCACCTATTCGATGAGATCGACGAAGTCGGCATCCGCGACGGCGCGAACATTGCCATTGAAGGATATGACTTCGCTCCGAATTTCTCCATCTGGACGACCATTGAAGAATGTTTGAATCCCCCCGTGATCTGGCAGGATGGCGACTGGTTCACCACGCCGCCATTCTCCGAGCCGGAAGTCTTTGACTTCCCCGAGATCGGTCCCGTGGAAGTGGTCAACGTGGAGCATGAAGAAGTCCTGTTGGTGCCGCGTTGGGTGAAAGCCAAACGCGTCACATTCAAATACGGCTTGGGCGATGAGTTCATTTCCGTGTTGAAGACCCTGCACATGCTCGGTTTGGACAATAAGGAAAAGATCAACGTCAAAGGCGTGCAGGTCGCTCCGCGTGACGTGGTCGCTGCCTGCTTGCCCGACCCAGCCCACCTTGGCGACAAGATGAAGGGTAAGACCTGCGCGGGGACGTATGTGACAGGCACAAAGGATGGAAAGAAGCGGGCGGTCTATCTCTATCAAGTGGCAGATAACGAAGAGTGTATGAAGGCTTGGGGTTGTCAGGCTGTCGTCGCGCAGACCGCCTTCTCCGCTGTCATCGCCATGGACTTACTCGAGCAGGGCGTCTGGAAGGGCAAGGGCGTTCTCGGACCTGAAGCCTTCGAACCGGACCCATTCATGGAAAAGATGGAAGATTACGGCTTCCCGTACGGCATGAAGGAAATGTCTGCGTAAACAGTTTTGAAATAACAAGAGACCCGATTTTATCGGGTCTCTAATTTTATCGGACAAGGTTGGGGGTAAAATAACCGCCATTATGCGGCGTTGGTTCAAATTTCACCAAGACCTGGGTCTGCAGCTTTTAGCGCTGTACCTGTTCTTAACTGTGCCGTTCTTGATCACGCTTGCAACCTTTGACCGCATTGTAGGGGAACACATTCGCCGCGATATCCAAGCCAATGATCTTTCGCTTGCCCGCGCCATTGCTCTTGAAACGGACATCAGCATTGGCGATTCTCTGAAAAGCGTTTCCGAGTTATCCAAATACCCGAGCGTGATCGATCTGGATGATGCAGGGATGGAGTCTGTTTTTCAGGTCGCGATGGATACCAGCCCGAACGTGAATCTCATCTACCGGCTTGATGAAAGCGGGATCATGCGCTTCCACTACCCGATCGGGCCTGTTTCAACCGTGGGGACGGATTTTTCCTTCCGTAAATATTTTCAGGATTCACTTCTTTCATTTCAGCCCTTGATCTCGGAGGGACGCATCTCACCAACCACCGATCAAGCGGTTGCCACGGCTGTTATGCCGGTTCATTCGGCGGATGGGAAGTATTTGGGCTTGGTGGGAATGAATATGCGTCTCGAGAGTTTGAGCAACACTCTCGCCGCTATTTTCGCCGAACATGCCGCTGATGAGGGTTTTGAGGTCTTAATTCTCGACTCTGCCGGTCAGGTCATTGCGCACCCAAACTCCGAATATTTACTAAAAACAGCCGACCAGATTCTGCCGGATGTTTACAAGGATGTGTTGGGCGGCAACAGCGGTTCCATCATCGAAATGGACTTGGGTGGCGTGGAAAGGCTGTATACCTATGTCTCGATCCCGACCGTTGGCTGGGGAGTTGTTATCAGCCGACCCACTTCTGCCGCCTTTGCCACCCAGATCCTGCTTCGGCGTGTAGTCATCCTCGCGGCAGGGACGTTTATTTTGATCGGTCTTTTCTTCTGGGGCACATTGGCAATTCGTGTCATCCGACCGATTGAGCGGCTTGTGCCGATCAGCGAGGCGATCGGGTTGAATCAACCCATCGACGCGTTGAGCCAGATTCACCTTCAGTCACAGACGCATCGTGAGGACCAGATCGGACAGTTGATAAGAAGCATCCTGCATATGAAAGATTCCATCGCAGAACGGATGAGGGAACAAGCGACATTGCTGGAGACAAGCACGGCTGTCGTCTCTTCACTAGACCCTGAGATCGTGCTCGACCAGATTCTTGAGCAGATGGGACGTCTGCTTCAGATCAAAATGTATGCGGTCATTGCTTTGGATGAAGAGAACGGCAGTTTTCGAATTCGCGCAAGCCGTGGACTTTCCAATCAATTTACGGCGCAGCTATCCATTCAGCCTTCGGAACCGGACTCGGTCACCATGCGCGCGTTGCACGCAAAGGAACCGATCCAGGTCAGCGATACAGAGACCGATCCCTCCTATGCAATTCGCCGCCAGCGCGCGCGCGTGGAAGGTTTCCGCGCCATTCTCGCTGTTCCGTTGAATACCATTCACGCGCCTCCAACGGCTCTGCTGGTGTTCTATCCCACCCCGCATGTTTTTACTCAAAACGAAATTCAACTCCTGACCAGTTTTGCAAACCATGCGGCGATGGCTATCGAGAATGCGCTGCTTTACGAACGCAGTGACATGCGTCTGCGCGAACAGACGCATCGCCTTGAAGCGCTGGTTCAGTCTTTGCAGGACGGTTTGATTCTGAGTGATTTGAGCGGAGAAGTGATCTACGCCAATAAACGGGTTGGGGCTTTGGCAGACCTTTCCGTCCGGAATCTCACTGGAATGCAGACCGAGCAGATCCTTGCGCGCATCATTGACAAGGCGTCTTCGAAACAGGATGGAAAACGCAAGGCGCAAAAGATCATGAACAACCGCGGCGAGAAAACGGTCGAGATCACACAGAATTATTTCGACCAGGTTGTCCATTTGCGGCTTGAAGTTTTCAACGTAAATGACGAGGAAGGCGCCGCCATTGGTCGCGGGGTCATCTTCCATGACATTACTGCTGATCGCGAGTTGGACCGTATGCGGGCGAGTTTGGTTTCGACGGTTTCGCACGAATTGCGTACTCCGCTTGCATCGATCAAGGGATATGTCTCCACGATGCTGGCTGACGATGTGGAATGGGACCGCGCATCCCAACACGAATTTTTGACGATCATCTCGGACGAATCCGACCGCCTGACGAATCTGGTCAACAACCTGTTGGATCTCTCCCGCATTGAAGCCGGGTCGCTGAAACTTTCGCGTGAGAAATGCGACATTCGCGCGTTGGTAGACCGATCCGCAAAGCAGGCGAGGACTTCAGGAAAGAACAAGCTGGAGCTCAAGATCGCACAGAAACTTCCCAGCCTGTACGCCGACCGCCTCCGCATGGAATCCATTTTGCGGAATTTGATCGAGAATGCCGTCAAATATGCAGGCGAAGATGCGAAGATAAAAGTGGAGGTTGGCAAGACAGGTGAAGATTTTGTTTTCCGTGTAAGCGATAATGGACCGGGAATTCCGCTTCAGGAAAACCAGCGTATTTTCGAAAGTTTTTACCGCATGGATGACAGCCTGACCCGCTTGAGCAGCGGCGCGGGTTTGGGGCTTGCGATCTGTCAGGGGTTGGTGCGCGCGCACGGCGGGCGTATTTGGGCAGAGCCTCAGGAGGCTGGCGCCTGCATCGTCTTCACGATCCCGATCAAGATGAATTCCTCATCAGTCGAGCAAAAAAAGCCGAGAAAGAAAGCCAGCAAATGAACATCACAGTTTTGGTTGTTGATGATGAAAAACCCCTGCGCGAGTTTGTGCGCCGAAATTTGGAAGTGCGCGGATACAAGGTCTTAACCGCCTCGAACGGACTTGAGGCTTTGGGCGTCTTTCAGAATGAGCACATTCAACTGGTCATCATGGACATCATGATGCCGCACATGGATGGTTTGGAAGCGACCCGTCGTATTCGCCAGGATTCGCATGTGCCGATCGTTATTTTGACGGCGATGGGCGAGGAAGCCGACAAGGTCCGCGCGTTTGACCTGGGTGCAGATGATTACCTGACCAAGCCGTTCGGCGTCGGCGAGTTATTGGGGAGAGTCAAAGCGGTCTTGAGAAGAGCCGATTGGTCAGAACCAGTTTCGAGCGGGGAAAGAATCGCGCGGGGCGAGGTCGAGGTCAACACCGAGCGTCACAAAGTCACTGTGCGCGGTGAAGTCGTGGACTTGACTCCGACCGAATATAATCTTCTCCTTTATCTTTTGAAGAATGCCGGCAAGACCCTGCCGCATCGCGTGATCCTGCAGCAGGTTTGGGGAGCGGAATATGGTGATGAGGCGGAGTATTTGCGTGTGTATGTGGGAAAACTGCGCCAGAAAATAGAAGCCGACCCGATGAAGCCGGAATATTTGCTTACAGAGCATGGTATTGGCTATCGATTTGAGGCGTAAAACTTTTACGAATTTTTTATAAATCCCGATTTCATTTTTAGCAAAATTTTCTATCTGTTACCTACAATGTGTACAGAGCGGAGAAGCCGCTCAATTTGAACCCACTATCCTTTTGGAGGAGGTACAGAATGAAACGTTCGTTGGTACGTATATTCACGGTACTCATGCTGTTGGGGTTGGTCATTACAGCGTGCGCTCCGCAAGCCGCCACGGAAGAGGCGATGGAGCAGCCTGCTGCCACAGAAGCGGCCCAGCCTGCCGCCACCGATGAAGCAATGCCAGCACCGGTCGAGAAAACCGTTGTTATTGGTTTCACATCATCCCTGACGGGCTCGCAGGAAGTTTCATCGAAACGCCAGGTGAACGGGCTTAACTTGTGGATGCAGCAGGTCAATGATGCAGGCGGGATTCAATTATCTGATGGCACGGTCGTCAAATTCGAGGCTGTGACCTATGATGATGAATCGAACAAGGAACGCGTGCAGGAACTTTACACCCGTATCATCACTGAAGACAACGCCGACTTTCTCATCAGCCCGTATTCCTCCGGCTTGACCGCCGCCGCAACCATCGTCGCAGAACAGAACGGAAAGATCATGCTTACCGCAGGCGCCGCTGAAGATGACGCCTACAAGACCGGCAACACCAGTCTTTTCCAGCTCTATACACCCGGCAGCCTCTACCTCATCAGCACGGTGGATATGCTGAAGACTCTCGATCCCTCTGCCAAGGTTGCCATTGTTCATGAGAATGACAAGTTCTCAACAGCCGTGATCGATGGGTTGAAACCCTATCTGGACCAGCAAGGTTTTGAGGTTGTTCTGGAGGAAGGCTACGCCTCAGACACAACCGATTTTGGTCCTGTTATCAATAAGCTTGTCGAATCTGGAGCCACGGTCCTGCTTGGTGGTGGACATTATCCTGACGGCAGCACCTTTGCCCGCCAGCTCTATGAACGCAAGGTCGGTTTGAATTTCATCTCCCTGCTTGTTGCTCCCGCCGACTCGAAATTCCCCGAACTGGGTGATGCGGCGCTTGGAATTGCCACCTCCAGCCAATGGGAACTTGCCGCGACCCATACCGAAGCAGAAGCCGCTGCCCTTGGCAAAGAATGGTATGGTCCTACCGGTACGGATTTTGCAGCCGCCTATGAAGCCATGACCGGTGATAAACCCACCTATCATGTTGCGGGCGGTTATATGACCGGTCTCGTATTGCAGAAAGCCATCGAAAATGCCGACTCAGTCGACCCGGATGCTGTCCGCGCCGCGCTTGAAGCCATGGATATCTTTACCTTCTACGGCGGTGTTCAGTTCGATACCACCCCTGAAGCCCACGGGTTGCAGATCAGCCACAAGATGGTTGTAGCTCAATGGCAGAAGAATGATGCGGGCGAACTCCAACGCGTGGTGATCTGGCCCGCGGATGTCGCTACTGCCGATCCTCTGTATCCAATTCCGGCACCGTAATCACTCACTAATTTCCAACGCAGGGGCGGGTGTCAACGCCGCCCCTGCAACTTTATTTACCGGGAGTTGCGCATGGAACAAACGATAAGACTGTTACTGGCTTCCTTACCAGATGGAATCCTGTTGGGGTTTGTGTATGGGCTGGCAGCCATGGGGTTGACTTTGATCTGGGGGGTGATGAATGTGATCAACCTATCGCATGGACCGATCATTGCCCTGGGAATGTTCAGCACATTCTTTGTTTATACCAGGCTGGGTATCAACCCTTATGTGGGTATTATTCCCATTGCGGTTGTGGGTTTGCTGCTTGGGATTTTGATCTATGCGGTTGCGGTGCATCGCGTGATAAACGCGCCTCATTTGTCGTCACTGTTGGCAACCTTTTCTGTAAATATGATCATCATCGGCATCGGGACAGCCGCGCTGACCACATCTCCCTATAACGTGGATTTTTCAGCGGGAAGCATTCAAATAGGTTCAGTGACCCTGCTCGGTACGCGTTTGATCGCTGCGTTGGTCACGATCATTTTTACGAGCGGGCTTTATTTTTTCCTCTACAGGACCAGACCCGGAAAATACATCCGTGCCGTGGCGAATAATCGTTCCGCTGCTGAGTTGATGGGCGTCCCTTCAACCCGTATTCTCGCTTTGAGTTTTGGTTTGGGAACGATGCTGGCGGCTGTTTCCGGCGGTTTGATCGCGACTTTTTTCCCCTTTAGCATTCTTGCTGGAGGCGGTTATGAGATCAAAAGCTTTGTGATCGGCGTGTTGGGTGGACTTGGCAACCCGATTGGTGCATTGTTTGGCGGACTCATCCTTGGCATCCTGGAAGGCGTGATCCCTGCGTTTATGGAGACCTCCTGGGTGCCTGTGATCGAATTTGCTCTGTTTGTCCTTATTCTTTTGGTGCGCCCCAGCGGCTTGTTTGGAGCGAAAAAATGAAACTATGGAATAAATACAGCGGTTTGATCGTTCCGGTGATCGTTGTCCTTGCGCTTGCCATTTGGCCCATCATTACCGGCAAACCCGCCAACCGCGAGACAGCATTCACCATTCTAAAAGCCATTGCTCTCGCAACGAGTTTGAATATTTTGCTCGGTTATACGGGATACGTCAGCTTTGGGCATATCGTCTTCTACGGGTTTGGCGGATATGTTGGTTTGTTCCTTCTGACCGAAAAGAATTGGTCGCTTGGCGCTGCCATCCTTGCCGGAGGTGTGGCTTCAGGTATTCTGGCTTACCTGCTTGGTTCTGCCATTTTGCGGCTGCGGGGCGCGTATTTTGCCCTGGCGACCATCGGCGTCAATGAAGCGATGCGGTCATTCATCACAAACTTCGAGCTGTTTGGCGCGTCGACAGGCATCACTCTCAACTTCAGCGTATACAAGGCGTATGGCGGCGCTGCCCAGGCATTGCAGACTTCGTTTTATATCGGGGCAGGGCTGGCATTGCTGGCACTGATCATAAGTTATTTGGTGCGCACCTCGAAATTCGGGCTGGGTCTGCTGGCGATACGCGAGAACGAAGATGCGGCGGAAGTGATGGGTGTGGTGGCTCCGCGCGCGAAGACCTGGGCGTATGTTTTGTCTGCGATTGTTCCCGGCATGATTGGTGTGCTGTTCTTTTTCAAAAATGGAAATGTCGAGCCGCATGACGCCTTTCCGCTTAACGCATCCATTGAGTTGCTTGTAATGGTGATGCTTGGCGGACAGGGAACTGTGCTGGGTCCCATTCTCGGTGCATTTGCCTATCAAGGCATGCGCGGATATTTGGTTACAAGTCCCATTTTCAAGAACATTCAATTGTCGGTATCCGGCGTGCTGCTTCTGTTGATCGTACTCTTCATACCGGCAGGAGTTGTCGGCTGGCTGCGGCATCGTATTCCGTCGCTAAGGAAGGTGCTGGCATGACCATTATTCTTTCTTTACAGGGCGTGTCCAAACGGTTTGGCGGATTGCAGGCGCTTACGAATGTAACCTTCGATCTCCCGCAGGGACAGATCCTTGGGTTGATCGGTCCGAACGGCGCAGGTAAAACCACGCTGTTCAATACGATTAATGGAGTCTTCCCGCCGTCGGATGGGCGCATCATTTTTCGTGACAAGGATGTGACCCGCGCCAAGCCGTACGACCATGCGAGTTTGGGAATGGCGCGCACGCATCAGATCGTTCAGCCGTTGAACGACCTTTCGGTTCGTGAGAACGTCATGGTTGGCGCATGCTTCGGGCACGAGCATCAGAGTTTGGGCAACTCCGCGCAGATCGCAGATGAGGTTTTGGATTTTGTCGGGTTGGCTGCCCGCTCAGAGCAACTGGCTGGCAGTTTGAATGTCGCGCAAAAGAAGCGCTTGGAAATGGCGCGGGCTTTGGCTGCCCGTCCGCATCTGCTTTTACTTGACGAAGTGCTGGCGGGGCTTAATCCATCCGAGATCGACGGTATGGTTCAAACCGTGCTGAAGATCCGCGAGCGGGGCGTTACGATCGTCATGATCGAGCATGTGATGAAGGCGGTGATGAACGTCTCTGACCGGATCCTTGTGCTGGATTATGGCGAACAGATAGCGGAAGGTTCGCCCGAAGTCATTGCCAAGGATGAAAGAGTGATCGAGGCGTATTTAGGCGATTCGAAACTGGCTGACCAATTGCTGGAGGAGGAATAACATGGCTTTGTTAGAGATACAAGATGTAACCTCCGGCTATGGAGATGTGCAGATTTTGTGGGGCTCGACGATGTCCCTTGAACGTGGAAAACTTACCTGCCTTGTTGGCGGGAATGGGGTTGGAAAAACGACGCTGCTCCGCACGGTGATGGGGCTGATCCGTCCGTGGGGAGGGACTGTCACTTTTGATGGGCAGGATGTCAGTAAACTGCCTGCGTACACAAAAGCGGAAATGGGTTTGGTACTCGTTCCAGAGGGACGTCAACTCTTCACCGATATGACGGTTTACGAAAATCTGGAAATGGGTGCGACCAATCAACATTCGCGCCCCAACTTCAGGAAGAATCTTGACCGTGTGTATGAGATGTTCCCGCGTTTGAAAGAACGCAGTGGGCAAAAATCCGGGACGCTGAGCGGCGGCGAGCAGCAGATGCTTGCGGTTGCGCGCGGTATCATGGCTGACCCAACCATCCTGATCATCGACGAATTGTCGCTCGGGCTTGCGCCTGTGCTGGTATTGCAGTTATTCGACAGCCTGAAACTTCTTCGCTCCGAGGGAATCACGCTGCTGCTGGTCGAGCAGAATGTGCAGCTTGCGCTCGCCATTAGCGATTATGGATACGTGCTCGCGGAAGGCAAGATCGAATTGGAAGGTCCTGCTCGAAAACTGATCAAGGATAAACACGTCCGCGCGGCGTATTTAGGTTTGTAGAAAAGTTAGTGGGGGTGACGGAGCAGCCCGTTGGCGAATCGTCCGCGGGTTGCTCTTTTTAAGAGGGGGATTTATCAGCGAAGATTTCCTGAAAGGGCAGAAAAAACTGTCGGTTGGGAAAGAGGCGTGGCGGTTCTTTGTAGGAAAAACTTAATTGAAGCCGATTCTCTGTCGCTTTCGGAAACGCCTGGTTGTGAAAAATCCCGCCAATTCGTTATAATTCAAAAACAAATTTCATTCGGAGGATGTCATGCCAAACGGTTATAACGGAAAAATTCTACATGTGGATCTGACAAGCGGCGCACTGACGGTGGAGGAACCGAACGAAGCTTTTTACCGTAAGTATTTGGGCGGGAGCGCAATGGGAATGCACTATATATTGCGTGACATGCCAAAAGGTGCCGACCCGCTTGGACCAGATAATGTGTTGACGTTGTTCACGGGTGTGACGACGGGCGCGGCGATCTCTGGTCAAAGTCGTTTGAATGCGAATGCCAAATCTCCCATTAGCGGCGGCATTGGCGATTCGCAAAGCGGCGGATTTTTCCCAGCTGAATTGAAGTTCGCGGGTTTGGATGGAATCGTGCTAAAGGGGAAATCTGCAAAACCTGTTTATCTTTGCATTGTTGATGGAACCTATGAATTACGCGACGCCTCGCACTTGATGGGAAAGCTGTCTGGCGAAGTGGACGATATTATCCACCAGGAAGTTGACCCGAAGGCGGAAATTCTACAACATGGTATTGGCGCCGAAAATGGCGTCTTGTTCTCTTCATTGGTGAGCATGTCCAACCGCCACAATGGACGTACAGGCATGGGCTTGGTGATGGCGTCCAAGAACCTCAAGGCTGTAGTCGTGCGTGGGACAGGGAGAGTGAAGCCTTCCGATCAAAAGGCGTTGACGGAACTAAACCGCATCGGTCCCAAGGCTGTTCCTGAGAATGGCGATATGGATGGGCTTGCCAAGTTTGGTACGGCTGTGGTCGTTCTCTTCAATAACACCATTGGCACATTGCCGACCCGTAATTACAGCGAGGGTCAATTCGAAGGTTGTGACCCGATCAGTGGCGAGAAGATGGCAGAAACCGTCCTCAAAGAACGCGATACCTGCTACGCTTGTGTGGTTAAATGCAAACGCGTGGTGGAGATCAAGGATGGTCCGTACAAGGTCGATCCGCGTTATGGCGGACCTGAATACGAAACCCTTGGTACTTTCGGCTCGTACTGCGGTGTGGATGATCTGGCGGCAGTTTCGCTGGCGAATCAGATTTGCAATGAATACGCTGTCGATACAATTGCCGCAGGCGCGACCATTGCTTTTGCCATGGAATGCTATGAAAAGGGAATCATCACCAAAGAACAAACAGGTGGGCTTGAACTGAAATTCGGTGATGCCGACGCAATGATCAAAGCGTTGAACATGTTGGTCAATGCTGAAGGCGAGTTTGGAAAGACCCTCGGTATGGGTTCCGAGCGCGCTGCAAAGAAATGGGGCAACGGCGCGGATGAATGTCTCATAACTGTCAAAGGCGCGGAGGCTCCCGCTCACATGCCGCAAGCCAAGCGCTCGCTGGCGCTTATTTATGCGGTCAATCCTTTTGGCGCAGATCACCAATCATCCGAACACGACCCATACTATGAAGAAGGCATCGGCGATTTTAATCTGGACCGTCTCAAACAAATAGGACTTGGTTCACCGCAGCCGGCTTACTCTCTCACCGAAGAAAAGGTGCGGTTCGCTTACGAGACCGAATGTTTCTACTCAATGCTGGACTCAGCGGAACTCTGCCAGTTCGTGTGGGGTCCTACTTGGACACTCTATGACGGTGAACAAACTGCGAAGATGATCAATTCAGTGACCGGTTGGGATATGACCCTAGATGAATTGATGGAAGTCGGGCGCCGCCGTCTAAATCTTTTCCGTGTCTTCAACGCTCGTGAGGGATTGACGCGCAATGCGGACAAACTCCCCAAGAAGTTCTTCAAGGAACTGAAGGGGACTGGTCCCACAGCCGGTTTCGCTCTGACTCACGAGGAAGTTGAATCTGCTCTCGATACCTATTACAAGCTGGCAGGTTGGACGAACGACGGCGTTCCCACTCGCGATACTTTGAAGAAGCACGATGTCGAATGGGCGGCTGAATATCTGCCTGCATAGGTATTCCAGTGTCAGGTTGCCAAGTGTCACGAAATAATATCGGTGAATTATGGTTTTGATCAAAAAATTTGAAGATATTGCTGCATGGCAGGAAGCACGGAAACTGGTTTCAAATATATATAAACTAACAACAATTGGAGCCTTCGCAAAAGACTATGGGCTGCGTGATCAGCTTCAACGCGCATCTGTGTCTGCTATGACCAACATAGCCGAGGGCTTCGATTGCGAATCGAAGCTTGAATTTGCAAGATTTCTCGGCATTGCGCGCCGTTCGGCAGTTGAGGTCCAGTCTCTATTGTATGCGGCGCTTGATGTTGGTTATATCGATCAGGAATCCTTCCGTATCGAGTATCAACAAGCCGAGAAGACAAAAGCCCTTATTGGCGGGCATAAACATTCTCTCAAGGCTAAAACTCCCTAGATGAAAGCTTGAAACAGGAATACTTGACACATGAACACTCTCTACACGGAAAACTTTCCCCATATGACCCCTGCATGGAGCCGCATTTTCAATTTCGTTGCTGACCGCGCCGAGGGGTCGTATATCTACACGGACGACGGCAGAAAACTGCTGGATTTCACCAGCGGCATCGGCGTGACCAACACCGGTCACTGCCACCCGAAGGTGGTTGAGGCGATCCGCGAGCAAGCGGGGTTGTTCCTGCATGCCCAGGTGAATATCGTCATCCACAAACCGATGCTGCAATTGATCGAAGAACTTCGCAAGATCGTCCCTGAAGGAATCGATAGTTTCTACTTCGCCAATTCCGGCGCTGAGGCGTTGGAGAACGCCGTCAAGATCGCCAAAGCCGCCACTGGCAGACAGAACGTGATCGTCTTTAGCGGCTCCTTCCACGGGCGGACGCATGCAACCATGTCATTGACCACATCCAAAACGATCTATCGTGCCGGGTTCGCTCCGTTGATGGCGGGTGTGTACGTTGCGCCGTTCCCATATGCGTTCCATTTGGGCATGAGCGAAGAGGAAGCCAGTCAGTATGCGCTGGAACAATTGGAATATCTGCTCTCCTCGCAAACTGCGCCGAAGGAAACTGCCGCTATTCTCATTGAGTCTGTTTTGGGTGAAGGCGGATATATCCTCCCGCCGGCATCCTTTATGAAGGGATTGCGCGAGATATGCGACAAGCACGGCATCATGCTAATCTTCGATGAAGTGCAATCTGGTTTTGGGCGTACTGGAAAATGGTTTGCGCTTGAACATTTCGGCGTGACGCCCGATATCATCACCGCCGCCAAGGGAATTGCCTCGGGTATGCCGCTCTCCGGTGTGTTTAGCCAAACGGATATTATGAAGAAAGTGGACACCGGTTCCATTGGCGGAACCTATGGCGGAAACGCAATCGCCTGCGCGGCTGGAGTTGCCACCATCCGTGCGATGCGCGATGAAAAGATGCTGGAAAATGCCGCAGAACGCGGAATCCAGTTGATGACCGGACTCCGTAAATTGCAGGAAGAATATCCACAGATCGGCGATGTGCGCGGCAAGGGTTTGATGGTCGGCACAGAGTTCGTTGTGGATGGCAGCCAGGCGAAGGCGAAGCCGCTGGTCAAGGAGATCATCCATAAGGCGGAAGAGAAGGGAATGCTGCTTCTCTCCTGCGGCACGTATGATAATACCCTGCGCTGGATCCCGCCGTTGAATGTTACCTCCGGGCAGATCGGCGAAGGCTTGAATATCTTTGGTGAAGCTCTAAAAGAGTCTGTTTAGATAAAGCCGATCTTGCGTTTGGGCGAGTTCTTGAAATCGAGTTTGTCGTAGCCGAAGATGTCCGCGAGGGTAAGTTCGCCTTCCACTTCTTCATGCCCGAGTTTTTTGGAGAGTGCCGCGGTCTTCTCGGGCGACAAGGCGGTGAAGTTGTATTTGGCGACCATGCGTCCCTTGCGAAGCAGCGCTTTGTCGATGCGGTCGATGTCCGTGTTGAAGGTACAGATGATCTTGATGTTGAGGAAATCGCTGAAAAGACCATCGGTCAATTGCAGGATGGTCGAAACGACGGAACCTTCAGACGAAAGTTCGCGCGGCACCACGACCTTCTCCGCATCTTCGATGATCAGGACGGCGTTCTTGTTCTGAAGCAGGAACGAAATAAAGGTCGGCTTGAGCAGGTCGCTGACAAAATCGTTTTGAACGAAGATGAATTCGCGTTCGGTGAATTTGCAGATCAAGTGTTTGATGTAGGTGGTTTTACCGGTGCCGGGTTCGCCGTGCAGGAGAATGATGCCGGATTCCTTTTTCTCCATAAAAGCGGAAATGGTCTTGTCCACCTCGATGAAATCGTCATTGTAGAATTCGGTGATGTCGATGGATTTGAAATCGTTGGTGCCGACATCGTCCGTGCCGAACATGCCGTCCTGATGCATCAACACTTTGAATTGCGGCTGCTTGGGTATCCCAAACTTTGAGCGCAGCTTGTGATTGATGCCAAGAATCCACTTTTCGGTTTCCGGATAATTATGATCGTAGAGGAAATCGATCGTCATGTAAGAGGTATCTCTGGCGATGAAGTGGATGAGCATCCGCCCGGCGTCGCTTTTGAAGACATATTCAAAGACATAGTCGTCGCTGGGTTGTGAATTCTGGAAATCCTCGGTCGACCAGTTCTTGAAAACGGTGGTGAATCCATAGGTTTCGAGTTCGAGATCTTCGAGAATGGTGTTTACAACTTCACGCTTCTGGTCTGTGGACAGCACAAGGCGGACGCCCGACGGAAGGGTATCGAAGTTGACAGTGAAGTAGGCAGAAGTTTTAAAGCGCTTGTTTTGGTCCAGCGCATCGAGCAGGTTTGCAGAGTTTAATTCGGTCATGGCTATTTTCTCCGAGGTTGGCTAGGCTTGAATTCGATTAATAAATCTAACCCTCGTGCGCCCGGTAATATACAGTTGATTTGAATTTTTGACAATCCTAAAATACATTGGAAACAAAATGAATAATGCCATCGATCGTTCCAAACTGAATGACCTTCTATTAAAAGAAGAAAAACTTTTTCATAAGAACCATCCCAAATCTTTTGAACTATACCAGCGTGCAAAGAAATCGCTTCACGGCGGCGTGCCAATGCTGTGGATGATCCGTTGGGCTGGGTCATTTCCGGTTTTTGTCCAAGAGGCAAAGGGCGCACATTTCACGGATGTGGATGGAAACGACTACATTGATTTTTGTCTCGGCGACACTGGCGCGATGACGGGGCACGCGCCGGATGCAACCGTGAAAGCCATCAACGAGCAGATACAAAAAGGTATCACACTTATGCTGCCGTATGAAGATGTCATTTGGGTGGGCGAGGAACTGCAGCGCCGCTTCAAACTTCCGTATTGGCAGTTTGCTCTCACCGCTACTGATGCCAACCGTTTTGCGCTTCGTATGGCGCGTCTCATCACGGGGCGCCCAAAAGTGTTGGTGTTCAACTATTGCTATCACGGTTCCGTCGACGAGACCTTCATCACGCTTGACGAAGAAGGCACGCCGATTTCGCGCCCGAACAATATGGGTCCGCAGATCGATCCGCGTGAGACCACCAAGGTCATCGAGTTCAATGATATTGCGGCGCTCGATATCGCGCTGTCCGCTCGCGATGTTGCCGTTGTCCTTGCCGAACCTGCAATGACCAATATCGGCATCATCCACCCTGACCCCGGCTATCACAAAGCGCTGCGCGAGATGACTCGCAAGTACGGGACCTATCTCATCATCGACGAGACTCATACCATCTGCACAGGTCCCGGCGGATACAGCGCCTCCTTCGGTCTTGAGCCTGATTTCTTGACCCTCGGCAAACCCCTCGCTGGAGGCGTTCCCGCCGCGATCTATGGGTTCACCGAAGAAGTGTCCCAGGCTTTCAACGCCAAACTCGACATGGACGACGCCGATGTCGGCGGCATCGGCGGGACATTGGCGGGTAATGCCCTGTCCATTGCTGCGATGAAAGCCACATTGCAAAATGTGCTGACGGAAGAATTCTATACCAAGGCGACAGCATTGCAGGAGCAGTTCACCGAAGGAGTACAATCGGTTATCAAGGAATTTGATCTGCCGTGGATCGTCAAGCAGTTGGGCAATCGTTCCGAATATTGGTTCCGCCCCAATCCGCCGAAGAACGGCGGCGAGGCTCACGCTGCGGTCGACCCCGAACTGGATCGCTACATGCATCTCTACGCGTTGAACCGCGGCATCCTGATGACTCCCTTCCATAATATGGCTTTGATCTCACCCGAAACCACCAAAGCGGACGTGGATTATCATACAAAGATATTTAGGGAAGCAGTACAGAGTTTGCTTGGAGAAGACAATGACAGAATATAAATCCCAGATATGGCGTGTCAATACCCGAACACAGGAATTGAAGCGTGAACCCATTCTTGAAACGTGGCAGCGCCTCGGCGGGCGCGGACTGATCGCACGCATCATGGTCGATGAAGTGGATGCGAAATGCGATCCACTTGGGGCTGAAAATAAACTTATCTTCACCCCTGGTCTTCTCGTAGGACATATGCTCTCGTCCACAGACCGAATCTCGGTGGGCGGAAAATCCCCGTTGACGGGCGGCATCAAGGAAGCCAACGCAGGCGGACGCACTGGTTATCACATGGCATTCATGGGTATCCATGCCTTGATTATCGAAGACATGCCGGAAAAAGACGGACTGTGGGTTTTGCATCTCTCACTTGACGGCGCCAAATGGGAAAAGGCTGATGATCTGGCTGGGGTGGGTGTGTACGAAACCGCGCCAAAATTGCTTGAGAAATATGGCGACAAAGTCGCTATTGCTTTGATCGGTCCCGGCGGCGAGATGCGAATGAAATCGGCGGGAATCCAGAACCTCGATAAGGACAGGATTCCGTCACGTATTGCTGCGCGCGGCGGACTCGGCGCAGTGATGGGTTCGAAGGGTCTCAAAGCCATCGTGTTCGATCACGCCAATGGGCAGAAACCGCCCATCGCCGATCCTGAAGCGTTCAAAGTCGCTCAAAAAGATTACACCAAATCGGTGATGGATCATCCGCAGTCCATTACGTATCGCGATTATGGTACGCAAGCCATGCCGCAAATGACCCAGCAATTCGCGGCGCTGCCCACACATAATTTTTCGCGCGGGACGTTCTATGATGTGGATAAGATTAGCGGCGAGACCATGCGCGAGTTCATTTTGGAACGCGGAAAACCGTCTGACCCGTCTCATGCCTGTATGGCGGGATGCACCATCAAATGCTCGAACATTTTTGGCGGCGAGGACGGCAAGATCATCGTTTCGCCGTTGGAATATGAGACTGTCGGTTTGATGGGAACGAATCTCGATATTGAATCGCTCGACTCTATTGGACGGATGAACTGGGAAGTTAATGACCTCGGCTTGGATACCATTGAAGTTGGCGGTGCGTTGGGCGTGGCTGCTGAAGCTGGTCTGATGCGCTGGGGAAGCGAAGAAGATGGACTAAAGTTGATCGAAGAGATTCGCAAGGGAACAGAACTTGGACGTATCCTTGGCGATGGCGCTGTGACGGTCGGTAAAAAATATGGCATTGAACGTGTCCCTGCCGTGAAGGGACAGTCGATGTCTGCCTACGAGCCACGCTCGATCAAGGGGACAGGCGTGACCTACGCCACCACGCCTCAAGGCGCGGACCATACCTGTGGTTTGACCATCCGCGCGCAGATCGACCATCTCGACCCCAAGGCGCAGCGGGATGTGTCGCTCAACGCCCAATTGAACATGGCTGGATACGACACCATCGGCGCGTGTATCTTCGCGGGCTTTGGCTACGCCGCCACTCCCGATGGCGTGGTGAAACGTCTGCTTAAGGCGCGCTATGGCTGGGACGATGTGCCGGATAATATTTTGCAGGCGCTTGGCAAGGAGACCATCAAACTGGAACGTGAATTCAACAAACGCGCGGGCTTTACCAAGGAAGATGACCGTTTGCCGAAGTGGATGATGGAGGAAGCCATTCCAGAAAATGGCTCGGTCTTTGACGTGGATGAAGATACGCTCGATCATATTTTTGATGGAATAGAATAAACAAAAAACTCCGAGGTTCTGAAAACCTCGGAGTTTTGCTTTTAAACCGATTTCTTTAGCCGATACTTCATTAACATCCAGCCGACCAAACCAAATAGCAGAGCGACAAACACGCCTTCATTGGTGGGAGTGAATATCGGCGCAAGCGGACCTTTGACTTCGATAAATCCGTTGATGAGCAGAGGCATGCTGACGGCGTTGATTACTGCGTGAAGCAGAAAAACTGTCCATGTGGATTTGCTCAATAGGCGAAGTTCGCCGAATAGGATGGCAGTAGGGATCATCACCAAATAACCCAATGCAATGAATACAGGAATGCTGGTCGTGATCGCGCTTTCCAATATCGAACGGTCAAGGAAATAGTAGTAGTACGGAATATGCCAGCTCATCCATAAGATGCCGACGGTGACGTGATTAACCAACGGGCGGACTCCCGCCGCTTCCAGCCTTGGAGTGAGGTAACTGCGCCACGCGAATTCTTCGAAGAAATTTTTCATCAGTGAGCCGACGAGCATTGTGCCGGCGATGGATAGATACGCTCCGAAACCCTGTGCGGCGAAACCGTCCGCGGAGGTGATGCCGAGGAGGGCACCCAAGCCAAAGGTCAGGAGTGCGGCGAGCGGATAGACGAGAAGCGCCGCCAGATACCACTTCCAGCTTGAGATGAGATGAAGCCCAAAACCGGAATCCTTCCAGCCATCCCCGCCGAACGTGCGAAGAAAAAATCCAGAGAGTGCGGGCGTGGCAAGCCAAACGAGTGCGCCCAAACTTTGCAAAGGTGGCATGGTGTTGCCGGTGACGTTGTTGAGCCAGATGCCGAGCCAGCCGCTGCCAACAGTGAACAGCGATACGATGATGATATTGCGAATGATCCGATTCATATTAACCCATGTTGATCTTATAGTTTTTGGATTCAATGCGTTCGATGGCTGAGCGCAGCCACGCCGCAATGGCTTGATTGTTGACATATCCCGCCTCGAGTGTAAGCACACTGAAAAAAATGGCGCGCTCGTCATTTATGCGCTGTGGCGTGCTTTGGATGTTTTGGTAAACAAGCCCGTATATGGCAAGCCGTTCTTCAACCTCCCTGAGCTTTTGCCTGAAGATATGCAGCGTTTCTTCGTCGTTCAGAAGTCCGCTGAAATATACCTGTATCAAAAAAGGTTCGCGTTCATCCCGCTCGGGCAGGGGGGCAGCCAGCCAGGTGTGCAGCTCTGCGCGCCCGTTATCCGTAATGGAGTAGATCTTCATATCGAGTCGTACTTCGCGCTCAATGACCTCCTTTGAAACGAATCCATTTTCCTCCAACTCGGCAAGCGTGCGATAGATCTGGCTTTGGTTGGCGGGCCAGAAATGCTGAACCGAATGGTCGAAGGCTTTTTTGAGATCGTAGCCGGAGAATGACGAAAAAGAGAGAAAACCGAGGATGGCGTGTTTAAGTGACATTTGCGTGTAGTTTATATAGTATTGATATTATAGTATCAGTACTATATATTATTGTGATTTTTCTGTCAAGGATTAAACGCCTCAGACTCCGCCCGAGCGGATTTCTGCCATTTGACTTTTGTGGTGCTTTTAGTTGTCGCTGCCTAACGTGAAATAGAAGGTTGACCCCGACCCCACGGTTGAATCCACCCAGATCGCCCCGCCATGAACCTCAACAATCCGTTTTACGAGGGCGAGACCAATGCCGGTCCCTTCGGTGTCGTTGTTCAATTTATCGAACAGACCGAATATCCTTTTGTGGAACTCTGTTTTAATGCCGATACCGTTGTCGCGGATATAAAAAATGGGGAAGCCGTCCTGCGTCATGAAATTGATCTCTATAAGCGGATGCTGTTGACTGCCCATGAATTTGACAGCGTTATCCACAAGGTTTTGGACTACTTCAATGATCCTTTCCCTATCCACGTGAACGGTTGGGAAGTTTTCGCCAATTTTTACTTCGACACTTTTTGCTTTCAGTTGACCGTCCACTCGTTGCAGCGCTTCAGCGACGATGATTTCAAATGGGACATCCTGCTTTTCATTGGCGACCCGCCCCACACGGGAGAGCTCCAGCAATTCGCTGAGCAGACGGTTCATCTTCTCCGTGGCTTCGGAGATCCGCGCGATGTCGGAATTCATGCGGTCGAAGTTCCCGGCGCGAGCATCGCTTTCAAGATAGCCCAGAAATCCCCGAATGGTTATCAGCGGAGATTTGAGGTCATGGGATGCCGTATAGGCAAAACGTTCAAGTTCTTCATTCTTGCCTTCCAACTCACGGATGAGCCTTTCTTGAATTTCCAATTCCTGCCGCAGCGAATCTTGCAGGCGGGTTTTTTCGATGGCAACTGCCAGGTTTGCCGCAATGGACAAAATGGGTCTGGTGTCGATATCCGAGAATGCAAATTCCCGCTCCGTGCTTTCGAGTGTGATCACACCGATCACGTTTTCCGTGGTCATAATCGGCGCGGAAAACGAAGAGAGAATGGGCATCTTATTGGTTTTTATCACGCTCAGTTCAGCCGCTTTTTCCTCCCAGTTGCTGGGAATTGAAAGTGGCTGCCTGGATTCCATGATTCGAGTGGTCATGCCCTCGCCGTAGCGCAGGGGAACATCCTTGCGCGGGATGTCATCTTCATAATCGTATGGGAAGTGAATCAAATTTGTACTGGGGTCGTGTAGTGCGATCATCACATTGTTGGCTTTGAACGCATGGCGGATCTGTTCACCCGTTTCAAAGATCAGGTTCTTTAGATCGCTTTTTTGGATTAAGGTTTCGCTAATTCCGTGTACTGCTTGAAGTTCGGCAAGGCGTTTTGTCAATTGCTCTTCGGCAAGTTTTCGGGCGGTAATATCCAACAGAAAACCCTGGACAAGCAGTCGGTCTGTGTCTACGATTACGAGGCTTTCATCATATACCCAAATCAGTTTGTCTTCCTTTGTCAGGAGGCGGTATTCCAGTTTGGGCATCCGCCCTTGTTCGAGAGCCTGAGCTTCCTCATCAACGATCCGCTCGCGGTCATCAGGGTGGATGCGCGAAAACCACAGGTTTTGATTATCGATCCAATCCTGCGGCGAATACCCCGTCAACGCGGTAATCTGCGGGCTGACAAAATGCCATTCTCCTGAATGCCCCGGCTCGGAGGTGTAAAGAACAAGCGGAATCCGCTCGACCAGTCCGCGGTATCTTGCTTCCGCTTCCTGGAGTTTTGACTGTACCCTTTTCCGTTCGTTCAACTCTTTTTTGGCATTGAGAATGGTATTGTTCAGGCGGCTGATCACCAGCCATTGTAGAACCGTAACCATCCCGACGGCGATGCACAAAGCCAGGTAATCGGAAAAATAATTATGGATATTGAATTTGTTGGAAACCCAGCCTTGTGTTTCAAGCGCTCCATATACACCGATTTCCAGAATGATTATGGAACCAATGACAATGGTACCGGTCTTCCCTGCCAGCAACCCGGCGCCGATCAAAACAACGATGAGTCCCATGACTGCAATGTCGCGGATTCCGTTGTTCTCGAAAACAAGCAAGGAGAGGACCGCGAGTGAAGAGAGCAGTGTGCTCCAACTGCCGATTTTGATATAGCCCAGAAAGGTAACAAACAGCGATACCGTCAGGATTCCACCCAGCACGACCATAAATGAGCGGTTAATATCCATAGCGCCCAGTATGATGGTACTGAGAAGCGCCGTTGCAAGGACGGCAAGGATAATGGAACGCAATTCACTAGAATCCGCACCCAGATTCTGGTCGATGTTGTCCGGTACTTTTTTCATTACGAAAACAGATTCTACTTGATTATTTCCAATTCGCATCTTTTGCGGGGAGGGGGGAATAAAAAAGGAAACCCCAAACGGGTTTCCAAAGTTGAGCCACCGGTGGGATACGAACCCACGACCTGACGATTACGAATCGTCTGCTCTGCCAGCTGAGCTACGGTGGCTTAACGAGCGGCGGGATTATAAAGGAATACTTATATTCACGCAAGTTTTCCCATTTTCGCGTTGTCAGTATTGCGGAGGCTCTTAATGCGAATAGCGATGATTTCCTATCACACCTGTCCATTGGCGACTTTGGGCGGGAAGGATACGGGGGGGATGAACGTGTACGTCCGCGATCTGACGCGGGAATTGGGGCGGCAGGGTGTTCATGTGGATGTCTTTACGCGCTCGCAGGATGAGCACGTGCCGCACGTTGTCCATGAATTGGGGTACGGCAACCGCGTGGTGCATATCCCTGCCGGACCTGAAGAGCCGCGCAGTAAAAGTGCCATCACAGAATATATCCCCGAGTTTACCGGGGGCATTCTTAAGTTTGCCGAAGAAAAAGGCATCACCTATGATGTGATCCACAGCCATTATTGGATGTCTGGTCTGGCGGCGGAGCAGTTGAGTGATGCCTGGGGCGGGACACCGATCGTGCATATGTTCCACACATTGGGCGAGATGAAGAATCGGGTGGCGAGATCGGAGGATGAACGTGCAGGGGAGGATCGCCTCAATGGGGAGAGACAGGTTCTCAGGAGGGCGAACCGGATCGTTGTCGCCACTTTGGCTGAATTGACCCAGTTGAGATTCCTCTACCATGCAGATGCGAACAAGATGACGGTCATCCCCCCCGGCGTGGATACGGGGCATTTTTACCAGATCCCTGCGGATGAAGCGAAGCAGTTCATCGGTTTGGACCCTGAAAATCGGATGATCCTTTTTGTGGGTCGCATCGAGCCGCTAAAGGGGGTGGATACGCTCATTCAGGCGATGTCCTGCCTCGATAAGAATTTGACGAACAAGGAATGTCCTGTACATTTGGCGATCATTGGCGGCGAACCGGATGTGAAGCCAAAGGACATGTCTCAGGAAATGGCGCGTTTGCAAAAAATGTGCGACGATATGTGCATGGGTGGGATGGTTGTGTTTTTGGGCAAACGAGCGCAGGATACCCTGCCTTATTATTATTCGGCTGCCGAGGTTTTGGTAATGCCTTCTTTATATGAATCTTTTGGCATGGTGGCTTTGGAGGCAATGGCATGTGGTACACCCGTTATTGCTTCTGAGGTGGGCGGACTTGGGTATCTTGTTCAGAATGGGGTAACAGGGTATACCGTGCCAGATCGAGAGCCGGCGGAGTTGTGCGATAAATTATCCGTTTTGTTGGGTGACCATGAATTGAGAAGGCAAATGGGTGAAAGGGCGGCTGAATACGCGGGAGATTATGCCTGGGAAAAAATAGCTTCTTCCATAATAAAAGTATATGAAGAAGTATCTTGCGAACCTCAAGTTGTGTAAAAAAATACGCCGAAAATTTTCGGCGTATTTTTTTACTCTTTCAGTTTTACATGGAATAAAGTTGAACCATCGATTTCCTGCAAGCGGATCTCAAAGCGGTCTTTGTATTTGCTGATCATTTTTGAGAGTTGCTTGTGCCCATACGTGCGTGGATCGAACGCGGGGTCAAGTTGGTAAAGAGCGTTTCCCATGCTGGATAACGCCGCCCAGCCATCCTGCTGTACCGCCATTTCAAAAGCCTGGGTCAGCAAGGGGATGGGGTCCGCTTCGTCTTTTTTCTTTGAGCTGTTTTTGCGCTTCTTGGGTGAAGTGGTCGTTGCTTGCTTCGCTACCAAATTCTCGGTATAGACGAATACATCGCAGGCATTTACAAACGGCTTCGGGGTCTTCTTTTCTCCGATCCCCATGACGAAAATACCCGTCTCGCGTATTCGCGTAGCCAGTCTTGTGTAATCGCTGTCACTGGAAACGAGACAGAATCCGTCGACCACGCCTGTATGGAGGATATCCATGGCGTCAATGATCATGGCACTGTCTGTGGCGTTTTTTCCCACAGTGTATCGGAACTGCTGAATGGGTTGGAAAGCGTGGTAATTGAGGGTGTCTTTCCACGAATTCATGCTGTTTGTGGTCCAATCGCCATAAATGCGGCGCAGGGTGACTTGTCCATGCCTGCCGGCTTCCACCAGCATTTGGGCGAGCAGCCCGGCTTGGGCGTTGTCACCATCGATCAACATGGCGATCTTGTTTCTTGATAAGGATTTCAATTGTTCATCAGGCATGGAGTGATTATACTTTTTTTGAGCTAATTAAGCGCCGGAAATCCTTTTTTAAGTTATGTTGGATTTACGTTACTGAAAACCCTGCCAGGAAAGTCTATGATAGAATTTTCGAAATCTTACAATCAAAGAGGCTTGCATGAAAGAGAGATTTCTCGCGCTTATCAACCTGAAACCGGAAGAAATGCGGCTGGCTTTTTCTCTTTGGGTGTTGATCGCCGTCAACACCTTTGTTTTGGAACTTGCTGATGTTGTTGCAACTGCTGGTTTTGTAAGTAATTTGGGGGTGGATAAAATTCCCTGGTTATGGATCTTTACTACTGTAATCACGATTTTTGCGGCGGGTTTCTACCTTGTGTTCATTGACCGATATTCAAGACTGCATTTGGTAACCTGGTTGTTGGTGGGTCTTGCCGTGCTTTATCTGCTGCTTGAATTCTCTTTTGCCTTTAATGCCCCTGTCTGGCTGACGTATCCCGCTCTTTATCTTTTGTCGGACCAACAATTCATGATCCTGCCTCTTGCGTTTTGGGCGCTGGCAAGCGATGTTTTTGCGGTGACTGAGTCCAAGCGGGTTTTCCCACTCATTGCTTCAGGCGCCGTGGTTGGTGGTTTGTTGGGCAATGGGGTGGCGGCGCTCGTTACTTATCTCGCAGAAAAATATACCTTTGGACTTACCCAGATTTTCATTGCGATAGCAATCATCTTAATTGCCAGTGCTGTTTATCTAAGATTCATGTTTGCGAATGTGACCTTGAGAACCCGTCAATCTCGGGAGGAACATGCCGGTTTGAGTGAAACCATCAAGATCGGCATGGATTATTTTTTAAATGTCCCCTTGTTGAAAGCTGTTGGCATCTTGATGTTTCTGGCTGGTTTGATCCTGACGTTGATAGAGTTCAATTTCCTTTCGGTGATCGATCTTTCTGTCCAGACTAATCTTGAATTCCAGCGTTTCCTTGGTTATTACAAAGCCGTACAGACTTTCGGATTGCTGCTGTTTCAATGGTTGATCACCAGCCGATTATTGTCGAAGATAAATATGAAAGAGTCGTTTTCTGTGTTTCCTGTATCCTTAGTGATCTCCAGTGGGCTGGCTTTGTATTTCCCGACCCTGCTCGGTGCCGCGTCTGCCCGTTTTGTTGCCCGGACAGTTTACTCTGCATGGGACGATCCGGCTCGGAAGGCGCTGCAGGGACTCGTTCCAGATGAGAAGCGTGGTCGTATATCCGCTTTTATGGATAGTTACTTTATCACGACGGCAACGATCGTCGGTTGTGTCGTTCTGGTCATCCTGCTTGGTTTGGTTTCGAGCGGTGTAATTTCAAGGGACGTGGCAGTTGTTATTTATCTTGGAATTGCAATTGTCGCTTCATTCTTTGCGGTAGGGGTGTTCTTCCATCTTCGCAAAGTATACGATACAAGTATGTTGAACTATCGGTTGGCGCGCTCCAAACGAAAAAGCGTGCTTGATGGAATAGAATTTTAGTTTCGCATGTCGAACCTCTCCGATGCTGATCTGGTCATCCATGATTTAGTTGATGGGAACTCCCTTTATATTGAAGAGTATCTAAATATATATAGGGACCTTTTTCCTCAATATGTTCGATATATACCGCTAATGCGTCAACGGGCAGGGGAGCGGGTTGACCCATCGGCAACTGAGAAATGGCATCAGTGGCTTGTAATAGGGCGGGGACAGCCCATCGGCATTGTCGGTTTTTTGTATAACCGTAAGCGAAATATCGGACTTCTGATGGATTTTGCCATCTACCCGAAGGCGAGGAAATTGTGGGTAAATGGGGAGACTCCGTTCGTCAAGCATATGCTAAATCTTTCCATGCAGCAATTGGTGGAAGATGCCCGGGAAAACCGCGTTGATGCACCGCTTTGTTTTGCAGCCGAGGTGGAATACCCTGCGTTGGTGAGAAAATACAAGGAATATGGTTATGTTACCTTTCCGGTGGAGTATTTCGAGCCTCCCTCCACCCCGGATTTGCAAAAAGTTAGTGATAAAATCCAACAAATAAGTGATGCCGATTATGGTCGAATGTATATCGGGGCATTTCAGATACCCGGTCATCCGTTTGACCCTCATGATCCTGATATCATGCGAACAGTCCTTTTTGCCTTTTTGGAAGATCATTATCAACTGCCTTCGACTCATTGGCTGGTTCAAAAGGTTGTTCAAGACATACCCGTATAGGAGAAACATCCCATGACCGAAAATGCAGGCGTGCTGCCAAAAGAAAGGGCAAAAGCCCGATTTGTGAGTTTGCAGACGAAACTTATCCTTGGCTTTACTTTGATCTTTACGCTTGTCTTTGCCTTCACATATTATTGGTTTTATGATTTTGCTCAAAAAGAGGCTATGAATCAGATCAAGGAAGGGTTGTACGATACGATCATTGGAGCAACACAAACAGGAATATTGGGGGCGGGTGATACTGTTCAGATCATTAACGGCGACGAAATGGAAGGACTTGTTGCGGAAGGGCAAGTCCGCGCTGATGGTTTGACGGACGATCAAAGATATTGGCACCAGGTCGAGATCCTGTGTGATATCCGGCGCGTAGAACCTCGGGCAAGCCCTTATACATATGTAGCAAGCGATACGACTCCCGGAGAAATAATCTTCATTGCAAGTTGGGGAGCCTGTTTGTCGAATCCGGATTGGAGTCAATTCGTCAAGTTTAAGGTTCCATACACTACGAATACAGGTCCTAATCTTGCCGGTTTGAAGGAAGTTGTGTTTCAAACCGATGAAGGTTGGTGTACTTATGACGAGCCGAATTGTGTTCCCGAAATTTACGGCGATAAATTCGGTTCATGGGTCTCGGCGTATGCGCCGATCAGAAATTCAAAGGGTGAAGCCGTCGGTGCGTTGGGTATTGACTTTACATCCACATATGTAAATCAGGTAAGGGAACAGATCCTGCAAAGAATTTATGTGGCATTCTCGGTAACGTATATTATTTTGGTCGTCATGGTCTATCTGTTGGCGCAATTTCTCACACGCCCAATGGTTGGACTTACCCGCGCTGCTGAGCAGATCGGCGAAGGTAATTACGAAGTAGGTTTAAAGTACCTCGCAGGACTTGGGCTCTCTGATAAATTTCCGGATGAGATCGAGACGATGCAAGGTGTCTTCAAAGGAATGATTGATAAAGTTTATAAGCGTGAAGAAATCCTGCGTCAACAGGTACGTGACCTGAAGATTGAGATTGATCAATCCAAGCGGCAAAAACAGGTAAGCGAAATCGTAGATTCGGAGTTCTTCCAGGACCTGCGTGTAAAAGCACAGCGGATGCGTGACCAGCAAAAGAACAAGGGCGGCTAATTAATCGGTCATAAAACTAGATGCTGTCATCCAAAAAAAATCCGACCGTCATTGTGAGTAATTTCGCAGAGGCTCACGCAGACTTCCTTGGGCGTTGCGCCGACCCCGACCAGAGGAAGGAATTAATTCTCAGCGAAACCTATCACGCCGATCGGACCTTATTGTGGGCTGGTGACCCAAAGCTGGTCATTGTCAGCTATCCGATCGCACATGAAGAATTCATTCGGCAAAGGCTGAACTTTTCGGGAACAATCCATGCTTTTCCTGAAGAGCCAACGTATTTTCTTTGCCGGGATATTTTGCGCGAAAATTCATTGATGGAGAAGATCGCTGCATTCGCAGGTGAAGCGGGAATTATTGATCTAATTCCATATGCTACTACATCAGATTTTCTTGAGCTGGTTGAAGCCCTGCGTACAAAATTCAATTTGGAGGTTCGTACACCTGAGAGTCCCCGCCCCAACGATTTTTGGCTGCGAGATTACGTAGATACAAAGAACGGTTTTCGTTCACTGGCGTCGCTTTGGCTGGAAAACGCGGAAGACCTTTTAACATTGGGTATTTCCTGTTACAGTATGGCTGATGCGCTCAGAGTGGTAGAGTGGTTTAGCCAAAACGGCGAATCGTGTGTTGTAAAGGCAGATACAGGCGAGAGCGGCATCGGAACCGTGGTTGTTCATCCGTATACGGACGCGGAAAGGGACGAGATTGTTGAACGACTCAAAAAGGATCCGTACTTCGCCGACGAATTGATTTTGGTTGAACGTTATGCTCATTCCAGTGAGCAAACATCCCCGTCCCTGGAAGTCCGTGTCCCGCGCCTTGGGGATGGCGAACCTGAAGTAACATATGTTTCCAAACAATTGTTTTTGAATTTTGGTGATTTTTGTGGGATACAGATCGATAAAAGTTTATACCAATCATCATGGTATCCCAAATTGGAACGTAGCGGTTTATTGCTGGCAAAACGTTTGCAGCTGATGGGGTATGCGGGACATTTTGACATGGATTGCATTGTAGATGATGACGACCACCTGTATCTGCTGGAGATCAACGCCCGTCGCACAGGCGGAACACATGTCCATGAATTTGCCAAACATTTTTATGGAGAGGATTATATTGAAAAGGCGTCTTTTGTCAGCTATGAGGCGATGGATTCAGGTGAGATCACTGACCCTCATGAACTGATGGAAGCATTAAGGGAATTTCTTTTACCGATTAATGGGGATGACTCTCATGGGCTGGTCGTTACCATAACACGTGCGCTTCACAACCACCGTTTTGGCTGTATCGCTGTTGCCCAAACCGCGGACCTCGCCTTGAAGTTGCAGCAAGACGTTCAAGCTCACCTTCTTGAGTATAAAAAAGCATAGTGCAACGATTTTATGGGATTGGCTTTATTAAGTTGATATCAGCAGGCGCTCCGCCAAACAAGCCAATATCGCGGCACGATTGCCTGTCCACTCGCAGAAGTATATTCTCGTTTGAAGTGACATCTACCTGGATCATCGTTTCTTGTTTGTAGGTTGAATCTACAGTAAGTTTTAAACTGACCTGGTATTGTGCGGGCAGATTGTCTACGCAGACTTGCTTGTCTGGGTGCGGTCTGCCTTCATCTATTGCGCGGAGAAGGGCGCAGGTATTGGGCAGGTCAACTGTGCCTGTATTTTTGACGGTGATGTACGCGTTGGTCACTTCTCCCATGCTGTGTAAAATGTCGATGCTCGTGTTGCAGCCAAGAATGTCCACGCCGACGGATTGAACAATCGGCTGGGTGAAGGTCGAAGTCGGCTGATCAGGTGATGGCGTCAGGCTTGGAGGCGGGGTTTCCGAGTCCGCTGGTAACGGGGTTGATGTAATAATGGAGTCTCCGCCTGGGGTATTTGTTTCGATATTTGGGGGAGGTAGTATGATTGGTGTGGCGGTTACAACAGCGGGTGTGCTGGAAGGTACTGAGGGGAGCGTCACTATGGGTTGTGGGGCAGTGCTCCATACATCACAAGATGAAATAAGCAGTGCGGCTAAAATTGCAAATAAAAGCTGTTTCATGTTTCGGATTATACCCGGGCGGTTGTGAGTGTGCAGCAATTTATGGGATTTTGAGCGGGCGCGACCCCATTTTGGCGTATTTGACGACTAAAGCTTTTGAGGCTGGTTTTATAAGCCCGCTCTCTATTTGAGGGAGTGAAAAGCACCTTAACCACTTATAATAATAATTTCCCCCTGGGCGTGCTCTTGTCGTCTGCTGATATAATATTTGGCAGTTTAATATGTTATTGAAACCGGACTGGTGAATTGAATTAAGTAGGATGACTATATGAGCAATCTGAAACAATCGATCGTTACTCTCTTTGTATTTGTAGTTGCGTTATTGGGCATTTCAAATGTTGAAAATTTTCAAGAGAGTATTATTGACTTTAGCCCGGTCTTTTTTGTTTTGATCGCCATTATTCTATTCTCTGAATTGATCATTGTGGGAAGGCTGACAAAGGCTGGCGTGCGATTGTCGCAATACGCGGTAATTGCCTTTTGGCTGATGGTTTATATCCTGGCATGGGTTTTTTATTTGGGGGCTGAAAAATCAATCGAGGTGAATTTAATCCAGCTTTTACTTGTGCTGTTGACCGCCGTCCTTGCGTTTGATGTAGGGCAAAGAACCGACCAGACAGAAATTGCTCTTGAAGGGCTTGCGTCCAGCGCGTTCCCAAATCGTGCGCTTGAAATACAAGCTGCCCGGGATTTTATTTCCGCGGAGATTACACGAAGCCGTCGTTACCATCACCCGCTTTCTGTATTAACTGTTCGGTTGGAGAAGAACAAATCCTGGGGCGATTTAAAGGAGATGGAATTGCTTTCGAATGAAATACTTGAGCGTTTTGCCATAGCGAAAGTAAGCCAGATATTGAGTAATCATGCGCGCAGTACAGACATGGTTATACGTGACAGAGATGGACAGTTTATTTTGATGTGCCCGGAGTCAAATCAGACGAGCACTTCGATCCTTGCCAAAAGAATAGCAGAGGCAGTAAAAACTGAATTGGACGCGCATATCGAATGTGGCAGCGCGTCTTTTCCGGATGAGGCGCTTACATTTGAAGATTTGTTGAATATTGCGGGTGAGCGTCGAACCTCTGTTGTTACAGAGGAGGAACAACAGGTATCGAAATTGGCTTAGGGTTTTGTCTTTTATCTTCTTTAACTTAACAGGAAAATGCAATGGCAGAAATGGAAATAAAAGATATCCTTAAAGAAGCAGATTGGATTAAAAATTTCAATCCGCAAAAACGAATTATTACAGGTAGATCGTATTTATTAATGAAGCGTTTATTGGATTTAACCATGGTTCTGTTAACTTTACCGTTTTGGCTTCCTCTTTTTGCGATTATTTCCGGAATTATCCACCTTACTTCTCCAGGTGCGCCTGCTTTGTTCGTTCAAATTCGAACCGGGAAAGATGGAAGACGTTTTCGTATGTATAAATTTCGTTCCATGGTCGCTAATGCGGAAGAATTGAAGCAAACATATGCGCATCTTAATGAATTGCAATGGCCGGACTTTAAGATTACAAATGATCCCCGAATTACAAAAATAGGTAAGTTCTTACGAAAAACCAGTCTGGATGAATTGCCGCAACTGGTTAATATTCTCAAGGGTGAAATGTCATTAGTGGGACCTCGTCCCACGTCATTTGGTTCAGAAACTTATAAGTTATGGCAAACAGAAAGACTCGATGTTACCCCCGGTTTAACAGGACTGTGGCAGATTGTTGGTCGTGCCCAACTTGAATTTGATGAGCGGCTCAGGTTGGATATTGCTTATATCGAAAGGCGTGGGGTCTTGTTTGATTTGGTGATTTTGTTTAAAACAGTAACTGCAATTTTTAAACAAAAAGGTGCTAAGTGACGAAATTTCATCGCGTAGCCTATATTATGTCGAGGTTTCCCGGACTTTCCGAAACTTTCATTTTGCGTGAAATGTGCGAAATGGAGCGACTTGGCTGGAATTTGAGTTTGTATCCGCTAATTTATCAGGAAGGTGGTGTTATTCATGAAGAGGCAAAGCCTTGGATGAGTCGGGCTCAACGCCCATCCCTTTCTTCTATTTTAAAGGAAAATGTTAAACTCATTTTTTCCCGGCCATGGTTGTATTTTTCCACTTTCCTAAAGATCTTTCTGGGTAATATATCTAGTCCGAAATTCCTAAGCCGGGCAGTGGTTGTGTTCCCAAAAGCTGTGTGGATGGCAAGGCAAATGTCCGAAGAGAATATAGAACATATTCATTCGCATTATGCAACCCATTCTGCTCTAGCCGCCTGGGTTGTCAACCGAATCGCTGGCATCCCATATGGGATCACAGTTCATGCACACGATATTTTTGTGGATAGAAGCATGCTTAACCAAAAGCTTAAAGATGCGCAGTATATTGTGGCAATTTCAAACTATAACCGTAAATTTCTAACTGACCACTATGGAGAATGGGTTGCAGAGAAAATTCGAGTAATTCATTGCGGGATTTACCCGGATCAATATAAAGGCACGCGTTCGCAAATTGGACAGGGCGGAAAATTCGAAATAATCAGTATTGGTAGTTTGAGACCCTATAAGGGGTTTACCTTTTTGCTGGATGCTTGTTCTTTATTGAAGAAGCGCTCTGGAAAAAATTTCCGCTGCCGTATTATTGGTGGAGGAGAGTTAAAGGAACCACTTACATCAAAAATAAGGGATTTGGATGTTGCAGATGTAGTTGAATTAGTAGGCCCGAAAAATCAATCAGAAGTTGCAGAGCTTCTGAAGACCGCGAACTGTTATGTGCAGCCAAGTATTATTACCCCGAACGGGAAGATGGAGGGTATACCAGTTTCCTTAATGGAAGCGATGGCTGCTGGTTTACCTGTAATTGCTTCATCAATTTCTGGGATACCAGAATTGGTGGTTCATGAAGAGACAGGTTTGTTGGTTCCGCCGGAGAACCCAGAGGCGTTAGTTTCCGCCATATTGCAAATGTGGAATAATTCGCAGGATGCCTTTGTTTTGTCCGAGAGAGGAAGGAGATTGGTACTGAATGAATTTGATATAATTAATACCGTATCTCTACTTTCTGATTCGTTTGAAGAAGTTTTATCTGAGGATGATTTATGGAAATAAAAATGTATTTACGGATGCTCCAACGTGGTTGGTGGTTGATGTTGCTTTGTGTATTTACAGCCACGGCTGCATCATTGATTTTGAGCTATGTTACTCAGCCTACATATGTTTCAACAGCGAGGTATGTTGTGAGTCCAGATGCGGCGCTTGGTGAAGGTTCCGATGTTATTATCAATAGTATCAATACATTGGATAAGCGATCCATCGCAACCACATATTCGGCGGTATTAAATAGCGACACCATCTTTTCTCAAGCAATTGTCGACTTGAAGCTTGACCCCATTCAGGTGGAGGAGTATATACGATCTGCCGTTGTTCTGCCTGAATCAAATGTCCTTGAAGTTACTGTTGAGGGAGCAAACCCGCAACTTACAATGATGCTTGCCAATAGTATAGGAAAACAGGCAATTGCTTATATTGATGGGTTGAATCAGGGTTTTAATATTCGTGTGCTCGATCCTGCCCAGATACCGACAGACCCAATACGGCCACAACCTGTACGCGATGCATCTTTAGCAGTAGTTTTTGGTTTGGTTCTTGGGGCTTCCTTGGCAATAGTCCGTGAACAATTGATTTCCCCGATAGAGGCATTCCTTAAAAGAAATACCATTGACCAGGATTCAGGGGTATTTTCTCGGCAATATTTTGATAAAAAGATGGAAGAAATGCTAACGCGTAGCGCATTGGCTGGTTACCATACGCTCGGACTGGTGTATTTAGACGGTTTGGTGGATTTTCTTGACGTTATGCCAAAACCCCTTGAGCAAAAAGTATTAAGGCAAGTGGCGAAGACTCTCAATAGTGAACTCCGCGGCAACGATATGATAGGCCGTTGGGATAATGCGACCTTTTCCGTTCTTTTACCTGGTACTTCAGCAAAAGCTGCTGTTGTAACGTTTGGGCGTGTCCAAACACTACTTTCAGTGCCTATTATTATCGGTGATTCTGAGGTTATTGAACTTAACCCAAGAATTGGCTTGGCTGAACGATCTGAAAACGAAACTTCAATTTCTCTGCGGAAAAATGCGGAACAGGCATTAAAAGAAGCTTCCTTTGGCGCGTTGAATTTGGTGTCATACATACCTGGCCAGGTAGAAACAGATGAAGAGAGCGCAGAAGCAGAAAATCTATGACAGATCAAATTAACGCCAAATCGCCAACTAAATCAAACTCAAGATCTATTTCGGCGGCATTTGCGGTTTTTGGTTTTTTATTAAGTTTGATTATTGGCTTATTGGTCACAGGTGTGTCAAACAGCCTTTATCTGCTGGTTGCAGTATTGGGCTTGATTGCGTTTATTGTAACGTTCTCTAAATTAGACCTGGGCGTTGCTGCGATGGTATTCATTTTGTATACACAAATGTATATTCTCGTTGGAGAAAGGTATGGGGTGACGGATGTTGCGCAGGGTCTGATCATGTTGCTGGTGTTGTCGATGGGAGTACGGTGGGTCGTTTATCCTCCCGAGATTCCACAAGGTTGGATGCGTCCCCTGTTTTTGGTGGCATTTTATTGTTTGGTTTGTTTTGCTTCCGTGATGTTTGCAGTGTTTCCTCCCGTTGCCATGCCGATTGCGATCGAGACGCTTAAATCCGGCATCATTGCCATGATTATTGCAGTTACATTAAAAAGCAAGGAGTCATTTCGCCTGGTGATCTGGACGTTATTGATCGCGGGAATTTTTCTTGGAACCCTTAGTGTTATCCAATTTACTTTGGGGACATACACTAATGATTATGGCGGTTATGCTTATGCGGTTTTGTCAAATATTTCTGGAGATACGAGCGACTATCGTCTTGGTGGACCTGTAGCGGACCCTAATTACTACGCTCAGATGATGTTGGTGTTGGTTCCGCTTGCATTAGATCGATTGTGGAATGAGAAGCAGAGGTTGCCTAAAATACTCGCTGCCTGGGCATTAGGTGTAACATCTTTAACTGTTTTGCTAACCTACTCACGGGGAGGTTTTATTGCTCTGGCGATTATCGTTGTGGCGATGGTGTTTATATTTTATCGCGGACAATTACATTATTTGTTGGCAGTGGCTGTTCTGGCATTGCTCCTGGTAAATATACTGCCATCCCGTTTTACAGAGAGAATAAGTACACTAACCGAATTGGTGCCAAGTAAATCCAGTTCATCCATTGTTTCACAAGATTATTCATTCCGAGGACGAACTAGCGAGATGCTAGTCGCCATTCAAATGTTTGCTGATTACCCTATTATGGGTGTGGGGCTTGGTAATTATCAAGAACTGTATCAAAAATATGCTCAACGGTTTGGAATGGAGTTTCGTTCAGAGGTCCGTCAAGCGCACAACTTGTATCTTGAAGTAGCTTCGGAGACTGGGCTTATGGGTTTGTTCAGTTTTATGTTGCTATTGATAGTGATTCTAAAATCGATATGGGATGGCCGTAAAGCTCTATTAAATAAAGGGCTGGTCTCGGTGTCTAACATGGTCACTGCGTATGGACTGGGTTTTATAGGATACTTATTGGCTGCGTTCTTTATCCACAACGCATATCCTCGTAACTTTTGGGTAATAGCTGGAATTGCTCTAGCCATCCCTCGGATGATCGAGGTTGAAATTGCTGCTACCGATGAATTGAAGCATAAGCATAAGTTCTTGCAGGGCAATGGTAATGGCGCCTAATTTGCGTGGCATCTGTGTCGGATCAACTTTATGTATATTTTTCAGATAATAGATGGTCTTACCACTGGAGGTGCGGAGCAGCTACAGGTAACGTTTGCAAATGAGGCAAAAAAACGAGGATTTAAGTTGGCTGTGATCAGTTTGGATGATGGTAGTAATTCGCAATATTTGGAGCAATTACGCGCCCTTGATGTGCCTGTGTATTTTTTTCCAACAAAACGTATTTTAGATTGGAAAAATTTATTAAGCATCTTAAGATTAATTCGAATGGAGAAACCAGATATTCTTCATGCCCATTTGACTTATGCATACATTATCGGGTCATTAGTTGCATTTTTTGCAGGTATACCAATTGTAGCCACATTACACTCAACCGGATTTGCCCCCAACCTTGGTGTGCGCACTGCGTGGGCTGAAAAATTTGCACTTAGGCACTTAACCCATCAAGTGATTGCTTGTGGACCCGCCGTTGCCCAGCATTATAAACAGACGGTTAAGAAAGATGACTCTGTTTTGATAATTCCAAATGCGGTGGACATTAAACAGGTGGGCATGTCTCCCCAGGAATGCGAAAAAATGAGGAGGCAAATTGCTGGCGAGGTAAACCGTTTTGTTATTATCTCTGTTGGCAGGCTTGTACCCTCTAAGGGTTATGATGATCTCTTGGACGCATTCTCTATTTTGCGTTTATCGACTCCCAATGCGTTTTTAGCGATTGCGGGTAGTGGTAATTACAAGAGCGCTATGGAGCAAAAGATAAAGGATCTTAAATTATCATCCAGCGTCAATTTGTTGGATTGGCGCACCGATATCCCTTTGCTTCTAGCGGTTAGTGATATGTTCGTATTAGCCTCTCACTGGGAGGGGTTGCCAATTGCCGTATTAGAAGCGATGTCTGCTGGATTGCCTGTTTTGGCAACAGACGTGAGCGATAATGCTTGGGCAATTGGTGATACTGGTATAACTGTCCCGCCTCACCAGCCGGAATTACTGGCAGCCGCCATGAAGGAGTTGGTGAGCGATCCGGCTCGTTGTAAAACTTTAGGATTGGCAGCGCGAATTCGGATTGAGGAGAAGTTTAATCCTTCTGATTGGTTTGATAAAATTGTTTCTGCTTATCAAGGTGTATTGAACTAACTTGTATTGGAGATTTGCCGTGAAAAGTATATTTAAAAAACGTCCTTTAATAACCATAACTTTGTTGGCGCTTTTATTGTCCCCTGCTGGTGTCGCTTTTGCGGGATATGGTGCGGAATTCCCTTCGCAAACCATTACACAAACAGCAATTCCGACGATTGCGCCTACTGTTACTCCTGCTCCGCAACAGGCGGTCTCTTTGCCGTCCGTGTTGTCTCCGATCCCAGGGTTGTTGCAAACAGATGTTCAGCCGCAGATGTCAGATGCGGCGGATACATTTACATTCGAGCAGTTTGGATTGTACGAAATAACTATGCGTGGACCATTTGCAACTAATGGTTATTACTTCGATTTGCCAGTAACTTGGAAAATGAAATCTGGCGCGGTTCTGCATCTTTCTTTAGACACTTATTTTACTGGCTCTACTGGCACATCACTTGTTCCCGGAGCAATTGCTCCCTCGAACTATATTGGGTCTTTGGAAGTCCAATATAATTACAACACAATTGGTAAGGTCGATCTTACGGCAGAAGGACGCACCGAGGTCGATATACCGATACCACTTGATGTCATAAATCGATACGGGAGCAATCAGGGGCATTCTATTTTGTTTATTCTTGATAGCCAAATTAATTGTTTGGTGGACGATTCTAATACAACATTAGTCGTCCGCCCAACATCTCAGCTTTATATGCCGCATGACTTGGTAGATCCACCAGTTGATTTAAGGTTTTTGCCGTTTCCGTTCTATCAAGATTCGTTTAATCCTAATAGCGCAATAATTATTGTGCCAGACCAACCGACCGCTGAGGAATTGCAGGCTGCAATGTCTGTTGCTGCTGGCTTTGGCAGCATGACCTACAATGCTCTATCGCTATCTCTGTTGCCTTTGAGTCAAGCAACCAAGGAAGTGCTTGAAAGTTCTAACTTGATTTTTGTTGGTCGAGCTGAAAATATTCCTCAAGTTCAGCAAATATCACTGCCATTAAAATTGTCGAACGGCTCGTTTGCATCAAGTGATATGGGTAGTGATGACGGCGTTGTTCAGATGGCAGTTTCGCCTTGGAATGACACAAAGGTAGTATTGGTTGTAAGTGGCAATAGCGATAATGGGGTTGTAAAGGCATCTCAGGCAGTAAGCACGGGAGGACTTCAAGTAGGTGTTAATTCGAGTCTTTCGCTTGTCTCTGATGTAAAATTAATAGACCCCATATTTGATGTGACTGACGTAAACCAAACTTTTGCAGACCTTGGGTATGATAGCCTTGTTGTTGACCAGGTTGGGTTAAACGTTCTAAATTACACTTTTAATATCCCTCCAAACTATCTGATAGGCCCGGATGCATATTTGGATCTTAATTTCTCTCACTCGGCGCTCCTTGAGTATCAGCGATCTACAATAGTTGTTAACTTGAATGGACAGCCGATCGGGAGTGTGCGTCTTAGCGATGCAACAGCGACAGAAGGAAATGCAAAGATTGTCCTTCCCGCCAGCGCGGCGCGATCAGGGGCTAATAATTTGAGGCTTGACATTAACCTGGAGCCTATTAATCAATGTGTCAACCCGCTGTTGAATGGGTTGTGGATGCGCATCGATTCTTCTTCCTCACTACATTTGCCGTTTGTTCCCAATGTTTCCAGTACTGTTAGTTTGATAGATCTGAGCAAGTTTCCGTTCCCGTTCTCTTTTGATCCCCTTATGAAGGATCTGGCATTTGTCTTATCTGAGAACGATCCCATTGGTTGGAACGTTGCTGCTCAGATTGCTTCCCAGTTGGGCAATACCAATCGAGCTCAACTTGCCGGTGTGGATGCATACTACGCGAGTTCCATTCCCGATAATGTTAAACAGGAACGAAGTCTGATCGTTGTTGGGCAGCCTAATAAGCTGGACATTCTTTCGGATCTATACAACGTTTTGCCCGCACCTTTTGAAGCAGGATCGAATTTCGTAACTCAAAGAGATTTTCAGGTTTTGTACAACCTAGGGTCCGGGGCAGATGTTGGTTATTTGGAATTACTTGCTGCGCCATGGAACTCAAATCGCACCATACTATATGTTGGTGGAAGTTCAGATTTAGGCGTAAGATGGGCGGGTGCCGCTTTGCAGTTGGGAAGATTGCGGAGCCAGTTAAAAGGTAACCTTAGTTTCATTAATGGTGAGCAGGTTATTAGTGTCGAAACAAGGGTGCTCCAGAGTGATCAAAGCATCTTATCAACCCCCAAGCCGTCTGTGGTTACTGATCCTAGCAAATTGCAGGAAGTTGCGATTGAGCGCCCGGCATGGATTATGCCTGCGATCCTTATTGCTTTTGGCGGAATTATTTTGGTGCTTGTAGTTCTCGCCATTCAAAAAATATTCAAGAAGCCATCGGGTAAGTAATATATGTCTCAGTCGGACGAAGAAGGTTTTCAGAAGGTATCTGCAAAACAGGCTGGGCATGGGGTGATGTGGTCCTATATAACATTTGTAACAGGCAAGGTGATGGTATTTATAAGTACCGTCATCCTTGCCCGTCTTCTGACGCCTGAGGATTTTGGGTTGGTTGGTTTGGCTTCGGTAATGGCAGGGTACCTCGGTACCCTGCATACTTTTGGAGTGGGTGAGGCATTCATTCAGAGCAAGTTTGGCTCGGAAGAGTCTGCCAATGCAACGTTTGTTTTGTCAGTTGCATCTGGTATTCTGCTCTTCTTAATTTCAGTAATTATTACCCCACTAGTTGTAATGTTTTTTCGAGAACCCCAGATTAGGGTAATATTTCCAGTTCTTGCATTTACCTTTGTGTTGACAGGTGTAACCACAATACATGATGCTTTGTTGGTGAAGGAACTTAAATTTCAGAAACGCCTTTTTCCAACTTTTGTTCAATATATTAGTAAGGGGATTACTTCCATTGTGTTGGCATTAATGGGTTTTGGCGCATGGGCAATTGTCTGGGGCGTTATTATTGGAACGTTTGCGAAATCGATTACTTTGATGATCGTAAGCCCATGGAAGCCTACGCGCGCATGGGACTCAAAAGTCACTCGTGATATTTTTAAATTTGGAAACCAAATGGTACTCCAAAATGTATTTGGGGCGCTGGAAGATAATATTGATTATTTGATCGTTGGTCGTAGGCTTGGCACAACAGATTTGGGCTTGTACAGTGTAGGTTATCGAACTCCTGAGCTCGCGATCATTAGTTTACCGTCAGTTGTGTCCAGCGTTGCGTACCCAGCCTATGCAAAACTTCAGGATAGCCTTGTTGAGTTGCAAAACAGCGTACGAAAAACTGTACAACTGATTTCATGGGTTTCCATACCCGCTGGTGTTGGGTTGGCGATGATTAGCTCTGCATTTATACTTACATTTTATACTGAAAAGTGGGCAGCAGCCATTCCTGTGATGCAATTACTGTCCTTGTATGCAATGTTTTACACACTATCATACAACTTTGGGGATGCATACAAGGCTATGGGTAGACCAGACATTCTCAATAAAATTAGCATTTCAACCATTGTTTTTGTTATATTAGCACTTTGGATTGGTTCGTATTATGGTATTGTTGGTGTCGCATGGGCTCATTTACTTCGCGTAGTTGCATTGTTAGGTATCCAAATTGTAATTGTTAGTAGGATACTCGATATTCCTTCAAGGGATATATTGAATGCAATATTTAAGCCTGCGCTTTGTGCGGCACTGATGGCGCTTGTAATGTGGGGAATCTCGTGGTTGCTTCAAGGATCAAGCAACTTATTGATTTTGATTTCGCAGCTTGTGGGTGGATTATTATCGTATATAGCGGCATCGTTCTTACTGAATCGTGAAACTACTCGATACATTATAAGACTTGGATTGAAAATGGTTGGTGGCAGTAAAACAACGGGCGAATTGACTTCTCCATGATTAAGCGTCGTGCAAAGGACTTTTTGCTTAATATTGCCGAGCAGTCGGGGGCGTTGCGGTTTGTTCAATATCTTCACCATGATGTTGGGAATCATTTGGCTGTATTGGCATATCATCGTGTGGCAGAATCAGACTCCCCGCTTTCGAGGCGGTTGTATGACCTTGTCAGTGCCACGCCTCGTCAATTTGAAGAACAGATGAGCTTGCTGGCGACATGTTTTAATCCAGTGTCTGCGGAAGATGTTCTGGATGCTGTTCGTGGAGATAAGCCGCTCCCATCTCAAGCTGTTTTGGTGACCGTAGACGATGGTTACCGTGATTTTAAAGATGTGATCTTTCCAATTGCTCAAAAATACGGTATTCGCCCTGTTCTTTTTGTTCCTACGGCTTATGTAGGCGGAGGTATATTTTGGTGGGATCGTTTGTATAATGCAATTACCCATGCAAAATATGTTCAATTGGATACATGGCTGGGAAGTTTTCCGCTGAAAACAGCAGAACAGAGGCAGATTGCTTTTGACACTATTGCAAATTATGTGAGAATGCAGCCCTTTGAAAAGGCGCTCGCTGATGTTGAGAATTTATGTGATGATATTACCCCAAAGGATTCCAGAAGCACACCCTTCACTCTGGATTGGGGGGAACTTCGCGATCTTTCTAAGGCGGGAGCGACTCTTGCTCCCCATACCCATACCCATCCTATCATGACGCATATCTCTCTCGAAAAAGCGCGTGAAGAGCTTCGTACATCGCTGGGGCTGTTGAACCAGGAAGTAGGAGACGTCCTTCCACTTTTTGCCTATCCGGATGGACGCGATCATGCTGTTAACGATGAACTTGCGTTGATGTTAAAAAGCGAAAATATCGAAATTGCATTTACAATGAGCGACAGCCTCTCCCGAATTAAGAACGATAATTTACAGCTGTTTCCTCGTTTGACGCCGTATTCTGAGAGTCTCCCTCGATTTCATTTGAAACTTACCTCGTTTCGTTCGGCATAAAATGATTTTGTGTGTCGCTTTGTTGTACATTTAAATACAAGTATATCTCTGTCGTTATAAAATCAACTGTAATAAAAATACAATTATAGATCGTAGAGTAACATAGGATTAATATGCGTATTGCTCAACTGATAGATACACTCAATATTGGAGGAGCTGAAAAACTTCAGGTCACATTTATGCGGGCCGCGCTGGCAAGAGGACTTGAGCCCACTCTCATTACATTTAACTCTTACCCTGAAAAGCATTATTACAATGAAATTAGATCTATGGGTGTGAGGATTATAGAGATCAAAGGACGCAATCTTTTTGATCCGGCGTTATTCCGTGCCTTAGTTAAAACATTGCGGGACGAGAAATTTGATGTACTACATACTCATTTAACTTATTCGATCATTCTGGGAGGGTTGGCGGGATGGATAACAGGTACCCCGGTGGTTGCTTCTATACATAATCTTAATCTATATGCTTATTCATGGCGTTACTTAGAATCCATTTCTTTAAAGTACTTTACAAAAAAACGAATAGCAGTTGGCTGGGAAGTTGCTAGAACACACCAGGCATATAACAACCAGCGTCATATTGATGTGATCCAGAACCCTGTGGAGCCTACTCCGATTCTATCCGATGAGGAAAGGGTAAGGATTAGGTCTGAGATTGCCCCGTCTCCATCGAACTTGTTGTTTATTACTGTGGGGCGCCTCGTAGAAGGAAAGGGCTACAGTGATTTATTGGATGCCATGGATGAGTTGCGGCGTACTGGTCCTGAGGTTTTTCTGGCAATAGTTGGCACTGGGTCTTATCTGGAAACAATAAATAAAAAGATCGAAGATTTAGGATTGAAGGATCATGTTCGTTTGCTGGGTTTAAGATCCGATGTTCCTGCTCTTTTGTCTGCTAGTGATGTCTATGTAAGCGCATCTCATGCTGAAGGATTGCCTGTTTCGATATTGGAAGCGATGAGCGCGGGATTGCCTATTGTAGCTACAGGTGTTGGAGATATCCCCTTAATTGTGAAGCCTGATTTTGGTATATGTGTACCTTCTCATCAACCTGCTGAAATCGCATTAGCATTAAAAGACTTGTCTAGGGACCCTGATAAGCGGCTTCGATTTGGCTCTTTGGCGCGGCAATATGTTGTTGAGAATCATAGTACGGATGGATGGCTTGATCAGCTTTTGGATGTTTACAATCAAGTTGCATTTCCCGAAAAATAAGTATTGTAATAATGATATGTTATGTATAAAAAAATAAAAAACACTACTCTCTCAATTGCTCATAGGCTAGGTGTTCTGGGAAGCCTGCATGTGCTTGATAACTCATTTGGTAGTTCATTTTACGCTCTGGCTTATCATCGCGTAGACGAAATTGACGCTCAACCACGGCTTGACCCTAAAAATCTATCCGCTACACCGGAGCAGTTCGAGGAACAGATGCGGTTGCTGTCTTCTGAATATCAACCTATATCCGCTGATGATGTTTTGGAGGCTGTGACGGGCAATAGAAAGCTTCCCCCACGAGCTGTTTTGGTAACTGTGGATGATGGCTATCTGGATTTTAAGGAAAACATTTGGCCCATTACCAAGAACTATGGGATTCGACCAGTATTGTTCGTAGCTACGGCTTATGTTGGAAAAGGTGTTTTTTGGTGGGATAAATTGTACGATGCTTTGCAGAATACAACCTTGCAGCAGATTGAAAGCCCTATTGGAATATTATTATTGGGCACTAAACAAGAGCGCCAACAAACTTTTGCGAAGTTGGCTGACTATATGAAACAATCCGCTTCTTTTGAAAAGTCACTTGTTGAAGTAACTGATTTATGCCGTAGACTATTCCCAACACAGTTGTTGACGGACAAGACAACGTTGGGGTGGGATGAGTTGCGTCAACTTTTTGACGCTGGAGTAACCATAGCGCCTCATACACATAATCATCCCGCGTTGGGAAATATAAGTAACGAACAAGCGGAATTTGAAATTCTTGAATCGCAGCGGCAAATTAAAGCTGAACTTGGCTCTGCCCCCGCTTTATTTGCTTACCCGTACGGCTCTCGTGCAGCAATTGGGACATTTGCTGCGGATTTATTGCGTTCATCGGGATTTCAATTTGCATTTACGATGAGCCCGGGAAGGTCCAATTTGAAACGAGATGATTTTATGTATTTGCCCCGAATCCCCGTTTATCCTAAACTATCGCTTCCGCAATTGCACGCAAAACTTACCCCTGTTTTCAATATAACAACACATAGATGATAATCGGTACAATGGAGTTTGTATGGCTAACCAGAATTTAAGGATAGTGGTTGGAGGCGATACCGTCCCAACAAAATCTAACGAGAATTACTTAAAGAAAGGGCAGGAAGATGTGGTTTTTAACGAAGTTAAAAAAATATTTTCCGGGGCGGATCTGGCTATTGTTAATTTAGAGTGTCCGCTAACGACCAACGATGTTCCTATAAAAAAATTTGGTCCGAATATAAAGGCTGATCCAGGTTCGTTGGAGGGTCTAATAAATGCTGGGGTGAATGTGTTTTCATTGGCAAACAACCATATTATGGATTATGGACCGAATGGGCTTGAGGAGACGATTAATCTTATTAATAACAGTAACATTCATTTGGTGGGTGCCGGTATGAACTTGGAGAGAGCTAGGGAGATATTGCACATTGAAAAAAAAGGTTACAAAATCAATCTGATATCTGTTGCCGAACATGAATTCTCAATAGCTGGAGAGAGTTACCCTGGCGCCAATCCTTTTGACCCTTTTGATACCCTTGATGATATTAGGAAGTCCAGGCAGGAAGTGGACTTAACAATTGTCTTATATCATGGAGGAATAGAACATTATCGCTATCCTTCGCCGCCTCTTCAGAAACTCTGCCGTAAAATGGTCCAGGCTGGGGCAGATGTGGTTATCTGTCAGCATAGCCATTGCATAGGCGCATATGAAAAAATTGAAAATGGGCATATTGTCTATGGGCAGGGGAACTTGTTGTTTGATTACTCCAACCACCCAATGTGGCAGGAAGAGCTTTTGGTGGAAATTCTTCTTAAAGATCGAAACATAGATATCAATTTTGTGCCAATTGTAAAAAGGGATTTTGCTATTGATGTTGCAAATGGTGATGAGCATATTGCCATCTTGAGCGCATTTAAGGAACGTAGTGACAAATTGTCGGACAGGGAGTTCCTTAAAAAGGAGTGGGTTGCATTCTGCGAGTCTAGAAAATATCAGTATTTTTACACTTTTTTAAATTTTGGGTATATTGCTCGCAAGTTGGATCGTGTGCTGCGTCATTTACTCTCAAATGTCTTGTTGGAGAGTGATAGGTTTCTAGTTTTGTATAACTTTATTTTTTGTGAAGCGCACTCTGATGTCCAAAAGACGATCTTTGAACAAACATATCAAAAAAAATGGAAGTAGGGTTGCGAGGACTATTGATGGTGATTTCATGAGTGGCACCCTTCGTGTTGCAATGTTGATTCAGGCATATTATCCGCGCTTGGGAGGGGCGGAAAGACAATTGGCTTCTTTGGCGCCTCTTCTTAAGGATCTTGGTGTGGAGTTGCAAATATTTACCCGGAGATATGACCCAACCCTATCTCCGTTTGAAATAATCGATCAAGTTCCTGTGCATCGTCTGCCTGTGCCAGGTCCCAAGCCTTTGGCAGCACTAAGCTATTCCGTGAGCGCAATACCCATGTTGTACAAATTTAAGCCCGATATTATTCATGCGCACGAATTGTTATCACCCGTAACCACTGCGATTCTCAGTAAGCGTTTAATCGGCGTACCCGTAGTGGCAAAGGTTCTTCGTGGAGGTGAACTGGGGGATTTGGCGAAACTTAAGAGACGCGCGTTTGGAGAGAACAGGATTGCTACAATTAAACGCTGGGTGGATACTTTTATTGTTATTAGCTCTGAAATTGAGGAGGAATTACAACAGATAGGTGTTCGCCCGGAAAAAATGGCGTTTATACCCAATGGTGTTGACCTAAATCGTTTTGCGCCCTCCTCTTCTGCGGAGGAGAAGGATTCATTGCGTCGAAAGTTAAATTTGCCGGATGGATTGGTTGTGGTTTTTTCTGGGCGTCTTGACCCGGAGAAAAGAGTCGATCAATTGATAGGGGTATGGAACTCGATTATTCGTGATCATCCGAATGCGACTTTGTTGATTTTAGGGACGGGAACTGAGGAAGAAAAATTAAAGCATGCAGCGGGAGACAATATTCGTTTTGCGGGAAATGTTAAAGATGTCTCTCCATATTTTCAGGCATCCGATATCTTTGTATTACCTTCCTCCACTGAAGGGTTGTCGAATTCCCTTCTGGAGGGCATGGCGTCCGGTCTTGCTTCGATAGCCACCTCTGTCGGTGGTGCTGTTGATTTGATTGAAAGTGGAGAGAATGGAATACTAATACCGCCTGACAGTCCTGATTTCTTGGCGTCTGCGTTATTGAAGCTTTTGGAAGACTCCACCTTGCGTGTTAAGTTCGGAACCAATGCCAGAATATTTGTGAAAAAAAAATATTCACTTTCTGCGGTTGCTAAAGACTTATATTCCTTGTATCGCAACTCTGTAAAAGAGAAACGGAGCTAAGGTTGTTATGTTAGGCATTCTCTTTTGGCTTTTTGTTTTTATGATTGTTTACACCTATGTTGGATATCCATTTCTAATTTGGTTGTTCTCGCGCATGGTTGCTCCCCCGGTTGCAAATTCCGAATCGTTTCCTGCAATCACTTTGTTAATTGCTGCTTTTAATGAAGAAAAAGTGATTGCTGAAAAGATTGAAAATAGTTTGAAGTTGGATTATCCGCGGGATAAATTCCAGATCTTGGTTATGGATGATGGCTCTGAAGACCGTACACAAGAAATTATTAAAAGTTATGCAGATCAAGGCGTGGAACTTGCCTATAATCCACCGCGCCGCGGGAAAATGGCAGCTATTAATCGTGCCATTACTCAGGCGCGTGGTGAAATTATTTTGTTTTCTGATGCGTCTAATTCTTATGCCTCTGACGTTCTGCGTGAGATATCTGTTCCGTTTTCAGATCCCCGTGTAGGCGCGGTGGTAGGAGCACGTTCCATAGATGCCGGTGAGGGTGGGCTTGGAGAGTCTGAAGGCCTTTATTGGAAGTACGAATCCTTTATCCAAAAGAACGAGTCCTTAATGGGGTGCTGTACTGGGATTATCGGCGAAATTCTTGCTTTGCGCCGTGAATTGTTTATTCCCCCGCCAGATGGCATTATTAATGATGATTTCTTTATGGGGATGCAGATTGCCAAACAGGGGTATCGGGTAGCGTATGCGCCAAAAGCACGGTCATTTGAAAGTATCTCGACTCATGCTCAGGATGGGGTTGAACGTCGTTCAAGAATTATTGCTGGTCGCTATCAGGCGATTGTCCACGCAAACCGTCTTTTACCCTGGAATCGCCCTCTTGTGGTTTGGCAGGTTGTTTCTCATAAATTTATGCGCCCCCTCGTGCCGATATTTATGATTATGGTGTTGATAGTAAATATATTGGCATTTGCATTTCCGCCTAGGGTAGATTCACTAAAACTTCTTTTTCTTGCCCCCCCTTACCCTTGGGTTATGCTGGCATTACAAGGATTATTTTATTTTTTTGCAATTATTGGAAGATACTTTGAACAATATAAAGCAGGCTGGCTGCGTATTCTCTATATCCCCGCCTTTCTTTTTAATAGTAACTGGGCCGCCTTAAAAGGGCTGTATAGGTTCCTGGCAGGAAAGCAGACCACCCAATGGGCGAAGACTTCCAAAAGCGATTCTTCTCATTAAGTATCATCGGCTTGACCAGCAAACCGCTGAGTTTAGCTGTTATTGAAGATTTAGCCCAAGTTGTTACCTTCGAATGGATTTTCTCATTCCGCCAAAAATCTTCAGTCTCTGCTCACTACCGTTTCGTATCATACGCTCAACCGGGAGAGAGGGGGAGGCGCGTTCTTATCTATCAAAAACAGCATGATTTGGGTGGAAAAGTTCTTGGTATCACGGTAGCAACTTGGGTTATTTATTATTTTCTCAATAATATAATTCCATCAAATGGTGGGATGGAAACTACCTCTGTTTGAGAACCATCATTTATGGTTGGGGCTTGTGACCCATTGATTTTCACATAAGTGCTTTCCAATGGGACAGTGGCGGTTTCCGAGGTAGCGTTGACGATTACGATTCCGTGATCGTAGTCCCGCCTCCATATATTTGCATTCCCTTCCTGAAAACTGATTTCATCCAGCCAAACTGAGCCTGCGTCTCCTCCGAGTCCAAATACTAATCTGGCTTGTGGGTCATTCCCGCCCGAGGTGGTTGGCATTTCGAATTTTTGCCATTCTTTTGTAAGGTGAAATTCTCCCCAGTTTAATAATCCATCCCATGGTTCGCTGTCTTGCTCAACCCAAACGTTTATGGTTCGTGGTGTTTCTGCACGCGCATAAAAAGAAATTGTATATTCTTTATCCTGAATCAATGACACTGGCGCATAGGAAAATGTCGAGTTCCAAACATCACCGGGCGTTTGTGTGGAGTCTATTCTAACTGAAGCGTTTCCTTCTGCGGGGTCGGAGATATCTAAATAGGCAGAGGCGGCATTCTCCTCTTTGGAGGAAACCTGCCAAACTGAAACTTCGTTTCCCGACTCGAATGCGTTTGCTGTGACTTGGTTTGGAGTTTCCAGGGAGGATATTAGCCGTTCTGCTTCTCCAAGCGGATAGCCTAAATATCCACGCCCCGCTCCTGCGTTGTCGTATTCATCGAACCACATTAAGCACAAGGACCCATGTCCTTCAGTATTCATCTCGTAACTGAAGTAACCGTCGTTGAGTAGTGCGCTGGTCAGCCCAAAGCGCATTTTGCGATAGTTAGGTGTGAAATCCGGGTCGTTGCAATTATTGGGATAACCGTCGGTGTCATTTGGGTCTGGGTGACTATCGTCTTCATAGGTTTCAAGAGTCGTTAGGTTTGGCTGGAGTGAAGTTGACATCCAGTCAAAATAACTTCCTGATGGGTAGGGACCGAACATTTTTGTATGCCAAACATACGGATCCTGGTTATATGGAAAACCTTCAAAATCTCTTCCATTTACATAATTGTATTCAGGAATGCCGCCATTTAAGTAGATGATACGTTCAGGACCAACTTCCCCTCGTAATTTAAAGAGATACGTTGATAGACCCTCATTCCATGCATCGTCAAAATCTGAGTAATCCGTGATGAGGCGGTCGGATTGATCAGGGTCAATACTGCGTGCAGTTGAATTCCCAATAAGCCATGATTCGTTAAGTCCAGCGCTGTCCACAAAAAGTCCGCTCCAACGTGGATCACTAAGAAGTTTGGCGCCAAGCCTGGCGTTATAATCCGACCACCATTCGGGTTCAGTAGATGAGATCGCAACCCCTTTTGGGGAAAGTGTGCTGAGATTAAGTATCCAAGAATTGGGCCAGAAGGAAATATGAGCAGCGATTCGCGTCCCAGCCGTATGCGCTGAGGCAGGGCGGACGTAGCCGCGCCTAACAGTTAGAGTCAATGTTTCAGAGTCTACATTTTCAACATAAACACTTTCTCCATCAATAATTGCTGTGTCACCAGCAACGAACAGGTCTATATCTCCAATTTTTACGGCTGATACCGATATGCTTTTTTGTGTACTATCTACGTCTTCCCTTAGTGTGGTTCCAACTTGTGTTAGAAACCATTCCGATGGTATCTCTTGTATGTAAGTATTCACGCTTGGGTCGTTGGGATTAAAATCTACCTCGCTGGCGCTTGTTGCAATGAGAAGCCTCATATCTGGATTGATGTTGTTTAAAGGACCCAGAAATTCGGTTTGCCATTCACCCAGGATCACCCAATCGTACCGCCCCACTTGTTCCAGTGGTTGTTCATTTAGATTTGGCCACCACATACCTAATCGCGGAAAGGGCGGGCCGCTTCGCTGGTTCGTGTTTGTTGAGGTGGGCGAAACATTTGAACAGGCGGTGAGAAAGAATATTAATAGGATTATTGATTTTTTCATATGCAAAATTGTAATATATAATGTGCTTATCAGTTTCTTGGGTTTGTATGTATTTTGGGTTTTCATTACCGAAAATAATGAAGGGCATATTTTGGTGTTAGATGATAAAGGAAGCTAAGAGTAGGGTTTTTGTCAGAAAGCTTTATCGAACAAGATGGTTTTGGATACTTCGGAATTTCATTCGAGGCATCTTTCAGCAATCTCCAATTGTTCACCCTATTGTTGACGATCGCCAAAAACTAGATATGGACGAAATGGAGGCGGAGAAAATTATTATCGATTGGGGTGATCAATGCCTTAAACCTAGGGTCGGATTAGTGCGCGACCGCAGGGAATATCCTTATTGGACCAAGTTTGAACGTTTCCTGAAGAATAATCAAATTCCATTTGAGTACTATACGGTTCATAACTCTAATTGGGTTGCGGCGGCAGAAAAATTTGATGTGATTTTGTGGGCAACGGAAGAGGCTACCAATTATAATGTTGAAGAAAGCAGACGTAAAGTCTATATCCTTGAGCAGCTTCTTGGTAAGACTTGTTTTCCATCTTTTGATACGTTGATGTGGAACGAAGATAAAATTACGCAATATGAACTTTTGAAAATATATAAACTTCCGATAATTGATACATTTATTTCGCATGATCTCAATGAGATCAGGAATTTAACCTCTGAATTTTCTTATCCTTTGGTTACTAAATTGTCAACTGGTGCGGGGTCAGTAGCTGTAGAGTTGATAAAGAATGGAAAACAAGCACGCACTATTATTAAGGACATTTTTTCGGTTGATGGGAGAAAAACCTATTGGCCGTATTTCAGGCAGAAGGATTACGTATATTTTCAAAAATTTCAACCCAATGAAGGGTATGATTTGCGCATTATTGTAATTGGTAATAACGTGTTGGGGTACTATAGAGATGTGCCTGGTGGTGAGTATAGAGCCTCCGGAATGAATACGGTAAGATTTGGAGCTATTCCAGAGGCTGCTGCCAGACTTGCCAGAGAGGTTGCCAGAGCCTTTAACGAGGTCGTGGTAGCGGTGGATATGTTAAAAAGCCCGTTGGATGGTAAGTTTTATATTATTGAATTAGGCGCTATGCCAACCATCGATTTGCCGGGCGATTTGATTGTAAATGGAGTTAAAGGAGTATATTTTTTCGATGCGTTTGATAGATTTATCTTTAAACCCGGTATCTATTGGACACAAGAATTCATGTTGCGCGAGTTTTTTCAACGAAAGTGGATTTCTAATTCTGTTGGAAAATAATAAAATATTTATCGAAGCGAGGTAATTTACATGATAGGTAATTTCAAATCGTCTCTTTTAGGAAGAAAGTTATACCGGTCAAGGTGGTTCTGGACTTTTCGAAATGCTGTTAGAAATTTGATTAAGAAAGACCCTGTAAGTTACCCGATTTTGGATGATCGTAATGAGTTGGAACCTGCTGAAGAGGTTTTGATTTCATGGAAGGAAGGCGCCTCTAAACCAACTGTGGGTCTGGTCAAAGACACAAGCAACCCGCCTTATTGGACGAAGTATGAACGTTTCTTACGGAATAACGGGTTTAACTTTGAATACTATGATGTTCATCGTTCAGACTGGCTTGAAGCGGCGAAAGGATTTGACGTTATTATCTGGGCAACAGAAGGAAAGGCGCCCCAAATTGAAGAGCAAAAGCGTAAAACGTATATTTTCGAAAAGTTTTCTGGAAAGTTGTGTTTCCCCTCTTATGATACCTTGATGTGGCATGAAGATAAAATATTTCAGTACGAATGCTTGCAAATATTCAATTTTCCAGCCATTCGCACATTTATTTCATATAGTGCTCCTGAGGCATTGGATTGGATACAGCGCTCCAAATATCCTCTGGTGTCAAAACAGCCTGTCGGCGCAGGTTCGTTGGGCGTCGAGTTGATCAAAGACAGTAGGCAGGCAAGAGCTGCTGTAAGACAGTCCTTTTCGTCCGCTGGTAGGCCAACATACTGGCCGTATTTCAGACAGAAGGATTATGTCTATTTGCAGAATTTTCAACCCAATGAGGGATATGATCTCCGGGTTATTGTGGTGGGAAATAGGGTCTTCGGATACTATCGTGATGTTCCGCAGGGGGAATACCGCGCTTCTGGTATGGGGTTGGTACGTAAAGGCGCTCTTCCAGATGAAGCTGTACGTCTTGCCATGGACGTATCGAGAAAATTGGATTTAGTGGTGGTCGCCGTGGATATGCTACGGGATACGGATGGAAAATTTCAAATTATTGAAATGTCCGCATTTATACAAGTGGATACACCAGGGCAATTGCACTTGGATGACGTTCCTGGCGCCTATGTTTTTACTTCCAAAGATGAATATCATTTTGAGCCAGGTAAATATTGGATACAGGAATTGGCATTGAAGGAATTTTTTGAGCGGCGGTTGTCTGTGCGGGCATCCTCGTAATGAATTTGTGTTGAGAAAACAATAAAATTGTTGGAGGTATATTATGTCAGTTATTACGTCTATTGTTTGCAGGAAGGTTCTTAATTCTCACGTTTTGTTCACAAATGAATTCATTGTTGAATTTGAGGATGGGTCGACGGGCATTGGCGCCTCTCCTCAGGGCGAGACAATTAGTATTTATGAAGATAAAAAAGTAAGTATTGATTCGGATGCCATTATCGCTAGAATTAAGAAAGATGGCGTTTTGGGTTCCGAGCTTGATCAATCTGAATTTGACAAATACTTGCAGTCACAAATTTCATATTTTGGCAGAAACAATGCTTATGGTTTGTCGGAGGCGTTTTTTAATGCAGAAGCGAAAACCAAATCTGTTTTCGAACTTTTTGGGAAGCCGAAAGATAAACTTTCGGCTCCAAGAATAAGCTTGAATATCTTGAATGGCGGATGGCATGCGTACACCAATCCTGTTTTGAGTGATTTTTCTGAATTTATGCTTGTTGCCAAAAGCAACGATGTTCTGGAAGTGGTCGCAGAGCACAACGAAATTCAGCGCGTTGTCAGAGAAAAACAGTTGACACAGACGAAAGCGGTTGTTTCTGGTAATCCTGTGAATTGCTTTTCAACGCGCGATAACCGCGAAGTGATCGATTTTTTGCTGAAAATTGTTAGTGACCTGGGGTATTCCGATAAATATGAGTTGATGATAGATGCTTCTGCTGGCGATTTGTGGAAGGATGATGCTTATCGCCTCGAAATTACAGATGGCAAGGCTTACTCCAGTGATGAATTCATTGCCTATTGGATGGATTTAATAAAAAATTACAAGCTTCGGTTTTTGGAAGATCCATTCCATGAAAAGGACCTCGCGAGCTGGCGAACACTTAATACTTCACAAAACGATAGCTATGTGATCGGCGATAACCTTTATTCTTCGGATGAATCAAGAATTATGGAGGGGGCGAACAAACAATACGCAAATGGTGCTGTCATCAAACCAAACCAGGCTGGGACGGTAACAGCAATTTGTAGTTCGCTGGAGGCAGCTTTGAAGACCGATCAAATCGCAATTACATCTCACCGTTCGATCAGTACAGAATCCACTTTTATTTCACTGTTAACGTGTATGTTGGGAGCGCAATATATCAAGATTGGACCGTTGTTGACTGATTATTCTGCGATCGTTCGGTTGAATGAGATTATCCGGCTGACGGAGGTATAAAATGCCAGTTGAGACAATTATTAATACTGTTCGGCATGGTCATACCGCATACAATGAGGAAAAAAGATATGCGGGGACGATTGATATTTCTCTAAGCAGGAAAGGGGTGGAGGCTTGCAAGGACGCATCGCAAAGACTGGCAGATTACGAATTTGATGCTGTAATTACCTCCAAATTAAAGAGAAGCATTGAAACGGCAGAATTGCTGGTTCCAAACCACCACAAGATCATCCATAACGCTTTATGTAATGAAAGGGGGTTTGGTGTTATGGAAGGGCTCACATGGGATGATGTGCAAAATTTTGACCCTCCCATCTTGATGATCAATGTTGGCAATGATTTGCATACCGTTAACCCTGTTGGCGGAGAGCCGTTCGAGGATGTTTGGCAGCGAGCCAAAAAATTTCGCAATTTTCTATTTAAGAATTACAAGGGGAAAAATGTGCTTGTAGTTTCCCATGGCGTGTTTCTTCAAATGTTCCATGGTCTGCTTAATGGGTTAAGCTGTATTGAGTCTTTGGGAGTGTACCCGGCGAATTTAGAACTCGCACGCTTCCGCTTTTCAGGAAGTAGACTTGTTGAAAAACAGACTGTAAAACTCAATCAGACGGGCTCTGAAAGATTTTAGTTTAATAAATGGCGCCCCAGGCAGGAGTCGAACCCACAACCTACTGATCCGAAGTCAGGCGCTCTATCCATTGAGCTACTGGGGCGTGACCGCGATTATACCCGATTCAAGGTGGCTGTTGTCTTTTCGTTTACAATTCATGCATGACAACACCACCTCTTGCTCTTGTTACCGGAGCAGCACGCCGACTTGGCAAAGCCTTCGCTTTGAAGCTGGCTCATATGGGATATTCCATAGCCCTGCATTACCGCGGGTCGGTGACCGAAGCTGAAAAGACTGCCGAGGAAATCCGTGCCATCGGTGTGGATTGCCTTCCGATTCGAGCGGACCTGACCGTACCGGACAAGATTGAATTCCTGTTTTCCCTTGTGGATGAATTCCATGCGCCGCTTCAGGTCGTGGTCAACTCGGCGGCGGCGATGCCGGTGGGTGATCCGCGCAGCCTTGAGATTCACGATTGGGACGCCGCGCTTGATCTAAATCTCCGTGCCCCATTTCTCATTGCCCAGGAAGCAGCCAAACGTATGACACGAGGCGGGGTGATCGTCAATATTTCCGACGTTGGCGCGCAAAAAGCGTGGAGTCGTTACCCATCTTATACCGTCAGTAAAAGCGGGCTTGAGTCGCTTACTAAAATATTGGCGCGCGCTTTCGCGCCGGATATTCGCGTCAATGCCATCGCGCCGGGTTTGGTATTATCCTCTGATGTGGTTACGCCCGAGCAGTGGGAACGGTTGGTGAAAAAACTTCCACTCGAACGCGCTGCCACACCAGAAGAGATCACTTCGACTCTCGAATTTCTAATCAAGAACGAGTATATTACCGGGCAGACCATCGTTGTAGACGGCGGCTATTCTTTGATCTAAACTTGAGAGTTTCAACAGACCCCTAATGAATTCCAAAAAACTTCTTCCAGATATTCTTGTATCAGCTCTTCTTCTGCTCGCAGTATTTTATTACGCGTTCAATTTTATCGACTTCAGCATCCCGCCATTCGAGGATGCTGCCATGATCATGCGTTACTCGCAGCATCTTGCGGAGGGGCATGGCATTGTCTGGAATGTCGGCGAAAAGCCAGTGGACGGCGCTACAGATTTCCTATTTATGGTTGCGGCTGCCGGGTTGATAAAACTCGGTCTCACGGTTGGGCAGTCGGTGCGTGGCATCGGCTTTGCGTCGTATGTGCTCACGGTTCTCATCATATATTGGACGAACCGCCGCATCCATCATGGCAATATTCCATTTTCATTTTTAAGCGGACTTTATCTAATCGTTGGAACGGGACTCTCCTATGTGTCCGCTTATTTCGGGACGCCTTTCTTTGCCCTCGCCGCCGCCTCAACCTGGGGTTTGGGCTTGCTCCTGATGAAGGAGGAGAATCCACGCTGGTGGCTTTCTCTCGCCTTCGCCCTGAGCGGACTTGTCACCGGTTTGATCCGCCCCGAAGGCGTAATCCTCGCTTCGCTGATGCTGTTGGCTGTCGTCGTTATACGTGGCTTCAAGTCTTCACTGTCGATCGTTGTCATCTTTGGCGTGGTCTTTCTGACGCTGGGTGGCGCGTATTTCCTTTGGCGTTGGAATTATTTCGGTTATCCTTTGCCGAACCCGTTTTACAAAAAAGGGGAGGGCGGCTGGTCATGGCAGACTTTTGATGCGTCCATGCTGAATATGCTGAGATTATCTCTGCCGGTGGTCTTTGCTTTTGCCCTCGGCTTTCGCTCCAATGAGACGACGAAGACCACGCTCGCATATATGATCCCCATCGTTGGCTTTGCCGCGGCGTTTGGCTTGATCTCCGATGAGATGAACTACGGCGCAAGATTCCAATATGCAACGGTTCCGCTTGCGCTCATGTCGTGGATTCCGCTTGTGCGTGGATTCAAGTTCGATTGGCTGAACCAGCTTCAGGTCCGTGAGAGAGCCGTGTATCTTGTCGCGTTGATCGGTCTGGCTGGCGGCATCGTCTATTATTCCTGGTTCCAAAATTGTTCTCTCGCCCTGTATCAGCAATCCTGTGACCGCCCATATGAACGCGATGGTCGTTTGGAAATGGCGAAGCTGCTGGCGGATTATCGCGGCAAAGGATATGTGATCGCTACAACGGAGGCGGGCTTGCTCCCGTATTATTCGGGCTGGAATGCGATCGACACATGGGGCTTGAACGATCAATTCATCGCGCATAATGGCGCGATAACGGTGGACTATTTGGATCAGTACAAACCTGAGATCATCATGTTTCATGATTATTACTCGCCGCTTGTGCCGCCAAAACTGACCGATGCGAATCTTGCGCAGCGTTGGTTCAGTATGACGATCCTGCTCAAGACTTATGCTGAAGAAAATGGATACACTCTCGCTGCGGTCTTTGGCGACAGCCCATACGATACGCATTATTATTATGTGCGCCCCGGCTTCGAAGATAGCAAACGTTTGGTTGAACAGATATCAAAATTCAGGGATTATTTTTATCCAACAACTGGCAAGCGCTCGATCAATTACGCTGTTTACGACAATGGACAATGACTTCCATTATTTATCTTTATCAGGAGCATAATCATGTCTGAATCCACTGAACTTGCTGAAAAACTCAAGACCGAAGGCGAACGCATGTCTGCTTTTTTTGCAGGAATTATGGACGACCAATGGGACTGTGAAGTCTACACCGAGGGAACGATCTGGAGTATTCGAAATGTACTCGCGCACTATGTGACATCCGAGCGCGGGCTGATCAAACTCTTTGAGCGCATCCGTACTTCCGGTGAAGGTGTGTCCGAGGACTTTTCCATTGACCGCTACAATGCTTCCCAGCAGGAAAAGACAAGAGACCTTGCGCCAGCGGAATTGTTGGAACAATACAAACAAGTCCGCGCCGAGTCGGTGGCGTGGACTGCTGGACTGAAGGATGAAGAACTTGATATTCAGGGGCGGCATCCATTTCTCGGTGAAACCGTCATCCGCGAGATGGTGAAGATGTTATACATCCACAATCAACTGCATTACCGGGATGTGAAACGCGCGTTGAAATAAAAATTAAAAACTACGTGATGCATTGTCTATCATGACTGGAGGTAAGACGAAATGCAGCTTTCCCCCTTCAAGCTAGAACGTTATTTTGCCAAGTACGAATTCAATACAGAGTTTTTGCTCTGCTCTTCGGATTGCGAAACCATATCCGTTGCGGACTTGCTCGCTTTGGAAGAAGGCGCGGCAGAAGGTTTTCAGTCTCTTCGGCTTGGATATACCGAATCGCTGGGTAGTCCGACGCTGCGTAAAGAGATAGCAGGGATGTATTCCACGACCCAGCCGGAGGACGTATTGGTCTTCTCCGGCGCGAACGAGGCGATCTATCTCTTCATGTTGGCGTCGCTGAAAGAGAATGACCATATCATTGTCCATTCGCCGCATTATCAGTCACTGAGCGAAGTGGCAAAGGGGATTGGATGCATGGTCAGCCCGTGGCGCGCCCGTGAGGAAAATGGCTGGGCATTGGACCTGGATGAATTGCGTCATCTGATGCGTTCCTCCACCAAGGCGGTGATCGTCAACGTTCCGCATAACCCGACAGGCTGGCTCATGCCTCACGCGGACTTCGACGCCCTTAATCGGTTTGTGCAGGAAAAGAGTCTGGTACTATTCTCTGATGAGGTCTACCGCGAATCCGAATACGACCCGGCAGACCGCCTTCCCGCCGCCGTGGATTATGGCGCGCATGCTGTTTCGCTTGGCGTTACATCGAAAACGTATGGACTGGCGGGGCTCCGCATCGGCTGGCTGGCTACCAAAAACCGCGACCTATACGAGAAGATGACATCGTTAAAGGATTACACGACCATTTGTAATTCCGCGCCCAGCGAGTTTCTTGCCGAAGTTGCGATGCGTCACCGCGCGGAATTGGCGAATCGCAATCTGGAGATCATTAAACACAACCTGTCTATTATCGATGATCTTTTAGCAAAATACTCATCCACGTTTTCGTGGCATCGTCCCAGGGCAGGTTCGATGGGATTTCCAAAATTATTGAAAGGCAGTGTTGAGAAATTCTGCGACAGCCTTGTCAGGGAGGCTGGCGTGTTGCTGCTCCCCGGCTCTGTTTATGACGATACCCACAACCACTTCCGCCTGGGGCTGGGACGGAAAAACCTCCCGCAAGCCGTTGAGCGGTTGGAGGGTTATCTCGCTAAATTGTAAGTTGTTAAACAAAGAATTGAAGACCACAAATTGCTAAAACTCACTCGCCCTCTCCACTTTTTTCTCGCTGCACTGACCTATCTCCTCGGTGCGAGTATCCCTTCTTATCTTGGTAAACCGTTTCAACCTGTGCCGTTCATATTGGGCTTGATATTTGCTTTGTTGATGCAGACAAGCATGTCATTTTTGCGCGAGGTCTTTCGTCCGCATAATGAACCGTTGCTGGCAGAGGAAACTCCCCAGAAAAAAGAGACGCTCCGCAACAATATGCTTTATGTCTCTGTTGGCATGATCGGAACTGCGGCGGTGGTCGCTTTCATCGTGCATCTCAATTTCACCCTGACACTTCCGACATTTTATTTCTTGCTCGCTTCGATCGTTCTTGTCCTTCTTTATTCCATCCCGCCGTTTCATTTTGTCAATCGCGGTTTTGGCGAGCTTTTTCTCGCCATCCATATTGGTTATATCGTTCCCTCCATTGCCTTTCTCCTCCAAGCCGGGGAAAATTCGCGTTTGTTGACCGCTTTGCTTATTCCGCTGACAGTTCTCGCGCTTGCGTATTTTCTTGTCGTCAATTTCACGACCTTTTTGGATGACCAAAAATATGAACGCGGTACCTTGCTTCGATTCCTAACCTGGGAACGCGCCATACCGCTGCATCATGGGATTATTATATTTGCCTACCTGATGTTCGCGCTTGCGCCTCTTTTTGGTTTTTCCTTCAACCTCGTCGCGCCGGCGTTTCTCACCCTGCCCTTCGCGATTTTTCAAATTGTCCAACTCCGCGCCATTGTGGGCGGCAATCCGCCAAACTGGAAGTTGCTCACATCTACGGCGCTTGCTGTTTTCGGCTTGACAACCTATTTTCTGACGCTCACATTTTGGCTTCGCTAACCTTCAACCAATAACCTTCGACTTTCATCTTCTTGCGGCTCTTTCCCAGCCGAAAGCTGTTCCTGCAACCCTGGCAATTGCCTCCGCTTTGGGCTTGGGTAAGAGAAATTTGAAGGCGATGGGCGATTTAAAACTTACCCGAATGTATTGTAAGTATCCAATCGCTATAAATCCACCTGCATTCCCATTCTTCTATTCATTGTTTTTTGATAAACCAAATTTGCGGCAACAAGATCTTCCATGGCATGCCCCATGGATTTGTAGATCGTTGTCTCAGTTTCAGATTCCCTGCCGGGTTTTTGCTTTAATAGCATTTCACCGATCTCGGTTCCAAAATCAGCATCAAGTCCTTGTAATTCGCTGCAACCGACGGGTGGAGCATTAAATGCTACTTTCGATTCCACAAAGATATGACTCTTTTCAACCAAATCCCGCGGAAGTTCCCCGCCGGGCGGACGGTAGCCGACTGAAGTAATATGGGTGCCTTCTTTTATCCAGTCGGTTTGAATAACGGGGTCGGGTGATGAGGTGCATAGGCAGACAATATCCGCGTTGGAAACGGCTCGATGGATAGAGTCAACTGCGAGGGCTTTTGAAGCGCGCGCCGCCAATGCCCGGGCTTTGGAAAAATCCTTTGAAGCGATGGAAATATTGTCGATGCCGGTCAATGTCCCGATCATCCTTAAATGAGCATGACCTAAAACGCCAGCCCCAATGATGGCGAGATTTTTGCTGTTCTTTCGCGCAAGATGGTTGATGGAAAGGATCGCACCTGCCGCCGTCCGCAATGCGGTTATGTATTCGCCGTCCATGAATGCGATGGGCGTGCCTGTTTCGGAGTCGAATAACGTGATGACGGCTTGGTGCGCGGGAATGTTTTCGTGGAAGATCGTGACCAGTTTGACGGACATGAACTGCCCCGGCATGTACGCGGGCATGCCGACCAGCAGACCTTTGGGCGCGATGGCTTGATTGCGCGGCGGTACGTCGAGTTGACCTGAGCTTAATGCTTTGAAGCCTTCTTCAAGGGCAGACAAAAGTTCGATGGGGTCGAGTAGTTCTTCAACTTCTTTGCGGGATAATATAAGCATGTTGCCTCTTTTAAGCCTTTGCGTTCTTAGCGCGTTTCGCGGTTGGATGTTTACCAAATGTCACCGACTGTAAACCCGTTTGGATATGGGTCGCTGGGATCGACAACGAATTGATTGATGCCTGTGATCCACGCAGTGCCGCCAAGGGTGGGGACAACAGCCTTGTATGGACCGACTTGCGTCTCTTCGATGAGCCGACCTGTGAAAAGTGTCCCTAGAATTCCTTCGTGAATAAAATCTTGATTCAGTCCAAGTTGACCACGCGCGTACAGTGTTGCCATTTTGGCACATGTCCCTGTGCCGCAAGGGGAACGGTCTATCACACCAGTCCATGTAGACGGTTTGGTCCAATCGATCTTGCCTGTTGAGACGGTGACGACATTTTTGCGATGCGCTTTTGGATGGACGGGCGGCGCGGAAAGCTGCCCAATGGTGGGACCTGTTATCTCCGGATTTTCCGGATGTGCAACCGGGTATTGTTCTGCTGTGGCAGATTTGACCATTTCTGTAATGCGTGTGATGTCTTTGCCTTCATCGGGTGTGAGCTGCAAGCCGAACTGCGAAGCGTCGGCGATGGCGTAGAACATGCCGCCCCAAGCCACGTCCACTTTGACGGTGCCAAGCGTGGGCACTTCCACGTTGATATCGAGATGTACTGTAAAAGCGGGGACATTCTTGAATGTGACTTCCGTGACTTTGCCGTCTTTGCATTCGGCGCGGATTCCAACGAGCCCGGCAGGCGCCTCTAGCATGAATTCGGTGACGGGTTCTTTCATGGGAATCATGCCTGTCTCGAGCAGGGTTGTCGCGACGCAGATCGTATTCGTGCCAGACATGGGTGGATACTCGGTCTGCTCCATGATGATGAAACCAGCGTCGGCATCTGGATGCGTGGGCGGCATGATGACATTGCAGCACAAGGCGGGGTAACCGCGCGGTTCACGTAACATTCGTAGCCGCAGGTCATCGAGATTTTTTTCCATGTATTTCATTTTCTCGAATATGGTTTTGCCGGGTACATCGAGTACGCCGCCGGTGATGACCCGTCCGGGTTCGCCGCAGGCATGCAGGTCAACGGCGGTGATCATGTTTGTAAGGCGCATCAGTTTCTCCGAAATATGAATTCTGAAGAAAGTTTACCGTAGATTATCTTTGCCTGATAAAATCTCTTTTATGGAATATACACGCGACCATTTTATTATTTCGAATGACCCGTCCCGCCTCGATATTGACGAAGTTTGTCGTTTTCTCTCCCGCGCCTATTGGGCGGACAAGCGTCCGCGCGAGGCGATCGAACGGTCGATTCGGCATTCGCTGAATTTCGGTATTTATGACGGTGACAGGCAGATCGGTTTTGCGCGCGTGCTTTCCGATCGTGCAGTGTTTGCCTACTTGATGGATGTTTTTGTCCACGAGGATTATCGCGGTAAAGGACTGGGAAAGTGGCTGATGGAATGCATCACGGCGCATCCTGACTTGCAGGAAATTCGCAGGTGGGTGCTGGCAACGAAGGATGCGCATGGTCTTTACAGGCAGTTCGGGTTTACCGAGTTGGATGACCCGAGTTTGTGGATGCATAAATTTGACCCTGGCAAAGGATAAAGAAATAAAGCGCGGAAATTTCCGCGCTTTATTTCTACTTTAGATAAATATCGAAGAATTCGATTGTCCGATTCATGGCGGTCGTAAAATACTTCGAGATGTTGTGGTTATCGCCATCGTACGTGTAAAGGTTGGCGATCTTCCCTTGTTGACGAGCCAGTTCCGCCAGGCGAATTGAAAACTCGATGGGCACATCCTCGTCTGCGGTGCCGTGATGCAGTTCCAAAGGTCCGGAGAGATCGGTGAGGTAGGATGTCGCTGAGACCGAATCCCAAAAGGCGGGATTTTCTTCCGGCGTGCCATACTGCTCGATCCATGAAGTCCGCCAACCGGCGCCGCGCGAACTCGGTGACGGCGTAAACGAACCCGTCCGCCGCCAGTTATAGACCAGGTCCGGGTAAGAGGCGACAACGCCCGCCCAGATCACGCCCACTTTGATATCCTGCGAAATGACCATGGCACGCAGGGTCAGATATCCGCCCATGGAATGTCCCCACATGCCGATCTTTTCAGGATTGACGCTCGGATATTGTTTGATCGACGCGACTGCATTCATTACATCGATCTGGTAGCCGGGGTCACCATACGCGTTTCTTGCTTCGCCCTCGGATTGGTCATGCCCGCGATAGTCGATGCGAAAGACGACATAGCCTGCGCGGGCGATCTGATCTACATAGGCGATGTAACGTTCGGTGGTTTTATAAACGTCCGGCGGGATGTAACCGTGATTGAAGACGATGGCAGGAAAACCGCCTTCGGGTGGTTCGCCATTTGGAACGGTAAGTAACGCGTAGATTTTTAATCCTTCAGAAAGATAATAGACATAATAACGGCGGTAATTTATGCCGCGTTCCAATTCCTTGACGATGCTGATCTCACTGCCGGGGTAGTCCATGTTTCGGAGTGCGATAATGCTCATGGGGTTTGGAACAGGCGTCGGCGTGGATGTGAGCGTAAATGTCGCCGTTGGTTCTGGCGTGGATGTTTGTGTCGGCGTTTCGGTAAAAGGAACAGGGGTATTGGTCGGTAAGGGAGTCGCTTCTGCGGCGCAGGCTGTGAGTGTGAGTGAAAGCGCGAGGAATACCAGTAAATGTTTTCTCATGTTTTCTCCTTGAGATTTAGAGAACAAAAAGAGGCAGCTTATTACTGCCTCTTTTGAATTCTCACCGTGATTTTATTTTACTCTTTCCTCGCCCAGTTGTTTACTTCGCGAATATGATCTGGTGTTGTTCGGCAGCATCCGCCGATGAGGTTTGCACCGTTTGCAAACCATTCCTTCGACTGTAAACCGAATTTATCGCATGAGGTTTCACCGTGCCAGGAATTCGTGACAGAGCTGTAGTATTCGCCTGAGTTGGGGTAGACAATGATGGGCTTCTCGGTGTTTTTCCTGATCTCGCTTACCAACGAAGGGATGTGTAATGGCGACGTGCAGTTGATGCCGATTGCCGCGGCTTGCGGTTGTTTATCGAGAAAGGCGGCGACATCTGCGATTCGTTCGCCGTCGCTGATGTGTTCGCCGTCTTTGGCGGTGAAGGTGAACCAGGCAGTCATCTGCGGAAATTCAGCGAGTAGTTGGATCAAAGCCCGGGCTTCGATCAGGCATGGGATGGATTCGCAGGCGAGGAGGTCAGCGCCTGAGGCGATGAGTGCTTCCACACGCGGACGATGAAAGGCGATCAATTCATCCTCGGTCAGGTTGTAATCACCGCGATATTCGGAACCGTCCGCGAGAAATGCGCCGTAGGGTCCGACAGAACCGGCGACATATGGGCGGATACGTCCAACGCGATTCTCTTCCTTCGACCAAAATTCGTCGCGCGCTTCCTGCGCCAACTGCACAGACTTCCTGATAAGATCCAATGCCTGCTCGCGCGTGAGTCCGCGCTTGGCAAAGCCCTCAACAGTAGCCTGGTAACTGGCGGTAATGGCGAAATCCGCGCCGGCGTTGAAATAATCGAGATGAACGGCACGGATGAGTTCGGGCTGCTCGAGCAGGACGCGTGCCGACCAAAGGTCATCGTTGAGATCACATCCGCGCGTTTCGAGTTCGGTTGCCATTGCACCGTCTATCACGGCGATGCGTTGATTTTTTAGAATGGTTTCTATCGGATTCATTTTGCCGCAGCTTCTGTCTCGCGTAATTTTTCGGTAGCGCGGAAATACTTAAGGTAACGCATCGAATTTGCATCGCGCCCAAGCAGCAGGTCCGTGGCGCGGATGGTGCTGCCAAGTTTGATTGGGTCTGTGATCGATGTGGTTGCGCCAGCCTGCATCGCAATGGAAAGCATCGCGGCGTTGACCGAATGCCTGTCAGGTAAACCGAACGAAACATTACTCGCGCCGAGGCTGATGTTCACGCCGAACTCGTTTCTTATCAACTCAATGGCTTTGATCGTCACCGTCGCTGCTTTGCTGTCGTGCCCAACAGTCATCACCAGCGGGTCGATGATGATATCTTCAATGGGGATGCCGATCTTTGCGGCGCGTTCGATGACCTTTGCCGCCGCCGCGAGTCGACCTTCGGCGGTGGGCGGGATGCCCTCGTCGGCGATGGTCAAGCCGATGACTGCCGCGCCTCTTTCCTTGACGATGGGCAGGACACTCGCCAGTTGCTTTTCCTCGCCGTTGACGGAGTTGACCAGCGGCTTTCCGCCTTTGATGGCATTTAATCCCGCCTCAAGAATTTTTGGCTCATTCGAGTCGATGCATAGCGGAACATCGACAACTGACTGCACCGCCTCGACCACCAGCGGAATGATCTCGGCTTCTTCGATCTGCGGATGCCCGACATTCACGTCGAGCACGTCTGCGCCCCAATCGACCTGACGTTTGGCAAGGTGCTTGACGTAATCCATATTGCGGTCAACGAGCGCCTGCCCGAGTTTTTTGATGCCGGTCGGGTTGAGCTTTTCACCGATGATGACGAATGGTTTGTCGATGCCGATGATGACTTCTTTTTTCTCTGACTTCAAAATAGTATGCATGGATGCCCTCCGAAATATTTATTTCCTCTTGTCATTGCGGGCGACAGCGAATCAATCTTGTGTTTGCATATTAAGATTGCTTCGGGCTGCCGCCCTCGCATTGACGTGGTTGTTTATGATTTCAGGAACCTTAACGCTGCCTCGGCGATGACCGCAGTACCAAGTGGTAACGCGCTTTCGTCGAGGTCAAATTTAGGGTGATGTAATTCATATAAGGGTCGACCTTCGATCTTGGTGCCGAGCATGTACATCGCTCCAGGCGCGTCCTTCAAGAATTCAGGGAAATCCTCCGCGCCAAGGGTCTTTGCCAGCGGAATAACGCTGTTCTCCCCAAGCAATTCCCTGCTGACGTCTGCAATGGTATCAGACACGAACTTGTCATTGATGATCGGCATGCCGCCAAAGAGGAAATCCAGTTTGTAATCGCCGCCGAGGGTCTTGACGATGTCGAAGACACGGGTCAATTCTTCGCGGGTCTTTTTGTGCGTCTCAAGCGAAGTGAATCGGATGGTTCCCTGCATTTCCACTTTGTCTGGAATCACATTTTCAGTGAACCCTCCATTGACCGAACCAATGCTGATGACCGTCGGTTCGAATGGATCGATTCGGCGCGAGACGATCGAGTTGATTCCCATGATTACGTGCGCCAGCAGCACGAATGGATCGATGGTGGCATGTGGGTGTGCGCCGTGTCCGCCTTTGCCGTAAATGGTCGCTGTCCATGTGTCCACACCGCCGCCGCTCGGTCCTTCGTTGATGGCGATGGTGCCGACAGGTACGGTCGGGTCTACGTGCTGGGCGATGACGTAATCCACGCCTTCCACAGCACCTTCAGCGTACATGCGTTGCGCGCCGCTTTTGCCTTCTTCATCCGCGGTCTCTTCGCACGGTTGAAAGAGGAAACGGATGCGCCCATTGAATTTTTCCTTCGCTAATATCTGCGCCGCACCGAGTGCCATGGCGGTGTGTGAGTCGTGACCGCAGGCGTGCATTTTGCCTTCGTTTTGTGAGACGTAGTCCGTTTCGTTCAATTCGAAAATGGGCAGGGCGTCCATGTCCGCGCGGATGGCGACGACCTTGCCGCCTTCGCCAATCTCTGCCACCACGCCGGTCTTGCCGACGCCGCGCTTGACGCGATATCCCATCTTTTCCAGTTCATCCGCTACGATGCCAGCCGTGCGTTGGACATCGAATCCCGTTTCGGGGTGCATGTGGAAATCACGCCTCCATTCGATGATTTCTTCGGAAATTGCGTGAGCTTGTTTGATCATAATTTCTCCTTAATCCATTGACTTATATCTACTGATAAATGGTAATTATTTTTTCTTAACCATTTCTTGTTCAGCCGCTGCCATTATTTTATCCAGTTCTTTCTCCTGTTGCGGCTCCAGCGGCGGGACTTCGTGTTCGCGCAAGATGCGCTCGGCTTCTTCGATGGCATGATCTGCCATTTGCTTTCTGCCTTTTTCCTCCCACGTATCCCACGAGTTGCGTTCGGCGAGTTTGGTCAACGCCATTTCGCCGCCTTTGAGATGCTTGAGCGTGTGCTTCTGCCCGAGGAAGTTGCGCGTGCCGTCCATGACATTGGCAATGATATCGATGGCGAGATGTTCTGCGTCTGCAGAGAATCCTTTTTTCAGGCGCATCATGCTGCCGACCAGTTCATTATCCAAAACCATTTGGGCGTAGGAGCCCATCACGCCCGCTTCCATTTCGCCGATGCCGGAGAGTTCGTCCGCTCCAGCCAGGGCGGGGATTGCGGCGTTGAGTCCGCGCTCAAAGGAACTTTGCGCGTCGAGGGTATGAGCATTGGTCGAGAATCCATAGACATTAACGCTGAACCCGTAATAATGTCCGAGTTGAACCGTACCGGCTGAGGACATGCCCAACTCCACGCCGCCCCAAAGCAATCCCGTGCGCGGATCGAGCATCGCAAGTCGTCCACAATAAACCACGCTGCAACCTGGGTTGATGATCTGCGCCAGAACCAGCGGAGCGAGCGTTTCGGCGCTTTGCTGCACAAGGCTGCCGGTGATGGTCATGGGGGAGGTCGCGCCGCCAATGGGACACGGCAGGTTCGCGTGGATCACACCCGCCTTTGCCATTTCCATGATGGCTGCCGCTGCCGGGTCATGGACTGTCAGCGGGCTGACCGGCGAGAGCGACAGTGTTAATTCCTCTGGAGGTGTGCCGACCACCTTTGCCATTTCAACGGCGTATTTCACTTCTTCGGCAAATTGAATGCCGGGACCTTGAATGGGCTTGGTGGTGTGCGGCAGGCAGTGACGATACATATACAGCGACATCAACTCGCCGGGAACATCCTGCGGCGTAAAGAACGGAGTCACAGTGTGCGCGTTCGGCAGCGCATCGAGCAGACGCGTCGAATCGATCACATCCTGATCGGTGGCAACCCGGCGTGTACCTGTCTTCGCGTCGAAGACATCGCGCGCTCCGCCGAGATTGTGGAAGTATAAATTGCCGCCGCCAAGTTCATTCACCTGCCCGTTGCGTCCGCGGATTTTGGGGCGCTTGTTCGCTTTGGCGATGCTGTCCATCACGAGGTCGGCGGGCATGCAAACGCGATTGCCGTTCATGGTGCAGCCTGCTTCCAATAGAATATCGAGGCTGGGTTGGTGCGTCCAGGTAATGCCGATTTCGCCCAGCACCCTCAAGGTGGCTTCGTGCATGGTTTGTATATCCGCGTCCGATAAAAACTTTAGTGGCTCCATATACTCTCCTGTGAAATGATTCTGTGTATTCTAACTTTCCAAAACTCTTTTTAAAAATTCCATGCGCTTTGTTTCTGCGTCAACGATGTTCTCGATCTTCAAAAAAGAATGTCCTTCATCTTCATATAGAAGCAGGTCTGCATCCTTTTCGAGTTTCTTTAATTTCTCATACGCGTCAAGAGAATCAGATGCCGGGCAGCGCGGATCATTCCCGCCTGCGATCAACTGCACCGGCGCTTTGACGCGGTCCAAAAAGAAATAAGGCGAATGCGAAACCCATAACTCACGGTTGTCGTCGGGGTCGCCCATATTCTCGATATTCCAGTGCTTGAGGTCTTCACGCGAATTCTTGTGCGAACTTAACCAATTCAGGAATGGAACCACTGCCGAACCGCCTGCGAAAAGATGGGGATGCATGGTCAGGCAGCACATTGTCAAAAAGCCGCCATGACTTCGTCCGGTGACGGCGATCTTATTTTCATCCGCCAACCCATTTTCGATCAGGAACTTTACACCCGCCGCGCAGTCATCGGTGTCGACGCCGCCCATATCGAAAAGACTTTCGTTTTGCCATTTTTTTCCGTAACCCGTCGAGCCGCGGTAATTTGGCGCGAGCACCGTCCAGCCTTGTGCCGCCATATGGCTCATCAACGGCTGCCACAAGAACGAATAATTCCAATTCGGTCCGCCGTGGATGTCGATCACTGCACGCTTGCCATCGCCGCGATACAACAGCGCCGGAACCTGTGCGCCATCGCGGCTTGCGTACCAAACCTCTTCCGGCTGCACAAAGTTCAAATCTTCATCCAAAGACTTCGTGAGTTGAGTAGCTTCGCCGTTTTCCAAATTTATCTTCCACAGGTCGGTGGGATGATTGACATCTTCATAAAGCAGAATGACGCTGTCGGATGTGAATTGTGGGAACGAATGGAGTCCATCGCCAACTTTATATTGACGAATTTCCCCGCCTCTTTTCCATAATTTGAAACTGGTCTTTGCACCTTCAGCATGGACCCAGCCGAGAGCTTCTCCGCTCCGCGACCATGCCGGCTGCGTCTTATCCCCCGCGGACTGATCCACCCAGATGATTTCTTTCGTTTCCACGTTGAAAATGCCGATATCATGCCACTCATCCACTTCGGCGGAAAAGGCGAGATATTTCGAGTCTGGTGACCACGCGGGGTGTTGAGCGTTCAACGGTTTGCCTTCAAAGGTCAACTGTGACGTGCCGATCCTCGGTCCTTTTCTCCTGCCCTTTGGCACAATGTGAAGGCTGCGGTCACTCGCCGCGGACTCGGATTCGAGCGCGATCCACATCCCATCCGGCGACCATACCGCGTCCCAGCTTGGGTGGAAGACGTTCTTGATCATGTGGGCTTTGTCGCCATCGAGCGGAAGCTGGAATAAGGCAAACGTCCCCTTGGCATCGGAGAGGATAGCCAGAGACTCGCCATCGGGTGACCATGTCATATTGGGTTGGTGTGCGTATAAAATATCCGGCGTGAGGTCGGTGGTGGTATTAGTCGTCAGGTCATGGACGGCAATGTGATACGACTCGCTACCGTCCAAATCGACGGCAAAGGCGATCTTTGTGCCGTCCGGCGAAAAACACGGAGAGAACTTCGCGCCTTGTAAGTCGAGTTCCAGTTTTCCAGTTTCCCCATTCTCGTGTTTCCACAATTCCCAACCTCCTGTTTTGTTCCATGAAAAGACGATCTGTTTTTCGTCAGGTGAAACGGCAAAGCGTAATCCAGAGTCGACATACGGAACGCGCAGGAGTTGGGAGAGTGTGGGCATAAATATCAACTGTAACTTTTCTGATGTGGAATGAGTTTGAAGATTTTACTCTACACATTCCTTTTTTAAACAGGCATGGCGTCTTCCAATTTTGGAAGTTCGGTCAGCCCGGCTTGATGGGCGAGATCAAGGACAAAGGCGTGCAAGTCCGCTTCATGGGTGGAATCAAGCTCAGGTCGGGCGTATGAGGCGAGGATTTCCTTTACGCGGAGTTTGGCGCGGGTGAAAGTATCCATCGAGCCGGATTCACGCCATCCACGCATCGAGTCGCGGTCGATGACCTTGCCGGGCATGTACTGCTCTTCGCGGAACAACTTCATAGTGATCTTTTGTTTGAGGAAGTCGCCGCCTTTGAAATTGACGCCTTCATAGAAACCGGTGGCAAGCGTGTCGGTGTGGACTTTCATGCCGTCGATCATGCGCTTTGCCATCGCGATGCCTTCCGCGTCGGTGACGAGTTTTTCGGGGCTTTGGCATAACAGCGAGTCCAACATGCCGGAGCCGGAGATCATGTTGATGCCGCTCAACGCGCCGACAAGTGCGCCCATGCCGCTTTCCAGACCAGCTTGTGTGTCGAGCACTTTTGATTCGGTTGCGCCGAGATAGGCATGAGTTGGCAGTCCGAGCGACTTTCCGACCTGCGCGTATGACGAATCGATCATGGCGGTTTCGATGGCACCGAATGGCGTGCCGCCTTTGCGCATGTCGAAGATGGCTGGTGCACCGCCCCAAACGATGGGGGAGCCCGTCTGCGCCAGTTGGTGAATGACAATGCCGGAGAGACATTCCGCAGCATGCTGCGTCACTGAGCCAAGCAGCGTTACAGGAGAAGCCGCGCCAGCCAGGGGCATGGACACGATCTCGGCAGGGATGCCAGCGCGCGCCAAGGCAATCAATTGACCCGCGCCAAAGTTCGACCAGATCAACGGTGGCGACGGGCAGACATCAAAAACGGCGCGTGGTTTGTTGCGCAGTTCGTCCCGACCACCGGCGAAAATGGCGAGCATGTCGATCATCCGATGCACGGTCTTGTTGGTGAACGCGCCCGTGACAATCGGCTTGTTCGAATACAGCATCACCAGATATAAGCGATACAAATCGTGCAAGTCTTTTGGTACATCATGGCAGACAACGGCTGTAGACTGCGCATCGTATTGCGGCAGCGCATCTGCGACTTTGATAACGCGGATCAGGTCTTCGGACTCAGCGGTCTTGTGCTCGAGGGTTTCCGGCAGGAGGACTAATATGCCCGATGAACCCGGGTCGAATTGGACGGCATCGCCTCCATACTGGACCTTGGGGCTGCCTTCGTAGTCGTAGAGTTTGAACTCACGTGGAACGGTTTCCAGCGCCGCGCGGACGATCTTCTCTGGAATGCGGACGACCAGATTCTCTTCGTCCACTTCCGCGCCTGCTTCGGCGAGTAACTGGCGGGCTTCTTCGTTCTGAACTTTGACGCCCGGTTTTATCAACAACTGGCAGGCTTCATCGATTATTTGTGTGACCAACTCTTCGTCGAGCAATGACAACTTGGGTTTCATGGTGCCTCCTGTTTTGAGTGATTTGTAATGAACGATGAGAAACGATCGCGTAAAACCCATCGTTTCTCATTTCTTGTCACATCTTTCAAACCCAGGAGGAATCAGTTATGCCGGTTCGTAATCTTCCAGCCTGGGGAGTTCTTCAATGCCTGCTTTTTTTGCTAGGTCGAGCATGTACGAGTGGAGACGAGCTATCTGGTCAGAGTCCAGTTCGGGGCGCGAGTACGAGGCGAGCAGTTCCTTTACGCGGACTTTTGCTCTACCAAACGCATCCAGCGAGCCGGCTTCTTTCCATTGGCGCGTCGAGTTGCGGTCGATGATGTCAGAGGGCAGGTGCTGTTCTTCGCGGAAGAGTTTCATTGTGATCTTCTGTTTGAGGAAGTCACCGCCTTTGAAGTTGATCTTGTCATCGTAAAAGCCGGTGGCGAGAGTGTCGGTGTGCTGCTTTACGCCGCCGATCATGCGCTTTGCCATGGCGATGCCTTCCGCGTCGATGACGAGTTTTTCGGCGCTGTGGCAGGCGAGGAAGTCCAACATGCCGGAGCCGGAGATCATGTTGATTCCGCTCAGTGCGCCGACCATCGCAGAGATGCCGCTCTCAAGCCCTGCCTGCGCGTCCACGAGTTTGGAGTCTGTTGCGCCGAGGTAGGTGTGGGTTGGCATGCCGAGGGTTTTGGCGACTTGCGCATAGGAGCAATCGAGCATGGCGGTTTCGATGGCTCCCATTGGGGTGGCGCCTTTTTTCATATCGAAGATCGCCGCCGCGCCGCCCCAAACAATGGGAGCACCGGGGTTTGCCAATTGATGAATGGTGATGCCTGCAAGGCATTCTGCCGTGTGCTGCGTAACCGTCCCAAGCATGGTGACCGGAGCCGCCGCGCCTGCCAGTGGAACTGAGACGATCTCGGCAGGAATCCCTGCGCGCGCGAGTTGAACGAGATTCCCTGCGCCGAAGTTCGACCAGATCAATGGCGGCGCCGGGCAGACGTCAAAAATGGCGCGCGGTTTTTCGCGGGCGGCTTCGGGGCTGCCCGCAAAGAGCGAGAGCATGTCGATCATCTCTTGCACGGTCTTGTTGGTGAACGCGCCCGTGACAATGGGTTTCTTCGAATATAAAAGTGCTAAATAGAGGCGGTATGAGTCTTGAATGTCCTTGGGAACATCATGGCAGATGACCGCCGTGGACTGCGCATCGTACTGCGAAATTTGTTCCGCGACCTTCAGCAAGCGGACGAGGTGCTCGGTTTCAGTGGTTTCATGCTCGAGCGTATCAGGGTTGAGCATGGCGATGCCCGATGAGCCCGGGTCAAAGTGAACGGAGTCGCCGCCGTAGTGGACGACAGGATTTCCATCGTAGTCGTACAAATAGAATTCGCGCGGCACACTTTCCAATGCGCGTTGGACGAGCGGAGCGGGAATTTGCGCGACATGCGTTTCGGGATCGATGACCACGCCTTCGCGGATAAGCAGTTCACGCGCCTCTTCATTCTGGACCTTGATGCCAGGCTTCAGAAGAAGCTCGTATGCCTCTGCAAGGATGCGGGCAATGATCTCGTCACTGAGCAGGGTTAGCTTTGGTCTCATACAGACACCTCTAATTGGATTTGGATTTCTCTTTGGCGAAGAGAGAGTTTTCAAGTTGAAGGTTACAGGTTTCAAGTTAACCTTCAACCTGTAACCTTCAACATGGCATTTATGACTTTTCTACCGACTTGATAATTCTTTCAAATTCCTTGCTGATCTTCTCGTCCAGCGGATCGGGCTGGTGCTCGTGCAGTATCTTTTTTGCCTTGGCAGTTGCCCAATCTCGGGCATCGTCGCCTTTATCTTCCCATTGGGTGTACGGGCGGCGGTCCAGGAATTGCGGCAGGAACAAGTCGCGCATATGGTTGCGGGTGTGCTTCTGGGCAAGATAGTGCCCGCCCGGTCCGACCGCGGCGATGGCTTCCATTGCCAATGTTTCCTCGTCCACAACGATGCCGTGCATCATCTTTTCGATGATGGAGAATATTTCGCAGTCCATCATCATTTCGGCGTAAGACCAGATGCGGCTGCCGTGCAGGAATCCGACTCCCAGCAGCATGTCGGACATGACGACACTTGCCATGAAGGTGGAAAGACTGCCCTCCAGACCAGCTTGCCAGTTCGGTTCCTTTGCGCCGGTGGCGAACGAACCCATGGAAAGCGGAATGTTGTAAAAGTCCGAGAGGACGTTGGTGGCTGCGCCGAAGAGGAAGTCTTCCGGTCCGCCGCCGGTGTAGGCGCCAGAGCGCGGATCCGATGCGGTTTGCGCGGCTGCGTAGAAGACGGGCGCGCCGGGATATGCCAATTGCAAAAGTGCGGTTGCTGCAATGACTTCCGCGTTGCCGACTGCGAGAGTCCCTGCCATGGTGGCGGGTCCTGTCGTTAAGCAGGCGGACATGGTCATGAACCCGGTAGGGACTCCGTGTTCGGCGGCGATCAAAGCTGCGTCGAGCGACCCGCCGTCGTGTCCGAGAGGAGGCGCGGTGCACTGCATCAGGGAAAGCATCGGGCGCTTCCGCATTTCCTCTTTGCTGCCTGCGAGTATCTCCAACATTTCCATCGAGGCTTTGGCTTCTTCCACGTTGTAAATGGACTCGGTCTGTACGTGTTTGGTGGAATTTTCCCAAACGGCTTTGAGTTCGTGCAGACCGCGCGCCTCAACAGGCGCATCCTGCGCGGAGAGTGGCACCCAATGGAAGGCGACTTCTTCGGTGGCGTCTGCCACGCGGGAAATATCGCGCACATCTTGAAGGCGCGACGTCCGCTTTTCGCCGGTTTCGATGTCGATGATCTCAACGCCGCAGCCATCCGTGCCGAGGCAGACGTGGTTGCCGTCGAGCGGCAGGTCCTGCTGCGGGTCGCGCGCGCCGAGAACGTACTTGGGCGGACATTTCTTTAGCGCATCTTCAATGAGCTGCGGCTTGGCGCGGACAATCTTCTTTTCGCGGTCCACGTCTGCGCCGTGTGCCTGCCAGATATCGAGCGCGCGCTGTGAAGGAAAACGCACGCCGACGTTTTCGATGATGTTGAGTGTTGCTTCGTGGATTCTTAGTACTTCTTCTTTCGTCAGCACCTCAAGTTTTAGCTTGGGGTCGCTGATGGTCTTTATATGTTTATGAGACATAGAGCCCTCCCGAGGCTATATCTCTCTTCTCTCTGAGTATTTCCATAACCGCCAAGTTCGTTTAGGACGCCGACTCTTGCTCTTTGCGTTCTACGCGTTCCTGGCGGTTGATGAAGTTGTTTTTTGGAAATGAAACAGCGGATTATGCGTCTGCTTTGCCGACCAATTCCTTGGCAAGTTTCACGGCACCGACGGCATCTTCGGAGTAGCCGTCTGCTTTGATCTTGGTTGCCCAATCGCGGGTGATGGGAGCGCCGCCGACCATAACCTTGATCTTCGGGCGCAGACCTTCCTTATCCATCTCTTCGATCACTTCGCGCTGACGCACCATCGTGGTGGTGAGCAGTGCGCTCATGCCGATGAGGCTTGCGTCGATCTCGATTGCCTTGCCGATGATCTTGTCTGCGGGCTGGTCCACGCCGAGGTCGGTCACTTCAAAACCTGAGGCGCTCAGCATCGTACCGACGAGTGTCTTGCCGATCTCATGGATGTCGCCTTCGACGGTGGCAAGCACGACTCTGCCCATCGTTTCGCGGGCTTCACCGAGTTTGATCAGTTCCGGTTCGAGCGTGGCGACGGCGGCTTTCATCGCCTCACCAGCCATGACCAACTCCGGCAGGAAGGCTTCGCCCGCGCCGAACTGGTCACCGATGTAGTTTACGCCCACCACAAATCCTTTGGTGATCGCATCCAGCGGGGGGATATTCATTTCAATGGACTTCTTTGCGAGTTCCACAGAGATATCCGAATCCCCATCGATGATGCTTTGTGCCATATCTTTGAATAGAGCTTCGAGTTCTTCCGACATGTTTCCTCTCCGAATTACTTTGATTTTTTTATCAAGTGTGAAACTTGTTTTTCCTGTTCTCGCAATAACTTGCTGGGGACGTTCAGGTGTACTTCCAGCCACTTGCCCGATTCCATTACATGCTCAAGTGACGCCTTCACGGCTGTATCTCCATCCTTGTTTTTGAGCGCTTCCAGAATGGCAGTATGTTCGTCGTGCGTTTGCGCCACACTTCCGGCAAGCAGTTCTGGCTTTCGGAACAAGGCTTCGTATAGCAACCAGTCAGGGAAGGCGTTGGAGACGATCGCATACAACTGGATCAAAAGGTCGTTGCCGGTTGCGTCTGCGATTGCCGCGTGGAATTCCCTGCTCAACTGCCTTTCCTGCGGCATTTCGTTCAATTCCACGTGTCTGTCCATTTCGTCCATGATCGACTGGAGTTCTTCAGCCTGTTCAGGGGTGATGTTCGCCGCGGCTTCCCGTGCTATCAACGCCTCCAACATGAGGCGCAAGCCGTATGCTTCGATAATGTCCTTGGTGGACATTTCCCGCACGCGCACGCCGCGATAGGGGACACGTTCCGCGATACCTTTTGCCACCAGCAGGTCCAGCGCCTCGCGGACGGGTGTCATGCTGACGCCCATCTGACCGGCAATTTCTTCCTGCCTCAGCCATTCACCAGTGCTGTACTTACCGGCGATGATCTGGCGGTGAAGCGCATCGTAAATTTCTTCCTTGAGGGGTTTGTGAGTAAGTTCCTTGCCTGCGGTTGACGTCATGATTGTATATTATATATAATCTGCCCCGAATTCGGTAGTGCCTCATGTCATGAGATTTAAATGGAGTCGCACTAATTAAATGCGAGCGAAAATATCCAAATTTGATTTTTTATCATTAAATCCCACAAGAGGCTCAAAATTTGGAACTTCTTCGTAAATTCAGTCTTTTTTGCTCCAAACCGTAACTCGATTCCTTCCCGATTCCTTTGAAGTGTATAACGCCCGGTCGGCATGTTCCAGGATCGTTTGGATATCTGTTGTATCTTGCACATCCATTTCTGCGATGCCCATGCTGACAGTGACGAAAATGTCGGCGCCTTCGTTGGCTGCCATTGGTGCCTCTTGAATAATCATACGGAGCCGTTCCATACTTTGAAAAGCGGAATCCTGACCGGTATCGGGCATCAGGATGACGAATTCTTCGCCGCCGTAGCGCGCGAATATATCCATGCTGCGGGTGTTTGCCAGGCAGAGCTTGGCGAGTTGGATCAGGACCTGGTCGCCAACAGCGTGCCCATATGTATCGTTGATCTGTTTGAAGTGGTCGATATCGAGCAAAACGATGGAGAAATTCGAGCCGCCTCGAAGCGCGCGAGTTAATTCCTTGACGGCAATCTCGTCGAATACGCGGCGGTTATAGACATGTGTCAGCGGATCGGTGATCGCCAGTTTCTCGAATTCCATCGCGCGGACTCGCTCGCTTTCCGCCTGTATTCTGGAACTGACATCATGAATATTGCCCTGTAGTTCTGTGGCGTTGCCCGATTCGTCCTTTCGGATCGTCAATGTGACAAGTCCGTGGATTCTTCTGCTGTCCTTGCGCTTGAGCTCTAATTCAATATCTTTGACACTATCCTGCTTTGATAGGATCTTTTCGACCTTATCCTTGTCCTGCTGGTCAACAAGCAGGTCTGAAAGCTTCATACTTCTCAATTCATCAAGGGTATAACCAAGCACGTCTTTGCTGGCAGGGTTGGCGGCTTTGATGTGTTCGTCGATTCCGGCTATGAAGATCATGTCCTTTGATTCTTCAAAGATGCTGCGGTATTTCTTTTCGCTTTCAAGCAGGCTGATATTTGCCTCTTCCAATTTATCGGATAGTACCTCCACCCGGTGAAATGACTTTGAAAGGCGCGAGGACAATAAAACAGCCTGAATTAGTATGAACGCCAGAAACGTGTAAACAGAACTTGCCTTGAACGCGGAGATGTTTTGGAGGTACAGAATTTCACTGATTATGCCCGCAAATGCAATGATAGAACCAACTGCAATATACACAGCGCCTTCACGCTTGTTGACGAGGATCCTTCTAATGAAGAAGGCAAAATAGATCATTTCCAAAATGATAATGCCCTGGTAGATTGTTGGAATATAGCTTAAAGTCAATGTGCTGATGAAGAACATAAAGACCGAGAATGCAATTCCCAGTCCAAGCACGATCTGCATCACTCGGCGTGGAATATCCCTTGGGTATAACTCCCTGATGAAAATGGCATAGATTGGAGCAGAGAAGAAGAAAGTGAGATATTCGATGTGCAGGGCAAGTTCCCAACTCATCGCAGGGAAGAAAAAGATGAAAAGTTTTTGGTTGAGCAGCCCGGCGCGGATGAAGTTTATAAAACTCCATATCGCAAAATAGAGCGGACCTTTATCGCCTGGGCGGAAACCAAAAATAAATAAATGGTACAACCCCATAATAAGAAAAACCCCCATGACAAAAGCGTCTTCTGCCCAATGATCGCGTTGATCCTGGTGGATTTGTGACGCCAGCCCTAACAGGATATCGTTCCGAAAACCGGCTTTACGATGCTGCCAGTTGGATATTTGAATGACGAATTCGGTTGTGTCACCTTCAGGTTGAAAAAATACGACCTCCGGCTTGCTTTGCGGTACCATGTCTTGCGCGCTGGCTGCAACTTTTCCGTTTTGCGCAAGCAGTTTTCCGTCCACCCATAAGTTGTATGCGGTACCTTCCCCTTCGATGAATAATCCGTATGCCTGTTTGGGGTCAGGCAAATGCACGGTGAGGCGGAACGTTCCGTAGCCTTCCGGCGGAAGCATCTGCCCGTTTACTTCGTAAGCTGTCCAATTATTGGGAACTGATGCGTAAATAAAATCCGTAGTTTCCCCGATCTGTGACGGATTGAGTAATTCCTGCCAGTAAAACACCCATTCGCCCGAAAGGTCTACTTGACCGTTTTCATTAAAGTCCCAATTTTGCAGGTCAAGAACTCCCTGCGCGGCTTGAGGCGGTTTTGGAGGGCGCTCTATCTGGCTGCATGAAGCCAGCAGTAACCATAACAATAAAAGCCAAACCCCTTTTCGAGATTTTGACATAACGCTCCTGGACCCTTGTTGTTATCTTTTGGAAAAACAAATTATAACGTAGGGGAGAGGCGTGCATAGTGCTGATAAACAGGGATATTAAAGAAAAAAGCCCGAAGGCGATTAATCCTCCGAGCTTTTTCTGCGATCGTTCTTTACCTTTTCTGTTTCTTCTTCCTGGATCAGGGCTTTGATCAGCAACAACGCCGTCGACTTGCGTTTTGGGTCTTGTATCTGGTTGATGTTATGAAGGACTTCTTCATTGAACCCGTCTGTCTCGGAAATTTCAGGCAGAAGCCCGGCAATGCGGAATACTTTTTCAACAGGGGTTCTGAACGCCCGTGCAATCCCTTCAAGCGTTGAAGGACGAGGCATGGACTGCCCATTTAATAATTTATTGATAACAGCACGATTAAGGTCAGAGTAACGGGCAAGGTCTGCCTGAGACCATTCCCGTCTGTTCATTTCGTCTATAAGCCATTCTTTAAATTTGTGATTTTTACCCACAGCAGTCATATCGGTGTAATTTTGTCACATTACTTGTTTCAATTGGGAGCGGTGTTGTTGCTATACCGAAACAAGCGGTTTGAAAATAGTCGTGACATTACTACTTTCAAGATGATATATCATTTATATGTTTGAAGGTTATGTTGCAGTGGTGTCCACCCTGCTACGTTCTTGTGCCTATAAAGATTATATACCCAATTCACTTACAATAAAATAGTCCCGAACAGCCTGAGGGGGGCAGGCTGAACGGGACTATCCATATTCTAGCAAAGATGCATATTTAAGTCAACATATTGTTTCTTTCTTGATACACTGTGTTTCCCTATTTCCTGAGCTGTGTATGACCATAAACAAGTAAAATTTGACTTATGTCCAATGCTTATTTAGTTCCTCTTACAGAAATTCGCCACGAGCAGATGGTGGTGAATTCGCGCTTCATTGCCACGCTCGGGCCTGCTTTTTCCATCGACGAGGCGCGGGCGTTTGTGGGAAAGATCAAAAAAGAATTTTCAGACGCCACGCATAATGTCCCTGCATACATTATCGGCGGCGGAAATACGGTCACCGAATATTTTTCGGATGATGGCGAGCCCAGCGGCACTTCAGGCAAACCCGCGCTGACCGTCCTGCGTGGAAGCGGCTTGGGCGATGTGGTTTTAGTAGTCACCCGCTATTTCGGCGGCACCCTGCTTGGGACGGGTGGACTGGTCAAGGCGTATACCGAGGCGGCGCAATCCGTTGTCAACGCCGTGGAGCGTGGACGACGCGTCCCTGTGCATGTTGTTATGGCGGCGATCCCATACAACCTTTTGGAACGTTTGCGATTACTGACCTCCAAAGGTCATGGAAAAGTATTGGGCGAAGATTATGCTGGCGATATCACCATGACACTTCAATTTCCTGTTGAACACTTTGATACGTTTCAAAATGATCTGCGCGAACTTTCAGCAGGAAGGATACAAGCGGAAATCATCGAGACGAAGGAAGAGATTGTCCCCATTGCTTGATGTGCAATGAAAATAAATTTGTTAAACAGTCGAAGCCTAAAACTTCGACTGTTCTTTTTGATGTGAATTATTTTACAAATTCTTCGTAATTAATTCGTAATTTTTGCACCAAGAATTTTATGAATTTCATAAAATTACAAGATTATAAAAGGAGTTCTTATGGCAAATGATGTAACAACAAAAACCACGCCTGTTCAAACCAAGACCAAATTGTGGCTGGATATTCTTATTTTTGCAGTGTTCCTGATCGCGATGGATCCGCACTCCAGTGGAATTTCGATTCACGAATGGCTGACCTTGTCCATGTTTGGGGCGTTGACGGTCCACCTGCTTTTGAGTTGGGACTGGATCACACAGGTCACAAAGCGGTTCTTGAAAAAATCCGGGGTTCAGACCCGCATCAACTATATTTTGAACTGGCTTTTATTTATTGTCGGTACCCTTCTTATGGTTTCGGGAATCATGATCTCGGAGATCGCCATTCCCAGCCTCGGGATTCAACTGCCAAGGAATTTTGCCTGGCGAAGCCTGCATGACCTCTCTGCAAATCTTGTTCTAGTGCTGCTCGGTCTGCATACGGCTCTGCATTGGAGCTGGGTCGTAAAGACCTTTGAACGCTATATCTTCCAACCCATTGGTCGTCTCTTTGGCACAGGGAAGCAAAAGGATGTGTCCGCATGAAAACGCTTGGGCGAATTATCATCATTTTGGGCGCGTTTCTTATCATTGGCGGTTTGATGGTTGTGACCGTCAACGCATCTGGTAATAATGCTGCTTTTAGTCGTGACGGCGGAAGAACCGAGTTTCGTCCGCAGGGCGGGGAGCAGGGACAATTCCAATTTCCGCCCGATGGAAACCGACCTCCTTCGTTTCGTGAAGGCGGCGAGGGCAGGGAGCATGGCGGTCCTGCCGGCGGCGGACGTTGGATGTTCGGTCTGCTCAAGAATCTGGGTGTCTTGACCATTCTGGTCGTTGCCATCGTTTTGCCAAAAAGTATCATCAGAAAGAAAAAGAAAGCAACTGCTGTTGCTTCCAACGCACAATCATCTTAAACAAAAAGGCGTCCACTGCGGACGCCTTTTTGTTACTCTTTTATGGCGGGTAATTGAATGATCACGGCAAGCCCTTTGCCTTTTTCGCTTTCAGCCCAGATGCGTCCGCGATGCATTTCGACGATGGATTTTGCAATGGCGAGTCCCAAGCCGGAACCGCCGTCGTTGCGTGTGCGGGATTCATCCACGCGATAGAAGCGGTCGAAGAGATGCTGGGCTTCTTCGGATGTGACGCCCTCGCCGCTATCCCGAACTGAGAGCTGGATACTGTTTTCTGTGAGTTTGGTGCCCAATGTGACCTCTCCGCCTTCGGGGGTGTGACGCAGCGCATTGTCCAAAATATTGTTGAGGACTTGCGTAAAGCGCCCCGGGTCGAGATTCGCTTTCAGAATACCGGAGTCAAGTTCAAGGTCCAGTGTGATGCGCTTTTGATTGAACAGAGTCAGGTAATGGGTGTGGACGTCTTTCATTAGGTTGTTGATGTCCACGGGTTGGAATTCCGCTGAGAGTTCTCCTGCGTCCGCAAGGGACAGCGTGCGCAGGTCGTTGACAAGGTGTTCGAGGCGTTCGGCTTCTTCGCGGATGATCTCGAAATTTTCGTGAGTAGGTTGCAGCACACCATCGTGGACACCTTCGGCATGACCGAGGATAAGGCTGAGCGGCGTGCGAAGTTCATGCGCGATATCGGCTGTCATTTGTTTGCGAAGTTCGAGGGAGCGCGCAAGGTCGGCGCTCATCTTATTGAAGGACTGCGCGAGTTCGCCGATCTCATCGCGTGAGCGGACCGGTACTTGCTGACCTAGATTTCCGTCTGCAATGATATGCGTGGCTTTGGTCAATTCCTGAATTGGGCGGGAAATGCTGCGCGATAGAAAGATACCCAGAATGAGCGCAAGGAAGGTTGTGCCGATGGCGCTTAATGAAAGCGAGATGTTTAACCGTTTGCGGAATTCATCCTGCATGGGGTCGGGTCGGCTTGGCGGCTGTTCGGTGATGAGATAGCCAAGGAGCGTGCCGTTCTCTGTGATGGGGGATGAGTTTTCCAAGGTTGCAATGTCGACAACCCTTCCGCGTTTGTATTGATAACTTTCGAGCACAATGACGCCGTCAGCGTCTGCAATGGCGTAGAAGGATGGACGCGGGTTGTCCGGTCTATATTCCTGCCCGGTGAAGTCGTTGATGACTTTTTGTGCGCCATCCCATGTTCCATTCTCTTCGTAATATGTGGCGCACTTTTCAACGAGTTCAGCTTTATATCGGTCTGAAAGAAAACGGTCAAATTCGCGGTTGGTGGAAAGGTGCGAGAGCCAGGCGATCACTGCGATGCTGGTTACGCTGATGGCGATAAAGCCGAGAATTAGTTTCGAGGTCAGGGATCGCATGGGTTAGTGTTTACTCAGGCGGTATCCCACTCCGTAAACGGTTTCGATGTAATGAGGTTTGCGCGGATTGGGTTCGATCTTAAATCGCAGGTTCTTGATATGGGTATCGATGGTGCGTTCATATCCTTCGTAGCGGACGCCTTGAATGACATCCAGCAGGTCGAGGCGTGAAAAGACTTTGCCGGGAGCGCCCATAAGCGCGGCAAGCAGGTCGAATTCGGAGGGCGTCAGGTCTACGGAACGGTCATCGACGAGGACTTCACGAGTCTCGCGGTCAAGGGAGATATCCGCCACTTTGAGTAGTTCTCCGGTCGGTTTGCTTTTTCCTGCGCGGCGAAGCACATTGCGGACACGCGCCATCAGCTCGCGCGGTTTGAACGGCTTGGCGACGTAATCGTCCGCACCGAGTTCGAGCCCGACGATCTTGTCGTCATCCTCCACTTTGGCTGTGAGCATGATGATGGGCGTGTCGTTATTCGCGCGATGGGCGTTCATGAACTCATACCCGTTCATTTCAGGCATCATAATATCGAGGATAATGAGGTCAGGCTTTTCTTTTTCTGCGACTTGAAGCGCTTCGCGTCCGTTAAATGCGGTGGCAACGCGGTAGCCCTCCTGTGTAAGATAACTTTCCACAAGGGAAACGAGGCGTTTTTCATCGTCAACAATAAGGATGGTTTGCGGCATAAATCTCCTTTCCAGTATACCAACTTCTGCATCTGCGATCATCGAGGCTTACTCTGGCTCTTCGTCTTCTTCATCTTCCGAAACAACGATCTGGACGTAAACCACTTCGCCAAATCCCTTTTCGTTCTCGTTGGCGAGCATCCAATAGCCGGTGAATGTTCCTTCAACATCAGGCGCGGTGAGCGCGAGGTGAATATCTGCGGTTTTACCCGGCGCGACGTATTGATTGATGGTTGTGGTCTCGCCATCCATTTTGAGTCCGCTCACGAAGATAATGTTGTAATCCTTTTTCCACGCGCAGGAGCCAGTGTTCTCGAAGCGCCATATTTTTTTGAATGTTTCGCCTGGCATGAGAACGGTCCCATCTTTGATGGTCACATCGCGAAGAAAGGTCGAACGGTTGCAGCTATCCGCGGCGGCAACTCCATTTGCGGACGGGATGTCAAGCGAAAAATGGATCTCAGGGTATGCAGGCGTTGTTGTGGGTGTATTGGTTGCCGCCGGAGTGAAAGTGATCGTCGGCAGCGACGTTGCAGTTTGTGTGGGCATGGATGTTTTCGTCGGCGTCACTGCTGCGGTCAATGTTTGAACCGCGGCTGTTCGAAATTCCGGCGCAACGATGGACACCTTGTTCGAGTTTGCTGCTTTGGAAGTGCATGATGCCAAAACGATTCCAAGGATGATAAGTAGAGTAAGCCGGGTAAAGTTGTTCATTGAATTTCCGTTGGATTGGTAATGACCACTTCACCTTTATCAAGCCCGGACTTGACCTCGGCGTATAGCTCTGTCTGGATTCCGATCGTGACGCTTCTTGGCGCGACGCCGTCGGCTGTTTCTACATAGACGATGTATCCACCCGCATCCGATTCTTGCAGCGCCTCCAGCGGGACAAGGATGGCATTTTGGGCATGAGTACCAGTCACCTCCACAGATGCAGATGCTCCAATGGGCAAGTTGATCTCGTCTATTGTTGAATCCAAAAGCGCAGTCGCGTGGACGGATGTGTTTCCGCCGCTTGTGTATAGTTCTCTGTCAACGCTGTTGATGGTGCCTGTAAAGGCTGAGTCTGGTAACGAGTTGAAGGTCACTTCGACGGGATTCCCGACAACGGCTTTACCCCAATCGGATTCGTCCATGTAAATATCGACGTAGGGTTTATCGAGGTTTGCCATGGCTATTGCTGTGCTTATGGCTGCTTCGTCTCCCGTTGCAATATTGACGGAAATGATGGTGCCATCTGTGGGAGCGAAGATTTTTGTGCCGTCCAGATTTGTCTGTGCCTTTTCGAGATTCCGCTGTGCTTCTTCGATGGCAACCAGTGCTGGGATGCTTGTCCCTTCGGGAATCTCGCCGCCTGTCAGCGCTGCGTAGACTTGTTTCGCCTCTGCCAGATTCCTGCCTGCATCGTCAATGGCAAAGCGTGCCTGTTTGATCTCCAATTCGGATGGGATGGCAAGATAACTTTTGCCATCCTTCCTTTTTACAAAATGATCGAAGGTGTACACATTGTCATATTCGATATGTGCCTTGTTTAGCATGCTGTTTGCAAAAGTCAGGTACGACTGCGAATCTTCGATCTGCTTGCTGACGTTTTTATCTTCCGGGTTGGCGTTCAATTGACTTATGGCAGTTTCAAGCGTCTGTTCGGTTTCGGCGATCTTCTGTTCCCAATACATCACATCCGGGCTGATAAGGTATTCGAGCTTATAAAGCGCGAGGTCGTAGGTGCGCTGTGCTTGTGCGAGTTCGCCCAATGCGGAAGCGACGGCGTTGGGAGATGTCAGTTCCATGTAGTTTTGATCAGCGAGGTCGAATTCGTTTTGCGCGTCGGTGTTGTCGATCTCTGCCAGCAAGTCTCCGGCTTGGACCTTGTCGCCCGCTTTGACGAGAACACTGGTCACGGTTCCGCTCTGTGAGAAGGACAAGTCGGCTTCGCCGGAAACTTCCAGCACGCCGGTTCCACTTGCGGTGATGGTCAGATCGCCGCGGCGAATCGTCGCGGTTTGAAGCGCCGCTTCCGCTGAATCAGCTTCCGGCTGAGTCCTGACCGCAAGGTATCCGATCCCTCCAAAGATGAAGAGGAGGATCAATGCGAATCCAACTTTCATCCTTTTGGAGAGTTGTGAGAACCAGAGCTTTGCTTTCATCCAATATCGTTTCTGTGATGTTTGATCGTTACGAGCCTGCGATTTTTGTGAGATAGGTGATGACCTGTTCGATCAACGCGTTGGGCGTGCGGTTGAATCCGCCAAACCCGTTGCCTCCGGCTTGACGTGCAGCCTGTGCCGTTGCGATTTGATCCGGGCTAAAGCCCTCGCCGCCACCGCCATCGGGGGGAGCGAAACCATCGCCGCCTCCGGGAGGACCAACCCCGCCGCTGTTTCCGCTGGAATTGCCGCTTCGTGTTCCGCTGCTGTTTTGGGACCTGTTGCCGGACGTGATGCCTTGTTCCTGCATGACGCTGAACATATCCTGCTGCGAAAGATTCATATCGTTGATGGCTTGGTTTTGTTCCGGCGTCATTGTTTCACCGATCTGATTGATGAGCGCATCGATCTCTTCCTGTGCGGCAGTATCACTGTCAAGCAGCGAGACGTAGACTTGCCAAAGCGGCAGCAGATCCTTGGCTTGTTCCGGCGTGACTGCATTCTCGGTGCCGTCGAGCTTTAGGGTACCAAGGACCAATTTGGTGACTTGCGGCAGTTCGCCGTTGTTGGGATTTGTCTGCGCGTTGGGCGTATTACTTGTGGATGACCCACAGGCAGAAACCAATAACGCGGTCAATAAAAGTATTGCGAGAAAAATCTTTTTCATTTCCATACCTCTTATTCGTAGCGTAACGCTTCGATGGGGTCGAGCTGGGATGCCTGGTTGGCGGGATAGTACCCAAAGAACGCGCCGACTACGGCGGATGAACCAAATGCCAGCAGGATCGAACTGACGGAGATGACCGTCCGCATATCACTGAGTGCGCCAAAAATATACGCTCCTGCCACGCCGACGATGATTCCGATCAGACCGCCGACGATGCTGAGAAGAAGCGCTTCGGTCAAAAATTGCAGGCGGATATCTTCCGGTGTTGCGCCGACAGATTGACGGATGCCGATCTCGCGCGTCCGCTCTGTGACGCTGACCAGCATGATGTTCATAATACCGATCCCGCCGACGATGAGTGATACGCCCGCGACCCATGCCAGCAGTGAGCGGAATGCGGCAGTGGTCGATTCGCGTGTTGAAATAATGTCTTGCTGGGTGGTGACGGAAAAGTCCGCAGTTTCCAATGTGACTTCATGACGCTTGACCAGTAATAATTCGATCTGGGTAATGATGTTGTCGAGGTTTGCTTTAGGGTCCACTTCGATGTAGATCATGCGGACGCGGTCACCCATAAAGCGCGCGAACATGGACGGCGTGAATTTTTGGAATACTACGCTGATAGGCAGATAAATCCGTGAATCGAAATCGGTATTCCCGACCAGTCCTTTTTCCTTGAACACGCCGATCACTGCCAGTTTGGTGTTGCCAACCGTAATATATTGACCGACCGGATTCCTTTCGCCGAAAAGCTCCTGTGCCATGGTGTAGCCAAGAATGGCAACCTTGCTCTTTCGTTCGATCTCTTTTTCAGTGAAATAACGTCCTTCACCAATTTCCATATCACGAACGGACGGGAAGCCAGTCGTCGTTCCGAGTACTTCCACGCTTTCAAGGGTCACATCGCCGTACTTCACATTCTCGCTTGAGTTCTGTTCCACCACAACTGCAGTAACGCCGTCCACGCCTGTTTCGATGGCGGCAGCATCGTCGTAGACCAGACCGCCCTGCTGCTGTTGACCCGGTCCGCCGCGGCTGAAGGAGCTTTGCACGAAGACCAAATTCGAACCAAGGCTGGTGATCTGTTCCTGGATTGTCGCTTCTGTTCCGGCGCTGATGGCGACCATGATGATGACCGCCGATACGCCGATGATGATTCCCAGCATGGTCAGGAACGAGCGGACTTTGTTCTTAAGGATCGCTTCCCATGCTATGCTCAACGCTTCAAGCGGCTTCATGCTGAAATCTCCGCGGCTTTATGTTTGCCGTTGTGGGTGATGTTGTCCACGAGACCGTCGATCAGGTTGATGGTCCGCTGTGTGTGGACGGCTGTCTTCGGGTCGTGCGTCACCATGACAATGGTGGTTCCTTGTTCGTGTAATTTGTGAAGCAGGTTCATGATCTCACCGCCGGAATGAGTATCGAGGTTACCGGTCGGCTCGTCGGCGATGACCATGACCGGGTCGTTGACAAGCGCTCTCGCAATTGCCACGCGCTGCTGTTGTCCTCCAGACAGTTCGTGCGGCTGATGGTGGATCCGCTCGCTCAACCCGACCAATTCAAGCATGGCGCGCGCTTTTTCGAATCCTTCTTCCTTGTTCTTATTGTTGGTACGGTTGTAGAGCAGGGGAAGGGTCACATTTTGTAAGGCAGTTGTGCGGGCAAGCAGGTTGTACGCCTGAAAAATAAAGCCGATCTTTTTATTGCGGACAGCCGCCAGTTGCGTCTTATTCAGTCCGCTCACATCTTCACCGTCCAGAAAATACTGCCCGGACGAAGGGCGTGAGAGACAGCCGAGGATGTGCATGAGCGTGCTCTTGCCCGAACCGGATGGTCCCATGATCGCCACGAACTCGCCTTCTGCAATTTCGATATTGATGCCCCGCAGTGCCGCAACGCTGATATCGCCCATGCCGTAGACTTTGGCAATGTCAACGGTTTTGATGATCTTGTGCGCTTCGTTCATTGCGTCTCCGTGATGCCGGTTGTGACCACATCTCCTGCTTCCAAGCCGGAGGTGATCTCTGCGTAAAGCAGGTCTTGAATGCCGACCTGAACCACGCGCAGAACGGGCGTCCCATTTTCGACCACGAAGACCGCGTATTGGTCACCTGCCTGGTGAATCGCTTCGATCGGAACCAAAACCGCATTACTGGCGCGACCAGCGATCACATCCACCGATGCGGTCGTCCCGAGCGGAAGGTTGAAGGTCGATTCGTCAACTTCTTTCAGCTGGACCAGCACGCGCACAACGGAAGTGTTGTTCGAAGAATACAGCCCCGGGTCAACTTGTGTCACAACACCTTTGAAGATTTGATCGGGCAAAATATCGAATGTGACTTCGGTCTCGTACCCGACCTGCACATTCGACCAATCGGATTCGTCCAAATAAACTTCGAGATATGGCTGGCTTAAGTCCGCTACCGTAATGACCGTTGTGCCACTGCTGGCGCTGTCACCGACGCTGATGTCAATGGACATGACCGTACCCGAAATGGGGGAGATGATGCGCGTCCCGTCGAGTGCGGCTTTGGCGCTTTCCATATCCAATCTGGCTTGTTCGAGTTCGGTCAATCCGCTGCCGGTTGCATCCTCAGGGACATCACCACCCGTCAACGCCGCGTAAAGATATTGCGCCTCTTGTAACGTCGCTTTGGCGAGTTCCATATCGGCGCGCGCCGAAAGGACTTCGGCATCCGAAGGCGCGCTTACTTCCGTGCCGTCCCTGAAATATTTGGGGACGTAATAACTGTAATAAAGCGCCTGGGCTTTTGCCAGCATGGACTTCGCCGTTTCCAGATCAGATTGGGCATCTTCAAGTGCCTGCTTTGCAGTTGAATCCGAAGGTGATTTATTTACTTCAGTTTGCGCGTTGGCAACTGCCGTTTCTGCATCTGAAAATTTTTCCTCCCAACGCAAAACATCCGGGCTGATAACATAAGCCAGATGACTGCGGGCATCATCCAGTGATGCCGTTGCATCCGCAATGGATTGCTGCGCGGCAGCGATTGCACTGGGTGAGGTCAATTCAAGATACGTGCGGTTTGCCTGTGTGTATGCGATCTGCGCATCGGTTTCATCCAGTTTTGCCAGCAGCGCGCCCGCGTCCACTTTATCGCCGACCTTAACCAGCACATCGGTAACTTCTCCGGAAGCATGAAAAGACAGATCCGTTTCGCTTTCCGAGATCAGCGTTCCTGTTCCGCTGGCATAAATAACAAGGTCACCACGGCGGGCGACAGAGGTTTGCATTTCTGCGGTTGAAGCGGTGTCACTCGCAAGCGTCTGGCTTCGATAGTAAAAATAACCACCCCCGCCCGCCAATACAAGAACGATGAAGATAAAAATTGTCCAAACGACCTTTTTAGGTAATTTGGACAATTTTGACATCAAGGGAATACCCCGCGATTTTTCGGATGCACCATCGGGTTTTGTCGAAGTAGCCATATTATCCTTATTGTGAAAATAGATATTATTGATAAAAGTATAGTGAACGGCTGTGAAAAACTGGTCATGAAATTATGAGGATATTGTGTGGGATAAAAACCACCCGCCTCATTCAAGACGGGTGGCTGCTCTTACTCTATTGACTTTTTACTACTCCGATTCTTTTTTCTCCCCATCCTCCGCGGACGGTTCTTCCTGCGCTGCGGCTGTCACCGCCGGAGCAGGTGTGGAGTTCACGTTGACGATCCGCCAGCCGCTGCGTTTGATAAGCACAACTACCAGCCATATCAAACCAACCCAGAACACCAGTCGAAGCAGCCCGAACAGCGGAAATGCAAAGAATGGGAATCCTGCGCGTCCGTCAAAACCGCGACCATGACCATAGTCCTGCATGCCGAAACCGTCATGCATTCTGCCATTGGTGAATCCCTGCCCATGCGCGGGCATGAAATGCGGATTGTTCATCGTGAACTGGCTTCCATGCGTTGCGCCGACGGTGAAACCGATAAACCCAACTCCCGCCAGGACGATAAGGGAAAGGATAACGGCGAGCGTCCACCAGATCCATTTTCTATTTTTCATAAGTGCCTCCATTTGTAAGCTGACATTATTTTCCCATGCAGGCATTACGCAGCGATGAAGGAAATGTGTGGAAGTTGTGTGTTCGGCGATTTATCACTCGTATGCCAGTGTGTCTCTCACCGTAAGCCTTGACGCACGCCGCGCAGGCAGTGCGCTTGCCAATGTGCCGAGCGCAAGGGTAAAGATCAACCAGACGATGATCCCTGTCGTGCCGTAGACAGCAGGCATGGGCGCGGTCAGGATCGCCATTCCAACGCCGAAACAAAGCACCTGTGTAATGGGAAGCGAGACGAAGATGCTTATCAGCCAGCTTATGATGCCAATGACCATTCCTTCAGTGATGACAATGGATTGAATGTCACCGTTGCTGGCGCCGATGGCGCGCATCACGCCGATCTCGCGGGTGCGTTCGAGCACATTGATGCTCATTGTGCCCATCAACCCAAGCCCGCCGACAATGGCAATGAGGGTTGCCATAACCAGCATAAAGTAGACAAGTATGTCCGTCTGTGCCTTTTGATCGCGGATGAAGTCTGCGCCCAATTGTGTGGAACTGATCTGGATGCCGCGCTCTTTGAACGCCGCCTGGATCTGGTCATTGATCCGCCGTTGCGTGGCGGAATCGTGCTGGTCGGTGACGATACGCAGGGAATAAGCCATCTCCGGCTGTCCAACGAGTACACTCAAATATTCATAGTTGACGTACAACAGCGGCGGGCTGACGTTGCCAGTGATGCTGTATGTGCCGACGATCAGCCATTCTGTTTTCTTGCCGTCGATGTCAATGGTTAGCCAGTCGCCGACTTTCAGGTCGGGGTAGATCTGAAGGAGATGGTTGCCGATAACGATGGCGTTCTCGTCACCCGATTCCAGCCAGCGGCCAGATGTGATGATGGGGTCGATCAAGATCGAGGCAGAAGGAGGCGCAACAAAAAGGATTTGCGTACCCGCTTCGTCGTCGCTCATCTCAAGCGTGCCGGTGTATTCCAGCCAACCTTCCGCACCTTTGACGCCGGGAATGCTTTCGGCGATACGTGCAACTTTGTCGTAGCGGTATCCGCGGTCAAATGCGATGTTGATGTCTGCGAGGAAATAACCTTGAATATCTTCAATGGTCTTGTCGAAGGATGCCCACAAGTTGTAAACGGCGATGAAAACTGCGCCGCCGAGAACGAGCGTGAAGAGCGTTAATCCCAGACGGGTCTTGCGGCGAAAGGTATTCCTTAGTGAAATGCGTATCGGACGCGGAATCAACACTGAATTTTTGTTGACCGATTCGTCCTTTGCGTTGGCGTTCCCGCCCAAGCCGTAATCGCTCAACGCTTCACGGACGGTGATGCGCACACTGTTGCGGATCGGGAAAATGGCTGCCAATATCGGGACGATAACCGCGACGATGACCTGCTGGACAATGGTCGAGGTGTAACCTTTATAGGGCGCGGCGTAAAAATTTAACCATTGCGCCATCCCGCCGCCAATGATCGAAGCGGCAACATTCGCAAGAGGAATTGCGATAATTAAAGCGCCAATACCGAACCCCATGATGAGAGTCAAGTACATGAAGAAAATCTGCCCGGCGCTTCCACCCGCAGCCTTCATGATGCCGATCTGTCTCGTTTGCTGTGTCATCAACGCTGTGATGGTGTTGACGATCAGGAATCCGCTTAATATTACAGTTAGATAGCCGAGTACGTTTAGGACAAAAAATACGCCCTGTGTCACGCCGTAGGCGAAGTGATGCCCGGGTTGGTACACACTTACGAAATAGACCGTCGAACCCGCACGCTCCAGTTTGTCTGCCACGGCTTGCGCCACTTCGGTTACATATTCGGAATCAGTCTGCTTTTCCGCCACACTGATGGAAAGCCTTCCGTAATAGTCCGTGTTCCCGCCCAGCCAATCAAGTGTTTTCGGGGTCACATAGGCATTTACTTGTTGCGCGAGGTTATACGGAAATCCCGTTACGGCATGCATATAACCGGCAAATCTAAGCTCACGCTGTTTTCCGTTCGATAGTTCCACTACAATGATGTCACCGGGCTTATAGCCGAGCGACATCGCGCTCGCGTCAAGGATGACCTCTTTATCGTTATAAACTGGAATGCTCGTTTCACCCAGCGCGGGCTTCAATAAATTCAACGTCAACTCAGACGGGTTCTCTGCGGCGGTCAGACTAATTTCCGCATAAGTCCCATCGGTCTGTACAATGCGCGCGCCGACGCTCGAATACCCTTCCACGGCATCCACGCCCGGTACTTCGCGCGCCAGCTTCACCATATCGTCGTTTAGGTTCGAAGCATATATTTCCGCCTCAGAAGGATTGGCAGATAGAAAGTCGCCATCCATGCTTTCGTTCATGTAAAAGCCGAGGTTGTTGTTGAAGCCGACTGCCAGCGTTCCGACCGCAATAGTAATGATGGTCAGGAATGTCCGTCCGCGGTTGCTCCAAAAGTCAGCCCAGACCTTTTTCCAACGGCTGCTGATCATGATGAGACTCCCCGCCAGGATAGATTCTCTCCATTGTGTTTACTCGCCATCTCTTTCAGCGCTTCACGCGTGACCTCGGACTGCTCCAGCAATTCTGATAGCTTTTCGTAGGTGATGGCTAATGCTTCAACGGGTCCCGCTTCCGAGGCGCGGATGGACGCGCGATGTTTTTTCTCATGGAAAAATTCCATTTCGCCGAACACTTTACCGGGTCCGAGTTGAAGCGCAACCACGTCCGATTGATTCGGGCGCGGAAGGACGACTTCCACAGTTCCGTGTGTGACAATATAGAACGTATCCGCGTTCGTTCCTTCTGAAAGGATCATTGCTCCAGCTTCGAAGGTCAGCAGCTCGGCGAGTTTGGTTGCCTGCAAAAGTTGTGTGTGGTTGAGTGTGGGCATGGCTTTTGCCACATACTCATTAACGATCTCGCCGTCTGCGATGAGGGCTGTGCGGTGGGTGCGCTTCGCCATGGCGCTGTCGTGAGTCACAATGATGATGGTCTTGCCTTTGGCAACAAGGTCATTGAATAACACGAACATTGACTCGGCGGTCTTTGAATCGAGATTCCCTGTAGGTTCATCAGCAATGATGATGGGCGGGTCATTTGCAAGCGCACGCGCGATGGCGACGCGCTGCTGCTGTCCGCCGGAGAGGGCAGTGGGAAGTTTGTGTGCATGGTCGGCAAGCTCAACCAGTTCCAGTAATTCGGTGGCTCTTCTGCGCCGTTCGGGCAGGGAATACATGCGGCAAAAATCCATCGGCAGCATGACGTTCTCGATGACTGAGATCATCGGCAGAAGCTGAAAGAACTGAAATACCACGCCGAGGTTTTTTCCGCGCCAGCGCGCCATGCGATTTTCATTCAAGCCGTGGACTGCGGTGTTATTGACCCATACTTCGCCGTTCGACGGGCGGTCGATGCCGGTGATCATGTTTAATAGTGTTGTTTTGCCGCTGCCGGATTTGCCAATGATGCTGACGAATTCGCCTGCTTGAATTTGCAGTTCCACGTCAGTCAACGCATGGTAATCGCCGACGGCGGTCTTGTAGAATTTATCCACGTTACGCAGGTCGATAATGGGGCGGTTTTCCACAGTTTCCGCTTTGGGTTTGAAGAAGGAAATAGCCATAAGATTCTCTTTCAAGACCTAAAGGCGAAGTCGCATTTAGGTCTTTTCATTATTCGAACGTAACGACAGCGGTCATGCCCCAACGCATGGACGGGTCTATTTCGGTCAGTAAAATGGTGACTTCATAAACGATATCGCCCTGGTTCTCTGAGTAGTTCTGGCTGATGCCCAGCACGTGTCCTTTGAATTCTTTACCGGGCAGCGCGTCCAATTTGACAGAGACAGGTTGACCTTCCTTGATATTGACCACGTCGATTTCCGTCAGGTCGCTGGTTTTGACGAGCCATTTTGATGTGTCTGCAATCGTCAAGACCGGCGTATTGGCTGAAGCAAATTCACCTGTCTTAAGGTCGAGATTGGTAATTACACCTGAGTGCGGAGCTCGTAATTCGGCGTTGGCGAGCATGGCGCGTAATCCGGCGGTATCGAGTGAGAAGTTATTGTCTTCAAGCGCGTTGTAGTCTGCTTGTGCATTTGCCAGCCGTACCTGTGCGTTTTGGAATTTGGTTTCCAGATCCAGCCACTGAATGGCAATTCGGTAGATTGACCAGGCATTGTCCAGCGCTTTTTTCTTGATTCTGGCGTCACCGGTCATAGGGCGTTCGTCGAATTTATGTTTTTCCATCAACGCGTAATGGACTTCCAATTCCTCCGGGCTCATTTCGGAAGTGTCCACTTTGGGCTCAACATAGTTAACCATTTTGTCATCGAGGTATTTGTATGGTTCAAAATCTGTGCGGGCGGTATTTAATTTTTCAAGAGAATCCGCCACGGCTTCAGCAGGTGTCATGCCGTCAAAGCGGGCGGGTACATCAAAATCATCAAGATGACTTTGCGCATCGCGAAATTCCTGATAGGCTTCGGTGAGTTCATGTGAGACTTTTGCGCGGGCATCCTCGAGAGTTTGGGCATTCTCTGACTCCACAACGGCAAGGACATCACCTGCGGCAACGCTGTCGCCTTCTTCCACTTTTACTTCACTGACCAGCCCGCCGGCGTTCAAAGAGACGTCTGTATATGTAATGGGCTCCAAATTTCCTTCGGCAATGATGGTGTCGTCGGCTTGGACGGTGGGAATGGGGGTGGCTTCTGCTTCAGCGGCTGGCGCGCCGCATGCGGTGGTCAGCAGGCTGAGGAGAATGACGATTAAAAAAAATTTTTTCTTCATGTTGAACTTCCTTGTGATTAATAATATGCGGTATTCAATATACGCACGATCTGTTCGAGTAGTTGCGAAGTCCAACTATTATTGATTGAAGTTTTGCGTCCAACCTATACCGCGCGACAAATCTCATTTTTCCATGTAAGACAAGGGTATTAAAATCCGGAATAAAAATCGGTGATATGATGTCCAAAAATTATTCCCGCGAGGCATCCATGTTCTTATTTGCCGTAAACATCTTTCTCTCGGCTTTTCTTCTATTCCAGATCCAGCCCATGATCGGGAAATTCATTCTGCCGTGGTTTGGCGGGACGCCTGCAGTTTGGTCCACCGCCATGCTTTTCTTTCAGGCACTTTTGACGGGTGGATACGCCTACGCTTATTGGCTGGTAAAACAATCGCGCCAACGCTGGATTCATATCGCGCTTCTTGCATTGACCTTGGTCCTGCTTGCTGCGCTGGGAATGATCTGGCGCTCCCCGATCACCCCTTCCACCGACCTGCGTCCCGCGAACGTAAGTTTTCCCGTTCTGAGTATTTTCCTGATCCTGAGCATCTCTGTGGGGTTGCCTTACTTCGTTCTCGCCTCGAATGGTCCCTTAATGCAGGCGTGGTTCAGCCGTTTACAGCCCGGTTTTTCGTATGCGCGTTTATACGCGCTCTCGAACGTTGGCTCGCTTTTGGGGCTGCTTGCCTACCCGGTTTTGGTCGAGCCGTCGCTTCAGCTTCAGCAGCAGGGTTGGGGCTGGTCGCTTGGGTTTGGCTTGTTCGCAATTCTCTCGATCGCCATTGCATTGCGCTTGCGTGACGAGCAGACGCAATTGCCTGCTGAACAAATCACCGATAGATCGTCATCTTCTCTCAACGGTTTATGGCTCACGTTAAGCGGAGTTGCCTCGCTCTTTTTGCTCGCAGTCACGAACCAGATTTCGCAGGAAGTGGCGGTCATTCCCTTCCTATGGGTTCTTCCACTTGCGATCTATCTGCTCTCTTTCATTCTGGCTTTTTCCGATTCTCGTTGGTACGACCGGCGCGTTTTCGCTTTGTTATTCAGCCTTGCCAGCATTGCGGTGTTATGGGTCTTTCTTCACGCTGGCGAATTGAACATCATCCTTCAAATCGGCGCATATTGTCTTTTGCTGTTTTCGGCATGTATGATCTGTCATGGAGAGTTGTATCAACTCCGCCCGCCCGCGGAAAGGCTCACGTCATTCTATTTGCTGGTCTCATTGGGCGGTGCCGCAGGCGGAGTCTTCGTCAATTTTGCGGCTCCCCTCATTTTCAACGGATATTGGGAATTCTATCTCGGCTGGCTGCTGACCGCGATAATTCTGGTCGTGCGCCTGCTCCCTGCCTGGATGGATAAGTACACGCTTCAGACTCGTGCCGTACTTTGGTCATTCCCATTGAGCGTGATCCTGCTCTGGGCGGGACTCAATCAAGGCGGCGACTATCTCCTGGCAGAGCGGAATTTTTACGGCGTCATCCGCGTCAAAGAAGTCGAGGGGAACGGTCTTGCCATGGTTCATGGTATGACCGTTCATGGGATCCAATACCGTGACCAGCCGGAACTTCCCACCACATATTATGCAAAAGACAGCGGCATCGGTTTGTTGCTTTTAAATCATCCCAAACGCGGTCAGGGAATGCACGTTGGCGTGCTGGGACTTGGCGCAGGAACATTGTCATTGTATGGAGATGAGGGCGATTATTATCGCTTTTACGAGATCAACGAAACCGTCATTCGGCTTGCGGAGGGGGAGGACAGCTATTTCACCTTCCTTCGGGATTCAAAGGAGAATTGGGAGATCGTTCCAGGAGACGCGCGCATTTCGCTTGAGAATGAACTCGCTTCGGGTGAATCCCAAAACTTTGACGTTTTGGTTTTGGATGTATTCAGCAGCGACTCGATTCCTGTTCATCTCATTACCAAAGAGGCGTTTTCGATTTATTTGCAGCACCTCTTACCGAACGGCATTATCGCGGCTCATGTTTCAAACCGCTATCTTGATCTACAACCCGTGTTATGGAAACTGGCGGAGGAATTTGGATTGAGCGTGCTCCGCGTGGATAAAACGGATACAGGTTTCGGGGAATTTCCATCCATATGGATATTGCTTTCCCGCGATCCATCCGCGTTGGACATGCCCAATCTACAGGCACATGCCTTTGATCTAAGTTCATATCAAACCGGACTGCCCCTGTGGACGGATGATTATAGTAATCTCTTTCAGATCTTGAAATGATATAAAAAAGACGCTTCATTTTTGAAGCGTCTTTTTTGATTACTTATCCAGCATCATGCTGGCTTCCTCGTTCAGCCAGCGGCGACCGTCGCGCGCGAGCAGGTCGTAGCCTTCGGGTGGTCCCCAGCTTCCGGGTCTGTAAACAGCCAAAGAGGGAGTCTGATGCGTTTCCCATGTTTGGAGAATCGGATCGATCAGCGACCAGGCGGTTTCCACTTCATCCGCACGGGTGAAGAGTGAAGCGTCACCTTGCAGGGCATCCAGCAGTAATCGTTCATACGCCTCAGGGATGGCTGATTTGCCAAAGGCTTCGTCGTAGTGGAAGTCCATATCGACGGAGCGGGTCTCGTTGACAGTGTCTGGCGCTTTCGCCTCGAAGCGGAGATGAATGCCTTCATCAGGCTGCAGGGAAAGCACCAGAATGTTTGGCTTCATCGCCTGCATGGGGAACATGGTTGTGGGCGGTTCCTTGAACTGGATGATGATCTGTGTGGTTTTCTCGGCAAGGTTTTTGCCCGAGCGCAGATAGAACGGAACGCCTTTCCAACGCCAGTTGTTGACAAAAAGGCGGAGCGCCGCATAGGTTGGCGTGGTGGAATTGGATTTGACCTGTTCTTCGTTGCGGTAGCCTTTGTATTGTGCCCGCACCGAACAAACCGCAACCTGCTCGGGCGTCATGGGCTGGATCGCGCTGAGAACTTTCACTTTCTCGTTGCGCAAGTGACTCGCACTGAAGGATGCCGGCGGTTCCATGGCGACGAGTGTCAGCAATTGCAGAAGATGATTCTGGAACATATCACGCAGCACGCCGACGCCGTCGTAAAAACCGGCGCGGTGTTCGAGCCCCACTTTTTCGGCAACGGTGATCTGCACGTGGTCGATATAGTTTCGATTCCAAATGGGTTCGAAGATGGTGTTTGCGAAACGCGTGAAGAGGATGTTCTGGACGGTTTCCTTGCCTAGATAGTGGTCGATGCGGTATATCTGGTTTTCGTTCAACGCCTTGTGGACTTGTTTGTTTAACTCAATGGCGGAGGCGAGGTCGGTACCGAACGGCTTTTCGAGCACCACGCGCCGCCAGCCGCCATTCTCGTGGAGTTGGTTTGTGGCGTTGAGGTTGTCGATGATGGCGGGGAAAAGTGTGGGCGGAAGCGCCATATAAAAGAGACGGTTCGCGTTGTCGTTGTTTTCGAGCTTGGTTAAGGCTTCACCCAGTTTTGCAAAGTCGCCTGTCTCTGTATATTTGCCTGGGTGATAATGGAGGTTCGGCGCGAAGATGTTCCAGTCTTCGTCTGTGAATTCATATTCTGCGAACTGTTTCATTCCCTTATAGAGATGTTCGCGGAATTGATCGTCTGTAAAAACGGTGCCGCCAAAGCCGACGATCTGAAATTTCTTGGGTGTGCGGCGTTTTCGGAAGAGATTGAACAACGAGGGGATCAGTTTCCGCTGAGTCAGATCGCCGGATGCACCAAAGATAATGATCGTGGTGAGGAGTCCGTTGTAGGAGGGATTATTCATAATAATTGACCATTTGTAATGGACGACGGACCAGTTTAGCCGTCATCCATCATTAGCTTACTCCGCTTTTTTGATGGCGTGCCCGCCGAATTGATTCCGCAGGGCGGCCAGCATTCGGGCGGGATAATTTTCTTCGTCACGGCTGGCGAAGCGCATTTGAAGTGCCAGCGTGATAACCGGGGCAGGGACATCCAGGTCAACTGATTCAAAGACCGTCCAGCGTCCTTCGCCTGAATCTGCCACCCAGGGTTTGATGTCTTTCAGTTCGGTATCCTCGTCCAGCGCATTTGCGGCAAGGTCCAGCAGCCACGAGCGGACAACGCTTCCGTACTGCCAGATATGTGAGACCTGTGCGAGGTCGAGACCGAATTCCGTTTTGCCTTTGAGGATGCCGAAACCCTCGGCGTACGCTTGCATCATGCCATATTCGATGCCGTTATGCACCATTTTTACATAATGACCCGCGCCATGCGGACCAACGCGCCCCCAGCCTTTGTCTTTGCCTGGCGCGAGGGTTTCGAAGATGGGCGTCAGCTTGTCGGTCACTTCTTTTTTACCGCCGATCATCATGCTGTAGCCTTCGGCGAGACCCCAAATGCCGCCGCTGGTTCCGCAGTCGACAAAGTCAACGCCTTTGGCTTCCAGCATTTCGGCGTGTTTGATGGTGTCTTTGTAATTCGAGTTTCCGCCATCGATGATGATGTCGCCTTTATTGAGCAAACTTGCGATCTTCTCGATCGTTTCGGTGGTGGTCTTTCCGGCAGGGACCATTACCCAGACTACTTTGGGCGAAGAGGTCAATTTGCCGACGGCTTCTTCCAGCGAATACGCGCCTTCAATGCCGTCTTTTACTGCGTTGTCCACGGTCTCTTTTGTGCGGGCGTATCCGACCACGCGATGTCCGTTTTGGATGAGGCGTTTCGCCATGTTCATTCCCATTTTTCCCAGACCGATCAGTGCTAATTCCATATTTAAAAACTCCTTTGGTGTAGCTTGTTTTGGGATTTGTCAACAACAAGCAATATGATTTAGAGAAGACTTCCCGCCGCTTCGTCGATCATCCAGACCAATTCACCGTCCACGGGCTGAATGCGCTGTGCAGGATAAGTTTCAGGTTTGTGTTCGCCTTGCAATACGTTTTTAAGCGTCTCCGCCTTGCTTTTGCCTGCAACCATGAACCAGACTTCACGCGCCTGATTAAACACCAACTGTGTGAGTGTCACGCGGTTGGCGGGGCGGTCTTGATAATGGGCTGTGACTGCAAGTGTGGGCGTGGTCACTTCGACGGGGGAGCCGGGGAACAGCGATGCTGTGTGCCCGTCATCGCCCATGCCGAGGAGGACGAGATCAAAGCACGGAAAGTCGAAGGGCGCGTCAGCGAATCCGCTTAGGGTGTTGGCATATGCTTGAGCCGCCACGGCAGGCTCAAGGTCCGATTCGACGCGGTGAATGTTCGTTGTCCCGATTTTATCGAAGAGAACTTTTTTCGCCTGTCCGTAACTATTGCCTTCGTCGTCCGCTGGCACGCAGCGTTCATCGCCCCAGAAAAAATGTACCAGTTTCCAATCCAGTTCTGTGTTCGCGAGTTGTGCGTATAACTTCATTGGCGTGCTGCCGCCGGAGAGTGCGACCAAAAACCTTCCGCGTTCGGCGATGGCTTGATTTGCAACTTTGACGAATTTCTCTGCGGCGAATTGACTTAATGTTTCGATATCGCTAAATTTTTTAATGACCATAACTTGTAAATTGTATCTCACTTGTACTAAAATCCTGCCATGACTGGAATAAACCTTAATAAACTTCAAACGCTTCGCACGCGGACCTTTAACCTGCCCCCGCAAAAGAGGGTTTCATCTGCAACTCAAGCCTTGTCTTTTGTGAACAAGCGCGGCTTTACATATTTCTGGCCTATCAAAGGCGTTGACCTGCCTTCGCTGTGGGTTTCAGTCGCGGGTGACCGTCCCGTCGCGGACAAGCACGATGACCCGGGTCACATCACATGGGGTTGGAAGGATGACGCGCTCGATAAAAAGATATGGTACTACGGCAAAATATTACGCGGCAAAGCGACGATGATTGCGTTGGACGTTGCACCGTATTTCTATGCGCTTTCTGAAAATTACGGCGAACCCGAGGAAGATTATTTGATCGCCTATCGCGAGGGACGTATGACTCAGGCGGCGAAACAGGTTTATGAAGCCTTGCTTGATAAAGGTTCGATGCATACGATTGACCTGCGCAAGGAAGCCAAACTTTCCAATGCAAAAGACTCAGAATTCAACAAGGCGTTGGAATATTTGCAGAAGGATTTCAAGATATTGCCCGTCGGTGTGGCGCAGGCTGGCGCGTGGAAGTATTCGCACATTTATTCGATCACCACGAATCATTTCCCTGAACTTTCTGAAGAAGCACGGAAAATAACCGAATCGCAGGCGCGCGCAAAGTTATTGGAACTATATTTCGATATGGTCGGCGCGGCACAGGTGCGCGATGCGCAGAAATTGTTTGGCTGGGGAACTGAAGTTGTGAAGCGCAGTATCGGCAAATTGGTGGATGCGGGAAAATTACTTCGAACAACACATCCCAAGTTCACGGGGGAGTGGATAGCAATATCAAAAGTTATCTAAATCAATCTTTGTACACGGATCGAACAGACTGCACGGTCATTACAAGTTTCTTTCCTCGAAAATCCGTGAAATCCGCCTTTTCCGTGTACAACGATTTTGTCTATTATTGACTTTACCCAACCTCGGAGGCTTCAATCTCCGAGGTCTTTTTTTACCCTTGACATTAATTAATAAACACTGTATATTTACGCTGTAAATTAAATTAGGAGTCAAAATGGTCAGACCGAGCAAGAAAACCCAGATCCCAAATTTGCAGGAAGCCATCAAAGAAACAGCGTGGAAACAGATCGCCGAATCCGGCGCGGCAGCCTTGTCTCTGCGGGCGATTGCGCGCGAACTCGGCATCACTGCGCCTGCCATCTACAACTACTTCCCAGATCGCGATGCGCTGGTCACGGCGCTCATTATCGACGCCTACACATCTTTTGGCGATTCGCAGATCGCGGCGCGTGATGCCATTTCACCGGAAAAAATGGTTGAACGCCTCACAGCGATTGGCGTGGCGTATCGTCAGTGGGCGATTACTCATCCGCAGCGTTATCAATTGATCTTTGGAACGCCCATTCCAGGGTATGTCGCTCCGTTGATGGAAGTCATGCCTTCGGCGGCTCGCTCATTAAGCGCGTTGGTCAGCGTGATAGACGATTTGCGTATAGCCAATAAACTGAATGCAACGGGATATCCAGAAGTTCAACCCGGTTACGAACAGCAATTCGAAATTTGGAAAAGCTTCGCAGGTGATTACAACGTATTGGCGCTTGCGGTTTCCATGCTCATTTGGAGCCGCGTCCACGGGTTGGTCTCGCTCGAAATTTCCAATAATATGCCGCCCTTCGGTGTGGATGGCGACGCACTGTACATGTATGAAATGAAATCCATTGAAGAACAATTTGTTACGGAGTAATCATGAAAACACTTATTTTGAATGGCTTCCGTTCGGACGATGCTGTGGGGGAGCGCATCGAATCCACATTGCAAACTCAACTTCAAGCACGCGGTTGGGAATCTGAATCCGTTCTACTTTGCGATCAGAAGATCGGCAACTGTGCAGGTGATTTCTTCTGCTGGGTGCGTCAACCCGGCATGTGCAACACTGATGATGATAATCGCGTCATCGCGGCGAAGATCATCCAAAGCGATCTTGTCATCTATCTAACGCCCGTCGCCTTTGGCGGGTATTCCTCCGAACTAAAACGCATCGTGGATCATCAGATTCAAAATATCTCGCCGTTCTTCACCTCGGTCAATGGCGAAATCCACCACCAGAAACGTTACGAAAAATACCCGAATGTCCTCACCGTCGGTTGGATGGAGCAGTCAAACATTCAAGCTGAAGCGGTCTTCCGTCATCTTGTTCATCGCAACGCGATCAATATGTATGCAAAGACTGCTGTTTGTGGATTGGTAACGGGTCAGCCCTCCGAGGCGGACTTGACCTCCCAGACCGAATCCTGGCTCGATGCGATAGCCTCCGCTTCATCCTCGCCTGTGCCTGCTTTGCCCACTCAGGCAGTTTCTTCCGCCGAAGCGACTCCCATCCGCAAAGCGGTTTTATTGGTGGGAAGTCCGCGCACGCGAAAAAGCACATCCGCTTCACTGGGAACGTATCTTTTCGAGCAGATAAAATCTCGCGGCGTGGAAACTGAAATTATCCAGATATATACCTCGATTAATTCGCCGCAAAAATCCCAGGCAATGATCGACGCTGTCAACAACGCCGACCTGACTGTGCTCGCCTTCCCGCTTTATGTGGATAGTCTGCCCGCGCCCGTCATCGCCGCCTTGGAAAAGATATCTGCCAATCGAAGTGGAGGCAATTCAAAATTTGCCGCCGTCGCCAACTGCGGATTTCCCGAAGCGCATCACAACGATGCCGCCCTGGCTATTTGCGCCGAGTTCGCCTCTCAAAACGGATTTGAATGGCTCGGCTCCCTCGCTCTCGGCGGAGGTGAAGGCTTGGTGCACGGGACACCGCTCAATGAAATGAGTGGACCCGCGATTCCCATCAAGAAGTCTCTTGAGATTGCAGCGGAAGCACTATCCAATGGACAGCCCATTCCACAATCCGCCCGTGATCTGCTCGCCAAACCCGTCATCCCCAACTGGTTATACAAAATGTTTGGCGGCTTTGGTTGGAAACAATCAGCAAAGAAATATGGCGTGAAAGATCTTTCGTCCCGCCCTTACTAAATATTATTTTGCATCGAAAGGAACTTAGAAATGTATACCGTATCTATTACCCGCTTGAGAGTCCGCTCCATTTTTTATCTGCCCGCTTTTATGCTCCATGCTTTGCGTACCATGACGCAGGCGCAAAAAGCCGAAGGCGTGCATGGGGTCGATACCCGTTTTGAAAAGAATAACGTGGTTTGGACAAAAACAGTCTGGTCTGAGGAGAAGATGATGAAGAATTATCGCGGCTCAGGCGCCCACCAGATCGCAATGCGCGTACTTTCCACGATCTGCAGTGAAGCCTCGGTTGCCCGCTGGCAGCAGGAAGGGACAGAGCTCCCAACCTGGGAGGAGGCTCACCGCCGCATGTTGACGGAAGGCAAGCTTTCCAAGGTCAAATTTCCTTCACCTCTGCATGCTGCCGGTCGGACCGCGCCGGATGTTATGCAGACGGGTTTCTCTGCGCCGACTCCTCCGATGTAGTTGATTTGATTATGAATGCAAAGAACTGGCTCTTTAATCATCCGATAACCAAGCGTGTTCAGGATGGTTTCTTTGAGAACGATGGAATCCGCCTGCATTACGTCACACTTGGGACAGGTCCACTGGTGGTGCTTATTCATGGCATCCCTGAATTCTGGTACTCGTGGCGTTATCAGATCGAGGCGCTGGCGGAAAAATATCAGGTGGTCGCAATAGACCAGCGCGGATTCAATCAATCGGGCAGACCGGCTTCGAAGGAAGGGTATCGGGTCGAGAAATTGGTGGATGATGTTTCGGCGTTGATTCGGCATCTCGGGCAGAAGCAAGCCGTGATCGTCGGTCATGATGCGGGTGCTTTGACAGCGTGGCATTTTGCGGCGCAGCATCCCGAATTGACTTCGCGGCTCATCATCTTGAGTGTTCCGCATCCCAATGCCATGCGTGAAGAATTGAGCGAACATGGCGCGCAGCACGAGGCGAGCGGATATGCCCGCACGATGCAAAAGGAAGGTGCGAAGCCGATGTTCCGCACATGGCAGATCAGTTTGTTACTGGATCGCGCTGCACTTCCTCTTTATCTGGCAGCAGATCGCGGCACTGACCCGGATGCGATTACGTCGTTCTATCAATTGAATTATCCGCGCGAGCCATATTATTTGGACGAAGATATGAAGATGATCGAAGCACCGACTTTGGTGATACACGGCAGGCGGGATCGGTATTTGCTGGCTTCCGGTCATGAACATAATGCGCGTTGGTTGAAGCACGAACCGAAGATCGAAATGCTCGATGCTGATCATTTTGTCCATCAGGAAAAACCTGATGAAGTGAATAAACTTATTTTGGAATGGTTGAACTCATAAGGAGAGGCAGATGTCTGTGAATCATGTTGTTTTAGGGACAGGCGCTATTGGGCGCGCGATCGCACTGGAACTCGTCGGGCGCGGAGAATCTGTCCGCATGGTGACGCGTTCGGGGAAAATGGAAGAGGTCCCTGCCGGAGTGGAAGTGGTTGCTGCGGATCTGTATGATCCAGCTACGGTCAAGGAAGTGACACGCGGCGCGAAGGTTGTGTATCAGGCTGCACAGCCGCGTTACTTCGAGTGGACAACCAAGTTCCCGCCTTTGCAAAAATCCATCATCGATGGCTTGACCGATAGCGGCGCGAAGTTGGTGCTTGTTGAAAATCTTTATATGTATGGCGAGTCATATGGCAAGCCGATGACGGAGGATTTTCCGCACAATGCGCATACGCGTAAGGGAAAGACTCGCGGTGAAATGAGCCGATCCGCTTTTGAAGCGCATGAAGCAGGCAAAGTACGCGTCACCGCCGGACGCGGGTCTGATTTCTTCGGTCCTTGGGGGCTGCCTACAACCGCAATGGGAGAGCGCACTTTTTATCCGTTATTGAATGGCAAACCGGCGAATCTGGTTGGGAATGTGGATGCTCCGCACACACATACATATATCCCAGATTTTGGAAAGGCGCTTGTGATTCTCGGCGAGCGCGACGAAGCGGATGGCCAGGCGTGGCATGTACCAAACGACATGCCGCAGGTCACGCAGCGTGAAATGTTGACCATGATCGCTGAAGAAATGGGAGTTTCCCCGAAGTTCAGCGCGATGGGAAAAACGATGATGTGGATCGGCGGCTTGTTTATCCCTGAGGCGAAGGAAGCCGTTGAGATGATGTATGAGTTCGAGCAGCCCTTCATTGTGGACTCGAGTAAATTTGAATCCACTTTTGGAATGAAAGCCACTCCGATGAAAGAGGCGATCAAAGAAACGGTGGCTTGGTATAAAAGTCATCCACAAAAGAAATAAAAAAAGACCTCGGAAGTTCAAAACTTCCGAGGTCTTTTTGCAGTACACTCAAGTGGAAAGGAGTCTTGTATGCTTGAAATTGCGATCATGATCGAAGGTCAAAACGGATTGAACTGGGCGCGCTGGCAGAATATTGCGCGTCTTGTGGAAGATGCCGGGTTTGTCGGCTTATATCGCTCCGACCACTTTACCAATATGAATCCGCCTGATAAAGATTCGCTCGAGTTATGGGTTTCGCTTACATGGCTGGCTTCCCACACGAAACGCATCGAGTTCGGCTCGCTCGTATCGCCGGTTTCGTTCCGCCATCCTGTGCAAACTGCCCGCATGGCGTCCGCTGTGGACGACCTTTCGACCGGTCGGCTCACGCTTGGTCTTGGCGCTGGCTGGCAGGAACGCGAGCATCATGTTTTTGGTTTTGATTTGATGGATGCAAAGCCGCGCTTTGACCGCCTCGAAGAGGGATTACAGGTCATCACTGGATTATTGAACAGCGACACGCCTCTTTCCTTCGACGGGAAATATTATCAGCTCCATGAAGCGACTCTCCTCCCGCGCCCGCTTCGCCCTGGCGGACCTCGCATCTCTATCGGCGGAAATGGAGCGCACCGCACTCCGAACTTTGTCGCCCGGTTTGCCCATGAATGGAACGCAATGTTCCTGCCGCCCGACGATTTGAAAAAAGCCAATCGACGCATCGATGACGCATTGAAAAAAGCGGACCGCGACCCAAAGTCTGTGCGGCGCTCGATGATGACCGGCTGTGTATTCGGTCACGATGAAGCCTCGCTGAAGCAAAAGATCGAAGCGCGCGGACGAACCGCCGATGAACTGCGTCAACGCGGAATCGTTTTGGGGTCCGCTGGTGAAGTAAAAGACCAATTGCAAAACTGGAAGAAGCCGGGCTTCAGCGCATCATGCTCCAGTGGCTGGATCTGGACGATCTAAAAGGTTTGGAGGCGCTGGCGAAGGCAGTACTGTGATTGTGCAAAGTTGGGAAATTGATATTTCCAGCGTGAAACCACCTTGTTTTTTCTGCGTATATGAAGAGACTTTCAAATTTACTCGAAAAGTTATACACTAAATCCATAAGCATATTACAGGAGATTCACTTATGAATAAATCTGGTCGTTCACAACTTGCACTCGGCGTCATTCTGATTCTCATCGGCGGTTGGTTCATTCTTAATCAAACTGTCCCTGAATTCAAGAATTTCTTTGCCCCTTACATCGAGTGGCCCGTCAACCTCTTATTGATCGGAGCCGGTATCTTGCTTATCGGTCTCGTGACGGGTTCTCCCGGGCTTGCCGTCCCTGCCACCATCGTGGCTGGCATTGGCGGAATTTTCTACTATCAGGAAATGGTTGGCAGCAGCGAATCCTGGTCGTATATGTGGGCGCTTATCCCCGGTTTCGTCGGTTTGGGTGTTGTGATTCAGGGATTACTCGGTGAGAATACAGCGTCGAACCTGAAACGCGGACTCAACCTCATGGTCATCAGCGCAGTGATTTTTCTTATCTTCGCTGCCTTCCTTGGCGGCTGGACCGTTCTCGGAAGTTACGGACCTGCCGTTCTGTTGATCCTGCTCGGCGTTTGGGTCTTGGGCAGCGGTCTGTATCGTACCTATCGCAAAAAGGATGAATAATATGAGCCGCGGACAAATGTTCTGGGGCACCGCCCTGATCCTCTTCGGCGGGCTGATGCTTGCCGGTGAGATGGGCGTTTCCCTCCCTAATGGAAATTCACTGTTGAGTCTGTTCTGGCCCGTTTTTCTTATTGGGCTTGGCGTCTGGTTTTTGCTCAGCGTATTCGTGCGCCGCAACGTCGAAATGGAAGCGGATAGTATCGATTTGCAGGGCGCAGCCGAGGCAAAGATTCGCATCAATCATGGTGCGGGAGAATTCCGTCTGCACAGCGGGGCTTCGGGCGCGGAGTTGATGCGCGGGAACTTCGCCGGAGGGTTGGATAAAAAGACCGATCGAAGCGGCGACAGGCTCGAGGTCAAGATGCGACCCGCAGATAACTTCATCATGTTTCCGCCATTTGGTTTCAAGGAACAACTCGATTGGGATGTCTCGTTCAATGCGGATGTCTCCATGAGTTTGGATATGAACCTTGGCGCGAATAAATCTGTTATCGATCTTCAGGATATGAAGATTACGGGCCTCAAACTAAAGTCGGGCGCGAGCGACACAGTGGTGACACTCCCTGCGCACGGACGCCTCAATGTGAACTGTGAAGTTGGTGCGGCGTCTTTGGTTTTGATCGTCCCCGAAGGCGTTGCGATCCGCACTCACGCCACTGTTGGCGCAGGCGAATTCAGGGTGGATAAAACCCGATTCCCCAACGGCGAATCGCCCGATTTCACCACCGCAGAAAACGCCGCAGACATCCGCGTTACGGGCGGTGCAGCATCCATCAGAGTCAAATAGATCAGGTGACATCATGAAACGATTTGATCCTCGAATTGTCTTTGGTATTTTATTGATCTTCGGCGGCGGACTTGCTCTTGCCCAGTCTTTCGGTTATTTGGAAAATGTCTCAACGTATTTTTGGGGCGGGGCATTCGTCCTTGGCGGATTGATGTTCCTCTCCCTGTTGTTGGGCGATAATTGGTGGGCGGCATTCCCCGCCTTTACCTTGCTTGGCATCGGAGCGATCATCCTCCTGCCTGAAAGCATGAATGAGTTAGGCGGAGCGCTCTTCCTCGGCATGCTGGCATTGTCGTTTTGGTATGTCTATCTGACTGATCGAGACGGGCGCTGGTGGGCGATCATCCCCGGCGGTGTGTTGACCGCGCTGGCGCTTCTTATTCTCGCCTCTTCCTATTTTGCGGAGTATTCTGGCGCGATCGTCCTTGGCGGCATTGGTCTGACTTTCTTTGTCGTTTACCTGACGAATACAGTCGAACGTTGGTGGGCACTTATCCCTGGCGGTGTGCTGGTAACGTTGGCTGGCATGACCATTGCCGCAACGAGATTCGGTGAGTTCCAAACTGTCGGTTTCTTCTTTTTGGGGCTTGCCTTAACATTCCTGCTCGTTGCGCTTTTGGCTCGAATGAAATGGGCATATTGGCCCGCCCTTGTTCTTGGGATCATGGGCTTGTTGGGATTGGTCTCTCTTATAAGCTACTCCAATTACTTCTGGGCAATTATCCTGATCGCCGTGGGAGGTTTTCTCGTCGTCCGTAATTTCACTCGGAGAGCCTAATTTCTCAAACAAAAAATCCCCCGCATTTGCGGGGGATTTTTGCTATTTCTGTTCGATGACTTGTATCTCCGGGAAGAATTGATGGACCGTCCCCTCCACCCAGCCGTGCAAAGTGGCTGGCACCAGCGGACAGTTCAAGCAGGCGCCTCCAAGACGGACGAACAACTGCTTCCCTTCAAGCGATACGAACTCAACTGTTCCGCCATGATACTGCTCGATGTACGCACTGATGTTCGTTAGAAGATGACGGATTTGAGTCTCAATGGTTTCAGAATCTGCCATTTTTACTTCCTTTCTGCGCCACGAATAAGAGGCTTGATCTGGTCGTGAGCGTTCTTCCAGCGGGGAGAAACATTCAGAGCCAGCCGGTCAATAATAATCTTACCAGTATCCGGCTGATATTTTGTTATTTCCCATAAGCGTTCACGTCGCAGCCGTATGGCTTCAAGCGTGCTTTCACTAGCCACACTGGATGAATATCGATTACTGCCAACAGCAGCAGACCACCCAAAAACATCGCCGTCTCTTAATCGCGTAATAACGATCCGTGGACCATCGTACGGCTTATAACTAATGACAGCTCTGCCTTTAAGGATCAGATATAAATATAGCGCTGCATCGCCCTGCTCGAAGATCACCGTGTCCGGTGGACAGGTGTACTTCTCGAATACTGCCATAAGCGTGGAAGTCTGCTCGGCGTCGAGACCTTCAAAAAGGGGGATGATCGGTAAAGTATCCAGCATTTCCATCATATTAACCAGCGGGTAAACTGCCTGCCAGTACTATCTTTCCTTAATGCAATGACATTTATCCCCTTTTTTGTTACAGCGTAATTATCGTGCGGTATACTTTGTGAAAATGGTAATTTTCTCAAGGTACAGAACTTCAAAAATTAGATGAAAAAGGAAAAAAATCTTTCCTCCTTCGAAAAACTTTTGCTCGGCTTGGAAGAACCTGAAGTTATAGAGGTTACCGACCCGCTTCGCAAAGGCTCGCCCTGCCCGCAATGCGGCGAAGGAATCCTGGATTACAACGGCTTGTTGCAGCTTGAATGTCCCGCTTGCGGGTTTATTAATGGAGAATCTGGCGGCTGCACCTGATGACCATCTTACGGTCCCGTGTGGAATCGAATTTCAATTTACACTATGAACAATTCTCAAACACAAACTTCCGCTGGGCGTATTATCGCCACGCTTATGATCGGATTTGGACTCCTCGCGATAGGGATCGCCGTTCTTCTCATAGTGGATCAGCGCCCCACCTTCGCCTCAACCCAGGACTTTTCGGCTGTTCCTGCCGAAGTGAATTATCCTGCGCCTGAGTTGAATCTCACCACTTTGGACGGCGCAAATGCCACGCTTTCCGACTATTTGGGCAGTGTGGTCCTGGTCAATTTATGGGCGACCTGGTGCCCTCCCTGCCGTGAAGAAATGCCAACCTTGCAAACGTTCTATGATAAATATCGCTCGCAGGGATTTGTTTTACTCGCTGTTGATCAGGGCGAGACAACAGCGCAAGTCAACTCTTTTGTGGATGAATTCGGGTTGGATCTTCCGGTCTGGTTGGATCCCGGCAACGAGGCGGGAGTTGCTTTTAAGACCATGAACCTGCCAAGCTCCTATGTGGTCGATCGGGAAGGAAATGTCCGCCTGATGTGGATCGGCGGTATATCGAAAAAAAATCTTGAAAAATATGTGCCAGATGTGATAAAGGAGTAGGAAAATAACATGGATGCGACTTTGAATTGGAAAGGTCGAATGGCATTCGAAGGAGCCGGACCTTCCGGCTTTCAACACCGGATCGATGCGGAGTCCTCGGTTGGCGGCGATAACAGCGGCTCCCGCCCCATGGAATTGATCGCTCTCGGGCTTGCCGGTTGTACCGCAATGGATGTCATTTCGATCCTGACCAAAAAGAAACAGGAAGTTTCTGATTTTCAGATCAATTTTCACGGTGACCGCGCTGAAGAACACCCCAAGGTTTTCACCCAATCCGTGATCGAATACAAGGTTTACGGTGTCAACATCGACGAAACTGCGGTTGTCCGCGCGATTGGGCTTTCGGCGGAGAAATATTGTCCTGCGCAAGCCATGTTGGAAAAGGCATTTTCGATCAAACTTGTATACAAGATATATGATGCTGCTTCAGGAAACCTTGTGACTGAGGGTGAATATAAGAAGGAAAAATAACGCGCGAAAGCGCGTTTTTTCTTTTGGACTTTTGCATGGCGGGTTAAAACCTGCCATGTGAACACTAAAATTTTTTATGGATATTTCCCGCTGATCGCGGTATACGCGTCACCGCATTCGCAGGCGGTGATGGTCAAGCCGCCTCGCGTTAGAGTGCCCTGGTAAGCGTCCAAGCCATTATGAGGCGTCCATCCACTCAACACAAATGGCAGTGGACTATCCGCGAGGATCCATTCACCGTTGTATTTTCTGGCTACGTGGACGTGCGTACCGGTCGAGCGTCCGCCTTCGCAGGAGGGATAGCCGATTTTGTCGCCCGCTTTCAGGTCCGAGCCGAGAGGCGCGCGTTGGTCGGTGGCGAGATGTAAATAGAAAACGACCCAGCCTGTCCGCTCATCCCCATCCTTATCCAGGTCAAGCGCAAGACCATCAACTGCTGAACGCACGACCAAGCCGTCTGCAACAGCGGTTGCGAAATTCTCCGGTTTGGCAGGGACACACCCCGAACTTTCAGATGGCGGGGCGAAATCCAATGCAGAGAATGGCGCGCCCGTACCCCAGCCGGTATGTGGTCCGCCGGTGTAATTCCATGTTTGATAAGAGGGGAAAGGTAGAAGTAATTCCGGCTGCTGCAAGCTGCCTGGAATCAGCTCGAACGAATCTTCCCATGGGTCGCCAAAGAAAGTTACATAAGTGGAATACAACCCATTTGGGCTGACGGCAAGGTCGTAGTCTTTTCCGGTGAACATGCGTGAGAAATAATACTGCAGCGCAACAGAGCCGGCATTCTGCCACGGGTCGGGACGAAGAAGAATATCGTTGGTTTCTTCAAACTCGATCAGCGCTCCGCTGCGCCAGCCGTAATACCCGTTATTGAGTGTGTTGGCGGCAAGCACCAGTTGCAAATAAGGCGAATCCCAAAACGGACGATAAAGTCCCAGCAAGTTTCTTGTGACTGGCGGTTCTGCTTTTGTTAACGCGCCGCCCTGATATTCAAGGATGGCAAGCAGCAGGCGCGGATTAATGCTGTAGTTGACGGCAATGTAATCGACGAGTTCTGCGCCGGATTTCCATTCGCCTCCAACATAGGCGCGGTATCCTTGCAGCCACCCGGGCTGTGATGCAACAAAGGCAGCGGTATTAAACCCAATACTGGTGGGGCTGTTAACAAAAGCGTGGTCTGGGATGATCTGAAAGGGGGTGTCCCATAGTGCGCGGTAATAAATGGGAATTTGGATGGGCATCCCTTGCGGCATGGTCGTCGCTTCGCGCGGAATAAATGTATTGGCGGCGAGAATCTCGTCCACTGATGTATTGAAGTGACGTGCCAATGCCGGAAGCGTATCGCCGCTTTGGGCGACATAATCCACCAATTGCCCCGGCGCATAGGATGGACGTGCCGGCAGCGGTGTAGCCGCAGAAGCAGGGTCGAACAATCCGTTGGTAGATGATTGGTCTGGTGTGGCGATGGAACCTGGATTGTTCGAAAGTGTACTGCAAGAGGAAAGCGTCAAGGCGATGATAATGATTATTATCACTGCGTATGAGCTTGGAAATTTAGTTTTCTGGTTCATCTTTTTCGCGGATGATATTCGACCAAGCCTGACTGAGGAGATCGGCTGTTATGACTTGGTCGCCGTTGACGAGCTGCCCTTTGTACGGCTCCGTCCCTGCAACAACGCGCCAGCCGCTCATTACAAATGGAATGGGGCCATCCGCTGTAACCCATTCGCCGTTGTATTTTCTCGCAAAATGAAGGTGCGTCCCTGTAGAGACTCCGCCTTCACAAGAGGCATGTCCAATGCGGTCATTGGTTTCGACATAGGTTCCAACCGGGATGCGTCCCTTTGTGGCGATATGCAGGTAGAGAAGGTCCCAACCGGTTTGTTCGTATCCGTCGCCATCAAGGTCGATCATGACTACCCCGTTGTCGGAGCGGACCACCAAGCCGGGAGCGGCAGCGACGACCCATGCGTCTGTTGGCACACAGCCGGGTTTTGAAGCTGCTGGCGCAAAATCGATCGCAGAAAAGACACTGTGCGATTGACCGTAAATGCTTGGGCTGATCTGTCCCCAGCCGTTATGCGGACCGCCCGTAAAGCTCCACTTTACGCCCGGTTCAAAAGGCAGGACAAGCGGCGGTTGGATCAATCCGGGCGGAAAGATATTGCCGACCAATTCTGCTCTTGCCCAGGGATCACCAAACATTTCATTATAAATAGCAGGGAAACCCGAATCGGGGTTAATGATCTGTGACCATTGCGATTGACTGTGAAGTTTCGAAAATAGGTATTGAACGGCAACTGTCCCTGCGTTCAGGCGCGGGTCAAGGCGAAGTCTTGTGCCGTCAGGGAAGTCAATGTAGGTGATCGTCCCTGCACGCCAGCCGTAATAGGCAATGGACATGGTGTTGATCGCCCATGTCATCTGTACGCTCATGCCTTTGTAGTGGTAATCATTAAAGCCCATTGGGAAGTCTGTGTGCAGCAGGTCGATGGGCTGTCCGCGCACCCAGCGTGCTTCATATTCAAGCAGGGCAAGCAAAAGCCGTGGATTGACCGAATTCTCTATGGCAAGACGGTCAATGGCATCGTAGCCTTGAATCCAGCCAGTAGAGCCCAAATAATCACGGAACGTGCTCAAGTAGCCGTTCTGTTCCTTGACGTAGGCTTCGGTATCAAAGTCGAGACCGGTGGCAGAGAAAACGAATTCTGAATCGGGCAGGAGTTGAATGTTTGGCGTTGTTGCTTCGTTTATGCGATTGGGAATGACAAGCAAAGTGCCGGGGTCTATCAGTGTTGTCTTTGTCAAGTCGGCATCTGAAATGATCTCGGACTCGCTGACGTTGAAGCGTGCTGCAACAGCGGAGAGCATGTCTCCGCTTTGGGCGTAGTATAGGAATGGTGCCGCATCGTTCAGAGGCGTGACAGTATTAGTCGGCTCTGCTTCGGCAGTGGGACCCTCAATGAGTTGTGGACCAGGTGTGTATGCGTTCTCAGTCTCGATGAAAGGGGGCGTTGTCGAGGTGGGGAAAATGATCGGGTCGTCTTGAACAGCGAACGGGTCGATGGGAGTCGCTGCTTCGGGTGCATAAGAGGTTGGGGTGGATGCAACTCCCCAAATGGAAGGTGAATCCCCGCAGGCGGAAATTGTCACCGATATTGCGATGAAAACGACAAGTATGCGTTGCATGACTGACTGATTATATCCAGATAGGTTAATGGGATGTGAGTTAGCGCGAGATCAGGTTAATGTCCTGCGCGCCATCCCAGGCTTCGATGGTTTGCGCCCCGCGTGTGAGAAAGCCATCGTACTCGATGCCGTCGCCGCTTGAAACCCACCCGCTGAGAACGAAAGGATATGTGCCATCGGCAGAGATCCATTCGCCGTTGTATTTGCGGGCAATGTGAACATGCGTGGCATTCGAAACGCCGCCTTCGCAGGAGGGGTGCCCGACCCGTTCATTCGTAAAAAGATATTCTCCGGGCGTCACGCGACCAGCGCTTGCGACGTGCATGTAAAGGATCACCCAGCCTGTTTGTTCGTAACCGTCGTTATCCAAGTCTTGTATTACCGAGCCGACGCCAGTGCGTGTGATAAGTCCATCTGCGGCGGCGGTGACCCATGATGTGCTGATGTTGCAATTCCCGGGGTTGTCGGGAGGCGCAAAATCCATCGCTCCCCAGGCGGAACCGGAATCCCACGCGCCGTGCGGACCGCCGGTGAAGTACCAGCTTTCTCCTTCTGCGAACGGAAGCTGCATGGGTGGCTGCGAAAGCGAGGGAGGAATCAACGGCTCGACCGCGAAGTTGAATGGGTTCTCAAACAGGACGAAGTAGGTTACGACCACACCGGTTTGACTGGTATCGTAAATCCATGCGTCGTATCCATCGAGTTCGGAAAAAAAGTATTGGATGGCGGCGGTTCCGGCGTTGATGGTTGGGTCAATGGGAATCACCTGCCCATCAGCCAAAACCCATGTGGATAGTGCGTTGGCTTTCCAAAGATAATATCCACGGTTTAATGTATTTGCCGCCCACGCCACCTGACGGTATAGCCCAGCCCGAACCGGGTCGGCATATCCCATTGGGTAATCGATATTTGCCGGTGTACGGTTTGTGACCCATCCGCTTTGGTATTCAAGCAGTGCCAGCAAAATGCGCGGGTTGACCGAGTAATTGTACGCAACCGCTTCGATAATGTCCGCGCCATTGAGGAGGATACCGTTGACATCCTGTGTGTAGCTGTTGAGATATCCGTTCTGGCTGGCGATGAAGTTCCTCAAACTGAACTTCGCGGCAGCGGGTCCATTGACAAGTTCGGAGTCGGGAATGATCTTCAAGGCGTTGCTATTGGAAACGCTGGGTTGAGAAGCTGGGATGAGTATGACTTCGCCGACTTCCAACGAATTGGGATCGGTGATGCTGTTCGTGTCCATGATCGTTTGCAGGCTGACATTGTAACGTTGGGCAATATCCCCAAGCGTGTCGCCGGGTTGGATCACGTATTGATCCGCATCCTGGCGCGGAGTGGGGAGCACACGCGCGACATCAGGCGTTGGGGAATTCGACGTGAACTGATTCTTAATTCCGAACAAGGCAGAAATATTCAACGGGACACGAGTCGGTGTTGGCGGACGTGTGGCTGTGGGAGACGGGGTGATCGTCTCTGTGACGCTTGGCGTTACGCTGGGAATATTAATGAGCGCTTGTGTACTTCCTGTTTCGGGTAAAAAAGGATCGTATGTTGGAAATACAGCAGGAGCCTGTGTGGCGGGAGCGCATGAAACAAGCAGAATTATCAAAAGGAACGCCGAAGCGATTTTAGAAAAAGACATGAATGTGATTCTACCAAAGTAAAACTAATAAACGAGAATTAAAGAGAGTGTTCATTGAGTGTATACACTCAATGATAATAGCGCTAAAGCCGTTTGACGAAAATCGCCAAATCGTCCCCTTCGCTGTAAAAATCCTTGATACTTGCTTCGGCTTCGTACCCCACCCCCAAATAGAACCTGCGGGTGGATTCGTATTCTGTTGTTCCAGAAGTTTCTGCAATTAGCATTCGCCCGCCCAATTGACGGACAGCTTCCTCGCTGGCGGCGATCAATTTGCGTCCCGCCCCGTTCCGGCGCGAATTCGGGTCAACGGCAATCCAATACAGGTCGAACACCCCATTAGCCAGATCGCGTTTGCCGTAGCAGGCGAATCCGTGAATTTGGTCACCGTCGCGGTCAACGATGAAATTGTAACCAGACTCATCTGGTCCCAGAGATATATACTCATCGAAGATGTCTCTGACACAATCGACTTCTTCCTGATTGAACACCCCGGCTCTTGCCGTAATATCATTGATCTGCGGACCATCCGTTTCAGTTGCATTTACGATCATAAAATAAAGACCTTTCTTGATTTGAAATTGCGGATGGAATTTTCCCTTTGTTTTTTGTTTTCTGCAAGTCTTTTTGCCGGATTCGGATGGTGTGTAAAACAAAAAAGAGACGCAGTTTATGCGTCCCTTTTTGAAGAAATGAACCGTCACTTTACGATTGGAATCCGGAACCCATGATGTAATTTTCAAGACCACGGATCTCGCTTGCCTTATTTTCGAGCGCGGCGTTCATCACATCTCGCATGGAGACCAAACCCACCAACTGGTCATTCTCGACCACAGGCAGGTGGCGGACTTTGTATTGATCCATCAAGCCCATACATTGTTCCACCGATGTGTCTTTTGTGACCGTGATCATTCTGGATGTCATCACATCTTTGATCTTCGTGTCTTTTGCGGAGTGTCCTTCGAGTTCACCTTTGTACAGATAGTCGCGTTCGGTGTATATACCAACGATCTTTCCGTTTTCCGTCACCAGCACGGCACCAATATGTACTTCTGCCATTACTTTAAGCGCATCCAGTACGGTCTGAGAGGAATCGACTGAGAAGTTCTTGGTGAATTCTTTGGTTTCCAAAAGTTTTCGGACAGTGGTCATGGTTTTCGTCTCCTTTGGGTATTTTGTATCATACCGAATGACAAACGTCACACGGAAAACTTCCTCTTCTCGTGTGACGTTTGTCATTCAATCTTGATGCCCGCCATTTTGCCTTTATATCTTGCCTCTGTCTAAATTGCGGTGGGCTTTGTAGAACGTCTCCGGATCGGCTAGGAAGGCACCCAGACAGGACTCGGTGCACAGATAGATGGTCCTGCCGCGGTATAGGACCGATGGAAAGTATTGCGGATCAGTGTTGCGAAAGATCCGTCCGCAGAGGGTGACGAATTGTTTTAAATCCGCTTTTTCTGTCTGTGGGGCGTTTTTGAGATACATTGCAAAATTATACAAGCTCAGCGATGAAAACTTCAAACGGCGTGATGGTTAATTTTTCGATGACAGGTTCAGTGTGAGAGCGGACGGCGCTGGAAAAAAGGGTTTGTAACTTTTTCTCCGAAACATTCTCCGTTTTGGAGAAGTCCAATTCCAACCGTTCTTCTGAGAAATTTAGCACTACCAAAACTTTCTGTTCGTCAGAAACTCGCAGGAACGCAAAATAGTTTTCCGCGGTTTCGTGTAGTGGAATATATTCGCCCTCTTTCAGCGCAGATGATCCCTTGCGTATGCGAAGGAGATGCCTGTAATAGTTCAAGAGTGAATCGGGGTTTTGGTCCTGCTCGTAGACGTTGATGCCTTCCTTGTAGTTTGGGTTGACGGGCAGCCACGTGCGTACTTCATCAGGAGAGAAACCTGCGTTGGGTTTGTTCGACCATTGCATGGGTGTGCGATTCTTGTCACGTGTCATTTCTGCTGTGCGGACCATCGCTTCCTCCGGATGAACGCCCATGTCGGTAACGATGGCGTGATAATACCAGGAGCCCATGGTGTCTTTGACCTGCGAGATATCGGTAAGCATATAGTCGGTCATGCCGATCTCTTCACCGTTGTAAAGAAATGGTGTGCCTTTTAACGTTAATACAAGCGCGGCGTGCAGACGGGCAAGTTCTGCGTCGTGGAGTTTGTTTCCAAAGCAGGTGTAAATTCGGGAGCAGTCGTGATTTCCCAGCGTGTTGCACGGCCAGCCTTGTTGCGCTGAAAGAGCTTCCAGCTTTGGCAGCCGCTCCTGCTGATTGCTTCGTATATGGGCAGGCGTAATGACCTTTGTGCGCATAAGTGGAAAGTTGAAGACAAGATGCAGTTCATCTGCGCCGCTGCCCAAATAATCGATATTCTCGTCCTCGCCGATCAGCATGCGGTCGTTATCGTATCCGTCAATGATGGAACGTAATTCTTTCATGACATCATGCACCCCGGGACGGTCCAATTGGTTTTGGAACATTTCCTTCCAGTATTCGCCAATGCGCTCTTTTTCTTCGGGAGTTTTGGCAAGTTCGGTAGACCGCCTCAGTTCGGCAAGGGTCATCGGGACATTGTGCGGTGTCAGGTCTGGGTCTTCGAAGATCGTGCCGATGGCATCGAGACGATAGCCGTCTACGCCCAAGTCCAGCCAAAAGCGGACGGCGTCCCACATGGCTTCCTTGACTTGGGGGTTATGCCAGTTTAGATCCGGCTGCTGCTTCATGAAGAAATGATAGTAGTACTGATCCCGTTCGGGAACGTACGTCCATGCCTCGCCATCGAAACAGGATTGCCAGTTATTCGGCGGCGTATCCGCCCAGACGTACCAGTCCGCTTTGGGATTGTCGCGGCTTGATCTTGATTCCAAAAACCAGGGATGTTCGTCCGAAGTGTGATTCAGTACCAGGTCCAGAATGACGCGCAGATTGCGCCTGTGCGCTTCCGCCAGGAATAGTTTGAATTCCTCCAGCGTGCCGTATTCCGGCGCCACTGACTGGTAATCCGAAATGTCATAGCCGCAATCCCAGTTCGGGGAGGGGAAATGAGGCGAGAGCCAGAGTGCATCCACGCCGAGGCTGGCGAGATAATCCAACTTTTCGGTCATGCCTTTGAAGTCGCCGATGCCATCACCGTTGCCATCCGCAAATGAGCGCGGATAGATCTGATAAAAAACAGCGGTCTGCCACCATTTAAGGGATGTCATATCGATATGCTTTCCTTGTGTAGTTATTTTTAAATTTCCAATTTGCCGATGATCTTTACACAGTCGTGTTTGAAAACTTCTTCCATGTGCGGCGCATCGACCAATTCAGATGAAAGATCCTGCCCGGGGAAGTGAAGGAATTCGTGCAGTCCCGTGCGCCACTTCGGGCATTCGGTTACATCGTATACGATGCCATTGTGCGCGATCCACATGCGGGAGCCGCGTTCGCCCGTGTTGCGTTTAAGCTCAAGCAGAGTAACAACGATTTCAGGAACGGTCATAAACGGACGTTAAATCCTTCCGGCAGATATTGTTTAATATATTCCAAAAACGAGTAGATTATGAGCGAACAGCCGATCCACTCAAGCGACTCTTCCACGCTTGTATAGGTTGCGTATGTAAAGTTCTTGAACCCGATGGTTCCTGCGAAATGTCCGCTGAGCATTTCACCGCCGATCACGCCGCTGACATAAATAAAAAGCGAGATGAAAAATAGGAACTTGTATTTGTTCTCAAGATTCAGGAAAAAACGCAGGTAGGCAAGCGCGAATATCAACACAGCAGCCATGCCGGGAATGACCCATGCAAAATAAAAAATCCCGCCAAAGCGTTCGTAATTAAAAAGTGCGCGCATGGGAGGGATCAATTTTTCATGAATTACAGACGCTTCATCCAATGAAAGATAGAGGAAGACGAGTGCAAGTCCCATCCATTGGAATCTGAATCTGTCTTTTTCGGTGTTTTTCAATGATGCAATACCAGCAGCTAACAGAGCCGGAATAAAAAGAACGATCGTGTTGAAGTATGTGGGAACGTTCGCTTCCGAGTCTGTGTAAAAGGAATGCATTAGAAGGTCGATGAAGAACTCGTGAATGGGTCCACGTATGTCGTAGGTGCCCGCAGAATATTTCAAATATTGTCCCCAGACGCTTAAACCCACAAGCAGCGCGCAAATTCCCAACAGGATTAAGAGTATTCTCTTCGAATTTAATTTTATAACGGGGGCATCATTAGACATGGATAACCTCTTTTGAAAATGATGGATGATTATATACCTGAACGGATTTCGAGTTTTATATATCTCATGCTTTATTTATGTTCCCAATAATTTTTCATTAGTTCCTTCGCCCAATCCGGTTGATGGATTTCCTCTCTCGGTAGAAATTCTTTCATAACCGGTTTGATGTCGAGGACTGGCGTGCCATCGATGGCGTCCAGTCCCTGTACTGTTAATTGACGTCCATCCCGCTTCAGGACTTTGACGATGGTTGCTCCCAACCTATTGGGTCTGTTTTTTCCCCGTTGGCTGAGAATCCCTACTTTGGGCCAATCCGCATTATTGCGTGGATGGCGTGAGCCGTGCTGTATTTTTTCCTCTGCCACCTGGTGAAAATAGAAGATGACCTCAGCATGAGAAAAACTTTCGATCTCCAGCAGGGCATCTTCCGGCATGGATTCGTCCAACTCGATAATGGAAATCACATCACCCCAGTCGTCGTCTTTAATTTCACTGCGCGAGTTTTTTACAACTGCAATTGGCTTTAATTGAATCATAATTTGCGATTATAGTGCTTAAGCAAATGTTTTGAGGGGATAACCATTTGTTAATCCATATGTCATGTGGCAGGCGATATAATGTGCGCGGTTAATTATCAGGAGGCATGGAATGAAACAAGAGTTGGAGATCGATGGCATTAAACCGGTATCGCTTGTGAACCATGTGCGTGTGCTTCCATTTCGCGGGGTAAGGAATTTCCGCGATCTGGGTGGTTACGCTGCAAGGGACGGCAGGACAGTGCGTTGGGGTGTCCTATATCGTTCTGGCGCCCTACACGGCGCGACGGACAGGGACCTAAAATTGATTTCGACGTTGGGTCTTGCCCGCATCATAGATTTTCGCGCTGCTTATGAAACGGAGCGAGAACCGGATCGTTTGCCTGGTGACCTGGCTGTAAGGGTGCTGAAGCTGTCGATTGAAGATCCCAGCACAAGGGTTTGGCACGAAGCGCGTAATGAGATGGTAAAGAATATGACAACGCTCGATCCGTCTGTGTATATGAAAAGGACCAATTCCGAGCTGGCGACAAAATTTACGCCGGAGTATCGTCTTTTCTTTCGCGAGCTGTTGGCATCCAATGGAGCACCGGTGCTGTTTCATTGCACTGCCGGAAAGGACCGTACCGGTTTTGCCGCTGCCTGTATCCTGCGGATTCTTGGTGTGCCGCACGAAACAGTGATCGAAGATTACCTTTTGACCAATCAATATCTGCTTGCTGTATATCAATGGCGAATGTTCATGGTAAGTATGATCCGTGGTAAAAAGTTTGTCGACGGTGTTCGGGGATTCATGCGCGCCGATGAAAGTTATATTTCCGCAGCATTCGAAGCATTGGAGCAGGAACATGGCTCGTTTGAAAATTATGTCTGCGACGGTTTAGGGCTGAGTGAGCACGATGTCGAACGGCTGAAAAAATATTATTTGGAATAGAAAAGAAGGGTTGAACTCCGGAGTTCAACCCTTCTTTTCTTATGCAATAAGCATTTCTTTTAACTCGTGCATATTTGAAAAAGGTATGGCGCCTGCATCTTTTAATTTTGATGCGGGCGTGAGTGCGGCGTGTCCATACACCCGCATCCCCGCGCGAACCCCGGCTGTGACGCCGGGAATACTGTCCTCAATGGCTATGCAATTTGATGGCGGAACATTGAAGGATTTTGCCGCCGCAAGATAAACATCTGGGGCTGGTTTTGCATTCGGGACTTCCAGTCCGCTGAAAATGGCACCACTAAAGAAAGGTGCAAGGTTTGATACCTTCAGCCGAAGGTTGATCTCTTCGCGTGATCCGTTCGAAGCAACGCAAAGCGGAACAGGAAGGCTTCGAAGCAAATCTTCGATCCCGTCCACGGGCTGCAACTCTCGTTTTGTGCGTTCTATGAGACGCTCATTGAAAACTTCGATGATATTTTGCGGCGGAGACCAATCTAGTTCGCGGGCTGCTGTTTCGAAACGATCCGTCAGGGTGACGCCGGAAAATTTTTTCAGATACTCAGTTTTGTCAACTTCGAAACCGAATTCTTGAACGATCTGCACGAAGACTTCATTCGCTAGCGGTTCACTGTCTACAAGGACGCCATCACAGTCAAAGATGGCAAGGTCAAATGGGTAGGGCATAGGTTGGGATTATATACGGTTTTAACAAATGCCCTATGTTGGATATCTGAAATTACTGCCCGTTATTGGTTTCACCCGCTTCGGCTACCAGACATCTCGAATCCACATATACCCATAGCTGGTAATCACCATTAGGTAATCCACCAGTGACGGTCACTGTCTTTGTATCGGACTGTCCAGCATCTAAATTGGTGAAATTATCGAAGCGGAAGAAATCCCCAGCGGATGGACATCCAGTATTGGAGTCGATAAGCGTCGAAGGATCGGTTCCAATATATACATCGCGGTATATAGTGACCGGACCTGTCGCGCCGCCCTGATTCTTGATCGTAATGCTGACGTCAAAACTAGTATTGGGAGCAGGGCTGGATGGAGTAATCACAGCGTTTGTGACAATTAGGTCAGGCAATGGTTTGGATATCTCGTATGTTTCACCTGTGTTGAAAGGTAGTCCGCTCAATGGGTTTCCGGAGAGATCTTGGATAGTAGCTGTGTTTGGAACGTCAAGCCGAATTGTGCCGTTACCATAACCAGTATTAACTGAGACGGTGTAGGTCGTTCCCGAACCGTTTACACTATTGATGCTTGCTCCTGTTACTCCTGTTGTATGCAGAGAAAAGTCGTTGATATCTACGCCTGTGACAGCTTCAGAAAAGGTTGCTGTGTAGCTAACGGTAGTGGCATCTGTAGGGCTGGTAGACGCAAGCGTAATAGATGAAATGGTTGGGTTTAAATCTGGAACCTGTGTAGTAAAACTCCAAAAAGCAGTAGGGGAATTGTTATTTGCGTAAGTAGAGCCGTAGCTATTAATTGCACGTACGTGCCAGTAATAGGTTGTTCCCTCGCTTAAACCACTTAATATTTTGCTGTTAGATGCACCGTTACTTATCCAATTTGAGCAGGTATTGTCATTTGTTGTGTCGTAACAATATTCGTAAGACGTGGCACCGGAACTTTCTTCCCAGCTTAATGTTGGGGCTGTGGATTGATTTGTTGCGCCGTTTACCGGGCCCGTCTTGTTGAAACTTGCCGGCGGGGTTTCAAGTGCCACATTGATGAATTTGACTTCGTCAATGTATAGAACAGGTTGGGCGGAACCGCTTGTGTTGGCAAGTGCAAAACCGCCAATAGTGGTATTTGAAGCATTTAAGCTTGTTAGTGGGATGGTATATATATTCCATTGATTTGGCGTTGGCTGACCACCATAGTTTGCAAGTGAGAGGTACGGAGATAAATCCGTAAAGTTCATATCCCGCAATGTCACGCCAAGCTGTTGCGTGCCTGCCGTACCGTATATGGCAAATTTTAAGTGAGTATAGGGTCCTGTTAAAATTCCCTGGTCATATGCTTCAAAGCGAAGTATGGCATATTCATTTAGAGCGGTAAAAGCTATTGATTTGGTGCCGCTAAACACCTGTGCGGTAGAGGCGAAATCTCTAATGCTATTTGCACTGGATGGGTTGTGCCAATGAAATGCTAACCCGTCACCGTACATTTCACCATCCTGAAGGTTAAGCGCGGGTAATGACCCTGTCATGTAATCAAGGAGGTTTGTTGTCATACGCTGGATGGACGGTTCATTCTTTGAGAAACTCATGAACTCGTTTGCGTCCACATTTAATGACCACTCGATGTTGGCGGCATCGAATACCAACGCCCCGCTGGAGGCTGTGTAGATGGATGAGTTTGCGTACTGTCCATCAAGTACAGGCGAATTGGAAAGTAACGTCAGGTTTTCCGGGGCAAGTCCATTGTCGTAAAATCGGTCGTATTCATTTCCTATAACTTGTGGAAGTACGCTGCCATCTGAAAGACCCGTACCGTCATATATCCAATGACTTGAGTTTTGCACGATCCAGTCGAATCGATTGGTTGATAATACATCGCCGTACATCACTCCTAGTAGCTCATTTTCAGGCATGTTTACTGGTGGGTCTCGCCAGAGGACCGTGGTACGAATTGGATCTGATCCGGATAGCGGGTCGAGGTTGGCGTCCTTATAACATGTTTGAATCCGGTTGGGGGTTCCAAGAGCATCATCTTCAAATCGGATCTGCCAATAAATCGAATTTCCCGTAAAAAATGCCAGGTCTTTGCCCGCATCTCGTGCGGCTGTGATATTGTCACGCATTTCTTTTGACCAATATTCATCATGCCAGTTTGAGAGGAATACCTTGTGGTTGTTCATTAAGTCAGGGCTGCTGTGAGTGTCGATGTTTGTGGCGTATGTTATATCGTAACCCTTCGACTCTAAGAAACGAATCATTCCATAATCGCCTGAAAAGAAATGTCCGGCTCCCCACCAGTCCGCATAAGGACGGTTGTATGAAACTTTATATGCTCTTCCGCCTGTCGAGTTGGAATCATATAAACTTTTACCACCCCAATTGTTGTAAGCCTGATACGTCGTAAAAGCGACTTGATAAAGGATATCTGAATTTGAGCTGTCGTCCCTGATTACCAAAGGAATATAGTTGACACTCTGGTCACTTCCCGTAAGTTTTATTAAATAATACCCGCTGACCCAATCGCTTCCGGTTTGAAGAGTGTAGGAAACAGGCCAGTTTGCATCTATCAAGCCGGTGGAAGGATCAGGGGTGGGCATGGCGTTGTTTTGTCCTGTAAGATTTGTGACACCCATGATGAACCTGCCGCCTGTACCGCCATACCATCCCATTCTGTACACGTCAATGTTGTATGTTGGCAATGATGTATTAATGTGCAATGTAACAGATTCGCCCTTATTGATGCTTGTTTTCCCTGCGTAGCCTTGGACAGTCCATGTGCTCCAATCTTGTGCAGGTGACGGTAGCCCATTCCCTGAATCTGCATACGAGTCTGTGTATGGTTTCAGATCATCTATATCGACTTGGCTGCTTTTTTCCAATTGGTTGGTCGGCGCCATCCAGCTTGTGGTGCCTTGCTTTTTATTTTCCTCGACAATTTGATTTAATGCAGAGGCTGAATCAGGTTTGCTCTCGAATATTAGCGCAAATAATAATATGAAGACAACTAGAAGGGATATGGCGCTTAAGCGATAGGTGTTTTTCATCATGAAATCCTTTGTTCGGCAACACATGGAAACACGTATGGTGTCAGGTCTTGAATTACTAAATTGGATCCAAACCGCACATAACAGGTTTGGCATTCCAATAAACTTTATGAGATTTACCCTCCATTGTTTATGCTGTTTTGATGCAGGTTTAATTGTGTGGAGGCTGGTGGGCGCCACAACCCTGCCCGTGGTTGGACAGAGATTGCCGTAAAAGTATCTTTACCCGAGCCCGTAATTAATATGTTGAATCAACCTATGGTGTTTTTTACCACAGATATGCGCTGTTGAAAAGAATAACGGTTGTGTTTTATGTAAACAATTGAAAATGATATGGATTTGTATTAATAACCGCTTGTAGTGTATTGTTGTGATGGTTATTGTGCATTGAAAGTAATTTAATGAAAATTATTATCATTGTGATATTTTCCAAGGATTGAAAATTAGCAAGTCATTGTCCATTATTCGCCTCGCCAGCCTCATCGACCAGACATCTCGAATCCACATATACCCATAGCTGGTAATCACCATTAGGTAATCCACCAGTGACGGTCACTGTCTTTGTATCGGACTGTCCGGCATCTAAATTAGCGAAATTATCGAAGCGGAAGAAATCCCCAGCGGATGGGCATCCAGTATTGGAGTCGATAAGCGTCAAAGGATCGGTTCCAATATACACATCGCGATATATAGTGACCGGACCAGTCGCGCCGCCCTGATTCTTGATTGTGATGCTGACATCAAAACTCGTATTGGGAGCCGGACTGGATGGGTTGATCACGGCATTTGTGACAATTAAGTCAGGCAGGGGATCTGGGTATGGATATGGGTAGCTATTGCCAGATGCATAAAGTGCGTTTGGGGTTGTATTTGTATTAATGGCTGCAATGCTTGCCAGCAATGAAATGAAAAAAAATATATATTCAAATCTAATAGATTTCATGACTTAATCAATCCCTTCTTTGTTGCTGCTTTTTGCACATTTTATTACTTTGAAAATGATTGTGTTTTCTTCCTCAAATACTTTTTCAACCCAAGGAATAGCTGCTAATTTTTTGTTTGAGAAGCTGTAGGGCTGTCCTCCAACATAGATGTAGATGTTTTTTAGATTTGAATTACAGGTATTAGGGAAGCCTTCATTTAATTCCCAATTGGTGTTAAAGGTTCTTTTGTTGGTATTTCTTTTTGTTAAAGTGTAAATCCAAACACCTGCGTCCGTCCCGTGGTTTTGGCTATCGTCGAGTGATGAGATCAGAAATAAGTCCTCTTTTTGTGTATTATTCTTAATCCAGTCGAATGCAATTTCGTCGCTTCGTGTATAGTAGTTGCAACATGTGTCTGGTGTTTTAGCCACTTGCCAGGTTGAACTGAAGCAAATAAGCGTAAAGAATGTAAATAGTAAAAGAAAATGAATTTTACCTTGTAGTTCTTTTAATACTCCCGCAATACCCAATCCTCCAGATACGGAGAATGGAATATAGAGCATTATATCTGTAAACTGCTTGTCGAATATCGGGTTTCCGGAGTGAATTGTAGTGAATATTGATTCGATACCCCATAGCTCTGCCATAAATATAAATAGAACGAGAGCGTACTTTGGATAATACCTGAATGCAAATGGTAGAAGTAAGACGAGCGCAATGTCGAGGATAACGTTGTTGAAATATATCTTAATGTGATTTGATAGCGGTAGTAATGATATAAAAAATAATGCGGAGAAAGATACGGACTTGATGTACCCAAGTGGTGCATTAGGGATTTTTAGTGCGTCAACGAAATATTTTGCTGCCGTCACTAGGATTAAGAGTGCTAATATTCTTGTGTGTATGACTACGTTGCATAACGTCAATATTAAAACCCATATTGCGTTGGTGCGGTTTCTGCGGTGGGTGTATGTATAGATGATAAAACCTATAAGAGAAGGCGCTAGAGACAATGCTAACAAAGCGGGGAACTTCCCCCAGTTAACTGCAAAGGCAGGCATCAACCATCCAAATGCGGTAAGCGCTCCAGCAGACAGCGCGCCTTCTTTACTTTTTGTCAATGAATACACAAAAAAAGCAATCGATAACGGGGAAATTGCCAGTGTTATTTGCCCAATGAGCGATATGCTTTGGCTTGTAGGTAAATTGGAAGTTGTTGACAGCCATGCTGCAAGGCTATGAAACCCAAAATGGTAATAGTTCTTGAGGATATGGGTTATTGATAGCTTTGAGTTTATTCCACTTTGTGGATCAAGGATTTGTTGCACTATTTGAAAATGTATTGGCGAGTCTGCGTAGCCGGGAAGAAGAATGTGCTTTGTAAAAGGAAGGCTTGTTATTAATAAAAAGATAAGAAAAAAACTGGCAAGAAGAATGTTAGCCAAATTCCAATAATTCAGCTTTTTATTAAGGATGCCTCTTGTTGTTGTGAACAAAACTGCAAGTGGAAGTAAATAGCAACTTGTTTTGTATAAGTTGTATGAAACCGGAGACAGCAGTGCAATTGCAAAAGAAGCGCCAATTAAAAAAAGGAGCCCCACACATAAGATTGCTGTGAATTTAATTGCTCCCTTTAATACTTCAAATGCTCCGGTTTTGTTGACGATTATGCCAGAAAACCAAGCCGTTAAGAATAAAATTGAGAGTTCGAGTTTGTATGCAAAAAATTGCGAGATACCATCGGTAATCACACTGATCATAAAATCACCAAAATCGACGCCGTTTTATCATTAGTGAATTTTTACTTGGTATAGAAAATATTCCTGCGGCAGATATTTATCTTTTCTCAGTAAATGATTTGCTAGAGAATTATTGAAAATGTTGATAAATCTTCTCAATATTTCGAGTGTCTGAAATTATTGTCCGTTATTCGCCTCGCCCGCCTCATCGACCAGACATCTCGAATCCACATATACCCATAGCTGGTAATCACCATTAGGTAATCCACCAGTGACGGTCACTGTCTTTGTGTCAGATTGTCCGGCATCTAAATTGGTGAAATTATCAAAGCGGAAGAAATCCCCAGCGGATGGACATCCAGTATTGGAGTCGATAAGCGTCGAAGGATCGGTTCCGATATATACATCGCGGTATATAGTGACCGGACCTGTCGCGCCGCCCTGATTCTTGATCGTAATGCTGACGTCAAAACTAGTATTGGGAGCAGGGCTGGATGGAGTAATCACAGCGTTTGTGACAATTAGGTCAGGCAATGGTTTGGATATCTCGTATGTTTCACCTGTGTTGAAAGGTAGTCCGCTCAATGGGTTTCCGGAGAGATCTTGGATTGTTGCTGTATTGGGTATATCGAGCCGAATCGTGCCATTACCGTAGCCAGTATCGACTGAGATGGTGTAAGTGCTCCCTGAACCGCTGACTCCCGTAATGGAGACGTTGGATACACCTGTAGTTGTAAGAGCAAAGTCCGATCCATCCGCATTCACATTCTGAACGGGTTCGGAGAATGTCACATTGAAGTTCACACTGGAGGCAGAGGTGGGAGAGGTTAAGGCGCGGGTAACTGAAACTATGGTGGGAGCAATATCCAGCTCGTGCAAAAAATCATCCGGCACTTCGTTGGTATCTCCACTTACTAAATTATCAGCGAGAGATGGAAATACTATATAACGTCCGTCAGTTGAGATGGAAGGATAAAAAGAATCGCCATTCCCTTGCGTGCCGCTTGAGTTTACTGAGACGCGTGTAATGGTGTTCGTGTTTGTATCATACACGAACACGTCGTTTGTTCCGTTTGTGTCCCCGCTTACCAGGTTAGTGGATGAAGAATGGAATGCTATGTATTGCCCATTGGCTGAGATAGACGGGGCGCGCGAATCGCCGTTTCCCTGAATGCCGTTTGAATCCCCAGAAATTAGTGTAATTGTATTGGCATTTAGATCGCGTAGGAATACTTGTACGTTTCCATTTGTGCCCCCGTTTACCAAGTTGTCTGAAGTGGATTCGAATGCCACGAAGCGGTTATCATCTGAAATGGAAGGATTGTAAGAGTCTCCATTTCCTTGTACTTGATTCGAATCCACAGAGATACGTGTAGTAGTGTTGGTATTTAGATTGCGTAGGAAAATATCAACATGCCCATTTGTGTCTCCGCTTATTAGGTTGGTGGCTGAAGACGGAAATGCTACATATTGTCCATCAGCAGAAATGGAAGGTGTGGATGAGTTACCGTTTCCTTGTGTTCCGCTTGAGTTCACTGAGACCCGTGAGATGGCGCTTGTATCTAGGTCGTATACAAACACGTCAGTATATCCATTGGTGTCCACACTCACCAGATTTGTGGCTGAAGATAAAAATACTACATGACGCCCATCAGCAGAAATGGATGGATTGGAAGAGTCGTCATCCCCTTCCATTCCATTCGAATTTACTGAGACGCGCGTGGTAGTGTTTGTGTTTAGGTCGTGCACAAACACGTCGAGTGCCCCATTTGTATCGTTACTCACTAGGTTGTCTGCAAAAGAATAAAAAGCCACATAACGTCCATCAGCAGAGATTGTTGGAAAAAAAGAATCGCTATTTCCCTCTGCTCCGCTCGAATTTACAGAGACTCGTGTGACGGTATTATTGGCCAGGTTTCGCACGAAAATATCATAGTATTCGTTAGTATCTCCGCTAACCAAATTGTCTGCCAGTGATTCGAATACCACATATTGACCGTTGGCGGAGATGGAAACACCGGCTGATTCATCGTTCCCTTCTGTTCCATTCGAATCAACCGAAATACGTGTGGTATCGCCGGAGGTAGCAAATGTGAGGCGGACTCCTACGGGATATATGAAAAACATGATTAAGATCAACATCATGATCAATGGATATCTGAATGAGCGTTTCATTTGGCACCTCCTGTACCTTTTGAAAAGTTCTCTTAATTGATTTGTTAGTGGGGTGTTATTTTGATTTCCCACCTTTCATAATTGCAATTTTACTCTTTGCACTGAAAAGGTCAAGATTTGCTGTCACACGTTATGGCGATATATATCACTGGAATACGCAATAAATTTTGTAAATAATTTACTAGAAAATTATCATAAATATTGACAAATCTCCTCCAGTTTGCTATAATGCCGCCGACTAAAAAATAAAACGCCAGCATTGGCTTAAATCGTGCCGCCTTGGCGGTAATTTAAGGAGCAAACACGAATGTCGCAACTTGAGATCAAGGATTTACATGTCAGCATTGAGGATAAGGAAATCCTCAAGGGACTGTCCCTGACGATAAAAAAGGGTGAAATTCACGCCATCATGGGTCCGAACGGAACCGGAAAATCCACCCTTGCCTACACTTTGATGGGGCATCCCAACTACACCGTCACCGGCGGGGAAGTGTTATTGGATGGCGAAAATGTCCTCGAAATGGAACCTGACGAACGCTCACGCGCTGGAATTTTCCTTGCGTTTCAATATCCTGTAGCCATTCCCGGCGTCACTGTGGCGAACTTCCTGCGTTCAGCGATCAACGCCCGCCGCCGCGCCGAAAACCCCGAAGATAAAGGCATGCCCATTCCTGAATTCCGCAAGATGTTGAAGGAAAAAATGGACATGCTCAAGATGGATCACGCATTTGCCGGTCGCTATCTCAACGATGGATTCTCCGGCGGCGAAAAGAAGCGTGCAGAAATTTTGCAGATGGCTTCACTCAAGCCCAGTTTTGCCATTTTGGATGAGACCGACTCCGGCTTGGATATCGATGCGCTTCGTATCGTCTCCGAAGGGGTCAACGCTCTTTCCGGACCCGAACTTGGTGTGCTCGTCATCACACATTATCAACGCCTTTTGAATTACATCAAACCGCAGTTCGTGCATGTGATGATGGGTGGGCGCATTGTCGAATCCGGCGGACCCGATCTCGCGCTTCATCTCGAAGAGAAGGGTTACGACTGGCTCCGCGAAAAGACTGCTGAAGAAGCCGCCGCATAGTTTCGATGCTGGATACTAGGGAATAGCTTTACTGATTACATCGTTCTATTCTCTAAGAACAGGAGTTTATATGTCAGACGATACCAAGATTCTTGAAGAAATTGGTGAGTATAAGTACGGTTTTCACGACCGTGACGATTACTACACTTTCAAATCCCGCAAGGGTCTCGACCGTGAAGTGGTCGAGCAGATTTCCCGCATGAAGGAAGAGCCGCAGTGGATGCTCGATTTCCGCCTCAAGGCGCTGGAGCATTTCCAAAAGCGACCGATGCCGAATTGGGGTCCTGAGTTGAAAGAACTTGACCTTGATAATATCTATTACTACGTCAAGCCAACCGAAAAAAGCGAAAAATCCTGGGACGACGTTCCAGACGACATCAAACGCACTTTCGATAAGCTCGGCATCCCCGAAGCGGAACGCAAGTTCCTTGCCGGCGTAGGCGCCCAGTACGAATCCGAAATGGTGTATCACTCCATTCAGGAGCACCTTGAAAAACAGGGCGTTATCTTCCTTTCCATCGAAGATGGTCTGAAGCAGCACCCCGATATGTTTAAGGAATATTTCGGGACGGTTATTCCAATTGAAGATAATAAATTTGCAGCGCTCAACTCTGCAGTCTGGTCGGGCGGATCTTTCGTGTACGTCCCCAAAGGCGTTCACGTGGACTTGCCCTTGCAGGCATATTTCCGTTTGAACACCGCCAACGTCGGTCAGTTCGAGCGCACGCTTATCATCGTGGACGAAGGTGCGCAGGTCCATTATGTGGAAGGTTGTACCGCTCCCCAGTACACCACCGATTCGTTCCACTCCGGCGTGATCGAGATCATCGTCAAGAAAGGCGCACGCTCGCGCTACTCGACCATTCAAAACTGGTCGACCAACGTGTACAACCTCGTAACGCAGCGCGCAAAAGTCTTTGAAAACGGCACCCACGAATGGGTGGACGCCAACCTCGGTTCGAAGGTCACCATGAAATACCCGTCCTGCTATCTGATGGAACCCGGCGCACACGGCGAAATGCTTTCGATGGCGTTTGCCAACGTCGGTCAGATTCAGGATGCGGGTTCAAAGATGGTTCACTTCGCGCCGAACACCACCAGCAAGATCACATCCAAATCCATTTCCAAAGCGGGTGGACGCGCATCCTACCGCGGTCTGCTCAAGGTCTATAAAGGCGCGAAGGGTGTCAAGTCCAACGTTGTTTGTGATGCGCTTCTGCTTGATCCGCAATCCCGCTCCGATACTTATCCCTACATCGAGATCGATGAAGACGACGTAACCGTCGGTCACGAAGCCTCCGTCAGCAAGGTTGGCGAAGAGCAGCTCTTCTATCTCATGTCCCGCGGTCTCAGCGAAGAGGAAGCCACCACCATGGTCGTTTCCGGCTTCATCGAACCGCTCGTCAAAGAACTCCCCATGGAATACGCAGTCGAAATGAATCGACTCATCCAATTGCAAATGGAAGGATCGATCGGCTAATATGCAAGAGAAACCAAAAGTTACCGTCTCACGCGGACATCGCACCAGCACCGCCGCCAAGGAATTTTCCTTCACACAAGCGGATGTTCCTTCCGCGAACGGACTCGCCTCTTTCCGCGCCGCAGCCTGGGACTCCTTCCAGAAGATTTCCCTCCCTGTAACCACAGACGAAGCCTGGCGTCGCACTGACCTGCGCCTGTTGCCCGCTTCAGATTTCAAACTCCCCAAAGCGGGAGCGTTCGAAGATTTGCCGGTTGTTCCCGAAGAATTGCTCAAACCGCTTACCGGCGAACAGCATGGCGGACAGATCACCCTGTTGCCCGGTGGTTCGAATGTGGTATTAGACGAATCGCTTGCCAAAAAGGGAGTGATTTTTACAGACTTCCGCACCGCAGAAAAAGAACATTCTGACCTGCTCAAGAAGTTGATCGGTCAGATCGTCAAGCCGGAAGACGGCAAATTTGCTGCGCTGGCTTCGGCTTTTTCTGAAAATGGTGTGCTGCTGTATGTTCCCAAAAATGTTGAAGTGGAACAACCGCTTCACTCCGTGCTGTGGGGACCGGGCGACAACCTCGCTCATTTCTCGCATTTGCTTGTCTATGTTGAAGACGGCGCGTCAGTGACCTACGTCCACGAGGCGGCTTCACCGGACGAGACTGGCAGCACCATGCATACGGGCATTGTCGAGATCTATGTAGGCAAGGGCGCAAACCTCCGCTTTGTGGAGTTGCAGTCCTGGGGCAGGCATGTGTGGAATTTCTCTCATGAACGCGCCCGTGTAGACCGCGACGGCAACCTTGATTGGATATTCGGCGCCGTTGGTTCGCGTCTCACGAAGAACTTCTCCGACCTCGACTTGATCGGTCAGGGTGCGCAGGGACGCATGTCTGGTTTCTACTTTACGGACGGAACCCAGCATCTCGATCACGATACCCAGCAAAATCATTTTGCTCCGAATACGACCAGCGATCTGTTATTCAAAGGTGCGCTTAAAGGAAAGAGCCGCTCCGTTTGGCAGGGGATGATCTACGTTGCCCCCGGCGCGCAGAAGACAGATGGATACCAGGCGAACCGCAACCTCGTCCTCGACGATCAGGCTCGCGCAGACTCGATCCCGGGGTTGGAAATTCTTGCCGACGATGTGCGCTGTACACACGGCGCGACCGTTGGTAAACTAGAGCAGGAACCCCTCTTTTACTTGAAATCACGCGGAATTCCACAACAGGATGCAGAACGGCTGGTGGTTGAAGGTTTCTTCGACCCCATTATGCAGCGCATCCCGTTTGAAGGCGTTCGCGAAAGGTTCCAGCAGGCGATCGAAGATAAATTGTCGGCGTAGTAATTAAACCTGACAGGTCATGCAGACCTGTCAGGCTTTGTAAGTGAAAGTTGTCGTATGGGAAAATGCCCCGGTCGTTGGGGCAGTTGTCCCTTAAGAATGAGGCGGAGGGTCTCAAATTTGTGTGCAGGAAGTGAATCATGCCAGTGAAATCCAATACAAAAACCAAGTCCAAAGCAAAGCCGAAGACAAAGGCAGCGGCTAAAGCGAAATCCACGGTTAAAAAAGGGGCGGCAAAGACCAAACCTGTAAAGAAGACTGTAAAAAAAGCTGTAAAGACCAAGCCTGTAAAAAAGACCGTAAAGAAGTCTGCAGCGAAATCAACTTCAAAGACGAAAGCAGCAACAAAGAACGCAAAATCCACGCCGAAGGCTTCCACTGTGAAATCAAAAAAGAGAACTATAAAAACCAAAGTTGTTGAAGCGCCCGTTGAGGTGACACGCACGGTCAACCTTTCGAATCAGATCCGAAAGCCGGCTAAAACTTCAAGAAAAAGTTCGTCCAGTTTGAGTTCGCTGAATTCCAATCCGTTCACTTTCATGAAAGCGCCCCGCCCGGATTATGCGTTCGAGGTGGGCGATACGGTGGAGGTGTTCTGCGACCATGAGAAGGGCCGCGAACGCGTCCGCGGCTGGATCAAGGGTATTGTGGTTCAGGTCGATAATAAAATGGTGGCGGTTCAGTTCCGCTCGAACGTTTTTCTCACCGACGGCTGGATGGTGCCGGACCGCATCCTTTGGTATCCGTTGAACTCTGAACATATTCGTCCTGTTTCCACCGGCAAGAAATCTTCTGCCAAAAAGGAAAAGGACATTATTCCCGATTATTAAAAAGAAAGGTGGATGAAGTTATATTCATTCACCTTTTAAAGACATCCACTTTATGACTCTAAACGTAACCGAAATCCGTAAAGATTTTCCCATTCTCAACCGAACAACACGTAACGGTTCACGCATTATCTATCTTGATTCGACCGCTACTTCGCAGAAGCCGGTGCAGGTGATCGAAGCGATGAACGAGTATTATCGCGCCTCGAACGCGAATATTCATCGCGGTGTTCATACGCTTGCCGAGGAAGCTACTGCCATGTATGAAGGCGCGCGCGAAAAGATCGCGAAATTCATCAACGCGGCTTCTGCGCGTGAAGTTATTTATACGCGCAACACGACCGAGTCCATTAATCTTGTGGCGTATACATGGGCGCGTGCCAACTTGAAGGCTGGCGACCTCGTCATTTTGACTGAGATGGAACACCACAGCAATCTGGTTCCCTGGCACATTCTTCAAGCGGAACGCGGCGTTGACCTGGAATTCATCCCTGTGACCGAAGATGGTTTGCTGGATCTGGATGCGTATAAAGCGCTTCTCGAACGGACCCCGAAGCTGGTCTCGTTTACGCACATGTCCAACGTTTTGGGCACGATCAATCCGGCGGATGAGATCATCCGCATGGCGCATGAAGCTGGCGCAATCGTTCTCGTGGACGGCGCTCAGTCGGTTCCGCACCTTCACGTGGACGTGCAAGCCCTCGATGCAGACTTCTACGCTTTCTCTGCGCACAAGATGTGCGGACCTACAGGCATCGGTGCGCTGTACGGTAAAACTTCCCTGCTCGATGCCATGCCCCCGTTTTTGGGCGGCGGCGACATGATAAAGGAAGTGAAACTGCGCTCCTTCCGCCCGAACACGCTTCCGCACAAGTTTGAGGCGGGTACTCCAGCGATTGCCGAAGCCGTCGGTTTTGGCGCAGCAGTCGATTATTTGGCTTCCATCGGCATGGACGACATCGCCGCGCATGAGCATGATATTACCGAATATGCGCTCGAACGCCTGGAAGAGATTCCCGGTGTGAAGTTGTTCGGTCCTTCCGCGGATAAAAAGGGCGGCGTGGCGTCATTTACATTGGATGGCGTTCATCCGCACGATGTGGCGCAGATCCTCGATGAAGATGGAGTTGCCGTCCGCGCCGGACATCACTGCGCCCAACCGCTGCATGAAAAGTTTGGCATCCCTGCCACCAGCCGCGCTTCCTTTTATCTCTACAGCACAAAAGAGGAAGTGGATATGCTGGTGAAGGGATTGTATAAAGTAAAGGAAATGTTTGGCTAGTTAGGATTGATATGGATGATCTATATCGTGAAGTAATCATCGACCATTATAAAAACCCCTCACATCGCGGAACACTTGATCCGCATGATATCTCATTTGCGGATAATAATCCCTTGTGCGGCGATCACATCCAGATCGATCTGCGCGTGGACAAGAATGAAATTGTCACCGAGGCAACTTTTGATGGTCACGGTTGTGCCATTTCGCAGGCTTCTGCTGATCTTTTGGTTGAGTCCATTATCGGGAAATCTTTGGAAGAAGTCCGAAAACTCAACAAACAGTATATTCTGGAATTGCTTGGCATCGACCTTGGACCTGTCCGTTTGAAGTGTGCGCTATTATCTTTGAAAGTATTAAAGGCAGGCGTATACGGTCTTGGCGAAGCAAGCGATGATCTGGTGGAATAGAAAAGTAAATCAAACGCCGTGATTTTCACGGATAATAATCAGGGAAAACAATGTTCAATTACACTACACTCGACGAATCCCAGGTGGAATTTGTGGAAATTGCGCCTGCTTCCGAACTCCCGAACGGGGAACGACTTTTTGTTGATCTGGGCGATAAGCCTGTTGTTATTTTCAATATCGCCGGACAATTTTTTGCGATCGGCGATGTTTGCACACACGATGATGGTCCATTGGGGGATGGCACGATCGAAGGCTTCAATGTGGAATGTCCGCGCCACGGAGCGGAGTTTGATATTCGTACGGGCAAGGCGGTGCAAATGCCCGCGGTGGTGGATATCCCCGCATACCCGGTATCCGTGCGTGATGGCACGATCTTCATCGGCGTTCCAAAAGAATAAATTATGTGCCCTCGCTCAACAGCGAGGGCTTTTTGTTCGGTTTGATTTTCCTCTTTTTATGGTGGTACTATTATTCCGCTACCTGTCAAATCGACATCTCATTGCACCAACCAAAGGTGATGCCATGACTAAAATCCTGATCATTGATGATGTGCCCGACAATGTGGAACTTGTAACAAAGATACTGACAGCCCGTGGATACGAAGTTGTGCATGCGGCGAACGCGGAGTCGGGATACAAAATCGCCTCGCAACAGCGCCCAGACTTGATCCTGCTTGATTTGGGTTTGCCAGACTATGACGGTTTGACTCTTGCGGGTCAATTGCGGGAGGAGCCGTCGTTCGAGAATCTTCCCATACTTGCATTTACCGCCTGGCCTCCCGACACAGCCCGGAATATGGCTGAAAGTTATGGCTGCACTGGATTCATTTCAAAACCCATTATCAAGGTCAACGAATTTATTGCCGAGATAGAAAAATATCTTGTGAAGGGATGATCTGTTCAAATATAGAGAATGCCCCATTTGTCGAATAGCGCCATCAATTTAATACCGGCAGGTCAATTCACGATCGACGAATTGACAGAGATCTATAACCAGACCCGGGTGGATTATCTGGTGCCGATGCCTATGAATGCTGCGAGGCTGGCAAAATATGTGCAGGATTACGATGTGGATCTTGCACGTTCCTTTGTGGCGGTTGAAAATGGACACCTGCGCGGGGTCGCCATGTTGGGTGTTCGCAACGAACGAACGTGGATCACGCGTCTTGGTGTGATTCCCTCCACGCGCCGCGGCGGAGTCGGTGAAGCTCTGATGCGCGGTTTGCTCGAACAATCTGTCGATTTGAACATCGACTTCACCATGCTGGAAGTGATCAAAAATAATACGCCTGCCCACCAGCTTTTTCTGAAACTTGGTTTTTACGAGATAGGTGAATTGTTGATCCTAAGGCGTTCTCCATCCCGTACTCTGCTTGAGCCTGTGGTCGCGGATGCAAAGCGGCTGGAACGTTACGAGGCGCTCGATCTTATCGGCTACGACCGCGGGACCCAGCCGTGGACGAATCAATCCGAATCCATGCGGCATTCGCCCGAAGTTTTCGGCATGCGGCTAACCCTCCCAGACGGCAGCCGCGGCTGGATCGCCTATCAGCGCGAAAAATTTACGTTGACCCATTTCATTTACAAGACTGAAGAAGGCGACCCAGAAAAGATGGCGTATGCCTTTCTTTCTCATTTGCATCACCAATATCCGCGGCTTGATACACATATTGAGAACATTCAGGTCAACGATCCGCACCTGCCAGCCTTTTACAAAATGGGATATGTCGAATCGTTCAGGCGCATTGAGATGTGGCGCGGCGACCCGCCGGAATCTCTTGTTTCTCCAAAATAAAAACAGGCTCTCGTGAAGAGAGCCTGTTTGCTTTTACCAATCCCCAGCGTAACCGATCTTAAATGGCTTTGTCTTTTTTTCGATATGCCATCTTCGCAATTCCACTAACTGTCTGATATGCAAATTGTCATGTGCTGCCCATGAAACGAACATGTCACCTGCCCGCATCGAACCGAACTTTGACTTGTATGTGATATTCCAATCCGCGTTTTTCAACCCCTTCAGCCAAACCAAAGATTTTTTCCGTTCGCGAAAGAATTTCGCCTTCATCTTCCCAAAATCCTGCTCGTTATACTTTCGCGATTTCACCCATCCCTGCGGAGCGATGCGATGCCATTCTTCATCTTGGCGGTGCAGGATGAAATCCAAATGCTCGCGGAAATCCTCGCGTTCTTCGTCATACAGGTGACAAGTCACCTCAAGGATGGACCATGTTTTTGAGTTTGGCTTCATCCGCGCCTCTTCCGCGCCGATGCCTGCCAGCAGCGACCGAATCATTTCCGTGCTTTGGGTGAGTTCCTGATAGAGAGTTGTGAATTTCATATAAGTTTCCCTTCACAAAACTAACCTTCGAAACTTCCGACGATCCTCAAAATGTCAAACCCTTCTGCGAAAGGACGTTCCGCCAGCGCACCGTGGCGCACCATGATGGAGCGGGTCAACTCGGCGTTGAAGTAGTAACGGTCCTGGTATGTGTCGTATTGCGCCAGCGCTTCGATCTTCTTGTTCACGTCCTCTTCGGTGACTTCCACAAGAAAGTGGGGGAAGAATCCATACGATGAGCGCACCACGTCAAATCCCAATACGGTGATGCCGCGGAAAGCGCGCAGGGCTTCGTCTGTCATCGTGTTGTGGTCTTGATGAACATCCTGCTTGGAATGCGTGAAGATCAGGTCAGGTTTGAAATCCTTGCGGAGTTTGAGAAAGTACTCAAGGATCTCCTGCCGTGAATCCTGAAAAATTCGCGTCGTGAACGGACCGAAGATCACGCGATCTTCCGGCACACCCAAGACTTTCATGGATTCAAGGTGTTCGTTCTTCACTTTTTTCAAGTCTGGGTTTTTCTGATTATCCGAAAGCGTGACGCAAAGGACTTCGGTCTTGTTGACGATATTATGCAGCAACGCACCACACCCGATCTCAATATCATCGGGGTGTGCGCCAAGGAAAAGGACTCGTTTGCCGAAAAAATTCATATCATTCTCGCAGGGGCAGGGTTTCCCCGCCCCTACAAAATTATTTCGTTGCCAGAATCCCGCCGACAACCTTGGTCATTACAAGTTTGCCGTCGCGGTCGAACCACTTCTTCGCCACTTCTTCGATTTTGCCGATCAATGTTTCGTATTCATCCTTGCCGTTGAACATGGATGTCCACAAGCGGCGGTCTTCACCGAGCGAAGCGCGGACGTAATCAATGAACGGGGCAACTTCGGGGAAGGTGAGATGGTTTTCGAATTTGTGCAATTCGGTCTTTGCGAAAATGTGGTCGATGGTGTTGAAAATATCGCCTTTGAAGCGCGAAGAACCGGGCATGGGCGGAATGGGCTGGCTGGTGGCTTCCTTGATGATGTCGTAGAACATTTGCTTGTTCTCAGGCAGCGGACCGGAGACGAAAAGCCGTCCGCCTAGCTTAAGCACACGATGCGCCTCACCAAATGTAAAGTCGAGGTCTGAGGCGTAATAAATCGCGAATGCTGATGTGCAGAGATCGAACGTGTTGTCGTCAAATTTGAACTTCTCATTGAAATCCAAAAATTGGAAGTCGATATTCGCACCGACTTTCTTGTTTTTCTCTCTTGCCTTATCGAGCAGTTCTTCCGAAAAATCTCCACCGGTAATTTTCGCGCCGCCTTTGACGTAATCATTAAAGAGGAAGCACAATTTTCCGGCGCCGCAGCCGACATCGAGGATGTTCATGCCTGCCTGCGGTTTGAGCAGGTCGTTGGTCCATTCGTCGATATTGGCAGAGCCGTATTTTTCGTGAATATCAATGCGCATTAAAAGGTCTTTGCTGGGTTCCTGATAGTCGATTTTCATTGTTCTCTCCTTGAAAATAATTATGCCATTATACCAAATACAAAAGCAAAATTCAGTCGATGAATTTTGAAAACAAAAGATGCCGCCAGAAAACTGGCGGCATCTTTTGTGTGAGTTTTATGCAAACAGAGTTTCTAAAACGGTTTGTTGAATGATTTTACACACCTCAGGTAGCTTTGCTTGAACCGTTTGGCTGATTGCGGCACCAATTTCTGTCTGGCTCACTTCGATCCCAATGAGCAGGATTTTGGGATTCTTCTCCTGCGTAAGATGCATCATCCGCAGGGTTTCAGCCACGCCCCAGCCATGAGCCGATTTTGAGTCTGATGCGAACGACATCAAATCGCTTTCGCCCAGAATGTGGATCTTGCCCGGCTCCTTTAAACTTTGGACTGCATCTACAAGAATTGCTGCGTCGACATCTTCCAGCTTATCCAGCAGTGACAACCCCGGCAATTCGCTCGCCTCCACCCGGACCTCGGACCTGTGTGCCGTTTCAGGGAATTGACTCTCCCACAAACGGATGGCTTCCAGCCCGGCTGCATCATCCCCGCGGAAACTCTGCCCAATGCCGATCACCGCGACCGTTGTCATTTTTCTTCCACTTTCAATTTCAAGAAATGGGTGGCGCAGGAGATGCATGGATCATACGCGCGGACAAGATGCTCGGCGGTGAGTGTTGCTTCGGCTTCCGGCAGGCTGACGATTTTGGGCGCAAGCTCAAACAGGTCTGCTTCGATGCGCGGCAGGTTCTGCGCAGTGGGCGGGGTGATCTTTGCGAATTGCACCAGCCCGCCATCGTCAATCTGATAGCGATGGTACAAAAGCCCGCGTGGAGCCTCGGTGGCGCCTGTGCCTTCGCCTGCCTTTAGTTTTAACTCAACAGCTGAGGTTCCTTCCGGTGAATAGTTTTTTACCAGTTCGATGGCTTCTTCATATGCCTGAACCAATTCCACTGCCCGCGCGATCAATGACTTGTACGGATTCTTAAGCGGTAGTTGAATATTGGCTTCTTCCATTGCCTTGCGGGCTATTGGAAGCAATTGTTCGTGATTTAAGTTCAATCGCGCCAGCGGACCTACCAGATACGTGCCGCCGTCCACTGTATAGCCATGCAGTGCGTTGGAATGCCGGACATGCTTTTCCAGATAGCGGCTTTCGTACTCAGCGGTGGACAGGCTGATTCCCTTGGAAGAGAGAATTTCGCCTTCGATGACCGCATATTCGTCAGCGTGATGAAGAGCCACAAATTCGTAGTCAATTTCAAGGTCCGGGTAGGGAAGCGTGACAGACCACTTTAATGTGTCGAGTGCGGCTTGCAATCCCCATTCCAGATCGGGGAGCAAAGCCTGTAATTTGGCTTTGTCTGCCCAGCGGTAGAACCCTCCAATACAAACACTCACCGGATGGACAGAGCGTCCGCCGATGGTTTTGAGAAGTTGATTGCCGATCTTCTTGAGCCGCAAAGCATTTTTGACCACGTCAGGCGCAACGGCGGCTAGTTCCAATGCCGATTCTTTCCCAAGCAGGTCTGGCGCTTGCAGCATGTAGATGTGCAGGGCGTGACTCTCGATGTATTCGCCGCAATACATTAATCGGCGCAATGCGCGGACTTGCGGATGGATTTTTATGCCAAGCGCATTTTCCAACGCAAATGCCGAACTCATTTGGTACGCCACCGGGCAAATTCCGCAAATGCGGGCTGTAATATCCGGCACTTCCTGTAAAAAACGACCGGTTAAAAATCCTTCAAAGAAGCGCGGGGGTTCGTAAATATCAAGCCGAATTTCCACCGCTTTGCCGTCTTGTAATCCAATAAATAAGCCGCCTTCTCCTTCCACGCGAGCCAGTGCGGGGACTTCAATGTTTTTCATTTTTTCTCCTTGCTGATGAAGCTTTCGGCTGCCATTTGAAAGGCGGGGGCGTTGCCGCTAATGCCTCTAAAGAGCCGTTCTGTTTCGCCTGGCATTCGCTCTGCGTTGCGTAAAATATGGACGAGCGAATCCACGTTGGTGGATTTTGCCGGACCAAAACAGCCGTAGCAGCCGCGTCCATTGGACGGGCAGATCGCGCCGCATCCGGCTTGCGTGGCGGGACCCATGCATGGAATTCCTTTGTCCACCAGCACGCAGACCGTTCCGCTCCGTTTGCATTCAAGGCAAACGCTGTATTGCGGCAGGTTCGGGCGGCGGTTGTTGAGCAGGGCGGTAATGATCTCCAATACCTGTCTCTTATTGACCGGGCAGCCCCATAACTCAAGGTCTACAGCCACATGCTCGGCAATCGGCGTGGAGGTTGGCAGGTAATGCAAAAATTCAGGATGCTCATATACCTTGCTGGCATAGACCTTATGGTCTGCAAAATTTCGCAAAGCTTGCACACCGCCTGATGTGGCGCAAGTGCCCAGCGCAATAAGTATCTTTGCGTCCCGGCGGACTTCTTTGATCCGTTCCACTTCGTGTTCGGTGGTGATGGAACCTTCCACGATGGCGATGTCATACGGTCCGGGGCGAGCCGCGCGGGTGGCTTCCAAAAAATAGGCGATGTCCACGGCTTCCGCCAGATCGAGCAGTTCATCTTCCATGTTCAACAAAGACAACTGGCAGCCATCACAGGATGAAAATTTATAAACAGCGATTGAGGGTTTACGCGGATTCATTAGAACTCCTCCACATTAAAGTAGGGTTGCAGCGCATCAAATCGGAAGACGGGCCCGTCTTTGCAAATGAAGTACGGTCCAAGCTGGCAGTGACCGCACGAACCCTGCCCGCATTTCATGTTGCGCTCCAATGAGACATAGATATTTTCGGGCTGTACGCGGCGGGCTAGTCCTTCATATACTACGAACCGGATCATGATCTCAGGTCCACAGGTGAGCACAAGGCTGTTGGGCGCATCCATACGGAAACGGTAAAACAGCATCGGAACCACACCGACCTGCCCCTGCCAGTCTTCGTCGGCGCGATCCACCGTGACATGCACTTGGATATTTGCTTCTTCCCAACTTGCATATTCCTTGGGAAAGATCAGGTCGCTGGGTGTGCGCGCACCATAGAGCAGATAGACCTTGCCAAATTTTTCGCGGTGATTCATGATGTAATAGATCACCGGGCGCAGCGGGGGAAGACCTACGCCGCCGCAGGCGATAATCACATCGTGTCCCTCCATTTCGCGGATCGGCCAAGCCGAGCCGAAGGGACCGCGTATTCCGATCACGTCTCCCACTTTGAGACGGCTAATGGCGCGGGTTACATTCCCAACAAAGCGGATCGTGTGACCGATAAGCGCGGAGTCTTCTGAACTGGAACTGATGGAAATGGCGGCTTCGCCGTATCCGGGGATATACACCATATTAAATTGCCCGGGCTGAAATGAGTACGTGGCGGCGACTGCCGGATCGGTGAACCTGATCCAGAAAGTGGATATCCCCTCCGCCTCCGGGGTGATGGACACGATCTCTGCCCAAACGGGTTCCAGTAAACCGCTTGTATGTGACGTTGTAGAGTGCTTTAAAGTTTGTTCGATCATTTTTTCACTTCCTTGCGCAGGGCGGCGATTTCTTCGGTAATGTCGATGCCGGCAGGGCACCAGGTGATGCAGCGTCCGCAGCCTGTACAGCCCAAAGTCCCGTATTGCACCTTCCATGTTCCAAATTTATGGGATAGCCACTGCCTGTATCGTGAGTGGATGGTTGGACGCGTATTGCCGCCCGCCTGGTACGAATACCCGGGATTGAAGCAGGAATCCCACACGCGTTCCCGTTTGGTTTCTGTGCCATTCAGGCTCATCGTATCTACCGTGTCCCAGCAGAAGCAGGTGGGGCAAACCTGGGTGCAGTTCGCACAGGATAAACAACGGGAATTGATCTTTTGCCAGTGCGCAGCGTCAAGGTTCTCAAGCAAAAGTTCGGGCAGGTCTTCGGTGTCCAGCGTTCGTCCCATTTTTTTGGAAGCCTGCTCAAGTTCGCGTTCCGCCGCCTGAAGCAAAAAGGCGCTCGCCGATTCGACGGGTAATCCGTTTAGTACGTTTCTCCCAAGTTCGGAACCGATCTTAAGTAAAAAGACATTGTCGAGTTCAGTTAAGATCAAGTCGGCGCCGGATTCCACGCGGGGACCTGTACCCATCGAAGCGCAGAAACACGTACCGGCGGGGTTCGAGCAATTGACAGCGATCAGGAATGCCCGTTCGCGGCGTTCCTGATAAAACGGATCTGTAAAATCTTCGCGTATAAATGCCTTGTCCTGAATTTGAATTGCGGCAAGTTCGCATCCGCGCACGCCGATAAACGCATAAGCGGGGGAGTGGGATTCGGTTCTGTTAATATCCCAGCGCCCTGCATTTTTATTAAGTTCGAATAGCTCGACACGTGACGGGAAAAGGAATTGTTTCCATGATTGCGCCCCAGGGATCACATCAAAGTATCGTGAATGTCCTGTGTGTATAAGCTGAAAACGTCCGGCTTCCTGCTTGCTAATATAGCCTTTGGGAAGATCATTCATCGTGTTGATCTGACCGTAACGAAGAGTCTGTTCATCCACCCGCGGACCGACCACCTCATACCCCAACTCTTGCAATTTCTTTAGAAGGAGATCGAAATCCTTTTTTTGGAGAGCCACGGTGGAATTTACGCCAAATATAAATTCATTTTGCATTGTTTTCCTCCGGTGAACTGAACATATCCAAAAGCTGCAGGCGTGTGATCAATAAACGGCTGGCAACCACATTTGCCAAACGACGCATCACGAGATACCCCAGGGTATGATCCTGGTCGCAAAGTTCCCGCAGTTTTGCCGCTTCAACCGCAGCAAGGAATGTCTCTGTGACAGCCGTTGCGCCCGCCGTTCGTTGCCGGACGCTGGGTGTTACACTCGACCACCCGAAGACTTCCCACCGTTCTGCAGTGTAAAACCTCACTTTTCCCCTTGGCGGCACGAACATATCCAGCGCCACACGTCCTTCAAGAACGATATATATAAAATCTTCCTTGTCGCTTTCGCGAAACAGAGTCTCACCTGCGTGAGCCTGTTTTAGCTGGGTGATCCCTGCGATCATGTCCAAGTGCTTGATTTGCAGCTCCTGAAACCAGGGTATCTTGCCAAGCTCGAGTTTTACCTTGTCCAATTCTTGCATAGTGTCTCTCCTTAGTAAAATTATCTTTGCGTCCTATTTGTACTATTTTTCACAAATAAACGGCAGTGCGATTGTTCCCGTCAAGTTGTGTTGATTGTCATAAGCCTTTTTTGAGAATATGCTAAAATCGGGTTCAGTTTTTTGGGAGAAGTCAATGAAATCTACTATTCAGTCTGTTAAAGGCACCCGCGAGTTTTATCCTGAGCAAATGGCATTGCGGAACTTTATCTATGGCAAGGTCCGGTCTGCGGCTCAGGCGTTTGGTTATCAGGAATGGGACGCGCCATTTATAGAAACGATCGACCTCTACGCGGCAAAATCCGGCGAAGAATTGGTCAAGAAGCAGTCTTTTACCTTTGAAGATCGCGGGGGAGATTTGGTAACCCTGCGCCCGGAATTGACACCCAGCCTGGCACGCATGATCGCTGCCAAACAGGGCGAGTTGGTCTTTCCGGTTCGCTGGTGGTCGTTCGGTCCGTTCTGGCGTTATGAGCAGCCTCAAAAGGGTCGCACGCGCGAGTTCTTCCAATGGAATGTGGATATGCTGGGAGTCAACTCGCCGGAAGCGGATGCGGAACTGATCGCAGTTGGGGCGACATTCCTGCGCTCGGTCGGACTCAGCCCGGAGCGGGCTCTGATCTATGTGAATAATCGCCGCCTGATGGATTCTGAGTTTGACGCGTTGGAGATTCCTTTAGAAAAACGCCTCGACGTTTCGAATCTGGTGGATCGCCGCACCAAGATGGAATCCGCCAAATGGGACGCCTACGCCCTTGACCTTGGTTTGAACCAAAAGCAGCTCGACGGCTTGAAGGATATTCTCGGCAATTTTGAATTGTGGAAAAAGAGCGATGAACTAGTCCGCCTTTTTGCCGCGTTGGAAGCCTTGGGTGTGAAAGATTACGTCAAATTCGACCCGAACATCATGCGCGGACTGTTGTACTACACCGGTACCGTCTTCGAAGCCTTTGATGTGACCGGCTCATTGAAACGCGCCATCTTCGGCGGCGGTCGCTACGACAATCTTCTGGCGGATGTCGGCGGGCAGCCGCTTTCGGGTGTCGGCTTCGCGATGGGCGACGTTGTCATTGGGATCATCTTGCAGGAGGCAGGGCTTGTGCCGGAATTTAATCCCAGCCCGGCGCAGGTGCTGGTCACTGTATTCGACGAAAAGTTATGGATGCAGTCCATTGCTTTGGCGGCGGAGTTGAGAGAATCCGGTTTGAGCGTGATGGTTTTCCCCGAGCCGACGAAACTGCCGAAGCAGTTCAAATTTGCGGATAAAATGAAGATGAAAGCGGCTTTGGTCCTCGGACCCGATGAAGTGGAAAAAGGTCTGGTCGTGGTCAAAAACCTTGGAAACGGCGAACAGGTTCAGGTCCAGAGAGAGGCGGTTCTGTCCGCCATCCAAAAAATCTTGTGATATAATCTCGCCCGCTAATTATGGAGCCTGTAGCTCAACGGCAGAGCGCCACACTGTGGATGTGGATGTTGTGGGTTCGAAACCCATCAGGCTCCCACCAATTCAAACCTCTGGGCAAAACGCTCGGAGGTTTTTTATAAACACTTGGAGGTCTCATGAAGAGATATTTGGTTGAACCCGGAGAGAAGGTCGATTTAACGAAACGCGACCCGCATGAAACGGGTGATTTCAAGGGTGGCAAAAAAGAAGGCTTGGAAGCCATTGCGAAATTGAATCAGGAATTACAGGAATTGCAGGAACTGCTTTATGCCGAAGGGAAGCATAAGGTTTTGGTGGTTTTACAGGCAATGGATACCGGCGGCAAGGATGGCACCATTCGGCGCGTGTTCGATGGCGTTAACCCGCAGGGTGTGAAGGTTGCCAGTTTCAAGGTTCCCACGCCCGAAGAGCTTTCGCATGATTTTTTATGGCGCGTTCATAAAGTGACACCAGCCAACGGCGAAATGGTGATCTTCAACCGCAGCCACTATGAAGATGTGCTGGTGGTTCGCGTGCATGATTATGTGCCGAAGGATGTCTGGTCGAAGCGTTATGACCAGATCAATGAGTTTGAATCCATGCTGGCGGAAAACGGGACGACCATTTTGAAGTTCTATCTGCATATCAGCAAGGAAGAACAAAAGGAACGCCTGCAAGCCCGCCTTGACGACCCGTCGAAGCATTGGAAGTTCAGCGTTGGTGATCTTGGGGAGCGAAAGTTATGGGATGATTATCAAAAAGCGTATGAAGCCATGCTAAGCAAGACGAGCAAGAAGCATGCGCCCTGGTACATTGTGCCTGCGGATCGCAAATGGCACCGTGATCTGGTCATTTCCACGGTGCTGGTTGATACGCTCAAAGGGCTGAAAATGAAGTATCCTGAGCCGAAAGATAACCTTGATGGAATCGTCATTGAATAGCTTCGGCGGGGTGTAAAATACCATCCATGTCTAAAACCATAAACGTGTTCTTTCTCGCTGCTGAAGCCGACCCTTTTATCAAAGTCGGCGGGCTTGGCGACGTTGCGGGTGTGCTTCCGCGCGAATTACGTGCGCTTTCAAATGATGATCTGAAATTGGATGTCCGCCTTGTGCTGCCGTATCACCCGGTGGTGAAAGCGGAGAATCTCCGTCCGCTGGAACCCTTTTCGATACAGCGCGGCGACTCCGAGGTCCAGGTTGAGGCGTTCGAAACTGTGCTTGACGATATGCCCGTCTACTTCATCGGCGGCGAGCCCATCCGCGCGAACGGATCTGTCTATTCCCTCGACGCATCGCGCGACTCTGAAAAATATGCCTTCTTCTCATTGGCGGCAATGGAACTCCCGCGATATATCAACTGGCAGCCGGACGTTGTCCACGCGAATGACTGGCACACGGCGTTGAGCATTTATGTGAACCTGACCAAACGTTGGGAAGCGGGCGCAAAGCACGTTGCTGGTGTTGTGTCCCTTCATAATTTGCCTTTCATGGGCGCGGATGTTGGCGGTATTCTGGAAAGTTACGGGATCAAGCTCGCCCAAACTGACCTGCCCGAATGGGCGCGGGTTTTACCGCTTCCATTGGGACTGTGGGCTTCGGATGCAATCGTGGCTGTCTCGCCGGGATATGCGGGCGAAGTCCTCACCGAGGAATTTGGCTGCGGACTTCAGGAATTTCTGGGGCAGCGAAGAGAAACGTTGAGCGGAATTTTGAACGGCATTGACACCGTCTCATTTGACCCGGCTACTGATAAAGCCATCAGCGTTAATTACAACCTCGATACGCTCAAGCGACGCGCCGAGAACAAGGAGTTATTGCAGGAAAAACTTGGGCTTGCTCGCAACCCGGATATTCCTCTGCTTGCGATCATTTCCCGCATGGATGTTCAGAAAGGCGTTGACCTCGCTTTTACTGCGCTCAAAAATATGAAGCGCATCGATTTTCAAGCGGTCATCCTCGGAACAGGCGACCCAAAATTGGAAGAAACCGCCCGCGAATTGCAAAATCTATTTCCCGAAAAGATCAAAGCCGAACTGCGTTTCGATGCGAAACTCGCGCGTCAGATCTACGCCGGTGCTGACATGATCCTCATGCCTTCCCGATATGAACCTTGCGGACTTGCCCAAATGATCGCGATGCGCTACGGGTGCGTACCCGTCGTCCGCGCAGTGGGCGGCTTGAAGGATACGGTCAAGCAGGATGAAACCGGTTTTGTCTTCGAGAAAATGCATCATATGTCGTTGGTCAGCGCCATCAAGACAGGACTCAAAACGCTCCCAGACCACGAGAAATGGGAGTCCATTCAGCGCGCAGGCATGGCAACCGATTTTTCATGGGAGTCATCGGCGCGTGAATATCTAAAACTCTATCAATCATTGGTGAAATAATCATGGCATTCAAACGTTCTTCCGGTATTCTTTTTCATCCCACCAGCCTGCCGGGTCCGTACGGCATCGGCGACCTTGGTCCGCAGGCATATCGCTTTGTCGATTGGCTCGCTTCCACGGGCTGCAAGATCTGGCAGATCCTTCCGCTCGGTCCCACCGGATATGGCGATTCGCCGTATCAATGTTTTTCGGCTTTTGCAGGCAATCCTTATCTCATCAGCCCGGATGACCTGCTCGCCGAAGGATTGGTTACACAGGATGATCTGGAGGCGCTAAAGGGATTGCCCGCCTCACGCGTGGACTTTGGAGCGGTCATACCTAAAAAGCTTGATCTGCTGCTGAAAGCGTTTCAGCGCTTCCAAACCAACCCGGGAGATTTACGCGAAGCCTTCAGTTATTTCTGCGCCGAGAACGCCTCCTGGCTGGACGATTTCTCTCTATTCATGGCGTTGAAAGAAGTGAACGGCGGCGGCTCATGGAGCGGATGGGATTCCGCTTTGAAGCTTCGCAAAAAGACAGCGATGACCAAAGCCAGAAAAGAATTAGCCGAAGCCATTACACGTTACTCCTTTTATCAATTCCTTTTCTTCCGTGAGTGGACCAAACTCCGCAAATATGCAAATGAAAAGGGCATTCAGATCATGGGCGACATTCCCATTTTTGTCGCTTATGATTCAGCCGACGTTTGGGCTCATCCTGATCTGTTCTTCCTCGATGAGAGCGGCAATCCTACCGTTGTGGCAGGAGTTCCGCCTGATCTTTTCTCAAAGACCGGACAGTTGTGGGGCAATCCGCTTTACAACTGGGAAGTCCATAAAAAAGAGGGCTACGCCTGGTGGCTTTCGCGTATTCATGCAGTATTAAACACCGTGGATATTTTGCGCTTCGACCACTTCCGCGGTTTTGCCGGTTATTATGAAATTCCCGCTACCGAAAAGACCGCCGAGAACGGGCGCTGGGTTCCCGGTCCCGGCAAGGACTTGTTCCGCACCATCGACGAAGACCTTGGTAATGGCGATGCGGCGGGTGTTGGTCTGCCCATTGTGGCGGAAGATCTGGGACTCGTCACGCCTGATGTGATCGAATTGCTGCACGCTTTTGACCTTCCCGGCATGAAGGTTTTGCAATTTGGCTTCACCGGTCCCGACAATCCCTTCCTGCCGCATAACTATGTTCCCAATTATGTTGCCTATACTGGCACTCATGACAATGACACGGCAATGGGTTGGTTCAACTCCGCGCCGGATAACGAAAAGGATTTTGCGCGCCGCTATCTTGGTGTGGACGGTCACGATTTTGCATGGGACCTTATCCGTGCTGTGTGGAAATCCGTCGCTGTGATCGCCGTTACTCCCATGCAGGATATTCTCGGTCTGGGCGGCGAGGCGCGGATGAACTATCCAAGCCGGCTCGGCGGCAATTGGGAATGGCGCATGTCCGAAAATGATTTCCGCGAAGATCTCGCCGCAGGCTTGCGTGACCTAAACTGGATGACTTTACGATAAACAGGATTAAGCTCAAAAAGCCGACCAGTTACAACTGGTCGGCTTTTTTTGTGTAAATTTGTGAAATCCGCGGCTAAGTCCTTGGGATTGAGGTGAGATGTGCTTACTGCGCAAACCCTTCCGGCATGGATATGTTATCGCCTGTCAGACCATAAAGCGAAATATCATTTTTTCTATCTGGATATAACTTGAGCAATTCGTCTTGTGTTCCACCTGTGAAAATGTCATCGGTAAAACCGGGGGCAAGTGTGCAGCCGAAAAGGGAGTATTTTCCGCCTTCCATGCAGTGACCCGCCTGCCATACCCCGGCAGGAATCACGAATTGCACCTGATGTCCTTTCAGCGGATCATTTCCAAGAATCACATCGCAAGTGGAACCATCAGGATATAAAAGGATCAGTCTCAGTGGGTCGCCGCCATAAAAATGCCACATTTCATCGATGGTTAATTTATGGAAGTATGAAACGCTGCGAGGCTCATGACAATACATCCCGATCATGCCCGTCCCGTAGGGTTTGCCGTTTGGGAGACTGTCTTCCGAACGATACGTGCTGGCGAATAAAGTCCCTTCCACGGGGAGCGGCTCGAACTTGAAATGCTCGATCAGTGCTTTTATTTCTGCATTCATATCAACCTCAATAATTTACTACTCGTTATTTTTAATGGTCAGGTTCACAACTCTGGCATTACTGGCTTTGATCAAATTTTCCGGCGTGATCATGATCTCTTCGCCCCATTGACCGGCTCCCGTGCCGAGGATGGGCTCTTCGGTCAGAGTCGCTTCGAGGAAGGTACGGAGTCCTTCGGGCTGCCAGCCAAAGGCGGGGATCGAGCCGATGATATATCCGGTCACTTCTTTGACCTTTTCAGGCGGCGCCATCCGAATATTGCGCGATCCGATGGCTCTTTTTAGATTTCCCGAAATGGCATTTTGGTCGCCGCCAAGCATCACCAGCACACACTCCTCTGAATCCACAACTTGAAAGATGAGCGTTTTCACCGCCTGGCGTTCAGGAAAATCCAAAACCTTTGCGACGTTTGCTGCGCCTTTTTCGGTTTCAGGCGAAAAGCTTTTTGCTTCATACGGAATGTCGTGCTCGTCGAGGTAAAGATGTGCAGGGAGCTTCATGGTGTGATTCCTTTTCGGATGATTTGAACGATCTCTTCCGGCGTTTTGGAAATATCCACATACAGGGCGTCCGTCGGTTCTTCCAGCGTTTCGAACTGACTTTTCAATAGTTCCACTGGCATGTAATGGGACTGTCTGCGCTTCATTCTTGTTTCGATCTGGTCATACGTCCCATGCAGATACACAAACCGGATACTTTCATCGATGGACAATTGCTCGCGATAAACCTGCTTCAGCGCGGAACACGCCAAAACGCAGGGTGAGTTTTTCTCCAACTTTTCTTGGATTAAATTTTGCAGTGAATTCAACCAATCAGCGCGGTCTTCATCTGTCAGCGGCAAACCCTGTGACATTTTCTCGCGATTGGCAGGCGAATGAAAATCATCAGCGTCGTAAAATTCGCAGCCAAGTTCATGCGCCAGCATCGAACCAACAGTCGTCTTGCCTGAACCAGACACGCCCATTACGATAATTATTTGAGTCACAAAAGTTTTGCCTCACCCGTTCGATTGCGAATTCTTGCTTGCAAGGAAAATTCCGGCGAGAATTAATATACCACCAGCTATCGTCATCGCTGACGGTGTTTCGTGCAAAATGAAATACGCCAGAATGGCAGACCCAACCGGTTCGCCGAGCACGGTCACGGAGACTAAAGTTGCCGTCAAATATTTTAGTGACCAATTGTAGGTGGTGTGACCGATCAACTGCGGAATTGCCGCCAGCAGAAAAATCCAGCCGTAGGTTTTAGTTTCGTAGCCGAAGAATGAATTTCCCGTTGCCAGCATAATGACGATCAAAACAATCGCAGCCATGCTGTACACCAGCAGGATATAAGGCACGAGCGACGTCCCAGCTCGCAGTTTTCGTCCGATGATGAGATAACCGGTCACCGCCCATGCGCCCATCAGCGCGAGGAAATTTCCCCACATGGCTGAACCTTTGAGGATGTCTTTCATCGCCGGGCAGACAAGACCTGAATTCCAGACGCACGCATCAGACAACCCGATCACTGCTCCGCCGACCATTGCCAGCGCCAAGCCGACAACGGCTGTCCGCGAGATGTGCTCTTTCAGCAGCAGCGGCGAGAGGATCGCCACCCACAGCGGACCTGTCGCTACGAAGACGACCGAACTGGCAACGCTTGTATATTCAAGAGACGTGATCCATGTGGCGAAGTGCAAGGCGAGGAAAATGCCCGAGATAACACCGAGCAGGATCTCGGTCCGTGTGAGGCGTTTGATCTCGTCAAGATGACGCGCCAGCGCGAATGGAGCGATCATCAGCGCGGCGAACGTCATCCGCAATGCGGCGATGACCAATGACGGCGCGCCGTCTCCCTGTGCAAAGCGGATAAAAATGCTCGAAGTGGAAACTGCCAATGTGGCGATGATAAGTGCGGCGGGTAGGAGGATGCGGGTCTTTGAATCCATAATGCCGCCGAGTTTACTCGAAAGTGGTTTGTGGTGGAATGGCTTGCGGTTTAAAATGAGGTATGCTAGATTCAGGCTATCATTGAAAAAGGAGAAATCAACAATATGTCTAATGTAAAAAATGAAATTGCGGAACTGGTCGCCAAAAAAGTTAAGATCACCGACGCGCAGGCTTTGCAGGCTGTGGATGTGGTCTTGGATTTTGTCGAAAAGAAACTTCCGCCGAATATTGCAGGCAAGTTCGATGCCATCCTCGCCGGGAATATCGATTTGAGCGACGGCATCGGTTTGGATGATGCCGCAGGTTTGCTGGGCGGGCTGCTCGGCGGCGAAAAGAAATAGCCGTTATCAAAAATTCCGCATCGAAAAGGTGCGGAATTTTTCTTTAAAGACCGAAAATCCATTTCAAGGGTTTTATTAGATATTTGTTATAAAATTCGATTTTTCTTGCATCCGCTTGGGAGGAGAGATAAAATTGATTTGTCATTTATAAATCAACCAACTTGAAGGAGAAAACTCATGGCTTTTGAACTTCCGAAACTTGCTTATGCTTATGATGCTCTTGAACCGCACATCGATGCGCGGACGATGGAGATCCATCACACAAAACATCATCAAGCTTATATTAACAATCTGAATGGCGCGGTGGAAAAGACCCCTGAACTTCAGGGAAAATCCCTCGAGGCGATGCTTAGCGACCTGAACGCGGTCCCTGAAGGTGTTCGCGGTGTGGTTCGCAATCACGGCGGCGGGACTTACAACCATAATATTTTTTGGGAGATCATGGCTCCCAACGCAGGCGGCGCTCCGAAAGGCGACCTCGCCAAAGCGATCGATGCTTCATTCAATTCTTTCGACGCTTTCAAGGATGAGTTTACAAAAGCTGCCGGCACCCGCTTCGGCTCCGGTTGGGCTTGGCTCGTCAAAAAAGGCAGCGGACTCGCTGTTGTCTCTACCGCCAATCAGGACAATCCGCTTTCTGATGGGATGACTCCCATTCTCGGAATCGACGTGTGGGAACATGCCTACTACCTGAACTACCAGAACCGCCGTCCCGATTACGTCGCTGCATGGTGGAACGTGGTCAATTGGGAAGCTGTCGCCGCGAAATTCGCAGCGTAATTCCCTAAAACAAAGCAAAACGACACCCCGTAAATCAAATTTGCGGGGTGATTTTTTTCACTTGCCATGAGAGCAAAGGACGTTATAATAGACAAATCCTGTTTGTCTATAATCTCACAAGGAGAAAAAATCTTATGACCCATATTATTACCAGCCTTTGCGTTCGTGACCGCGGATGTATCGAAGTTTGCCCCGTTGAATGCATTATCCCCGGTGTGCCTTTGGAAGAATTCCCGATGGTCTACATCGACCCCGATACCTGCATCGACTGCGGCGCCTGCGTTCCTGAATGCCCCTTCGCCGCGATCTTCCCCGAAGATGAAGTTCCTTCCGCCTACACCGCCAAAGGTGGTGAGTACATCAATAAGCTTGGTCTTACTGGTCACTACGAAGCCGACAATCATCATGGAACCCACGTTGTGCTTGAAACCACCCGTCAGCTCGAAGCCGGCGAAACTGTGGACCTTACCCCCGACATTCAGCCGAACTACGATTTCTTCACAAGTGGTCCGGGTTACAGTGCCAAAGACAACGACAACGGAATGTAAATTCCAGACAATAAAGAAGCCGAGCAATTTGCTCGGCTTTTTTTATTGCTCAAGGATGGCGGTAAATAATTTGTCGCCGATCCTTTCTGCAAGCGGGACGTTATTTTCCTCCAGCGCCACCACCAACGCAAGCGGAGCCCCGCGCCAATCCGGCGGGGTTCCTGCAACCAACCATGTGACCGTTGTCTTGCTGATGGTTCCGCGCCCGGCGTGACTCCAATAAGCTTTGCCTTCCTGGACGAAGGTACGAGCCGCTTCTTCCGCCGCCTGCGCCTGAATCACCTCTCGAGGTTCATCCAACGCCGGGAGCACCACCCATCCCTGCTCAAGGGTGTTCACAGCAATGGCGATGCGCGGCGCTGGCATCACTCCCTGATTGCTCAAAGCCGCCGCCGCGAGACAAACCTGCAGCGGGCTGACGCGCATGTCTGCCAGGTCATTTGTTAAAGGACTTGAGGCGACCGGCATCGTAATTTGCGGTGATCGGAAAAATCCAAATTCTTCATACGATATTAACAAACTGGACTCTGACGGCAGTTCTTCACCGAATTGCGCCTGTATCAACGGCTGGATCACATTGCCGATGGGGTACAACCCTTGTGTGGCGCGATTAAGAAGCGGCGAATCCTCGTCTTGTGAGAGCAGGTCGCCTTCTTCATCCAATTTATTCGGGTCATATGTTGGATGCGACGCCATGACAAGAATTTCACCAGTCTCCGCATTCATTAAAATGATCGCGCCCGAATGATCGCCCAATAAACCATCAGCAATCCGCTGCAGTTCCATGTCGATGCTTAGGCGCACATCCAAGCCGGAGGGAGGAGTGCCGTAAATCAGCTGGTTCCAGAGAATGAGGCTGGAGGGATTTCCCTGAAGTCCGCGCAGGTAATTATCCAAACTGGCTTCCAAACCGGCTTGACCGTATACCGGGTGCGTATAACCTGTTATTGGCGCCAGATCCGGGTAGAGGTATTCGCGGATGAAATCCCCGCTTTCTCCGGCGGTAATATTGATAGGCAGATTACTATTATCGAGAATTTCTCCGCGCGGGACGAAGCGATCAGCAATTGCGCGTCGGGCATTATCGGTACGGGTGAGCAGGTCATTGCTGCGGAAGAGCGCCCACCAGGCGCCCGTCACTGCGCAGGCGGCGAAACCCAATGCGAAAATTCCCGCGAGGATCGTATATGGGCGCAGGCTTTGCAGGGGAGCAGGTTCTTCTTCCTCTGTGTTGCTTATGGAGAGTAGAAGATACAAAGCGAAGAATGAGGTCAATAAAGAAGAGCCGCCGTAGGAGACGAATGGCAGGGTCACGCCGGTGAGAGGAAGCAGGCGCAGATTCCCACCGATGATAAGCAGGCTTTGCACGCCAAGATACGTCACAACGCCTGCGGCGAGATAGCGCCTGAAATTTCCCGGCGCACGCAGGGCGGTGATCAAGCCGCGGGCGAGGATCAACCAAATGAGGCTGATCAAGCCGAGGGTCCCGATAAGACCCGTCTCTTCTGCAATGGCGGAGAAAATAAAATCTGAGATGGCAACCGGCACCAGCAGCGGGCTTCCAATCCCGAGGCCTCTTCCAAGTGTTGCGCCATTTGCCACAGCGAGCAGGGATTGGATGATCTGATACGAGTTGCCCGTTGGGTCGTCCCACGGATTGAGCCATCCCACCACGCGGACATGAATGATATCGACGAGAAAATAGCCAATGAGTAGCGCGGCTAAAAGAAATGCGCCTGTGGCGATCAAAATGCGCCGTTTGCCGGTGGCGATAAAAAGAAATATGGTGAAGATAAAAATGAAGATCGAGGCTGTGCCGAGATCACGTTGAACAAGTAAAAGCAGAAGCGCCAGACCAGTCACAACCAAAGTTGGAATCAGAAGTGGTATGGAGGAAAGGCGAATATTGACGCGGTCGGAAAGGTAGGCGGCAAGATAAATAACCAGCAGAATTTTCAGCGGTTCAGACGGTTGGAAATAAACGCCTCCCAGCCCGAGCCATAATCGTGGACCCACACCGAGCGGGTTTGAGCCAAAGACGAGGGTCAATGCAGTGATGAGCAAACCGCCGGTAAGAAAAATGTATTTATAGTTTTTGAGAAAGGTGAGTTCTTTTAGATAACGCACGGCAAGCATTAGTGCGGTCATGCTGATGGCGAGCCAGACGGTTTGCCGCGCCCCGAAACTTTCGTCCAACCGCCAGATGGTTAATAAGCCCCAGCCGCTGAGCAGCGCTGCGGCTGGAAAGATATACGGGTCATGGTCGGGCAGAAATTTGACGAGTGAGCGGTGAGTGAGGTATGTGAATAATGCCCAAACGAGGAAGCCGATCCAATGCGATAACCTGTAATCTACATCCCAGGATCGTTCCCGCACGGCAGGCGCGAGCGTGAGAATCATGGATTGCAGGAAAAGGAAGAATGCAGCCCATTTTAAGAGCCGGCTTTGTACCTGACTATTCATTCGGTTTGTGCTGGTCGCGTTTTCCCAAACGTTGTGTAGGTTCGATCACAACGTTCTCTGAAAGGCTGACCGATAGATCTGATCCCCCGCATTGGATCTCGTCACCGGAGGTGATCACGGTTGGCGTGGTGATTTTCAGCGTGTTCAACCGCGTCCCGTTCGTGGAGTTGAGGTCTTCGAGCCACCATTGGTTGTGATGATATGTAAGGTGGGCGTGCCGCGCAGAGGCGGTGTCATCTGCAAGGGGAATATCGCAGCCGGGGTCCCTTCCAATGGTGATCTCGGCTTGATTAAAGTACCGCATCGTCCCCTTGCCGCCAGGTGCCCTGACCATGAGGCTGATCCCCGGAATGCGGCGATTAACCAGAATCGATCCCTGACGTTGGATTTCCCGATAGAGAAATACCAATACCCAGCCGAGGAATCCATATAGTGCAAGCGCCGTCAGGAATCGAAGCGCCAGAACAACAGTGCCGCTCATTTTTTCTTGAAGTTTGCTGTGGAATGGTTTTTATCGAAAACCGCTGTCGGACGGTCGACCTGATTCTTGAAGGGAGCCGTACTCTTGAGGTCCGGGCGCGGAGGCGGGTTGTCTTGTCCAAAAATAAGCGCGACACCCGCAAGGGAAATGACATCCCCGGGGTAGAGAACGCTTTGGCTTGTCCGCTGCCCGTTGACAAAGGTGCCGCCTGTGGAGTTCAGGTCGAAAACGACAAACCGTCCTTTGATGGCGCGTAGTTGTGCATGGTTTCGGGAGACCCGGGGGTCGTCGATAATGAGCTGATTATCAAGTCTGCGTCCGATGTTCACAACCGGAAGATTGAGGGGGTAGATCTTTACGCCTTCAACAATAAGAAATGAGTTTTCTGGTATTTTTTCGACGCTGCTATCTAGGCTACCAGTATCAAGTGGTGAGGAATTTGTTTCTGCCATTGTTTCTATCCGATGCGATGCCAAAATCTCGACATCATTTGGTTTAACCTTTTCGTCAGTTACGACGGTAACAGTTGGTGCTATTGTAAACTTAAAACCAGCTTCCTGTGCCACTGTGGTGACAGAATGTAAAATAACTGTAAGTAATCCGCCGTCCACCCATATTTTTGCGGTGTCTGGATGCATGGTTAGCGTGTAGACATCTGGAATTGTGACGTCATTGCCCGCCTTCATGCTGTTCTGTTGGATGGCTGATGCAAGTTTCTGAACGATAACATCTTCCACACGTTTACCCGGGAGAACTTTTAGAAGTTCCACTTCGATCAAGTTCTGAAGGCGGGTTTCGATTTCGCGTAAATTCATTTTGTGAACCTATAAGGGTTGCTTGCAATTGGGGCAGATTCTTTCGGTGGGTTTCACCACAAATCCGCAATTTCGACAGGTGGTTGGCTGTACCAGCCCAAGCGGAGCACCACATGCAATGCAGGACGGCTCTCCCACAGGGTTGGCAACGTGGCAATACTCGCAAGTAGTACGCCGTAAATTTTCCGAAAGTTCGGCTGAAGCTCCCGCCGCACGCGCGGCTTGGGAAATGACAGCCCATACTCTTTCGCTGATCTGCAAATTCTCGATATCCTGGGCAATATCATCCAGCCGACCGATCAGGCTGAATGGATTTTTCAACGCGGCAAGCGCACTGACGCCGAGGCTGGCAGCCACGCCCAACCAGGCTTGCTGCCCCAATTCAACCATGATCCCTTCTTCGACCGATTGAACAGTGACAGTCATTGCAGTCTGCCCGCCAGACATTGCGCCCGGTCTTGTTCCCACTTGCACAACGATCTTATCGCTTTGCCCCAGGATCTGCGCGCGCAGGTTGCCCTGATTGAACTCCGCCAGCAGAGCTTGTGCAATATCCACCGGCTTGATCTTCCCGTGAAAGATTTTTCGTTCCATGAACTCGATTATAATCGCCTTTGCGATTCTCCTTTTAAAAAATTTACGAAATGACAAAATATAAGTTTCACTCTTTCACTTTGACCTTTGCGATTCTACTTATCCTATTTGGGACTTTTTTCGCCTCATCCTCGACCGGAGTCCTGGCTCAGCAACCGACAGAATCTCCCTCCGCCGGAACCGGGCTCTTCATCACCGTGATTACCACCGAACCTCAGATCAATGTCCGCATGGGACCAAGTTCGACGGTTTATCCAGTTGTCGGTGTACTGGCGACCGGTTCCACCGCCCCCGCTTTGGGACGTTCCCAGGGAGGCGATTGGGTCCAGATCGAATTCCCCAGTGCCCCCGGAGGCAAAGGCTGGGTCTATTCGCCTTTGGTGGAAGTTTCGCCGCCTGGAAACTTGAAAGTTGTAGAACCACCGCCTACGCCGATTCCTCCCGCCACATCCACGATCGACCCGACTCTCGCTGCGCAATTTATTGTTGTTCCGACAAATACCCGTCTGCCAACATTCACGCCCGCGCCCACTTTGGAAAAAATCGAATTTGAACAAACCGAATCTTCGCGGGTTGGAATTCCCTGGGCTTCGATCATTATCGCGCTCACCATATTGGGAGTGATCGGATTCCTGCTCTCACTCGTTCGCAGGTGAACTTTTCATGACCGACCCCAAAAAACGATTGACAGCTTTTCTGTTAATGGCTTGTTTCGGTTTTCTGCTTACACTATATGCATCGCCGGAATTTACTGTGGTTGCGCAGCAGCCAACCGGCTCGATTCCCACGGTTACCGGGACAGCTACCGGTATGATCGTACGGGTGAATCTCGACCTTGAAATCGTCAACGTATATTCGGGTCCAAGTTCATATTTGTATCCCTCTGTGGGAATTCTTTTAGTGGGGCAGCAAGTCCCTGCTCTGGGTATTTCGGAAGACAATAATTGGATTCAAGTCTATTATCCCGGCGTGCCCGGCTCTGTTGCCTGGGTGTATGGACCATATGTCACCATTATCAAGACAGGACGTTTACCGGTGATTCCCGCTCCAAATACGCCCACGCCTGCGTCTACCCCAACGATTGACCCGACCCTCGCTGCCGCTTTCATTGCCCCCGTCACGCCGACGCGTTTGCCGACGTTTACACCGCCGCCTGACCTTGTAGTTCCCACGTTTTTGCCTAATCTAGATGCGGCGAACCGCGTCCCGGTAGGTTTGATCATCATTGTGCTGGGTTTTATCGGCGCTTTTGGGACTTTGATCTCCTTCCTGCGCGGTAGATAAACTTGCAAGAATCAAAAATGGACAGGTGCTTCCTGTCCATTTTTTGTGTTTCGCTAATGATTAGTTGTTGCAGCTGCAAGAGCCGCCGCAGCCGCAGGAACTTTCACTGCTGTCGCTGCCACAGGCACAAGCGCCGCCTTCATGGCTGTGGGCATTCGGGCTGCTGACTGCAAAGCCGGCGCCGTGGGTGGGGTCGTTCACGAAATCGACAGTGGCATCGCGCAGATAGTCAATGGAGACTTCATCTACAACGACCTTGACACCGTCGGCTTCGAAGATCGTATCAACCTCACGGATGTTGTTGTCGAGTGCCATGCCAAAGTTAACACCGCAGCAACCGCCGCTGGCAACGTACACACGCAGGGCATAGCCTTCAAGTTTACGTTCGGTGAGGATGTTCTTGACCGCCTCACTGGCAGCAGGGGTTAAGGTGAAGATTTGTGTATTTATTTCCTGGAGCATGTTTTTTCTCCTATACCATTTAATTTCGACGTATATTATCAGTTTTGGCAGGGACTGTCAACTTTTTTGTTTCCAAAAATTAACGTTGCGCTTATTTTCTTGACACAAACCCTATGCGACTGTAAAATCCTTTTGCTTAAAAGGCGAAAGCCTTTATTTTTTCATCTCTTTAGGAGGAGTATCCTTTCATGTTCACAATGGGATTAACCAATTTGGAACAGATCGCGATTTGGGCCGTTTTTGTCGTTGCTTGGCTTGGGCTCGGATACGCGATTTTTTTGCGCTCTCAGATCCTTCAAGAGGATAAGGGAACGGAAAAAATGCAGGAAGTTTGGGGTGCGATCAAGGATGGTGCAAACGCATACTTGCAGAAACAACTCAAGTCCATTCTGCCTTTGATCGGTATTCTCACCATTGCCCTTTTCCTTTCAGTCTATGTTGTTCCGCCCTCGCCCGAGGCGTTGGAACGCTTCCATGGAATGGCTGAAAGCCAGGTCAAACTCATCATCGGTATTGCGCGCGCCATTGCATTCGTCATGGGTGCAGGCTTCTCTCTGACGGTCGGTCAGATCGGGATGCGCATGGCAGTGGAAGGCAACGTCCGCGTGGCTTCTGCTTCCAGAAAATCCTTCGGTGATGCGCTTCGCATCGCCTACCGCGCAGGCACCATCACCGGTATGTTGACCGATGGTTTGGGTCTGCTCGGCGGGACCATCATCTTTATTATTCTCGGGATCGCAGCCCCGGATGCGCTTCTCGGCTTTGGTTTCGGTGGAACGCTCCTTGCGCTGTTCATGCGTGTGGGCGGCGGTATCTTCACCAAAGCTGCCGACGTCGGCGCTGATCTGGTCGGTAAGGTCGAAGCAGGCATCCCTGAGGATGATCCGCGTAATCCCGCTGTGGTTGCTGACCTCGTCGGTGACAACGTTGGTGACTGCGCCGGTATGGCTGCCGACATCTTCGAATCCTATGAAGTGACCATCGTCTCCGGTTTGATCCTTGGTCTGGCTCTCTGGCACGCGACCGGTCAGCTTGAATGGATCATCTTCCCGTTGATGGTTCGTGGTATCGGCGTTCTATCTTCCATTATCGGTACCTACTTTGTGAAGGCTGGCGATACTGGCAAGAGCGAAGATGCGATGAGCGCGATCTTCAGCGGCTTTTTGACTTCTGCTATGATCTCTGCGGCTTTGTTCTTTGTTGCCGGTTTCTTCTATTTGAATACCCCTGAAATGAATGCCTGGGGCGGCTGGTGGCGTTTGCCGACAGCGGTTGGTGTTGGTGTTGTTTTGGCGATCTTGATCGACCGCCTGACCGAATACTTCACCGGCACGCATGCGGCTCCTGTCAATGACATCAAGAAGGCTGCCGATACGGGTCCTGCGACCTTGATTCTGAACGGTGTTTCTGTTGGTTTTGAATCCTCCGTTTGGTCTGTGATCGTTATCGCCTTGACCATCATCGCTTCCATTTTTATCTTCGGTACCATTCCAGGTGTGGCTGGCGCTGATAGGGCGACTTTCATTCTTTACGGCGTTGCGATGACCGGTATTGGTATGCTTACCCTCACCGGCAACAATGTTGCGATGGACTCTTTTGGTCCGATCGCGGACAATGCCAACGGTATTGGTGAAATGTCCTGGTCTGGAAAGACCGATAAAGAGACCAAAGTTGCGCAGCAGATTATGGCTGACCTCGACGCCGTTGGTAATACCACCAAAGCGATCACCAAGGGTGTTGCGATCGGTTCTGCGGTTATTGCGGCTGTTTCGCTCTTTGGTTCCTTCCTTGTCGATGTGACGCGTTCACAAAGCATTTTGAATGTTCCAGAAGCGCAGTGGATCAAGAACATCGGTATCCGTGCTGACAACCCGCAGGTTTTTGTGGGTATGTTGATCGGTGCCGCTCTGCCGTGGCTGTTCTCTTCCTTTGCCATTCAGGCAGTTTCCCGCGCCGCTTCTCTCATCGTGCTGGAAGTTCGCCGCCAGTTCAAGCTGGGTGTGTTGGAGGGGAAGATCAAGCCGGATTATGCCAAGGCGGTTGGAATTTCCACTACTGCGGCTCAGAAGGAATTGATGTCGCTGGCTCTGCTTGGTATCGTGACACCGATCGTTGTCGGTCTCATTCTTCAGGTGGAGGCACTCGGCGGCTTCCTTGCTGGTATTATTGTTTCCGGTCAGTTGCTGGCGGTCTTCCTCAATAACTCCGGCGGCGCATGGGACAATGCCAAAAAGTTGATCGAAGATGAACCGAAAGACCCGAAGAACAATCTCGGCAAAGGTTCCGAACGCCATAAAGCTGGTGTTGTGGGTGACACCGTCGGCGACCCCTTCAAGGATACGGCTGGTCCTGCCCTCAACCCGATGATCAAAGTTGTTAATCTTGTGGCTGTGATCATTGCTCCGATCGTGGTGCAGTATGAAGGCGCCACTGGTGGCACGCTTGCCCTGGTATGGATCATCGCTCTGGTGCTGCTCGGTCTGCTCGCCTGGGCAGTGATGCGCTCCAAGGCGCCCGCTGTTTCAATGGCAGTGGAAGTTTCCGCTCCTGTGAGCGCGGCGGCTGCCCCTGCAAAGTCGACGGCTTCCCGCAAATCTTCTTCCACTACAAAGAAGAAGACAGCGACCAAGCCCAAGACCACAACTAAGAAAAAATAGTTTGTGTAGTAAAAAAAATCCCGCCCCCTACCAAAGGGCGGGATTTTTTGTTGCTATCCCTGTTTGGCACATGATAGAATCCAACCATCTTTCTTTGAAAGGATTCCTTTATCGATGGCGGATGTCAAAGCGTTTGGCGAAAGTGTAATGAGCAGTTTGGAGAAAGTGATCGTGGGGAAGCGCCAGTCCCTTGAGTTGGTTGTGGTCGGTTTATTGTGTCAGGGACACATTCTTATCGAGGATGTCCCCGGCGTGGGAAAGACCATGCTGGCGCGGAGTCTGGCGCGTTCTTTGGATTGCGTTTTTAACCGCATCCAATTTACGCCGGATATGCTTCCCAGTGATGTGACGGGGGTGTCGATCTACAACCAGCAGAAGAATGAATTCGAATTTCGTCCAGGACCCATTATTGGACAGGTCATCCTTGCGGATGAGATCAACCGCGCAACGCCAAAGACGCAGGCGGCTTTATTGGAAGTGATGGAGGAACGCCAGGCTACCGTCGATGGGGTGACGCATCCGATGCCGAAGCCTTTTATTGTGCTTGCCACGCAGAACCCGATCGAATATGAAGGGACATTTCCGCTGCCCGAAGCGCAATTGGATCGTTTCCTGCTGCGGATGCGCCTCGGGTACCCAAGCATCAGCGATGAGATCCGCATCATGGACGACCAAAAATTGTTGCATCCACTTACAACTGTATCTCCCGTTGTGAATGGAGATGAAGTACTGGCGATGAGTGAGGCGGTGAAGCAGGTCTATCTTTCCAATGCTGTGAAAAGGTATATTGTCGAATTATGCATTCGGACGCGTAATAGTCAGGATGTGTATTTGGGTGCCAGCCCGCGCGGAAGTTTATTCCTCGCCCGTGCTGGGCAGGCGCGCGCCGCTTTATATGGACGCGATCACGTATTGCCGGACGACATAAAGGCGTTGGCAGTAGCGGTTCTGGCGCATCGCATCATCGTCAGTGCGGCTGCCCGTTTGCGAGACGTCAGTTCCGACAAGATCGTGCAGGAGATCGTTCTGTCCACTCCGGTGCCTGGAGGCTCTTTCGAGGCTTCTGCACAGGATCAATAGCGATGAAAGCCGGACGAATCTTCATCGCCGTGATGTTCGTGGTCGGGCTGATCGGCATTTTGGTCAACGGTGCGGTAATCTTCTCGCGCTTTTTTTACAGCGCATTATTACTGACCATTGCCGCGTGGATTTGGACTCATTGGGTGGCAAGAGGTTTTGTTTTTGAACGAAGTGCCCGTGAGTTTCGCGCTAATGTCGGCGATGTCTTTGAAGAAAATTACAAGTTAATGAGCCGCGGCAGGCTGCCTGCTCCGTGGGTTGAGATCACCAACAGATCGCCGATTCCATTTGCGGCGGGTTCCCGTTTATTCACTTTGGTAGGGGGGAGGCAGGCGCGGAGTTATACAGCTCGCACATGGTTGACCAGCCGCGGGCGTTTTTCGCTTGGTCCCACAAAAATTACCACGGGCGACCCATTTGGGCTTTTTACCTCGGGAAAAGAATTCCCTGCAAAAGACAACTTGATCGTTTTCCCGATGATCCACCCCATACAATCCTTCCCAACTCCAGATGGTCTGTTGACCGGCGGGCAGGTCATTCGGAAAAAATCGCTCGACATCACGCCGCATGCTTCGGGTGTTCGCGAATATGTTCACGGCGACGCGATGAAACGCATTCACTGGCCCACGAGCGCGCGGAGAGGTCACCTGATGGTGAAGGAATTCGAGCAGGACCCGCAGGCAGAGATATGGATCTATCTTGATGCTCAAAAGGTGATTCATTACCAAAAGCGCACTGAAGAAGGAATAGCGCATCCACAAAATTTACTTTTGGTCAGGCGCCCCAAGATCACACTGCCTCCTTCTACATTTGAATATTCCGTCAGCATTGCCGCGTCGCTTGCGCATTATTTCATTGGTCAACGGCGGGCGGTTGGGCTTGCCAGCACCGGACAAACCCTAACGGTGCTTCCGGCAGACCGCAGCGAAAGGCAGGAGGCGAAGATTCTCGAAACGCTTGCCTTCCTCGAGGCAGACGCATATTTGTCGCTGGCGGGTCTTGTCGCTACGCAGGCTGCTTTGCTGCCGCAAGGTTCTACCGCAATTCTCATTACGCCTACAACCCGACCAGATCTTTTGCAAGCCGTCGATGATTTGTTGCTTCGTTATCTCGCTCCGGTTGTGGTTTTGTTAGATTCAAAATCGTTCGGCGGGCCATCTGGCACACAAAAGTTGATAGACTCTCTTCATGAACGCCGCGTGCCCGTTATTCCCGTCTCATGCGATGACAATCTATCTCAATCCCTTTCGGTGCTATCCGCCGATATCAGGCTTCAGGAAATGAATTTATGGCAAACACCCGCATACGTACAATCGACTTAAATTTTCAGGGGAAGACTCAGGCGATCGCCTCCTACTTGATACGACAGGGCGACGCCGTTGTCTTGATCGAATCTGGACCCGGCTCGACTCTTGCGGGACTTGAAGCTGGTCTGGCGGAAGAAGGCTTATCTCCCCGTGATGTGACTCACGTCCTGCTGACGCATATTCATTTGGATCATGCCGGTGCGGCTGGCTGGCTCTCGCGTCAGGGCGCTGAGATCTACGTACATCCCATTGGCGCTCCGCACATGTTGAACCCGGAGAAATTGATCGCCAGTGCCACGCGCATCTACGGCGATCGGATGGACCAGCTTTGGGGTGAGTTCCTGCCCGTAGTGGCGAGTCAGCTCACAGTCCCGAATGATGCGGAGGAGATCGTCATCGGCAATTTGCACTTTTTGCCAGTCCACACGCCGGGGCATGCTGAACATCATTATGCTTATATCTTTGAGGATATTTGTTTCAGCGGCGATGTGGGCGGCGTCCGTATCCCTGGGTATTTGTATCTGCGCGCGCCGATGCCGCCGCCGGAACTCCATTTTGGGCGCTGGCGCGAAAGTTTGAAGCGCCTGCGTGGAATGAAGTTTTCACGAATTGCTCCGACCCATTTTGGCGTATTTGACGATGCAAGCTGGCAGTTGGGCGAGTTGGATAAAACTCTGGCTGCTATGGAAAAATGGCTTGAAAAAGTGATGCAGCGCGACCCATCCATTGAGGAACTGCGCGACGAGTTTACGCTGTGGATGCAGGAGGAAGCCAGCGTGAAAGAGCTAAGCGAGGATGTTGTCCGCGCGTATTCGCTTGCGAACCCGGTTGCGATGAGCGCCGATGGGTTGATGCGTTATTGGAAGAAGGGGCGCGGTACGTAATTTGTCATGCCTATTGCGTGATGCATGAGACGTGGCAAAACAGGCTAAAAAAGATATACTTTTGACCAAGGAGAAAATATGAAAGACTTTATTGCGATTTCTGATTTTTCATCGAGTGAGATAAAAGACTTGCTCGATCTAGCCATTAAATTAAAGAAGCAGCATTTCAAAAAAGGCAATAAAAAGATTTTCAAAGGCAAGGTGCTGGGAATGATCTTCCAGAAGCCAAGCCTGCGTACGCGCGTATCCTTCGATATGGCGATGCGTCATTGCGGCGGAGACGCGTTGTATCTTTCTCCCAATGAGATCGGTTTGGGCAAACGCGAATCCATTGCGGATGTGGCTCGTGTGCTTTCCGGTTACGTGGATGGGCTGATGGCGCGCGTTTTCGACCATGCCCATGTTTTGGAATTGGCGAAATGGTCTGAAATCCCCGTGGTGAACGGTTTGAGCGATTACAACCATCCCTGCCAGGGCATGGCTGACGCGTTGACCATCGTCGAGAAGTTCGGCATGAAATCAAAGGGTTTAAATGTCAGTTATGTCGGCGACGGCAACAACGTGGCGGTTTCGTTGATGCACGTCTCCGCGCTTCTTGGCTGGAACTTTACACTTGCCAGCCCTGAAGGTTACGACCTCGACCCGAAAGCAGTTGAAGTCGCTCAGAAGATCGCGAAAAAATCCAAAAGCAAGTTGACCTTCCTGCGCGATCCGCACGAAGCGGTGAAGAAGGCACAGGTCATTTATACCGACACATGGACCAGCATGGGGCAGGAGGAAGAAACTGCCAAACGCGAGAAAGTCTTCCCGCCTTATCAGGTCAACGCCAAACTGGTCAGTGAGGCGGATAAGGATGTGATCGTGATGCATTGTCTGCCTGCGCATCGTAATCAGGAATTGACCGACGATGTAGCGGACGGTCCGCATTCGGTGATCTTCCCGCAGGCGCATAACCGCTTGCATGCCCAGAAGGCAATTCTGGCTCGTTTGTTTGACGTCGCGTAATCAAATTTTCTTTAGGATATTAAATGAACACACAAGACTTTATCAAGATCGAAGAACAATACGGCGCGCATAATTACCATCCTTTGGACGTTGTCATCGAAAAGGCGGAAGGGGTCTGGGTCTACGATGTGGACGGCAACCGCTATCTCGATTGTCTTTCCGCTTATTCGGCTGTCAATCAGGGACATGTCCACCCCGAGATACTCAAGGCGCTTTTGGAGCAGGCGAAGAAGGTCACCCTAACTTCACGCGCTTTCCGCAACGACCAACTTCCGCTTTTGTATAAGGAACTTTCCGAGATGACCGGCTACGATATGTCTTTGCCGATGAACTCCGGCGCAGAAGCTGTCGAGACTGCGATCAAGCTTGTCCGCAAATGGGCGTATCAGGTCAAGAAAGTGCCGCGCCATCAGGCAGAGATCATCGTGGCTGGCAATAACTTCCACGGACGCACAGTCACCATCATTTCGTTTTCCACGGAACCGCTTTACCGCGATGATTTCGGTCCCTTCACACCGGGGTTTGTCGTCGTCAAATACGGCGACGCCGATGCCATCGAGAAGGCGATTACGCCCAATACCGCGGCTGTTATGCTGGAGCCGATTCAAGGGGAAGCGGGCGTTATCATTCCGCCTGATGGATACTTAAAGAAAGTTGCGGACATCTGCAAAAAGAATAACGTCCTGCTTGTTGCGGATGAAATTCAAACGGGTCTTTGCCGGACCGGGAAGTTGTTCGCTGCCCATCATGAAGATGTCCGCCCTGACGTTGTGGTCGTGGGGAAAGCCCTCTCTGGAGGCTTTTATCCCGTCTCCGCCGTTTTAGCGGACGAACCGATTCTCGGTCTATTTGCTCCCGGTGAACACGGCTCAACCTTTGGCGGAAATCCGCTGGCTGCGGCTGTGGCACGTGCATCCCTGCGTGTGTTGCGTGAAGAAAAGCTCGCAGAGCGCGCCGAAAAAATGGGAGAGTATTTTGTTGAACAGTTGAGTGAGATTCCCAGCCCGCATATTAAAGAGGTGCGCGGTAAAGGATTGCTCATTGCTGTGGAATTGAAACCGGAAGCAGGCGGCGCGCGTCGTTTTTGTGAGACGCTGAAGAGCAGAGGCATCCTTGCCAAGGAAACGCATGACAATGTCATCCGTTTTGCTCCGCCGCTTGTGATCGAAAAGGAAACGATAGATTGGGCGCTTCCCATTATCCGCGAAACGCTCAATATGCCGTAAATTTTAAAACCTCCGAGTTTAATGAATTCGGAGGTTTCATTGTTATTATGGAGGTACGATGTACATAGGAATTCCAAAAGAAAGCCGACCCTTTGAATATCGGGTTGGGTTATCCCCGGCTGGGGTTGAAATCCTGACCCATTTTGGGCATCAGGTCTTCGTCGAGCATGAGGCGGGGATGGGGGCTGGTTTCAAGGACCAGGATTACGAGCGGGCTGGGGCGCGAATCGCCTTTTCCCCCCAGGAAGTTTTTGGACGTGCAGACTTTTTATTGAAGATCTCGCGTCCGCTGAAGCAGGAATTGGAATGGCTGCAGGATGGCGCAATTCTGGCTGGATTTTTGCACCTTGCGTCCAGTTCGCAGGACCAGATCGACCTGTTGCTGGAAAAGAAGATTACGGCGCTTGCCTACGAACAGATCAAAGATGCATCCGGCGGACTTCCTGTTCTACGTCCGTTCAGCTTGATCTGCGGTGCAATGGTTTCTCAGATCGCTGCGCGTTTGCTGCAAACGAACAGCGGCGGCAAGGGTATTTTGCTGAGTGGTGTTCCAGGAGTGCCGCCAGCGGAGGTGGTTATCTTGGGCGGCGGCACTGTGGGGACGTCCGCTGCGCGCGCGCTGCATAAAGCTGGCGCTCACGTTACCGTATTGGACAAAAGCATGGTCGCCTTGGAAAATATTGCGGAACGTGTGCCGGGCGTGGTCACGATGATGGCGACCAAGCGTAACATCGAGCGCGTAGCCGCCTTTGCCGATGTTTTGGTTGGCGCTGTGCTTATCAGCGGACAACGTGCTCCGGTTCTCGTTTCACGCGAAATGGTGCGAGCCATGAAAGCCCGTTCGGTCATCATTGATGTCAGCATCGACCAGGGCGGCTGTGTGGAAACATCCCGCCCGACCATGCACGACAACCCGACTTATGTGGAAGAGAACGCTGTCCATTATTGTGTGCCGAATATTTCCAGTGTGGTCGCGCGGACAGCCAGTCACGTATTCCTGAATTCCGCCATTCCTTTTATTGCCGATATCGCCAATAATGGGATCGATGCCATGATCCAAAAAGACCCGGCTATCGAAGTTGCGGTAAATACGCATCAGGGTAAATTGGTCAATCTCATTCGTTTGGGCGGCGAGGAGGCAAAGTAATGAACCCCGCTGCTACTTATCAATCACGAGTGACCACTGCCGAAGAAGCTGTCAAGGCGATCAAATCTGGTAACCGCATCTTTTTAACTGGTAACGTATCGGTCCCCCAGCAGCTTTTGGCAGCGTTGGTTGGATATGCGCCGAACTTAAATGACGTTGAAATTTGTCAGGCGCTGACCGTTGGCGCTGCGGATTATGTTGGTCCTGAAATGGAAGGTCACCTGCGGGTGAATTCCATGTTCATCAGCGCTAATATCCGCAAGGCTGTGCAGGAAGGTCGCGCGGACTTTACCCCAGTTCTGCTGTCTGAATTTCCGCTTTTGTTCAAACGCGGTGTTCTCCCTGTAGATGTGGCGTTGATCCATGTGTCAACGCCGGACGAGCACGGGTTTTGCAGTCTGGGTGTTGAGGTCGGTTTGACCAAATCCGCGGCAGAATCGGCGAAGATCATCATCGCCGAGGTGAACGACCAAATGCCGCGTACATTGGGTGACTCATTCATTCATGTCAGCCGTCTCACGCATATCGTGCCGGTCAGTTACCCAATTCCAGAACATAAGATGACTGCTGAAGGCGACTCCGAGATCATCAAACAGATCGCCGGTCATGTTGCTTCGTTAATCCCCGATGGGGCGACGATGCAGTTGGGCATTGGTTCGATCCCTGACGCCGTTTTGAAATTCCTGATGGACAAACGCGATCTGGGGATTCACACTGAGCTTTTCTCTGACGGCGTGATCGAACTGGTCAATGCCGGTGTGCTTACGAACGCTCGTAAGACTCTGCATCCGGGCAAGATCGTGGCGGGCTTTATTCTTGGCACCGGCAGGCTTTATGAATGGGTGAATGACAACCCAATGGTGGAAATGCACCCCACAGAATATGTTAACGATCCGTTCATTATCGCCCAAAACGAGCGGATGGTTGCCGTCAACTCAGCCATTGAGGTTGACCTCACCGGTCAGATCTGCGCGGACAGTATCGGACCAAAACTTTACAGCGGCGTTGGCGGACAGTTGGACTTCATCTATGGCGCGTCACGTTCGAAGGGCGGCGTTCCGATCATTGCCCTGCCAAGTACAGCCGTCATGCGCGATGGGACTGCGGTGAGCAAGATCACTGCCATGCTCAAACCCGGCGCAGGTGTTGTGACGACCCGCAACCATATCCGCTATGTGGTGACAGAATACGGTATTGCCGACCTGTATGGCAAGACCATCCGTCAGCGGGCGCAGGCGTTGATCAAGGTTGCCAATCCCCAATTCCATGACGAATTGGAGAAGCAGGCAAAAGAACTCCATTACCTGTAGAAACGATATAATGGAACGGACGTGGAGATGCCCGTAACTCCGCGTCCGTTTTTTTGTTAACTTGGTAATAATCTGTCCCGCTTGACATTCTTTGGTTTTCTACCTTATTATCGGGGCGTTTTGAAAAATTATCTCTGCCGTTATTGACAGGGTTGCGCTTGTAATTATCTGCGCAGAACAAATTCATTATTCATAGGAACATAAAATGCGTAACGCAAAAATTGTAGCCACGATTGGACCTGCCTCCGATTCGGAACAGGCTCTGGATTCTTTGATCAAGGCGGGGATGAATGTTGCACGCCTGAATTTTTCTCACGGTACACACGAACAGCATAAGGTGCGCGTAGCCAGAATACGAGAAGTCTCCAGTCGGCTCGCTATGCCCGTTGGGATTCTTCAAGACTTGCAGGGACCGAAGATCCGCGTCGGCAGGTTGGAAGCGCCTCTTCAACTCTCGGTGGGTGAGGAAGTTTGTTTATATGCCACGAATGATGAGAAGCCTGCGAATGGATGTCAGTTGATCCCTGTGGATTTCCGCGAGTTGTTCGATGCGGTTCAAAAAGGCGACATGCTTCTCATGGACGATGGTCGCCTTAAACTGGAAGTCACCTCGGCAGAGGGCAGGGTCGTCCACGCAACGGTTCTTGTTGGCGGCGCGCTCTCTTCGCATAAGGGAATCAACCTTCCCGGTGTGAAACTTCGCATTGCCGGTTTTACCTCCAAAGATAAAGCCGATCTTGCATTTGGCATTTCACAGGGCGTGGATGCGGTTGCCATATCGTTCGTCCGCAGTGCGGCAGATGTACGGGAAGTGCGCGCCGCCATTCATGAATATTCTGCGGGCAAGCCTGAGCCTCTTTTGATTGCCAAATTGGAAAAGCCCGAAGCGCTCGATGAGTTGGAAGAAATATTGGATGTGGTCGATGGCGTCATGGTGGCGCGCGGCGATTTGGGCGTGGAACTCCCTCCCGAGCAGGTTCCGCCTTTGCAGAAGTTGATCATTCAGGCTGCAAATGCCCGTGCCAAATTGGTGATTACTGCAACACAAATGCTCGAGTCGATGATCCAAAATCCGCTGCCCACGCGCGCGGAGGCATCCGATGTTGCCAATGCCGTGTTCGACGGCACGGACGCAGTCATGCTGTCCGCTGAAACGGCTTCGGGTGAATATCCCGCGCTTGCCATTGAAATGATGTCGCGCATCGTGGCGGAAGCCGAGTCCCATTTCAAAGAGTGGGGAAGCCATCATGATGCCAAAGCAGGCTTGGGTGAGAGTGATGCGGCGTCGATGGCGCGCGCGTCCAATGTGCTGGCTGGCGATCCCGAAGTACAGGCAGTCGCTGTCTTCACCATGCGCGGTCGCTCTGCATGGTTGATGTCGAAGGCGCGTCCGTCGAAGCAGATCCTTGCTTTCACGCCTGAGCCTGAGACATTCAATCAACTCACATTCCTTTGGGGCGTGCAGCCGTATCTTGTTAAGTACGCCAAGACAATGGACGACATGCTTGCTGAGGTCGATGCGGTTCTTTTGAAATCCGGCATCAACCCGGGGCAGCAGGTGGTCTTGGTTTGTGGTTTCCCCATCGGCGAACAGCGTCCGCCAAACATGGCGCTGCTTCATACCGTTGGCAGTGAGCCGACCATTACACTTGCGCGCAAACTTGCTGAAGATAATGTGAAAAAATAATATTGGGATTGATCGCCCCTCATGCCTTTCCCAAGCGGATGCAGTTTCTTCTTTACTGCATCCGCTTCTTTCTTAACTTCGGCTTGTTTCCAACCATCGAGCTTCACTCCCTCGAAGCAATCACGATCCCGCTGCCGATTAAAAGCCCGCCGATAAGGAAAAGCGGCGTGATGACTTCCGAAAGGAAGAACCAGCCGAGCAGGGTTCCCACTACGGGTTGTGCAAAAAATGTAAGCGACGCGACGGCGGCGGGTAGTTCCGCGAAGGAATAATTCCACAAGAACATCGCGATGGCAGTCGAGATAATGCCGAGGAATAATAATCCGCCGATGATGCCGGGAGTGATCTCGCCGACGCCTTGCGTGTTGATCTCCCAGATGGAGAACGCAATACTGGACGGCACGCCGCCAAGCAGCATGATCGTGCTCGAGGTCAAAATATCCTGTGACTTGGAAACCTTGCGGACGAGTACAGAGTACAACGCCCATGTCAACGCCGCCGCAAGCAGACTCATATTTCCCCAAAACAGGGATGGTGAAAGTTCAGCATTACGTGGGTCGATCACGGCAAGCACACCAAGTGTGGATACCACCAGGGCGATCACTCGCTTTGTTGTGTTCTTTTCACCAAGCAGGAATGGCGCGAAAAGGAGTACGAATGCGGGCGTGGCGGAGGTCACCAGCGACCCGTTCGAGGCGGTTGAAAGTTTTGTCCCAACGAATTGAAAACCGAGCGATATTCCGTAGCCGACAACGCCAACCAGAAAGCTCGACCAGAATGTTTGTTTTGTGATCGATAACGGCTTGTTCGCTCTTCGATTACGAAAATAGATAACGATTCCCAGAGTCAACGCCCCCATGATGAGGCGGATCGTTAGCAGTGTGAATGGGGGAATCACTTCCAGTACCACCTTGCTGACAACGTACATGCCGCCCCAGATCGAGGCGGCAGTAAGACCAGAAATTAAACCTGCGAAGGAATGTTGTTGTTTATGCATAGCCGCCCATTATAACGAAATTGGGATTTGCCTGGTTAGTTTTGGCTGTTCCTGTAAACATCCCATAGGATGATCGAACCGGCGCAGGCGACATTGAGCGAGTTGACAACTCCGGAAACCGGAATACTGACAACATCATCGCAGAGATTTTTCAGCGCAACACTCATTCCCTTCGCCTCGTTGCCGAGGATGACCGCTATCGGTCTTCTCAGAGGATGATTCAGGAGAGAGGTTTCCCCAGTTGAGTCTGTGCCGACAATGTTAAGACCATTCATGCGTTTTTGGGCGGCGACCCAGTCTTCAAACTCTTGTATCGACGGCGCGGTGATGATTGTTGAGTGAAATACGCTTCCCAGACTCGAACGGATGACTTTGGGGTCGTAAATGTCCACGCCGTGACCGGTGATCAGAATGGCATCCACGCCAAAGGAATTTGCCGAACGGATCAATGAGCCAAGGTTGCCGAAGTCGCTGGGGCGGTCAAAGACCAATAAAAAGGGATTTGGCGGAAGATGTAGTTCTTCAAGACTGAGGCTCTTGAATTTTACAGTGACGACAATTTCAGATGGTTCCTCCCGGTCGCAGATCGATTTGTACAACTCATTGTCCATTTGGATGATTTTGGCATTGCGATAGCTGCGTATCAGGTCCTTCGACCATGAAGAGAGAGCCTCAATGTTGGGCGTGATAATGCGGGTAATCTCCATATCCGTTTGAGCGATTTGCTTGATGGATTCGATCCCCTCGACGAAAGCTTCTCCGCTTTGATGGCGCTTGGTTCGGTTCAGCTTCAATGCCCGAATGATCTGAAACTCCGAATTTTCTGTGCTGATTGTCAATTTTGGCATGGCTTAATCCTGTTCCAACCGTTTTCTCCGCAGTTTTTTGATCTCTCCGCGCTTTTTCTTTTCTTTCATTCTTTCTTCCTGTGACGCTTTGGTCGGTTTGGTCTTGCGGCGCACTTTTGGCTTTTCGCTTGCCTTGCGGATCAGTTCATGGAATTTTGCCAGAGCATCCTCGCGGTTGGCTTCCTGCGTGCGGAAACGCTTCGCTTCGAGGATGAGCACACCGTCCGCGTTGACCCGTTTTCCGGCAAGCTGAATCAGCCGTCCCTTAAGATGGGAGGCGAGCGTGGGCGAGTTGACAATGTCAAACCGCAATTGCACGGCTGTCGAGACCTTGTTCACGTTCTGTCCCCCCGGTCCCGATGAACGGATATATTCCAGTGTTATTTCATCTTCGAGTCGTTTCATTGTTTGAATTATAAAAGAAAACCCCTCTCCAAAACTGGAGAGGGGCTAAGAGTTTGGAATTCTTTAGAACATCAACTCGTTGACCTTGTCGATCATCGAGTGTTCAGGGCGGAGTTCCTCTTCCGTCAGACGGTTGAGGGGTGTATCCACCAGATTGTAGAGGTCTGTCAGCGCTGGCTTTTCGGTGTTGACATAGATCAAGCCGGTCAGCAGCCAGTCGTTCTGCTGCGCCTCTTCAAGGGATTTCAACGCCAGCATGCGGTCAGTGGGATCGTAACCCTTTTCAAGGTTCTTGAGAACAACGACCGAACCATCATGCATTGCAACTTCGCGGATCTCACCTTCGTTCATTTCCTCTTCGAGAATGATCTCGTTGCGCGGCGCAATGTAGGAAATTTCGTGCAGCGGCTCTTCGTGATCTTTACCCCAGGCATAGGAGTGGTAAGCGTTTTCCTGGTTGTTGAAGGTTACGCAGGGGCTGATGATGTCAAGAACGGCAATGCCTTTGTGCGAGAATGCAGCCTTGAGGATCTCTTTCACCTGTTTGGGGTTGCCCGCAAAAGTACGCGCCACGAACGTTGCATTCGAGACCACGGCTTCAAGACAAATGTCGATCGGCATGTAGGGGTTTTCGCCCTGTTTCTTCAGGTGCAAGCCCTGTTCAGATGTGGCAGAGAACTGTCCCTTTGTGAGACCGTACACGCCGTTGTTCTCGACAATGTACACCATGTTCACGTTGCGGCGCATGGCATGTTTGAACTGTCCCATACCAATGCTGGCGCTGTCGCCGTCGCCTGAAACGCCGATGCCCTTCAGGTGCGCGTCCGCGAACAGCGTGCCCGTTGCAATGGACGGCATACGTCCGTGCAGGCTGTTGAAGCCGAAGCTTCGGTTCATAAAATAGGTCGGCGATTTGGACGAGCAGCCGATCCCCGAGAACTTGACAACGTCTTCGGGAAGGACGCTCATTTCGTACATCGCCGCAACGATCTGATTTGAGATCGAGTTGTGTCCGCAGCCCTGGCACAATGTGCTGGGGGCTCCGCGGTAATCATTTTTGCTCAAGCCGACGTCGTTTGCGTTCGCAGGTGCGCCAGCCATGGGAAGTGTTTGACTCATGATCTTTTACTCCTTTTCGTCACCGGTAATTATTTCCGCTTTGACTTTACAGCGGATTTTGACTTGGCGGCGGTCTTTGTGGCAGTCTTCTTCACCTTTGTGGATGATTTGACCGCAGCTTTCGTGGACTTGGTCTTGGTCGCAGCCTTCGTGGTGGTTTTCTTCTTCGCTGCGGCTTTGGGCGCTTTGCTGGCAGCTTCGTATTTTGCCAAAATACCTTCGCGGACCCATTTTGCCGAAGCGGGCAGACCATCGTGATGTGCAACGGATTTGAACTTCGATGAGAACTGCGGATATTCCGTGTAGAGGATCTGAAGCATTTGCGCGTCGCGGTTCATCTCGACCACGAAGATCTGGTCGTGTCTCTCGATGAACGCATCCACTTCTTTTGTGAAGGGGATGGCGCGGATACGCAGCACTTCAGATTTGATGTCGTGCTGACCTTCAAGTTGGCTCTGCGCTTCGAAGATCGCATTTTCGGTCGAGCCAAATGAGATGATGCCGACGGAGGCATTCTTGTTGCCATGCAGAATGGGCGCCGGGACGTATTGTTTGGCTGTGATCTGCTTCTGTGCGAGACGCTCCATATTTTGCACATAGGTATCGGCTTCTTCTGAATATTTGGCATATTCATCGTGTCCGGTACCGCGCGTGAAGTAGGAACTCATCGGGTGCTTGTTGCCGGGAAAGGTTCGGTAGGTGATGGCGTCGCCGTCTTTGTCGAGGTAGCGTCCCCAATTTCCTTTGATCTCTTCGAGGTCTTTCTCCCAAAGGATTTTGCCGCGATCCATCGGAGTATTGGGATATTCAAACGGCTTGCTCATCCATTGGTTCATGCCCATGTCGAGGTCGCTCAACACGAATACGGGAGTTTGAACCCGTTCGGCGATGTCGAATGCCTTCCAGCCGAACTCAAAACATTCATACACATCACCCGGAAGCAATATCACGGAGTGCGAATCGCCGTGCCCGATGTAATGGGTAAAGATGAGGTCGCCTTGCGATGTGCGTGTCGGCAGACCCGTGCTGGGTCCGATGCGCTGGACATCCCAAATAACCACGGGGATTTCTGCATAGTATGCCAGACCCGCGAATTCTGTCATCAAGGAAAGACCAGGTCCAGAGGTTGAGGTCATGGAACGTAAGCCAGCCCAGCCGGCGCCGATTGCCATACCCAACGCGGCGAGTTCGTCTTCCGCCTGCACGACGGCGTATGTGTGCTTGCCGTCTTCGCGTTTGCGCAGCACGGGCAGGTAATCGTTCAACGCTTCTGCCAGCGAAGTGGCAGGTGTGATTGGGTACCAGCCTGCGAATTGCACACCGCCGAAAATGGAGCCAAGCGCGGCGGCTGTGTTGCCGTCCGCCATGATCAGCCCATCGGTCTTGTTCATGGGTTCGAGCGTGTAGGGGTCTTTCTTCTCGAGGTTTTCAGCAGCCCAGTCCGCGCCGGCTTTCAGGGCGTTGAAGTTCATGTCGATGGGTTTCTGCTTGCCTTTGAAGTGGAACGTCAACGCCGCGCGGATCTTCTCAAGGTCGATGCCGATCATTTGGGCGAGCACGCCAACGTAGACCATGTTGCCGACCAGTTCGCGGTATTCACTCGGAACATTGGGATCGTTCTTTACGATGGTCTTGATGGGCATGGGGTAGATGGCGATGTCCACGCGGGTGATGGGCTGGCGGATATCGTCGGCGTAGAAAAAGGCTCCGCCCGGCGAAACAGCCGCAAGGTCCCGTGCGAACGAATCGGGATTCATCGCGATGACGATGTCGCTTTTTTCCTGTCTTGCAATAAATCCATCCTTGTTTACGCGGATCGTATACCATGTGGGCAGCCCCTGGATGTTGGAGGGGAACAGGTTTTTGCCCGACACAGGGATACCCATCTTGAAGACGGACCGCAGGATGGTGTTGTTGGCGGTGGAACTGCCGGAGCCGTTCTTTGTGCCAACTGTGATCGAAAAATCGTTCACTATTTTGTTCATGGAACTCCTCTAGTTTTGTCGCATCAAACAGCGACGGTGTTAAATTACGGACGATGATACAAAAGGTCGGTGTGACGAACGAGCGCCTCATACCCGGCCTCAAACTTACCACTGCAAATCGACTCGACCATCACCTGATGGTATCGCCAGACTTCCTGCAAATATTCGTAGCTGCCAGCAAAGACGTTCAAGCCAACGGCTTCGTACGCCTCCCAATAAGACTCTAAAACGCCGATCACGAATGGGTTTTCGAGACGGCTGTAGATCATAAGATGAAGTTTGCGATGTTCTTCGTGTGGGACTTGAACAAGAGTTCCCCGCAGTTTTTCCCAGGCGCGTGCGATGATGTTCTTTAATTCTTCTTTGTCTTCTTCGGTGAGAAGTTGAACCGCTTCTGTCCAATATGCTGCTTCGAGGTGATTGCGCATTTCAGCGAATTGGCGGAAGTGTTCATCGTTGAGCGCCAGCGCATACCCCAGACTTTGACGGATGGCTGGTGTGAAGGAATAGGTAAGACGCCTCGTGCCGGTCTTTGGGCGGACTTCTACAAACCCAAGCGCGCGCGCCACTTCAAGCTGTTCGCGCAACGATGCCAGGCTGATATTTAATTCGCGGCTGAGTTCACTTAAAGAGGGGAGTTTGTCATCTGCTTCGGGGTGCGATGCCAGATAACGTAAAAATTCAGAAATATTTGGGGAAACGCGTTCTCGTAACATAAATACGATTAATCCGATTAATCATATATTACGTCAAATGGGTGAAGGCGTCAAGGTGATTTATGTAATGTTTTTGTTAAAACGAGGTTTAAAAGCAAACTCCTGCCAAAGTTGATGGCAGGAGTTTGAATAAATGTCTTGCGAAAAAAATTACTCTTCGATGATTCTCACAAATTTATATTCTGCCTTTGCGCCGCTTGGGTCAACAAGCGTAAAAGAGTCGGGAAATGTGGGCGTGGTTGGCGGAGGGGGCGTTGGTTCTTCTATCTCTTTCAAGTCACTGCAAATGGGATACCCTTTATGAATGTACGCCATCCAACCCTGGTCGGTGATGTTGACGCCGTCCACGGATGTGACGTGCAGCCAGATGTCGCCTTTTTTGACTTCGGAGCCATCGGCTGGCGCTTCCCAAATCTCATCGCCGACGATCAATTGTCCGCGCCCATAGGAAGTAATAACAGCCGCAAATGTGGTGTGGTCGGTGCGCATGCGGGTTCCATTGCTGATGGGGGTCATACTATATTGGGTCATGAGACTCTCCTATATTCCACGAGGGTATCCCCGAATTTGGCGATCAGGGTGGCTTGTGTTTGCGGGGCGGGATAACGTGCAATGAATTCGTCTTCAGTGCCGTTGAAATAACTTAGATCGATATCCAGACTTTCGACACCGAAGAGAGAACCGTCACCATTGGATGTGAATTGCCAGTAGGTCCAATCCTGCCAAATGGACGGGACAAGCGGCTCGGTGGGGTTGTACCAGGCTATCCATAATGGATATTGCGAAAAGTAATTTACTCCCGCTGCGAATTCCTGAAAGTAATAATAGCCTGTGTACACACCGAGTTTTTTGTCTGGAAGAAGCGCTTTTATCCGCTCCATGAAATCGAACCAATGACGCCAGCCTGTGTATTGTCCGCCGTAACGTTCTTCGAAGTCACACCACATTTCCATTTCGCCGGTGTCGTTGCCGAGAATTTCCACCCATTTTTCAGCCTGTCGTTTCGCGCTGACGCGGCTGTCGTAAAACCAATACGAACCGCGGATCAAACCCGCCTGCCTGGCGTTGTTCCATGAGGTTTTGAAAACCTTATCTTCGTAACTTCCCTGTCCGGCACGGATGATGACGCCGCGGGTCATTTCTGCCATTTTGGAAAAATTGATGCCCGCCGAAGTGGTCGGATCGTCCTGCCAGAAGCTGATGTCGGGTAATTTAAAATAGTTCATGAGTACCTGACTCCTCTGCGGTTGAATGATTGGCTTGGGCTGGTATGGCTGGTTCGATGTGTTCTCTGTCATGGGCTTTGTTTTTTTATTATAAAGCATCTGAAGGGACTTTTAAAGATTTACCGCAGGGGTGACCCTGCGGTAAATTATTTGTGTGCATTTATATTTTTTTAGTTGTTCAAAGCGCCTTGATTCACCCAATCTTTTATCAATTGAAGTTCTTCGGCGGTGACTTTCGGTCCGCGTTTGGGCATTTTGCCGCGTTGGGTCAATTGCACCAGAACGCTTTCATCGGCGTTACCGGGGACGATGACTTCGCCGTCAAAAGAGCCTGCCATCAGGCCGTCGTATGTCAACATGTTCAGTCCCTTCTTGGTTGTTTCGATGCCGTGGCATTCATTGCACTTTGCCTCGAAGATGGGCATTACATTGACTGAAAAGCTGACTGTCGACGAAGCGGCGGCTTCAGTTGTGGGGGTGTCGGTGGGAGAGGCGGCTTCGGTGCTTACCGCGGGAGCTTCTGTCGGCTGGGAAACTGCCTCGGTGGATGCGGCAGGTTCGGGCGCGGTTTGAGGCGCGCTTCCTCCGCATGCGGCAATAAACACTGCAAAAAGTAAAGTTATTGTGAAAATGGTCCTTTTCATTTCTTTTTCCTTCTTTGATGTTACGTTGAATCTACAAGAAATTATTAGAAAGTGGATGTGGAAATTATGTGATTTCTTACGGCTGTTTTGTGTGAGATTTTGCGCAAATATAGAAAGTATGTGCAAGGTAAGGTATAATCTATTCGCCTCTTACGAGGTTTTAATTTCACTTCAAGGCTGAGTATGATCGGTGCATTTACACTTCCCAACGAATATTGGTCAAACCTCCAAATCACTTCACAAGATGTAGAAAATTTACATACCATTCTCTTTGAGCGGGAAACGCCTCTTACTGCGCGTGACCTTGTTTCTGAGTTTATCGAATCGCGCATCCAGCAGGAGCGCCGCGCTGCAGAGCAGAAGCAGGAGTCCGCTGGCAAACCTTACCTGCCGAAGGAAAAGTATTCGGTCGGCGATGATTTGGTTTTCCCTGCACTTGGCTGGCAAAAGGGAAAAGTATCGGCTGTGCGTGACGGAAAGAATCCGACGGTTGTTGATGGGTTCGATGTGATCACAGTTGAATTTGAGGATCAGGTCAAGCGTCTTTTTGCTGCGGGGCTTGCGTCTCATTTCCTTAATGATGAGCCGCTTCAAAAACCGGGCGAAGATGAAATGAGCGCGGACTCCATCCTTGCTGAACATGGCGCGAAACTTCAAAAGAAACTTGAATCGGCGTTTGTTGCTGATGAAGGTTTGGTACGGATCGCCGGGCGCTGGTTCCCGCGTTCGCTTTTGATCGATATCAGTGAAGGTCAATTGAATCTGGTCGAAGCGGTTTTGGATATGGCGGGCGGTGAGCCATTGCCTGCCAGCGAGCTGATAAAAGACACAGAGATTCCCGTTGGTGCGAATCCGAAATTGGCGGAATTTTCTTTGAACTACGCCATGCAGAGCGACGAACGATTTGACGAGGTTGGTCCTGCGGGGCAGGTACTTTGGTGCCTGAAACGCCTCGAACCGGACTATGTGCGGGAGGTCCCACCATGGCTTCGCTACGCTGACATCCCTCACGACCGCGATGACCTGACCCCGGAAATGCTCGATCTGGAAGCGCAACTCGATGACGAGTTAACAACTGATAATTTCGACGATGATGAAGAGGTCTCTTCTGTCACCATCACTTTGATCTATCCGCATCTGCGGGCTGGGACGCTGCCCGTCTCAAAGCGAACGCGCAAGCTGTTCCCGACGGCGTACGAAGCGCCGCGTGTGCGCTTTACGCTTGTGGATGGCAAAACGGAGCAACGCATTCCTGCATGGGTTGTCCTTGAGCAGGGTTATGTCTTCGGTTTGCGGGAGTGGTACAAGGCGCACCAATTGATTCCCGGTTCGCTGGTTGAGGTTCGCAGAGGTGAAAATCCCGACGAGGTGATCGTCGAAGCGAAAACCCAACGTTCGTCGAAGGATTGGGTGCGCACGGTCATGGTCGGCTCTGACGGCGGATTTGTGTTCGCGATGTTGAAGCAGCCCATTACTGCGGAATTCAACGACCGAATGGTCGTCCATGTTCCGGATTTCAAGGCGCTCGACCCCGTATGGGACAAGAAGCGTTCCTTTGAAGATTTGCTCCTGATGGTGATGCGTGAGTTATCGAAGTCGAACCCGCAGGGACACGTCCACGCGCAGGAATTGTACGCAGCCGTGAATCTTGTCCGCAGGGTTCCGCCAGCACCCATTTTTGCCGCTTTGGAATCAAACCCGAAGTTCAAACATGTCGGTGACCTGCACTTCCGCCTGGAAAATGACGAGGAAGGTGCAAAATGAGCCTGCTAAAGCCGAATTCGAAAACCCTCTTTCATATCGATTTTGAGTGGTGGCAGCAGAACGAACGCGACTGGCATGTTTTCCTGCGTTCCTTTCTTTGCCCTGAGCACCAGGAACTTTTTGCGAATGTTGAAGAAGGTGAATTGGTTGACTGGATCGACCCGAAGACCGCCGAGGTCAAACCGGTGGACGGCGTCCAGCACGCCCTGATCAGTCACTGTGCGCAACTGCCTGAGTTTGTGAATCAGAGAACGGCGATGGTCGAGGCGATCTTCCGCTTGTTCCTTGCAAATGGAAATATCCCCATGTCGGTTGAGGAGTTGAGCCAAAAACTGGAGAAACCTGCCAGCACCATCCTGCGCACGATCGCTGGTCCGCGTGTTTATCGCGGGTTAAGACCGATATTAAGCCAGCCTTCTGAACCCGCATAGTCGGGTACAATGGAATTACTGCCCCCGTAGCTCAATGGACAGAGCATCTGCCTTCTAAGCAGGTGGTTGGGAGTTCGATCCTCTCCGGGGGCGCTAAAAGTCGGCTAAGTTCAAGGAGTCGTTCCTATGCCTACCGTGATTAGAAAAACGCGTGAAACGCTCATGGAGGTCCGGCGCGGCATCCTCCATGCAGTGAGTTGGCAGGTAAGATCCAGTGTTTGGGACCCTCCCACCGATGTATACGAAATCGAAGGTGCTTATATCGTCCGCATGGAGATAGCGGGGATGCGCGAAGAAGACTTCGATGTTTCACTCCAAAAAGATTCTCTTTATATAGCTGGTTTCCGCCCCGATCTTCCATCGATTCGCGCGTATTATCAAATGGAAATACGCTCCGGAAAATTTGCCACAGTTGTCGAACTGCCGGGACCTGTCGATGACGATCAGGCAACGGCTGAATACCGCGATGGTTTCCTGACAATCACCCTGCCGAAACAGCCACCAAAATAAGGTAAAAAATTCTATGCCTGCACAAAAATGGCAAGCTGGTTTACAAAATTTTCTTCAAATGATGGAAGAGTCGGATGATGAGTTTATGAATCAATACCTCTCTTCATTCTTTCCCCAATTCCAGAAAAAAGATGACGCCTCGAACGAAGCCCAGGCTGGGGACGACGACAAGATGACACTTCCTGACGTTTTGCCGATCCTGCCGCTGCGGGGCGTGGTCGTCTACCCGGATACGGCGGTTCCGCTGACGGTGGGACAGCCGCGTTCCATCAAACTGGTGGATGATGTCGTCGCCGGTGACAAGTTGGTTGGATTGGTTGCAGCCCTTGACCCCGAATTGGAAACTCCGGGTCCGAAAGAGTTGTATCGGATAGGAACTGTGGCCACGGTTCATCGTCTGTTGCGCGCACCAGATGGGACTGTCCGTTTGCTGGTGCAGGGGATGGAGCGATTCAAACTTGGCGACTTTGTCGAAGAAGAACCTTATCTCAAGGCGCATATCATCCGCTCGCCTGAGGATGAAGAAAAGAACATCGAAACGGATGCCCTGGCGCGCAACGCGCGTGACCAGTTCCAGGCGATCACGCAAATGATTCCGTCTTTCCCGGAGGAATTGGCGAGTTCCATTCTTTCGATTGAAGACCCGCTGCAGACTGTCTACACCATTGCGAATTTCCAACGCATTGACTTGAAAGATGCGCAGGAAATTCTTGAGATCGATTCGGTATACGACAAATTGAAGAAGTTGATCGGCTTGCTTGTGAGAGAAGCCGAGGTTTTACAGATCGGGCAAAAGATCCAGAACGAGGCGCGCGGCGAGATCGAAAAAGTGCAGCGCGATTATTTCCTCCGCGAACAGATGAAAGCCATCCAGCGCGAACTCGGCGAACGGGATGAGCAATCGGAAGAGATCGATGAATTTCGCAAAAAGATCGACGAGGCGAAAATGCCCGAGGAAGCGGATAAACAGGCCCGGCGCGAGTTGGATCGCCTCTCCCGTTTGCCGTCTGCTGCCGCGGAGTATGGAGTCATCCGTACGTATCTCGACACTATGGTTGCCCTCCCGTGGTCAGTTGATACAAAAGATAATCTTGATATTGCTCATGCTCGAAAGGTACTGAATCAGGATCACTACGGACTTGAAGACGTCAAGGACCGCATCCTTGAGTTCCTCGCCATTCGCAAATTGCGCCTGGACCGCGCCGACGACAAAAAAGAGGAGACTACCGATTTTATTCGCCGTGAACGCGAAGGCGTCATCCTGTGTTTTGTGGGACCACCCGGCGTAGGAAAAACTTCGCTCGGGCAATCCATTGCGCGTGCGATGGGACGTAAATTCATACGCGCTTCACTTGGCGGCGTTCGAGATGAAGCTGAGATCCGCGGTCATCGCCGCACATACATCGGCGCCATGCCGGGACGCATCCTGCAATCTCTGCGGCGGATCGGTTCGAATAATCCGGTTTTCATGCTGGACGAAGTGGACAAGCTCACAAACGATTTCCACGGTGATCCGTCTTCTGCCTTGCTTGAAGTCCTCGACCCTGAGCAGAATTCCGAATTCCGCGATAATTACCTTGAAGTGGCGTACGACCTTTCGCAGGTATTCTTTATCGCAACGGCGAATACCCTGGAATATATTCCCGGTCCGCTTCGTGACCGCATGGAGATGATCTTTCTATCGGGTTATACGGAGAGTGAAAAACTGGCGATCGCACGCGAGTATCTTATTCCGCGCCAGATACGGGAGAACAGCCTGCGCAAGAGTGAAATAGCCTTCAATGATGAATCTTTGCGGTTGATCATTCGGCAGTATACACGCGAGGCGGGTGTCCGCAATCTTGAGCGCAAGATCGGCGCGGTGTGCCGCAAAGTGGGCACGCATATTGCCGAAGGCAAGGCAAAGAAATATCGGATCACTCCCAAACAGATCGAAGCCTTTTTGGATAAACCCATTTATCTCGGACCGGAGGAACTCAACAAACGAACGTCCATTCCCGGTGTTGTTCCCGGTCTTGCATGGACCTCATTTGGCGGCGATATTCTTCTTATCGAAGCCACTGCCATGCCGGGCGGACGTGGTTTTCAGATCACTGGTTCCATCGGGAATGTCATGCAAGAGTCTGCGCGCGCGGCGTTGTCTTATGTCCGTTCACGTTCCGATTCCTTTGGCATACCGAACGAGTTCTTCGAGAAACACGATATTCATATGCACGTCCCTGCGGGAGCACAACCGAAAGACGGGCCATCGGCAGGTGTGACCATGGCAACATCTCTGGTCTCTTTGATCACAGGGCGCAAGGTCAATTCGCAGATCGGCATGACCGGAGAGATCACGCTCAGAGGTCAGGTATTGCCGATTGGCGGCGTCAAAGAAAAGGTGCTCGCTGCTCATCGGAGCGGGCTTGGAACCGTAATCCTCCCGAAACAGAACGAAAAGGATCTGGACGACGTCCCTGCCGAAATTCGCAAAAGCATGAAATTCGTATTTGCGGAAACTGTAGAGGATGTCATCAACGCCGCCCTGGAAAAACCAAAGTCTGCTAAAAAGGCAGCCAGCAAAAAAACTAAAAGTAAGACATCAAAACCATCGAAAAAGAGAGTTGCGAAAAATGTCAAAGCCAAAAGTGCTCCTCGCCGAAGATGATTTCACAATGGTTACCTTGCTGAAGACCCTTCTGAAAATGGAAGGGTATGAAGTTATCGCCCTGGATGCCGATGCCGACGTGATTGAAGCCGTCCGCACAATAACCCCCGATGTGCTTCTGATGGATGTTCATTTGTTCAGTCAGAATGGTTTGGATGTTCTGGCGAAAGTCCGCGAATCCGACGATATAAAAAACATACGCGTGTTAATGTCCTCAGGCTCGAATGTCAAAGACGAATGTCTCAAGCGCGGAGCAGACGGCTTTCTGATGAAACCCTACATGCCCGATGACCTTTTTAAATTATTGAGTCAAGTTCTATCTGTATGAATCCGGATTGCCAAATACGCGAATTCTCGTTCGAAAATGACTACGGGCGTGTCCTCGCGCTGTGGGAGGGGATCGAAACGGGGATGCAGGTTGGGCGGTCCGATACGCCTGAAGAGATCAAAAGAAAGCTCGAGCGTGACCCCGACCTCTTTCTGGTCGCCGAAATTCAAACGGAAATTGTCGGGTCGGTCATCGGCGGTTTTGACGGGCGGCGCGGTATGGTCTACCACCTCGCTGTGCGAAGCGATCTTCGTCAGCAGGGCATTGGCGCGGCGCTTCTGGCAGAGGTCGAAAAACGTCTGATTGCCAAAGGCTGCGTCAAAGTATATCTTTTGGTTATGGACGATAATTTATCTGCCATGCGCTTTTATGAAGAGCGCGGCTGGCATCGCGCCACGAATAATATTATCTTTATGAAAGAATTTTGATGACGATGCGCTTTGGGATCATCACCCTATCCGACCGTTCATCACGCGGCGAACGTGAAGATGTATCAGGACCTGCCCTCGCCTCATTTCTTCAAGCCGAGAATTGCCCGGTCTTAAAACAGCTCATCCTCCCCGATGATGAATCAGCGCTGCGCCAAACCCTGATCGACTGGTCCGATGCGGACGATCTGGACGTGATCCTTACCACTGGCAGCACCGGCTTTGCACCTCGTGACATCGCTCCCGAAGCGACCCGATCCGTCATCCAAAAAGAAGCACCCGGTCTGGCGGAAGTGATGCGTGCCGAAAGCTTGAAAAAGACCAAACACGCCATGCTGTCCCGTGCCATTGCAGGGATACGCGGCAGAACACTGATCGTCAATTTACCCGGCAGCCCAAAAGGTGCGGTGGAAAACCTTCAGTTCATTTTTCCTGTTCTGCCTCACGCTGTGCAGCTTTTGTATGACGATCCGGACTCTGAAGCGTCTCACTGAACTTAACATTGTATAAACAAGGCGGCGCCTTCCTAGCCATGATTCGCAACTCGTTGGTATAATCCGCCCGCCTCAAAAAAACAAACCAAGGAAAGTTATTTATGATCGATGTAAACGAACTACGCAAAGGGGTCACCTTCGAACTGGACGGGAACCTCTACAAAGTCCTGGATTACAGCCATAACAAGACCGGACGCGGCAACGCCAACATCCGCATTAAGGCGCGTAATCTCATCACCGGCGCGAACATTGAGCGGACCTTCAACTCCGGTCTCTCTGTTCAGGATGTCAGCCTTGATTTCGCCAATGTCTCCTACCTGTACAACGACGGCGATATGTACTATTTCATGGACAAGGAAACCTTCGAACAGCCAGCCATTAAAAAGGAATCCCTTGGCGACAGCGCCCCGTACCTCAAGGAAGGCATGGAAGTCAAATTGACCTTCTACAAAGGCGAAGCCATCGATGTGGAAATGCCCACTTCGGTGGACCTCAAAGTTGTCGAAGCAGAAATGGCAATTCGCGGCGATACCGCCACCGGTGTGACCAAGAAGGTCATTACCGAATCGGGACTTGCGGTTCAATGCCCGAACTTCGTGAACGTTGGCGATACCATACGTGTGGACACACGCACGGGCGATTACGTAACCCGCGTCTAGTCATGAAGACCCCCGCCGGGCAGGAATGCCCGTATTTTTACGGCGATTACTTCCGAGGCAAGAATGTGGAAGAATGCCGCTTACTCAAATCACAAAATCAACTCTGGTCTCCCGACCTTTGCAGAACCTGTCCTGTTCCTGCCATCTCGCGCGCGAACTCCTGTCAGTTCATGAAACTGAACGCGGTGGTTGCACGTCCGCTTTCGGCGATGTTCCAACGCCGGGTGCAGGTACAGGCGTTCTGTGAAAAGTCGGAAAAAATGGTTTCAGAACCTCAGATAGGTTGCGGCGAATGTCACGCCCTGCCGTTCGAATTTGAGATCAAGGACGATTGATCGACTCCGGGGGAGTCAGACAGCCCATGACACTTACCATCCTGCTCGATCTTGACGACACACTGCTGAATACGAATCAGGACGTATTTGTCCCTGCGTATTTCCAGGCATTATCAACACAACTGGCTCCTCATCTGGATTCAAGCAAGGTTGCCCGTGCCTTGCTTACCAGCACAAATTCCATGAACCAAAGCGAAGATACCTCGCGTACTTTGAGCGAGGTATTCGAGGATGCGTTTTATCCGCAGCTGGGCATTCGCAAACGCGAACTTGATTCCTCCATTCAGGAATTCTACGAGCAGGTTTTTCCCACGCTTAAGAGCGTAACCTCCCCGAACCCGCATGCCAAACCGTTTGTCGAGTGGGCGCTTTCGAAAAGCTATCGTCTCATCGTTGCCACCGACCCGCTTTTGCCGCGCGCAGCGACATTCCATCGCATTCGTTGGGCTGGGCTTGATCCCCGTCAATTCGAACTCGTTTCCACGTTCGAAGATTTTCATTTCTCGAAGACACACGCTGCCTATTACGCCGAAGTCCTCGGTCGTGTCGGCTGGCAGGATGGTCCTGTCATTATGGTGGGAAATGACATGGAGCGCGACATCCTTCCGGCGCAGAGGCTTGGGCTGGCAACATTCTTTGTGGAAAAAGAATCCGCCTCACAGTCCGGACCTGAAGCGGGTCGCCGCGGAACATTATCTGACCTGCGCCGATACCTTGAGTCCGCGGACTTCGCTTCGTTGAACCCATCCTTCAAGTCAAAAGAATCCATCCTGACAATCCACGCATCGACGCCCGCAGTAATGAACGGGTTGCTGGGCAAACTCTCGCCTGAAGAATGGAAGCGAAAACCATCCCCATCCGAATGGACATTGACCGAACTGATCTGTCATTTGCGCGATACAGAACGCGAGATCAATCACATGCAGTTGAAGCTGTTTAATGGATCTGGCGAACCCTTCATTCCGCGACCGGATACAAGTGTGTGGGCAAGCCAGCGCGATTATCTGCACGAAAATGGATTTGACGCCCTGAGGGAATTCAATGAAGCCAGGCAGGCAACATTGGACATTTTGAAGGAAACTCCCGATGCCGACTGGGAGCGAAAAGCGCGGCACGCCATTTTCGGACCGACAAATTTCCGCGAAGTTGCCAGTTTTATGGGGGATCATGACCGCCTGCATATCCATCAAACCTGGACGCTCCTGAAAAGATTGTAGACACTTCTGCGTGTCCAATTCTCAGGTTTTGTGTTAATTAGGGCAAGTTCACCTGTTCTAAATTTACACAAGGAGTCTTACTTGATGAGAAAACGCGTAGTAGTTACAGGGCTGGGATGTGTAAGTCCTTTAGGAAATAATGTAAAAGAGACTTGGGAAGCATTACTGGCTGGAAAATCCGGCGCGGCGCCCATTACGGCGTTCGACGCCAGCTCCCACAAAACAAAGTTTGCCGCAGAAGTAAAAGGGTTTGACGGAGTGGAGTTGTTCGGCGTGCGCGAAGCCCGCAAGATGGACCGCTTTACGCAGTTCGCCACAGCCGCTTCTCTTGAGGCGCTCGAACAATCTGGCTTGACCATCGACGACTCGAACCGTGACCGTGTGGGTATCTTGATCGGCTCAGGCATCGGCGGCGTGATCACAACCATCGAACAATATGACACGATGAAGGATCGCGGACCTGACCGGGTCAGCCCGTTCTTGATCCCCATGATGATCTCCGACAGCGCCGCAGGGAACCTCGCCATCCGCACCGGCGCGCGCGGACCCAATATGTCCCTGGCGACGGCTTGCGCTTCCGGCACGAACGCGCTGGGCGAAGCCACGGAAATGATCCGTCGCGGCGCAGCGGATGCGATGATTGCCGGCGCTTCGGAAGCCGCCATCCACGCATTGACGATGGCGGGCATGAATGTGATGACGGCGCTCTCCACCCGCAATGAAGACCCGCAGCGGGCTTCCCGTCCATTTGATAAGAATCGAGATGGCTTTCTGATGGGCGAAGGATCGGCGATTTTGATCCTCGAATCTTTAGAATCTGCCCAGGCGCGCGGCGCGAAGATTTTGTGTGAATTCACCGGTTACGGCACCAGCGACGACGCCTTCCATATTTCTGCTCCGGCGGAGAACGGCGCTGGCGCGGCAATTTCCATGCAGCTTGCATTGCAAAGTGGCGGCTTTGAACCGAAGGATATCCACTATATTAACGCTCATGGCACATCCACACAATTGAACGACAAAAGCGAAACCGCTGCCATCAAGACCGTTTTTGGCGAGCAAGCTTATAAAGTCGCTGTCTCTTCCACCAAGTCCATGACTGGGCATTTGCTCGGCGCATCTGGAGCATTGGAGGGCGTGATCTCAGCCCTGACGATTATCAATCAGATGGTTCCGCCGACTATCAATTACGAAACTCCCGACCCGGTCTGCGACCTCGACTATGTTCCCAACCAGCCTCGCAAAATGGATGTTGGGAATGTGATGTCGAACTCGTTCGGGTTCGGCGGTCACAATGCGACTTTGATCCTCAGCCGCTATCAATAAGGAGAAATAATGCCATATGCGCATATTACAGGCTGGGGTACCAGTGTCCCGGAACCTGTGTTGACCAATGACGATATCGCCAAAATGGTGGATACGAACGACGAATGGATTCGCGGACGCACAGGCATTCGCGAACGGCACATCGCGCGTGAAGACCAATCCACTGCCACGCTTGCGGTTGAAGCTTCGCTCAAGGCATTGGAACTTGCGAATCTTGCTCCCACCGAGCTGGATCTGATCATCGTATCTTCATCGTCGCCGGAATATATTTTTCCTGCCACTGCCTGCCTTGTGCAGGACCAGATCGGCGCCACAAAAGCCGGCGCATTTGACCTGCTTGCCGCCTGCTCTGGTTTTATTTACGCAACGAATATGGCAGCGCAGTCCATCCGCAGCGGCTCGATCAAGAACGCTCTTGTCATTGGCTCAGAGACACTTTCCCGTTTTGTGGATTGGAAAGACCGCGGCACCTGCATCCTATTTGGCGACGGCGCTGGCGCTTTTGTCTTGCAGGCAAGTGACAAGCCCGGAGGGGTTCTGTCCGCTGTCATGCATTCCGACGGCTCCGGTGCGGATACATTAACCCTTCTCGGCGGCGGCGCGCGTCATCCCGCCACAGAGACCACAGTTCTCGAAGGAAAACATTTCATTCAAATGGACGGCAAGGCGGTCTTCCGTTTTGCCACACGCGTAATGGGAAGCGCCACCAGAGAGGCGCTCGAACTCGCCGGAATGACCACCGACGATGTAGACCTGATCATCCCGCATCAGGCAAATTACCGCATCATCGAAACCGCGGCAAAATATCTGAAGATGCCAATGGAAAAATTTGTGGTCAATGTTGATCGTTATGGAAACACATCCACAGCGTCCATTCCGATCGCTGCCGTAGAGGCGTTCGAAAAAGGAACATTGAAGAGCGGCAACAAAGTTGTATTTGTCGGTTTCGGCGCCGGGTTAACCTGGGGCGCACTAGTCGCCGAATGGACGGGTCCGATCCCGACCAAGAAGCATGTATACACAATTCAATACCGCTTGTTCGCCCGCCTGCGTTCATTCTTCCGCCGTGCTCTGAGGTTCATTGAAGGCATATTCTCACGCCGGGAACTCTAACCGCTTTTTCATCGAACTATGGTACGATAGATACAATATCACAAAAGGAGTTAGATATGTTTCGTTTAGGCGGTTGGGAATGGATCATCATTCTCTTCATTGTTATTCTCATGTTCGGTCCGGGTCGAATCGGCAAGGTTGCCGGTGAACTCGGTCGCAGCATCAAATCCTTCCGCGAAGGGTTGAGCGGTGATGAGGATAAGGAAGAAGAGAAAGAAAAATCCACCTCAGAAGAAGAAAAAAAGTAATCAGAAAACAGACCGCGTACGCGGTCTGTTTTTTTTGTAATTAAGCTGCCTTTAGTTGTTCGTGCATGGCGTCAACATCCGTAACAGGTTGCCTGCAAACAAAACCTTCGCAAACGTACGCGGTTGCTTTTCCATCTTTCACTCCTCTATCCCTCAACAGGGCAGGGGCGTTTTCTTTTATTGGGATGGAATCAGCAGCCGCCACCACATTTGGGCGGTATTCTGACCATATGGCTTTGATCATCGCCTCGAAGTTTTCACTGCGCGCTTCATCCACCACTGCGACCTGCTTCATGGTTCCCAGGGCATTTTCCAACGCCGAAAGCCATCGCCCAAACCCAAGCGGATAACGAAGCACGAAATTGGTAACCAGTTCCAGAGCACCTTCGGCGAGATCGCGGTATTTGCCGTCATCTGTCAATGCTGCCAATTTGAGCAGTGCCTCACACGCCAATGAATTTCCAGAAGGCGTGGCATTGTCCTGCAAGTCCTTTGGGCGGATGAGAAGACTTTCGCCGTCGTTGGGGGTATCGAAGAAACCGCCTTCAGGATCGTGAAATTTTTCAATCATCTCATCAGCCAGTTCTTTGGCGGTTACGAACCACTTGTTATTGAAATCAGTTTGGTACAACTCAAGCAAACCGAGAATCAATGCCGCATAATCTTCGAGAAAGACTTCGCTCGTAGTTTTGCCGTCCCGCCATGAACGGCGTAATTTACCGTCAGGGCGAAGTTCCTGCAGTAAGAACTCTGCGTTGCGCGTAGCCAGATTTAGAGGGATGCTGGATTGCAGATCATCTTCTGCGAGGATACGTGCGGCTTCAGCCATTGCTGCCAGCATCAAACCGTTCCATGAGGTGAGTATCTTATCGTCTGTGCCGGGGCGGATCCGTTTTGCGCGGGCAGTATACAGCTTGGAATGAGATTCGGCTAATTTCGCTGGTACAGTTTTCGGGTCCAGTTGGAAGCGGGCAGCGAGGGATGAATCATCCAATGCGCGCTGGAGAACTGTCTTGCCTTCCCAATTTCCTTTGGCAGTGATTCCGTACGCTGCTTCGAAAAAGCCTGCATCATCTCTGAGCACTTCACGGATCTCGTCCAACGTCCACACATAGAATTTGCCTTCTTCGCCTTCGGAGTCGGCATCGAGCGAAGAGTAGAACCCGCCGAGCGGATGTGTCATTTCGTTTGCGATAAAGTTGATCGTTTCGTTGGCAATGCGTTTGTAAAATGGATCGCGCGTAACCTGCCATGCGTGCAGATACGCGCGAAGGAGTTGCGCGTTATCGTAAAGCATTTTCTCAAAGTGCGGCAGTCTCCAAAGGTTATCAGTGCTGTAACGAGAGAAGCCGCCGCCGACCACATCGTACATGCCGCCGCGTGCCATAACATTCAGGCAGTGTGTGATGAGTTTTGTATATTCATCCGTTTTGTTTACTACAGAATGGTGAAGGAGAAATTCGAGCACCATTGGCTGCGGAAATTTTGGCGCGTCGCCCCATCCGCCATAACCCCAATCGTAGGATTCGCGGATGGCGTTGGCGATTGCAGTGAGATGCTCAGGCGTTAACGCATCCTGCTTTTGCGATTTGGGCTGGGCTTGTAAATGTTGCGCAACTTTCCCGCCCGTGCTGTCAATTTCGGTGCGGTCACTTTGCCAGGCGTTGGCGAGTCCATTCAAAACTTCGATAAAGGACGGCATGTTATAACGGCGTTTGGGCGGAAAATATGTGCCAGCGTAAAATGGTTTGAGTTCCGGCGTGAGAAAAATGGACATGGGCCAGCCGCCGGAGCCTGTCATGGCAACGGTTGCCTGCATATAGATGTTGTCGAGATCGGGGCGTTCTTCCCGGTCCACTTTGATATTGATGAAGTGCTCGTTCATAAAAGCCGCGGTTTCAGGGTCTTCGAAGGATTCGTGCGCCATCACATGGCACCAATGACAGGCGGCATAACCGATGCTCAAAAAGATCGGCTTGTTCTCGGCTTTTGCCTTGGTGAGGGCTTCCTGGCTCCATGGATACCAATCCACAGGATTATCGGCGTGCTGTAAAAGGTAAGGGGAATTTGTTTTTGATAAGTGATTGGACATGATCTACCTTTTTATCATTAAGTGGTGAGAACTAATAAATTATAAGGTGGGCAGATGAATAAGAAATGATAACGATTTTGGGTTTCTAAAAGTCCCTTGCTTTTATGGTCTCTACGATCTGGCGGATGGAATTTATTACAAGTTCAGGTTCTGCGCTGTGGATGTGATGGTCATTGTATTTGGAGAAATATTGTTTGCTGTTCCTGGATAATTTTAGGAATTCAGACTGCAAATTTGTTTCGATTTTATTAAGTTCATCAGGGTCCGTTGCGCGCGTCAGGATTATTAAGGGAAAGTCAAAGGCGATTTGATTGTTATGAACCTGTTCGATGCTTGCGATTCGGTCAATGTTCTCATCGTTTTTGGATGGGTCTTTAACAAATTCCCACATTCGTTCTGATTTTTCCTTCGAAAGGACTTTTTCGAAGTGTTTATATTTGTCTTCGTGGACGGCGTCAATTAGTACCATTCCGGCAATTTCATCAGGGTATTGATTTGCGAACCAGCGGGCATTAATTCCGCTCCATGAGTGTGCGACCAGAATGTATGGCGGACGGAGCCCTGCCGCTGCCAATAGACCTCTAAGGTCACTGGTGATGTCTTTGCAGGTTCTTGGAATGTTTGACGGGCTTTCGCTTTGACCCAACCCTGCCCGATCATAGCTGAAAACCTTCGAAAAAATTGCCACTTCAGGCTGTACTTTTGACCAATCATCTATGGTACCGCCCAGTCCTGCGTCAAGGATTACGGTGGTTTCTCCTTCACCAGAAAGCAACCCGAATAGGCGATGTCCATTAACTATTGCGTTTATTTCGAGAGCAGCCAATGAATTTCTCCCAATACGTTAGTAGAAAATATGAAATACAGGAAGGGATTACGGCTTTACAACCTGCCCAACCCAACCAGGCGCAGAATCGAAATTCTGCCCAAGAAGCATGTTCAATTGTGCGGCATGTTCCTGTACGTGCCGCATGGTATAGAGCAGCAGTTCCACGACGGTCTTAATACGCCAGTTATTCCGAATCCGTTGAGGTTCGTTTTCGTCTGTGAGATTCTCAATTCTTGCCCGGCACTTTGCGCGGGCATATTCCAGATAAGTTTGGAGTTCCCGTTTGGTGTATATGCGTTTTGGTAACATCCCGCCCTCGAATTCTGATAGAGTGAAAGGTTCGGGGGCAGTAAATCCAACCGCTGACTCAGAGCAATAATAGTCTAACCAGAAAATTGTATGAAAGGTGATGTACCAGAATTCGACAAATTCGGGCTGTACTTCTCCCTCGCGCCAGAGACGCGCTCGCCAGAGTTCATCAGGACAGGCGTTCAGTGCGTTTTGCAACGTTTCAATAGCGGCACCGAATTGGTACCAAAGAATCTCTTTCCAAAGCGGATTCATCTCATCTCCTTGGCAAATTGATTGGGAAAAGTGTACTATAGCTGCAACTCAATCATCAACTAGCAGTTGAAAACGAACCAGCAGATGTTGTTTCGCAGTTTCTGGTCATCCAGAACAAGGTCACGGATCGCTCTCGGTAGCTGCCCGCGCTGCCATTTGCATTCCCTGCGACCAGCGATTTCACTCTCCTCTTTTGGCGCGGCTGCCTGCACCGCTTTTATGGCGTACGCCGCGGCGCCAAGTTCGTGTGCGGCGACATGCGCCACGACCGCTGCCTGTCCAGCGGCAAATGCGGCATGACGGGCGGCTCCACTTAACTCTCTTGCCGCAGCCATAGCGTGACCTCCTGCCGCGCGCGACTGAGACATCGTGATATCGCCTCGCGCCCAGCCGCGAATTGATTCTATTGCCAGACGCGGACGGACGTCATTGGGCTGCGTTTCCTCGAATAGGTGCAATACATGTTGTGCGCAGTCAGCCGCCCATAGCGCTAGCAGGCGGTGGTCTTCGTCTTGGAGAGTCCCGCCGCGGCGCGTGGTGATAAATCTGGGATCTCGCTTCTTTGGCAATATCATTATTCGATGTTATTACTCCTGAATCATGTGCCTGCTTACTTCTTCGCGAGAATGGCGCATAAATGTATCACCGTATAATGGATTTATCTGTGTGAATGCTAATATTACAAGTCTTTAGTTTTGGAGACCCAGGTTTTTGCCGCTTTCTTGAATAGTGATTGTTTGGCAAGAAAGTCATCCATGCCTGTGAAGGAAATCGTGGCGCGGATGTTGGAGTTCCATTCAAGGAGTCCTGTGTCGTCTTCGTATAATCGCGGCGCTTTTTTGTCTTCCTTGGGTTTGACGCCAGTGTGAAGGATAAGCCCGACCATATTTTTCTTGTGAAGCATGATCGTCATACGGTCCTTTCCGTTATCGCAAAAGGATGGGGCGTTCCACTTGATAATTTCAGTTAGATTTGGACATTCTTCCTTGATTGCTGCGAGAACAGCCTTGACGAGTGGCTTGCGCTTATCATCAAATTCAGATAAAAACTCCTGATGCGTTTTTGCCATACGAATTTTTTACTCCTTTTGTGTGATCGTAGGTATTGCGTCATCGACCTTTTAGGGATCAAAACCTGTGCTAGGGACGGCGAAGCCGTCCAGCCAGAAAAAGTGCTGATGGGTAAAAATGCCTGGAATGCGCGGATTGTTGAGCAGCATTAATTCAGTTCAGGAATAATGCCATGTTTGATCATACTCTCGACTGAGTCGAGAACAATTTTTTCGTTATTTGCTATTGGTTTCCAGCCTAGTACGGTCTTTGCCTTTGCATTGCTCACATTGCGACTTATCTCTAAAAATAGCCTCCCTTCTTTTGCGTACTGACTAAATAAAGATGCAAAGTTTACAATCCAATCGGGCAAGGTTTTTATAGAAACTTTTTTTGCCGTATCGGGCATTTTATTTTTTAGTAACGCCGCAATTTCAGGCAGGGAAATTTGACCATCTGCAGACGCAATAAAGCGTTGTCCGTTCGCTTTGGGATTTGTCATTGCGCGGATATGTAGATCAGCAACATCCCGAACATCAATGATATTTAGTGGGATATTAGGCACAAGTTTTGTTGATCCATCTAATAAATGCAGTATGAGATCTAGACTACCTGAAATATGAGGGCTTAAGGATGGTCCGAAAATAGCGACGGGGTTGATGGTGGCGAATTCCAAATCATTACCTTCTTTCTCAATAAAATCCCACGCTGCGCGTTCTGCTAATAATTTTGATTTTTCATATATCGATAATCCCTTTTCATTCGGGTCTGTCCAATCCGCCTCTGTTGTTTCGTGTTCTGAACTTTTGTTGCTAAATCCAACCGCGCCAAAATTGGAAGTCATGATGACGCGGGTTACGCCTGCGTTTCGTGCAGCTTTCAACACACGCAGTATGCCTTCAACAGCAGGACGTATCGCTTCATTTTCATCTTTCGGCGATGTAAAAAAGACAGGCGATGCAACACTTAATACATATTTGCAGCCTTTCATGGCTTCATCCCAATTATCATCATTTGTCAGAGATGCCTCAATAAATGCGAGGTTATCAAACGAAGTAATGCCGCCCAATTTCAAAGATTCGATTACTTTATCTTTTTTGTTCGTTGAGCGGAGTGTCGTTCTTACGTTGTACCCTTTTTGCAATAATTGAAGTATGCATTGTGTACCGACAAAGCCTGTTCCGCCTGTTACTAAAACAATTTCTGAATTACTCATTTAGTTTACATCTCCTACTTAAGATCAATATTCGAACCCGCTTTATTAAACCTTTTGAAACAAATATACACCCGCAGTTTTTTTGTAGCCAATACCTTTTTGAAGTCTTTCGAGTTGCTCCCTGGTTACCTGATTTTGTGATTTTGGGACGAAATAATCGTCAAGGTTTTTCTCGCTGATTCGGTATTTACCATTCTTAGCCAAGAATGCTGCCTTCAATTGGTAATCATCATCAATGGCTGCCAAACCTGCGTCGCCATGACTATTGTTTACCAAAAGAAAACCATCTGTTTTCAGATATTTTTTGCAATATTGTCCCACGAAGCCAGCATATTGAGAAATGAGTAAGTCGAAACTACCAATTATTTCATCGAAACCATTTCTGTAATCCGCAAAGTGAAAAGCAACTTTTGCTTCCTGTGAATAAGTCTTTCTTTCGGCGATAAGTTTGAATATCTCAGACTTGTCAAAAAAATGTTTTGCTTGTTTGTCGTTGTCTACATATGTCACATATGGGAAAACGAATGAAGGCGTGATATGGACAAAACTACCTGGATACAATGCTCTCTGAACATCGAAGTTCTCAGCGATGATTTCGAACAAATCAAGCCGTTCAAATTGTCTGTCCTGAAAATATTTTTTATACAAATCAAGGGCGGATTTCGACATGGTTATTTTTTGTGGGTTCTTTTTTGAGGTTTGCGCACCTCGTTCTCTCCGACAACCTTATATGTCGGGTGGTCCTCACTACGGAAGTTGCCAAGTCTCGAAGACCGAACGCCGCTAAACGGCAGTAGCGTGGGTTCAAACTCCATTATACGGAGAGGAGATACAAATGACAACCAATAGCGGAAAGCTTGTTGGGGTCGATATCGCTAGGGACATGGATATCGCAGTTTAGGCAGACTATGTCTGTCTGAGACGGTTAAATGAGGAGTTTGCTCTTGACTTTCAAGACAGTTATTGCACGCTGCGTTAAGCTGCCACAGATAGTGTTCATGTGATTTGAAAGTCTTCACCATATAATACCAATTGTAATTTTCTCGCTACTGCTTGTGATGCGATATTTTCCCAAGTAGTACTGTACATGGGTATAGCGCCTCTAGCCTTTACCAATTTTGCCCATCCGGTTACCACTTCGGCAGCATATCCTTTGCCGCGATAACCAGGCAGCGTTTCTACGCCTGCTTCATGAGCCTGTGGGGTGATGCGAACACTGCGACAAACCGAAACCGCCTGACTGTCCTCTACTAGGACTAGAAATGGTTGCCATTCAGGGAGTTCTTCAAACAATTCATCGAAGCCACCTTGCAACAATTCGGCGTGTAGCTCTGTAATCGCGATCACATTTCGTGAGAGCCCACAGAAGTGCGCAAATTGATATGCAGGTCCTATCTTAACTTCTTGGATGGGGGCGTGTGTTTCCAAGAGCCGCACATATCGGTCAAAATAGCGAAGTTTACTGGGATAGTGCTCACCGGCGGGTTCATCCCTGCAAAGTGCTTCCAATTCCTGGATGAGTAGCCTTGGAAGATCCGCACGAAATCGCCAGAGATTACCCTCTGTTGTTTTGCCAAAAAAGAAACGAGGAGCGGTTTTCCCCCCACCCGGTTCGTTGATCAATAAAAGGCGCGAATGGATATCCTGAGTAAACAACGTTTGAACATGAAGCGCCATCAAATCCTTATCACTGAACATATATTTTATCGTTTGTAGTTCACTTAAGCCGTCCAACCAGAAAAATGCTAAGGCATGAAAACTGCTTGGGATGTGCGCAGAATCCCCAGCGTCAGGTAGTATCTTTAAGGGAGGACACGGCAGATCGATGTCAGGTAGGTCGTCAGGGGAGACCGTCGTGCAGCAGGATCGCCGTGTCCTTGTGTCAGGTGATCCCGAACAGTTGCAAGGTCCAAGAGACCGAATACTAGCGTGGGATCAACTTCCATTATACAAAGCGGAGGCAGGAATGACAACTAGTAGCAGAAAGTTCGTAGGGATCGATGTGGCAAAAGACAAGTTAGATATCGCCGTGTTGGGGGAGAAGAAAGCCAGTCAAGTAGGAAATGATGAAGCAGGAATTGCCAGCCTGATCAAAAAGATGCAGAAACTTGCTCCAGCCTTGATCGTGGTGGAAGCGACGGGCGGATATCAGCGAGCGGTGATACTGGGACTGTACGAAGCCGGGCTGCCAGTCGCCTTGGTGAACCCATCACGGGTGAGACAATACGCTCGTGCCAGCGGACTCCTCGCCAAGACAGACAAGCTGGACGCCTTCAACCTGGCAGAGTTCGGGAAGCAGATGAAACCGAGGCGGTTCGAGGCGAAAAGTGAGGCAGGACGCGATATATCGGCGCTTTTGGTGAGGAGACGACAGCTAGAAGAGATGCTAAAAGCGGAAAAAAGCCGCTTGCGGACAGTGCCGCCCAAGATGCGCGGATCGGTGGAGCGGATGATTGAGACCCTAAAGGAAGAGATCAAACGGCTGGAAAAGGAATTGGACGACTTCATGAAAGAGAACGAAGACTGGCAGGCACAGGAGCAGATCCTGACCAGTGCCAAGGGAGTGGGACGGATCACCGCCACAACCTTGCTGGCGGAGCTGCCCGAACTGGGAAAGTTGGACCGCAAGAAGATCGCCGCTTTGGTGGGGCTGGCACCTATGAACGCGGACAGCGGCAAGAAACGCGGTTACAGAAAAACGAAAGGCGGGAGAGTTGAGGTGCGGAATGTCTTGTACATGTCGACCTTGGTGGCGACGAGATACAACCCATTGATCCAGGCACAGTATCAGGAGTTATTGAAGAGGGGCAAGGTGAAGAAGGTGGCGTTGACCGCGTGTATGCGCAAGTTTCTCACGATCTTGAATGCGATGATGCGGGATCAGGTCCCGTTCAGGCAGAGACCGTCTGCTTGAGACGGTCTGGGTTTTCCATTAAAGGAGGGTTTTGCTCTTGACTTTCAAGACAGTTGCTGCACGCTTTGTTAGGCAACCTGCTTGCTTACCAGAACGCTGATTGATAACCAGAGCCACTACCTTCTTAATCAAATTCTACACCACACATTCTTTTTGGAATATTCCTAAAATATCTAAAAACTTAATCTTGCTAAGGTCAAGTGGTCTTGCGAAAAGGGGCTGCTAATTCTTCATATGTTCTCAGGTTTATATAACTGAGGGACAATAGAAATATTATTACTCCTTCCATTGCCAATACGGAGCAACGGAAGAAATCGCAATTATGAAGGAAATGATAGCAAAAACAAAAAATGCAAACACCCATTGCCCAAGATTCCCCTTAACCTCCACTATGAAGTAGCTAAAAAATATTAACATAATTCCCCAAAAAGTACTCAAAAACGTTCTTGATATTGCTTCGTTTTTACTTAATCTTTTACCTATAAGCCTATAAAAAATGTTAAAGCTATAAATAAAGGAAGATATAGTACCAAAAAGGAATAATATAGCAATACCAACTCTTATGTAAAACATTATCCGCCTCTCATTTTTAAGGTTGCCTAACGGTTTGCATTACCTGCACTGGGGCGGGGACGGCGAAGCCGTCCAACCAGAAAAAGGCTAAGGCGTAGGAAACTGCTTGGGATGTGCGCAGAATCCCCAGCGTCAGGTGCATGCTTTGTTAGCCATCTGCCTGTTTAACGAGACTCGTTTTTGAAACGATTAATGCGCTTTTGAATATCAGATACAACGCCTTTGATTTCTTCAAAATCTGTTTCATTTACATACTTTGAAATTTCACCAAGTAAAGCAGCAATGTCAGGCTGATAATAATGAAGCAAAGTAGCAATATCGTTTTCGTAAATACCAACTCTTGCAAAATTACCTTGCCGATATAAAGAAGGCAACGCGTATAGTTTTAGAAGCAATAGACCTTCAACAGTTGCCAATGGGATATTTCGGTCAAGAAACTTTTGAACCTTTGAATACTCTTTATGAACTTTTTTGAAAAGCGGGTTTTGTGTGAGTAAAAGGTCGATTTGCAATTCGCCATAATTTGCACGAGCAAAATACATATCTTGGCTTGCAATTTTGAGTTCGGGCAGTTTCTCCAAAGAAGAAACTGCCATAAGCAAGTCTAAATCTTGAGTATTTCTTCCTTCTACATAATGAAGGATTGCAATTCCCCCGACAAGAACATAATCAATCTTACGTTCTTCTAAAACAGCAAAGAAATCTTGAACAGACTGGATTAAAGAATCAGAATTCATCGCGCCACCTAGCCAGTTTTTGACGTTGAATACAACAGCATTACGAATAACATCACCGATTTGAACGCTACTCTGAATAGTCATTGAATGTATCCTGCCTTAAGTGTAGCATAGAACTGAGACTGTTTTTCGAAGAGGGTGGCTAACGGTTTGCGTTACCTGCGCTGGGGTGGGGACGGCGGAGCCGTTCGAGCGAGAAAAGCCACAGCGTAGAAAAAGGTTTGGAATTAGCACAGAATCCCCAGCGTCAGGTGTTAGCATGAAATAGCAATCGACGGATTGCAGTCGGGCACGTTTTTGGATATGCTCCGTTTGTTCAGTGAACGGAAACGCGTATCCGGGAACGCTGCGTAAGGGACCAGCCGAAACGTGCATGGGAAGTTCCAAGAAGGTCGAGGAACAAGCCCGCTCAGGTGTTTGGTTGACCCGTTCGAATCCGCTAAACTGAGAAGGGCGATCCATGCCCCAGCTCGCATCTGTGTGTGATTCTTCGCTCCCTGAAAAAGAAACGTGCCCGACCTTAGCTGGCAGGGAAGTGCCAGCATTGAGAGGAGTATACCGCTATGGAAGAAAAACGAACAAGGTATATCGGACTGGATGTGCATAAACACTACCTGGTCGCCCTGGGTGTGGATGCGGACTTGAACGTTGTCCTACCCATGCGACGAGTGGAGTTGAGACATCTGGAAAGTTGGATGAAGAAAAATCTGACGAAGCAGGATGAAGTGGTGCTGGAAATGACGACCAATACCTGGCAGCTGTATGATGAACTTGTGGAGCATGCTGGATCGGTGATGGTGGTGCATCCACCGCATGTCGCATTGATCACAAGATCGCAAGTAATGACGGACAAGATCGCCGCCTCGATCCTGGCACGATTGTTGGCGAAAGAATTGTTGGTTGGGATCTGGGTGCCGCCAGAGGAAGTACGGGAACTACGTGGGTTGGTGGCACAGCGTCAAAAGATGACGCGTCTGGCGACGCAGGCGAAGAACCGATTGCATGCAGTGATGCAACGTTATCACCTGCAACCACCTGCGGGCAACCCGTTTGCGAAGACGAACAATGGCTGGTGGCAATCATTGACCTTGGGGCGGTTGGAAAAGATGAACCTGCAAAGCAACCTGGAGACCTTGCAATTTGCCCAGCAGCAGGAAGCGCGAATTGAAAAAGAGATGACAGGCATTGCAGCAGCGAACGAAGAGATCGGTCGTCTGTTGCACATTGCGGGATTTGGGGTGATCACAGCGGTGACCGTGCACGCTGCGATTGGAGACATCCATCGCTTTGAAGATGCCAAACATCTGGTGGGGTATGCGGGCATGGGAACGCGAGTGCATGATAGCGGGATGACAGCCCGAACAGGCAAGATCACAAAAGCAGGCAGGCGCGATCTGCGTGTTGTCATGGTGGAAGCGGCGCATGTGGTTGCCAACAGCCACCCGCATTGGAAGGCGGAACTGGCACGCCTGCAACCACGGATCGGCTACAACAGAGCGATCGTGGCAATTGCGCGGAAGTTATTGGTGACTGTCTGGTATGTGCTGGCGCACAAAGTAGCGGATCGTTTTGCGGAAGAAGAAATGGTCTCGAAAAAGATGTTGCACATTGCCTATGAAGTGGGCAAGGAAAATCGTGCTGGAAGATCTGCGGCGCAATTCGTGCGCGAACGAATGGATACTTTGGGGTTGGGAAGTGAACTGACGAGCATCCCCTGGGGTTCGAAGAAGCCGATCCCGTTGCCGCCCTCGAAGTTAAAAGAAAGGAGCGACGTCCCAAATATGTAACTCCGCTTGCGGAGACCTGAAAAGGTTTTGCGGGCTCATCGCTCCAAAATCATTATACAACCCTTGTCAACGTTTTTGCACAGCTTTGTAAAAGCGGTAGTGGAGTGCTGTTGTTTTTTCGCTCCTTTGCGCAACAATATAACCACCTAATTCCTCATGCATCGGCACTCTTGACTTCCCCTTACATCTGTGCACGCTTTGTTGGCACGCTCTTGGATTTAAGACTCACCCGCTAAAATAAGAATACGCTGTTTTACTTCAGCGGAAACCCACATGCCCGCTTCACTTAATTTCATTATGTAAGGTTCAATCTTTTCAATTAAACCTTGAGATTTTGCTTCCAGTAAAACTTTCAAAGTTCCCCATACTTGTAAACCTGCTACTTGTGCAGTACGCCGTGCAAGCATGTCATCAAGCAAAACTATACGGTCTGGATTTTCCAATGCTAAAGCCATTGCCCCAAGTTCACCTGCACCTAAATCTAACGCAAGCCATTCAGAAGGCATGGATTTTGGATTGACGATATTCAACCAGGGATAATCTGCTGGATTTGGAACGTCATAGCCTTTGATTCGTCCCGCTAGTAGTTCATTTTTGACGGATTCGGCTGTCCAAACTTCATCAAACATTTGTGGAAGTAAATTAATTGCGTCAATCTTGTATAGATAAAGTAGTGGGGAAGTGTTGCTGATGGCTTTAGGCATGGGCATTTTCTAAATCATCAAGTTCGGAGGCAAAAGGGAAAACCTTATAGCGATTCAAGTTGAGCAAAAACTCAATTCGGGACATTCCTGCAAGTTCGGAGGCGCGTCCAGAAGAAAGCCTGCCAATCTCAAATAACTTGACTGCCGCTAAAATAAGAATTTCACGCCCAAAAGACTCAGCGTCCGTCTTTTCTGCGAGAAGTACCTTTTCTGGAATTTCGATAGTAATTTGTTGGAGATTCATTTTTACTCCTTTTTCCACCGCTAATTTTACCCGCTTCAACTTCGTTTTTTGTTACAACTTTTAAGCAAGGGGCGTGCCAACGGTTTGCGTTACCTGCGCTGGGGCGGGGACGGCGAAGCCGTCCAGCCAGAAAAATGCTAAGGCGTAGAAAACTGCTTGAAAATGGCGCAGAGTCCCCAGCGTCAGGTGTTAGCATGAAATAGCAATCGACGGATTGCAGTCGGGCACGTTTTTGGATATGCTCCGTTTGTTCAGTGAACGGAAACGCGTATCCGGGAACGCTGCGTAAGGGACCAGCCGAAACGTGCATGGGAAGTTCCAAGAAGGTCGAGGAACAAGCCCGCTCAGGTGTTTGGTTGACCCGTTCGAATCCGCTAAACTGAGAAGGGCGATCCATGCCCCAGCTCGCATCTGTGTGTGATTCTTCGCTCCCTGAAAAAGAAACGTGCCCGACCTTAGCTGGCAGGGAAGTGCCAGCATTGAGAGGAGTATACCGCTATGGAAGAAAAACGAACAAGGTATATCGGACTGGATGTGCATAAACACTACCTGGTCGCCCTGGGTGTGGATGCGGACTTGAACGTTGTCCTACCCATGCGACGAGTGGAGTTGAGACATCTGGAAAGTTGGATGAAGAAAAATCTGACGAAGCAGGATGAAGTGGTGCTGGAAATGACGACCAATACCTGGCAGCTGTATGATGAACTTGTGGAGCATGCTGGATCGGTGATGGTGGTGCATCCACCGCATGTCGCATTGATCACAAGATCGCAAGTAATGACGGACAAGATCGCCGCCTCGATCCTGGCACGATTGTTGGCGAAAGAATTGTTGGTTGGGATCTGGGTGCCGCCAGAGGAAGTACGGGAACTACGTGGGTTGGTGGCACAGCGTCAAAAGATGACGCGTCTGGCGACGCAGGCGAAGAACCGATTGCATGCAGTGATGCAACGTTATCACCTGAAACCACCTGCGGGCAACCCGTTTGCGAAGACGAACAATGGCTGGTGGCAATCATTGACCTTGGGGCGGTTGGAAAAGATGAACCTGCAAAGCAACCTGGAGACCTTGCAATTTGCCCAGCAGCAGGAAGCGCGAATTGAAAAAGAGATGACAGGCATTGCAGCAGCGAACGAAGAGATCGGTCGTCTGTTGCACATTGCGGGATTTGGGGTGATCACAGCGGTGACCGTGTATGCTGCGATTGGAGACATCCATCGCTTTGAAGATGCCAAACATCTGGTGGGGTATGCGGGCATGGGAACGCGAGTGCATGATAGCGGGATGACAGCCCGAACAGGCAAGATCACAAAAGCAGGCAGGCGCGATCTGCGTGTTGTCATGGTGGAAGCGGCGCATGTGGTTGCCAACAGCCACCCGCATTGGAAGGCGGAACTGGCACGCCTGCAACCACGGATCGGCTACAACAGAGCGATCGTGGCAATTGCGCGGAAGTTATTGGTGACTGTCTGGTATGTGCTGGCGCACAAAGTAGGCGGATCGTTTTGCGGAAGAAGAAATGGTCTCGAAAAAGATGTTGCACATTGCCTATGAAGTGGGCAAGGAAAATCGTGCTGGAAGATCTGCGGCGCAATTCGTGCGCGAACGAATGGATACTTTGGGGTTGGGAAGTGAACTGACGAGCATCCCCTGGGGTTCGAAGAAGCCGATCCCGTTGCCGCCCTCGAAGTTAAAAGAAAGGAGCGACGTCCCAAATATGTAACTCCGCTTGCGGAGACCTGAAAAGGTTTTGCGGGCTCATCGCTCCAAAATCATTATACAACCCTTGTCAACGTTTTTGCACAGCTTTGTAAAAGCGGTAGTGGAGTGCTGTTGTTTTTTCGCTCCTTTGCGCAACAATATAACCACCTAATTCCTCATGCATCGGCACTCTTGACTTCCCCTTACATCTGTGCACGCTTTGTTAGGCGGGTTTTTGTTTATAAGACTCCCACGCCATTAAGAAAGAGCGCAAGCCTATAAAATAGCCTGCGCTCTCAAACTTTTTACTGTGCCGTTTTTCTCCGCTTTTCGATTTCACTCACAATATCTTCAAGGGATTTATTAGCAAAGATAACTTCTCGCTCTTGAGTGTAATTTCCGTAGCCTTGAGTAAATTGCTTAAGAAAACGAACAGCGTCAACTACACCTAACTCTTTATAAAGTAGGTTGATTGCTTGCTGGTTAACTTCAATTAGTGGTCTTACATCTGTAATCATTTTTCAATCTCCTGAACCAAATCAACAGGATTCACTATTTTTACCGCTAGATCTTTGACTTTCTTTGCGTTTCGCAATAACTTGTCATCGCAAGTACAAAAATAATCGGCATTTCCTGATTCTGCTAACGCAATATGAAGTGCGTCAAGCGGTTTTACGCCAACTTTCATTATTTCTGACGCACGAATTTTCTCTTTTTCTGAGACGTTAAGAACATTTTTTGCCTTTGCTAAAACGGCTAAAGTATGCTCTTTTCGGACTGGCAAAGAACTTTGTTCGCCTTCATAAAGTAATGCTTCTGACGAAAGTAATTCCACCTGTCCGATATCGGAAAAAGCGATAATGCCGAGAACGGCTTCCGACTCTAAAACTATCCGAATTTGATTCGATGTGTCGAGTGGTCTTTGAATGGCGCATAAATCAAGGTAAATTTTCACGCTGTTATTTTAACACCTTTTGACTTGGAAAGTACCCGCCTAACGGCTTGCGTTACCTGCGCTGGGGCAGGGACGGCGAAGCCGTCCAACCAGAAAAAGGCTAAGGCGTAGAAAACTGCTTGGGATGTGCGGAGAATCCCCAGCGTCAGGTGTTAGCATGAAATAGCAATCGACGGATTGCAGTCGGGCACGTTTTTGGATATGCTCCGTTTGTTCAGTGAACGGAAACGCGTATCCGGGAACGCTGCGTAAGGGACCAGCCGAAACGTGCATGGGAAGTTCCAAGAAGGTCGAGGAACAAGCCCGCTCAGGTGTTTGGTTGACCCGTTCGAATCCGCTAAACTGAGAAGGGCGATCCATGCCCCAGCTCGCATCTGTGTGTGATTCTTCGCTCCCTGAAAAAGAAACGTGCCCGACCTTAGCTGGCAGGGAAGTGCCAGCATTGAGAGGAGTATACCGCTATGGAAGAAAAACGAACAAGGTATATCGGACTGGATGTGCATAAACACTACCTGGTCGCCCTGGGTGTGGATGCGGACTTGAACGTTGTCCTACCCATGCGACGAGTGGAGTTGAGACATCTGGAAAGTTGGATGAAGAAAAAATCTGACGAAGCAGGATGAAGTGGTGCTGGAAATGACGACCAATACCTGGCAGCTGTATGATGAACTTGTGGAGCATGCTGGATCGGTGATGGTGGTGCATCCACCGCATGTCGCATTGATCACAAGATCGCAAGTAATGACGGACAAGATCGCCGCCTCGATCCTGGCACGATTGTTGGCGAAAGAATTGTTGGTTGGGATCTGGGTGCCGCCAGAGGAAGTACGGGAACTACGTGGGTTGTGGCACAGCGTCAAAGATGACGCGTCTGGCGACGCAGGCGAAGAACCGATTGCATGCAGTGATGCAACGTTATCACCTGAAACCACCTGCGGGCAACCCGTTTGCGAAGACGAACAATGGCTGGTGGCAATCATTGACCTTGGGGCGGTTGGAAAAGATGAACCTGCAAAGCAACCTGGAGACCTTGCAATTTGCCCAGCAGCAGGAAGCGCGAATTGAAAAAGAGATGACAGGCATTGCAGCAGCGAACGAAGAGATCGGTCGTCTGTTGCACATTGCGGGATTTGGGGTGATCACAGCGGTGACCGTGTATGCTGCGATTGGAGACATCCATCGCTTTGAAGATGCCAAACATCTGGTGGGGTATGCGGGCATGGGAACGCGAGTGCATGATAGCGGGATGACAGCCCGAACAGGCAAGATCACAAAAGCAGGCAGGCGCGATCTGCGTGTTGTCATGGTGGAAGCGGCGCATGTGGTTGCCAACAGCCACCCGCATTGGAAGGCGGAACTGGCACGCCTGCAACCACGGATCGGCTACAACAGAGCGATCGTGGCAATTGCGCGGAAGTTATTGGTGACTGTCTGGTATGTGCTGGCGCACAAAGTAGCGGATCGTTTTGCGGAAGAAGAAATGGTCTCGAAAAAGATGTTGCACATTGCCTATGAAGTGGGCAAGGAAAATCGTGCTGGAAGATCTGCGGCGCAATTCGTGCGCGAACGAATGGATACTTTGGGGTTGGGAAGTGAACTGACGAGCATCCCCTGGGGTTCGAAGAAGCCGATCCCGTTGCCGCCCTCGAAGTTAAAAGAAAGGAGCGACGTCCCAAATATGTAACTCCGCTTGCGGAGACCTGAAAAGGTTTTGCGGGCTCATCGCTCCAAAATCATTATACAACCCTTGTCAACGTTTTTGCACAGCTTTGTAAAAGCGGTAGTGGAGTGCTGTTGTTTTTTCGCTCCTTTGCGCAACAATATAACCACCTAATTCCTCATGCATCGGCACTCTTGACTTCCCCTTACATCTGTGCACGCTTTGTTGGGTGCGTTTTTTAAGGGCTGGTAAATCCTGTCCACGGAAATAACCCTTCAGTACTTTTGAAACCTTCTTTAACACTATAATAGAAAAGACCACTAACAATTGTTGACCTATCTACGCCATTACCTTTTTTTATAGATTTGCATTTGCTCTCATCACGAGTATCGAGGTACTCCACGTCGATTCCTTTTGTAGTCCAGCCTAAATCAATAACACATCCACCCACCTCGGGGTGGTAAATATCGTAAGACATATAATCTGGTGGACCAAGTTTTTCAACAACGGTTCCAAAAGTTAATTCATAAGCAATTGACATTCTTATTTGCTTCAACTTGTCATTATAGATTAGCAAGCCAACGCACCCAGTTGTCGCTGGCACAGGATAAACACAATTAGGATGAATTTCTTTTGCCGACCAATCGCCTAACCAAGGGGCAGTCCATTCTCGCATTGTAGTTTGGTCGATAAATGGAAGTGTTTTTAGCGTTTGACGTACGTCATCTTCATTTGCTTTGTCCAACTCAAGACCATACCAGCAAGGCGCTTCACATGGTTTTCCCGTTAGAAAGCTTCGATCTATGCGAGTGTCGTTGCTGCTGTTTGCACAGCCTGCAACAATTAACCCACTTAAAACGAGAATAATCCAGAGTCCTTCTTTTGATCGGTTGATGTATCGAGTTCTAAAATGGAACGAGAGTCGTGAATTCATAAGATCATCTCAGTGAGCCAGCACCCAACGGTTTGCGTTACCTGCGCTGGGGCGGGGACGGCGAAGCCGTCCAGCCAGAAAAAGGCTAAGGCGTGAAAAATGCTTGAGATTGCCGCAGAATCCCCAGCGTCAGGTGCACGCTTTGTTGGGCAGTTTTGACAAAATTACCGATAAGGATAATTAGTACATATTATAGCAACATAATAACGCTTTGCCTCAATATTTTGATATACCCTAAAATCAGGAAAACCAGAAAACTGATCCATTACTTTGAGTACATCTTCACCAGTGATTAGAAACCAACCTTCTCCATACTGAAACAAAGGACTATCTTGCCAATTTTGAAGCTCTGAATTTGATTTAGACGACCAATACCAACTATTAATCACGTTATTAATTTCGGTTGTGGAATAAATAAATAATGTTAAATCCTTAGGGACAAACCGTGTTGTATTTTCTGATGTGAAAGACTGGGTAACGCTGATTGCTTTACTTAATGGGTCTTTTGAAGGAAGATTAAATGGCTGATGAAAATATCTTCCGTTAAATATAAACACGCCATTACCTTCTTGATATTTACTCTCACTTTGTTGAGGTAAGCCCGTCTGGGCAATTTCATCCATCAACCGATTTATTTGAGTTGGTGAGAGTTGACTTTGTAAAAAGTATGGATATCCTGCTTGAATTAGAACACCGTCCTGGTAAAGGATAAGACTCGGATTACCGAAATTGTTTTCCATGCAACGCCATAAATCATCTCCTCCATCGGAAGTATACGAATAAGAAAACAAGAATGGTATTTGCGTATTGGTAGGGGGTGGCGTTGGCAAAGGAGCTAAAGTGGGCGTAACGGTTTGTGTTTGAGCATTTATGGGTGTTGAAATTATTGGAGAAGGTGAAAAAGTTGCTTCGAGCATAATGGTTGGTTCTATAATTGTGGGCGCGTTCAAAGGCTCACAGGAAATTAATAGAGCAGCAATTAAGAAGGTAATAAGAATCTTAGCTTGCATGTTAGTCAAAAAGAACTGCCCAACGGCATGCGTTACCTGCGCTGGGGCGCAGGGACGGCGAAGCCGTCCAACTAGAAAAAGGATAAGGCGTAGGAAACTGCTTGAGATTGCCGCAGAATCCCCAGCGTCAGGTGCACGCTTTGTTAGCCCGCGCTTTTTGCAAAGACACTTTCTGAAACAGAATTCCTAGCGTTCAAAGGGTAATCCTGGCGTTAAATTTTTTGATATGCCTCCGTCCCATCTAATAGATACTTCGCAATCTGTAAATGCTAATTCTGCCTCAGAGTGTGTTGCGTCTATGACGGTAAATGCCGCAGTGGTTGTTTGCGAGGGATTAATTGATTCAATTGGAGTGCTTGGTAATGCTTCCTCCCTCAATCCAACCAAACGTAAATAAACATCGCCAGGAAAGAGAGCGACGTTTGTGGACACATTAAATGTATTTGTCCAGCTACCACTAAGCCCTTCAAGATTTGGACATACAGAGTCAAGGGTATATTCATGAGTTCCTGCTGACCAAAAACCTGCGGGAAAGCGATATTCAAAAATAATTGCCCAATTGGGTGTTTCTGTAGTTTCAAGTAAGGGAAAAGATGTATCAGTTAATACTAATGTATTTTGCGTGAGGGAGGGAGTAATTTTAAGTGATTCAGATGACACCACAATGGTTTGATTTGTTCTAATACTCTCTGCTGTTTGGGCGGCACTTATTTCAAGTTTTTTTGAATCAATACTTCCTCGATAAGAAAAATATGCCACCACAATTGCACCAATTACTCCAATTATAGCTGTTAAGAGAGTGCCAATATCTTTTGATGATGTTTTTTTATTTTTGCTCATACATTCTTTTCCCTGTTTGAATGAAGCGGGCTAACGGTTTGCGTTACCTGCGCTGGGGCGCAGGGACGGCGAAGCCGTCCAGCCAGAAAAAGGCTAAGGCGTAGAAAACTGCTTGAAATGTGCGCAGAATCCCCAGCGTCAGGTGCACGCTTTGTTGGGCGTTTTGTGTTGTGCAAGACTCGTTGCCTAAAAAGACAACACAGCCAACCTGACAAGATTTTCACACACAACTTAATCTTTGGCAATTACCCAATTTATCACGACTCTTCTGGTATTTCGACTTCTTTATTTTCTGCATACCAAGTATCTGTGGGCGAATAAATATCAAAGTCAATCTCAAGATTGCGCTCAGATATTTTTCTCAATGTGGCTGGTGATAACGTAAAGCCTTCGTTCCAGTTGTCTATGAATAATCCGCAAAAAACATCAGCCACATCAAGGTTTTTTGTGACTTCTTGCCAAGATTCAAGATTGTCTGTTAATTTCCCGAAAAGTAAATCAACCTTTTCTTCAATAAGAACATTATCACTTTCGCCATAATCAAGAAACCAAAACCCTCTTTTGACAATTCTTTCTTGCCCGTTTCGCTTGATTATCTTCTCTCCTGTTTTAGCGGCAGAAGAAGGTTCACAACCTAAGAGTTGGGTTATTTTTTCGGGATTCAATTTTGACCCCAAAAAACGAATTGAAACTGTCGAGCGACTAATATCAGCCATATGGTTTTATGTTTTGGTTACGCAAGAAAACGCCCAACGGCTTGCGTTAGCGGCGGACGGGGGGCGAGAGTAGATAAAAGCCTGAGAGCAGTATAAGCCTGAAGTGAGGAAAATGCTTATAAGTCGCACAGACTCCCCGCCGTCCGCTGCACGCTTTGTTGGCTGGCTTTTGTATTGCCTGAAACGAGCCTGTGGAAGATGCTGACATAAGTATTTTACAAGAAACTATTTAAGAATCACCTGTTTTATCGAGTGATTTTTGCTCAACTGGCTCAATCGATTCAAAAGAAGCTCTTTTGCGTGATGACAACACAGGTGAAGATTTTTTGAAGGTCTCCAGTTCTCTTTGTTCTTCTGTTTTCCATTCGCCCCTTGTCATTTTCCACACATGACCGCAAGATATACATTCGAGAAAAAATTCTTGTGAAATTCCCTTTTGCCTTCTCGAAGTTATCATCGTGCTTGCATAGATGAGCATGATTCCCGCCCAAACCAGAGCCGCAAAGATTATGCCCCACAAACGTACTGTCGGATTTGGCGAAAAAAATGAGAAGAAAAGGAATGCCAAAAATGTAACCGCCCCCAAGAGAATGATAGGTATTGGAACAATCTTAAGACGTCGTCTGGGGGTTCTCAAACGAGTCTGATATTGTCCACAATTGGGACACATTTTCCTTTGGTCAAAGCCTTGCCATTCAGACATATGGATTACTCTTTCAAGTTGAAAGAAAATATTTTAGCCAGCCAACGGTTTGCGTTACCCGCGCTGGGGCGGGGGACGGCGAAGCCGTCCAGCCAGAAAAAGGTTACAGCGTAGAAAACTGCTTGGGATGTGCGCAGAATCCCCAGCGTCGGGTGCACGCTTTGTTGGCAAGAACTGGTGCAAGAAGAACATGCTGCCAAAAACCAAAACCCAGCCTTTCGATGACTTGATTTTACCCGCGCCACAATTTTTTACAAGCCTGACTTTTGCTTTGGAAAACACGCCTGACTTGCTAAAACGCTAAAGCCGAGAACTTGCTGAAACCTTTGCTAAAAACTGATTTTGCTAAAAGTGAACTTTGCCATAAAAAACGAACCTGGCGAAAAAGCCCAAACCAAACTTGCCACAACTTTTGCTGAAAAAATGTAGCCAATTTTGAAAGCCTGACTTTACCAAAAGCAACGCAAGCCATGAAAAACGGACTTTGCCAAATAAAACCGCTTGCTTACCAAAACTTGACTCAGAAACCTTGAAGCCGATTTAAGAGACCCGAACCAATTTGAGACGAAATTTTTTTGAGCCAAAACTATGAGCCGATTTTCGAGAAACAAAAACTTGGATATTGCCACCGCTAAAAACACCCGACTTTATTGAAGCAGAAACTTTTCTAAAACCGAAACATTGACTTGAAAGACTCAAACGCTGATTTTACGGACAAGCCATTTTTGAAAAACAACCCAAAAGATTTAACGCAAGTTCTTGCCAACGGTTTGCGTTACCTGCGCTGGGGCGCAGGGACGGCGCAGCCGTCCAGCCAGAAAAATGAAAAGGCGTAGAAAACTGCTTGGGATGACCGCAGAATCCCCAGCGTCAGGTGCACGCTTTGTTGGGCGCTGTTTATTTGACATGCTTCCATTTTTCTAACAATGCACGACATGCCGAAAAAATATTTTCCTTATGAAAGTTCTCAGCCTGTTTTATTTCAATATCTTTCTCTTGTAATGCAGCTTTTGCCCATAACTCTCTTTCTTTGCCAACTGGTAGATGATCTGTCTCGCTGGCTGTTGCTATAAAAACAAGAAAATCTGAGTCTCTTTCAACCGAATCTAATTTGTGACTTATTGCTGTAAGTATTCGCGCACCTTCAATAATGCCAGTTTTTCCGCTTAATATGTTTTCAGCCGTTTTTATGGCTTCCGTCTTTGTTGATTCAACTTCTTCCAGATTGTACCGATTAAAAGGAGTTTCTACGATTTTTCTTGGTAATACCGATTGCCCCCCTGGTTGAAAATCTACGTCACCAATGCTGTTGATTGTTTGATTATTTTTACTCGATGCGGTGTATCTTTCCCACCACGAAGTTTCTTGGCAATTGGGACAACTTTCAGCGAGAATATAGACTTCTTTACCGTGTAGTGTGTGCCGATGAATAAAATATTGGAAATCATGTAGACTGCTGTACACACCGCAATCTGCACATTCCCAACACACTACTTTCTTGCAATTTTCACAAGGAGCGCGTGAAATTACATCTGTATTTTCACTTTTCCCACAGAAATCACAACCACCTAATTTGAGGTCTGTATCATTAATATCACGGAATGGACCGCGAAGAGGAGAAGACCAGTTCGTCATTTATCCTCGTTAAGAAATATTTGCGCGAAGCGCCCAACGGCATGCGTTACCTGCGCTGGGGCGGGGACGGCGAAGCCGTCCAGCCAGAAAAATGAAAAGGCGTAGAAAACTGCTTGAGATGTGCG
>JACKAV010000019.1 GCA_020634895.1 Anaerolineales bacterium | reverse complement strand
CAATACTTCCGCAGCGTTTATCAATGAAAAAATTTTCACGCACCACGTTTTACGCAGCCCGACTTGCTTTCTATTTTCTGGTATCCGCCATCCTGCTTGCCTGCGCCGCGCCCACACCGCCCACGCCAACTCCGCTGCCGTTTGCGCAATTCATCCTGCCGACGTATGACCTGAACGCCGCCACGCCGACACCCTTCCAACCCTCCGGAACGGATACGCCCGTGCCGTCGTTCACACCGTCGCAAGCTCCTACCGCGACATTCACCGCCACCCTGCCTCCCACCGAGACGATGACCGCGGCTCCCGCCTCGCCGACAACTGATTCAACGAACACAGCCTCGCCCCCGCCGACAAATTCTTCGCGCTCCAATTACATCTTCTACGCCACACTGGATTTTCAAGGCAAGTCCATCGCCGTCGATCAGACCATCCGCTATTACAACAATACAGGGACAACTCTCAACGACTTGTTATTTTCCGTCCAGCCGAATATCTTTCCCGGCGCGTTCACACTCAACTCCATCGCACAGGACGGCAATGCCCTCACCTCCTACTCCTTTAGCGGACAGGGCTTGAGCGTGAATTTGAACCAGTCCATTGCACCCAAAAGCGCAGCGACGATTACCCTGAGTTTCAAACTCAACATCCCAAGGAAGGGAGCCGGAGACGTCTTCGGCTATGACTTCAACCAGATCAATCTCGTGAACTGGTATCCCTTCATCGTCCCATACGAAGGCGGATGGGTCCTGCATGACCCGATGCCGTGGGGTGAACATCTGGTTTACGATGCGACCGACATCGAGTTAAATATCAAGACCGATTCGGGCGTGACGCTCGCCATTGGAGCATCTCCCGACACGAACGGCGAATGGACCCGCTACCGTATGTATGGCGCGCGGACATTGGCAATATCCGCCAGTAATGAATTCCTTGTCTCTGAAACCACGCTGGGAAATGTAAGCATCCGCTCGTATTATTTCAATGGATATAAAACCGGCGGCGAAGATATCCTCACTTACGCCAGCAAAGCGGTTGGGATCTACACAACGCAGTTCGCGGCGTATCCGCACCAGACGCTTGCCATCGTCCAGACCGATCTGGATGACGGCATGGAATATGACGGGCTGGTCTTCCTCGCCACGGATTTTTACAGCGAGTACAACGGCACCTCCCGCAGCAATTTGACCGTGATCGGCGTGCATGAGATCGCACATCAATGGTGGTTCAGCCTTGTCGGAAATGACCAGGCGCTCGAACCCTGGCTCGATGAAGCGCTGGCAACCTACAGTGAACGCATCTTTTTCGAAAACGCCTATCCATCCAATATCAGCTGGTGGTGGCAGTTCCGCGTCAACTACTTCAAGCCGACGGGCTATGTCGATGCGACCATTTATGATTATGGTTCCTTCCGCGCCTACACGAATGCGGTCTACTTCCAGGGGGCGCTCTTCCTCGATGACATGCGCGAGCTGATGGGATACGGCAATTTTTCCAAGTTCATCAAAGCCTACGCCGCGCGCTATACCAACGGTCACGCCACTTCAGAGGATTTCTTCGCCCTTGCCCGCGAAACCATCAATGTGAATTATGATGATCTGATAAGTCAGTACTTTTCGGGTTCGTATTAGTTCTCTTTAGTGTCGTTCTGAACCGCAAAGCAGCGAGGAATCTCGCCTCCATTAAGAGATCCTTTGCCTATCGGCTCAGGATGACAACCGCTACAAACCATGAACAGACCCTACACCTTTATAAATGTCGCGATGACGGCAGACGGCAAGATCGACACCTTCGAGCGCAGGGGAGCGGCGATCTCGTCGCCGCGCGATAAACAGCGGGTGGATGAATTGCGCGCATCGGCGGATGCGGTCCTTGTCGGCGGGCGGACACTGCTGGAGGAACAGCCAAAGCTCACGGTCAAGAATGAGGCGCTGCGTGAGGGGAGGGTCAGGCAGGGGCGTTCGCCGAATCCCATTAAGGTGGGCGTGGTCACCGTCGCAGACATCCCAAAAGAATCGGACTTTATCCAAACGGGGGATACACGACTGGTAATATTTACAACATCCCAGACATCTATATCGAAACTTGCGGAGCTGCGCGCGCTGGGCGTGGAAGTATTTGTGGACGATGCGCCGCGTGTTGACTTGAACAAAATGATGCTGACCTTGAAAAAGCTCGGCGTGGAACGAGTAATGGTGGAAGGCGGCGGGACGATCAATTTCGAGCTTATCCAACAGGGTCTTGTGGATGAATTACAGATCTATGTGTCGCCGATGATCTTTGGCGGCGCAAACTCCCCCACACCCGCAGACGGCGTTGGTATCCCGCGCGAAAAGGCAATGGGAATGAAACTCGTTGATGTCGAGCGTTGGGAAGACGGCGGAGTTATATTAAAGTATACTTTTTAGCGACACATTGGAGAAAGAGCATGTCTACTTTTATACGTGAAAAAATTCAGGTTTTATTGGAAGAAGATTGCTGCCACGATTGTGAAGGATACGGCAAAGACCACGTCTGCGTTCACATCGAAACGATGGCAGAACTTCCAACCCGTTTTGGCGATTTTCACATCGTGGCGTTTTCGAACAACCGCGATGACAAGGAACATGTTGCCATCATCAAGGGCGATGTGGTCGGCGCAGACGATGTGCCGGTGCGTTTACATTCAGAATGCCTGACGGGGGATGTGTTCGGTTCGCTGCGCTGCGACTGCCGCGACCAGCTTGAAGCCGCATTAAAAAAGATCGGAAGTATGGAGAACGGCATGGTCTTGTACCTGCGTCAGGAAGGGCGCGGCATCGGGCTGACGAACAAGATCCGCGCATACGCGTTGCAGGATCAGGGACTCGACACGGTCGAGGCGAACCTCGCGCTCGGCTTCCGCGACGACGAACGCGATTACGCCGTCGCTGCGCACATGCTGCATTCGTTGAAGGTCAACTCCATCAAGCTGATGACCAACAACCCGAAGAAGATCGCACAGCTCGAACAGCACGGCGTCAAGATCACCGAACGCCTGCCGCACATTTTGCCAGCCAACGAACACAATCTTTTTTACCTGCAGACCAAAGCCGCCAAGTCCGGTCACCTGATCGACTTTCATGGCAAGAGTCACCTGCCCGAGCAAAGCGATCCCGCCATCGTCGAAGGCATGAGCGACGATCAGATCAACAAACTTTATAAATGATGAATAGAAATATTGTCATCACAGGCGCAACAGGAGTTTTGGGAAGTCTAGTCGCAAAGACATTTGCGGGCATGGGGCATAACCTCGCCCTGCTTGATTTCGATCAAAATAAATTGGATTCCCTCGTCCGCGAATTGGGACTCCCCTCAGAGCGTATCCTCCCCCAAACCGTGGACTTACTCAACGGGCAGGCGCTTCATGACTCCGCCCGGGCTGTGGTGAACAAATTCGGCAGTGTCCACGCTGTGTTCCATCTCGTCGGCGGATGGGTCGGCGGCAAGACCTTCACCGATACCACGAACGACGATCTGGAATTCATGATCAATCAGCACATTCGAACTACATTCAATCTGTTCAAGGCGTTCGAAGAACCGCTCTCAAAAAATGATTGGGGACGTGTCATCATCGTATCCGCTTCGACGGTGACGAATCCGCCCGGGAAATCCGGAGTGTATACGGCGACCAAATCCGCGCAGGAGAATATGGTGCTTTCGCTTTCGGCAGAGTTGAAAGAGTCGAAGGTGACGGCGAACATTATTCAAGTCCGCGCGATCGATGTGGAAAACAAAGGGACAGGTACCACACCGGATGTGATCGTAGCGACGATGCAGTATCTATTTTCAGACGGCGCAGACAAGATCAACGGGGCGAGGATTCCGCTGTATTAAAAGCTTTGGGAGGGAGATAAAGTTCAAGGTCCAGTTCGAGGCGGGAATTTATTTCGTCCAAGAGTTTGCAGGATTTCTCCTCTCTTCACTCGTCGAAATGACAAAACCATCTACTTAATATCCACCAAACCCAGTCGATTGTGCCGTAAAGCGTTAAGTGCCTGACCGTTGATGGGCACTGCAATGATGAACAACCTGCCCCAACTTAAATTACCATCCTTCTCGATGCAGGTTTGGAGGGTGAGATGAAAATTGCCGTTATATACGCGGTTGAAAAGCTGCACGGCGGTAAGGGTATTTCCCGTCTCGAGTTCCTGAAAGTTTCCATACGGATCGAGCGGCTGAAGCGCTTGATATTGCTCGGAACTTTTCACCAGAAATCTCTGGACATGCCCGTCGCCGTAGACGATGAGAATCGTATCTCCAGCCTTTATTTGGGAAAATGCAGAACCGGCGAGATCGTTATGTGCGAGCAGACCAAGGTTGCCGTAGGCTGATGCGGTGCGGAATTCGGTCACCGCGGCTGCATCGGCGGAAACATAATTGGCGTTCCCAACCGGCTGCTGGACGATGCTGTACGCCATTACGCCGGGCACGTAGATGCCGCGCGGGGTATCTGGATTGCCGTCTTTGACCGCCTCGATAAATGAAGGCAGATTGGGGAGAACAGAATTGGGTTCTTCCAACGCATATATACGCGCGGGAAATACGAAGACACTGACCATCACACTGATCAATGCGACCGCCATAAAATGCGCGAATCGAGTCTTGGATGACATAGGAAACTCCTTATGCGAGCATCCAGACCCGGTGTTTTGTTTTGAAGCGGGGATTAGGAAGCTCGTCTTCGGTGGCCTGGCAATCATGGCTGTGTGAACAGCTTTAGACCCATGGCTTTGCGTCCCCGCCTTTCGACGGGTTTGCCATTATCGGAACGAACAACTTTGATTTAAAGGTTCAACAAAAAGCGGACTTGGCAGCAGCCAAGTCCGCGATAACACAAAGATTGTGTGAAAAGTTCGGCGGCTTGGCTGCCGTGGTTGTGTTTCCACAACGGTAGGCCCTTTAGCTTTGCGTCCCCGCCTTTCGACGGGTTTGCCTTTTCGTTTGATGCTTACAGTATAGCTTTATTCCTCCATAATGGAGTTTTCATTTTTGTACGGCAATTTTTCTGCAATTTCAGGGTTCGTCGTATTTTAGAGTTTTACTTGAAATACCAGAAACCATCCATTGAGGGGATGTTTGATGGGGAAGATGCCAAGTTTATTGAGTTTATCCAGTCCAATTACAGAAGCTACATTGGAGATCAATTCTTCTTTTTCATCTTCAGTATAGAACGGGCAAATCAGGTTAAGAGTATCGTCAAGGATTTCCGGGTAATGTTTTGGACTCAAAATATTTGCGTCAGGTTTGACTTCGACTAACACGCGGAAACGCATACTTACAGAGGCTTTATCCACACTTCGTACACGGCTAAAAATATCCTGACGAGACAAAGCACCTTTTAGTTTCTTTTTCACATTGTCGTTTATATCGGGGTCATTCAATTCTTCATCAACTACCTGAGAGAAAGTCTCACCAACCAGCTCTTCTGCGGGGATTGTTTCAAAAAAACTGCCGTGAACTAAACAAATCTTCTGATGACCACTCTTGCGTCCACGAACCAGATAATAGACATCTCTTACTTCAAGTGAGAAAACATCATCACCCGCTTCCTGCATTTGTCTGAAAACATTACCGGTCTCAGAAGTTACTATGTTCCGAATATTCTTCTTTCCAGTTGGGATAGTTGAATTGAAAGAAGAAATATTGTAAACACTGCTATCCTTCAACTCTACAAGTTCCCCACCTGAAAAATGTCCCTGCGTATTGATCTTGATAGCAAGATCAGGAAATACGCCTTCGTTAGAACATGACAACATCTCTTTTGGAAAAGGGAACTTGTCCAATTTTCTTACTTTTTCAAATTTTTCTTTCTTCTGAACTAATTGATGCCAAAAATGAAATATCGAATACATTATCCCTGCTTGAATAAAGATGGTTGTTTGGACTTTGTCTTTATCACTGTTTTCGGGGCAAAATTCCCCCATATTTTAGATAGGTCTTCCGTATATTTGTATTCGTCATAATACTTGCTTACATTATCGGCTTTACGGATATTCTCAATGCGCTTTTTTATCATTGCGGCGTTCTTCGGGTCGATCTCAATGCCGAGGCTGTTCCGCCCGACCTGATGAGCAGTGACCAAAGTTGTCCCTGTCCCTGCAAAGGGATCAAAGACCGTATCTCCAACTTTGGTGGAAGATAGAATAATCCGCAGCAATAACGCAATGGGAGATTGTTGTTTGTGGAAACGCTCGCCATTTTCATTGCGAATAGCTTCATCACCAGCAAAATAGCCTGAAGTCAACTCACGGATATCATCCCAAATATCAGTAACGTAAACGCCGTTCTCGCGTTCGTATTTGTAATTGGCAGGTAAAGGCGGTGAAATGCGCAAGCGGTTAAATACCCGTGCTTTTTCACCCCTGGTTGCATAAGCTAATATCTGATAATGCTTGCCATATTTCCCTGCAACGGGAACTGCCGATGTTTTTTTCTTCCAAATAACAAGATTTTGAAGTGTCCAGCCTGTTTCGCGCAGACAGCGTAATACTTCCTCCGTGTTCTTCTCACGCTGCATGAAGTAAATTGCGCCGCCATTAGAAGTGATGCTATGAATTCCCCGACAGACATCTTCCATCATTTGCCAGTATTCTTCTGTAGTTAATTTATCATTATGAAATTTGTAGTCTTTGTTTTGGTTAAACGGAGGATCGAGAAAGGTTAGATCAACCTTCCCCAGTTTCTTTCCCTCATTTAGGTGGTCAAGACAACTTCCCGTAAGGACTTTATATTCAGGCATAATGGTTTTCAAAGTATATCAGCAACTTTATTTTTTCCGTTATACTCGCGGACATGCAAACCAACGGCATCGAACTCCATGTCGCGACCGACGGACCGAGAAACGGAACGCCGGTCTTTTTCTTGCATATCCCCCAACCCTTGAGGTAAATCCATGCCCATCCTTGCGCTCGTTCTGCTGTTCTTTTCCGCCTCCATGCATGCTTTGTGGAATTTTCTGCTTAAAAGCGCAAAGGAGAAATACATCGCAATGGGCTGGCAGACCATTCTCAGCGGAATCTTCGCGTTGATCATAATGATTTTTTATTCGGGTCTGCCTCCGCGTGAGATGTGGCTGTTCGCCGTCATCAGCATGCTGCTGGAGTCGGTCTACTTTATTCTGCTTTGCAGCGCCTACACCGACCATGATTTTTCGCTGGTCTATCCCATCGCGCGCGGAGCCGCTCCCGCCATGTTGGTGGTGTGGACGGTCCTATTCCTGCATGAGCAGGAGACTATCGGCGGATACATCGGGCTGGCGATGATCACCATCGGGGTGATGGTCATCGGCGCGACGGCGCTGCTGAAAAGCAAGGGCGAAAAGGTGCATTGGAAAGGCGTTCTTACCGCGCTGACGGTGGCGCTGGTCATTTCGATCTACACCTTCATTGACGGCAAAACCGTCAAAAGCGGACCTGCGCTGCCGTATGGTCTGTTCATGTTCGTGATGGTTCCCTTTGTGACCACGCCATACATTGCCTATAATTACGGCTGGTCATCGTTCCTGCGAGTCTGGAAGGAAAACCGCAGCGTCCTCTTGATCGGCGGCATATTGGGACTTGTCGCATATATGCTGGCATTGTTCGCCTACACCTTCGCGCCGTTGAGTTATTCCGGCGCCATCCGCGAGGTCAGCGCCGTGATCGGAGCCTTCCTCGGCTGGCGATTCCTCAAAGAGCAAATGGGTGGGGTGCGGGTGGTCGGTTCGGTAATCGTGTTCGCAGGCATAATGGTCATTGCGATATTTGGTTGAAGCATTAATCATTCAAGGAGTAAAAATGGCGGAACAGGTTTTCCCGGAACCAACAGTAGGGGTATTCATCTTCAATCAGGCGGGCGAGATACTGCTTTTGAAAAGCCACAAATGGCCCGGCAAGTATGTTGTCCCCGGCGGGCATGTGGAATTGGGTGAGCGTCTCGAAGAGGCGGCTGTCCGCGAGGCGAAGGAAGAGACCGGGCTCGACATCTACGACCTGAAGTTCATCATGTTCCAGGAATTCGTCCACGACCCGTCATTTTGGAAGCGCAGACATTTCATCTTCTTCGATTACACCTGTAGGACCGATTCGCTCGAGGTGACGCTCAATGATGAAGCGCAGGAACATGCCTGGTTCCAGCCGGAGGCGGCTCTTTCCCTTCCATTGGATACCTATACGCGCAGATCCATCGAACGCATCATTGCGGGAAATATGTCATAATTTTCAATCTCTTTACACATACATAAATCAGTTGCGTCTTCATCGAAAAGTGGGTAAGATTAAGTTGCCATGAATGGACTCCTGGCAATACAACTCTTTGGCATACTAATGCCTTAAATCAGACAGCCTGATGGGTACCCGCGTACCTGTCAGGCTTTTTTTATCTCACTTGAAGGAGTGAAAATGCAAACACCCTGGGAGTATCGCTTCGCCCACCGCACGCAAAAAATGGGAAGTTCGGTCATTCGTGAACTGTTGAAACTGACCGAACAGCCCGACATCATTTCATTTGCAGGCGGGCTGCCTGCGCCGGAAGTGTTCCCTGTAAAACAATTTCAAATGGCATGCAACCGCGTGCTCGAGGAACATGGCGCACAGGCACTGCAATACAGCACCACGGAAGGATATCGTCCGCTGCGCGAGATGATCGCACGGCACGCAGAACGTTTCAAGGTTTCAGTGACGCCGGAAAATATTTTGATCACATCCGGTTCGCAGCAGGCGTTGGATTTCATCGGCAGGTTGTTCCTGAACCGCGGCGATTACATTGTGGTGGAATCGCCCACCTATCTCGGCGCGCTGCAGGCGTGGAACGCATACGGCGCGCAATACATTTCCGTCCCTGCGGATGAGAACGGCATGATCGTGGAGGAATTGGAAAAAGCGCTTCGGGTCGGACCGAAGTTCATTTACGTGCTCCCGAACTTTCAGAACCCCTCGGGCTCGACACTCAGCCTCGAGCGCCGCAAGAGACTAGTCGCACTCGCGGACCAGTACGGTGTGCCAATCGTCGAGGATGATCCATACGGTCAACTGCGCTATGACGGTGAACACCTGCCTTCGGTCGTCTACCTGGATGCGCAATACCGCAATGACGGCGCACATGAATACACGGGAAATGTCATCTATTTGAGCACGTTCTCGAAGCTGCTCGCGCCGGGTCTGCGTTTGGCGTGGGTGGTCGCTCCGCCGAAGGTGATCCAAAAACTGGTGATGACCAAACAAGCCGCCGACCTGCATACTTCGTCATTCAATCAATATGTGGCGCATGAAGTGGCAAAGGGTGGTTTTCTCGATGAGCATGTCAAGGTGATCCGCAAGACTTATAAGGAACGCCGAGACGTAATGCTCGAAATGATGGACGAGATGTTCCCCACCGAAGTACTCTGGACGCATCCGCAGGGCGGCATGTTCCTGTGGGGCATGATGCCCGAAGGCGTGGATGCAGCCGAGGTCTTGAAGATCGCCATCGACCGCAAGGTGGCATTCGTGCCCGGCACCGCCTTCCACCCGAACGGCGGCGGCGCGAACACAATGCGCATCAACTTCTCGTATTCATCCCCCGACCTGATCCGCGAAGGCATCACAAGGCTCGGCACCACGCTCAAGGAAGTGTTGAGCAAAAACGGATATCACTAAACTGAACCTGACTTAAATAAAAACTTCCGATGTGACATCGGAAGTTTTTTTCATCCAGCTTTCGATCTAGTACTCGATCACTCTCTTCAATTTCTTTGCGTTCTTGACCCATTCCTTGACGTTGCTCAAGCCGGGCATCTGGTTGACCTTGTTGTACCTGGCGTTTGCCTTCGCCATCGCTTCGAGCAAAGCCTCGGGCTTGCGGGTGGCGAGTTCCACGGCTGTATCCACACCTGCGGCTTCGAGCAGATCGGAATACTGTGATCCAACGCCCTTCACACGGAACAAGTCTGCGCGGTTGACCCATTCAAGAATGACCTTCGCGCTGACACCGGTCGCCTTGGCAAGATCCTGTCGTCCCTTGCGGGTGGCACCCATTTTCAAGAGTCCGTTCAAACCACGTACGCCTGCCTTGTTAAGCTTCTTCGCATTGACAGGACCGATCCCCTCGATTTCAATCAAAGTTGGCATAAGATTATCTCCTTCCTAATAAAGTATAGCATCCAAAACTTTTATTTCAAAGGTTATTAATCAAATTAATATATAACATCATCAAATAGCGATACAATAAAAAGCGATCTTTAAAGAAAGGAGATACTCATGCCTACTATTATTTTCAACGGAAAGAGTTACAACAACCTCGAAGAGATGCCCGCCAATGAACGGCAGGCTTACGAGAAGATGTCCGATCTATTTGCCGACAAGAACGGGAATGGCATTCCCGACCTGCTCGAAGGCGACATGGTGCAGAACGTATTGTCTGCATATTCCTCAGCGGCAAAGATCAATGTGGACGGAAAAAACTACCAGACGCTCGACGACCTCCCACCGGAGATGCGCCAAAAAGTGGACAAAGCCTTTCAAATGCTTTCGAAGATGGGAGTTCTCACCAACGCAACAGACACAAACCCACAAGCACCCGCCGCGTTCACAGACTTTGGAGGTTCGATAGAGCCACAGCCTTTCAACCCGCCGCAGGGATCTTCTGTGATCGAGGAAGACCGCGGCTCGAACGTCTTTTCGCTGGTGCTCGGCGGCATCGTATTATGTTTCACGATCGGCGTATTGACCTTCGCCGTATTCTTCTTTTTGAATCGGTAAATGAAAATCGTTTTGATCTACACCCTCATTGCAGGACTGATCTCGGCAGCGACGGCTCCCATCCCGGGAACGTCGCTGCTGTTGACTGCGCTCGAGTTGTACATGATCGTACACTTTGCGAAGATCCATGAAGCCAAACTCAGCCTGAAAGAGATCGGCTACTCCGCCGTGGCGCTGTATGGACTTTCCACCATATTGAAGGACGCCGCGCTCGAAGTCCTTTCTTTCGTGCCCGTCATCGGCTGGGGCGCGGAAGTGATCGTGGCGATCCTCTTCGTCTTCTTCCTGGGGATGCTGGCAAATCTATACTTCGGCAAACCCTCACGGAAGGGGCGGAACCTTGAGGAGCACGCCAACTAAATACCCAGCCAGCGCGCTGATGGTGCCGATCAACATCATTTCCACACCGCTGCGTGTGGGACGTCCAACCGTCACACGCGCCTTGTAAAAACCGATACCGAACAAAACCAGCGCCGTCACCAGCACCGACATCCACATGCTGACCGAAACCGGCAGAAACATGAACGGCGCGATCGGCACAAGTGAACCGATGATGGCGGAAAGACCCACCACCCAGGCGGCTTTCATCGCACTGCGACGGTCCACGGGCGAGAGCTGATGCTCCTCAGCCATCATCACCGCCACCCACACATCCTTGTTGGCTGTGATCGTCTCCACAATACGGTCAAGCAAATCCCCGTTGAAACCTTTACTTTCATAAATATCGCGGATCTCTTTTGTTTCCAGCACAGGTGCTTCGACGATATGACGGTATTCCCGTTCGCGTTCGCTTTGGTATAGGTCTGCGTCTGCGAGCGTGGTCGTGAACGCCACAGCGCCCATCGAGATGGATTCAGCAAAGGTCGTGGCAAGTCCCGCCACCAGAACCACGCGCACATCATTCGTTGCGGCAGCGATACCCAGTACAACGCCAAGGACGTTGACCAGCCCGTCTTGCGCACCCAGAATAAAGTCCGAGAGACCCGAGCCGCGCTTGTGCGGGTCCGTATAGCTATGATGGAAGATTTCTTCGTGAAGTGTTCTATTGGCTGATGGTTTCATATCCACATCTTACATGCACATAAAATTATTTATAATGGACAAATGTCACGCATTAAATTTATCGTTATTCTTTGTCTGACCGCACTGGCTTGTCAACTACAGGCAACGGCAATCCCTCCCACGGAAATTTCGACATCGACGTCAACGCCCGAGCCGACATCATCCCCCACAGCGACTCTGACTCTCGAACCGACTCTCACTCCCACGCCCGCGCCTCCTGCGCGCCGAGTATTGATCCTCTCCATCGACGGTTTCCGCCCCGATGCCATTCCGCTCGCGCCGATGCCGTTCCTTACTTCTTTATTAAATCAATCGGCGTATTCGCTCAAAGCGCAGACGGTCTACCCCAGTGTGACTCTCATCGCGCACACATCCATGCTCAGCGGAGAATGCCCAGACAAACATAAAGTGGATTGGAACGACTACATTCCGGAGAACGGATACGCCCAGGTGACCGACATCTTTGATGTGGCTCACGCCGCGGGCATGCAAACCGTGATGTACGTCGGCAAGGAAAAACTTCGCCAGATCACCGAGCCGGAAAGCACCGACATTTTCAAATATATCAACGACCGCGACCTCGTCATCACCGATGACCTCATCCAAAACTTCCCCGCGGATTTTCGCCTGATGTTCGTCCACTTCCCCACCCCCGACGGCATGGGGCACGAATACGGCTGGCTTTCGCCCCAGCAGCTCAGCGTGCTCTACCGCGCGGACCAAGCCATCGAAAAACTTGTCACCGAACTCAACAACCGCGGCTTGATGTCTGAGACTCTCTTCATCATCACCGCCGACCACGGCGGGCACGACACCACACACGGCTCCAGCATGCCCGAAGACATGACCATCCCGTGGATCGCGTTCGGCGCGGGAATCCAGCCCGCCGAGTTGACCTCCCCCGTCAACACCGTGGATACCGCCGCCACTGCCGCCTTCGCCCTCGGATTACCCATCCCGGAAGAATGGGACGGCGTGCCCGTTTACGAGGCATTTGGTCTGCCAATTGAAAAAGTATCGGCGGGATGCCATAAGTAAAATTTTGCACTAACAACACTAACTCGTTAACAGGGGTTTTATTTAACAATGCAAGGAGTGTCTCCATTCAAAAGTAATTTCACCACGGAGCACACGGAGAGCACAGAGATTTACCTTTGTTTTTCTCCATGAACTCTGTACTCTATGTAGTGACGGATTTCTTAATCTACTATGATGGATACTTCCACAATGCAGGTTGGGTTATCAACCTAACATACAATTAACAAAAGGATAAACCATGAACGATGACCGCATTCTCCCTTTTACCCGTGTTATTGCGCTGATCGTAATTCCGTTCCTTTGGCTGGCTTTCCTCATTCTATTCTTCTTCCCCGATACAACCGGTGAACGTTTCGCCTGGCTCATCAAACCGCACCTCACCTCGCTCTACATCGGCGCGGGATATTTCGGCGGCTCCTGGGTCTTCATCTACGCCCTCTTCGGCAAGCGCTGGCATCGCATTCAAGGCGGCTTCCTGCCCATCACCGCCTTCACGTGGATCATGCTCATCGCCACCCTCCTGCATTGGGACCGCTTCTCTCACGGTCAACTCGGCTTCACGCTTTGGCTGATCCTTTACATCGTCACCCCGTTCCTTGTGCCTTTTATTTGGATGCTCAACCGCAAAACGGATTCGGGACAACCCGAAGAATCGGACCTGCTGATTCCTGCTCCCGTTCTTTGGGCGCCGCGCTTCATTGCCGTGACCGGGCTTGTATCAGCGCTTCTCGGGCTTTTCCAACCTGACATCTTGATCAACGCATGGCCCTGGACGTTGACCCCGCTCACCGCCCGCATCATAAGCGGATGGATCGCCCTGCTCGGCGTCGGCGCTGTGACCATGTCGCTGGACAACCGCTGGTCGTCGTGGAAGGTTCCGCTGCAAAGCATTCTCATCTGGCATGTATTGGTGCTCATTGCCTTCGGGCTTGCATCCGCGGACTTCACAGTGGGAATCATCAACTGGTTCACCGTCGCCATCGGCATGATGGTGCTGGTGATCATCGCCTATTACATTTACATGGAAAACAAAAGGAAGAAACTTCCCCTTTAATCTATCAGGGCTTACTGGTTCCTGCTCACAGACGGCTTGAATAGGTCTTCGAATGGCTTATTAAGCCTGCGTGCCGCCCATTGCAGGAAGACCATCCCAAAAACAAAAAAGAGAATGCCAAAGATAACGCCATTGACCATCTGAAGCTTGAAAGTGACATCATATAGCTGTGCGGTTACTTCCTGGTTTTCGCCCGTCTGTGCATCCACACAATATGCCGTAATGGTCGTGGTTTCCTGCCCGGGGATGTAGTTATATGAATTCTGCACGATGTTCAAATCGCGGTCACCGCACACAATGGAAGCGCCGATCCCGTTCAAAGGGATAAATACACTTCCAAGCCCGATGCCTATCACGATGATCCCGCAGAACATACTAATGCCCAATACCATCAGAATGGGGATGATCTTATCTTTCATGTTGGTTTTCCTGTAAGCTAAATTTTTAATTCATGTTATTTCTGAGATCGTATGCAGAGATTTCCCGATCAAGCGTTGACCGGCTTCCTCGCAATAACCGTGAAGACGTGCCAGTGTTTCATCCCTCGCGCGGATTTGCCCTCCCGGTCTTTTTCGTGAAAGGTTTCAATTTCAAACCCCACAAATAACCCGCGGACTTGTTCTTCGGTGAGAAAGGTCATATTGGGTTCGTTCGCCCATTCATCGCGGACGCCGAAGAATTGACCGGCGAATCGTCCGCCGGGGGTGACGGCATCAGCGACCCGCTTCCAGAACGCGGGAAAATGTTCCGGCGGGCAGAAAGGCATGGAGAAACTGGAGTGGATCAGGTCCGCGTGTGGAAGCGAAACGTCTTCGAATTTCGCGGTCAGGATCTGCAATCGGTCACGCATCTCAGGCGGCGTTTTCTCCTCCAGCCATTTCGCCGCAGACGGATCGCCATCCACGGCAAGGACGCGCCAGCCGCGTTCGAGCAGGAAAATACACTCGATGCCGTCGCCGCTTCCGAGGTCAATGGCGAGGCGGGGTTCGGCGGGAGCGGGTTCCTTTTCGAAAAGCGCGAGCGCATCCGTTAAGGCAGGGCGGGGATAACGTCCTGCGATCTTTTTATAGAAATCATCCCATTCGGTTTCGGTGAGCATGCAGGGATTGTATCAATCTATCGAGCGTACGTTTCAAGATAGCCGCATTCGACGCAGCGATAGGCAACCACCGCCAGCCGCGGACCGATCCGCCGCACTCCGTCGTATTCGCGCCCGAGGAATTTGCCTTTGGCAGCCTCGGTCTTTTGCCAATACGCGCGGACGGGTTCTTTCTCTTGAATGACGTAATCATCCGAAAGCTGTGACAAACCCTGTTCGAATTCGATTCCCGCTTCCATTGCGCCGGAGCATTTGGGGCATACAGTTGGGGGTGTGAATTTATCTGACATGTTTTTCTCTTATTGAGGATATTTTCCCTGCGCGTATGATTCAAGATAGCCGCACTCTGCACAGCGGAAATGCAGCACCATCAACGGACCGTCCGCCGAAGTTAGCATGACGTACTTGCCATCGGGCTTTTGTTCGAGCGCGTACCACAACTCGCTGGAAGTGAGCTGCTCAAAGGGAAAGCGTTCTGGAATACGGAAACTCTCGCGAGTGGTTCTGAGCGTTCCGGCTTGCATGGTCCCGCCGCAGATGCGGCATGTGGTTGGAGGGGTAAATTTGCCCGTCATGGTCGTCTCCTTTTTGGAGATTTTCACGCAGGGATGAATTTCCTGCCAACCCCCAAATGGACTATTCATCCGGGGGGATATCTTTGTGTGTAAAATCGTGTTTTTTATACAAAGGAGAATAGAAATGCAGCCTGAAGACGCCCTCAAGGGAAAGACAAAAAAGCGGAACGGTTTTCAAATTTCGATCATTATCCTTGCCCTGATCTTTTCCTGCTTTGTAAGTTTTATCTTTCTATTCGACTCGAACTCGGTGAGTTTGCTCAAGTCCAGCGCGGACTTGCAGTTCAATGGAACTGTCACCACAGGGACAGTGTCCGGCGCGGAAGAATTCCTTCGGGGGAATCCATCCTTCCCCAGCCGGGTGTACAAGCTCACAGTCACGTTCGAGGCGGACGGCAAGGCTTACAGAACGACAGGCAATGCTTTTTATTCCGCCCGTGAGACCAGTTGGGAAGGCGAATCCATGCAGGTGATCTATGATCCCGAAAACCCCAATGCAGCGATGATCGATACCTTCAACGAACGTTGGATGATTCCCATTGCGGAGTTATTGCCAGAATAAACGACGGCGCTCTCACCTTTCAAAAACGCAAGGATTTTGCGGGGGTATTAATAATTATTCGTCTCATTTTATATTTTCGTCAGCGCAACACAGTTTTTATCTTGCACATATGTATAGTTTACAGAACCGTGTGCCAAAGTAATACATTAGTACTACCCCCATACATAGTCGATAAAAAGCAAACCTGTTATTTTAGGCGGGACACAGCAGGCACATCGCACAAATCCCATAACAGCTTGAATTAACAATCACATGAAGTTTGCACTTCGAACCTGTTGGTCAAACACGATCTACAGGTTTCTTTCAGTAAGGAGAAAGCAAGATGAGCAAGAAAACGTACTACATTACAAGCATATTGACGGCGATCATATTATCGCTTAACGGATACCATGGGGTGATGGCATTATCCGGCATATCTGCGCTGGCGGGACAAAACACATATTATGTCTCCACGACAGGGGATGATGCAAACAACTGCACACAAGCGCTGCCCTGTAAAACGATAGCGAGGGGAATCAACGCTGCTCAAACAGGAGACACGGTCATGGTCCTTGCCGGTGTGTATCACGAATACGTTTATATCGACAAATCCATTACGCTTTTATCCAGCGGCGCAGTGATCGACGGGACGAACGCGACCGGCGAACCCAGGGACGGATTGATCTCCGTATTCGCGGACAACGTCAAAGTAAGCGGATTCACCATAATGAACGCAGTGGAATATGGACTGGCAAATTTCGGGAATTACGGCCTGTTCTCGAACAATATCATCCACAACACGCAGGGTCCCGGAATCTGGATGCGGAACGGCAAATACAACACATTCGAGAACAATGAACTGTATTACACAGTTCTGCAAAACTCGGCTGGCTTCAACGGGTCGTATTACACATGCAACCCCAATGCCTCCTATTGGCCCTCGGCAATAAACCCCTGGGGCACTGCGGGTTCAAATACGTGGAGGGGCAACAATGTACACGACAATTGCGGTGAAGGGATCGTCACCTACACAGGGGATATCGTGGAAAACAACATCTTCATGAACAATTGGAGTGTGGAGATCTATATCGTTGCCGATCGAACAACCGTGCGGAACAATACCATTATCGATACAAGACCCTATGCCCCCCGCGGCTTTGACCAGTCATGGAGAAGCGTCCCGGCTGGCATCTCGATCGGTGATGAAGAGACGTGTCTGACAGACAACAATTCCATTTCAGGCAACAGTATCACCGGCTCCAGGTACGGCGTTTCGTTCTATGCGTACATATCCTGCTCGGGGGTAAAAAATTCCCTGATCGAGAACAATACCATTTCGAATGTCTGGGAATATGGATTAAGAATCCTCTCGGGCGCACATACGAATTCGATCATTCGAAACAATACGATCAAACTGGCTTCCAGCAAGCCGCTCACCATTCAAAACGGCAGCGGATTTACGGTGTCGGGCAATGTCTTCTCATCGAACATGGACGTTTTTGAGTGGAACGGGAAAACCTTCAATTTTGCCGGATGGAATGCTGTTGTCCCCGGTAATTTTTGGGGAACGGCAGGATCAACTTCCCCAACCTCGACAAACCTACCTGCGCCGACTGCCACATCCGCCTCTACCTCGACAACGATGCCCACCGCCACTGCAATAGCGGCTTCACCGACACCGACTTATATTGTTCCATCGCCGACACCGACGCAAATCGTCCAACCGACAATACAGCCGACCGACACTCCCATCCCGCCGTCGCCCGCTCCGACTGATGTTGTCGTCACACCGACAGAGGTCCCGCAAGAGCCGACTCAGGCATCTGCCGCAACCGTCTATGACGACAAGGACAGCGCTTTGGTCTACTCATCCGGCTGGGCAGATTTGACCAATCGCAAATCCTACAACGGTTCGTATAAGCTGGCGAACGGCAGACATCCGTCGGTAACGTTGAACTTTACGGGTCAGTCTTTCACGATCATTTACACGAGCGACTCGCACTACAAGAACATGGACGTATATGTGGACAATGTTTACGTAGGGACGATCAATCAAAGGTCATCGCGCGCATCGTATCAGCAAAGCTGGACCTACCCCGGTCAATTGTCCTACGGCAATCACACTCTTAAGTTGGAGGTCAACAACAAGAGAGGATCCTACTCTTCATTGGACGCCATCATCGTTCAATAGCCAAACTAAAAGAGGCGCACAATTTATGTGCGCCTCTTTTTCCATGCAGGGATTGTTTCTAAATCGTCTTGAACTCAATGCCAGCCTACATAACAGCGATCAAAAATCCCCTCTCCCATTAG
>JACKAV010000018.1 GCA_020634895.1 Anaerolineales bacterium | reverse complement strand
CCGTGATAGGTGACATCACCGCCGCGGTCCACCCAATAAGTGGAAATCCCTTTTTCTTTGAGCTGGGTCTCGTCCCAGAGCAAATTCTCGGCGTTGCCTTTTCGTCCGAATGTATACACGTGGGGATGTTCAAGCAAAAGCAAAGTTGGCGGACGTTTTCCCTCTGATATTTCCGCCGCGTATTCGTCCTGTAATTTCCAGGCGCGTTCGTAATCAATTAAGCCAAGATCAATAATGTCGATGTTCATACCATTAAATCCGCAGGGGCGCGGCAACCGCGCCCCTGCAAAAAATCATCCGAATATTCTTCGATAAAGATCCGATTCCAACAATCCGTTCGGGTCGCAGCGTTTCTTCAGTTTCTTGAATTTATCCACGGTCTCTTCGCCGTAGAATGCCAGCGCGGTTTCCGCAGTCGTTTCGCTGTTCTTGGCGAAGTAGAAACGTCCGCCGTGTTCCAGAACGATGCGGTCATATTCCTGAATGACCTTCGATAACTCGGCGCGGTTACGGTCTGTCACCTTGAAGTCCATCGCGAGTGAAAAGCCGTCCAATGCATGGGTGAGCAAGAATTTGTCGGGGCGGTGGCGTTTGGTGACACCAAGGTAAGAGGGTAGTCCACGCTTCTTGGCGAAGGACAACATCTCGGTCCACGCCGGAAGCGCTGTCTCCTTCGGCAGAAAGGACTGGTATTGGATGAGTCCGCCGCGCCCGTAGGAGAGTTCCCAGAACGGGACATAATCCAAAAGAAAATGGAACGCCGCGTGGCTTTGCCTGAAGGTATGTTTTCGTAGCGCCGAAACATACTTTGCGGTATTCACCAGTCCCCACAGGAAGTTGTTACCGAACGGGGTCATGAAATAATGCAAAAGGCTCTTGGGCATTACGCCGAAGAGACGGTCGGGAAGCTGTTGGTAATTAAGCTGAACCGTTTTTGCCGCTTCAGGGTCATCGCCTTCTTTCAACGATGTCGCGGCGTGTATTTGTCCATGCTGGGTTTGAATGGTATCGAGCCAGCCAACAATGTAATCATAGTTCGGCGCGTTCTCTTCGAGGTCATGCAGCTGTTGTTTCAGCGTGGATGTGGGCCACGCATTGACCTCGATCAGCCCCGAATAGATATGCTTCATCTGTAAGGTAACGGATGTGAAAATGCCCAGCATGCCCAATCCGCTGATCATGCTGTAGAACAGGTCGCCATTGAGTTTGGGCGAACAGGTCACTTCCGCGCCGGTGGGCAGAACCGCAGTGAACTCGACCACATGCTCGCCGATGGTGCCCATCTTGAAATTATTCTTGCCGTGGATGTTCGCGGAAAGACAACCACCCAGCGTGGTAAACATCGTACCGGAAACGACCGGCGGCCACCAGCCATCCGGCAGGACTTTGTGCCACAGCATTTCCAATGTGACGCCGGGTTCGCATCGCACCAGACCTGTGGCAGAATCCCACGACGTGATCTGATTCATGCCCGAAGTATCGAGCACGATCCCGCCGGCGTTCAGCGCGGCGTCGTTATAACTGCGCCCGCCGCCGCGTGCCGTGACGGTGAGTCCCAGTTTCTTTGCAAGCCGAAAGGCTTCATAGATATCTTCCGAAGTTTTCGGCTGAATGAGATAGGCAGGGCTTTTGAGCGAATGCCCAAAGTTTTCGAGCTGTGTGAATGTATTAAGCATTGGATTAGAACGAGAGACGTCTGAATATGAAGGAAGGGATATGGCGAATGACAAGCATGATGTACTGCCAGAGGAACAACGTGTACACGGTCTGCCTGCGTTTCTGCATGGCTTTGTAGATGTCACTCGCAGCCTTTTCAGGCTCAATGGCTAAAGGCGTACCGCCTTGCGCAGCTTTCAGCATGTCGGTCTTCATGAAGCCAGGCTTGACGGTAAGCACGTTCACGCCATGCCGGGTGAGACGGTTGCGCAGCGCTTCAAGAAAAGTATGCAGCCCCGCCTTGGATGTGTTGTAACCGGGGTTGCCAACCCGTCCGCGATCACCAGCAACCGAGCCGATTCCCACGATTTGACCGCGCTTTGCACTCTGGAACATCTCCGCCACCGGGGTAAGCCACGCCATCGCGCCGATCAAATTGACCTCAACCATCTGGCGGTCGTACTCGAAATTGTATTTATCGATTCCGCCCGGCGGCAGGTTAATTCCCGCCGAGAAAATGAACGTGTCCAGCCCGCCAAGGTCAGCCACCATTTTGCGGAGCAAATCAGGAACTTCGTCATAATTCTTCACGTCATGGATATAAGCCGCCGCGCGCATCTCGCCGGCAGCCTGATTGATCTCAGCACAAAGCGCATCCAGTTTTTCTTTTTGGCGGCTCACCAAAGCCAGAGAATATCCCTCATTTGCAAGTTTACGTGCCAGAGCGGCGCCCAACCCAACAGAAGCGCCGACCAAAATTGCGCGGTGACGCGGATTCAGCGGCGTGGCAGGAGCGAATTTTTCCTGTGTTTCATTCATGGAACCGGAAAGATCGGACAAGTTAACCTCGAAACTAATGAAATTAATGTCATTCTAACACAGTCCAAATATGACCTTTCCACGCAATTTTGAAAGTGTATAATAGTTAAAAGCGTCTTTTAGTGGATATAACAAGTACGAAAATGAGCGATAACCATATTAAACCCGGAACCGTTTTCTCACATGCATGGGAAATCATCTCCCAGGATAACTCCATCCTGCCGGAGGAGAAAAAAGCCATCATGAAACTGATTCAGGTCCTGGTCGAAGCGCGAGAGCGGTCCAACGAAAAAACACCCAATGGTGGAGACGCCAAAACTGAAACTCAGGAGATCGTCTCAAAACACACGCTGATGTCCACCGTCAAACATCAAGCGGATGAACTGGATGCGCTGAAGCGCATCAGCCTCAACCTGACCTCGAACCTGGATCTGCAAAAGGTGCTTGATGTGCTGGTGACGGAAGCCATGAGTCTCATCAAAAAGGCGCGCGCGGTGCATATCTTCATGTACAAGCGCGGAGCATTGGAATTTGCGGCATCGCTGGACGACAAAGGGGAAAGGAACGTACCCATTTCCGTACCGCGGAGAGACGGACTGACCTATTCCGTGGTCAAGACCGGCAAACAGATCATCGTCGAAGACATACAGAATCACCCTCTTTATAAAAACACTTCAAGTGATTGGAGCGGTTCAATCATCGGCGTTCCGCTCATATTCAAGGACGAGATCCTTGGCGTCATGAACCTCTCGAAAAGCGTGGCAGGCAAATTCTCACGCGCCGAACTGCGCCTGATCAGCCTGCTGGCAGACCAGGCAGCCGTGGCGATCTTCAATGCCAACATGTATCAAAGACTGGCGCAAATGGCGAATACAGACAGTGTCACCGGGCTGCCCAATCGGCGCGCATTGGACGAACGCCTACAGGATGAATTGCGCCTTTCCGAGCAGACGCAGCTTCCATTCTCCGTGGTGATGATGGACCTGGACGGGTTCAAAGCCGTGAACGACACCTTCGGGCATAATGTTGGAGATGAACTGCTCTACTCCCTGTTCAACTTCCTCGCCCAGCGCATGCGCAGTTCCGATTTTCTGGCGCGGTATGGCGGCGATGAACTCACGCTCGTCATGCGGAACACCGACCTCGAAGCCGCGCAGATCGTCACAAAAAAGGTGATCGAACTGTTGAAGGAATATCATTTCGACTTTCCATCGGGGAAAAAAGTGGAGCTGGGCATGAGCGCCGGCATCGCCGTCTACCCGACGCACGCCAACAATCCCAGCGACATGATCCGTGCTGCCGATTCGGCGCTGTATCACGCAAAGAAACATCAACGCGGTCAATACGCCATTGCGAAAAGCACCACCGGAAGGCTGAACCCGATCAAGGTCAAGGAAGAACCGACCTAGGTTTGGGAATCCCGCCAGATCAAAAGATACGAAACCACCTCAACGGGGTTATATCTGTAAACGAAGTCAAGAGAGGCTCATGGTTTCGAAAAACCCCACCCACCCGCCCCGCAAGGTTAAGCTCATTCTCAATCCCATGGCAGACATGGGACGCGCCTGGAAGACCGCCAATGACCTGCGCCCCATCGCGCAGGAATTCAAAGGCGAGCTCACCTGGAGCGGAACTGTTTACCCCACCCACGCCATCGAACTGGCAAAACAAGCCGCCGAAGAAGGCTATGACCTGGTCGTTGCGATGGGCGGCGATGGGACTGCCCATGAAGTAATGAACGGACTCATGCAGGTCCCCGCAGAGAAGCGCCCATTAATGGGAGTCGTCCCCATTGGTTCAGGCAACGACTTTGCCTATTCTGTTGGCATCACTCACAAACCAGACCGCGCCCTTGCCCACGCCCTCAAAGCGGAAAACGTCCGGGCGGTGGATATCGGCGTGATGACCGACGAACACGGACGCAAGGAATACTTCGACAATACCCTCGGCATCGGCTTTGACGCCGTGGTCACCATCCGCTCGCACAAGCTGCCCATCGTTAAAGGCTTTTTGATGTATCTGACGGCGGTCATTCAAACCATCATCTTCGACCACAAACCCGCACACGTGCAGATCAAGACCGATAAAAACGAATGGGAAACCAGCGCCCTGATGGTCACACTATGCAACGGTCCGCGGGAAGGAGGCGGGTTCATGCTGTCGCCTGAATCCAAGAACGACGATGGTACGATGGAATTCGTCATCGTCAACAAGGTATCGCGCGCCATGATGTTCCGCCTTGTGCCTGAATTCATGAAGGGTACGCACATGCGCTTCGAACAGGTCAGCATGGGAGACTACAGGAAATTCGCCATCAACTCCGACTCGCCCTTATACATCCACGCGGACGGAGAAATATTCACCAGTTTCGGCTCGAACCTAAAAAAGGCTGATTTTGAAATCCTGCCGCAAGCCCTGAACATAATACACGGCTAAAAAGAAAACTCACCCCGAAATTCTCGTGGGTGAGTTTTCTTAATTTCAAACCTGCTCAAACTATGTGATCTGTGGATGTAAATGTAATCCCCGAAACTCTTCTTTTCTGGAAGATCATTACCCAAACATCCGCGCCGACTCCATCAGCGTGATCGTGATGATGATAAAGACGACATTCAAACGGCTCATTATCGCCTGCCGCTTCATGATCGCCTGCATCTTAGACATCTGTTCTTCCGTCGGCTTTCCCTGTATCTGCGCGCTCAAGGCAGCCATAGCCGAGTTCGCACTGCCAAACAACCCACCAAAGATGAACGCCAGAATACCCGCTGCCGCACCAAGCCCAAACGCGATTCCCGTACCCGTCCGCATCCAACCGGATTGGAACCACTGCGCATCAATGCCATACAAAACCACACCAGCAAGCACATTTACCAATCCGACCACAGTCATAAATAAAGTAAAGCGCGTCTTACCCATCAAGTGACCGGCAAATTGTTTTCCCGAATCACCGATGGACCTCATGGTGGGAGCAATGAAAAAATACATGGTCACCGATCCCCCAGCCCAAAGAATTCCGGCAATAATATGCAGAAAACGCAAAACACCAAATAACATTTTATATCTCCTTTATTTCTAAAATGGATTTTCTATCACCGAGACTCACAACACACAATCTTTTCCTGCGATACGCCCGTCTCATCCAGAATGAATGATAAAATCGCCGCATGCCCTTGCTTGAACAAAGTCTTCACAAGCACGATCTCGGACATCTTCGGATAATCGCCGAATTTTGGGGCTTGGAATTGGAATCCAGCGACGTCGATTCCGCGCTCGAGGAATTATGCGCCTCATTGCTGGACCTTGAAGCTGTTTCTGAAACCCTGGAAATTCTCCCCGCTGAAGCACGCTCCGCGCTCAACGAACTCGTCGATTCAGGTGGAAAGATCGAATGGGCAGCCTTCTCCCGCAAATACGGCGTGATGCGCGAAATAGGCGCCGGCAAACGAGACCGTGAACGCCCATATCTCAAACCGAGTTCCACATCAGAGGTTTTGTTCTATCGCGGCTTGCTCGCCAAAGCCTTCTTCGATACAGAAAAAGGCGCGCAGGAATTTGCCTACATCCCTGACGATCTGTTGGAGATCATTGCCGAATTGGGAGCGGTAGACGTCCCCCCGCGGCAAAAAGAGGATGCATTGGGTCGTCCCGCCACGCCGGTCGAAAAAGCCTTTGAAATTCCCGCCACCGATTTCATTTTGGATGACGCCACTACATATCTTGCCGCTCTGCGCATTGGAGACAAAACCAATAGTCCACACGTTAACCGTGACATGCAATCATTGCTGGCATCGGCTGGAATGATCAAAAACGATAAATTACTCCCCGAAGCCATCAAGAAATTCCTCGAAGCCTCCCGTTCCGATGCAATGGACATGCTTTATAACGCCTGGCTTGAATCGACAGAGTTCGACGAACTGCGCCTGACCCCTGGTTTGGTCTGCGAAGGCGAATGGAAGAATCAACCGCAGGTGACGCGCGAATTCCTGATGAATCTCATCAACGATATACCGCAGGGCAAGTGGTGGAGTATCCCGGCTTTTGTCAAAGCCATCAAGGAAAAATACCCCGACTTTCAACGTCCCGCAGGCGACTATGACTCATGGTTCATCAAACGCGAATCAGACGGTCAATTCCTGCGCGGGTTTGCGTATTGGGATATGGTCGATGGGGCGCTTATTAAACATCTCATTTACATATTGCATCTATTGGGCAGGGTAAGTCTCGCTTCTCCTGAAGAAGGAAAAGAGGCGACTTCGTTCTCTCTTCTTTCATCGTTGCCTGAAAAAAAAGAAGAAAGAGGAAAGATCACAGTAGCCTCCAATGGCAAAATCATCGTACCGCGAACATTCTCCCGCGCTGTTCGTTATCAACTGGCGCGATTCTGTGAATGGGATGAACCCAAAGGCGACGATTACCTTTACCGGATCACAGCCGAATCGCTGCAACGCGCCGCTCAACAGGGATTGAAAGCCGAGCAGCTTCTCGCGATGCTGGTCAAATATACGAAGGAAGCCGTTCCGCCCGCGCTGGTCAAGGCGCTGAAACGCTGGGACGCACACGGCGCCGAAGCCCGGGTGGAGAGTCTGCTTGTGCTAAGAGTCAGCAAGCCCGAGATCTTGGAAGAGATGCGAAAGTCGAAGGCAGGGAAATATCTGGGCGAAGTCCTAAGCCCGACAGCGGTCATCGTCAAAAGCGGAGCCATCCAAAAAGTGATGGCGGAACTTGCCGAACTGGGTCTGCTGGTGGAAGTCAACACTTAAGAACCTGTAACGCCAGCGAGGAATTCAATGACAACACGATCTTTATTTCGTTCCCTTTTTCAGCCACTACGCAAAACAAATATCTTCATACTTTTCATCGCCGCCCTGCCATTGCTGGTGATGTTCATTTTGATTTTCATCAAGCCGCCTCATATTTACTCGAACGATCTATTGTCAGTTGCATGGAGACCGGGGCAGGAACTGCTGAGCACAGGGTCTGTAAACCCCGGGTATCCATATCCCTTATGGACGGTAATCGTCATGCTGCCGTTTTCCTTTTTGGAGAAGCAGGCAGCCATGAATATCTGGCTTTTGTGCAATTTGTTGATGCTTGCATTAAGTTTCGCTTTGCTTATTTCGAACTTCGATTGGGAGGTTAACCCTGTACTATTCGTTATGACCGTTTCACTTGCAGGCACATTCCTGCCGGTATTATCGAGCCTGGGGCTTGGGCAAATAACCATTTTGTCGTTATTGATCCTGGCTTTGATCATCCATTTCTTTTTGAGAAAGAGATGGACATGGCTGGGTATTATGCTGGGGCTTACTTTCATCAAGCCGCAGGTCATGCCCCTGTTGGCGGGCTTTCTCCTGTTATGGGCTTTACTGAACCGCCGCTATCAAATTCTGCTTGGTTTCGGTTCCGTCCTATTTGTGCTTGTTGCAATATCCGCGCCTTTTGCTTCCAGCCCGAAACAGATCATTGGCGGAGGGATTGAAGACCACCTTGTCAACTATATTGTCCGTTCAAGCAGTATATGGGGGCTGCTGCTTAATTTTGGCTTCTCCTGGGTGATACCGCTTGTCGTTTCCATTGCGCTGCTGCTCTGGTTGGGTTGGAATTGGCTCCCATTTTTACGCGGACAGGAACATTCCACCAATCATCCAATATTTCTGTTCTCTGCCGCTGTTATAATTAACTTGATTATCCTTCCATACAGTTGGATATATAACCTTGTGCTTCTGCTCCTGCCATTCGGGTACAGCCTGTCTCTGGCATTGAAATTAAAAGGAAAGGCACGAGCCGTTTGGCAGATTCTGCTTTTCCTGGTCTTGCAACCGCTTACAATTATCGTCTATCTGGTATTTAACGGTTATAGTGGAACACAGGCATACCAGATCATCCCGGCATTGGTGCTGCTGTTAATGATGCTCTATCTTGAACATAAAGTAAACCTGGCTGCCGTATAAATGTCAACTACCATCTATCAAGATAAACAAAGCCCCTGGTCCAGTCACTCGCGCATTCTTTCCATGATCGAGGCGCTCCCTGCATCAAGCAAAGTGCTGGATGTTGGGACTGCGTCCGGAATGCTGGCGCGACGAAACAGGAATACATCCCTGCGCTTTTTCGGCATCGAAGCAGTAGCGGATTGGGCTGACGCCGCCTCGCCCTATTACGAGAAGTTGTGGGCGTGTCCATTCGATGACGCGCCGCTGGAAGCTTTGAGCGGCTATAACGCCATCGTTATGGGTGATGTTCTCGAACATATGTCCGCGCCGGATGCCGCTTTGAAAAAGTTGGTGGAACTTCAGCCCGCAGGTTGTAAATTTTTCATCTCGGTTCCAAACGTCGCCAACATATGGGCACGCCTCAATCTCTTTATGGGACGGTTTGACTACACGGAGCGCGGGATTTTGGATCAAACTCATTTGCGTTTTTTTACAAAAAAAACAATAACATCACTTGTAAAAAAATCAGGGCTTGAGATCATCTCCATTCAGGCAACGCCCATTCCGTTGGAGCTGGTATCCTCCTTTTTTACGTCCACGCTGGGCAGGTTTTTCCATGCAGTTCTTGCGGGTCTTACATCCATATTTCCCACTCTTTTCGGATATCAATTTATAGTGGAGGCGATAAAGCATGAGTGACCAAAAACCATCGAATATCTTCATCGTCTTACCTGCCTACAATGCAGCGAAAACCCTGCACCGGACACTCGATGAGATACCGCAGGAATTTCGCAGGAACATCATCTTGGTGGACGATGCCTCAAAGGATAATACCGCCGAGCTGGCACGCGAAGCCGGGTTGACCGTTTTTGTTCACACAACCAATCGCGGGTATGGCGGCAATCAAAAGACATGCTATAGCGAGGCACTCGCCGCCGGCGCAGACATGATGGTAATGCTGCACCCGGATCATCAATATGATGCCAATGTGATCCCTCACATGGTACAACCGATCCTTGAAGGAGAAGCGGATGCCGTCTTCGGCTCACGCATGCTGGGGGGACGACCACTCGAAGGCGGGATGCCGTGGTGGAAATATAACGCAAATGTATTGTTGACCGCCGCTGCGAATATTATTTTTCGCCGCTACCTGACCGAGATCCACTCCGGGTTCCGCGCATATTCCCGCAAATACCTGGAAACAGTGCGGTTCATGGAAAACAGCGACGATTTTATTTTCGACACCGAGATCATTGCGCAGGGAATGTCAAATAAGCTGACTTTTCGAGAGGTCCCGATCGTGACGCGTTACTTCCCGGAAGCGTCATCCATCAGTTTAAAGCGAAGCATTATTTACGGATTGGGCATCCTGAGAGTATTGTTCAAGTACTGGCTGCATCACAATGGATTATTCCGCTTCAAAAGTTTTGAGCCTCAGGCACGGCAATAATAGCAATCGGCATTACGATAAATCATGATAAAAATTTCCGCATCGAACTGCCGATGGAAGTAAAAGAGTGAAATGGATGTCACAATGAAAATGTGATATCCATTTTTTGTTTAGTCGCTATAATGAAAAGCAAGGAGATAAACATGTCCAAAATCGATTGGATCCAGCAAGAGATCGACTCCCTGAAGTCGCAGGGACTGTATAACAACATCCGCACGATCGGGTCGCCGCAGGGCGCATGGCTGAAGGTGGATGGAAAGCAGGTGTTGAATTTCTGCTCGAACAATTATTTGGGATTGGCAAATCATCCCGCGCTGGTGTCTGCCGCGAAGAAGGCAGCAGATGACATGGGCGTGGGACCCGGCGCAGTCCGCTCCATTGCAGGGACGATGGACCTGCATATCGAACTTGAGAAACGGCTGGCAACATTCAAAGGCGTGGAAGCGGCGATCACCTTCCAAAGCGGATTCACCGCAAACCTCGCCACCATCCCGGCGTTGGTCGGCAAGGAGGATGTCATCTTCTCTGACCGTTTGAATCACGCCTCCATCATTGACGGGTGCCGTCTCTCCGGCGCGAAGATCATCGCCTACGAACATAACGATGTGAAGTCGCTCGATGAGCAGATACAGGCGAACTTGAAGGATTATCGCCGCGCATTGATCGTCACGGACGGTGTCTTCAGCATGGACGGCGATATTGCGCCTCTGGCTGATATTTATGAAGTGGCAAAGAAATATGACATCCTGCTGATGGTGGACGATGCGCACGGCGAAGGTGTGCTCGGCAAGGGTGGACGCGGCATCGTCGATCATTTCAACCTGCACGGCAAAGTGGACGTGGAAGTCGGCACGATGTCGAAGGCGTTCGGCGTGGTGGGCGGAATGGTCGCGGGTAAAGCGGTCATCGTCGAGTGGCTGCGTCAGCGCGGACGCCCGTTCCTGTTCTCGTCGGCTGTGACGGTTCCAGATGCGGCGGCTTGTCTGGCGGCAGTTGACCTGCTCGAAGATTCGACTCAGCTTGTCGATAAACTTTGGGCTAACGGCAAATACTTCCAAACGGAAATGAAGAATCTCGGCTTCGACACTGGCTCGAGCCAAACGCCGATCACTCCAGTCATGCTCGGTGAAGCGCCGCTGGCACAGCAATTCAGCCGCGAGCTGTTCGAAGCAGGCGTGTTCGCGATGTCGATTGGCTACCCCACCGTACCGCAGGGCAAGGCGAGAATCCGCGTAATGAACACCGCCGCGCACTCAAAAGATGACCTCGATAAAGGTTTGGAGGCGTTCAAGAGTGTGGGGAAGAAATTGGGTGTGATTTAGTTGGGTAGTAGTTTGGTGAATAGTTGAATAGTGAATGGTGACGGCGCAGGTGGGGCGCCGTCTTTTTTGTAGAGAGTATAATCGTGTCAACAAGGACGGACATATGCCGCTATATCAAATCAAACAAAATTCTGTTCAACAAATAAAACCAGCCAGTTTCAAGACCGAACGCGAACTGCAAAGATTGTTTGAGGAAAATCTTGAGTCGCTGCTCGGCGCCCGTTTTATCGCAAGTGAATTTACAACTGGAGACAGGCAACGAGGTCGAATTGACACTCTTGGATTGGACGAAGACGGCACTCCCGTTATTATTGAATACAAAAAGACAAGCAAAGAAAATGTCATCAATCAGGGTTTGTTTTACTTGGATTGGCTTGTAGATCACAAAGGTGATTTCACCATCGCCGCACAAGAAGCATTAGGAAAAGACGTTGAAATCGATTGGGCAAGCCCAAGATTGATTTTAGTTGCAGAAAGTTTCTCTGAATATGACAAATATGCAGTGAATCGCATTGGTGCAAACATCCAATTGTGGACATATCGAAAATACGGAGATGGCTTTTTGTTCTTGGAATCCATATTCGCAAATTCCAGTCAGGCAGCTTCCAAGAAGAGTAAGTCAGAGGATGTTATCGAAACAGACAGCGGGCAAGATGAGCCAGAGATAATATATACAACGGAAGATCATCTGCGTGATAAATCAAATGAATTTCGAATTCTATTCGAAACTTTTCGAGAGAGGATTTTCGTATTAAATGCAGATGGGGATATTTTGGAAAAAGCGAGCAAAATCTATATCAGCTATAAACACGGTAAAAACTTTTGCGAAGTTGCATTTCTAGCAAATAGCATGAAAATCTGGCTCGACATACCCTATGGTGATATTGACGACCCCAACAAATTATGCAGGGACGTGTCGAAAGTTGGGCACCATGGAACAGGTCACACGGAAACAAAACTATCTAACTTATCTGAGCTTGATGATGTTATGTATTTAGTCGAACAATCTTACAGACAAACACTATAAAGAAAACAACTTATGATTTTTATCATAGCAGTTATAGCAATAATTGGCATCATCATTGCAATTGCCATCTACGACCACTTCCGCAAGTGAGCCCATCCTAGTCACTAGTCACTAATCCCTGTTCCCTACTCACTTCTCCCCATCCTCTTTCCCCTTCGCCTACTTCTCCCCTTCATCATCAAATTCTCGATCCATGCAGCCATCGGCTCGGGCGGCGGATAACTTTCAACGGCAAACTCCTCCAAACCCTGTGCGGATAACACGCGGTTCGCGGCTTCAAGTCCCGTTACACAGGCGCGTTCCAAAAAGAAGGCGGGCGTTTCGTGGCGGACCCAATCGCCTGCGCAGAACAAATTCTCCCACGGCGTTTCGATTCCCAAATGAGTCCCGCGCGCGCCAAGAGCAGGCAGGGTATGCGTGTTCGCATTGCGCTGCAAATACGGCGTGATGAGATGTCCCTTCAACTCGGGGAAAGCGCGCGTCACATCTGTGATGACGTTCGCCAGCAGCAGCGCATCGGGCTGTGCCAGCACATTGGGCGGTCCATACACATGCACTTCCAAACACGCACCGCCCGTCTCGGCATGCCACGTCTTATATGATTCATAAATGCGATGCAGCCAGAAAAAATTGTGCATCACAAAATCTCCGCTGAACATGCCCGCCTCCGGTCCGCGGCGCGGCGACTTGCCGAACCACAAACGGATGACCGCGTGACCCAGCCCATGCGGGAAGAAAAAACTGTCGGCAGGGAAACTGTTCCTGATAATAGATTCAGCTCCGGGTGAGTCTGAAGCGAGGATGAGGAAGGGAGCCGAATCCACGCCGCTGACTCCATCCTGCTCCCAATGGACAGTCCACGCCTCATCCTTTTCCACCCGCTTCACACGTGACCTGAACTGGATGCATCCGCCCAAACTTTGAATCTTCGCTGATAGTTTTTCGCAGACCTCGCCGCCGCCGTTGGGAAGATACTCGAACGCCCACGCGTCACGCCGCATGACGGTATAAAAACGCAGGAAGGCGAGGAAGCCTGCCAGCGGAACCTGATCGGGGTCAGTGGAAAGCCCGTTGCGGGTGAGACCAAAAAACAGCGAGCGAAAGGCGGGTCCCCACTTCTTGAGCGCGCCGCCGAAAGTGTGACCCTCCATCGGCTGATTCTCCATGAACGGGTCAATACCCATTGACATGGAGATCACTGCCCAAACATTGAAGACGGAAAACAGGTCGCGCAGGGTGAGCATGCCCCAAAAGCGCGGCGAGAGGAAAAGTTGAATGTAATGGAACGGCGCGGGAATCACGCTGCTGCGAATGGCTTTGCCGATGTTCGCGCGCCGAATGGAGTCGCCGACGCGGTAGATCCACTGCTCGTCGGTGGCGGCTTGGAGTTGATCGATGATGCTATGCCGCCTGAGCATGGACTTGAGGTTGCGGTACGACGACCAGATGCCATGCACGCCATGCTCCGCAGGGAATTTTTTACCTTTCACATCCGTTTCAGGCAAGCCCGCGAGACGACCGCCGATGTGGTCGTCCGCTTCGAGGATGAGTGGTTTCAGTCCGCGCTCGGCGAGGTGGATGGCGGCTGTCAGCCCGGCGATCCCTCCGCCAACGATGATGACATCATGTTGTTTGTCCATTGGGGGTGATTATAGTCCGGGAGCGGTCATCACATAGATAAAGAAATTCTTCACCATAGAGCACACGGAGAACACAGAGATTCGCCTTTGTTTTTCTCCGTGAACTTTGTGCTCTCTGTGGTGAATATCGAACCTCCGGAACGTAGACACTCCTCCGTCTGCGGTCAAATCTTTTACCCTCTTCTTATGGTAAAATCGCTTCCGCCTCCGATGAAAATCGGATCCCATGGAGGGATGGCCGAGCGGCTGAAGGCGCATGTCTTGAAAACATGTTTGGGTCACACCAACGTGGGTTCGAATCCCACTCCCTCCGCCTTGCGATTTCAGATTTGACGATTTCAAATTTGCGATTACAATAGTCATCGCAAATCGTCAATTTATGATCGTAAATTGATTGGGGAGGTGCCAGAGTGGCTGAATGGGCTCGCCTGCTAAGTGAGTGCTGGCTTTAAAACCAGTCGCGGGTTCGAATCCCGCCCTCTCCGCTGAAAACGCATTCGCAAGAGTGCGTTTTTTGTTTTCTCCAGTCGCGCGCCTCCATTGAGGAGAGGATCTTCGAATCCCGCCCTCTCCGCTAAAACGCATTCGCAAGAGTGCGTTTTTTGTTTGTCCAGTTGTGCGCCCCCATTGAGGGGAGGATCTTTTCAAAAATCACCACAGATGAACGCAGATTAACACAGATTGGAGGTGAGCTTCCACAAAATAATTATTCATCCTTTTTATCGGTGTTTACACTTGCACCGAACGCAAGTACGGTGTCTGTGGTTAAAACTGTTATCAATTACTCACTAAAATAAGAGACTCTTCGGAAGCAAAAAATCGCTTCCTTAGGGTGATCCGCTTTGGGATGGCTTTTGAAACCTTTCCCGCCCTGCCTGCGTAAGTTGACATAACGCCTCAACACCACCTTCCAAAACTAATAACTAAAAGGGAAGAAACCACCGATTTTTGAGGTTATGATTGCGAATACGATTTCCGCATTGTTATGTCAACGACACCTGCCACACACGAGACATCCCTGACAAACCGCCCCATCCTTCGCTGGTCTCTGCTTGGGGTTTGGGGCATCGTCGTTACATACACAGTCATGGTATTGGGGGCAGTCCTTTCACCGCAATTTTCCACATTTCAAAGCACGGACATAACCCGCATCCTGCTCGGGCTGCCCGCCCTGATCCAAAGCATCCTCGATTACGGCGTGGATATTCTGCTCATGTTCGGCTTCTCCGTCATCGCGGGCATCCTCATCGTCAACCGCTCCGATGACTGGTTCGCCATCTTCACGTCCCTGTTCCTGATTGTCTTCGGCGCGCGCATCACCAACCTGGCGAACAACATCGCGCAAACATCCGGCTACCAAACACAAGGCGGACTCATCCTCGCCTTTGGGGATATCGGCATCGTACTCTTTTCCATGTTGTTCCCAAATGGGAAGTTCACGCCAAAATGGATGAAGTACCTCGTCCCGTTCCTTTTCATCACCATGCTGGGAATCTACATCTTCCCCGCCTCACCCGCCCATTGGCTGAATCTGACCGATAACGGCATCTACTTCGCTGTGACCGTTTCCTGGTACGTGATCGGACTATCCAGCAGCATTTACCGTTATTACCGCGCCTCCAACCTCGCGCAAAAACAACAGATCCGCTGGATATTTATCGGAACCATGGGACCCTTCCTATGGTTCATTATTTTTCAGGTACTGTCCTATTTCTTCCCGGCGTTGACCGCATCAGACGTCGCCGCCGTCAGTTTTCAAACCATCGCACGGTTGGCAAGCATCTTCATGTTCCTGATGCTGCCGTTGTCTGTTGCCATTTCCATTGTGCAGACCCGCCTGTTCGACATCGACATGATCATCAACCGCTCGCTGGTGTACGGCATCCTCACCATCGGGCTGGGATTAACGTTCGGTCTGGTCTTCGTGCTTGCCTCGGCGATCTTCAAGAGCATGCACGCCAATGATCAATTTTTCTTCGTGGCGATCATCTTCTCTGTGCTGGCGGGCGCAACCTTCCAACCGCTGCGCAAGAGACTTCAACGCTTTGTAGACCGCTTCTTCTATCACATCAAGATCGATTATCAGAAGACTCCGCTCGAGGTCCGCGCTGAGGCGAGTACCAACGTCGAAGGGATCACACTGTCCACGTATCGCAACCTTCAGTTGATCGGTCACGGCGGCATGGCGGAAGTCTATCGCGCCACCGATTCAACGGGACGGGGAACCGTCGCGCTCAAAGTGCTGCGAGCCGCGCTTGCAGGCGATGAACAATTTCAAAAACGGTTCATGCGCGAGGCAGAGATCATCTCGAAACTCGACCATCCCAACATTGTCCACGTAACGGATTTCGGCGAAGAACGCGGCTTGTATTACATCGCCATGGAAATGCTTTCGGGTCCAGACCTGAGCCGTCTCATCAAAGAGGAGAAGCGCATCAGTCTCGACAACACGGTGGGACTATTGCGCGGAGTTGCCGACGCGCTCGATTACGCCCACATGAACGGACTCGTCCATCGCGATATCAAGCCATCGAACATCATGCTTGATTCTTCCAACATCCCTTCGCGTTCGGTGTTGACCGATTTCGGCATCGCCAAAATGATCGACGCGCACACGCGCATCACGAATACCGCCGGGATGCTGGGGACTTTCGATTACATGGCGCCGGAACAAATACAGGCGTCTGCCGATGTGGATGGGCACGCGGACATCTACGCCCTGGGCGTGATGACCTACCAAATGTTGACTGGTCACCTGCCATTCGAACGACCAGATACTGGCGCAATATTACTGGCGCATATGTCCGCGCCGCCGCCTGATGTGAGGGAACTCGTCAGCGACATTCCGCGCGCCGCCGCCCGCGCCATTCAACAGGCAATGGCAAAAAATATACAAGACCGTTTTTCCTCGGCAAAAGAATTCATAGCCGCCCTGGAAAACGCATAAACTCCTTATTAACAGAATGGGTTTTGAGGAAATCCGCCTCCCAATCTGTGTGAATCTGCGTTCATCTGTGGTGAATTTTAAAAATATTCATTTTTGAAGTTATTTTTTGGAATATCGCTCACCCTGAAGTCAACAATCAAGGGTGAGTTTGTTTTTAATCCCGTCATTTCAATCACTATATTAAAGTTTCATTTGTATCCATCGCTTTTTATTGAATCGCATTTCGAATCGCAATATACTCTTAATGAAGGGTTTCATAGACATTCGCATCAAGAAAGGATGAATCCATGACCAAACAGATCGGGCTTTGGATTGACCACAAACGGGCGGTGATCCTAACCCTAAGCGATAAAGAAGAATCCATGCAAGAGATTCAATCAGGCATTGACCGGCACGCCTCCCTTCGCGGAGCGATCCGCTCGCGCTCGCCGTACAGTGCCCAATATCCAAAAGGGGATGACCAACTGGACAAGCAATACGATGGTTATCTCCAAAAATTTTACGAGAAGTTGTTCAACCTCCTGCGCGGCGCAGATGCAGTGCTCATTATCGGTCCGGGCGAGGCAAAGTTCGAGTTGAAGAAATACCTTGAACGGCAGAAATCACCCATTGAGATCGTCGCCGTCGAATCCGCCGACAAGCTGACCAACCGGCAGATTGCAGCGAAGATAAGGCTGCATTTTCAAGAAGCAGGCGTCAGGGCGAACTGAGCGCCCAAACAAATCAAAAGGGACTTCCGTTTGGAAGTCCCTTTGACGCACAACTTATTTACCAAGCTTTTTTTCCAGATCGTTCAAATGATCCAGCTCATGCATGACGATGGTGCGCGCACGCCAGTAGACGGATTCTTTGCGCTTCTTTCCCTGCTCCTGAATTGCTCTTGCCCATTTGGCTTCGGTCAACTCTGAAAGCACATGCAGCAAAACCTTGCGGCGGACGTTGAAATACGCAAGCAGTTCATCAAAGCTCAACAGGTCGAGGCGCAGGAGTTTTCCCCAATCGCGCTCGGGATGAATATTTGCAAAGAAAGGTTCGTTCACCAGCAAGGCTTGATAGATCATTTCGGAAGAACGCGCCTCCGTGTTGAGAATATGCGCGAGCACTTCAACAGGAGTCCGCTCGCCTTTGCCCAACGGCTGGGATAACTTCTCCGCAGCGACAGATTTTCGCAATGCCTCCAACCTCTTCGGCGACTCGGTCAGGACTTCCATTACGACAGCAATATTTTCAGATGTAAGGTCTGTGGATAGGGTTTTACTCATTTTCTACTCTCTTAATTTCTAAGGTTTCGTCAATGATCGATCTCCAATAAAATTCTCAGACCGTAATTTTACTTCTTGTTTTACCGAGCAAAGGCGGGCATATTTATTCTTCGGAAAGATACAGCCTATCAGCTTTCCAACTCCGCGCCAACTTTTCTGAGAAGATTGGTCAAGTCCTCTGCCAATTCCCGATTTTCTTTGGCAATTGATTTCAAAGAACAATGCGCACTTCTTGAGATACAGGCTTTATACGACCAACTGTATGGAAGTTCATCCATATCATGGTCGTATTCCTCCGAGTCGCCTGCCTTGACCGCCAGTGACAGCAACTGGGCGGTGTCATAGATCCACAGCCACATTTGATCGTCAGACGGGAAGAGGTCTTCGTCCCAGACATTCATTTGCCTGCTGGGATCGATGCCTTTTAGGACAATTCCCTTGTTTTCTTGAGACGGCTCTTTCAACCAGACTTCCACATTCTGGAGCTGCTTTTCAATGGACTCACCATCCATACAGGGATCGGATGCGAGAAAAGCCATCCCGATCTCCCTGACCTGTTCCATATGCTCATCACGGACATGTTCAAAGGCGTATCGCGCAAAGACCGCTGCGAATTTGACGGCGGTCATTTTATCGAGCGAAGCCAGTTGCTGCATGAAAACATCGAAGGACTTTTCCAGTTCAAGCGCGGCACAGAACCAATTTTGCGTGGATGAATCCATGCCTTCATTGCAGACTCGAAAGAATTCGTTGATGTCTTGTATCCCAGCGATTTGATTTTTAAGTTTTTCCAGTTGGATCATTTCGTCTATTTTCCCAATCTTTGTAATAAATAAAGATGGATCAAAACTGATCGGCATGGATTTTAGTGCTGCCCGCCCATGTACGTCACCGCCCCCATTTGGGGGATATCCCCAAGTCAAAACTGTCTGCCTGGTAAATGATTGAATCGCCCGGTCCGCTATATGGTTTTGGAGGCGGTGGTTTTTGACAAAGGTCCGTGGCTATTCTGTGACATAATCCTTTCGATATACGAGGACATCCTGAACCACTTCAAAGTCAAAAGACTGGTAAAGCCGAAAAGCAGTATTCCGATAATTATCTGTTTCGACAAAAATATTTTGCGCCCCAAGAGACTGAAGGCGGCGCAGTCCCTCCGAAAGAGCGACTCGTCCCAAGCCATATTGGCGAAAATCCTTATGGCTGCCCAATGGCTCAACCTGTCCCGTCCTTGATTTTTCGTCGAACCAGCAGATGCAAAAAGCGACCAGACGTTTGTCTGGAGCCTCAACAACTATATCCAAATCCGGCTTGTAATCGGGATGGTGAAGCGTGCGTGTGCGCCAATCTGTCGTCATGTTTTTGCTTTCAAAAACAGACTGGTGAAGTTCGACATAATTCTGTACTTCTTTTTCCCCCGCCAGAGAACGGACGATAAAACC
>JACKAV010000017.1 GCA_020634895.1 Anaerolineales bacterium | reverse complement strand
TTGACCGTGACGGTGAAGGTCGTCTCGACGAACAATCCGCCAATATCTGTGGCGCGGATGGTGATATCCGCTGTGCCGAATGCGTTCGGCGCGTAGTTGAGGACAAGGTTCTGTCCGCCGGTGATGGTGACTGATGTGAACAACGCCGCGTTCGTGTTGTTCTCGATGGTGTAGGTCAATGCGCTGTCGGCGTCTTCGGCATCGGCGAAGGATGTCCACAGATCGAGGGTGGTATCCGCTGCGTCTTCATCCACTGTGACCGGAGCAATTCCGCTCGTGGTTGGCGCTTCGTTGACGTTATTCACGTTGATCGTGAATGTCTCATCGAAGAAGGCAGTCCCTGAATCCGTGCTGCGGATGCAGATACTGAAGCTGTTTTGAGTCTCGTAATCGAAACTGGCTGCAGTGAGCAGTTGGTTTCCGCTCAGGCTGAAGGAAGCATCGTCCGTGCCGCCGCAGAAGGAGTAGGCGAAGGTGTCGCCGGTGTCCACGTCGGTGGTGGAGAGATTGCCCACGAGCGTGCCGATGGCAAGATTCTCGTCCACGTTGTTATTCGAGAGCGAAATATCCGTCGGCGTGTCGTTGATCGGATTCACGGTGACAGTGAAGGTCGTTTCGACAAACAACCCGCCTGTATCTGTGGCGCGGATGGTGATGTCGGCGGTGCCATTTGCGTTCGGCGCATAATCGAGCACGAGGTTCTGTCCGCCGGTGACAGTCACCGACGTGAACAATGCCGTGTTGGTGTTGGCTTCGACGGTGTAGGTCAGTGCGTTATCCGCGTCTTCCACATCCGCGAAGGATGGGAACAGGTCGATGGTGGTGTCTGGCGCGTCTTCGTCCACAGTGACGTTCGTGATGCCGGTGGTGGTTGGCACGTCATTGACCAAATTGACCGTAACTGTGAACGTGGTCTCGACGAACAGTCCGCCCGAATCCGTGGCGCGGATGGTGATGTCGGCGGTGCCGAATGCATCCGGCGCGTAATCGAGGACGAGGTTTTGATTCCCTGTGATCGTTGCAGACGTAAAGAGCGCGGAGTTGGTGTTGGTCTCGATGGAGTAGGTGAGAGCGCTGTCAGGTTCGTCTGCATCTGCGAACGAAGTCCACAGGTCAAGGGTCGAGTCGGAGGCGTCTTCATCCACAGTGACGTTGGCGATGCCGCTTGTCGTCGGCGCGTGATTGACGACGACCAGATAGGTCAATTCCACGCTTTCGATCACGGGCGTGACGTTCACATCCGCCGTGCTGAGTGTGACGCGATATTGCGCGTATTGTCCATTCGGGCTGGCGATGGGTCCGCTGGTGGCGTCCCATGCCGACCAGGTTCCATCGGGTGTGGGGGTATTGCCCGTGCGGGTTTCGAAGGCGGCGTTCGTGCCTGCTGGAGTGGAGCCGACCCAAACAAGATTTTGCCAATCGACCACGGAGCCCGCGTCGAAGATGCGCGACTCAAGCGCGCAGGGTGTGCCGAACGGCGACATGCGGATCCAGTCGACGATTGCGGCTGTTCCGCCGCTATTGTATTCGCTGATGGCGGGGCGCATATCTGCCAGCGCGACGTTATGCTGGGCGTAGAATGTGCCGTCGATATAGAAGGATACTGTTGCGGCTGTCCAGTCGATGCGGTAACGATGAGGAGTATCGAGCCATGTGCCGGGGATGAGCGTGTTTTGCCCGTCGCTGGTACGCGCGTAAAGTTGGTTGGTGGTGTTGTTGGTGCTGAAGATCGCCCAACTGCCGCCAAAGTCTGGTGCGCCGAGCAAGCCCACATGCTGGAACGCGCTGGCGGTGAACGTGGCGACGAATTCCATGCTGCGCCCCGGCGTGAATGTGGAGGTTGAGTAATACGCCACCGCGCCATCCACAGTGACTTGCCCGCCGCTGACAGTGGAGGTTCCGCCCGTCCACGGGGTGCTCGTCCAACCTGCGGGCAGGGATGCGCCGCTGAATTCCGCGCCAACTGTCGGATTGAGGATCAACTCGCCGTTGGAGGTTTCGGCGATATAACAAGCGTTCGTCCCGGACCCGAAATCTGGTGCGGTGGTATCGATCAGTCCGCTGGCTACGGTGACGAAGGTCCAGTCGGAGTCTGCGCCGAGCGGATTGCCAGCCAGGTCTTCGACCGCGCCATCCACATGAACAACGTATTGTGTGCCGGGCGTCAGGTCGCTATCGGGGTTGAGAGTGGCGGTCACACCGGCATACGAGAGTGTGAATGGAACGGGCGTATTCGGTCCATCTACAACGAGCGTGAAGTTGGCGGGGATGATGGTCGCCGGATTCATCGGCTCGCTGAAGGTGACGCTGATGTCGGTCGTTTCATCCACGTCGGTTTCGTTCGGGGCGGGGTCGCGCCCGATGATGGTCGGCGGGGTGACATCCGCGCCCAGCGAGTAGGTGAAGGATACGTCTTCAAGAACGGGCGTTATCAAATTGTTCGACGTTGCCAGTACAACTTGATATTGAATGTAACGAGTGTTGCCGCTCAACGCCGCGCCGGAGGTTGGGACGGAGGTAAACGTCGTCCATGTGCCATCAGGAGTCGGCGTGTTGCCGATGCGATAGGAGAAGGCAAAGGATGTACCGGTCGGGGTTTGACCTGTCCATGACATGGTCTCCCAGTTGACGGATTGCCCCGCGTCGAAAATTTGCGAGGTAAATGTACACGGCGAGCCGTAGGGGCTGACGTGCATCCAATCTACAACGAGAGCGGGACTGGCTGCTGTGTAATCACTGGCTGCCACGCGCATCTGTCCGGGAACGGCGATGGGGCGCGAAACCGCAAGCGTGCCGTCGATATAGAAATCCACGCTGGCGGCGTTCCAGTCGATTCGGTATGTGTGCGAACTGCCAATGTATGACGCGCCAAGCGGAGTTACATCATCGCCGCCGCTGCCGGTATGGACGCGGGCATAAAGCTGTGCGCCGTCGCTGCCGGTGGAGAACATCGCCCACGGCGGACCGTTGAAGGTTGGGTCGCCGCCGCCGAAGCCGACGTGCTGGAAGGATTGATTGGTAAATGTCGCTGCAAATTCAAGCGAGGTTCCGGCGTTCAAAAGTGTGTCATTGCGGATCGAAACGCCGTCCAATGAGACCTGTCCGCCACCGAAGTTGGGAGCGGTGCCCGTCCATACATTGGATGACCAGCCGGAGGGGAGCACAAAGCCATCGAACTCCGCGGCGATGGTGGGAGTCAGGATCAATGCGCCGTTCCCGATTTGCATTGGGTAGGTACATCCCAATGTGCCGTTGTTGAAGTCGTTGAGGAGGGTGTCGCCGAGCGTACCGGATGGTGTGGTGAAATCCAGCGTGGCGGGAGCGATGGGCGAAGTGGATGGGTTCGCGCTGGCGTCCGCTGAGGTAACGCGGAAGTAGTAGGTGGTGTTCGGCGTCAGTCCGCTCAAGGTGATGGAATGAGTGGTGACCAAAGCGCCGTCAGTGGAGTTGAGGTTCAGGTTGTTCGAATCCGTTCCAAAGTCCACGCGTGAATCGGAGGTTTCATCCGTATCCCATGTGATTTCCACGGTTCCATCCGGGTTGACGGTGGCAAGTACGTTCGAGATGACCGGTCCAGTGGTGTCGAGCGAATAGATCGCCTGGAAATCTCCGCTGGGGGTTGCGGAAAATACTGCGTACTCGATACCTTTGATCGTTTCGGTCGTGTAGGTGACCGGTGTGCCATTGCGCGTGATGCTTTGCAGCGGACCGGCGTTGGACTGCGTCGGGAGCAGGGCATACAGTCCGTTCGCGCCGCCGCCGACCGAGACGTGGAAGTCGAGCGCGCTTCCATTCCAACTGATGCCGCTGAAGGCGGAGTAATTGCGTCCATCGAGCCATTCCAACATTTGACGGCCGGAAACGACTGGCACGCTGTTTGCCTGCGCAGAGGCGACGATTGCATTCGCTCCAGAAGAGACCAGCGAATCGGAGTGCATGTTGGCGGTGAAAGCACCGTAATAGCCTTCTGCACCAAGAGCGCGGTTGAGAAGCGTATCAATGGTGAAGGGGTACGACTGTCCGCTCTCATCCGTCATTTGCGTGGTCGCCTGATAGACATCGAACATCGTGCCGTCCAGGTCGGCGAAGCGCATCGGCATACCGGAGCCGGTAAAGAGACCGGGCGTATCATTAACCCAAGCTGGGGGCCAGAAGTAATAATTCGTGTCAAGGCGGATGCCTTTTTGTTCCTTGATCGTCGGTTGATACGACCAATTGCTCCACGCAATACAATGAGTGCGTTCACTATCCTGTTGCGGCAGACCGGGGAAGCGCGAAGCGAACTCTGACAGTTGGGTGGTGTAATACGAGTCCAATTCTGAGAGAGTGAAATTACCGCAGCCTGTGTTGACATGGACACCGATCTCGAAACCTTCATTGGTATATGTGGTGGCTTGAGCGGCACTCAAGGTGGAGCCGGGGTAGATATATTCACTCGCGCGGATGCACTCCCAATCGGCGACCGAACATCCCACCGGGCTGGCGGCAATGAATTGGTCGAATCTACCGGCAGTGTTGGCGCTCGCATGGTCGTCTGCGGTCATGACCACGACCGCTTTCTCGAAGCGCGGGAAGTACCAGAAATGCGGCAATGGATTATTATCCGCGTTCATGGCGAGGATCATATTGACGAGCAGACGCTGTTGTTCATCTGCTTGCGGGACGGCAACTTTGCTCAGATCCACCCAATTGGCTTGGACATCGCCAGCCTTGGCGCCATAGAACTGGTCGTCGGAGCGGATCGGAGCTGTGCCATCACGCTCATCGCCAGCCCAAGCCGGGTTACCCTGACGTGTATAAACGACGGAACGCGCCAGATCATACGTAAATGCAGCGGCTTGTCCGCCGTTCAAACCGACGTTGATCATCGTCACGGCGGGGTTGGCAGTGGCAGTCGTTGAATTCGAGTACAGGGTCGCAATGGAAGTCGCGCCGTTCAACGTATATAAGTCCGCTGTGCCGTGATATTGGATCGTCTGATTGACGATGCCCTGTCCCGGCGCACTGGCGGTGTTGACGAGCAGGTAGCCTTCGTCAAGAGTCGAACCGGTTGAGGTCAAGCCGAGCAAACCTGTTAGTTGCGGGTCTGGTCGCATGGCAATGAGATTGCCGCCGTTGTTGACCCAGTTGGTGATCAGTCCCGCTTCGGTGGGGGATAGCGCAAAATCACCGAGGATGACCACCTGATAGTTGTTGAGCAACGCAGCGGTTAGGTTGGTGATGTCGGTAGCTGTGAATTCGTTCAAGCCTTCAGCGCGCAAGATCTCCGCGTAATAACGACTGAATGGATTGACTGCGCTCGAAAGCACGAGGATCGGTCCGCCGGGACCTTCGTTGGGCGGTGGTCCGAGCGTGGAGAATGACCAGGCGTAAGTGGACGCCAGCGGATTGCCCGCCGCATCCGCCGCGCCGGAAGCTGCTCCAATGACCCGGGCAGTGTATGTCGTTGAGAGTGTGAGCGGGGAGTCGGGTGTGAGAGTCGCTATCCGCGTGGCGGAGCTATAAGAAACAGAAGCAGGCACGAGGTTGTTCGATGCGTCGCGCAGTTCGAAGGTGGATGTCGTCAGTGTGAGCGGGTCCATCGCTTCGTTGAATTTTGCGGTGACCGTCGTCCCGAGGCTGACGTTGTTGGCGCCACTCAGCGGCGTTACGCTTGTGACCGTGGGCGGCGTGTTGTCGATGGGTGTATCGGGCGCAAAGAGCACATCCACCCAGTAGTTGCTGGAATTGAAAGAATCCGACGGGAAGCCGGTGGCGTTGTAGTGATAGACGCCATTCGGACCATCCACTCCGTTCGCTAGCGCGCGCAGAGGTGGGTTGTATATATCCGCAGTGAAGTAATTGCCTGCGAACGAGTAATTTCCCGATTGTGTGAAATAGGAAATGATATAGGTGGTGTTGGCGGTAATTGGCACAGGGGTATCGAAGAGAATCTCCTGCCAGCCTTCATCCGCTGTATTGTTGGTGTAACTTTTTTCGGCAAGCTGCGTGCCGGATGTGTTCCACAAATGCCCGAGGAATGGACCTGTGTTATTCGATCCTTTGTAGAATGTCACGCCGATGACCGAACCGGATACATCTGACCTGAACTTGGTTCCAACCTCGATGGCAGTTGCGTCTCCAGAGTTGGCGCTGCCAGTGATCGTTCCCTGTTCCCAGACGCTAAAGACCTGTGGTGTGGTGTCGAAGATGACATCCACCCAGTAGTTGGCGCTTTGATAGGTTTGGGTCGGGAAGGCACTTGCGCCGTAGGTGTATACGCCGTTGGGTCCGTCTTCACCGTCTGTGAGGGCGCGCAAGGGCGGGTTATTGAATGATGCGGTGAAATATTGATCGTCGTAGGAATAACCGCCGCCGCTCGAATAATACGAAGCGACATAGGTGGTGTTCGCCTGAATTTGAACCGGCGAACTGAAATACACTTCCTGCCAGCCGAAGGATGTTTCGCCGGTGAAAGTGGCATCGGCGAGTTGCGTCCCATCGCTTGCCCAGAGGTGACCGACATGTGTGCCGGTGTTGGACGCTTCTTTATAGAAACGGATGCCGGTGATATACCCCGCTTCGGTGGCTTGAAACTTGACGCCGACTTCGATGGGTTGCCCGTCATTGCCTGCGTTGCTCGGTGTGATCGAGTCGTTCCAGATCGAGCAGGGACATGTATGGGCATCTGCTGTAAAGGAGACACTGCTGGTGGCTCCCATATTCACCGAGTCGTCGATTGCCAATACTTGAACAGTGACCGGCTGGCTGGCGGCACTGAACGTATAGCTCCAGGTGGTTGTTCCAGTTGCAAGATTCCAGGTTGTTCCGCCGTCGGTGGAGATTTTTACCGCGGCGACCACTCCGCCTGTATCCGACGCTGTGCCAGTGACAGTGATATTCCCGCCGGGGACGTTCGAGCCGTTTGCCGGTGAGGTGATGGTCACTGTCGGGGCGGTGGAATCTGTCGAAGCAGTGGCAGCCGTCAGTCCGGTTTGAAGCGTTGCGGGTTGGACTCCCATATCGGCAAGCAGGTTCACGGTCGCCTGTTGGATGCGCGCATCTTCCGTGGATGTGCCGCGGTCGTGGTTGCCATCCAAGCCCCATTGCCATTGGACTGTGCCTGCGCCGAAGACCAACGCTCCGCTGGCGGCGCGATAAAGGCTCATTTTGTTTGTTTTGCCCGTTGCGGTTGTTTCAGAAAGTGTGATCCGGCTTAACGGGTAGCTGTTGGCATACGCAGATTGTTCCCAGTCGAATTCATAACCCAATGTGTTGGCTTCCAAGGTTGAGGTTGTATCGCCCGGAAGCCCTGTGTTTCGCCAGAAGCGGAAGGATGTTACCGAGGCTGGAACCTCGATGGCTGCGCTTGCATCGCCCCAGCTGATCTGTCCGCTCAAACCGTTTTCAGGTTGACCGCCGTCATCTCCGGCTCCATTTTGACGCCAGAGTCCGGTCCATACGCCGGGAGTTGGGTCGCAATCAAAATTTCCGTAACAATCGTAATGTTCACTGCCTTGGGCGTCCCCTTCCTTATAAGAGACCAGGGTGCGATAAGGAGCGCCGTCTGCGGGACTGGACTCCCAACGTGTTTTCCAATAAATTTCATTGCCGCTGAAGAATATGAGATTCACACCGGCATCACGCGCGGCTTCCACGGCGGCACGCTGCCCGGCAGACCAGTATTCGTCATGCCCGATCGACATGAAAATATTGTGTTCCAGGATCTCGGCACCGTACCGGTCTCCATCCAGATCGGTGAAGTAGCTGACGTCATATCCATTGCGCTCCAGCCAACGGATCATCGGGTATTCGGAGTTGAACCAGAAATCTTCTGTGGAGTTCGTGCGGGTGAGGAAGGGACGGTTGTAGCTGACCTTGTGCGCATGATTTGGTGCGGCGTATAAACTATATCCGCCGTAGCCGTTATATGCCTGCCAGGTGGTATCAGAAGTTTGGAATAAAAGATCCGAATTGCCATCGTCGTCGCGGACAATGAATGTGATGTGACTTGCTCCCGGTGTCGCATCATCGCGGACGAGCTTGGCGATATACAGACCAGATGTGGCATTGGCAGGAACGGCCCACGAAGCGGATTCCGCCCAGTTGCCGCAGTCCAGAAGATTTATGCCGTCGGTCGCATCGAACAGACAAGCCGGCTGCGTTTGCGGTAATGCCGTCGATGGCGAAATGGTCGTAATGTAGCGGGCGCCATCACCGTTGTAATAACCGATGCGATAGATGTCGATGTGATAGTTGTTGGAGTCTGTGTCGATCTTGAAGTGGATTGTCCCGCCCTGATTTACGCTGATGTCTGTGGCATAGCCTTGGATGTTTGCGTCGCCTGCGCCGCTCACATCCCATTCACTGGGCGGGTTGCCTGGCAGACAGTTCTCTGCCACGATCTCATTGGCGGGGGAGGCGCAGCCAGCCTGACGCATTGGCTGAGGCAAAAGCCCCATGACTTCGGCGCTGAGCGTTTTGGGCTTGGAGTCATTTGCCTTGGCATATGCAGTGCTTCCGGGTGATGTTGCCGCCCCAATAGTCAAAACAAAAACCAGGAAAATTGCAAAAAGTCTCTGTAAAGCGAGAAAGTATGACTTTAGACTATACATGATACACATGTCCCTTCGAAATGCGATTGATTTTCCCAAAGAAGTCTAAATATTAATAAAAAATTAGAAAATTATGGTGAAGTTTACATTTCTGAAAGGTTGATGTCAAGTGATGAAATGTACTTTTATTCAAGCATGATGATGGGCGTTTTGAATGATGATTTGCCGCCCATACAAAATTTGCCATTTATCAAAAGCATAATTACCCCCGAATTTAATGCTGGATACTGACAAAGTCAGATGGATGCGGAAAAAATTTAAATCCGCTTTAAAAAACGAACTCACCCACGAAACCTTGATTTCGTGGGTGAGTCATGCTTGGATAAGATTTTATTTCGATCGTGAGTTTATAACGTTAAACCGCTGTTACTTCGGGAGCTTTCCATCCGCGCAGCAGATAGATGCCGTAGATCATCAGCAATGTGACCTGTACCACATCCAGCGGAATGGCGGGGAAGTTGGTGTATTTCAGTGCCAGGTCATGCAGTCCATGCAGGATGACCGGAAACCAAATGGTATTGGTGCGTAGTCGAATGGCGCTAAGACCGATGCCATGCACGAAGGCGCCGATCATCTGAGCGAAGACAATGAAGGGATTGCGATAGAGCAGGTTGCCTATGTGCATCAACCCGAAGAGCAGGGATGAAATAACTACGCTGCGGGTCGTGCCTATCGGCTTGAGCACGCGTAACACGACGCCACGCATGAGACCTTCTTCCATGAAACCGGTCAGGGCATAGCCGATCACGAGGTATACAAGTGTGCCTGCATCGTTAGCCTTAATGCCTCTGAGAAAGGGCAAGCCTAAAACAACAAGGAATGGGATGATAACCAAACGGGAATCGCGCCATTCGGTTGGAAGGTTGAATCCGGCTTCCTTCCACCATCCCAAAACGGAAAGGATGAGGGCAACGACAACGGACATCCCGATCAGGGCGATGAAATCAGGCTGATACTGCGGGAAGATCGCCTTGGCAGCGAGTCCAAACAGAGTGGCGGTTGGCAGATAAACCAGAAAGACGATAACCGCCGAAAGCACAGGATGCCGTTCAAAATACGACAGCATTGCGGCGCGCATTCCCTGTTTGGGTGACTGAACAGAAATATTGGCTTGGTTTTGCATGGGTTCCTCCGAACTAAAGATAAAGGTTGAAAACGTGGTTGCATTGTAGTCAGCAACACTTTTTTTATCTTCGGTCTTAAGACGGAGAAGGCTGACCCACCTTCGCCTGATAAAAAAGACGCTCCACATACGGAGCGTCTTTTGCTTGCCTACTTTGGAATGGTGACTGTGATCACCGTCCCTTCGCCAGGCTGGCTTTGGATGTGGAATTCTCCGCCAATTTGCGCCGCCCGCTCAGGCATGGACTTCATGCCAAGGTGACCTGGGAATTCATGGCTCACATCGAAACCTTTGCCGTTGTCGCGAATTTCCAATAACAGACTCCCGTTCTTGTTTTGCATACTCAATTCCACTTTAGTAGCGTGAGCATGTTTGGCGACGTTCTGCAGGGCTTCCTGTGCGATACGATACAAAGCTTCTTTTGCATCCAACGAGATGTCAGGTTCGTCGCCGAAGTCGGTCACGACATTGATCTTATGTCGAGCGTGGATAGCGTCTGCTTGTTTGGTTAGGGCGGCGACCAGACCTTCGTTCTGAAGGGACTCGGGGCGAAGCTCGAAGATGAGGGCACGCATCTCGGAGAGTCCTGCTTCGGCGAGGGAGAGAATGTAATCGAGTGGTTCAGCTAATTTGGCAGGATCACGCTCCAGTTGAGTCTGAGCCGTGCGCGCGCCCAGCGCGATCCCATACAGGGCTTGCGAAACCGAGTCATGCAGTTCGCGAGCCAGCCTTTGTCGCTCTTCCAATGTAGCAACTTTCAATTGCGCTTCTTTGACCTGCAGCTCGGCACTGGTTTGTGAAAGTTCATGAGTACGATGCTTGAGCTCGCTGGTCATTTGGTTAAAGGATGTGGCAAGCTCACCAAGTTCGTCATTGGCAATGACAGGCACCGACACGTTCAGATTGCCCGCCGTAATGGATCGCACTCCGTTCATCATTTGCATGATTGGACCTGTGATAAAACGTAAACTGAGAAGCACACTGAAAAAACCCGCGATGAGAAAAAAGATTCCCGTGACAAGCAAGGTATTTCGCACAGTGGCGGAACCATTTTGTTGGATGGCACTGGAAACTTCCTGCGATTTGGCGGTAACCTCGTTCAACGGCACGACGATGGACAAGCTCCAATTCAAATTGGGAAGCGGCGCGTACGCAACAGACGCAGGTTGACCATTGAGATCAATATCCAGTGTTCCACTCTGCGAAAGGGTATTCGGGGTCATGATCTTCGCCAACTCTGGGTTGATGCCTTGCAAAGTCAGCCCCAACAAACCATTTGGAGACGTTTCATCGGCGGTCAACTCGCGACTGGAAAGTTGTTGTGCATTCTCAGGGGAGATAGAAATTAGCTTGCCGTCAGCATCCATTAAAAAGATAAAGCTGCCTGCTGTCGGCTTGATCGTATTTAGGCGTTCATCCAGGCGCGAGAGGGATACATCAATGCCGATAAAGCCCTGAAACTCATCTCCGTAATAGATCGGCGTATCGGCGCTGACCAATAGACCCTGCCCGGCGTCATCAAGATAAGGCGGCATCCAAATGGTTTTTCGGTCGGGATTGTTGTTTGGCGCGACCGGCAGGTCTTCAATTCGGGCAGATTGCGCCGCTTCTGCCGCACCGTTTTCGATCTCCAATTCAGGCAGGTTTCGCACAGGGTAATAACGAAAGGTAAGCTGCGTGCCCTGAAAATAGATTCCCGATCCCGTTTCCACTTGTGACAACAGTGACGGGAACAGCTCTTCCAAAATAGCTGAGTCTCGCAAGCTTTTGTCTGTCGTTGCATCGGGTGTGATACTGCCGATGTGAAGGATCTCTGTCGTACGGTTTGGGTTTCCATCGTAATAAAGCAAGCCATCCGGGCTGAGCGTCAATTGCGAAGATTCGTACACCACGTTCTTTGTGTTCGACCAGTCTACACTTTTTCCAGTAGCATGCATCTTTTCCATAAAGTCGGCGGCGATGATGGTCATGCGTGCGGCACGCTGTAATTCGCGGTCGTAGAGTTGCGCCTGTTGCTGCGCCAGTTGCATCAAAGTCAATTTGCTTTGAGATTGTAGACCATCGGCACTGAGCTGCACTGCTGACTGCTCCGCCTGGTCGAACCCGCGCTTGACGATCAAGCTGGTGACCACCGCCACCATCAAGAGAAACGCCAACAACCCCGCACCGATCTTGACACTTACATTGCTGATCTTGAACATGCTGAAACTTCCTATTCGATCGAAACCAATCCAATTCGCACCGCGTGAAGCGCCGCCTGCGTTCGGCTGGGTACATTTAATTTTCTCAAAATACTGCTCACGTGAGTCTTGACCGTCTTTTCCCCAATGCTGAGTTCAAGCGCAATTTCCTTATTCGCCTGCCCCAATGCCAGCAGGCGCAACACGTCCGTTTCACGCTCGGTCAATTTTTCAGGGCTGTCCGGCGCACGCACCTCGCGCATCAGACGCGCTGCGGCTTGCGGTGATAACTGTACCTGTCCTGCCGCCGCGGCTTTGATGGCACGCCGCAACTCTTCCGCCTGTGTGTCCTTGAGAAGATAACCAATGGCGCCGGCACGCATGGCTTTCATCACAGCTTCGTCTTCGAGCACACTGGTCAACGCGATGACTTCTATATTAGGAAATTCCTGGCGGATGTGTGTGATGGCTTCGATCCCATCCATGACGGGCATCAAAAGGTCCATGAGGACCACCTCAGGATTCAGGTCCGGAATGAGACGGATCGCCTCCTCCCCATTTTCCGCTTCGCCTACGACATCCAGATCTGGATCCAGTCCGAGGAACATTTTCAACCCCTGACGGACCACTGCATGATCATCAACAAGAAGCACACGAATGGACATTGGCTCTCTCCTCTCTGATTCATTATAGTGCGCACCGCTTAAAACCATCTCAGTCTTAAGTCGGAGATGATAAATAGACCTTCTCCCGATGTAAATTGTATCGCTTCCCACTAGACTTTGGGCATGATCAAAATCCTTATCGTCGATGAAGAAGCCGGCATTCGCAGAGGTCTGCGGATGCGGCTCAACGTTGAAACGGATTTCTTCGTGGTCGGAGAAACTGGTGACGGCTGGGAAGCACTGCGGCTGGCACGCGAACTCCAGCCCGATGTGGTTGTGACCGGCATCCGGCTCTCTGGCATGGATGGCTTCACCTTGACCGAACGTTTACACCGCGACTTCCAAAATTGTTCTGTGATTGTTCTCAGCCTATATGACGACCAATCCAATCGTGAGCGTGCACTAAAAGCCGGAGCATCCGCATTTGTTAGCAAACAAAAACCTGATGGCGAATTGATCGAAGCGATTCGCTCGATTAAATCAAAGAGTTGAGTCAAATTTTATTGGAGCTAAAGGAGACAAGTTCATGAACAGACGAAACCGCACACCCAGCGTTTCAGGCGGAGTTTTTCTTATCGGTTTGGGAATCCTGGTTTACACCGGTTGGTGGTGGCCCGGCATCCTGCTTGTGATCGGTCTGGCAGGCAGCGCAGAATTGATCTTGCGCGGCAAATATCTTGCAGCACTGACCACGTTCGGCTTCTTCGCTGCCATCCCATTGTTTGTGAGTGCGGATATTCCGTGGCACATCATTGGACCGTTCATCCTGATCGCGATGGGTGCTTCGGCGATCTTTAGAAGTATCGGTCAACCGACAGAAGAAGATAACTCACCAGCGGAGTAACGGAAATGGCTTCAACAACCCAAGTGTTCAAGAAAGTCTCAAAAAACGAACAGTTCGATGATGAAGTAGGACTGGAGCGCCTGGTATTCTTCAGTGACGCGGTATTTGCGATCGCCATCACACTGCTCGCGCTGGAAATTCACCTTCCTGTGGAAGCTGCGGGCTTGTCCAACCTACAACTTACACATTCCCTGCTTGAGATATGGCCCCGGTACTTGAGCTTCATCATCAGCTTTCTGGTCATCGGTAATTTTTGGATCGCGCACCACCGCCGCTTTCGTTTCGTCAACCGTTACGATACCCGGCTGTTGCTGCTCAATTTGCTCATGTTGATGTGCATCGCCTTCATTCCATTTCCCACCTCCATTTTGAGCGAGAACAGCAATCGCACTGCCACCATTTTCTATGCATTGAGCATCGCGGTCACGGGATTAATTTCCGCGGGCTTGTGGTGGTATGTGTCACGCGAGAACAGATTGATCGAGAAAAATATTGACGCCAAAACCGCACGCCGTCATCTGCTTTCCATTTTGACGATCCCGGTCGTGTTTCTGTTGTCAATCGGGATCGCATATATCAACCCTGACCTTGCAAAATTCTCGTGGATACTGACGGCTCCAGCCGCCTTGCTGACGAGATAAATGAAATTCGAGGAAGAATGAAAGGAAATAAAACAAACTTTATTCGTATCAACCTACTCAAGAAGTCATTTCAGGTCATTGCAATCATCCTATCGCTTGCCATACTTTTGACTGCGTGCGCTCCGTCTATGGCGCAGAGCAATCCAACGCCCCAACCTGTTTTAGGGTCAACACCTGTGGTTATTAATAACCAGATGAACTCAGCCATATCCGCAGCAAAGTTTGCGCTTGGCGAACAATTGCAGCTCGGTGTGGAGGCGATAAAACTGACGGATATTCAACAAACTCAGTGGCCGGATGGATGTCTGGGTGTTCAGCAGCCGGGGATCATGTGTGCCATGCACGTGGTGGACGGGTACAAGATCACGCTGTCAGCGAATGACCAGACCTATGAAATTCGAAGCAACCTGGATGGGAGTCAGATCGTGCCTGCGGATGGGTCAACGCCAAATACCACAGGGGTCAGTTTTAAGATCCAAAACGGGGAGGGATGTCAAAGTTTTCTGATCTCTGAATCCAATGGAGTTGCATACGGTTCATGCAATGGGAAATTGGAGACGGTTCCTTTCATCGACGCAGGCAGGTCAGCCGAACTGGACCACTTTGTCACCACCTTCAAATCGTTCTCCTTCGATCTGCCGAACGGGACAGTGTCACTTATCGGCTCCGGCAGCACGGCTCCATCTGTGGACGAAGAACGCAGCTTATCCCTATGGGCAAAACTCGTCGCTGACGAAACCCAGGCGGGACGCTCCAGTGCTGCCAATGGTCTGGTGATCGGCTGGCACCGTGAAGGCGGCTTGGCTGGATTTTGCGATGATCTGTCTGTGTACACAACGGGACTTGTCAGTGCTTCCAGTTGCAGGAATGGACAGGCTAAAGACTTGGGACAAACCTGGCTGGACAACGAACAATTAACCCAACTCTATCAGTGGATCGACCAACTGGAACGCTTCGAATATGACCCCAAAACCGGTTCGACAACCGACGCAATGACCATCACTCTTGCATTTGCCGGGCAGGGTAACACAAAGGTAACCGCAAGCAACCAGCAAGCCATCGAAACTTTTACAGAGAAATTGTTTCCAGAGAGTGGAGACATGGGCATCGTACCGAATCTGAACCACACTGCGAACGGAATGCGCCCATAATCATACACAAGTTTAGGAACAGGAAAATGGAAGCCATCAAAACACTTAATTTACTGATACGGTTCTTGCTCGAAATCTGTATTCTATTGATCTTTGGGTATTGGGGTTTCAGGGTTGGAAGCCAGGGATTTTTGAAGGTGCTTTTAGGAATAGGCGCCCCTGCAGCTTTTGCCGTCATATGGGGGACATTCCTAGCCCCCAAAGCCGCCTGGCGATTGCCGCAACCCTGGCTGCTCATTCTGGAGGTCACGATCTTTGGGCTGACAACCTGGGCGCTCTACAGCATCGGGAAAACATCCCTCGCTGTGACATTTGGCTCGATCTATGTGATCAACAAAATTTTAATGCTAATTTGGAGGCAATAATGAAAAAGAATAACTGGCTCAATTATGCAGGATTTGTCTATGTGGCAGCTTGGATCATTGGTTTGCTGATCGAATCCGGTTCGCCTGCACCATCGGCGGGAGGGGCAACATTATTGGCATATTTCACAGCCCACAGGCAAAGCCACATGATCCAATCATACTTAATAGATGGGGTCGCAGGAATCGCCATCCTCCTGTTTACTTCTGCAATGGTAGACCATTTTCGAAAAGCGAACGGCGCATCTGCTTTACTTCAGGTTGTGTTGGGGGCAGGAATTGCAGCCACAAGCCTTTCTTTGGTACAAGCTGGCTTTCAACAAGCTTTAAGCAACCCCGATATCCTCGCCACAGATGGTTCGTCGCTGACAACCATTCTCGTCCTTGTCAATCAAATAGACACCTTCAAATTAATGACACTGTCTGTTCTCAGCGGTGCCATATCAATGCTTGTATTCGGCACAAAATCCATCCCTGCCTGGCTGGGGTGGCTGGGCGCAGTCCTCTCGTTGACTCTTGTAATTGGCGGTTTCAGCTTCGTTTCGACCGCGCCTGTGCTGACCTATGTATTATTTGCATCCCTTCCCTTATTACTCTTTTGGGTGGGCGCAATGAGTGTTTCGAGTTTGCGTATCGATGAAAGAGATCGATCAAGAACCGATATTCCGGTCAAAGCGATTTGATCGTTTCCCAAAGAAGTGAATATGAAAAAAATTTTCTGGATCATAGTAGTCTTTAGCTCGTTTTTATTTATCGGCTGTTCGCCAATAGACCAGGCGCAAATGAGCCTGCCGACGAGTAATCTCCAAATCACGAACATGAAGATATCTGTCGGCAGCGCAAAAAAGAAACCTGACGCACAAGTAGTGTCTTACGATGTGACAATACACAATTCAAGTTCCAACGCCATTACCGTGGCATGGGCTGAACCTGTTCTGGAGAATTCTGTATCATCCAGGGTTTCTGGTCAGAGTCTACTGGTGACAATCGGTAAAACGATCGCCCCCAATTCATCGCTGGTGATCAACGGTTCATTCATTATTGATACAACCGGATTAACCAAAAGCGATATGAAAAAATGGCGTTATATCGACCTGATGAAGTTATCGTCCGAAGAGACCATTCCAGTCCCTGTTGAAAAGAGCCAGCAATGAAATCGGCAGCCATAACGGTGAAGAATCTTACCCGTCGGTTCGGCGATAAGATCGCGGTCAACGACCTTTCAATTGAAGTGGAAACCGGAGAAGTCTTTGGATTTCTCGGTCACAATGGCGCAGGAAAAACCACAACCGTCCGAATGTTGAATGGCGTTCTCGAAGCAAACAGCGGTTCGATTCATGTTTTGGGTATGGACCCGATCACTGATGGACCCGCCCTGCGTGCGCGCACTGGTGTATTGACCGAGACCGCCGCATTGGAGTTGCGCCTCACTGCCCGTGACAATCTGCTCATCTATGCCGATCTTTTTAGCGTGCCTCGCGATAAAGTGCAAACGCGCGTGAGAGAGTTACTTGAATTCTTCGGGCTTGGTGAGTCTGCCGATCAGCGCGTGGAAACTTTTAGCACAGGCATGCGCCAACGTCTTTCGCTGGCGCGTACACTTCTGCATAATCCAGAAGTCATTTTTCTCGATGAACCGACCAGCGGGCTTGACCCCGTTGCCGCCCATCAAGTCAACGCGCTGATCTCCAACCTAGCCGAAGAAAAGGGACGAACCGTTTTTCTTTGCACGCATAATCTGGTCGAAGCACAAAAGTTATGTGACAGGGTCGCTGTGATGGAACATGGCAGGCTGGTAGCCATTGGCACTCCAACAGATTTGATACAACAATACGTCCGGCGTTTGGATGTGGAGATTGAAACAGCGCCCGGGCAAATGGATGCCGCGCTGCAAGCGCTTGCCCCCGCCTCTTCCCTGACCTTTGGCTTGCCTCGCCATACCAATGGGAATCTAACTCTGACAGTGACCGGGCGCGAAGCCATCCCCGAGCTTCTTAACCTGCTGGTACAGAATCATATTCGTATTTATCGCATGTCACCCCATCAGCCAACCCTCGAGGATGTCTATTTTGCCCTGCACGATGAAAAGGAAACCGTTCAATGAATTGGCGCGCTATTTTTGCCATCGTCCGTAAGGATTTGAAGATCGTTCTGCAGAACAAAGGGGTGCTTATCCCGATCATCGCTGTCTCGCTGATCATCTTTGGCGCCCTGCCCTGGGTCAGCGTCTTGGCACCTTCGATGGTCAACATGGGCGGGACTTCTCTCGAGCAGCTAAATGCACTTATCGCTCAAATGCCTGCCGGGTTGCAAAACCAACTTGCGCCCTATACTGCGGAACAGCAAACGGTCATTTTCTTCCTGGTCTATCTGCTGGCACCCATGTTTCTGATCGTTCCTTTGATGGTTGCGACTGTTATTGCCGCCGACAGTTTCGCCGGAGAGCGGGAGCGTCACACACTGGAGACCCTGTTGTATTCGCCCACAACAGACCGTGAACTTTTTATTGCGAAATTGCTTTCTTCATGGCTGGCTGCAGTTTTTATCGCCTTCATCGGTTTTCTTTTATACATAGTGATGGCAAATGCAGCCGCCTGGTCTGTCATTGGGAAGATTTTCTTCCCAAACTGGATGTGGATGGTTCTTGTCCTATGGGTTTCCCCCGCTGCAGCTGGGCTGGGGCTTGGAACGATGGTCCTCATTTCCGGTCGCGCGCGAGGCTTTCAAGACGCCTACCAGACAGGCGGCGTAGTTGTCATCCCCATATTGTTGCTTATGTTTGGTCAACTTACAGGCGCAATGTATTTCAGCATTGGGGTTGTCATTTTGATCGGAATTGTATTGTGGGCGATCGACATTGTGTTGATCTGGTATGGAGGGCGTGTCTTTCGGCGCGGAAGGCTGATCGCACGCTCATGATATATAGGTTCATTGACTTTAGGAGTAAAAATGAAAACAAAAATCGAATCTCGCAGAATAAACTTCTTCCTTCTGATTGCATTTGGAATTACATGGTCTTTGGCAATTGCAATTGATCTTACAGGTGGGTTGTCAAACCTGAAACCCGGCACAACCGCCTGGTTCTTATTGATATTGGCAATGTTCTCGCCTGCTCTGGCTGCCGTTCTTACACGTTGGATCACAAAAGAAGGCTGGAAAGATACCTACCTGAAAGTAAATTTCAAACAAAACAGACGCTATTGGTTACTCGCCTGGTTTGGAACTCCGCTATTATTGCTGCTTGGGGCTGGAATATATTTTCTGCTTTTCCCCCATTATTTTGATTCGACTTATGCTGCGATCAGCAAGACCCTGGCGCAGGCTGCGCAGCGAACCGGAAAACCCATTCCCGTTTCTCCCCAGATGTTCATCGTAATACAGGCAATCCAAGCCATTCTGCTTGCTCCGATCCTGAACGGCATTGCTACGTTGGGCGAGGAGTTTGGTTGGCGTGCTTATTTGCTCCAGAAATTCATGCCCCTCGGCAACAGAAATGCAACCATCATTGTGGGTGCAATCTGGGGAATTTGGCACTGGCCCTTCATCTACCTTGGATACGAGTATGGTTTTGGTTATCAAGGGTATCCCTGGCTGGGAATGATCGTCTTTCTATGGTTTACCTTTATTATCGGCACATTTTTGGTTTGGCTTACACTAAGTACTGACAGCATCTGGCCCGCTGTTATTGCCCACAGTTCACTTAATGGATTGGCGCCGCTGGTCCTACTCCTTATTAAGGGACAGCCGAATCCTCTGCTTGGTCCCAGTGCTGTGGGATTGATCGCATCCATACCTTTTGCAATTTTAGGATTAACACTGTTCCTGCGGTCGCATATTTTCTCGTCTGCTGAGATTTCGTCCAAACAGTCAGATGCTGTTCAATTTGGAGATTGATCATGAGCAGATCCTCATTTGTGGTCAGTTCAATAATTTTATTTATCATTGGATTGGTCATCATCTCAGAAAGTGTCCATTGGGGAAACAACGCCACATCTGCCTTCATTACGTCCCACGGAGGAAGCGTCGACACTTCCGTGTTCACAATAATCTTGCAGGAATACATCGACTTATATAGATGGGTTGGCGTTATCTTATCCATTATTGGCGGCTTGGTTCTTGTTAAGAATGCCTAAGTTTGCATGCGCAAATCACTTTGGGAAAGCCATAAATTGATTTCACGCCATGCGATTGCACCAGGGAATATGTTGACTTTAATGCATTAAGACCTGTATAATAATGCAATCGATTGCAAAGAATAGAGCATTTTTTGAGCAAAAAGACCGTTCAAACCCTCGATGATATTGCGCGCCTGGCGAAAGTTTCCAAGTCCACGGTTTCGCGCGCTTTAAACGACAGCCCTCTCCTCAGCAAAAAAACCAAAGAACGCATTCAGGCGCTTGCAAAAAAGCATAACTTCAGTATCAATGTTGCTGCCCGCAACCTTCGTGTGCGTCAGAGCCACACGATTGCATTTGTAACACCTGACGAGAAGGCTAATTTTTTTTCACCTGAAAGTCTGTTTGGGTTCGAAATAATAGGGGGGATCGGGAACGAATTGCGTTCGCTTGGGTATGACCTGCTTCTGGCGAATGTCAACCCGCTCGACCCTGCGAGTATAAATTCTTATTTTGACAGCGCACGGGTGGACGGCTTTATTCTTTTATCCTCTCACACCAGCCAAGTTACCATTGAGAAACTGATCGAGGTGGGCGCTCCTTTTATCACCTGGGAAGTGCCCATGTCCAATTTCAAATATTGCTCCGTCTCTGGCGATAACATCACTGGCGGAATGCTCGCCACCCAACATTTGATTCAACTTGGCAGGCAGCAGGTTGCTTTTCTGGGCGGGCTTGCTGACGACCTGACGGTTCAACATCGCTATCAGGGATATGAAAACGCATTGAAAGCAACCGGGCGAAAAGTGACAGCAAATCGAGTTGCCTATGGCGATTATTCCTACGCCTCCGGCATGGATGCCATGCAACGCTTGCTGAAACAATCGCCTGATCTGGATGCGGTCTTCGTCAACAGCGACTTGATGGCAATTGCCGCGATCAAGGTCATTCTCGAAAGCGGACGGCGCGTCCCTGAGGATGTGGCTGTAGTGGGATATGACGATGTTTCCATTGCCGCGTACAACAATCTGCCGCTGACGACCATCCGGCAGAATGTTCCAATGGCAGGCAGCCTTCTTGCCCAAAACTTGATCCGTTATATCAAAACAGGTGAGGTCACCAATGTGACCACTCCCGTGGAATTGGTGATTCGAAAATCGGCATAATTGTGCCAATTTTTTTGTACTGAACTGCAATCGATTGCAAAACTTGAACCAACAAGGAGAAAACACCATGAGCAAGGCAAAAGCATCAGGAACAGATAAACAGGTATCGGCGAAGGTTGGGGCGCTTCTCAAGAAGATGAGCCTCGAAGAAAAGGTCGGGCAGCTCAATCAAGTGGGCGGCGCATCCTTTTCCCCTGGTCCCGCTGCTGAAGATCAAATCCGCAAAGGCGGAGCAGGTTCCGTTTTGTGGCTGAACGACACGAAGAAGTTCAACGAGTTGCAGAAGATCGCCATGGAAGAAAGTCCGTCGGGTATTCCGCTGTTGTTTGCACTGGATGTGATCCACGGTTACCGCACCATCTTCCCTGTGCCGTTGGCGATGGCTTCTTCATGGGACCCGAACGTGCCGGAGAAGACTCAAACCATCGCGGCGAAGGAAGCGCGCGCGGCGGGTCTGCATTGGACCTTTGGTCCGATGATCGACATCTGCCGTGACCCGCGTTGGGGGCGCATTGTCGAAGGCGCGGGCGAAGACCCGTTTTTGGGTTCGGCGATGGCAGCGGCGCAAGTGCGCGGATTCCAGGGTGATGATCTTTCTGACACAGAGCGCGTGCTGGCGTGCGCCAAACATTTCGCGGGTTACGGCTATTCCGATGGCGGACGCGACTATGACCCCGTGTATCTTTCTGAGTCACAACTTCGCAACACCGTGTTGCCGCCGTTCAAAGCCGCAGTGGATGCGGGCGTGGCGACCTTCATGAGTGCGTACATGGACTTGAACGATGTCCCCGCCACGGGCAACCGCTGGCTGTTGCGTCAGGTCTTGCGCGAGGAATGGGGCTTCGATGGTTTCTTGGTTTCGGATGCGTTTGCTGTTGCGAATATGGCAATTCAACATCACGCCAAAGACAAGCGCGAAGCCGCCCTGCGCGGACTCAAGGCTGGCATGAATATGGATATGTCCAGTTACTCGTACACCGAAAATGCCGCGCAGTTGGTTGCCGACGGCGCGTTGACCGAAGCCGAAATTGACGAGCTCGTCCGCCCGATTCTGACTATCAAATTCAAGATGGGCTTGTTCGAGAAACCGTATGTCGATGAAACCCTGCTCGAAAAAGTAATTGCCCTGCCCGAACATCGCGAAGTCTCGCGTTGGTCGGCGCAGCGCTCGATGGTTCTGCTCCGCAACGAAGGCGGACTGTTGCCGTTGAGCAAAGATATTAAGAAGGTCGCGGTCATTGGTCCTGTCGCTGACTCCATGACAGCCACCGAAGGATCATGGATGGTATTCGGTCACACTCCCGCGGCGGTGACCGTGCTTGAAGGTGTCCGCGCCAAACTGCCGAACGCCGAAGTGACCTATGCTTCCGGTCCCGAAATTCGCCGCGACATTCCTTCATGGTTTGAACTGATGATGGCTGGAGAAGAAAGCAAGCCTGCTCAAACTCCAGAGGATGCAGAAGCGGCGTTTCAATCCGCTTTGGAAGTTGCCAAAGCCGCCGACCAGATCATCATGGTGTTGGGCGAAACCTACATCATGGCAGGCGAAGCTGCATCCCGCGCCTCGCTTGACTTGCCCGGACGACAGGAAGAATTACTCAAAGCCGTCGCCGCGCTCGGCAAGCCCGTTGTATTGGTCTTGCTGAATGGTCGCCCGCTGAGCATCAACTGGGCGGCAGAAAATATCCCCGCCATTCTCGAAGCATGGGAACCCGGCACCGAAGGCGGCACTGCTGTGGCAGACATCCTCTTTGGCGATGCCAACCCCGGCGGCAAACTTCCCGTCACGTTCCCGCGCAAGGGCAGCCACGCGCCGCTGTATTACGCGCGCAACATGACCCACTCGCCCGAAGGCAGCCCCATGTACAACCCGCGCTATTGGGACGGCTTGCCCATTCCGCTCTATCCCTTCGGCTTCGGTCTCAGTTACACCACCTTTGAATTCTCCAACCTCAACGTTTCATCCGCAAAAATCAAAGTGGGCGAGAGCCTCACCGTCACAGTCGATGTGACCAACACCGGCAAGGTCGCGGGCGACGAAGTGGCGCAACTCTATATCCACCAACAATACGGCACCGACACCCGTCCCATGCGCGAGTTGAAGGGCTTTGAACGAATCACCCTGCAACCCGGCGAAAAGAAGACGGTGACATTCCAACTCGGTGCGAAAGAATTGACCTACTGGAGCACGAACGCGAATGCCTGGATTCAAGACCCCGCCTCTTTCGACCTTTGGGCTGGTTCTGATTCTCTGGCATCTCTCCACGCTGAATTTGAAGTGACGGCGTAAATATTTTCCCTCATCCCCAACCCTTCCCCCGAAGGGGAAGGGAGTCCCCTCTCCCTG
>JACKAV010000016.1 GCA_020634895.1 Anaerolineales bacterium | reverse complement strand
ACCGACCAGCCGTCCGATGAAGTGGTGGAGACCGTTGTGCGCGCCGGTCAGCAGGCGCCGTTCGCTTCCCAGTTGTACAGCGTCCTGTTGACCCGCAAAAAGAAAGCGCCGTTTGGCGCTCCGCTTTGGTTCATCATCTGTGTGGACATGTACAAACTTGAACGCTTCATGAAGATCCGCAACTGGGAGATTATCATGAACGATGTATCCGGTCTGCTTCTTGGCTTGCAGGATGCTGCCTATGTGGCTGAGAACATGGTCATTGCCGCTGAAAGTTTGGGAATGGGATCATGCTATTTGGGCACTTCGCCTGAACGTGTAAAGCAGATCGTCAAGCAGTTCAAACTTCCCAAACGGGTCTTTCCTTTAGTGGAGTTGGTGATGGGGTATCCTGACGAGGAATTCCCGCCCCGTCCGCGCTACCCGATGTCGTTTACCCTGTTCGAGGATGAGTATCCAGAGTTAACTGACGAACAAGTCAGGGAGGCGATGCAGGTCATGGACGAAGGTTATCTGTCGCAGGGGTATTACGCCAAACAAAAAGCAAAGATCCGCTTAATGTCAGGCGAGAAGGATACCTTTACCTATGAAGATTATTCCTGGACGGAACATATCTCGCGTAAATGGGGTCAGTGGGATGAATCGCCAAATAAAATGATTAAGGCTCTGAAAGATCAGGGTTTTGACTTGCAGCCAAAGGAAAAATAAAATGATGATAAAAAATTGCCGCCACATGGCGGCAATTTTTTATATGGTCTTCTGGTTTTAGAGTCTCATTGAATGTTTGATTCGTATCTTTTGTTGCTTGCTTTTGTGTTTGTATTCCAAACTATGATGCTGTAAATGGTATTTAGATGTTTTAAAAATTTATCGGAGGTTATTATTGCCGAGATGACTCTCCCGGATTTTCTACTTGGGGAATGATTAAAATAAGATTAAAAAGCATGTCTGGAGAAAGAATCTTAAGGTAATCGTAAAGCGTATGTAAGGAAAGTTGGGTAAAGATGGGGTATACAAAAGGGTGAGGAGGCATACATGACAAATGATATTCACGATGAATTACAGGAGCAGGATGTTGATATAGGTACGCCGCCAGCCGCGCGTAAATGGTTGGTGCGTTATGCATGGATCGCGGTTATAAGTTTTCTCGCGATCTTCCTTCTATCATTTTCGCTGCGGCTTCTTGTGCCGTCTTGGGCACCAGATGAAGTTGGGGGCTTGGACGGGTGTGTTTTGACCATCCAGGGAAGCCCTGCGGTAGGGACTGTAAAGGTGGGAAATAAAACAAAGAAAATACCGAGTGATGATGGTTGTTTTTTCTTCAAGAGTTTGCAGCCGGGAAATCACCAGGTAAGTATTGAAACAGCAAATGGTGTGCAAATGGAACAAACAGTTGAGATCGTTTCCGGGGAGGCCGTGTCACTCGGGCTGATAACCGTTCCGTAGAAAGGAAGGATGAAAAGATGTCTGATATACATAGAAGGGGGCAAGCGCTTGTCGAATACTCGTTGATCCTATCATTGGTCGCAATTGTTTTGATCGCCGTGTTTATGGCGTTGAGTTCGCGGATCTCCAGTATGGTCGACGCGTTAATAGGAGTACTTGCAGAGAATGGTGTTCATGCCACATGGATACCGGAAACACCGTCAAATCCCTACCAGACGAACTTTGAAGATTTTCAAAGCAGAATTATGGATTATTACGATAATCATGGGAGTTGGCCGAGTAAAAAATCCCCGAAGAACTTCACCTCCATTGGCTTGGACCCGGCTGACTGGTCAGACCCCATCGATGGGATCATATGGACGCCAAAAGGAAATAAAGTGAATTTACAGAATGCAAACGGAGATGATATTCAGATCTATGTTAACGATCTGAATGGCAACACCTTGCATCTTTATGATGGCTGGAAAATTATTTGTCCGATGACAGACACTACTTGTTATTACAAAAAGGTCGCGCCGGGCAATGAGGTGGATATCACTACCATCCAGGCTGTACAAGAGTAGTCTGGGTAACCAAAAGCGGACAGGATTATCCTGTCCGCTTTTGGTAAGTCTCGATCTAGATATAACCTTCTGCTTTCAAAATCCCTTTGAACGCCTGTTCCGCGTCTTTGACCGCTTTCTCTTTCCAGTTGGAAGCAGAGGGGTTGAACAATTCCTCAAATCCGCGTTTGGCTTCGGCGCGGACATTTTCATTAACGGCTCCGTGCCAATACGCGCGGTTCTCATGTACCATCACCCGTGGACTTTGGAACAAGCCATAGTATGTGTCTCCGAGGGTGCCGAATTCGAAGGATGTGGCAAACAACCGCTTGTTTGGAAAGTCCCTTTGCTGTAAGCCGTAGATGTAATCGATCATGTCGCCGCGGATGGCGTAGAATTCGTCCGCGGTGGCGGCAACCACGAGCGGGTAGTTGAAGCGCTTCTCGAAATAGTCGGAACTGCCTTTGTCCAATGCCGAATTGACCAAACTCATCTGGTAGCGCGGACCGTAACCGGTATGCATATCCAGATGCAAAATCTGTTCATAGTCGCGTAATGCTGTCTTGTATAAGTCCATGATGACGCGCGTCTCTTCGGGCATTTCCTTCCCGCCGTAATACAGACCCTGTTGATTGCGGTATTGTCCAAGCAGGAGGGCGAGGCGGAAATCACGAGTTCCCATTGTTGTTATATGCCATCCAAGCCTGAATAGATAAGTGAGGTTGTTGTAGAAAATGCTGGTCAGAGTCCCTTTGGGATTAAGGAAAGCATCAAGCTTGTCATAAGCGGGATTGAAGCTCGGGTCGAATTGCGGGTCGAGCATGAAGGTGCGGTTCAGGTCGATGTTGTCTTTGTTCCCGCGACGATGATTCTTCATCCCCCACGGATTAATGGCGTGGACAAGCAGAATGCCCGTCGTGCGCGGATCGAGTTTGGGCATATGGTTTTCGATGAACATATGCATCATTGCCGAGCCGACGTACCCCTCCACGCCGTGTTCACCGGTGGTGAAGACGAGAATCCTCTCGTTTTTCTCAGTTGCTTCGGAATATATCCAGTCGATGGATAGTTCGTTATCAAAGGACATAACGTGTTGATGCAGTTCTGCTTTATTCCACATCTTCTTGATGGTGGAGAGGTATCCGCGGAAACGCTCGCGGGAGGATTCGTAGGTTTCAGGGAAGAGGGATTGTGTGGAGGTCATGTTGATTTAGCTCCCTGCGCCGGGGACGGCGGCTTGAGCCTAAGCATCAAATTAATTTTGATACGGTTCCAATTTATATTCGGTATAGACCGTTTCGCAGGGAAAGCCGCGCCCGATCCATGCGGTCAGCGTCTCGAGTTGGATGACGATGCTGAAAACCGTCACACTGGTGAGACCGTGCTTGCAAATGGATGTGGGATATCCGGCGTGGTCTGCGAGCAGCTTCTTGAACAGATCAGGAGACAGCTTGCCGTAGTTCTCCTTGAGCAGGTAGTTGGCTCGGTTGTAGCGAATGATCGAGTTGGCGTTGTCGCTCTGGTCAAGTTCGAAGCGCCGCATCGCCGGATGAGTGTAATGATTCGAATGCGCCATGTAATCCTTTTCGATGTAGATGGCTTCGATATCCGTCGCGCTGCCCTCCATCGAATAGACTTCGCCGGTCCCATCCGCGATGACGTTGTTATAGCTGGACGCGCGTTCCTTGAGCAGACAGTGATCCATTGCCTCGCTCAAATGCCTGGACCCGAGAATGGCGCGCACGACCAAAAGCCGCGGCACCCCGTGGCGGACATCGTTGCTGTTGAGTTGGTTGCCGGTCAGGCTGATCCTTGCGGCGTTGAACCCCGCGCTGATGCCGACTCCGCCCGAAGAGATACCGATAAACTCAGGCTCGTCACCCGCCTGGATTTTCAAAATGACGAGGTCTTCTTCGTTTTTTGCCGAGAGGTCGTTCGTGTGCGCGATAAGAGTTGAGCCGTCGGACGTGGCGCGACCGCGTGCCGCCATATCGGTACAGCCTTTGTTATAAGGCGGAGTCTCCCAAAGCTCCTCGCACATCGCGACGAACATCTCATCGAATGGAACGCCTGCACCTTCGGCGATGCCCTCGAGCTCATCCACATATTGCGGATAAACAGCGCGGCTGTGCGTTTGAAAGATTCTGCTTTCCTTCACCAGCATGTCCCAATTTTTATTGGCAGGGACGCTTTCCCGTAATTGTTCCATCATCATTTCGATCTGGGGTTTGCATCGTTCCCCGATCTGCCTGCCGACCTCGCGGTAGGTTCCGCGCGCCTCGATGATGGGAATGGGATGGTTCGACATAAAATCTCCTTGTGTTAATGGATAAAAAAACGACCCGTAGATGCGTGAACAGATGAACGGGTCGTTTTTTAGATATGTGGCTGTTAAGATTTAATCCACAACCACTTTGCTCCTGTTGAATGTGATCATGTGGTTATCGCCTTCGCCCATTTTGAAACCGCCGGTGTACTTCACACCGCCGACCCAGGCGACATAATCGGTCCAACCGGCGGGAAGATCTGCGTACATGATCGAACCGACAGGATATTCATGAATGGCATTCGTCCCGTCTGCGCGGGTGGTACGCAGCGAAATGTACACCTCAGAATTGGATTTGTTGACCAGCTTGACGGTCCCGCTGGGGGCGTTTTTGGGAATGGTGCCGTTGTATGTCAACGCGGTTGGTTCATTCGAAGAAGATGCGTTCCCAGCCGGTATCCCATTCCAATATGAAGGGTTGGGGATGTAAAGAACCTGCCCGGTGTAAAGGAAGTTGATATCCCAAATGTTCGGGTTGGCTGCCCAAAGGTCCGGGATGCTGACGCCAAATCGCGCCGCAATGCCCGAGAACGTATCGCCGTACTGCACGATGTACGAGTTGTTATACGTCGCCACAGGAGTCAGCGGGTTGTAATAGTTATAGTAGTTGTACGTGTTGTAATTATTGACAACAACAGGGGGAGGGACGGGCGTGGTCGTTGCAGTGGTCACTGGCACCGGAGTGACCGTTACTCCATAATTCGCGCCGGGGATGTTGATGACCTGCCCGACCGTAAGCGGATTGGCGATACCCGGGTTGGCTGCGAGAATGGCGGTGGCGGATGTGCCGCACATCGCCGCCAATTTATCGATGGTATCTCCTTTTTCGACGGTGTATGCGCCGCCGCACACGCCTCCCGCCTGGACCTGAAGCGGAATCAGCGCTGCTGTCAGCAGTAACACGGTGAGGATGGACATCCGAACTAAAGTTTTGTGAGACACATTTACCTCCAATCTTCCGGGGGACTATCGTTTCGTATAACCCTATGATAAGACAAAAAGGGACGAAAGGCAATTGCCTACAGCGGGGAATTGCTTACAACTGCATGACACGGCGCGCGGATTTGCCGAAAACAAGTCGGTTACAATCTTTTTTCAACCATGACCCCTCTATTTGTTTTCATCGTCATTTTCATGTCCACATTTGTACAAAGCGTTTCCGGTTTCGGGCTGGCGTTGGTTTCGATGGCGTTCCTGCCCGCGTTGATCGGCATCCACGCGGCGGCGCCGTTGGTGGCGTTGTATGCGATCCTGATCGAAGTCGTTCTGCTGATTCGTTTTCATCAGGAATTATCCCTGCGGGAGATTTGGAAAGTTGTCGTCGCGTCGATTATTGGTGTGCCGTTCGGGGTGATCCTGCTGAGATACGTCAGCGAGCGGATAGCGCTTTCGGTGCTGGGCATTTTGCTCATCGCCTACGCCGTCTACGCGTTGATGGGGAAGCGCCTGCCGAAGTCTGACCATTTTGCTTTGCCATGGCTGGCAGGCTTTCTGGGCGGACTCCTCGGCGGCGCATACAACACATCTGGTCCGCCGGTGATCCTCTATGCTGACACACAGGACTGGTCACCCGAACGTTTCAAAAGCAACTTGCAGGGATATTTCATCGTCAACAGCACCCAGGTGGTGATCGGTCATTACTTCGCCGGGAATTATGGTCAAGATGTGTTGACCTGGCTGCCATACACAATTCCCGCCGTGATATTGGGACTGCTCATCGGCGCACTGCTCGACAAGCATATCCCGCCGTTGGTATTCCGCAAAATTGTGCTGGTGATGTTGATCGTAATGGGATTGGTGAATCTGATAACGTAGGGGCGACGCACCCAGCACCTGCGGTCTGGGCAGGTGTGCGTCGCCCCTACGAAAATTAATTAATTACATCCGGGATGTTGGGCTGATACGCGTCGTAGTGACGTTTGCACAGCCAGCGATAATCGCCGGTGTAGGTTGCAACGCGGTGCAGACCCAGTTTTTCGTGCGTCGGGTCAACTTCGTTGAGGAAGCGATGCAAGGCGAGAATGCCTGAATGCTCAGGTTGGCTGAGCATGCCATAAGATAAGGATTTCTCGATTGAGGTTTCAATTTTGGGCAATTTACCAATAATTGCATTTGCCAATTCCAATTGTCGGTCAATATCCATTGTCTTGGTCATATCGCGACCAAAAAAACTGTTAATAGCGGGGCCAACAACAGGTGTTACGGTTGATAGAACTCTTAACGCGAAATTTGCATATGGTGAAATTTTCACAAGCCATTCATGGGGCATATCTATTGGATAAATACCTTTGCCTGATTCAATAACCCGATGCTGGCAACCTTCTGCTTCGCACCATAGTTGAATCTCTAGAGGACGAGAAAGAAGGGGTTTAAGCGAAAATCCAGTTTCTCTTGAACGAAGTGTGAAAAGACGTGGTCCATTTTTAGCTTCATCTGCAATGGCATTCATCATCGCCATAAAATAATTCGCAACACGACTGTCCAAACCCGTTAGTTGTTCTTTTATCTCACGTAGCTGAATATCAACTGTTCGTTCTTCAAACCCTAATAACAGCTCAGCAATGGATAATTTACAGGAACATTCCTGACAGCGGACGTGGATATCGCCTTCGGTTAAGGATTTACGCAAGCCAGTGATATTGAAGCGCCCTTTGCAGGGCTGACCATCAACTGTTTCGGGGCAGGGAACCATAAAGCGATAACGGTCTTTCATGCCGGGCCAGTTATCGGCAATGAGTTTTTCAAGCGTGGAATGAATTACGTTCATAAAATGTTCGGGCCATGCGGCTTGTGCGTAGATGTAAAAATCCCGATCTCGCTTCTCAAGCATGGCGGTGCCGTGCGTTCCGTGACTGAGGAACATGCCCTTTTGCCAGTGGAGGCTGTGCGCGTTGACGGGATAGGCGTAATCGTGCGTGCGGACGATCATCCACGGCACCAAGCCGGGCGGGTCTTCTTCCAGCGCGCAGACCATGGCAATGCGGCGTTGATCTTTGGGCGGCTCCTGTTCTGGCAGCCACGGGAGTTCAGGGCGGACTTGGGGAACGTGCTGGGCGACGAGACTGGCGTTGCCGTCTGTGAGGCGATAGGAAACATCATATTTTTCCATCAAACGCAGGAAAAACGGGTAAATTTCGGGATTGTATTTGGGTTCGTTCGTGAACGTGTGGTCGTGCCAGACTTCAAAGAGACGGTTGTCTTCTAAAATGCCGTCCGTCTCTTGGGTTTTGCGGTCTTCCAGCACGAAGCCGATGGCTTTGGTGAGCCATTCGGGTTTGAGCACCACGTCGTCGCGGAGTTTTTCGTCGTCGCTGTAGTGGACGATGTAGCCGAGGTCGTGCATGAGGTGGGCGAGGGTGTCGGTGGCGATGTTGCTCAAGCCGCGTGCGGCGCAGATTCCGCTAAAAGTCGAGTAAGAGATGCGTGGCTCGTCGCGGGCGAGCAGTTCGTCGCGGGCGGCTTTCCAGTCGTTGTTGAACATCATCCCCATTTGTTCCAGTTTGGCGGATTCGCGGGCGATGACCTTTTTCAATTCGGCGATGCCGACCATCTCGCCTGTGGTTTCGTCGAGGACGAGGCTGTCCACTTCGTAAAAGCCGACAATCATCGCGCCGTATTGCTGTTGGAGCACGGGCTGGTCGATGCGCGCGATGCGCTCGCCCGTTTTGCAGTGCGTGGAGACGATGAGCACGCGCGCTTCGTCGCCGACCCGCAGGCGGATCATGTTCAGCCAGTCTTCCACCTGACCCTGCTGGACGCCGCGGCGCGGCTCCCAGACCAGCAGGTAGAGCGAACGGCGGCTGAAGAAGAACTGGTGCGTGACGCGGTATACGTCCTGCCCGCCGAAATCCCAGGCGTTGAGTTGGATTTCGATGCCGTCCTTGTCGGGGTGCGGCAGTTTTATGCCATGGATGTCAATCTCGACGCCGTGCGTGGTTCTTTCATTTTTCTTCGGCGCGCCTGCTCCCTTTTCATTTTTCAACGCTTTTAATAACGTGGTCTTGCCGACGTTGCCTTCGCCGACCAGCACCAGTTTGGCTTCGTAGAGTGGTTCGGCGTTTTGCTCGATACTGCGGAGGTATGCCCACAGTGGTTCATAATTTTTATAACTACAAGCATTGTATGCGCTTTGCAAGGCGGGGTTGAGGGGGTTGTCGCTGAGGTCGAGTTCTTCCAATTGCTTAAGTTGAGCGAGGGACGATGGAAGATCGGTCACTAAGTTATCGTAAACACGCAATGAATTCAATTGTGTAAGTTGCCCAAGTGACTTTGGCAAAATCGCCAGATTGTTGTTGCCAAAACTCGTCTTTTGTAACTGTAAGAGTTGTCCTAGTGTTTCTGGTAGCGCTGTCAGTTGATTGTTGCTGATATGTAACGTTTGCAACTGTGCGAGTTGACCTAGTGAGTTTGGCAGTGATTTCAGTTTGTTGTTGGCGATATCCAGTTTTGTCAATTGTGTGAGTTGCCCCAGCGAGTCTGGCAAGGCGGTCAGTTGATTGTAGGAGAGATTCAGTTCTGTCAACTGTGTGAGTTGCCCCAGCGAGTCTGGCAAAACTTCAAGTGTGTTATATGAGAGATATAACACTTGCAATTGTGTCATATTGCCCAGCCAACTTGGTAACGACTTTAACTGATTGCTGGAAATCTCCAGTTTCCGTAATTGAGGAATATGTTGAATAATATCTGGCAATTCTCGAAGGAATCCCCCATAAAGATCTAATTCTTGCAATTGCGTAAAGGTACAAAACCATGTTGGCAAAATCTTTAGTAAATTTTTGGAAAGATTTAAATATTGTAGTTGTGTAAGTTTTGCAAGTGATTCTGGTAATAAAGTCAAGTTGTTGTGATGGAGAGTCAACCTTTGTAAATGTGTTAACTCTCCAAGAGATTCTGGCAATTCACTTAACCTCATGTTGCTGAGGTTAAGTTCCGTTGCGCCTGAGCGCAGGGCGTCCGCGATTTTTTGTTCGGCGAGTTGGTAGGGTGTGAGTTCTTTTGGCATGTTAAAAACCCCCTTCCAACTTCCCCCTAACCCTCATTCGAGGGCGAGAGGGGGAAGGGTTGGTAATGGTTAATTGGGATGGTCTTGCTTTGTTTTCGTTTTGTGATGCGTTCTGGAAATTGATGTTCATTTTGGATACCACCTGATTAGCTTCTCCCCTTTAGGGGAGACGGGAGAGGGGTTGCTTGTTGGCTTCAATTTTACCCCCGCGTTCATCCTCCGCTCAAATACAACATCGCGTACGCCGCCAGCCAATGTTCCACCATGTAATCGGAGCCGGTCACTGCGCCCATGCTTGCCTTGGTGTGGACGTCGCTGCCCGCCTCAAGGTGCGGACGGCGAATATCATCCGCGGGCAGAGTTTCGCTCAGGTGTTTCCACACGAAGGCGCGGTATAGATTCAGTCCATGCAAATGCGCCAGTTGACCGTCTGATGCGTCGGAGACGAAAGCCGGTTCAAAGAGCGATTTGGGATCGCCAGATGCAAGCTTTGGCAGGAACGCATCCAGCCATGTGAAGAATTCCTCCCGTTCGAGGACGAGGCTCATCAAGTCCACTTCGGTCAATGCCGGGGAGAGGAAGTCCGTGCCGCTGGGTTCGTAATGGGCGGGGTAATCTCGGTCCGCGCCGTACCATTGGATCGCTGCTTTGGTGATGGCGTTCAGCAGGCGCGAGTCACCGTGGCTTGCCAGATGCCTTGCCCACGGAACTGCGCGCGCCAAACCGAATGCGCTGTTGCTGTGCATCCCGATGCGGATCGGATACGTCGCTTTCGGCAGCCAGGATAGGAATCCTTCGGTGATGACGTCCGCCAAAGGGCGTGACGCCTCAAGCCAACGGGACGCATGGTCATCGTCCCAAACCGTCAGCTCGTGGACAAATGTCAGCGCCCAGCCCCAGCCATAAGGTCGTTCGAAGCGCGGATGGGAACGCAGATACGCTGTCTCCTGCGCCAAAGCTTCAGGCGTGAGATGAGCATCCAGCGCAGCCATCGTCTTGTTTATATCGAAAGCTTCAGGCGCGAATCGCATCAAGCGGATCAACACCCAATGCATCTCCACGCTTGAGTGCCAATCGAAACAGCCATAGAACGCCGGGTGCGCCTCGCGCGGAGTGGGGCGGTCATCGGGACCCGTCGTCATGTGCTGCATCTGATTCGGGTATTCCTGTTGAATGGAATGAAGGATCGACTCCGCGTACGTCGAAGCGACCTGTGCAAGTGCATCTTTTGTGGTTTGTGAATTTGTCATGGAAAATTTTGGGGCGACACATTGTGTCGCCCGTAATGTTTATTGTTGAAGGGTGCTGTTACAACGAACCATACATTATCAGACCCGGGGTTCCGAATGAAGTCAATCTCATCATCAAGTTGACGATGTGCAGGAAAATCCGCCCGGGCTTTTGGGGCGAATTATCTGGACTTCCGCCATATTTTGATATTGTTCTGAATCTGCTCGATGTGACCCGGAATATGTGCCGAATAGATATTGACCCACTGATCGAAAGTGTACGGGTCTGTATATTCGGGGTGAATAATGGAGTGACTAAATACTTCCTCTGGCTGGTGTTTCAAAAGTTCGTACGTTGTTTTTCTGGCGAGACGCGTTGCGTCAAGCGCGTCTTCGATATTTTGCTCATGGTAGTTCAATTCGTTCGCCCATTTATCCTGATCGTAGCCCATCAACATTCCGCCCGGCTCGACGATCAATTTCCGCGCTCGGAGGGCGGCATTTGTCTCGCTGTCCGCGATGTGGATGATGATCTCATGCACGCTCCACTCTTTGGGCTCCGGCTTGAATTTCATCGCCTCGGCAGGGACTTCCGCCAAAGCCGCTTTCAACAGCTCAAACCCGCGTCCATAAAGTTCGATCTTCTCATTGCGTTCGCTGGTATCCATAGAATCTCCTATTAAAAAAATGCTCGATATCCATTATCGAATATCGAGCGTCAAATATCTTTATTCCAATTCCACTGCCATTGCAACCGCTTCGCCGCCGCCGAGACATAACGATGCGATGCCTCGCTTCAGTCCGCGGTCTTTCAGCGCGTATAGCAATGTGGTCAACACGCGTGCACCGCTCGCTCCCAGTGGGTGACCGAGTGAGATCGCGCCGCCGTTCACGTTGACCTTGTCCCAGTTCCAGCCGTCGTTTGCGAGGGCGTAACCGTCCGCGAGCACTTGTGCGGCAAAGGCTTCGTTCAACTCGATCAGGTCTACATCCTTCATCGTCCAGCCGACCTTCTTCAATAACTTCGGCATGGCTTGAGCGGGCGCGGCGAAAAGATATTTGGGCTCAACGGCTGCCTGTGCATACCCGACGATACGCGCCATCGGTTTGAGCCCTTTTCGTTCAGCGTATGCACGTGATGCGATCACCACCGCCGAAGCGCCATCGTTCATGGAGGATGCGTTGCCTGCGGTCACTTTACCGTCCGCTTTGAAGACCGGCTTCAATTTGGATAACGCTTCCAGCGTCGTCTCTTTGCGCGGACCTTCATCCTGACTCACAACCGTAACCTGTCCCTTGCGCCCGGGCACTTCCACAGGGACGATCTCGGCGTTGAATCGTCCCGCCTCTTGAGCCTCTACAGCTTTCGTATGAGAGCGAAGCGCAAATTCATCCATTGCTTCGCGCGTGACTTCGTATTCATCCGCTATGAATTCGGCTGCCATTCCCATCCCCCAATTTTCGAACGGATCCCACAAGCCGTCGTTGAGCAGGGAATCGGTCAACTGCATGTTGCCGAATTTCAATTCGCCCATGCGCCCGTTGACCAGATACGGCGTGCGGCTCATGGATTCGAAACCACCTGCGATGAAGAGGTCCGCGTCACCCGCCCGAATGGCTTGGGCAGACAACATCGCCGACTTCAAGCCCGAACCGCAAACCTTGTTGACAGTGGTTGCGCTGACCGTTGCAGGAACTCCGCCGAAAATAAGAGATTGCCGCGCCGGGGCTTGTCCCAACCCCGCCGAGACGACATTGCCCATGATCACTTCTTCCACTTCAGCCGCATCGATGCCTGCGCGTTTGACGGCTTCCTGCACGGCGATGGCTCCCAACTTTGTAGCGGGGATGCTGCTCAATGCGCCCTGAAATTTTCCGATCGGAGTGCGGACCGCACTTAGAATGACAGCTTCGTTTTCCTTGCTCATCGTGCCTCCATTTCAATTGATGCTTTTATTATAAATCCCAAGCGGCGTCCTCGGTTACAATTCGCGGATGGCTGAAACTCAATCCCTGTATGAGATGCTCGGCGGTGAGACGGGTGTCCGTGCTCTTGTGGACCGCTTTTATGACCTGATGGATTCTTCCCCCGAGGCGAAGGATATCCGCGCGCTTCACGCCGCCAGTTTGAAGGGTTCACGCGAGAAGCTTTTTATGTTCCTTTCGGGCTGGTCCGGCGGACCTCCGCTCTACATTCAGAAATTCGGTCATCCCCGTTTGCGGATGCGGCACATGCCTTTTGCCATCGGTGAGCGTGAACGTGACCAGTGGCTTTGGTGCATGGAGCGTGCCATCGCCGCTGGGAATTTTGACCCTTCGGCGTCAGAACATTTGAAAGCACGTTTTACCGAGATCGCGGATTTTATGAGAAATCAGGAATAAAAAAAGAGCAGTGAATTCACTGCTCTTTTTGCTTTTGATTTTTCTATTATTACCACGGGTTGACAACTTCGATCTCCATATCAGAAAACCCATCTTCGTCAACTGTGACCAACACCATGTGATGCATCAACACGGTGGCGGCGATCAGCGAATCGATGGCAGGGCGCAAAACCCCGATCGCTTCGAGTTTGGCGGTGAGTTCACCCCAGCGGATGAATATGTCTGAGTCCAAAGAAATGATCTTTCCCTCAAAGCGGATGAGCAGATCGTCTTTCAGCCATTGCTGAAGTTCTCGTTTTCTTGGCGAATTTGGCAGTAATGCAATCGCCTTTGCTATTTCCCCCACGGTGATGGCACTTAGGAACATGTCTTCATGTTCGTGCGAGTCGACGAAATCAACGACGTTCGGATTCGGTTGTTTGGAAATTAATTCTTTTAGAACGCTTGTGTCGAGCAGATACTTCATAAATCGATGCCCTTGCGCGGCAGGGATTTGTCGCGTTTCAGGTCAAGGTCGAGACCTGCAAGGGGAGAAGTACTAAAGAACTCTGAAAGCTTGCCTTGTGATTTTTTTAGTTTTTCGTATTCATTGTATGAAATTATCACAACGGCTTTTTCGCCATATTTTGTGATCAACTGCGGTCCCTGCTGCATGGCGCGGGTGATAACTTCACTTAATTTGTTTTTTGCATCTTGTATTTGCCATTCGGCGATCATGGAGGGAATTCCTTTTCTGGCTAGTCTGGCTAGAATCTGGTCAATATTCTACCCTCTATTGTCTGATTATGTCAAAATTTCCAGATTGCAATTTGGTAATGTTCTTTGCGTATAGCCAAGATAGGAAGGATATTATTTTACCCAATATTTTTCAATGCCTCTCTACGGCTTAACGGATGTAGTTCCTTTGTCGCTTTTACGAATTTCCTCACAGTGGTTGGGTCAGTCCAAGCATATTGGCGTAACGACCAGCCAATGGCTTTGTTGATAAAGAACTCGTTGGAACCAAGATTTTCATGGATGAGTTCGCAAAGCAGATCGAAATCGGTCTCTTTCTTGTAGCCAAGTTGAAATAGCAGGGTGGTGCGCCTCAACCAAAAATCATCGGACTTGCGCCATTTTTTCAGATATTTCGCCTTGACCTTGGGAAACCGTTTGAACATTGCGCCGACGGTATGTCCTGCGAGCAGGTCCACCGTATCCCACCAGGATTTGTGGGTGATGAGATATTCCACAGTAACGATGAAATCCGCTTCCAACTGCTTTTGCATTTTGTCGATCAGGCTGGTCGCTGTGTATTGAAATTCACGCTGGGGAAGATTCCACAGGTCGCGGCTGATGGCATCCAATTCTTTTATGGGAGGGAGCCCATGTTCTTTGATGAACTCCTTTTGCAATGCCGCACGGATTGGTGTCTTGAGTCCCAGATATTCGAATTGGTCGCGCATGTATTTCTTCATCGGCGCGGCATCGGTGGGATTCGCGTTTGCCTCGAACAACGATTTCAATGAACGGACATAAGCATGCATGTTTCCTCCAACTGTGAATTACTTCGAACCAACCGGCGCAACATATCGGACGCTCCAACTGCCGTTGCCTTGGTTATTGACAAAGGAATACGGCGTGGCGACGAAAAGCCACGTCTTGCCGGGCTTGAGTGGTACAGGGTTGCCGTCCGCATCGATGAAGTAGATCGGGCGGGCTTCTCCCGTCTCTTTTTCGTATGCGCGGGCTTTGGTGCTCCAACGGATATCGTACTTGAAACCGTCGCGGAAGAGATAGGCGAAACCGCCGTTGCCAAGTCCCAAGTCCATTTCGAGGATGGCGGGCATCGGCGCGCCATTATATTCATGTAACCTGTGCTCTACATATAGAATGATCACATTCTCGAATTGCAATTGTCTGCCGGTTAATCGGTCGATCTCCGCGTGAAGGTTGCCGGCATTTTCCTGAGTCGTATCGTCCACGTAACGCCAGTACGAAGCTGAAAGCGGGTCGTACACCCAAGCCGACTGGTTGCGATACGTCACGAACGTATCTATTTTATCGGCGGGTAGTCCGCCCGATGGGGGAGTCTCCGAAAAGAGGTTACTGGCGTAACTGAACTCTCTCGGAAAATCCTGATGGTTTTCTTCTGCGAGTGATTTCATTTTTTCGATGGTCATCATCGCACCGCCGCTGGCTTCATCATGCGGGACGAGATAACACTTCGGCAGCAGCGGCAAAATCTCAGGCGTGGCAGAAGCGTAGATAAAACACGAATTCGTGAAGAAGTCATGAATGTCAATGTAGAGCAGCCGCCCCGAACGGATGGGACCCACTTCGGCGGGCGGCATTTGGGTGGATTCATTTTCGGGTGGATCCGCTTCCTCGGACGGGACCAAGCCTGCGTCTACATAAAGAAGCGTGGATGTAACTTCCGCCTCAACCCGCCCCGACGCCTGATCCACGTCACTATCCTTATTCTCGTCCCCGACATCTTTCTTCGTAAAGTTCAACCACGCTGGAATTTTAAACTCAACGATATATTTCCCCGGCTCGACGTTAAATCCGTAATACCCGTTCGAGTCGCTCGTAGTTTGTTGTAATACATTGCCAGACTCGTCCAATAAATTTACGCATATCCCGCCAACGCCTTTTTCGTAATCTTCCTGCCTACCGTTTTGGTCTTCATCCAACCAGACGCGGCTGCCCAGCATCATGGACGTTTGCACGAAAGGCTCGCGCCGTACTTCGCAATCTCCGGTAATTGGAATTTCAGGCGCTGGAAATTCGCCGTAAAAAATGGACAGGAATCTCGTGGCGCCTTCTGTGATGTAAAACTCGAATGTCCACGGCGCGAAGGATAAGCCCGCCTGCGGGCGCGCGCTGACGGGAAAATGCGAAATGGAAATTGCGACGGCGGGTATATCGAGCAGGCTTGGGTCTTTGACCTGCTGCCCCGAAAGCGGATTGAACCCTGCGGGGAAGTTCTTCGGGTCGGGTCCGTAGACTGCTGGTGTGGAAATTCCCTGCGGCGTTGGAGTAAATGTCGGCAGCGGGGTACCAATGGTTGCTGTGACCGTTGCGGTTGAGATTGGTGCCGACTGCGTTTTTGTTGTCTCTTCTTCTTTGCATGCGGTGATAAAGGCAAACAAAAGAAGGATCGATATCACTTTATGTTTGCGCATAGGGTCTCCATGAACATTTCCCCCGATGCTTTAGAGCCATTACGACAAGTGAATTATTTTTTCTCAAATGCCTCGCGGACACGTTTATAAGTATCTTCCAATGCTTCCGGCAGGACGCGCGTCTGTGCGACGGACGACATGAAGTTCGTATCGCCTGACCAGCGCGGCACGATGTGGATGTGGATATGCCCGATCACGCCTGCGCCTGCAGCTTCGCCCATATTGATTCCCATGTTGAACCCGTGAGGTCGGTAAATCGAGTTCAACACTGTTGTGCATTGGGAGGTTAATTCCATCATTTCAGCGCGGGTTTCGGGTTTTAACTCTTCCAGGCTGGAGGCATGTGCAAACGGAATGACCATTAAATGTCCGCTTGTGTATGGATAGCGGTTGAGGATCACGAACGCATTCTTTCCCCGGTGCGCGATCAGATTCTCCGCGCTGTCTGGCATGGTTTGGGCATTGCAAAAGACACAGCCGTCTTCTTTTTTGCTATTTTCAATGTATTTCATACGCCAGGGTGACCAAAGGTTTTTCATGAATAAATTCTAGCACAAAGAATATTTTCACATGAAAATTCTGTGAGTGTCTGCATTCGGAAGTGATTTAGTGGATATACACCACAGAGCTCACAGAGATTCACCTTTGTTTTCTCCGTGAACTCTGTGCTCTCTGTGGTGAAAGATTTTATCTTCTAAGGTAGACATTTCCAAAAATTCTTGACAACCACACCTCTGCGGGTGTATAAAGCCAACGCAAATTGAATGGTCCTCGTTAGGCCAGGCGTCTGCAATATACATATGCCATTGTCCTGAAACGTCGAAAGACGCCAAAGGGTATACCAGGTGAGGTCGGCATAAGGCTTCACTCAACATGGCTGGAATTGTGTTCGGTTCCTACGATATGCAGTGCTAAAGCTCAACCAGAGAGGCGGCGTCTTTTGTGTGCGTTTGCCTGCCTCCCTGAGTAGAACGGGAGGCTTTCCTTTTACCAGTGTGTGATGCGCAGGCAAATTCAAACACATGCTGCAAGGAGGTTATCCGTATGTCTACGGATAGTCATAGACGGGTGCTTTTTTACCGGACGAAAGGATATATCCCTTCGCGTTCTGTGACTCCCTGCCTCCGAATGGTCTCATGCCTGTGAAATGAACGGCTGAGACTGAATGGGGGAGGAAGCCGCGGGTCCTTGTGAAGTGTGAGTCGCCTTTCGTCGAACGGAGGCGATTTTTTGTTGCCTCCACTCAAATCAATTTAAGGAGACGACGATGAACCCAATACTTGCAATGATCGACCTCAAGGCATTGATCGAGGCGCGTGATTTCAACACCCTGCGCGAGCAGGCGAAAAACTGGTCAGCTGGGGATCTGGCTGAATTGATGGAACCGCTTCCGGTGGAGCAGGAGGCGATCGTATTCCGTTTGCTTCCGCGCGACCAGGCAGCGGATGTCTTTAGTTATCTATCCGATGAACGTCAGGATGAATTGCTCAAAGCGATGGCGCGGGAGGATGTGGCGGCGATCCTCAATGCGATGGACCCGGACGACCGCACTTCACTGCTGGAGGAAATGCCGGCGACGGTCGTGCAGCATTTATTAAGTATGCTTTCCGTGGAGGAGCGCCGGGTCGCTTCGCAGCTGCTTGGTTATGAAGAGGACTCCGTCGGGCGCCTCATGACCACGGACTTTGTGCGGGTGCGGCCCCATTGGAAGATTTCCCACGCCCTTGAGCATATCCGCCGATACGGCAAGGACAGCGAGACGATGAGCATGATCTACGTCATCGACGATGAGAACCGGCTGGTCGATGACCTGCGGATTCGTCAGCTCTTGCTCGCCAAACCGGACGAACTGATCTCCGACCTGATGGACTCGCGTTACGTCTCACTGAAAGCGACAGACAACCGCGAAGCCGCAGTGGACTTGATGAAGAAGGCAGACCTGCCCGCGTTACCCGTCACCGATACGCGCGACATCCTGATCGGCATCGTCACCGTGGACGATGTCTTCGACGTGGCGGAAGAAGAGGCGACTGAAGACATTCAAAAGATGGGCGGTTCCGAAGCGTTGGATGAACCCTACATGAAGATCGCCATTTCAAAGATGGTGCAGAAGCGCGCCACCTGGCTGATCATCCTGTTCATCAGTGAAATGCTCACGGCAACTGCAATGGGCAGGTTTGAGAACGAGATCGCCAAAGCTGTAGTGCTTTCGATCTTCGTGCCGCTGGTCATTTCCAGCGGAGGCAACTCCGGTTCGCAGGCTTCCACGTTGATCATCCGTGCGATGGCGCTGGGTGAAGTGGGACTTACCGATTGGTGGCGTGTAATGCGACGCGAGTTTTTGTCTGGCTTGTCGTTGGGCGGCATCTTGGGCGTGATCGGATTCTTCCGCATTATCCTTTGGCATTATTTGTTCAACGCTTATGGTGAACACTGGCTGCTGATCGCGTTGACCGTTGGAATCGCATTGATCGGTATCGTGCTTTGGGGCTCTCTTTCCGGTTCGATGCTGCCATTCTTCCTGCGCCGCGTCGGGCTTGACCCGGCGACTTCGTCCGCGCCGTTTGTGGCAACCCTCGTGGATGTTTCCGGTTTGATCATTTACTTTACTGTAGCGGCTGTGATCTTGAAAGGGACGTTGCTTTAAAGTCAAACATGCTGCAGCAAAAAGCAGAGACATATTCAAAATGTCTCTGCTTTTTATTTAATTCAAATTACTGCCTTTATATAGAAGCTAAGTTTTTCTCCGTGAACTCTGTGCTCTCTGTGGTAAAAGATTTCTTTATATACTATGATGGATACTCTTCCAATTTGTTATTAATTGCATTTAAACCTTTTTATGTTATCCTACGCATAATGCAGCCTGACCTTTTCTCCACAACCCTGACCGTTTCCCAGATAACCTTCCGCATTCGAAAGCTGTTGGAGGATAACCCCGAATTGCAGGATGTTTGGGTAACAGGAGAAATATCGAATCTTTCGCGCCCCGCATCCGGTCATATCTACTTTACGCTCAAAGATAAAAACGCATCCCTGCGCTGTGTCATGTGGAAGACGGATGCGATGCGCACTCGTCCTGTGATGCAGGAAGGCGCAGCCGTCGAAGTGCATGGCAGGATCGCTGTGTATGAACCGCAGGGACAATATCAACTCATTGCGAGTCTCATCCAAGCCAAAGGCGAAGGCGCGCTCTTTCAGGAATTTCTGCGGCTCAAGTCTATGCTTGAGGCGGAAGGTCTTTTCGACGCAGAACGCAAACGCGAGATTCCGCCGTTTCCCAAAACCATCGGCATCGTTACGTCCGCTACGGGGGCGGCGCTGCGCGATATGCTCAACACAATTCGCCGCCGTCAGCCGCTTGTTCGCGTCGTCATCGCGCCGTCGCCGGTTCAAGGTGTGGATGCGCCGCCTGCATTGGTCAAAGCGCTTCAATCCATCAATGCGCAAAACCCCGATGTGATTTTGCTTGCGCGCGGCGGCGGTTCTATTGAAGACTTATGGGCGTTCAATGACGAGCGCGTTGTCCGCGCCGTTGTCGCTTCTGAAGTTCCCGTCATCTCCGGCGTGGGTCACGAAACGGATTTCACTCTTTGCGATTTTGCTTCTGACTTGCGTGCTCCGACTCCAACTGCCGCGGCGGAATTGGCGACAGAGACAACATTGGATGACCTCCGCGACCAGCTCTCTTCGTATCAATCACGTCTCACCGACCTGACCTTGAGCCTGCTCGCTGACCATCGGGCTTATGTCACGTCCCTGACCGCGCGGCTCAAATACGTCTCGCCGGAGCGGCGCATTCAATCCGAAAATCAATATCTCGACGAACTTTCCCGCCGTGCGGTTTCGGCGCTAAAGCATCACATCCAATTGCAATCTGCGCGCGTGGACGGAATATCCAAGCGTTTGCACGCCCTGAATCCCGAAGGAATCCTTTCGCGCGGGTATGCTATCATCACCCGCAAGGACGACGACAAAGTTGTCAGTAAAGTATCGCAGGCGCAAGGTGACATGAATGTCCGCGTCAGCGATGGTGAATTTGAAGTCAATCGAAAATAGAGATCGATATTACAGCTACGAATATCGGAGTGAATATGGCAAAAACGAAAGCCACCAAAAAACCAGTTGAAGAACTGACTTATGAAGAAGCCTTAACCGAACTCGAGCAGACCGTCGAAATGCTGGAAGAGGAACAGAATCCGCTCGATGAGGCGATGAAGTTATACGAACGCGGACAGGCGTTGATCGCTCATTGCGGCGGTCTGCTTGAAGCCGCTCAACTCAACGTGCAGAAATTGGCTGGAGACTCGCTTGTCGATTTTGAAGAGGAATCGGAATGAACCTTGCCGGTCTTTTGGTCAACAAGGTCCTGATCGCTGTGTTGGCTGCATGGCTTCTGGCTCAGGCATTGAAGATTCCCTCTGAATATTTGCGCTCACGCCGTTGGATGTGGGCGATGTTCTTTGCGGCAGGCGGAATGCCATCCTCTCATACGGCTTTGATGGTTTCAGGGACTTTGGCAGTCGGCTTGTATGAAGGCTTTGACAATCCCATTTTTGGGATCGCCGTTGCCATTACCATGATCATCGCGCACGATGCGGCAGGAGTTCGCCGGCAGGCGGGCAAACATGCCGAACGAATCAACGTGTTATTTGAAGAACTGCTTCAGGGACATGTCTTGAGCGAAGAGGAATTGAAGGAAGTGATCGGGCATACACCGTTGGAGGTCGTCGGCGGGATCATACTCGGTCTGCTGGTGGCAATTGTCCAGTGGCTTATATGGAAATAAGAGCATAGCAAAACTCCGAGGAATACACCTCGGAGTTTTCTTTTATCTTCGCAATCTACGCCTGACGGCATCTATAGCGTATGTCAATTCGGGAACACGGAGCAGAAGCAGGACAACGAAGTAAACGCCTCCGCCGATGGCAATGCCGAACGGCGCGAGGAGCCAGACATTGAAATTATCTCCAATTGCCATCCAGCCGTAGACTGACAACCCCATGCCGATGACGGCGATTGTGGATGGAATCACGCCGCGCAGAATTTCCCCGCCTTCGATTCCGTTTAAGCGTTTGCGCATGATGAGGAATAAAGCGGTGGCTTCCAATGCGGTTGCAAAGGAATTTGCCAGTGCCAGCCCGCCATGCGGCATCCAGTTGACCTGGTTGAATATCCACGCGAAACCGAAACTGAAAAGTGCGTTCAGCCCCATGGCGATGGTACCGATGATGACCGGCGTTTTTGTGTCGTGCAGGGCGTAATAGGCGCGGGAGAGGATTTCCACCACGGCATGACCGACCAAACCTGCGGTGTACCAAAGCAGCGCCCATGAAACCATTTGCGTGGAAAGGGCATCAAACTCGCCGCGTTGAAACAACATGACAATGATCGGTTCACGCAGGAGAATGAGTCCCACTGTTGCAGGCAGTGACAGCAGGATCACCCCGCGTAGGGTCGCTGCCAATGAGGAACGCATTTCGCCCAATTCTCCGCGTGAGACTTGCGCCGCAAAAGTAGGGAGCGCTGCGGTGGCGATTGCTTGAGCAATGACAAAAAGCGGCATGGTCATTAACATCCGCGCGACATTGATGGCGGAGAGACTTCCTTCACCCTGCCCCGAAGCGATCATCGCGTTGATGACGAAATTAAGCTGAACTGCCGCCACTCCCAGCAGACGAGGCGCCATCAGCCGCGCGACTTCTCTAATGGCAGGGTTGTGGATACCCAATGTAAATGAGTAATGCCTGCCTTCCAATTTGAGCAGACCGGGCAACTGCACAATAAGATGCAAAATTGCACCGAGAACATATCCCCAAGCCAAACCGTAAATCCCCATTGACGGTACGAGGAAGAAGATTCCCAATATCCAACCGACCCAGTTGAAGACGGGCGCGAGGGCAGGCATCCAGAATTTTTGATGCGTGTTGAGAATGCTCATCAACAAACCGCTTACGCCGAAAATGGTCGGGGCGATGAGGATGATGCGAAGCAGGTCAACCGTCAGCGTTTGGAGGGAAGGATCAAGTTCCGGCTTGAGAACGAACAATACGTCGCGGACAATTGTCGGCGCGAAAAGAGCCGCGAGTCCGCTGACGACGCTGAGGATCAATATCACCAGATTCGTCACCGCGGAGGCGAGCCGCCAGGCGTGGTCCCTATCCTCTTTTGCGAGAAAATCCGTAAAGGTCGGGACGAAAGCAGAAGCCAGCGCACCGCCTGCCAGCAAGCTAAACAAAAGGTCGGGGAAGGTCGCGGCGGCGTAAAACGCGTCGAGGCTTTGCGTGGTGCCAAAGGCTTTCGATACCAGGATCTGCCGCACCAAGCCGACGATGTTGCTGAGCACGAAAGCGAACATCACGGTTCCAGCGGCGCGGGCGATCTGACGGTTGGCGGTGTTTGTCATAGGGCACGATTATACGCGAGCGGCTTCCGTTTGGAAGCGTTTTGAGATCTGTGTTCAAGTTTCAAACTGGCAATTTTTCAAAAGAATTGAATAGCCTTGTAAAATTGGGATATGAAAAAAACATTCCTGTATTTCTCTGCTTTTTGTGTTCTGCTTCTCGCGTGCGGAACTGCCACACCGGAGCCGTCTGCGCCTCCGACCCCGACCGAGGTTGATTCTGTTCCCCAGACCGCGCCAACGCTGACACCCGTTGATCTGCCAGCCGGTTACGGCGTAAAGGACGGCTGGTTTGAGTTGTATTTTACGAATCCGCAGAGTCCGCTTGCAGCTCAAAAGACCGGCGGCATCGACCAGCCTTTGGTGGACGCCATCGACGCCGCCAAACTCAGCGTGGACGTTGCCGTCTACAGCCTGAGCCTTAATAGCATCCGTGATGCGTTGCTGCGTGCGTATGACCGCGGTGTCCGCGTCCGCATGGTGATGGAAAGCGACAATATGGATCGCACCGACCCGCAGAGATTGAAAGACGCGGGCATTCCCATTCTTGGGGATCGACGCGAAGGTTTGATGCATGATAAGTTCACAATTATCGATGGCTCCGAGGTGTGGATGGGCGGAATGAACTACACGGATTCTGGCACGTACGAAGATAACAATGTGATGATGCGAATCCGCTCGGTGAAGATCGCAGAGAATTACACCAAGGAATTCGAAGAAATGTTCGTGGACGATAAATTTGGCGACAATATTGTTCCCGAAACGCCGAATCCGCGCGTGACCATTGACGGTACACCCGTCGATACCTACTTCTCGCCCGACGATGGCGTACAAGCCATTCTGCTTGATATCCTCAACGAAGCGCAGGAAAGCATTTACTTTATGGCATTCTCTTTCACCGCCGACCCGTTGGGAGACGCGGTCCGCTCACGGGCGGAGGCGGGCGTCACCGTGGCGGGTGTCATGGACGATGAGCAGGTCGCTTCGAACATCGGCACCGAATTCGATCCCTTCCGCCAGGCAGGTTTGGATGTGTACCGCGACGGCAATCCCGGGCAGATGCACCATAAGATCATCATCGTGGACGAAAGTATCGTCATCTTTGGCTCGTACAATTTCACGAATAGCGCAGAAACAAAGAATGACGAAAATTTGCTGGTGGTCTATAACGAACAGATCGCCAAGCAATTCCTTGAAGAATTCCAACGGGTGTACGGTCAGGCAAAATAATTGTTTTGTAAAAGTCCCGTTTCACCGCGAAGTTCGCAAAGAGCGCAAAGAAAACCTTAAATCTTTCTTTGCGTTCCTTACGCTTTTACGGTTCAAAATAGGAGTGTTGTACGTCTTTATGATTAAGTTCAGGGCGGCATCGAGGTCTATTAGAGTTTTCTCATACGGCTTTTTTTGAGATATTTTCCCGAAAAAAGCCGTAACCTTTTTAATCCCCAAGCGACTACAAAATACCGACATTCACCTTCCAATGGAAGCGCTGGAGCCGTGATATATTTATGAAATATGAATTGCAATTATCAGGTGTCTCAAACTCAATGATCTCATTAAACGGGCAGCGGGCGAACCGTCTCGAAAAGTTGGATTCGAAAGCCATCGGGGCGGTATACGACCAATATTTTCCCGAAATCTATCGTTATGCCCTCTATCGCGTGGGCGATCAAAGCCTTGCAGAAGATATCGCAAGCGACGTATTCATCCGCCTGTTGGAAGCGGTGCGCAGCGGGCGCGGACCCGAAACAAATCTAAAGGGCTGGCTGATCGGAACGGCATCGCATATCATCACAGACCATTTGCGGAAAAAATACCGCCGCCCCGAAGAGGAAATCCCCGAATCACTGGCGGACCTCGGACCTGGTCCAGCCACCGAAGCGGATCAGCGCGAGAAGAATCGCCTCGTCCGCGACGCGTACTCGAAATTGACCCCCGACCAGCAAATGGTACTCGCCCTGCGGTTCGGTCAGGGATATTCACTTGAAGAGACGGCGACTCATATGGATAAGAACGTAAATGCCATAAAAGCCCTCCAATTCCGCGCGCTGGCGGCACTTCAGCGCGAGATCGGTGAGGTGGATTATGACTAATATTTTTGACGCCCTTGAATTTTGCATCCAGGAAATGGAAAGCGGCACAGACTTGGAGGTCACGCTGGCGCGCTTCCCTGAATTTGCCGAAGAACTGCGCCCGATCCTTGAGACGTCACTCAAGGCGCGGGATATGGCTTCCGCAGACCCCTCGCCCGACGTTGTAAGACGCTCGAAGGCGAGGGTCTTGCAGCGTTCCGCAGAAATGCGTGAGGCGAACGTCAAGGTCGCCCCGCGCCGTCGGCTTGTCCCAACATTGCAGCGATTCGCGATTTCTTTTGCGCTGGCTTCCACTTTCCTGTTGAGTGGCGGCGGACTGGTGAACGCGTCCGCTTCGGCGCTGCCCGGTGAGAACTTGTATCCGGTCAAACGCGGCTGGGAAAATGTGCGTCTGTTTTTCGTTTTCGATAACAATGCCCGCGAATCTTTGGAGCAGGAATTCGAAAATGAACGTCTGCATGAAGCGAATGAACTTCTGATCGAAGGGCGCGACGAGACCATTCAGATCGCTGGCGTGTTTATGCAGGTCAATAACTCAACGTATGTCTCCGGTTTGGAAGTCCTTTTGCCGGTTGGCATGCCCGCGCCCGCCAACGGAGATGCAGTGCTCGTCACCGGCAAGACCAACGCTCAGGGATTTGTCGAAGTCATGAGCTTGCAGCCGCTGCCGGAAGGTTCTGTTGTGCCGACGGGCATTCCGATCGAAGTAGACTCGGATAATGACACAGAGGGTGAGAATGATTCGGATTCGGGATCAGGCACCGGGTCCAGCGCCGAGGCGCCGACTGCCGCTCCGCAAAATGTGGAGTTGATCGGCACGCTTCAATCGGTCTCCCCGACTGTTTTGGTCATCGACGGCAAGACGGTTTATGTGGACAGCGTCACCAACATCAACGGGACATTGTGCGTTGGAATGACTGCTACGCTGAACGGATTTTATACAACGGACGGAAGGTTCATTGTCCGCGAGGCGCAGGGAACCGGTACGTGTTCGGGCAAACTCCCGGTTGAGGTGGGAACGGCTCCGAGCCCTGCGGTCAATAATGACTCAAGTTCGAGCCAGGACTCGAGCGGACATGACAGTTCAGACTCCAAAGACGACTCTGAACATTCGGACGGAGACGATTAACTTGAAACTGCGAGGCAGCCCCTCGCAGTTTTTTTATTTCGCCATATATACCCTCACCCT
>JACKAV010000015.1 GCA_020634895.1 Anaerolineales bacterium | reverse complement strand
AAAACACCTACTTTTTTGCCAAACTACGCAAGGTGAGTATGTAAGTTATTTACTCATCCAAACGTCTTGCAATGTTCGATAATCGAGAAGCGTGATTCCTTCTCTTGTGATGGCGTCTTTTGCCTGCGGCGACATCAGAAAGTCAAAATCTGCCTGACGGGTTTGCGCGCCTCCCGGGTCGATGGTGAGCAGTTCGGGGTTTGCAATCCCTGGGTGAACTGCCCATTCGCTTAAACCTTCGGGCAGTTCGTTTAAAAGTTCTATGTAGCGTGATGTTTTGTCTTGCGGATCAATCAAGTAACTATCTAAAAAATCGAAATCGTTTACGGGCAAGCCCATGCCTTGCACTTTTTCGATCTGAATTGTGCCTCTTACCCGCAGCGCCAGCCCATATTCCCTTGCCAGTTTGAGCATGACGTCTGATATTTCGGGGCGTGTATCGATACGCAGGGAGTGCCAGTCGAGATGGCTGGGTTTCAGCCCTTGAGCCAGCACCCATTCGATCTGTGCCCTGAATTCTGTTTCGAGTTCGCTCAGGTTCACCTTTGCCAAAAATTCGGGCATTTGGTCAAAGGTGTAAAAGTAGCCTAAGCTTTCAACCAGGGTGGGAATTTTTTCCCTTGGTGTAAGCGGATCCCAACGGTAGTTCAACCATTCGGAGATGACTGTGAGGTGAACCCCGAAGGAAATCTCAGGATGGGCGGTGAGAAATTGCGCGGCGTGCAATGCCCATGGGCAGGGAGCCATAATCGTTGCAGATGTGGCTATGCCCTGTCGCAGCACGGTAAAAATCGCTTCGTTCACTGCGTGGCACATGCCAAAATCATCGGTGTTAACGATGAGAAGCCGTGCGTCCTTTGGAAAACCAAGAAGTTGGTTTGCCCTTCGTTGGGTCACTTTACACCGTGGAGAGATCCCACTCCTCGTGGATCTTTGGCACGTCGCTAAGCAGACGCTTTGTATAATCGTGACGCGGAGTCAGAATAACCTCGTCTGCTGAACCACTTTCAACGAACCTGCCTTTTTCCATGATATAGACCTTGTCTGAGACGTAATATGCCAGCCCAATATCGTGCGTGATGAAGATGATGGTCATGCCGATCTCTTTGCGCAGGTGCATCAACTCGTCCAGAATGGTGGCGCGGGAGCAGGCGTCGATCATTGAAGTGGGTTCGTCAGCGAGGAGAATTTTTGGCTGGAGTAAAAAGATGCGGGCGATCATGAGGCGCTGCATTTGTCCGCCGGAAAGTTCGAAGGGATATTTATTGGTCAACTCTTCGAATTTGAGGTTCACAAAGCTGCAGGCTTCCGTCATCATCTCGATCTTCTTTTCACGCGGGAAGTAACGTCCGCCGCGCATGTTGATACAGTCCAGCAACACGGTATCGATCTTGTTGAAGATGTTGTAGGAAGAGAACGGGTCCTGGAAAATAGCTTGAATATTTTTCCAGTATTCGCGTTTTTTTGCGTGTGAATTGATATCGCGTTTAACACCCTGAAAAAATATTTCGCCTTCGGTTTGGCTAATAAGCCCGAGCAGGATCTTGGAAAGGGTGGTCTTGCCGCTGCCCGATTCGCCGACGATGGAAACAACCTCACCCTCATAAAGGTCAATGTCCACATTATCTACTGCAAGTGTTTTTTGGCGGCCCAAACCAAATATTTTGGTGACGCCTTTGGCGCTCAGATAGAGTTTTTTCTCTCTGGTCATTTTGTACGCTCCTCACGGGAGTAAGCTTCCCGTAATTCAGCTTCGGGGATTATGCAGCGATACACGCGTCCGTTGCCTGCTTCCCGATAAGGGACACTTATCACGCGGCATTCCGGACGAACGAATTTACAACGCTCTGCGAATCGGCAGCCCGCTGGTGGTTTTTTAAGGTTGGGCGGCACACCGGGGATGGCTGTCAATTTGACATCGCGCAATCCCTCTTCAGGGACGATGATGGACCCCATCAGCCCTTTGGAATATGGGTGGATCGGGTCAAATACCATTTCATGGGATGTTCCCTTTTCCACGATCTGACCGGCATACATTACCATGATGTCATCCACCACATTGTAGAGAAGCGGAAGTTCATGGGTGATGAAGATCATGGAACTGATAAAACCAGCTTCCATCAAGTGTTTCAGCATTTTGATGACCATCTTTTGCGACGTGACATCGAGCGCAGAAGATGGCTCATCTGCAATCAGAACTTTTGGTAGGAGCAAAACGGAGATGGCGATTACTGTGCGCTGCTTCATGCCGCCGGAAAGTTCCACAGGGTATCTTTGAAGAACCTCAGGCGGAAGTCCCAATGTTTCGAACAGTTTTTTGGCTCGTTCGTATATATCCTTTTTGTTGACATACATTTCATGTTCAAGGATGACATCTTCAATGAAATGGATGATCTTGCGGGTGGGGTTGAGGGCATTCATGGCCGCCTGTGGAATATAGGCGATTTCCTTGCCCAGAATCGTTTTGCGGACATGATCCGGATTTAATCCGGAGATATTCTTCCCATTGATAATAATATCGCCGCTTGTATAATGCAGCGGGGGGAAATAATATCCCATCAAACTGAGTGCCAATGTCGATTTTCCGCAACCTGATTCACCTGCAATACCAAGCGATTTTCCTTCTTCGACCTTTAGTGAGACCTTGTCAACCGCATAAACATCCTCCCGGAATCTGGTGATGTATTTGGTTGAGAGTTCATTGACTTCTAACATTGTGGTTGTCATATTGATTCTCCTAATCACGCAGTGCCGGGTTAAAGACCTGATCCATGCCGGTATTCATCAGATTCATGGAGAAGGCAATTAAGGCGATTGTGATGATGACGGGGAAGTATGCCCACCATTTTCCGAGGATATGTGCCTGATAGATCATCGCCCAGTTCATCATCAGTCCAAGGGTTGGTACTTCAGTGGTTCTGGGTCCAAGCCCCAGGATGGACAGTCCCGCCTCAGCCAGAATCCCCGAGGAAATTTGGAGAATGAACGCCATTACGACATAGGAGGCGATATAGGGCAAAATGTCATTGACAATGATGTAAAAGATCGAGTGCCCGGATAGTTTTGAAAGGTTCACATGATCGCGATTTCGCAAAGAAATTACCTGTGAACGGACTGCCCTGGCTGTCCACACCCACGAGGTAAAGCCGATCACCGTTGCAATGGTGAACGCGCCGCGTTTGTCCTGACCGATACTGAATGAGATCAGGATCAACAAGACAAAACTGGGAATGACGGTAAATATATTTGTTATGAACATGATCCCGTCATCCACCCAACCACCGACATACCCTGAGACCAGCCCGAGGACCAGTCCGATCAAGGTGGCAACAAACCCTGCCACGAAACCGATCATTAGAGATACGCGGGTAGCTGCGACCAATTCAGTGAGTACGTCCCGCCCAAAGTTATCGGTCCCAAGCGGCAGGATACGCACATTGGACACCTGGCTAACATTTATATAATCGGATTGTTGCACGCGGTCTGTTTCCACCAATCCGCCAGTGGTTTCATCCGTTGCGGCGATGATCGCCGGGGCTGTGGAGAGCAATCCTTGAACTGAATTGTTCAGCCGAATGTAGTAATTCCGGTCCGCGTTGGTCATTCCTTGGAATCTTTTAGAGGGATCGAAATTGGTATTCCAAAGATCCAAAAGAGCTTCAGTATTCTGAATATCAATTTCATTTTCAGGAATACCAAAACCAACAAGCCATTTCTGCATGGCAAGGCGATCTTCATCATTCAATTTACTTGCGATGCGTTTTGAATCAGCACCTTCCAATTTAAGGGTATATGCAGGGGCGCTGAAAGTATCATAGGTGTTCACATAGATACCGGGTTCAAAGAACGTGCCTTGAGCAATAATCTTCAAAGGCGGGTCAGGGATGAGCATGGGATAGATAAGTACAGTAAGTATAATGACTGCAAAAATCGAGAAACCGACCACAAAATTAGGAGAGCGAAAAATTTGTTGAAGAGTGTGTTTCATGATGAATTCTCTCCTTTAATCTGCCTGAGTGGACTTGATACGTGGATCAAGGACGCCATAGACGATTTCAAGCACAAAATTGGCTGTCAGTAACATGATGGTGATAATCAACGTTACCGCTGAGATCAATGGATAGTCCTGCCCCAATACTGCAGTCAGAATCGTCGATCCAAGTCCCGGGTAACTAAAAATGATCTCAGCCACCAATGCGCCGCCAACCATGGTCCCAATGGACAATGCCAGCCCGGTAATCTGCGGCAGCATGGCATTTCGAAATACATAACTAATGATCTTGCTGTCCTTGATTCCCATGAAACGGCTGTATTTGACATAGTCTGCATTCAATTCGTAAATGGACATCGAACGCATACCGATTGCCTGCCCGCCAATGGTGATTAGGACAATGGACCAAAAGGGAAGTTGATAATGGATGATGACTGACCAGATAAATTTCCAACTGAAGTTGGGTATCAGGTCAAAACCGTATCCGCCTGAAGTTGGAAACCACTTTAACCAGACGGCAAAGACCACCATCATGATGATCGCCATGCCGAAGGCGGGCAAGTTGCTCAAAAAGATGCTGATAGGCATGATGATCCTATCAAAACCACCTCTTACATAGGCAGCCAATGCGCCCAACATGTTTCCGAGAATCCAACCAACAATGATTGCAGGGAACTGTAATGCGATCGTCCACCAAATAGATGATTTAATAACATCAGCCACGGTGCGAGGGTATTGCGCGATCGAGAAACCAAAGTCTCCCCTAAAAACATTCTTCATATAAATAAAGAACTGTTCAATGATGGGCTTGTTTGTGCCGAACAGTTCTGTATATTGCTGGTAAATTGCCTGTACGCCAGAGGCGTCGCTCATACCCTGCGCAAGTCTAGATACGATTGCAGCTACAGGGTCGCCCGGCATTAAGCGTGGCAAGGTGAAGTTCAAAATGAACGCGAAAATCAAGGTGACGAAAAACCATGCCAGTTTGTTGAAGAAATATCTTAGATACCCTTTCAAAGCCGCACCTCCTTACAAATATTGTTTTTATTAAACAATAGCCATGCCCGGCTGGGCATGGCTATTGTTATTATTAGGTGTTACGGATTGACCAGCTCAAGATTGTAGAGACCAGCAACACCCCAACCATCCATCAAATCCATCGGAGGAACAGGCGGGTTGGTGCCATCACCGTCATAGGGGAAGTTCGTCCAAACACTCTCGTTCACAGTGTGGAAACTCTGCGGGCGGTACATGAGTGTGAAGGAAGGCACATCGGTCAGGTACATTTTCACCAGGTCAGTATAGGCTGACTTGATTTCTGCTTCGTCGGTCATGCCGGGGATCGCGGCGATCAAAGCATCCGCGTCGGCATTGGAGTACTGACCCCAGTTGCCATTCCAGTTACCAGCCATGCCAACATATTCAGAACTGATCAGGTGGCGAACACGAGACCACGGCTGTGTAGGACCAGCACCATCGCTCCACATCATAAAGATGTCATAACCTTCGGGGAGCGGTTGATCAGATGCGGTAACTACAGTCTGGTAGACAGCCCATTCAGGATAGTTAGTTGTGATGTCGATGCCAATTTCTTTACCAGCAGCGGCGACCACTTCAATTGCAGCCTGCCAGTCGGACCAACCGTTGGGGCAGGTAGCCACGTAGTGGAGATCCTGACCGTTATATTCGCGCCAGCCGTCGCCGTTGGTGTCAACGATTCCAGCGTCATCAAGCAGTTTCTTGGCGCCTTCAATATCGTTGCCAGCCCATTGGAGGTCAGCAACTGCGGCATGGTCGTAGAGAGCCTGTTCACCAGCGGTCGGGTTCATGAGCGAGCGCGGAGCCTGATCGAAGGTGGCGGACTGATCGGTCATCGCGTTGGCGATAATTGTGGGATAGTCAACTGCAATGGCAATCGCCTTGCGGACGGCAACCTGATCCAAACCGGGGGATTTCAAATTGTAGAAGGCGGTAGGAAGGCTGGCGCCGATCTGATAGGGGGCATCGGGCAGGTAAGTGGAGATGGGGAGACCGTCTTGTTCCCAGAGCAGATTAACATTGGAGTTGAACTGCTGTGAGACATCCACTTCACCAGCGGTCAAAGCGGTGGTACCGGCAGCATTGTCTTTGAAGATCGTATGAGCGAGATAGCGCGGGATGGGCAGCTTGCCGAACATGGATGCATCCTGCCCCCAGTAATTATCGTCGCGGATAAGGACAACTTTTGAGTCGTCGGCAAAGTACTTGCTATAGGGTCCGGAGAAGACTACGTCTTCTGCTGTGTCTGCCAGAAGCGCGGTAGCATCGCCACCGGTGCGTTCTTCAAGAGTCTGCGTCCATGCCTTCTGAATCACATAGTTGGTGCTGACATAAGCCTGAACGACCAAAGGATTGACCGCCGTGCCGTCATCATTTAATTTTGCTTTGATGACCACTGTTCCATCGGAAGCCACAATGTCTTCAATGTAAGCTGTGTTGGCTGCGCCGGTGGGGGTGTTGTACTTGACATGGGTTGCCCAGGTATAGGCAACATCGTCAGCAGTGACGGGAGTGCCGTCGCTCCAGTGAGCAGCGGGGTTGATTCCGAAGCTGAGTTCAGTGTGGGCATCGTTCCAGGTGTAAGGACCATCTGCGAGCAAAGGATAGACCTGACCATCAAGCATGTTATATGCATATGGAGTCTCGAACATCAGGACGCGGGCATTATCCTGTTGCGCAATTGCCATACCATTGTTATTGCTGGTGGAGTAGGGATTCCAACCAACAACTGAACCCCACTGTTGTCCATTGAAATAAAGAGTTTCGTTACGGGGAAGAGAATTCGGATCAGCTGGTTCTGAAGATGCGGCTTCAGTAGCAGCTGGGGCTTCAGTGGCAGCTGGAGCTTCGGTGGCGGCAGGAGCTTCAGTGGCAGCTGGGGCTTCGGTGGCAGCGGAACCGCATGCCGTGAGGATCATCGATGCGATGACCAACAAAGAAACAACGTACAAAATTTTCTTCATGGTGAGTTTTCTCCTCAAATTGAGATTTGAAATGATAGTACGAAAACCGGCAACACAGATTTTTATTGTGAGTGGGTCTCACCTCCTTTGCTATTGATATGACATATTTACATCCACTTGAACATGGCAGATGGTCAAAACAAAAAATGAAGGTGCAAACTTAAATTGGGAGATACCGAAAAGAAATTAGTAAGTAACTTATTAACAAAATAATAACAATGAAATAATATATAAAAAATTATGCAGGTTAATCGGTTTTTTGGATGATTTTTTACCCCAAAAACCAATGGTTTTAGGTATGAAGTGGTATTTTGGGGGATGGACAATACAAAAAAGTTACCCAACTGATATAATACCGAACGTTGGGTAACTTTTCAGGAGTAGACCATTTTGAATCTCAATAAACCGATCATTAAAGATGGATATCTTCGTATAGGGGAAAATTCTATTCGTATTGGTTCAAAAACTTGGTTTGACTGGTTGACCACAGCAAATAAGTTTTCGTTTAAGTACCCAAATGGGGGATTTGTTGCGCAACGTGAACAAAGGCGAGACAAGTCTTATTGGTACGCATACCGGCGGCGCTCTGGAAAATTACACAAGGCATATTTGGGTAAACGGGAAGAGCTTACTTTGGAGCGTCTTCTTGAAATTAATTCTTCGATTACAAACAGACGGAGTACGGGAGAATCAACTGAAAACCATGTGCAGGTCCATGAATACCAAATCCGGTCACGCATCGACTCTTCGTTTCTGCCTGTTTCAAAGATCACGGTGCCTGTTCTTCCAAAGCAGCTTGTTTCTCGTTCACGATTAAACGAAAAGATAAACACCCCTTTAACCTTAATCCACGCCCCGAGCGGGTTTGGCAAAAGCACTCTTCTCAACGACTGGAAACAAACCTGCGGTTTTCCAGTGGCATGGCTCACATTGGATGAACATGACAACAACCCAACCCGTTTCTGGTTCTCGTTGATTACAGCCCTTAAAACCATAAACCATGGTTTTGGAAAAGAGCTGCTGGCATATCTTGGAGCAGGAACTTCTTTACAACCGCCAGAAGTGATCCATCACTTAACGAACGATATGATCGAAAGTAATTTAGAAATATCAAATTTGGGAATTGTGCTGGACGATTTCCACAAGATCAATCATGCATCTATTTATGATGCGATTCAATTCTGGCTCGAACATTTCCCTGCAAATTTACAGGTGGTCATTTCGGGGCATACCCGCCCACCCTTTTCATTGGGACACCTGCGCTCGCAAGGACTACTAACAGAATTGGATGTAAAAGACCTGAGATTTACCACGGCTGAAGGAGTTAGTTACCTACAGCAATACCCGCAAGACTCGACCCTTGCCTATGGCGATCTGGAAAAACTGGTAACCCATACAGAGGGCTGGGCAGCAGGGTTAACCCTTACAGCTCTGGCATTGGGAAAGCAGGACGATCAACGACATTTTATTGACACATTCAGTGGAGCACACATTTACCTCCGCGAATATTTTATGGAAACCGTCTTACAGCGCTCCAACCCCAAAATACAATCATTCCTCTTAAAAACAGCCATCCTTAAGAACCTAACCGGCAGCCTGTGCGATGCCATCACAGAACAAACAGACGGTGAAGAAATATTGGAACACCTTTGGCAGGAAAATCTTTTCATTATCCGCCTGGAAGAACACGGCTGGTACAGATACCACGACCTATTCGCAGAAATGCTGCGAAGCCAGTTGCACAGCCGCTACCCCGAAGAGATAGCAAATTTTCACCGAAGGGCAGCACAATGGTATCGCGAACAGTATGCGCCAGCGGATGCTGTATACCACTTACTGTCTATTGAAGCCTGGGAAGAAGCCGCCACCCTGATCGAAGAAATGGCATTACGCGAACTGGAGCAATACGGGGAAGATTCGCGTTTGCTCAGGTGGCTTCAAGATCTTCCCGAAATCGTGGTTCAAAAACACAAGACTCTGCTATTTGTTTATATTAGGCTTGCCAACAACGCCCTCCCCCAAAAGAAGATCGAAAAATTCATAACATATATCGAAAGGAACATCACCAGCAAACCGGAAATCCTTCAAACGCCAGATGAATTGGACGTATTGACAGAGATTCAACAAATACGGCATACCTGGGCGCAAGGTCATACATACATACCTCCCACCCACACAGATGATGAATTCGAATACAGGTGGAGCTTGTTCACCCGGCTTTACCTCCTTACCCCGGCATATGCTCAATGTCAGGATTACCCCGAGGAACCGTTTATCGAACTATTTAATGATGCTCAAGCTCTCAACAATTTATTTGTTATCCAGATGACGGGAGGTTCTCTTGCAAAACGATTTGTACTTGCCGGACAATTGCAGCGCGCTGAAAAAATCTGCAGGCAGGCACTGGAAAAAGCGCTTAACCAACGCGGGCAACTTCCGGAAACAGCCAGCATTCCCCTCATTATCCTTGGGGTTCTGTATTACGAACGCGGTGAAAGCGAATTGGCACAAAAATATCTGGAACAATCGTTGGAGGTGGATCCAAACCCCACAAGCACCAATATGCCCATTCAAATTGCCATCCTTCGCGCAAAGATCCAAATGCATCTGGGGCAAAAATCTGAAGCGCTGGCTACCATTCAAACAGCACGAAACCTGCATCAACGCAGACCAGCTGGCGCATGGAGCTATGAAGATCTACTCGCACAGGAAGCCTGGATCCAATTACAAAGCGAAAACCTGGAAGCCGCAGAACAGCTTCTTGCTGATAAACCGGCCGGGGTGGAACATCATTTACTGCAGCAAATTCAAGCTGAAATATTTGCGAAGCAAGGGCACTACCTCGAAGCGGAAGAACTTTTGTGGGATATTATCGAAAAATTCCCAAGCATGATCGTCGTCGAACCCCTGCAAGAAGCACGCGTATTATTGGCGCTGGTATTATTCCAGCAAAACAAGATACACCAATCAGTTCAGATCATGAATGGTGCCATACGCCTTGCTGCACCCGAAGGTTTTATACGACCGTTCCTAAAATACGGAAAAGAGTGTACCCCCATCCTTTTGATATTATCTGAAACACAAAAACTAAACAGCGAAGCCCATCACTTTTTAAAGCGGATATTAAAAACAGTTGCCCCCATGGCTGGACAGATCGACCCAACGACCATGGATAAACTTTCCAAGTCTGCATCCGTCTCAAACCGCGAACAAGAAATACTAAACCTACTCAGCCAGGGGTATTCAAATCGGGAAATCGCCCAAAAATTATTGGTTTCCGAAAGTACCGTCAAAACCCACCTGGCAAATATATACACCAAACTTAAAGTCAACAATCGAATGCAGGCGGTTGCGCTCGCAAAGCAGACCAAGATCATTTCATAATTTCAGTATTTGACGTTAATCTTGAAAATCCTTATACTGCTCCTGCCCGCAAGAGCAAGTTTCATAAAAAAAACAAGCTTTGGGGTATACATTCTTTCAAAAGGCAGCAGTCATGACTACATACACATTTCCGCATAACTTTATTTGGGGAGCCGCAACTGCTTCCTACCAGATCGAAGGCGCATGGAATGAAGATGGCAAAGGCGAATCGATATGGGACCGCTTCAGCCACACCTCCAACAAGGTAACAGGTGGACACACCGGTGACACTGCCTGCGATCACTACCACCGTTATGAAGAAGATATCGAACTGATGCACCGTCTTGGATTGAAAGCCTATCGTTTTTCAACTTCATGGCCGCGCATCATCCCAAGCGGACGTGGCAAAGTAAATTTAAAAGGACTCGATTTTTACGACCGCCTGGTAGATGCCATCTGCGCCGCGAACCTGGATCCATTCCTAACTCTCTACCATTGGGATCTGCCTCAAGCGCTTCAAGATCAAGGCGGCTGGGAAAACCGTGACACCGCTTACGCCTTCGCCGATTACGCCGCGCTCATGGTAAAACGGCTTGGTGACCGTGTAAAGAATTGGTCCACCTTCAACGAACCTGCCGTGGTCGCTTTCGTTGGAAACTTATACGGCGAACACGCACCCGGCTTCAAAGACGAAGGAATTGCCTACCGTGTAGCACACAATGTGATGGTGGCGCATGGCTTGGGCGTACAGGCAATTCGGAATGCGAACTCCAGTTTGAAGGCAGGCATCGTGCTCAACCTGTGGCCCTTCGAACCGGAAACAAACACACCCGAAGACCTCTCGGCGGCAGAAAACATCTGGAAAGCAAACGAAACTCATTTCCTTGAACCAATATTCAAAGGGCACTACTCCCCCGAATCCTACGAAATAGCAGAGAAACACCTCACCACTTTCAAAGATGGCGATATGGCATTGATCTCTCAGGAACTGGATTTTTGGGGACTCAACTTTTACTCGCGCCATGTCATCAGCGGCGAGGGCGAGTTTGTTAAAGTACCCGCATCTGAATACACAGAAATGGATTGGGAAGTATGCGCCCCCTCATTGCGCCGCCTGCTCGTGCGGCTCTATCAGGATTACAAACTGCCGCCTCTTTACATCACCGAGAACGGATCTGCCTTTCAGGATGAAGTCAGCGCCGATGGAAAGATCCACGACCCACGCCGCCTTGATTACCTCAAACAACACCTGATCCAAACCCGCCTCTCCATGCTGGATGGTGTGGATGTGCGCGGCTATTTTGCATGGTCGTTACTTGACAATTTTGAGTGGGCACATGGATACACGAAGCGATTCGGATTAGTACATGTGGACTACACAACCCAAAAACGAACCATAAAAGACAGTGGCGAGTGGTATGCCCAAGTCATTCGTAAAAACGAAGTGCCTGAATAAAAGAAAAGAGCGCGGATGAAAATTCATCCGCGCTCTTGATTATTGGAGTCCTACGGCACGATACAGAACATACGGTTCGCGAGGTTCTTCATTCCCATGTTTTCCGAACGAGCGTATTCCATGAGATTTTCTTTTACGCTTCGTTTTCCATGGCCGCATTATCAACAACGATCTGGGGCTTTTTCTTCTGATTTTGTTCTTGAACCAAAATATATAAACCGCTCAGCAGAGTCAAGACAGCACCGACAATGGTTGTGGTTGTTGGAAATTCATGCCAGATGAGAAGTCCCCACATAATGTTGATGGGAAGCGAGGCATATTCAAACGGCGCGATCACCGAGGCTTGCGCCACGCTGTAAGCCCGGGTCATAAAATACATCCAGATCGCCCAAACAAAACCCAGTCCCGACATGATGAAGAGGTCTAGCAATGTAGGCATCGTCCACGGGTGAAAGAGAAAAGCAACGCTCGGATGCGCATTTGGAATCTCCCCCACCATGGCAGCCAGCGGGGAAAAAATAAACGCCGCAACCAAATAGACCCACGAACTGAAATATGCCATCGTGGCACTGCTATCAGTGGCGTTCATTTTTCGGGTGGAGATCACCGTCAGAGCGTAGAAAAGAACCGAGATCAAAATGAAGATCGAGCCTTCGTTGAAATGAGTCGAGCCGGGTTTTACGATCAGCAGAATTCCCCCAAATCCCACTATCAATGCGAGCCAGCGCTGCAACTCCACTTTTTCGCTCAACATAAAGACCGACAAAATGGTGATCATCATCGGACCTGAAAAACGGATCGCTTCAATATCAGCGAGCGGCAGGGCGGCAAGCCCCATCATGTAGGTCGTGTACGAAAAGAAAAGAAAAAGTCCGCGCACAATTTGAGGTTTGAGGTTGCTTGTGGTGGGGAGTCCTTTTTTGCCTTCGAGGCGGAAAAAAATCAACGTGGCGGGCAGCGCCACCAAACTGCGAAAGGTGACGATCTCCAGCACGGAGTAATTGCCGCCGATCCATTTGACCGCCACAGCTTGCAGCGAACCGACCAGCATTGCCAGCAAAAGAAAGCCAATGCCTTTAAGATTAGAAGTATTTTTCATGTGATCCATTTCTTTAAAAACGTAGAAGTTCAATGTTTTTTGTGAAAGAATTTTCCACCACGTAGACCACGAAGAGCCCTGGGAAAACCCACCGAAAATCTCTGCGATGAAATATTTTTCGGCTTGCACAGGTTAGGAGAGTGAAGTTTCAATTACAACCGCAGGGCTGCTTGATCCACTTTCGTTACCTTCTTCTGTATCCAGCGAAATTTCAGGAATGGTGAGAATGAGCAGCAAGGCGAGACCCAGCGCGATGGCACTGGCTAGAAAGACCAATTTCAAGCCGCCTTCCAAAGTGGGATCGCTGTTTTGAGCAAAACCCAAAACAGCAGGAGAAACCGCAATGCCAATCATCTGAAAGAAAAAGATCGCGCCTACAGCCACACCCAAAAGATTTTTTGGAACCGCAAATTGCGCCACCACCGCGTTGATGGTCGGGAGCATTCCCAACCCAATACCCGCGACACTTGTCACCAACACATAGACCCAGATCGGGGTGTCGGCAGTGAAGCGCCACATCGCCAGTAGTGAAAGCGTCACCACGGCATATCCAACGATCAACATCCCGCGATACTTTTTCGTCTTTGCCAGTAGAAAGCCAATTGGAACACCAATGAAGGCGACCAGCGTACTAAAAGGCGTCAGCATCGAACCGCTTATCGTGGGGCTGACCGCCATCACCTGCTGCACAAAGATCGGGGAATAACCGGCAATGGATACGGTGGCAAAAAATGAAAGCAAGCCAGCGATCGCCGCTGTAACAAAAGCGCGGTTAAAAAGCACATGCGGATCGAGGATGGGAGCCTCTGCCCGCTTCTCAATTTGGATGAAGAAAATCCACGCCGCCAACGAGACGAGGAGTTGGATCGCGCCAGCCCAGAGCTTGCCAGCCGTCCCAAGCCATGAAAAACCAAGAATGAGCGTGGTCGTTGCCACAACCATCACGAATGTACCAAGCACATCCATTTTAGGTTTCACTTTATGCTCGTTATTCGGCACAGCAAAAGCGACTAAAACACCCGCGATCAAATTCAAGGGAATCGTGCCCCAAAATAATCCACGCCAGCCGAGTGCGCTTTCTGTGACAATGCCGCCAATCACGGGACCAACCAGCGCTGCAAAACCGACAGGAATATTAAGCAGGCCAGTCCATTTGGCGCGCTGCGAAGGCGGGAAGAGATCGCCGACCACCGCAAAGCACAGCGGGAAGATGGGGAAATGCCCAATGGTCATAAACGTCTGCGCCGCCACCAAAGACACCATCGAAGTGCTGAGCGCGGAAATTCCCAACCCGACGGTGAAAATAGCCATGGAAACCAGCATGATCGTCCGCCGCCCGTACACATCCGAAAGTTTGCCGAAGAGCAATGTCCCTGCCGCGCCAGCCAACCCGGGCAAAGCGATCAGCCATGAGAATAGCGCCATACCGTTGAATTCAGCGATCATATCCGGCTGGGCGATGTTTCTGGCATTCGCAAAAAGGAGGCTGACAAATTCGGCAATAAAGATCGCCCAAATGCCAAAGGCAACTTTTCTACTTGTAGAATTGCTTGATTGAACTTGAGACATATAAATTATTTTCCTGCTGCACGCGGCACAAGTTTGATGGATGCCGAACGCGCGGTGGTACTGTTGATGCGGGGAATGATGCTGGGGTAACGGCGATACTTCTCCGCATACGCGGCGTCAATTTGAGCGTTGATGTTCTCATCGGTCACTTCCACGAAGGAGACATCCCTTACAACCCCGCCAGCGCGGATTTGTCCCGCATACTGTGATTGCACGCCTTTGAACCAATCCGATGTGCGCCCGTTGACAGAGCGAACGTACAGGTCATCGCCCACGCGCACCACCCAGATGATCCGCATGGAGCGCAGCGAACCATCTTTGCGGAAAGAGGCAATTTGCAACTCTTCCGCTTTTCCAATTTTATTCAGTTCGTCGGTTGTCCATGCGGTCATTGGGATACTCCTTGTTATGGGATCAACAACGCCTTGATTGCGCTGCGTTCGTCCATGGCTTTGTACCCTTCTGCAACCCGTGCAAGCGGCAAGGTCAGGTCGAACACTTTCCCAGGATTGATCTTGCGGTTCCAGATCAGGTCGATCAAGTGCGGGAGGTAATTGCGCACCGGGGCAGGTCCGCCGTGTAGATGAACATGCGAGAAGAAATATTCCCAGCCTTCGATCTCCACGCCATGGAGAACACCCACAAAGCCAACGTGACCGCCAGGGCGCGCTGCACGAATGGACTGCATCATCGCTTCCTGCGTACCCACCGCCTCGACAACCGAATGCGCCCCAAGCCCATTGGTGAGGTCTTTGATTCTTGCCACACCTTCATCTCCGCGCTCGGTGACAATTTCCGTTGCGCCGAATTCCAATGCGAGTTTTTGCCTATCCTTGTTGCGGCTCATGGCAATGATTCTTTCCGCGCCCATCTGCTTGGCAGAAAGAATCGCCAGCAAACCGACTGCGCCATCGCCAACCACTGCAACCGTCTTGCCAGGACCCGCTTCAGCCGCAGCAGCGCCGAACCAGCCAGTGCCAAGCACATCCGAAGCGGATAGCAGGCTGGGAATCAAATCGTCGGACGGTAATTCTGGCGTGGCAACCAATGTCCCATCCGCAAGCGGAATGCGGGCATACTCTGCTTGTGCGCCAGTGGGAGCGCCAGGCTGCCGTTGGACACAGGATGACTGATACCCTGAACGACAAATCTCGCAAGTGTTATCCGAAGCGAAGAACGAGCCCACCACGAACTGACCAGGTTTGATGTTCTTGACCTCGCTGCCAACTTCCTGCACGATCCCAACATATTCATGACCCATTGCAACAGGTTGTTTCACCGCGTCAATGCCGCGATAGGGCCACAGGTCTGAGCCGCAGACACAAGCCGCGGATAATTTGATGATGGCATCCGTCGGTTCAATGATCGTCGGGTCGGGGCGTTCCTCAAAGCGCACGTCACGCGCGCCGTAAAGCATGGTACCTTTCATGTTGAATCTCCTTTTTATAATCCCGCTGCAAATGGGATAATTTCTTTTGCAAATGTCTTAAGCGGCGTGATCGAGTAAACATCGGGCATGTTGAAGATCGCGTGCGTGAAGCCCATCGCAGAAAGTTCCTTGATACGGCTGGTGACAGATTTGACTGTATCCTGCGCGGAAAGGTTCACCGTGCAGAGCGATGTTTTCTCCACCGTGGCATAGTCACGTCCCACCGCCTCACACTGACGTTTGAGATCGTCAATCGCCTTTTGCATTTTCTCCGTCCCGATCCAGTCACCGATGTTACATGCGTCTGCATATTGAGCGACCATGCGCAAGGTTTTATTCGGACCCGTGCCCCCCACCATAATGCGCGGATGCGGACTTGAAATAGGACGCGGGTTATTGGTAATGGCAGGCGCGGAAAAGTGCTTGCCCGCAAAGGCTGTCTCGTCGCTGTTCCAGAGCGCGTGCGCCAATTTCAGTTGATCTTCCAATTGCTCGAAGCGTTCAGAGGTTGAAGGGTATGGAATACCATTGCCTTTTGCTTCATCCTCATACCATGCCGCACCAATTCCAAAATAGGCGCGCCCACCAGAGAGCACATCCAACGTGTTGACCATCTTCATCAACACAGCAGGGTTGCGATAGATCACACCTGTGACCAACACGCCAAGCAAGGCTTTCTCTGTCAGACCGGCAAAATAGCCAAGCGTGGTATAGGCTTCCAACATCGGGTCGGTATAGGCTTCACCGAATAAGCCTTTGATCTGGTAATAATGATCCATCACCCACAGGCTGTAAAAACCTCCCGCTTCGGCGGTGGTGACAACATCCTTCAGCGCGGGGCGAATATTTGCCGCGCCGCCAGAGGTTTTGAACGATGGAATTTGTAATCCGATGTGCATGTTCATTCTCCTATTCGATATTGTTCGTCGCTGACCAGTTCCATCCAATTGGCGGCTGTGCCATCAAGGTATTCCTGAATGGCAATGTGCGTCATGCCCGTGGTTGGAGCAGCACCGTGCCAATGCTTTTCCCCTGGCAGAATCGAAACTACATCACCTGGTCGAATTTCCTGCACAGGTTCGCCCCACTTCTGCACACGACCACATCCCGCTGTAACGACAAGAGTCTGCCCCAGCGGATGACTATGCCATGCCGTTCGCGCACCAGGTTCAAAGGTCACATAGGCGCAGCCCACGCGCCCAGGCTCGCTCATTTGATTCAACGGGTCAACGCGCACATTGCCCGTAAACCACTCGGCTGATCCTTTGCTTGAAGGCTGTGAACCGCTTCGTTTGATTTCCATTTTTCAAACTCCTCTTATTTCCGATGACCCATGGTTTTACCCAAAGTACGGATACTTTGCATCGCTCAATTTGATCGTGAACTTTTCAAAATCTATTTCCCCGACCGTTTTCTCGCCATCGTAAAGCGTTAACAAAAACTGCGCCATCTCAGCGGCTGTATGGTAACGAGAAGAACTTTTTGAATAATCCACAGGCTCTTCAAGTTCGTTCGCGGTCTGCTCAAATTCCGTTTCTGTTGAGGCGGGGGCGAGGACTTTGGCTCTTAACTTGTAGCCGCCAGCGCGCATTTCATGGTCAATGCCTTCGGTGAGCGCACTGACAAAGAACTTGGTCGCGCAATACACAGTCGCACCGGGGAAAATCACATACCCGCCAATGGATGAGATATTGATCAACTGCACGCCTTCAACATTTTTATAATCTCGGACATAGAGCGAAGAAAGGATCGCCACAGAATCCACGTTGAGATGGATCATGCCCATCGTATGGGGGAGATTCGGTTCGACAATATCGCCATGATCGCCGCGCCCTGCGTTATTGACCCAGGTTTCGATCTCATATTCTTTCAGCGATTCGTAGAGAGCAATCGTCTCATCATTTGATGAAAGATCCGCTTCACGGATGACGACATCCACGCTCGGAGCCATTGCCGCGATTTCTTTTTTCAAGGCGTCAAGGCGATCCCGTCGGCGGGCGGTGATGACCACGTTTTTCCCTCTGGCAGCAAAAGCCTTGGCGGCTTCATACCCAATGCCAGAACTTGCGCCTGTGATGACGGTGTATTTTTGTGTGTTCATAATTTTTCCTTATCATGAAACTTGCGAATTTTTTGAGACTCCGGAAGTTTGTTTCTACAAGTAACGTCTATTCCAATGACATTGAGATCGACAGATCACGATAGGCGTTGATTTGCTTCTGTAGATTCTGCACTTTTTGCTCTGCAACATTGATGGCATCGGCGCCAGCGATGAAACGAAGCGGCGGGGGTTGTTGACCAGCGATCAGAACAAGTGCCTGAGCGAGTTTGGCTGGATCGCCAGACTGTTGACCGTGTTGAGACTCATACCAACTTTGTTGGGCGGACTGACGCTGGGCGTAATCCTGGATGGATGGCTCGGCATAACTTGTGGACTGCTGCGTGAGAAACTCCGTGCGGAAGAATCCAGGGTTAACGATGGTCGTGTGGATGCCAAACGGAGCCACCTCAGGTTGCAGCGCCTCCATCCAACCTTCCAAGCCGAACTTGGCAGCACAATAGGCTGAATTAAACTCGAAGCCCATAAGACCCGCACCTGACGAGATCGATACGATATGCCCAAAGCGCTGCTGACGCATCACAGGCAACACGGCACGGGTGACATTCATTGGACCCAGGAGTCCCGTTTCCAATTGTTGCTCGATTTGCGCCTGCGTTAACTCCTCGAAATAGCCACCATAAAAGTTAGATGCGTTATTGACCAGCACATCAATGCGCCCAAAGTGGTCTACGGCAGCCTGCACCGCTGCCTGCGCTTCAGCAAGGTTGGTAACATCCAGTTTTACGATCAACAAGTTATCTACTTGTCCAAGGGCATTTGCCACGGAATCGGGGTTGCGTCCAGTTGCAACAACTGCATGCCCAGCAGCCAAGGCTGTCTTGGCAAAATCCACGCCCATTCCACGACTAGTACCTGTGATAAACCAAACTTTTTTTTCTATCATGATCTTTTCTCCTAGAGACTTCCGAAGTCTGTTTCTTTAAATATCCAGATTGCGTTCGCCAAGCCATTTCACCATTTTGGGATCGCGATGATCGAAGAAGGCGCTGGTGTTGGTATCCAGCGTTGTGATGGCTGCCATATCTTCCGCATCCAATTCAAAATCGAAAACACTGATATTTTCAATCATTCTTTCCTTGCGGACGGATTTAGCAAGCGCGACGATTCCTCTTTGAGCAACCCAGCGCAAAATGACCTGAGCAATACTCTTGCCATACTTTTCGCCAATCTTAGACAAGGTTTCGTTTTGGAAAATATTGTTTCGACCCTCAGCGAAAGGCGCCCACGCTTCGACTGCCACACCCTGCTCGTCGAAAAAGGCTTTTCCTTCCACCCGCTGATGGAAGGGACTGACCTCGATCTGGTTGACCATCGGCACGATCTTGTTATGGATAATCAAGTCCATCATGCGGTCTGGCTGGAAGTTTGAAACGCCAATCGCCTTGATTTTGCCCTGCCTGTACAATTCTTCCATTGCACGCCATTCCCCGTACACATCGCCAAATGGCTGGTGGATGAGATACAAATCAACGTAATCCATTTGCAAGCGGTTCAACGACCGATCAAATGCTTTGAGCGTGTTTTCATAGCCATTGCTTTGAATCCAAAGTTTTGTGGTGATGAATAAATCCTTCCTTGCCACGCCGCTTTGCTTGATCCCTTTGCCAACCGCTTCTTCATTCATGTAGGAAGCAGCAGTATCAATGTGTCGGTAGCCAACTTCAATCGCGTCAATGACGCTTCGTTCACATTCGGCTGGGTCGGCAATTTGAAAAACGCCGAAGCCGAGAACGGGGATTTCGACGCCGTTATTTAATTTTATAGTTTTCATCATCGTTTCCTTATTTCTGCTCTGGGATAAGTAATTTGGTAAACGAAAGCGAGGCTAATTTCCAAGCATTGTCTTCCTGCACATAGACTTCCGTCACCATGAATGGATTGGTCACTTCGTTACCGCCAACAACGGCAAGCAAAGTAATTCGATTTAATAAAACGGCGGTTGCGCCAATGATATTCACTGACACTTCATGGATATCTGCCTTCTTGTAGTGGATGCCACCGCTTTTGATGATGTCCATTTCCTGCGCCTTGCCCCACGATCCACCCATGTGAACATAAACAGATTTTTCATGAAAGAGCGCATCCAACTCGGCGGTATTTTTATCTGCCATCCAAGCCCACTTCTCTTTGGAGAGATTAATAACGTCTTGTTCCATGTTTGTGTTTTGCATATTGACCTAATATCGATTGCCAACTACTTGAATTTTTTCCATCGCGCTGCGAATTTCAGAGAGATCATCCGCTGAGAGTTGCAAATTCACCGCGCCGTTGTTTTCGTCGAGCCGTTCCAGTTTGCGTGTGCCGGGGATGGGGACGATCCACGGTTTTTGCGCCAGCAGCCAGGCAAGGGCGATCTGCGAAGGCGTGCTGTTATGTTCTGCGCCAATGCGCTTGAGCAGTTCCACCACCGCCATGTTTGCGTCAATCGCTTCGCCTGTGAAACGCGGGTTCTTGGCGCGGATATCGTTCTCGGCAAACTTCGTCTCTTTGGTGACAGCGCCCGTCAAGAAGCCGCGCCCCAGCGGGCTGTACGGCACAAGCCCAATGCCGAGTTCTTCACAGGTTGCAAGGATGTTATTTTCTTCGATGGCGCGCCACCAGATGGAATACTCGCTTTGAAGCGCTGTAACAGGCTGAACGGCGTGAGCGGCGCGAATTTGATCCGCACTTGATTCGGACAAACCAAAATGCTTCACCTTCCCTTGTTGGATCAAATCCTTGACCGCGCCTGCCACATCTTCCATTGGGACTTCGGGGTCGGGGCGATGCTGATAGAAGAGATCGAGCGCCTCCACCCGTAGACGTTTGAGCGACTCTTCCGCCACGCGCTTGATCTGCTCGGGACGGCTATCCAACCCAGTGCCGGGGCGTGGACCATCCTCCCCATGCTTGAAACCAAACTTGGTGGCGATGACCACTTTTCCCTTGAACGGCTGCAACGCCTCGCCGACCAACTCTTCATTGGTGAAGGGACCATACACTTCAGCGGTATCAAAGAAGGTAATGCCGCGCTCAACCGATTGATGCAGCAGGTTAATCATTTCGCTTTTTTCGGTGGGGTAATCGCCGAAACTCATACGCATACAACCCAAGCCAAGGGCGGATACTTCGAGGGTATTACCAAGTTTTCGGGTTTTCATTATTTTTTCTCCTATGGTTGAAAGTTACAGGTTATATCGTTCCATTATTTCGCATTAGGTCATTAAGTTCCGCACTTAATTCTTTAAGCAAGTTTAGGGATTGGGTTATCGATTCAGGTGTAGCGCCCAGCAAGGTAAAAACCTCATCTACCCTATTTTGAAAATTAGCAGGCTTTATCTCGAAATGATTCGCAATTGCCACTGCGCCTTTCTCGTTTAACCAATGGGTTTCATTCACGGCAAATAAAACTTGAAGCATACACATCACGGCTCTAAAAGCGCACCCCGCCGCATAAGCAACATCTGACTTTGCGATACTTTTCTGGGCAATGCCGATCGAGAAATCCATTTCCCATGCAAATTTCTGGATCACAGCCTTTTTTAAAGTAGCAGGATAAGGCGTGATGCTGCTCTTAAGTTTTACGATGATCCCTTCGGGATCCCAAAGCGGCTGGCAGACGGCGATCTCTCCAAGATAAATGGACGAGGGAAATCCATTGGGATGGCCGGGCTGATAATAAATTTCCACATTTCCATCGAGGCAGGCATCGATGACGTTATTGACCTTGTCCAAATCCCTGTATAGGAAATCGACAGGGATGGATTGAATGCGAAGCCAACCGCCGCCATTGATCCACGGTCCCCACCCGCCTGTTGCTGTAATGAGATCCGTGCGATGCTCATCATCAAGCTTTGCTGCCACTTTTGCTAATTCGTTTACATCCAACGGTTGGGAAGAGTCATAATAAATTCCCAAATCAATATCAGAAGCGGCATGATGCATCCCTCGCGCGCGGGAGCCGCCAAGCACAATTGCCTTAACCCCGGAGACGTTTTTGACTTCATCAACAATATCTTGAATGAGTTTTTCGATATCCATAATTCCCTTACCTGGGGTAAATGACCTTCTTTAATTTCACTATTACTCTACTTCTGACTTTGCATTGGAAAGACCCTGCTCAATCTTCAAAAGAATCTCGTCGTATACCTCGATCTTATGGTCGAGAATTCCAAGTACCTTTTCGAGTTCTTCGATCTTGTTCAAAAGTTGATGCCTTTGCTCAACCAAAATCTCCCGGCGCGCACCGGCGGTTGAATCGCCCTGTTGAACCAGACTCACATAATCGATCAGCACTTCCACAGGCAGTCCGGCGCGGCGCATACACTTGATGAAATCGACCCGCCGAAGATCAAGTTCATCGTAGTCGCGAATGCCACCCTCATTGCGGTGAACAGGCGGAATGAGACCGACACGCTCGTAATATCGAAGCGTATCTGCGGAAATACCGTATTTTTCACTAACTTCTGCGATTTTCATTTTTACCTCTGGAGTAGTGTAATACTTGGAGTTAACTCCAAGTCAAGGGTTTTAGCTAATCAAATTTTTCTTCAACACCAGCGATTTTTTAATAGTAATAACTGATTTTACCAAACTTACCTACTTAAATTAAGGTAAGTTGCTGTATAATAGATTCATGTCACAGACTAAAACTCCGAGGCGCACACAAGCCGAACGAACCCGCGCCAGCCGCGAGAAGATCATTCACTCTGCAATGGAATCTTTTGCCCAAAAGGGATTCCGCGGCGCGAAGATGGCGGATATCGCCCAAGCCGCGGGTCTAACGGGACCTGGGCTTTTGCACCACTTCCCCAGCAAGACCCACCTCCTGATGGAAGTGCTCAAAGAACGCGACCGCATCCACAAAGAACAAACAGACGAGACTCTGCAAAAAAACAATAACGATATTCTTGAAGTTGCGGCTGAACTGGTGGAACAGAATCAAGCCACGCCGGGCATTATTCAATTATTCAATTTATTGGTGGCTGAGAGCATTTCCCCCGAACACCCCGCACATGGATATTTTACAAAGCGCTATCACAACGGACGCGAAGCCTGGGTGCAGATCATTGCGCAGGGACAAGCGCAGGGAGATATCCGTTCAGATATTTCTGCTGATGATTTGGGTGTATTACTGCTCGCCATGATGGATGGCTTGCAAGTGCAATGGCTGATGGAACCTGAAAAAATAGAGATGGCGCGGATTTTCCGTGTGTTTGTGAATTTACTAAAAAATAGAAGATAAAAGAAGTGAAAATCACTTGAGGTGAAAAATGTTCAACACAACTTCTTCGTACGTTTCTGTAAATGGAATAAAACTTCATTACTATCGCACAGGTGGAGGCAAGCCGCCGCTTGTCCTTGCGCACGGAATCACCGATGATGGGCTGTGCTGGACACCATCGGCGGAAGTGTTTGCAAAAGATTTTGATGTGATCATGGTCGATGCGCGCGGACATGGCAAGTCTGATGCGCCGGAAGATGGCTACACTCTCCAAAACCTCGGCACAGATTTGGCGGGGGTGATTCAGGCATTGGAATTAGAAAAGCCGATCATTCTCGGTCATTCGATGGGAGCAATTACTGCGTTTGTAGCGGCAGGACTTTATCCATCCATGCCGCGCGCGATCCTTTTGGAAGACCCGCCTCCGTTTTGGATGAATGCGCCTCAAGATGAAAATTTTAAGATCGGCTTCACTGCATGGATCAACTCACTCAAGCAAAAGACACGGGAAGAATTGCTGTCCGAATGCCGGGAACAAAATCCGGCGTGGTCTGAGGCGGAGTTCGAGCCGTGGATCAACTCGAAGCACAGAGTCAGTCCCAATGTGGCAGCCTTCATCGACGCATCCGATATGAATTCCATTGACCTGCCAAATCTGTTCAAGAAAATTACCTGCCCCGCGTTAATCATCAGCGCAGATACAAAGCGCGGCGCAGCATCGAGCGAGAAGGATGTTGCACAAATAAAAACGCTCATTCCCCACATCCAAACGACTCACATTGACGGGGCGGGACATAACATCCGCCGCGAGCAATTTTCAACATATATTGAAACCATACAAAATTTTTTGAAGGAACTCTAACAATGGATATTGAAACTTTACGGCAGTGGATCGCCCAACGCGATTCATTCAGCATCCTCGAAACCATAGATGTGTTCACGGGAGAGCGAAAATTTTTGAAAGAGTTCGATCATGTCATCGAAGCGCCGAACTGGACAAAGGATGGAAAGTATTTGGTCTTCAACAGCAACGGACACATGTTCACATATGAAATGGCGACGGGCGATGTGAAAGAGATCGACACGGGCTTTGCCATCGACTGCAACAACGACCATGTGCTTTCACCTGATAATTCTGAACTGGCGGTCAGTCACTTCACGAACGAAGATGCAACCTCGCGCATTTACATCCTGCCGTTGAGCGGCGGCGCTCCGCGCTTGGTGACGGAAAAGGGTCCCAGTTATTTGCATGGTTGGTCGCCCGATGGCAAGCGCGTTGCCTACTGCGCGGAACGCAATGGACAGTATGACATCTACACCATCTCTGTCAATGGCGGCGAAGAAACGCAACTCACCAATTTGCCGGGTCTGGATGATGGTCCCGAATATTCGCCCGATGGCAAACACATCTGGTTCAACTCTGTGCGGACAGGCTTGATGCAAGTCTGGCGCATGGAAGCGGATGGCTCGAATCCCACGCACATGGTGAACGAAGAATCCAATAATTGGTTTCCGCACGTCTCGCCGGATAATCAATGGGTGGTGTACATCGCCTACAAAAAAGGGGATGTGGAACCGGGCGATCATCCTGCAAATAAAAATGTGGAACTGCGCCTCATCCCTGCGACGGGGGGCGAATCCAAAACCATCGTCAGTTTGTTTGGCGGACAGGGAACCATTAATGTCAACTCGTGGGCGCCTGATAATCGCACGATTGCGTTTGTATCGTATCGGCTTAAATGAGCCTCTTCGTCATTGCGAGGAGCGACAGCGACGAAGCAATCTCGCTAACAGGCTAAGAGATTGCTTCGGGCGGAAGAATACCGCCCTCGCAATGACGGAACATTATTTTTATTACAAGAATCGAGGACACAATGAAAATCCAACCTGTAAAAGTCGCACTCGTCGGTTGCGGCGGAATTAGCAATGCTTATCTTGGCACGATGAAAAGCAAATTCAAAATTTTGGATGTGGTCGGCGGTTATGACCGCAACCCTGATAAAGTTAAAGACAAGGTCGAGAAATTCGGCATCAAAGCCATGACCTTTGAAGAAATCCTGGCGGACGATTCGATTGAGATCGTGGTCAACCTCACCGCGCCGACAGGACATTATGGCGTCATCAAGAAATTGCTCGAAGCGGGTAAGAACGTCTACACCGAGAAAGTAATGACGGTGGAATTGGAACACGCCGCCGAATTGGTGAAGATCGCCAACGAAAAGAATCTCTACCTCGGCGCCGCACCTGATACCTTCCTCGGCGCCGCGGCGCAGACTGCGAGATACGTTGTCGAAAGCGGCATGATCGGCGAAGTTACTTCCTGCGTATCGATCCTCACACGTGACAGCGAAATCTTCAGCCGCGCCTTCCCCTTCACTGCCAGACCTGGCGGCGGCATTGGTTTTGATGTGGGCATTTATTCCATCACTGCCTTGTTGAGCATTTTAGGTCCCGTCAAGGAAGTTTCGGGTGTGACAAGAATGCGAAACCCCGAACGCAAAAATTTCGCGCTGGAAAATTTCGGCGAGCCGTTTCAAATCGAGTGTGAGAATTTAATGGCTGGCACTTTGCAATTTGAAAGCGGCACGGTTGGGAATGTGCTCTTCGATGCCAATTCTATTTTCACTGTTCCAGAACGCCCCGTCCTCACCCTGCATGGGACAATGGGCGTCATGTACATGGCTGACCCCGATCACTTCGGCGGCGAGGTCAAGGTCATTTTGAAAGGCGGTAACGAGCCGTTCGCCATGCAGCAAAGTCACGCCTTCACCGAAGAATATCGCGGACTTGGCGTTGCCGAAATGGCTTGGTCAATGAGATTGGGACGCAAGAACCGCGCCAACAAAGAGATGGCATATCACGCGCTGGAAGTCCTGCACCGAATCGTGCAAAGTAGTGAAACAGGCGTAAATCAGAAATTGGAATCCACCTTCGAGAAAATGCCCCCCATCCCACGCGGATATTCTGGTCAGACCTACTTTGAATTTATGGAAGAAATGGGGATTGCGCAATAATTAAAACTCTTAGCACGAAGCGCACAGAGAGCACGGAGTTTTTACAACCTGCCTCTCTGTGTGCCTTATTTTATAAGTTAACCCAACCTGCTACCGCGTTAACGGATTACCCTATCGTCTTAAGTTTTCTCACGGTTTTTCGTACAACAAAACTTTCCCCCCATAAAATTCCTTTTCTTGGATCAATTTCATATGTAACGCAAGTGTTTGGGGTATTAGACTATCAGGGTCTGTGTAGTCGTTATGACTATATACCAGCCAGACCCTGTTATATTCATCTAACAAAGAAACCAATGCCGGTACATCATCTGTTGTCATTTTAGGTTCCAGGACGCCACTGCTGTACAAATCAAACGGCACCCCGCGTTCATCCACCTGAATTAAGTATAGTTTTTCATACGGTTTGAAATAATACTCGAACGGGATGATGATGAAATTTGAGTTAAAAAGCACAAGGTCATCTTTTTGAGCGGAATAAGCCACATAGCCTGCGGCTGTTTTCCAATCCTCTTTTTGCGTAAATCGAAAATAATCGCCAACTGAAAAGAGGTAGTTTGTACTTAAGAGTCCCAGCATTAAAATAATCAAAAAACGAAATCTTAATTGAGCAATGCCCGCTGCCAATAGAAGTACCATTGGGATGGTTATCCAGATCAAAGTTCGTCCATAAAATATCGGACGGTGAATGCTCACGATCAACTCACCCAGAACAGGGATAACAAATAAAGCTGCTAGAAAAAAGAATTTGGAAAGATCCTTTCTGAAGTACACCAACCCAAGGATAAGCACGGTGCACAAGATCCATGTCATGATCTGGCTTGCCTGGGTCGGTGCGGAAGCGTTCAGCAAAGCGCGAAGTGTCTGGGTGATGGTGTTCCAATCGGGTTTGGGAAGCCAAAATTCCTGATCAACCCGGCGAACTTGTTGGATAAAAGCAGGCAGCCATGGGCTCCAGAGAATGAAAATACCGATCTGAGCTTTTACCCAATTTCCAATAGAAGGAGCCTGAACAAATCGAGAAGGAACGTTCTTTTTCATCCTCTGAAAAAACATCAATCCAAGAACAAAGGTATTTGTAGCAACAGGGAACAAGACGGCTGTATTATGAGTAAGCAAAGTTGCGGCTGAGAAAATCATAAATGCAGCCCAAGCCAAATCCGTTTCTATGGCATGAACAGAAAATTGTCGAATACGGTAAAGCCAAGCCCGCCACCCGGTTTTGGGGAGTTCGATCACAAATCTGGGATCTCTTTCGCCACTTTGACTAACCGGTTCGGTCGTCCACCAAACCCGCAGGTATTCCCTAAATTGACCACCCATTGGCAATAACGACCGAGGATTTGTGATCAATATGGAAAGCGCATAGATCGCCATGGCAGCATTGAAGGTTAGCAGGGTATACATCCGCGCTTCCTGTGCAAAGTAAATATTGAAGGTGGAAAGTGCAAAAAATACGGCGGCTGACAACCCCACTACCTCACCAGATATTCTTTTACCGATCAGATAAACGACGGGAATTGTAGCCGTACCAAATAAAGCGGATAACAAACGAACGTAATATGGCGTGTCCCCATAATGTGTCATCCAAAAATGAAGCAGCAGATAATACAGAGGCGGATGCGGGTCGATCTTGACGATCCATTGCAGCATATCCGCAACACTTTGTTTTGCCAGCCAAATGCTGACAGTTTCATCCAGCCAAAGCCCCTTCGTGCCGATCATTAATACCCGTAAGAAGCCGCCAAGTGCAGTAACAAACAACGCCAGCCAAGGTACCCACTCTTCAAGCTCAAATTCCTCGTTCATATTTTCGGGTCCTTAATATGTAATACAAGCCATAGTGGCTAATATGCTTCCATAGACTTGAAAAAAATCCTGGCAACCCAGTACCTTTAACAATTCACCAAGATTGTTAAACCTTATTTGGCTGGATGATGACCTTTTTGACAGATGGATCGCGGCTCTCGATCATCTCCAACGCTTTGGGCAGATCTTCCAACGGCAGGCGATGGGAGATCAGCGCATCAACCCGGATTTGACCGGATCGCAGCAACTCCACAGCTTGATACGAATTCCGAACCGAGGTGTATGAGGAAAGAACGGTCAATCCTTTTTGGAATATCTTGAAGCCTTCCATTTCCAAATTTTTTCCTGAAGGAGGAACACCAAAGAGCAGCACCGTTCCACCTTTGCGGACAAAATCGACCGAGCGATTCATTACGGGGATCGCGCCTGTCGCGTCGATGACTACATCATAAGTATCAATCTGCATTTCGTCCATGCTCATCACAACATGATCCGCGCCGAGTTGACGTGCAAGTTCGGCGCGCCCGGGGTTGGATTCCAGCATGGTAATTTTCGCCGCACCCTGCAGGCGCGCCATCTGAAGTAGCAGATTCCCAATCGGACCTGCGCCTAAAACGGCAACATGATCGCCCATCGAAATATGCGCGCGCTCGACTCCATGCACCACGCAGGAAAGCGGCTCGACGAAGGCACCATACTCAAATGGAAGGTCGCCGATGTTGAATGCCGCCTTTTCAGGGACAGCGACAAATTGTTCCATGCCACCCGGCAATGTCACACCGACCGCCTGCCAGTTGAGGCAAAAGTTTTGGCGGTTGTTCAAACAATTGACACAGTTATCGCAGGCGATGTTTGGTTCCACCGCGACCCGATCCCCCACTTTGAAACGCGAGACGTTATCACCAACTGCAACGATCACGCCTGAAAACTCATGTCCGGGGATGACAGGATAACTTCCCAAATATTCCCCGCGAAAGATGTGCAAGTCGGTTCCACAGATTCCGCTTGCCATCACCTGAATGACCAGTTCCATGCTCTTTGGAGTTGGAACATCTTTCTCTAACAAGGTGATTTTGTTTGGTTCTTGAATGACAACGCTCTTCATATTTACTCCACAAAGTGACAGTCACCTGTAATTAAAGATTATTCTACAACCGACAACATTGTTTTCAATAGGTCTTGATCTCGTGAAGAAGGACCAACCAGAATTTCAAACTCACCGGGTTCGACGATGTACTCAGCCTTCGTGTTCACAATGCGGAAGGACTCCCAAGGCAGTTCCGCTTCGACGGTTTTCTTTTCGCCGGGTTGGAGTGAAACGCGGGCGAAGGCTTTGAGCGCTTTGTTCACCCACGTGACCGAAGTCACCACATCGCTGACATAGACTTGCACGATCTCCACGCCTTCGCGCTGACCGATATTCTCCACATCCACAAAGACTTTGACGGATTCGCCTTGTGTGAGTTTTGAAGAAGACAAACGCAAATTGGAATACGCATATTTTGTGTAACTGAGACCATGCCCAAAAGGGAAGAGCGGCTCTTGGGTCAAGTCGGCGTAGCGGCTGCCGTGTTGTCCGCGGACCTGGCTGTAGAAGATGGGCTGTTGACCAACATGCACTGGAATGGAAATGGTCAACTTGCCGGAGGGGTTGAGCAAGCCGAACAAGGCTTCGGCGAATGCTGTACCGCCTTCCATGCCAGGGTTGAAGACTTCGATGATGGCGGCGGCGTTTTTGGCAGAAGCAGGCAAAACCAACGGCTTGCTGTTGACCAAGACCACGATTATCGGCTTGCCAGTTTTTTCCAGCGCGTTCAGCAATTCAATTTGCCCGCCTTGCAATTCGAGCGTGGCGGTGCTGAGAGTCTCGCCGACGAAATTCAAATGGTCACCCACCACGGCGACAACCACATCCGCATTTTGAGCCGCTGTCACAGCCGCGGAAATGCCCGAAGTGTCATCATCCACAATGGAGCAGCCGCGCTCGTAGTGGATGGTCACATTGGCGGGAGCCAAATTGCGGAGACCATCCAACAGCGTGGTCGTCTTCTCACGCGGGTGCTTCCCCGCCTCGGGCGGATGTTGTGAAGCGCCGAGTGACCAATCGCCAAGTTGCTGCAAGTCGTCATTGGCGTTCGGTCCAACGATCGCGATGGATTTTAGTTTGCTTGGGTCAAGCGGAAGCAAGCCATTGTTCTGCAAGAGGATCAGACTCTGGCGGGCGGTGTCCAAATTGACGGCGCGATGATCAGCGCGATTGATCTCGATGGCGGCTTGTTCCAAATTTGGGCGGCGCGGATTTTCAAATAGACCCATGCGGAACTTGAGCGCGAGCAGGCGGGCGCATGGCGCGTCGATCTCGCTCTCAGAAAGTTTGCCGCTGCGGACGGCTTCGATAGCGCCTTCAAAGAATTGCGGCGTGGTCATCATCATGTCGTTACCCGCGCGGACGGCGACAACCGCCGCTTCGACGTAATTGGCGCAGACTTTTTGCTCGTAGACCAAACGCCCGACGTTATCCCAATCGGTGACGACGATGCCCTTGAAGCCCCACTCATCTTTCAGTACTTCGGTGAGCAACCAATGATTCATGGTGGACGGCACGCCCTCCATGGATTGATAGCCCGTCATGAAGGTCATCGCGCCAGCGCGGGCGGCACGTTCAAAAGGTGGCAGGAAATAACTGCGGAGTTTACGCGGTGAGATATCCGCTTCGGAGGCATCGCGTCCGCCTTGGGTTTCGGAGTAGCCCGCGTAATGTTTGGCGGTGGCGAGAATTCCCTGCGGGTCGTCCAAGCCTTTACCTTGATAGCCGCGAATCAACGCCGCGCCAAGTTCGCCGATGATGTACGGGTCTTCGCCGAAGGTTTCATCGGTGCGACCCCAGCGCAGGTCACGAGTGAGGCAAAGCACAGGCGAGAACGTCCAATGAATGCCTGTTGGCACAACTTCTTCAGCGGTCACACGCCCTACTTGTTCAAGTAAATCGGGATTCCAACTGGCAGCCATCGCCAACTGAGTCGGGAAGATGTTTGCACCTTTCCAGAAGGAATGTCCGTGAATGGCGTCTTCGCCGACGAGCAAGGGAATGGCGAGACGGTTCTGCGCTGCCAAGTCCATGGCGCGTGCGAGTTTCTCGCCGAGGATGTGAAGGATCGAGCCAGGGAAGCGCGTGTTAATGAAAGACAGGTCTTCATCGCGGGCGTCCCATTGAGTGATCTGCCCGACTTTTTCTTCAAGGGTCATGCGGCTGAGCAAGTCTTGGACGCGTTTTTCCACGCTCAGGGATGGGTCGAGATATGCGGGTTGTTTGGTCATCTGTTCTCCTTTTTGCGAAGCAGACAGTAGGTCACGTTTATAACGTGACTGCTCACAATATGCGAGTGATGTCATGCTGCAAGCATGACCTACAAAATTGGTTTACCACGCGTACGCTTTAGGCGCTTCGCCGCCGGGACCGGGGAAAATTTCATCCAGTTTCTTGAGCGTTTCTTCATCCAGTTTGATATCCGTTGCGCGGACGGCGCTTTCCAACTGCTCCATCGTACGTGGACCGATGATGGGCGCGGTGACGATGGGGTTGTGATACAGCCAAGCCAGCGCAACTTCTCCGGGGGGATGTCCGATCTCGCGGCAAAGGGATTCGTACTTTTCCAACTTCTCACGGTTCTCGGCAACTTCCTTTTCAAAGTTCTCGCCCATGCGCCGACCTGTTTGCATTTTCTCCAACGCGCCGCCCAGCAACCCGCCGCCCAGCGGACTCCATGGGATGAGCCCCAAGCCATAATGACGGCAGGCGGGAATCACTTCCAACTCGATGGTGCGGTTGTTGAGGTGATAAATGCTTTGCTCGCTGACCAAGCCCAACATGCCGCGCTTCGAGGCTTCCTGACAGGCGGTGGCAATGTCCCAGCCTGCAAAATTGCTGGAAGCGACATAAACCACCTTGCCCTGATCGATGAGGCTGCCAAAGGCTTGCCAGGTTTCATCCCACGGACAATCGCGGTCAATGTGGTGCATTTGATAGAGGTCAATCCAATCAGTTTGGAGGCGTTTCAAACTGCCTTCGTAATGCTTGCGGATCTTATACGCGGACAAACTGCGCCCGTCGCTGTTGACTTCTTTCATATTGGCTTTGCGTGAGACGGGGTTAAATACCTTCGTCGCCAGTACAGTTGCATCTCGCCGTCCGCCGCCTTGCGCGAACCAACGCCCGATGATTTCTTCGGTGTGACCATGTTCCACACTCCAACCGTAAACATCAGCAGTATCGAAGAAGTTAATGCCGAGTTCGAGGGCGCGATCCATGATCTTGAAACTATCCTCTTCGCTGGTCTGCCAGCCGAAGTTCATTGTGCCGAGGCAGATATTGCTGACCAGGACGCCATGCCTGCCGAGTCGTTTGTGTTCAATCGCCATTGGTTTCTCCTTATTGAATTTTCTTGTTTATCTCAAACTTGCTTCTTCATCCAAATCTTCCTGCGTGATCTCTCTGCCTTTGTAATAGTATTTCATGTCATCTTCGTTGATCGTCCGCAAGACTTTGCATGGATTCCCCACCGCGACCGAATTGGCGGGAATATCCTTCGTCACCACGCTGCCCGCACCGATAACGCTGTTCTCGCCAATGGTCACGCCCGGGGCGATGATCGCGCCTGCGCCGATCCAGCAGTTATCTTCGATCTTCACGGGGTCACAATACATGTATTCGCGGTAATTCGGGTTGATGGGATGTCCGACCGTGGCAATGGTCACGCCGGGACCGAACATTACTTTGTTGCCAATGATGATCTTGCCATCGTCCACAAAGTTGCAATTGAAGTTGATGTAGCAGCCTTCGCCAAGTTCGATATTGGTTCCGTAGCAGAAGTAAAACGGCGGCTCGATCCACGCATTGATCTTGCGCCCGAAGATTTCCTCTGCCAGCCGAAAGCGTTCTTCCAGCGTGTCGGGACCTGTTGCATTGAACGCGATCATCCTTCGTTTGGCGTTGGAGCGGTCTTCGGGCAGACTTTCCACATAATCGGTGAATAATTTTCCTGAGGCAATTCTTTCTCGCATGGTCATGGTGGGATTCTCCTTTTATGCCGATACTTCAGAAACACTCTTGGTCATATTCCTGCGTTGCAACAACATGATTCCAAAGACCAGCGCGTTGAGCGCAAGGCTGACGAGAACCAGCCAGGGCATGGTGTACGCGCCAAAGCGTTCGATGGCAAGTCCCGTCAGCCACGGAAGCACAACTGCACCAAAACTATCTCCAAGAATGATGAGGCTGCTGATGGTGGCGGTCAGTTTGATGGACTGCCCTGCAAAGTTGTAACCCGTTGCCCAAATGGGAGCCATGAAGAATCCCACCGCCGCGACGGCGATCCACAAGACTGTGGCGGATTGCGGTACGGCAATTGCCAAAGCCAATGCGCCGATCCCGCCCAGAAATGAAACGGTGAGAACTTGCGCGGGTTTGAATCGCGCCGCTACCGGAATGGAGATGGCGCGACCAATGGTAAAGAATAACCAAAAACCAGAAGTGAGATATGCCGCGTTTGTCGTATCCGCGAGGCTGAGCGTGAGCGCGTATGTGTAAATCCAGTTTCCGAAGGTGATCTCAGAACCGACATAGAAAAACAGGAAGAGCATGGCAACAATGACGATCGGCAATACAGCACGCAGATTCTCCTGCGTTTGGGCTTTGTCATCATTCTCATGAAGATGTTCCGGGCTGTTTGGCATGAACATGATGAAGAGTGTCACAGGGACTGCGATGGCAGCCAACACCCAATAGGCATGTTGATAGGTTCCACCTAACCTTAATACCTGGGCAAAGATAGTAGGCGCCAAGAATGCGCCCAAGCCAAAGGAGAAGTGCAGCCCATTGATGTAGGGACCGGCTTTTTCTTTGTGCATCCACATCAAGAGCGTATTGGAGCCATTGTTGATCATGCCCACCGGGAAGCCGTTGATGAAAACGATCAACCACAGGATCCATAACTTTCCAGCCAAGGGCGTGACCGCAAGCACAACCGTACTGATCAATTGGGCAATACCAAGAACAAAATGTCGTTGCGGAATGCGGTCGAGAATGCGCCCGCTGAGTGCTGTCCCTAGCATGCCGCCGATGGAACCAACGAGGAACATGGAACCAATGACGCCAAGCGTGCTGCCTACCTGCTTCGCCAGCGAAGGGAGCGCGGGACCGACAATTCCCATGCCAAATCCCATGCTGATAAAGATCAGGTAATAGCCAATTGTGTTGCGAAGTTTTTGGTTTTGTGTCATGAATGCCTTTTGGGGGTTGTATAAATTATGCTCCCTCACCCTAGCCCTCTCCCAAAGGGAGAGGGGACTCCCTTCCCCTTCGGGGGAAGGGCTGGGGATGAGGGTGCGTAAGGTAAGTTACATATATTCGTCATTGCGAGGGCAAAACAAGAGCGTACTCGCAATGACGGACACACAGTAGAGAATTAGGAATCAAACATGAATTTTCAATCCTTGAATGGTTCGTGGCAATTTCGTCAAACATCCACCGAAGAATGGTTTCCAGCCCAAGTTCCCGGTGGCGTTCACACCGACCTGATGGCGTTGGGGAAAATCCCCGACCCATATGTAGGTGACAATGAAAAGCGCGTGGCATGGGTCGCCGAAAGCGATTGGGAATATCGCTCCACCTTCAACGCGCAAGCCGATGTCTTTCAACGCAAACAAATTTGGCTTGTCTGTGATGGTTTGGATACGCTCGCATCGCTGACTCTCAACGGCAAGCCGCTCGGCGAAACGAACAACATGTTCCGCCAGTATCGCTTCGATGTGAAGCCCCTGCTCAAAGCCGAAGGCAACGAACTCGTCATCACCTTCACTTCGCCCGTCAAATACGTCACCGAAAAAAATGCAATTCGTCCCATGAACGGCGTGCCGCAAGCCATCGCGGGCGGACCTCACCTGCGCAAAGCCCCCTGCCAATTCGGCTGGGATTGGGGTCCGCAACTTCCGCCCATCGGCATCTGGCAGGACATTCGCCTCGAAGCCTATGACTCGACTCGCATCACTGAAGTTCACCTGCGCCAAAAACATGATAACGGAAACGTAACCATCTCCGCCCGCGTGGAAGTGGAAAACGCATCCGCGCCTCTTTCTGCGACCCTGCTTGTCACGGCTCCAGACGGTTCACAGCAATCTGAAAGTTTTTCCTTCACTTCCACCAGCGGAGAGGTTTCTTTGCAGGTCAAGAATCCGCAACTGTGGTGGCCCAATGGCTTGGGCGACCAGCCGCTTTATCAAGTGCGTGTGCTCTTAAATGAGGGCGACCAAACTTTGGACGAAAAGAAATATCAGTTGGGTTTGCGCAAGATCGAGTTAAGACAAGAAGCGGACGAATGGGGCAAGTCTTTCACGTTTGTGGTGAATGGTCATCCCTTCTTCGCCAAAGGCGCAGACTGGATTCCCGCTGACTCTTTCCCGACTCGTCTCAAAAAAGATTCGCTTGAAGGACTCATCCGCTCGGCAGTGGCGACACATCAAAACATGCTGCGCGTGTGGGGCGGTGGTTTCTACGAAGAAGAACGCTTCTACGATCTGTGCGACCAATACGGCATTTTGATCTGGCAGGATTTTATTTTCTCTTGCAGCATCTACCCGCTCGATGAACCTGAATTTTTGGAGAACGTGCGCGTGGAAGCCGTGGAGAATATCCGCCGCATTCGCCATCGCGCTTCGCTGGCGTTGTGGTGCGGCAACAACGAAATGGAACAAGGCTGGGCAGAGTGGAATTGGCAAAACCCTGAACTTGAAACCTTGAAAGCCGTGTACGATAATTTTTTTCATCACACGCTCAAAGAATGGTGCAACACCGAAGACCCCGATACTTCGTATTGGGCAAGTTCGCCATCATCGGATACACCCTTTGAAAACCCCAACGGACAAATTCAAGGTGACGCGCATTATTGGGACGTGTGGCACGGCGGCAAACCGTTCACTGCGTATCGCAATCAGTATCCGCGCTTCATGAGCGAGTTTGGTTTTCAGGCGCTTCCGCCGCTCGAAACCATCCGCACCTATGCCGATGAATCTGAATGGAACATGACCTCCTACATCATGGAGCAGCATCAGAAGAACGCCAGCGGCAATGTGCTGATGGTTCGT
>JACKAV010000014.1 GCA_020634895.1 Anaerolineales bacterium | reverse complement strand
GAACAAAGGTAAATCTCTGTGGTGAATATCCGCTAAATTACTTCCGAATATAGACACTCCTATAACGTAATTACAATAACGGGCAAAAACGAAAATGATATAATTTGGATATTCTGCACTATGGAGAAATAAATTGGCTGATATCCGTGTATCGAAATATGCAAAAGTTCTGGTGGAACATTCCACCCGCGTAAAACCAGGGGACCGCATCCTGCTCGAAGGTACAACCGCCGCCGAGCCTTTGTTACGGGAGTTGTACATTCAGATATTGGAAAAAGGCGGACATCCGCACCTGATGATGGCACTGCCCGGCACGATGCCTTTCAGCCAGGATGAAATGTACCTGACCTACGCCAACGACGCTCAACTGGACTTTGTGCCGACCTTTTACAAATTAGCCTATGACCAGTTCGAGGGACGCATCCGCATCCATTCGGCGACAAACACCAAAGGGACATCCAACATCGACCCGGAGAAGATCTCTCGCCGCGCAAAAGCCACAGGCGTTATCACAGATGCGCAATTCCGCCGCGGCGCAACCGATGAACTCAAGTGGTGTACGACCCTCTACCCCACCGAAGCGTATGCGCAAGACGGCAATATGAGCTTGAAGGAATACGAAGATTTCGTCTTTGGCGCTGTACATGCCAATGAGGATGATCCCATTGCTTTTTGGAATGACGTGAAGGAAAAACAGCAATCGGCTGTCGATTTCATGAAGGGCAAAAATCAAGTCGTCCTGCGCGGACCAAACGTGGACTTGACGCTCTCGGTCAAGGGGCGCACGTTCATGAACTCCTACGGCATTCATAATATGCCCGATGGTGAGATCTACACTGGTCCGGTCGAGGACTCGGTCAATGGCTGGGTGAAGTTTACATATCCCGCCAACTATCAGGGCACCAGCGTGGAAGGCGCCGAGTTGACCTTCTCGAACGGGCGCGTCACTTCCGCCAATGCCGAAAAGAATTTGGACTTCCTGTTGAAGACCCTCGACAGCGACGAACGTTCGCGTTATCTGGGCGAATTCGCCATCGGAACGAATTTCGACATTCAGCAATTCACCGGCAACATTCTTTTCGATGAAAAGATCGGCGGCTCATTCCACATGGCGCTTGGAAACGGTTATCCTGAAACCGGTTCAAAGAATAAGAGTGTCATTCACTGGGACATGATCTGCGATATGCGTACTGATTCTGAAATTCTAGTAGACGGCGAATTGTTTTACAAAAACGGTCAATTCGTTTTCGAGAAATAAGATAATCGCAAAAGTAAAAGAGGCGACCGGTTGGTCGCCTCTTTTTTATTCACTCTTTTTATTCATCGCCGAATGAGATACCAATATTCCGTGCCGTGATGACGGCGTCGCCATTGACGTCCACGCGTTTGGGCACGGCAACCGCCTCCTCGAGCGGAAGGTCGGTGATCTCGCCGCATTGTAACGCCACCATACGGTCATATCCTTCCCGTGCCGCCAAACGGACTGCCGCCGCTCCATAACGTGTGGCGAGCCAGCGGTCAAATGCGGTGGGGGTCCCGCCCCGCTGGAGATGACCAAGAACGGTCACGCGTGATTCGAATCCGTGCGTTTCAAGGAATTCTCCTACAACCTGCGCGATCCCGCCCAAACGTGGCACGTACATCTCATCCCCTTTTCGAGAAAAGACCTGCCCGCCGCCTTTTGGTTTTGCACCTTCAGACACCGCCAAAATGCTGAACTTCAGTCCTCGCTCCACACGGGTGCGAACCTTGGTAAGAATGTTGTCAAAGGTAAACGGGATCTCGGGAATGAGAATGACATCCGCGCCGCCAGAGACGCCGGAGTGCAGGGCGATAAAGCCGGCGTCGCGTCCCATCAACTCGATGACCATCGCGCGGTGATGCGACTCGGCGGTCGTATGCAAACGGTCGATGGCTTCTGTGGCAATATTTACTGCTGTATCAAAACCAAATGTAAATTCCGTGCCGCCGATATCATTATCGATCGTCTTTGGAACACCGATGACAGGTACACCCTTTTGGTAAAGTTCATGCGCAATATGCAGGGTTCCGTCGCCGCCCAGAACGAGCAGGGCATCCATCTGCAATTTTTTAATGCCTTTTACGATCTCATCCGAAACATCAATGGTCACTTCCTTCCCGTCACGGATGACCTTGCGCGCATACGGATTGCCGCGATTTGCCGAACCCAGGATCGTGCCGCCGCGCGGCAGGATGCCCCGCACGCTGTCACGCCCCAAAGGGATGATGCCATCCTCTTCCAAAAAACCGTCGTACCCGTTGCGGATGCCCAGCACCTCGCATTGATATTCATTGATCGCCGTCTTCACCGCCGCGCGGATCACGGCATTCAAACCAGGCGCATCGCCGCCGCCAGTAAGGATTCCTATTCGCTTCATAACATCGCTCCTGTGTTACGTGTATGATAACCCATCTTAACGAGATTTTGCGGCACATTGAATAAACTTTCAACAGCATGTTAAGTTTCTTTCCAGAATAAGCCTTTCTTGCAATTCAAATTCATCCCTCATATAATGTATCGATGCAAACAAATCCCCAACCATCAAAATTCGAAACCATTGCAAGCTGGGTCGTGCCCATTGCCGCCATTGCAGCGGTCATTGCCTGGTTTGTCATTGCCCCCGAAGGCGCGCTGGGCAAACTCGACGCCATTGGCTACGCCGTCTGTCACCGCATTGACGTGCGTTCCTTCCAGATCAACGACCGTCAACTTCCCTTGTGCGCCCGCTGTACCGGTGAATTTTACGCTGCCGGTCTGACCCTGCTCTTTCAAGCCTTTGTCAGTAAAAGGAAAAGCAGACTCCCCTCTCGCGGCGTTTTAGCGGTTCTGTTCCTCTTCTTCCTTGCCTTCGGCATCGACGGAACGAACTCCTATGTTTACCTTCTCAAACAAACTACAGGTGGATTATCGCAAATTCCCAATTTATACGTTCCGAACAATACCCTGCGCCTGTTCACTGGCAGCGGCATGGGAATTGCGTTGGCTGCCATGCTTTACCCCGTCATCAACCAGACATTATGGCGAACCCTGGATGACCGTCCTGCCCTTGGATGGAAGGAATTGGGTATTGTTACTGTCTCCATTATCGTAATTAATTTGCTCATTTTGAGCAACAGCCCCATCGTACTCTACCCCATCGCGTATATCAGCGCGCTCGGCACACTATCCCTGCTTTTGATCGTATTCGGGCTGTTATGGATCATCATCATGAGACAGGACAATAGCTTTGAACACCCGCGCCAACTTTGGCTTGCGTTCACAGCAGGTCTCACCCTTGCGCTGCTTCTGATCCTAACCATTGACCTGTTCCGTCTGCAATTTACCGGCACATGGGGCGGATTCCCCGGTCTCTCCGGCTGACAACCAAGATGCGCAAAGATCGTATAATATTCCTATACGACCTTTGAAAAGGAGAAACTAAATGGATCTTTTACTTGGCATTTTTTCCGCTTTTGGACTTTCCGCCAGTGCGGGATTAAACGCCTATATCCCATTGCTGGTAGTCGGAGTGATCGGACATTACTTTCCGGATACGCTTCGCCTCGCAAAACCCTTTGACCTGCTCGCCAACCCGTGGATTCTGATCCTGCTTGGTGTACTGGTCATCATCGAGATGGTGGCAGATAAAGTGCCTGCCGTCAACCACATCAACGACCTCATCCAAACCATCGTCCGCCCGGTGGCGGGAGCCATCGCCTTCGCCGCTAGCGCCAACGTCATTACTGACGTCAACCCCGTGCTGGCACTCGCCTGCGGACTTCTCGTAGCAGGAAGCGTCCACACAGTAAAGGCAGCCGCGGTTCGCCCCGCCGTTACAGCCACCACAGGCGGAGTTGGAAACGTTCCGGTCTCCATCGCCGAAGATCTACTCGCAACCGTCACCTCCGTTCTGGCTGTCGTCCTCCCCATCATTGCCGGAGTGTTATTCATCATCTTTCTGGTGCTCGTGCTTTGGTGGTGGTCAGGGCGAAAGCAGAAATCCCAGTCCGCCTGACATCGTTTATAATCACAAAATCATCTTGCACGCCATTTCAAACAAGGAGAGAAATCATGAACGATATGCCTGTTACCCCATCGGAGAATCCCGCACCTTCCAATAATCGCAACGTTATCATCGCCGTTGTCGCCATTGTCGTGTTGTGCTGCTGTTGTGTGCTGGCTTCCGGTGTCGGTTATTACGTTTGGAACAATTTCTAAGCGTTCAAAAAATCCCCTGCTTATGGCAGGGGATTTTTTTCTTTAAAGTAAGTTTGCAATTCCAGCAAACCTTCATAAACTTTCTTTTTCAATTCATCCCCCAAATTCAATTCCTCCAATTCATCTTCGTCCAAAACAGTTTGCCTGCCATCGGGAGTAACCCATAGATCGAGAGCCAGGTCAACGTAGGAAACTTGTCCAGCCTCAATAATGGCGGGCTTGGTAAGGTTGCAATACCAGCCTTTTAATGCGCCGTCATCGCGGTCGTATATCTCAAAGATGTTGTACCACTTGTCCGTGAAGAAAGTTTCCACAAAGCGGTCGTTCCGTTTCAAAACAATATCTTGAAAAGGCAAATCATCGCGATTGAAAAATGCTTCCACCGTTATCGAATTTTCACCACGACGCAATTCCGCACCATCGTATTGCCAGGTAACTTCTTCTGCCGGATTCTTTTTGAGGATTTTCATGACAGGCATTTTACCTGAACCTGCACAGTGATGACGTCACCAATGCGCGGCGCTTTTTTCATGTGGATGACAAGCCCGCCTCTCCCTTTGACCTGAAACTGATCCTGCTTAAAAAGCACATCTTCCACTGTTAGTTTTATCTGCGCTTCGCCCTCACCCCTCCGCCCCTCTCCCGCTGGAGAGGGGAACTCGGTTATTAGTAATTGAGCTTTTTCTCCAACATTTTTTGTGCAGCTTATATCAAAAGTGCCAAATGCTGTTTTGACTTTATTCTCTGTCACCACTTCCCCATCGATGACATTGCCAATTCCCAGTAGCTTCGCCACAAAAGCAAATTTTGGGTCTTTCCAAATTTCGCTTGGCGTTCCATCGCGGATGATAGTGCCTTCGTGTAAGACGAGGATGCGGTCTGCGATGGCAAAGGCTTCTTCCTGGTCGTGAGTGACGTAAATGGCGGGAATCTTTGTTTCATGCAAAATGCTGCGAATTTCGTTGAGCAGGCCTTCTTTCAGTGACCTGTCCAATGCGCCGAGGGGTTCGTCGAACATCAGCAGGCGCGGACTGGGCGCAAGCGCACGCGCAAGAGCCACGCGTTGCTGTTCGCCGCCGGAGAGGTCGGTCACTTTGCGAGAGTCAAAGCCTGCCAAATTGACCTGCCCCAAAAGAGCGGCTACGCGCAGGGAAATTTCGTCGGCGGGGAGGTTACGCATTTTCAAACCGAAGGCAATGTTGTCAAAAACGTTTAGGTGAGGGAAAAGCCCATAGTCTTGGAAGACCAAGCCAAAGTCGCGGAGGTGAGGCGGTGTACCGGCGAGGTCAATGCCGTTTAGCAGAATTGCTCCACGGTCGGGAAAATCCAATCCAGCGATCATCCTCAAAATAGTGCTTTTGCCGCTGCCCGATGCGCCAAGCAGACAGATGGTTTCGCCTTGTGAGACGGTGAAGGAAATGTCGTTGAGCAAAGGCTTGCCTTCGTAGGATTTGACGACGTTGCGAAGTTCGAGCATTAGAGTTCTCCGGCGTTGTTGAAACGCAATTTTTCGATGAGCAGAATACTGAGCGTGGTGAGCAGCATGAGGACGGTTGCCATTGCCATGGCTTGACCGTAGTTGAGACCGCCCGGCTGCGAGAGGAAGCGCGAGATGGCGATGGGGATGGTGGGATATTCGGGGCGGGTGATGAGCAGGGTCGCGCCGAATTCGCCGAGCGAGACGGTGAAGGCGAAGGTGGCGGCACTGAGCGTGGCGCGTGAAAGGATGGGAAAGTCAACGGTTTGCCAAACGCGCAGAGGGGATGCACCGAGAGTGGTTGCGGCTTGGCGAAGTCTTTCGGGGATGGAGGCAAGCGCGGGTTGAAGTGTGCGAATGACGAAGGGTAAAGCAATCAGCGTATGCGCAATTGGAATGAAGAATGGCGAAGCGATAAGACGACCAAAAGAAATGATGAAGCCGAGTCCCATCATCACGGCAGACGCACCAAGCGGAAGCATGAGGAAGGGGTCGAGAAATTTTTCGAGGCGAGTCGGTTTGGCGAGAGCGTAAGCGGCGGGATAACCAAGCACAAGCGAGAGTATGACGGTGATACCTGCAAAGCCCAATGAGTTGGCAGCGGCTTGCACAGGCGGGACGTAGAACAAGGAACCTCGGCGGTTGACGAAGAGTTCCTGATAGTAATCTGTGGTGAAGCCGTATTGGACTTCGTTACGTTGTCCGCGGTCGGGTTCGAGGCGGGTGAGGGAGCGGATGGGGAGGGAGAGTAAGGGTAGCAGAAAGAAAGTAAACAGTGAACAGTACACAGTGAAGACGAAGATGCGTTCGCGGAGGGTTTTCGGAGAGCGGGCTTGAGAGAAGCGTGGGGCGGTTTGAGTTTGGACTTGGTTGATGGTTCGTGAGTAGAGAATGGAGAAGATAAGGGTGAAGAGGAGTTGAATAACAGATAACAACGCGGCGAGATTCAGGTTGGGCAGTTGCAGGGCGCGAATGTAGATTTCCACTTCGAGTGTGGCGAATTGCGATCCGCCGAGTAGGAGGATGACGCCGAAACTGGTGAAGTCGAACATGAAGACGAGCAGGGCGGCGGCGAGAAGCGAGGGGCGGAGGATCGGGAAGATGACATCTTCCCAAACATGGATGGTATCCGCGCCGAGAACGCGGGCGGAGGCTTCGAGCTTGGGGTCAAGGCGTGAGATGGCGTTGCCGACAATGCGAATGACAATAGAGGTGTTGTAAAAGGTGTGGGCGGTTAAGATAAGTAGAAAGTAGAAAGTTGAAGGTTGAAGGTTGAAAACCTGTAACATTGAACCTGTAACCTTATAACTAAAAAGCGAATTGAAGGCGGCAGCAACCACAACTGTCGGCAGCATAAAAGGGACAGCGGTTAGAGCGCGAAGCAGGGATTTGCCGCGGAAGTTGAATTTGGAGAAGAGAATAGCGGCGGGAAGTCCGAGGGCGAAGGTAAGGAGGGTGGAGAGGATAGCTTGGTAGAAGGTGAAGAATAACGAGTTACGAGCGACGAGAAGGTTGTTTAGGTTTGTGAGGGTGTTGGGGTCGAAGGTAAGCGAGAGGATTTTGGAAAGTGGAAAGAAGAAAGTGGAAAGAAGAAAGATAAGGACGGGAAGCCAGAGCAGGAGACGGGAAAACCACGGAGACGCAGCCCCCTTCGGGGATGCGAAGGCACGGAGGGGATTAAATCTCCGTGTCTTCGTGTCTCCGTGGTTCAAAACATCCTTACGCATTTACTCGCTACTATCACTTATTTCTTTTTACTCATTCCCCTACTTCATCACCCCTGCCCATGCTTCGATCCACGCATCGCGGTTGGCGGCAATATCAGCATAGGAAATGTCAGCAGGCTGGTTTGCGACTTGAGCATATTGGGTAAAGACATCAGGTAATTGAGCCATTTGATTCACGGGATAAACAAACATATTTAGCGGCATGTCTTCCTGGTATTGCTTGCCGAGCATAAAGTCTACAAATTTTTCGGCGAGGGCACGGTTCTGTCCGTTCTTCAAAATGCCGACAAATTCGATCTGACGGAAGCACATGCCATCCGCGACGATGGAAGCAGTCGGGGCATCAGCAGGCGGTTCGGAGGCAAAGAACACTTCCGCGGCGGGGCTGGAAGCGTAAGAGACGACCATCGGCTGCGGTCCCTGTCCCGATGAAGCGGAGAAGTCCGTGTAGTAGGCGGTTTCCCAGCCATCCACAACCACCACCCCGTTGTCTTTGAGGCTCTGCCAGTAATCGAGGAAGCCATCACCGAAATACGCACGAGTGGCAAGCATGAACGCCAAGCCGGGCGATGAGGTGGCGGGGTCTTCCGTAACAAGCAAACCTTTGTATTCGGGCTTCGCCAAATCTTCGAACGAAGCAGGCACGGCTAAATCATTTTCGGCAAAATATTTTTTATCGTAGTTGATGCACACATCGCCATAGTCCACGGGCAGGGCATGATAGGAAGAATCAAGCACAAACTCGGCGGGCACATCACTTAACGCGGGCGATTGATAGGCATCGTAAATATCCGCTTCGAGAGCGCGTGAGAGGAAGGTGTTATCCACGCCATACATCACGTCCGCAAGCGGGGCATCCTTTGCGAGGATGGCTTTGTTAAGCATGGTGCCCGCGTCGCCGCTTTGCAGGAAAACAACATCCACATTGTTCGCTTGTTCAAACGCGGTCACAACATCTTCACTAATTGCAAACGAGTCGTGGGTCATGACGGTGAGGGTGGCAGGTCCTTTTGGAGCGCAGGCAGAGAGCAGTAAACAGTAAACAGTGAACAGTAGAATTTTTTTCATGGGTATTCCTTTTTGTTAATCAGTTACCAGTGATGTGAGTGATGAGCAGTAATCCGCTCGTGATTGAAATTGTGGCGACATCGGCGGTCATTTCATTGCTGATGCCGCGGGTCTTATCGGGATATAAAGTTTCATGATGAAGATGCCAGCGCAGGTTTTCGGTGAAGATGCCGTTGACCTCTCCCTGCCAGGGGATGAGAGAGACGATGTCTCCGCTTCTTCCTTCGACTTTGGCTTGGTCTCTGCAAAAGAAAATTTCTTCCACGCCGTCAGTGATTCGGATGTCGAAGGTCGCAAGTTGAAAGTTGGAGAGGAGAGTGATGTTGGCTAGGGTTTGGTCCATGCGACCGCCGAGGGCGGCAAGGATGAGGATTTGGTCGGGTTTGAGAGTGAGAGCATGATCAATGGCAAGTTCGAGGTCGGTTTCGTTTTTGTCGGTGGGGAAACGGATGAAGGTTTCAGGTTTCAGGTTGAAGGCAGCAGGAAGCGAATCCATGTCGCCGATGATGAGATCGGGAGTTAATCCCAACGCAAGGGCGTGACGTGTACCGCCGTCCGCGCAGAGGATGAAGTCATCGGGGCGGATGAGGGCACGGGCTTTTTCGAGGTTTGGCAGGTTGCCGTTGGCAAAGATGATGGTACGAGACATATTTATCGACTATGAGATTGCTTCGGCGGAAGATCATCGCCTCGCAATGACGGAATTAAAAACAAAACATCCTCAACAGCGGAGGATGTTGGCAGGTGTATTGAGAAGTCCCTCCGCTGGTATTAACCAGATCAGGTAATGCGGATCGAGCGCGTTCAAGCTCCTCTCAGCCTTTCGTAAAGGCTCTCCGTTCAATTGTGTTTTCAGTATATGACCGCGGAAGGTCTGTGTCAAGACAAAAAAACGCCGTGAGCTTTTTTCTCACGGCATTCTAACGAACCCGGCGTTTCCACTCCTCTTTGAGCTGCAATTCCCGCGGCGTGACGCCAGATTCAAGGGCTAGGAAATCTGTCAGCAGGCGGTGGAATTGAGCCGGATTATCCAGCATCGGGAAGTGCCCCGTTGCATCGAGATTGATCTGGTGCATGTGCATGGGCAGACCGTTATCCTGCGGCGGGATGGTCAAAGCCGGGTCGTTTGCGCCATAAACAAACAGGCACGGTACGCCAAAGTTACGGACGTGCGGGAAGATGCTGTCCGCCTGGAAACTGCCCATCGAGGCAGTGACCGCTGCCGGGTCCACTTTGGAGGCGTCTGAAAGGGCAGTCATGGCGTCGGGCTGGCGGTTGGTCAACCATTCGGCAAGTTCCGTAGCGGGAGCCGTCCGCAACCGAGCGTTCAGATCGCTGTATACCATCGGGACATTGATCGCCATCATGCGGTCGACGCTTTCGTAGTGTGACTTCAAAAATTGGAAGGCGACCAACGCGCCAAGGTCATGACCGACAAGAGCGACCTTGCCAATTCCCATTTCTTCGAGGAAGTGACTAAGAAGGTCTGACTGTTTTTCAAGACTGTAGTTCGACGGGCTGCGGACGGTATCGCCAAAGCCGAAGAGGTCGATGGCGTAGGCGCGGAACGATGTGGATGCGACCTGCATGGAGTTGATCCAATAACGCCATGAGCCGACCCAGCCGTGCAGGAAGATGATGGGACGACCGCGTCCCAACGCCTCATAATGCACCATCGAACCATCAAGAATGATTGCGCTCATTTATTTTCCAAATTTCGCAAGGATCGCCTTTACCCGTTCCACAAGCTGGTCGGGCGCGAAAGGTTTAAGCAGATATTCTTCCGCACCTGCGTCAAGCCCGGTTTGAATTTCTGAATCCTGTCCTTTTGCCGAAAGGAAGACCACGGGAATATCCTTCAGGCTGGGAATCTGTTTCATGGCACGGCAGGCGTCATAGCCCGTCATGCGGGGCATACGTACATCCATCATGATGAGGTCGGGGGTGATTTCCTGAGCTTTGTTGTAAGCCTCTTCGCCATTCGATGTTGTAATGACTTCATGCCCTGCAAAGCGCAGGGTGAACGCCACAAGTTCGCGGATATCAGGTTCGTCTTCTGCGATCAAGATTCTTGCCATTTATGCTCCGTTTTTATAGACAGGCAGGGTAAAGGAAAATGTACAGCCTTCGCCCTGTACGCCTGTGCTTTTCATCCAAATTCGTCCATTATGCATTTCCACCAACTGGCGGACGATGGGCAGCCCCAGCCCCGTACCCGGTGTGGATAAAACAAGCGGGTGTTCGCCGCGGTAGAAACGATCAAAGATGCGCCCCTGGTCTTCAGGCTTGATGCCAATGCCGTTATCCTGAACATCCACCTGAACTTCGCCATCCTCCGGACGGATGTTCACGAGAATGGTGCCGTTCTCAGGGGTGTAATTGTAGGCATTGTTGACAAGGTTGCTGATGATCTGGCGGACGCGCGCGCCGTCGCCCTGAATATGCGGAAGGTTTTTCGGCGCATCGAGAGAAAGCGCAATGGGTTTGCTGTCGTTCTGGGAACGACGCAGCACTTCTGACACCACTTCTTCAGCGATCTCATACAAGTTGACGGATGTCCGTTCCAATTTCACCCGTCCCGATTCGATGCGGGAAATATCGAGCAGGTCGGTTACGAGGAAGTTCAATCTTTCGATATTGTTCCTGACGACTTCGAGGAAGTGCATCTGGTTCTCGTTCATGGCGCCGGCAGCGCCCATCGTCAGGATATCCACATAACCTTTGATGGCGGTCATGGGAGTTCGCAATTCGTGGCTGACCGTTGCCACGAATTCAGACTTGAGGCGGTCCACTTCAACCTCGCGTGTGATGTCGCGGAAGATGGAAACGGTTCCGAGGAAATCGTTGACCATGATCACTGGCGCAAGGTGTACGAGGACAATGCGTCCATTTTCCAATTCCAATTGTTCGGCGTACATTTCACCGATCTGATATGAAGACGGATCCTCAGACCAATCACGGATGGTCGTCGTCCACGCATCGGATGAACTGCCAAACAAACCGGTAAAGCCTTCCAGGGATTTGCCGAGCAATTGTGTATCATCCACACCGAGGACACGGGTAATGGATGAGTTTACAAACGAGATGCGGTTGTCAGCGCCGGTCACGAGGACGCCGTCAGCCACCGCTTCAAGGATCGCCTGTGAGCGGCTTGCTTCGACCTGTTCCTTACGCAGCATCAAGCCGAGGCGCTCCGCCTGATCGCGAATCAATTCGTAGAGGCGGGCATTGTTGATGGCAACCGCCACCTGCCCTGCAATGGCCGTTACAAGGTTGAGAAGTTCCGAGCTAAAGAAGCTCTGGGCGCGATGGAAAACCATCAAGACGCCGATGGCATCCTCGCCCACCGACATCGGCACTGCAATGGCGCTGCGATGGTCCTGACCTGCGGCGGTACTCCGCACCCAACGCGGATCATCGAACAGGTCGCCGATCAACACCGCCTCACGATTCTTGACCACCCAGCCCGCCAGACCTTCACCGATCTTCAGCGTAAAGCCTCTGTTCGAAGAAGTAGAGCGGTCGGACAAATATCCATACCCTGCACGATAATGCAAAAGATTATCCTCCGCATGAACAAGCAGGATCGTGCCCTGTTCTGCGCCGGTGGCGTCGTTCAAAAGGGAAAGCGTGCGGTTTAACGCGCGGTCGAGGTCCAGACTGGAGGAAACCTCGGTAAGGATGCGCAAGAGTGTATCTGTATTTTGTTTTTCACGCTGCAATTGTGCAGTACGTTCCAAAACGCGCATTTCAAGTTCGGAAGCCAATGTCTGCGTTTCGTTGAAGAGACGCCCGTTCTGAATGGCAACAATAGCCTGGTTCGCGAGCGTGCCGAGAATTTGGACATCCTCCTCGGTATACACATCCGCTTGGTAGCTTTGTACAGAGAGCATACCCAGCGCCTTGCCGCCAAGGATCATCGGCACCGCAAGAATGGACTTTGTATCCTCCTCGCCTCCGCCAGCCTGGGCAAAGTCGATCTTCGACTCAACTGCGGCATTGGCGGTCAGGAAGGGTTTGGCTGTCCGGATTATCTCACTGCTCAGACCTTTTCCAAATGGAACACGTTCTCCGGGGTATCGTTTTCCAAGATCGAACAGATAGGCTGCTTCGACCTCATTCGCCTCTTCATCCAGCAATGTGATGACAAATGAATCGAGCGGCACCAACCTCTCTGCTGCATGGTGAACAGAAACGTATACTTCCTCCGGATTGAGACTGGCGCTGACCAAAGAACTTGTCTCATTGAGCACGGCGAACCGGTCTGCCATACGAACAGAAGATTGGTACAAACGGGCATTTTCCAAAGCAATGCTCGCCTGATTTGTAATGGTACGCGCCACTTCCAATTCATTGATACCAAAACGATCGTCACCAACCAATTGGACAAAAACAAGAGCCACAAGTGACCCGCCGCTGGAAAGCGGCAGGATCAACAACGCACGGGTATTGTTGCCCAACATCTCGAGAATGGAGACAAGGTCCGGCTCGCTGCGCACGTCGTCAGTGTTGAAGATACCCTGCGATTCGCGCAAGCGGCTGAAGATCGGCGCATCCGGCAGGATGCGCGGCAGTTTTGCACGAATTACCGGAGTAGTGTACTTCCAGTAAATCTGACCACGCTCAAAGGTCACAAGTGAGACGCGGCTGGCAGCCAGCCCTTGCAGCAATTCTTCGGCAGTTGCCGCCATGATCTGATCGGCATCCAAAGAACGGGTCAATGTGGATGTAAAACGATTGAGCGCAGTGAGACGCTGCGAGCGTTGATCCAATTCGGTGGCACGCTTCACGCTATCTTCAAAGAGACGTGAGTTATCGAGTGAGACCGCCGCCTGACTGGCAAAAGTCAGACCCGCCTGTATTTGTTCGCGGGTGTAGAAATTCGCCTGCCATTTCTCAACGGCAAGCACGCCCACCAGCTCATTTTTGTAAATGAGCGGAAGCCCCAGCCAGGAAAGCCGTGGTGCATCCACTGGCGGGAAGCGCGGGTCTTCGCGTACATCCCTTACAAAGGTGGGCTGTCCCGTTTGGGCAAGTTCCTTGAAGAGCGCGCTATCGGTCACCGAGATGGATAAGCCCTGTCTTTCCTCAACGTCTGAGAAGCCGCGAGTGGATACAACGGTCAGGCGATCCTTCTCACGAAGCCATAACGCAGCCGTATCGTATGGAAGGATGGGATTTAGTTGATCGAGCAGGGAGTTGACCAATTGATCCGTGCTCAGGCTTGTCGTCAACGAGGCGGAGGCATCGTTCAACGCCTGCAATTGACCAGCGCGTTCCTGGGACGTCTGAACAAGGCGCATATTGTCCAATGCCAGCGCCACCTGCTGAGACAAAGACGTCAGCAGGGTTTCATCCTCCGCGCGGAAGGCGGCGGTGGCATTGAAATTATCGAGCAGGAGCAAACCAATATTCTGCTCTGTCGCAATAATGGGAACAACGAGAGACGACACAGGCAAACGACCGCCCGTAGCCTGACGATAATAGGCAAGATTCTCGGTGTTGAGATTGTAATCACGCGGGAAGTTGATCTCATCCGCCCGGCGCGCCTTGCGGTTCATAAACGATGCTCCAGGCAGCGCCTCGCCAAGACGATAGTTGATCTTCATCATACTTTCGTTATCCGCATAGCCTGAAACAGCCCGCGGTGTGAGCAATTCGTTCTTTTGATTCCAAATCAACACCACACCGGCATGCGCATGCGGAATGACACGCCGTGCGCTTTCAAGCAGCGATGCCACAACCGCATCGGCGTCCATGCCGGAAAGTTCACGGCTGAATTCAAGCAGCAGGTTCACTTCATCCAACCGGCGGCGTGTTTGATTCAACAGGGAGATATTTTGCAGGATGACAGAAGTCTGCTGCGATATCTGGGTGTAGACATGGCGGTCTTCTTCCGTGAAGGCAGGCATGGGTTCAGGGCTGATCGCCAGCATGGCTGCGATCGGTTTGTTCTCCACGATGATCGGGAGACAGATCACGCCCTTCGAGCGGAGGGAGGTCAGCAGGGAAGCATCACGCCATTCATCTTCTTCATCGAGATTGGGGATCAGAATGGGCGCACCGTTCTGCAAACATGCGCGCAGCGGGTTACGTTGACCGAACAACGCCTCAACATTCGTGGACCTGGGCAGGCTGCCCAACACATGGATCAGATGCGGTCCATCCGGAGTGTTTTCTGCCACCAACGCAATGGACATGCCGAGCTGGGTAAGCGTTTCGCGCCCGAGCGCAGAAAGAGCCGAGTTGTAGTCCAATTGGCGGCTGACCGATTCGGTGATTGCCAAGCCCGCTCGGACACGCTGAGCCCGACGGTCCAGGTTATGAAGCGAGATGGTCTGTTCAAGGTCTTTGCGAAGCAGGATGGGCAGATCATCCTTCGCCATGTCGATCAGGTTTTGTTGACGGTCAAAGGCAGAGTTCAAAGACTCGATGCGTGCCCGCAATTCAGCTTGCCGCAGGGTATAGCTTATCAACAACGCCGCCTGCGAAGCAAATATCTCCACCGCCTCGATCGTGGCTTTATCCGGACGAAGCCCGTTGGTGGGGTCGTCCAGGCTGAGAAGACCGATCATCTGACCTTCTGAATCTTCAAGCGGGATCAGCAAAAGGTCTTCCGGGTGCCAGGTGTTGGAAGCCTGTCCATCGGCAGCAGATACATCCAGAGTTACCCGATGAATATCCGGAGGGATGATCGGAGTTTGGTCGGCTGGGATGAAATAGGATTGGCTGATCTTGAATTCAGGGCGCATCAATTGCTGCACACTAGAAACAGGCTGTTTGCGCGCAGACAATTCATTCCACGTTTCCTGCGGAATGCCCACGGAGGTGATCCGGCGCAACTGCCCTGTTTCTGTTTCAAGCGTACTGAACAACACAACACGGAACGGGGTTGCATCCCGAACGCCGCGCGCAATGATATGAAGCGCCTGATCGAGCGGCTGATCGTTGCCAAGGTTTTGGCTGACATCGGTGAGGCGGACGAGCGTCTCGGAACGGCGGCGCATCAACTCGCTGTGCTGCTTTTCAACCTGATAACGATTGGCATTGTTGATCGCGATTCCCGCCTGCAGCGCCAGCATTTGCAGCAGTTCCACCAATTCGGCAGTGAAGAAGCCGGAATGATTGGAATGAACGTTTATCAAACCCAGGCTGCGATTCTGGAACAGAAGCGGCAGGATGATGGCAGACTTTACGTTTTCGTGCGGCGGCAGCATCGCACTTTGTGCATAATCGGAAACGACCAACGGTTCGCCCTTCTTTATCACCGTTTTTTCAGGTGCGCTCAATGTAAGCGAATGTTCACATCCGATCGTTAGCTGAACCGCGAGGTCAGACTTTGATGCCGCTTTTTCGAACAAGATGACAGAAGCGCAGTCTGCATGAGTGATCTGCAGGACTTCATCCTTTAATATCATCAGCAAATGTTTTGCATCCAAAGACGAAAGCATCTCCCTGTTGATACGGGCAACGGCAGAGAGCTGGTCCACGCGCTGGCGCAAAACATCATCCGTCTGCGATAAAAGCCTTGCCGACTCGATCGCCGCCGCCAGTTGCCCCGCCGCAGTAGCGACTGCCTGCAGATCCGACGCATTAAAATGATCCGGCTTCCTGCTGCCAAGCATCACCTCCCCTACGCTGCGGTCGCGCACGACCAGCGGAACGACCATGCAGGATTCCTGTAAAAGAGCCGTCACCAATGGACGGTATACCGGCAGAATGCGTTGGTCTGTACTTAGGGCACCGGATAAAAATGGACGTTTACTTCCAGAAACCGTATAGGGATATTGAGGATCATCCAGAAAGATCTGTATGAAGGCGTCTCCAACATCTGGTGAAACACCGTACATGGACGGTCCATTCAAGAGCAGAGAGCCGCGCGTTTCATCCAGCAGGAAAACCGCGCCGGTGTCCGCGCTGAAAAGGCGGGCTAGTTCCTGCGTGGAATATTTCAGAACTTCATCGAGCGTTGCAGACGACGCAGCAAGACTGGCAATACGACGCAATGCGTCAGCACGTAATGTTCGTGAGCGGGACTGCTGAACCAGCAAAACATTCTCGATGATCGAAGCCGCCTGATTGGCAACAATACTCATCAAGCGGATCTCTTCTGCGCCGAAGGCGACCACGCCCTGGGAGTGGTGTCCGATCTGGAGGTAACCGAGCATCCGTCCCGAAGAAAGAAGCGGCACCAGCGCAACATCACGCAGACTCGCCGCGGTTGCCACGTCTCCCAACCCCAACAATCGCCATGCTTCGTCGCCCATCGCATTTGTAGTAAGGATCGGCTGCTGGCTTGCGAGCAATCGTTCTGCAGGACTTTCAGGCAGGACATTGACGCGATAGATCTCTACAAAATGTGCAGGCAAACCACGGAAGGGAATTTTTCCTTCGAGGGTTCGTTTGGTCTCTTCATAAAGGAGGAAGCCGGTGATCTCCGTTTGAAACAACGGCGCAATACTTTCAACCAGGCTGGCGACCACATCCTGCCCATCGTGAACGGAACTCAGGACTTTATTGAGATTTGCAAGCCCAGTCAGTTCGGAGCGTCGTTTTTGTTCTTCTTCATATAGCCTGGCATTTCGGATCGCAACCGCAGCCTGCCCGGATATAAGGTGCAGAAGATTTAGGTCATGTTGACCAAACGCTCCGTTGCTTAACTGACCTGCTTCCAACGTGCCCACCAACTTTCCACCCGCTATCAGTGGAATCCCCATATACGAGTGGATGGGATTTAGTTCGCCGTTTCCGGCGAATTCCTGCATCGAGCGGACATCATTAAAAATGACCGGCTCGCGCCGCGCCGACAATTGTTCGGTCAGACCGCCAAAGCGCGAAAGCGACGCTGTAATCACTTTATTTGAATTTGGGTTCTGGTAACGGAATGGGGTGAGTACGTTGCGCACTTCATCCCACAACTTCAATTCCAACACATCAGAAGGGACGAGTCTTCCCACATTATCCAGGATCGAGCGGACGGTTGTTTCAAGGTCGAGGCTTGCGGCGATACCCTGACTAAACTCAGTTGCCACTCTTAATATTTCGTCGGAGCCTTCGCTATCGCCCTCCAAAACAGCGGAAACTTCCCTTCCCCGAATCGAAATCAACATTTTTGGATATGCCCCCGGCACATCATAGGAAATCAACTCGAAGGGCTTGCCGTCGACGGAAACGCGTTTCACACCCGGCGTAACACACAGGTCGATAAAATCATCCGAGGGACGCACATGCCGCGCAAGACGCTCAAGATCGAAAGGTTCATCCTCCCGCAAATTAAAATGGGAACGGGCAGACGCGCTGATATACTCCACCCGCCCACCGGGCTGGAGAACGATCACAGCTTCCTTCGATCTTGTTGCTGAAGATGAAACAGGGGATATGGAACTGTTCTGCGGAACAGATTGGGTGCGAGTCATAATGAGCAACACCAGCAGGGCTAGCGTAACAATCACCAGCCCGGCGATGAACACACCAACGCCTAACCCAATGGACATTTAAGAAAACTCTCTTACTTAGGCACTGGGAGTGGTGGTCGCATCTTGTCTGCGAGCCTCAGCCGCCAGTTCCGTAATCTCTCGAATATCAGCAAAGGAATGAGATTCGGGCGAAACCAGCCCCGCCGAGAATGTCATGAAGCCAACTTTTTCCACGCCCCCTTCCGCCTTTGGCGCCTGAATGAAGCCCTGCTGGCGGTCGATAAAGTTGTAGTGACTTTGCACTTCCTCTGCAAAACGATCCTTGATCTTCTGGCGGATCAACGGAGCCGCCTCATTGGTGGTAATGATGATGAAATTATCACCGCCCGCATGACCAATAAAATCGTTCGGCGATCCGATCTCATCCACCACTTCCCCGATCAACATGGCGGCAAAGCGCATAACATCGTCCCCCGCCACAAAACCATAAACATCCTTGAACGCATCGAAATTATTGATGCGCAGATCGAGCAATGCCCAGGAATTTTCACGAATAATGCGCCGTAACTGCTCCTCGATCAACCTCCCCGCTGGCAAACCGGAACGCGGATCGGTCAGGCTTTCACGCTCCGCCCGCCGGATGGCGCCCTGAACCCGCAGCTTTAATTCTTCGATATCAAAAGGCTTGGTAATGTAATCGTCCGCGCCAAGTTCCAAACCCTGAAGCTTGTCACTGCGTTCATCCTTCTGTGTAAGAAAGATCACAGGGATATGACTGGTACGGGTATTGGTGCGCAAGGTGCGGCAAACCTCATACCCGTCAATATCCGGCAGCATGATATCCAGCACGATCAGGTGCGGCAAAACCTGCCGGGTCTTTTCCAGCGCGTCGCGTCCGCGGTTTGCCACGTCCACGTCGAACTGTAACCCCGTAAAATAGATTTTGAGCATATTGGCAATGTCGACATCATCTTCCACTACCAAAAGGCGAGCAGTTCCCATGTAAGCCTCCTAAGCGCGTCCTCTGCGGGCATTTCGTCGAACGGCTTCGATTTGTTCTTCTGTTACTTCTCGCTCGAACGAACGAAAGCCGCTCATTCGAAACCCGTGTTTTTCAGCGATGGCAGTGATCTCCTTAACCCGCTCGAGGGTGAAATCCTTGCCTACCGTATAGTCTTCGAATTTTCCTTCCAACGCAAGAGCGATCGTCTCTGCCATGCAGGCGTACGCTTTTCCATCGGGAAAACCAAAGTTAAAGTGGAAATCAACGGGACCTGGCACATCCACCATGCCGCCGTCAATCACTAATATATCATCTCTCACCGCCGCGACCATTGCAGAAACATCGCGGGGGCGCGCCACGTCACAAACCACACTTCCCGGCTGCAGATGTTCCGGGTGGATCACATCATGGATGGCACTGGTGACCGTTAATATCAACTGCGCGTCTTTCAACACATCCATCTTCGTGCTGATGCAAAGCTCGCTTCGCGCGTGGACCTGAAGCCTGTCTCGCAGAGCCGTGAGCTTTTGCTCGTCCCGGGCGATGAGCAAGGTCCGGGCGGCCTCACCAGCTATCAGTTCCGCACAGACGCGCCCGATCGAGCCGGTGGCGCCTACGACAGCAACCGTCGCATCCGCCATTTTGATATCCATGACCTGCGCCGCCTCGCGAATCGCCTGAACCGCCATCATCACGGTATACGAATCGCCGGTCGTGACGGGAATATCCAAATGTTTGGCGATGGTCACCCCGGCATCCCCCACCACCGAAGTGAACGCTCCCAGCCCGAGAATATCGGCGCCGAGTTTTTCTGCCGCGCGTCCGGTCTGGATAATTTTACGATAGACCGTACGCTCAGGCAACTGCATCATGCGTCTTGGAGTATACGGACATGCAAGGAACCAGCCTTTAATCTGTTTTCCGGTCGCTTGAGAGGTGATTCCTTCGATTTCAGATATGTAAACCGGCGGAAAGAACGTTGAAAAAAAGTCAATTTGCTTTTCTGTAAGCACTTTTCCCAGAAAAGGGAATTTTCGGCTCACGTCTCGCTTGGGATCGATGGGGTGAATGATGAAGGCAAAGCTATCCATTTACCATGACTCAACTTCTGCTTTCCGGTTTCGATGATAGGGTGTTTGATGCAGGTGAGCCAGTTTCAACTTGTGATGGTCACTCTGTTCGAAGGTAATATCACGGTCGATCACGCGTCTTTCCACTGAAGCCGCCAGTACCACATCCGACTCGATGGTGCGTGCCGGGTAGATGATCATGCCCGAACCAATGCGGCAGTTGTGTCCCACACCACCGCCCAGCACCGGGCGGTTGGAAATGCTCAAATTGCCGTTCCCGTCACGGGCGCGGAGGGGAGCGGGAATCAGGTTGTAATCTGTAAATGTGGAACCGGCGCCAATGAAGGTGTTCCGTCCCACAACGCACATCTGCAAACATGTATTTTGCGCCACCATCGTATTCTCCATGATGGTGGTCATGAATAACGAAGCGCGGAAGGGAAGGAATGCCCCATCCCCCACCACCGAGAGCATCACCTGCGCCCCCTGCCCAACGTTGACATTATTGCCAATATAGCTATTGTCGATGACCGCGCCGGCGTTAATAGTGACGTTATCGCCGATGATGGTCGGTCCCTTGATAACAGCACTGGGATCGATAATACAATCCTTGCCGACGATCACAGCTTCAGAACATTCCAATACCTGGCGTCCCTCATAAATGGCTTTACCAAGGATCTTAAGTTTGAAACTCAATTCATCGTTGGCACGTTTTTCAAAACGCGCGCCGCGCGCAAACTGCCCAAAGACCATATCGGCAATGAAAATATGCACCCAGGAGTCAATTGCAATAAATGAGCGCATGGGAACCTGAAACACCAGGTCGCCGCTCATATCCGCCATATAGGTAGGCACGTGGTAATAACCGATCTCTTTTGACTGCATGTCAATCACGAGGGGTTCAGCCCCAGCCACAGGACCATTCGGGTAATACCAAAGGTCGGCGAGGTACAAACTCCCAGCCGGGGTATATGATGTAGAAAGCGGTAACGCATGTTCACGGAACGCCGGGTCGTCCGCACGGAAGGCGGCACGTACCGGTCTTTTTAAACGGAGAGCCTCTTTCATAAAAGCCGTAATGAACGGCTCATCGAAGAATAGATTATCTCGATAAACGATCGCCGGTTCGCGTACAGGCTGGAGGGGTTCTCCCTGCTTTAATTCCATTTCACGGGTCACATATGGGGCAAGCAGGTTGCGTTGATGAAGCCAAAGAGGGGAATTCTGAATCCTAAGTTCACGCGCAGGTTCACAAAAAGGCATGACAAGGTGGGGCGCGTGGAGAATTATCTTAAGCATGTTGGGAATTATAAATCAAAGCGTATCTTTGAGCGTGCTGCTGAAGAGAACGAATTTAAGTCAGGTGAGGGGGGCTTTTTGAATGGTGATCGTGCAGTGGTCGTCTCCGCAGGCATGACAGGCGGTCTCTTCCACGCTGAAAACTTTTCCCCCGCTCAGCCAGTAGAGAGCTTCCTGCAATAATCCTACAGCCAGATGACACACCGGTTCTTCCGCCGTTCTGTCCCAGCATAATGGGCACCGTTCAATATGCCAGATGATATGTGTCTCGGTCTCTTCAACACGCACCCGCTGGTCGGTATGTTTATTGAAAAGACCGGCAAAGGAATGCGCACCCGTATGCAACTTGGTCGGGAGCGGCAGCAAACGGAACGCCATTTCGGTCAGCCCCAACATCGAGCCGTATTCCCTGATGCCGTACTTAAAACTTGCACGTCCGCTGCGGAGCGCCAACCCTCGCCCTCCCCTCGGACCGTAAGCCTGTTCCAGCGCCTGCTGAAGCTGACTCACCGCCTTGAAGGAGAATGTCTGTTCATTCGATAAAGTTGGAAGATTTTGGGATATTTCTTGTACTATGGGAAGCTGAAGGACTGCGTCCACCCCGCCTTTGCCGATCACCTCCTCCAAACCGAGAAGGATGATCCTTCCCATTTTCTGGGGATAATAATAGGTGGTTTCATTCATGAGGTGGGTATATCTTCGTCGAGGAAATTCTTTAATTTTTGGTTGAAATCGATGGGCTCATCCAGCATGATAAAGTGACCGGCGGTATGGAAGCGTTCGATCCGCGAAACCGCAACACCTTCCTGCAGGGGTTTCCATTGTCCCGGGTTAACAACAATATCCTTGTCGCCATACATCCCCATCACCGGAGCCTGAATCATGTGCAGGCTTGGACGCAAGTCCGTGCGGCGCAGCGAACCGATGCTCGAAAAGAACGCTTCCAGGGAGGTGCGGGAGACATCACGGTCCATCATTTCCGCCCAATTTTTATCCTTGGAATAAAAAGGGGAAAGAATGCGATAAAAGCCTTTGTAGATCCACAAATTATGATAGGTCAGCCAGCCAAAGGCCCGATACCCGAACACGCGCGGGAAAAAATACAGCGAGGAACCAGCGACCGGCGAACCGATCACGACCACTTTTTGCACCCGGTCTGGATGCTGGATCGCAGTCATCAGGCTGACCGTACCGCCCATGCTGTGTCCCACCAAAGGAGCGCGCACAATGCCCAATTGCTCCATGAACTGGTAAACGAGACTGACAAAATCCTTTACGGCATATGTGGAACGCTTTGTACCAGATTCACCGAATCCCCAAAAATCCAATGCGTATGTGCGGTAAAACGCACCCAGGTACGCCATGGTCTCCTGCCACAAACCCCAGGAGCCCTGATACCCATGCAAAAGAATAACGGGTTTTCCCCGTCCAAAAACCTCGTAATGAACAATACCCTGATCAGTCGTAATGGAAGACACGGTAAGACATCACCCGCCTGCTGCTAGCTTCCCTCCATTTCGCTCATAATGCTGTAAAGCAATTCGAGCAAAATGGTCTTGACGGAGTCGCGTTCGGTCGCAACGCAGGGCAGCAATTTTGTATTTTTGTCGAGGCGCAGAGCGTGACCCATATCTTCAAGTTCCCATGCGTCTTCTTTATCCTGCTTGTTCGCCGCCACCACAAAGGGAGTCGGCGCATAAGCGCGGAATGTTTCCAGGATCGAACGCGCCTCACGGAATGTTTCCGGGCGGGTACTATCCACCATCACAATAAAGCCCAACATGCCTTCGGAGAGGATCTCCCACATGAAATCGAAACGCTTCTGACCGGGAGTGCCGAACAGATACAGAACCAGATCCTGGTCTACAGTAATGCGCCCGAAATCCATCGCCACTGTCGTGGCAGACTTCACCGTGCGTTCCTCTTCAGAGGAAATTCTTCGTTCTGTGGCAACCACATCGATTTCGCTGACAGACTGAATGAACTGCGTCTTTCCAGCGCTGAATGGACCTGTGACTACCATTTTGACCGTTTGCATAATTCCTATCCTTTCGGCCTCAAAAATTATAACGAACGAATACGGCCGATCAGTTTGTTGACCAAATTCTTTTTGTCTTCGATTTCTTTCGGGCCAAGCGGCTTCGCAGACTGGGGCAAAGGCGCATCGGCAGGACGCACCAATTCAACCAGACCTGCCTGCAGCAAACCATAAACGATCCTGCGGACTTCCACCTCGGTTAACCTGTTCGTCTTTGCGATCTGACGCATCGTGTTCTTCGGATCAACGAACTTCACCACTTTCCATTCATCCACGCTCAAATTGACATTGGTAAGCGGACGTTCCGTGAACTTCAGCGCCATATCGAGGCTCGGAATTTCATCCTGAAGTTGTTCCAATTCGCGTAGTTGGCGCGAACCTTCGATAATGATATTTTCCAGGTCAAGCCTTACGTTGATCCGGTCATCCGGCGGCAGCATCTCGTTCTCAAAGCGGAAGATGCCCTCCACCCAGGTGAACAACCGGCGGATCTGGTCCGTAAAATATGCCTGTAAATTCATCAAAATATCATCGCGGGAAACATACCCCGCGTTGATCAACAAAAGACCCAACTCCTTATCAGACATTTGCCCAGCGCGGTCGATGATGGCTTTATATTGATTCGCATTGATCTTGTTCGATTTATAAAGCACGGAAGCAAGGCTGCCATCCTCCTTGCCGATGCGGGCGTACGCCAGTTTCCCCTCACGGAACGAGACATACGCCTGTTCCGAGGCGCCATCGATTACCAACGTTCCCGTTTTATTGGCAAGGTTGATGAGATTTAAGAGCTGGGTGATCGTAAAATCACGTAAGTTACCACGTAGAGCCATTATTCCTCAACTCCCTCTTCAGAAGAGGGACGGTACAAAATTATACTTGGTAAAGTCGCAATGCGTCAATTAATATGCTTTGCACTCTTGTATGGATGCGAAATTGTTCAGATTTTCACACAAAACAATTAGGGGATACAGCGCAGAAAATTCAATTGATCGGATACACGTCTGAAAGGCGCTTCGGGAAAAGGGATTTTAACAGAACCCGCGCCGCATTATTTTGCGGGTAACAATCAGTGAACGCGTGCCGAAGTTCATCAAAACTGCGATGTCCCATGAGCAGGTGCAGAAAGGTCAGATCGGGGAAGTATGCGTCAATTTCAGTATCGTCCTCAATTTTCATTGGTTCAATGGCGGTGATATTTCCATGCTCGAACTTAATGTGAATTCCGCTGTTATAAAAACTGAGTCTCAGATCGCCGGTGTATCCCGCCGCCACAGAATCGGCGAGACGTTTCTCCAAAGCAGGTTTGACGCGCTCCAAAAACGCGGAAATATCCGGCACGCGGACATAAAAAGCATAGGGATTTCGTTTGGCTGGCAGTTTATCATCAAGAACCTCATATACAGGATGATGTTCACCAAGGGCAAAACCAAACGAGCCGCGCTTTCCTCCATCACGTTTGGCATATTCTCCGCCTACCTTCCATAAATACCGCACCACGCTCGGTGAGACCTCGAACCATGAAGTTCCCTCTGTAACCGCAAAATAGATACAAGTTGCTGCGTCGAGCCAAAGGTCAGTGGAATGTTCAAAAAAGCCAACCCGCTCCCCTTTCAGGTTTTCGATGACCATCTTTTGGAAGTGGTTAAGATTCTTTTTATTCTGACCAAAAATTTCATAACGAATGATCTCAGGCGTGCGTTTGCACGAAAGCGCCTGACGGCTTTCATGCGCCTCATAAGTATGCAAAATAAAATCGACGTCATCATCCCGCGCTTCACGAATAATAAAAGGCTCGCCCGCACCCTCCTTCAAGGCGGGCACTTGCGGCTCGAATCCGTTACGGCGACCAGTGAAATTCAACGCCATGTCATACCCAAACTGACGGTAAAAATAAGGAATGCCGGTGATGATCTGCATCAGATGACCGCGTTCCCCACTCCATTTATGCACTTCTTCCATTTGAATGCGGACGAGTCCGCGCCTGCGGAATTCGGGCAGGGTGCAAACCAACTCGGGTCGCCCTACACCAAACTCAATTCCTTCATACGTCCACGTTTGCGGGATCAGGCATAAAGTGGAAACGATCCGTCCGGTTGCAGATTCTTCAACGATGGTGAAATCACTTGGGGCAAGAGTCGGATGCGGCTTTGTCACCAAGTCCATGATCCACGCGCGGATACCTGCATGAGGTTTATCGGGTCCATCATCACTGTGCATACGGCTGTTGATATCCGCCAGCGCGTCGGCGTCATCTTTTGAAGCGCGGCGCAAGATCAATCCGTCGCCAAGGTCACGGATAAAAAGTTCTGAATTCTTGTTCATTTTATTCTTTCAAGAGTTTCTTTAACTGCTTCATTGATTCATTCGGATCTTTGAACAATATGCCTTTCATACCGACTTTTTCACACGCCTCGATATTTTTAGCGACATCATCGACAAAGACCGCTTCAGATGCCTTGACCTGAGCCTGCTCCAACGCAAGGAGGTAGATCTTCGCATCGGGCTTTGCCTCACCCACCTCCGCGGAAATGGTCAATGTGTCGAAAGCAGTATCGATCTTCTGGCGCACAAGATATTCGCGCATCCCCGACCAGGCATTGCTGATCATGCCAACCTTGTACCGCGGACGTAAAGACTGCAAATACTGAAGAATGGACAGGTCAACCATGTCACCGGCAAAGAACTCGGATTCGACCTTCTCGATCTCATCGCCTTTGATTTTCAACCGTTGGGCAATCGCTTTCCAATGCGCCTTCTCCGAGACCTCGCCCACAGTCGCTTTCACCGCGCTGGGGCTATTAAATACAAGTTTATCGATATCTTCATATTCCATGCCAAATCGTTGAGCAAGCTGCTGGCGCGGAGCTTGATATTCGGTGCGTTGGATGACACCGCCAAAATCAAAAAATACTGCGCGAAATTTCATATTTCTTTCCAATCATCTTGCAGGGATAAAAAATCCCGCAGGCTGAAAACTCGCCTGCGGGTGGATACTCAAAACCAACCGATCACTTCTTCTTTGTCTTTGAAGACGTTTTGGAGGTCGTCTTGGTAGTGGACTTGGAAGTTTTCGCGGTTGTGGTCTTCTTCGCGGAAGGTTTGGTTGCCTTTTCAGGAGCAGCCTTCGTTGAGCGCTTGCGCGGCGCAGACTTCTTTTCGCCAGCCTCGGTTGTCTTTTTGGCGGATGCAGTCTTCGCTGCACCGCTCTTGACCGATTTCGGCAGAGGTTCCGTTTTCTGTGCCGCTGAAGCAGTTGTCGCATGAGTCTGAGCCGAGGCTTGTTCCTTGGCAGCTTCTCGCCAGTTCGGGAAGAACAATTCCATCCGCTGGCGGGAAATGGAATTGGCACGACGGCAGCGCGGGCAGTGTGCATCGTGGTGGTTCTGGTTCTTTTCGTCCATGGTGATAAGTGCGGCTAGCATTTCTGCCCGTCCAACCGTGAACGGAGTTTGACAATAAAGACAACGCAAGTTGATCATAGGAACGCCCTTTCGTGGATTTACTCGTTCCCCTGATTCTACACCGATTTTTTCAGCCTTGCGAATCTATTTTCTTTATTTGCGCTGGTCGGCATCCTCCAACGGCTTGCCGGGGCGAATTTCCTTCTCGAAATTGATGAAATCGCTCGCTACAGACATCCCGGCACGCTCATACAGGCGGGTGGCGCCGGTCGAATTGGAGGCATCCACGCCCAAACCGACAGTTTTCATGCCCCGCTGGTAAAAATCCGCGAAAGAGGCGTTGAGCAACGCCAGCCCCAGCCCCTTTTTGCGCCACGGCTTGAGAACGCCCAACGTCCCCACCCAGCCGATTCCCATGCGGAAACGGTTCTGGGAAAAACCGGCGATTTTGTCGCCATCCCAGGCGATGAGCCACATGACCGGGTCAAATTCGGCACGCTCCAGTTTGCTGAATTCCCATTCTTCAAAGGGATGTTTGTGGCTGCCCCAATGTTCACTGAAGGCTTCCATTTCCGCCTCCCAAACGAGACGCGCATGCGCTTCCCGCCCAAATGGACGGAATTCAACACCCGCGGGCAGTTCGAAAGTCGGCTGGGAATCCAGTTTTATTTCCATTCGCCAAAAATGCCGGACGGGACTGTATCCCATATCCGCAAGTAATTTTTTTCCCAATTCATCCTTGCCGCTCGTGGCAGAAATAATAAAGACTCGCAGCTCAGGGTCGGCGAGTTTCATCAACTCGCATGCGCGTTCTTCTACGCAGGCAAGCAGTGTGGTGCCAATACCCAATCCCTTGAAATCAGGGTGAACGTAACCATCCGCATTCCAATCGACATAATCTTTTTCGTTGTAAAGGTCTTCATACCCCACGATCCGTCCGTCCGAGGTTTCAACGACGAACGCATCGGTCAGCGGATTAAAACCTGCTTCATGCCATGCGTGCTCCAACGTCTCAGCAGGAGTGGCAACGGTCACATCGCCGTCGGCTTCGCATACATCATAGATGAGCTTTGCCACAGTGTTCACGTCTGTCCAGGCTGCATTGCGCAGCTTCAAACTGGGGTCAAGATGCGTATCCTTTGTCATTGTTCGACTCCATAATTTCATATGATGAGGCAGACGAGGGCTCCGCGATGGATAGCTGCGCCTCACCCTCGTGCCTAAACTGATTCACACCATTCAGCCTTCAACAAGCCGAAGCTGATGATGTCCCAAAATTCGCCGTCGCGATGCAATGCCGCACTTCGGCGCACTTCTTCCATAAAGCCGAACTTCTGGAACAAGCGGATCGCGCCTTCGTTATAGGCAGGCACCACCGCAGTGACGCGGTATAGGTCCAACTCGTCAAAAGCATGGCGGAGCAGCAGTTCCAAAGCCTGCGAACCATATCCCCTGCGGCGGAATTCCGGTTCACCGATTCCCAGCCGAAGATAGCCGTTTCCGTTCGACCAATCCACCCATTCGATGATGGCTTTGCCGATTAAACGGTCGTCCACTGTGCGGATGGTGAAATAGAAAAGGTTCTTCAACTCTTCCATATCACGTTCGATGGCTTCGTATTGTTCTCTCACCGCCTCAACTGAAAGCGGATGTGTCGGTTTCAATTCCATCAGGCGCATGAATTCGGCATCATGCGTCCATCTGGCTTCGATCTCGGGATGCATCTCATGATCTATGGGACCGAAACAGACATCCCGTGTTTCACACAATTGTGTATGAATGGTAAACATGATTTCCTCTTTGCTAAATAAAAAAACGGTCACAAGATATTCTCCGTGACCATTTTGAGCGGTTAAACAAAAACGACCACGGGCTTGGGCGCGCCGTGGTCGCAGGGCTTGAAAATATTACCTAACGACGAACAGGCGCACTACGGCAATCACCAGCAACGCTGGAGGTGATGAGGGAAATGAAGTACTGGCTCATGAACATTTGTAGTGCGCTCCTTTCTTTCGAATTCCTTTTTACAGGTAACGACAGTTTATCACGCCCATTACGGACAAGTCAAGCAGGATATTTGGGGGATACATCGAACCTTTTTCAATCCTTTTGACGACCCAATATATAAAGAGGTATACATGACAGCAAAAAGAGTCCTTCCCGTCCAGAATGAAAATCAAACCATCCTCATTATTTCTGATGATGTGGATATGACGCGGATCTGGAAGTCGCTTTTTGAACAGCGAAATTGCAGCGTCATCAGCGAGTCCAATGCCAAAGATGGAGTTCTCACGTCCCGCCTCATCTCCCCTTCTCTGATCATCCTTGATCTTGATCTGCCGAACGAGAAACGTTTGAATCTCTGCAGAGACCTGCGCGCCACTACAAACGGCGCTCTCCTTCTCCTCAATTCGGGGTATAAATCCATTGACGTATTGGAATATCACCGCGCCGGAGTGGACGAAGCCATCATTTCCGATATCAGCCCGATGGCGCTGCTTGTCAAGTCGCTGGCTTGGCTGGCGAGACAGGATTGGATCGTTCCGCGCAGACATCCCGCCCAAATGTGGGCATAGACCAAAACACCCGCGAAGAAAAACTTCGCGGGTGTTTTTTATTTCGAGAATTTGTCTACGGATTTGAAGTCAGAATACGCCCGGCGACAAGGGCATCCAACGTCTCTTGGACGAGGCGAAGTTTCCCCTCTGAGAGGATGTTCGGGTCCACATCCGCAAGCCCGAGCGGAGATTGAACGTTCTGTCCGCCCTGCCCTGCGATCAATTGGGGCCACGCAGATTGGATGGCTTTGACAGTATCCGGCGTGATGGTCATCACCCAGCCGCCCGGACGGGGTTCCGGTCTGGAGATGCCGATGAGCAACGCGCCTTGTGTCCCAACGTAGGAGAGAAGGTCGTCACTGGCGAGGGAGGGATAGATATAAAGTCCGCCGACACGGTTGTCGTTGATCAGCACATTGGCATAACCGCCGTATTTCGCAGGGTCTTCATTGGCGGGAATCGCCAGAATGGCGGGATAACTGATCAGGTCAATATAGACGCCCTCACACAGACCACAGTAATAACGCATGCCATTATTGAACGCATTGACTGCCGCAACCGCGTTCGCATCGCCTTCGGGGTACAACATGCCGATATGGTATTCGTTAACCAGCATTGCCAGCGTGTATCCCGCGAGGAAGGCGGGCAGTTCCACTTGCGTGTTCGGCGCAAGCACGCTGATATTGCCGCCAGCCGTCACATCGGGAATATTCACGGCAAGGAACTGCACATTGGGGGCAGTCGGCGCGTAACTCGCAACGCCGGGGTCCGGCGGCAGGGCGATGACAACTTTCAGCGTTGGGTCGGCGAGGTCTTCGGGAGTGATCCCATTGCGAACCTGAAAGCGATAGCCGGATGCCAGCGCAAGGTCATAGACCGTTTTTTGATAAAGGTCGGAAGCAGCCTGATCCATGTCTGGGGGGAGGATGAGAAGCGCCAACGGCGTGGATAAAGTTGGGATGGGAGTGGCAGGCGGCAGCGGAGTATGAGACGGCACCGCCGTCGGGGCGGCAACTTCCGGAGTCTCACTCCCTCCACAGGCAGTCAAAATGGCAACGAATAGAATTACAAAAAGGGTTTGTTTTACACGCACAGAAATTCTCCGAAACAAAATGTGCGGGAATTATAACGGGAAAAAAATAGGTCACGCGCGATGCGTGACCTTTGTATTTCTTGATGATTAGTGAACGTTGACTTTGATCTTCTTCGGTCGTGCGGATTCTGCCTTGGGCAGATTGAGCGTCAGGACGCCATCCACGATTCTTGCCTCGACCTTGTCTGCGTCAATTTCAGACGGCATTTGCAGGCTGCGGCGGAATGCTCCGCGCGGAAGCTCGTTCAAAAGGAAGGGCGTCTCTTCGTCCTTGTATTCGCCTTCGATGCTGACGATATTCTCAAGCACCTGAATATTCAGGTCTTCGGCTTTCAAACCAGGGACGAGTGCATAGAGAATATACGCATCGTCTTCTTCACGGACGTTGACACTAAGGGCGCGGGGCTGCGGCTGGGATGAAACACGGCGTGCCACACGGCGAAACGGGTAAGGTTGAACATAGAGGGTCATTTTCGTTATCTCCTATTTGGTTATATCAATGACGCAATGTTAAAGCGGGAGTATATGAAAAAATTAAACAACAGGTAGGATTTTTATAAGAAAAAGTCCCTGCTGTTCGGCGGGAATTGGGAGACGCAAAATCCTTTTCTTTAAACCATTTATAATCCTGCAAATGCTTAGAAAAATCCTCCCGATCGCCATCCCTGTAGCCATTGCCGCGGCAGGGATTTATTTGTACTTTACCTACGGAAGCGGAAAATCAGCGGCGCGCACATCACAGGTGTTGACCTGGTTCAGAGACCCCGCCTCCCGCCCGGACCTGATGATGGTCAGCGGCACAAGATGCGGCGATGCCCCTTTTATTTTCCCCACCAACGGACTGATCGGCTTCATTTGGGACGACTCATTCCGCCCCGGTCACCGTCACAGCGGATTGGACATTTTCGGTGGGACGGATGTTGGCGTTACGCCCGTCACTGCCGCCTACCCGGGCTATCTCACCCGTCAGGAAGATTGGGTCTCGACGGTCATCATCCGCGTACCGGAAGACCCGCTAAAGCCTTCACGTCAGATCTGGGTGTACTATACCCATATGGCTGACCAAAACGGAAATTCGTTCGTCTCGTCTGAATTCCCAAAAGGGACACACGAGGTTTATGTCGAAGCTGGAACCCTGCTCGGCTATCAGGGAAATTATTCCGGCGACCCGATGAATCCCGTTGGCGTGCATCTGCATATTTCGGTGGTCAAAGACGATGGTCTTGGAAATTTCACGAATGAGCTTGAGATCAAGAACACATACGACCCGTCACCTTATTTTGGGATGCCGCTGAACGCGAACAAGAACACGGATACGATTCCCGTGTGCAATTGAGGAAGGATATGAAAACATTGAAGGACAAGGTAGTTTTGATCACTGGAGCAGGCAAAGGTATTGGGCGCAGACTGGCAGAGGAACTTGCCGCGCGGGGAGCCATTATCGCCGCGAACGACATCTCCCCCATCAACGTGGAGGAGGTTGTGGAAAATATCCAAGCCAAAGGAGGGCGCGCCAAAGTATTCCTTGAAGATGTGGCAAAAAAGATGGGCGCGCAGATGCTGGTAAAAAGCGTCGAAGATGATCTGGGCGGCATCGATATTCTGATCAACCACGCTGCAGTAGAGCCGCATACGCCGTTGCTCAATATGGACGAATGGGACTGGCACCGCACACTCGATGTCAACTTGACGGGCGCATTTCTCACGTCACAATCGGTGGGACGCGTGATGCGGGCAAAAGGCTCGGGCGTGATCCTCAGTCTGGTTGCAGGAGCAGGCAAAAATGAGAATGAGGCGGGAGCTTATCTCGCGAGCAAGGCAGGGCTGGCAGAGTTATCCCGTCAACTGGCGCGGGAATTAAATCCAGATGGTGTGCTTGTCCTGACGGCAGAAAGTTTCGAAGAGGCGCTCAAGGCGTTGGAGGAAGCATGAAGGAATTGATCGAGTACCGCGAAAAATTACTGGCGCGTTTTGAGGAAGCGGCAAAGGAATTCTGCGATGTCTGCCAATCCTTTGATGATCCGTTCGCAAACATCGGCGGCGAAGAGACGCCACACCGCCTTGCTTTTCTCGTGCGCGGCGTGGACCGTGAAGCCTATGGACTGCGTGTCCGCCGCACGTTGAATGAGGATGACCCCGGCTTCACGAATTTTGACCCGCAAGCATGGATGACTGAACATTATGACCGCGATGAGCCATTGGAAAACATCCTAAACGAGTTTTCTGAAAGTATTCACGAAATGTGCAAATTATTGGCAAAAGGTCCACAACCGATCTGGTCACGCTTGAGTCACCATGATGTTTTGGGAAAAGAATTGACGTTGCAGCTTTGGGCAGAGCGCGATCTGGCTCATATCGAGGGACATCTTGCGGCTTTGAAAAGAGCCGAAAATAAGTGAATTTTGCCCGTTTTTTCCTATTTCCGGTGTAAAATTGTGCCCATGAAGAAACAGAGAATTATTTTGGTAGACGACCATGAAGTTGTGCGCCTTGGGTTGAAATCCCTTTTGGAGCGACATCCCCATTTCGATGTGATCGGTGAAGCCGGTTCGGCGCGTGAAGCGCTGGAACAGACCGCGGCTCTCAAACCTGATGTGGTGGTGATGGACATCCGCCTGCCGGGGACTTCCGGCATCGAGGCGTGCGAACAGATCGTGAATCAGTTTCCCAACACAAAAGTCATTATGCTCACTTCTTATGCCGAGGATGAAATGCTTTTCTCTGCCATCCGCGCGGGAGCATCGGGATACATCCTCAAACAGATCGGCAGTGAAGATCTGGTTAAGGCGCTTGAATCAGTTGGACGCGGCGAAGCCCTGCTCGACCCCGCCGTTACCCAGCGCGTATTTCAGGAAGTGCGCCGTGCCGTGAAGGAAGAGGAAGCTTCGGCTTTTGCCCATTTGAGTCAGCAGGAAAAGCATGTGCTTCTGCTCGTTTCAGAAGGCAAGACCAACCGTGAGATCGCCAAGAACCTGTTCCTCGGCGAAGGTACGGTGCGAAATTACGTCTCAAGCATTCTCTCGAAGTTGAATGTGAACAACCGCGCCGAGGCAGCCGCCTACGCGGTGGAACACAATCTGAGAGATTACATTTCATAAGTTTTCGTCCGCCAATAAGGAGACCGAAAGAGACACGTTCACTTTTCTTGTGATAACGTGTCTCTTTTTATTTTGGTTTTTTAACCGCAGATAAACACGGATGAACACCGATTTTTGACGAAAAGTCCGATCAAATTTCTTTATATCTCCAGGATAAAGGGTCGCATCCATGATCAATCTTTTCCCTTTTACAAAACTTTCCGATGACGTTATCACGATCAGACCTTTTGAATTCGGCGAAGAGGATGAACTCTATAACGCGGTACACGAATCCCTGCCCGAACTCAGCCCGTGGATGTCATGGGCGAATGAACGCTACACAAAGAATGTCGCGCGCGATTTCATTGCCATCACCCGCAACGAATGGTCGCGCGGAACTTTATATTCCTTTGCCATCGCAAGTAACAACACCGGCGAAATCCTTGGCGGATGCGGGTTGAGTCATTTTCACCCGATCTATAAATTTTGCAATCTTGGATATTGGGTACGCACGTCACACCGCGGCAGCGGATTTGCCGTCCGCGCCGCGAAACTTGTTGGGCGCTTCGCATTTGAGAAAAAACATATCATCCGTGCCGAGATCGTGATCGCGGTTGGGAACAACGCCAGCAAACGCGTCGCGGAAAAAGCGGGTGCGCATTACGAAGGGATTCTCTTGAATCGGATGACCGTCCGCGAGCAGATTATGGATGCGTACATGTACTCGCTTCTCCCCGCAGACTTTGGGCTGGTCGCCCAAATTTGACATTTCCCTACGCTGAAAATTTGCCATACCAAAAGCGCCCCTGAAAATTCAGAGACGCTTTTATGATTACTATTTCTCTTTCTCTCCGCTGACCTTCATCCAGCTTTTCTTCATGATCAATGCATCTTCTTCCATGATCGGGCTTTCGCAGAGGATGCGTCCGCCGCAGCCGAATTCGTGCATCGCTTTGAAAAGCGCCTTCAGGTCGAGGTCCGCTTCGGCGAGCGGAAGGTGATTCTTCTCCCCTTTTGGACCGTACTCGATGCCAGAGAGATGGATATGCAAATTCTTTAACGCCTTTTTACCCAACGCCTTGCCATATTTCTCCAGCAAACGCGACCATTCATCGTAGGTGTTCATCGAACCGTCGCCGGGGCGGGCGTGGATATGCGCAAAGTCAATGCACGGCTGAACCATGTCCATTGCTTTGCTCATGGCAATGGCATCTTCCATCGAACCGAGCATGGCGGATTTTCCCATCGTCTCCGGTCGCAAGGTGACCATGTCGCCGTTCTTCTTTAATTCCTTCACGCAGCCTTCGAGGCGCGGAATGGCAACCTTTAACACGTCAGCGGGGTCATTGCCGAAATAGGAGCCGGGATGAAAAACAATATCGGACGCCCCGGTGAGATAGCCATAATGCGCCGCATCCATCAGACGCTTGCGAGACTTGGGCCATTCCTCTTCGGTGGCGTTCAAGTTGATGAAATACGGCGCATGGACGCTCAATACAAAGTCGTGCTCATCCCGCGCAGATTTGATCAAGGCGCATGTCGCCTCGGTCACGCGGACCGATTGCACCCAGCCCAGTTCGAGCGTGTCCAACCCAATGGACTTACTAAAAGCGATTGCGCCAACGGTCCCGCCGGGTTTCTTTGGTGTGCCAGAAGGTGAACCGACTGTTCCAAATTTAAAAGATAAGGTCATGAAAACTCCAATTTTTAATTGATAAAGAATATGAATTAGAAACCAAAGATCGAACCAAGCTTCAACCACAACGGCGGACCGAGAATGAGCAGCCCGACAAGAACCGCCGCCAACGCCGCAACCAGCACCGCAGCCGCGCCCACATCCTTGCCGATCTTTGCAAGCGGGTGATGCTCTACCGTGGCAAGGTCCACAACGGCTTCGATGGCGGTATTGATAAATTCAGCCGAGAAGACGAACGCGGCAGTGAGAATGATGACTGCCCAATCGTGCGGCGAAAGCCCGATCCACAAGCCTACAATGAACACGGCAGTTGCGATCACGCTGTGAATCCACGCATTGCGCTGGGTCCGCAGCACATACCCCCAGCCATGAAACGCATGTCCGAACGAATGGATCCGCGAAACAAAGAACTCTTTCACGGTCACTCCTGAATCGTGATGCGGGATAGACCGAGTCTTTCCAGGACTTTGGCTTGCTCTGCCCACATGACGGATTTATCTTCATCCGTGCCGTGGTCGTAACCAAGCAGGTGCAGCGTCCCGTGGACAACGAGCAACTGCGCCTCCGCTTCCACAGGGTGACCGCCATTCTCTGCCTGTTGCATCGCGCGCGGAATGGAAATGGCGATGTCGCCCAAATATAGCGTTTCCGTTTCCGGGTCCATTTCGCCTGCCGGGAAGGAGAGAACGTCGGTGGGAGCGTCCACGCCGAGGTAATCGAGGTTCAGTTCGTGCAGTTGACGGTCGTCGGTCAGGACGATGGAAATGTCTGCGTTGGCCACTTCAGGCCCGAGGTCCGGGGTGAGAGGCGCGGCTGATTCCAATGTGAACAGCGCCGCACGTTCAAGCAGAGCCGTGTCACGGAAATCCATTTGGTTATCAATGTGAATCATTTTTCCTTTTTGGGGTGGTCAGGGTTGCATCCTGATCTGGAACATTCGCTTTGGGATATTGGATGCGGGGATGGTACGTGCCGCGCAATGTGGTGACAAACGACTCGGTTATGAGATGCAGGTCGCGCAGTGTAAGCAGGGTGTCATCCAATTGGTTGTATTTTTGTACCGCCTGAATGACGTTGCCGACGAGCGCGCGGATCGCGTCGTCGTCGGCGGGACGTTCGGCGCGGGCGCGGGCTTCGGTGGCGTCCGACAGCATGAGCAGTGCAGTTTCGCGCGAACCCGGGCGCGGACCCGGATAACGGAATTTTTCAATATCGACCTTGGTCACGTCGCCGCCTGCGGCTTCCATTGCCTGATTGTATTGAAAACCGGTGATCAATGTGCCGTGATGTTCCAGAATGAAATCATGCAGGCGGCGCGGAAGGCGGTGCTTCTTTGCAAGCTGCACGCCGTCTGTGACGTGGCGGATAATGGTCGCCGCAACCTCTTCGGGGTTGGCATCCTGATGCGTGTTCAGGCTTCCCACCACCTGGTTTTCGATAAAGAAGTTGGGGTTGAGTGCCTTGCCGATATCATGGAACAACGCGCCCACGCGGGTTAGCAGCGGATCGGCGCCGATCTTTTCGGCTGCCTGTTCGGCAAGATTCGCAACCTGAAGGCTGTGTTGATAGGTACCGGGCGCATTCCGCAGGAAGAATTGCAGGAGCGGAAAATCCGGTCGGGAAATATCGAGCAATTGCAGTGCGGTCGTGAGTCCCAGCATTTGGGCGAGGATGTATTGAAGCAGAAGGGCAATGCTCGCGGACGAAAAGCCCGCAAAGGCGATCACGCCAAAATATTGAACGATGCCCACCCAGTCGAGCGTAATGAGCGGAATGCGGAACGCCATCAGCGTGGCGGCGCCTGTAAATGAGATGGCAATGCCTGCGCGCAGGAAGCCCCAAAATCTTCGGGCGGGTCCTAGGGCAAAGAGTCCCATCAGCGATGAGAACAGATAGTAGGGCATCAAGTCCGATGAATTGGGCAGACCAAACGCCGCCAAGATAGCCAATGGAATGGCGAAGACCAGTCCAACTTCAGAACTGAACAAGGCGGTAAATAAAAGCGCTGCCGCCTGAATCGGATATCCGTATGGTGCGAGAGTCCGTTCGGCAAATAGGCGTGCACCCACCAAAACAACCACGAACACCAATGAAATGATGATCAAATTCTTCGGGTCGTTCAGGAAGACAGTGCGGGGTCGGCGATAAAAATAGAGCGGCACGAATGCCATAAAGACCAGAACAATGGAGCCGGAAGCAGCCATATCCTCCCAGCGTTGACCGGGGCGAAGGATGCCCAACTGCTGGAAGGCTTCCATATCAGCGGGAGTGATGATCTCACCCACCGGGACGATCGTCTCACCGGACTTGTAGGTCTGCACGATCGGCTTGACGGCATCGCGCGCCGCCTGCTTTTCAGCATCGGTCAAGTCCTGGCTGAAAAAGCTGTTCGGCACGACAAAAGGCTGCACAAGTTCAGTAACCAATTCGGTCTGCTGTTCGCTAAAGGTCAGGCTGACAGAGGAGGAAATACTCGCCTGGGCGCTGTCCACCTTGTCTTCGTAGATCGCGCGGCGCATGACCTGCTCCAATACGCGGACAGCCTCCAGTTGAACGGAGTCCCAGCGGTTGTCTGAGATGCCGATCAGGTAATCGACAGTCTCAGGTTTCAGGCGCAAGTCGCTCAGGGCGAGCAGCCGGTCACGGGTCTCTACCGTGGTCAATTCGGGATTATCTCGAATGGAAGTGATATTTTGCAGGGATGTGCGCAGACGTTCGATCTGCTGGCGGGCAATGGCGGGATCGGGCGAACTGTAAACGGGTTGAACCGCGCTTTCCGCCGCCTTGCGCGCTTCTTCGGTGCGGATCTCGCTGACGTATTCGATATCTCTTGGCGATTGAATGGTGGATTGCGCCACGTCCCCCTCGCGGACGGTCTGCTGGGTGGGGTTCAATCCCACCGGGGAGATCAGGATAGCAAAAGAAGCCAATCCAACTAAGATGATCAGACTGTATTGCAGTACACGGATATGTCGGGGTATGGGGGCTCTGGCTGGCATAACGCTCCGCAGAGAGAGGCTCTCACCTCCCTGCAGGCTTACTTGGTAAGCAATTCCCTTACCGCAGCGCTGATCATGTCGTTCGGGGCACGTCCTGCCACCTTCGGCATGACAACCTTCATGACCTTGCCCATATCGCTCGGAGCGGCGGCTCCTGTCTCGGCAATGGCGGCTTCGACCAATGCGCGAAGTTCATCGGCAGGCATGGCTTTTGGTAAAAATTCTTCGAGGACTTTGATCTCTGCTTCGTTACCAGCAATAAGATCATCGCGATTGGCTTTCTTCGCCTCTTCGAGCGCCTCGCGTCGGTTCTTGACCTCTTTCTGGATCAACGCTGTGATCGCCATTTCATCCAAGTCGGTGCGCTTGTCCACTTCCACCTGTTTGATGGCGGCAAGTACCATGCGGACAGTGCGCTTGCGGACTTCATCTCCGCTTTTCATAGCTTCTTTCATTGATTCGTTCAATTTTGCTTTTGTATCCATAAGTTTGATTATACCTTTCTTAAGAAAGCGAATCTTAATTCGTAATTTTGTTGGATCTCTTACATAAGTCCAAAGTTAGCAAAGGAATCCGAAAGTTCTACTTTCGGATTCTCCACCTGAAGTAGAACTTCAGGATTCCATCTCATGCAATAGGTCTATTGTTGAAAATTTTAGAGATTTTTATCCGCAGGTTTTTTCTGACGGGTCTCCGCTGCCGTCCTCGGCGACGGGAGCATCATTTATCTGTAAATCTCGCGAACAATTCTGGTGGCAGCAATTTACGAAGCAGGTCGAATTCGTGCACAGTGCGTTTCGTCCCGGCGGCAATGGCGTAGGGGAATTTCGGTCCCTGATCGGGAGTATCGAGATTCATCCAGCCGTGGGAATCTTTCGGCAGAAGTTTCAACGTCAGCGGGCGCAGGGGTTTGATGAAGAACAGCGCATCCATCGGCAGGTAGATCTTGCCGGAATGAAGGTTCGGGCTTTCTGTCAGCTCCTTCTTTAGCGGATCAATTTCCGCCGGGGAGGGAGGCGCGCCGTCGAACTGGTCCAGCCACATGGTGACGTAATTAGTGTGCGAGTAAAAATCCTGAGCCGTGTGAAGCAGGCGTCCAAAGGCAGTCCACGCGCTGAGATTTCCCTGCGAGAGCAAGGCAGCGATGACGTATCCGCGCTGTTCACTGATATAGCGGTTGCCCTCCTCGATGGCGTTGTTGTCATAATGGATCTCATCATGCCCGAATTGATTCTTCAACGCGTCCTGTTTCAGGTTGGCAGAAATAATAGCCTTCATGGCGCGCTCGCTGAAATTTTGGGCAACCGCCTCGGTGGTCATTTGAATGTGATATTGTGCGATCATGGGCGCGATTATACCCGCCGCCTCAAAAGTAGTAATGACCCGCTTATGTGATATATAATACCCGCATGTCTTTTTATACTGCAAAAGGTGACGACGGCACGACCGGCTTACTTGGCGAAGGACGCGTGCCCAAATATCACGTCCGCATGGAAGCCGTTGGAACATTGGATGAAGCCTCTGCCGCGCTGGGACTTGCCCGCGCTCAATGTGAAGCGCCCACTCCCAAGGGAACGCTTCAGACTCCCCGAATCCTGCTCGAGGTACAACGAGATCTCTACAAGCTGATGGCGGAAGTCGCCGCCACGCCTGAGAATGCCGAAAAGTTTCGCGGCATCGATGAAGAGCGCGTGAAATGGCTGGAGCAAACCACCGACGAATTGAGCAAGGTGGTCGAAATGCCCAAGGAATTCATCCTGCCCGGTGACACGTTGGGCGGAGCGGCACTTTCGCTGGCGCGCGCGGTCATCCGCCGGGCGGAGCGGCGCGTGGTGGAACTCTACGACGGTGAAGTGGTCGTCAACCAGCACTTGCAGCGGTATCTCAACCGTTTATCTTCGCTATGCTTCGTATTGGAACTGCTGGAGAATCAGCACGCAGGCAGGAAAACCTCGCTGGCAAAGTCGAAAGAATAACCAGACTTCGGAAGTCACAGCGGCTTCCGAAGTTTATTTATAAAACTCAAGTTGGTTGTACACGGATTTCGCGGAAAACACGGACAAAAAACCTTTAAAAGATTGTTTCGAAGGTTTTATTTTCAACTATTATCAAAGCGCATCAACTTGGGTTATATTACGGCAATTCTTCTCAATGAAAGAAGTAGCTTTCATTGAGTTGTTGTATATTTTTCACATCAGAAGGAAATTATGACTGGAACGATCATCAACGTAGCTGCCATATTAATTGGAAGTACGATCGGTTTGCTTTTTGGGGCGCGCATTCCCGAACGATTCAAAGATACTGTCATTGCCGGGATGGGGCTTTTCACCGCCGTAATGGGCATACAAATGTTCTTCAAAAGCGAAAATCAACTCATTGTTTTGGGCGCAATGATCATCGGCACGCTTATTGGGGAATGGCTCGGTCTCGAAGACGGTTTGCAGAGGATCGGGCTTTCTCTTGAAAAACGCTTTTCCCGCGACACAGAAAGCGGCACAGGTTCACGCTTCGTGCGCGGATTCATGGTCGCTTCACTGCTCTTTTGCATTGGTCCCATGGCGATCCTTGGTTCCATTCAAGACGGTTTGACCGGTGATTTCAATCTACTCGCGGTAAAGTCCACGTTGGACGGGTTCGCGTCGGTCGCATTCGCATCCACGCTTGGCATTGGCGTGATGTTCTCATCGGTTATGATCCTCATCTACCAGGGCGGGATCAGTCTGCTGGCAGGGTTGCTCAGCTCCATTATCAGCGACCCGATGATGAACGAAATGACCGCCACAGGCGGCGTGATCCTTGTAGGGCTGGGCATCAGCAATCTGTTGGAGATCAAGAAGATCCGTGTAGGGAATTTCCTGCCGGCGCTCGCCATCGCTCCGCTGATCGTGTGGATATTGGCGAAGTTCTAAATTCCATACAAAGAAAAAGCGCCCTGAAATTTATTCAGAGCGCTTTTTTGTTTTACTTCGTTTTATTAGGGCAGGTCAACGCAGTTACCGCTGTTCTGTTGGACAGAATGATTGGCATTGGCGATGAGCGCGCACATCTGCGTTGCTGCAGCAGGTTTACTGGAAGTGCTATATCCCTTGAACGGTGATGGACCATAGGAACCGTAGGTCAACTTCCAGGGACCGGAACCAGGCATCCCAGCCTGATCGGGCGGAACGGTATTGAAGAACATGTGGACGTGCATTCCACCCGGGTCCGGCGGCAAATTATGTACTTCATAATCCACTGAGTAATAGCCGCCGTCAATACTGATATTGGTGATGACCACGTACGGACCCTCGGGAGTAGGCGTGACGGGAATCGCCGTCTCAGTCGGAACATCAGTGGCAGCCTCAATTGTGGGAGCTACCGTATTGATAATGACAACTGGCGCCACGGTGGGGGTAGGTTCTTCCCCGCCCGAAAGCAAACTGCCAGCAAGTGCGATCCCGCCGCCAACGAGACAGATCAGAACTAAAACGGCACCGATGATAAGCGGAATGGCAAGTTTGGATTTCTTCGCAGGTGGAGCAGACGGGGGCATTTGTCCCATGCGAGGTGCATCGACAGATGTCCGCGGACCGGCGGCGCTGGACATGGGACCAGTTTCCACGTATGTGCCGCCTTGGGGAGGCGGTCCGCTTTCGACCATGGTGCCTTGATACCCCTGCATGGGTCCGCTTTCAACAACTGTCCCGGAGGGAGGCTCAATGGTGGTCGCCCCAGGCCCGGACGGTCTGAGAGTCGCATCCTCCAACCGCGTGGCAGAAGAAGCCTTCGGTGAATCCAACTGTGCGAGGGCGTTGCGAAGCGCGGAAGCCATTTCCGCACAGGTTTGGTAGCGCTGATTCGGGTCTTTGGCAAGCGCTTTATTGATGACCGCTACCAACGCCTCGGGCACATCGGGATTTAATTTGCGCGGATCAGGAATCGGATCGTTGATGTGCATCATCATCAACGTCATTGCGGACTCAGCCTCGTAAGGCGGGCGTCCGCCGACCATTTCGAACAGGGTCACACCGAGGGAATAAATATCCGTTCGGCGGTCTGGCTGTTCACCTTTGATCTGCTCCGGCGACATGTACATGGCAGTGCCGACCACCGCGCCAGTCGCTGTGTGACGCTGGCTGCCAACGATCTTGGCAATACCAAAGTCCATGAGAATGACATGACCGGAGGTGTTCAACATCAGGTTGGCGGGCTTGATATCGCGATGGATCATGCCGCGTTGGTGGGCGTAATCGACCGCTTCACAAGCATCGATCATGTACTGTATCGCATTGCGCGGAGATAACTTGCGTCCCGAATCGTTCAGCCGCTTTAGATGATCCTGTATCGTTTCGCCGGGCACAAATTCCAGGATCATGTAATACACACCGTTATCCTGATTGAAATCGTACACTTGAACAATGCCGTGATGACGAAGCTGCGCCACAGCCGTAGCTTCCTCTTCAAAACGTTTGACAAAGTCTGGATTACTGGACAGGTGGGTGTGAATCAATTTGACCGCGACCACCCGCTTCAGATTCGGATCTGTGGCTTTATACACAGCCGACATGCCGCCCTGCCCCAGCATTTCTTCAATCACATAACGATTGCTTAACGTTTTACCAACCCAATTAGATGTGGACATTTTTACTCCCGGGAGCTGTCAAGTCGATTTGGCGGGTTGACGCCTTTGGCAGGTCCCTATGTCAAATAATCTTTTACTGTGCGGGCTTATCGATCAGGAACAGCCAGCCGTTGTTGAACTGACAAACGGTCTTCCTGCCGGATTCGCTCAATGCGACCATGGCAATGAACCCGCGTTCGAATACGGTATCAGCGGAATTGAAGGCACGTTGACGGGCGGCATAGTCCGCCTGCATTTGCTGAACGATCAGGTCATACTCCGTTTTATTCTTGCGATATTCCGCCATTGCCTGCGGGTCTGACTGATTGGCTGGTTTCTCGGGTTCGGGAGGAAGCGCGGGCGAAGGCGGAGGCGCGCTTGGGTCCACTTCGCCGATAAGCGTTCCGTTGGTATAGATCCAGAAGTGACTTCCCCGCCCCACAACCGTCAAACGGTTCGTGGAATTGTTCTGCCAGTCAAAGGTCTTATCCTTATAACGGGCATAGATATCGCGCCCGGTGACAACTTCTCCGTTCGCCATGGTGGCGAAGAGGAAATGTCCGCTCGCAACGCGGGTGATGATCGCAAGGTATTGGTTCAACGCTGCTTCATTGCCATCGGAACGCAGGACGAAACCGCAGCCCGATGTGCTGCCGACCGTATCCCAGGTGATATCCGCCGATACGACAAAATCCGTTGCGACGGTGCCGATGTAATAGTTGATGTATTCGAATTGATGGTAGCCGGAAGAGTCCAATGTCACAGGCGGATGGACCCAGCCCAGCCTGCCTTCGGAGGGATCGACACCATATGTGGGAAGATCCGCCAGAATCGGCGCGAACGCTTCCGCTGTGGCGGTAAGCGACTCTGAACCCAGCCCCGCGAGTTGAGTCGCAGCCGCCTGTGCAGTTGATGCAGCGATAAATGGATCGTCACCGCCTTGTGACGCCTGTGCAGTTCCGGTCAGGCGGACCTCGTCACTGATCGCCTGCAAAGTGGCTTCCTTCGATGCGTTGCCGCTTGTTCCGCAAGCCAGCGAGAAGAGAAGCACGAGCGCGAGTGTGGCAAGAATATTTCTTCGCATGAGAACTAAATCACATCCTTGCGTTTCTGCAGGAACAGGATCGCAACGAACAGAATTAGAATAATGAATCCCTGCACTGCCCAGGTATAGATGATCTTTGCAATATACGCCGGGGTATCTTCCTTATCGACATACATAAAACCGATGCCGTTATAGAACGTCCGCACAACGCCTTCAGCAGGGGCAACTGCAACCTGCAATTGAGCGCGCGCCGTCTCATAGGCGACCCGTTCACTTTGGTACAGTTCGGCTTTTTGTTTGTAATCCTCCACTTCAGCTTGATAGACTTTGAGCTGGGCGAAGAAATCTGCCATTGCGACGCTGTCAGATTGGTCGACAGGTTCGGTCGGTTCGACCGGTTCAGGCGGAAGCGGCGACGGCTCGACAGGCAACGGTTCATTCACCAACGGGATGGCGAATGCGCCCAACCCCGGATGGTTGCAACTCTCCTCCTTGAGCATGTTCACGCCCATGCAGTTGCAGCCTTTATCCAATTTATCTTCCAATGTCATGGCGTTGCGGACATCCGGCGGCAGTTGCCAGCAAATATCGCGGGCGATATCCGAACCTGCCCCGGTGATGTCGATCAACGATTCGAACGCCCAGCGGGTAGACGTCGGCGCGCTGATGAATCCCGGCACGGGGATCAACGCTCCCGCCAGAACGATCTGCGGCAGCATCAGCATGATCACCATCAATGGCGCGGAACTGGAATTCGGCGCAAGTGCGGAGGCGAAAAGTCCCAGCATCATGCCTGCCAGCGTTGCCAGCGTCATGGTGATGTAGACCTGAAGGAACTCGACCGGTCCGCCGGGCATATCGAACGCTATATAATGCACAACGGTGTAGATCAAAGCCTGATAGAAAGCGAGTATGGCTGCCACCCATATCTTCGACATCACATAAGGCAATATCTTCAAATTGACCAGCCGCTCGCGTTTGTAAATATCCTGTTCCTTGACGATCTC
>JACKAV010000013.1 GCA_020634895.1 Anaerolineales bacterium | reverse complement strand
AAGCGCTACTGGGGACGACACCTGTGGGCGAGAGGCTACTGTGTCAGCACGGTTGGACTAGATGAGGAGAAGATCCGCAAGTATGTCCAATGGCAGGAGAAGCAGGAAAAGCAAGCCGAGGCTGTGCAAGGAAAGTTGTTCGATTAATAAGGTACAGTAAGAGCACGCCTTCCAGGTGTATTGGCTCTAAAGCCACCGCCTATGGCGGTGGTCGTTTACTTCTGATCTGGAATTCGAAAGTTCTACTTTCGGAAAGAACATCGATCCTGAAGTAGAACTTCAGGATTCCAAGAATCTTAATAAGGACGATTCGCATCCACAATGATGAGATTCGTCATCTTGCTCGCGTTTTTCGCTCATGCTATCCTCCGCCCGCTACAAACTGACTGGTCAGTCTATAGATTATGAGCAAAAACGCCCCAGATTCCACCCCAGAAACCCGCACCCGCATCCTTGAAGCGGCGGTGAAAGTATTTGCCACCAAGGGCTATCACGATACCAAAGTTGACGATATTGTCGGCGAGGCGCAAACTTCCAAGGGCGCGTTCTACTTTTACTTCCCCAGCAAACAGGATATTTTCATCGCCCTGAGCGACACCTTCGCAGACTTGCTCGAAAGCAAGCTGACCGAAGCCATGCAAAGCGAGTCTCACGGACTTCAACAAATGGATGCCGCCCTGCGCACAAGTCTCGGCTTATTCAGTCAATATCGGGGATTGGCGAAAGTTGCCTTGATACAAGCCGTGGGATTAGGCGCTGTTTTTGAGGAACGCCGCCGCGCGATCAATGACAGGCTGACGCGCCTCGTTCAAACCAGACTTGAAACTGCTGTGGCGGAAGGAAGCATTCCCACGCTGAAAACGGATATCGCCGCCCGCGCCTGGGTTGGCGCACTCAATGAAGTCGTCACGAATTGGATCTACACTGGCACTCCCCCACTCGAAGAGTCACTGCCAGCATTGCGTCTCTTTCTGGCACGCTCCATTGGTGTGCCCGAAGAAAAATTACCAACCACAGAAAACTAACGAGGGCGTTACCGCCCTCGTCCATAACCAAGGAGAATTTTTTCCATGCGAATTGCACGTCCACTATTTTTCTTAATACTTACTGCAAGTCTCTTGCTTGCCGCCTGCTCACCAGCCGTCCCTGAGAATCAGGCTGCGGAAACCGAATCAGTTTCCGAGGTCCAGACAGAGGCGGTGACGGAAAATGTCGGCACGCTCAAGATCGCAGTCCTCCCCATCATCGATACGCTTCCGATGTACGTCGCCGAAGCAGATGGTCTGTTTGCCAAATATGGCGTGACTGTTGAACTCATCCCCGTTGCATCGGCACCGGAACGCGACCAGTTACTCGTTGCCGCTCAGGCAGACGGGACCATCAACGAAACGCTGGCTGTGATGCTTTTCAATAAAGATGCAGTGCAAATGCAGGTTGTGCGTTACGCCCTGCGCCCTGAGGAAGGGTATCCACATTTTCGCATTCTTGCTTCGAGCCAAAGCGGTATCACTATTCCACAGGAACTCAAGGGCGTTGAGATCGGCGTCTCGCAGGGAACCGTGATCGAATACGTAACCGAGCGATTGCTGCAATCACAGGGATTGACCGCTGACGAGATCAATACCATTGCCGTGCCGAAAATCCCCGACCGAATGGCGCTGCTTGGCTCCGGTGAACTCGCCGCTGCCATACTGCCTGATCCGCTTGCGTCGCTCGCCATGAGTCAGGGTGCGGTGAACGTACTCGACGATTCGATGAATCCTGAATACGGCTTTAGCGTTTATTCCTTCCGCAAGGAAACCATTGACACAAACCCTGAAGCGGTGAAGGCATTTCTTGCCGCCATCGAGGAAGCGTCTGAACTTATCAATCAAGATGCAACCCAATACACAACCCTGCTCAGCGATAAGGGACTTGTTCCGCCGCCGCTGCTTGAAACTTTCGCTGTACCACCTTTCCCAAAAAGCGATATTCCCACAGAAGAGGAATGGAATGACGCCCTCACTTGGGCAAAGGAAAAAGGCATGTTGAGCGTCGATGTGAGTTACACAGATTCGGTCAACGGCTCGCTTCTACCTTAGTGACAGTTTCTTAAATGCTTTCGGACACAGACAACACGGATTTCACCGATCTTCACGGAAAAAATAAAACTGTTTTGTCCGTGTTTTCCGTCAATTCCGTGTACAAAGATTATCCAATCAGAACTTAAGAAACACTCTCGATGCCGATATAATTAATTGACAGTCACCTTCAAGGTGACTGTCAATTTTCAAACTTATGATAAATATCCAATCGCTCACATTTGAATATTCCAATCACTCGCCGCTTTTCCAGAACTTCAATTGGGGCATCTCACGCGGCGAGACATGGGCGATTCTCGGTCCTTCGGGCTGCGGGAAAACAACTTTGCTTTATTTATTGGCAGGGTTGAAATTCCCGACATCGGGCAAAGTGAGCATCAACGGCGAACGGATTCAACGTCCGCGCCCGCACAGCGGATTGATATTGCAGGATTATGGCTTGCTGCCGTGGTCCACAGTGCGCGAGAATGTGGAACTCGGCGTGAAGGTCCGCAAGTTTTATGGAGCCGATGGCAAGCATTCGCCGGATAACTTCATTCCCAAAGAAAATATCGAGAGTTGGATAACACGCCTCGGTCTGGGTGAAGTGGCAGATAAGTTTCCCGGTCAGCTTTCAGGCGGACAGCGCCAACGCACTGCAATAGCGCGCACCCTCGCGCTCGAACCTGATTTGCTTTTGACGGATGAGCCATTCTCCTCTTTGGATGCCATCACGCGAGAAGGTTTGCAAAACCTGACACTCTCACTTTGCGCCGAGCAAAATATCACGCTGGTCATTGTGACACACTCCATCGAAGAGGCGGCTGTGCTTGGCAAAAAAATTCTTTTGCTGGGTGCGCCGCCAAATCAAAATCCCAGTATCTTTGAAAACCCCAACGCTGGAAAAGTTGATTATCCAAACAGCGCGGAATTTCAATCCATTTGCAGACAATTACGAAATGAAATGCAGAAGGGAACACGGCATGAAACGGCGTGACGTTTTCCTCGCGGCTCTGGCGCTGGCTGTGATCTGGCAGATCGCTGCAATGATTGTGGACATGTCCATTCTGCCAACGCCGTTGAACGTTCTTGTGGTCTTTTTCAAGGAATTGCAAAATGGATTGCTTCTGCATTTTGCTGTCAGTCTTTGGCGTGTTGTTGCGGGGATGGCTCTTTCGGTATTGATCGCGGCTCCGGCTGGACTGATCATCGGCGGGTCGAAACGCTTGAACCGCATTTTCTCCCCCGTTATTTATTTGCTTTACCCAATTCCGAAAGTGGTTTTTGTGCCTGTGGTTATTCTTTTTCTTGGGATCGGCGACACATCCAAGATCATCATTATGTTCTTGATTCTATTTTTTCAGATCATCGTTCTCGTCCGCGACCAGGCGAGCGGGATTGCGCCGCAGCTTCTTCAAAGCCTGCAAAGCCTCGGCGCGGGCAGACGGGCGCTCTTCCGCTTTGTGTACCTGCCTGCGAGTTTGCCTGCTATTTTGACAGCGTTGAGACAATCCATTGGCACGGCGGTAGCAGTGTTGTATATCACCGAATTATCAGCAACAAAATATGGGCTTGGGTATTACATCTATTACAAAGGCAGCACGTTACTGGATTATCCGTCCATGTATGCGGGAGTGATTGCCATGAGTCTGCTCGGGCTTGGCATGTATTTTTCGGTCGATTGGTTGGAGCGGAAGTGGTGTAAGTGGAAGTTCGTTAGTTGATAAAAAAGGGCAGGCTTTTAGCCTGCCCTACAACAACAAACCAATCCAGAAGAAGAGGCTGAACAATAAAGCCGTTTGTCCCGTTCCTGCTAACGCCGCATTTAGCGGACGTCCGGTTTGAGTGAAGACCACGCGTAGGGTACGAATTGCTATCGGCAAAGACAACCAGCACAGCATTGCGCCTAATGGCATCATCTTGAGCAAAATCAATAGAGGAACGACGAGATAGGCAATTCCCAAACAAAGTATGTATTCCGCTTTTGCGCCATTCTCACCGAAGCGGACTGCCAGCGTATGTTTCCCCGCCTTGCGGTCACTTTCTAGATCGCGCAGATTGTTCACAACCAAGATCGCGGTCACGATCAAGCCGATGGGCACAGACATCCACCAGGCAACGTCGCTGACAAAACTGGCTTGCACGAAGTACGTCCCTGCAACGGCGGCAATGCCAAAAAAAACAAAAACGAAAATATCACCCAAACCGTGATACCCCAACGGAAACGGTCCGCCGGTATAAGCTACAGCGGAGATCATGGCTGCAACGCCGATCCAGATCACGGTCCAGCCGCGAAGCGCCGCGAGATACAGACCAAGCATGGCAGCAAAAACAAAGATGACGATCAGTCCGCGCTTGACCTGTGCCGGAGTTAATAATCCCGCTTGTGTCACGCGCAAGGGACCCATCCGCTCGGCAGTGTCGGCGCCGCGCTCAAAATCAAAAACGTCGTTGGCAACATTGCTGCCAATTTGCAAAAGAAGCGCGATCAATAAAGCCGCCAGCGCGGGCAGCCATTGGAACACACCGTCATGCCACGCCAGCGCGCAGCCCATCACCACGCCGGAAGCCGCCGCAGGCAGCGTACGCGGACGGATCGCCAGCCACCAGATCTGAAAAAGGTTTGGTTTTTCGCTCATAAGTGCCGCAGTATATCATGCCTATATGGCGTATAACACGCATTTCTTTATGTATAATCGACCGGATTAGGAGAATTTATGACTCAATTGACCGGGCAGGAACGTGCCCATTATGTTCAATCCATGTTCACGAAGATCGCGCATCGTTACGATCTGATGAATCGACTCATGACAGGCGGGCAAGACGTCCGCTGGCGAAAGGATGTCATTCGGCTGGCACAGCTCAAGGACAACGCCTCATTACTGGACCTCGGAACTGGTACCGGTGATCTGGCTCGCGAGGCGCAGACGCAGTTTCCCAGCGCCCGCATCACCGCCGCGGATTTCACACTTGAGATGATGCGCGTCGGCAAAAAGAACGGTGAGTTGAATTTCTCCACCGCCGACGCGTTGAAGCTGCCGTTCAAAAATAAAAATTTCGACGCGGTCGTTTCCGGTTTTCTCATGCGCAATGTGACAGATGTTCAGCAGGCATTGAAAGAACAACTCCGCGTGCTCAAACCCGGCGGGCGGATCGTGGTTCTCGACACCACGCGTCCGAAGAAAAATATCCTTTCACCGTTCATCAAATTCCACATGCATGTGATCATCCCCGCCATCGGCGGGATGCTTTCCGGCATGCGTGACGCTTACGAATACCTGCCCGACACCACCGAAAATTTCCTCACCGCCGAGGAACTCTCCGTTCGCATGGTGGCAGTTGGGTTTAAACGTGTTCAATTCAAACGCTTGATGTTTGGCACCATTGCCATCCACTGGGGAGAAAAATAATGACAAAGACCAAACAAGCTGGCTCCAGAAATTGCTTTATCTGCGGCGTGGAAAACCCTGTTGGGCTGCACCTACATTTTTATGAAACCGAACCCGGCGTGATCGAATCGGAATACATTGCACCTGAACATTTCGAAGGCTTCCCCGGTGTGCTTCACGGCGGTATTGTCGCCGCGATTATCGACGAAGTCTCCGGGCGGGCATACATGGGAACAGATGCTTCAAATCCGCGCTTTATGTTTACTGGCAAGCTGGAGATCAAATACCGCAAGAACGTCCCCATCGGCAAAACGCTGAAAATTATCGGGAAAGTGATCGAGAACAAAGGTCGCATTGCCAAAGCCTGGGGTGGAATTTACGATGCCGAAACCGATGAACTTCTCGCCGAAGGGACGGGGATGCACATCAATATTCCCGCAGACCAATTCGACATGAGCAAACTGGATGAACTGGGCTGGAAGGTCTATCCGGATTAACTCGGTTGTTCAATAGATATCTTGTAAAAGTCTAAAAGACTAACCACAGAGCCACCGAGAAAAATAATTAAAAAAACTCCGTGGCTCTGTGTCTTTGTGGTTCAAAATGGTCTTCAACACAAAGCAATTACCACTTACGCAAGAGGTCTAAAAGAAATTTATGGAACAACTTCTTCCAATATTTACATACATCGCTGTTGCAGCGTCCGCCATCTCCGGTGCGCTCGAAGCCCGCAAACACGAAATGGATATCGTCGGCGCGACAACCATTGCCTTCGTTACAGCTTTTGGCGGCGGAACCATGCGCGACCTTCTTCTTGGGCGTACACCTGTTTTCTGGGTCATCGATCCCGGTCTCACCGTCACAACTTTTGTCATCGCCGTCTTCACTTTTTACCGTCTGCAATCCTTTTCAAATCGCCTGCTCATCTTTGCAGATGCCATCGGGCTGGGCATCTTTAGCATCCTCGGCGCAACATACGCGCTGCAACGGGATATCTCACCCATCGTCGCCATTCTCATGGGCGTCATCACCGGCATCTTCGGCGGCGTTCTGCGAGACGTCCTCAGCAACCGCATTCCCAGTGTGTTCGGTCAAAGCACCGAACTCTACGCAACCTGCTCATTCGTTGGGACATCTGTTTTTGTTTTGATCAACTCCATCCCCGCAATCAACACGCTACCCGCATCCCTCATCGGCGCGCTGACCGTTTTTGCGATGCGCCTGCTCGCTGTCCGCTTCAAAGTCACACTTCCATCCCCATAAGGATATAATCAAAGCATCACGGAGGCACACATGATTTCAACCTATCACAGACCTAAAACTCTGGATGAAGCTCTTGACTTTTTGACTCAACCAAATACGCTCCCCCTTGGAGGAGGCACGCTTCTTTCCAAGGCGACAGCTGATTCTGTTGCCGTGGTGGACCTCCAGGCCCTCGGGCTGGATTCGCTCCGCGTTAACGGCAACGACCTCGTTATCGGCTCGACCTGCACATTGCAGTCGCTGCTGGAATCAAGCGATTGTCCGCAAGCGCTCAAGTCCGCAATAAAACTGGAAGCGCCGCTTAATATCCGCAATACCGCCACCGTCGCAGGGACGTTGGTAGCGGGCGACGGTCGCTCTACCTTCACAGCCATGTTGCTCGCAATGGACGCGAAGATCGAGATACAGACAACGAAAACAGACACAACGACACTATCCGTCGGAGAGTTCATCCTCACCCGCCCCAGCGGACTTATCACAGCGATCACCATTCCGCTCAATGTCAAATCCGCCTTCGAGTATGTCTCCAAGACACCCGCTGACAAACCCCTGATCGGCGCAGCGCTTTCGCAGTGGAATTCCGGTCGCACCCGCCTGACGCTTTGCGGCTACGGCAAAACTCCGCTCCTCGCCATGGACGGCACCGAAGCCGAAGGCGTCCAGGAAGCAGCCGCCAACGCCTATCACGAGGCGCAGGATGAATGGGCATCCGCTGATTACCGCATGGACGTCGCCTCCACACTGGCGAAGCGCGCATTGGAATCCATCGCCTAGCCGCATGCAGACCTGCCCCATTTGCGGTAAAGAGGTACACCCTTCGGAGCGCTATCCAAAATATGTTTGCGGTGATTGTGCGAAACTCGCCATGTCAAAAGATGGTCGCCCTTTGGCTTTTTACAACCAGTCCATTTCGGGCGGTTATGAAGCCAAATACGCCGACACAGGCGAAGCCTACGACAGTCACGACTGCTACATAAAAGGGATCCAGTGCCGCGCAGACGACCACTACTTCGGCGGGATCGTGATCATAAAAGTTTAGAAAGAGAGACAATGTCACCCAAAGATAAAATCAAAGCTTTCGAAGAGATCGCAAGAATTTTCGAGATATCGAACGAAAGCGCCAAATACTTCCTTAACCATGTCCAGAAAAGTTTCAAGGTCGAAAAACCGCCGCACATGCTGATCCTTGACTTTGTGGAAAAGCAAAACTATCCATACAAACCGACACCATACGATGTGGCATTAGCCATGAAAGAAAGCGGCATTTGGAACTACGACCTAGGTTCCCCTCCGCCTGCCTTGGAAGATGAAGAGGATATTTACAAGTGATCAAAAATGCTCCCATGAAAAACAATCTTATGGGAGCATTTTGTTTTAACAGGGATACTAATTCGAAAATATGGTGTTTAGAATAGAATAAGCACTTTACTGAGAGGTGAATATGGCAGAAAGTGGAAGCATTAAAGTATTTATCAGTTACTCCCGAAGAGACAAAATTTTCGCCCAACAACTCACAGAACGCCTCAAAAGCAAGAGTGTTGACGTATGGGCGGATTGGGAGGACCTGCCGCCTTCCTCCAATTGGATGGAGGAAGTTCAAAACGCCATTGAAGAATGCGATGCGTATATCTTTATCATCAGCCCGAATTCGCTCAAATCGCAAGTGGTGCTGCAAGAGCTCGAAATGGCGGAACGGCTCAACAAGCGCCTAATTCCCATTCTGCACCAGGATATAAATTTCAAGGAAATACCAACATCCATCGCAAGCACGAACTGGCTCTATATCCGTAACGAAAGTGAGTTTGAATCATCTTTTCCACAATTAATCGAGGCAATACAAACGGACTTTGGATGGATAAAAACGCATACCCGCGTGCTTCAACGCGCGCTCGAATGGGAGCGCCACAGCCGCGATAAATCCTACCTTTTGCGTGGAACAGACTTTGAAACAACCCAGCAAGCTGTAACACAAAATTCAAGCAAAGCCCCGCAGCTCACCCAACTTCAACGTGAATATCTACTGGCAAGTCAGGAAGCGAACAAGAGCATCTTTGACCGGCTTCGTTTTACAAATGCCGCCCAGACAGAGCAGGTGCAATCTGCTGAGACAACCGAAGCGCCGCCGAGCGCGGAATTGACATCCATGCCGGTGGAAGTCGGCAAACTTTTTAGTGTCAGCACCGATCAGCCCAACGGCGTGGACCAACTCAATTACACCCGCTTTGCAGACGCCTTCGCAACGCTCATCAAAAACCCCGAAGCCAAAACACCCATCACGATCGGGATTTACGGGCAATGGGGTTCCGGAAAATCCTTCCTGATGAAAAAGATCAAAGAGTCGCTCGCAAAGGCAGATGCGATCAAAAAGCCGACGCGTCCTGGTAAGTTGTTCGATACGATCAAAAACATGTTCCGCAAAAAAGACAGCGGCATCGAAACCATCGTAATCGAATTCAACGCTTGGGTTTATTCCGGAAGCGAACATCTTTGGGCCAGCCTGGTCACACATCTCTACAAGGAAGTCGAAAAGTATTTTGGGCTTCGCATGCAAGCCAATCGCTTGATGAAAGCGATTAGGCGTTTGTTCCCCAAGGCGCTTAACGTATTTTTGTTCTACGCCATCCCAGGTTTGATCATCAGCCTGCTGATCGGTTTCGACAAAATACAGGCAAGCTGGGAAGCGGCGAGCCTGGCGCTGAAAGCCGTTGGCGTATCCATTGTCGGTGGATCGCTGCTGGCAACCCTGCCAACATTGTGGACAGCGCTGCGCGAATTCGGCGACACGTTATTCATGTCGCAAGCCCTCAATTTACAGAAGCTCGCATCCAAGCCAGATTTCCGCGACAAGATCGGCATCATGGCGGATATCAAATCGGAAATCGGCTTTATCAGCCAGATGCTCGAGAACAGAAACAAAAAGAGACAAACACGCATCGTCCTTTTTATCGACGACCTTGACCGCTGCGAACACCGCAAAGCCGTGGAAGTTTTGCAGGCGATCATGCTTCTGCTCGCCGACCGTGACGGCTCACCCTTCGTCATCTTTTTAGGCATCGACGCGCGCGTCATTGTCCGCGCTGTGGAGGAGCACTACGGCAGCGTTCTGGTAAAAGCCGGCATCAACGGCTACGAATATCTCGACAAGATCGTGCAAATGCCATTCGTCATCCCGTTCTCAAACCGAAAGGATATCGGCAACTACATCGAATCCCTGATATGGACAAAAGCGGAAAAGGATCTGGTCGAATCCAAATTCCACTTCGAAGACGATGTGGACAAAGAGAAGGTTCTGCCCACTCAAGAGAAAAAAGCTGAAGCGCCTCCAACACCTCCACAGGAAAAACCCGCCTCACAGACTCCCGAAGAGCCTGCTCCTCAAATCCAAACAGAAGCCGTCCCTGTGACCTTCACCAAGCCCGAACGCGAAGCCTTGAAAGAATGTGTGGATGACATCGTTGAGAATCCGCGCAAGATCAAACGGATCGTCAATATCTATCGCTTCGTTCGCCTGCTGCTTCCGCCCAATTTTCAGGAACACCGCAAAGTTATCCGCTGGATTCTTATGACGGAGCAGTGGCCCCTTCATACGGCGTGGATACTCGAACATGTCGAGAACGATTTTTCGCTTAAAGGCAAACTAAGTCAAAACAAGAGTTCGAACATTCAAGACATCTATCAAAAAGTCAAGGACAACATCTACGCCGATGAGATGGATGAATTGATGCTGATCGACTCAGACCCGATTGCGTTCCGCCAATTCATACAAAAGGACCCAGTATTCACAACGCAGGAAATCTATTATCTGCTGTATCCGCTGACATTCAATTTGAATCCGGCAGTCCGCTCGGAGATAACGAAATACAAAGCCCGTATGGCAGAAAAGTTCCTCGAAGCGTAGAAATTTCATACACAAATAAACCCAGCCGAAAAGCTGGGTTTATTTTTTACATCACAGAAGATCAAGGATTTCTTCACCGCCGAGCACACGGAGGGTACAGAGATTCACCTCTGTTTTCTCCGTGAACTCTGTGTTCTCTATGGTGAATCATCACAAAATTACTTCCGAATGTAGACACTCCTTTTACGTCTGCACCCTTTAAACGTGACTCCGGGAAGGGTATAATTTCGCCGTGCCCACTCTCCCCCTCAACCAAATCCTGCAAGGTGATTGCGTCGAAATACTCAACTCCCTGCCCGAAAAGTCTGTGGACCTGGTCTTTGCCGACCCGCCATACAACCTGCAACTGCAAAACGACCTCTACCGCCCCAACCTCAGCAAAGTGGACGCAGTGGACGACAACTGGGATAAATTCTCCAGCTTCTCAAAATACGATGAATTTACCTCCAATTGGCTACGCGCAGCTAAGCGGGCTTTGAAGGATACAGGCACAATTTGGGTCATCGGGTCATATCACAACATTTACCGCGTTGGCGCGGTGATGCAAGACATAGGGTTTTGGATTCTCAATGATGTGGTCTGGCTGAAAACCAACCCCATGCCGAACTTCCGCGGCGTGCGGTTTACCAACGCACACGAAACCATGCTTTGGGCGCAAAAGGAAAAAGGCGCGAAATACACCTTCAACCACAATGCGATGAAAGCCCTGAACGACGACCTGCAAATGCGCAGTGATTGGCTGATCCCATTGGTGACGGGAAAAGAACGCCTCAAAACCAACGGGACAAAGGCTCACCCCACCCAGAAACCGGAAGCCCTCCTCTACCGGATTCTCCTCTCAAGCACCAACCCCGGAGATATAGTCCTCGACCCGTTCTTTGGCAGCGGCACGACAGGCGCAGTTGCAAAAAAACTGGGACGTAAATTCATCGGCGTTGAACGTGAAAAGAAATATATCAAGGCTGCTCAAAAACGGATCGATGCGGTTGAGCAACTTCCTGCCGAGGCGTTGGAACTGTCTGAGAGGCGGAACCAGCCCCGGGTCCCGTTTGGGGCGCTGCTGGAGAACGGTCTGCTTAAGGCGGGCGAATCCCTTTACTTCCAAAAGAACGGCAAGCAGGCAAAGATCCTATCCAATGGACACATCCAATGCGGAAAGGTCACTGGGTCGATCCACACTGTTGCCCGTTCGCTGCTCGACGGCGCGCCCGTGAACGGATGGGAAGTTTGGTATTATAAAAAAGGCGGAGAGAAACTTTCGATCAATACGCTTCGGGAGCAATTACGCAGCATAATGGAGAAATAAATGCCCGAGATTTTTATCATCGAGGAATATGCGGTTACGCTTTTATTAATAGCGATCTTTGTCGGTATCCTTGCGCGCCGCTTACGAATGCCCTACACAGTGGGGCTTGTGGTCGTTGGTGTTGTTCTGGCGATCCTGTTCAAAGAATCGCAGATCGATGTTGGTTCGGATCTGATACTGGGAATCTTCGTTCCGCCCATCGTTTTTGAGGCGGCGTTCCACCTGCCCATCAACGACCTGCGGCGAAATATGACGCCGATCCTTGTTTTGGCGATCGCTGGAGTTTTGATAACGACTTTCCTTGTCGGCGGTATCGTTGCGTGGGGAACGGATATGCCAATCCAATACGCCATCGTTTTCGGCTCCATCGTCGCAGCGACAGACCCGGTGGCTGTGATCGCGCTATTCAAATCGCTCGGCGTGCCAAAACGCCTGCAAGTATTACTTGAAGGCGAAAGTCTTCTAAATGACGGCACTGCCATCGTCATATTCAACATTGCAGTTGCAGCGGCTGTCACCAGTTCCTTCAGCCTCCGTGATGGGATCGCCGAATTTATCATCAGTGCTGGTGTGGGCATTTCAATTGGATTGGTGCTCGGCATCCTTGCTTCACTTGTCATCCTGCGCATTAACGATTATTCCATTGAGACAGCAGTGACGTTCATTCTTGCGTATGGCGCATTCGTGCTGGCGGAATCCGTTCATGTGAGCGGAGTTTTGGCAGTCGTCGCCGCCGGGCTGGTCAATGGGAATATCGGTCCGCGCGGCATGTCTCCCACCACGCGCATCGTGGTGTTCAACTTCTGGGAGTTCATGTCGTTCATCGCCAACTCGTTCGTTTTTCTGTTGATCGGGTTGGTTGCAGATGCCACGCTGATCACCAATAATTGGCAATACATCCTGTGGGGTATCCTTGCCGCGTTGGTCTCACGATTGATCGTCGCTTATGGATTGATGCTGCCGTTCAAGTCCATTTCGAATAGTTGGAAACATGTGATCTTCTGGGGCGGATTGCGCGGGGCGATCTCTCTGTCGCTTGTGCTTGGAATATCCAATACGCTTGAAGGCGGTGTTGGGAAACAACTTCTCGCCATGGTCTTCGGATTGGTGCTCTTTACCATGCTCGTTCAGGGAACAAGCATGGATTTCATAATCAAGAAGTTAAAGGTCGTCATTCCACGGCAAGGACGCGACGAGTATGATTATGTCCGCGCGTTGGCATCGTCCACACGGACGAGCTTTGTCAGCCTCGAAAAGGTCCAGAAACAGGGGATGATGTCCCGCCATGTTTGGGATGTTATCAACAACGCGGTGGATCCATACACAAAAAAGCTGACCAAAGACCTGCGCGATATGGTGAAAAAGTATCCGCAGGCGGAGGCGGAAGAGTTGGATGCCGCCTGGCGCGAGTTCCTGCACCGGCAGCGGATCGTCATCGGCGAACTGCTGGCAGATAAATCCATCAACGAGGAAGTCTATTCGGAATTGGTCGGTCGCATCGACAACGCCCTGCAATTGCCGGAAATATCCTGGGATGATATTCAAGACCTCGAAAACATCTTCCAGAAAAACACAGAAGAAGTAGAATCTTAAAACGCACGCCCATACAATCAATAAAGGAATACCATGTCCAGATCATTTGCACTTATTAAAGAACAGCAAATCCCCGAGATCAACTCGCTTGTGCAGTTATATGAACATAAACGCACAGGTGCGCGCCTGCTCTCGGTCATCAACGACGATGAGAACAAAGTTTTCAGCATTAACTTCCGTACCACGCCAAAGGATTCGACTGGTGTGGCGCACATCCTCGAACATTCCGTTTTGAACGGCTCGGAAAAATATCCGGTCAAGGAACCTTTTGTGGAAATCCTCAAAGGTTCGCTGGCGACTTTCGTCAACGCCTTCACCTTCCCGGATAAAACCTGCTATCCCGTTGCCAGCCAGAACGAAAAGGATTTTTACAACCTCATCGATGTTTATGTTGATGCAGTCCTTCATCCCCTCATCAGCGAGCAGACTTTGATGCAGGAAGGCTGGCATTACGAGATCGAAGACCCGTCCGCGCCGCTGACATATAAAGGTGTGGTTTTCAACGAGATGAAAGGCGCATATTCTTCGCCCGATAATTATCTGGCGAAGGTCATCATCGAAACTCTATTTCCCCGGCACATCTACGGCGTAGACTCCGGCGGAGACCCGGCGCAGATTCCAAACCTCACCTACGAAAACTTCCGCGGATTCTGGGAGACGTATTATCACCCGTCCAACTCGTTCATTTTCTTCTACGGCAACGACGACCCGGAAAAACGCCTCAAATTGATGGAAGAATATCTCAAGCCGTTCAAAAAGAAAAAAGTTAAATCGGTTGTGCCGCTCGCCAAGCCGTTTAAAAAGCCGAAGAAAGTCGAAGCGGTTTATTCTGCCAGTGAAGGCGAAGACCTCAACAACAAACATTACCTCACCGTCAACTGGAAGCTCCCTGACGCGTCCGATCCGGTACTGGCATTGAGCCTCCACATCCTTGCGCATGCCCTTATCGGCACGCCTGCTTCTCCGCTCAAAAAAGCGCTCACAGACTCTGGTCTCGGCGAAGACCTCGCCGGGCTTGGTCTCGAAAGCGACATGCGCGAAATGATCTTCTCGACCGGTCTTAAAGGCACCCGTGCGCGCAATGCAAAAAAGATCGAAACACTTATCCTGGACACATTGCAAAAACTCGTCACCGAAGGCATCGACCCCGACACCATCGCCGCATCCATCAACACCACCGAATTCGCACTGCGCGAAAACAACACCGGCTCCTTCCCGCGCGGCATCGCACTTATGCTGCGTTCCCTCAGCACCTGGCTTTATGATGACGACGCCTTCAAACTTCTCGCCTTCGAAGCCCCGCTCAACGACATCAAGAATCATCTCGCCAACGATACACGCTACTTTGAGAAGATGATCCAGACGTATTTATTGGAAAATAATCACAGGACGACTGTCCGCCTCAAACCGGACCCGGAACTGGCTCAGCGCCTCGAAGCGGAGGAAAAGGCGCGGCTTGATTCTGCCAGAGAGATCATGAGCGACGACGACATCCGCAAGCATGTCGAAAACACCGAAAAATTAAAAATCCGTCAGGAGACTCCCGACTCCGCTAAAGACCTCGCAAAACTCCCCGTGTTGGATTTGGAAGATTTAGACAAGGAAGTCCGCACAATTCCCATTGAAGAGATTCAAGTACAGGACTCAAAAGTTCTGTATCACGACATCTTCACCAACGGCATCGTCTATCTTGACCTCGCCTTTGACATGCGCGCCATGCCGCAGGAACTCATCCCGCTGACGGAAGTCTTCGCGCGCGCACTGTTCGAAGTGGGCACCGAAACCGAAGATTACGTCAAACTCTCGCAGCGGATCGGAAAAAGTACCGGCGGAATCCACGGCGGCTCGATGACCACGACCGTTCACAGGTCCAGAGAGAGCCGCGCGTACTTGACCATCCGCGGCAAATCCACGATGAGTCAAGCCAACGAGATGCTGGACATCCTGCGTGATGTCCTTCTCACCGTAAAGTTGGACAACAAGGAACGTCTCAAGCAGATCGTGATGGAAGAAAAAGCGGGTTTGGAATCCGCGCTGACACCTGCAGGACATCGCTTTGCGAACACACGCCTGCGCGCGCAGTTTGGCGGTGCTGGTCGAATAGCAGATGAGATGAGCGGCATCGGTTATCTTTTTGCGCTGCGCGAACTGGCAACCGAGATCGATAAAAAATGGTCGAACGTGCTGAAAAAACTTGAGACCATGCGTGAGACGTTGATCAACAGCAAGGCACTTTTATGTAACGTAACGCTTGATGCCGAGAATTGGAAAACCTTCCAACCGCATTTGGAAAATTTCATCTTCGCCATGCCCGTGAAGGATGTTCAATTTACACCATTCACCTTTGAGCCTGCAGCGCAAAAAGAAGGACTATCAATTCCTGCTCAGGTCAATTATGTGGCGAAAGGCGCAAACTTATACGACCACGGCTACGAACTGGATGGTTCGTCTGATGTAATCACAGGCTACCTGCGTATGGCGTATCTTTGGGAGAAGATCCGCGTGCAAGGCGGAGCATACGGCGCGTTCTCAGTATTCGATGATGCGACTGGTGTTTTTAGCTTCGTCTCCTATCGCGACCCGAATGTGGATAGTACTCTCGCAAATTACGACAAAGCCGCAGACTTCTTGAAAACGCTGGATGGCTCCCGCCTGAACGACAACGAACTGAAGAAAGCCATCATCGCCGCGATCGGTGACTTGGACTCGTATCAACTACCAGACGCCAAAGGGTATACGTCAATGGTGCGTTACATCACCGGGCGCGACGATGTCATGCGCCAGAAATATCGCGATGAAATACTTTCAACAAACGGCGAAGATTTCATTGCCTTTGGTGAGGTGCTCGAGAAAGTAGCACAATCCGACGCGATGGTGGTAGTCGGTTCGCAATCTGCTTTGGAAGGTTCAAGCGCCGGATTGAAAATCTCGAAGGTTGCGTAGACAAAACCAACAAAAGAATTTTCATTTTTAGTACAATAAGAGGGCAGGAATAAATTCCTGCCCTCTTAGATTTTTCACTTGTCATAAAACAACGCATAACTCGCAAGGAGTTTTCATGAACATCACACTCAAGATCAACGGAATTGAACACACCATCGACGCACCTGCGTCAATCACTTTGCTTGCCGCATTGCGCGGGTTGGGTTTTCACGGCGTGAAGTTTGGCGATGAGCAGGGATTGAGCGGTTCGGATACAGTCCTGCTCGACGGCAAACCTGTCAACGCCGGTTCGATGCTGGCGGCGCAGGCAGAGGGTCACGCTGTCGCGACGATCGAGGCTTTGGGCGAGCACCCAGAACAGGGCTGGAAAAAGACCGATGGTCTTCATCCGCTGCAACGGGCGTTCGTTGAATCCGGCGCGATCCAATGCGGATACTGCACACCTGCGCAGATCCTCGCCGCAAAAAGTTTACTGGAAAAGAATCCAAACCCCACTGAAGATGAAGTCCGCGAAGCGATCTCGGGCGTGTTGTGCCGCTGCACGGGGTATCTCAAACCCGTGCAAGCCGTGATGAAAGCCGCCGCTGAAATGCGCGGGGATGAACCGATCGACATTACTTCCGTTCATTGGGATTTTGGAACGCCGAAAGCGGATACGCCATTAGGGGATGCGCCCGCCTCACCCTCCGCCGCAGTTTTAACTCGACCCAAAGTGGTCGTTACACCTGAGAGCCAGACCTGGCAAACTGTTGGCAAGCCGGAAAAGAAAGTAGATGCCATCAAGCTTGTGCAGGGTAAACCCGCCTTCACCGCGGACATCGATATGCGTGGAATGTTGTACGCAAAAGTTCTGCGTTCACCGCACGCGCATGCTCGCATTAAGAATATCGATGTCAGCAAGGCAAAAGCGCTCAAAGGTGTTGCCGCAGTGTTGACATGGAAAGACCTGCCGCGTGTTGTTTACTCCACAGCGGGGCAATCTGACCCGATCCCCGGTCCGCTTGATTCGTTCTCGCTGGACAATAAGGTTCGTTTCGTCGGCGACCGCGTTGCTTTTGTCGCCGCAGAAACCCCAGAAATCGCTGAAAAGGCGCTCGCGTTAATCGACGTGGAGTATGAAGTTCTCCCCGCCATTTTAGATTCACGCCAGTCGATGAATCCTGACGCGATCCGAATTCACGACGAAACAGAGTATGTCAATTTCGCAGATTCGAACCCTGAAAAGAATCTCGCCGCTGAAATCCGAATCGACATAGGCGATGTCAACAAAGGCTTTGCGGAAGCTGACGAAATCTTTGAAGCCGAATATGAAGTTCCGAAAGTTCAGCAGGCACACGTAGAGCCGCATGTCTGTGTGACTTATTGGGACGAAGATGATCGCTTGGTAATTCGCACTTCCACGCAGGTGCCTTTCCATGTACGCCGCATGCTTGCTCCTGTATTGGACCTGCCGGTCAAACGCATCCGCGTCATCAAACCGCGCATCGGCGGCGGCTTCGGCGGCAAACAGGAAGTTTTGATGGAAGACGTGCCTGCACATTTGACCATCGCCACGAAACGACCTGTCATCTACGAATATAGCCGCGAAGAGGAATTCGTTGCCTCGCGGTCGCGTCACCCCATGCGCGTAAAAATGAAAACCGGCGTAAAGAAAGATGGGACCATTACTGCCAATGAAATGTACGCACTATCCGACACGGGCGCGTATGGCTGCCACGCGTTGACGGTGACAGGCAATACTGGACACAAGGCGATGGCGTTGTATGTCGGTGATGGCGAATATCGCAAAGCGCCGAATATCCGCTTCTACGCAGACGTGGTGTATACCAACACCCCACCTGCCGGCGCTTTCCGCGGATATGGTGTGCCGCAAGGTTACTGGCCCCTCGACCGTCACATGGAGAAGATCGCGCGGGCAATGGGCTTCGACCCAATTGAATTCCGCTTGAAGAATGCAATCCGCCCCGGCGAGTATCATCCATTTTCAACGGCATGGAACGAAGGACGCGAGCCGCGCCCGGAGATCATCCATACCGTTGGGCTGGAACAATGCGTGGCACAAGGTCGCGCCGCGATTGCATGGGACGATAAATTCGGAAACGAAGATTGGAAGAAGACCGAAACGCCCACCAAGAAAAAGGGAATCGGCGTGGCGATGGTCATGCAGGGAACGGCAATCCCCTATCTTGATATGGGCGGCGCATCCATCAAAATGAACGATGACGGTTCGTTCAACCTTTTGGTTGGCGCTACCGATCTGGGGACCGGCTCCGATACCGTCCTCGCGCAAATGGCTGCAGAAGTTCTCGGTGTGCCCCTGGAAGATATGATCTGCTACTCATCGGATACGGATTTCACGCCGTTCGATAAAGGCGCTTATGCTTCTTCAACAACGTATATTTCCGGCACAGCAGCGGTCAAGGCGGCGAATATTGTCGCTGAAAGGATCAAAGTCCGCGCGGCGACCCTGCTTGAAGTGGACGATCCGAATTCCATTCAGTTGAAAGACCGTCACGCGCATGCGCCTAACGGCAAATCAGTTTCGCTTGCAGAGATCGCGCTCGATACGCTGCATAAGAATAACCAGGAACAGATCATGGGCGTGGCGAGTTACGTCTCGCCGGTCTCGCCGCCGCCGTTCGCGGCGCAGTTCGCCGAAGTGACCGTGGATACGGAAACTGGTCAGGTGACAGTGGATAGATTGGTGATGGCTGTTGATTCAGGCGTGATCGTCAATCCGCTCACAGCTTCGGGACAGATCGAAGGAGGCATGACACAGGCGCTCGGTTACGCTGTCTGCGAAGAGATGCGGTACGATGAAAAAGGCATAGCCTACGAACGCGACCTGGACCGCTACCACATCTTCCGCGCAGATGAAATGCCCGATCTGGAGACCATCTTCGTTGAGACGTTCGAGCCGAGCCATCCCTTTGGCGTGAAAGCTGTCGCGGAGATCCCAATGGATGGAGTCGCTCCAGCGGTTGGCAATGCGATTTTGGATGCGACCGGCGTCAACGTGGACAACATCCCCGTCATGCCGGAAAGGGTTTGGAAGGCGATCAAGCGTCAGTAAATAGGAACAAGTTCAAAATCCAGAAAGATGCGAATGTCCAATTTCGCGTCTTTCTTTTTTGTTGGGTGATTTCAAAAGACGGCGGGATATAATCGTGCCGTCCCGCAACCCATTCGTTATCACAGACCATGACTCAGGCTGAAATTATTTATCTATTACCTTATCTGGGCGCATTTGTCCTCTCTGTAATCCTGCTCGTTTTCATTTGGAGAAAACGGGATATGCGCGGTTCCAAGTCTTTCTTTTTTTACACGCTTGGGCATGCCATTTGTATTTTAAGTTTTATTTTTGAATTGATAACGCCCGGCGTGGAGGGAAAGTTATTTTGGGAAAGCGCGCAATGGATCGCAAGCTGCCTGCCGGTGATTATCTTTCCCGTCTTTGTAGCTGAATACACAGAAACCCGCCTCAAACATCGAAGGGAATTATTCGCCGCTTCGCTGATCATTCCCATCCTGTTTACAATACTGGTGGCAACAGGTCCGGTCTCGGGGTTGACCTTTAAGGATATGCAAATGAAAGCCAGCGGACCTTTCGAAGTGGTCAATTTCGATTATTCCGCAGTCATGATCGGATTTATTGTTTATATTCTGCTGATCGTTTCTGCCAGTTCCATCATTCTGGTCAGGCGAATGAAGCGTCCACGCCGTCTTTACCGGCAGCAAACCACCCCGATCATAATCGGCGCGCTAAGTCCGTTAATCGCTTTGACTCTCGCAGCGGTCGACATTCAGATCACACCTCACCGAAGCATTTATCTCTTCACAGCCATATTCGGAAATCTGCTCATCAGCTGGGGAATTTACCGGTTCCGCATTTTCGAAGTGGAGCCGATCGCCCGCGAGCGTGTCTTCGAAGCAATGGTCGAGCCGCTTGTGATTCTCGATAACAAGAATGCGATCATTGATATAAATTCATCCATGCTGGTATTGCTTGAAAAGACCGAGAAGGAAGTCATCGGCTTACAGGCAAAAGATGTGTTTCAGGATTTCCCCATTCCGATCAAATCATACACCTCGGTCACATATGCGCGCGCCGAAGCGGAATTCAAAATAGGCGGGAGAAGCGTCCATTATGAACTTACCGTCTGGCCGTTATATAACAGCCGCAAGGAATTGACCGGGCGCATCTACATTTCGCATGATATTACCGCGCTCAAAGAATTGGAAAACGAACTCCGCAAGCTTAATTCCGAATTGGAAATACGTGTCCAGTCGCGTACGCACGAATTGGAGGAAGCCTATGAATCCATGCTGGAAGGTCTTGCCCTCGCGCTCGAATTACGAGACAAGGAAACAGAGGGACATTCGCGCCGCGTAACTGAATTTGCAGTAAAGCTTGCAAAAAAAATGGGGATCGCAGGTGAGGAACTTAAGGATATCCGCAGCGGGTCCATTTTGCATGATATCGGAAAGATCAGCATTCCAGACGAGATCCTCCACAAAAACGGAAGACTTACGCCGGAGGAACGTATCATTGTCGAGCAGCATCCTGAAACTGCATTCAAATTACTTTCCCGTATTCCATTCTTAAGCAAAGCCATCGAGATTCCCTATTGTCATCATGAAAAATGGGACGGCACGGGTTATCCGCGCGGACTGGCAGGCGAAGGGATTCCACTATCGGCGCGCATCTTCGCCGTTGCAGATGTTTGGGACGCATTGAGTAACGACAGACCATACAATAAAGCGTGGGAACGAGGACAGATCATCGAGTATTTCCGCGAACAATCAGGAAAACATTTCGATCCAATTGTCGTAAATCTCTTTCTATCCATGGTCGAAAAAAGCGAGATATAATTTTCACGGCAAGGAAAAAAGAATCATATTTACCGGTAAATTCAATTCTTCAGAGGTTGAATAAAATACAAGGAAACAATGACCCGCGAAGAGGTTTTATATTTAGCGCCCTACATTTTCTCCCTGACATTATCTCTTGCCATTCTGGGATACACCTTAAGACACCGCCATGTGCGGGGGGCACGCATCTATTCATGGTACATGGTTGGTCAGACCCTGACGGTATTCGGCTTCATCCTTGAATTGATCAGCCCCAATCTGGAAACCAAGATCCTGTGGGATAAATTTCAATGGCTCACTGATTCGTTTCTTGTCATCCTCCCCTTCCTTATATTTTCGATCCAGTTCACAGAGTATACGTCCCCGCGTCCGTGGTTGATGTGGGCGATTCTCCTCGGACTACCGGTCGCCTTCACTTTGGTCATGCTTACGGACGGGGCTCATCATTGGGTGTATCCCAACCCGCATTTAAAAATAGATTCGCCGTTCAATGAGCTTCAATACGCCTTCACACCTGTTGTGATCGGTTATGCGTTGTTATATGCATATGGAGTAAACCTGTTTGGGATCGGTTTGCTTGTACGACGGGCGATCCAGCCATTCAACAGTCATCGTTTCCAATATTGGACGATCGCCATCGGTTTCTTCATACCGGTAGCGATGTCCCTGCTTATCCTTCTTGGCATTAACGTCCTGCCGCAAAGGGATTCAACGCCGATCTCTTTTGCGATGGGAAACCTGGTCGTAGCATGGGGGCTGTTCCGATATCGACTTTTTGATCTCGCCCCAATCGCACGCGATCATGTTTTGGAAAAAATGAAAGATGCGATCGTCGTTTTGGATGCGTCGAACCGCGTTGTGGACATCAATCAGGCAGGAACAACGAGCATCCAAATGGAACGCACCCGGGTGATCGGACTCCCTGCCCAGCAGGTTTTTAGTGAATGGATCGGGCTGGTCGAAAAACTTATCGCTTCACCAGATGGAAAGTTGGAGGCATCCGCAAATGTTTGGGGAGAAATGCAAACATTCGAGATCGTGATCACTTCAATTTTCGATCAAAAACAACAGCTCCGCGGGCGGGTATTTCTCATACACGATATAACCGAAAGAAAGGACCTGGAAAACGCCTACAAAGAACTCCTGGAAGCGCAGGAGCAGCGCATCCAGAAGCGGACCGAGGAGCTGCGTGCAAGCACAAAGCGTTATCACGCCTTGTTCGAGCAAACCCACGACGCGATCTTCATTCTCGATTTTCAAGGCAACCACCTGGAAGTAAACCAGCGGGCTGCCGACATGCTGGGATACACCCACGACGAATTGGTAAGTTTCTCGTTCAGGGACATTTCAGCGGATGTTGGGCATAGTGAATGGATTTTGGAACAATTACTGGAAGGCAAACAAATTCCCCTATTCGAACGGAATTTCAAAAAGAAGAACGGCGGGGTCATCCCGGTCGAAATAAACGTGGAATTGGTCCGCGATGCGAACGGAAAACCGCTTCACATCCAAAGCTTGGCGCGCGATATTTCTGAAAGAAAACTCGCGGAAAATGCCCTTCGGCAAAGCGCCGAACAATACCGTGCAGTGGTCGAAAATCAAACAGAATTCATCACGCGCTGGAAAGTAGACGGTACACGGACATTCGTCAACGAAGCGTATTGCCGGTACTTTGGTATCACCATGGAACAGGCGCTTTCGAGCAATTTCATGCCGCTGATTATGGAAGATGACCGGAAGATCGTTACCGAAAAGATATCCCGCTTGACATCAGGCGCGGTGGATGCGGAAACTGACATTCACCGGGTCATTCGACCAGATGGAAGTATAGGCTGGCAGGAATGGACAGACCATGCCATCCGTGACCGAAACGGCAAGGTGGTTGAGTTTCAATCGGTAGGGAGAGACGTCACTGACCGCGTTACAGCGGAGCAAACCCTGCGTCTGCAAGGCGCTGCGCTGGAGGCGGTAGCCAACGCCATTGTTATCACAGACCGTAAAGGCATTATCCTCTGGGCGAACCCTGCCTTCACCAAACTTACCGGGTTTACCGCCGAGGAAGCGATCGGCAAAAATCCGCGGGAACTGGTCTATTCCGGCAGGCAGGATAAAAAGTTTTATAAAAATATGTGGAATACGATCCTCGCCGGAAATATCTGGCAGGGCGAACTGGTCAATCGCCGCAAGGACGGCGTACTATACAACGAAGAAATGACCCTGACGCCCATCCATGATGACAATGGCGAAGTCATCCGCTTTATTGCCATCAAGCAGGATATCTCAGAACGCAAGCGGTCACTGGCAGCGTTGGAAAAAAGCGAGACCAAACACAGGATGCTCTTCGAAGCGGCGAATGACGGAATCTTTATCATGGACGGCAATCATTTCATCGAATGTAATTCGAGAACCCTAAAAATGTTCGGATGCCGTCAGGAAGATATTATTGGTAAAAGTCCGGTCGATTTTTCCCCGCCAATTCAACCAGACGGCAGAACGTCGCAGGAAGCGGCAACCGAGAAGATCAAAGCAGCCTTGAGAAGCGGACATCAATTCTTCGAATGGAAACATTGCAAGCTGGACGGCACTCCCTTTGACGCGGAAGTCAGTTTGAGCCTTTTGGAATTGGAGGACCAAACGCTGATACAGGCAATCGTGCGCGATATCTCGGAACGCAAACGCGCAGAAGCAAACCTGGCTGAAGCCTATGATACAACCCTTGAGGGCTGGGCAAGGGCGCTCGAATTAAAGGACAAGGAAACAGAGGGGCACTCGCGCAGGGTGACAGAATCAACTCTCACCGTTGCAAGAGCGATGGGCTTTAAGGAAGAAGACCTCGTTCACATCCGCCGCGGCGCGATCCTGCACGACATCGGCAAAATGGGCATCCCCGACGATATCCTCAAAAAGAACGGTCCGCTCACGCCGGAGGAAAGAATCGTTGTTCAAAAACATCCCACAACCGCCTACAACCTTTTAAAGCCGATTGGCTTCCTGATGAAGGCGCTCGAGATCCCGTACAGTCACCATGAAAAATGGGACGGCAGCGGATATCCCCGCGGGTTGAAGGAAGACGAGATTCCGCTTGCTGCCCGCATCTTTGCAGTGGCAGATGTATGGGACGCGCTTAGCTACGACCGTCCTTATAACAAAGCCTGGTCACGTCAACGAATCATCGAATACTTCAATGAACAATCTGGAATACACTTCGACCCGGGAGTTCTGGAAGTATTTTTGGGCATGGTTGAAAAAGGCGAGATATAATCAGCCCGCGAAACAATTATATAAACGATCGACAGACAGAAGAAAGATAAAAAATGCCTGACCAGATTTACGTCATAGGACACATCAACCCTGATACAGACTCCATCGCCTCGGCAATGGGATACGCCTGGCTGCTGCGCGAACGCGACGGAGCCAACACCATCGCCGCGCGTGCCGGTCAATTAAACGCGCAAACTTCATGGGTGCTCAAAACGCTTGGGCTTGAGCCGCCCTACCTTCTTACTGACGCATCGCCGCGTTTTGAATCGGTGATGCACAGACTCGATACCATTCGACCCGAAGCGCAGCTCGGCACAGCATGGACTCTTGCCAGCCGCACAGGCGGCGTCGCTCCCGTTGTGAACGATGATGGCACGCCCTTCGGGCTTATCAACGGCATGAGCCTGTTCAAATATTTCAGCGACGTTCTCGGTCCGCGACCCGGCAATACGACCGTTCACGAAATGATGTCTGCCCAATGCCGTGACGCAGCCGATACAAGTGTGCCAAAATTTCAGGCGAATGCCCACATCCGCGATTCGCTCAACCGCATTCTGCGCGCTGAGATCGATGACTATTGGGTTGTGGATGATAACGGTCAGTACCTTGGCGTTGCCCGTCAGCGCGGCATTCTCAACCCGCCGCGCCTCAAGATCATCCTCGTCGACCACAACGAGCCGCGTCAATCCATTGCCGCGCTTGAAGAGGCGGAACTGCTAGAGATCCTCGATCATCATCGTCTTGGAAATCCATACACGCATCAGCCCATTCGCTTCACGGTGGATGTGGTTGGATCGACCTCGACGCTCGTCACCGAATTGACAGCGGAAGCCGGACTCTCCGCCCCGCCTGCCATTGCAGGTGCGCTTCTTTCCGGACTTTTGTCTGATACGCTCATCCTGACCTCTCCCACCACGACAGATCGTGACCGCGCCGCTGCCGAGCGCCTGGCACGTTGGGCATTTGTCGGCGGAAGTCCGCTCAAAGGCGAGACGCTTGAATCCTACGGCAAGGCTGTCCTCAGCGCAGGCGCGGGACTCTCCAACCGCAAACCGGAAGAAATCGTCAGCACGGATATCAAATCGTTCGAAGGCGGTGGATTCAAATTTGCCGTCGCACAGGCAGAAGTGACCGATATTATGCAGCTATCCGAGCATTTGAATCCGCTCACAAAAGCGCTAGACGAGCTACGCGAAAAACGAGGACTCGATTTCGTGATGCTGCTCGTCACCGACGTGGTGCGCGGCACAAGCCGCTTGCTGCTTTCCTCCATGGCGCCGCCCATCCTCGATGACCTCCCCTACCCTCCCATGTCCGATGGCACACGCGATGCACGCGGCGTGGTCTCGAGAAAGAAACAATTATTGCCAGCCGTATTGGGTTTACTGGAAAGATAATTTTTTAAACCACCTCACAACCGAAACCATGCCATTCCCCTACTTCGACGAAACCATCGCGTTGAATGAAGAAACCCGCAAAGGATTGCCGGGATCATTCATCACACTCCCTAGCGGAGTGACCCACTACGAAGAAGGCGGCAACCCAAACGGACACTCTGTTGTCCTTGTGCATGGATTCTCTGTCCCATATTTCATCTTCGACCCAACCTTTGAGTTTCTGTGCCAAAACGGATTCCGCGTATTGCGATACGACCTCCTCGGGCGCGGGCTTTCCGACAAACCCAATGCCAATTACGATATACAGACTTTCATCAGTCAACTCAAGGAATTGCTTGACGCGCTCAACTTCAAAGATATTGCATTGGTTGGGTTGTCCATGGGCGGACCCATCACTACTTCTTTCATAGACAAATATCCAGACTATGTGACAAAGCATATCTTGATCGATCCGTCCGGTGCGAGACCGATCACGCTTTCACCGCTGCTCAAGGCGGTGAGAATGCCCGGGTTCGGCGAACTGGCTCTCGGTCTGTTCGGAACCGGAAGCATGGTCAAAGGCATCGCGTCAGACTTGTTCACGCCCGAATTGGTCGAGCAATTCCAGGAGAAGTACAAAGTCCAGATGCAATATCAGGGCTTCAAACGCGCCATTCTCTCCACCATGCGAAATGGAATGCTGGGCTCGTTCATCGAGACCTATAAACGGGTCGGCGGGATGCACAAACCGACGCTTCTTTTTTGGGGGCGGCAGGATACCACCGTGCCGTTCGAACACAGCGATAACCTGCGGCAGGCGATCTCACACGCGGAGTTCCACGTTTTCGAGGACTGCGGGCATATTCCCCACTACGAGCGCCCAAGCGAAGTTAACCGAATTCTGTTAGAATTTTTGCGGAAGTAAATTCCTCCAAAATCAAATATTTTACGGGGGACTTTATTTCGGCTCGTCACGAGCCTGTCAAGGAGTACCCGTGGACAAAAAATATATTCAGACTCTTTATCGTTACAACCAATGGGCAAATGCGAAAATTTTAGACACAGCCGCCAAACTATCACCTGAGCTGTTCACAGCCGAGGCAGAATATCCGCATGGATATTTACGCGGCGTGCTCACCCACATCCTTTTCGCGGAATGGATCTGGCGTAACCGTTGGGAGGGTGTATCGCCCACGACCCGTTTAAAACCCGATGATTTTCCAACCTTCGATTCTTTGCGCACACGCTGGTATGAAGAGGAAGGCAAATTAATGAAATTCGTTGAACAGGTCACAGACGAACAATTGAACAGTCCGTTTCAATACACAAGCACAGAAGGGGTCAAGTACGAAAACATCCTCGGTGAAGCGATGGCGCATGTCGCCAATCACGGAACGCAGCATCGCAGCGAAGCGGCGATCATACTCACCGAATTGGGACATTCCCCCGGCGATGTCGATATGATCCTCTTCTTGAGAAAAAAGCTATAACCATGAACCGTTTGAAAGACTTCACTTATCTTAACCGTCATAGCATTGCAGTCTTTGTCCTGCTCAACCTTGCCTGTCTTGCCTGCATACTTCTAGTAGCGGCAAGAGTGGCGTATACAGATACAAACCGTCACACCGGCTTGATCTGGAATCTCTTCCTCGCGTGGATTCCCTTTATCCTCGCTTATTTTGCTCATGCAATCTCATGGAAGCGGATCTGGGTGTTTTTGGTCGTCCCGTTCGTCGCTGTATTGTGGCTGCTATTCTTCCCCAACGCACCGTATATGCTAACTGACCTGCAAGACCTCGCGCGCGGAACCGGTCAGGAGGCGCCGCTTTGGTATGATGTCATCATCGTCGGCTGGTGCTCATGGACGGGAACGCTGCTGGGCGTTATTTCGCTCTACCTCATGCAGGATATCATTGCCCGTAATTTCAATCGCTGGGCAGGCTGGGTGTTCGTCTTTGTCATCTCCGGTTTGAGCAGCTTCGGCATTTATCTTGGTCGCTTTGTGCGGCTGAATTCATGGGATATTTTGCAAGACCCAGCCGAAACCGCCATGGAAATACTCGGCATCGTCATCGACCCAAGCAGGCGTTTGGCGGTTTTCTCAATGTCATATACTTTTTTCTTCCTGTTCATATTTTTGCTTTTGTATTCGTTCAGTCACATGCTGCAGGAACAATCTGCGCGCGCGAACAGACTGCCCACTAATTAGGCAAATGGATGGAGGTTATATGATCCAGCAGATATATGAAAAGCTAAAACCTTTCAGGTTCCGTCTAACGATTATCGGATTATTATGCGGCGCAAGCCTGATCTCGGTTGCGCTATTTCGCGTCCGCGTGCGAATGAGCGGGACAACAGATTATGACTTCCTTCTGTGGAATCTCTTCCTTGCATGGCTGCCACTGGGAATGTCCTACATGGCATCGAGTGTTGTAAATAAACGCCGTTTCATTGCCTTGGTATTGACACTCGCTGTAATTTTATGGCTTTTGTTTTTTCCAAACGCACCCTACATCGTGACAGACTTGTTCCACTTGCGCCATCCGCGCGCGAATGTTCCCATTTGGTTCGACACGCTCCTCATCAATTGGTTTGCATGGACGGGCATTCTGCTCGGCGTGTTCTCGCTCTTTATCATGCATGGCATTGTCAGAAAAGCGTTTGGGCGCATTGCCGGCTGGGGATTCGTTTTGATTGTCGGCACTCTAAGTAGTGTCGGCATTTATATTGGACGTTTCCTGCGCTGGAATTCATGGGATATCATCCTGCACCCATACCTCCGGCTTCGTGAATTTTTCTATTACGCCACCCACCCAAGTTTACAATCGATCATGTTTATAAGCGTCTTCTCTGCATTATTTATTTTTATCTACATCACAACCTACGCTTTTGGTCTGTTATTCCAGGAGCAATCATAATCAACACAGGACATTTCATGAATCCACTCATTCTTATCCGCGGGGGCGGCGATCTTGCATCAGGCGTGGCGCTCCGTTTACATCGCGTCGGCTTTCAAGTTGCCATCCTCGAACTTGCCAAACCGCTCTCTGTCCGCCGTACCGTATCCTTCTCCGAAGCCGTGTATGAAGGCGAGCACACCGTTGAAGGCGTAACCGCAAGGCTCGTTTCGGCAGACCAGTTCCAGGTCACATTGGAGGCGCGTGACATCCCCATCCTGATCGACCCGGAAGCCAACATCCTCAACAATCAATTTTTGACGAGTCCAACATCGACGTTCGTTATCGATGGGCGTTTGATGAAAACGGATCCCGGGACATTGCCAGTGAATGTCGCGCTTCATATCGGACTTGGACCTGGTTTTACAGCCGGAGTCAATTGCCACGCTGTGATCGAAACCATGCGCGGACATTCGCTCGGCAGGGTGTATTGGGAGGGGCAAACCACGCCAGACAGCCGCCACCCCGAAGGTGATCCGCGCCGCGTGCTCCGCTCGCCCGCCGCCGGGAACCTGCAGCCGTTCAAGACAATCGGCGATCCGTGCAAAGAGGGCGACGTTATCGCCAAGGTCGGCGGGAAGGAAATCATCAGCCCGTTCGGCGGCATCCTGCGCGGACTGATCCACCCAAAAGTGGAGTTGAACGAAGGCATGAAGATCGGCGATGTGGACCCTCGCAATGATCCGAGCATGGTGCGTTTCGTTTCGGACAAGGCGCTTTCGGTTGCTGGCGGAGTTCTTGAAGCGATGTATGTGAAGTTGAGAGAGATGGAGAATTAGTGGTTAGGGAATGGGAAATAGAAAATCGTAGACGCAACACAAAAGGGACAGCCTCTCGACTGTCCCTTTTGTTATTCATTATTCACTATTCCTTATTTTCCCATCACCCACCCTCATACAAATACCCCGTCCCGCGCACGCTGACAACCTTCTCCGAGAGCGAAGGAAAAGCTTCCAACTTGTGCCGCAGCCGGCTGACGAGCGGGCGCAAAATCTCAGGAGCTTCGCGCTGGGAGGTGTCGTATCCCTGCACAAGCAAAACCAGCTCGCGGTGCGAAAAGACCTTGCCTTCATTTTCCATCAGGATGCGCAGCAGGCGCCCCTCCGCCGGGGTGAGATGTTCGATCTTGCTTTTGAACTTGATCTGACGGCGCGAAAGGTCCACCATGGTGCCGTCTTTGAGCGTATACACTTCCTGCACAGAGTCAGCGCCGGTCACCGCCGCATTGCTGCCCCGTGATTTGTCACGCCGTTCCAGTCCTTTCTTTACGCTGGCAATCACCTGCGCCGGGGAAGCCGGTTTTAGCAGGTAATCATGAATGCGTAAACGAAGCGCTTGAATTGCAGTTTCGATCGAACCGTGTGCTGTAAGCAGGATGATCTCGGTTTCGGGCGAGGTTTGGTTGGTCACCTGAATCACTTCGAGACCGTCCATGCCGGGCATCTTGAGATCCACGATCATCAAATCCACGGCGTGGGTGCGGATGTGTTCCACCGCCGCCTGTCCATTCGAAACCGACGACACGTTGTACCCCTCGAGCTTTAGAATGTCTGAAAGGGATTGCCGGGCGACAGGTTCATCATCAACGACCAGAATGTTCGACTTCATTGTTGTCCTCCAGTTGGCAATAATATCCTAAAACAGGCGCCGGGTGCCCGGTCTGCGAGCAGTTCCAGCGTACCTCCATGAGCAGTAATTATATTGTAACTTACGGTTAAGCCCAGACCCGTCCCTCCATCCTTGGTACTAAAGAACGGTTCAAAGATATTGGCTTGCTTTTCGCGGGGAATCCCTTTGCCGCTGTCTTGAAAGAAAAGCTCAATACCGCCCTCCCAGGTTCGGGCGGTGATTCGCAGATCGCCGCCATCGGGAGACATGGCATCTGCAGCATTCAATATCAAGTTGATAAAGACCTGCTGAATCTGGCTTCCCACAGCAGTAATAAGCGGTAGGTCGTCGCGAATATCCTTGATAACATTTACCTTTGCTTCGGACAACTGCTTTGACATCAACGTCAAAACATAATCCAGCATATCCACCAGATTGACCTTGGTCTGCGTGGAAGCGTTCGGGCGGTAGAAATCCAACATTCGGCGGACGGTGACCATCAGGCGCTCAAGTTCTGTCCGCGCGAGATCGAAATATTCCTTGCGCTTTTCTTCGGGCAGGTCTTCACGTCCGGCAAGATGCAGACAATTTTGAACAGCCTGCAGCGGATTATTGATCTCATGTGCAATGGATGCGCTTAAACGTCCAGCCGCCGCCATTTTCTCGGCTTGGATCAGTGCCTTTTGCGACGCTTCGATCTGACGGACATATTCCAATTGTTCGGCATAGAGGCGGGAGTTTTCCAACGCAGTCGCGGATTGTCTCGCCAATATTTGAAACATTTCCAGATCCGATTCGCGGAAGGGGGGCTCGGTTAAGGAACGGGCGGCATAGAAGATCATGCTGAAGTTGGGGTGATGAACCGGCACGAGAATCGCTGAACCCGTTCCGAGGTCCGCGAGAAGCGATCTCAGGGTGTGGTCACCCGGTCCGGTGGTGTTGATCAAAATAGGAGAGTCCGATTCATCCGCATGGATGATCAAATCCAGCAATGCCTGTGATTCCGAAACGCCGCGCGCGGCGAGACGGGAAAATATTTTCTTCTCGATCTGTTTTTGATAGCAGGCAGCCTGCGCACACTCGAGTTGACCGACGATGGATTTGACGATCAGGTCTAGCAGCGGCGCGCGGCGTCTTTCAGACAATAAAGATTCAGTGACGGCAAACAGCGGACGAAGTGCCTGCGTTCGCGCGGCATCGCGCTTCTTTTGATTGTCGGCAAAGGCAAGCTTTACCGCATCCACTAATTCAGCACCCTGCCGAAATGGTTTGAGTATCAAGCCGTCGACGCCCTGACGCAGGGCTTGAATGGCAGTATCAACAGTGCCATGACCGGTCATGATAAGGATCGCGGCATCGGGCTGCCAGCGTTGCAGATGTTGAATGACCTCGAAGCCGTCTACTTCGGGCATGCGAATATCCACCAATAACAGATCGATGGGGTTATCTTCGAAATAGTCTACGGCATTGCGTGGATTGGTATCGGTCGCAACACGATAACCTGCGCGTGAAAGTACACGCTCGCACAACATTGCGATACCGGGTTCGTCATCAACAACGTAAATAAACGGGGCTTCCATGTATTCTGTAATCCAGTTCTCTTTTATCTCTGAGTTATAAAATGTTCATGGTCACAATGGCAGCCAGACCTCGAACACCGAGCCCTGCCCAGCCTGACTCATGACTTCAATCGTACCACCGTGATCGGCAACGATACTGTATGTGACCGAGAGTCCCAACCCGGTTCCGCCGCGCTGTCCTTTGGTTGTAAAGAAAGGTTCAAAAATTTTGGACTGATCTTCGGTTGAAATCCCTGTACCTGTATCCTGCACAGACATCACCGTCCACTCTCTGCCCTCGCGCCTGCCAAGGAACGTCCGCACATGCATCTCGCCGCCCTGCGGCATGGCTTGCAGCGCGTTATGAATCAAGTTCAAGAGAACCTGCTTCATTTGATTCGAGTCGATGGATACCCACGGTAAAGTTGATTCCAGTTCGACGATCAGCACGACGTTATTGGTCTGTATCAGGTGACGCGTCAGCGCGATGACATCGTTGACGACTTCATTCAAATCGGCGCTGGCGCGGACACGTTCTCCCTGACGGGAAAAATCGAGCAAACGGCGCACCACCGAACTGGCGCGTCTCGCCTCTTTCAGGACCATAAGCAGTTCCTGCTTGTGAGGTGAATCTTCAGTGAGGTCTTCGAGTACCAACTCTGAAAAACCGGTAACCGTCGTCAGCGGATTGTTCAACTCATGGGCGACACCCGCCGCCATCTCACCCACTGCTGCAAGTTTTGCTGCCTGCAACAGACGATTCTCGGCGGCGCGTTGGGCTTCCATGCGCTCTTTTAATTCGGTCTCGGTCATTCGTAGCTGACGGACCGTTTCCTGCAATCGTTGATATTGATTCGCGCTGGTTACAACAGAAGCGAGAATACCCGCCAACGCCTCCATCGCGATCAGGTCATTATGAGAAAACGCGTTGAGGTCGCGGCTTTCCACGTCGATAATGCCGAGGATCTGCTCGCCGTCATTCACCGCCACGCACATTTCAGAGCGCGCCTCCCAGCCGTGAATAGCCTTATAAAGTTTGCTTTGCGATGTGTCATTGATAAGAACGCTTTCACCTTTACTCGATACATGCGCCGTTACACCGCCCAATGTGACAATTCCCTTATCCCCGACAGACTCTTGGAAAGTTGCCGCCTGTGTCCCGCCGACGCCTTGAATCGAGAAATCATTATGCTCGTCCAGCAGCAAGATCGCGGCGAGTTCGTACTTGAAATATTGAGCCACCAACTCGGCAGTGATGGAAGCGACTTCCTTTTTATCGTTCAAGCCAATGACCTGCTGAACCACCTCGTGGATCAAACCCAGGCTGCGCGCCCTGCCCTCCGCCTCCTCGCGCAGACGTGTGTATTCGATCAAACCGGCAAGATGACTTGCAATCACAACCATGAGATGCTCGTCGTATTGACTGAACGCCTCGGCGTATGCGTTCTCAAGAACAAGCACACCCATTGCCTGTCCGCGATAACGAAGCGGGACGATCAATTCAGAACGGGCAGTTTTATGAATACCAACGAACCCTTCGCGCGTCGAATCCAAAATGCGGCGTACGTGCCCATCTTTCAACAGCGGTTGAATGGGATGATCCGCGACCGAGACGCTGATCACATGCAGTTTGCCATCCATCAGGCGATAATCGCGCAGGATGCGCCCGTCACTGGAACGCAGGAAGAGGGCGATCAACTCCGTATTGAAAGCGCGCGAAAGCAGACCGAACATACGGCGCGCGATCTGGTCGAGATTTTGGGCAGAGGAAACCGTCAACACAAAATCATTCAGCAAACCCAACCTGCGCAAGTGCGAAGACATTTCAGAAAACGTAACGACGATGTCGATGGTCTGCGGCATTTCGGAGGCGAGTTCGCGCAATTTGCCGCGTTCCGCCATCGTGAATTCTTTTTGACGCCACATCGCCACAACACCGATCAGGCGTTGACCGATGACGAACGGCAGGCAGATCCACGCGCCGCCGGATGGTTTCAATGAAACAAACGGAAGTTGGTCGAAGTTGGGTTGTCCGCGCGTGAGAAGCACATCGGACAAAGAACGGTTCACACGCCGAAAGATCGGATTCTCATCTATGAGCAGAGCCGCCCGCCGCGCCTTGGGTGAATTCCATTCGGCTTGAATGTCCAATGTGTCGCCGCGGCGGATCGCCAGCCACGCGCCGTGACAGGTCACTGCCTGTACAAAATTACCAAGGACCTTTTCGAGGGCAAGCGGCAGATCGAAGGCAAGACCAGATTGAAGGTCGGGAAGAAGCGTTTGTCCCTTCGAAGTGAAATGCCCCGCAAGCAGGGAAGTCATCAAACGCCAGATGCGCTGTGCGGATGCGTCCAAATCCTCCGCGCCGACCAGGATCAATTTCGAAGTATTGGTAATTGGGAAAGAAAAGAAACGACCGTCACCGACAAGGCGGTTTTCGGGAATTCCAGCCGAACGCGAAAATCCGCCGCTTAGCGCACCGCATAGCCATGCATCGGTGGATGCGGAAGCCATGATACCCGTCAATTCGTTCTGTGCCGACTTGCTCAAATGATACGAAGTCCGCACGAGCCAAACGCCGCCGACCCGTTCCGCGAGCACAGCCCACGCCGCGCCGGTGAGTTGAACAGCTTCCTTAAGTTGAGTATCAATGCTGGTTTCAGTTTGCATGATGGATGCAGGCGAATTATACATTAGACCCATGCGATAAAGATTGTGAATCGATTCCAATGCGAATGGTAAAATAGCGCCCTATGAATGAAGTAATCGTTATTGGCGGCGGACTCGCCGGAAGCGAAGCCGCATGGCAGCTTGCCCAACGCAATGTCAAAGTAAAACTTTACGAAATGCGCCCCGTTCAATCGACCGGGGCTCATGTGACGAATGACCTGGCGGAATTGGTCTGCTCGAATTCGCTCGGCACAAACCAGCCCGACCGCGCGTCCGGTTTGCTGAAGAACGAACTGCGCCGATTGGATTCCCTTTTGGTGGAATGTGCCGAAGAAACCGCACTTCCCGCCGGAGCCGCGCTCGCCGTTGACCGTGAAGCCTTTGCCCGCCGCGTGACAGAAAAAATCGAATCCAACCCAAACATCGAACTGATCCGCGAAGAAGTGAAGGAAATTCCCACTCAACCCGTCATCGTCGCCAGCGGACCATTGACCTCGGAAAGTCTCTCCAAATCCATCGCGGCGTTGAGCGGCGACGAACATCTCTTCTTCTTTGACGCGATCTCGCCCATCGTCCGCGCCGAAAGCATCAACATGGAAATCGCCTTCCGCGCCTCGCGTTACGATAGAAGCGAACAGGAAGAGGGCGATTACATCAATTGTCCGTTTACAAAAGAACAGTACTACGATTTTCTCAATGCGCTGCGAACCGCAGAACGTATCGAGCTGCGTTCTTTTGAAGACGCGATCAAAACCGGTGTGAAGGCAGGTCACTTTTTTGAAGGCTGTCTGCCTGTGGAGATCATCGCGGAGCGCGGTGATGAATCACTGGCATATGGACCCATGCGACCAGTCGGCTTGCGCGACCCGCAGACGGGGCATCGTCCCTATGCGGTGGCACAGCTTCGGCAGGATAATCTCGCCGGAAGTTTGTATAACATCGTCGGCTTTCAAACCAATTTGAAATTTCCCGAACAGCGCCGCGTACTGCGTATGATCCCCGGGCTTGAGAACGCCGAGTTCGAACGCTATGGTCAAATGCACCGCAATACATTTATCGCTTCGCCGAAATTATTGCGTCCCACGCTTCAACACATTACACGCGATGATCTTTTCTTTGCGGGTCAGATCACCGGCGTGGAAGGCTACATGGGCAATATCGCCACCGGTCTTTTGGCGGGAATCAATGCAGCACGTTTGCTCGAAAACAAAACGCCGCTGACACTTCCGCAAGAAACCATGCTTGGTTCGTTATGTCACTACATCACACATGCCGACCTCAAAGACTTCCAACCGATGAAAGCCAACTTCGGCATCCTGCCTGAATTGAATCTCGAAAAGAAAATCAGCAAACGCGAAAAGGGACAGACATACGCCGCACGCGCAAACCAAACTTTAGAAAATTATCTCCAAGAAAATCTTTGATGAAAAAACGCGCAGCAGTTCTTTATCTCGCATTGATCGCTGGGCTGGTGTTGATCGTTTTCGGATGGTATTCCGCCTCTTTCCTGACATATGGGGCTGGTACTGAATCTGACAGTACTACTGCCACTGAAACTTTAACCATCCCCATTGTGACAAATACTGCCACACCCAAAGCGGACATCCCCCAAATATTCGACGGGGACCGCGCGTATGCCGATGTGCAAGCTCAAGTCGATATGGGGCCGCGAACGCCCGGGTCGGAGGGACATGCCAAAGTCCGCGAATGGATGCGCGCAGAGTTGGAGTCCGCTGGCTGGGTGGTCGAAGTCCAGGAAACCGAAAGAATGGGACATCCCATTTACAACATCATCGCAAAACGAAACGACGAAGCGCCGCAGGTTATCCTTGCCGCGCATTACGATACACGCCTCGCTGCCGATCAAGACCTCGATGAAAGCAAACGCACTGAGCCCGTCCCCGGCGCGAACGACGGCGCTTCCGGCGTGGCAGTCCTATTAGAACTCGCGCGGACTCTGCCAAAAGATACAGAACCGATTTGGCTGGTCTTTTTCGACGCAGAAGACAATGGCAATATTGACGGCTGGGACTGGCTTCTCGGCTCACGCGCCTTCGTGGAAGAAGTCCCTGTTCAGCCGCAAGCCGTTATCGTTCTCGATATGATCGGTGACGCAGACTTGAATATTTTCCTGGAGCAAAACTCCAACCCAACGCTGAGCGCAGAGATATGGTCAAAAGCGGCAGAACTTGGGTACGAAGACAAATTCATCCAAACCCGAAAGTACAGCATGCTGGACGACCATACTCCATTTTTAGAAAAGGGCATCCCCGCCGTGGACATCATTGATTTTGACTATCCGTACTGGCATACCACGGAGGACACATCCGACAAAGTCTCAGCCGAAAGCCTTTCTGCGGTGGGAAACACGCTCTGGCACTGGATAAGCGAGCGCTAATAACCGATTTTTCGATGGTGGATTCACTCCGACTAGCCAAAAGCAAAGACTGGGCGTAAACTTAAGCTAATGACAGTACAGGCTTCGTTGAAAAAAATTCGCACCATTTGGGTCGAACGCATTTCCCGTGAAATGGCGGCAGGAGAAGGCGTTCGTACGGGGTTCGCAGAACAATTGGAGCGGTTTTACGAACTGCTGGAACAATCCGTTTCCACCGGCGACATGGCATGGCTTGATCCGATCCTGTATGACTGGGGGCGCTCACCCACCGAGACCAATCTCGAACAGGGTGATTACTACGTCTCTTTCGTTCTCAACAGAATGATCTCGCTTACCATCGAGATTGCGCGCGAGCAACTGAAGCCCAAGGAAGCCATTGAACTGCTTGAGGCGGTTATTCCCCTGTTTACACACAGCTTGGGCGTGGTTATCCGCTACGAGATGGAAACCCGCGTGGCGCACATCTCCAAGGAATTGGGAGATGTACAGGAAAAACTGCAGATCCTCGACCAGAACAAATCCAAATTCATTTCGGTGGCGGCACATGAACTAAAAACCCCGTTGACCTTGATCGAAGGCTACACGTCCATGATGGCGGACATGGTGCAGGACTCCGAGCAGGTGCAAATGAAAAACTACCTGAGCGGAGTGAATACCGGCATCCTGCGCCTGCGCGACATCATCGACGACATGATCGACGTCTCGTTGATCGACAATCACCTACTGACGCTAAACGTCCAGCCGATGTGGACGAGTCATTTGTTGAATCTTATCCGCAACGAATTCAAAAAGCCGATCGCTGAACGAAGGCAAAACCTGATCGTCCATGACTTTGAAGGCAGTGACCTGATGATCTACGGCGACTCGGAACGCTTGTATCAGGCGCTTAACAACGTCATCACCAACGCCATCAAATACACACCCGACATGGGCACCATCACAATAGGCGGACGGCTGCTGCCCGGCTTTATCGAGATCACGATCAGGGATACCGGCATCGGCATTTCCCCTGACGAACAATCGTTTATCTTCGATAAGTTCGGTCAACTCGGCAGGACAGACCTGCACTCCAGCGGCAAGACCAAGTTCAAAGGCGGCGGACCCGGTCTCGGTCTCTCCATCACCCGCGGAATTATCGAAGCGCATGGCGGGACGATCTGGGTCGAATCCGCCGGATACGACGAAGTAAAATTACCGGGTTCCACCTTCCATATCCTTCTTCCCACCCGCACCGAGCCGACCAACCCGGTGATGGTCAAATTCTTTGGAAACGGCGAACCGAAAAAATCAGAAACGGAAACTAGTGGCGAAAAAGACACCCCAACCAACAACACCTCCTCGTGAACGCGCCTTTTTAGTCGGCGTGGACCTTCGCGATGCTGATCAAATCCTCTCTCTTGATGACTCTCTTGCAGAACTAGCCCTGCTGGCGGATACCGCCGGTGTGGACGTGGTCGGTGAACTGACACAGCGGCTCTCCCGTCCGCATGTTGAAACCTATATCGGACCCGGCAAAGTGGAAGAACTCAAGGCGCTCGCCGAGGAAACTTTATCCGAAGTGGTGATCTTCGACGATGAACTATCACCGCGCCATCAACGCGAATTGGAGAAGGCGCTTGGCAGGAACATCCGCGTCATCGACCGCACAGCGTTGATCCTCGATATCTTTGCACAGCACGCGCATACGAAAGAAGGCATGCTTCAGGTGGAGCTTGCGCAGTATGAGTACAACCTGCCGCGCCTCACTCGCGCATGGACCCATCTTGAGCGTCAGGCAGGCGGCGGCGGCGGACGTGCCGGTTCCACTGGCGGCGTCGGTCTGCGTGGACCGGGTGAAACGCAGCTCGAAGTTGACCGTCGCAACATCCGAAGGCGGATCGCGCATATCAAAAAGGAACTGGAAAAGGTCGAGGCGTATCGTATGCGGTACCGCGCTCAGCGCAGACGGTCACGCATCCCAACGGTTGCACTTGTCGGCTACACCAACGCAGGCAAATCTACCTTGATCAATCGTCTCGCCAAAGCCAATGTGTACGTCGCGAATCAACTCTTCGCCACGCTTGATCCCACCACGAGACGGGTTCAACTTCCCGGCGACAATCTCGCGCTATTTACGGATACCGTCGGCTTTATCCAAAAATTACCTACCGCTCTCGTGGAAGCTTTCCACGCCACGCTGGAAGAGATTGCTGAAGCCGACCTGTTGCTGCACATGGTGGATATCTCCCACCCGAATGCGCTTGGGCAATACCAAGCCGTACTGGAAACATTGGAAGAGATCGGAGCGAGTCATATTCCAATGGTCACAGCGTTGAATAAGGCGGACCAACTCAAAGATCCCGAAAAAGCGGCGCGTGTCCTTCAGAACTTCCCGAAATCAGTCGCCGTCTCAGCGCTAAAAGGAACAGGGATCGACGACCTGCTTTTACTTGTCCAGGGCGAATTATTCGAAGCTTTTGAACAGATCGGCGTCCGCCTGCCGTATAAAGAAGGCGCATTGATCTCCCTGTTTCACGAACTCGGTCAGGTGGGACGCGTGGAGCACGAACGCGGCGGCGTTATCATCCACGGAAGCATTCCCGGCAGGCTGTTGGCACAGTTCGCTCCCTGGAAAATAAAGCCGAACGAAAACTTATCTCGCAGCACCGAAGAAGAAACCGACCTGGAGGAAGTATGATCTCAAAACTGCTCGATTTTCTATCCAACTACCTTGCGCATCGCAAGGGACTACTTCCCATCGTCGGGCTGGCGTTGATCCTTGTAAATCTGGCGCTGCAATTCTTCGCCCCCGGTTCCTTCATAACCACCTCTCATTTCTTCCTGCACATCGGTCTCATGGTCGCCATCTTTGGGCTGATGCTGGCATGGGCGCTGTAAATTGATGTATGCCGCCACAGGTCGCACCCAAGACACTACTTAATCAATACCGGATCGAAGAGTTTATCTCTCTGACACCGCTGGGGGAACTTTATCGCGCCATCGATGAACGCAGCAATAAATCAGTCGCGTTAACCGTTCTTTCAAAAGATGTTTCAGACAAGCCGGAAAACATAAAGGATTTTGAAGCCAATGCTTCCCGCTTGTTGACCATCACACATCCGAATTTAAACAAACATATCGGGCTTGGAAAAACATCCGAACGAACCTTTCTCGTCGAAGAATGGGTTGACGGTCCTTCAGTGCGGGATATTCTCGAGCAGGGAAGAGTCAGCGCTAAAGAAAGTCTATTCGTCGCAAAATCAGTTTGCAGCGGATTGGAAGCGCTCCACAACAAAGGGCTTCTGCATCTGCATCTCTCGCCGGAGCTTATCCGCATCAACAAACGCGGCGAAGTCATCCTGTGCGGAGCCGCGGGCGCAAGAGTCACAAACCCCAAAGTCGAAGTCCAACTCGGGAAATATCCGCTGCACTACGTCCCGCCCGAACAGCTTCTCGCACAGCCGCTCACCCGAGCCGCAGACATCTACTCGCTGGCGGTCATCCTTTATCAATTGACCACCGGCAAATGGATAAACGGAAAGTCCGCGCCGAGAACCAGCGAGACGACGCGCAAAACGCATCTCGACTCAACGCCGCCTGCACCAGCGTCACTGGTCAGCGGCATCCCCGACAATTTTTCGCGCATGGTCCTTTGGGCTTTACGCAAAGACCCCAACGACAGGTTGAAGACAACCGTTGAGTTGACCTCGTCCCTCGCGCTGGCGCTGCAAACTTCATTGGATAAAATACCGCCTCGCGCCACGCCGGAAGCTGCTCCCGTTATCACAGCCGTACTCAAAGACTGGGAGTTTCTTCCCCCGCCCAAAACGACCTCCGTCAGCGCGGACGCGATACCACTCGAAGAACGTCTCGCCGCGATCTCAACGCCGAAGAAAAAAGCGCCGCAACGTATTGGATTCGTACCGATCTTTCTATTTGTGCTAGTGGCAGGCTTTCTCGCGTTGGCTTTCTTTATCCGTCCTGCCGCAGAGACGCCGCTCCCCACACCCATTGTGTACACTTCCTTCAAGGCGAACATCACCCCGCAGCCGACAACCTCCCCCACCCCATACCCTACATTGACGAATAGCGGGCGGATCGTCTTCACCTGCACGCGCGGCGACTATAACCAGCTTTGCATGATAAACGGCGATGGCAGCGACCTTGTCCAACTGACGGACATGGCAGCCAGCAATTACTACCCGGCTTTTGCCGATGGCGGCGATTCGATCCTGTTCGCATCCAACCGCGGCGGACCATTCGACCTCTTCCGGTTGAACTTCAGCCAAAAGGAAGTCTTTCAGATAACGCTCAATGTCGGCAATGTCATCTCGCCGGATTACTCGCCGGATGAACGCTTTATCGTCTTTGCCAACCGCGTTGGAGACGGTCCCACCGCGATATGGATGGTAAATGCCGATGGACTAAATCCACATCTGGTATATACCGGCTCAGGTGACATCGTATCTGTAGCGTGGTCGCCCGATGGAGAAAGAATCGCCTATGCCATGAACATGGGAAAACCGCAGGAATATGAAATATTTACGATGGACACAAACGGCAGAAATCATTTGAGAATTTCTCAAAAACTTCTCGGTATCGGCGGCAGCGTGGACTGGTCGCCTGATGGATCATCCCTGTTGGTGTATGCCGGTCCGTTCGGGGATAAGGACATTTTCAAGATCAACGCTGCGACGGGCGAATACACCCAATTGACGTTCGGCGGGAACAACGCGGGCGCATCCTATTCGCCGGATGGTCAATACATCGTGTTCAATTCGCTGCGGAACAACGACCAGGCAGACCTGTACACCATGAAAGCAGATGGTTCCGGTATGAGGCAGATCACCAATGACCCGGAACCGGATTGGGGCGCAAAGTGGGTGGAGTGAGGGGAAGTGATTAGGGAATAGGGATTAGTGGATAGGGTTTGTTTTTAGGTGGGGATAATTTTCGGAAAAAATAAGTATATGGTTAGAGTCAACTCAGAGCGGGGAGAGAGGCGCGAATCCGGCTTTGAATCCACCCTGTTATTTTTTGCATCCAACGGGTTTATTGCGTAACGTTTATGAATTGAAGGGGAATTTTCAGTAACAAATCATTAACCAAATCGACACAATCTTAACGACTGAAAACCTTTACATGAGGGACATTTGATGTATTATTGACGCACAAATGGCGTTTTTCGCGGCTCGTCCACCGCGGGAGGCGCTGTTAATCTTTAATCCACATAACGAAAGGTAATTGTATGAATGTCCAAGCAGCCAAGTTCCTATCTGTCTTCTAAGTTGGAAGGTCGCCTGAAAGCCGATAAAAGCGGAAACAGCATTTTCGCCCTCGAACCCATTAAGAAGGGCGAGTTGATCGCTGTTTTCGGCGGCGTTGTGTATGAATGGGAGACCTTTATCCACCTGTCCGAACGTGAGCGCAGTTTATGCATCCAGGTCGAAGACCGACACTTCCTGGTGCCGCGCCCCATTGGTGAGGGAGATTATGTCAATCACTCGTGCAACCCGAACGCAGGTCTTTCGGGCCAGATTGGACTCGTTGCAATGCGAGACATCCAAATCGGCGAGGAAGTTTGTTTTGATTACGCCATGAGCGATACCATGCCGTACGATGAGTTCGAATGTGTGTGCGGCGCGCCCACCTGCCGCGGCAAGGTCAGCGGCAACGACTGGATGCGCCCCGAACTCCAGAAACGTTACGCCGGGTTCTTCGCTCCGCACGTCCAGCGCAAGATCGACGTGATGAAAGCGGAACGCCGTGCCTTCGAGCGTGCGATGCGCAATGCAAAGACCGGCGCGCACGCCAAGCCTGTCGCAGCAACGCTATATAAGTAAAAGTACAAACAGCCCCGTGAAATTTCACGGGGCTGTTATTATAAAATTCACCACAGATGGACACAGATTCACACAGATTGGAAAGCGAATTTCCTCAAACGGATCCCGCCATCCCGTTTATCAGTGATCTGTGATTTAAGAACAGTTACACATTATTCATGTTATTTTAGAAGGGTAAAATGTCAATATGAAAAAACACTTTCCCAAACTCCTTCTACTTAGCATCATGTTCATCTTATTTCTTTCCTCCTGTTCGGTGGACGAGCCGCCGGGTGTGGGGGAGAAAGCCGAACAGGGATATGCGGTTTGCACCCCAATCGTGGATGCACTGGAACGTTACCACAATGACAAGGGTGCTTATCCTGAGACACTAAACGAGTTGACCCCTGAGTACCTCGCAACCGTTCCGCAAGAGGTGAACAATTACCCGATCCGTTACGACCCAGTGGAGGGAAGTTTTATGCTCGCATTTGAATATGCCGGTCCCGGCATCAATGTTTGCATCTACAGCCCCGAAGACGAATGGAAATGCTCAGGCGCGTACTGAAATAAAAAACTCCCTGCATACATTTCATGCGGGGAGTTTTTCGTTCTAATACTGTCTGCGGTTGTTGCCGGACTTGCGCTTGCGGTCGCCGGAATAATTCCCGCCGCCGCGATTGCCGCCGCCAAAATCACGCCGTTCTTCGCGCGGACGGGCAACATTTACCGTCATGGCGCGCCCCTTGACGTCCCTGCCATTGAGTGTGGCGATGGCTTTATCCATATCCGCCTGGTTTTCCATCTCGACAAAGGCGAACCCCTTGGATTGACCCGAGAACTTGTCCTTGATCAGCGCCACCGATTTGACCGCACCGACTTCGGCGAACATTGCCTGTATATCGGTCTCCGTGACATCATAAGGCAGGTTTCCTACGTAAAGTTTGTATTCCATTTTTCTCCTGGATATAAGCGCGCCGTTCGTTTCCGGCGCCGCTGCTAAAATCCGCTAGATGTCCATCATCAGGCGGGTGGGTAAAACAGCATGATAGTTTTTGTAACATCCAGGCGTTGAGTGGAAAAGCGTCCCTTCGTCTATCATCCGCCCTGCTACACATGCGATGGGAAAATTATATCATCAGAGTTGAGTGGTTTTTCTTCTCGTTGTCTGAGCTTCCGAGGTTCTAATCCCGGAAGCTCAGACAAATACCCTATACTTTCGGTCCCGCCTCCACTACTTCCTTCGGGGTTCCGTCTTCGAACTTGCCAAAGTTTTGTTTGAAACGCATCGCAAGGTCTTTATAGCGGCGGTCGTATTCCTTTTTATCGCCCCACGAAGAGGACGGATCAAGCACATCTTCCGGCACGTTCGGGCAGGTCTTTGGAACTTCAAAACCAAAGATGGGGTCTTTCTTGAACTCGACGCTGTTCAGCTTGCCTTCCAGCGCGGCATTGAGCAGGGCGCGTGTGTACTTGATGGAAATACGCTTGCCCACGCCGTACGGTCCGCCCACCCAGCCGGTGTTGACCAGCCAGCACGTCACGCCATAACGCTCGATCTTATTCTTGAGCAGTTCGGCATATTTATAGGGATGATGCACCATGAACGGTCCGCCAAAGCAGGCGCTGAACGTGATCTCCGGCTCTTTGCCCAAGCCGACTTCTGTCCCGCCGACCTTGGATGTGTAGCCGCTGATGAATTGATACAACGCCTGATTGGGAGTCAGCCGCGCGATGGGAGGCATCACCCCGCTCGCATCGCACGTGAGTAGGATGACATTTTTCGGATGCCCAGCCTTTTTCTCAGGGACAGCGTTCGCAATGAACTCCAGCGGATACGAAGCGCGCGTATTCTCAGTAAGGGAATCATCATCGAGATCGATCATCCGCGTGACAGGGTCGTGCGGCACATTCTCGAGGATCGTCCCAAAGCGATGGGTCGTCGCGTAAATTTCGGGCTCGGCAGATTCAGACAAACCGATGACCTTGGCGTAGCATCCGCCTTCAAAGTTGAAAACGCCGTCGTCGCTCCACCCATGCTCATCGTCCCCGATGAGGCGGCGAGTCGGGTCGGCAGAGAGAGTCGTCTTGCCGGTTCCGCTCAAACCGAAGAAAAGCGCCACGTCATCAGAGTCATCCGGATTCACATTTGCCGAGCAGTGCATCGATAGAACGCCTTCAAGCGGAAGCAGGTAATTCAGGATCGTAAAGACTGACTTTTTGATCTCGCCCGCATAAGCAGTATTGCCAATGATGGCAAGTTTCTTTTCGAAGGATAGACAGATGAACGTTTCGCTGTTGGTGCTATCCACCGCAGGCGCGCCTTTAAACGAAGGCATGGCAACAACCGTAAACTCTGGCACGAAGCGTTTATATTCCTCCAACGACTGCGGCAGGACGAACATGTTGCGCACAAAATGACTGTGCCATGCAAGCTCGGTCACCACGCGGACAGGCAGGCGATACGCTTCATCCGCGCCCGCATAGACATCCTGTACAAAGACATCGCGTCCCTGCAAAAAGCCAAGCAGACGGTCGTAAAGCACTTCGAATTTATCAGCGGCGAACGGGCGGTTATACACACCCCACCAAATATTATTCTCCGAGTCCACATGCCGGACGACGAACTTATCGTTTGCGCTGCGAGCGGTGTGCTTGCCGGTATTTGCAACATACGCGCCGCCAGCAACCATCGCGCCTTCGCCGCGGAAGACGGCTTCTTCCACTAAAGCTTCGGTCGGCAAATTCCAATATGCGAGGCGCAGGTTTCCAATTCCATTGTTCGATAAGTTGTAATCCGCTTTGCGCGTTTGTGCGGTCGCTTCGGCGGGAGTTTTGATGTTCAGTATATTATTCATAGATTAGTCTCCAAAGATTGGTGTCAGGTTGAAGGGATCAGGTCAAAGGTTCTTTAAAACCTTTCACTTGCAACCTTTTCACATCCAATCCCTCACCAGCTTCTTATCACCAATATAGATTTCGTTCGGCGAAGTCGAGTCAAGCGCCCACTTGATGCGGGAAACGCCTTCGGTAATATCCTTCACGCTCCCTGCAAACGAAATGCGGATATGTCCCTCCATGCCGAATTCCTTGCCGGGAACGGTCACCACCATCGCTTTCTTCAGCAGGAACTTCGAAACTTCCACCGAGTTTTTGTTGAAAGCCCGCACATCCGGCAGGACGTAGAAAGTCCCATGCGGCTCGATCAGACGCACACCATTGAAGGTTTTCATCTCCTGCAACAGCACATCGCGGTTGTTTTGGATCTGCAAACGCAGCGCCTCCACCACGGACTGCAAGCCGTTCAATGCGCCCTCGGCGGCTGCCTGCGCAATGGGCGAAACACAGGACGTGGTCTGCGCCAAAACATTCGTCATGACAGTGACAAGTTTGCGCGGAGCGACGACCCAGCCAATGCGGAAACCGGTCATGCCGTACAACTTTGCCACGCCGTTGACGACGATCACATTCGAACTCTCAATATCCTTTTTTGCAAAATTCCAGGCAGGGACAGCGGTAACTCCATCGAAGGTCAACTTGTGATAGATATCGTCACAGATCATGAAGATGCCTTTTTTCTCACACAGGTTCACGATCTTTTCGATCAATTCAGGCGGATACACTGCTCCGGAAGGATTGTTCGGGCTGTTGATGATGATCGCCCGCGTGGATGAGGTCACTGCCCGCTCGATATCCTCGAAGCGCGGAGTGAATGTCCCATCTTCCGGCGTGACGATGACCGGAATCCCCATGCACATCTTTATCATCTCAGGGTACGAAACCCAGTACGGCGCAACAACGATCACCTCATCCTGCGGGTCAAGTATGGAGTAAAAAATATTGAATAAAGACTGCTTTGCTCCATTGGTGACGATCACATTTTCAGGCGCAACGAGGCGGTTGTATGCCTCTTCTGTATAGCGGATCACCGCTTTTTTCATCGAAGGCAGACCATCCGGCGGGGTGTACTTCACATCCCCAGTCGTCAATTTCGCGCCGGACGAAAGTACAGCCGCGATCGGCGTTTTATTCTTCGGTTCTCCAATACCCAGATTGATCACCGCTTCGCCCCGCTCGCGTAAAAGCCGCGCCTCTTCGTTCAAGGCAAAGGTCGGGGATTCGGCGATCTCACTTGCCAATTTACTAAGTTTCATGTTTCTCCTTGTACGCAAACCTTATAGGGTTTTGAGACTTGTCAGGTTCTCTTAAAATAAAATCTGGTCAGGGCTTTTCTCCTCTGACCAGATACAACTGCATACCCGCTGAAGGCGGCACTGACAATTCGATTGTCAGTCAATGCATTCATACGAAAATTATACCGCTATTCACAGGTAAAAGCGTCCGGCGCAATGCTCATTCCTTGATTCCAAAGTTTTTGATATTCCTGTATATACAATGCGGCAATTTCCGGGTTATCGATAATGATGACATTCTCTTCATTCGATTCATCGGCATTGGATGAAAAATTCAACGAGCCTGTCACGACGATACTGTCGTCAACAATAATAATCTTGTCGTGCAGAAAACTGCTTTCGTTGCCATCCTGCCGCACAGGGACATTCACACACCAAAATGTTTTCAACTCCGAACTCGTGCTGGTACTGCCAAAAGTTTCGAAAACGCCTTGAACGTCCACACCCGCCTGCGCACGCGCGATCATGGCTTGCGCCAAGGGATAATCCGTAAAGCTGAAAGCCAGAAAACGGATGCTCGACTGGGCGTCATTGACCAACGCGATCAAGTTATCAATAGCGTGATCCTCAGACGAAAACAAAACCTGGATCGGTGTGCCATCCAATATCGCCCATTGATTATTAACCGTCGAAGGTGCGCGCGGACCAAGCTGGGCGGTCCACAATTCATCCCACTCCCGCTCGTAAATATAGGCGACTTCCGGCGAGTAGACGACAATCACATTATTATTTTGTTTATAGATCCCATTGACAGTGATGTTTGTGGAACCGGTCCACGTGATGCTGCGGTCGAATATCCAAAACTTGTTGTGCATCAAAGCGGACCGCCCCGCATCATCCTTGACCTCGACTCCGGCAGCCATCAGACGGGTGAACTGACCCCGATTCGGATTCGCATCTATATCCAGCCCATTCTTATCGTCGGTGACCCAGCGCACGTCCACACCGCGGGCTTTGGCGGCGATCAACGCGTCCGCCACTCGTGGAAGATTGAACTCGAACGATGCGATATGAATGCTCGACTGCGCGTTATTGATGAAATAGATCAGCCGCTCTTCGATGGAACCAGCAGGATTGTTCGGGTCATTGATCGTCAGCGGGTCGGTAAAGTAGACTTCCCACCATTTTGCAGGAGCAGATTCCGTGGGCGCAGGCTGGTCAATGAACGGCGTTTCGGTGATCGGCACAATGATCTGGGGCGTATCTGTGATCGGAATAATGATCGGGTCAGGCGTGTCGCTGGCATAAAATGGAATTTGGGTTACCGGCTCATAAGGCGTTTCAACATATGCAGGCGAACAGGAAACGATAAAAATAGCTGCAAAGATGACGGCAAGTTTTTTATTCATATATGGTTTCACATTCCGGAATCAAAAGATGACAATCGCCTTTTATTTTACCGGAAAGCGATTGCCATCTTTGATTAGATCACTCGTAGGTCAGGCTTAAAGCCTGACACTCTTCTGTATTTCACACATGGCGGGTTAAAAACCCGCCCTACAAAGAGGTTTATCCCAACGCTGCAAAATCTTGCGGGTTTCCCAGCGGATAATTCGTGCCATCGCTGGCGATCCGCTTGACCAAGCCGCCGAGGACAGTGCCTGTACCCGCTTCAACAAATGAGCGGACGCCCATCTCCGCCATAAGCTTGACGCTGTCCGTCCATTTGACGCGTGACTGCATCTGCGCTTTGATGTCGGCGCGGGCATTGTCGGCGGTCTTTAAAACGGAGGCGTAAACATTTCCAATGACGGGAATTTTCACCTCGCCCATCGTGACCGAATCCACTGCCTGATTCCATTCATCTTGAATAGACGCCATTAGAGTCGAATGTGCCGCAATGGAAACCGCAAGCGGCAAGGCGCGTTTGGCTCCGGCACTCTTTGCGGCTGTCATTGCGCGTTCCACGGCGGGTTTCGCGCCAGAGATGACCACCTGCCCCGGACAATTATCGTTTGCCACCTGTACCGATTCGCCTTCGGTACTGGCTTCGGCACAGACTTTGTCGAGGGTGGGAATGTCCAAGCCGAGGATGGCTGCCATGCTGCCTGGGGAGAGTTCTCCGGCACGCTTCATCAATTCGCCGCGTTTGCGGACAAGGCGAAGCCCGTCTTCGAAGGATAAGGCTCCAGATGCGGTCAGAGCCGATAACTCGCCAAGAGAATGCCCGGCAAGTGCGGCAGGCTCAAAGTCCGGGTAGAGGCGGGAAAAGGTCCGGTAGGAGGCAATGGAGTGAAGGAAGAGTGCTGGCTGGGTGTTGACCGTGTCATTTAAGTCGGAATCCGGTCCATTCCACATTAATTCGGAGAGGGAAAAGCCAAGGATGGCGTCAGCTTCGGAAAAAGTTTCGCGGGCGATGGCGTGCTCTTCAGCAAGGGATTTGCCCATGCCGACGGTTTGCGAGCCCTGCCCGGGAAATAAGAATGCGGTTGTTTTTGGGTCGAGTTTCATGAATGCTCCTTTGGCTGATTAAACACAAACGGGTCGTGATTGTCACGACCCGTTGCGATTATTCTTCGGATTTCTTTTCTTTTTTGACCTGGATGACTTCGCGACCCTTGAAGTAACCGCAGTTCGGGCAAACAACATGCGGCAGGCGTTTGCTTCCGCAGTTGGAGCAGGTCACCAGGTTGGCGGTCTGCAAAGCATCATGTGCGCGGCGGCGGTCACGGCGTCCCTTGGAATGTTTGCGCTTTGGATGTGGTGTCATGAAACGTTCTCCTTTATACATACATCAGACGGGCATGTGCCCGTCTGTCTTGGTTTTATTACGAAGCGGGCTGATTATATATGCATGAGGCAGTGACGTCAAGCCGAATTCGTTGTAAAATCCAAAGCATGGAAATCCAATTCGCAGTCGCTAAAATCAATAAATATGCGGTTTCCGAAAGCGGGGATACATTAGAGGTTGTGGAACGCCCCACCGGCGGCATTTCTGTTGTTCTGGCAGATGGTCAAACAAGCGGACGCGGCGCGAAAGCCGTTTCGATGATGGTAGTCCGCAAGGTCATCAGCCTGATCGCCGAAGGCGTACGCGACGGAGCCGCCGCCAGAGCTGCTTCTGACGCCCTGTTCACCGACAAAGCTGGGAAAGTGACCTGCACACTCAATATCGCTTCTGTGGATATGCACAGCAAGACGATCGTGCTTACACGCAACAATCCGGCTCCCATGTATATTTGCCGCGGCGATATCATCGAAGCAAATTCAGAAGAAAGCATTTCGCTCGGCACATCCCGCAACGTCCGCCCGATCATTACTGAACTAAATATCGAGCCCGGGCTGACCATCGTCATTTTTTCAGACGGAATCTCGCACGCCGGGGAACGACGCGGCGAACCCATGGACGTCCGTCACACGATACGTTCCGTGATGGAAGACCAGGACCCCACCCCACAGGAACTCGCTGACGCACTTCTGGCGCAGGCTGTCCGCCTCGACGATAACCGTCCCGCCGACGATGTCAGCGTGCTGGTGCTGCGGGTTCTGTCGCGGCGCGGAGACGATGTCCGGCGGATGACCGTTCGGCTGCCGATCAATGCGTAAAAAGTTCACCCTTCTCAGCAAACACCGCAGGCGGCACATCCAAGCATCCATTCGAGATACGTTAATTCTGCTGCGTGAATTCCGCGCGCCGCTGTTCTGGTTCTCTTTTGCGGTGATTGGCGGCGGTGTTCTTTACTACTACTTTTCAAATCAACTGAACGAACCCGTCAGCGGATTGATCGAAGCAATCTACATCGTTCTGATCGCAACATTTCTTCAACCCGCCAACCGGGATTTTCCACATCATTTCATTCTTCAACTTTTTCATTTTCTCATGCCGCTCATCGGGCTGATCGTTCTTGCGCAAGGTCTGACCGATTTCGGCAGTCTGTTCTTCAATCGAAAATCACGAAACAAGGAATGGGAAATGGCAGTCGCATCCACCATGCAAAATCACATCATTCTCGTTGGGCTGGGTCACCTTGGCTATCGCGTAGCGGTCAAATTACATGAAATGGGCGAAACCATCGCCGCGGTCGAACTCAACGCCAAGGCAGATACAGCCAACTCGGTCAAAAAATTGGGCATCCCCATTATCCACGATGACGCCACACGTCCAGCCATTCTGGAAGCCGCCGGGGTCCAAAAGGCAAACACCATTATTCTGGCAAGCCAGAACGACGCCATGAATTTGCAGATCGCGCTCAAAGCGCGTTCCCTCAACCCAAAGATCAAAGTTGTCATCCGCGTGTTCGATGATGATTTTGCGCACGCGCTTCAAGACCAATTTTCATTCGTCGCTTTGAGTGCAACAGAAATGGCAGCGCCCATCTTTGCGGCAGCCGCAGCCGGCGTGGATGTGACAAATCCCATCTCCGTGGAAGGTCAACTGCTAAGTCTGGCGCGCCTGACCATCTCAAAAGATGCCCCTTTCGCACACAAGGACATCGGATACATCGAAGATAATTACCGAGTCAACGTTGTGCTGCACCGCAAGGACGGGCATTCCGAAATGCACCCAACGGATGAAGTCCACCTTGAAACAGGTGACGTGATCGCAGTCCTCGGCGGTCCCGCCCAGTTGAATCACATCCTCCAAGATAATGGACAATGAGCCTGCCTCTCCGTTAATTGGAATTGTGGGTCCGTGCGGCTCGGGCAAATCCACGCTGATCGCGGGGTTGGAAAAGCACGGCTATCGCTGCCGACACATCGCGCAGGAACATTCCTACGTCCAGCAAATGTGGCAGGTCATCACCAACCCAGATGTCCTCATCTTTCTTGAATGCTCCTTCGAAAATTCCACCACCCGCCGCAACCTAAAATGGCAACCAGCCGACCACGAAGAACAACTCCGCAGGCTGGCACACGCTCATAAAAACGCCGACCTCATCATAGACACAAATCGATTCACATCGGATGAAGTGCTCGCACACGCATTGGAATTCCTTCGAAAATGAATTTAACACGGACCTTCATCCGCCTCACACCTGACGTTTCGCCTGATTCTGTCCATTTGAGTATCCTACACTGAAAATTCCTCCAAAAAATCACATAACGGGAGTATAATGTCGTCCGCGCCAGCCACAGGCTGGCATTTTCGTGGATGGAGACTGTTTATGTATCGCAATAAAACCTTGTGGTTAGTCATCATCGCATTGCTCGTGGTCTTTTCCCTTTGGGTGGACCTCAGCAAGACCATGGTGATCTATTCCCCCTTCAGTGATAGCCCTATCGTTAATCGCAATGTAGACCTGCAGCTTGGTCTCGACCTTCGCGGCGGTCTGCAAACCCTGCTCGAAGCAGACGTTCCCGCCGACCGTGTGGTCAAAGCCGAAGACATGGCAAACGCCAAGAACATCCTTGAGAACCGTGCAAACGGTTTGGGTGTCAGCGAAGTCGTCATGCAGGTCGCAGGTGACCGCCGCATCGTGGCGGAATTCCCCGGCGTAACCAACCCGGAAGAAGTGGTCGCTTCACTCAAACAGACTGCTTTGCTCGAATTCGTGGACATGGGTTCCACACCGGTTGCGGAAGGCACCATCATCCAAACCGATTTCGGCGAGAGCCAGACCGACGCAGCAGCCACAGCCGCAACGTCGACGCCTGATGCGAACGCCACGCCGGATGCAAATGCAACCCCCGACGCCAACGCAACAGAGACCGCGCCTGCTATTGTCTATCACACCGTCATGACGGGTGCAGACCTCAGCACGGCTTCTGCCGGACAAAGCTCCACCGGCGGCTATGTCATCAACTTCACGCTCACCAGCAACGGCTCCAAACTTTTCGGTGATTACACTTCGCAGAACGTTGGCAAATATCTCGCCATCGTCCTTGATAAGCAAGTGATCTCAACACCGGTCATCAACCAGCCCATTACCAGCGGGCAGGGACAGATCTCCGGCAACTTCACCATCGATACCGCCAATGCGCTGGCGATCCAACTTCGCTCCGGCGCACTGCCGATCCCGATCAAGGTAGTGGAAAGCCGCACCGTTGGACCAACCCTCGGTGAAGAATCGATCCGTAAGAGCACGCAGGCGGGTCTCATCGGCTTGGTTGTTGTCATCCTGTTCATGGTCCTCAACTACCGAATGCCTGGCGGCATTGCTGCTTTGGCATTGGTCATCTACACCCTGTTGTCACTCATGCTGTTCAAATTGGTCCCGGTCGTGTTGACGCTTCCCGGTATTGCAGGGTTCATCCTCAGTATCGGTATGGCGGTGGACGCGAACGTACTGATCTTCGAACGCTTAAAGGAAGAATTGAGATCGGGGCGCACGTTACGACAGGCGATCGACCTCGCATGGAGCCGCGCGTGGCCGTCCATCCGTGACTCCAACAGCTCGACGCTTATCACCTGCCTGATCCTCTTTGTCTTCGGCAACACTTTCGGCGCCAGCATGGTGAAGGGCTTTTCCGTGACCCTGGCATTGGGCGTGGTCGTTTCGCTCTTCACCGCCATTATCGTCACCCGCACCTTCCTGCACACCGTGCTCGACAATCTGAAGTTCGGCGAGCATCACAGCTGGTTTGGTCTGTAGGAGATTCACATGAACATTATCAAGAATCGATATCTCTATTTTCTTATCTCCCTTTTGGTGATCGTGCCCGGTCTCGTCTTTATGGGCATTCACTGGGCTGAGAATCCGCAGGAAGGTCCGCTTCTGCTCGGGATCGACTTCCGAGGCGGTTCTCTTCTCGAAGTACAGTTTTCAGGGACGCGTCCCGACACCAGCGAGATCGCAGCGCTATACAATGATTTTTCCACTCCAGAGCAGTCGTTGAAAGACCCGGTCATTCAACCTTTGGGCGATGACTCATTCTCGATCCGCTCCAAGACGATGACCGACGAAACAAAAGGCGCGCTCATCACCGAGATGGAATCTCGCTTCGGCTCCACGGTGACAGTTTTGAACTTCACCTCGGTCAGCGCCTCCATCGGTGCTGAAGTGACCCGCGCCGCCGGTGTCGCCATCCTCATGGCTGCCATTGCGATCCTCATCTATATCTGGTTTGCATTCCGCAGCGTGGATCATCCCATTCGATACGGCACAGCGGCGATTCTCGCCATGCTTCATGATGTGCTGGTCGTTGTCGGTGTGGAAGCCATGCTTGGTTACTTCCTCGGCTGGGAGGCGGACGCCCTCTTCCTCACCGCCGTATTGACCGTAATCGGCTTTTCCGTACACGATACCATCGTGGTGTTCGACCGCGTCCGCGAGAACTCGCGCATTCACCGCCGCCTCGAATACGAAAAACTGATCAACCATTCCATCGTCCAGACCCTGGACCGCTCCCTCGCCACACAGTTGACCGTGATGTTCACCTTGACCGCCCTTGCCCTATTCGGCGGCGAGACCATTCGTCACTTCGTGATCATTCTGTTGGTGGGTATTTTCAGCGGTACGTATTCCTCCATTTTCAACGCCGCCCCGATCCTTGTGGTTTGGGAAAACCGCGAATGGGAGACCTGGTTCAAACGCAGCGCGAATGCGTAAGTAATAAAGCCTAAAGACAGTCATCCCCACGGATGGCTGTCTTTTTTTATTCAAAGGAGGAAATATGCGAAGCTTTCGGCACATTGCTCGCTATTTGCTGTTGAGTGTGTCCACTTTGCTGGTCGCAGCCTGCGCCACTCCTCCTACAGAAGAAACCAAGCCAGTTCAGGAACCGACAAAATTTATTTCTCAAGGGCTGAACACAAGCCATCCTTTACTTCTCGAGATGTCATGGCAAATCCAATACACCGGCGATATGGACTATTCACTGGATGTGGATATGTACAATCTAGACCTGTTTGACACGGACACATCCGAAATTAATAGTCTCAAAGAACGCGGCGCATACATCATCTGTTATTTCAGCGCCGGTTCTTACGAAGACTGGAGAAATGACGCAAAGGATTTTCCTGAGAGTGTTTTAGGAAATTCAATGGAAGGTTGGGAGGGAGAGACCTGGCTGGATATCCGCCAGATACCAAGTCTAAAACCTATCATGGAGCACAGGCTGGACATGGCTGTCAACAAAGGCTGTGACGGCGTGGACCCGGATAATGTCAACGGGTACGAGAATGATACCGGCTTTCCGTTAACCTACGACGACCAGATCACATTCAATCGCTTTCTCGCCGATGCAGCCCATGAACGCGGACTTACTATTGGGCTAAAGAATGACATCAACCAGATCAACGACCTCCTCCCCTACTTTGACTGGGAACTCAACGAGGAATGCTTCTCTTTCGACGAATGTGATTTGCTTTTGCCGTTTATTCAGGCTGGCAAGCCTGTTTTTGTCATAGAATACAAACTTCCGCCGCAGGAATTCTGCGGGCAGGCAAATCAATTGGGATTCAATGCAATAAAAAAGAACTGGGAATTGGATGCGTTTCGCGTCCCTTGCAGGTGATATATGCTTTTCATTCGTGCTTTCATCATTGGAATTTCCATCGCCGCGCCAGTGGGACCAATCGGCGTGCTTTGCATCCGCCGCACTTTGGCGAACGGCAAACTTGCAGGTTTTGTATCCGGCTTGGGCGCGGCAAGCGCCGACATGGTCTACGGAGCCATCGCCGCCTTCGGGTTGACCGCCGTCTCAGGGTTGTTGGTTGATAACGCCTTCTGGCTGCGAATTATTGGAGGATTGTTTCTGCTCTATTTGGGAGTCAAGACATTTCTCGAAAAACCAGCAGACAAACCTGCCGAAGCCGCACAGGGCGGGTTGTTAAAAACATACGCTTCGACATTCTTGCTGACCATTACGAACCCAATGACCATTCTGTCTTTTGCCGCCATTTTCGCAGGGACAATGTTGGGGAATACCAGCGGCTCACCGCTTGTCATGGTCGCGGGCGTTTTTGCCGGTTCCGCCGCATGGTGGCTGACGCTCAGTTTCGGCGTGGGAATTTTACGCAACCGCATGAACAGCGCATTCATGCTTTGGATCAATCGCCTCTCAGGCACGATCATCAGCTCATTTGGGGTCTATGCGCTTCTCAGCCTGATATAAATTTATTGGTCTTCGCGGCGGCGGTGCAGCAAAGCCTTGTTCTCATACATTGCGTTATCCGCCAATTGAATGACCTTTTCGAGACGCAAACCGGGCTGGCTCACCGCCGCTCCATACGAAAGACTGAGAAGCGGCTCACGATAATATTTATTGTTTATATCAATCAGGGTCTGGATCTGCTTCAGGAGTTCCGGAATTTCTGCCGCATCCTTCCCCGGCAGGATCACTGCAAACTCATCGCCTCCTATCCGCGCCGTGACATGCTCAGCGTTAAAAGCAGCGGTCAACACCTCAGCCGCCCGGCGTATCAACTTATCGCCAGCCAGATGCCCAAGGGTGTCATTCGTCCGCTTGAGGTAATTCAAGTCAAGGATGATTATGGCAACGGGGTCCCCCCGATCAGTGTCGAGTTTCTGTATGGTTTCCTCAAAATACGCGCGATTGAAGAGTCCCGTCATCACATCATGGGTACCGAGATATTGGAGATATTCCTCCGCTTTCTTCCTCGCTGTAATATCTTGAATGGACACCAACGCCCAACTAAAATCTTCTTCATGCCCAGGCATGATCCTAAAATTCAAGAGGATGCTGATCGAGTCACCGGATAGCGAGTAGTTGATTCCCTCGCGTTCATACATCAGGTTGCCATTCCAAAGATCGACCAATTCCCGGGCAAAATGATCCTGCATCTCATCGCGAAAAATGCGGTTTAGGTTTGTCGTTAAGTGTTCCTTGGATTCAGCGCTGAACAGATCGAGTGTCCGCTGGTTCACGTTCAAAACCTTAATCAACTCTGCGCAATGCAAAACCTCTTCCGGCTTTTTTCGCAGGTAACTTTCCAAATCCTCAACGCCTTGCGCGCGTAATGTATCAAAATACTCTTTTATCGCGCTGTAATCTTCCTCCCAAAGCGATATTGGCGACGCTTCGAATAAACTCTGGGTACGCCTCTCCGCCTGCCTGCGCGCGGAAATATCTTCGATCGTAACAAGCACCCGCTCCCAGCCCTGCTCGTACTCAGGGAGAATACGCCAATGCAGGATGATATCCAGTGTTTCACCGGTGAGTGTGTAGTTAACTCCCTCGCCAGACCATTGGGTATTTCCATTCCACAAAGCGAGCAGTTCATCCCTAAAATGGTGCTTCATGCCATCCCGAAAAACACCATCCAGATTCGAGAGCAAATGCTCCTTGGATTCAGCCTTGAGCATGGAAAGAGTCGCGAGATTCACATCCACAACACGAATCTGACTCATGCAATGGTCAACAAAATCAGCGTGCATCAATAAATGCGCCTCCAATGATCTCACACCCTGCAAGCGCAACTCATCGAATAATTTCTTGATTTCGCTAAAATCCTGCTCCCACAATGAGACTGGCGCATATTCGAATAAATTCACCAAATACTCCTTATCATCTGAACTGGGCATAATTCCTCACGATCTTTATGCAAGACATAAGAATATTATACCTTTAGCAAAAATCCGCCCACAGAGTAAAAAAACACCCCAACCAGAATCAGGTCAGGGCGTCAAAAGAGCCGCGTAATTTTACTCATCCAATAATGAGGCGTTGACAACGTATCTTTTCCCCCGTGCGGCGAGCAAATTACAATCGGATTGCACGCCACAAGTTGTACAGCATTTTCCATCGGGACCGATTTCCAACAGCTTGCCTTTTTTGACAAGCAGGTCGATCATGGCAAGAATCGCCGAAGGCTGCGCATTCATTGTCCGGCTAATCTCGGAAAGACTCAGACCATTTTCTTTATTTTCCAAAAGTTCCATCAACTGAGAAAGCATCTTGTTTTACCCAAAACCAAGGAGCAGCCCGCCCTGATAAACGATGAAAGCCACCAACCAGGCAACGGCTGTTTGATACACTGCGGAAGTCACTGCCCAAGAAGAACCGAATTCATGTTTGATCGCGCCCAATGTTGCAACACAAGGCACATACAACAAAACAAATACCAACAAAGCCACTGCACTCAATGTGGTGAAATTGTTCTGCAAAGCAATACTCAAGGCGGTATCCTCTGAATTTGTATCAGGACCCATCAAATCAACACCCGGAATAATGCTCAGAATGATCCTGCCTGAACTGACCGCCGCATCTAAAAGTCCCTGACCAATCCCGACAAGGTCTTCACTAAAAGTTGCAGGAGCGGCGGCATCAGGTTCGCTTCCACCAACATAGATCTGGCTGAAAGTACTGACAACGATCTCTTTTGCCATAAAGCCGCTCACAAGAGCGCCGCTCGTTTCCCAATTCCCAAAACCAAGCGGCGAAAAAACAGGCGCTATCGCACCGCTTACTTTGCCAAAATAAGAGTCGCGCTGATCCTGCACACCCCACGGAAGATTCAGCAGCAACCACAGGACAACCGATGCATATAGTATTACCGTCCCTGCCTTGCGGACAAATTCACGCGTGTTCTCCCACATATGGATCAGCACACTCTTCAATGAAGGGCGGCGGTACGGCGGAAGTTCAAGCACAAAAGCGGACGTTGCATCGGGCTTGAGGATCGTACGGGTGAAAACCTTCCCAGCCAGCATGGCAATGACAATTCCCAATGCATACATCGCCCAGATCACCGTCCCGGCGCGCGAGCCGAAAAACGCCAAGCCAAAGACGACATACACCGGCAATCGCGCGGAACAAGACATCAACGGCACCAGCAGCGCCGTAAGGACACGGTCTCGCCGTGAAGCGATCGTCCGCGTGGCGTAAATGGCAGGGACGGCACAGCCGAATCCCAGGATCATCGGGATGAACGATTTTCCATGAAGCCCAACCACGCGCATGAAACGGTCCATGACAAACGCGGCGCGGGACATATAACCTGAATCTTCAAGCAATGCCAAAAAGAAATAGAGGATCAAAAGCCCGGGGACAAAGACAAGCACGCCTCCGACTCCGGCGACGATCCCGTCGAGGACGAGGGAATGTATCCACGCTGGAGCATGGATCAGGTCCAGCAGGAGGCGAAACCAATTCGTGATCGGACCGTTGATGACCGCATCCATCCAATCCAAAAAGGGCGAAGAAGCATCGATCACCAATCGAAAGACAACATACATGACAGCGAAAAAGATGGGCAGACCAAAATAACGGTTGGTCACGATATCGTCGACACGCTCCGTCAGTGTGATGCGGTCAAGCTGCGGACGATTCAATGACTGTCGTACCACCCCATTGATAAATCCATAACGGCGGTCGGCGATAAGCATCTCCAC
>JACKAV010000012.1 GCA_020634895.1 Anaerolineales bacterium | reverse complement strand
CATCCCTGCCCCCCTGTCTTGCGGACGTCGCCTGCCTCCCTACCCCCCTGTCCTTCGGACATCCCCCCAAAGCCGACGGAAGGGCTGTCGGATTTGGGGGGAGAGGGTGGTGTGGGTGTAAGCCGACGAAGGAACTGTCGGATTTGGGGGGAGAGTAATGTGTGAGTGTGAAGCCGACGATAAGGCTGTCGGATTTGGGGGGAGAGGGTGGTGTGGGTGTAAGCCGACGATGGAACTGTCAGTTTTGGGGGAGAGTAAGGTGTGGGTGTAAGCCGACGGAGGAGCTGTTCGATTTGGGGGGAGAGTAAGGTGTGGGTGTAAGCCGACGGAAAGACTGTTGAAATTGGGGGGAGAGAAGGTAGTGCGCGGTTGGAGTTGGGGCGGTTATGTTGTACTATATATGTGTCTGTCGTTGCGCCTTGCGATGTGTTGCAGGGCTGGGTGAAAGGAGCCGAGATGGGTCACAGCCGCGATAAGGAGAAGAAAGAGAGTAAGAAGAAGGCGAAGCATGATGTGAAGGAGAAGCGCAAGCTGAAGAAGGAGAGAAAGCAGCCCAGGAATACGTTGACGTTGACGAAGCATTCTGGTTCGTAATTCGATGCCCGCCGGAAATTCCGGCGGGTTTTTTTGTGCTTGCGCATCCCCTGTCTTGCGGACGTTCCCCGCGCCCCTACCCCCCTGTCCTGCGGACATCCCCCCAAAGCCGACGGAAGGGCTGTCGGATTTGGGGGGAGAGAAGATGATGAGAGTGTAAGCCGACGATGGAGCTGTCGGATTGGGGGGGAGAGTAATGTGTGAGTGTGAAGCCGACGATGGAGCTGTCGGATTTGGGGGGAGAGGGTTGTGTGGGTGTAAGCCGACGATAGTGCTGTCGGATTTGGGGGGGGAGAGAGAGGGTGTGAGTGGACTTGAATCGCGGGGGAAAATTCTTATAATAAGACTATCTTATACGGTAGCAATGGGGCGATTTACTGGTACGTACCTTTCGAAAGACTTTCTGCAAAAATAATATTTTGCCCTGCCAAGGACGGCGGGCGCGTTGATATAGGACATCCCCAACTGCAAAGGAGGTGCGCCAGAAACCGTATCTGTCCGTGCGATGTTGAACCGGGTATTTCATTGTTGACTATTAGACCAAAGGAGGAGGCATGACTATTTCCCTTTCGCAGGTTGCAAGCGTGGTGCTTGTGTTGGCTGTGGTGTATTACATCATGAGCATGATCGTCTCCGGTGTGACCAAATGGGTGTTGGAGTTGTTCGAAACGAGGGGAAAGATCCTCGAAGATTTTTTGAAGAACAATCTTGTGAATGCCGCAAGCGCGGGCAAGAAATTCAGCATCGAGGAGTTGAAGAAGCTGCCGCAGATCAATTCGCTGCGCCCCGTGCGGTATGCGGCGGGCGGGTTGGGCAGGTTGTTCGGCAAGACCAAACTATCTGACCGTGTGGAGCGGATCGAGCCGAAGGTGCTGGTGGATGCGCTTTTCGATCTGGAGGGCACGGCAGCCGATTGGCGGGACAAGGTCAAGAATGTGATCGGGCTGCTGCCGGATAGCATCCCGAATATAAGCGGCAAGCCGACCCCGTTCGAGACGAAGTCGGCTTTGGAAAAAATCGTCGACCAGAACTACTATACGTTCGATCAATGGCGCGAGAAGCTGGAAACCCATTTCGGTTCGGTGATGGACCAGGCTGCCCAGCAGTTCGGGGCGCTCGCCAAGACGCGCGTCCTGTGGTTTTCGCTGATCCTCGCGTTCGCGCTGGGCGTGGATAGTATTCAGATCGCCGGGCGCGCGTGGTACGACCCGCAGCTAACCAAGAAAGCGGACACATACGCGCAGTCCATTTTGCAATCGGAAGAGACACAGGATGAACAGCAAGCCGACCTCGAGGCGCTCTATGGCACGCTCGATGATATGGCGGTGATCAACCTGCCGTGGGCGGTTCAGGCTGAGGCTAAGAATGGAAGCGGGCAAACGGAAACGACCATCATTAGTTACCCGTGGTACGTCCAGCCGCCGCTCGAAGCGGACAGTCCATATCAAGACCTTGTATCGCCCTATACAAAATGGTCGCTTTCCCAGCCGTATGGGCTTTGGCTGCTGTTGAGATTGCTGGGGCTGATCATCACGGGGATTGCGGTCTCGCAGGGTTCGTCCTTCTGGTATGACATCATCCGCCAGATCAAGGGTGAGCAGAAGAAAGCCGACGCTGCCACGGGTGAGACGCCGGGTGCGGTGACGGGAGAGATCGTTCAAGCACAGGGCGGGTACTACGCTCCTCCGCCTCCGCCGCGGGACGAAGAACCGCCTCGGGAATAGCCGATTCTTTTCTTTTGTTCGTAAGTGAAGCCCGCCGGAAATGACCGGCGGGCTTTTGCCCCCCTCCTGCCTCCCCCCAAAGCCGACGGAGGAGCTGTCGGATTTGGGGGGAGAGAAGATGATGTGAGTGTAAGCTGACGATAGTGCCGTCAGATTTGGGGGGAGAGAAGATGATGTGAGTGTAAGCCGACGATGAAGCTATTTGGATTTGCAATGATGAAATTATCGTATTTTGAGGGAGATGGCGCGAAAGGTCGGGTAAAATTGGGGGAACCAGCGGGGAGAACCCCGAAGATGCAGTTGGAAACCTATTAAGGGCATAGATATGAGTTTCAACGAAAACACGAGAGTAAAAATCCCTGCAATCTTACACTTGAACAGATTGGGGTATGAATATCTTTCCCTGTCGAAATCAGAGTGGGATAAAGATACAAATATCTTCACGGATATTTTCAACGAATCCATCCTTCGTATCAACCCTGAACTGGATGAGAATGAAGTAAAACGGTTCTATGAGGATGTTTCATTGGCTTTGGACAATGAAGACCTCGGGCGAGCGTTTTACCAGATGCTGACCGCCACCTCGGGGACAAGGCTGATCGATTTCAAGAATTTTGACAATAATTTATTTCATGTTGTTACCGAACTGACCTATAAAAACGGGGACGATGAATTCCGTCCTGATGTTATTCTTCTCATCAATGGAATGCCGCTGGTGTTCATCGAAGTAAAAAAGCCCAATAATCGCGATGGCATTCTTGCAGAGCGGAACCGAATGAATGACCGCTTCAAGAACAAAAAGTTCAGGAAGTTCATCAATATTTCACAACTCCTGGTATTTACCAACAACATGGAATATGATGACGATGATATCGAACCCATTCAGGGAGCGTTTTACGCTACTACTTCCTATCATGAAGCCAACTTTAATTACTTCCGAGAGGAAGAAAAGTTCGATCTCGAAAAGCTGTTGAAGCCAGAAGATGATGCTCTTGAAAACTTCGTTCTCAAGGATACCAATCTTTCAACCATCAAACACTCGCCTGAGTTCATCACCAACAAAGATCCCAATACACCTACCAATCGTATTCTGACCTCCCTATTTAGCAGGGACAGGCTGGCAATGATTTTGCGGTATGCCTTTGCCTACGTTCAGGATTCGCTTGGAAATATTGAAAAACACATCCTGCGTTATCCGCAGTTCTTTGCGATGAAAGAGATCGAAAAGACAATTGAAACGGGCACCAAGAAAGGCATCATCTGGCACACGCAGGGAAGTGGTAAGACAGCGCTATCGTTTTATAGCGTGCAATACCTGACTGATTACTTCCAACATAAGAATATCGTGCCAAAGTTCTATTTCATCGTGGACCGTCTGGATTTGATGATTCAGGCATCACGTGAATTTTCGAGCCGTGGGTTGAAAGTAAATACCGTCAACTCAAGGGACGATTTGGTAAAGCATTTTAAGGCGCATCAATCCATTCACAACACAGAAGGACAACGTGAGATCACCGTTGTCAACATTCAAAAATTTCAAGATCAAAGCGATATATTGAAGGAAGCTGATTACGACCTGCAAACCCAGCGCGTGTATTTTCTGGATGAGGTGCATCGCAGTTACAACCCGAATGGAAGTTTTCTGGCAAACCTTTACAGTTCAGACCGAAGCGCCATCCTGATCGGGCTGACGGGGACACCGCTCATCGTGGGTGATGTAAAATCACGCGACATTTTCGGCAAATACATTCATAAATATTATTACAACCGCTCGATTGCGGATGGATATACCCTGCGTTTGATCCGTGAAGACATCGAGACAGGCTATGCCCTGCAAATGAAGCAGTTGCTTGATGAATTGGAGATCAAAATCCGCCAGGGCGATATTGAGCGGAAGGATGTGTTCGCGCATGATCGCTTTGTGGAACCGATGCTCGATTACATCGTGGAAGATTTCATCAACAGCCGCAAAGGTGTATTTTATGATGACACTATCGGGGGTATGGTGGTCTGCGATAGTTCGGCACAAGCAGAGAAGATGTTCAAGATCTTCGTCAACAAATACAACCCTGAGCAGAAGGTCATCAAACCTGTTGATGAATATCATGCCATCAAAGAGCCAGCTGCGCTGTATGGGGAATACACTGATAGACAAGGAAAGAAGATCACGGCTTCGCTGATCCTGCACAATGTTGGTGATAAGGATGAGCGCAAGCAGGAAGTCGAAGACTTCAAGGCTGGGAAGATCGACCTGCTGTTCGTGTACAACATGCTGTTGACAGGTTTTGACTCTGCCCGCCTCAAGAAATTGTATCTCGCCCGTTTGGTGAAGGATCATAATCTTCTGCAAACATTGACCCGCGTGAATCGCCCCTATAAGAAATTCAGATATGGTTATGTGGTGGACTTCGCCGATATTCAGGAGCAATTCAAGAAAACCAACAAAGCGTATTTTGATGAATTGCAGGAGGAACTCGGCGATGAGATGCAGAATTACTCCAACATGTTTAAGTCACGGGAAGAGATCGAGCAGGATATCAGAGATATCAAGGATCGGTTGTTCCTGTATGACTTGAGTAATGCAGAAGTCTTTTCGCAGGAGATCAGCAAGATCGAAGACCGCAAGACCATACTGGAAATCAAGAAGGCGTTGGAGAATGCCAAGAGCATTTACAATTTGATCCGCTTGTACGGTCATTTCGACTTGATGGAAAAACTTGATTTCAACAAACTGCGCCAGATGTTGGATGAGACCACTCGCCACCTTGAACTGCTCAATTTGAAAGAGTCACTCCAAAACGATGTGGATACGACCAATCTGTTGAACGTGGCGTTGGAGAATGTGGTCTTTACGTTCTGGAAGCGGTCGGAAGAAGAGTTGGTGATCGCTGATCAACTGCGTGACACGCTTGCCAAGACCCGTGAAGCTTTCAATAATAACTTCGACCAGAAAGACCCAAAGTTTGTAAACCTGTACGACGAGCTCAAGCGCTTGTTCGCCAACCGCAATCTGGATGAAATCTCACAGGAGGAGATGAAGCAGAACATCGGCGCGTTGGAGAAGATCTATCAGAAGGTGTTGGAGTTGAACCGCAAGAATAATCTGTTGCGGGCAAAATACGAGAATGACGCCAAGTATGCCCGCATGCACAAGCGTATCATGGAACACGGCAAGGTTTCGAAGCGCGAAAGTGAAGTGCAGGACGTTCTGATCGACATCAAGCAGAAGACGGACGAGAAGGTTTTATTAATGACGAGCCTGCTCAATAATGATGGTTATTTTTCTCAATTGGTCATGCAATTGCTGGTGGGTTCGTTTGATAAAATCAAGGTCCCGCTCGAACCCGATTCGGCGAAGTTCATCAATAATTTGCTAGTGCGTGAATATATCAACGAATATCAAGGGATATAATTCGGACATGTCCATTCCAGCCACATTGGCGCCCTTCTTTCAAGAATATGACATTACGCAGTTGGAACCGCAGACCGATTCTGTGACCATCATCGAGCGGACGTTGCGCTATGGTACACGCGCCGAATTGAGATGGTTGTTTACGGAGTATTCGCGTTCGCAAATTCGAGACTGGGTACTGGCATGGGGTGGTTTCGCCCTGCCAGCACCGCATCTTTCCTTTTGGCGGCTTGTGCTGGAGATCGAACCGTGAATGAATTGCATTGGAATACCATCACTCCAGTCATGCGTTCTGTATGGGAAGGGTTTACAAAAAGCAGGATCGCAGACGAATTTTATCTGGCAGGCGGGACAGCTCTGGCGCTGCAATTGGGTCATCGCCTTTCAATTGATCTTGATTTTTTCTCTCCAACGCAAAATGACGTTCCAGCTTTGTCAGGTGCGTTACAAGATGCTTTGAAGGATTCTTCACCAAAGTTGGCGGACAGTTCATGGGGCAACCTGGTCTTTCTGGCTGGAGACGTGCGCGTAGGGTTTTATGGATACGGCTACAAGCTCGTTAAACCTCTGTTGAAGATCGAGGGCTTTTCGCTGGCAAGTGTGCAAGACATCGCCTTGATGAAAATGGATGCCCTGCTTGCCCGCGCCAGCCGTAAGGATTTTCACGATCTATATGCCATCTGCCAAAGAATGGAATTGCGTGAATTGCTAAATCTTGCTCCAGAAAAATATCCTGATGCGCGTGACTTTGAAGCGCAGGTTGTGAAACATATGACCTACTTTGACCGCGCCGAGCAGGAAACATCCGTTCCGTTGATCGAGCAGGTGGAATGGAAAACCGTGAAAGCATGGTTCCGCAAGCAGGCTAAAGATTTGGCGGAAGGCTGGTTGAAGGGTTGACCCTGAAAGTTAAACGCCGATAGATAGCGGTTAAACAGATGATTGGCATATTGACCCTGAAAGGGTCAAATGTCTATAGCCCAATGGGCAAAATCACGTTCGACCCCGTAGGGGTCGCATGTAATGGCAAATCGAAATGCTATAAATATTGGACCCCTTCGGGGTCAGGCGTGATGGGAACGGAAGAATTTTCTACAATATTTGACATCTTCGATGTCAGGCAAGGATTGATCAATGAGCACGTATTCCCAGATTTATATTCAAGTGGTGTTTGCGGTCAAATACAGGGACGCACTCATTCATGAATCCTGGGAAGAAGAATTGTACAAGTACATAACTGGCATTGTGCAGAACAAAGAACAAAAAATGCTTGCCATCAATGGGATGCCTGATCATTTGCATTTTCTGATTGGAATGCGACCTTCCTGCTGTTTGTCTGATTTGGTGCGGGAGGTGAAGAAATCATCCAATGCGTTTATCAAGGAGAAGCGTTTTACGCCGTTCAATTTCCAATGGCAGGAGGGGTTTGGGGCGTTCTCCTACGGTCATTCGAGCTTGGACAATGTCATTGGTTATATAATGAGGCAGAAAGAGCATCATAAAAAGCAGACGTTCAAGGATGAATATCTATCCTTCTTGAAGAATTTCAATATCGAGTACAAGGAAGAATATGTATTCGATTGGCTTGGATAAGACAGACCCCGAAGGGGTCAAATCTTTGTAGCTCGATGGGTATAAATTCACATGCGACCCCTGCGGGGTCGTATGTATCGGCGAAATGCAAAATCTATAAACATTGGACGCCTTCGGCGTCCTGCGCTGGATAACAACGGCATAGACATAATGACCCTGAAAGGTCACACGTTGATAGCCCAACGGAAAAAATTATGTGCGACCCCTGCGGGGTCGTATGTACCGACGATACGTGAGATCTATAAACATGGGACCCCTTCGGGGTCACGTGCATACGATACGACAAATCTATAAATATGGGACGCCGTAGGCGTCCTTAAAGAGGATAAATGGCTTTAGCGACACAAGATTTCACCACCCAAACCAAACAACTGATCGACTCGCTCAAGAGCGTATGTGCCAATGCAGGGCTTGGTAACGACGGCAACGAGTACAAGATCATCACGCAGACGTTCCTGTATAAGTTCATGAACGATAAGTTTGGGTATGAGGTAAAGCGAGCGGACAAAAAACTGGCGAAGGCAGGCAAGGATTGGGAGCAGGTGGTAAGTGGATACTCTGAGGGTGAGTATGAAATGCTTTTGCTAAGACTCAGCCCCGATAGTGCGAAGCTGAAGCGGGAGCACTTCCTGTCCTATTTGTTCAATAATATGAACCGTGAAGAGTACGCCAAGTTGTTCGATGACACCCTGCGCGACATCGCCATCTTCAACACGGACATCTTCTCGGTCAAGACTGGCACGGGCGCAAAGATCATCCTGTTCGATGAATTGAGTAACTACATCACCGACAGTTCACAGCGTGACGCCTTCTGCCGCGCGTTGATCAACCCGCTGGTGAACTTCAGTTTTGAGGGCATCTTCGAGCAGAAGTTCGATTTCTTCGCCACCATCTTCGAATACCTGATCAAGGACTACAACAAGGATGGCGGCGGGAAGTATGCCGAGTATTACACGCCGCACGCTGTGGCAAAGATCATGGCGTCCATTTTGGTGGATAAGCCCGTGAAGAACGTGACCGCCTACGACCCCGCCGCGGGGACAGGCTCGCTGTTGATGAACCTTGCCCATGCCATCGGCGAAGACCGCTGTACCCTGTACTCGCAGGATATTTCGCAAAAGTCGAGCGGCATGCTGCGCCTGAACCTGATCCTCAACAATCTCGTTCATTCCATTCAGAACGTGATCCAGGGCAACACCCTGCTCACGCCCTATCACAAGGACGGGAACAAACTCAAGACCTTCGATTACATCGTCTCGAACCCGCCCTTCAAGCTGGATTTCAGCGACTTCCGCGATGCGCTCGATAGCAAAGCCAACCACGAGCGCTTCTTTGCGGGCATTCCCAATATCTCCAACCAGAAAGACAAGATGGCGGTCTATCTGGTCTTCATCCAGCACATCATGTATTCGCTCGCGCCGAAGGGCAAGGCGGCTGTGGTCGTGCCGACAGGCTTCCTCACCGCCCAAAGCGGAATCGAGAAAAAAATCCGTGAAAAACTGGTGGAGGCGCGTATGCTGCGCGGCGTGGTCGCGATGCCCAGCAATATCTTCGCCACCACAGGCACGAACGTTTCGATCTTGTTTTTGGATAAAACCAACACCAAAGGCGATATCGTCCTGATGGATGCATCCAAACTGGGCACCACGGTCAAGGAAGGCAAGAATCAAAAGACCCTGCTCTCGGAAGAGGAAGAAGAGCGCATCATCTCAACCTTCAACCTGCATCAGCCTTCGGACGATTTTTCTGTCATTGTCGGCTACGAGCAGATCAAGGACAAGAACTATTCCTTCAGCGCAGGTCAATACTTTGAGGTGAAGATCGAATACATCGACCTGACGCCTAAACAGTTCGCCACCAAAATGGACGGATTCAAGGGTAACCTTGATTCACTCTTTGCCGAGAGCAAGGAGTTGGAGAAGGAGATCAAGAAGCAATTGGGGGAATTGAAGTATGAGTAACATCGTATCCAAGAAAAGACTTGGAGATGTTGTAAATTTCAAAAGAGGTTATGACTTGCCTTCTTACAATCGGATAGAAGGACAATATCCTATTGTAAGTTCTTCTGGAATTTCTGGTTATCACGCAGAATATAAAGTTGAAGGAGAAGGACTAGTTACAGGTAGATACGGTACTTTAGGAGAAGTGTATTACATTAATGGCAAGTATTGGCCTCACAATACTGCTTTGTATGTTACAGACTTCAAAGGAAATTACCCCAAGTATGTTTATTATCTGATGAAGTGTTTGGGCAATTTGAAGACTTCTGACAAAAGCACTGTTCCAGGCATCAACAGAAATGACTTACATGAAATAGTCATTCCATACATCGAACCAAAATATCAGCAAAGAATTGCCGCCATCCTCTCCGCCCTGGATGCAAAAATCGAACTCAACCAACGCATCAACGCCGAGTTGGAGTCCATGGCGAAGACTTTGTACGATTACTGGTTTGTCCAGTTTGACTTTCCCAACGAGAAGGGCAAGCCGTACAAGTCCGCTGGCGGGAAGGTGGTCTGGAACGAGGAATTGAAGAGGGAGATTCCGCTTGGGTGGAAGGTAGAAAGCATTGAAACATGCTGTGAGATTATAGACTGCCTTCATTCAAAGAAGCCTGATTACGAATTTGAAAACGAGCGTTACTACTTACTACAACTTGAAAATATTCGAGATGATGGTCTTCTTGACCTAACCAATAAGTATTTTGTCCCCAAAAACGTATACAAAACATGGACTTCAAGAATAGAAGTAACTGAAGACGATATTCTCATTACTAATGCAGGTCGCGTGGCTGCAACAGCCCAAGTACCCAACGGTATTAAATCTGGTATTGGCAGAAACATCACAGCGATAAGACCTAAATCTGTTAGCCCAACATATTTGTTTTTAGCGTTTCGTGGTATTGATATTCGCAGACAAATAAAATGGAATACAGATTCTGGTGCTTTCTTTTCAAGTTTCAACGTAAAGGGAATTAAAAAGTTGTTTATCTTGCGTCCAAAAGCAGACATTGAGAAACAGTTCGAAAAAACTGTTAAAGTTATAAGACGCAAGAGAGAGTTAAGTAATATCGAATCCCAAATGCTGACGGAACTGCGCGACTGGCTCCTGCCGATGCTGATGAATGGGCAGGTGGTGGTGAAGTGACAGTCACCTGCGAGGTGACTGTCACTTTGAACAAAGAATAGTCATGCCCGGCAAATACACTCCACTTGAGAACTTTCTGCGTGAGGACCTATCCCCCCTCCCTTCCCTAGAGGGAAGGGAGCCTGTTGCGCAAGGGGTTTGGCTGTAGTGGACCCACAAAACTGGACAGTCCTGAAAGGGTTATAGAAGACAAGGAGTGTTCGAAATGCCGAAGCGAAAGCACTACACCGCAGAGTTCAAGACCCGTGTGGTTTTAGAATTACTAACAGCCCAAAAAGGTCTAATGCAAGCCAGTCGAGAATATGGGATCAAAGATACGATTTTGAGCCGCTGGAAACAAGAGTTTCTGGAACGCGCACCTCAACTATTTAATGGGGAGCCAGCAGATAACCATGAAGCAGACCAACGTATCGCAGAATTGGAGCGCATGGTTGGAAAGTTGACCTTGGAATTGGATCTGACAAAAAAAGCCTTGGGCTACTCGAACTGGATCGGAAAGACAAGCGGAGAATAGCTCGGATGTTGGTGGTCGAACATTCAGCCCAGGTTGAGATGGTTTGTCGTGTGCTGGAATTGTCACGCAGCAGTTACTATTACCCTGCGCAAGTCAAAGCAGAAAATGACTTGCAGGACGCGATTCGATCGGTGGCAGGGCAATTCCCAACCTATGGAACCCGCCGAATTGCTCACCAACTCCGCCGCCCACCTTATCACTATACCGTGGGACGCAAGCGGATACAGCGTTTGATGCGTTCCATGAACCTATTACGCCCCGTGAAACGGTTGCGAATTCGCACAACTGATAGCCAGCATGAGTTTCCACGTTTTTCCAACCTGATGGAAGGGTTGACCATCTCTTTTCCAAATCAAGTCTGGGTAGCAGATATTACCTATATTCGTCTGAAGCACAGCTTTATCTACTTGGCAGTTGTGATGGATGTCTTCACTCGTGCAATCCGCGGTTGGCATCTCAGTCGCAGCCTGGATCAGAACCTGACCCTGTATGCTCTGAACCAAGCTCTGGTGCAGAATTGCCCTACCATTCATCACAGTGATCAAGGTATTCAATATGCCTTCAAGAACTATATTCAAGTGTTACGTGCCCATAAGGTTCAGATCAGCATGGCCAGTGTAGGCAAGCCGGAAGAAAATGGATACGCTGAACGTCTCATGCGAACCATTAAAGAAGAGGAGGTCGAACTCGCTGAATATAAAGACTTGGATGATGCTCGTGACCAGATTGGACGATTTCTGGAAGATGTGTATATGACCAAGCGCATTCATTCTGCTTTGAACTATTTCACCCCTGAGGAGTTTGAAGCGCTCTACCAAATAAGTTCATTACCCACCCCTTAGCAGGTTGCCTTTTTTGTCCAGCTTTTGGGGTCCACTACAGGCTTCTCCCCTCATCGTCCCCTTGTGGGATTAGGGGACGCGTACCCGAGCGACAGCGAGCGGTAGACGGGAGAGGGGTTTGTTGTCCGCGTTGATGCCGTCCGTGTTGGATAGTGCATTCAGGAGCCAGTTGTAAGAGGAGATAATATGCCGAAAAAGAAAGATGTTTCCAACCCTGATTTTGTTCGTTTGTATTACGAACATCAATATGACAGAATGAAGGCGCTGGAAGAACAACGTCTTACAATTACAAACATCGTTATTTCATTGTCGGTGGTTGCTTTTACTTTTGGATTTCAGAACTTGAATGATATTACAATTATCAACGGCGTTGGATTGCCTGTTTTGATTATTGTTTTGAATCTGTTTGCCGCCCTTTACATCTGGAGAACTCTACAATATATCCGTGTTCATCGTCACCGTGCCAAGATCGTTTTGGGTCGATACTCAAAGGAGATGATAGAAATAGATTCGGAACACAAAATGCCTCATGTATTCCTTCGTCTTGGGCTGGCGAAAATTCAGCTAATTATTCACATTGTTTTATTGATACCGTCATCTATTCCAATAGTTGCTTATTTCGCGAGTATCAAATAGGAAAAGGGAGCCTGTTGCGCAAGGGGTTTGGCTTCTCCCCTTCAGGGGACGCGTACCCGAGCGACAGCGAGCGGTAGACGGGAGAGGGGTTTATTGTCTGTGCTGGATAGGGCGTTTGCGGGAGAATTGTGAAAGCGACCCCCTCCGCCTTCGGCACCTCCCCCAAATGCGACGAGTTAGAGTTGGGAAAATTCTGTAGGTGTTTTATTGTCGTATTTGGAGGAGGAAGGCGCTTGCCCTCTATCGGGGACAGGCAGGCGAAGGTCAATGCGTTGCGAGAGGTACAGTCCACGAGCGGGGAGGAGGGGCAAACTTTCGGCATATAATGGAATCGAACCAAACGAAAGAGAGACACCATGTCCGCAGTTCCTGCTGATATACAAGTGAAGAATGCCCCTGCCATCGCGGGCTTGTCCTTTCGGGGATTTGCAGGCGAAAGCGACTACCCGAAAATGCTGGCGGTCATCGAAGGCAGTAAACACGTCGACCATCTCGAACGCTCCGACACGCTCGAAGACGTCCAGCGCAATTACAGTCACCTCACCAACAGCGATCCCTACACCGATATGCTCTTCGCCGAGATCAACGGCGAGGTCATCGGCTATGAACGCGTCTGGTGGGACAAGCTCAACGACGGAACGACGATCACCTACTCAAGCGTCGGCTATCTTTTGCCGGAATGGCGCAGGAAAGGGATCGGCACCGCGATGCTGGGATACGCCGAGGACCGTCTGCGCCAGATCGCCGCGGCTCACACCGGACCGGAAACCAGAATCCTGTCCATTTGGGCGAATGGCACCGCCGAAGGTTTGACCGCCCTACTGGAGAGTCAGGGCTACAAGGCGGCGCGCTACTTCTTCGAGATGACGCGCGATATCAACGATCCGCTGCCCGAGGCGCCGCTTCCGCCCGGGCTGGAAGTCCGCCCGGTGGGAGAATCAGATTATCGGTCGGTATATGAGGCGCATGTCGAAGCCTTCCGCGACCATTGGGGATTCCGCGAACAAAGCTTCGAGGAATTCATGCAATGGTCCGAAGAACCGGATTTTAATCCCGCCTTGTGGAAGGTCGCCTGGGACGGTGACCAGATCGCCGGGCAGGTGCTGAACTTTGTCAACAGCGCCGAGAACAAGGAATATAACCACAAGCGCGGCTATACCGAAGCCATCTCTGTCCGCAGACCGTGGCGCAAACGCGGGCTGGCGCGCGCGCTGGTGGTGGAAAGCATCGCCATGTTCAGGGACATGGGCATGACCGAAACCGCCCTCGGTGTCGACGCCGAAAACCCGAGCGGCGCGCTCAACCTGTATCTGGGGCTGGGGTATAAGGAAGACCGCCGTAACATGGTCTACCAGAAACCGCTGTAAGGGGATCGGCTTGCTGTACACGGACATAACGGATTTCACTGATCTTCAAGGAAAAGAGCATTTTATTTTCCGTGTGTTCCGTGAAACCCGTATACAAAAGAAAAATTTCAGCCCCAGGAAACACTCTCCAATGACCGGCTCTGGGTAACGAGGTAACTATGATAGACAATTGGTATTCGCTCAGCCTCGGCGACGGCATCATGTCGGCGCTCCCCTCCGTTGAGATCGAGGAACGCTTTCAACGCGCCGCGGAACGTCCGCCCGAGATGGCGGTCTTTCTGCGCTCCGAGTCGGAAGGACGCCTGCATTGCGAAGTCTTCGCCTATTTCTCTCCCGCCGCCGCAGACATTGCCCAAGCCTTCGACGCCCAGCCCTGCGCAAAACCGGTGCGGGCGGGGCTGAGTCTTTTGGCTGGCGAAGAAAACGCATGGGCAGTCCTTTTCCCTGAAAGCACTACGGAATCCTGAAGTTCTACTTCAGGGGGAATACACTGAAAGTAGAACTTTCAAAGTCCTTGTCTTTGGGCAGTCCTTTTCCCCGAATGCGCTGTGGAATCCTGAGGTTCTACTTCAGGTAGTGTTTCTTAAGTCCTGATCGCCTAATTTTGTACACGGAATTTTCGGAAAACACGGACAAAAACAAATCTTTTAATGATCTTTCCGTCAAGCTCAGCGATATCCGTGTTGTCCGTGTTCCAAAGAGATCTTTAAGAGACAGTTTCTCAGGCGCAGATTCTGAAAGTAGAACTTTCAGAGTCCTTGTCTGTTGGGCAACAGACAGGCAGTGGATAATGAAGGCAGGGGGTAAAATGTCGGGACGGCGCTGTTTTCCCCGCAAAGCAGCCCAGATAAAACCATCCGCCAACAAAAGGAAAAAGAGAAGTGAAATCACATCCCGTCATTCTGTTATCGATCGTCATGAGTTTTGTGCTCACATCCTGCAATATCGGCGCATCCGCCCCGCCGCCCGATGGAGCGGACCTCGCCACCGCCGCCGCCCTGACCGTGGAAGCGGCGCTCACTCCCGCCGCCACACCCACCGCGGCTCAATCCGCAGGCGGGGATGCCTCCCCAACCGCCGCGTCCACTGCGGCAGATTGCGAAGACGTGGCGCAGGTCACCGCCTGGACGCGCGACGGTCTGCCCTTCGACGCCAAGGAGGTCGAGAACCGCCTCGCGCCCGATAAGAGTTTCGTCATGTCGTGGATATTGCAAAACAGCGGCACCTGCACATGGACAAACGACTACAAATTCATCTTCGACTCCGGTGACCGCATCACTGTCCCGGACACCTTCCCCGTCATGCCGGTTGGATACACCGTCGCGCCCGGCGCATCGCTTACCGTCTCGATACAGATGACGGCTCCCGCCGCGCCCGGAGAGTATGAGACCACCTTCAGCATGGTCGATGCCGACGGAAAGTCCATGCTCACGGTCGGCGTGCCGACCAAGGTGGGCACGAATTCCACCTCCGGCAAGCTGCCGGCTCCCGGCGACCTGCGTTATGAATACGATTGCACCTCCGGCTCGGTTCAGATCTCGCTGACATGGACGGATAACGCCTCCAACGAGGACGGTTACCGCGTCTACCGTGACGGCACCAAACTGACAGACCTGCCCGCCGATTCCACCTCATATGTGGATATTGCCCCCGCCTCCGGTTCCTACGATTATTCGGTCGCCGCCTATAACGCCAGTGGAGAGTCGAAAGCCAACGTCAACGCCAAGACCACAAATTGTCAATAAGGCAAAGAAGTGTCGATATTCGGAAGTAGTTTAGCGGATATTCACCACGGAGTACACGGAGACCACAGAGATTCATCTTTGTTTTCTCCGTGGTGAAGGATTTCTTTATCCACCCTGATGGACGCTCCCCAAGGCAAAGCCGTACTGTTTACAACGAATCGCGCTATACTGATTAAAGTGTTTCCGGCAACCAATGAAGTTCCTAGTGACCGTTTGAAAAAACCTCTTGGATTGTCATTTCGAGCGCTAGCGAGAAATCTTTGTATACCGGTAGATTTCTCCTCGCTTCACTCGTCGAAATGACAAAACCGGCAAAAAATAGTCCGTGTACAAAAATTAAGCAACCAAGGCTTAAGAAACACTCTCTTAAAGGAGAAACGTTATGCCCGATTACAAGCACATCGACAATAACACTCCGGAGGGCAGGCGTACTGCCAAGAACCTGCTCACGCTCAAACTGGAACTGGATAATGCCGTCCCAGCCAGAACGGTCGATTCGACGCTGCTGCTGGCAACGTGGAATATCCGCGAGTTCGGCGGCAACAAGTCTGACGGTCGTGAAGCCGAGCCGCTGTACTACATCGCCGAGATCATGTCCCATTTCGATATCATCGCCGTTCAGGAAGTACGCGACAACCTCGACGCCCTCGACGAATTGATGAAGATCCTTGGCGGCTGGTGGAAGTATCTGGTCTCTGATGTGACGCAGGGAACGCAGGGAAATAACGAACGAAGCGCCTACATCTACGACACGCGCAAACTTTCCTTTGGCGGTCTGGCTGGCGAACTGGTGCCCGAAATGAAAAAGAAGGATGGAAAGTTACAAGCCGAATTCGCCTTCGCGCGCACCCCGTATGTCGCCGGGTTCAAGGCGGGCTGGTTCAAGTTCACGCTCTGCACCCAGCATTTTTATTACGGCGAAGCGAAGTCGGACGACCCGCAGCGGCTCGAAGAATCGAAGAATGTGGTCAGGCTATTGAAGAAACGAATGACAGCAAAGGACACCTGGGCGAATAACAGCATCTTGTTGGGCGATTTCAATATCTTTTCGATAAAGGATAAGACCTTCCAAGCCATCGAAAAGGAAAAGTTCCAGATCCCTGCCAAGATCAAAGGGACGTATACCAACGCCATCCAGGACAAGCCTTTCGACCAGATCGCTTTTCTGGCAAAGGATGTCGAGAAACAGTTGGGGCTTGCAAAGGCTGGTACATTCCCCTTCTTTAATTTCGTCTACCGCGACGAGGATTGGAAGACCTACCAGCCGAACATGTCGTTCAATGAGTATAAGCAGTGGCGTACGTTCAAGATGTCCGACCATCTGCCGCTTTGGGTGGAGATCTTTGTGGATTTCGGCGGTCCGTACCTCGAAAAGAAGACGGTAACTCCCCCGCCTGCGCCCTAACTGAAAGCGAGTTATCAGCCGACGCAAGAGATCAGGTGACAGTCATGCCAAAAGATGACTGTCACCTTTTTTCACGGTTATAATCCGCGCATCTTTGCACAGGAACAAACATGAAACGATACCTTCTCTTTACTGTCTTTGTCTCTGGTATGACCACGCTTGCGGCGGAACTCGCGGCAGGCAGATTGATCGGCAATGTCTTCGGCACGAGCAACCTCGTGTGGGCAAGCATCATCGGGTTGATCCTTATCTATCTCACGCTGGGATATTTCCTCGGCGGCAAATGGGCGGATAAAAACCCAACGCCGCAAGCCATGTATCGCATTCTGGCATGGGGCGCTTTCACAGTGGGGCTCGTGCCTTATGTCGCTGTACCCGTTCTCAGGTCCGCTGCGAGCGCGTTCGAGGTGTTGAACGTCGGCATTCTGGCGGGATCCTTCATCGTCGTGCTGGTGCTCTTCATTGTCCCCATCACATTGCTCGGCACGATCTCGCCCTTCGCCATCCGCCTCTCTGTGGACGATGCCAGCAAAGCCGGGCAGATCTCCGGGCAGATCTATGCGGTTTCCACGCTGGGTTCGTTCATCGGCACGTTCATCCCGACCCTGTTGACCATCCCCACCATCGGCACGCGCCTGACCTTCGCGTCTTTCGGGATGCTGCTTCTGGTCGTGGCGCTGGTGGGACTTGCGCGATTTGCAAATACAAGAGAAATGTTGAAGTTGATATGGATGCCTCTTCTGCTTGCCATTATCGCCATCGCTTTTTCAAACTCGGCGCTTAAAGAAAACAGCGGACAGGTATACGAAACCGAGTCTGAATACAATTACATTCAGGTGCAGGAAGTGAACGGCTATACCCTGCTGCGCCTCAACGATGGGCAGGGTATTCATTCGATTTATCATCCCGATACGCTTTACTACAACGGACCGTGGGAGGAGTTCATGGTCGGTCCGTATTTCTATGAGAACCGCTCGCCTGATTCGATCAAACACATGGCGATCATCGGTCTTGCGGCTGGGACGGCGGCGCGTCAGGCAACGGCTGTGTACGGCGAAGACCTGCAGATCGACGGCTATGAACTCGACCCCAAGATCGTGCAGGTCGGCTACGATTACTTTCATATGGGTTCGCCCAACCTGAATGTGATCATCGGTGACGGACGCCTGAACCTCGACCGCTCCGCGCAAAAATATGACATCATCGCTGTGGATGCGTACCGCCCTCCGTACATCCCGCCGCATATGACGACGCTCGAATTCTTCGAAGTCTGCGCCTCTCACCTCGCCGACGATGGTGTGCTGACCCTGAACGTTGGGTCCACGCCGGGAGATCGCCGCCTCATCGACGGTCTCGCCACGACGATGGCGCAGCTCTTCCCGTCCATTCACATCATGGATATTCCCGGCACGCTCAACACGATGATCTTCGCCACCAAGCAGCCGACGACATCGGAGGATTTTCTCAACAATCTCGTCCATCTCGCGGAAGATAAAGAGTTGAATCCGCTGCTCGTCACGACCATGTCGTCCACATACACCAACCTGCAGCCGGGTTACACCACGACCACCGTCTTCACCGATGACCGCGCTCCCATCGAGTGGATCGTCAATAATATGGTCGTCAAGTTCGTTCTGCAGGGCGGTTTGGAATTTTTACAGTAGGCATCTTGCAAAAGCTCCATGCGCATGCAGGTCAGACTTTTATTATTTGAAACTGCGGCATGAGCATTCCCGGAAAAGCCCAGTGAATTTCATCTGCAACTAAGCCCAATATGGAACAATAGGAATTACTTAAAGTCAAAATGAAACTTCCCGCCTTTCTCTCTTATCTTGTATCACTTTTCACTCCGCTGGCGTTGATCGGTCTCGCCCTGCGCATCTTATTGACCCCGCTCTATTTCACCGTCGAATACAACATGCCGTACTTCCCGCCCGATGATTACGGCTTTACAAAGGCAGACCGCCTGCAATGGGCAAAACCTTCGGTGGAATATCTCGTCAACAACGCGGATATTTCCTATCTCGGCGACCTGAAATTTTCCGACGGCACTTCGATCTATAACGAAAGGGAACTCAGTCACATGCACGACGTCAAAGGTGTGGTGAAGGGGGCGCTGAACGTGTGGTACGTTTCACTGGCGGTTCTGCTCCTGCTGGCGTTCTTCGCCTGGCGCGGAGAGTGGATGAACTTCTTCCTCGACGGTCTGCGCCGCGGCGGACAGTGGATGATCGGGCTGGCAGTGGTGCTTGGCTTTATTTCCGGTGCGGGCATTCTGCTCAACCCCGATATTTTCTGGTCTTTCTTCGAGTGGTTCCATTCCCTGTTCTTTTCAGGCAGTTCATGGCTGTTCGAGTATTCGGATACGCTCATCCGCCTCTTCCCCATCCGCTTCTGGCAGGATGCCGTGATCGCAATCGCGGTCATTGCCCTGGGCGGGGGCGCCGGGCTGGCATATGGCTTGCGCAATGTCGGTACACAGCATATATAATGAAAATCCTGTGATTTTTATCGAAGAATGCGGTAATCTACATGATGTATAATTTCAACCCATAGGAGAATTTCCATGTCCTTTAATTTAGCCCTGGAAAATAAAGTCGCTGTTGTGACCGGCGGTTCGCGCGGCATCGGTCGCGCCATTGCACTGGAACTTGCGGAACGCGGCGCGGCAGTGGTGGTCAACTACAACAAATCACCCGAAGCCGCCGAGGAAGTGGTCAAACAGATACAGGCTGGCGGAGGAAAAGCCGCCGCCTTCCAGGCGGATGTTTCAGATTTCAAGCAGGCGGAGGCGTTGATCAAATTCGCCATTGAAACATTCGGTGACCTGAGCATCCTCGTCAACAACGCAGGCATCACCCGCGACCAGTTGATCATGATGATGCCGGAATCTGATTGGGACGCGGTCATCAACACCAACCTCAAAAGCACATTCAACTGCTCGAAAGCCGCTGTCAAACACATGATGCGCAAACGCACAGGACGCATCATCAACATGGCATCGGTCGCCGGGCAGATGGGCAACCCCGGGCAGACGAATTACTCCGCTTCCAAAGGCGGACAGATCGCCTTCACAAAGGCACTGGCGCGCGAAGTTGCCGCCCGCAATATCACGGTCAACGCCATTGCGCCGGGTTTTGTAGATACGGAAATCCTCGACGCCATGACACCCGAAACCCTGGAAGCCGCACTCAAGCTGGTTCCGCTTGGGCGCAAGGGTCAACCGGAAGAGATCGCATTCACAGCCGCATTCCTCGCCTCGGACGGCGCCGCGTATATTACCGGTCAGGTCATCGGCGTGGACGGCGGCATGGCAATGATGTAAATTAAGCGGCTGGGCAGGTTCGACCTGCAACAGCAATATAAAACAGGAGCAAGAATGACAGAAAACACGCAAGGCAAAACCACGGTCTCGCCGGAAGTGCTGACCACCATTGCAAGCATGGCAGCCCTGGAAGTTCCCGGCGTCAGCCGGCTGGCACCGGTCAGCGGCGGGGTGAACCGACTCTTTCGGCGCGGAGTCAGCGACGGGGTCCGCATTGAAACGAAGGACAACATCGTCCTCGTGGACCTGTTCCTGATCCTCAAAGAAAATGTCAACATCCGCGAAGTGAGCCGCAATGTCCAGCAGAATGTGGCGCGTTCGGTTCAGGAGATGGTCGGCATGGATGTGAGCGAAATAAACGTTCACATCGAAGATATCGATTTTGAAGGGGAAGGAAGCTAACCCCATGAAACCCCGAACCCGGGCACGGTCGATCGCATTGCAGGTCCTGTACGAGACGGACCTGTCTGAACACCTGCCGGGCGACGTTCTAAGGACGCGCCTGGAAGAAACGACCCTGCCCGCAGACCTGGCGGAATTTGCAAGAGGCATCATCTTCGGCGTACTGCCCATGCGGGAGCCACTCGACCGTGTGATCGCAAAGTACGCGCCCGAGTGGCCCCTCGACCAGATCGCCGCCATCGACCGCAACATCCTGCGCATGGCATGCTGGGAGTTCGCCATCTCAGGCGAAACGCCCGTAAAGGTCGCCATCAACGAAGCGGTGGAGCTGGCAAAATTATACGGTTCAGATTCGACTGCGCGCTTTGTCAACGGGGTACTTGGCACGCTGGTCGACCATGAGCACGAGATCGTTGAAATATTAAAGAAAGAGTTGCCTGAGGCAACGAATTTGGAGTCTTAGTAAATATGGAAGTCCTTGGCATCGGAATGCCCGAGCTGGTATTTATCATTATCATCGCCCTGCTGATCCTGGGTCCGAAAGACATGCAGAAGGCAGGCAGGACGATCGGAAAATTTCTGCGTGACCTGATCACCTCCGACGGCTGGAAGCTTTTCCAGCAGACCTCGCGTGACCTGCGTACGTTACCCAACCGCCTGATGCGCGAAGCGAACGAGGAATTGAATCAGGTGGGGCGCGAAATCAATTCAGCCGCCTCATTCCCGAACACAAAGCGGGTTACACCCCCCAGTCCGCATCCACAGGCGCAGCCTTATGCCGCCACCCCAGAAAAACAACCGGGTACGGAAACAGAAAACAAGATCGCTCCTGAACCGCAGGAGAACAAAGAAACCGACAGCGAAAGCGAATCCCAAAACAATGCGTAAGTTCTTCAAGGGCGTTTGGAAGGTGATCACCTTTCCATTCCGCCTTGTCTTTGCCATCCTTGCCTTTCCTTTTCGCGCCACCAGCCGCGCCTACAAATTCCTCAACTCCGAACCCGACGAACGCCCCATTGCGGACGTATTCGTCGACATCGCCACGCAGAAGGAAGTCCGCGAGCAGCTCTGGGAACAGATCGATGTCTTTCGGGCACACCTGCTCCGCTCGGTGCTGGCGCTGGCAGTTCTTGTCATTTCCGCGTTCGCAGTGGCAGAGCCCTTGATGGAATTCCTCTCCATCCCCGTGGGCGGACTTGAAAAACTGCAAGCCATTCAGGTGACGGAAGAGGTCGGCGTCTTTATGCGTGTGGCGATGACAGCGGGCATCGCTGTTGCCTTTCCATATATCGCTTTCGAACTCTGGCTGTTCGCCGCGCCGGGGTTGAAACCGCGCGAGAAGAAGATGGGCTTGGCAGGCATTCCGCTTGCGACGCTCCTTTTTCTGATCGGAATGGCGTTCACGTACTACGTCCTGCTTCCGGCAGCGCTGCCTTTCCTTGGAAGCTTCACGCCCATTTCGCAATTCTGGTCGGCGAAGGAATATTTTGGCTTTGTCACCGGTCTGATGCTTTGGATCGGTCTCTTTTTCGAATTTCCGCTGATTATTTATATCCTCACGTCCATTGGCTTTGTCCAGCCGAAGTTCCTCGCTGAACAATGGCGGCTGGCGGTGGTCATTATCGCTGTGCTTGCTGCGGCGATCACACCCACAGTCGACCCGGTCAATATGGGGTTGGTGATGGCTCCCATGATTTTGTTATACTTTGTCAGTATCGGCTTGAGTTACCTCGCCTACGCCGGGCGAAAGGAAAAGAATGCCGAAACTGAGGAAACCGCCGACGAGGTAGAAACAGGTCAGGGCTAGGAGAGAGGCGCACTTTGTGCGTTGAGGAGAAGAGAATATGAAAGGTTCATCCATCGCGTTACGCCGTTGGGTATCTGCGGCGATTATGCTTATCCTTGTCGGGCAGGCTTGTACGCTCTCGCTGTTCGACACCCCCACCGACAACACAGAAACTGCCACATCGGTCCCCGTTGGACCGACCAATACGCCCTACCCTGCGGCGCAGACGACTTTTGTCGTTACGCTGCCGGAACCGCTTCTGAACGGCGAATCGCTCAGCCTGGTGGTGCTGGATGAAGTGACCGGGCTGCCGCAAACCAATTCGAAGCCCTACCCGATGAGCGCCCGTGATGCGACAACGTATACCGCCACGCTGGCGCTCCCCTTCAACTCTGTTGTCAAATATCGTTATCTGCGCAGCGGCAGCACGGGACCGATGGTCGAAGACACCGTGTTGGATGCGCCCATCCGCTACCGTCTCTATTACGTGGAGGGACCGAGCGAGGTTCAGGATATTGTTGCCAGTTGGAGCGACCGAAGTTATTCGCGCCCCAAGGGAACCATCGAAGGCAAGATCTACAATTCGGATACCGGCACGCCGCTGCCAAACATCCTTGTGACTGCCGGAGGCGTTCAATATATTACCGATTCGACCGGTCACTTTGAGTTGACCGGGTTACCCACCGGCACGCAAACACTGACCACATACAGCCTCGACGGTCTTTACCTGCCGTTCCAGCATGGTGCGGTCGTCGGCGATGGACAATCCACTTCTGTGGATGTGCCCATTAAACCGACCCGGCTGGTGAACGTGACGTTCTACGTGACTGTGCCGCAAGACCCGACCTTTACACCGCCGCCCGTCCGCATTGCGGGAAATATCCTGCAATTGGGCAACAGTTTTGCCGATCTGCAGGGCGGCGTGAACGTCGTCCCGAACCGCATGCCCGATATGCGCCTGCAGCCGGATGGACGCTACAGTTACACAGTGGGGCTTCCCGTTGGAACCTACATTCGATACAAGTACACGCTGGGGGATGGGTATTGGAACGCCGAACGAAACCTGGACGGCGGCTGGGCATTGCGCGAGTTCATCGTCCCCGGGCAGGATGTGACTCTGCAGGATACGGTTGTATCCTGGTCTGATTCGAAGAATTCCGGTCCCATTCTGTTCGAGGTGAGCGTCCCAAGCACCACTTTGGATGAAGACGTTGTTTATATTCAGTTCAAACAGTCTGCCTGGATGGAGCCGCTTCCAATGTGGCCCGTTGGGAAGGACCGCTGGGTTTACAAATTATATGGTCCGCTGAATTTTCTCGGTTCGTTCTCGTACCGTTTTTGCCGCAACGGTCAATGCGGCAGCGCAGACGACAACCAGACCGTGGGCATGTCTCCGACCGGATACACCGCCAGCACCACTGTTCTTGGTCAGGACATTCAGAACAGCGTGGGTTCGTGGAAATGGTTCGAGAATCCGGAAACCCTGCCGCTGGTGGGATATAACATCACGCCGCGCGCCTCCGGTTTTATGGCCGGCGTGGAATTCCAACCGACCTACCAACCGAATTATTCCTATTTCGCGCAGCAGGCATTCAGCAATATCAAGGAAGGCATCGGCTCGAACCTTGTTGTGCTCACTCCAACCTGGTCTGTGACGAGCGTCTCACCGCTGAAACTTGCCTCCCAGCCCGGGCAGGATCCGTTCTGGATCGACAGCGCCATCATGGTTCAAATGGCGCGCAATGTCGGGTTGAACGCGGCGATCTTCCCCACGCCCCGCTTCCCGCAGTCGAATGACACAAGCGTTTCAGCCAGCACAAAATTCTGGATGGATGCACCAAAAGACGCGACATGGTGGCAAAGCTGGTTCAGACAATATCATTCCTTTGTCTTGAACTACGCCGACCTCGCGGCTCAATCCGGTGCGCAGACTCTCATCATCGGCGGAGACTGGGTGTCGCCCGCCCTGCCCGGCGGACTCATGCCTGATGGCAGCTCCTCAAATGTCCCTGCAGATGCGGAGGCGCAATGGCGTTCCATCCTACAGGATGTGCGCGCACATTTCAGCGGACAGGTCTTTTGGGCGATGCCGTATCAACCGTCCAGTTTTACAACGCCGGTCAGCTTCCTGCGCGATATGGACGGCATTTATCTTTTGTGGTCCACGACCATCGCGACCAGCCCAACGGCGACCAAGACCGATTACGCCAACGAAGCCGGACGCCTGCTGGACAACGAAGTCGCGCCGATGGTTTCACTGCTGGGTAAACCCGTTGTCCTCGCTGTGGCGTACCCGTCCGCGGGTAATGCCGCAAGCGGATGTATCTCGAATGGAGCCGGAAGTTGTATCGACTTCAACGCGCTCTCGAGACCCAATGCCGACATTCCATCTGTGAGCCTGAACCTGCAAACCCAATCGGACATCTACGAAGCCATGCTGATCGCGGTCAACGCGCGTTCGTGGATATCCGGTTTTGTGAGCCGCGGGTATTACATGCCGGTTGCCCTGCAGGATAAATCCACATCCATTCACGGAAAGCCTGCCGCTACCGTTCTATGGTATTGGTTCCCAAGATTGCTCGGAATTGTCCGTTAAAACCCGTTTATTTCAACAGACGCAAAAGACCTGAAACCTTTTGCGTCTGTTGTTGTTAATAACTCTGCAGACAGAAGGGAAATCACGCAAACGTCTGCAGAAATCTTTCCTATTCGGAGGCAGAATGAAAAAAGCAGGCAAGATCATGGGGCGGATTCTGATCGGTTTATTGATCGTCGTATTAATTGCCGCCTCAGGCGGATTGTTCTATTTCAAGAGTTATCTCCCCAACACGGTCGCGCCGAAATCCTTCCCTCAAACCGACGGCGAACTTCAAGTCGGCGGCTTGGATGGACAGGTGGATGTCTACCGCGACGGGATGGGCATTCCGCACATCTACGCCAGCACCACGCACGACCTGTTCTTCGCGCAGGGATATGTCCATGCGCAGGAACGCTTCTGGCAAATGGACTTCTGGCGGCACACCGGTTCCGGTCGGCTCTCCGAGATGTTCGGCGCCGGGCAATTGGATACCGACATATTCCTGCGCACGCTCGGCTGGCGTCAGACCGCAGAGGCTGAATGGGAGGGATTGAATCCCGACACCAAGGCGATGCTGCAAGCTTATACAGACGGCGTAAATGCCTATCTTAAAGATCATCACGACACCGCCCTCAGTTTGGAATATGCCGTGCTGGGTCTGCTCAGCCCCAACTACGAGATCGAGCCGTGGACTCCCATCCACAGCCTTACATGGGGCAAAGCCATGGCATGGGACCTGCGCGGCAATCTCAGCGAAGACATCGAACGCGCTGTCCTTCTCAAAACCTTCACACCTGAACAGGTGGCACAGGTATTTCCTGCGTATCCCGAAGACCATCCTGTGATCGTGAACAAGATCGGCGATGGACCTCTTGTGGTTCCGGCATACGAAAACGAGACACCCGCTTTCGATTATGCGTCCCTGCCGCTCGATAATGTTACAAATAATTTCAATCTTGTGGATGGCGTTCTCGGCGAATGGAGCGACGGCATCGGCTCGAACTCGTGGGCGGTTTCCGGCAGGCTGACCGATACCGGTATGCCGCTTCTCGCCAATGACCCGCATCTTGGAATTCAAATGCCGTCCATCTGGTTCCAGATCGGTTTGCATTGTGTCGAAAAAACGGACGCGTGTCCGTTCGAAGTGGCAGGCTTTTCCTTCGCTGGTGTGCCGGGTGTGGTCATCGGTCATAACGACAGGATCGCATGGGGCTTCACCAACACCGGTCCCGACGTGATGGACCTGTTCATCGAAAGGGTCAACCCCGATAACCCGAACCAATACGAAGTGAACGGCGAGTGGGTCGACTTTGAGACCCGCGAAGAAAGCATCCTGACATCCAAGGGCGATACCGTGACCATTACAGTAAAAAGCACGCGCCACGGACCCGTCATCTCCGATGTTTATGGTCCGCTCAAGAACGAAGGCGACCCCAAGGATGAGAAGTTCGTTCCGTTCAAAGATCGTTCCGGCGTGGAATTCCCCGATCAATATGTACTGGCGCTAGCGTGGACTGCGCTTACTCCGTCCACTCCGTTCGAAGCCATCTGGGGATTTGACGCGGCTCAAAACTGGGACGAGTTCCGCGCAGCCGCACGCAACTTCCACGTGCCTGCGCAGAACCTGCTTTACGCAGATGTCGATGGAAATATCGGCTATCAAATGCCCGGCGATGTACCCATCCGCGCGAAGGGCAACGGCACCCTACCCGTTCCCGGTTGGAACGATGAATACGCATGGACGGGTTACATCCCCTTCGATGAACTGCCCTACACCTTCAACCCGGCTGAAGGCTATATCGCCACAGCCAACAACCAGGTCCCGCCGCGCGATTACCCCCACCTCATCACCTTCGACTGGGATTCGGGTTTCCGCGCCAACCGTATCGTGAACATGATCGAAAGCGCGCCCGGCGCGATCGACATCTCCTACATCCAAAAGATGCAGGGCGACATGTACGACCAGAATGCGGAAACGTTCGTCCCCCTGCTTTTGGATTTGAACACCGCCTCAGACCTTCAGCCCGCGCTTGATACGCTAAAGAACTGGGACTACCAAGCCACAGCCGACTCCACGCCCGCCGCGATCTTCAACGCGTTCTGGAAACACCTGAACAGCAACACCTTCAACGACGATATGCCGGAGGAACGCTACTACCCAAGCGGCGGATCACGCTGGAGCGAAGTGTTCCGCAATCTTGTCAAGAATCCCAACGACCCGTTCTGGGATGACAAGACCACAACCGACATCACCGAAACCATGAACGACATCCTCACAAAATCTTTCGCAGACGCAGTATCCGAACTACAGAAAGATTACGGCAAGGATATGTCGAAATGGAAATGGGGTGACATGCACGCCGCCACCTTCGAAAATCAGACTCTCGGACAGTCGGGCGTTTTCCTGATCGAAGACCTTTTCAACCGTGGGCCATTCCCCACCGGAGGCGGCAAGATCATGGTAGACGCCACTGGCTGGTCTACACTTGATGGCTACGAGACGAACTGGCTGCCGTCCATGCGCATGATCGTGGATCTGGGCAATCTCGATAACTCGATCACTGTCCATACAACTGGTGAGTCTGGTCATGCTTATCACCCGCATTACAGTGACATGTCCGAACTTTGGGCGTCGATCCAGTACTATCCCATGTGGTGGAATCAAGACTCAGTGATCGCCGATGCCGAAGGGCATTTGATACTGAAGCCGTAGGCTCCAGATTTCCCCCGCTTTCTTTTATCTTTCCACTTTCTTCTTTTAGTCGAAGAAAGTGGAAAGATTTTTTATTTTCCAAACTTCCAAGCCGCCCACCCGCCAACCATCAAGCCGACATAACTTGCCGCCAGATCGACCAGGTCAAATGTGCGGGATGCAAAATACTTCTGCGAGAATTCCTCGGCGGCGATCAACACAGCGAGGATCAAACCCACTGAAAGTGTCACCCAGCCTCGGGCGCGGTCACGAGGCGGAAGGAACGTCAAAGTAAGGATGAAGTTGAGGAGTCCAAAAAGGATGAAGTGCCCGACCTTATCCCCGTATGGAAAGTCATAGATCGCACGAACGAACGGAGGCAGTGCGCTGCGGTCGGCGAGTATGATGATGGTGATGATAAAGAGGGAGAAAAAAACAGCGAGGTATTTCATAAAAAGGGCGGGAGTTTCCTCCCGCCCATATTTCTTTATTCTGCTGTTTCGGCGGATTTGACCGCTGCATGTGCCGCTTCGCGGCGCTGTTTGATCCATTCAAAAACCATCGGCAGAACAGAGACCAGAATGATAACGATGATCACCAGTTCGAAATTATTCCGTACGAACGGGATGTTGCCGAAGAAGTAACCGAGCAGTGTAAATATGAACACCCAGCTAATACCGCCGACGACGTTATAGGTGGCGAAGTAACCGTAGGACATGCGCCCAATGCCTGCCACGAACGGGGCGAAAGTGCGCACAATCGGGACGAAACGCGCAAGGAAGATGGCTTTGCCGCCATGCTTCTCGAAGAAGGCGTGGGTTTTGTCGAGATGCTCGCGTTTGATCCATTTGATATTGTAGGCGCGCTCGCCGAGATAGTGACCGATCATGTAGTTGACCGCGTCACCGACGACAGCCGCCACAGACATCATCCCAACGATGAACCAGACGTTGAGCGAGCCGAGCGCGGCAAAGGTCCCAGCCGCGAACAGGAGCGAATCGCCGGGCAGAAACGGCATGACGACCAAGCCCGTTTCCACAAAGATCACGACGAACAGGATGCCGTACGTCCATGCGCCGTAGGTGGTGATGATCGTCTGCAAATACTCATCGAGATGTAAGAACAGGTCGATAGCACTTTTCAGGAATTCCATTTATTTTTTACTCACTTTCGTAAATTGTTGACAACGGGCGGAGATTATACACTGCTTTTATTGTCCGGTCTGATGCGGCTCAGCCAGTCGCCGACGAGGAGCACCACGAGGCTTCCGACCACGCCCGAGCCGATATCCAGCACGCCGAACTGGTACAGGACGAAGCCAAATACCACAGCGGAGGCGTGTCCGAGGACAAATCCCAGTGTGCTCAGGGCAAGATTCAAAAGCAGGCGCCAGCCTCCCCCGCCCCGCAAGACGTGAAAGAGGGCGCCTGCCAGAAAAGCCACAACCAAACCAAACAAAATGGCTGGGATCGTCATCGACCTACGGTTTGAGGTGTTTTGCAAAGAAATCGGTGATGGCGTTGTAGCACGTCACACGATTTTCGTATTTTAATACGTCATGCCCTTCATTCTCGAATACGAGCAGTTCGATGGATTTGCCTTTCTTCTTCAACGCGCGGACCAGATCCTCGGATTCTGCCGCTACCACACGCGGATCGTTGCGTCCCTGAATGACGAGCATGGGCGCTTTCATGTTGTGCAGATGCGTCTTGGGTGAGCGTTGAACCAGATCTCTTCGTTCTTCAGGCTTGTCGATATCGCCGATGGCAAGTTTGAAATACGGCTTCCATGTTTCAGGGATGCGTTCGGAGAAGGTCACAAGGTCATACGGACCGAACATATCGCAGGAGGCTTTCCAAAGTTTTGGATGCAATCCCGCCTGCATCAGGGTCATGTATCCGCCGTAGGAACGCCCAACGACTGCGGCTCGTTTGACGTCGAGGCGTTTGTCTTTGGGCAGGACCTTCATCATCGCGTGGACGTGGTCGAGGCGGTCTTGTCCGCCCCAATCGCGGTCAACCCGCTTTGTATAGGAAAGACCGTACCCCGTCGAACCGCGCACGTTCGGCACAAAGACGGCAAATCCGCGCAGGGTGAGGTATTGAATCAGCGGCATGGAGAACCACCCAAAATCCGGGCGCTCCTGTCCCTGCGGACCGCCGTGGATGTAATACACCACCGGGCGCGGACCTTTGAATCCCAGTGCTTTGGCGGGCATATACAAACGCGCCGAGACCCGCAATCCATCATGCGTGATATAGGAAGCGTCCTCGCCTTTGGAGAGATGATCTTCAGGAATGCCGAGAATCCGCTCTTCGGTGTGACGATACAACATGTCGCGTTTCCTGCCTTCGATGGTATAGATCTGCGTCGGCGAGGTCGCTGTGGAGAACGAGAAGACGAAGATATCCTCGACCTTGTCATAATCCAAATGTTCCATCATGCCGCCCTCGAAAGGTTCCAAACCGATCAGGACACGTTTCAGGCTCATGGTCAACTTTTCTTCGTTGAACACACCTTCATACACCCAGGTGCAGCCATCGATATTGAACGTGACCGCATAACGGTCATCGAACAATGAAATGACGTTTTCCATTTCACCTGCGCCGGTATGCACAACGCCCTTCAATTTGATGGGCATCATCTCACCGGGTTTTCTCAGGTTGATATACCCAAGACTGTAGGTATCTTCAAAAACAGATGAGGTGACAATGGCGCCCTTGCCGCTTGGCGAGAACACCGCGCCGCCCAAACCGTTCAGCGGAACTTCCTCTCCGCGTTTGCGGTCTTCCAACAATTTGCCGTAAAGTGTGCTCAACTTGCCCTTGTTCCAATAGCAAAAAACGCCGTCCCCCACAGAATAGCCCGTGCCGAGCATCAACCGGTTATGGTCCCGGGAATGATCCGCAACGCCAAACCCGAATTCGCTCTCGGCGATCAAAGTCAACTTGCCGGTCTTCAAGTCGCCGCGGTACAGTTCATTCCACGGCTTGTCGCGCCGCTCCGCACCGAGGTACACAATTCCCTTTGCGCGGTCGCACACATCAAGATGCACGCGATACTTTGCAAAGAAATTATTGAACGCGGGTTCCGGGAAGCCGCCATCCAACGGGATCAACATCGGCTGGTAATTCTCGTCCCCATCCTTATCGATCATCACCAGGATCTTGTCCATTTCGGGGAAAACGTAAAACGAATGTCCGCCGATCAAATGCGGATTCTGCAAGGCAATGTGCGGAGGCAGTAAAGGTTCCGGCACACTCCCGCCGTGAAACATGGCGTACAAACTCAAATGCCCTGATAGATTGCTCAGGAAATACACCCGGTCGAACGCGTATTGCGGCGCAACGAACAAACGGGCAGACATCAACGACTCAATTCGATAGTTCATGGAAATCTCCTTTTACAAAAGTATCTATCAACTTCACTTTCAACAATAAAACAAGCCCACTCTACCAATCTGGCTACACGCAAAACTTTATCGGATAATTCCACCGCCAAGCATGATCTCATCCTGATAGAACACCGCCGCCTGACCCTTTGTCGCATCACGCACAGGCGCATCAAACCGGACCTGAACCTGATTCCCGTCCATCGGCATGACCAACGCCGGAACCTCCCTTGAGGTATAGCGTATCTTCACATCCGCGCGGAAGGGTTCACTCGGCATCTCACCGCTCACCCAGTTGACATCGCGGGCAGATAATTCCGTTGTGCCCAATTCATCCTGCGTGCCGACGATCAATGTATTGCTTGAGCCGTTCTTTGTGATCACATACAACGGGACAGGCGATGCCACCCCAAGTCCCTTGCGTTGACCGATGGTGTAATTCGCCAAACCGTTGTGCTCACCGATGACCTGTCCATCCAGCCGCGCAATGCTACCCGGTTTCAGCATATCCGGCGCATTCCGTTGAATGAAATTGCGGTAGTCTTCTCCAGCCAGAAAACACAAGTCCTGCGAATCTTTTCGAGACGCAGTCGGCAAACCGAATTTTTCAGCAATGGCGCGAATCTCCGGCTTTGGGTAATCCCCCACCGGGAATAAAGCGTGTTTCAATTTATCCTGAGTTAACACATGCAAAACGTATGACTGGTCCTTGGCATGGTCCACCGCACGCAGCAATTCGCGTTGACCATTCTCAGCATCGCGAATACGCACGTAATGTCCGGTCGCCATGAATTCCGCCCCCAGAGCCAGCGCATGATTCAACAAAAACGTCCAGCGGATCTGACGATTGCACAACAAACATGGGTTGGGCGTCTCGCCGTTCGCGTACCCGTCCAGAAAATATTGGACCACCGTCTCACGAAAAACTTCCTTTGCGTCCACCACATAAAAAGGGATGTCCAATATGCCAGCCACGCGGCGCGCCTGCGCCATTGAGTCGGGTGTGCAGCAGCGGTTGGATTCCTCCTTACCGGGCTCGCTCCACAGGCGCATCATCATCCCGGTCACGTCGTAGCCCTGCTCCTTGAGCAAAGCCGCCGCGACAGATGAATCCACACCGCCAGACATGGCAACAACAACCTTCTTTTTCTCCATGACAAGTCGGATTATAAACCACAGGAGACACATCAACGCCGTAAAATGAATGGTATATTTCGCCAAACAAAGGAGAAGCCATGAGCGCCAAAGCAGACCTGGTCATCAACAACGCAAAAGTATTTACCAGCAACAAAGACATGCCGTATGCGGAAGCTGTTGCCATTAAAGGAAATCGGATCGTCCATGTGGGAACAAACGAGAGCGTTCAAGATTTCATTGATGCATCCACGCGCGTCATCGACGGCGAAGGAAGAACCGTCACAGCAGGTTTTATTGACTCTCATTTTCATCTTTTATGGGGTGCGATCTGGTCTGGCAGCGCGCAGCTTTATGGCGCAAAAGACTTCGACGATGTAAAGGCGATCCTCGAAGAATACGCTGCTCAAAACAAAACCGCCCAATGGGTGGATGGACAGGGGATCAAATACGGCATCATCGAGAACCGCGAACAACTTGACGAGTTTTTTCCAGACCGACCCGTATACATCAACGCCTACGATGGTCATACATCATGGGTAAATACAAAAGCGTTGGAAATGGCGGGAATCCTGACGCCTGAAAATGATGCGGCTAACAATGAAGATATTGTCCGCGATGAAAACGGATTTGCCACAGGAGAACTGCGCGAGTCGGCAACGGATATCGTCGAAAACATAATTCCCGAACCGGACGAAGCCCGCAAGCGTGAACTGCTAAAAACAAGTATTGCCAGAATCAACGCCGCCGGGATTACTAGCGTCCACAATATGAATGGCGATATGCAGGAGTTGATGACATTTGCCGCACTGGAAGACAGCGGTGAAATGACCCTGCGGGTTTACGAGCCGTATCACGTCAAACCGGAAACAACGGAAGAGACGCTGAAAGAAGCTGCGGAGATGGCAAAGGTGCAGGGAGAGTTCGTCCGCGGCGGAGCGGCGAAATTCTTCATGGACGGCGTTTGGGAGTCGTACACTGCGCTCAACATTGAACCCTACGCGGATGATCCGTCCGCCAAGCCGGAGGGGCTCTACTCTGCGGAACACTTCACTCGCATGGCAACTCTTTGCGACAAAATGGGATTGCAAATTTTTGTCCACTGCTGCGGGGATGGTGCGGTGAGGAGAACACTCGATGGGTACGAATCAGTTCAAAGGTCCAATGGGAAGCGGGATAGTCGTCACCGCGTTGAACATATCGAAGTCATCCATCCCGATGACCTGCCGAGATTCAAAGAGTTGGGCGTGATCGCATCAATGCAGACTTCACACGCGCCGATGAGTAGAGATGCGCAGGATGTGTGGCTGGACCGTGTTGGCAGCCAGCGTTGGGGACTGTCGTTCGCATGGCGCACCATCAAGGATGCGGGTGCGCATCTCACGCTGGGCAGCGATTGGACAGTCGCGCCGTTCGAACCGATGGTCAACATTGACGCGGCGCTCAACCGCAAAAAATGGGATGAGAACAACCCCGACCAAAGGCTGACACTTGAAGAAGTGATACTCGGTTATACCTGCGACGCGGCGTATGCCGAGTTCAAAGAGCACGAAAAGGGACAGGTACGCGAAGGGTATCTTGCCGATCTTGTGATGTTCTCGCACGATCTGTTTGCGATGCCACCCGAAAAAATATTGGAAGCCAAAGCAGTGATGACGATCGTCGACGGGAAGATTGTTTACGAAGCATAAATTTAGACCCGCCCTTTTGGGCGGGTCTTTTTGTTAATCTAGTTTTCGCGCCATGCGGACAAGTTCGACGAATTCATCCCAATCATCGTCGTGCCAATCGGATATTCCGCGCGATGTGGCTTCTTCGTACACATCGTCCAGCGAACTATCCTCCGCCCAATAGCTGCCTTTCAAAACTTCGGCATACTCCGCAACGATCACAGCACGTTGGAAGTATGGGCTGGTTCCGTGAAAATCTCGCGCAAGCTGTTCAACATCGAAACCCTTCGAGATTTCCACAACCTCATGCGTATCGGGGTCTTCCCAGCGCATGTACACCGTAGCGATCTTTCCATAAGCCTCCGGAAGAAGTTTGACTTCGTACAACGCTGTCACCGAATGACCCGCGCCAATCTCGCCAGCGTCCACTTTGTTGTTGCGAAAATCTTCGTCCGCTACGGCGCGGTTCTCATATCCCACAAGGCGGTAACTGCGGACAACATCCGGGTTGAACTCCACCTGCACCTTTGCATCCAACGCGATCGTCTGCAATGTGCCGGTGATCTCATCGACGAACAATTTGCGGGCTTCGCTGCGGTCATCCACGTAGGCGTAGAAGCCGTTGCCGTTATCCGCAAGCTGCTCCATCAACGTGTCGTTGTAATTATCCATGCCGAAACCGACCGTCGTCAATGTGACGCCTTCCTCGACATAGTGATTGATCTCATCGAGGATGGCATCGGGTCCGGTCTCGCCGACGTTTGCCACGCCATCCGAGCAGAGGATTACCCGATTGATCCCGTCCCGCTTGTAGGCTTCCATTGCCATGCGGTAACCGAGCCGCAGACCGGCTTCTGCATTGGTCGCGCCTTCGGGTTCAAGCCGATGGATGGCGGAGAGAATCTTTTTGGCGTTGGAACCCCGAGTCGGCTCAAGGACGACGCGCGCCTCTGAACCATAAACCACAATGCTGACGGTATCATCTTCATGCAATTGCTCCACCAGCATTTCAAGCGATTGCTTGACCAGCCCAAGGCGGTTGTCCATATCCATCGAGCCGGAGACATCGATCACGAAGGTCAGAGCCGCGTCCTTCCGCTCACTCTTGGGGATGTCATATCCCTGAATGCCGATGCGGATCATGTCATAGCGTTCGGTTTGGGTGAAAGGCGAAGGTCCGCCATCGACGTAGATGCCAAACGCCTGGTGCGCAGACGGGTTCTCGTACCCCTGATCGAAATAATTTACGTACTCTTCCACGCGCACGGAATCTTCAGGCGGCAAATAACCGTCGTTGATGTAATTACGCATCACGGTGTATGAGCCGGTGTCTACATCCAAGGCAAAAGTGGAGAGATTGTCATCCTCAGTATCAATGGACGGATTGACGCCATAATCCTGAAAGAACATGTCGTATGGTTCTTCTTGTTCGTTTGATGCGGAAGGCTGTCCGCTTGATTGTGGAACGAAAGAGGGGGAAATTTCTTCAGCCGAATAAGAACCTTCAGTGGCGGCTGGTGCAAGATCGTAAACTTGAGGTTCGTAAGCCGGAGCTTCGGTTGCAGCGGGCGCTCCGCCACAGGCTGCAAGAAACAGCAGCAGAAACACAGCACAATAGCCAAAGACTTTGCGTAAGGTGAACATTTTTCTTCTCCTAAGAAAAATATGGTTCTCCCGTGTTTTCAACAGGAGATCTGTTTTGAATTGAGACAAAAGAAGAAGACAGCAGGCGGCGTCCGGCTGTTCTTCAAGAACGGCTATCTCACGTCATAAGACCTCCTTCCACTTGGCGGCGCTTTCCGCACCCGCTATCTGTTGTTGCATCAAGGACGTATCATCCGCTGGGAAAGTTCCCCCGCAAACGATACGAGTCATTGCGGCATATTCAGGATAAAAATCAACTTGTTTACTAATACGAGGTAACGTAAAATGAGTCGCATGTCTACTCCCTGGTATCACAAAACAACCCTATATCAAATCTACCCGCGTTCATATTGCGACACGAACGCAGACGGGATCGGCGACATCCCCGGCATTATTCAAAAATTGGACCATCTCCACGATCTGGGCTTTGAATCGATCTGGATCTCACCGTTCTTTTCCTCGCCCCAGGCTGATCTCGGTTACGACGTCTCAGACTACACCGATATCTCTCCCGATTTCGGCACAATGGACGACGCGTTGAAATTGATCGACGAGATCCACAAACGCGATATGAAGATCATCTTCGACATGGTTCTCAACCACACCTCCGAGGAACACGCGTGGTTCAAGGAATCGCGGTCTTCACGGGACAACCCCAAAGCGGACTGGTACATCTGGCGCGACAAGCCCAACAACTGGCAGAGCATGACGGGCGGAAGCGGCTGGCATTACGCAAAAGAACGCGGACAATATTACTGGGCAAGTTTCCTTCCCTTCCAACCCGACCTAAACTGGCACAACCCGGAAGTCAAACAGACCATGTTCGATATTGTCCGCTTTTGGCTCGGCAAAGGCGTGGACGGTTTCAGGCTGGATATTTTCAACACCATCTACAAAGACGCCGAATTCCGCAATAATCCCTTCGCGTTCAAGCTCGCGCCAACACCAAGCGACCCATCCGGCTATCTTCAGGAGGCTGTATATTCACAGAATCAGCCTGAAAGTTTCGAACTTGCCAGAGAATTACGCAAAGTTTGCGAAGAATTCGGCGACAAATTAACAGTCGGCGAGATCACCGGCTCGAAGGAAACCGCCCTGAAATACGCAGGCGACAAAGAGAATGATGGGTTGACGTTGGTTTTCAATTTCGAGATGCTCGAATTCAAATTCACAGCGGACTACTTCCGTAATTTGGTCACCGACATCGAGAACAGTTTTCCGCAGCCCTTCATGCCGGTTTATGTGTTCAGTAATCTTGATAAACGCCGCAGCATTCACAGGCTCGGAGACGATATGCGCAAAGCCAAATTGCTGCACACGTTCCAATTTACAGTGCGCGGCGTGCCCTGCATGTATTACGGAGAAGAGATCGGCATGACGAACCTCCCTCTTCCATTTGGCTCTGCCATCGACCCGATCCCCCACAAATACAAATTCCTTCCCCGCTTCATCTTTGACGCCCTCGATATAACCGTCAACCGGGATGAAGTCCGCACGCCAATGCAATGGGATGATACAAAGAACGCAGGCTTCTCAGCGGCTGAGAAAACGTGGCTGCCGGTCAACCCGAATTACAGAGAAGTTAACGTCAAAGCAGAAAGCGAAGATGAAAACTCCCTGCTGCGGACGATCCAATCTGTGCTGAAAATCCGCAAGCAGGAAAAGTCATTGCAGGAAGGCGATCTGCAGCTTTTGGAAAATCTTCCCGAGGAAGTTCTGGGTTATACAAGAAGTTTCGAGGGTGAAAAGATTATTGTCCTGTTGAACTTTGGTTTGCAGGCAAAAGAACTGAAGCTAGATGTTTCTGAATGTCTTTTCAAACTTTCACAAAAGGATAAGTTAAAAGAAAAAACCGTCCATTTGGACGGCTTGAGCGGAATGATATTGAGATAGTAAAACCCACGGCTATTTACAAAAAGCGACAGTCTTTCAGCAAGGACTGTCGCTTTTTATTATCAGACGAGAAAAAGCTCACTTTTCTGGATGCAGATAATCGTCAAGGTTGAGGCGCAGGAAGAGACGTTCGCGCACATCCTCGGGGATGGCTTCCTCTTCCTCCGGAATCTGAACAAGGTCAATTGTCCGTTTGGTGGTGTTCAAAACAACGCGGCAATTGCTGCATCCTTCGAGGTGCTTTTCGATCTCCTGACAGAGATCGGCGGGCAGCTCGCCGTCGATATATTCAGAAAGCGAACCAAGCAATGCCTGGCAGTTATCATGATAATGATCGGTCATTTGTCTTCTCCTCTCGAGCCAGCCGCTCGCTGTAGTAAGCCGATAATTGTTCGCGCAGGAACATGCGTGCGCGCAGCAGGCGGGTCTTTACATTCGTTTCGGTCAGGTTCAATATCTCGGCGGTATCCCGAATGGATATGCCTTCGATATCGCGCAGCAGGAAAACCATTCTCAGCGATTCCGGCAATTTCTGCACAGCCAGATCCAACGCCTTTTTTGATTCGCCCGAAAGCAGTTCATCCTCGGGCATGGCGCTCCAATCCACGAAAACTTCGGGGAGGGGCGTCTCTTCCGCATCTTCGGGCTGAAAATCGTCGAGGTTGACAACATTCTTTTTTCGGCGGATCAGCATCAGGGCTTCGTTCGAGGCGATGCGATACAACCATGTCGCAACACTGGAGCGACCTTCAAAATCCGCAAGATGGGTCAACGCGTTGAGAAATGTATTTTGCAAAATGTCTTCGGCATCCTGCGGGTTGCCGAGCATCTTCAAGCCAAGGCGGTAAATGGGCGCGGAGTAGGCATCCACAAGGCGGGCGAACTCGGCGCGGTCACCGGAGCGAAGGGCGTCAATGGAAAATTCGTGTGCTGCAGTTTCATTCATTTGATGATTTTATTCCTAAAAAGTTACAGCGAAGTATACATCATCCAGACAAGAAGAACTGCAACTTTTTTACCCGCCCTGCATCCAAAGGAAGATATCTATTCTCTTGGAGAACCCATGGAAAAACTATTGAACCAGGAAGTCGCGGGGCAGATCAAACAGGCATTTGACAATTTGACAAACCCCGTGCAAATTTTATACTTCGGCTCGCAGGAAAACTGCGATTATTGTGCCGAAACCCTGCAGCTTTTGACGGAAGTCAGCGAGATCGACGAACGGGTCAGCCTTTCCACATATGACCTCGCCGCCGATTCAGCTCTGGCGGCAAAGTTTCAGGTGGACAAAGCCCCCGCCATCATCATCGCCGGAAAAGATGGGGAAGAAATCCTCGATCTGGGGATCCAATTCTCCGGCATTCCTTCGGGATACGAATTCAGCACCCTCATCAACGACATCCTGCTCGCCTCTGCGCGGGACTCAGGCTTGAGCGCTGAAACCCGTGAATATCTCAAAACCCTTGAGAAGCCCCTGCACATGCAGGTGTTCGTAACCCCCACCTGACCGTACTGCCCGCAAGCCGTGTTGCTTGCACACAAAATGGCAATGGAAAACCCCGGCATGATCCGCGCTGAAGCTGTGGACGCCGCTGAGTTCCCCGACTTGGCGAACCAGTTCCGTGTTCAGGGCGTACCGCAAACGGTCATAAACGCTGGGAAAGGTTCCGCAGTCGGCGCAATCCCTGAAGGACGCATGCTGGCGGAGATCAAGAACGCTCTGCAAAACTGAGAACTGCCATGAGCAGACAAAAATATCGCAAACTTAGGCAGAAGCAGAAAAATCGGTCCATGCTGATCGGCGGCGGACTGCTGGTGCTGGGAGTGGGATTACTCCTGTTCCTTGTGCAAAGTTCAAGTTCGTCGGCACAATCATCCGCAAACGACCGGTCTGTTACGCCAATGGAAGTCAGCTTTCCTGCGCCGAATCTTGCGCTGGGAAACATCGAAGGCGAAACGCAGTCGCTGGCGGATTTCGAAGGCAAGGTCGTGTTGGTGAATAACTGGGCAACGTGGTGTCCGCCCTGCAAGGCAGAGATGCCGTCGTTGAAGCAATACCATGACACACACGCCGAAGATGGTTTCACGGTGATCGCCGTGGAAGCGGGCGAAGGGCTCGAAGAAGTCCTCGCGTTCGCGCAAAGCTATGGACTAACCTTCCCCGTCTGGCTCGACCCGGAGGGTGCGTCGCTGCGAGCCATCAACAACAGCAACCTGCCGAACTCCTATGTGATCGACCGCTCAGGCACAGTCCGCTTGGCTTGGACTGGCGAGATCAGTCTCGCAACGCTGGAAAAATACGTCACACCGATCATCAAAGAAAGCAATTAACATAAAAGACGCTGGCTTAAGCCAGCGTCTTTTTGATTCCAAACAACGTAACCTATTTCACTTTTTCTTCAACGACTTTGGGAAGCTTCGCCAGCGCTTCTTTGACATCTCCATTGAGACTGCCTTGAGCCAGATTGGGGCGACCGCCTCCCTTCCCGCCGATGCCTGTGATCAGATCCCCAGCCTTGATGCCCCGTTTGACCACATCCTCGGTCACCGTCGCGATGACAGTTGATCCAGAAACGAATACTGCCGCACCGCTCTTCGGATATTTCTCACGGAATTTGTCCGCCAGTGAGCGCAAGGTATCTACATCTGCATTTGAGATCTCTGCGCCAAGAACACTCACATCTTTGGCAGTTTGAACACCGGCAAGAAGCGAATCAAAAGTGGACATTGCCGATTGCGTACGAAGGCTGGCAAGTTCCTTCTTCAATTCAGAGACTTCGTCCTGCAAGGCGTCTACTTTTGCGGGAATCTCATCGAGAGAAGTTTTCAACGTCCCAGCAGTCTGCTTCAAGGTTTTGAAACGTTTCTGAATAAGGTCATATGCGCCGCGCCCGGTGACCGCTTCGATACGCCGCACTCCAGCCGCCGCAGAACCTTCACTCACGATCAGGAATGCGCCGATGTCGGAAGTCCGCTCGAGATGGGTTCCGCCACAGAGTTCGTAGGAGTATTTGGTACCGACAGTAGAACTGTCGGATTCCGATTCAGATTCCATAATTGAAATCGTGCGAACCACTTCGCCATATTTTTCGCCGAAGAGCGCCATCGCACCTTCCTTCTTGGCTTCGTCCAGCGACTTGGTCACTTTGACTACCGGCATATCCGCTGCAACGGCTTCGTTGACCATGCGCTCAACACGCTCGATCTGTTCGGGTGTCATAGCCTCAGGATGGTTGAAGTCAAAGCGTAAACGATCCGGCGCAACGAGCGAGCCCGCCTGAGTCGCCTGGTCGCTTAGCACTTCATGAAGCGCCTTGTGGAGCAAATGCGTGGCTGTGTGATTACGCATGATGTCGTGACGTCGGTTAATATCCACTTCGGCAGTCGCTTTGTCGCCGACCTTGGGATGACCTGAGATCACCTCACCGATGTGTACGATCACACCTGCCGACGCGCGGCGCATGCCCGTGACTTCGATCTCCCATCCCTCACCCTGCCCTCTCCCAGAGGGAGAAGATGAAAAACGGATGAAGCCCGTGTCGTTGACCTGACCGCCCGCTTCGATATAAAAGCCGGTCTTGGGCAGAATAACCTCAACCTGATCATCCAAGTTAGCCGAGTCTACGGATTGTCCATTCACAACAAGGGCAAGCACTTCGAGGTCTGAATAACGGGAAACATCCGTACCGTGGTAGGGATCGTATTCCACACCGTCTTTGCCGAGTTTTCCTTTGGCTTGCAGATCTTTGAGAATGCCTGCAAAGAATTCCGCATCTTCGCCGCCAAGTTTACCCATCGCTTTGCCGCCACCGGATGCAACGGCATGTTCTTCTTTTGCAGCAGTGAAACCGGCTTCGTCCACATCAAGTCCCTGTTCGCGGGCGATGTCGCGGGAAATTTCGAAAGGCAAGCCATACGTGGCGTAAAGGTCAAAGGCTTTGTGTCCATCAAGAGTGGTGGAGTTGGTGGAGCGAAGCTCAGAGAGTAGATTCTCCAAATGGGCTGTACCCGCTTCAACGGTCCGTGCGAAGCGGACTTCTTCCCGAGTCAAATTATCGAGGATGGCAGGTTGAGCCTTTTTCAGTTCGGGGTAGAAATCTCCATATTGATTAATAACCGCCTCGGCGACTTTGGCGAGGAATGGTTCGGTGAGACCAAGCTTGGTGCCAAACCGAGCCGCGCGGCGAATGATCATACGCGCAACGTAGTTACGACCCGCATTGCCCGGCACAACGCCATCCGCAATGAGGAACGCCGCTGAGCGGACGTGATCGCAGATGACGCGATAAGGCGTGAAATCTGCAAGCATTTCTTTTTCGGTATGACCCGTGAGCGAACGCAAAACATCCAGCGAACCGGTAAAGAGATCGGTTTTGTAATTTGAGTCTACACCTTGCAAAACGGCGACAATTCGTTCGAAACCCATACCTGTATCAACGTGTTTGGACGGCAAAGATTCAAGCCGACCGTCATCGAAAAGATTGTATTGAATGAAAACGTTGTTCCATAGTTCCAGGAAACGTGTACATTCACCGTTCACGCCGCAGACATGGTCGGTGCCGCGCAGGTTATCGCGCTCTTCGCCGAGGTCGATATGAATCTCGGAGCATGGTCCGCAGGGACCCGTCTCTGCCATCTGCCAGAAGTTCTCCTTGCGACCAAAGAAGAGAATATGCTCCGGATCGAAGCCAGGTTGTTTCCGCCAGGCATTGGCGGCTTCATCGTCCTGTGGGACATTGCCTTTATCATCGCGGAAGCAGGTGGCGTAGAGTTTATCTTTGGGCAAACCCCAGACTTCTGTTAACAACTGCCAAGACCAACCGATGGCTTCATCCTTGTAGTAATCGCCAAACGACCAGTTGCCGAGCATCTCAAAGAAGGTATGATGCGTGTCGTCACGACCGACATCTTCGAGGTCGTTGTGTTTGCCTGCCACGCGCATACACTTTTGCGAGTCAACAGCGCGGGTGTAGGGCTTTTTGTCGGTGCCGAGAAAGACATCCTTAAACTGCACCATGCCCGAGTTGGTGAAAAGAAGCGTAGCATCCCCGCCCGGAACGAGCGACATCGAAGGCACGGCGGTGTGTCCATGTTCGACGAAGAAATCGATGAAGTCCTGACGGATCTGGTTACCTGTGAGTTTTTTGGTCATAGCGAAGCGAATCTCCGAAAAAGTGAAAATGACTGGCGAATTATACCAACGGAAAGTTGAGGGTCTAAAGTCAAATAAAAAGTCCCGAGAACCTGTTGGTTTCGGGACTGGATTTCCTATCGGTTCCGTCTCAAGCCGTGGCAGGTTCGCAGGTCGCGCATGTAGCGGCGGCGGTAGCTTGTGCGGCGGCTGACGGGTTGAGGATTTTTGGCATGGGCGCGATTATACCACTTTCAATATGTGCTGACTGGGGACTCTTTAAGTTCTTCAAAAGGTTCTTTTGATTGGATCACAGCCCATGTACAGGAGATCGTTCCGATCACCAAAAAATAATAATTGCAAAAAGCCTGTTTGTTAAAAGCGAAAAATATCGCCATAGAGAACGCAAACGCTGCGGCAAAACCTTCAATGGTACGCGGTAAATTTCGCCATGACAGATATAAAGCGAACGCAAGTGCGGCAAAAGCTATCAAGGAAGTGGGTTCTGTTCCAGAAACACGAGCATAGGCGGACAGGTAACTCAACGCGTCAAGCCGGAAAGGTTGATACCACTGCGCTTCGCCTACGTTCCAAAGAAATGAATTGATATTCCACAATGCCAGCGGAGCCGTCACCAATAATGCAGTCAAGGCGATAATGCTCATCCGACGAAACCACCGGAAGAAAGGCGTTTGGATCTGGAAAATCATTAAAACCAATGGAAAAGCAAATAATAAATATTGTTTGCTCGCAAAGAACAACCCCACCAAAATTTCCAGCCAGCGCGAGCGATGCAGATAAGCATAAACAACAACGACCAGCAGAAAAACAACGATCGGTTCTGTCCAACTTTGCTCTATTACATACAATGACTTTGGGGTAAACAAAAAAACATAGGCTGCCAATTTTGTGCCGCGCCCCGGATGAAGAAAAGCGATCAACGCACAGGACAGAATGAAGACAAAAAGGTGACTATAACGAATGTCCCCGCCCATAAAATAACCAAGAGACGAAATATAAATGCTTAGCGGCGGATAGGGGTTGCTGATGTTCAAAACATCGCCTTGAAATAATTCCGCACCATAGCCATACTTACCCAAGTCTCCGTAGATATTGGCGGTTGTCAACGAATACGGGTCGATCCCATGCGCCAATGCCCAGCCAGAATTCTGATGGTACACAAAAACGTCAATAAAAGGTGTTGGAGCTTGCTGAATGACCCAAACGCCGGCAAGTCCATTTACGGTCAACGCAAGCAAGGTCAACCCGTTCCGGCTGGCGGAAGGTACCCACTTTTGCGGTGCAAGGCTGAGCAGGGCGAATCCGCCTGCCACTAGAACAAGCAGACGAAGCTGCCAAAGCGTCGGCAATAAAGACAGGAATTGATAATCACCGACATAAGTGAATGTCAATTGATAAATCTGCAAGACCAGACCTAACAGCAAAATCGGAAATGCAATTCGGCTAAAAAAAGACTGTCCAAAAGCTGGAACCGCAAACAACCCCCAACCTAGAAAGATCAACGCAAGGGTAAGATAAAAAAGAGAAGACGCATTAAGAAAACCATCCCCGTGTTGAAGCGCCTGTCCCAGACTGATACCTGCCAAACCCAAAGCCAAAACGACATGAGGGGAGTCTAATTTATGAGGCTTGGGAAGCAAAAAGGAAAATATCGCTGGAATATTTTTCGAATATGTCATCTGGGTATTTTACCCGTTTGGACGATCAACAAGCAAAAGTTGAAAAATCCCCTCAAGTAATGTAAAGTGATAAAGGGAGGGCAGTCATATGATTCAAGTCGTTCTGGTCGCGTATGTGGTCATTAAATGGTTTGGGGCGTGGAGTTTGTATGAGGGAGGCACAGCTTGTTTTACTCCAGGATTATGTATCTTCGCCTTGATCGTCTACTTCGGCTCTTTATTAAGTCGCGGGACGATGGTTTCACTCGGCTCGTTCATTAACGACGGTGGGATCGGCATCTTCATTGCGCCCACCCTGTGGATATTATTTTTCATCCTCTATCCAGCCGGGCTCGTGGACTGGCTTGTCAACTGGCATGTTTTGGGAAGCAACCAAGGCTATCTTTTATCTCACGCGAAAGCAACTCCGTTTGATATTGCCATGCTTGTCTTGGCTATATTCTTTTTCCTCTCGCCCTTTTTCAAGCTGTGGAAAGCAAGCCGAAGCTAGCAATACGCAAATTATCCTCATGCAAAACTCACAGTCTCTCCATATCAAAAAGATATACTTGCAAAACCTTAGAATTAGAAATGGAGAGATTTATGAAAACGAGAAACTCTTTTATTGTCATCAATATACTCTGTGCGATCGCACTGGGTGCCTGTTCAACCGCAACACCAACCGTATCACCAGCCGAGAGCACAAGTCCCGCGCCACAGACTGCGACAGACAACAGCGGTCTGAGTTCAAATTCACAAGATACATCCACAGACACTTCATCGCTTGCCTGCAATGATGGAAATAAGTCAGCCGTACTAACGCCAGAAGAAACGGAAGGTCCTTACTTTACAGCCAACTCTCCCGAGAGAGATGTCTTATTCGAAGACGGCATGAACGGTATAAAACTTGTCCTTACCGGCCATGTGTATAACGAAAACTGCCAACCAGTGGCAAATGCCCTGCTGGATTTCTGGCAGGCGGATGCCAATGGTGTGTACGACAACAATGGCTACACCCTGCGCGGTCATCAATACACGGATGCAAATGGATATTACGAATTAACAACAGTTATCCCCGGAATATACCCAGGTCGTACCGAGCACATCCACGTCAAGGTACAGGCTCCAAATGGAAAGTTAATCACCAGCCAGCTATTCTTCCCCGGTGTATCCCTGAACGACTCAGACGGGATATTTAACGAAAACCTGCTGATCGTCCTTCAGGAAACCAGCGACGGCATGCAGGGACAATTCAACTTCGTTATTCCAACACAATAATTTCTAGCCCATCTGCAAAAGGCGCATTTGCTAATTAAATGCGCCTTTTGCTATATTCATTGTCCTGCAAAGATACGATATACTCGCCCGCATGTCCCTGCAAAAAACACAGCTCGACCCAATGATCTCATCATCAGACAGCAACGAGTACTTCAACGCCATCAGTCACCTTATTGGCGCAATTCTTTCGATCTCTGTGCTGGCGGTATTGGTTTCGCTTGCCGCCATTGCAGGCAAGCCTGCGCACGTAGTGGGATTTGCCATTTACGGCATCAGTCTCTTTTTGTCATTCCTATTTAGCTGTCTGCTTCATTTCTTTCTGCTCTTTAATAAATATTACCGTGTCTTTGGCATCCTCGACCATAACGCGATCTATATTCTCATTGCCGGAACGTACACCCCTTTTTGCCTTACCATTTTCAGCGGCGCGACAGGCTGGATCCTATTCGGTGTGATCTGGAGCCTTGCCGTGTTTTTCATCGCGTTGAAGTCAATTTTCTTTGCCCGCATCCCAGTGTGGATCTCGCAAGCTTCGTTCCTCCTTATGGGCTGGATCGTCATTTTCCTCATCAAACCCGCGTATACCCAGCTTGGTATGGATGCCATACTATTGATGATCGCAGGCGGGCTATGTTACACAATTGGTGCGATCATATTTGCACTAGGCAAGCCAAATCCCTTCCCGCCTTATTTCGGAAACCATGAAATTTGGCATATCTGCGTATTGGCAGGAAACACATTCATGTTCCTTGTAATGCTATGGCATGTACTGCCTTATCCAACAGTGTAAAATAACGAGAGTTTGAATTTCAAAAAGCAAAGGGAACCTTCTCATGAAAATCGGAATCATCGGCGCAATGGACGAAGAACTCATCCCCATTCGCGCACTCGCCAGCCACCTTGAAAAAATCGAACGGGGCAACCGCACCTATTGGCATGGTGATATGTACGGACATCAGGTCTACCTTACCCGTTGCGACCCAGGCAAAGTAAACGCTGTAATCGCCACTCAACAAATGCTCGATTTCTTCGAGCCGGATGCGCTCTTTAACATGGGCAGTTCCGGCGCGCTCTCCCCCGACCTCGAAGTGGGCGATCTCGTTATTGCAACCGATGCCATTCAACATGACTTCGATCTCACCGGTTGGGGCTTGAAACCCGGCGAAATTCTTTTTGACGTCATCACCCAAAAAGAGAACGGGCAGCTCAATTTCACATCCCGCCATGCTTTCGGCACCGACTCCAAACTCACTGAACTTGCATTTGAAAGCGCCAAATCCGTTTCACTGGATGAGATCGGCGGACACGCCCCCAAGGTCTACAAAGGGCGTCTGGTCAGCGGAGACCAATTCATCAGCAGTGTTGAAAAGGCGGGTCAGCTATGGAACACCCACCAAGCTCTTGCAGTGGATATGGAAGCCGCCGCCATTGCGCACACCTGCGAAATCAACAAAGTGCCCTTCCTTTGTTTGCGCGCCATGTCTGACAAAGCCGACCACTCCGCCAATGTCAGCTTTACCGACTTTCTCATAGCAGCCACCCATAACTACGGCAGGGTTTTCGATAAGTTAATTCAAGAACTTGGCAAATGAATCAAAGAGGCGGACTTCACAATCCGCCTCTTTGCGCGCTAAACTAAAGCACGCTTTCAAGCCTGCCAAACCCCTACACATATTCAAGACCAACTCAACCTATCGGTTCCAGTTCCTCTTCGACAACACGATACACAATATCATGCTCATGCACCGGTTGAATTACCTTAAGAGCCATCTTATCGCCCGGCTTCACCCACAGCACAGTATGATGCTCCACTTCCATCGAAGTGACCCGCTGCACAAAATCGGTCGAATGTCCGGCGATATGGATCTTATCTCCAAGTTTTAAACTTTCTTCCAGCGCAAGAACTGCAACGCCGATATGGTTGTAATAGTGAATGACCTTTCCAATTTCAATTTCCATTTCGTGCTCCTATCCAATCGAGATGCAGGCAATTGGACATTTATACAATAGCATAATTTTGAACAGGATATATTAAACGCGCCTCACTCTCCGCTCAAATCTGATCACCACGCCAAGCCTTTTCCAAGCTGTGACTTTTCGCCCGCCAAATTGATATACTTGCAAAGTGTATAAACGTCTCCCAGGCATTCTCGTTCGCGGACATCAGGTTGCCTCGCGCCCTTCCAAAGATTATCCCTATGGGACAATAGAAAAGCAAAAGCCTTTTTTCACGGCACTTGGGCTGGATCTACACGAATATTTCAACGGGACTCTGAACATCTCCATTGCGCCACTGACATTCGAAATGTCTTCGCCCGAGTTGACCTTCCCGCTCGTTGAATGGACAGACCTACACCCACCCGAGACGTTTTCCTTTTCGCGTTGCAAAGTCATCTTTAACGGCGCCGAATTTCAAGGCTGGGTGTATTATCCTCACCCGGAGACCAAGGAAAGGCATTTCCAAAATCCGTCCCTTTTGGAAGTGATCGCCCATGAAATTCCAAATATTCACTACGGCGATTCTGTCGAGGTGGAGGTCAATTTGGATGAGATCACGCTTCGATCTAAAGAAAAGGATTGATAGGGAGAATCAAGCCCAAGTTCCGGTCCTGAGGCGGGATTGACGTCACCCAAAAGTTCTATTTTTAAAATTAAACCAACTTGGTCGTGTACAATTGGAAAAAATCATGCGAATCGGATTTATTTCAGATATTCACGGAAATTTCACAGCGCTCGAAGCCGTCTTGGAGGATGCCAGGAAGCAGAATATCGACCAGCTTATCTGCCTGGGCGATACTGTCAGTTTGGGACCTGAGCCGCGGCTGGTATTGGATGCGTTAAGGGAGTGGAAAGCCGTTACGATCATGGGCAACCACGATCAGGCGATCCTTGAACCGGAGCGAGCCGCGGATTTTGAAATAACCGAACACCTGATTCCCGACCTGTATTGGGGGCGCGACCACCTAAGGGCTGAAGACCTGAAATTTATTGAATCTTTTGAATCCACGCATACGATCCGTTTTGAGCACGGGATCGAACTGCTTGCTTTTCATGGTTCACCAAAATCCACCACGCATTTGATACAAGCTATTACCCCGCAGGAATTATTGGATGTGTATTTCGAAAAACAAACTGCCACCGTTTTCATAGGCGGACATTCACACATTCAAATGCACCGGCGCAGCGGAGAAATTCTTCTCCTAAATTCGGGTAGTGTCGGCAATGCCTTTAAGTTCGCCTTTACCCCAGGCAACCCGCCAAGCCTTTTACCCTGGGCAGAGTATGCCATTGTGGAGCAGGACGGCGAATTCCTGCGGTCAGATATGCGGCGCGTTTATTTCGATATTCCCAAGTTGATAGAACGCGTGAAACAAAGCGGACTGCCCGGCGCAGAATGGTGGTACAAACAATACCACTACAAATAAAATTTACGAAAAGTGCGGCTTTCGCCGCATTTTGATTTAACGCGGAGATGAGGTATTTCTACGAACACATTGCAGAGCGTGAACAAAAAGACCGAAAAGCAAGTTCAGAAAATAATTTTTCTTCATAAGTCACGATTTAAGTGTTTGTGAAATTTGTATCAGCCGTCAACAAACCTTAAAAAAACCGTAAAGTCTGCTTGACAAAATAGAGTAGAATTATCCTATCCATTTCATCTTATATCAATGCAGAAGGCGAGGTTTGCATGTTCGTTACAAACAATCTCTACCAGAACGACGATCAATGGAAAAACACACCGCTCGGCACAACTGGCGAAAGTACCATCGGGCAATGGGGCTGCCTGCTTACGTCTGTAACCATGATGCTCAATGGCATTGGATACAACGAAACTCCTGTTACCGTCAACGACAAAATGAAAAAGGCTGGCGGTTTTCAGGGGTCGCTTTTTATCCCAAGCGTCCTCCCTTATGTTTGGGGCAACTGCGTATACCGCGACATGCAGGATTGCGAATCCACCCCCGCCCCGATCGCTTATATTGATTCCGCCGTCGCGGCGGGCAAACCCGTCATCTTGCAGGTGGATTGGAGCAAACAGCAGGGTCTGCAAACCCATTACGTCTTGGTGAAAGAAAAGAAGGGCAACGATTATTCGATCTACGATCCATACAAGTACGGCGGCGATGAACCGGGGAAAGAAGTGTTATTGACCACACGCTATAAATTCAACGGCGCCAAACTGGCAACAGAGATCAGCGCCGTGCTGTGGTTCGAGAATTACAACGTCGCCGCGCCTGAACCGCCCAAGAAAACAAACGTCCCTGTGCCTTCTGAAAAGTTTATGGTATACGCCGCCGAAGACGACCTCGCCCTGCGTTCCGAACCTTCGATCTCAGGTTATTTATGGAAGCGCATGATGATGAACACCCAGCTTATCTGCCTTGAACCCAAAGCCCAAGCCGCGGCAAAACTCGGCGTACAAGGACAGTGGATTCAGGTACAGGACCCGGATGGTGACCAGGGATACGCCGCCGCATGGTATCTCTCCGACAAAAAGGGACAGCCTGCAACCGGCAGCGCCTCCAGCGTGACGCCGACAGCTGGTCCAGCACCCACACCGAGCACTGCGCCTCAGCCGCCTCACACACCCTCGCCCGCACCTGTGCCAGCCGGGGCTTTGGCGCTGTATCCCACAACACAGATCACGTTAAGAACACAACCTGTTGTTGCGGCAAATACCATCATCAGATACGTTGACCCGTCTGAACAGTTGATCAGCCTTGAGCCTGCCAATCAGGCGATTGCCAAAGTGGGCGTTCAAGACAAGTGGATCAAAGTCCGCGATGCCAACAAGAAGGAGGGATATGTCGCCGCGTGGTACGTCAAATATGCAGGCGGCTCCACGGCGCAGGCAAACAGTTCAGACGCCGCCCCTTCCAATGGAGAGGTGAAAGTTCGAACCACGGCTGAGGCGGTCACGTTGAGAAGTCAGCCCGTCGTCAACGATGCGACTGTCATCAAGCGGGTTCCCATCAATTATGAATTCACCATCGCCGAATCGGGCGGGGAATCCAAGATCGGGGCGAACAATCAATGGCTCAAGGTCAAAGACGCAACCAGTGAAGGCTATATCGCCGCGTGGTTCGTAAGCCTGTAGGCGAAGGGAGAAGAAACATGGAAACCAAAAACGAAAACAAGACCCCCATCCTTGAAGTCGCCTGGCGGAAGTTTGCCATGTACGATGACACATCTGTAAAACGGACTGCGAGTTTCATCAATTTGCGCAGGTGGATCGTCACTCTCGGCGTCATGGCTACCCTGCTTTCGATCCTGACCACCATTTACCCGAAGGACAGCGCGATCTTTCCGGCAATTGGCGCATTGATCCTGAAGTACCTGCTGGTTGCCACACCGATCCTTGCCTCGCTGCTGGCGGCATATACAAATGAATTCTTCTCCACCGGTGACTGGCTGGTGGCAAGAGCCGGGGCAGAGGAAGTTCTGAAAGACATTTATTTGTACCGTACCGTTCTCAAGAAAAATCCGAAGCGGCGTGAATGGCTGGAGAGAAGATTGGAAAAAGTTCAACGCTCCGTTTATCGCGGCATGAACGGCGAATTGGTGATGGATACCTTCAAGGGAGAAGTTCCACCTGCGCCGCGTTTCAGCCCCGGCGACTCAAACAGCGACAACGGCTTTGACGATCTTATTGGCGAGCAGTACTTTAAGTATCGTCTTGAGAATGAATTGAACTGGCATATCAGAAAGATCACCGTCAAGCAGCGCGAGCGCACCCGTGTGCAGTTGCTAATCTACACCTCCGGCGCGGTCGGAGCTGTCCTCGCTGCGATTGGCGACGGATTGACCATCTGGGTCGCATTGACCGCAGCCTTCACCAGCGCCCTGCTTGGCTGGCAGCAGTTAAAGAATCTTGAACTGGTGGTGCGTAATTACAGCAAGGTCATCATGGAATTGGGCATCATCGCCGACCATTGGAAGAATCTCGAGGCTGAAGAACGCACCCAGACCGAGGTCAACCGCATGGTGCGCGGCACGGAAGATATTTTGTGGAGCCGCAACGTGGAATACATCAAATCCATGCAGGAGGCGCTTAAGGACTCCAGCCTGGACGAAGAAGCAAGACTCATCAACAATGTCATCGAAGAACAGCGTGAAGCGGATGCCCGTTTCCGCAAATCATTGACGGATTCCATAACCGGTCAGACCGAAGAGGCATTGGAGAAGGTCACCGACGATCTGAGCGACCAGTTCGAAGAGATTCTCGGAACGCTCGCAGAGGAGGCATCCTCTGATGTGGTGCAGGCAGAACTGGCGTCGATGCGCGAGGCGCTTCAGGACTTCGCCGCAAAGATGGTCCAACGCTTTGACTTGTCCAACTCCCTGCAAAAGATCGCTGACGACTACAAGGAAGTCACCGTCACTGGAGAAACACCTCGCGGCGTATTGAACAATCTGTTGGCAAGTTATCCCAAAACCAACGATGTAAAAGGATAACAGTACAGCAACAGAGGAGGAACCGATGAGTGAAGATATTGAGAATACACCGGCGCAAAAGCCGGAAAACGAGGCACAGCCAACACCCGCCCAAAGTGTCGATGAGACAAATCAAATCATGTCTCCGACGCCTGCAAACCCGTCCACCCCTGTGCCAAGCACGGCGCCCAAATCTGAAAATGAAGTTGAGAAAGCTGCCAGCAAGGATTCAAGAGCCGCCAAAGAACTGGAAAAGCGTGACAATGACCTGTTAGGCGGCAAGGATTACAAGCCTCTGCACCCTGAAGTACAACCACACGCATTTGTGGTCATGCCGTTCGGAAACAAAAAGGGACCGGACGGGCATCCGTTCGATTTCAATGCCATTTATAAGACGCTGATCAAACCGGCAATCGAAGATGCGGGGTTTGAGCCTTTCCGCGCGGATGAAGAGACGTCATCAGGCGATATCCTGACCGATATGTTCCAGGAGCTTTTGCTTGCAGATATGGTCGTGTGCGACCTGAGTATCGATAACGCAAACGCCTTCTATGAGCTGGGTATTCGACACGCTCTGCGAAAGCGCGGTGTCGTTCACATTCAGGCTGGACGCGCTTACATGCCGTTCGATATTTTCAACGTCCGTACCCTTCCCTATCACATTACCCCCGAGGGAATTCCAGACCCGGCGCATATCCGTAACGATATCAAAGCCATCTCCCGCCTCATCAAAGACACCTGGGCATCCGACCGCGATATGGTACACAGCCCCATCTATAACCTGCTTTCCGGGCTGCCCGAACCGCAAAGGAAGAGTCTGCAAACTCCGCTGGCTACGGGGTTCTGGCGCGAATATGAAGAATGGCAGGAGCGCGTAACAGTAGCGCAGAGAGATAAACACATCGGCGATATTCTGCTTCTGACGGAAGAGATCAGAAATCCACTCATCCGTGAGGATGCTGTTTCGGAAGTCGGCAACGCGCTGGCAAAACTGGGACGTTACGAATTGGCGCTTAAGCAATATCGCGAAGGGCTGCAGGTCAATTCGGACAACCTGGAATTTCGCCGGCAGGAAGCCTTTCACTTGAACCGTGTCGGACGCGTAAGCGAAGCCATCGTCAAACTGGAAAGTATTCTTGCTGATCACCCAAACGACGATGCATCCATTTCCTATCTTGGGCGCATTTACAAAGAGATGTGGACAAACTCATGGATCAGGACCCGTAATAAGGAAAAACGCCTCAAACATGCCTTTGAGACGTATCACTGGCTTATCCGATCCATCGACATATACATGAAAGGATACCGCCTCGATCTGCGGGAGTGCTATCCGGGTATCAATGCCCATACATTATCCATACTTGCCATTTACCTTGCGGACATGTTCGATAGCAAAAAGACACCCGACCCCGACATCACGCGCATCCGAAATATGCTGCCCGGATTAAGGGATACATTAAGGTTCTCGCTGGAAGGCAAGATAGAATCCGATCAGGATAAAGCGGATTACTGGTCGCTGGTTTCGCTGGCAGAATTGCGTCTTCTGACCTCCAACGACAAGGAAGAAGTTCTTCGTTCCTACCGCAAAGCAATAACAGCATTGCGCCGTGATCTGTTCTCACTTAGATCATCGCTTAGTCAGTTGGAGACTCTGAAGGCATTGGGAATCCGACCTGAATTCGTTGCAGCATGCGCCAAACTCATTAATGATGAGATCAGACACGCCAGCACGGGTGATGCGGGGAATATTCCGCAGATCGACAATCGCCCAGGTTCAAAGAACACAAGCGGTCGGGCATTGCTCTTCACCGGTTATATGGTGGATTACCCAGGCAAGGAAAAGAGGTCGTTTCCCTCAGAGAACGAAACGGAACTCCGACAGGAGATCCGCAAGCGCGTGGAAAAGTTCGCGCCGGGTCCGCACGACAGGGCATTTCTGGCGGGTTTGTCCGCCGGAAGCGAGATCATATTTGCGGAGATCTGCGTCGAGCTGGGGGTTAAATTAAAGATATTCCTTCCAATGCCTGAGTCTGCGTATACCCGAAAATACGTCTCACCCGCGGGCGAAGAATGGCTCGAACGCTTTTACAAGATCCGCAACCATCCTCTTGCAGACGAGATCTATCAGATCGAGCACCTTGGTCAACCCAAAGAGGGCGACAACCTGTTGGAGCGCAATTGCCGCTGGGCAATCTATTCGGCGCTCGGACGTGTCGGCGTCGACAATATGCGCATGATCGCAGTGGTCAATGAATATGCCGGCGAAACCAAAGACCGCGATGTCAACCTGACACGCTACATGGTCGATATGATGCGAGATGTGGGCGGCGTTGTCGAGGAACCGATCAACCCCTCCAAATACATTTACAGTGTGATCGATACCGCACTCGAACGGCTCATCCAGCAAAGTTCACCAACAGACGATTCAAATAAAAAGAACGGATCGTCAAAAGTAATGAAAAAGGTAAAGCCCGCAGTAAAAAAAGTTTAATAAAGAAGAGACCCGCCTTACTCAGCGGGTCTCATTGTCTTTGCAACCTTCTCGTTCAAACAGGGCCAGATCTCGCCCCGAACACCCTTTGCCAGACAAAAGTCACCGGCGCGTACAGTTTCCGGTCCCTCCAGTGTATAGACCGTAACCATCTGATCCTCATCGCCGCCGGCAATTTCCGATAAAGGCGCGATCAATGTGATCGCCCGCTTGATGCAAATGCCAGGTCCTGTCATCATATATGTTTCATCGAAAATGCCCGCATCGATCGGCCACACATCCTGCGGCGCATCCAATTCGCTGATAAGCATATCGCCGTATTTCACAGTGAGCACCGACCCCCACGGGGTGGTGACCTCCATCGTCTGCGGTTCATCTGGAGCCGGCAAAAATGGCACAACCCGCCGAATCATCGCGTTACGATAAGGCTTGAATTCTATTTCATCAAGGATCGAGTCGTCAGAGTGGATCTCCATCTGCTTGGTCACTGCAATCTCCTTTGTTCCGCACACAACAGTATTTTAATATAAAATCAAATTTCCATGAACAAACTTTTTGTAATTGTTGGTCCAAGCGGCGCGGGAAAGACCACCCTTATGAGGGCTCTCTGTAAAAAATACGATTTTGCTTTTGCGTACGAACAGCACAGTGAGCGTCCGTTTCAGGGATTATTCAAACAAGATGTTAGATACGCCAGCCTGAACCAGCTTGACTATCTGCTAACACGAGCCGAACAGGAACGCGAACTCCGTTCAGGGGATAAACCTGCTTTGATGGATGGCGGATTGGATCTCGACTACTACGGATTCACGCGCCTCTTCCATGACCGGGGCTGGCTCAGCGCTTCGGAGTTCGATCTCTGCCGACGCCTCCACACGTTGACCCGTCAATTTCTGCCCCCGCCGGACCTTGTCATTTCGCTCAGCGCCGACGTGCAAACCGTCCGCGAAAGACTGGCTTCGAGAAACAGGATCAACATTGCGTCCAGTGAAGATGCGGAAGTTCTTGAGTCCCACATCAACGAATGGCTGGACACGATCCCGGAGGCGAATATCCTACGATTGGATGTATCCAAAGAAGATATCGAATATTCAAGCAGTGTTCCGCTTATCCTTGATAAAATCGGGACGATACGAGGTTGAATGGAAAACATCGACGAACTAAAACAACAGATCAGCGGCGAACCAAAATATAAACTGACAAATGCCAATGTATTCGTTTCGCCGGGCGGATTTCATTATATAGACCATCTCGACCCAATGACCGAGGTTTCGCCTGAGATCGATGGCAGCGGATTGACGGATGAGGAAATCAAATACATCGAAACGTCGCTGCAATCAAACCCGGAGCGGTTGGAGAATCAGGTTGCGGCTGTAAAGCGGCACATCGCAATCGACGGCAAGAAGGCATTGGACATTGGCTGCGGCGGCGGGCTTTTCCTCTCCGCGCTGAAAGCCGCTGGCGCGGACGTCATCGGCGTGGAGCTGAGTGACACACGCGCGTATTATGCAAAGACAAAACACGACTTCGAGGTTATCAAACGAACCATCGAAGATGAGTATTGGCGGCATTTCGCTGGAACGTTCGACATCGTCACACTGTGGGATGTGATCGAGCATGTCAACTACCCGCAAGCAACCCTGCAGGCGGCGGCAAATTTGCTAAAGCCGGGCGGTATTCTGTTGATCGATACGCCCTGCCGCGATGCGTTCTATCACCGCTTTGGGGAATTCACATACAAACTTTCAGGTGGAAGATATCCAACCTTTTTGAACACGATGTATTCGTCCAAACCGTTCGGGCATAAGCAAATTCTTTCGCTGGCAGAAATGCGCGGATTGTTCGAAACAGCCGGACTTGAAGTTTTGGAATTAAATCGGTTCCACGAACTTTCCTTCCCTTACGGCTTTTATTTAAAAAAGCTGGTGCGTTCGGAAACGTTCGTCAAAATCCTTTTACCTTTCGTGAGGATTTTCTTCATCGTATTCCCCATTCGAAATAAAATGCTCGCAATCGGGAAAAAGCCGGAATGAAAGTATCCCTGCGCAATGTTCTCGAATGAGCGATCTATTCAAACGATATCTTGAAGAGGTTGCAGAGAAGACTCTGCAATATGGCGGCACGGCATCCAATCCTATCACTTTGGAATTTCTCCCAATCCGTGATTTGTGGTGCTTCCCCAAATATCCGTCAAAGACCGCGATCCTGCCGCCAACTGTGAATTTGACCGCCGAGTTGGAAAGTTTCATTGACCAAAATAGGAAATCACTCAATGAGGCTGATTGTTGGCTGGGAACCTGGGTCAACCCGCAGACGGGAGATTATTACCTGGATGTTTCAACAGGTATCAAAGGTTTGGAAGCAGCGCGTGAAACAGCCATCAGAGTCGGAAATAATGAAGGTAGAAAAATTGCAGCAATCTTCAACCCGGCGCGGAATGAAACCATATTTTTATAGCCGCTCAACGGATTTCCACTCGCAGAAAATACGTGATGGAAGTTCGCACGATATACAAGGGGATAAATAGAATAATGTGGACGATGTTACTTAGGGCAAAAAGCAGAGCGACCGAACGAAGCAAGGGATCCAAAATCGGCGCAAGATTATCGAGCATCCACGTGCCCGCGCCAGCGAGGATTGCAAGCACAAGCAAAGCAGCAACCCAAAGTCCCAACGGCAGCCAGGCGTGACGGTCCGACTCGGACGGCAGCATGGTGCTGGAAATCGCAAAGGTCAGGTAGAACCAAAGAAAAAAATCAGGGACTGTTGGCAGGAGTTTTAATCCCATCCAAAACAACTCGGCTTGACCATTGCTCAACACATGCCAAAGAGCATCCAATCGTAACCGTGTTACTCCAGCGAAGGCAATGAACAAGGTTCCGGCAATGATCGGCGCAAGTCCGATAAGGGAGTCGCGCACAATATCAGACCGTTCTGTCTCGACATAACCAAGCTGCAATTGCCCCGATTTCAATGATTGGGGAATCAAAGAAAATCTCCCCGTCCGCACGCCCAGAATCTTCGCCATCAAAAAGTGACTAAGCTCATGCAGGAGTACGCCGGGGAAGAATAACATCGAGAACAAGGCGATGGTTAATTGCCTGTTTCGTGTGATCAAATAAAGGATGATCTGTATCTCACGATGCAAAAGCCGCTGGAGGTAAACCAGCGGCAAGAGCATAAAAGCAAACCAGAATAGACCCGTGAACTGCACGTCTTATTTCGCCGCAGCCTTCGCGATGGAAATAAACTCCTCCGGTTTCAGGCTGGCGCCGCCCACCAACGCTCCGTCGATATCGGGTTGGGAGAAAAAGTCTGCGGCGTTGGCGGCGGTCACAGAACCACCGTACAGGATGCGGATCGCCTGAGCCGCGTCCGCGCCGAAGAGTTCGATCAGCACCGGGCGGATCATCCCGCCGTGAACATTCTGGGCGTTGTCGGCGCTGGAGGCTTTTCCTGTACCGATCGCCCAGACCGGCTCATACGCAATCACAATGCTGGAAGCGAGTTCGGGAGAAACACCTTGCAGCCCCAAACGGGTTTGCGAAGAAACAACCTCAGCGGTCTGACCCGCTTCATACTGTGACAACGTCTCGCCCACACAGACAATAGGGGTCAACCCAGCTTTCTGCGCGGCAAGCAATTTCTTGTTCACCGTTTCATCCGTCTCGCCAAAATAAGCGCGCCGTTCGGAGTGACCGATGATGACGTAACCGCACAATTCCTTGACCATACCCGGAGCCGTTTCACCGGTGAACGCGCCCTTTTCCTCCCAATGCAGGTTCTGCGCGCCAAGCCCGATCTCGGTCCCGGCGAGCATTTCCGAAGCGGTCATCAACGACATGAACGGCGGGCATACAACCCGGTCAACGCCGCTGACTGCATTCAGCCCATCGGTCAAAGCGGAGAGCAATTCGCGCGTCTCTGCAACATTTTTGTTCATCTTCCAATTTCCAGCAACAAATGGTTTTCTCATGATATGTCCTATTGAATTGATTTTAGATAATCCTCAGCCATGATGCGAATCCACTCGGGTACGCCCAGGTCAGAGGACAGAGAAAGCAGGATATTCTTTGCTTCTTGAGGGCTGCCAGCTTTTATTTCGATCTCCGCCTTGAGAAGGAAAGCCTCGTACATATCAGGTTTGACTCTTTCAGCATTCTCAAGCTGAATTCTGGCATCTTCCAAACTGCCGTTATATAAGGCATAACGTCCGCGTGCCACATAGCCAAGCGGCAGGTCAAAATTATCAATGCGCTCAAAGAATACAAAGAGCGTCATATTTTTTTCCGCGGCAGCCTTGTAAACCGTTTCGTGCATACCGCTTCTTACTTCCTCGGGGATTTCACCTCTGGGATAACTTCCCGCAAGCCGCACGTACATCCCCGCCGCAGGGACCCACGCTTCACGCGCCATGAATTCATGTGCGGCACGCATATAAAATTCCTCATTGCCTGGGTCCGCCAGGTTGACTGCCTGCGCCAACTCCTCTACGGATGCTTCCTTTTTCCCGTCATCCCAAAGGACAAGCGCAAGCTGCAAATGGACGTCCGGGTTACCCGGATCATTTTGGACGGCTTGGCGTGCAGCAGTAACATCCGGCGATTCATTGGATGGATTCGGCAGGGGGGGGGTTGTATTCGCCAGAACAGGCATCCGTGTAGGCGTTGACTGAATTGCAGACATCACCGGGGGAGAAGTCAAGCGGGAATTATTCCGAACTGCGGCTAGCCCAACCATGCAGCACAGGATCACGACAATGCCGCTCCCTACCCAGACCCATTTTGAAGTCCGCTTCGGTGCCGGACTGTGGCCTGTTTCTCCGCTTTCTGAGGCTTGTGCCCCAACCTGAGTGGATGCCTCCCCGCGAAATTCCGTGGGGCGCATCTTGATCGATGTACCCTGCATCGGCATTCCCGATTCAACCCATGCACGTTTAAAGGCATCGACCAACTCCTCCACGGTTTGATACCGGTCATGGCGGTCTTTGGCAAGCGCCTTCAATAAGACCCGCTCGACCACTTCAGGCACATTTGGGTTGACAATTCTCGGCAGAGGCAGAGGCGTATAAATATGGTCATGAATAATGGAAAAAGGGGTATCCGCGGTGAAAGGAACACGCCCGACCACCATTTCGTACAGCATGACCCCGAACGAATAAATATCAGTTTTGCCGTCCAGGTCCTTCATCCCCATGGCTTGTTCGGGCGAAATATACTGCGGCGTCCCCATGATCGAATCCGCTGACAGTGTGGATTCTCCCGCTTCGGCAATACGAGCCAGCCCAAAGTCCGCCAGATACATGACATTATCAGTGGAGATCAAGACATTCGATGGCTTAATGTCTCGGTGCAGGACTCCCTGCCGATGGGCGTATCCCAATGCCGCCCCAACCGATTCCACCACTGTTTCAATCTCGCGCGAGGATAGCGGTCCCTGATTCAGACGCGCCTTCAGCGTATCCCCCTCAATGAACTTCATCACCAAAAAGGGACGTCCCTCATGTTCGGCATAATCATAAACGGGGACAATGTTGGGATGTTCCAGCTTCGCTACCACGCGCGCCTCACGCTGGAAACGCCCAATGAATGTCGAATCTTCGTTGAATGCCTGATGCAGCACCTTCAACGCCACGTAGCGGTCCAACGCCGCGTGATATGCCTTATAAACAGACGCCATGCCGCCCTGACCCAGTTGTTCCATTACCTGATAGGGACCGACATTTTCGCCCAACTTAAATGACATGAATTTCTCCGTGAAGTGATTTTCCCCATTATAGCCGAGCCTGCACAGACATGGTTATTGGGGTGTAAATTGGCTGTAAATTGTCACAAAACAAAACGGACAGGCGTACGCCCATCCGTTTTGTTTGTAAAAGTGCGCTATAAAATTTACGGCTGGTAATCCACACTTACGTTGACGGTACCGTTCTCCGGCGTGAAGGTCAACGGGAAGGGTTTGTACGAACCGTCACCGCAATTGACGTTCCATTCTTCGCGCCAAACGCCGCTGGCATCCGGCTCCTGGATCACAGTGATGGTGGTACCGTCCACGGTTGGGGTTGTGCAGCCGGAAATAATTCCGATCACCTGAACAGACGCCCACGCAATATAACGAGTCTGCTCGTCCGCAAGCCCGCCGGAAGGCACTTCACCCGATGTGTCAAACCCAGGGACGACCGGCGTACCGTTCGGGTCAAGCGGAACGAAGGGTATATCGGTAGGGATATCCAAATTCTGAATATCTTCCACCGTTTGTTTGGCGGCGACATATGCTTTATAACCATAATATCCGCCGATGCCGACAACGATCAAACAACAACAAAGCAGAACAGCTACTACGGCAATAATGATCGTATTGCGATTACTTTTCTGGGGTCCGGTTTGAGGACCAGGGTTTACTTCCATTTCTAACATCTCCTCTGTATGTAATAAAAGTTAATTTCATTATACAAAGGAAAGGAGCAGAAGGATATAAAAACCATCTGCTCCTTTTGTCCTATACGGAAGAAATCTATTTGTCGAGCAAAGCCGCAACGCCGGGCAGTTCTTTTCCTTCAAGGAATTCCAACGAAGCGCCGCCGCCAGTGGAAACGTGCGTCATCTGTTTGGCAACGCCCGCTTTTTTGACGGCGCTGGCAGAGTCGCCGCCGCCAATGACCGTGACCGCATTGGATTCAGCCAACATCTTCGCGAGAGCGAACGTCCCTTCGGCAAACTTCGGCATTTCGAAGACGCCAACGGGTCCATTCCAGACGATGAGTTTGGCACCGTCCAAAGTGGCTTTATACAAGCTGACGGTTTTCGGTCCTACATCCAACATGCGCCAACCTGCGGGAATCTTATCCACGTCAACAGTTTGGGTGTTGGCTTCCGCGTCGAATTTATCGGCAATGACCGCATCCACCGGTAGGACGAGTTTATCGCCCAATTTCGCCAGCAGGGATTTCGCCGTTTCAAGTGACTCAGTCTCGACAAGGCTGTCCTGCATGTTCAGTCCCTTTGCGGAAAGGAAGGTGTTCGCCATACCACCTCCGATAATGAGCTTGTCACATTTTGCGGCGAGAGTTTCCACAACAAGAATTTTGTCGCTGATCTTTGCGCCACCGAGGATGGCAATGTAGGGATGTTCGGGGTTCGCAACTGCCTTGCCGAGATATTCCAGTTCCTGTTCCATCAGGAAACCAGAAACGGCGGGAAGGAAACGAGCAATACCTTCAGTTGAAGAGTGAGCACGGTGAGCCGAACCAAATGCATCATTCACATACACTTCACCGAGAGCCGCCATTTGTTTTGCCAGTTCAAGGTCATTCTTCTCTTCGCCTTTATGGAAGCGGGTGTTCTCGAGCATGACCACGTCGCCGGGCTTGAGTGACTTGGCAAGCGCCTCAACTTCAGGTCCGACACAATCGGGAGCCATTTGCACGGGACGATTCAACAGCGTGGATAAAGTCTCCGAAGCAGCACGCAGGCTAAATTCCGGATTTGATTCGCCTTTTGGGCGTCCCAAATGACTCATCAAAAGAAGCGAAGCTCCCTGATCCAAAACGTATTGAATTGTCGGCAGCGCAGCGCGGATGCGTTTGTCATCCGTCACTTTGCCGTCCGCCATGGGCACATTGAAGTCCACGCGCATGAGCACACGTTTGCCTTTGAGGTCGATATCTTTTACAGTTTTCTTATTCATGTTTCCGCCAAAATATAGGGGCAGGTCTAAGACCTGCCCCTACAAAATATTTATTACAGGGATTTCGCCATCATCGCCGCGAGATCGGCTGTACGGCAGGAGTAACCCCATTCGTTGTCGTACCAGGTAACGACCTTGACGAAGTTGCTCTTTTCCTTGCCGAGCACCATCGTGAACTGAAGATCGACTGAAGACGAGTGTGGGTCACCTTTATAGTCAATGCTGACGAGCGGTTCATCCACAGCCTGCAGAATACCCTGCAAACGCTGTTCCTTCGCGGCAGAGCGGAAGAGTTCGCGCAGTTCTTCGGTGGTGGTTTCTTTTTCGAGCTCGGCGGTGAAGTCCACAATGGAAACGGTGGAAGTTGGCACGCGCAGAGCGTATCCATCGAATTTACCCTTGAGGTCAGGGATCACCAACGAAATAGCCTTGGCGGCGCCGGTGGTGGTCGGGATGATGCTCATCGCGGCAGCGCGGGCGCGGCGCAGGTCTGAGTGCGGCAGATCCAGAATCTTCTGGTCGTTTGTGTAGGAGTGGATCGTCGTCATGAAACCGCGCTTGATGGTCAGGTTGTCGTGTACGACTTTTGCGGCGGGGGCGAGACAGTTCGTGGTGCAGGATGCATTCGAAACGACATGATGATTTTTGGCATCATATTGGTCTTCGTTCACGCCCATGACGATGGTCAAGTCTTCACCTTGAGCAGGCGCGGAGATAATAACTTTCTTTGCGCCGCCCTTGATGTGATTGACAGCGCCCTTAACCTGCTTGCCTTTTTTGTTCACACCGTCTTCCTTGATAGTGAACAAACCAGTGGACTCTACAACAATGTCCACGCCGAGGTCACCCCAGGGGATGGCAGAAGGATCGGTCTCTTTGAAGACCTTGACCTTTTTGCCGTCGATGACGAGCGCGTCTTCTGCGACTTCAACGGTTCCGTCGAAACGACCGTAGTTCGAGTCGTACTTGAGAAGATGAGCCATTGTCTTGAGATCGCCGATGTCATTAAACGCAACGACTTCAAGTTCCTGGGGGTAACGGTCACGAATCGCCTTGAGTACCTGGCGTCCGATGCGACCAAATCCATTAATACCAACTTTGATTGCCATGGGAAAAATCCTCCATTGAATTTAGGTCAGAGGACACAAATGTGTCGTCTGGTACGGTCTTACATACAACTGAATTTTACTTCTTTTGGGCAAATTTGTGAATTTTCGTACGTCTACTATTTTTGATGACAAATGTAATCGATTACTTACCAAAAAAATCTAATTTAATGGACCAGTCCGCTCGTAAAAGATGTCCATGACGACTTGAGCCAATTTACCGGTATCGTGCCGCCAGGGATGAGCGTCGTCCACAAGGTCGGCAGTGTAGGTACGGTCATCCGCAAGGGTTCTTTCATCAGCGCGCACCCAAACTGAGGAAGAGCCCACATCGCCAGAGTAGTTGTCATTGCATAAAATGACGTCGAAAATATCATCACCCACGTGCCCTTCCAGCGCGCGGACGTGGTCAAAACAGGTGAAGGCATCCGTTTCGCCGGATTGAGTGGCGATATTGCATACGTAGATTCGGACGGCGCGGCTGGCTTTCATGCTGGCAAGCAGATCATGCACCAGCAGATTTGGAAGAATACTCGTATAAAGACTGCCGGGACCCACAACGATCAAATCTGCATTGAGCAAAGCTTTGATCACGGGCGGAAAAGCCGGAGCGTCATCTGGCTCCAACCAGACGCGGCGGACACGTCCCAGCATTTCAGGGATCTTACTCTCCCCCACAACACGGACCTCGTTCAGGGAATTCGGCAATTCCATGCTGGCTACCAACTTCACATCATGCAATGTGGAAGGAAGGACGCGTCCGTTCACGGAGAGGACACGCCCAGACTCGACAACTGCGCTTTCAAAACTGCCAGTGATGTCGGCAAGAGCCGTAATGAAGAGGTTTCCAAACGAATGTCCTTCCAAACCGGAGGCGCCGCTGAAGCGATATTGGAACAACTGCGTCAACATGGCTTCATCGTTGGAAAGAGCGGCAAGACAATTTCGAATATCGCCGGGCGGAAGAATACCAAAAGTCTCCCGCAATTTACCCGATGATCCGCCATCGTCAGCCACAGTGACCACTGCCGTTAAATTCCTTGTGTGCGCCTTCAGTCCACGCAGGAGCGTTGAGAGACCGTGCCCGCCGCCGATGGCGACGATGTGCGGACCGCGTTTGCGGCGTTGATAATCTGCCAGCGTCTCCACAACATTGGATCCAGGACGCAGGAATGGGCGCAGCAGGGAGCGGTTCAACTTGTACATTCCATAAAAGATGGCAGCCAGTCCCAATCCACCGAAGATCGCTGCACGCAAAATCCGCGGCAGGAACCGAAGGGAAGCATAAGATAGGAACGTGAGCAAAACCGGGTCAGAGGAGTCTGTGCGGTAAATATCGATAAGAATGACCGCGAAACCGAGCCCGAGAAGTGTGATGCCGCCCATCATAAGGAACAGCCAGCGCTTTACGCCAAGCCCGGGACGAAGCCAGCGCGGAAAATCACGAAGCATTTCCCGCAATCTTTCAAAAATATAGTTCATAGAATCGATAATAGCAGGGACTTTAAGTTGAGTCAAACACCATTAATCCGCAAAATCGGCATACGGTATAATTGGGGCTCTGCCTGCAATTCGTGTCGTTGAAATGAATTATCTCAATGCACGCAGGTGCCTATACGCAAAACATACCTTATCCCATTGAGTGACAAAAGATTCCCAAGGCGCGCTGACCGCAATCCGGTTGGAGCGCCTTCACTGTGAGGGACTCTATATAAAACAAGTTCTCTACCAATGGTTCGCCCATGCGGAGTTGGGCGATGTCGCGCCGGTTTGATGGGCACACAGGCACAAAAAACAGTTTTCAATCTTCTCAAGGAGTATGCATGGAAAAATCAAATCTTCCCGGTCCCAAGACTCAGGCGATAATCGAGCGGGACCACAAGGTAATCTCGCCCTCCTACCCGCGCGGATATCCGTTCGCTATGGATCACGGCAAAGGCACCGAAGTTTGGGATGTGGACGGTAACCGATTCCTCGACTTTATGGGCGGAATTGCCGTTGTGGCAACCGGGCATTCACACCCAAAGGTTGTCAAAGCCATTCAGGAACAGGCGGAAAAATTCATCCACATTTCTTCAGACTTCTACCATGAAAAATGGATCGAGCTCGGTGAAAAGCTAAATGAGATCGCACCCTTCAAGGAGGATGCGCTTTCTTTCATGACCAATTCCGGTACGGAAGCTGTGGAAGCAGCGATCAAGCTTGCACGCTATCACACCAAACGCGCGAACTTCATCGGCTTTACCGGGGCTTTCCATGGGCGCACAATGGGAGCAGTGACATTCACCGCCAGCAAGGCAAAATACCACAGCGGGTTCTATCCATTGATGAACGGCGTGACACATGCCCCCTACCCCAACCCGTACCGTCCGGTCATTGAACGACGCAAAGGCGAAGACTATGGTGAAGCAGTGGTGCGCTACATCGAAGAAGAGATCATTGCGCAGATCCTTCCCGCCAAGGAAGTGGCAGGTGTTCTCGTAGAAACCATCCAAGGCGAAGGCGGATACATCGTTCCGCCCGACGGTTTCTACCCGGCGCTGCGCAAATTCTGCGACAAACACGGAATTATGCTCATCGTGGATGAAGTCCAATCGGGTATGGGGCGTACCGGCAAGTGGTGGGCAATCGAACATTTCGGTGTCGAACCGGATATTGTCACATCCGCCAAGGGAATCGCATCAGGTATGCCGCTTGGAGCGTGCATTGCGCGCAAATCCGTTATGGATTGGGAGATCGGCACACACGGCAACACCTACGGCGGAAATCCCATTTCATGCGCCGCATCACTCGCGACCATCGACCTGATCGAAAAGGAATATCTGCAGAACGCAAAGGAAGTCGGTGAATATACCAAGGATGCGCTGACAGAAATTCAGGCGCGGCACCCCAGCATGGGCGACGTCCGCGGTAAGGGGCTCATGATCGGCGTGGAGTTCGTGACCGACCGTGAAACCAAGGACCCCGCCAAAAAATTGACGGAACGCGTGGTGGACCTGGCGTTCGAACGTGGATTGCTGATGCTTTCCTGCGGTCAAAGTGTGATCCGCATTGCGCCGCCGCTGTCCATTAGCAAGAGCGAAGTGGATGAAGGTCTCGCAATGTTCGAAGATGCGCTGACCCATGCGGAAAAAGAATTGATGTAGTCTACATTAACCAAAAAGACCTTTGAGTGATCAAAGGTCTTTTTTATTTAATCGTTGGAGGTGTTCGTTGCTGTATTACCATCCCCGATCACTATATTCGAATCGCTGACATTGCCGTGGATATGAACCTCAACATTTTTCGAAGATGAGGCTCCTGCTGTTCTTCTCTTAGGCGGAGACTTTTCTCTCTTGATCTCTGCAACAGGAGCACCGTCCACATAAAGAGGTGAAGCGCCAACTTTCTCAGCACGCAGGCTCAAGCTCTTGAGCAGCTTTCGCATTCCGCTTTCAGTGAAAATATCCACCCACTGAAACTCCCGCAGGCTGTAAGGCAGGTCAACTTCTTCGAAGCGGCACGGGATGAGAAAAATCTCGCCGGAGGGAATCTCCAGCGCCCGGTCCAGTGCGAGGCGCATTTCCTTTTGGACATATCCCTCACGGCTCACGGACTTTTTCGAAAGGCATAACAAAACAATATCCGTTTCATCCAATGCCTGCGAAATCGCCACTTTCCAATCCTGCCCGGGCAGCAAATCCTCGGTATCGATCCACGGCGCTGCGCCCTGCGACGCAAGATACGCATAAAGCTTTTGCGCCTGTTCACGATCGCCGGATGCATAGCTGACGAATATCTTGAGAGGATGTTGGGATGCCATGCGGCAATTATAAGACAGGAATCAAAAGGCGACGCCTCGCGACGCCGCCTTTTTTTGATTCTGATCTAACAGCCTTTTACAAACTCTGAGCTGGTTTTATCGCTCCAGCTCCACGCTGATCAAGACTGCGCGGACTGCAACGCGGGTACGATATTCTCCTGTCGATTCTTCGTAGGTCTTGCACGTCAACAAGGTGAGCCAGGCATCCTCTTCGTGTGCGAAAACCGTAGTGTTATTCGGACTCACGGTGCGATTCTGGCGAACCTCATACGTGTACACGCTGCCATAGGCATGGACAATTATTCTGTCGCCCCATTGCAGCGACTCGAGCGTGGAGAATGGACCGGGGTTGCCGCTTGGGAGGGTAACATGCCCGGTTAGAACACTATTTCCCTTCCAGGTCGGGAAGGCGGTACCTTCAAGCCAACCAGCCTCGCCGCCCAGCCATGAGAGATCCCAATCGCCACCAACCAACGGCACTCCAACAATCGGTACCTTTACGCCCAAGCGTGGAATTTCAATCCAAACATCGGTGGATTGATATGCAAGTTCTGACGGCTGCTCAGGTAACAGGGTCATTACGCCTGGAGCGAAACCGGTATCAGGCAAGGTGTCTGGAAGCTCATCGCTAGAGGCAGCAGTTCCGGCGCCCGTCAACCCGATGGTAACACTGCTGGACGCGCCGTATACATCCACGTTATTTGTGGGGTCATACCACCGTTCATGCGCCGCGCTGTTATAGGTGCTCAATAATACAGGCTGTCCGTTTGGCTGCGGGTCGATGGGCAGGGATGTCCAAGCGACGTTCGCAGTATTGACCGCAGGCGAAGCGATAAGGCGCGCACTGAAAGTGATCACGGACGGCGCAGAGCCAAGAGGAACAACATCCCAAGTAAAGCTGAGGTCAGTGGTTGTGCTGCCCGGGGTACAAAGATTCGGGTCAGTTGCCGGGTCAGCCGGATCTGTAGGCGCAGGACCGCTCACATACGTCACCGAACACTGAACATACTCAAGTTCGGGCGGCAAAATGTCCGTGACTACAACATCATAGGCATCTGTCAGACTTTGGGCGGTATGCGCAACCCTCAATGTAAATTGAATCGTGGAACCCACCGGAACATTCGCTGATGGAGTGGCGGATTTGTTGATATCCAGATCCGGCTCGATAACCTTCGCCTCGGGTGCGCTGGCGGTGAGTGAACCTGTATCCCAGGCTACATAGACATTGTTGTTCAGCCGAACATTATTTGTATTGTCGCGCACATCAAGTACGATTGCCCTATAGCGGATCGTAATAAGCGAATCGGCACCTGGGGCAGGAACAGCACCTATGTTGAAGATCACTTCCCTGCCGCCATTCACCGGATCACTGGGATCAGGGAAGTTGTTGACAGTGGGAGGACAAACCGTGCCGGTCTGATCCACGCCAGTCACATCCACAATATCGCAATCTACAAACGCCAGTCCTCTGTCAAGCTGGTCGGTCACAACCACGCCATTCATGCTGACGCCTGCCGGAACTGCCACAAGGATCTGATATGTAATGATCTCGCCGACGGCAACATCCGTGCCTCCGGTAAAAGTCTGGTCTGTGGCGTAGATAGTCTTAAGCGCGCCATTGACGGTCAGGAAGCCGAAATCCATGGATGGGTTATATGTGGCGCCGATGCTGTTCGTCACTGTATTGCTGGAGCCGACCACGCCCGGTTTTAGCGGCACAGGGCTGCTGGAAACCTGCCCAGCGCCAACACCGACACCATTATCATTATTATTGACATTATTATCCGGCAAGGCAGTATCGGGATTTGCGTCCACGGCACTGTAATAACTCGCCGGGGGGGTTACCCGAATTACATAACTTCCCTGCGGCAATCCGCCAAAGAAATAGGTTCCGGTTGCGGCGTTACTGGTCACACCACCGTTCGCATCATCGGCAGTTCCGAGCAAGCCATCGGGACCAACCGGAATTTCGGTTGAGCCGTCACCGGAAAAGATCTGCACCGTAGCGCCGGGCAGTACACTATCGCCGCTATTATAGTAACCATCATTATTTGTATCCACAAATATTTGGTTGCCAACCTGAACCTGATAGAAGCCAAAGTCCACGGTGCGGTTGCTCTGTCCATCCGGCGCCTCGCCCGGACCCGGATTCGCTCCGCCTTCCGTTTCGCCTGTCGGTTCGTTGGAAGTACTGGGTCCTAATGTAACTCCGCGCGAAGCAACATAATCAAGGCGGTTGCCGGCAAAAGTGGAAACGCCATTATCGTCGCTGTCCGTCGGGTTCGTATCAACATCCGGGTTGATGCTGTCGGTCAGGGTTCCATTATTTGAAATGCTTGTTCCGCTGCTCCAATATCCTGAAAGCGTTCCTCCCGGAGAAAATTCGGATGCGGGAATAACGACGACATAGTTCCCGGCTTCAAGCCCATTGAACATGTAATGACCATTAACCGTCGTTTGGAAATCAACAAAAGTGTCTCCGGCATCGAACACATTGGGAGTCGTCCCATCATCCTTATATAGTTCAACCCGGACACCAGAGACACCCAATTCAGCGGCATCAAGTACGCCATTGTTATTGGTATCGAACCAGACAAGGTTACCCAGGCTATAGTCGAGGGTCAGGTCGCTTACGAAGCCGAAGTCGACAGATGGGTTGGTCGTTGTTCCGGTGCTGTTCGTGACCGTATTGCTCACGCCCGCCGCACCCGGTATCAGGGATACCGTATTACTTGAAACCACACCCGAAGCCGTGCCAACGCCATTATCGTTATCGTCTGAATTGGTGTTGGGATTGGCGTTGTCGGCGCTGTCAAAGTTATCGACTGTACTCTCAAGCCCGTTCGGAGGTGTGACGCGAACAATGTAATCTCCGGCTGGCAATCCACTGAAAAGGTATGTACCAGTTATTCCAGTGGTTACACCGCCGGTTGTGTCATCATTCGTGCCCAAAATGCCATCGGGACCAACCCTGATTTCAGTAGTGCCATCACTTGCAAATAGTTGAACCTTGGCACCGCTGATCGGTTGATCCACGCCATCGTAGTTGCCGTTTCCGTCGACATCCCAGTACACCAGATCGCCCAATTCCACACGATAAAAACCGAAGTCCACCGTACGATTGCTGCGGGCGTCAAAGGCTTCCACGCTCAAAGGATTGGTCGCCGGATTCGTTTCGCCAGTGGGTTCAGAGTCACCCGGTCCCAAAGTTACAGCGCGGGATGAAACGTTCAGGATGGAGCCGCCAGTAAAACTTGTTATGCCATTGTCGTCATCATCGTCCATATCAATGTCAACATCATTATTGGTTGCATCTGAAATAGTTCCGCTACCATCTACAGAGGTGGCGCTGCTCCAATAGCCATTCAAAGGTCCACCTACAGCAAATTGCGTGCGGGGAATGGAAACTACATATTCGCCAGCCTCCAGATCGGTAAAGAGATAATACCCATCTGCATCTGTGGTTTGGAAGGAGACGAATGTATCGCCAGCATCGTAGACACCGTTCCCGTTGTCTCTATAAAGTTCAACACGGACATTTTCGACCCCAACTTCGCTTCCGTTACGCAGGCTGTCATTGTTGGTGTCGAACCAAACGCGGTTCCCCAAACTGTACAAGGGAGTAAAGCCGAAGTCCATCGACGGGTTGGTTGTGGTGGCAGTATTATTATTGACTGTGGTACTTGTACCTGCCACGCCCGGCGTTAAAGTCACTACATGGCTTGACACTTCGCCGGTTCCTGAGCCGATGCCGTTATCGTTGTTGTCCTCGTTGTTGTTCGGGTTGGCTGTATCGGCATTATCCAGCGTGCTTGCTCCAGACGCTGGTGTTACCTTCACAACGTAACTACCAGCAGGCAAACCTGCGAATTGATAGGTACCCCCTGCCCCTGTTGTCACACCTCCAGGAGCATCATCGGCAGTGCCCAGGATGCCATCTGGTCCCACATTGATCTCAGTAATGCCGTTACTGGCATACAATTTAACAACCGCGTCCTGCATGGGCAGGTCACCGGCGCCGGCATTATAGATACCGTCACCATCTGCGTCAAAGAATATCAAGTTTCCCAGCTGGTTGCGATAAAAACCAAAGTCCACAGTACGGTTGCTTTGGGCATCAGGTGCTTCACCTGTTTCAGGATTCGTACTCGGATTGGTCTCACCTGTCGGTTCAGATGCATCCGGGCCTAGTGTCACCGCGCGGGACGAAACATAATTCAATGAACCAGATACAAAGGTGGAAGTGCCGTTGTCATCATCGTCCAATACGGTAGTATCGGCATCGGGTCCATAAACATCAGTTATCGTACCAGCAGATGAAATCGTAGTGCCGCTACTCAGGTAGCCCGCAAGCGGGTTCCCCGGAACTGAGTCTCCGATGCCAATATCGCGGAAATTATCCGTTGGAATTACAACAACATAATCACCTGGACCAAGATCGTCAAAACGATAGTAGCCAGTGGCGTCAGTCGTGTCAAAACCTACAAAAGTATCACCGGCATCGTACACACCAGGCGAAGTACCATCATCCTTATAAAGCTCGACCCGCACACCCGAAACGCCGACTTCAGAGCCGTCAACCACTCCGTTGTTATTTGTGTCGTACCACACTCGGTTACCCAAACTAAACGGTGTCAGGATCAGCGTAGCTTCGGTGGGAGACTGGTTGGAAACGCCTTCGTTATTCGTAATCGAATTCGCCGGAATGATATTTGTATATGTGCCCGGGTTTGCACCAGTAACAGAAATTGTCATTGTGCAGGTAACATATCCTATCGGCATTGTTCCGTCGCTGAGTTGGATCGTGGTATCGCCGGGATTTGCATCCAGTGCCCCATTACATGTATTGGTAGGCGCGGGCGCTGATCCGCCAGCAACCTCCAAGCCAGGAGGTAAATCATCCACCAATCCAAGTTGAGTTAGTGCTACATTTGCCGTACTTGTAATGGTAATGGTTAAAGTGGAGTAATTGGAGGTCCCCGCCACAATGACACCGGGCGAGAATCCCTTTGAAACGCTGGCGCCTGCAAGATTGGTCAGCGAAGCGGATGTTGCCGTACCATTGGTTACGCCATTAAAAGTTGACACATCATGGGCAGGGATGGTGTTTGTCAGGTTCCCATTGACGGTCATCGTGACGCTTAAAGTCATCGTACACTCGGCGCCGGCGGGCAGCATGCCATCACTAAACACAAACACGTTATCTCCCGGCAAGCCAACAAGTTTGGCGTCGGGTCCACAATTGCCGATGGCGGATGGAACCAAATCTGCCGGATTGGCAATGATCATACCCACAGGCATGGTGTCTGTAAAAGTGATGCCTGTTAAAACTGCACTGGTGTTTGGGTTGCGCAAACGGATGCTCAAAGTGGAAGATGCGCCGCCGTAAACCAATTGCGGAACAAATCCCTTTACGATCTCAATCGAAAGGTTCTGGAGTCGAAGATCATCAGACGCGCTAGAAGCAGGGTTCATCGTTGATGTTGTGCCCTGAATGGTCCCAACCACATTTGTCGTTGGGATGGTGTTTGTCAAGGTTAAGGGAAGAGGTCCCGAGATATGGACTCCCCTGACGTCCACAGTGATCGTACAGATCCCCGCTACGCCTCCCACCTGAGCGGGAATTGTCCCGTTATTAAGCCTGATCGAGGTGTCGCCGTCAGTTAAGGGGCCACCCGTTCCATTTGTCAACGTACCCGAGCCGCAGGTGGTGCTGGCGCTGGTAGACGGATTTGCGATTTCAATTCTCCCAGTGGCAAGACTCGGCAGGTTATCTGTTGCAGTCACGAATACAAGTGCAGATGCGCCTGTATTCGTCAATTCGATCGTCAAGGTCGACAAACCACCGGGACTCAAAATGGAGGGATAGAATGCCTTGCTCATTGTCAATGTACCGACCGTGCGCACTGTCAATGTCGCATTAACAGGGGAAAGGATCGAACGATTTTCGGTATTGGTAATATCCCCGGGATTGATCGTATTGGTATTGACCAAACCGGCTGTTGTGCCTGTATCACTCGTCACATAGACGGTGATCACACAGTCGGTACCGCGTGTAACCGTGCCGCCCGTTACCGTAATGGATGTATCGCCAACCTGCGGGTTAAATCCTGCCGAACCGACAGTAACACCACAACCGGAAATTGTGGGCGCGGTGGAATTACTGACGGTAAGATCGCCGGGCAAATAATCCACTATATGGAAGTTGTTCAAATCGGTATCAGCCGGAGCGCTGATCGTGAGGCGGAGTCTTGAGTTTTCACCTCTATTTATAGTAGTGTTCAAAAAAGCCTTGGTAAGCGTAATACCTGCGCCTGTAGGATAAATGGTCAAGGTTGCATTGGCAGCAGTCGTGTTTCTTGGTCCTTCAGCAGTAGACAACCCATTTACAGGAATCGAGTTGGGATAACCGGTTGAAGTCGCTCCGGTTGTCCCAGTGATGGGTACAACGATGGTACAGGTCGAATTTGTAGGCGGCGATGAACTTGCGGGAATGGTTCCACCCGTCAAACGAATAACTGTATCACCAGCACCAAGCGCGCCACCGGAGCCATTATCTAAAACGCCGCCGCAGTTATTAATCGGTGCCGGAGAAGACGCCACAGACAAACCTGAAGGCAATGAGTCGGTAAAAGTTACACCCGTATAGTCCGAACCAGTGGGGTTCCGCAGCGTAATGGTCAACGTGCTGGTTCCGCCCGACTGAATACTTGTGGGAGAGAAGGCTTTTATAACACTGACTGCATTCACCGTGATATTAACACTTGGATGATTACTGTTTGTGGGTCCCTGATCGGTCTGCAGATCACCCGGGGATATGTCATTGGTATATGTTCCAGCCGAAGCATTTACCGATGCTGTGGCATTAAAGACCAGCGTACAACTACTGGGTCCCGCCGCAAGAGAACCACCTGTAATAGTGACAGAAGTAGCAGTGTTGGTAACCACACCGCCATTACACTGAGGCGAGGCGGGGGTACCCGAAACAATCAACCCTGTGGGAAGAGTATCCGTGAGGTTGATTCCAGTCAAAGCACCGGCTGTAGCCGGGTTGGTGATCGTGATCGTCACAGTGCTGTTTTGTCCGGCAACGATCGGGCTTGTTCCAAATGATTTTGAAACGCTCACCGTTGTGACACTCACATTGGCATTTGCCGGAGATGGATTTCTCCCGCCTTCTGTAGTTGTCAACGCATTGGCAGGAATCGTATTGGTATACGGACCAGCCGCAGGAACGTTCGCATCAGTTGTGACCTGGGCTGTGATCGTACAAGACCCTGCAGCAGGAAGCGTACCATTCGCAAGATTCACTGTTCTAGTTGGTGCTCCTGACAACGTGGCAGTCGCTCCGTCACTTCCTGTGGTACAGGTAGTGGAAGGCGTACCGGTGAACCGCAAGTTGCTGTTTGGAGTAGTTGGGAGAGTATCAGATAGGGTTGCACCCGTGAAAGGACTTGATGAGGGATTTGTAATCGTGATCGTCAATGTACTTGTGGAACCCGCCGCGAATGTCGAAGGCGAAAACGCCTTTGAAATGCCCAGCCCTGAAACATCAAGGTCGGCGCTTGCAGGAGTTGCGTTGGAATTTCCCTGATCTGTTACCAGTGTATTGGCAGGAATCGTATTACTAATCGTTCCCGGTGTAACATCCATCCTCGCCAAAACATTGACCGTAATGATACATGTTGTGCTTCTGGCAATGCTCCCCCCAGTTAATTTGACGGTGGTATCCCCCGCAGATAAAGCGGTGTCACTATCGTTCACAAGTGTACCGCTGCCACAGCCTGTCAATGAGGTCGTTACAGGTGAAGCCACCTCCAACCCGGTGGGAAGATTGTCAGGAAGGATAACGCCCGTGTAGTCAAAAGTCGAAGATGGGTTCGCAATGGAAATCGTTAGTTGTGTAGTATCGCCAGCAGGAATGGCAGTCGGCGCAAAAGACTTACTGAGTCCGAATGCCTGAACGTTTAAGTTCGCAGACGCCGGGGAGGCGTTTGTCACTCCCTGATCTGTATGGATCGAATCCGGATTAGACGGACCGGCAGGGATGGAGTTTGTATACGCAGCTGATCTTGTAGAGGTGACTCCTACCGTAATAACACAATTGGAATTCGGGGCAATGGTTGCATTACTCAACGCAATGGCAGTATCCCCCGGCGCCAATGCGGTCCCGCCTAAAGAGTTTAACAATGTTCCGCTGCCACACCCAGTAAGGGAAGTGGATAGTGGGTTGGCAACAACCACATCAGTGGGCAGGGCATCCCGAAATGTAGTACTTGTCAGGGAGGTATTGGTATCGTTATTGCGAATGGTTATAGTTAATGTGCTAAGCTCGCCAACATAAATCGTATTCGGAGCAAACCCTTTACTTAATGAGGGCGGCTGTACGGTGATCACATTCAACGTAGCGCTGGCGGGGGTGGTATTGGTAATATCGACTGAAAGACTGCCGTCCAAGGTTTTGGAGGTGAGAGCGTTTGCCGAAATGGTATTGATAAGGTTTCCTGGGGTTGTAGAGGTGACAGTCACTTCCACATAACAACTGCCCGGATTGCTTCCAACCTGAGCGGGCACGGTTGCCCCAGATAACTTAATAGAAGTATCCCCAGGGTCTACTGTTCCATCGCTTGAATCTGTAACCGCAGCAAAGTTTGCAGGGGTGACGGTATCCATACAAGTGGTAGTCACATTTGGTGTATTTGCCACCGTGATACCAGCCGGGAAATTATCCGTCCACGAGGCGTTCGTCAGTTCATTTGTGTTTGGATTGTAAATCGTCACACGCAGAATCGAAGTACCGCCAGATGAAATTGAGATCGGGGTAAAGCTTTTATTGATCTCCGCCGGGTAGGTCAATGCATGGACGGTCGAAACAGGCCCAAGAAAAAGTGAACCGACCACCGCAAGCGCCAAAAAGATATATCGCAACGACTTCAACATAATCGCATCCTCTATCAAAAAAATCAAATATTCACAACATCACCTTGCATTAAATCCACGCGCAAGGGAACAAAACACAAACGGTTTGGCGAAATGATCACCCGAATCTTACCCCTTTAAAAGAATAATTACAGGATATGCAACCAAGCGAGAATTCGGGTAGGGTATCCATGTATAAATTAATGTTTTCTTAATTTTATTACTAATTTCCTATTTCGCAACAGTAAAATTGTGCAAATTTGAAAGGCGCACAGAAACATCCGCAAGGTCCATCCGCATACACAATTCTTACATATCCATCAAAAACAGGGTGATAAAATAGTCAAACCGTGTCAATTGTGCCATCCATGCTCCCCGATTTTCGCGTGCGCCAGCGGGATTACCTGCTGGAAATTTCGCGCCTGTTAACGCAGGAACTGGATCTGGAGAAACTTCTGGCGCGCATCCTGCGTGTCTCCATTGAGATGCTCGCCGGGCAGGCGGGAATCATCGCGCTCAAACAACCCGACGGCTGGAGCGTCGCTGCGGCACATGGCATCGCCCCTGCGTTTCTCTCCTACTTAACCCCGCTTCTTGCCGAAGAAAAAGTCCGCGAGCTGGACGTGCGCGAACTCAACCGCATGTTAAAAGAGTTGACCTACACCGCCAGCATGGGACTTCTCAATGGCACAGGTCTTCCCCTCGCCGCACATGGACAAGTGATCGGCGTTATTTTTATCTTCCGCAATTACGCCGACCTGTTCACCCCGAATGACCGAACCCTGCTGCAATCCTTTGCGGATCAAGCAGCCATCGCCGTTTTCAACGCGCAGCTTTATGGACAGGTCACCTACGAGAAAAAACGACTCGACGCGTTGCTCGACTCCGCCGCCGACGGCATTCTCATCCTTGACGGCGAAATGAATATTGAGCGCTGCAATGAAGCATTTAGCAAGTTATACGGCATGCCTAATGAGGAGATCACAGGCAAAGCCCATAACGAGATCATTAAATGGAAAAAGGAACCTCAAGGCAGCACGCTTGAAGAGTCTGTAAAAGGCGGCTGGCCTCTCACACCCAACGCCACCCTTTACGTGGAGGGTGACTTGAACCGCCCCCTACCGCCGCCCATTCCAGTTGGAATCACATATGCGCCATTGCTATCCGATGAGGGAAAGCTCCGCAATGTCATCATGGCGGTGCGCGATATCACTCACTTCCGCAATGCGGATGAGATGAAAGCCACTTTTATCTCCATCGTCAGCCATGAATTGCGGACGCCAGTGGCGCTTATCAAAGGGTACGCGTCCACATTGCGAAGAGCAGACGCGAAATGGGACAAGCACACCATCAACGATTCTCTCTCCGTTATCGAAGAGGAGGCAGACCGACTCTCCAAGATGATCGACGACCTGCTGGACGCTTCGCGGTTGCAGGCTGGAGGTCTCAGCTTGAATCAAGCCGATGTTGTCATCCCCAGCCTTGCGTTAAGAGTGACCGAACGGTTTTCATCCCAGGCTCCCAAGCATCATATCGTCACCGATTTTCCCGAAAAATTTCCCATCATCCTTGGCGATGAAAACAGGTTGGAACAGGTGATGTCGAACCTTGTATCCAATGCTTTGAAGTATGCGCCAGAGGGAGAGATCAAGATTACCGGAACCGTTCTGCCGGAACAAGTGATCGTGTGCGTCAGTGATGAAGGACCCGGCATCGACCCGAAGGACCTGCCGCACATCTTTGACCGTTTCTATCGTTCGACCAATGCAGTCAAACAGACAAAAGGCGCCGGACTTGGGCTGTACCTTGCCCGCGCCATTATCGAAGCGCATGGCGGTCGCATCTGGGCGGAATCTGCCAACGGTTCGACCCAACGCCCGAAGCCTGATTCGGGTGCCAGAATTTGTTTCTCGCTCCCAAGATAATTTCACTCCCAGCGGGTTTCCCAAAGCTCGTGGGAAAAGGTAAAATAATTTACATTTCACAGAAAAGGATAAACCGATGTCGAAAATTCCCGCGCGAAAAGATGTGAATAAGAAATATACATGGAACGCCGAAAGCGTTTACAAATCACCCAAACAATGGGAAGCAGCTCTTCAATCAATTCTCAAAGACCTCCCCAAAATAAAGAAATTCGAAGGCAAACTGGGTCAGAGCCCCGAAATGCTGCTTAAGGGTTTGAAAGCCGTTGAAGATATTGGACTGCAAACCTATACAGTTTATATGTATGCTCAATTCGCCTACGCCGTGGACACAACCAATCAGGCATCAGCCGCCATGGTCGGCAGGGCGCAAAGTATGGCGGGACAAGTCGGCGCAGCAACTGCCTTTCTTAATCCTGAAATATTAAAGATCGGCAGAAAAAAGCTCGACGCATGGATGAAGAAAAATAAGAAACTTGCTGTACATCGCCAGAGTTTTGATGATCTTTTCCGGCAGCAGGCGCATGTACGTTCATCTGAAGTGGAAGAAATTTTGGGGATGGCTACAGACCCGTTCAGCGGTGCGTCGAACAGCACCAGCATGCTGGTCAACGCCGATTTTAAATTCGCCCCCGCCACAGACAGCAAGGGTAAAAAGGTCGAAGTCACTCAGAGTAACTTCTACTCAACCCTGATGGAGCACCCGGACCGAAAAGTCCGCCAGAGCGCGTTCGACAGTTATCACGATAAACATCTTGAATTCAAGAACACGCTGGCGACCAACCTTTCCACATCCATCAGCGCGAACGTCTTCAACATGCGTGCGCGCAGATTTAATTCCACTCTTTCGGCATCCCTGTTCAACAACAATATTCCGGAAGAGGTTTTTCATAACCTGATCAACACGTTCAAAAAGAAACTTCCCGTTTGGCATCGCTATTTCGAGATCAAACGCAAAGCGCTCAAATTAAAGGATTTCCAGTATTACGATGTGTGGGCGCCGCTTTCCAAAAAGAGAGTCCCCCTCACTTTCGAGCAGGCAGTCGATCACATCAGCGATGCGCTTGCGCCGCTCGGCAAGGATTATGTCAACACCCTGCGTCAGGGCTGCCTAAAGGACCGCTGGGTGGATTCCACGGCAAATATCGGCAAGATGAACGGCGCTTTCTCATACGGTTCGCCCAGCACTCATCCGTTCATTATGATGTCCTTCACCAACGACATCGGCAGCATGAGCACACTGGCGCATGAGCTGGGTCACTCCATGCATTCGTATCTGACGTGGAAAAATCAGCCGTTCGCCTATTCCGGTTATTCGCTCTTTGTCGCAGAAGTGGCTTCGAACTTCAACCAAGCCATGATGCGCGGACACTTGCTCAACACCATCAAGGATAAGAACTTCCTGATCGCGCTCATCGAAGAAGCTGTAAGTGGGAATTTCTTCCGATACTTCTTCCAAATGCCGACTCTTGCGCGCTTCGAACTGGAAACGCATCAGCGTGCCGAACGTGGGGAACCTCTCACCTCCGATTCTTTGATCAACCTGATGGCGGACCTGTTCGGAGAAGGTTTTGGTCCAAAGATCAAACTGGACCGCCCGCGTGTGGGAATGGTATGGTCCACGTTCTCGCATCTGTTCGCGGACTACTACGTTTATCAGTACGCCACCGGCATTTCGGGTGCGCACGCACTTTCCTCACGCATTTTACGCGGGGAACCGAACGCCGCAGAAGATTATCTCGGCTTCCTCAAATCCGGCTCCTCAAAATATCCCCTCGATGTATTGAAGGGCGCCGGGGTAGACCTGACCACACCCAAAGCGGTCGAAGAAACCTTCGCTGTGATGGAAGGATATATCGATCGCCTCGAAGAGCTGGTCGGATAGTTCTTATCAATACATAAAACGGAAATATAAATGCCACAAACACAAATCGCATGCCCACGCTGTAAACAGATGATCACCGCCAATGTCGAGCAGTTGTTCGATGTGACTGCCGACCCGCAAGCCAAACAAAGGCTTCTGAGCGGACAGGTCAATCACGCGCAATGCCAGTACTGCGGATATCAGGGACGTCTCGCCACCCCGGTGGTCTACCATGACAACGAAAAGGAACTCCTGCTCACCTTTTTCCCTTCCGAACTTGGGTTACCTGTCAATGAACAGGAACGGATGATTGGTCCGCTCATCAAACAAGTGACGGACCGTCTGCCTGCCGAAAAGCGCAAGGCGTATTTGCTCAGTCCGCAAGCCAATTTGACTTATGAATCAATGATCGAAACGATCCTCGGTAAAGACGGCATCACGCCGGAAATGCTCAAAGAGCAGCAGGACCGCGTCCAGTTCATTGAGCGGCTGATGCAGGTCACAACCAAGGATGTCCGCTCGGAATTGATCAAACAAAACGCCAAGATCATCGACGAACAATTCTTCGCGCTGTTCAGCCGAATCGCCCAGAACGCCTTGGGAAGCGGGCAGGAACCACTGGCTCGCGCCCTTATCGATATTCAGACGCAACTGCTTGAAGAAACCGAGTATGGGCGTCAGTTGAAAGAATCGGTCGGGGAACTGGAAGCAGCCCAACACGAGTTGCAGGAGGCGGGTCAGAGCCTGACGCGTGAGAAACTGCTGGATATGGTCATCTCATCAAAGTCGGATGCACGCATCCGGGCTTACGTCTCGCTGGCGCGCGGCGGCATGGACTATGTCTTCTTCCAGACGCTCAGCGAAGTGATCGAAAAATCCACGGGCGACGAAAAGACCCGCCTCGAAGGGATTCGGGAAAAACTGCTCGGCTTCGTCGCAGACATCGACAAGCAGATGGAAGCACGCTTCAAGCAGGCGCAGGAATTTGTGGAATCGCTTTTGGCGCAGGAAGATATTGAGAAAGCCGTCACTGCCAACCTCGACAGATTTACCCAGGATGCAGTTGATATTGCCCAGCAAATGTTGAAAGAGTCTTCAGAGAAAAACGACTATGCGCGCATGGGCAAACTGCAAAAGATGATCCAGGTGCTGCAGGCAGCCAGTGCCCCGCCAGAGATCGCGATCATCGAGCAGTTGATCCAGCTTCCCGATGCGGCAGCCATTGAAGCAGCTCTCAAGCAGGACGAACAAATCGTCACACAGGAATTGCTTGACACGCTGACCGGTCTCTCAGCGCAAATGGAATCGCAGGGAGACAATCCCGAAGCCAAGGCGATGGCAGACAAATTGGGCGAGATCTACAAGATAGCACTCAAAATTTCGATGAAGAAAAACCTGGCTTAAAAAAAGACCCCGAAGATAAATCTTCGGGGTCTTTTGTAACTTAACGAGAGTAATGGATTACTGTTTTCAACCACAGATGAACGCAGATTCACACAGATTGTGAGGCAATTTTCCTCAAAACAATCTATCATCCTGTTTATCAGTGTTTATCTGTAGTGAATTTTGAAAATATTCCTTATCCACTTATGACGATAAGTATACAAACTAAAAAGGTTTAAATCGCATCAACCATAACAAAACCGCAGTGGAGATCAAACCAACCCACATCAACAAACGCGGATTGGTCTTGGCGATCAACTGCTGGATCTCATCCATGCCTATCGGCTCTTCTGCGTGATTGTGTTTACTAAAGCCGGTCATGTATTCCATGCCCAATGCCTTGCGTATGGGACTGTACATTTTGCGCCCATACCATGTCATCCAAAAGATCATAAAAAAGAAAATTAAAAAGGAAAGCCACCACCAACCTGTGCGCCACCAACTCCCTGAACCAGCCATATACAGAGCTGTAAGCAGGATGACAAGCATGCTCACGCCAAGCGGCATAATGGTGATGCCGGTTACATCCAACAGCGCCTTCATACTATTCATCTCTTTTTGTTTTGGAAGCAAAAAAGCGACTGCCAATGCAGTCCCATGTGCAAAAAAGAAAACGAAGGCGGCTAAAATATGCAGCCAGACAAACCAGAAGTACAAAACGCTCATGTCTAAATTCTCCTATCACTAAAAAACTGTCTGCCGGTTCCGATAAATTTTACAGACAGACTCGACACAATTAGCGTAAACCTTCGAAGAGATCAGATTCGACCTTTCGACCTCCATTTACAAGGCTGAAAGCGCGGAAGAACGTTCCCTGCATTGCCAGTACGGCAACGGCGGCGTCTTCGTGCATTTCAACGAGAGCACCCAGGGTTGCCAACTGGCTTTTATGGCATTGAATGGCACGCCATGCTGCGTGACAATGCTCTGCCATATCGATACGAGTGGTGATCATCCATTCATTCCACGGTGATTCGCTGCGAATTTGATCGTCGACAGGGAAAGTCATATCCCCCATAAAAGGCGCGATCAGGTTGACAAAGCTCTCGCCGTCCACCATGTAATAAAGTTTTGATACGCGATATGCGGGAAGGTTCTCAGGGTCTTTGTAACTTGAATCCGCGGCACAAACGATGGCGGCATTTGTGAACTGTCCAATGGCAATGTGATCGGGGTGACCATAGTTCCCGTCGTGCGGAAACGTCACAACCACCTGCGGTTGGATTCGGCGGATATGTGTGACGATCTTCGCGATAATTTCAGTGGGGGCGGCTTGATCCACCTGTCCGTCGATATAACCGAGAAAGGAAAGACTTTGCATGCCAAGTTCTTTGACGGCGTTCTGTAATTCCTCCGTGCGAATCTGGCCGAGTCGTTCTGGACCTGGATCCTGCTCCTCGGGACCGAACCAGCCTGCCTCTCCGCGTGAGGCGCAGACGAGATGAGTCTCCACGCCTTCGGCGGCATACTTCGCCAGCGTCCCACCCATGCCCATCGACTCGTCATCGGGGTGTGCAAAAACAGCCAACAATTTAAGATTGGTCACATTTACTCCCATGCAAATGAATAATTATCGGGCTGAAACTTTCTGAAGGGCGTCAGCGGTGATATTGAACGCTTTGGCAAACCCCGCCACGTAACGTCCACCGCGCGGACTGATACGCCAAAAACTAAAATCAGAAAGAGCAAAAAGCTGCTCCGCTTCAGGAAAGCGCGCAAGATACTGATCTTTGAGCAGAGAAAAACCCGGCTCCCCCGCCTGGATCATATCCGCTGCGCCGCGAATGGAAACCCGCGCCAATGTCTGCGGGTCTGCACGCCCGTCGTCGGTCTCACAGATCATCAGGTTGATGTGATAATCCTTTTGCATATCCACCGTGTGCTGCGCGAGCCGGCTGACAAAGATATAGAACGCCGAAAAATCTTCGGCATAGATATACGCCACCATCGAGACCTGAGGCGCGCCATCCCGCATTGTGCCAAGAGAGGCAACGCGGGTGTTCCTGATCAATTGGGCAAGTACTTTTTCTGATTGTGCATCCATAATTTCATTCACCGATCGGCGGATTATCCAACCGCAAACCATGTCCGCGGATGGTATTGATGTATTGATGACTTGGGTCGAGCACTGCCAGCCTGTCACGCAGACGGCGGATCAGCGCATCCAATGCCTGGTCGGAAACGCCGGCTGTCTGGTCTTCACCCCAAACCTCCGCAACGAGATGGGCGCGCTCAATCACCTGCCCCTGGCTTTCATAAAGCGTCCACAGCAGTTTGAACTGCTGGGCAGACAATGGCGGGATCAATTGCTGCTGGTTCACCCAAACCTGACGTGATTTTTGCTCCATGACAAGACGCCCATTGCGCGATCCGCTTTCGGCGAGCGGCATGGTTGCATCTGAGGTTAGAAACGTAAATTGCTGTGCGAGTGCGATCCCAAACATATCGCCATCCTGCAGCATGATGGGACCGGTAAGTTCCGTTCCATTGTGATTCGTGCCGTTCTTGCTTCCAAGGTCTTCCAAGGTCACCCCTTCCTGGTTCGGCGTAAGACGCGCGTGAAAACGCGAAACCTGCCGGTCTTGCACCTGAACTTCACAGCTCGGGTCGCGCCCGATCATAAGGGTGCGGCTCAACGTCCAGCGTTCTCCTTTAAGGGGTCCATCTTGTGCAACCAGAATGGGATATTCTTCTTCGCGGTCCATAGGTCTCCTCGATCGCCTCCAAGGAAACGCTTAAAGTCAGTTTACGGTGCGCAAAGCCGGGACAAAAGCAGGTAAATCGCATCATATCCGCGGCTTAAGGCGAGGTAATCAAACCCTCCCTTGGTTCTTAAATTTCAACGCAAACTTTATACTTTCATAAGCGTAAAGGCGTTTATAATATAGCAGAAAAGCGGTATTCTGTGCATGATTATATTGCAATTTTTCAAACTTGGATTGCAAAAGTGATACACGCCGAAAATATCACTGTATCTCACAGACCGTTTGAGAATAGAAGGAGAAGTTTTGCCCCAATCTTTATTGAACGGGGAGATCCTGCGCGATCGCTACGTTGTCCGCGAACAGATCGGACAGGGCGGCACAGGCAACATCTACCTTGCAGACGACATCCGCCTGCAGGGACGTCTTTGCGCCGTTAAAGAAGTCGAACACAATCAGGCTCTCCCGCAAGAGGTTTTTGATCAGGCTCGCGAACAATTTTTTCGCGAGGCGTCTGTGCTTGCACGCCTCGACCACCCCAATCTGCCCAAAGTTTCCGATTTCTTCTCAGAAGGTCCGCGCGACTATCTGGTAATGGATTACGTCCCCGGCAAAGACCTGCGTCAACTAATGCAGGAAGCCCGCCGAAGTAACACCTTTCTTCCCGAAAAAGAAGTCCTGCGCTGGGCGTCCCAGATCGCAGATGCGCTCGATTATCTCCACCATCAAGACCCGCCCATCATTCACCGCGATATCAAGCCGAGCAATATAAAACTCACCCCCAGCGGATTGGTCAAACTGGTCGATTTTGGTTTGGTCAAGATCATGGCACCGGGCGAAGTGACCATCACCGTCATTCAAGGTCAGGGAACCGCCCTGTACACACCGCTCGAGCAATACGGCGGAGACGATACTCATACGGATATTAAAGCGGATATATTTTCCTTTGGCGCGACTCTTTACCACCTCCTGACCAATGAGCCGCCTGCCGAAGCGCGTAAACGCTTCTTGAATAGCCGCAGCCTGACTCCCCCAGTGGACATTAATCCACGCCTCAGCTCGCATGTGGAAAAAGCCATCCTTTGGGCAATGTCTCTGCACCCAGACGACCGTCCGCCCGATGTTGACACCTTCTGCAAAGCCCTGCTAGGCAAAATAGACGCACCCGTACAATTCCAAGCAGACCGCTACGGATTTGAAACGCCGCGCTTTTCGATCTTCTCGCCCGAGCAGATTGCGGGTTATATTGCTTTTGGATTGTTTCTTGTGGGGTTCATCGCCACAGTGATCAGATAAGCTATTCTGACACTGTCTTTGCTTTTTCCAACATCCTGCAGAACGAACATAATTCAGGCGCTGAAGTAGGCTGACCGCATCGCTCACACGGGTGGATGTTATATGCGGCTTCCCGATCCTTTTCAATGAACAGGTTCCCGCTCTGACGCGCTTCCAAGAAACGCAGATAGAACGTCAACTTTGCCCCCGGGCGGGAATTTTCCAATTGGTTCAATGTCTCTTTATAAAAGATCTGCGTAGCGCCTTCAGCATAGGGGCACTCGTCGTAGATATATTCAATGCCGCGTGCGATCGCGTAAGCGGTCATTTCACGCTCGTAAAACCGACACAATGGTTTGACCTTGCGCGCCAATCCGTCCTTTGACGGCAGGACGGGTCCCTGACGCAGCAAATAATCGGATGACCATTGCAGCGTGTTTCCGAATAAGACTGCCGCTTCGTCGTCGAGGTTATGGCCCGTAGCGAGGACATCGTACCCGAGGTCTCGTGCGATGCGATTCATTTCGTGACGTTTGGTCAATCCGCAAACGGAACAAGGTTTCCCTTTCCCACGATGACTGATATCCGAAAGGACGGGAATCGAATATCCATATTCCCCTTCGATATCCACAACGTGAAGTTTCAGGTTGTGGCGTTTGGCAAATTCATCTGTCAGCCGGTGCGACTCGCTGGAGTATTGCACACCGCCGTCGATTCCCAATCCAAGATACAGACCATCCGCCTGATAACCGAGGCGGACAAGAATATCCCACAGCGAAAGCGAATCCTTGCCGCCCGAAACCGCAACGAGGATCTTTTCATCGCGGGCGAACATATTGTATTTTTTGATAAAGCGTTCAGTCTGTTCGGGGATCCACTCGACAAAATGTTCCTTGCACAACGCCATGCGGTGTTGACGCATGTTGACCGAGGCTCTTGCGCCGCACTTCTTACATTTCATATCAACCGCCTGAGATCACTGCGATCAGTTTTATCGTTTCCCCATCTATCAATAACTCGTCTTCGGTGATCAATTCACCATTGCGCGTCGCGATCACCGACTCTGGGACAATATCACATTTCTTCAGCGCATCGAGCAAAGCCATTCCGGCTTTCACTTCGTATTCTTTGTTTCGCAAAACCAACTTCACAGACATAGTTGCTCCTAAAAGTTTTTTCATTCTACCATGTACAAAAGTCACCTTGACATTCCTACGTGCATGCCGTAGCATCGATGGTATGCGCATTGGAATGATGGTAGACAGTTACAAACCGTATATCAGCGGGATCACGAACTACGTCGAGATCAATAAAGAGTATCTCGAAAAGGCTGGTCACGAGGTATTTGTATTTACTTTTGGCGACCTTGAATATAAAGACACTGAAACCAATATCATTCGCAGCCCGGGCGTGCCGCTGGCAGACACGGGATTTTATCTTTCCATGCGTTACTCCACCAGCGCAAAGAAAACCCTGCAAACGATGGATGTTGTCCATGTGCATCATCCATTCCTGAGCGGACGTCTCGCGCTGCGGTATTGCCGCCCGGTACAGATTCCCATCGTCTTCACCAATCATTCCCGCTACGACCTGTATGCCCAAGCCTACCTGCCGATGATGCCGGAGGAGGTCAGCCTCGGTATGCTTCAATCGTATATGCCGCCTTTCTGCAAAGCCATGGACCTCGTTATCACCCCGTCTGCGGGCATGGAAAAAGTACTGCGTGAATTCAAGGTGGAAAGCAAGATCGAGATCATCCCCAACGGCGTGGACTTGAAAAATTTTCAAAACGCCGCACCGCTTCCGCGTGAAAAATTCGGCTATAAACCGGATGATATTCTGATCGTCTATTCAGGGCGAATCGCGCTTGAGAAGAACATCCCTCTTCTAATCGACGCGTTCAGGGGCGTTGCCAATGCTATTCCAAATGTAAAACTGTTATTGGTCGGCGGCGGCGTTCAACAATACGAAGAAGAGATTCGCGAATACATCCAGGAACTTGAAATCACAGATCGCGTCCGCATGACGGGCAAGGTTCCCTATGACCAACTCCCTGCCCACCTCGCCATGTGTGATATTTTCGCAACGGCATCCGTTACAGAAGTGCATCCCCTTTCGGTAATTGAAGCCATGGGAACGGGACTTCCCATCATGGGCATCGACTCGGTTGGAGTTGGAGATACAGTCGAAGATGGGAAGACCGGATTCCTCGCGGAGAACGATCTGGCATCCTTTACAGCAAAACTCACCCGCCTCTGTCTGGACCCGAACCTGCGTCAGCAAATGAGCCTTGCCGCCAGGGAAGCATCCTCCGTCTACGCCATCGAGCGGACGACAGGCACCATGCTCGAGCAATACGAACGGCTGCGCCAGGACACGATCCACCACGACGGGAATCACCATCCGCGCCTGCGTGAGATTCTGGAACGATTCCTTTCATCATGACCAGTCATAACCGCGAGATCGGCATCTGGGGCGAGGAAAATGCCGCAGTCTGGCTGGCAAGCCGCGGCTATGAAGTGAGCCGCCGCAATGTCCGCACACCGTACGGCGAGATAGACATCATCGCACAAAAACAGGGGACGACGATCTTCGTCGAAGTCAAAACGCTTACATCATCAAAATCATTTTTTCCCGAACATCAAATCACAGCCCGCAAGCTGGAGCATATGCTGAATTCCGCCGCGCACTACGCCGCCGAAAACGGACTTGACCATTGGCAGATCGATGTCATTGCAGTCGAAGGTGCGCCCGGTAAAGAACCCGTTATTCATCATTTTGAAAACATCCAATAACCGACTGGTGTTACTTCATCCCCACAATTCCCACATTTTCTTTGAGATATAATGATTAAAAGTTAATTATAGATTCGAAACGGTTCACGAACAACAAGGAGGCAGTCATGGCAAATGTCATCGGACCCGATATCAGTTTCTATCAAGACGACCCCGAAACCCCCGAAGGTGTTAACTTTATAAAAATGCGCAACAGCGCGTATTATGTTATTGTCCGAGCAGGGCAAAACACATGGGGCGACCGGGATTTCAAGGTCAATTGGCGCGAGGCGAAGGCAGCTGGTCTGCCGCGCGGTTCATATTGGTTTTACGACAGCCGCGTCGATCCTCAAAAACAGGCGGAAAAATGGGTTTCGATGTTCGATGGTGACTTTGGCGAACTTCCACTTTTTGGTGATTTTGAAGACCTCTACAACGGTCCTTACAAAGGCTGGAAGAATTGGTACAACTTTATCGAACGCGTAAAAAAATTGATCCCTCAAAATAAAGAGATTGGTATCTACACTGGTTACTATTACTGGCGAGAAAACACCGCAGGGGCGGGAATTCCATCCGCCTCCTTGAACTATTTCAAGCAATACCCGCTTTGGATCGCAAATTACGGTACGGCAAGTCCGTTAATCCCTCAACCGTGGTCTGAGTGGACCTTTTGGCAATTTACAGATAACGGCGACGGCACTCTTTACGGCGTGGAAAGCCTGAACATCGACCTGAACTATTTCAACGGGAACCTCGATGAATTCCGTCAACGCTTTGGGTTAAGCGACGAGGCGCTTCCTCCTCCTCCAACACCGAGCAACAAGTATCGTGTCACTGTGGCGTCGCTGAGAGTCCGCGAAGGACCGGGAATTTCCTATAACCAGGTCGGGAGCATCACCCTCAATGAAGTTGTGGAAAAGATCGATGCGAACGATGACAATACCTGGCTCAAAGTAAAAAAATCGGATGACAGCCTGACGGGTTGGAGTTTCGCCGCCTATCTCCAAAATATCAGCTCGAGTTCAACGGATACTTCAACTGACACAGACACCGGTTCAGGCACCGGCGACAGCGGGTCCACAGACACGGGCGAAACCAACACTGACAGCGGCACCGACACGACCACAGGCGATACAGGCTCGACCACTTCACCTGAAGAAGGCGCGGAATTTTACCGTGTCACAACCGCATCCTTGAGAGTGCGCGAAGGACCGGGTCTCACCTACGATCAGGTTGGGAGCATCATCCTGTATGAAGTTGTGGAAAAGATCGGGGCGAACGCCGATAACACCTGGCTCAACATAAAAAATTTGGACGGCACTCTAACCGGCTGGAGTTCGGCTGATTATCTCCAACAGGTCAGCGCCCCTCCTACAGATTCTTCAACTGGCACAGATACAACAACAGGCGGCGACACAAGTACAGACACTGGCACAACCACCCCGCCCGATGAAGAAGACCTGAACTGGTATCGTGTCACTGCTGCATCGTTGAAAATCCGCTCAGGACCGGGTCTTGAGTATGAGGCGATCGGTCTTTTTACGCTTGGTGAACTTGTGGAAAAACTGGGCGCCAGTCCAAATAACGGGTGGTTTAAAGTCCGCAGCAAGGACGGAAGCAGGATTGGCTGGAGTTCGAGCGATTACCTGATCAGCGTCCACAATCCGGCGGAAGAACAGCCTTCAGCGCCAACTGTCCCCGCCCATAGCGACAAGAACTGGTACCGCGTCAACACAGTCAGCCTCAATTTCCGTGAAGGACCCAGCCTGACAGATAAGGTCATCGGCTCGCTGACAAAGAACGATGTGATCCCCGGCTTGGACGAATCAAACCCGCGCTGGCTCAAAGCCGAGAAACTGGACGGGACCACCGGTTGGTGTTCCCGTGACTATCTTGTACAAGTCAGCACATCCAGCAGACCCAATTCAATCACCCAAACCCTGTACCCTGGCGTGACCTACCTGCGCAAAGACCTGACCTCGCCGCGACCGATCGTTGTACATGTGCTCGCTATTGATACACAAAACCAAAAACTTGAGTTTTTGGTTACACCCTCATCCAATAACACCGACGTACTTTGCAGCAGGGTAACCTCGAAGTTCCTGGAGGAATTCAAACTGCACGCTGCAATCAACGGCGGATATTTCGGTTATCTGGACGAGTCTTACGATCCGCCCACACTTTGTCCGAACGGCGGCGACCCGGTGCGTATCAGTGATTACGCCGCTTCGCGCGGAAATGTCTATTCGCCCAAGCAGACCGCCCAGCCGGTTGTTCATTTTGGCAGAAAGAATCAAATCACTTTCAACAAAGTGGGAGGCGTTTTCAATGCAGTCTCAGGCGACCGCATGGTTGTTGAAGACGGCAAAGTGGTAAAAAACCTCGCAGCGCAGGCACCAAATCCACGCACGGCGATCGGCATTAATCGAAACGGACGCTGGCTCACCTTGATGGTCGTGGATGGACGCCAAAGCAGATACAGCGAAGGAGTCACCTTCCCTGAGCTTGCCGAACTGCTTATTTCGTACGGCGTCCATACCGGCGCAAATATGGATGGAGGCGGCTCTTCCACCATGGTCATTCGCGGGACGGATGGGAACGCCCGAGTTCTGAATTCTCCGATCGAAATGAATCAGCCCGGGAAGGAACGACCCGTTGGCAACCATCTCGGAATGTTCGTCAAACCATAAACTATTCTTAAACAAAAACAGCCCATGTGTTGGGCTGTTTTTGTTTTCTTTAAAACCTATTATTCGCCGACCAAAATCCATTTTGCGAACTTGCCGTGTAACTGTCCCACGCCCCGCACAATATTCATAAAGACTGTCCAGAGTAGGACGCCACCAAGTACCCAAAACGGATACGTCCATATCGGGAATGTATAGCGTGTACCATCGATGAAAAGCGCACCCATGTTAAGGGCTTCCTGCAGGAATGGAATGGCAATAAAAGACAAGGCAAAACTGAGAACTACAACGATCACCACAAAGTAAACAACACCCAAAACGAATTGGATCACCATATAAAGCAGCATCAGCCAGGTCTGCCTGTCAGACAGAAGCGCCTTGAGACGGTCCATCCACTTCATGCCCTGATGCGAGAAAAGCGGACGGCGCGGCATACGCACGCCGAGCAAGGCTTCGATAAGCCTTCCTTCCAGAAGCGCCAGTCCGCGAACAGAGAGCAGGAAAAGAAGCGCAAGCGGAAAGCCGAAAATAAAGATCAGGAATGACACCGAAACCGAAACACCGGTTACAGCCCAGGTAAAGTAGAAAATTCCTGTAACAAAAGAAATAAGCATGTATAAGAGCGCGCCCCACGCACGTGGATCGGCGTAGACACCGATAAACCTGCCCAAGCTGGATCGCGGCTTGACCGACTGATTCATGGCGGGAGATGTCCGCCGCTCGACCTCGCGGTAAGCGGATGCTGTCTCTTCGGGCGACCCATACTCTTCGATAATGGTCTTCAAAGCATCGGCGTCAGACAGATCGGGCTGACCTTCCTTCGAAGCGCCCAAAGCCAGGCTCAAATGTTCACGCGCATCAGCCAGCGCATCCTGAACCAAAGCAGGATCGGCATCTTTCATTTCTTTCTTTAGTGCATCGAGATATTCTTCCATCGTATTAAACATGATGTCATCCTTTCAGAATCGAATCTACAAATTTCTTGGTTTGTTTCCATAATTCCGTCCATTCATCCAGCGCTGCGCGCCCATCCTTTGTGATCTTGTAATATCGGCGCGGCGGACCGGACACGGAAGGTTCCACTGTGCTTTCCAACAAACTATTTTCTTCCAGTGAGCGGAGGACTGGATAGAGCGTCCCCTGCTTCATCATGGGGACCTCAGGCGCACTTTCCTCAAGCATTTTTGCGATCTGATACCCGTACATCGGTTCGTCGCTGCGGCTTAAGACGCTTAGCAAAACCAGTGAAGATGTACCCGCATTCAATTCCTTCTGAAATTTCTTGGTGTGAGACCCAGGCTCGACCATATAAGCTCCTTTCAATAATATCAATTCATTACTACTAATAATTTTATAATAGTGTAAATTTGATACTATGTCAAGGGTTTTAATAGAGAAACAGCCCGGCAGAAATCCGGGCTGTTTCTTCTTCGACCATTCCCCTATCTATTTCCGTATTCCACTTTCGGCAGGGACTTCAGATACGCCCATACCGCTTTCAATTCATCGTCGCTCATATATTTGTAGGATGTCCACGGCATATACGCGGAGCGTAGTTCCTGCCCCGATGGCGTGACACCAGTTCGCAATGCGGTGATAAAGCCATCTTCCGTCCATGTGGGCATAACGGAGCCTGCGCCAAACGTCAAATTCGGCGCGGGCGGCCAATCCGCCGGGAAGCCGGGGATGACTCCGCCGGACATCGTGAGTCCATGACAGACGTGGCAGGACTGCGTCAGATAGGCACCATATTCGGGTGTGATCCCAACTTCGGGCGCGGTCGGACGCGCCGCATCCATTGGTATCAACTCGGCGGGGATGAAAGTCAAACCTTCCACGAGCGTCATCACAACGCGTCCCGTCAACGAAAGTTTGCTCGGCGAAAGTTCGTTATCCGCAGGCGAAACACTTTTGATGTAAGCAATGACATCGCCGAGGTCTTCGTCGCTCAAATAATAGAATTCGGTGGATGGCATGAAAAGCAAAGCCGTGCCGTCAGAGCGGATGCCGTAACGAATGGCACGCACCCAATCCGCATCGGACATTGCGCCTCCGACTCCGCCTTTGCCTGTTGTCAAATTCGTTGAAATGACCTTCCCGATGGCGGGGTCATCGAGATACACCAACCCCTGCAGTTGTTCACCATGACAGCCTTCACACCCGCGAAACTGGAAAATATGTTTGCCATTGGCAATAGATTCAGCATCCGCCGGAATGGAGACGATATCATTCGGCGGGTTATATATCTTTGTCAATCTCGATTGGCTGTTGAAATAAATGACGACCAGGGCAAGAACGATCAACCCCACCAACGCCCCAAGAACAATTCCCACCCACTTCAAAACCTTCTTCATTTTGCTCTCCTCTTGATCGATATACAAAATCAATCCCGCCTTACGACGGGATTGACGACTCACAAATTGAAGTTTTCTATTTGTCTTGAATTTCTGCCGCTCGCAGTGTATTCGCCATGAGCATTGCAATCGTCATGGGACCAACACCACCCGGGACAGGTGTAATAAAACTGGCAACTTCCTTCGCCTCATCGAAGTTGACATCGCCAACAAGTTTCTGGCGGGGCTTGCCGGTCTTTTTACTGATGACCGGTGTGCCGTCTTCGTTGAGCATTGGAATGCCGTTGATGCCCACGTCGATGACCGCCACGCCCGGTTTGAGCCAATCGCCGCGCACCATTTGAGTGCGACCAATTGCCGCGATGACAATATCCGCTTCGCGCAGAACGGCGGGAATATCCTTCGTCTTCGAGTGGACGACTGTCACCGTCGCATTTTCTTTGATCAGCAACAACGCTGCGGGCATACCGACAATGTTGGAACGTCCCAACACGACGGCGTTCGCGCCTGCGATCTTCACGCCAGCTTCCTTGAGCAGATAGATGCAGCCATACGGTGTGCAGGGAACGAACAAAGGTTCGCGTCCCTTTTGAGCCAAACGACCAAGATTGATCGGCGAGAACCCATCCACATCCTTCTCGAGGTTGATAAGCCGCAGAATGCGCTCTTCGTCCAGATGGTCAGGTAACGGCAATTGCACAAGAATACCGTTCACTTTCGGGTCGTCGTTCAATTCCCTGACCAGTTTTTCAAGGTCTTCCTGAGTCACATCCGCAGGGACCGGGTGATGGAAAGACGCCATTCCCAGTTCTGCACACGCCTTCTGCTTCATATTGACATAAGTCGCAGAGTCAATGCGGTCGCCTACCAAAACAGTTGCCAACCCCGGTTGTGACTTTCCTTCCGCGATTCTTTTGGCTACTTTTTCCTTAACTTCGTCACGCACTTTTTGTGCGATGGCAGTTCCGTCGATTAATTGAGCTGTCATTGGGTTTGCTCCTTTTGTTTGAGATGCAAGAAAATTATACAATCCCCGCCTGTTTTCAAATAGTGACGAATATCAAGTTTTCCAAAACTGCCTTTTCAACAGAACTGTATAGACATGAATTGTCTTTATTGAATCGAGCCTTGAATCTTTTCCCCTTCGATTTCATCCAACGAAACCATATCTACTTCGTTCCAGCGGGGTGATGGTGCTGTGGCAGAAACCCGCAGATAATTTCCAGTCCAGCCTTCCATGCGCCAGCCGTATTCGCCGAATTCGGTCGTGGATTCCCACAGAACGGACATCTTCTGTCCGATGAATTTCTCGCGGTAGGATTTTGCCGTCTCTTCGATCGCTTCCTGCAGGATGCGATTCCGCCTCTTCCTCACCTCTGGCTTGACCTGTCCCTTCATACGTGCCGCCCCGGTGCCGGGACGCGGCGAATACGAGAAGACATGTCCGCCGGAGAAGCGCATTTCTTTGACGAAGTCCAACGTCTCGGCGAATTCGTCATCGGTCTCGCCGGGGAAACCGGCGATGATATCAGTGGTAATGGCGACATTTGGCATGACGGTTCGGGCGGCATGCACCAACTCGCGGAAAGATTGCGGCGTGGTCTTGCGCGCCATCCGCTTCAGAGTGGAGTCGCTCCCAGATTGCAGAGGCAGGTGAAGGTGAGGCATGAGACGCTTGTCCTTCCAAAGAGAGAAGAAGTCCGCATCCAAATCCCACGGCTCGAGAGAGGAAAGTCTCAGGCGTTTTACATCCGTTTCATGAAGAATTGATTTAACCAGGTCACGCAAGTGGACGTTCAGTTCCTGCCCCCATGAACCGAGATGCACACCGGTAAGGACGATCTCTTTGGAGTCGCCAGCCAACGCGGAATTGATATCGCTAATCACATCCGCAAGCGGACGCGAACGTCCTTCGCCGCGCGCAATGGTGGTGACGCAAAAAGTACATTTGTTGTCGCAGCCATCCTGCACTTTGATGAAGGCGCGGGTGCGGCGATGCAAACCGGGAATGGGAACACGGTCAATCGGTTCGAGGTCGAAGGTTGAAGGTCGAAGGTTTAGGGTTTGGGGAACGAGGTTGTCTTTTTTATCGTTGAGGACAACGTGTTTGACATTCGGGAGTGTGGCGGCTTCTTTGGGTTGAAGCGTCGTCCAGCAACCGGTGGCGACGATCTCATCCACCCCTGCCCGCGCGATCGTGCGGATCTTGCCGCGCGAATCGGATGCGGCTTGTGTAGTGACCGCGCACGTATTCACCACTGCCATGTCGGCATGCTCGGCTGAAGCGACGATCTCATGTCCCGCCGCGCGAAACTGACGGGACATTACTTCGATCTCAGCCTGATTTAAGCGGCATCCAATGGTATCTAGAAATATCTTCATAAGAACAATAAAGTGTTAGGGATAAATCACTTTATGACTAATCGAATTACGGTTGCAGCACAACAAAATTATCGAAAATAATATCCACGCCGGGTTCGTTGAACGTGCCAGCCAAAATGCCGATATCGCCCGAAGGGAGCGTTGTATCCTGCGCTTGCGCTACCTGAAAACCATTTACATAAAATGTAAGCGTGCTGCCAGTGCAATCTGCGCGCAGATGATTGATCGCCAACCCTTGGTTAATATTCGATGAAGCGAGCATTTCGGTCTGTCCAAGCAAGACAGCCTGTCCATCCTTGAAAATACCCATTCCGTAAAATCCGTCGCTGGAAATAATAAAGAAGTAATAGTCTTTGCCGTTGTAACGGCAGAGCAAACCGATTCGATTCTCATCCGGTCCGCCCAGTTTGCCCGTGTCCACTTCAACGCGTACATCGGTAAAGTTCCGGCGCGGAGTTGCCCAGAAGTTCGTCTGCAAGGCGTTGACCAGCACGCGATACCCGCCGGAGTAATAATCCATCACACCTTCGGTAACAAGCAAACGGTCCCAGCCGGTGGTGGCTTGGGCAAAATCATCCTGAAAAAGGACAGCGCCGGAAGCCTGTGCCGCCGCAGGAGCCTGAGCGGATTCTGCCGGGGCGCTTCCGCATGCTGAGAGCAGGAACATAACAACGAATAAGAAGGGTAGGAATCGATTCATGGGCGTGATTTTATCATCGAAAATATTTATCCAATAACTGCCTTGCCGCTTCTGCGTAAACACCGGCGCCTTCCGCATCGCGCACATAGGTCAACGAATTGAAAGCAGCCGCCTGATTGCCCTGTGAGAGATATGTCAATGCAAGATGAATATGCGCCGGAAAATATTGCGGAGAAATTTCAACCGCCTGTTTCAATGTCTCTTCTGCGCTGGCAAATCTTCCTGTCGATAAATATACATATCCCAATGCATCCAAAACTGATGGGTCGTTCGGGTTCATGAGCACAGCTTGTTGTGCGGCAGGCAGTCCAATATCCTCAATACGAACACTATTTTCCGCGCAAAAGACCGCAAGCAAACGCCAGTACTCAACTTGTTCGGGCGCAATTTCCACCGCATGTTGATACGCATCAAGCGCGGCAACAAGGTCGCCCAGATTTGTATACGCTTCGCCGATGCCCACTTGCCAGCGCGGATTTTCCGGTTCGATGCCAGCCGCAAGCAGGTACTCCGCCAAAACTTGTTGATACCTCCCCTGACGACTCCAATACAGTCCGCGCAAGGCATGGACTGCGGCGATATTCCGTCCCAGCGACAGGGCTTTGTTGAGTTCTTCGCTTCCATCTCCGCCCAGTTGCTGCTTCGCCTCTCCGAGCCATGCCCATGCCTCGGCATTTTTCTCATCTAATTTAACGGCTTGTTCGAACGCCACCCTCGCGAGTTCCCAATCCTGCACCAGACCGAAAGCCTGTCCAACGATCACCTTTTGCATGGACGGACTGCTCTGTTGTTGGGAAACCGCCAAGGCGGCGCGCAAGGTTTGGACGGCAGAATCAACTTCAGGGTTAAGAGAGGAGGCGCGCGTCAATTCGGGCAGAGCATCTTCAGGCGTGTACAAAGTCAACAGCAAACCAAGCCGATACGCGGCGTAGGCATCCGTTGTATCCAAACGGGTTTGGTTCTCAAGCGCGAAACGCTCGGCTACCCAATCCTTTTGACGTTGATAAATGTAAGCCAATAAACGATAAAGCCTCGCAGAGTCGTAATAATTTGTTCCATCGAGGCAGGTGGACGCGGCAAATGAAAGTTGATCTGTCTGAATATAGGCGGTGCAGTACCAAACCCAGCCTTCTTCTGAAATTTTTTCTGATCTCTTGAAAAATTCAATGGCTTTTGAGCCTTCTCCCGCCTGGGCTGCGGAAATTCCCGCTTGTTCGTACAGGTCTTTGCGCCAAAAAAGGATTTTCGCAGCGTGAGCATAGGTATCGGCTGCAACAGCAAGGTCTCCCTGTTCCTGTGCCTTCTCTGCCTGATTCAAGCTGGAAAAGCCCGCCACGAAGATTGGAATAATGATCGAAATAAGAATCACCGCGCCAATAAGAACAGGAAGCGTTCTTTGTCTCAACATAATTTCAATTCTACGCCATATTCCTGAACGGAAGTATAATCATCGTTACATGAGTGCTTTTATACAATTAATATTAGCTCAGTTGACTGTTCCGCCCGGAGATCTTATCTACTACATCGTTCTGGCGTTCGTCATTGCCAGCGCGCTGCAGTCGGCGTTTAATCACTGGCGGGCAAGTGAATTTCCACAAGCAAAGCGCGCATTTGTAGGTTTGGGGATATTACTGGGTGCGCAAATTTTGATGTTTTTCTTTAGCGGATTGGGCTGGCAGGAATTGATCGACCCCAAGGCGATACTTCCGCCTACTGACCGGGCTTTTCTCGCGTTCGGTATCATATGGGTCGTGTGGCTTTACGCTTTTCCTGAACCAAACCGCAAAGCGGATGCAGCCGCAACGCTCTTAAGCATGTTCATCATTACGGCGTTGGGCTTAAGTTTGATCTCATGGCAAAACCAGATCGCAAACCCCGCCACCGCAACCCTAAGTTACAACCTGACGATCGACGATTTCGTCTGGCAGGTTGGTTCCCTGCTTTTGACGTTATTGGGCATGGCTGTTCTCTTTATCCGCAAGCCTGATGGCATGTGGTATGGAATTATCATCATGGTTCTGGGTTTCCTTGGTCACGCCAGCCAGATCCTGCTTCAATTGGAAGGCGATTATTCCGGCATCGTCCGTCTGGCTTACATGGCTGCGTTCCCCATCCTATTGACTCTGCCTCAGCGTTTTGCCATTATTACGCCTGTTGAGGCATCCGCTCCTGTAAAACCGACAACGCTCAGGCACGATACTATCGGACGCCCCGAAAGGCGCAGATACAGCACCGACCCGAAAACATTCCACGCGCTTTTGGCGGTGGCTGCGGAAAATAATTCCACAAAAATGAGTCAGGCGATCACCCGCGCCATCGCGCAGACCATGCTGGCGGATTTATGCTTCATGATCTACCTGACAGACAATAACAACCAGATGGTCATTGCCGGCGGATACGACCTGATTCGCGAAGACTCGCTCGACGGCGGCTCACTGACCAAGAATTCCATTCCAATGCTGGCAAATTCCATCCAACGCGGACGTCCGCTGCGCCTGCCCGCCAGCAGTACATCAGCGGACATTAAAGGGTTGGGCGATATTCTTGGGCTTACAAACCCCGGTCACTTGTTGTATGTTCCGATCCTATCCCAGGAAAAAGAGACTTTGGGCGGGATACTCCTTCTTTCGCCGTATTCCGATCGGACGTGGAGTGCCGAAGATCAGGCATTCCTTGCAAATATCGCCTCATCTTTGGTACCGATCATTCAACGCAATCAAAGAATCACCAAACTCGAAGCACAAAGCGACATGGCGCGCGCGCAAGTGTCAGAACTTGAACAACGCATCCGCGACTTGAACACCCAGGTTGAGGCGTCACACACGGAAGTGGAAAAATTCCGTTCCACAGATATTGCGTCGCTGCGAGCCGCGCAGGAAGAATCCCAAAACATCATCGCACAATTGCAGCAGGAAAACGCTGAACTGCGTTCAGGCAAGAATTTACCCTCGGCTCAGGCAGAAAAAGAATTGAAAGCCACTCTTCAGGAAATGGCGAGACTGCAAAAGAAACTGGCAGAAACCGATATTAAACTGCATGAATTGGAAAAGGGGAAAATCGCAACAAGGAACACCGAACAGGCGGAAGTCATCGCTTCCATTTCGCAGGAATTACGCCAGCCGCTTTCCTCCATTGTCGGCTATACAGACCTGCTCCTTGGCGAATCTGTCGGAATTCTCGGCGCATTGCAGCGGAAATTTGTGGACCGGATCAAATCTTCCACGGAACGCATCCGCAGTTTGACGGATGACATGATTCAGATCACCACGCTGGCAACGGACCTGGGCGAGCTCAAACCCGAAGCCGTGGATCTGAACGCCATCATCGACAACGCCATGTCCTACACCAGTTCGCAGATCCGAGAGAAAAATATTTCCATTCACCTGGAAGTACCAAAATCCCTTTCGTCCATACATGCCGACCGTGAAGCATTGCAGCAGATACTCATCCACTTGCTGCAAAATGCCGGGGCGGCGACTCCGTTTGAAGGCACGATCAAGCTCAAGGTCCAGACCACGACCGAAGACGGAAAAGAGTACATCCTTATTCAAGTAGCAGACAAAGGCGGCGGTATCGCATCCGAAGACCTTTCGCGCGTCTTTACACGCCTCTACCGTGCCGACAATGTCCTGATTCAAGGCGTTGGCGATACAGGCGTAGGGCTTTCGATCGCAAAGACACTGACCGAAGCCCAGCAGGGACGCATTTGGGTCGAAAGCGAAATGGGACAGGGCGCAACGTTCAGCGTTCTTCTGCCTCTTTCCAGCAGCAAGTCTGCCGATAATCAACGGGTGTAATCATGCGGGCTCTGCGCGACATAGGGAACGCATTTGCAGTTGCGTTACTTTCCATCGGATTGATGATCGGGGCTCTTTCCATATCTCTGGTGAGTTTCATCCCCGAAGAAGCGCCAACGCCCACACAGGATTTGATCTATTCCCCGCCGCCGGTTACCGCCACAAATACGCTTCCGCCTACTCCGGAACCATTGGTCACATTGACCGCAGTACAGCCGACAGAGACACTCGTCCCGCCGACATCCTGCCCGCCGCCCGTAGGTTGGATTCCCTATACCATTCAATATGGTGACACACCAGATAGTGTCGCCGCGAAATTCAACACGAACGCCATGAGCTTGAAAGGCGGAAATTGCCTCGTCACCAACGAGCTCATCCCCGGCAAGATCGTATATGTGCCGCCTGCGCCAACCAGCACTACCGTTGTTTGCAATCCCGGCGCTTCCGGCTGGGTACATAACTACACCGTCCGGCACGGCGACACACTCTTCAACATCGCTTCAAGATACGGAACAACAGCCGGTTTATTAAGAATGGTAAACTGCCACCCAAGCGACCTTATATACGAAGGCAATGTCCTTTGGGTGCCAAACGTTCCGACAATCACACCAACATTCACCCCGCTCCCCGGTGTTACTTATACTGCGGCGCCGAGTCTGACCCAGCCGTTCACACAAACAGTCCTGCCGTTCACATTAACCGTCCCGGCAACACAAACATCCATTCCATCAACGCCAACACCCACTTCAACGGTCACACCGATCCCAACAGAAACAGCCAGCCCCACGGCGTTTTTCACATCCACGCCATAAACTTCCCTAAACTCAAGCATTGATGAAAACATCCCGCTTTTTTATATTAACCGCTCTCCTGGCAGTGTTCGTTTCATCTTGCGGAACGCCAACCCCACAGGCACAGGTTCCCCTGCCGTTCGTGCTCATTACATCTGCGCCAAACTCCACAGCCACACCAACACCATTCCAACCCTCCCAAGCCACTGCAACGCTTTTTGGAAATAGTTCGGATTCTGCGCCGCAGCCGATCCTGCCAACCGAGACCTTATCTCCAACCCTTACGCTTCCCGCCCCGCCGACAGCGACAGCACCCATTGAGCAGTTGTTCCCCACTCAGGCAGCACCTCCACCAGAAGCGCAAACTGCGACCAACCCCACTCCGCCGCCGCTTCTCACGGACAATGAAACCATCAACTTTTTACTCATCGGCTCAGACCGAAGACCCACGGGAACATCGCACCGAACCGACACATTGCTGGTCGCCATCGTTTGGTACCGCGAAGGGCAGGTCTCCCTTATATCCATTCCGCGGGATACCTGGCTTTACATCCCAACGGTTGGCATGCAGCGCATCAACACCGCCTACCAAAGCGGAGAATCCGGCGGCTACCCGGGCGGCGGGACGGGTCTACTGAAAGATACGATCCTTCAGAACTTCGGCATTCGCATCGACCATACTGCCATGGTCGAATTCGACGGTTTTCGCCGCATCGTGGATACGCTCGGAGGCATCGACATTCCGGTTTCATGCCCATACACCGACTGGCGACTGATTTCCCCCGAACTGGACGAGAACGACGAAAACAACTGGTGGCTGTATACGGTAGGTCCGGGACAAATCCACATGGATGGCGACCTGGCGTTATGGTATGCCCGTTCCCGCTCCAAATCAAGTGACTTCGACCGCGGACGACGTCAGCAGGAAGTTATCCGCACCCTCTTCCAAAAAGCCCTGCAGTCCGGCACATTTGGAAAAATCCCGCAGCTCTACAACGACTTTTCCAGCACTGTTCTCACCGACATGAGTTTGGGAGATATGTTGAGCCTGGCACCTTACGCCGTCAATTTCACCAACGCCAATATCCGCAGTTATTACATCCGCCCGCCTTACGTCCTGCCGTGGACAACACCCGGCGGCGCAGCCGTGCTTCTTCCCCAACAGGACGAGTTAAATCAACTGCTTATCGAAGCCACCACATTATCAACATTTGCGTCTGCGCGCGAAACCGTCACCATCGATGTGCAAAACGGCTCCCATTTCGACACAATGGAATCGCTCGCCGCTTCCCGCCTCAACTACGCCGGATACGAAACCACAACCAGCGCCGCCGACAACCGCGAGTACGCCAATTCCGTACTTGTGGATTACACCACCGGGCAGGATGCAAACCAGAGACAAACCATCATCAACGTATTGGGAATCTATTCTGCGAACGTCTTGTCCATTCCAGACCCGAACAGCACCACCCAATACCGCGTCATCATCGGTTCGGACTATCAAGCCTGCTTCAAACCCGAGGACCTCTCGCATTAATCCTTGCAAAAGATGGGAGGCTGGACTATAATCTCGCTCCGTTGGGCGCATAGCTCAGTTGGTTAGAGCGCTACTATCACACAGTAGAAGTCCGGGGTTCGAGTCCCTGTGCGCCCACCACCCAAAAACCGCCTTATTTGAGGCGGTTTTTCTCATCCAGAAAAGGTCAATATAATAAATCTATCAGAATCTATCAGGATGCAGAAAAAAACACTTCCCTCTCGTATAATGTAGTGGTATGACATCCCGCACCAATGAAAAATGGCTAGAAGATCTTCGCAGCACAGGCATCCAGCATGAGGAAGCCCTGGGCGACTTGCGCGCAATCATCCAAAAAGGTCTGCCGTATGCGCTTTCGCGCTGGCTCTCTTCAAGCGACCCGTTGTTCCAACCACTAGTCGAGGAAGTCACTCAAGAGACCCTCCTGCGCGTACTAGATCAATTGGAAACCTTCGAGGGGCGCAGTTTGTTTACCACCTGGGTACACAAGATCGCGATCCGCATTGCATTGACGGAACTCCGCCGCAAGCGCTGGCGGGACGCCTCTCTCGACGAGTTGACCGAAAACGAGGACGCTCCTCCGCCCCCCGGCTTGCTTGCTGACCCCCAAGCCTCTCCTGAAACCTCGGCAGAACGCAAGGACATGATCGCACGTGTCCGCCGCATTTTGGAAGAGGAACTCACCCCAAAACAGAGAGAGGCGCTTGTACTGCTCGGTTTACAGGATGTTCCCATGGAAGAGGCTGCCCGAAAGATGAAAACAAACCGAAATGCTCTATACAAGCTCCTTCATGACGCGCGTTTGCGGCTTAAAAAACGTCTCGCACTTGAAGAACTGACTCCACAGGATGTTCTGCTCGCCTTTGAGCAAAAATAGGTAAGATTAACTTTTCATTAATCGTCTCTCCCCTAGAATGAACTTACAAAATCTTCTGAACAGAATTCGAAACCAATTCACCGCCCAGCCGGAATTGACCGACGAAGTGGTGGTTAAGTTCCTCAACATCCTTGAACAGGTACGGGAGGATGAACTTTCCTGCACCGACATGTATGCCAAGCTGGACGAATTCGTAGAGAATGAGATCAAAGGCGAGGACGCAGACAAATTAACTCCCCTGCTCCGCGAGCATTTGGATATGTGCTCCGATTGCTGCGACGAGTACGAGGCTTTGCTCACAATAGTAGAGCACACAACTGAAGAACAGTAAAAAAGGACGGGCGTGAAGCCCGTCCTTTTTATTCGTGAAATAACTTTTCACCAGCCCGAATCGGTACCTTTAATCGATTCTCCATCGGGGTAATCGGGCAGGACCACATCTCATTGTAGGCACAGTATGGGTTGTACGCCAGGTTGAAGTCAATAAAGAAGCGACCGCCCGGCAACGGCTCCGGCTCGAGATAGCGTCCCGCTGGGTACGTCTCGCTCCCCGCAAGCGAATCCACAAAAGGCAGAAAATAGCCGTGTTCGTTGCGGTAGATCGTCAACTCAACGGATGTCCCCTCAACCGGAAAAGAAAACTTTCCATACTTTTCGTAGTGCTGAACACCGCCCGTGGAAGTTTGCATATCAAATTCTTCCTTGTCAGAAAATTCCTCCACCAATATTTCAAAACGCAGGTCGTCATTCTCTGGAAAATAATTCAAACCTTTGAAATCCTTCTTTTGCGCACGGGTCAGCGGGCTCTGAGAATCGCCGCCAAAAAAATCATCCTTCTCTTCACGAAACGCATCCAATTCAGTCATAAAGCCTCCAAATTCGTTTGTTGCTGAATAGACATTGGGCATAAACAAATTCTTACAAAGACATCGCAAAATCCAAGTCCCCTTGCAAATTCCATACCTTTATGCTATTTTTAGCGCAGTAGAGGAAACAGGATGAACTCAAAACAAAAAACGGTCATGATCATCGAAGACGAAGCTGATGCTGCCGAACTTTTTTCGGAAATGATGCGTGTTAACGGTTTTCGGGTCATCAAAATGTTTTCCAGCGCACCCGCCATTCCCATCATCGCCCAGGAAAAGCCGGATGTAATCCTGTTGGACGTAATGATGCCGGATATATCAGGGTTGGAAGTACTACGCTACATCCGGCGCGAGCCCGAACTTGCCGGCATCCCGGTTATCATTCTGTCCGCCAAAAGCATGCCGGGTGATATCAAAACAGGCATCGAAGCTGGTGCCTCACTCTATCTCACCAAACCTGTCGGTTTTCAAGACTTAAAACAAGCGGTGGAACAAGTGCTGCATACAACCTCACAGGAATGAACCCGATCCGCGCTTTTATTGCCATCGACCTCCCCCAACCCATACAAGAGTCAATCGAAAAACAAACTCAGCGGCTACGCCAGTCACTGGGCAATGATGCCATCCGCTGGGTGCCTGTACACAACATACACATCACATTAAAGTTCCTTGGAAAGACAGCAGATTCTCATCTGGATTTTCTAAAGCAGATGCTCACCCGGTCTGCACAATCGATTACCCAATTCGACTTGCAAATCAGCGGAATCGGCTCTTTCCCGACCTCGAAGCGGCCTCGCGTTATCTGGATTGGAATCCACGCCCCAGCCGGGTTAACTTCACTCCAGAAACAGGTGGAAGAGAATGCAACGCGCCTTGGCTACGAAAAAGAGGAACGTCCATTCTCGCCGCACCTTACACTTGGGCGCGTCCGTCAGGGTACGACTCCAAAAGAAGTCCAAAAGATCGGCGAGGTTATCAACTCAATTCAACTTGGCAAGATTGGTACAGCCAGAGTAGACTCTATCCATCTGTACAAAAGCGACCTTCATTCCGACGGTTCCGTCTATACGAAACTATTTTCAACACCACTGAGGTGAACTCTGAATACTCTTAATTTAGCCCGTGACATCGTCAACGCCCTCGAAGATAAAAAGGGTGAAGACATCATCCTGATGGATCTGAAAGACATTGCTTCTTTTACTGATTATTTTGTTATTTGTACCGGTACAAGTGACCGCATGCTGGACGCCCTCGCCAACACAACCATCGACGAGATCCGCAAGAAATACAAAAAGAAAGCAAAAAAACAGGGACTTTCCCGCGACGGCTGGGTTGTAGTAGATTTTGGCGATGTCGTCGTTCACTTGTTCTCGCCAGACCAGCGGGATTACTACCAGATCGAAGAACTATGGGAAGATGGGAAGATCCTGCTCAGATTGCAATAAACCCTAAAACAGAGTCTCAAAATGACCGACGAGATCCACATCACACTAATGCGGCATGGTCGTTCCCGCGCTGACGATGAACAGGTCCATGAAGGACGGTACGACTCCCCCCTCACCGAAAAAGGAATCACCCAAGCTCAAGCCCGGGCGGACGATTTCAAGGCACGCGAATTTCTATTCGATATGATCATTTCCAGCACTTTGATCCGGGCAGTTAAGACGGCAACGATCATTGGTCAAAGTTTGAATGTCCCCATCGAAAAAGACCCTGATTGGATGGAATTCAACAACGGTCCGCTTGCAGGGCTGCCATTTGACATTGCCGAAGAACGTTTTCCAACCCCAAAATTTCGCAGCCCATATGAACCATTCCACAGCACCGGAGAAAGCGACTGGGAAATTCATAGGCGCGGAGCCAGGGCTGTGGAAAACGTGATTCGCCGCGGGTCCGGAAGCTATCTGGTCGTGGCGCACGGCGGCATCCTCAATGCGGCGCTGCGGAATATTTTCGGAACCCCGCCCTTTAGCTGGATTCATGGCACAGTTTTTGTTCTAGGGGATACAGGCTACATACGATTGATATATCAACCTTCAAACGACCGCTGGAAGTTTCTCGAACTCAACCCCGGGTTTAATTAAATTGCGGGTGACGGTCCTACAAAATGACCGTCACCCGCAATTTCGTTAAGGGTTGTGTTGAATTGAAAATCTATTGCCCATACTCATAATGATTGGTCAAAGTATAGGTTATATAGTTCCTCCATAACGGCTGCACGACATCCCACTTGTAATCGTGCGACGAGAAGGTCTGAATGACCATTCGTCCGCCCATGCAGACCGCCAGAACGCCGTAGTCGGTGTTTCGATTTGGGAAGAGTCCACCAACCAGGGTTGCGTCTCCGCCTGCGCTCAATTCCAACAGGTCGCCTGCATCACCAAACCAGACCGGGTACGGGTAGGATGGAGGAGACACAATACTCGGCGTCGAAAGAAGCGGATGGTTCTTATCCAGCCAATAGATCGAATAATTGTATGGATCGTACGTGTTATCGCGCCGCCAGTCGCGGAACAGCGTCACACCGCAATTACTTAAGATCGGGGCGATCTTTCCATTGATAACTTTATCGATATACCAAACCTCGATGATGACTGCCCCGCCATTATCAATATGGTCATACATCATTTCGAACATCTCACCGCTGAAACTGGTCCGCACTTCTGCGGCGACGATCATCAGATCCCAATTTGTGGCGGAGTTGGCGTTATCTCGGAATTTTCCAAGCGCATCGCCGGTATTGATGATCCTGCCTCCTGAGAAATTCATGGAGTTGATCGTACTGCCGACAACAGGCACAAGGGATGGATCCCCTACGGCATCCTCATAGATCAGAATGTTGGAAGCCTTTATTTTCGAATTGATATCGGCTTGTGAGGCTTGAGGCGGCGCATCCGCTGCGCCACCGGATGACGTTTCAGGCGTATAGGTCGGATAAGGCGTATACGTGGCATCGGGCGGCGGTGGAAGAGTCGCTGCGCTGCCATTTGATGCGTCCAATGTTGCTTGTTGAATTGCCATACTGGTCTGCTGAACCCCTATTGCCATCTGCGTTTCCTGAATGGATGGATCCCCCCCGGTTGAACCGGGAACATTACACGCCAGCCCTGAAATTATCAAAACTAAAACCCCAAACCGCCATCGTGCCCTCCACATTACTACCTCCTCTCATATCCAATGAAAACCAACCCCACAATATTATAGTATGGCAACTCTCAAATAAAAATCATTTTGAAAACATTGTAGAGCAATGTCATTGGCTTTTTATGAGTTTCCTCGAATAAGCCCGACCTGGAAATATAAAAAAGTCCTTCTCATTTTGAGAAGGACTTTTTTATTCGCTACTTGGTAAGGCTATTTTTCAAAGACCCATGCATCAATGGCGCGAGACCAATCTACCAATTCTTCCGCCTTGAACCAAAGCGCCACTTCGCGCTCACCGGTTTCGACCTTGTCCGAGGCGTGAATGAGATTGCGCCCAACTTCAAGTCCAAAGTCGTGGCGGATGGTGCCGGGGGCAGATTCTACAGGCTTGGTCGAGCCAACGGTTTGACGGACTGCCGCAACGGCATTGGGACCTTCCCACACCATTGCCATAACCGGCGCAGAAGTGATATATGAGATCAAGCCGTCATAAAAAGGCTTGCCCTTATGTTCGGCATAATGTGCCTCAGCCAGTTCCTGGCTGACCTTGATGAATTTCGCGCCAACCAGGCGCAGACCACGTCGCTCAAAACGTGCGATCACTTCGCCGATCAATCCACGTTGAACACCATCGGGTTTTACGAGTACGAGCGTTCTTTCCACAGAGTTCCTCCAAAATATGATTACAAAACCTGACAGGTCGTTGAGACCTGTCAGATAAGTTTTTTATCGAATTAATTCCTCTGCCTTATTGTAGGCATCCAGGGCTTCCTTCAAGCGGTTTGCCCGCATATAGGCATCGCCAAGCGCCTGCCAAATGCTGACCTCAACCGGGTAACGGTACAAGGATTCAGACAGGTGTCCGATCACCTCTTCCAAATGTTTTCCCTTTTTGATTAATTTCCCGTAATGCACCAGCGCTTCTGGAATATCACCGCGATCCAATTCTGACTTGGCAAGGTTTAGGATACCGACAGTGCCCTGCGCTTCAGACTTACGCTGACGGGGCACGCCCTGCTTCGATGATGCCTTTTTCTTCTCAGTCGCGGCAGGCTCGGGCGTGGGCGGGTTTTTCACCAGACGCTTTTCCCCTCCCTGCTGCTGAATGGAGGCATTCACGACACCCTGCTTTTCTTCTGCAATCGGATGCCAGTCGGAGGGCGATGTCGGCTTGGGTGTAACCGAAGCATCTTCTTCAGCTTCTTCGTACTGTTCACGATGGACCCAGGGCGGCGCGTCATCACCTGTCATGGTGTTTTCAGCCTGTTCCTCGTCCACACTTTGAAGCCATTCGGGTAGTTCCTCGCTCAAAGGTACAGAAGCAGCTTCCGGCTTGGATGGAGCCGAAGCCGTTGGAGGCTGCCAGGCGTTTTCATCTGATTCTTCGGTTTCTTCCGCTTTGATCCAATCGGGAATTTCATCAGCACCAGATTTGACTTCGTTGACGGGCTGGCGCGTCTCAAGAGGCGGCTGCGGAGCGCGAAGCGTTTCGGGGTCGATATCCAACCCGGGTTCATCATCCAATCCGCTCAACCAATCAGAAAGGTCTTGATTTTGAACAAGGGCATCTTCGGGTATGGAAGATGATTCTTCAGCGGCAGATTTTTCGTCAAGACCACCCAGCCAATCGGGCAGGCTGGAAGTATCAAGCGACGCAGAAGCCCGATTCTCAATAACAGGTTTTTCGTCCAACCATTCGGGGATCGAGCCGCGCTCCAGAGGTTCTTCCTCTTCAGGTTTCATCCAATCAGGAATATCATCCGACGACGAAGCAGACGATTCCTTTTCGTCATCGAGATTACGAAGCCACATGCCGGTCTCATCTGTCTCTTTGGATTCAGAAACAGAAGCTTCAAACTCGGCAAAAAATTCTTCGCCTATATTCTGGGCGTTCTCGCTCCGTTCAGGTTTTTCGGGTTCTGATGCCGTTGAAGCCTGCACGCCAAGATTTTGTGCCTGAGAAACCCAATCGGGGGGCGTTTCGCTGCGTTTGTTCGGGTCTGTAACCAGTTCTTCGGGCTTGGCACCATGTTTCGCCGCAAGGGACTCAAGCCAGGCAACCGCATCATCCTGCTCTTCTGCGGATGAGCCAAGGCTATCCACAGATGCGGCTGGGGCAGTTCTCTCCTGAGGTAATTCGACTTTGGATGCATCATCAGAAGATTGCAACCAGTTGGGAATACCTTCATCTTCAGAAGGTGAACCAGACGGCTTTTCGTCAGAGCGAACTTCTTCTGAAATAGGGGCGCCACCCAACCCAGCCAGCCAATCAGGCACATCGCCTTCTTCAGCAGTGGATTCAGATTGCGATGAATCCGCGTCCAAATCTTTCATCCAATCGGGTGCCTGATTGGATTCATCGAGAGGCTGTGCCGGAGATGTTTCAATGGAAGGAGTGGATTCAACTGTTCCACTTGCGTTCTTTAGCCAGTCAGGGACATCACTCGAAGACGAGGATGCACCTTCGAATGGATCGAAAGACGTATCAAGCCCTGAAAGGAGATCAGATGTCTCAGCAGGCGTTGAAGACTTTTCAGCAGGCGCAGATTCAGATGGCGCTTGTGACTTCAGCCAATCTGGAATATCGGCTTGGACTATATCATCGGCGGATTCTGCTTCATCAAATATGGAGGATGGCTGTTCCGGTCCGCTGGATTCGCCCCAACCAGCATCACGCAAAAAGTCTGGGATGCCTTCTTCCGTTTGGGATTCGGAAGCAGGCATGGCTGAGTCCTGAGGCGTTTCTTCGCCGGAGGAACGCAGCCAATCAGGTTCTTCAGCGGTTGCGGAAATTCCGCTTCCAAGCGGCGGCACAGATGAAAATCCAAGCGAGGACGTGTTCCATTCCCGTCCCATTTGAACTTCTTCACCGGTGTAGTCGAGGCGTTCCAAATTAATGGAAGCATCGGGAACCTCGTCGATCTCGAAGATGGAACCTTTTGCAAAGTTGGAATAAGGGTCCATTTCGGAAATACGCATGCGATAGACCTGCGTGGTTTCGACCGTGCCCGCAGTGGCAGGCAGCAGATCGATCATGATGCGGTTCGCATCAAAGCAGTAAGCGTAACGTTTAAGAAGTTGATTGCAAATATCGGTGGCGTCGGAACGTTGTCCGCTCTTGAAGTAGGAGTATGCAAGCAAAAGCTGCATATCAACGCGCTGGGGATCTTCAGCAAGCACGCCGCGGATCTCGGCAATCGCCTGCGGATACAACTCGCCGTGGACGTAAATGCGCGAAAGCGCGCCGCGCGTCATGCGGACCTTTGGCGGCTCCATGCCATCACGCCTGCCGTACAATCTTTGAAGCTCACCCTGAATGGCGGCATTGGATGACTGCACTTCAAAAGCGCGCTCCATATGCCAGATGGCATCATCCAGTTTATTCTCTTCGTCGCGGATAATGCTCAAACCGACATGCGACACAAAGTCATCGGGCACCGCCATCAACAGGCGGCCAAAAATATCGACCGCTTCACCATAACGGCGGGCTTCAAGATACGCTTTTCCCAACAGGCGATAAGTTTCCAAATGCTTTGGAAATGTCTGCAGGATATGACGACAATGAGCAATTGCCTCATCGATACTCCCCTGCTCAATAAGGCGCTCGATCTCTCGGTTGTAGATTCGCAACGAAACTTTTGCCATTACCGGGTTCCTGTCAATTAAGTATGCCTGATTCTAGTGAAAATCGCAAGGCTATGCGCTATTTTACTCGTAAAACAAGGGCAGCGGCGGCACAGGTTCATTGCTGTATTGATAAGCAGAAAGAACCGCCTCACGGGCTTCCTTGAGTTTCGCTTCATCATTGGCATGGATCTCACACAGCGGCTCACCTTCCTGCACCGCATCCCCTACTTTTTTAAAGATAAGGAAACCAACCGCATGGTCAATGGGATCGCCCTTCCTGGCACGTCCCGCACCCAATGCGACGGAGGCTTCGCCTACGGTTCTTGCGTGGACCTGGGAAATGAATCCGCCACGAGGAGCCTTCACCACCTCGACGAGTTTTGCGCGCTCGAACTTGGACGTGTCATCCACATACGAAACGTCACCGCCTTGTGAACGGACCAACAGCCGAAGCTTATCCAATGCGCTGCCATCGGCAATGGATTTCTCCGCCATGGCTCGTCCTTCTTCCAAAGTCTGGGCACGACCACCCAATGTCAACACATGTGCCGTCACATGCAGACAATGCTCCACAAAGTCGGCGGGACCGTTTCCGCGCAGGGTTTCGATGGCTTCTATCATTTCAAGCGCGTTACCCACCGCCGAACCGAGCGGCTGATTCATATCCGAAAGAAGCGCCACGGTCTTGCGTCCGGCGAGGCGACCGATATCCACCATCAGCTCGGCAAGTTCGCGCCCGTCTTCCAAAGTCTGCATAAATGCGCCCAAGCCCACTTTGACATCCAGAACAATGGCGGTTGCGCCAGCGGCGATCTTCTTACACATAATGGAAGAAGCGATCAACGGCATCGAAGGAACCGTTCCGGTCACGTCACGAAGCGCGTACATTTTTCCATCTGCCGGGGCAAGGTCAAGAGATTGACCTGTCAGCACGATTCCCTTTTCCTTTAATTGCGATTTGAATTCCTCGGTAGTCAAGTCCACGCGATAACCGGGGACGGATTCGAGCTTATCGAGCGTCCCCCCGCTAAAGCCAAGCCCGCGACCAGACATTTTGCCGACGGGCAATCCGCATGCAGCCACCATCGGCATGACGGAGATGCTGGTCTTATCGCCAACGCCGCCGGAGGAGTGTTTATCCACAGCAGTGTTTACGATCTTCGAAAGATCCAAAACCTGCCCCGAGCGCGCCATGGAAAGGGTCAAGTCGGTGGTTTCGAAATTTGTCATGCCATTTAATAAAACCGCCATGGCAAAAGCAGAAGCCTGGTAATCTGGAATTTCCCCATTTGTAAAACCACGCACAAAGAAATCGATTTCCTGCGCGGTCAATTGTCCTTTATCGCGTTTCTTGATGATGATGTCTACGGCACGCATGAATTCTCCTCGCCATTTATTTTAACGCATTATCACATTGAAGTGACACACAAGCACCAATTTCGTTCGGATTCTGTCAAAGATGTAACTTTTTTGGGCTTGCATCATCCAAGTAATTATTGGATAATTTTGGTATAAATTCATAATATAAAGCAGCTTAGACGTAAGGAGAGAGAAGCCATGTTCACACAGCAATTTTTTGTTGAGGGATTGGGATGCGCGTCCTACCTGGTGGGGTGCGAGGCGGAAGGCATCGCCGCAGTCATCGACCCGGACCGGGATGTGCAAAAATATTTGGATTCAGCCCGGAATCGAGGATTGAAGATCACCCACATCATCGAGACTCATCTACACGCAGACCATGTGTCAGGCAACACGGATCTGGCAAGCCGAACCGGCGCGGATATTTATCTGCACGAGAAAAGCGGAGCGGAATTCCCCCATACAAAAATAAAGCAGGATGATGTGATCAAGTTGGGCAACATCAACTTGCATATTCTTCACACACCGGGGCATACTCCCGAAAGCATCACATTACTCGTTTCAGATACCACCCGCGCACAGGAACCCTGGCTGGCATTGACCGGTGACACGCTCTTTGTCGGTGACATTGGTCGCCCGGACCTCGTCGGTGTGGAAGCGGCTCGAGGTTTAGCCGGTGATATGCATGAAAGCCTCAGCCATAAGATCCTGCCGCTCAACGATGACCTTTTGATCTATCCCGGTCATGGTGCAGGTTCATTGTGCGGAAAATCCATTGGTTCGATGCGGGCAACCACACTTGGCTTTGAGCGCAAACACAACCCGGCGCTTGCTCCGCGTGAACTGGATGAATTCATCAACTTCGCCACCAGCGACCTTCCGGAACAGCCGGGCAATCATACCCGCATCAAGGCAATGAACCGCAAAGGCGTCAAGCCGCTTGGTGAAGTCAAGAAACAGCCGTTGACCATTCAAGAATCGATTCCATATTTTCAGCGCGGAGCGGGTCTGCTCGACACGCGTTCAAAGGATGAATACGTAAAGGCGCACGTGCCCGGTTCTGTCCACTTGGAAGCGGACGACCAGTTAAGCAACCGCATCGGTTTCGTCTTCCCGCCGGATGCTCCTATGGTGCTTTTGCTGGAAAATGAAAATCAATACGAACAGGTGGTATTCAGCCTTGCCCGTGTAGGATACGAGAACATCGTCGGCTATCTGACAGAAGGACTTGATGTCTGGAAGAAAATGGGACTGCCCCTCACGTCCGGTGATGTCAAGAATATCGAACCGGTGGAATTGAATCAACTTATGCAGAATTGTTCGAACGGCGACTGTCCCAAAGTCTTGGATGTGCGCGAGCCGTGGGAATTCAACCAGGGACACGTCCCCGGTGCGGTGCTTATTCCGTTGGGACAGCTTTCCTCCCGGCTGGAAGAACTCAACCCGGAAGTACCCGTCGCTGTGATCTGCGCGAGCGGAAACCGCAGTCAATCCGCGGCGGCGCTGCTTGGGCAAAAAGGCTTCAAAACCGTGTACAACGTCCTTGGCGGCACCGGCGCGTGGATACATAGCGGACTCAAAGTGGAAAGATAAAAGAGTGAAAACAAAAAGCACCTTCCGTGTGGAAGGTGCTTTTTGTTTAAGTTTTGAGCGTCTACGCCAAATTATATTTGCGCAATCCGTCTCTTGCAATCTCTGCCAATTCCTTCAGCGGGTGGATCAAAGCCAGCGCGTATAGAACAAAGGCAATGCCGTATAACACGCCGCGAGCAGGGACGATAAAGATGCTTATCCACACAAGAACACTTCCAAGCGTGGCACCTGCAAGGCTGCCCCAGCATCCGCCGAGCTGCGGTGATTCTTCTTTCAGGAAGAAGCGGCGGGCAATGTATGGGATGAGGGCAATGCCAAATTGCAGCACCCAGCCATAAATCAAGGCTTGAGGCGCGGTCGATTCGACAGGTCCGCCTTCGATAAATCCAAGCAGAATTGCGGGAGCGACCAGTACGGGAAGCAAAATCCACAAGTAAGAAGAAACCAGATGCCATGCGCCAGCGGTGTTCAACCGTCCGCTTTGATTGAATGCGCGAACCATCGAAACGATCAGCAGCACGGTTGCGGAGATGTGCAGGATCAACCCCGCAACTGTGGGAGGCAGACTCCCGCCGAGCCACGGACCAAGCACAAGCCCGAACGCGCCGAGAGTCATACCCCAATAGATATAGTCGACGGTTTTCTTACTGCCAAGCGGGCGACCTGTGATCATCGGAATAAAATCCACAAGCAAGCCTGCAAATACCAGCGACATAAATCCCCATGAATTGGCGTGGATGTGCGCCTCAAGCGGAACCTTGATGTATAACGCGTCGCTCCAATTCAGGTAGATGCCCGTGCCGATGATGATACCCACAAGCAAATAGAAAACACCTGTAATGTAAAACTTTAGGCTTGCAGGTGCTTCCCCGCCGCGAACATTCCATAGTTGAAGCAGGAGAAGCACGGATGCAATGAAGATCAAAGTGCCGCCTGAAAAGATCATCGGGTGGTTCATACCCGAGAAACCGGCAACCAAAGACAACAAACCGGCATTCAGGATCAGCCAAATATCCCACCGCATGGCGGGGCGTTCCTTTTTCGAAAGCGATGCGACCAGCAATGGAAGCAGACCGAACACCACCTGTGAAAGAATTCCCAGTGTAATGAAGTGTACGCGCACCCACCGCAAAGCGGGGAACGCAGAGAAAATACTAAAACTAACAAACGAAGCATCTGCTGCAGCGAGCAACGCGACAAGCGTATAAAGCAAAGTTGTAAGTAAATATGGAACCGGCATTCTATTCTCCTTTGGAAGCTAAAAAGACCACGCGCGTTTTCGCGTTCATACCGCGCTTCACACCGTCCGGCACAACAACGGTCACACCGGGTTTGATATCGAAGGTTTCTTCCCCAACAGTCATCAAACCTTCACCCTCAAGAAAGTGATACATGGCCGTCTCGGCGGGGTGCGGCGGAATATGCTGCCCAACATCCAGCCCGACCACCAACGCTTTGAACTTTGGAGTATCGATAAGAAATTGAGGCTGCGTTCCCTGTGGAGAGAAAACCGCCTTCGACTTTGTATTTAGAAAATAAAATTGTGAATTGACGTCAGACATAAACACTCCTTTGATATGCCTGACTTTAATGGAAGTCCCCGCTTCACACCCCGACTTTTGTCGGGTTTTTCAGCCCAATCTTTATTCTCCCCGGATCATTCCCCTCTCGAGCAGACCCTCGCGGTCAAGAATGCGGATCTCGTGTTTGTCCATTTCGATCAAACCGGCTTTCGTCATCTCGCGGATGACCCGGCTCAGCACATCCGGCACGGTGCCGAGATGCGCCGCCAATTCGGTTTGATTCGTCCAGCGGCGGCGCTCGATCACGTCATCCACAGCCTGGTCGAGGAGAAGCTTCGCAAAGCGCGCCTCAACCGTCTTCAGAGACAAGTCCGCGGCGAGGGTCACCAAACCGATGATCTTATCCGCCATATTCTCGATGATCTGCAATGCAGTCTGCGGGCGCGCCAGGATGACCTCCTCCATGGCATGACGCGGCAAAAGCCAGATGCCGGATTCCTCCAATGCGACAGCCGTGGCAGGATTGGGACGTTTCGCCAACACGCCAATTTCATTGAACATTTCACCCGCGTTGATAAATCGCAGCACCTGCTCGCGCCCATCGGTGGAAGATTTCAGTATTTTCAATGAACCGTATTGCAAATAATATAAATTGGATTCATTATCCCCCTCCCAAAAGATGACCGCGTTCGGAGAAAAGACTTTCCAAACAGCGTTCGCAGCCAGGTTTTCAAGTGTGTCCTGATCCAGTCCCTGTAGAAATTCAAAGGATTGAAGGCGCTTAATGAGAAGGGCGTTTTTCATTGTCATCAAGTTTAACTGGAAAATCGATTGGGATTACAAAAATCGCGGCAAAGCTATTTCTTGACCAGCTTCTGCCCCTCTTTAGAATCCTGCACAGTCCAGCCCAACTCAGCGATCTGGTCACGCAGGCTGTCTGATGCGGCAAAATCCTTATTTTCGCGGGCTTCTTTGCGCTTCTCGAGCAATGCTAGAACTTCGTCAGAAGGCGTATCTTCTCCCTCTTCTCGTGCAGTGAGTGTCATCTCCCAAACTTCCGGGCGGATACCTTCTTCGGGCGTGCCGGGAAGTTTCAAATCGCCCAGTTCGCTCAAGGGGAAGCGCACGCCGGATGGATAGATTTCCGTCCCTGCGGAGTTTGCTACGGTCACTGAACTGACGCCGTGTACATCGCAAATAGCCGATTCAAAATCGATGATGATGCCGGAATGTTCATCCAACCCGACAATCACATTCTCAGCGGGCGTCAATTTCCGCCACTGCTCGAAACGTTCCATGCCGACAAAACATCGGCTGGTATCGAGGTCCACGCCGCCTTCGGCGTTGTTCCAATGCGGTACAAAGGAGACGTGCATCCCAAAATCGGCAAAAAAGCCAAGTCCATCTTTGACATGCACATCTTCGCCGACTTTATATATTTCATAAACAGGCAAAACCCACTGCCCCACAGAGATCGTCGCAGCGGACGCGAAGATCAACGTCGCACCCTGCCGGTGCCGTGCACGGACAATTTCCCATGCCAGTGTATCTTTCAATTGACGGGCTAGATAACTTGGGCTGCCGGGTCCCATGAAGATCATGTCTGCCTGCAGCAAAGGCTTGAGAACCTCGATATTATCGGGGCTGAATTCGGTCCCTTTTTTGCGGGCGGGGATCAGGTCAATAATCGGTTTGTAATTTTGAAGGCGGGTTTTGAGGAAGTCACCTACGCGACCGGCGACGAGAGAGGCGTTAAGCTCAAAGCCAGCTGGCGTTTCGAGGATGGCGATCCGCAATGGGCGCGGTCCTGAACCGCTTGTCATGTTTGGGGTGAGACGGGCAAGGGCTTCGAATATCCGCCCGCCGGCGAGGGATGTCTCGCCAGATCCGAGAAAAGCAATTCGTCCTAAAGTCATTTTATTAGGATGATGCGTTAAGTTGATCTATTACACGAAAAAATGTTTCGTTATCAGGAATATCAGACATCGACGCGCCGTAATGCACGTAGCGGATCATGCCATTCAAATCGACAATGCAATTCAAGGGCATGCGCCCAAGCTTGAAAAGATTCACTTCCTGCTTGTATAACTTTGCAACTGTGTGCGCCGTATCGGGAAGACCGATAAATGGAATCTCTTCACGAGACCAATAACGGGTAAACGTATCGACACCGTCAGGACCGACCGCAACAACTTCAGCGCCGCGGGAAGTGAACCCGCTGTACTCGTCACGCATGCGCGCCAACTGCGCGCGGCAGTACGGTCACATGAATCCGCGTAGAAATGCGAGGACAACCACTTTGCTGCCCTGAAAATCGGACAGACGAATCCGCCTGCCGGTCACATCGTCAAGTTCGAAATCAGGCGCGGGGGCACCGGGGGTTATAAGATTAACGGTCATTTTATTCACCACCTTCATCGTATAAGCACGATGGAATTTATACAAAGCTAATCAAGAAAACTTTCGACCCTTTCCATGAAAGGTTCGGGACATTCTTCCTCCGGCACATGCCCGCATCGCGGAATCAACTCCAGCGTCGCGCCGGGTATTTCAGTTGCGACCGCCTCAAAATACCACGAGCGGATGAGGCGGTCTTCTTCGCCAGCCACGATCAATGTTGACACGGTCAACTGCGGGAGCAGCGGGCGTAGTTCCGGGTAGGCTGGCGCAAAGGTCAATTCGTAAAAAGCCCGATCCCAATTTTGGATCTGCAAAATTTGCAAATGCTTTTGACGGATCTCATCCGTCAGTTTGCTCTGGTCGAACCACTCGCGGTCAATGGTGCGCGGAAGGCTTTCCTGATAATCGCGCATCATGAGCGGACCGAGATGACGCATCTGCGGAGTCCACATGATCGGCAGCGCCCAAGCTGGGAATTGCGGACCATATCCGCCGCCCACGCCGGGGTCCACAAGAATGAGCTTATCAACACGTTCAGGATACTCCAACGCGAACGCCACCGCAACCCCGCCGCCAGCGGAATTGCCGACCAGCACGGCTTTATCCACACCGAAAGCGTCGAGCAGACCTCGCAGAATTTCCACGTTGGCTTTCACGCCGTACGGATTCGATTCCCAATCACCAGGCAACGGACGTTCCGTCAGCCCGAATGCGGGGCGGTCGTAGGCAATGACCCTGCCATATTGGGCAAAATCATCCATTACTTCACGCCACGAATAAGTACTGCCTCCAAACGGATGCAGCAGGATGAACATCCGCTCGCCTGAACCGGCTTCCTTGTAATGGATGTTCACGCCGTTGATCTCGATGAATTTGCTGTCCGGTTCGATCAATGTGCTTGCATCCACCAACCCGTCCAATTGGGGAATCGGCACCATAAATGGTCCCAATGCGGTGGTGATACACGCAAAGACAAATGAAAAAAGAACGAGCTTCTTCCAGTTGGAACGCATAAAACTTATTTTGTGACCGACTCAAAAAATTCCACAGTTGCAGCCACGGCTTGATTCCACTGCTCCTCGGGAGAAATCGTCGCTTCGTTGTCTCCGGCTTGAGGTCCGTATGAGCCGAACTGGGCGTGGTTCCCGCCTTCGATGGGAACAAATTTCGTGTCAGGCAAAAGCAGGGCGCGCGAAGCATCCAGCTTATCCGAAGTGGCAAGACCATCCCTTGTGCCAAAGATCGAAACAGCCGGAATGTTATTTACCTTCAACGAATCGTCCGCGGGATACGAAGCCCAAAAGACCACGCCGCGAATCTCCGGGTGATTTGCCGCATAGGAAGAAGCCGCCACGCCGCCGAGAGAATGTCCACCAACGAACCAATTTTGAATATCGGGATACGCCGCCTCCACCTGTGCCGCGGCGTTGATATCAAAGAACGCCAAATTCAGCGGAACCGGAACCACTGCAACAAAATACCCCTGTTCGGCGAGCAAGCTCAAGATCGGCGCATACGCGCGATAATCCACTTTGCCGCCGGGGTAAAAAACAAAACCAGTGTCGGGCATCGAGCCGTCTGCGGGATAAAAAGCGACCCAGTTATTCTGCGTATCCACAGTGACCTGCGAGTTCGAGGTCAGCGCATTCAAGGCAGTATCCGTTGCCGGAGAGGCGCCGTTCGCCCAAATCACAAATCCCGACACAAGCAATAACAAGGCAGCGATGAGCACCGCTGCCGCGATCTTCCAATTGAACTTTTTCATGTCACTTCCTGTTTGCGAATTCTTTTGCCTTTTCCCAAATCGCATCGAACATCTTTTGGGTCAGCTTTTTTGTTGAAGTATTCTGCTGGCTCGGGTGATACGAACACAACACCCATTTTCCGTTCGCCAGTTGATAAGACGCGCCGTGAGCGAATTTATATACCGAACTTCGCGCCGAATATATTTTCAAAATCCTCTCAAATGCTATCCGACCCAGGCAGACGATCACCACCGGATCAATCAGCTCCAATTCACGTTCCAAATACGGCTGGCAGGTATTCAGCTCTTCAGTGGACGGCTTATTATCCGGCGGGGCGCAACGACCGGATGCGGTGATGTACATATCGTTGAGGACAAGTCCATCGCCTCGCGACTCAGACTGGGGCTGGTTCGCAAACCCAGCCTTGTGCAGCGCCGGATACAAGAACTTCCCCGAAGCATCCCCCGTGAATTGACGTCCCGTACGGTTCGAACCATGAGCGCCGGGAGCGAGTCCCACCACCATGACGCGCGCCTTCGGGTCGCCAAACCCCGGCACAGGCTTGCCCCAATATTCCTGATCCATATACGCCTTGCGCTTGACCCGCGCCACTTCCTCGCGCCATTCCACCAACCGCGGACATTTCCGGCAGGCAATGATCTGTTTTTCAAGTTTCTCAAGTTCTGTCATGGGATGATTCTAAACTGGATTTGTAACTTTTTATCGAAATCCGCATACTGTTAAGTAGAGATGCGCATGCTTAGTTTCGAAGAATTATTTATCGCTTATTCGCCCGAAGTATACCGGTTCGCTGCATGGCTTTCCGGCAACGACAATGACGCGGAAGATATCACCGCCGAAACCTTCGCGCGCGCATGGATGAACTTCGCCTCCATTCGGACAGAAACGCTGAAAGCCTATCTCTTTACGATCGCGCGGAATATTTATTTCGAATCCTTGAGAAAGAAACGCCATCACTACGAGGTATTGGATGAAAACCTTCCAGACCCGCGAATATCTCTCGAAGAGAAATTTGAAAACCGAAGTGAGCTTGAACAGGTCCGCGCCATGCTGCTCACGCTAAACGAAGTTGACCGCTCCGCGTTCGTCCTGCGCGTTCAGCATGACCTGTCCTATGCAGAGATCGCCCGCATCCTGAAAATTTCAGAGGGAGCGGCGAAGGTAAAAGTCCATCGCGCGCGAAAGCAATTATTCGCTTCAAAAATAAAAAGGAGTTCCAATGAGTGAAGTGACCAAAAATGTAATTCTGGACCTGCTGCCTTTATATCTGGCTGGCGAGGTCAGTGAAGATACATCTGCGCTTGTTAAAAAATATCTTGAAAAAGACCCCGAACTGGCGGAGGCAGCCAAGGAAATGGCAAAAGCGGATTCGCTTGGGAAGGTGCCGCTCCCGTTCAGAAAGGATACAGCAATGGAAACCTATCAAGAAGCAAAAAAATGGATGACGATCCGCGTGATCGGCATTGCAGCAGTTGTCGGACTGGTGTTGATGTGCTTCTTCACAACAATTGCAATCAGTATTTCCATCGACACTATCGTTCGATGAAACGGCAGGAAACGGTCACAAGATCAACATCGCATCGCCGAAGGAATAAAAACGGTAGCCCTCTTTGACAGCGAGTTCATATGTGGACAACACCTTCTCCCGCCCGGCGAAGGCACTGACCAGCATGATCAGCGTGGATTTGGGCAGGTGGAAATTGGTGATCATCACGTCCACAACTTTGAACTGGTAGCCAGGAAGAATATAAAGAGAAGTTGGTCCGATAAAGGGCGATATTTGATATTCGTTGTTCGAAGATCGAGTATCGAATATCGTACCCTGACCAGCAGATTCCAACGTTCTCACACTTGTCGTTCCCACTGCAATTACCCGCCCTCCATTACATTTGGTTTCATTGATTAGATCAGCAGTTTGCTGGGAAAGCTCACACCACTCGGTATGGATCTTATGCTCTTCCGGGTCGTCTTCAGTGACGGGGGCAAACGTATCCAAACCAACATGCAAAGTGACATACGCGATCTTCACACCCATCGCCTGAATTTCATCCAACAAACGCGGCGTGAAGTGAAGTCCCGCCGTGGGGGCGGCGGCAGAACCCGGCTCTTTGGCGTAGACTGTCTGATAGCGTTCCGGGTCGCTCAGTTTTTCATGGATATATGGAGGCAGCGGGACATTCCCAACTTTTGGAAAATACGGCTCGATCGGCTCTGAGAATTGGATCAGCCGCTCCGAGCCTTCGAGAAGTCCGATAATTTCGGCACGCGGACCATTCTCCACTTGGACGGATTTGCCTACCTTCAAACCTTTACCGCCGACAAGGGCTTCCCACGTCAATTCGTCACGGCGGCGGAGCAGGAGAAGTTCCACTTTGCCGCCGGTTTCTTTGTGGGCAAAAATGCGGGCGGGAATTACGCGAGTCTGATTCAGGACGAGAAGATCGTTCGGGCGCAGGAACAAGCCCACGTCACGAAAGAGGCGGTGTTCCACATCCCCAGAGTCACGATGCAGGACAAGCATCCGCGATGAGTCGCGCGGCTCGGCAGGCGTCTGGGCGATGGATGATTCAGGCAGGTGATAGTCGAAGTCGGAAGTTTGCATTTGGGTTTTATTTCTTCAACAGCCAACCGATAAGATTTACGAGAATGGTCAGCAAGACCGAGACTAGAATTGAAGTTGTGATGGGGAAATAGAATCCGCTATTTTGCCCTTCGATGCGAATGTCGCCGGGCAGACGACCAAGCGGAATGCCAAATTTGGACGCGAGAAAAATCCCTCCGCCAATGAGGAAGAGAATGATGCCGCCGAGCATGAGATAACGGGCAATAGATTCCATGGTGGAAGAGTTTAAGGTTACAGGTTGAACCTTAAACCTGCAACCTTCCAACTTAAAGCAACCTCGGCTGCCCCTCTTCCGTGTACTCATACCCCAAATGTTCATACGCGGACTTGGTCGCAACACGTCCCTGCGGGGTGCGATCCAAAAAACCAAGCTGAAGCAGATACGGCTCGACCACGTCCATGATCGTATCCTGCTCTTCGCTGATGGACGCGGCGATGGTATTCAACCCGACCGGTCCGCCGTTATATTTTTCGATGATGGTCTTCAGCACACGGCGGTCAACATCGTCCAAGCCGAGCGGATCAACCTGTAATAAATCCAACGCCTCTTTCGCGACATCCTGTGTGATGGTCCCATCGGCGCGGACTTGTGCGTAATCGCGGACGCGGCGAAGGAGTCGCAGTGCGATACGCGGAGTGCCGCGTGCGCGCCTCGCAACTTCGGCGATGCCTGATTCGTCTGCCGGAACTTTGAGCATCCCTGACGCGCGCATCACGATCTGTTTCATGGCGTCGATGTCGTAATAATCCAAACGGTAGACGGCGCCGAATCTCGCCCGCAAGGGCGCGGTGACGAGAGCGAGTCTGGTCGTGGCACCAACCACCGTAAAACGTGGCAGCTTCAGGCGTATGGATCGAGCCGAGGGTCCCTTGCCGATGACGATGTCGAGGGCGAAATCCTCCATCGCTGGATAGAGCACTTCCTCCACGGCACGTCCGAGGCGATGAACTTCGTCAATGAACAGAACATCACCGGCGCGCAAATTCGTAAGGATGGCAGCCAGGTCGCCCGCACGCTCAATGGCAGGACCCGCCGTCACCTTGACGTTGACTCCCATTTCGTTGCCGAGTACGTGAGCGAGCGTGGTCTTCCCCAAACCGGGCGGTCCATAAAAAAGGACGTGGTCCAACGCTTCGCTGCGTTGACGTGCGGCTGCGATCAAAATGGACAGATTTTCCTTGACCTGATCCTGCCCAATGAGATCATCCAACTTTTGCGGACGCAGGGCGTTATCCACGCGGTCATCGGGTTTGGATTCGGGGTCGAGGGAACGGGAATTTTTTGCCATGCTTTCGATTATACACAATGCGGCGGGCGGAAATTCCCCGCGAGGCGCATCAGTTCTTTCTGCTTAATACCAAACCGGGAATCATCATCGGGGTTTTGCGTTTGTATTCGGCGTAATCTTCACCATATTCGCGCAGGAGTTTCCGTTCTTCGAAGTAGGCGCCGACGAACAGATACAACGTGACGCCGACATAAAGCGTCAGGGAGTTGCGACTCATGGTCGGAGTGAACCAGACGAACATGAGGCTGAACGTGTAAAGCGGATGGCGGATCAATTTGTACAATCCGCGGGTGATCAATCTTTCAGGTTTTTCCTCTTCGAATAATTGACGCAACCCAACAAAAGAGAGCGTGTCGGTTTGAAGCAGCGCGATCAACAATAGCAGCGCGGACAATAACTGAATGCCCATCATCACAAAACTCCACGGGGCAGGGACGCGGTAAACGGGCGCATCCGGCAGGGTGGCGGCAAGATACAAAATGGGCGCAAAACTGACGACGGCGAAGACGTTATATCCCAAACGGTACAAGCGACCAAAGAAGCCTTTCAGCATGTCCTTGGCAAAATGAGACGCCAAAATGGAATGAATTACGCCCCAGATGGCGAGAGAAAGTAGTATCAAAAAAATGCTCATGTCTGTTTTCCTTTGCAGAAAGGACGATGTGAGTTGGGAATTCGTTACGGGATGGGGGAAGTGATTAGTGATTAGTGGACAGTGATTAGGGGCGGGGATAAGCAGTAAAAGACCTCTTCTTGAAATAAAGAAGGCGGATAGCCTTTTCCGCCATCCGCCTTCTCAATATCCTAATTCCTAATCACTAGTCACTTACCACTTGCAACTCCCCCCCTCACTCCACCCCAAACGCCGGCAACTCGAACGTGTCACTGCCAGCCTGCACCACATAGAACGGCTTCCATGCTACGCCGAAGATATTGACATAGACGTCCGTCTTCTTGGGGTTGATCTCGACCTCGTCGATGTCGTTGACGACGTGCCCCCAGCGGTCGTTGATCTCGGCGGTCACTTCGTCGCGTTCACGCTGCAGGGCGTCGAGGTCCTTATCATATTGCGCGATGGCTTCCTCTGATTCGCGCACGTCCTCTTTGGCGTTCTGCGCCATGCGGTATTTCGAAACCGAAGTGGAAAGGCTTTTCTTGCGTCCCATTCCCAACATACCAGCGATGGCTTCCGCTCCGCTCAGACCGGTTTCGATGTTGCGGTTGCGCAGTTCTTCCTGATCCTGACGCAGTTCGCGCTCTTCCCGACTGCGTTTGTCTTTTAACGATTTGATCTTTCTATCGATGGGGGCGATCTTCTTCTCAAGCTCCGCATCACGCATCTCGCGGGCTGTGTCGGCGCATGCCTTCATGAACTCCGCCTGGCTGACGTCTGGTCCGCCAAAGACCTTGAGTGCCTTGTTCGCGCGCGCAGTGACGGGCGAATTGCGATAGACCCAATCGGTGAAATCCTTTTGCAGGGCTGTCATCAGCTTCGTGTCGTTCAGCGGAGGCTCAATGGAACCGTATGTCGAAGATGGGGAAGGACCGCTGTCCAATTTATCGAGCGAAGGACCGGCATACGGGAAATCCTCCCAGCGGACAATGCCGCGACGGTCGAGGTCTTCCACGAGCGCAGATTTGGTCACTTCAACGTCCACGCCAAATTTTCTATCGAGGATGCGGACTTCGGCGGATGCCAGCAGGATCGGGCGATAGATCACGCCCTGGATCGCCGCTCCATACGCCTGAGCCTTCCCTTCCGCTTTGAACGCCTCAGGCAGACTGAAGTTTTGCGGCAGGTAATATTCGCGGACTCCCGCTGGAAGCGGAGGCTTGGTCATCGAACCCGCTTCGCTCCCGCTGGAGGTTGTACTGCGTGAAGCCGGTTTGACGGTTTTCGCCGCAGCCGCTGGAGCCGTCGACGCGACCGCAACCGCCTGGACGTGGTCCATGGGCGGAGGCGTGGATTCCGCTTTGGGTGCAGCGGCAGGCTTCGGCTTGGCAGGAGGCGCAGCTTCCTCCGCTTTTGCACCGACCAGTTCATTGAGGTCGGAAATCTGCGTGCGGGTCATCGGTCCGGCGAGGAAGTTCATCACCCAACGGGTCTGGAAAAGGGTCGGCGCTTTGTCGTGGACGTTGTTCATCACGAAAACGCGCTTGCCAAGCGACGAGATGAGTTTGTCCATTTCGGCGCGCGAGATGCCGCCCGCAAGACTCTCAAGCCCATCGAGCAGACGGTTCTTATCGCGCTCGGTTTGGAGTTTTCCAATGAACCATGTGCCCGTGTTTGAGAGCGCCTTGTAATCCATATCGACCGGGTTTTGCGTGGCGAGCAGCAAGCCGAGACCAAAGGCACGCGCCTGTTTCAACATACGCAGCAGCGGCTGCTTGGACGGCGGGTTGGCAGTCGGCGGAAGGTAACCGTAAATTTCATCCATATAAAGAAGCGCGCGCAGGGACGTTGAACCTTTTTGGGTGCGCATCCATGTTTCGACGGCGGAGAGAAGCAGGGTGGTGAAGAACATGCGCTCGCCATCGGAAAGATGCGCGAGATAGAAAATGCTGTGACGCGGCGTGCCTTCGTCGGTGAACATCAGGGATTGAATATTCAGCGATTGTCCTTCACGCCATGATTCGAAAGCGGGCGCGGCGAGAATGTTATTGAGGGTCATCGCCAATTCGGTGCGGTCTTTGGGCGGGAAGAAGGTATCCACCGGGAACGCGCCGAGTTTATCGAATGGCGGGTTCTGCGTTTGGAGAATCAACTCGTTCAGGTCGATGCCGCGTCCCTGACTCCAATGTTCCTCGAAAATATTCGAAAGCAGGATGTGTTCGCGCGAGCGGAGCGGGTCGAGGTCGTTCATGCCGACCAAACCAAGCAGCGCCGTGACCGTGCTGGAAATCCGCTCACGCAGGACCTCGCGATTCTCCTCCCAGTCCAAGCCGGGGGCGTCGAGCGAAGACAGCACACTGACGGGAATCCCTGAATTTGAGCCGGGTGTGAAAACAGCGAACTCAGCCGAGTTCTTGAGGTCGAGGATGCGTTCCTGCGTCATCCCCCATTCTTTGATGCCGTTCCGCCAGGCAGTGGCAGCTTCCATTGCGGCTTGCTCGGGGGTCTTATCCGCGCGGCGGACAACTTCTGGGTCGATCCACGGTTGGAAGTCCTTCGGCATAAGCTCGGGAAAATGAAGCAATAAATTCGTCAGGTCGCCTTTGGGGTCGATGATAATGGCGGGTACGCCATTGAGCGCGGCTTCTTCAAGCAGGGCGATGCACAAGCCGGTCTTGCCGGAGCCGGTCATACCAGTCACCACGGCGTGAGTGGTGAGGTCGTCAGAGTCGTAATTGAGATCGTTTGCAGTTAACTTTGCGGATTTGCTGTCGAACAGGCGTCCGAGATAAAAATTGGAATCTGTCATACTCGTCTCTCCTGAGTTTAGTTACACGCTGGAATAATTTTGGTTCCTGAAAAAGTGAATTAGAACGAACGTGCTAGGCAGTTAATTTAACCCATTTTATGCCAAAAGGCAAATGATTTTAAATAATCCTATCTCACCATACGCACCCTCATCCCCAG
>JACKAV010000011.1 GCA_020634895.1 Anaerolineales bacterium | reverse complement strand
CCCTGAAAGCGGCAACAGTCTCCATGTGCACCAGCATGAAGATGAAGTTGTCCATGTGCTGGAGGGCGCCATCGAGATTCGGCTTGGGAATCAGAAATTACAGGCGGTGGCAGGCGGTGTGGCGCACCTGCCGAAGCACATCCCCCACGCGCTTTACAACCCCTTGAAAACACGCTCGCGCTATATCGGTATTGCCGTCCCCGGCGGGATGGAGAATTTCTTCGATGATTTGTATGAGGCGCAGGAGGCGGGAGTTTTAGATCACACTGCCCATGCAAGGATTTCCCAAAAATACGGCATTGAGTGGCTGGAGTAGGGGGGTGCCGCCCACTTACGAATCCAACCACTGGCGCGCCTGCTCAAGTTCCTTGAATGCGCGGACGGTCAGTCCGCGGTTGACGGCGACCGTCTCCCAAAATTGCGCATCCTTGATGAACGTCTCATTGCAGACGATCGCGATCCTGCCGACATGCGGGGCGTACCTGGCAATGAAACTCGCGGATTCAAAGGTATCGAACGTGCTCAGGCGGTATTCCAAAGCGAGCTCGTCGCACAGCACGCGCGTACATTTGTTTTCCTGGCAGGCGCGGATGATCGCCATGCCGTACTGTTCGACTTCCTCAAGGCTCTCGTCGAATCCTGAAGCCTCCACCAGAAGCAGGTTTTCTTTTGCTGTCATTGAGTATTGAATGCTCATCGGGTCGCTCGCTATTGTACCCTTTCAACCGGCGAAATAAAATAAGAAGCGCGTTTAGAGAGTGCCTGACATCAAAATCAAAGTTTCCGTCATTGCAAGGAGGGCGATAGCCCGACGAAGCAATCTCGCTCGCCTTTTGGGGGTTACTTCGCCCTGCGGGGAACTGTCTTGGATCTTAGGCACTCCCCGCGTGTATTTCTCCCTGCCGGTCATTCGGCTCGAAACAATACTAAGGTCACCATAAACCAAACGTAATGTCCATGCAGGGCTGGGGCGCTATACTGACAATATACGATTATGCTCACACTCATTGGTATAAACTAGAATGACACGCCTACTCTGGATCAGGATTGGGATTTCTCTATTGGCTCTGGCGGGAATTGTTGGACTGTATCAATTCGCCGCGCCTCAGCTTCAGCCTTTGCCTGTCTACATGCCCCTGCCTGAGGTTACGCTGACAGATCAAAACGGGGAAGCGTTTGATCTTGCCCAAACGCGCGGCAGGGTGGTTCTGCTCAGCCTGATCTACACCCATTGCCCCGATGTCTGCCCGGTCACAACCGCCAAAATGAAGCAGGTTCAAGACCTCGTCCGCGGCGCCGGTCTGAACGACCAGGTCCAGCTCATCACATTCACAGTGGACCCCGAACGCGATACGCCGGATGTGCTTCAAAAATACCAGCATCTTTATCACGGCAGCCCCGACAACTGGACATTCCTCTCGGGAGCATCCGACAAGATCGATATTCTTATAAAGGGACTTGACCTGTACGTGGAACGCGTCTATTACGTCGACAATACGCCTGTGCCGGTTTCGTCGCTTTCCGACCCGTTAAGTGTTGCTTATGTTGTGAACCATACAGACCTTATGTTCCTCGTGGACCGGCAGGGGAATGTCCGCGCCATGCCGCCCGGCAGCCGTTCGGATGTGAACGAAACATTCAAATTGATCCAGAAACTTGTCCGCGAACAAAGCGGAGGTTGATACGGTGCGCGGGTCAACTCAACAGGGATAATAACTTCCACAACCATGATCTTGAATTTGTTTATCGTCTTTTTGATATTGTTGGGAATCTATTTCATTGTGATGGGGAATACCGCCAGTCACTTGCCTGTTGCCCGTCAGCGGCGGTATCTGGCGGTTTTCGTTTTGGGATTGATAGCCGCGTTGGTTACTTTTATCCCGTCCCCCGATCTGTTCGGTCCCGACTATCGCTTCACGGTGAGTATGACGCAGGTTCTCTTTGCGGTTGACCTTGCGCCTCTCCTCCTGTTTTTGGGCATACCGGAGATAACCCTGCTTCCGCTCCAGCGTTGGGACGGCTTGAAGCGCAGCCTCAAAAATCCCTTCGTAGTTGGAGCCGCCAGCACGTTCATCCTCCTGGTCTGGTTCACTCCTCCTGTTTTTGAAGCCGCCTCGCGCAGCCTTCCGCTTTGGGTCTATAAACAAATATTGTTCCTGCTTTGCGGACTATTATTCTGGTGGCCCATAGCAGGACCTTTGCCTGAATGGCGGGCGGGTTACGCACTGCAGCTTCTTTATCTTTTCATTATTCGGCTTCCCATGACCGTCGTTGCGATCATCTTCACCTTTGCGAACCGATTGATCTACACCGCGCGTTCATTTTCACTGGAGATCTGCGCGCCGTCCTCGATACCCGACCAGCGCACAGGCGGCTTGGTCATGTGGACGGTCGGCGGCTTGTTCGTTCTCGTTGTTTTAATGATCGTTTTCTTTCGCTGGTTCAATACGGGTTATGCGGCGGAAGAATCTTCGCCCTGAGTTTCAATTCATTTTAATGAGGTGATTTATGAATAGAAAGTTTTTAGTCTCGGCTTGTTTTATTGCATTGCTCTTCCTGTTTTTGAACTTTCAACTCGCATTTGCACATGAAGCGGTCAACGCGGGCGATTATGTGATCGAGATCGGCTGGGTCACGGAACCGCCGATCGCAGGACAAATGAACGCCATCGTGGTCAACGTTTCCAAAGGGGAGGAAGAGCCCGTGGAGGATGTTGCGGATCTTACGGTCAGCGTCAAATACGGCGACCAGACCAAACTGCTTACCCTGCAGCCGCTCGGGGAAGATACACCCGGTCAGTTCGTTGCGCCCATCCTTCCTTCCATTCCCGGTCAATACACAGTTGTGCTGGGCGGCAAGCTCGGCGATACCGATGTCTCTGCCGAGGTGCAGCCGGAGGAAGTGGCGATTCCCGACACGGTTCAATTTCCCCTTCAACCAACCGCAGATCAAACCTCAGGGTTGGGGCTCGCCGGATGGCTGGGCGTGTTGGGCGTTCTGCTCGGGTTGATAGGCATTGGGCTTGGCGCAGCCGCTCTTCGCAAAAAATAGGCAGGGGATTCACTGATAAGAATGAAAAAACGAAACCGCGCTTGGATCGTGATCGCAGCGGTCTTAGGTTCCGCTTTATGGGTCACATCCGCTTCGGCGCATGCAGAATTGCTGCAGTCCACGCCTGAGGCGAATGCCATTCTGGATAAGTCGCCTGTTCTGGTGGAATTGCTGCTCAGCGAACCGCTCGAGCCGGGTTTGAGTACGGTCAAGGTCTTTGATTCGGATGGCATGCAGGTCGACTTGGGCGATGCGGCTGTCGACGCTGACAACCCGGAACGGATGACTGTTTCCCTGCCTCCGCTTGACGATGGAATTTATTCCGTCTCATGGCTGGCGCTTTCGAAGATCGACGGGCATGGGACAGCAGGGAGTTTCCCATTTGCGGTGGGCAGTGTGGATGCTTCCGCCCTGCCTGCAGAAGAACAATCCTCCAATGCCGATCTTCCATTCAGCGCCTTGGTTGCCAAGTGGTTGTTGCTTGCTTCGGCGGCTTTGCTGGCTGGACAATTTCCGTCCGTGCAATTCATTTGGGGTCCGGCGCTCCGTTCGGTAGATTCGGCGGCAGAGCGGACCGAACGGTTGTCTAAAAATTGGAAGGAACTATATCGGCTGGGTTCCTATGGGATTTTGCTGGCGTGTAGTTTGGGCGTGCTCGCGCAAGCTGGTCAGGCGGCGGGGCAGGAGTTAGCTGCACCCTGGGCAAAAGAGACGATTCAGATCGTCACCAGCACCCGCCTTGGAGTGATCTGGCTGATACGGATGGCTCTTGCCCTTGTCGGCATTTGGTTGTTGCAGTCCCGTGACGCAAAATGGAAGGGAATTGCCCGCTTCATTCTTGGGTTGATGCTGCTTCTATCCATTAGCCTGACTAGCCACGCCGCGACCGAATTGCATCCCTTGCTGCCGATTCTTGACGACTGGCTGCATTTGCTCGGAATGAGCATCTGGTTTGGCGGACTTGTCCACCTTATTACCGGTCTGATGCTTCTGCGAAAAATGAGGGAGCTAACCCAAACAGGAATCGCTTCCAAGGTTGCTGCCAGATTCTCAGCCGTAGCGCTGCCTAGTGTGGTTGTTATCGGAATCACCGGAGTCTATTCTGCAACCCTGAGAGTTGGAACTGCCTCGGCGCTGTTTGGTAACTTGTATGGCGACACATTCCTGATAAAGCAGGGAGTTGTTGCAATTCTTTTGGTGATCGCGGGAATTAACTTTCTGGTTATCTCCCCCCGGCTTGAGCGTGATGACCTTCTGGGTGTTCCAGCCACAGCCCATGTCAGGCAGTTTCGTCGTTCGGTGTTGATCGAGACCATTATTGCCGGAATTCTTCTGGCAAGTGTCAGCCTGATGACCTACCTGCCGCCGGGCAGGACGCCGCTGCCACAAACCGTTCTGGAAGGCTCCCGAAAAGTGGATGATATCCGAATCGCCTTGACCATATCCCCCGGGCTGGTCGGGCAGAACACCTTCACTGTGAAGTTGACTCCCAAACGTTCGTCGGATGCGGTGGAAACCGTCGTTCTGACCTTTGTCCCAGTACAAGGCAATGTCCCCCCTTCTGAGTTCGAATTGACTGCGCAGGGCAACGGCATCTATACCGGGCAGGGAGCAAATATCGGCTTCCCGGGACGTTGGCTGGTTGAGGTGGCGGCGCGGCGAAAGGATAACTTCGATGCCATCGTTACCTACGACTTTACTATTTCAAAACCCGGCTCTGCCAGTGCAAGCGAAAATTCCAGCCTGCCTTTGATTTCGGCTGCCTTGCTCGTTCTTGTCTGCTTGTTATTCGGGATCGATCTATTCAACTGGTGGAGAGGATCTAAGGTTTCTGGTCCATGATTCAACGGAAAGCATTCAAGCGTTATAAACGCATATGTTATTTTTTATAACGCGTCATCCCATCCAATAGATCCAAAACCATTTCTTTCAAGTCGCCTCTATTTGGAAGCGACCCCATCAAGCCGTACATCGGCGCCATCTTGGATGGAAGTCCGCCTCCTCCGCCCATCAGGCTGGATACTTTTTCCATCAAAGCTGTGACCCACGCTTCCGGCAGGATTCGGACGAGGAAGTTGGCAATTGCAATCATCCAGGCGTTGGCAGTCTTTTCAAAACTCGGCTTGCGGACAGCGTTTGCCGCATCTGTAAGGTCGCTGAGAAATTCATCCACTACATCAACATGCCCATGTTGGACAGTCATATGTAATGTCGGCGGGAATTGCTGGCGGTCGAGATGCCAGTTGCGTTTGGTCAGTTCGTCAGCTAGTGCGTAAACATCCAACCCGTCTGAGCCGATAGCGAACACGCTTATTTCCGGGTCGCTCATGACTTTAATGCCGGGAATCGCATTTACGCCTTCCTGCAATCGTTTTGCGGCTTTCATCACCGCATCGGTCAATTCGAGATAACCAGCTTCGCCAAGATAATTCAAAACCGCCCATGCCGCCGCAATGGGAGAAGCAGGTCGCGTCCCGCTCATGGATGCGGATGGATAAATTCCGCCGGGCCAGTCTGTGGAGACGAACATTTGATGGCGGCGTAATTCAGGTGTCTTATACAAAATGACAGAAGCGCCCTTGGCGGCATAGGCATACTTGTGCAAATCCGCTGAGATGGACGTGACGCCGGGAACGGACAGGTCAAAATCCGGCACGGGATAATCCAACTTGCGGACGAACGGCAGCATGAAACCGCCCACGCAAGCGTCCGTGTGGAAGAGGATTCCGCGCTCTTGTGCAATTGCCGCCATCTCGCGGATCGGGTCAACAACTCCGTGCGGGTATGCAGGAGCAGAACCAACGATGAGGATGGTGTTGTGGGTAACAGCTTTTCGCACCGCTTCGACGTCCGCGCGGGAATCAGCCCTGAGTGGAGTCCGAACCGCTTTCACTCCAAAATATTCCGATGCTTTTTCGAAGGCGGGATGTCCCGAGATCGGCACGATCATCTCCGGTTCTTTTATTTCAGGGTGATGCTTGCGCGCCCAATCCCGCGCAGTTTTGACTGTCATCAACAGCGACTCGGTTCCTCCCGATGTCACTGTGCCGACGGCATTTTCATCGCCAAGCAGTGAAGCCGCCATTGCGAGAATTTCCGTTTCGAACTTTTGCAGCGACGGGAACGCCGCAGGGTTCAAGCCATTCTCGGAGAAAAATAAAAGCGACGCTTCTTTCAGCAGGTCATCCACATCATTGCCCGCGTGATAGACAAGGCTGAAGGCGCGTCCCTTTTGCCATTGCACATCGTGATCGCGCGCGGCGCGCATGGCGGTAAGAATCTCTTCTTTTGTTTTGCCGTGGGTGGGAAATGGGAGTGTCATGCCGAAAGTTTAGCATGGTTCCAGATAGTGGACTACAATGCTGCCATGTTTCGGTTTCCGCGTTTGTTGATCGGGCTTGTTGCCGCCTGGAACTTGCAGGCGGCAATTGTCTTTATATTATTTCCGCAGTCATTCGTAAGCGGATACGAACTATCGGGCGTTGCCGGTGAAGCGGCGGTTCGCGGCGTGGGCGTTTTATTCCTGATGTGGAATGTGCCTTATGTGTTCGCAGTGATCGATCTCAAACGCTATTCGCTGGGTCTTGTGTTCGCGCTTTGGATGCAAGCCGTTGGTCTGGTGGGGGAGGGTGTGATTTACTTCAGTTTGCCCGCCGGTCATGCAGTCTTGCAGAGTTCGATTCTGCGCTTTATTGCATTTGACTTTACTGGATTGGTCTTGCTTTTTATTGCTTATTTGATATTTCGCAGGAAAGAGTTTCTTAAGTCCTAATCGTTTATCTTTGTACACGGAATTTACGGAAAGCAATGAAATCCGTGTTATCCGTGTACAAAAAACCTTTAAGAGACGTTTTTAAGAGAAAAAAGGAGTGTCGATATTCGGAAGTAATGTAGTGGATATTCACCACAGAGATTCACCTTTGTTTTTCTCCGTGAACTCTGTGGTAAAGGATTTCTTTATCTTCTATGATGGACACTCCCAGAAAGAACCGAAATTATTTAGGCTTATAATCAAAAATATGGAAATCGATTATCACGATAAAGTGCGTGCACGAATTCTTTCCAACGGAGACTTTGTTCGCGCCCAGTTCAGCGGGACTCAAAAAGGCGCGGAGTTAAAGTGGGTCAAGGTCATTATCCGTCCAATTGAACTTAAGGGAATTCTGCATTTGCAATTCTCCTATTTTGACGGGCTGAAGGATATTTCGAAGAATTATCCGTTGGAAAAATCCGCGGCGCAGATCGATAAAGTGCTGTCCATGCCGTTTCGCAATATTTTCGTCGAGACCATGAGCGGCAATTTGCAGGTCAATATTTCCAAAAAAGGAAAGGCGTTGGTCAACGAACGCAAGCCGGAAACGCTGCCTGTCCACCCGGACCTTGCGCATAACCGTGAGAAGAACCGTCTCCTTTCTGCTGAAAATGCGCAACCGTTCCTTGAAGCTGTCGGCATCCTGACAAAAGACGGCAGGATCAAAGCGGATATGCAGCGGAAGTACAAACAGATCAACGAATTCCTGCGCTTATTAGACGAGACCAATTCCTTCGATGATTTCAAAGGAAAGCCGCTTCATGTCGTGGACTTTGGGTGTGGCAGCGCCTACCTGACTTTTGCGGTCTATTATTATCTTCACGACATTTTGGATCTGGATGCTCACGTCATTGGCGTTGACTTAAAGGAGGAGTTGATCGAACGTCACCGAAAAAAGGCAAAGGAACTCGGCTGGGATCAATTAACTTTCGAGGTCGGCTATATTTCAGATTTTCAGCCGAAGATCATTCCAGACGTGGTTGTTGCGCTTCACGCATGCGACACTGCCACCGATGATGCGCTTTTGCATGGCATCCGATGGGATAGCAAATTGATCGTCTGCGCGCCGTGCTGCCAGCATGAATTGCAGGAGCAGATGGCGCATGTCCCTGCGCCGACTGCAATGGAATCCGTGCTTGGTCATAACATCCTGTTCGAACGCATGGGCGACATCCTCACAGATACGTTCCGCGCCGCGATCCTGCGCATCATGGGCTACCGTACGGATATTACTCAATTCGTTCCCATCGAACACACTGGCAAGAATTTGATGATCCGCTCGTTAAAGACATCGCCTGCAGGGAAGAACGAGCAGCATATCGAAGAATATAAAAATTTGAAAAAGTTTTGGCAGGTCACGCCATATCTCGAAAAGATATTGGGTGAGGAATACGCTCAATACTTGAAATAAAAAAAGAGACGTGAATTCACGTCTCTTTTTGGTTGCTGTTTTTTACCACTTACAATCTTTTGTTGTACTTACTCCGGCAGATTTCCCCACCCGCTTATACATTGTCACATTGGTGAACGGCTCGCCGAGCAGCCCGTCATGGATCGCCCATGACCGTCGGCGAATGCTCTCCGCGGCTTCGGATTGGCGGAAGACATTCGAGCCGTCCAATTTTACGCGCAGGTCGCCGCCGGGTTCGAACCCCATGTGGATGCTTTCCATCAGGCGTTTGCCGACCTGATACGAAAACCCATACCGTTCGAAGATGACCGCGTTGTGATAATACAAAGGCTCGACGAAGTACATATCGTGACCCAGTGCGATGACGAAATCTTCGAACGCCTCGATGGCTTGACCCAGCATCCGCAATCCGCTTCGCACCTGACCGGGAGCCAGTCCCGCCTTGCAAGCTTCCACCTCCGCCTCGACATTTCTCTTCAAAATCCCAAACTTGGTTGGAGTGCCATCCGGCATTTTGTCCACGTCGAAGCGCGGAGAGTCCGGGTCGTTGAGGATGTACAGCAGCACGTGGATCTGTCCATTCATCGTATCAGTCAGATGCGCGTAAAGGATCGGGTCTGGGAAATCGACCTTGTGATACAGCCGCATGTCCACGTCCGTTGAACCGGATGCGTAGCTGAATTGCAGGAGGTTGTATCCCGCAGCCGAAGTGAGCGGGGGGATGTCGAATTTCTCCAATAATTCCTGCGGGATGTATTTCGAATAGATCGCCCGTTTTTCGGGTTCGGGTAATAGGTTGATCCCACCGATGGTTGAGGGAGGCATGATATTCTCTTTCTCTTTCTTCTTTCCCAATCATGAGAGAAGAAAGATGCTAACGAACTCTCATTGCTCTTTCTCTATCGCGCGCTTCATCCCGTTTGGCGATGGTGGCGCGCTTGTCATAAGCTTTTTTGCCTTTTGCCAGCGCGATCTCGACCTTGGCGCGTCCGTCCTTCAAGTAGACCTTTGTCGGGACAATGGTCATCCCTTTGATGCGGACGTTGTTCCACAGGTCGCGGATCTCCTTTTTATGCAAAAGCAGACGGCGTTTGCGGCGCGGCTCATGGTTGAAGAATCTGCCTGCTTGTTCATAGGGAGCGATATGCGCTTCGAGGAGCCAAGCTTGTTTTCCGTTCTCCACGTCCACATAGGCTTCCTGGATGCTGATCTGCCCGGCGCGGATGGACTTGATCTCCGAACCTTGCAGGGAAATGCCCGCCTCGAACCTTTCGAGCAGGGTGTATTCGAAACCGGCTTTACGGTTGGTTGCTACAACTTTGATGTTTTCAGTCACGGCACGATTTTAACATGGATGAATGGAACGGGGACATCATCCCCATTTGAGCAGGATAACTCCGGCGATGATACGCGCCACACCGAAGGCGACCAATGCCGCCACAAGCCCGATAACGTCCGCGATGGCGGGACCGATCAACGAACTGGCGAGGATGGCGAAGTTGAACATGATGGTGTACCAAGCGAGGTGCGAGGGACGGTCACTGGGCGGGATATTTTCGAGCATGTAATTGGCATACGAGCCGTTGACCAGCGCGAACAGGAATCCGCCAATGAACGAGAGGACATAAAACTGCCAGACATTTTGTGCAAACGCCAGCATAATGGGATAGGTCGCCATACCAGCCACGCCGAGCCCGGTCACTTTTTTGTTGCCAAGCCGGTGGACGATGCGTCCCAGTTGCGTGGAAGCAAGTAGTACAGATAGATAATATAGCGCCGTCCCGTTGCCGAGATGACTGTCGTTTAGATTCAGCACACGCACGTTGAAAATGGGATACAGCGGGTTGGAAAGATAATGCGCAAAATGGAAGATGAATAACGCAATTAGCACATTTTTGAAGCGGGTCTTCCACACGTCCAGTCGCAGGGCAGCGGTCATGCCGCGGGGAGCAGAAGGACTGGGGTCAGAGACAGGTATCGGCGCGGCTTGAGGCGGGGGCAGTTCATCCTCCAACGGCTTGATGTGAAAGAGGTGGTAACTGCTCATCGCGGCGCCAAAGGCTCCGATCGCAAATACGATCTGATATCCGCCGGGGAAGCTTGTGTTCTTGAGGATGTAGCCCGCGATCAGCGAGGTGAGCATGTAAGCGATCGAAAATGTGACGTTGCGAGTGCCTGCCACGCGCGCGCGGAAACGATCTGGTACAGATTCTGCAAAGAGGGCATTGAAGCCGACGCCCAAAGGTGTGAGCGGAATTGCCATGAGAAAGGTCAGGATGATGAGCGCCCAGATCTGCGCCTGGTCGCTAAGGAACCAGGGCAGGGGAATCCAAAAAATGTAGCCGATGCGAAATAGCACGGACGACCAAAAGACGGCTTTACCTGTGTGACGTTTGCTGATCCAATGCCCGGCGGGTATGGCAAGGAAAAGATTGACGATGGCGGCGGTTGCGGTGAGCAGACCGATCTGTAATCCGCTGGCGCCGAGGCGTGTGGCGTAGATATTCAGGAAGTTGACCGCCGTACCGCTCAGCACGCCAAACCAGGCGATGTCGAGATACAGATTTATGAAATTGGAACGATACTTTTCGGGGATATCGGATTGTCTAAATAGTTGAAAACGCATGCAGTGAATTATACCTATAAGGCATTTTTCCATGCATGCGTTTCAATGCGAAATGCTAGTTGGATCTTTTCTTATTACGCGATAACAAGCCCCAATTTTTTCGCCAATTCTTCGTCAGACGGTTCGGCAAGGAATGAGCCGTCTTCAAAAATAATGGTCGGGATGACACGTTTGCCGTCGTTCTTTTCTTTTACGAACGCTTCGGCTTCCTTATCTTGATCTGTGTCTACCCAATTGTAGGGAATGTTCTGCGCCTCCAGAAATTTCTTCGAGCGGCGGCAATCCGGGCACCAGTCTGCGCCATAGATGGTAATGATTCTTGTCATGTTTCCTCCGGTATTGAAAACTGGGATGAGTGTACTGCCCGTACTGTCGCCGTGTCAGTGCAATTAATTACATTTTGTGGAGGAAAAAAATTACATGAATACTTTTATTACCCTCTTCGTAAAAATTCCCTGATCGAGATCGAAGCCGCCGCGCCTTCACCAACCGCCGACGCCACCTGTTTGACGCTGCCGTGCCGCGCATCGCCCGCGGCGAAGATTCCCGGAACGCTGGTTTCGAACGGAAGCGCATCTTTCGTTTTGACATGCTCCAAATCGTGCCCCGTCAGAATAAATCCGCTTGCATCAGTTTTCAGATAGTCTTTGACGAATTCTGTATTTGGCTGTTGACCGATAAAGACGAATGCCGCGGCTGGATGCAGTTCCTCGGTTTGACCTGTCGCTGTATCACGCGTCTTCACGGACTTTAGTTTTGAGTCCTGCCCTTCGAACGAATCTACAATGGTGTTGTATCTCATCTCTACTTTTGAATCCGGTTCAGTCACTTTTTCGATGGCGATCTGGCTGGCGGTCAGTTTGTCGCCCCGCACCAGAAGCGTCACTTTATCTGCGAAATTGGTCAGGTGCAAACCTTCTTCCACGGCGGAGTTTCCGCCGCCGATGACTACGATCTCTTCAGCGCCTTTGTAGAATGGACCGTCGCATGTGGCGCAGAAATGGATTCCCGCGCCGATGTAATCATCCTCGCCGGGAACATCCAGCCGACGGTAGGATGCGCCCGTGGCAAGCAGAACTGCCCGCGAGTGATAATGCTTCCCATCGGATGTGTAGACTTCGTGGTATCCGTTCTCTTCTTCCAACCGTTCCACGTCCACAGCTTGCAAGAGCTCCACACCAAAGCGGCGGGCTTGTTGGGTAACACGCTCTGAAAATTCCTGTCCGTTGATGCCTTCGGGAAAGCCGGGAAAATTATCCAAACCGACGGTGATACTTGCCTGTCCGCCGAGAGCAGATCTTTCGATGAGAAGCACATCCGCGCCTTCGCGTGCGCCGTAAATGGCGGACGTCAAACCGGCAGGTCCGCCGCCGATGATGATGAGGTCATAGTAGGTTTTCTTTGCTTCGGTGGTAAGCCCTAGTTTCCTGGCAAGCTCCGCATTGGACGGTTCCACGAGAAAGGAACCGTCTTCAAAAACGATGGTCGGGATGATGCGCTTGCCGTTGTTCTTTTGCAGGACGAAGGCTTCGGCTTCCTTATCTTGTTCTATGTCCACCCATTTGAACGGGACGAATTGTTCGCCCAGAAATTTTTTCGAACGCCGGCAATCCGGGCACCAATACGCGCCGTATAAAGTGATCTTCGGGTCGGTCATGTTTCCTCCAAGTCGATAAATTGGTCTTGCACTTATGGCGCGTTGTGGAGGAATTTCATTACATGAGATGTGGTAGGAAAAAATTCCTATTGGGCCTCTAGCGGGAGTTCTAAAATGAGAAAAGGACTCTGAAAGTTCTACTTTCAGAGTCTCTGCCTGAAGTAGAACTTCAGGATTCCATTGTTAGTGATCTATTTGTTTTTTTAACTGGAGAAACCTGCCCAGCCATTGAATCGTCTCTGCGGGGGAGCGCAAAATCACATCGGCAGTCGTCGGCTTGGATTCCTGTGCGGGATGAATAACCTTTACGGCATATCCCTGATGTGAATGGATCACAGGAAAGGCATTTTCATCTTTGTCATCGTCGCCGAAGTACAGCAGTTCCGCTTCGGGGAGCGGGAATTTTTCCAAAATGTAAGAAACAGAATCTTTTTTATTTGCCAACTTTGGAGCGATTTCCAGAAATTTGTGTCCGCCTAAAATATGAAAAATATCTTGTGGAAGTTCAATGCTGGCAATATTTTTAGCCTTTGCAATTACGTCGCCTGCGTCTGTGTCATTGGCAAATCGGGCGTGGAGCGCAAGAGTCCAGCCTTTGTCTTCGAGGAAGAATCCGTTTTTATTTTGAGTAAGCCGTTCCCATTGCGGTTTAACCGTGTCAAGATGCGGACGTATATTTTCGTATTCGACTCTGTAAGTGATTTCATTGTTTGGCTGCATTAATTCAATGCCGTATGTCCCTGCTTTGTAGATTCCATTTACTGGCACAAGAGTTTGAATATCTTTCAGTCTTCGTCCGCTGATGACCGTCACGCGAACGGATGGTATTTTTGCAAGCCGTTCAAGTAATTGAATAACAACAGGATCGGGTACGATATGGTCTGGTGTGGGGGCAAAGTCTGCCAAAGTGCCGTCGTAGTCGAGGAATAACCACAGGTATTTTGCTTGTAACGCCCATTTCAACAGGTCTTCTTTGTTCTGTATCTTCACTTGCTGCCCTTTTCTATTAATGAAAGCATGTCGTGTTGGAATATTCCATGCCAGCTCAGATTTTTTCTGACTTTTTGCCGGAAATGATATACAGGGTTGTCCTTCATTTTATCGAGAATCATATCTGCCACTATTTCAGGACCAGCGTCGGGCGGAAACATGACCGCATCCTGTGCGGCGATCTCTTTTGCGGAGGGAATTGTATCGGCGCAGAAAATTGGGATTCCGACCAAGCCTGCTTCGAGAATCGGCATCCCAAAGCCTTCGCGGTGACTGGGCATGAACAACGCGTCACTAACGCGGAAAAGTTCGGACACCACTGACATTTCCACGATCAACGGCTGGGACGGGTCTTCCCCCGATTGATAAACGAAGCGCATTTCCTCTTCCACGCCGAGGCGCTTTCGCAGGTCTAATAATTCCTGAAAATATTCGATATCCTTTTGGTCGTGCGGGTCGGGCGGACCTGTGACGATAAGCCTGACATTGATCTTTCTCTTTTTTAGCGCTGCAACTACTTTCAACGCCAATTCCATATTCTTTGCCTGCGTTACGCGGACGGGTAAAAGTAGGTTGAGATCACTGTCCCATAAACCGAGGCGGTCGATGAGAGTCCGCCCAAAGTCCGAAAGAGCGAGCAGGTCATTTTGATCCACACCGTTGTAGATGACGCGAATCGTTTCGGGTGGACATCCAAAAAGCCCTGTCAAATCCTGTTGGCGGTCATGCGAAATGGTCACGTAGGTCATCTCTGTGCGGAAGGTGCGGAGCAGGTCCCAGGGAAATCCATCATGAACCTTCGGGCGCGAATGCGGACTTGTCCACGTAATATCATGGCACCATGCAACGCAATGACGGATTGCGTGCCGGTCAAGAAGACGGAACAATGCTGCGGTGAGCGGAAGGTTGAAATGTTTTGTAAATACGTTGTGGACGATGACCATATCCATGTTACTTAGATGAGCAGTAAGACTCTTTGTAAGCGAGTCGGTCATGGCGTCGAAATTTTTAGGAAAGACACCCTGTTCCAGTTCGCTGCTCATTTCCAATATCTGCGGATGTTTGGTATCCATTTCTGGTATGAGAATTAATTCAGTTCCATGTGGAAGTGAATTTTTATCTCCACGCCCTGCGATGACCGTTGTGGAATAACCGGCTTCCAAAAATAAATTGGCATGTGCATGGATCACGCTTTCAACTCCGCCGATCACCGGCGGCGCGGAGTAGTGCAGTATGCCAATCTTGTATGATTTCTCCTTCATTTTTTCCTTCGTTATAAATTCAATTTGCTCATTGAATCAAGCTGCTGGCATAACCAATTTACAATATCCTGCTGTGAGATGAGATTCTTCAGTCGCCCAGCTCTTTCTTGTCTTTCTTCTGCCGGCATGGTGAGCGCCTGATGCATGGCTTCTGCAGTTCCATATACATCGAGCGGAGAGACGATCAGTGCGCCCGATTCCAATTGCTGGCGTGCGCCTGTGCGATCAGAGAGGACAAGCACCCCATCACGTTGATTGACTATGGGTCCTTCCTTTGCGACTAGATTCATTCCATCGGCGATCGAGTTGACAAGCAGAACGTTGTAGATCTGCAGCCCAGCCACGGCTCTCGAGTAATTTTCGCCCACCAAAATGCGAATGGGTTCCCATTCGCTGTTTCCCTGCTTTGCGTTGATCCTGCCCGCAATGCCCATTAATTCATCGAGATAATCGCCATATTCCGCCACATCTAAACGGGAGGGAACGAGCAGCGCCAGAAACTTGACCCTGCCTTTATGCTCGGGGTGCAGGTCCAGCATTTCATCGAACGACTGGAAACCACGCACAATATTTTTGCTGGGTTCGATACGGTCGATGCGCAGGATGATGGCTTGGTCGCCATGCTCCTCCACAAGTTGTCTTTTATATTCCCGCACCTCGTCTGATTCGGCTCTTTCTTTTAATCCGCCCACATCAATAGAAATGGGAAAGTCCCGAATGTATGTGGCATGGTTGCGATACCAGATCCTGCCATGTTTGAAGTTGACATGCGCGCGCGGCAGATGAGATTCACAGGTGCGGATGAAATTCAAGCCATCTTCACGGGTCTGAAATCCAAGCAGGTCAACCGCACACAGTCCTTCAAGAATGGCAATGCGCATCTTTGCTGGCAGCAGCGCCCAATCTTCCGCGCCGGGCCAGGGGATGTGAACAAAGTGGGTAAGCGTATACTTTGCCTTGGGTCGATATTTGTAGCGGATGAAATTGGGTGCAAGATAAAGGTGATAATCCTGAAGCATCACAGTCGCACGATTCGGCGCAGCCTCGATCTGTTTGGTGATGGCTTCCGCGAACTGGTCGTTCACTTTTATATATCCATTTTCCCAGCTGCTCCAAACATTACGGTCGATCGTCGGCTCGCGGAAAATGTCCCACATGGAGTGCTGTAAAAACCAAAGCAGCGGATTGGAGATAACGTTGTAATATCCGTCATAGGAGGATGGGTTGGGGGTGATGAACTTCATCCACATATTCCCGCCTCTTTCTTCGGGAGGGGTTTGTCCCTCGTTCCAAGCTGTATCCTCCTCTGTTTGCGCACAGGCAACCCAGCGCACATCCGCGTGTTGTGTAACACCCGTCAACGCAGTGACCAACCCCCCGGCGCCGCGTTGATTCTGAATTTCTCCCTTTTCATCCCGATAAAAAGTGATGGGTCCCCGGTTCGAAGCGATGATCAAGGTTCTTTCTGCGACTAGATCCGCGATCAACGATTTGCAATCCTTATTCTGTTCTACTGCCCCCCAGTCCCCTTGTGTTGGCTCCATGATAATTGCTCCTATCTTTCTTATCCTTTATACCCCGTCTATTTGACGGCTGGATTGTATTGCCAGGTCTATGAATACTGCGGCGGTCCAGCCAAACGCAAGAGCAGCCTTTTCTGGGATATCGCCTGTTTGCGAGTCATAGTATTCGGCGATGACCCCTTGATTCATAATAAGTTCGAGTGTTTTTTCCCGCAGTTCGGATGCCAGTGCAAACTTGTCGATCTGTTCGAGAGCTTCGACGAAAAAATAATTGATGTTCGCCCAGGTGGGTCCGCGCCACATGGTTTTAGGATCATACTTCGGGTCGTTCTTTGCAACGGTTGGGATGGGATACTCGCCCCAGAATTCATCCGGGTTTGTGAGGTGAGCCAGCACCCGGTCGCGGATATGATCCGGTAATTGTCCGCTCCAGATCGGATACAAATTGAATGGGGTCACTACCGGGATGCGTTCGTCGTTGTGAAGCGCCCAGAACAAACCGGCTTCTTCATCCCAAAAATCCTGGATCATCCGTTTGACGATGGCTTCCGCGCGTTTTCTCCACATATTGCTTTCGGTTTGCAATCCCAATATTTCGGCGATGACTGCCAGCGAACCCATTTGCACGCAAAGGTAAGTGTTGATATCCGGTGATTCGACAGGCATGCCTTTGTCCCATAATGGGCTATCATCCAAACCGGATGAATAGGGATGGTTGTACTGCGCAAGCCCGTCGCCGTCATCGTCATTCATATGCAGCCACCATGCATTGCAATGGATCAACGGAACATAGATCTCTTTGAGGAAATCAGGATCGGGGTCTGTTTCGTGGAGCTTTAGCGCTGCCCACGCAAAAAGCGGAGGTTTGGTCACTTCGCCGATGATCGGATGGTCTATTGTGGAAATGACACCTTCGTCATAAACGGCATCGGGAAGCATGCCGGTTGGGAGTTGATGCGCCAGCATGCCGCGGATCTGGTCGCGGGCAAGTTTGGGGTCTACATGGCGATACGCCAACGAGTGCATGGCGTTATCCCACAGCCACATACCTACGTAATTGAGTTTCGAAGGTGACATGGATTCGAACTGCAAATTCCCCTGCGGGCTGACGATGTTGTTCGCCATGATCCACCACGCAAGCGCGTATGTGGTGCGGTAACGTTCCGAAACCGGCGGGATGTGGTCGAACCATTCCGCCCATCTTTTTTGGGCAGCAGCACTGCTCTTTGAGAACGGAATGAATTCGCCGCTCTGACCGATCTCGGGATAGATCGTCAGGGCAATGGTGCAATCCTCATCGGCTTCGACAATAAACTTGACGTTGTACCCGCCATTCTTGGGTGAGATCCGGTTGTAGGCGATTTTTCCGTTGGTTTGATAGGTCACGTTCCGAACGGATTTAAAAGTCCCGCCGTCAGATGTCTTCTGCCAATGCTGCGGCGAGACGTGAAACCGCATCCCTGCTTTGACGTTTGGAGGGACCTTCAAAGAGAGAGTCCTTCGGTCTTGAAACACCAGACCAAAGTCGCCGATCTGTGTATGGAATGTAAGCATATACGGCGTGGTGGTGACGGTGAAATCCAGCGGTTCGCCGTCACCGTCTATAAAGATTATGTTCTGAATGAAAGGGGGGCGTTTCAAATAGGATTCTGGTCCCGGCTCTATCCCCGTTAATCGCTCAGCCAGTTTGACGTACAAGTGACTCTGACCCGGTATCTGAAAGACCATCAAGCGCGAGCCTCTATCACTGAAAGGAAGTTTTGTAATGTCGATTTGGTTTTCTAATAGCTCAAGATATGGCAAAACGCTGTTGCTCCTTGAATGAAATTTATAAAATCATTGTAGCATCCATATAATGCATAGTCAAACAAAGCGGCGGAATATTTGTTTGTACCTTTTGTATTTCTCATTAACTAACGCTTAATTGGAAAATATCCCTCCTTAAGGATGGTTCACCATGTATTTTCTAAAATTAAAACAATAATGGCTATCCAAAGGAGTCACATCGAAATGTTACGCAAATTGGTTGTTTTGGCGGGAGCAACATTTTTATTAAGTGCCTGCCAGCCATCGCCGAGTTTTTTGAACCCAGCTTCCTCGATTTCAGGACACGTTGCAGATCTTTACAATACGATCCTGATCATGGCGCTTGTGGTCTTTGTATTGGTGGAAGGGGCGTTGGTCTTGATATTGATCCGGGACCGTCACAAAGAGGGTGATAAGTTACCCCATCAGCTTCATGGAAATACGAACCTGGAGATCATTTGGACCGTTATCCCGATCCTTTTAGTGATCGCTTTGTTCGTTATGACCGTCCAGACGGTGAATGCGATCGCAGCGCCATCGCCCAAACAAGGCGATTTGAACTTGCGTGTAGTCGGACACCGCTGGTGGTGGGAGTTTGATTATACGGATTTGGGAATCGCAACCGCCAACGAGTTGCATATTCCGGTGGGCACTCCGGTTCAGATCGCACTCGAGTCGGTGGACGTCATCCACAGCTTTTGGGTGCCGCAGCTTTCCGGCAAAACGGACGTGGTCCCGAACCAGCACAATACCATGTGGCTGGAGAGTGACCAGATTGGCGAGTTCCTGGGGCAGTGTGCTGAGTTCTGTGGCACGGAACATGCGTTGATGCGTTTCAAGGTGATCGTCGAATCACAGGCGGACTTTGATGCGTGGGTTGCCAACCAGCAAAAGCCGGCGTATCAGCCGCAGACCGAAGATGAACAGGCTGCCTACAAGGAATTGACCGGTACGTGTGCGGCGTGCCACTCCCTTGACCCTTCCGAGATTGACACAACAAAGGTGGGACCGAATCTGGCGCATCTATTCTCACGCTCGACCTTTGCAGGCGGGTCTTTCGATCTCAACGAGGAAAACCTTCGCAGTTGGCTGAAGGATACCCAATCCATGAAGCCCGGGAACGATATGGAAATCACGATTCCGCAGCAGCAGTTTGACAGTATCGTTGAATATTTAATGAAGCTCAAATAATTGGAAAAATTCTTATGACAGCACAAGCTCAAAGTATTTCAAGAAAACAAACCTTAGGATCAAGCGGATTACTGTCGTGGATCATGACGGTGGACCATAAACGCATTGGCATTTTGTATTTGGTCAGTGCCTTCATCTTCTTCATCATTGGCGGCTTGGAAGCATTATTGATGCGCATCCAGCTTGCCAAACCTGATAACACCTTCCTTGGTGCGGATACATACAATCAGGTCTTTACCATGCACGGCACCACCATGATCTTTTTGGTGGTCATGCCATTGGCGGCGGGCTTTGGTAATTATCTTGTCCCGCTGCTGATCGGCGCGCGCGACATGGCATTCCCAAAACTCAACGCCTTGAGTTATTGGACATATCTATTTGGCGGCATCTTCATGTACAGCAGTTTCGTCTACGGCGGCGCGCCGAATGACGGCTGGTTCAGTTATGCCCCGTTGACCGAGAAGATGTATTCCCCGACACACGGCATGGATTTCTGGGTGATGGGCATTTTATTGCTGGGGCTGGCGACCACGATCGGCTCGATCAATTTTATTGTGACGATCATCCAACTCCGCGCACCGGGCATGAGCCTTACCAAGCTTCCGCTCTTTGTTTGGACCACATTTGTCACATCGTTTCTGGCGGTCTTTTCCCTGCCTTCGCTGACTACAGCGATTCTTCTCCTATTGCTTGATCGTCAATTAGGCGCACATTTTTATAACACCGCTCAAGGCGGCAGTGCCCTGCTCTGGCAGCATCTATTCTGGTTCTTTGGTCATCCAGAAGTGTACATTTTGATCCTGCCGGCAATGGGCATTGTCTCAATGGTTATACCTGTATTCTCCAGCAAGCCGCTTTTCGGTTACGCGGCGATCGTCTTTTCCACCATCGCCATCGGCTTTTTGGGATTCACAGTTTGGGCTCATCACATGTTCGCAACCGGTATGCCGACGGTCTCGCTTTTGTTCTTCTCAGCGGATAGTTTCCTGATCGGCGTGCCAACGGGCGTAAAGATATTTGCCTGGCTCGGTACGATGTGGCGTGGCAAGCTGCGCTTCATGTCTCCGATGCTGTTCGCCATCGGTTTCGTGGCGCTATTCCTCATCGGCGGCTTGGACGGTATTCATCTGGCTGTGGTTCCGGTCGATTGGCAGATCACCGACAGCTATTATGTGGTCGCTCACATCCACTATGTTTTGTTTGGCGGCGCGATCTTTGGGATATTCTCTGGAATTTATTTCTGGTTCCCAAAGATGACCGGACGCATATTGAACGAAGCGCTGGGTAAATGGCATTTCTGGATCATGTTCATCGGTATGAACCTTGTCTTTATGCCGATGCATGTGCTTGGGCTCGAAGGGATGCCGCGCCGTATCTACACCTATGGCCCGGGTCGCGGCTGGGAGATATGGAACTATGTCGAAACCATCGGCGCATTTCTTATCGCCACTTCCATTTTGATATTCATTGTCAATTTCTTTATCACCATATTGAAAGCTCCGCAGAACGATCCTGATCCGTGGGATGGCTTCACTCTCGAATGGACGACCAGTTCGCCGCCCCCTGATTACAACTTCGCTGAAATCCCCTCTGTCCGCAGCCGCCGCCCGTTATGGGATAACAAGCACCCGGATTTGGCAGATTGGAAGAAGGAGGAAGCATGACCTCTTCTTCGGTAACACATCCCGCCGCAAGGGTTAGCACGGGTCGCATTGCATTATGGATCACCCTTACAACCGAATCAGTTTTCTTTGTCACTTTATTGGTTGCATACGCTGCCTTGCGCGATGAAGCGGATTGGAGTCTTCCGCACACATTTACACGACTCTTGATACCGGCGGTCAACACGACCATTCTGCTGGTCAGTGCCTTCATGGCTGGATCTGCCGTTCGGGCTGTTCGCCACAATGACCAAACTGGTCTGCGGAATAGTCTGTTGCGAGCGCTCTTGCTCGGGCTGGTCTTCGTAGCCGGGCAGGTCTTTGAATTCAATCATGCCGGTTTAAGCATCGACGACCAGGCATTCGGCGGCGTGTTCTTTACGCTGATGGGATTTCACGCCGTCCACGTTCTGGCTGGAGTGGTTTTCCTAGCCCTGAACCTGATGCGTACCAATCTGGGCGACTTTACCTCCACGCATTACGAAGCCGTGGACCTGGGCGTCTGGTTCTGGTATTACGTGACTCTCGTCTGGTTCGTGCTGTTCGCTGCCTTGTACCTGCTATGAGAAATTATGTCTATTTTAAGAACGAACGAGGAGTAAATTATGAATGAACATCCTGATATCCACCTTCCTTCACCAAGTTTCTGGCCCATTACCCTGGCTCTTGGGTTGACGTTGATCGCAATTGGCGTCGTATCGAGTTTCATTGTCAGCATCGTTGGCGTGATCGTTCTGTTGATCGCCATCGCTGGCTGGACAATGGAAAATCGCGCAGACGGCATGGAGGAACATCATGAGTGAGATGGAAGGTCAGGCTCCTGTAATTCAGCGCGAGAATACAAAGCTTGCGATGTGGGTTTTTCTGGGCGGCGAGGTGGTGTTCTTCGTCTCGCTCATCCTGTTGATCATTTTTACGCGTCTAACGAATTCTGGTTATGAAGAACAGTTTCGCTCGCACCTGAGCATTCCAATCATCGCTTTGAACACATTCATATTGGTGACCAGCAGCTATTTTGTTGTTCGCGCGTTGGAAGCGATCAGTTTTAAAGGCGACAGAAAAGCGCTGCGTAACAATTTGATTATGGTCATCGTGCTGGGGCTGCTCTTCCTCGGCGGACAGGCATTTGAGTGGACATCTCTCTTCGGTGAAGGTGTGAATCTATCTTCCACGTACGGATCGCCATTCTTCACAGTGACGGGTATCCACGGAACCCACGTCTTTGTGGGAATTCTGTGGGCAGTCTATTTGCTGGTCGGGCATCGCCGTAAGCCTTTTACTCAGGATAACCATTTAGGTATCGAGAACTTTGGGCTTTACTGGCATTTTGTGGATATTGTCTGGATCGTATTGTTCACTGTGATCTATTTGATCTGATACTTAAAAAGAAGGTGATATGGAAACGACAAAACGTCCCAATTATCTATTCGTGTTTATCGCGTTATTGGTGTTTACTTTGGTCGAAACCCTGGTCAGTTATGTGCAGCAGGCGGCGATCAAATTCCCTACATTGGTTGTGTTATCGATTGTCAAAGTTCTGCTTGTATTGCTCTACTTTATGCACCTGAAATTTGACTCAAAGGTCTTTACCTATCTTTTTGTTGGCGGATGTGTTCTGTCAATTCCACTCATCCTTGTGTTGACCGTGGTGATGCCATTGATCCAGCAATGAGGCTGTTCGACTTGCAAATTGGGAGTGAAACGATGTAAACTAAGGCATCATGTCAAACTTTCATATTTTAGTGGTGGATGATGACGTGTTGGTTTGCAAAGGATTGAAATTTAATCTTGAACAGGCGGGATACAAAGTTGCAACTGCCAGCACAGCCCATGCGGCGCTTGAGCTTTTTCAGCGCGACGCTTTTGACGCAGCGATCCTTGATATAGGTCTTCCCGATGAAAACGGGCTTGACCTGTGCAAGACGCTCAAATCCGGTCAGGACCTGCCGATCATTTTTCTCACAGCCCGTCGACGCGAGTTGGATGAGATCGTCGGACTCGAGGTCGGTGCTGACGATTACATTATCAAACCTTTCAGTGTGGATGTGCTGTTGGCACACCTGCGCGCGGTTCTGCGGCGGGGTTCCAAATCACCCACAGAGCCAAGACGTACAGAGATGCCGCTCCAGGTGGGACCATTTGAACTGAATCCTGTTACCCATACAGCCCGAAAAAATGGCAGCAATCTCGAACTCGCGCCGCGCGAGTTCGAATTGTTGCATATGTTCATGTCTCACCCGGAACGGGCTTTCACCAGTGAAGAATTGGTGGAAGGGGTCTGGGGAGTGGAGTTCATCGGCGAGCCGCAGGTCTTGTACGTTCAGGTTCGCAGCTTGCGGATGAAGATCGAAAAAGATTCGTCCAACCCGGACCATATCCTTACGCTGCGGGGGGTTGGGTATAAATTCGTGCCGTGAAAAAAACTCCCGGCATTCGCACATACTTAATATTAAGCCACGGCTTGTTGTTAACCATATCCCTGGTCGCTATTGGCTTTATCTGGTCGCACAGCGAGTATCAGGTTGTGACGCAGGAGCTCCAGAAGTTAATGAGCGAACGCGCGACACTGCTGTCCAACATTGTTGCGCATGAGTTGGCTGAGAGCCGCGGTTTGGAATTTCGAGGCGTGGATTCCACCCATATCCCATTGGAGAGGGATATGACGGCAGTGTATATTGATCTGACCGGGTTTCCTTATGAACTGACGCCCGGCTCCGTTAGCTCTCAAGACGCTGAGCTATTGCTGGAATTGAATTCCAAATACCACGTCTCGCACGGGAATATCACTACCTTGCTTGTCATGGATAATGGATCTTCCAGTGTCTATGCGGCTTCGCCGGTTTTTGACTCGCAGGCACAGCAGGTCGGAACGGTCTGTTTGCTTTTGCCGATAGGCTATCTGGATGGTTATATTACCCGCCTGCGCTGGCTTCTGGCGGGTGTGGTCATTGTTGTGACCCTGCTCAGCGTCGGCGTCAGCACCTTGTTGACCAATTATTTTTCCCGGCATTTTTCACGCGCACAGGAATTGGCAGCCACAGTCGCAAATGGTGATTATCATTTGCGCATCCCTGAAAGCGGACCGGACGAACTGCGGAATTTATCCCATTATCTAAATCACATGGCAGAGGAACTTCAGGAGCAATTGAAGATGCGCCAGACCTTGCTTGCCAATGTTGCTCATGAGTTGGCGCGTCCGCTGGCGGGGTTGCAGTTGGGGATCGAAAGTCTGCGCAAGGGCGCTGTGCGAGACCCCGATCTTTCGGACGAACTGTTGGTCAATATGCAGCAGACGGTTCAGCGTCTCTCAAGCTTGGTGGACGATATTACATTGTCGGCTTTGCCGAAAACGAAGCCGCTTGAACTGCATCGTCAGCTAATCGATGTGGAGCCGTTTCTGAAGGGGTTATCCACCCGGTTTTTGCCGCTGGCTGAGGCACGTGGACTCAGGCTCGAGGTCCGCGTGGAGGCGGGGCTTCCCCCGATCAATATTGATGAAAAACGAGTCCATCAGATCGTTGGCAACCTGATGGACAATGCGATCAAGTTCACGCCGCATGACGGAGTGATTCGTTTGTCTGCTGAACGTGCCGGTGAACATCAGGTTCTTATTGCCATCCATGATAGCGGCAGCGGAATCGACCCGAAAGAACTTGAAAATATTTTCGAACCCTTTTATCAAGGCGATATTGGCAGGCGGGTCAAACAGGGGATGGGTCTGGGTCTGGCAATTGCCCACCAACTTGCCGTGGCGCATGGCGGCGATCTCTTTTTAAAGAATCATCAGGACGGCGGCGTGATCGCTGTTTTAACCCTCCCAATTGATTTTCCTTAGTTCATCCAAAGGTAAATAGAAAGCTTATGTAAGGCGGGAATCTGTCCCGCCTCTTATACTTTAATTTAATAATTTGGATAATCGCATATGAAGAAACTGGTTCTTTTGCACGATGGAAATATTAATGAACAACATGCGACTTATCTGGCTCTTCATGTAGCCGCCCGATTGGGAGCGTTGTTTAAAGTATTTCTCTTCAGCTCGCAAAGGGACGGCAAACCGTTGGCGCAGATTGGCGCACAGATCGAAACTGCCGGACGGGCTGCCAATGTTTCGATCGAAATAACCACGTTGACGGAGTTCTCTGTTGGGATTTTGAAAAAGCAACTGCGCAGTGCGGATGGTATCTTTGCGTCCCGCCGCCTCATTCCAGACGGGAAGACGGCGGCGTCTTTTCTGGAGGCTTTTTCCTGCCCCTTGTGGGTTGTTGCAGATAAATCCGAACTTGGTGAAATTGCCCTGCTTATACCCAACCCGGCAAAGGAAAAGTCTTTACTTCGAAACACAAAAACATTATCCCGTCGTTTACAGAAACAGTTGACGATCTTTTTCAAAGCGGATGACCTGTTGAGTATGACGGTAACGGAATTGCAGTCTGCAAATTGGACGCCGATCTCATCCACATCTTCACGGAGAATTCGCACCCTGGTGGAGAAATATCATATCGGTTTGCTTTTTATTTCCCCTGCAAATATTGCTTTGCTGGGAAAGATGGATTGCACCTGTGTCATTTATCCGAAGAAATAACTCACTTAAGTTGGGATTAAGTCGGTCAATGATTGGAATAAGGACTTTTATGCGGTTTTCTGTAAAACTGGATATGTCGGAGTATAAAAATTCCGAAACTGTTAATTTTAGAAGAGGAGACAAAATGAGATACCGAAAGATTTTCGCTTTATTGGCACTCGCTGTTCTGCTGGTTCCAGTATTGGCAGCGTGCGGCGGTCCGACAAATATCGACGCGGCACTTACCACATACAAGATCACGCTTTCGCAGGACTCCGCAAAAGCCGGGACGATTGTATTCCACGTCCATAACGACGCAACCGATCTGAAGCACGAGTTTGTGATCTTCAAGACGGACCTCCCTCCGGATCAATTGCCGCTTAACGCAGAAGGCGCCGTGGATGAAGAGGGCGCGGGCGTAACCCACATCGACGAGGTCGAAGTGGAAGCTGGTCAGGCTGCCGACCTTACCGTTGATCTCGAACCCGGCAACTATGTCCTCATCTGCAACATCAACGACAACAACGAACAGCACTATATGCATGGCATGTATGTGGGATTCACTGTAAAGTAGATTCTAAAAAGTAGATTCTAATTTCCTCCTTGTGAGACGGCGCGCCGAGAGGCGCGTCGTTTTGATTCCTTTGCAAGACCTGTGCATATGTTCTCATTGAATTCCGGCAAAAACTCACCTGATTACGGCGAAATTTATCACTATTGGAATTGCTTGGTTCTAATGTATATATCACTTTGGAAATTCCCTAAAATATGGTGGGGCATTGCCGAACAACCTTAAGACACGACATTTCATTAATATGAGCTCCCAATTCCTTTGAACTGAGAAAATACAAAATCCAAGATCGGAGTAAATTAAGATGAGCAACATTCAGGAATTCAAGATTGGGGCGGATTATTACACCATCCCCGCAGACCGCTTCTACGGACGCGAAGATCACATGTGGGCGTTGTATGACCACGCCACCGGGAACGTCACCATCGGTATGGATGCGCTGGGCTTGGCTGCCCTGGGCGACTTGGCGTATGTTTCGCTTCAACCGGTCGGGACGACGGTCAGTCGCGGCGAAACGCTGGGTACACTCGAAGCGGCAAAAATGACCGGCGACCTGACATCTCCCATCAGCGGCGAGATCGTCGAACGCAACGACCTTACCATTCGCAACCCGGCGCTGGTCAACGAAGAAACATACACCAACGGCTGGCTGGTTATCATTAAACCCAGCGATTGGGAGAACGAATCAAAACAGTTGGTTTCCACAGAAGAATTACCTGTGTGGGTTGAATCTGAACTCACGCGCTATCGTCAGCAAGGCTGGATAGACTGATGGACGAGATTCGATTAATTACACAGGATAACGTCACCGCCTCTTTTGGGCTGAGCGCGGACGAAGTTATCGGCGAGCGCGTCGGCACGGGCGAGTCTGTCCCCACGTTACGGCTCTATACTTATAAATCCCACTGCGGGCTGGTTGGTCGCTTTCAGAACATTCAAAACGAACTGCGCCTCGATTTCTGCAAAGAGAACAATATCACTGTCAACCGTCGCCCCACTGGCGGCGGTGCCATCATCATGGGTGATGGTCAGCTTGGGTTGGCGCTCATGCTTCCCGGTCAGGCGGAGGATACGTACAGCCGCGCACGCGAGCTGATGCTCACTCTTTCAGACGGCATCATCAAAGGCTTGAACGAACTTGGCGTCAACGCGCAGTTCTATAACAAGAACGATATCCTCGTCAATGGCAGGAAGATCGTCGGCACAGGGATTCACCGCGCACATTCGGGCAGCATCCTTTTCCACGCCAGCACGCTTGTGGACTTGGATATTAAGTTGATGCTGCAAGTCTTGAACACGCCGCTTGAAAAAATTTCCGACAAGCAAGTCGCTGCCATCAGCGAGAGATTGACGAATGTGCGCGGTGAACTTGGTCGTGACATTTCAGTGGATGAGGTCCGCCAGGCAATCGCGCGGAACTACGCCTCGGCTCTTAACGTGAAGCTGGTTCCTGAAACCTATACGGATGCCGAGCTGGAAGCGATTGCAAAGGTCGAAAAAGAGAAATATCTCAGCGACGAATGGATCTATCAGACATCGACCGTTGAAGACAAATTCGGCGGCGCGAAATTCAAGACTCCCGTTGGCTTGCTTGATATCCGTGTGGCATTGGCTGGGCAAACCCTCAAAGCCGTTTACATCGGCGGCGATTTCTTCGCGGAAGAATCCGCTGTTGCCGAAATGGAATCTTCCATGCGCTGGCATACCAGTCAGGCGGATAAGGTCACAGCGACATTGGAGCGCGTCTACAAGAAACGCGAAAAGGATTTCAATGGACTTCCATTCGATGCCATTCGCGATACGGTGATGAAAGCGGTTGCAAATGCCGAAGTAGTGGAATCTCAACCCGAAGCGAATCCCTATGGGCAGCCCGGAGCGTAGCATGTCCGTTTTGAGCGTGCCGCAGATTTCCACAGAATGTCAGGCAATTCGGCAGAAGAATTTTCCCGCCGAGATGGTCTTTCATACGCCGGGCTTTCGCGGTTACAAGACGGACGAACTCGATAACAAAACCATTGTGGAAGAATTCGTCTCAGTCAGCATCACAGGGACAACTTGCGCGCTGAAATGTGAACATTGCAATACCAAGGTTCTGCGCGGCATGACCGATCTGCGCCGCTTCGACGGTTCTTTGTTCGACCTGTGCGAATCGCTTTCGGAAAATGGCACGCGCGGAGTTCTTCTCTCCGGCGGCAGTGACTTGCAGGGACGTGTTCCACTTTTGCCACATATCGAAGATATCAAACGCGTGCGCAAGGAATTGGGGATGGCTGTCCGTGTGCATGTGGGCTTGCCCGACGAAGAAACCTGTGCCGCACTCGGCGAAGCGGACGTCGACGGGGCGATGATCGATATCATCGGTCACCGCGATACGATCCGCGAGGTATATCATCTCGACGCCGACCCCGAAGATTACGAAGATGCCCTGTCGTGGCTGGAAAAGTACAAGGTTCCGATGGTGCCGCATATCGTCCTCGGCTTGCATTACGGAAAAATGCTCGGTGAAGAGCGTGCGCTTGAAATGATCGTCCGTCATCCGCCGAAATTATTGGCGTTGGTGGTGTTGATGTCCATGTCGAAGACAGCGATGTCAAATGTTATACCGCCTTCGTTGGAAGAGATCGGCGCTTTCTTCGAGAGGACGCGTAGGGCGCTTCCGTCCACGCCTGTGATGCTGGGCTGCGCCCGCCCGATGGGTGAAATGAAAGTTGAGATTGACCGGCTGGCGGTGAAGGCTGGCTTGAACGGGATTGCCTTCCCTGCCAACGGAATTGTTGATTACGCCCGACAGGTGGGATTGCAGCCGCAATTCGTCAATGCCTGCTGCGGGGTGACTTGGTAATAAAAATGGAACGCAAAAGTTCTGCTTTTGTATTTCCGAATTTCAGAGGATAACATTATGGCAAAAGTAACCATTCCAGCAAGTGAACAAGCTGAACATTTTCAGATCAGCCCGGATTACGTCCGCATTAGCATGGCGGCGGCGATCGAACTCGGTTTGAAACCGGGACGCATCCACCGCGCAACATGTGACTGCATCAACCTTCTTCAAAATTACCCCGAAGGTTGTTATGCCAATTGCACCTACTGCGGACTGGCACGCGAACGCCCCGGTCTGCCGGAAGATAATACTTTCATCCGTGTGGGCTGGCCGCTCTATTCCACTGACTTGATCGCAGAGAAGATCGCCGAGCGTGAGATAAAGCACGAAGTGGGACGTGTGTGCGTCTCTCAGGTTCAGGATCATCGCGCCAATGCAGATATGATGGATACCATCCGTCGTGTGCATGAAAAAGCGCCGCAGGTTCCGATTGCAGCGTTGGTCAGCGCCACGTTGTTGAACGAAGAAAAATTACTGGAAATCCGCGATGCAGGAGTTGATATCATCGGCATCGGGCTTGACGGCGCGACTGAAGAAATATTTGATGAAGCGCGCGGCAAGAAGACACGTGGTCCTCACAAATGGGATTACCACTGGACGATCATCCGCAAGGCGCGTGAACTGTTCGGACCGATGAATGTCAACTGTCATATCATTGTCGGTTTGGGCGAAACGGACCGTGACCTGTTCAACCTGTTCTTCCAACTTCGTGACGAACAGATCGCTGGGTATCTTTTTTCGTTCAATCCCGAACCCGGCACTGCCACTCAGGACTTGCCGCGTCAGCCCATTCACCGTCATCGCCGCGTGCAATTGGTGAAATATCTGATCGAGAATTGTGAGTTGTCTCCCGCTGCGATTGCGTATGACGATGCAGGGAATCTCGCCCGCCTCAACGCACCGGAGGAGATGGTCAATGAAGCAATTGACTCTGGTCTGCCCTTTATGACCAATGGCTGTCCGGACCGTCATGGTGTGATGGCGTGCAACCGTCCGTACGGATCCTACCGCCCTGGCGAGGAATACCGCGACTATCCGTTCCGACCCAACGCTGAAGATGTGGCGATTATCCGCGAGCAGATGCGCTTGGATGATGTCTGGGCGAAGACAAGCCTTGCTGCGTAGCGGCAGGCTCAAGTTTTAGTTTGAGGCGTTTGAATGCGCCGTGTCGGCTTGATGCGGCGCATAAACTATCCTTATGAATCCAATCCGATTAATTAATCTCGGCGCTGTCCCGCCGTGGCAGACACAGGCGATCTATCATGCTCTTGGCGAGCGGATGGATGAAAACCAGCCCGACACGATCGTGCTGTGCCGACCGAACGAACCGTACTTGTGCCTTGGCTATCATCAGGTTTTTGAGAGCATCTTCGACCCCGCTGAATGTGCGCGGCGCGGACTGCCCGTCTATCGCCGTCGATTAGGCGGTGGTGCGACCTATTTGGATGGCAATCAGATTTTTTATCAATGTATTTTTCATCATACGCATATGCCTGTGATGCTTAGAGACATTTATTCGTTTGCCTTGGCAGGACCTGTAAACACGTTGAAGCGGATTGGGCTGAATGGAGAGCTGCGTGAGACGAACGAGATCGAGGTGGACGGCAAACGCATCGCAGGCACAGGCGGTGGACGCATCGAAGATGCTGCTATTGTTGTTGGAAACGTTTTATTTGATTTCGATTATGAAGCGATGACTGCGGTTTGGCAGGCTCCGAACACGGCATTTCGGTCATTGGCGCAGAAGGCACTGCATCAGCGCGTTGTGACGATGAAGGATCTGATGCCGAATGTTTCGATGGAACAGGTGGAGACGATGTTGATCGAAGACTTTGCCAAATCCATGAAGCGTGAAATTCAGCCCGGCACGCTGACTGATGAAGAATGGCAGGCGGCTGAAGAGGAGGCGAAGGAACTCGCTTCGTCTGAATATCTTGACCTGCATAAATCCGATGTCAATTCGGAACCGATGCGCAATTTGAAGATCTCGGCAAGAGCCTTTATTCGATACACCGAAGCGGACGTGAACGGGTTTCATGTGCGTGGAACGTTCTGGCTTTCTGAAGAAATTATTCAGGAGGCGGTTCTGGAATCCGCGCCGGAGCGCGATTGGAAATCTGTTGAGCAAATTTTGCGCGGCGTTGCCTTCAAAGATTGGCAGGAAAAATTGACCGAGATTTGATCGCGTCTTTTTAGGGGGAAGCGGAATTCCCGTATAATTTCTGTATGTTCAATCTCAAAAAACAATTTCTGCTCGATACGTCTGTAACGTTTCTTAATCATGGTTCCTTTGGCGCGACGCCAAAACCTGTCTTCCGCGAATATCAGCGCTGGCAAAGGGAGTTGGAACGACAGCCCGTTGATTTTTTGGGTGTCCGTTTTGAAGACTTGATGCGCTCCGCGCGGGAGGCTTTGGGTGAGTACCTCGGTACTGACTCAAAGAATCTGGTCTATGTACAAAACGCGACCATCGGGTTGAATATCATCGCGCGTTCATTGGAACTGGGGCAGGGTGATGAAGTGCTGACTTCCAATCACGAATACGGCGCGCTTGACCGTACCTGGCGTTTCTATTCCAAAGAGCGCGGCTTCACGTACATCAATCAGCCCGTTTCTTTGAATTCTCCAGATGAGTTTGTCGATTCGTTTTTGCAGGGTGTAACATCAAAGACGCGCGTTATTTTTCTTAGCCATATTACATCGCCAACGGCGACGATATTTCCGGTAAAAAAGATCATCGATCATGCGCGGGAGAAAGGCATCATTACGATCATCGACGGCGCGCATGTCCCCGGGCAATTGCCGTTGAGTCTCGATTCGCTTGGCGCGGATTTCTATTGCGGGAATCTACATAAGTGGCTTTGCGCTCCAAAGGGCGCTGGTTTTATGTACGCCCGTCCCGAGGTTCAATCTTTGCTTAAGCCGTTGGTTATATCCTGGGGATATGAGTCTGAGAAGCCGGGTGATTCCGTTTTTATCGATCATCATCAGTGGTGGGGCACGCGTGACATCGCCGCGTTCTTAACCGTCCCGAAGGCGATTCAATTTCAACAGGAGCAGGACTGGGCGAAGGTCCGAGGCGCGTGTCATCAATTGGCAATGGATACTTGGAAGCGCATCCATGATCTGACCGGACTCGATCCGCTTCATCCTGACCCTGAGAATTGGTTCGCCCAAATGATCGTTGCCACTCTGCCAGCGGATTCTGATCTCGTCACGCTGAAATCGCGTTTGATAAATGGTTACCATATCGAGATACCCCTTGTTGAATGGAATAATCATAAGCTGATCCGCCTGTCGGTGCAGGGATATAATTCCCGCCGCGATATGGATAGGCTTTTGTTCGCGTTGAAAGAACTATTGAAGTTATGAAGAAATATTTTGCGGTAACTGTCGTAATTGCGGCGCTTTTTCTGTTGAGTTTGCATCCGAAAGAGACCGTCTCTGCGCGCCCCCAAGCAGACATCACCTCTGCTTCGCAGTTGATTGACGCAGTTAATAGTCTGCGCCTTTCATATGGATTGGCTCCTTTGCCAACGCATCCTATTCTCATGCAGACTGCCCAATCTCAAGCGGATTATATGGCGGCAACCGGTAACGTGACACATTCCCGCGCGGGCGGCGTGACATATACTCAACAGTTGATTTCGCTTGGTTTTCCGTTGGCAGGTGACCTGTCTCTTGGCGGTTTTCGTTCGGAAAATATTTTAAGCACCTACGGAACATTGGTTTGGGATGGAGTCCCTGCTGGCTGGCAGGATTCCCAGCATATGAACACGATGCTTTCAGGGAACTTCACTCATATTGGCGCGGGTGTTTCTCAATCGGGCGATTCGTATTACTACGTGGTTGATACTGCCGCCACCACCAGTAGCGGACAACAGCAGGATACCGCTTCGACTGTGCTCACGAGTGTCCCTTCTGGCGCAAGCGAGGCGAGCGGCGTAAGCCAGTATATGATTCCCGTCACGTTGAGCACGCCCCGCCCGGACGGAACGGTCTATCATAAAGTGCAGTACGGGCAGTCTCTGTGGAGTATCGCCATTGCTTATGGAACGACGATTAAAAATATTCAGGCTTTGAATGGTCTGGGTGAATATTCCACGGTCTATCAGGGGCAGGAATTGCTTGTCATGACCAATGCGACTCAGGCAGCGACGGCGCCGCCGGAAGTCACACCGACCGAAAAGATCATAGAAACGCCTGTGCCACTGACCGCGTCCGAGCCGACGCTGACGCCGGTTCAGCCCACGCCGACATCTGAACCGACTGAAGAAGCGAAAACTACTTCCAGCACATCTTCATCAAAGGTGTTGGTCATCGTTTTGATCATCGCCGCTTTTGTGGGGGCAGGCATGGCGGTCTGGTTGATCCGCGACCCGGATAGCTAAGAGTGAGTTTTGGTCTTTCCGTTAAGCTCAGCGATATCCGTGTTGTCCGTGTCCCCAAAATCTTTAGCAGATAGTTTCTAAGACGTCGTTTGAGATAACCAAATAGCGCAGAGGTATAATCCCACGCGCTCATCCTATCTATTTATTTGGTTTAAATGAAAGGCATTTATTATATGGATATTACAGTTGCATTGGGTGGCGGCGGAGCAAAAGGAAACGCACATATTGGCGTACTTCGCCGACTGGAAAAAGAAGGATACAAGATCCATTCTGTGGCGGGCACAAGCTTTGGCGGGTTGGTGGGAGTCCTCTATGCTGTTGGATATTCGCCAAAGGAAATCCAAGCGATCTTCGAATCGGTGAATCAAAAAGACCTGTATGGGCACGCCCCGGAAGACGGACCATCCCTGCTTGGGTTGGCGGGTGTACGTCACTTATTGGATAAAGTCATTGGTGATAAAACATTCAAAGATACGCGCATTCCCGTCGCAGTGACGGCTGTGGAGATCAATACCGGCGCCGAGATCGTCCTTGACGAAGGCAGCCTGGCGGACGCTGTCCTTGCGACCATTGCCCTGCCGGGAATTTTCCCTGTGCAAAAGATCAACGGCTGGGAATTGGTCGACGGCGGCGTGTTGAACCCTGTTCCAGTATCCGTCGCGCGGATGTTGTCTCCGCACTTGCCGGTGGTTGCTGTGGTCTTGAACGACCCCATCGATAAACCTTTGCGCGGATATAACCTTCCCATCCCAAGCATCGTTCCGCGCACGATTGCAGAACGCATCTCAAGGATTTCCCTCGCGCAGTCCCTTGATATCTTCTTGCGCTCTGTGGACGTTTCCAGCCGCTATGTTTCTTATCTGCGCCTTCAAGTGGACAAGCCCGAAATCATCGTCCGCCCCGATGTTCATGAGATCAGTTTGTTGGATCAGGTGACCGTTGAAGATGTGGCGCAGTTGGGCGAGCAGGCATTGGAAGAAGTCCTGCCTCAACTCAAGCGCGAGACGAATTGGCTATCTCAAATGAACAGACAGCTTTTTGGAATTCGACAATGAGCCGCGACCTGCGAAAATATATGCGCGACACGAACGTGCGCGTCATTATTGGCGCGGTGTTGCTGCTCTTCATCGTTGGTCTCGGATTGATCTGGCTCATCTACGGTTTTGGCGCGGCGGTCACCGGCTTCCTTTGTATCCTCGGCGCTTTTATTCCCATCGGCTTGATTTTTCTCGTATTATTTGGAATGGATTGGATCGTAAAACGTGCAAACTCAGACGACAACTGAAACAATTGAATTCAACGGCTGGACGCTCCGCATTCGTCCTGCCGAAACAGAAAATCCCCGCCTGCTGTTAATGATCCACGGCTGGACGGGAAATGAAAACTCGATGTGGGTCTTCACCAAAAAATTCCCAGCGGATTATTGGATTATCGCTCCGCGCGCGCCTCACCCTGCCGACCCTCAGGGATTCTCCTGGCGTCCGCCTCAACCCTCGACGTTTGGCCGTCCCAGCCTCGAGACGCTTGCGCCTTCCGCTGAGGCGTTGATCCGCCTTGTGGACGAGTACTCAGCATCGGTCGAGGTCGAGGCGCAACAGTTCGACGCGATTGGATTTAGTCAAGGCGCGGCAATGGTCAACGTATTGGGAATGCTTTATCCGGAGCGAGTCCGCAAAATGGGTGTGCTGGCTGGTTTTGTTCCATCCGGTTTGGAAGCGTATGCCGATAAGCGTGTGTTGGAAGGAAAGCGCATTTTTGTGGCGCATGGCACGCAGGACGAAATGGTGCCGATAGACCGGGCGCGCGCTTCAATGGAAGTGCTTGAGCAGGCTGGTGCTTCGATCACGTATTGCGAAGACGAAGTGGGGCACAAATTAAGCTCCACTTGTTTGCGCGCGCTGGAAAATTACCTTTCAATTTAATGTTATTCTCACCGCGCTGTTGACGCTGTTTTTATTTGCAGGTATGCTTATTGCATTAAATATTCGTAGACTGTCACGCTATAAGCGTGACCTACTTTTTCTTTTAGGTGAAAAATGAGAAGATATCTTTCGCGTCGCGATTTTATGAAACTTGCCGGGCTGGGATTGGGCGCAATGGCGTTCAACCCCATTTCTGCCTACCAGATCGATTACCGCTGGAATGTTTTCAGCCAGCCCAAACGCCTGCCGCCGTTTCCGGGGAGCGCCATTATCGGTCGTGTCACCGACTCTGACATCGATCTGCGCAACCGCCCGACAAATGACCCAAACCAAAATACTTCCATTGGGAAGCTCTCCGCAGACTCCCTTGTTGAGTGGAACCGCGAAGTGATCGGCAACGTGATCGGCGGTTTGCCGAATCAGCGATATGTCGAAACCCCGCAGGGATACGTGTATTCGTCTGTGGTGCAGCCGACGAAGAATATCCCCAACACGCCGATAACCGAACTCCCCAACGGGCAGGGTTTTTGGGCGGAAGTGACCGTCCCGTATGTGGATTTGGCTCATGAAGGGCAGGTCGCTTCGCCGTGGCTGCAAGACCTGATTACCTACAACTTTCCGCCGCGTTTGTATTATGGGCAGGTGGCTTGGATCGACCAGATCCGCACGAGTAATGGCTTCCCCGAATACCGTTGGAACGAAGGCGCAAACGGACACGGCTATGGCTATGGCGATTACGGCGAATTCTTCTGGGCAGACGGTTCTGCCTTCAAAGTTCTCACGGATGCGGATGTCGCGACGATCAACCCTGAAGTTGACCCGAACGAAAAGACGATTTCCATCGATCTGGATTATCAGACCCTTTCCTGCTATGAAGGTACACGCGAAGTATTCTTCTGTCGGGTATCCTCTGGGAAGAGATATGATCCTGCAACCGGGCTTGTGACCGATGAATACGCCACTCCGGCTGGTTCTTTGCTGACCTACTGGAAGATCATTTCGAAGAACATGACCGCAGGGAATGAAAGCGCGGGCTATTCCACGCCGGCGGTTCCGTGGTGTACTTTCATCGCCTCTGGCGGTGTTGCCATCCACGGCGCATTCTGGCACAATGCATTCGGAGAACGCCGCTCGCATGGTTGTGTCAACGTCTCGCCGGAAGATGCAAAATGGATCTTCCGCTGGACCATGCCGTATGTTTCCCTCGCCGCGGGTGAGGAACGCCGCGAACTTCCCGATCATGGCACGATAGTCACATCAACAGAAACCAAATTCTAAAAGAGAACCCATGGATATTTCCCAGATCACTGTTTGGCTTGCCCTGCTTGCCGGGTTGGCTTCCTTTCTTTCACCCTGCGTTTTTTCGCTTGTTCCTGCCTATGTCGGCTACCTCGGCGGGATTGCCGCCGGTGATGGCGAGAATACCCGTCCCAACCGTTGGCTGACATTCTCGCACGGCTTGGCGTTTGTGCTTGGCTTCAGTGTGGTGTTCGTTCTATTGGGTGTGGCTGCTTCCTTTGCTGGCGGCTTGCTGTATGATCTCCGTTTCTGGCTGGCAAAGATCGGCGGAGTTGTCGTCGTCATCTTCGGCTTGCATATGATCGGCGTTTTCCACATCCCGTTCCTTGCTTATGATACGCGCGTCCAAAAAGCGCCCGACCCGAAACTTGGCTATCTCTCGTCCGCGTTGATGGGAGTCTTCTTTTCGGCGGGATGGTCTCCCTGTGTGGGACCTGTCCTCGGCGCGATTCTGACGCTCGCCATCAACGGCGGTTCGATATCTCAAGGCGCGACGCTTCTCACCTTCTATTCGGCTGGTCTTGCCATCCCATTCCTTCTCGCCGCTCTTGGCATTGGCTGGGTGACAACCATCCTCCGAAAATACAATAAGACCATGCGTTACGTTGAGATCGCGATGGGTGTGATTCTGGTCATTATCGGTATCATGCTTTTCTCAGGGACGTTCGAGATCATCGCCCAGCGCGGACAATTCTTCTTTTTTGACTTTGGAATCTAATATTACAGGATGATCTTCCTTATCCCGCAGGGACTTCTCAATTTACCTGCGGGATTTACTTTTGATATACAAAGGGAATTGACACATGCTAAGCGTTACGCTCTTTACAAAAAAGAATTGCAAATTATGTGAGGAAGTCAAAGCCGACCTCGATGGTCTGCGGGCGCAGTATCCGCATACACTCGCCGAAGTGGATATCGAATCGGATATCGCCTTGATGGAAAAATACAGGCATATCATCCCTGTCGTTGAGATCGGTCCGTACACCCTGCAGGCGCCCATCTCGCGCCAAAAACTGCAGATGACCCTGGGCGCTGCGTCAGACCGCGTCAATCAATTGGAAACATTGGACGACCCCATTTACAAGTACAAATTGGAGAAAGGAAGAAAATTGTCAACAGGAGATCGTGTCTCATTCTGGATCGCAAAACGTTATTTGTTATTGCTGAACCTTTTCATGCTGCTTTACGTCGGCTTGCCGTTCCTTGCGCCGACCTTTATGAAATTGGGCGCGGAACTTCCCGCGCAGATCATCTATAGGATATACAAACCGCTTTGTCATCAATTCGGTTTTCGTTCATTCTTTCTCTTCGGTGAGCAGCCATTCTATCCCGCTGAAGAAGCAGGCATGACGAACTATATATCATTTGAAGAGGCTACCGGCATCACCGGCATCAGTGACCCTTATAATGTCGCGAGGTTCGACGCGCGTAATTACATTGGCAGTGAAACGATCGGTTACAAGGTTGCGTTGTGCGAACGTGATGTTGCCATCTATCTTTCCATCCTCGCCTTTGGAATTATCTTCGGATTGACGGGACGCCGTTTCAAATCCCTTCATTGGATGTTGTGGCTCCTGCTCGCCATTGCACCCATCGGTCTGGATGGATTTTCGCAGCTATTCAGCCAATTCAATTGGAGTTGGCTTGCATCCATTCTTCCGTACCGCGAGAGCACGCCTTACCTGCGCGTACTGACAGGCACGCTTTTCGGCTTTTTCACAGCCTGGTTTGCCTACCCAAACATCGAAGAATCGATGAATGAAACCCGCCAGTATTACATCAAAAAATCCGCAGTGATCGGGGCGTCCAAATAATGCCTTTTCAGGAATCCGACGGACTGCGCTACTACCAGTTCGACATCTTTTCAAAAAATATCGTCAACGCGGTTTTTACCCGCCAGGGCGGAATCAGCCCTGAACCGTGGACGTCGCTCAACTTGAGCATATCCGTTGGGGATACACCCGAGCGCGTGGCGGAGAATCGTGTCCACGCGTTCAATTCGCTTGGACGCGACCCCGCCTCTCTCCACGACGTATGGCTGGTCCACGGCACAGACATTATCTACGCCGACGCCCCGCGTCCGCTCGAGCAATCCCCCGAGAAAGCGGATATCCTTTTTACCGACAACCCGGAAGTTTCGCTCTTCATGCGTTTCGCGGATTGTGTCCCGCTGTTGTTCCATGACCCGACAAAACACGTGATCGGTATTTCTCATGCCGGGTGGATGGGGACTGTAAAAGGTGTTGCCGAGGTTTCGGTCAAAGCGATGCAGGAGCGTTATGGCTCCAAACCGGAAGATATCGTGGCTGGCATCGGACCGTCCATCAGTGTGGACCATTACGAGGTGGGTGAGGAGGTGGCTGTCCAATTCCGCGAGAAATACGGCGAAGATTCTGAAAAGGTCTTGCAGACACGAGACGGTCACATCTACCTTGATCTATGGACGGCAAATGCTTTGCAGCTCCAAAAGATGGGTGTGGAGCAAATTCAAATTTCCGGGCTTTGCACCGCCTGTCATTTGGATGATTGGTATTCGCATCGCGCCGAAAAGGGCAAGACCGGGCGTTTTGGAGCATTGCTGGCGATGTCGTAAAAATCTGCCCATGCGGGAATTTGCTTTTTTGTATGGGTAGAAAAAAATAAGAGGTTTGGAGTTCGGGTTAAAATAAAAGCATGAGTGACTTGGTTGAATCCATTCGGGAAAGATATTTGAAGGCGTTGGATAAGATCGCTGATGCGGCAAAAAGGTCTGGGCGTAGTCCTGAGGCGGTCAAGCTGGTTGTGGTCACCAAAACTCAACCGGTGGAAGTGGTGCGGGCGGCGATCGAGGCGGGGGCGTCCATCCTTGGCGAGAATTACGCCGAAGAGGGTGTTACGAAAATTCAATCTTTGCAGAATCTTTCTGCGGTAGAATGGCACATGATCGGTCACGTGCAGAGCCGAAAGGCGCCGCTTGTGGCAGGGAACTTTAACTTCATGCATTCATTGGACAGCCTGAAACTTGCCAAACGCCTTGACCGTTTTTGCGGTGAGGCGGAACGGGTTCTGCCGGTACTGCTGGAATTCAACGTTGGCGAAGAGGAAAGTAAAAGCGGCTGGGAAGCGTTCGATGAAACCCGTTGGGGCGGAGTGTTGGATGAGGTTTCTGAGGTTCTTGCCCTGCCGAATTTGCAGGTGCGCGGATTGATGTCCATGCCGCCGCTTGGGGAGAATGCAGAATTCTCACGCCCATATTTTCAAAAGCTTAAACGGCTTCGAGATTTTTTTGCGGGTCAATTTCCACAAGCTGAATTTTCCGAACTCTCAATGGGTACAAGTTCGGATTATGAAGTTGCCATTGAAGAAGGCGCAACCTTTGTGCGTATAGGCACTGCAATTGTAGGACCCAGATCTTATAAAACGGAGCATGAATGAGTGTAGATTTTTTGGTCTTGTTGATTCGCGTGGTGACAGAAACGTTTGTCTGGGTCGTTATCGCGAATTCATTGTTGTCGTTTTTTCTTTCCCCGTATCATCCTGTTCGTGAAGCATTGGAGCGGATCGTGGGACCTTTCCTGAATCCGATCCGTAATTTGATGGGGAGCGCTGGAGGGCTTGACTTCAGCCCTTTGGTTTTGATCCTGGCGCTCGAGTTCCTGCAGCGCATTTTGATCTCGCTCCTTCTTTCCATATAATTAACTATCGAGGTGAATCATGTCCAGAGAATATGTCTTACACGACGGAAAACGCGGTTCAGCGTTGGCGTTGCGGATCACTCCACGGGCGAGCCGCAACCAGATCGCCGGCGTCTTGAACGATGGTACGGTCAAGATACATATTGCTTCCGATCCGTCTGATGAAGATATGAATACGGAAATTGTCGCTTTTCTTGCCGAAGTATTGGGCGTTCCAAAATCCCGCGTGGAGATCGTTGCGGGCGAAACCGGCAGGGATAAACTTGTTTCGGTCCTCGATATGGATGTGGAAACAGCGCATCAGCGAATTGTTGCGCACATGGATTGATCTCTTAATAATTTTTGAAATAGTTCACGGATTGGGCAAACCCTTTTGGGAATGCTCAATCCGTGCTTTTATTTAATTCTTAATTCGTGCCCCCGCTGTATAACCGTCTGTACACTAAATATATTTCGTAGATATTTCGAATATAGTTGCGTGTTTCTTCAAACCTCACACTTTCAAGGAAAAGATCGGGGTCATCACCAGCAAGGGACTTCCACTCGATGGCGTTGCCGGGTCCGCCGTTGTAAGCGGCAAGGGTTGCATACAGGTCGCCTTGCAGCAAAGCCCTGTTTCTCGAAAGGTAATGTGTTCCAAATAACACGCTGACATAAGGTCGATAAAGATCTTCCTCGCTGTAATTCAGCGGCTTGCCAAGTTCGGAAGCGATCTGCGCGCCTGTGGGAGCGATGATCTGCATCAATCCATGTGCGCCTGCGTTCGAGCGGACAAAGCCTTCGAAGAGGCTTTCCTGCCGGATGACGCTGAAAATGAACAACGGATCAAAGCCTTCTGTTTGTGAAATGGGGATGACCAGTTCGGAATAATACAATCCATAACGGACGTGGCTGAAGTATGCCGGTGCCATCATGGATTCAGTGTGCTCGTCCAGACCGGCGATGGTCAATACCTGACGCGCCGCGAAGATGGCGGAGCGATACATCCCCAGGTCAAGCAGGTAATTTGCGAGCCGATAGCTGTTGACCGCGTCGCGGTTGCTTTCAAGTTCTGTGCGCAGGTCTTCGAATTCGAGGCGGGCTTCGTCGAACATGCCCAACTCCCAATATTCCCTGCCGCGGACGATCCGTTCATCTGAAGCCAGTGGTCCAAGATTGCTTAAGTCAACGTCATTGCCGAGGTTGAAGGTCAAGCGCATCCATGCATCTGCATCGGCGCGTTCTTTTGCAAGGTCAACGTTCAGGTTCATGGAAGAACCAATTGCAAACGGTGCGCGTTCTTGCAGCAAGTCTCTGGCGCGTTCACTGTAGTAACCGCCGGCATCGAGGTTTTGACCCTCACGCCAGGCATCTGCTGCGGCGTTTTCATCACCGAGCTTTTGGTAGGTTTTGCCGACCCAAAGCAGCGCGCGGGTTTTATCCGACTCTGAAATGGATAAAGCGAGACTGCGTTTGAATGTATCCAATGAAGTTTGATAATTCCCGCGACGATAATCCACAATGCCCATCAAAAATGCAGCATACGAAGCCTGTTGAGAGCCCGGATACTCAGTTGTTACCCGAGACCAGGTCTCAATGGCTTTATCGTATTGCGCATCGCGTTCGTAGATCCGCCCGGCGCTCATCAAATAATCGGCGGCGATTGGCGCTGTCGGCGCAAGGTTCACAAATTCCAATAATGTCTGTGCGGCTTTGCTGTAATTTCCCTGCTGCGCCCATTCAATGAAGGCTTTCTCGCCCCACGCATCGCTCCAACGCGGGTGGACCGAAAAGTTTGACGTGAACGTTTCGTAATCTGCGAGTGCCGCGTCGTATTGTCCCAAACTGCTTTTTGAAAGCGCGCGGTAATAGTAGGCGGTGCCGTCATTGTCGGCGGGATTGCTTTGAAGATAGCGGTCAAATGCGGCGATGGCAACATCATATTGACCGGCAAAATAATCGACAAGCCCGCGATCCAGTTCACTGACGGTTCCGCCAGCGTCGATCAAAGCGATGAGGCTGAGATAGGAATAATAGGATAGGGGATAATTTTCCACGTTATAGCGGAAACGTTCATTCGCCTCGGCACTCTGACCCTGGGTTTGATTCACCAATCCGGCTTCGTACAACGCCTGAGCTTTGGTGTAATCGCTGGCAGCGCGCCCGACGATACCATCATATAGCGCCAGCGCGGTTTCATAATTGCCGAGTTCGGTTTGCGTGGCGGCGACTTTTAGATCGAGGTTGATGTCGTCTCCAAGTGCTGGCGCCTGGATCGCCGTCGTATAGGACGATAAAGCTTCGGGGTAGTTTTTGGCGTTGAAAAGCGCGTCTCCACGCAGTTCCTGAACGTAGGCATCCAGCACACCGGGGCGCAAAATAAGATATGTCTGCCATGCATCGGCAGCAGCGGAGTAATTCTCAAGCTTGTAATATACAAACCCTTGCAGGAAATATGCCTGTGGAAATTGCGGTGATTGCGAATATTCAGTAATGAGAACCTGCAGTGCATTGATTGTCTCGTTATAACGTCCCTGCGCGTAATAGATGCGGGCTACACCCCACTGTGCGGACGCGCGAATCAACGGGTCTGGTGAATCCTGGAGGGCAATCTGGTAATGCAGGAGCGCGGTATCGTAGTCGCCATTGAAGAGTGCTTGATCTCCTTCACTGACTCTGGCGGTCGGTAAGGGCGTAGGGGTGATGGTGGGCGTCAGTGTCGGTTCGGGGGAAGGGGACAGGCTGGGAGTCACCGTCCAGCCGGGTGGGATGGATGGAAAATTTTCGAGCGTGGAACAAGCCGTGAGGGATATGGCAAGCCAAAGTCCAAGAAGGAGGCGGATTTTCTTCATTCCAATTTTATACTGGTAAAGAAGAGGCGCGTCAAGCGGGGGTATTTTGAGATTTGAGCGTTGTATTGATGATTGGGTTGCACTATAATTTCTTTATGTAATTCAACTTTTATATCCTGAGGAGCAAAATGAATATACGTCACAAAATCCATCGTTGGGTTCGGTTGATTTTGTCGGGCATGCTGTTGGTCGCTGTGACAGCTTGTGCTGCGGGGAATGCGCCCGCTTCGACAGAGGGAGAATTGGTAACATCAAGCGGATTTGTCTGCCCGGAGCCAAGTCCTCGTGTGGAGTTTGAAAGCGATACGATCAATATATTTACATGGACCGAGTATGTGCCGAGCGATATTTTTGATTGTTTTGGCATGGTCTATGATGTGAAAGTTAATGTGGATTACTTTTCGTCCAATGAAGAGTTGTATTCAAAGGTGTCATTGGGACAGGATGTAAATCCGTACGATGTGATTCATCCCAGCGATTATATGATCGGGGTGTTGATCCGCGAGAAATTGCTGCAAAAACTGGATGCTGCCAAACTGCCGAATCTCGCAAGCCTTGATTCAGGACTGGTAGCTGCTTATGGGAATGCCACTGATTTTGTGGTTCCGTACCAGATGGGAACGCAGGCTATTATTTACAATAGTGATACCGTCGAGAATCCGCCGACATCCTGGGCGGATCTGTGGAATTCGGATTATGAAGGTCGCATAGTTGCCGTGGATGACAACCGCGTTGTTATTGGCGCGGCGCTTCTTACGCTTGGGTACGGCGTCAATGATACAGACCCGGCGCATTTGGCGGAGGCAAAACAAAAACTGATTGAATTGATGCCGAATATCCGCATTTTTGATAGTGACAGTCCGAAGACGCCTTTGGTGGCTGGCGATGTTGATCTGGGAATCGTTTGGAATGGCGAAGCGTTTTTGGCGGCTGCGGAAAACCCCGCGTTCAAATACGTATTCCCCGAGGAAGGTTCGATCATTTTCTATGATGGTATGGCTATTCCGACCACAGCGCCTCATCCGGATATTGCTTACGCGTGGTTTAATTATCTTCTGCAGGGGAATGTCAATTGGTTGACCTTGGTTGATTATCCATACACAAATCCCAATAAGGCTGCCCTGGATTACGCCAGGGAGAATTACCCGGATGTGTATGAATCTTATATCTCATCGCCGATAACGAATACGCCTCCAGAAGAATTTACCAGAGGACATGAAGTGACCGACCTTGGCGGGGCGCTTCTGCTGTACGATCAACTTTGGACTGAAATAAAACAATAAGGAAATAATGTTTTCTAAAAATACACACTCGTACGAGTGTGTATTTTTTTGCTGGTAAAGGTTGAATTTGTGAGTTTTTTATGTATACTAAAACAATACGAATCGTCTGCTTTAGATGTTTTTTCTGCATGGTTTAGAAGTTTGAAATGCCTTTTGATATTTATTAAAGAAAGGAGTTTCAATTGAAATACAATATGTGGCTTATGGGGGTGGTAATTCTTCTTCTTGTATCGTGTGGGGGGCAGCCTGAATCGGCGGATGTCTCTGTTTCTTCCTCTCCTACTTCTTCTCAACCCGAATCGCAACCAGCAGTGCAGGTATCTTCCACACCTGAGATTAAGCCGACTGAGACCATATCTCCCACAAATACCGCCCTTCCCGAGGGTGTCATTTTTCGGGATGATTTCAACGGCTCATTCCAGGATGGCTGGGTTTGGGAGGAAGAAGACCCGGCAAAGTGGACTTTTGTCAACGATGATGGTGAACAGTGGCTTCAGATCATTGGAAATGCGGGGCGTTCAAATGTGTTGAAGCGTGACCTGCCCGAGGGAGATTTCGCGATTATTGCTCACATCAAAGCTGACCCGCATCTTAATTTTCATCAGGCAAATATCTTTGTTTTTCAAGACCCTGAGAATTACATTGTTATGAACACCGGATATTGCGAACCCTGCCCTGTTGGCGGGTTCGGATACTTTATGGAGACGGTCGTCACCGGCGGCGACAGGTTGAATCACTACGAACTGCCTCGCAACGAATCAGATCTTGATGTTTATCTCAAAATCGAAGTTGCAAATAACATCATCAGCGGATATTACGCAACCCAACCCGGCGAGTGGAACCGCATCGGTCGCTTCGGAAATTTCTATGACCTGAACAGCATTGGGCTAAGCGCCACGAATTCATCCCCTCCCGATGGAACGCCGGAGGATATCATCGCGAGGTTCGATTATTTTGAAGTGATCGAGCCATAGCCGAAATTCTTTACAATCCGAATGGCACGTGATAAACTCACGGCTGTTCTAAAAAACCAGCGCACTCGCAAGGGTGCGCCTTTTTCTGCGAGTAGCACATGGATATTTTACTTACCGGCTCTGTAGCCTACGATTACCTGATGACCTTCCCTGGTCATTTCAAAGAACAGATCCTTCCTGAACGGTTGGAATCGATCAGCCTTTCATTTTTGGTCGACTCCATGTCCAAACAGCGCGGCGGTATCGCCCCGAACATTGCCTATACCATGGCGTTGCTTGGGCAGAAACCACGCGTGATGGCAACTGTCGGAGAGGATTTCAACGATTATCGCGAGTGGCTTGAATCCAAAGGCGTGGATACAAAACTCATGAAGGTGGTTCCCGGACTTTTCACCGCCTCTTTCTTCGCGACGACGGATCATGTCTCATCCCAGATTGCTTCGTTCTACCCCGGAGCAATGGCTCACTCTGCGACCCAGTCTCTCAAGGAACTTGACGGCAAACCAGACCTTGTGATCGTCTCCCCCAGTTCGCCGGACGCGATGATGAAATTCCCTGCCGAATGCCGGGAGTTGGGCATCCCTTATCTGTATGACCCAAGTCAGCAGGTTTTGCGTCTGGATGGAAATGAACTTGCACGCGATATGGAAGGCGCGGAATTCCTGTTTTGTAACGATTACGAATTCGGTCTGATCTCGAAGAAGACTGGCTGGAGCCTCGACCAGATCCTGAGCCACGTCCGTGTTTTGGTAATTACGCGCGGCAAGGATGGCGCTGACCTGTATTCGGACGGCACTTCCGTCCATATCCCCACAGTTCCCGAAGATGAGGTTGTAGACCCAACCGGTGTCGGCGATGCCTTCCGCGGCGGATTCCTGGCAGGCTATTCCCACGGCTTCGACTGGAAATTATGCGGCGAGATCGGATCGCTTTCCGCGGTATATTGTCTGGAACAGCGCGGTACACAGAATCATACCTACACACGTGAAGACTTCATCAAGCGTTTCCGAAAATCCTTTGACGATAACGGAAAACTTGATGTATTGTTGAAATAATCGACCGGTAACCGGGTTCACTCATACCCGATTACCAACTCAATTACCCATTGTTTTGAAGGAGCAATAAATGAGCAATTACGATATTAAGGATATTGAATTAGCAGAAGGCGGACGCCGCCGCATTGACTGGGCGGAGCGTGAAATGCCCGTCCTGCGTTCCATCCGCGAACGCTTCAAGAAGGAGAAGCCTCTCAAAGGGATGCGCCTCTCCTGCTGTTTACATGTAACGACTGAAACTGCCAACCTGATGATTACCCTTCAGGAAGGCGGCGCCGACATCGTGCTTACGGCTTCCAACCCGCTCTCCACACAGGATGATGTTGCGGCTGCGTTGGTCAACCAATACGAAATCCCTGTCTTCGCCATAAAAGGCGAGGACAAAACCACCTACTTCAAGCATATCCGCGCCGCATTGGAGCACAAGCCTCACATGACGCAGGACGACGGCGCCGACCTCGTTTCCTCCCTCTTCTTTATTGAAATGGGACGCTTCGAGAAACTTGAGCCTTCTCTCGCCGCCTGGGCACAGGGCTTGGGCGAAGAAGAACGCAAGCAGATGCTCAAAAACGTCATCGGCGGTACTGAAGAGACCACCACCGGTGTGATCCGCTTGAAGGCGATGGAAAATGACGGCGTGCTGAAATTCCCCGTCATTGCCGTGAACGATGCGCTCACAAAGCACATGTTCGATAATCGTTACGGCACGGGTCAATCCACCATTGACGGTATCATCCGCGCAACCAACGTGCTTCTCGCGGGTAAGACTTTCGTTGTCGCTGGCTACGGCTGGTGTGGACGTGGTCTCGCCATGCGTGCTCGCGGTTTGGGTGCGCACGTGATCGTCACCGAGATCGATCCATTGAAGGCGCTCGAAGCGGCAATGGACGGCTATCAGGTCATGCCGATGCTCGATGCCGCCAAGGTCGGCGACATCTTCTGCACCCTGACCGGCGACTTGAACGTGATCGATAAGCACCACTTCGAAGTGATGAAAGATGGCGCTATCGTTTCCAATTCAGGTCACTTCAATGTTGAGATCAATATCCCCTCGCTGGCAGCCATGAGCAAGGGCGACCCCAATCTCGTCCGCCCGTTCGTTGACCAGTACACCACCAAGGATGGACGCAAGATCAATATCCTCGGCGAAGGACGCCTTATCAACCTTGCTTCCGCTGAAGGTCACCCTGCTTCTGTTATGGATATGTCCTTTGCGAATCAGGCTCTCTCTGCTGAATACATGGCAAAGAACGCCGACAAGCTCGAGAAGAAGGTCTACTCCGTTCCAACCGAGATCGATAATGAAATTGCCCGCCTAAAGCTCGAAGCGATGGGCGTCAAGATCGACGTCCTCACCGACGAACAGTTGCACTATCTCAACTCCTGGGAAGAAGGCACCTAGGTCGCTGTACGACTAACATCAAGCCCCGCAAAATTTGCGGGGCTTTTTCATTTTTCCATAACGCCGTTCTTTATCAGCGTTTCCAGATAAACCGCCTGCTTTTTTCCAACAAGCCTTGCAAGGCGAGGTGCTTCGAAAATGAGTTGTTTTATCTTTCGCAGCGGATAGACAAGACATTCCGTTTCTGTTTTCAAATCTTCGAATACGACAAGACAAACCCACGCTTCCGGCGTATTTAAAATTGGATCGCGCCGTTCGGGCGAATCCTGAAATGTCCACGACAACCCATAACGATTTGCGGCGGACCGCCGTTGGGTTTTGACTGCGACATCCAAACTATTGACTCGTAGATCCGCAGCCCAGGATTTGCGCTTCGCCTCATACACGCCGTAATCTGGCCCTTCGACCAGGCATTGTCTCCCCTCAAACAGGATTCTCACTGCCTCCTCGCCAAGTTTCGAGACAAAATGATCATCTCGAATCTTTTCTTTTACCACTTGGTTGCTGTCACGGTAATTGATGGTCTTGGTTACCATTCTGGCAAACTCAAGAGCTCTTTCGTTTATCTCTTTTGGAATTAGGATGATTTGTGGCGAAGTGAAGGTTGGCATAATCTTGTGAGGTAATTATATTATGTACTTGTTCGTAAGTGAGGAACTTATAAATAAATCAATGGGCAGCTTCACTGGAAATACAAAATAAAAAAGCCCTGCGAAGGAACACTTCGCAGGGCTTTGGTGGTTCTTGTTTTATGGACAGACCATAATCACTGTTTTGATGGCAGCTTTGCCCGCGCTGTTGTAGGCTTCGACGCCGAATGTCAACGGGGTTCCGGCAGCCAGGGGTAGTGGCGCGATTGGGAATGTGACAACATTGGCGCCGACGGTTCCAATCAACCCGCCGTTGAGGTAGATGTTGAATCCATCCTCGTTGTCGGATTTATCTTCCCAATTCAAGGTTCCAGTATAATTGTAGGTTGGCAGGACCAGAGGGACACAAACCTTTGCAACCGTTGGGTTATTAACCGCGGTTGGCGGAGCCAGCGTGGGAGTTGGGGTAAATGTGGGCGTTAAGGTCGGAGTTGGCGTAGGCGGGATTGAATACTCCTGCAGATTGGCGGTGTTGCCTGATACGGTTGCGTATTGCGGGTATAACCAGCATGTCCCGGTCTTGCCAGGGTTATTAATGATCCAGTAACCGGTTTGGGAGTTTTTTCCAACCAGAGTCCCCACCTGACCGATGAGCAATGCGCCGATATTGTCATATTGAACGCCGGGACCTGTACGGCAATTGGTATTGGTGCTTACGGTCACTTCCGGGACGGATGGGGTGGCAGTGAATTCGGGCGTTGCGGTAAATTGTGGCGTGGCGGTGTCTTGCTGCGCCGGTGCGTCTCCGCTGCCGGGCTGTGCCTGATCAGCCAGGGCAGTCAAGGTCTGCGCGAGGTCAGGGGTGCTGGTTGCATCAGTGCTACCGGAAGGTAGGTTGCACGCAGAAAGCGCTGTGATCAGGAAAAGGGATAGTATTAAGATAGGTGATTTTCTGTGCATGACTCTCTCCTTTTTATAATATTATGACATAACTTAACTATAAGGGAAGTCAAAAGTCATGCTATTGGTACTATATGTGATGTGTTACGTTGGTACTATCTATTTTTTTCTTCGCACAATTTCTTCCACTCTTTAATGGAAAGTGTTTCTGCCCTGCGCATGGGATCGATTTCCGCTAATGCAAGCAGGGATTCTGCGTCCTGTGGTTTGATGTGCAATCCTGAAGATAGCGAATTTCTTAGCGTTTTCCGTTTTTGACTGAAACCCGCTTTAATAAGTTTGAAAAACGTACTCAATAATTCGGTTGGAATCGGTGATTCGTCAAAAATGTCGATACGCAGAATCGCGGAGTCTACATTTGGGACGGGGTGAAATGCTCCGGCTGGAATCTTCGCCACAATGCGCGGATTACCGTATACCTGCACACTCAACGCCAAAAGGCTTAAGTTGCCGGGAGCGGCGCAGATTCGTTCTGCAACCTCTTTCTGAATGGTAAGGACAATCCGCCGTGGTTTGGGGCTGCTTTCGAGCAGATGGCGAATGATCGCAGATGTGATGTTGTAGGGAATATTCGCGGCGACGATATATCCGGGCTGGTCTACAAGGTTTGAGATGTTCAACTCGAGAATGTCGCCGTGGACGACGTTCACATTCGGATGAGGCGTAAGAATCGCTTTGAGTGGAGCAAGCAGGTCTGGGTCCAGTTCGACCGCTGTAACCTTTCGGGCAGAGACAGCCAGATAGCGTGTCAAACTGCCGAGACCGGGACCAATTTCCAGCACACAGTCTTCAGGTGAAATCTCTGCAGCCTGGGCGATCTTTTCAAGCGCGAAGTGGTCCTGCAGAAAATTTTGCCCAAGGCGTTTGTCTGCACGCAGACCGTACCGTTTGAGAACGGCGGCGGCGTTGAGCGGGGGGATCGAAGAGTAGTTTATTGACATTCGGTTGCGGCGTCTTCCTGATCGATGATCGGCGAGGTTTCGGCGGCGGGAACGGGCCATGTGCCAGCCTGAAAGCGGAATACAAAATCGGTGAGGATGGTGTAATCTGCCTGAAGGATGGCGATGCGTTTTTCGAACACGGGGTCATAGACGCGTGTCTGTTTGAACAGGTCGCTGGGGAAGCTGGTGAGCATGATGTTTTCCGGCGGCATCTGCGTGGCGAGACATGCAAGCTGACCAAGCTGTTCGGGCGTGAAGTCGGTGCGGATGTTGTCTTGAAAGGTTTCGACCAAAGCAGGAATCTGGGTAATGATCTGCGGGCTGGCGAGCTTTTTGCGTACGGCACAAACCACCAGGTTTTGATTGTCCGCTCGTTCGAAACTCCCGCCCTGACGGTTGCGCGCAAGTTTCAATGCCTGTGCGCCATTGAGAAAGTGTTTGCCGACGGAAAGCCCTGAAGTTTTTGCGACCTCTTCATTTGGGATATCAACTTCGATTCCGCCGATCGCATCGATGATGTGTTCGAACGTCCGCATGTTGACCGTGATGTAGTGATCGATATTGGCGCCGAAATTCTTGTTCAGTGTGAGCGCCATCAGACCGGACCCTTCGCTTGGGTCATCCCAATATTTGAAGCCGGGCTGACCGTACAAGAATGCCTGATTTAATTTCTCGTGATCCTGCCCATCGAGGTTGTCTGAAATATGTGGAATTTCCACCCATAAGTCGCGTGGAAACTCAAGTGCGGTGACTTTTGGCGTTGTGAAATCCACTCGCACAAGACGGATCGCATCCCCAAGCCCATACGTGTAATTGTCACCACGAGTATCCGCGCCAATGACGAGCACGTTCATCAACGCGGGACCATTACAGCGCGGACCCGCAGTGTTTGTAGGAAATGCAATTGTTGGCGCAAGTGTTACCAGCCCCATCTGGGTTGGCGGCGCGCCGGGAGAGGCAGTCCAGGTGGCAGGTAGGGGTTGTGGAATGAACGGCAGCGAGGGTCCGAGCGGTGTTTGCGCGGCGGTCCGCAGATATTGGTAAGTGTAAACTCCGATCACTATCAGGAGAGATAGTGCGATCATGGATAAAATGAAAATGGTAATTCGTTGAGATTTTGTCATGTTATTGGAAAAAGTAGGGAATCTCCGCTGGCGCGGGCTCTAAAAAATAAACAGTCACCCAGCCTGTAAGACCGCCGATGGCGTCGTCGTTGTAGCCGAGGTCGATCCATTGTGTGCGTGAAACGCCGAACGCGGTTTCGACGATCGGTCCGCCGCCGGAGTCGCCGATGGTGGCGAGACCGTAACCGGGAATATAAACCTTCATTCCCGCGAGATAGGGATAAATGGAATAGTCCACGGCTACGACGCCAAAGCCTGCGCGCGCGCCGCTGGACGTTCCATATGAACAACTGCCTGTGCCTGAATTGCAGGGCGAGTACCAGGTCGCGTACATTTGGGCAGCGTACCAATATTGATAAGGCGCATTCCCGCCAACTGGCGAGAGTACGATCTTCGTCCCTTTGGCTACGATCTGTTTTACAGGTTCTTTCAAGACCGTTTTCTCTTCTTCGGTGCGTTTTACTTCAACCCCGTTTTCATAGCGGACACGCGTTCGCACCATTACCGCGCCATCCACCCCGTTTTGTAGAATATCTTGTTGACCAAACGCCACATCTGTTGATTCGGTTTCTTCGATGGAAAAAGGGATGGATTGAATCTCTGCAATGACCGCCTCTGTGACACGGGTGACCTGAATCTGCCCATTGGCAGGGAGCGGCTCATTCTCCGCCGGAAAGCTGACATCCAACCCCAGAAGCGGAATCCCCGCCTCAGCCAGCGCCTCGCCGACTGTCCCTGCTGCGGAGAAAATATTGATGGTCGTTTCGCCAGAGGTGATGGTCAACGCTTGGGCGGAGATAAAAGTTATGGTCATCGAATCAGTGACCGGCGCAGTCAGAGGCGGATATATCTTATCGTTTGAATTTATTGAAATTCCGTTTTCCGTCAAAACTTCGCCAACTGTCATCGCCGAAGTTTTGATAATCTGCGAACCTTGCTGCGTATTCAATGTGACAGCCACTGCGCGGCGCAATTGCAAAGAAATTGCATCCGTAGATAAAATTGGTTCATCTAATTTTTGAGGAATACCATTAACAAATACACGGTCTTCGGGCTGGGTTGTGATTTCGGCTTCCGAAAGGATGTCATGTGATGTATCACCTGTTGCTGAAATGATGAGTATGTTTTCGCCGTCAATCACAGTGACGGATTTTTGAGAGAATGACTGGCAGCCGGATAAAAGAATGGCAGGGAAAATTGCCAGTATACGGATAAACTTCATGCGGCAATTATAAACGCCCTTCGAGTAAAAGATTTTCGGATACAATTCTTCACATGGAGATTTTGACCAGCACATCCAATCCGTTCGTCAAACATGTTCGTGCGTTGCGTCAGAAAAAAGCTCGCGCAGAATTCGGTACGTTTCTAGTGGAAGGGATTCATCATGTGGGCGAAGCGATAGAAGCGGGCTGGGAAATTGAATCTGTTGTCTATGCTCCCGACCTGCTTACCAGCAGTTTCGCAAAAGATCTATTGGCAGTTGTTGGCGAACGTGGATTTAAACTGCAACCCGTTTCTGCGAGTGTGATGGAAGCGCTCGCAGACAAGGAAAATCCGCAGGGAATTTTGGCGGTGGTCAGGCAAAGACGATCTTCATTCAATGATCTAAAATCGGCAACTCGCGTTGTGGCGTTGGTCTCTCCACAAGACCCGGGAAATCTCGGTACGATTCTCCGCACACTGGACGCAGTCGGCGCCGACGCGTTATTACTTCTCGACGGCGGCGTGGAATTGTTCCATCCGACTGTCCTTCGCGCCAGTATGGGAACTTTGTTCTGGAAACCAGTTGTACAGGCTTCTTTTAACGAATTTATCGCTTGGGCGCACGCTGGCGGTTATCAACTTATTGGCACGTCTGCCAAAGCGGACGCGGATTATCAAACACTTGTTCCGAAGTTGCCCTGGGCGTTGGTGTTGGGCACTGAACAAAAAGGTCTCTCTCCAGAACAAACCGCAGCATGTGATGTGACCGTCTCCCTTCCCATGCGCGGACGCGTCAGTTCGTTGAATCTGTCCGTTGCGGCGGGCGTGTTGTTATATCGGCTGATGGAGAATGTATCTGCATAGGAATTAAAGACAAAAGACCATGAAACTTGTCACTGTTTCTCAAATGCGAGCGATCGAAAAGGAATCCGATTCGAAAGGGACTTCCTACGAGCAAATGATGGAAAATGCCGGACGCGGTTTGGCGGAGATTATCCATGCGGTGGGGCAGGAGAATGGCTGGGACTCTGTAACAGGCATTGTCGGTTCGGGCAATAACGGCGGGGACACGCTGGTTGCGTTGGTCTGGCTGGCTGAGGTTGGTTGGCGTACACATGCTTATCTCGTCAATAGACAAACAGCCGAAGATCCGCTTGTCACTCGGTATTTAAGTTCCGGCGGAAAACTTACACAATTTTCCAGTGACGCCGCTTTTGATTCTTTACACGAATTTTTGGAAGACTCCGATGTCCTGCTTGATGGTCTGCTTGGCACGGGTATCAAACTTCCCCTGCGAAGCGAAGCGGCTCTTTTCCTGCAGGGCACGGCTATGGTTTTGGCTGGGCTTGATTTTCCTCCATTTATCGTCGCTGTCGATTGTCCCTCCGGCGTGGATTGCGATACCGGCGCTTGTGCCGACGAAACACTCCCTGCTGATTTGACGGTCACGATGGCGGCTGTCAAACGCGGATTGTTAAAACTCCCCGCGTTTGAATATGTCGGCGAACTCGAATTGGTCGATATCGGTTTGCCTGAAAAATTGGATTCCTGGGAGGAACTTCAAACGGATGCGGCGGATGCGGATATGGTCTCCGCGATTCTGCCCGAACGGACTCCCGCCTCACACAAAGGGACATTTGGTACGGCCTTCGTGGTGGCTGGTTCAACATCCTATACTGGCGCGGCGATGTTCGCCGGGAAAGCGGCTTATCGTATCGGCGCAGGTTTGGTGACACTGGCAGTCCCTGAACCGTTGCATGCTTCTCTGGCGGGGCATCTCCCCGAAGCGACCTGGGTCCTTTTGCCGCACGAACATGGATTTATTTCTGAAGAAGCTGTTTATTACGTTTTGAACAACCTTGACCGCGCCACCGCATTTTTACTGGGACCAGGTCTTGGCGACAAGCAAACTACGAAGATATTCCTCGAGCAAATCCTGCCTTCCATTGAAATTCCAGCGGTTTTCGATGCGGACGGTTTGCGGCATCTCTCCAGTATTCGTAATTGGAGCAATATATTACCCGTAACTGCAGTACTAACTCCACACCCCGGAGAAATGTCTGTTATGACGGGCTTATCGCGCGAAGAGATTCAGTCAAACCGTGAGGAAGTCGCTGCGAAATACGCAAAGGAATGGGGGCATGTTGTCGTATTGAAAGGTGCTTTTACAGTGATCGCCTCGCCAGATGGGCATTGCTGTATCATCCCGGTAGCGACGCCTGCTCTTGCGCGCGCAGGGACCGGCGATGTGCTTGCCGGTCTAATTGTTGGTCTCCGCGCTCAAGGTGTGGACGCTTACGAATCTGCTGTTGCAGGCGCTTTCATCCACGCACAGGCTGGACTCTACGCCGCTGAAATCCTCGGCAATACTGCTTCTGTCCTCGCAAGCGATGTGCTTGATGCCGTTTCGGATATTCTTTCCGAGTTGGAATGAAATTCTTTTTGAAAATAAAAACGGGCTGCCTTTTGGCAGCCCGTTTTGTATACTAATTAGTTTAGCCCTTTAAGAACTCTTCAAGCGAAGACTTGCTGATGCGATAGGCACTACCAAGCTTCTTTGCTTTCAGGTCACCGGCTTCGATGGCTGCTTTCACATCCTCTTCCGAGACTTTCAAGATTGCGGCAGCTTCAGAGGGGGTCATCACATCCGGGATGCCGCCGGAGGCTGCGCCGCCACTGGCAGCGGACTGCTGCTGGGGTTGTTGTGAACCCTGGAGAGCCTGTCCCATCAAATTGCCGATGCCCATTCCGGCGCCGATGCCTGCGGTGAGACCTGCTCCGCCATTGGCATTGTTCGCGGCTTCGCGCATCGCGTCCGCAGCCTGGAGCTGGGCATACATCGTCGGGTCGAGTAGACCGGCGTCGCGGAGTTCCTGAGCCGACTTTGTGCTCGGCTTAAGGTTCCCGATGTAGAAGGATTTCAGCGTGAGTCCAAGCGCCTCGAAATCTTCATTTCCCTTTGCGCGGACAGCCGAACCTAATTCTTCGTTCATGCCGCTTAGTTTGCTGGCGAGGCTTTGAGTCGTCTGGCTGAATTCACCCAATACATCGGTGAGTTTGGCGACCATCATCGTCTTCAAGCGGTCTTCAACATCCGACATGCGGTAGGAGCCGGTGGCGCCGACAAGCTGTACCACAAGCTGTTGCGGGTCTTTTACCTGAAACGAGTAGGTACCAAAACCCTGAAGGAACAAGTAACCAAGACCTTTTCCCGGAGTCTCAACGAGAATGGGAGCCGACGTGCCCCATTTCCTGTTCGCGAATTCCTTTCGGGAAACGAAGTAGACTTCCGCAGGGAAGGGGGTACGGTCATTGAACGCCTTGCCGATGAAATCGATGATCTTCGGAATGTTCGCTGTGGCGATGGTGTGTCTTCCGGGTCCGAAGACGTCCAGCGCGTTGCCGTCGCGGAAGAAGACCGCACTCTGGCTTTCGCGTACGATCACCTGTGAGCCGACACGAAAATCGCCAAAGCCCTCTTCAGGAAAGCGATGCACGATCTCATCAGACATTTCATTGGTATATTCAATGACATCAAAAATTCTAGCCATGGTTTCTCTCCTTTGAATAAATAACGATTTGATTATAGTCTATCTAAAAATCCGGTCAAGAACCGTTTTTCCTACTCGCATTAATGTACGTGCAGCAATTTAAATCGTTGCGCTCACCCCTTCATCGGTTTTCCTGTGGCTTTGTTTTGAAGCATAAGGATTTCCGCCATGATGCTCACGGCGATCTCCTGCGGCGTTTCCGCCTGTAATTCCAACCCGATCGGCGAATGGACTTTATCGATGGTCTCATCTTTAATTCCAAGATCCTTCAGCGCCTTGACTGTGGTTGCCCATCTTCTTTTGGAGCCGATCACGCCGATATAAGCCGCGTTTGATTCGAGCAGGGATGGAAGACCTTCCGCGTCCACACCGGACCCGCGGCTTGTAACGACCAAATAAGACCTTTTTGTGATTTTGAGTTCTTCTGCCAGCTCACCCATCTTGATTGGATAATATTCATCTGCACCTGGCGTGGATTCTGGTGTGCAGAACTCCGCCCTGTCATCGTTGACGACCACGCGAAATCCCAGCCATTTTGCCAAATGGACAACGGCTTTTCCAACGTGTCCCGCGCCGATCACAATGACCGTTGCGGGCGGTAAGATCGGTTCCACAAATACCTCCACTTGACCGCCGCACACGCCTGGGTCCCCTCGTGAGGGGTCTGCCATTGAATAGGACAATGTCTGCGGCTCGGCATTGTCGATCGAATCCAACGCCGCCTTAATGACGCGATTCTCCAGTTCCCCGCCGCCAACCGTGCCAATGAAACTGCGGTCGGGGTAGACCAGCATTTTGCTGCCAACGTGCCGCGGTGTTGACCCTTCGCTTTTTGTGACCGTACACAGGGCAGCCGATTGATTATTTTTTTCGAGTTCAGATAGGGCTTGATAGATTGAAGTCATTGAATTGAGTGGCGCATATTGTAAATCGCAGCCACGGAGTGAAGAGTTGTATTTTGCTCTCATATCTCCGTGGCTTGATTTGGTGAAAAAAAGTTATTTGATCTTGCCTAATGCCCGCAGTACGCGTTCCGGAGTGAAGGGAAATTCATTCATCCACACCCCAGTCGCGTCGTGGATCGCCGCGGCGATGGCGGGAGCGACCGGCAGGTAGGGGAGTTCGCCCATTCCACGGGCTCCCCACGGCCCATTCGGATCGGGTACTTCGACCACCACCGAGTCGACTTTTTCAGGGATGTCCCAGATGGTGGGTAACAGGTAGGTACTGAGTTGATCTGTCAGTACACGTCCATCTTTCATTTTGAAATCTTCCATCACAGCGTACCCATGCGCCTGAATGACCGCACCCTCGATCTGGGCGACGACCAATTCAGGGTTGATGGCTTTACCGACATCGTCTGCCGAAGTGATGCGTTTCACGCGGATGTGACCCGTCTCAGTATCCACTTCCACTTCCACAGCTTGAGCGACATACGCATATTGGAAGTTCGGCATCGAATAGCCGGTCTCTTCGTCCATGTGCGTTGTGGGAGGCGCAAGATATTGGAATTCAGCGATTGCAGGGCGTTCTTCCGCTTTCCATTTTGCGAGTGCAGCCTCCGCCGCGCCTTTGACGGAATTCCCAGCCATGAATGTGAGGCGTGAAGCGGATGCTGACCCGGGGTTGCCTTGTTTGGCAGAGTCCGAAGTCCGCATTTCCACGAGGTCTGTGGGAACACCCAACACATGCGCCGCCATTTGCGTCATGACAGTTTGGAAACCTTGCCCAACTTCGGCTCCGGCGTGATGGAGAATAACCTTCTCCATTTCAGTCTTTCCGAAGATCTCAACTTTTGCCCAGCAATTTTCCTGGTACCCAAAGGAAAAGCCAACGTTCTTGAAGCCGGTGGCAAAACCAAGCCCTTTGGCAATGGCTCCTTGATTTTTCTTTTTGTTCTTTCCCTGTTTTTTCCATTTGAAGGAATCGCGGGCGGCTTCGATACACTCAACGATACTGACAGGGGTTGGGGCAGGTGTGCCAACATCCAATGTATCTCCGTCTCGCAGGGCGTTCTTCAAACGTAGTTCCACAGGGTCCATGCCGAGTTTCTCGGCGATCTTGTTCATCTGGCTTTCCGCCATGAATAATGCCTGTGGTGCGCCAAATCCACGGAAGGCTGCCCCGGGGATGTTGTTGGTGTAAATGCCATACACGTCGGTCTTGACGTTCTCAATGGCATAAGGTCCGGTGGAGGTGATGGTGGCATTGCCGAGCACTTTATTGGTGGTGTACATGTAAGCGCCGCCGTCGCCGATGATCTCATTTTCAACCGCCACCAACTTGCCGTCTTTTGTTGCGCCCCATTTTGCGCGCAATATTACCGCGTGGCGTTTTCCGTGTCCGATCATCGATTCACGGCGCGACCAAATGATCTTGACTGGTTGCTTTAACTTCATGACAGCCATTGCTAGCACGATCTGAACCGAAATGTCTTCACGTCCGCCAAACGCGCCGCCGATGGCTGGGTAGATGACACGTACCTGTTCTTCGGGAAGATTCAACGCGTGCGCGATGGATTTGCGGTCGGCGTGCGTCCATTGACCGGCGCTTTCGACGGTGATGCGGCCTTCGTCATCGAAGTACGCAAGACCCGCCTCTGGCTGGAGATAGGCATGTTCCTGCACCGGAGTGTGGTACTCGCCTTCGACGATCACGTCTGCCTGGGCAAAGCCTGCATCGACATTCCCTTTGCGGATCTTGTAGTGGACGCAGATGTTGCTGTCGCCCCGGTCTGGGTGTAGACGAGGCGCGTCGGGCTGCATGGCAGCTACCGGGTCCGTAAGAGGCGGAAGGTCTTCATAATCCACTTCTATTAGTTTGACGGCTGCGGCAGCCTGAGTTTCAGTCTCTGCGACGACTACAGCGATCTGGTCGCCTACAAAGCGGACAATGTCTGTATAGGGCTTGCTGGCGCCCGGTCCGCATAGGACGGGCTGGTCGGGAATTTGCAAACCATATTCGTTGACGGGCACATCTTTGGCGGTGTACACAGCAATAACACCCGGAGCGCTGTTTGCCTTATCGGTGCGGACGTCCAGCACACGCGCATGCGGACGTTCTGCCATGAGGATTTTCATGTAAAGCATGCCCGGCAGGCTGCGATCGCCGGAATACTCTGTGGTGCCGATCACTTTGCCGCGTGCATCGATGCGATGTTGGGATGTTCCTACAGATTCGATTGACATGTTTTTATCTTTTGTATGGTTTTACTTTGACTTTTGGCGGAGGGGCATCCAACGGGCTGTAACGGGCGGGTCCGACTGCGCGATAGATGATCGCGTACCCGAGCGATAAAATACCGCTGAGTGCAATAATGTATATCAGGCTCACTGTTGCGATGGCGTAAAAGTGTTTGATGCCGATGATGGGGCGCAGCAGGGTCATCATGCCGGTTGATTTGTAGAACAGGCTTGGAAATTGAGGCGTTCCCAGAAGTTGATATGGGATTGCCCAGCCATGCGTAACCCCGTATTGGATCGTTTGGTATCCGGCGGCGATCGAAATGGCAGGAATGAGGAGCATCATTGAGCAGCCAATTCCGCGCCAGACAAAGTGTGGCTGCTTGTTTCTTTCTTTTGATCTCTTTACAGAGGACGATCTATATTTGCTCATACGAATCTCTCAGGTTAATTTTCACTTGCTTCTTCGATTGCTTTGACGATCTTGTAATACCCTGTGCAGCGGCACAGGTTTCCGGTAATGGCTTGCTCGATTTCGTTACGCGTTGGGTTCGGTTTTTCTTCCAGAAGTTTCGTGCCGGACATGATAAAGCCGGGGATGCAGTATCCGCATTGGACGGCATTGTGTTCGATGAACTTTTCCTGAACGGAGTTGAGCTTTTCATCGTCTGCCAGCCCTTCGATGGTGACGATATCCGCGCCGTGCGCCCTGGGAGCAGGGACGAGGCACGACATAACGGCTTGTCCGTCGAGGAAGACTGTGCATGCGCCGCATTCGCCTTCGGCGCAGCCTTCTTTTGTTCCGGTCAGCATGCCTTCTTCGCGAAGGAGGCGGAGCAGGGTTTTGTCGTGTCCGCTTGTGAAGGTGTAATTTTTGCCGTTGATGGTTGTTTCGATTGGCGTTTCAGGGAAAACAGCCGCGAATCGCGAATCATTCTTTTCTGTTTCACTGCTTACCAACAGGATCGGTTTCTTCGGCATGCCGGATTGTTCTTTTCCGTCGCGGATGGCGGTAAGTCCACGCTGGGTGATGACGCGCGCCATTTCCTGTCGATAATTCGCCGAGCCGCGGACGTCGTCAATGGGCTTGGCGGATTTCATCGCGAGTTCAGCGGCGGCGGCGATATTCTTCTCGTTGAGCTTTTTGCCGACCAGATATTTCTCCGCTTTGGGGGCGTGAGTGATGATCGGTGTGACGGCTCCCAGCGTGATGGAGGCTGATTTAACGGTATCCGCTCTGAGGTCCAGAATGACCGCGGCGTTGACGAGCGAGATGGCTTGCGCGCGGCGCAGTGCCAGTTTGATGAACGTCCCGCGCTGGGTCTTGGTCAACGCCGGGAAGGAAATATCCACCAGCATTTCATCGGGTTCCATTACGGTTTTGCGCACACCCAAATAGAATTTTTTGAGCGGAACGACGCGGGTCTTTTTGGCGGAGGCGAGTGTTATTTTTGCATCCAGCGCCATAAGCGGAGTAATGGTGTCGTTGGCTGGCGAGCCGGTGATCAGATTCCCCGCGATCGTTCCGCGGTTGCGAATCTGCGGTGCGCCGACTTCCCATGCCGCACGTGCCAGCGGATATGCCCGTGTGCGGATGAGTTTCGATGCGGCGCAGTCATTGTGTGTGACCAATGCGCCGAGGTGAATGACATCGTCTTCGTCGATTGTGATCTGTTTGAGTTTGGGGATGCGGGTGACGTCGATGAGAGTTTCCACTCCCTTGCGGACGCCTCTTTCGAGTTCGAGGATGAGGTCGGTTCCTCCGGCAACGATGCGGGCGCTTGCGCCTTTTTCAGAGAGTATTTGGGTGACTTCATCAATGGATGTTGCGTTTATATAGTTGTGCCACATAAGTTTAACTGAGACAGGGGCGCGGTTTCGAGCCCCTGTCGATTGATTACCGACTGCCTGTTACAACTTCGGAGCGGCGTTCGAACGTTTCCACTGCGAGGCGGGCAATCGATGTGATGTTCCGAATGGCGGCAGGCAAAGCTGCTTCATCGCCCATGCTGGCTTCCACGTTATCCAGTCCGCTTTTGACCTGGTCTGCCAGATCGAAAAAGGCTGCATCAAACTGATAAATGGCTTCGAGTTCCTTTTCGTTGATCTTGACAGCGTCGAATAACCCTGAATATCCCCGTGCGGCGGTGCTGATCTTGTCGATAAATGTCCGCAATGCCAGCGATGCTCTTTCCATATCGTCCACGAACATGAGCATGCCGTTGCCTGCCATATCCGCTTGCAGGTTCGAAGCACGCTTCCACTGTTCTTCGAATCTTCTTGCTACTGTTTCCCGTAGAAGTTTGTCTGCGTCGCGGCGATTCTGCCTCTCCACATATCCGCTGAAACCGGGAATGTGTGAAACCAACTTCTTGAACGGATCGACCTGACTGCTAACTTTCTCAAAAAAATCGCTCATTGGAGCCTCCTGCCAGAATATACGTGCAAGATATTAAATCGTTTCCGCCGTTCATTATATCGTTTAATACCAGTTATAATCAAGTTATCATTTTTTAGGAGATTTTTATGTCTGACGAAGTAAAACAATTACTCGACCTCGTCGAGAACAGTCTGTCTGTGGAAGGTACAGCGGTTCATGTTTTGGATGCGGAAAAATTCAGGAAGAATATCGGCAAGCTTGTGGAACGCTCCGCGCTCGGCTCTGACGAAACCGTGGGTTGGTCCCGTTTTCTGATACGTAGTGCGGCGCTGGAAATGGGTGTCTACCCCGCTTCCATTCACGAATTGTACATGGCTCGCGGACGCGGCGACGCCCCGATGACCTTCAGTACCCCGGCATTCAACCTGCGGGCATTGTCCTTCCATGCTGCCCGCGCCATGTTCCGCGCGGCTCAAAAGATCAATGCCGGCGCGTTCATCTTTGAACTGGCTCGTTCTGAAATGGTGTATACCGACCAGCGTCCCGCCGAATATTCGACCAATATCCTGGCAGCTGCCGTTGCAGAAGGATATACCGGACCTGTGTTCATTCAAGGCGACCACTTCCAGGTTTCTGCCAAGAAATATAAAGCGGATTCTCAGGCGGAATTAAAGGCTGTGCGTGACCTGTCCATTGAGGCGATGGCTGCTGGTTTCTTCAACATTGACGTGGATACATCCACGCTTGTCGATATCAGCTTGCCGACGGTTGAAGAACAACAGGCACTGAACAGCAGGCTTTCTGCTGAAATGTCCGCTTTTATCCGCGAGAATTCACCCGAAGGTGTGACCATCTCCATTGGCGGCGAGATCGGCGAAGTGGGTACGGAAAATTCCACTGAACCCGAACTCCGCGCATATATGGATGCCTACAACGCGAATTTGAATAAACTCGCTCCCGGCAAGCCTGGCTTGAGCAAGATCAGTGTGCTGACCGGCACTTCGCATGGCGGTACGGTTCTGCCTGATGGCTCCATCGCCGAAGTCACCATTGCGTTTGATGTTCTTCGTGATCTAAGCCGCGTTGCCCGCAAGGATTATGGCATGGGCGGTACGGTTCAACATGGTGCATCCACTGTGCCAGAAGAAAACTTCAACAAATTCGTCCATAACGAAGCCATCGAAGTGCATCTTGCCACGAATTTTGCCACCATGTTCTTTGATAACATCCCGGCGGAATTCAGGCAGGAAATGTACGTCTGGCTCGACGCCAACGCTTCGGGCGATCGCAAACCCAACATGACGGATGAACAGTTCTATTACAAGACCCGCAAAAATGCGATTGGTCCCTTCAAGGCGAAATCGTATGCACTGCCTGCTGAATCATTGGATAAGCTTGGCAAAGCTTGGGAAGCTCAATTCGATAAACTGTTCAACCTGCTTGGATTGAAAGACACCAAACAGCACACTGAAAAGTTTATTACTCCGGTCAAGGTCCAGCCGGTGCTTGCGGACTACGTCAAGGAAGCTGTAGCCGCTGAAGACGTCAGCGACCTCTCTGACTAATCACCGAGATGCCCGTTTCAGATCAGGGTGTAAATAAAGAAAGATATATGCTCATTCCCCGCACGGCGATTTTTGTCCGGCGCGGGGATGAGTATTTATTATTGAAAGGCGCTCCCACCAAACGTTTGTGGGCTGGGAAATACAACGGCTTGGGCGGACATGTTGAAAAGGGTGAGGATGTATTGTCTGCTGCGCGGCGTGAATTACAGGAAGAGGCGGGAATAACTGCAGATTTATGGCTGTGCGGCACAGTCGTTGTTGATGCTGGAGAGACAGGGATCTGTCTGTTTGTGGTGGTGGGTGAGAATGCTCAAGGCGAAGTACAAGGCTCGAAGGAAGGTACCCCGGAATGGGTCCCGATGGAGGCGCTGAGTCAACTGCCAGTTGTTGAGGATTTGCCGATCCTGCTTGCCCGAATCCATCAACAAAAGAAGGGTGATTCTCCCTTTTCTGCAAGATCATTCTATAAAGATGATCGGCTAAATGTGATGTTCGCAGAATAAAAACGCCGCGTTTGTCGCGGCGTTTTGCTTAGGGGAGATTGCTGTAGGATTGCAGCTCGGTCACTGATGTAAACGATGTTCCGCTGAAATCGATGTTTTCAATCGATTTGATATATCCGACTCCCGGCGCATACCAGACGATGCTTGACCCATTGACCGTGTAGGGTACGGGACTGCCTTGAAAGTCGACATTGATCTCTGCGTTGAAGGTCGCCTGAATTTTTTCAGCTTCGAATGTCCCTGCAGGGACTGTGACAGATTCTGTTCCAAACTCCTGCATAACAAGATCGAATGTTCCGGGTGACTGCGTACTTTCCCCGGGTGTGGCGACGGAGCCTTCAATTGCAATGTGATACTCCCATTGCATTCCTGGCACGATCTCTTTGGGGATACTCGTCCCGCTTACTTCCAGAGTTCGAAAATCGGTGATCATATTTTGCATGGATACGCTGGCGGTTGTGCCTCCTCCCAATTGCTGGGCAATTAATCCCTCGGGAGCGCAGAGCCATTTTTGATTCAATGTTAAATTTGGAAATTGCGATGTGAGTGTGAATTCGTTACCCTGAGTTTCCGTGATCGTATCGGTATAGGCAAAATCACCGTTGGGTCCGCCTGCACTGTAATATGACCAAGATGCGCCTTGCTTAACTGGTAGAAATGCATTCTGACAATCATCCGATACTCCGGGATATGCAGGGTTGTCTGCTCCCGGCGGCAGGATCGTAGGCAAAACAGGCGAAGCCGGATTACCCTCGGGGCTGCATGCAACGGTGAAAACAATGGCGAGTGCTGTAATGAGAAGGGTTTTTATTCTTGTGGCAGGCATTTGCCTCTCCAATATCCGCTGAAAAAATCTATTTCCACTTCAATAGTGAAATGGTGAACGTGCTCCCCCTGCCTGGTTCGCTGTCTACGTCGAGTGTGCCGCGGTGCTGCTGGATGACTTGTCGTGTGATCGAAAGTCCAATACCAAGTCCGTCATAGATTTCATCACCGTTGTTTTCGAGGTGGAAGAATCTATCGAAGATGCGCGGACGAATCTGCGGATCGATTCCAATTCCATTGTCCACCACACTCACGCTCACGTGACTTACAAGGTCTGCGAAACGAATTTCGACGATCCCTTTGGGACGGCTGAATTTGATGGCGTTATCCACAAGGCAGGTGATGGCGCGCACGAGGGATGCTTCGTCACCTTGCACAGGTGTCAGATTTGAATTGCCTCTGATTTTTATTGTTATGCCGCGCGCTTTTGCCTTGTCCTGATACTTCGCTGCAACATTATTCACAATTGCTGCAAGGTCGATCGGTTGGAAATCCCGAAGGACAAGTTCCTGCTCTTGCAGGAACAACAGGTCGTTCGTAAGGTTGACGATCTGGTCCACGTTTTTGCTTACAGTTTCGATCGCGGTTTGGAGCTGCTCACCGGATAGCAATCCCTTTTTCAGCGTGTGCAAATAACCGCTGGCTACAGTAAGCGGCGTTCGTAACTCATGCGCGATACTTGTCAGAAATTCGTTGCGCGCCAGGTCCTGTTCTGCAAGTTTTTGATACGCGTCCGCGAGCTCATGTGCGCGTAGACGCAGATCTTCGATGGCGAGTTGATCGTTCGCTCTTAGCCGGTTGCTGATCTCTGAGACCATTGCCGTCGCCACACTGGGACTGTGCTTTAGTACCCGGTCGAATCCCTCTTTATTGATCTCCAAAACCACAGACGGCGTTAGCGATTGTACCGTCGCTGCACGCGGGGCATTATGGATCAATGCCATCTCCCCAAAAAAGTCACCGGCACCAAGAGTTTTCAAGAGACGTTTTTCCTGGTTATTAATCGTCTTGGTGACTTCAAAATCCCCTTCGAGGATCATGTAGAAGGTGCTTTCGATCGCATCTTCCTGGCACAAAACGGTCCCAGCCGGATGCGATTTTATCTGGCTGTTGACAATGATCTCTTGAACTTCGTCCGGTTTTATGCCTGGAAATGCGCGGGGTATGATTCGAGCAGGGGTGCGGATGGTGGTCATTTGGGTACCTTGTGGAATTTTAACACGACGGCTGTTATTGTCTTTCACCCATTGGTGCTACCATAACGTACTTTTTCGACCTGCATTTTAATATCTTCCGGGGTGATCTTTAATTCATCTTCCCTTTCATGGATCGAAGCTATGGCGCTTTCGTACCAATTAGCGATCCATTCCTGTTTGATGGGCTTTTCAGCCTTCAAATAGCGGATAAATCCGATCACATCGATCAGGCGCATATCTTCGTCCAGTGATGAAATTTCTTCCATGATAATTTTTTCCAGATATCTCATGGCAAACTCCTAAAGGTCGGGCGGAATAAAAAATCTCTTGCGGTTTATTTATCCGGGTATAGGGTTGGAAGGGTGGATAAATCAAAATCCGACTCAAAACGCATGTTGTCGGCACTGATCCAGCACAGTGAGCCGTAATACGGGTTGCGGATCACATACCAACCTGGAACGTGGGCAACTCCAACCACTTCCACTTGTTTTGTGTCTGAAATATTGCTTACGAGAGCATACTGGGTACCAGGTCCTGTATAACAGGCTGTTTCCCCTGAAACCTGTGGAATTGTCGTGGCTGCCGAAGTAGGTTCGGGGCTGGGAGTATCTGTGAACAAGGGAATGGGAGTTTCTGTTGCAGGTGCAGATGTGGGGGTGTATGCTGCTGATGTTTGCGTAAGCATAACGGATGCCAACTCAGCGGCAGTGGTTCCAACGATATCGACTGTTGGAGTGGCGTCAGCGCCTTGTTGTGACGAACATGCTGTGAACAGGAATACTGTAGGTAGGAACAGGGTTGTCAATAGTTTTCTTTTTCTCGTCATTTCATCTCCGAAATTTTTATAAATTTTACCTGTGTTTTATTTTGCGGGTGTTTTTTTCTCCGTTCTTTGATGCTTTTGTAACATTAAGATCGACTTGAGGTCACTTTGAGTAGTGTATAATTCAGCAACTTTTTAGACCAGATTACGGAGAAAACATGGAAACTTATCAACGAGAGGCAATGTCGGTTGATGTTGCCATGCGATTAAGGGAGTTGCGTGAGGCTCGGGGAATCTCCATGCGGGCGCTTGCGTCTCAAAGCGGACTTTCCGCAAATGCCCTATCCATGATCGAACGTGGAAAAACGTCGCCTTCGGTTAGTACATTATATAAACTGGCGGATGCATTGGGGGTTTCCATTACCGCGTTTTTTGGTCCTGAAAATGAAAAGAAACAGATAATCTTTTTGAAAAACGATGAACGGTCTCGGATGCCCTTCACTCGCGGCGTATTCGAAGCTTTGGGTGGGGAGCAGTTCGCAGGTCGGGTTGAGCCGTTTGTCCTTACATTGGAGAGCGGCGCTGCGAGTGGTCCACATGAAATTGCGCATACGGGTCACGAATTTATTTTCTGCTTACGTGGAAAATTGGAATATTTTGTGGAACGGGAAGTCTTCACATTGGAAGCCGGTGACAGCTTGTTGTTCGCTTCAAAACTGCGGCATCGTTGGCGAAACCCAGGTCCGACAGTGACCAACGCATTGGTGGTCATCTCCGGTTTTGCCGAAGGCGAACATCCCCACGCGATGCATTGGAAAAAAGATTAAACAAAAAAACGTCACCAAACTGGTGACGTTTTTGATTCTCAAACTCGTTTATGCGTACATGCCCCAGTCGAGAGCGGAGGGGTCTTCCATCATGGAGAAATCCCACACATCCATACCCATTTCAATGGTGACGGGCATGTTCAGCCCTTCGGTTGCCTTGGCTTTGGTCATTTCGATCATTGCGGGTCCGTAGGGGCAGAATGGCGTGGTTAGGATCATCTTCAAACGCGCCATATTATTTTCGACTTCGATATCCCGAATGAGACCCAACTGGATGATGTTCATGCCGATCTCGGGGTCAACTACTTCAGAGAGACTCGCCCGGGCGGGTTGAACCAATTCAGGGTTTGTCGAATGGATCGTCCATTGGATTTCGTTAACTTGTGATTCGCTCATAAGGTCCTCTCTATTTTGATTTTGCGGCGGGTTGAACAACGTACGTACATTGTGCGCCGCCGTTAAGGATGCACTGCACTTTGTTTGCCGGAAGCGCAAGCATTTTGGAGATCAGGGTCTGGTCTACTGTACAAACTTCAGGATGCGCCACGCCGATCTGGTAATACGGGCAGGAAATTTCGTGGATCTGGTACTGATCGTCCTTCTTTTCCCATTCCACAGTAAAACCTTCCTGCGCCAGCAGGTCCTTGACGAGGTCGAGGCGCTCTTCCATACTCAAGCCTTTGATCTCGTTCGCATATTCACCGGCAAGGTCTTCGGCGATCTGCCCAAACAATTTGCTGACCATTGGTTCCGGCATGGTCTCTTTCATCTGGGTGATCAGCCGCGTGGTGAAACGAAGATAACGGGTGGGAAAACGTTCCATCCCTTCACTTGTCAGCACATACACCAAACGCGGACGTCCAACCCCGTGGCGTTCCTCCTGTGATTCGACCAAACCCTCCATTTGGAGATTTGTCAGGTGGTGCCGCACGGAAATCGGGTTGATGCCTACTGCCTCAGCAAGGTCATTAATGGTGGATTTCGGCTTCTTTAATAAAGTTTGAAGAATTCTATCTCGGGTCGACTTCATGGCAAAAAGTATACCTGTGAGGTATGTTCCTGTCAATATATTATATAAATATCATAAAAATTATAATCTGGGCTTTATCCGTTACAATACCTGTACATACAAAATTGGAAAAATGGTGCGAAACATGAAAATTTTATCTGTAGACATCGGAACAGGCACACAGGACATTTTTTTATATGATTCTGATCTCGACATCGAGAACGGATTCAAACTCGTTCTGCCTTCGCCTACCATGATGGTGCACCGCCATCTCAAGCAGACGCTTCACCTTCGGACCCCAATCCTGCTCAGTGGACACCAAATGGGGGGCGGCCCCTCAGCCTGGGCAATCGAAGAATATGCCCGAGCTGGAATTCCCGTTTACATGACGCCCTCTGCGGCAACCACGCTAAACGACGAATTGGATAAAGTTGAGGCGTTAGGGATAACTATCGTCTCGGAAGATGAAGCGCTGGGTTTGCCCTCAGATGTTCAGCGGTTGGAACTAAAAGATTTCGATTTTGAATTGCTGTCAAAAACATTCGCTGATTTTGGCGTTTCGTTGGAAAAAGATTTGCAGGCAATCGCTGTTGCTGTTTTTGACCACGGCAATGCCCCTGCCGGGGTTTCGGATAGACAATTTCGGTTCGACTATCTAGATGAACGGATCAAAGCAAAGAACTCACTTTCAGCGTTTGCCTATCTCTCGGGTGACATTCCGCAAATCATGACGCGTCTGCAATCCGTAGCGGATTCGGCAAACGATCTACCCTGTCCGCTTGTGGTGATGGACACTGCACCAGCGGCTGTGTTAGGGGCGAATTTCGACCCGGTTTCTTCGGGGGAAAAACAGAAAATTATTTGCAATGTCGGGAACTTCCACACACTTGCGTTTCGTCTCGGCGAAGCAGGAATCGAAGGTGTTTTTGAGCATCATACCGGCGAGATCGATCTGCAAAAACTTGAGACGTTGATTCGCAAATTGGCGGATAGTTCGCTGAAGCACGAAGATGTCTTTGACGATATGGGTCACGGCGCGTTGATGTATTCGCTGGAGAAATTCGAGTTTGGAAAAGATGGTTTCGATGTAGTGGTCACCGGTCCGCGGCGGAGTATGTTTGCGGGGCAACGATCTTCGGATTCGCTGCGTCCATATTTTGCCGTCCCGTTTGGGGATATGATGATCGCGGGGTGTTTTGGTCTTCTGGCGGCTGCAGCGGAGATTCTGCCTGAGTTGACTGATCCAATTCTCGGGTCGTTGCGAGGCGGGCGCGGACGCGGCGTCGCGCCTTGGGATGTGAATCCCTGATCCAACAAAAAAAGCGCGTGGAAAACTCCACGCGCTTTTGGATTCGACAGGTTGGTTAGCTAAGGCGAATATCCCAGAATTTTTTCACGATCTTGGTGAGCGCGGTTGTGATCTGTTCCTTTTTCAGTCCGGCAACCTTGAATGTGACGATCTTGCTGGATGGGTCGTCGCCGGAGAACTGACCGAAGGAAACGAAATTTCCACCGGCATTGGAAATCGCTTTGGTGAGCTTTGCCAGTGAGCCGGGCTTGTCGTCGATCTCGGCGGTGACGCGCATGGCTTTGGTGCGGGCGCCCATCAATTCAAGAAAGATCTTGAAGAGGTCGGTTTCGGTGATGATGCCAGCCAGTTTGCCGGAACGCATAACGGGGAGACCGCCGATCTTTTTGTCTGCCATGATGCGGGCGGCTTCTTCGATGGGAGTGTTCACGTCCACGGTGGTGGGTTTCTTGGTCATGACCTGTTTGACGGTCACTTTGCTGATAAGGTAGTTCATTTCCCACACGCTTAAGCTGGTGACGGGGGACGGGGATGCGTTCAGCAGGTCGCTTTCTGAAACGATGCCGACCATTTTTCCATCTTTAACGACGGGTGCGCGGCGGATATGTTCCTTCTTGAACATTGCCAGCGCATCGTGAACCGGGGTATCCGGTGTAACGGTAATAGCAGGGTGAGACATTCTTTCGCCGACGAACATTTTTACCTCCAACGTGTACTTGTTTGTATTGTGAAATTTGTTACAAATTGTATTATACGCAAATCTTTAAAATATAAAGTCATGAAATCGGAGTGAAAAAGGTCACTTTGACTAGTTTACAGAAAAACGGTCAATTTGTAAATCATTTTGCGAATTCTTTTATCACTCTGGCGGTGTGCTTGGCGTGCTGGGCATATAGGTCTACGCGGAAGTTTTCGTTGGGGGCGTGGGCTTTGGTGTTTGGGTAGCCAATTCCCATGGTCACAACGGGCAAGCCCAGTTCATGCACAAATGGATAATTCGGTCCTGAGCCGCCTGTGATCGGCACAATATCCATCTTTGCGTCGTAGACATCTTCGGCAGTTTCCACAACCATTTTCACGAACGGGTCATCCGGGTCGGTTCGCGCCGCTGGTTCGCCGCCGAGGAACTTGATCTCAATATCGCTGAAGCCTTCTGCGTCCAGATGCGCGCGAAGCTTTTTTAGAATGTCCTGCGGCATCTGATTCGGCACAAGGCGGAAGTCCACTTTGGCGGATGCGAAGGCGGGCTGGACGGTTTTCGAGCCGGGTCCCTGGTATCCACTGGTGAGACCACAGATGGTGCAGGTGGGGGTGAAGACTTCTTCGATCTTCAAATCCATGCCGCCTTCCAAGCCTTTGATGAATTTTTTGACGCCGTAACGGGTTTTGTATTCATCTTCCATATCTGGCAGCTTTTCCATGAACTCGCGGTCGCGGTCGGTGGGAGCGACAACGTCATCGTAAAAGCCGGGGATGCGAATCCGCTCATCCTCACCTTTGAGCGTGTTCAACGCCCAGACGAGTCTCCACGCTGCGTTGGGGAAGATGCTGCCGCCCAGTCCGGAATGAACGTCTGTCCCAAGTGAAGTGACCGACAACTCGACATAACAAATTCCGCGCAATCCAAGGAATTGCTGCGGACGTTCGCGGTGATCCACGCCGCCGAATTCCCAGATGCAGGCGTCTGCTTTGAGCTTGCCCAGATTCTGAGAAATGAATTCGTGCAAGTGGACACTGGCGGTTTCCTCTTCACCTTCGATGATGAATTTGATGCCGCAGGGAAGTTCGCCATCTTCTTCGAGAATGGCGTCGATGGCGTGCAGCCGCGCCGTGAGGTGACCCTTGTCGTCGCTCACGCCGCGCCCATACATGATTCCATCACGGATCTCAGGTTCGAATGGAGGGCTGTCCCATAACTCCAACGGCTCGGGCGGTTGGACATCGTAATGATTGTAGATAAGAAGCGTCTTGTCGCTTTTCCCCTTGCGTTCAGCGAACACAACCGGCGCGCCTTCGGTTGCCATGATCTCCGCGGTGAAGCCGCGCTTTTCGAGCATTCCTTTTACGAGCTGGGCGCATTCCTTCAGCCCGATATTCTGTGCGCTGATGCTGGGTTGGGACGCATAGCGTTTCAGTTCATCGAGGCTCTGATCGAGGTTCTTGTCAATATAGGCATCGACTTTATCGTAATTGCTCATACAGCACTCCTTAATATTTAGTTGTAGAGATTGGCGATCCAATCAATGGAATAGGCACCGGCAAAGGCGAACATCGCCATTTTGATGGTCTGCCCAATCCAACAGGCAAGCGCGAACTTCCATACGGGAATTTTGGCGATTCCGGCGGCGATTCCAGCGAGATCAAAAAATGGATTGGGCACTGCCGCGAGGACCAAGATCACCCATGCGCCATATTTTTGAACCCACGGTAGGATGCGGTTATACATCTTTGTATTTTCCACCGCCGCCTGTCCGCCGTACCCGGCGAGATAGCCTGTCAGTTCGCCGATGGCGCCGCCAACTCCAGCCGCGAGGGCAACGCCCAGCGGGTTAAGCAATCCGCCCATTGCGAAGATCACAGCCACTCCCGGTGCGGGAAGTATGACCGTGGCGTTCGCAATGAGCGCGATAAGGAAAGCGCCCAAATATCCATATTGAGCGAATTCCTGTACATGTTCGCGGATGCTGTACACATACACCGTAATACCGACCACAGCCAGAATTGCGCCAATGCGCATTAGGGTTGTGGTCAGGCTGGTTTTTGGCTTGGCATCCGTGTCTATGTTTTTAGCTCTCTTCGATTGTGACACGGATGATCTTCACTGCGGGCGCGTTGATATTACTCGGGTTACGCTCCGGGATGGACATCAGGACATCCTCGCCCTCCACGACCTGACCGAAGACTGCGTGCCGCCCATCGAGGTGCGGCGTTGGCAGGTGAGTGATGAAGAACTGCGAACCGTTCGTGTTGGGTCCAGAATTCGCCATGGACAGAATTCCGCGTTTGTCGTGTTTTAGGCTGGAATCGAACTCATCCCGAAAACTGTAGCCGGGTCCGCCGCGACCAGTGCCAGTCGGGTCGCCGCCCTGCGCCATGAAATTCGAGATCACGCGGTGGAAGATCACACCGTCATAATACCCTTCGCGTGAAAGGAACACGAAATTGTTGACCGTCACTGGAACCTTGTCGGCAAATAATTCGATCATCATTGTCCCTTTATCGGTCTCCATGTGCGCGCGATATTTTTTCTTGGGGTCGATCTGCATTTCGGGGGGATTTTGCCATTGTTTCGTCATATGTCTCTCCTTGGGTTGATGAAAATAAAAGTTGTTACTTGAGCAGGGTCTCTATTCTTGCTGTGACCATATCCAGCGCGGCAACATTGTGCCCGCCTTCGGGAATGATAACATCCGCGTAGCGTTTGGATGGTTCCACAAACTCCAGATGCATGGGACGAACCGTCGCGTAATATTGCTCGATCACTGATTCGGTGGAGCGTTCTCGTTCGGTGATATCACGGTGAAGGCGGCGAATGAAGCGGATATCCGCATCTGCATCCACAAAAAGCTTTACATCGAAAAGCTTTCTAAGTTCAGGCTCCACGTAAAGTAAAATTCCTTCAACCAAAATCACATTGCTGGGTCGAACGGTGAATGTTTCGGGCTTTCGAGTGTCATTTGCAAAATCGTAGATCGGTACCTGAACCGGTTTGAAATCCCGCAGGTCCAGAATATGCTTGATCAGTAATTCAGTTTCAAGCGCATCCGGGTGGTCGAAATTGATCTCGCTGTGTTTTGACGAGTCGAGCACGCGAAGATCTTTGTAATATGAATCATGTTGAAGATACGCGATGCGTTCGGCTCCGACCCTTCTTAAAATTTCCTGGGCAACAGTGGTTTTTCCCGACCCAGACCCCCCTGCAATGCCGATGACCAGTGGAATTTTTTGCATCATGAATCGGATTATACCCGTCATGGTCATTGCAAAGCAAACAAAACGGCTCCGGTCTGACCCGGAGCCTGTATCCTGCTTTATGAAGATTTATTTACGCCGGAACATTCCGGTGATCGCTCTCCAGATTGGACAGCGGTCATAGATCCCCAGAAATGCGACGATCCCGCCGATGCCTGCCACCAGCCAGTTGCTGTTGTAAACCCCGTAGGCAATTAACAACCCGCCAGCGCCAAGCCTCAATGCGCGGTCAAAACCTGACATTGGTATCGAAATCTGCCTGCCCTCCGCAAGCGCTTCAAAAACAGCCCGGTATCCATCTTCCTTTTGCGCGCCGGTCAGACGCGCAACGACTTTCCCATCCTGCAGCGCAATGACGGTTGGAATGCCAAGAACACGATATTGTTCAATGATTTCCCGCGAGTCATCGGCGTTGATGGGAAGAAATTCCACTTTCGCGGCATATTCCTGCCCGAGTTTGTCGAGGATCGGCTTTGTCATCCTGCATGGAACGCACCAGGGTGCCCAAAAATCCACCACCACGGGCTTTCCAGCAGATGCGAGTTTTTGTTGAAATTCGTTTTTGTTCATAATATAGAATCAAGAGCGGACGATAATCTCGCCCGCTCTTGGGTGATTGACGATCTTATTGTTTGTAGGTGCTCAGTTTGAACGGCAGGTAGAGCGGGCAGAAAGCCACTGCAGCAGTGAAGAGGAATACCACGCCGAGAACGAGCAAAACGATGCCGAGGGTTCCGGTCACAATGCCACCAAAATACAGGTAGGCGAGTAAGGCGGCGAGCACTACACGGACGATGCGGTCGGTATTTGACAAATTGCGTTTCATAAGATTTTCTCCTTTAGTTTTGTTGATGCCCCCAGTATAGGAGAAATGCCCCCGCCTGTCTGTGACATAGTCACATAGCCAGGCGGGACTCCAAAAGCTCAAAATCGAGAACTTCGATGACGCCGCGTCCAGAGCGGATGCTGCCGTCACTGATGAAATCCTCGAGCAGACGGCTGATCACTTCACGGGAGCTTCCCAACTCAGAAGCGATCTCCTGGTGTGTGACGCGAATAGGATTTTGTGCTTTTCCACGTTTGGCTAAAAGCGCAGCCACACGCCGATCCATGCGGTGGAAAACCACTTCATCGATGACCGACATCATTGTGGATAGACGCTGTGACAACAGATCGAAAACAAATCCGCGCCAGGGGTCGAAGCGATTAACCCAATCACGAAAGACTTCGGCGGGAATCATCACCGCTTCAGCGTCCTGCTCTACGGTAGCGATCGCAGGGAAGGTCCGCTGACTGAGAATCGCATTTGCAGTCAAAATACAGGATGAACCGTTCCCGAATCGATATAGTGTGATCTCCCGTCCCGTCTCACCGATCTTGTAAACGCGCACAACTCCAGAGATCAACAGCGCTATCGCTTCGATGCGGTCTCCCTCAAGGAATACATCGCGCCCTGCCGGAATTTTCGCCAGGAACGCAGACCGCTTGAATTCTTTTATGAAAACCGGGTCTGCGTCCTGAAGAAAATGCATCGACTGAACGATGCGGCTGAAATGCTGCTCTTCGATCATTAATCGAACATATAGGCGAGACCTACTGTGCCGGGACCCGCATGTGTCCCCACCACCGGGCTGACTTCTGTGAACAAAGTTTCCGCAGGTGAGAGGGCTGTAGTTGCACGATCCAAAAGGGCTTTGGCATCTTCGGCAGCGTTTGCGTGCAGGGTCGCAATGCGGATATTGGATTTTCCTTTTACCTGTTCTGAAACAAGTTCGAGGATACGGTCGTGTGCTTTGCTCTTCGTTCGGATGCGGTCTACGCCTTCAACTTTTCCTTCCTGAAGGGCGAGGATCGGCTTGAGGTTAAGAGCGGAGCCGATGAAGCGTTGTGCGCCGCCGATACGCCCGCCTCGGTGCAGGAACTCGAGGGTGTCCACCGCAAAAAAGACGCCGGTCCGTTCGTGGGCTTTTTCTGCCACGGCTGCGCATTCTTCAAGGCTTGCCCCTGATTCCATGGCGCGGGCTGCGGCAAGCGCTTGAAATCCGAGTGCCATTGCTGTGGATTGACTATCGACCAAGGCGACCTTTTCTCCCGCGCTTCCCATCATCTCTTTGGCTTGCTTCGCGGACTGTAGTGTCCCCGAAAGTTTTGATGAAATGAATATTCCCAGGACGGGCATGTCTTTGTCCACGAAACCCTGGAAGACTTCCTGCATGGTTGCAGGGGAAACCTGAGATGTAGACGGCATGACCTTGGCGCCTTTCAAGCGGGTATAAAATTCAACAGGTTGAATATCCACACCATCGCGGAAAGTCTGGTTGTCCCAGATGAGGATCTGCGGAGTTACCGTAATACCATGTTTTTGCGTCAATTCTGGCGGAATATAAGCAGTGCTGTCTGTAACAATTGCGAATTTGGACATATTCTCCTCCGGAAAAAATTTTCCCTGATTTTACCCCTTTTGTGGAAAGGCGCCGAAAAATGAAGAAACACCCCTCATGGTATAATAATTTGTCAGTTCGCGAAGACGCATTCCCGAATCATAGGAGCCTATTTTGGCCTTCAACCCAATAAACTGGCTGTTAGGCCTTTTCTCACTGGACATAGCCATTGACCTTGGCACTGCGAATACCCTTGTGCATGTCCGCGGCAAGGGCATCGTTATTAATGAGCCATCCTGGGTGACGGTTGATAAAAAATTACGCCAGCCCCTTGCGATCGGTCTCGAAGCCAAGGAGATGGTTGGACGTACTCCCGCCAATGTAATGGTTGTGCGTCCTATTCGTGATGGGGTCATTGCCGAATTTGATGTTACCCGCGTAATGCTTGAATATTTCATCGGTAAAGTGCATGAACAAAGTGTAGTCCCTTTGCCGCGTCCGCGTGTGATCGTCGGTTTGCCGACCGGCGTGACGGAAGTTGAAAAACGCGCGGTCTATGACGCGACGATGGCGTCAGGGGCGCGTCAAGCCATGTTGATCGAAGAACCAATTGCGGCGGCGATCGGAGCCGGACTTCCCATTGGCGAAGTGCGAGGTTCAATGGTCGTGGACATTGGCGGCGGCACCACTGAAGTCGCGGTCATGTCGACGGGCGGCGTGGTCGCTTCCCGTTCGCTGCGTGTGGCGGGCGATGAAATGGATCAGGATGTCGTCCAGTATTTGCGCAATAAATATAACCTGTTGGTGGGTACGGGAATTGCAGAGCAGATCAAATGGCAGATCGGGTCGGCTTATCCATTGCAGCCCGAAAAGACGATGGAAGTGCGCGGCAGGAATTTAGTCACCGGTTTGCCGGAGACAATCGAGATTTCTTCTGTGGAGATTCGCGAAGCGCTTTCCGGTTCTGTGCAGGTGATCATTGATACGGTCCGCGATGCATTGGATGAAATTCCGCCCGAGATCGTTTCGGATTTAATGGACATTGGTATTTGTCTTGCCGGCGGCGGCGCGTTGCTGCAGGGCTTGGCTGAGCGGCTTACCGATGAATTGAAACTGCGCGTTTGGGTTGCTGAAGACCCGCTGACATGTGTTGCGCGCGGCGCGGCGACCATATTCGAAGATCTGGAAAATCTCTCCCGATATTTGATCGGTTTGGAACGCGGCAGTACGCGTCATATTTAATATTGTTTTAACTGCCATCTTTGATAATATCTATTGAGGATGGTATACCTATAAAATGAATTCCCGTTCCTTACAAACGACAATTATTTTCCTGGTGGTTGGGGGCATTCTTGTGCTTGCTTTCAGCGGCGCATTGGGTTCTGCTTCCAGGGGATTTACTTCGGTTCTGATCGACACTCAAACCTGGATATCAAGCCGTTTTCTTGGCTTTCAAGATTTCGTTACTGCACCGCGTGATATTGTTACGCTGCGTCAGCGCAATGCTGAACTTGAAGCTCAGGTTTCTCAATTGCAGGCGCAGCTTATCGAATTGCAGCAGCGCGTGAATGAAACCGAGATCCTTGCGGCGCTTGTTGATTTCTCCCGCTCGAATCCCGAAAGCACATATAAAGCCGCCTCTGTGATCGGGCGTGACCCAAGTCCGTTTCTTCATTACATCATTATCAACCGCGGCTCGAACGATGATATCCGGCGCGGTATGCCTGTAGTGACAAATCAGGGTTTGGTCGGGCGGGTTGACGCCGTTATTGCTGACGCCGCCCGCGTGCAACTCATTACCGACCCGGCATCCTCTGTAAATGTCTATCTTCAAAATGCCGATACAAGCGCTGTCTTATATGGCTCGGTGACGGGCGATGTTTCCCTTGACTTAATCTCTCAGGATGCGACTGTGGAAGCGGGAGACTTGATCCTGACTTCGGGATTGGGAGGCGGCTACCCTGCAGACCTTATCATTGGGCAAGTTGTGACGGTTCGTTCTCTGGAATTCGAGCTGTTTCAACAAGCGACAGTTCAACCTGCCGTTGACTTTTCCCGCCTCGAGATCGTGCTGGTCATTACCAACTTCCGCCCGGTGGATATCACTCCACTCGAGCCTGTTGCCACTCCCGCCCCGTAATCTTAATTTGCCATGCGGAATTTGATCGCATTTCCACTTTTGGGACTGGCTGTTATTTTGCAGTCCTCGGTTCTAAGTCAGGTGAGGCTTCTCTCCGGCTACGCAGACCTGCTTTTGGTCATTTTGGCTGCCTGGGCATTGCAGGAGCGTGTCGAATCTTCCTGGCATTGGGGCGCGTTGACTTGTATGTTCATTGGCTTTATATCCAATTTACCGCTGCCGGTTGTTATTTTGGGATACTTCGGTGTGTTGTTCCTTGCGCGCGTTTTGCAGCGACGTGTATGGCACGCGCCTTTGCTCGCCATGTTCAGCGTGGTATTTTTAGGAACGTTATTCTTTCAGGTCTTGTCATTTGTATTTTTGCGGTTTTCCGGAACACCGCTTGCGATTGGCGATGTGGTCAGTTTGATTACTCTGCCGAGTTTATTATTGAATATGTTGCTTGCGATTCCCATATATACCTTCATGCGTGATGTGTCCTATTGGGTGTACCCACTAGAGGAGTATGAATGAGTGCTGGCTCAGAATCCCGCCCGGTCCGTTTTGAGGCGTGGCGGCTTGGTTTAATCTACATTGTGGTTGCTCTTACATTGACCGGCTTTGTCATCCGCCTGGTCAATTTGCAGCTTATCGATACGGATCTTTATAAAACACGTGCCTTGGATAATTTCACCAACGAGGTCAGCATCCCTGCTGCGCGCGGAATTATCTATGACCGCAACGGTTATGTGTTGGCGAGAAATATCGCCGCTTATAACGTTGTGGTTACCCCTGCGAACCTTCCAGCGGACGATTCGGATATTCAGCGTATTTACCGCGAACTATCCGAGTTGATCGATGTTCCGGTTGGCGGACCTGTAACAGATGAGTCGCTGGAAGAGGCGAAATTATTTGCGGCTTGTGTGCCGGGACCCGGCATTGCTCAATTGGTGGCATTGCAGGATACGCTCGCTCCGTACAGCTCGGTCAAGATCAAATGTAATGTTTCAGAAGAAGTCGCCCGGGTCGTGGAAGAGAAAAAGGTCGACTGGCCAGGCGTGAGCGTCGAGGTTGAGCCGATTCGTGACTATCCCACTGGTTCGTTGACCGCTCATGTCATCGGCTTTTTAGGTCCCATCCCTGCGTCTCAAGAAGATGAACTACGCGCGAAGGGCTTTATCCCCAATCGGGATAAGATCGGCTATGCTGGCGTGGAAACGTCATTGCAGGATATTCTTGCGGGAAGGAACGGTTTGCGGGTTGTGCAAGTGGATGTTGCCGGACAGGAGATCCGTAACCTTGAACCGCCCATCGCGGCAGTGCCGGGAGATAATGTTTACCTGACCATCGATACTCGTTTGCAGGCTGCGGCTGAGGCGACTTTGCTGGAAGAGATCAATTATTGGAACACATATTTTGGGCGCGTTCGTATTTCCAGCGGTGTGATCATTGCCATCAACCCAAAAACGGGTGAGATTTTGGCGATGGTTTCTTATCCCAGTTACGAAAATAATCGGTTGAGCCGCATTATTCCCGCTTATTATTACGAACAATTGAGCCAGGATCCGCGCAAGCCTTTGTTGAATAACGCCATTTCAGCAGAGTATCCACCCGGTTCTACCTTTAAACTCTCGACCGCGACCGGCGCGTTTAACGAAGGTGTAGTTGACTTGAATACCATCGTCCAAACGCCGGGACAACTATTGTTGTGTGAGCGGTTCAATCCAAATGATCCTTGTACGGATCGCAATACCCGTCCGTTCGTTGATTATATTTATGACCAAAAGCCGGAAGGGTTTGGTGCGCTCACGTTCCTGCAGTGTATTGCGTATTCCAGTAATGTTTGTTTTTACAAACTTGGCGGCGGATACGAAGATGAAATTCCACAAGGTTTGGGCATCGAACGCCTTCAGCAATATGCCCGCGCACTTGGGTATGACGCGAAATCCGGCATCGAATTGCCGGGTGAGCAGGATGGTTTGATTCCCGACCCGCAGTGGAAGCGCATCAACACCGGCGAGAACTGGTCAACCGGTGATACATATATCGCCAGTGTGGGTCAGGGATATGTTCTCGCTACTCCACTGCAGGTATTGATGTCTGGTGCAACAGTTGCGAACAGCGGCAAACTTATGCAGCCTACCATCGTTCGTCAGGTAACGGACGGTGATGGAAATGTCGTGCCGATGTGGTTCAACCCTGAGGATTTTACGGTGACAGAATTTCAGACCCCGGGCAGCTATCAGATATCTCCATTTACGCCAAACATGAAGTGGGATATTACCGTCGATCCGCTTATTCAGGGATATTCCTGCGATGGTGCCTACTGTACGCTGACTGATGAACTGAAAACGGTTCAGCCTGAAACGGTGGCGGCTGTGCGTGCAGGGACGAGGCGTACTGTGACGGATACCACTTTCGGTACGCTCCATAAACTCTTCACAGATTTTCCGATTGCTGTGGCTGGCAAGACTGGAACCGCGGAATATTGTGACGATGTCGCGCGCGCCGCGGACCGTTGTCAATTTGGCGCGTGGCCCACGCATTCATGGACGATTGCTTACGCTCCCTTTGAAGACCCTGAGATTGCTGTGGTGGCGTTTGCTTATAACGGCGGCGAAGGTGCCAGCGTTGCAGGTCCGATGGTGGCGCGTATGATCAAGTCGTATTTTGAGATCAAGGCTTTGGATATCGCTCAGGGTGCGGGCGCTCCGTCGCCGTAGTTTGCGGATACTCATCAGGTATAATTGCTTTTCATTACCTGAATGAACATCTTTATGGAATCGACTACATCCATCGTACAAATCAAGGGAATCCGCGACGGACTTCTAGCTACATTCGAAGAAGCCTCATGGGAAGTTCAACGCGCCGCCTTGATGGTACAGATTAATGAGCGATCCGCTTTTTTTCAAGGCGCGCGTCTGGCTCTGGATGTGGGCACTCAGGTACTGAAAGTGAACGACCTTGTTGAACTTCGCGATTGGTTGTCTGATCAGACGATCACGCTTTGGGCGGTTGTCAGCGAGTCTCCCACAACAGAGACAACAGCGCAATTGCTTGGTTTGGCAACCCGCATTTCCAAGCCGCGCCCCGAAGAAGTGCGACCCGTTCATGAGGCGGTCTCGAGCGATACGGCGCTTTTTGTATCCAAGACCGTTCGTTCGGGAACGCGCATCGAATATCCCGGAACGATCGTCATATTCGGCGATGTCAACCCTGGCGCGGAGATCGTCGCCGAAGGCAACGTGATCGTGTGGGGCAGGGTGCGTGGAATGATCCATGCTGGAGCAAAAGGCGACCGATCCGCTTTTATTTGTGCGCTCGACCTATCCGCCAATCAATTGCGTATCGCTGAAGAATCCTCTGCAATGTTGAAACCACAGAAAGACCCCAAACCCGAGATCGCCAGCATCAATGACGAAGGCAAGCTGCAGGCTGAACTATGGCATACTGGTGAAACCATAATTAGGAAATGATATGACAGCTCAAGTGATCACTGTAACTTCTGGAAAAGGCGGCGTCGGCAAAACCACAGCCGTCGCCAACCTTGCCACCTCGCTCGCAATGGACGGTAAAAAAGTTGTCTGCATCGACGGCGATATCGGTCTGCGCAATCTGGACGTGGTAATGGGTCTTGAGAATCGGATCGTCTACGATATTGTGGATGTCATCGAAGGGCGCTGCAAGCTCAAACAGGCAATGATCCGCGATAAACATTTTACGGATATGTATCTCATTCCCGCGGCGCAGACTCGCGACAAGAATGCGGTTTCGCCGTCGGATATGGTGCGCCTCTGCAACGACCTTCGGGCTGATACTGATTTCGTGATCATTGACTCACCCGCAGGCATCGAGCGCGGATTCCGAAATGCCATCGCCGCGGCAGACAGCGTCCTCGTGGTGACCAACCCCGAGGTCAGCGCGGTGCGTGATGCGGATCGCGTCGTCGGCATCCTCGAAGCAGAGGAAAAGGGAAATCCATCCCTTATCATCAACCGTCTGAATCCGACGCTTGTAAAGAATAACGATATGCTCTCCGCCGAGGATGTGCTGGATTTGCTCGGCATTCGGCTGATCGGCATTGTGCCTGAAGATGAAAATGTGATTATTGGTTCGAATCGCGGCGCCCCCGTTGTAACGGATGGGAAGAGCCGGGCAGGGCAGGCTTTTCGTAATATCGCCAAACGGCTGCAGGGTGAGGATGTTCCCTTTATGGACCTTGCTCCGCAAAGTGGGCTGTGGAACACAATTCAACGTCTGGCAGGGAGGAAGTAATTATGAACTTCTTCACACGTAAACGCAGCGCAACCAGCGCAAAGGAACGTTTACAGTTGGTTCTTGTACATGACCGCACCGACCTGACGGCGGGTCAACTTGAATCTTTGAAGGACGATCTTCTTAAGGCGATCTCGCAATATATTGAGATCGACCCTGAAGCTGTCCGCATTGAACTTGAAAGAGATGGGCGTTCTCAGCGTCTGGTGGCGGATATTCCGTTGAAGACGCCGTCTCGCCATCGTGCGGGTTGATCTGTTAATGTAGAGGACATGGGTCAACCTGTGGCAGCACGGGTTTATCCATGTTTTTTTAATTATGGAACGTGGACTTTCCTGGAGAAATTTCGATTTTTTGCTTTTGGGTGCAGTGGTACTCGCATCCTCTTTTGGCACAGTGATGATTCGCTCGGCAGTGGCGGGGAACGAAGTGCTGCAGCCGCTGACCTCTCGTCAGGTCTACTTCGCTATCTTGGGCGTGGTCTTGATCTTCTTCCTCGCCTCGATTGACTACCGATATTGGCTTGCGCTTTACCGCCCGATTCATATTGTGATTCTTATTTTTCTTGTCACGTTAACGGGCTTTGGTCAATCGGCTTTCGGCGCGCAGCGTTGGTTTACGGTTGGCGTGCTCTTTTTGCAGCCTACTGAATTTGCGAAGATAGCCGCCATCATCATTCTGGCGCGGTATTTTGAAATTACCCGTGACCAGCCCCGCGATTTGCGCTGGGTTTTTGGCGCAGCTTTTCGCGCCGTTTGGATCATCGGTTTGATCCTGCTTCAGCCCAACCTAAGTAATGTGATGGTGCTTTCAGTCATTCTGGCTGTGATGTTATGGGTGAACGGGATTCAAGTCAAGCATGTTATTACCGGCGCTGTTGTTGGTGTCATACTGGTCGGAAGCGTTATTTCCCTTTCTGTACTCGGAGTTAAGATCCCGGGCTTGCAGGCATATCAACAGGAACGCATCGTCAACTTTGTGGTGCCTGATCCGAATGATACCTACGGGAACCGTTATAACGTTCAACAGGCGCTCATCGCAGTGGGGTCGGGCGGATTGTTGGGTGAAGGCTATGGTTATGGTACCCAGACCCAGCTACGGTTTTTGAAAGTCCGCCACACCGACTTTATCTTTGCAGCGAGTTCCGAGGAATTTGGCATGGTGGGAGCGATCCTGATCATCATCTCTTTGGGATTGGTTGTTTGGCGGTGCATTCGCGCGGCGCAAAAGGCGCGGGATGTGGCTGGAGCGATGCTGGCGCTTGGAGTTGCCACTCTGATATTCTTTCAGGGCGCAGTCAATATCGGAATGAACTTGAACTTGCTGCCTGTTTCGGGACTGCCGCTTCCATTCGTCAGTTATGGCGGCAGCGGTTTGACGGCACTCATGATCGGTATTGGGTTGGTACAATCCGTGGTCATGCGCCAAAAGGAATTGGAATTCTAATTTTTTGTAACCTGCCAGAACTTTTAAGGAGTATTCATTTTGTCTGTTAAACCCGCACGAACCCGCATTGCACCTTCGCCGACCGGACACATGCATCTTGGTACGGCGCGTGTTGCATTATATGATTATCTGCTTGCAAAACAAACTGGCGGACAGTTCGTTTTGCGCATTGAAGACACGGATATCAAACGCACGGTCCCCGGCGCCGAGCAGGAAATCATGGATGGCTTGCGCTGGCTGGGCTTGGAATACGATGAGGGTCCCGATGTGGGCGGACCGTATGGTCCTTACCGCCAGACCGAACGCCGCGAGATTTATCAGTCACATGCCAAAATTTTGGTGGATAAAGGTCATGCCTATCCCTGTTTTTGTACACCAGAGCGACTCGATAAAGTCCGTCAAGAGCAAATGAAGCGCAAGGAAAATCCGCACTATGACGGGACATGCCGCAACCTTGACCCCGATGAAGCCGCAAAACGGATTGCCAACGGTGAGCCATACACCATCCGTTTTAAGATGCCGAAGGAAGGCGTCACTGTTGCACACGATCATTTACGCGGTGATATCACCACTGAGAATAAACAGCTAAATGATCAGGTCATTCTCAAAACCGACGGCTTGCCAACCTATCATCTCGCAGCCATTGTCGATGATCACGAAATGCGCATCACGCATGTCATGCGCGGCTCCGAGTGGCTGGGTACGTTCCCGCTGCACGTCAACATTGTCCGCGCCTTCGGTTGGGACGAACCAGTTTGGATTCATCTCTCTGTTTTTCTCAAGCCGAGCGGCAAGGGCAAAATGTCCAAGCGCGAAGCGGCGCAAGCCATGAAGGACGGCTATTCCATTTTTATCAAAGATATGCAAGACCTCGGCTTCATCCCCGAAGGCGTATTGAATTGGAGCGCGTTGATGGGGTGGGGTGTTGCCGAAGATGACGTGATGACCGTCGCTCAAATGGTGGATCGATTCTCCATCGACTCGTTGACGCCTTCTCCAGCGGCGATCAACTTCCAACGCTTGGATCATTTCAACGCGACACACATCCGCCTCATGACGACCGAGGATCTGGCTGCGCGTCTCAAGCCTTATTTCACCCGTGAAGGACTCGCCGTCAAAGATGATGTCCTTATAAAAATTATTCCGCTCATCCGTGAGCGTCTCACCACGTTGGACGACTGCATTTCATTTGGAGCGTTCTTCTTTAAAGATGATGTCAGCCCTGCTCCTGAAGACCTCATCGCCAAGGGATTGGACGCAAAGCAATCGGCTGAGATCGCTCGAAGGGCGTACGAGATTCTGGCAGCGCAATCAGATATAAGTCACGAACGATGCGAACCTCCGCTGAGGGCATACGTCGAAGAAAGCGGATTCAACGCTGGACAGGTTTTTGGTATCCTGCGCGTAGCCACGACAGGGCAAAAAGTCAGCCCGCCGCTGTTCGAGAGCATGGAAGTCATTGGGCGTGATGTCAGCCTGAGGCGCGTTCAAAAGGCGATCGAGATTTTGGAAACCATGTAAACAAAAAAGACGGAGCATGCTCCGTCTTTTTTGTTATTCAACTTCAGTGTCCGCGTGATAGATGATCTGGTAAGCGGGCATGTTCAACCCGCCGATGCTGACCTCGATGCTTTTCCCTTCGATTTGCGCCTCCCCGGGAATCATATCCATGGCTTCTTTGGTGATGAGGATCTCATCGGCTTTGCCAATGTCTTCCCCCATTTTGCATGCACGGTTGACCGCGTCGCCGTACATATCGCCTTCATTGAGAATAAGCATCTTGCCGTAATCGATGCCGATGGCAACATGGATGTTCATGTCCTCATGCGTCATGGAGTTTGATGCGGCGATCGCAAGTTGGATCGTGATGGCGGTTCGTACAGCCGCAAGCGGGGTGGGGAAGATGGCAAAGCAGTTATCTGCTTCGAATTTGATGATGCGTCCGCCGTGACTGCTGATGATGGGATCCACGGTCAATTGCATGCGGCGGATCATCGCAAGATAGTGAACGATGCCATACTTGCGAGTCAACAGCGAGAACCCAGACATATCCAACACGAAGGCTGTCTTTTCACTGCCATACCGCTGCCAGATCTCATCTTCAATTGATTTGCGGTTTTCAGATTCAATTGCCAGCGAGTAGTTTAAAAGGGTTTCTTGAAAAATTGGGTCTGTGGGTCTGATTTGCATAAAGTCACTCAGGCGTATTATAACGAAAAGGTCACGAAAATGACTTGCATCTCCGTAACCTTTTTCTAAATGTCTCCTGGCTCATCCGCCATGCGGACAACCTTCGGAGTGAACTTGCCGATCACGTCCACAAGGTCGTGCTGGGCAGTGATGACTTCATCGATGGCTTTGTATGCCTGCGGGGATTCATCCAAGCCGCCGCCGAGGAGTGTGATACCGCGCTCTTTGAGGTACTCATCCCGTTCACGCTTGCTGATGGAATTGATCGCAGCCTTGCGGCTCATACGGCGACCGGCTCCATGCGAAGCGGACTTAAGCGACTTGCTTACGCCTCTTCCGCGGACAACGTAGCCTGCGTCTCCCATCGAGCCGGGGATTACACCGAGAACTCCAACTCCGGCTGGTGTGGCTCCCTTGCGATGAACGATGACCTCACGCCCGTCAGAAAGTTTTTCACGCCATGCAAAGTTGTGATGGTTTTCAACGACTGCAACTTCTTTCAGTCCGATTGCGGCTGCCACGCGTTTGTGGATAATGTAATGATTTGCCGAAGCGAATCGCCCCGCGAGTTCCATCGAAAGCCAGTATTCCTGACCATCTTCCGAATCCAGTGGAAGCCACGCGAGGTGACGGACACTTTTATCGAGGTCGGGGTGCTTTTCCATCGCCAGTTTGCTGTAACGATCCGCGATCTTGAAGCCAACTCCGCGCGAACCGCTGTGCGAGAGCAATGCAAGATATTCGCCCGGTTTCAAACCGAACATTGGCTCATGGAGTCTGAAACTGCCCCATTCGACAAAGTGATTGCCTGTGCCGCTTGTGCCAAGCTGGGAATATGCCGCGTCCTGTAAAGTCTTTAGTAAACGGGTTGCGCTCCACGCATCATCGTCGAGGACTTCATGCTGGGCGCGCTTGTTTCCTTTCCATGCCGCGCCCATGCCGAATGCGGTCTCGTTCCAAAGCGACTCTTCAAACATGCCTTTTTTCTGTCCGATGAGAATTGGTGAAACTTCATAAAGCGACAGCCGCATACGACAGGCGATGTCCACGCCGACAGCGTAGGGGATGACAACATTATCCGTTGCCAGCACGCCGCCGATGGGGAGACCATAACCGACGTGAGCATCCGGCATGAGTGCGCCGGTGACCGTCACTGGCAGGCGCATGGAATTTTCCATTTGGCGGATGGCTTCGGGGTCGATATTGTCCGCGCCCCAAATGGGGAAGGGCAGCGGCAAATCGCGCAGATTTTCTTCGGCGGATTCGTCTTTTTTATTCTTGCTCAGAATCTCTCGGGCGAGATCGGCAAGCAAAGTATCAGCGAGGAAACTGCCAGGGTTTTGGCGAACCGCCTCGAGTTTGGCAAGAGCCGCATCGCGGTCCATGCCGGAGGCGATCATTTTGTTTCCGGCTTCTTTGGCAAGTCCGATGCTTTTTCCATCTTCCCAATGATTAAGTTTCAGGATTTTTCCTGTAATGATGTCCATGATATTTTCCGTTATTCTTCCAACTTCCACAACTCGCGCATTTCATGGCTGGACACAAGCAATTCGTCGAGTGTGCCTTCGGATTCGACTTTGCCGTCTTTTAGCACGATGATGTGATCGGCGCGCCTCAAAAGCGGGCGGCGGTGGGAGACGACGAGGCAGGTGGGTTCATTGCCCGTTTCAAAAATCCGCTCCCAAAGTTGACGTTCGGTTTCCACGTCCAGCGCGCTGGAGAGATCGTCGAAAACGACAAGCTCTGTGTCGCGGATGAACATGCGTGCGGCGGCAGTGCGCTGCATTTGCCCGCCGGAGAGTTTGACGCCGCGCGAACCGACCATTGTTTCGAGGTTGTCATCGAGAATTTCAAGGTCGCGGTCCATGACGGCGAGTCTGGTTGACTTGTACACTTCGTCGTCATTCCTGTTCAACCCGAGCAAAATATTATTTCGCAGGGTATTGCTGAACAAGCGCGGAACTTGTGCGGTGTAGGCGCAGCGCGGCGGAATGAAAAAGTTTCCGGCATCATCTACGACCTGCCCATTCCAGCGGACTTCGCCGGAGTCGGCGGGCAACAGCCCGAGCAAAGTGCGGAGCAATGTCGTTTTGCCGGAACCGATGCGCCCGGTGATGACTGTCAGCGAGCCGCGTTTGATCTTTAGTGAAACGTCTTCGATGCCGTTGACTGAGTTCGGGTAGTGAAAGGTCAAATGGTCAGCGACCAATTCGCTCAGTTGGTCTGAGGCGGTTTTCGTTGGGTAAGTCACTTCGGGCAGTGGTCCTTCCAAATCCACGGGGCTGTGTTCCACAAGCGCTTCCAACGGAGCATTTTCCATTAAACGATACATGCGTTTGACGGAGACATCCATTTGTTTGTAACGCGCCCAGAGCATACCGCCCATTGTGGTCAGGTCGCCCATGCTTTGCAGGAGGTAGACGAAGAGCGAGAAATCACCGAGGGTAAAACTACCCGTGCGCATGGACTGACCGACGAGAATGAGAATTACGCCCGTGCCAAGCGTGGATGTGTTGCGGTAGATCGAGCCGAGTACTTCATCGAAAAGTTTCTCGCGGACGGTTAATCTGCGGCGTTCGTCGTTGATCTTGTGGAAGTGACCAATGATGTTCTTTTCAGCAGTTGCGATCTTCACGGCTTGCACTGCGCCGAAGAATTCTCCGATAAAGCCGGTCACTTTGCCCGCGGCTTGTCGCGAGGCGCGGCGGTAATGGGAAATGCGTGTGGTGGCGATGTTGGCAACGATGCCGACGATGACCAGCGGGATGAGCGCCATGAACGTGAACGACGGGCTGATTTGAGTCATCAATACAATGGAAACGGCGATGACCATTAAGCCGACGGTCACATCGTTGATCATGATGACGAAGATCGGTATCTCCTGTACGTCGCCTTTGAAGCGGCTGATGGCTTCGCCGGGCGAGTCGGGTAGCTGCGATGCGCCGGGACGTTTGAGGATGTGCGTCAACAGGTTCTTGCGCATGAGTGTACCCATGTCTGCAAAGATGGGCACGTCGGCGTAGTAGAAACCGTATGTTCCTATAATTCGTCCGAGCCAGAGCGAGACGAAGAAGGCAACTATCGACCAAATGCCGAACTTCAGTTGCGTGCCGATGGTCAGCATATCGAAGAAGGCTTTGAGGATGAGTGCAGGCGCGATCTGCCAGACAAAGCGCATGATGGCAACGGAGGCAAAGTCCACGAACCAGAGCCAGGGGCGAAAGCGGATGAGTTCAAGCACAACTTTCCATGCGGGCAATGCGGGGACGTTGAGATCGTTTGAGTTGAGGGTTGTTTCGGTCATATGTGTATCCTTGAGGTTCGTTCTCCTACCACGGAGATCACAGAGAGTACGGAGAAAATAGAAAAGGATCTCTGTGGTCTTTGTGTGCTCTGTGGTTAGTTTTAGGCGAGAACTTCCTCCAAACCGGTTTGCAAAAGTTGATAAAACCTTGCGTTCGGGTTCGATGCCAATTCTTTGCGGTTGCCATATTCGAGCACGGAGCCGTTATCAAGTATCAACACTTCATCGGCGCGGTGTAATGTGTCGAGTCTGTGGGCGATGATGATGGCTGTACGACCGTGCAATAACTTGTCTATTGCATTCTCAAGTTTTTGCTCGGTGGCAGGATCAAGACGGGATGAGGCTTCGTCGAGGATGACAAGACCGGGATTCCGCAAAAAGACTCGCGTGAACGCCAGTAGTTGCGCCTCACCCGCGGACAGGGATCTGGACCCTGTTTCCAGTTCAGTGTCCAGTCCGTTTGGCAGGGTTCGGAACCAGTCGCCGAGTTCGAGGTCCTCGAGGGTGGCGATGATTTTGTCATCGGGTATTGACCGGTCAAAGAAGGTCAAATTCTCGCGGATGGTTGCACGGAATAGTTGCACATCCTGCGTCACGATGGCGATGTTTTGCCTCAGTGAGTCAAGTTGGATGTTGTGCAAGTCTTCGCCGTTGACTTTGATACTGCCTTCGTTGACAGAATATAAATTGAAGATCAAGCGTCCGAGAGTGGTCTTTCCGCTTCCGGTGCGACCAAGCAGTCCCAAAACAGAAGCAGGCTTGAGGTCCAGAGAGAGGCGTTTGATGACGGAGTCTTCGCCATTGTAGGAAAAGGTCACGTCATTGAATGTCAACGCCAATGGATGAGAGTCGAGCGTTTTGCCTGTTTCGTTCTTTACTTCAGGTTCGAACTGCTTGAACTCAGTCAGACGTTCAACACAGGCTCCAATGGTTTGGAAACTTTCGATCTCATGTGTCATTGCCCAGAACGGCTCTTCGAGCAGATTGAGATAGTGGACGAAAAGATAGACCGTGCCGATGGTGACAGCGCCTGCGGTGTAAAGCCAATATCCGCTGGTGATGGCTAGTAGTGTGCCGGTGGTGAGGGCGAGCCCCATCGCGTTTTCGATGATCCAACGCTTGAAGTGTGCGAGGCGGCTGTGTTTGAGAATCTCAGCTTGATGACGGAAAAGTTCGCGGATGGAGAATCCCACCGCGCCGCTCGAGCGGATGTCTTCAGTACCTGAAAGTTGTTCTTCGATGAAACCGTACATCTGGCTTTCTGCTTCGCGGCGTGCTTTTTGATGCGGCACGGCGATATTCCTGAGCTTGCCCAGCACGCCAATGGTCAACACAGAATAGACGGCGAAAGCCAAGCCTACGCGCCAATCTTCGATGGCAAGGGTGATGAGAATGCCGACGAGTAAGAGTCCGTTCGCGATAAGATTGAGCGCGAATTGCGAAAAGAATGTCGCCAGTTCGGTTACATCGCCGTCGATGCGTTCGATCAGTTCGCCGGGTGTGTGGTCGTTGTGGAACTTCATGCCGAGTTTGAGCGCATGTTCTGCCAGTTCGGCGCGCAGGGCATTGGTGGCGGTCCATGCCACATTTTCGCCGAGGTAGGTGGTTCCAATCTGCACGACTTGTTGAATCAATGCCACGCTGATGAAGGCAACAGCCGTCCATGTAAGTTCAGAGAGCGCCTTGCCGGACAGCGCCTCGTCGATAAAACGACGCATGATCTGCGGAGCAAAGATGCGTAAGGCAATGCTTCCGAACAGCATGGTGGTGAGCAGGATGAATCGTCCGCGTTGTGGGCGGATATGATTGGCGAGCAGGTTCCAGTAGGATTTGAATGAGAGGTTCATGTTATTTAACCTAAGTTACTACCTTGATTTCAAGAACTTTCCCTCACCCCAAGTGGAGCTATTTTTGGTGGGATAACTTCCCCCTCTCCCATTGGGAGAGGGCAGGGTGAGAGTTTTTGGCGAGAAGCTAAAAAACCGTGTACTTAAAAAATGGTCAATAAAGACGCTAAGATTTAAAGGTTATCTTCGCGGTCTTTGCGTGCTTGGCGGTTAATTCAGACAATAAAAAAACACGACGCAGGTGCGCCGTGTTTGAAAAGACACAGGGGATTGAAAGCCTACATCAGGCTGTCAATTGGCGCACTTCGAGAAAGCGGGAGATTCGGTTGCGTTTGTTGGTGATACGAAAAACCATTTGGAAGTGCGCTCCTTTCTTTGTAAGATTTAAGTACGTTGTCAGTTTACATGAGAGTGGGATGAGTTGTCAAGTAGGTAATGAAAATTGGGCATATTGCAGCGAAGTCAAGAAGTGCTAATGCAAATAAAAATAGAAAATTCGAGAAATTCGTCACCATGCCGAATGGCGTAAAGGGGCTACAATATTTCTCATGGAGGCTCCATGAATTCAACACTACTACGTATGCGTTATTGGCGCATAGTTTTCTTCTTCGCCCGCGTCACAGCGAATATCGTCTTTTGGGATATCATCCTGCGTCGTATCGGGCTTGGGTTTCTCGCCAAAAATAATCGGTCTGCCCGTTATCGAAAGATCGCTTCCCGCTTCCGCGCGCTGGCGATCCGCCTTGGCGGGGTGATGATCAAAGTTGGTCAATTCCTCTCGGCGCGTTTGGATGTGCTTCCGCCTGAGATTACGGATGAACTGGCAGGATTGCAGGATGAAGTCCCGCCGGTGGATTATGAACCCATCCGCCTCGAAACTGAACGGGAGCTTGATTCTGCCATCGAGAAGCTTTTTCTCAGCTTTGAGAGATCTCCCGTCGCCGCCGCCTCATTGGGACAAGTCCACCGCGCGCGGTTGTTCCCGCATGATTCGGATGCGTTGGGTTTCGACAATGTTGTTGTGAAAATATTGCGCCCGAATATCGAACAGGTTGTCGAAGTGGACATGGCGGCAATCAAAGTGGCGGGCGGCTGGCTCCAGAAGTATCGCCCCGTCAGTGACCGGGTCAATGTGCCGGTCATCCTCGATGAATTCGCAGCAACCATCAACGAGGAATTGGATTACCTGTCAGAGGGGAAAAATGCCGAGACCTTTGCAGCCAACTTCAAGGACGATAGAGACGTACATGTCCCGCGCGTGGTGTGGAGTCGCACCAGCCGCCGCGTGCTTACACTGGAGGATGTTACCGCGATCAAGATCACCGATTACGATGCCATTACGGCTGCGGGAGTCAACCGTGAAGAGGTGGCTGAACTTTTGCTTGGCACGTATCTCAAGCAGATATTTGAAGATGGTTTCTTCCACGCCGACCCGCATCCCGGAAACCTTTTCGTTTCGCCGCTGGCTGAAAAGAATGAGGATGGTTCGACAAAATTCCGTCTGACCTTTATTGATTTTGGCATGGTAGGGCGCATGCCGGATAGACTGGTGGAAGGTTTGCGCGAAGTGGTTATTTCGGTCGGCTTGCAGGATGCGCCGCGGTTGATCCGCGCGTATCAGACGTTGGGAGTGTTGCTGCCAAGCGCGAATGTAAAGTTATTGGAAGAAGCCAGTGCCCAGGTCTTTGACCGCTTCTGGGGCAAGAGCATGAACGAACTCCGAAGCATAGAACACAGGGACATGATGAAGTTTGGCTTGCAGTTTCGTGAACTGCTTCAGACCATGCCTTTTCAACTGCCGGAAAACCTTTTGCTGCTTGGTCGCACGATCGGCATTTTATCCGGCATGTGTACGGGTTTGAATTCGGAATTTAATCTTTGGCTGCAACTTGCTCCTTATGCCAAAAAACTGACCGAGGGCGAAGGCGGCTCTGCGTTCGAAACATTTATCGATGAGGCGGGGGTACTTCTCAAAACCCTTATTACTATTCCAGGGAGGGCGGAACGGGTGCTTGGACGTATCGAACGCGGCGAGTTGAATGTGCAGAATCCGCTTGGAAATATTCAGATCAGTTATCTGGAGCGGTCTGTAAACCGCCTGACGGGTGGGATCGTCTTTTTGGGTCTGTTGCTTTCAGGCGCAGTTTTGTATGATACCCAGACGATGCTGTCTGAAGGTTTATTTGTTGGTGCGGGAGTTGCATTGTTCTATGTTCTCTTCCTCGCGAGGGGAAGACGTCCGTTCCGCTAAGTGATTGGTCACAATTGACGCGCCTTTGTACACGGAATTCACTGAAAACACGGACAAAAACTGGCATTTTACCGTTTTTTTCTGTGAAGATCAGTGAAATCCGTGTTGTCCGTGTCCAAAAATTTTTAAGAGACGGTTTCTAAGTAAAAAAACTCCCAGCCTTTTGACTGGGAGTTTTGGTTTTATGAGGATTTTTCTTCCGTTTTTTTGATGGCGGCGTCGAGCATGCTGCGGAAGGCGAGGAGCATTTCCTTGCGGGCGGCACGACGGTGCTCAATATAACCGGGCGGCAGGATGGTTTCCACGCTTTTGCGCATTTCCTTGCGTGCGGCTTTCATGTGTTCCAATGCCTCAGGCGGAAGTTTTTCTCTCATCTTTTTTCTTTTTTCTTCGCTCATGGGTCACTCCTTGTTTAATTTGATTATAGCACCGATGATCTGTGTTCTTGACGTTCGCGGCTTCTTTTATTTTACGTGTTTTGTTCGTTGATTTGCGCATATAGGATTTCAGGAAGTTCTCTCAATCTTACCGGTTTGCTTAAGTAGAGATTGGCGCCAGCCTCCAGGCATTTTTCCCGGTCGCCGGGCATGGCTAGGGCTGTGATGGCAATGACCGGCACGGAGGCGATGCGCGGGTCGCTGTGTTTCCGTAATCTACGGGTGGTTTCCAGTCCATCCATTTCCGGCATTTGGATGTCCATCAGAACAATATCCGGGCGGACATCTTCGACGCGTTTGAGGAATTCTTCCCCGGTCATTGCGGCGGCTGTTTTGAAATTTCTGGAGGTCAGATAATCTTTTAACATGTTGATATTGGTTTCGTTATCGTCCACGATCATGACGATAGGGGAGGCGCTTGAAGTTTGTCCTGTTTTTACGGCTGGTTTTATCTCGGTCTCGTACTTTTTTGCAGGGAAGTGGTAGACCGGCAGGGTGACCGTGAAACTGCTGCCCCGTCCTTTTTCGCTTTCGATCTGGATGCTTCCGCCATGCATATCAACCAGCGATTTGACAAGCGCCAATCCCAAACCTGTCCCGGATTGCTCTCGCGAAAGGCTGGCGTCAAGTTGTACGAACGGTTTGAAAAGCTTGGGTAGATCAACGGCGTCGATGCCGATCCCAGTATCGCGCACAATGATTTTCACGTCCTGGTCATCTTCATCTGAAACTATTTCCAGATTCACCTCGCCGTTATCAGGGGTGAATTTAACCGCATTGCTGAGCAGGTTGACGAATATTTGTTTTAGCCGGCGCGGATCTCCATTGAGCAGAACGCTTGACTGCCCTTTGATAAAGTTTACCTTCAGGTTTTTCTTCTCTGCCATGCCTTTTGCCAATTGGATGCTGCTTTCGCAAATATCATTGAGGGCACATGGCGTTGGGTGTAATTCCAACATGCCCGCTTCGATCTTTGAGACATCAAGCACGTCGTTGATAAGTTCGAGAAGATGGCGTCCGCTATTCTCCACATTCTTTATTGCTTTTGCCTGTTTGTCATTTAGATCGCCGTAGATTCCCTCTTGTACTGCTTCGGAGAGACCAAGAATACCGGTGAGAGGAGTGCGGAGCTCATGGCTCATGGTGGCAAGGAATTCATCCTTGATGCGCAGAGCCCGCTCCAATTTGAGGTTGGTGAGGCGCAGCGCCTCTTCAGCTTGTTTGCGTTCAGTGATATCCACCAATGTGCTTCTGCTGGAGATATATCCGCCTTGGGCATCATATATTACGCTGCCGCTCATCATGGCGGGAAAACTGCTGCCGTCCTTTCGCGTGATCTCAATTTCACGGTTATTGATTTGTCCTGTCTCTTTTAATTTCGGGAAATTTTCTTTGAATATCGAAGCGGATGCCGGACTTAAGATCGTTGTGATATTTTTTCCGACAAGTTCCTCACGCGTATAGCCCAGCCAGTTCAATTCGGTCTGGTTGACCATTAGGAAATTACCATCGCCGTCAAGGGAGTGGTAACCGGCGGGGGCATTCTCATATAGGTCGGTTATTTCGGCGGTGCGTTCCTGAACGCGTTCTTCCAATTCCTGTGAAAGCAGCCGGTATTTTTCCTCGCTTTCCCGAAGGGATTTTTCCGCCTCCTTGCGCTCGGTGATGTCGTACATCACCCCGTGGATTAGATGCGGATTACCGTGTTCATCGTTGATTGTTCTAGCCTGGTCATGGATCCACACAATTCGTCCATCAGATGCAACCATGCGGTATTCACAATCGAATGCCTCCCCGAAACTGTAACATCGCTCATACGCTTCTGTGACCCATGTGCGCTCGTTCGGGTGGATCTGTTCATACCAGAGATTCATATTGGGGTGCAGCCATTGGTCTACTGGAAAACCAAGCATCCTTTCAGCTTGTGGGCTGATGTATTGTACTGAGCCTGGTTCGCGTGTTACATCCTCGATATATACAATGGCGGGAATCTGCTCTGTCAATGTGCGGTATTTTGCTTCGCTCTCGCGTAATATTTCTTCCGCCATGATGCGGTCGATGATGATGGCGGCGTAGTTGATAATTGTTTCGATCATCCCTTTGAATGGAGTTAAATCTCGCCGGGCAAGGATGATTACGCCGCCCAGGTGCTTCTCCTGTCGGATAAATCCCATTGTATAAATCCCCGTCAGGCGAAATTCCTTTTCGAAAGTGGTGCATAGTGATTTTGGTATCCTGCCGAGCATTAGCCTGTATATTCCATCTTCGAATTTCTCGAGTTTGCCGCTTCTGAACAGGCGTAATTCCTCCGGGGTCATTTCATCTATTGGATAGGAACTTTTTGTAAGGTTAATTTTGAATTTTGGCAGCCATTTTTCTACGATGTCGCCAAATCCGAAAAGACCTGCAACTCGCATGGCTTGTGCATCCTCGTTGATCATGCTGACGACAACATAGGCGTCTCCGATCAGCTTTTGGATGTTTTCTCCCGTTAGTTGGTATAGATCTTTAAGGTTATTCGTGGAGATCATCTGTTTTTGAATATCTGTGATTGTTTGAGATGCTCTTTCGACCAATTTGCGTTCGGTGATGTCCTGGGCAATGGCAAGCCCATATACTTCTCCCTCCAATTCGATCGCTTCTGCCGACATAAGCATTTCATGCACATCACCATTTCGGTTTTGGAGTTGGAATTCAAAACCATGCACTGATCTTTGTTGATTCAGTTCCTGTACCATGCGGTTTCTATCTTCAAAATTGACCCAGATGTTCAGTTCTTTTGCAGTGCGCCCAATGATCTCTTCTGATGAATACCCGGTTATTTCTTCAAAACTTGAATTGACCTCGGTGTATTTTCCGTCTTTGAGGCGGCTGATCATGATGGGTAGTGGGTTGGTATGAAAAATGGTCGTAAAGCGTTTTTCCTTCTCGCGTACTTCCAATTCTGATTGTTTGCGTTCGGTAATGTTTTCGTGGGTCAGAACTATTCGGATGGAACCATTGTGCGTAAAACTGGTCAACCGAAGAACAAACCAGCGCTTTGCGTCCGGCGAATGGCATGGATATTCGAGTTGAAAACGATCCAGTTTTCCCTGAATTGCCGCGCGGATCGCCTTCGCCACGTCTCTTGCCTGCGGCGCATCTTCGTCGGTGGCATTATCGCAAACGGTTAAATAATTTCTGCCAATATAATAGTCTTCCGGCGTGGGAGGATTCGCGTCTGCGAAATTTCGCCAGGCTTGGTTGACTGAGACGACCACCCCGTTCTCGTCCAAAACGCAGACGTGCGCGTCCAACGAGTCGATTGTGTGTTGGGCAAGTTCCTGCGCCGCGCGAATTTCATCCTCCATCTGTTTGCGCTCAGTGATGTCCATTATCTGCGCTATCAGGCAGGGCTCGCCGTTGAGGTCCATCAACTCGCCCGAAACAAGCATTTTTCGCTTTTCTCCGGATTTTAGGCGGGCAGTAAATTCAAGGTCTCTGGTAGATTCGTGTTTTTGTAATTGTGTGATGAATTTCTGGCGGTCCGCAGGGTCTGCCCATAACTGGAGTTCTTCTGTGGTGTGCCCGATGAATTCTTTGGGTGAGTATCCGTACAATTTGGTAAGAGCAGTATTCACATGGATGATTTTTTGGTCGCTTACTCGTGAGATACCCATGGCGACCGGGCTATTTTCGAAAATAGTGGTGAAACGCGACTCGCTTTCCTGTGTTTCCTGTGCTGATTGCCTGATTCTTGCGAAATATCGATCCAAAGCCGCCCAAAGGAAGAGGGCGGTGATCCCCACATAAAACCAACCTTTATAACTGCTAAGACGGGCTGCCGCTGGGGCGTCTTGCACCAGTGCAAAAAGAAGTTTGTCTGAAAAGAATATCCATAACGCACCCAGTAATGCGTAATACAATGCGATTTTTATTGCTTGCGAGTGCGTTGGAAGCCATTTAGGCAGATTCCCCCCTTTTTTTGAGTCTGATTTTGATCTCTTCTTATTATCCATGAGCAGCTCCAGTCTTGTGCTCAAGTTTGTGCAGGAAAATTACCGCTCTTGACTACCCGAGATACTGCACAAAAACTTTTAAATCCACTTGTACATACCTTGTTTGTTTTATTGAAAAGCTCTCATCTCTGGTCGAGATTTTAAAAATAGTAAAAATATTTCAACCGCCGCTATATTTTAAACGGCGGGAAATCTCAAATTGTTCGATCTGAGATCTCCCGCCGCGGTTTCTTTTCCTTGCATATTTTTTTGACGAGGATTTACTTGCCTTTTTTCGCCATCTTTGCCCAGGTATCCTTAAGATTAACCGTCAAATTGAAGACGGGTTTCTCGGGCGTGGTTTCCCGGTCGACGCAGAAATATCCGAGACGCTCAAACTGGAAACGTGAACCAGCTTCGGCGGAGGCAAGAGCCGGCTCCACATATCCGGTGAGGACTTCCAACGAGTTGGGATTCAAACAGTTAAGGAATCCTTCCTCGCCTTCCTCCGGATTTTCCTTATCGAAGAGACGGTCGTACATGCGGACTTCCACTTCCTTGGCGTGTTTCGCCGATACCCAATGGATCGTGGATTTGACCTTGCGCCCGTCCTGCGCGTCGCCGCCTTTGGTGGTCGGGTCATACGTGGCGTGGACTTCGATCACTTCGCCCGCATCATTCTTGACGACATTCGTGCACTTGATGAAATAGGCATAGCGCAAGCGGACTTCGTTGCCCGGATACAGACGGAAATATTTTGGCGGCGGCGTTTCGCGGAAATCGTCCTGTTCGATATAAAGAATCTTCGAGAATGGGACTTTGCGCGTGCCAGCCGACTCATCTTCGGGATTGTTGATGGCGCTCATTTCTTCGACAAGGTCATCAGGATAATTGTCGATGATGACTTTCAGCGGTTTGATGACTGCCATACGGCGCAGGGATGTTTTGTTGAGATCGTCGCGTACACATTCTTCAAGCAACGCCACATCGCTGATGCTGTAATTTTTTGCAACACCCACACGGCGGATGAAATCCAGAACGGCTTCGGCGGTATAACCGCGACGGCGCATCGCACGCAGTGTCGGCATGCGCGGATCGTCCCAGCCCGTGACACGACCTTCTTCGACGAGGCGGCGCAGTTTGCGCTTGCTCATCACGGTGTAATTCATGTTCAAACGCGCAAACTCGATCTGACGCGGCTTGAAAACGCCAAGCTCATCAAGGAACCACTCATACAGCGGACGATGGTTTTCGTATTCGAGCGAACACAACGAATGGGTGATACCTTCCATTGAATCGTTCTGTCCGTGCGACCAATCATACATTGGGTAGATTTTCCATTTATCACCGGTGCGGTGATGCGGCGGTGTGTGAATGATACGGTACATGGCTGGGTCGCGCATATTGATATTTGGATGCGCCATGTCGATCTTCGCGCGCAGGATGCGTGAACCTTCAGGAAATTCGCCGTTCTTCATGCGTTCGAGCAGGTCCATGTTCTCTTCAACGTCGCGGTCGCGATACGGAGAGTTCACGCCGGGTTCGGTCAATGTGCCGCGGTTTTTGCTCACTTCTTCGGGCGTCTGATCGTCCACATAGGCTTTGCCCATCAAGACCAGTTTCTTCGCCCACTCATAAAGCTCATCGAAGTAGTCCGACGCGTACGTCACCTTGACCCATTCAATACCAAGCCAGCGCGCGTCGTCCATGATGGCTTCCACGAATTCAGTTTCTTCCTTCGCTGGGTTTGTATCATCGAAGCGCAAAACCAACTCACCGTCATTTTCTTTTGCAACGAGATAATCGATCATGAACGCCTTGACGTGCCCAATATGCAGGTATCCATTCGGTTCGGGCGGGAGGCGCGTGCGGACGTAGTTGAAGCGTCCGTTCGCAAGGTCTTCTGCAACGGCTTCGCGAATAAAATCAGTTGGTTTGTTGATATTGTTTTCTTCAGGACTCATTCTATGACTTTACCTTCGTAGTGGATTTCTGCGGACTGAATCCGCGTCTCTTCGATAATCAACGCTCAAACCGCGCCCGGGCTTGGTTCGTATTTCAGGAACTTTTCCCGCGCCGGAAGCGTTTTCAACGTACATGCAGGCAATTATAACTGCTTTATAATGGCTCAACTCACTGGAGGAACCAATGACCGAAAATAAACAAAATAGTCACAGTTTTGCGGGAACATATTTCGACCGTGACACCGTTCTGCGGCTTTCACGCTTTCTGCGCATTGCTTCGTGGATCGTGGCAGGCGCGTATGTATATCAGTTCGTTTTGAATATCGTGGTTTTCACTCTGCAGTGGAGCCGCGGATTCCTCTACATTGGCGGACCAACCGACGTTTTGCAGCAGATCTACTGGCAGGTTCAACCCACCCTTGCGGGACTCATCTTCTTCGCCTCCTTGCAAGCCATTTCGCAGGGGCTTCTCATCCTTTTGGACATAGAAGACAACACCCGACGCGCCGCGCGCACGAAATAGGTCTTGCCCTCTACTGTTTGACGTGATAAAATACCGCCCGCTGGAAAACAATGGGGATTGGTGAAATGGCATCACGTTGCGCTCTGGACGCAAAATTTGAGGTTCGAATCCTTGATCCCCAGCTAAAAACTCCCTCGTATGAGGGAGTTTTTTTATGTACTAACGGCATGAGTTTATTTTGCTTCGCCAGTGTGGGCGGTATCGAGCTGCCAGCCTTGACCCAGTAGATCATGTACATCAGGGAATTCTGAATTCGCAAGGGCTTGAGCGCGAGTCCCTGCTTTCACTGCCCTCGATTGAATAATTTTTTGAACGACCAGAATGGCAGCCACTCCGCCAATTGTCAAAACGAATATGCCTGATGCCCAGGACCAGAAACCAATGGCATTGTTCGCTAGAATTCCAACCGCAAAGCACAGAACAACGAAGGCGACCAAAGCAATTGGGAGGATTATCTTGAAATACGGCGTTTCCTGCGCGTGGACAATTTCACAGTCGCTGCACCTCGGCACCCAGACGGTTTTTCTAACCCAGTCGTTTCCGTTTCTCATTTGCACAACTGAATTATGCGGTTTTCCATTTGCCGGCTTATCTTTTTGACAATACCAGCACGTTTCTCCATCTTGGAGGAATTTATTTCGCATCGCTTCAGCCGTGACGGAAGAGTCTGTCACGGTATCTTTGATCTTTACCTCCTCTGCGGCTTTTGGCAATGTGGCGCCAATGGATGATTGCTGCGGCTGAGGCTTGGCTGTCTTTTGTGTAACAGATGGAATTGCAATGGACTTTCCGTCTGTTGCAAAATAGATGTCCGCGCCGCAGTTGCTGCATTGGAGGCTGTAAATGGGAATCCCTTTCCCGCCGAACAATCCTGCGGAAAATAGCGGCAGGACGATGGAATACGCGAGGACAGCAACGAAAACAGGAACAAGTATTCCCTGATTAAGCGGCGTCCCTTCTCCGTTGACCCATTGGTGAACGTTGTAGTATACGATCAATGCAACAATCCAGGCGACAACCTGTTGACCATAGTTGCGCCGAACGACTTGATCGGTCTTGGTCAAGCCTTCTGGCGGTGTTGGTGTTTTTCCGGTGAACGGAGCGGCATTATAGGCGTGTTTTTGCTGGCATGCATCACAAAAGCGGATAATCTGACTATCCTTAATTTGGTCGATTTTCCATTGCTGCGGTATGACAGGTTTTGAACCTTGTTCTGACATGACTTCTCCTTTCTTTTTCTCTAAAGTCCTGGCGAAAATGATTGGATTTACTTCAAAAGGGATGCAAGCCAATCTGTCATCGTTGTGGCAGAAGGACGGTCTCCTCTATGATAATGAGTGGTCTCGAACAGCGAGAAGGAGTGATACATTGGGCATGTTTCGGGCGCGGGACCTGTAAAAGTCTTTTGTTTGAAGAGTTTCCCTGTCTGCGCGTCGAACACCTTCAATGTCCAGTCGTAACGGATGCGTTCGATCCAGTACGAAGCGGCTCCATATCCCGATGTGGAATATGGGCATTTTTGAACCGTCACATCTTTGATGTCGCCGCACACGACGTATTGCAATTCTCCCGGTGATCCTGCGGCGATGCTGCTGGGCATCGGCAATTCGACTCCTGAGATAACCATTTGGTCAATTTCTGAGATGCCGATGATGGGCGGATCTTCCAGGGGCTTCCCGTCTTCGCAGATGCTGCTTTTTGCATCGTTCATGACTTCCACTGCCTGCGCTCCACCAGAATTCGAAAAGCGGATAAGTGTTTCCTCGCGGGCTGCTTCAGCTTTTTTCTGGTATGTGCTAGTACCCGCGGCTTTATACGCATCATCGATCTTGCTGAGCGCCTGGTTGTAATCTTCCATCTTTCGGTAGCCTTCTGCCCAAACTAGATATGCATCAGATAATGCGTTTTGGGCGTTCTTCTTCTCTGAAGTGCTGGAGAGTTCGACGCTCTTCTTGAAATGCTGAATGGCATCTGAGAATTTACTTTGCGAAAGGAGATATTCTCCCCAGGCAAGGTGGAACCCCGGCAAATACACGTTGACTTGTTCAGTGGCGCTGCCCTTCGCTTTGGGAGTCGGATCGGTCTTTGCCGCCATATTGAATTTATCGGACGCGTTTGTAAAATCCTTTTTGATGTGCAGGTCTTTGCCCCAATCAAAGTAGGTTTGTGCAAGTTCCAAACGCGCCTTGGCGACATAATCCTGCTTTTCTTCCTGCGTTGCCCATTTGCTCAAGGCGTTGTAGACATCCTCAGCTTCGGAAAATTCCGCTTTGGCATGGCATTCCGCGCCCCATTCCATATACACTTCCGGCAGTACGGCTTTTGCTTTCGGAACGGATGGTGTCCCTTCGAATCTGGCAATGAGGACGATGAGATTTTCAACCGCATCGGCGAAACCCTCTTCACTCCGTTGTTCGGCTGCCAACTGAAACAGCGAGTCCGCTGCGAGGTCGCGCGCCTCTTTATCAAAGATTCCTCGCGGATAGGTGGAGCGATATTCTTCATAGGCGTCGAACGCGGCTTTCCAATCCTGCTCATTGTGCAGTGAATCCGCTTTGAGGTAGGCACGGCACTCGATGGCTTGAGCCCGTGCCGGGTCCGTGAATGAGGCGATTTTCATCGGGTAGAATTTTTCGATGGAGTTCGAAGTTTTCAACAGGCTGTTGCAGTCGCGTTCCGAGTAGTGATTATTCGCCTGCCTCGTTAGGGAGAATCCGATCCCATAATAAAGTGCGATGAAAATTATCAACACTCCAACAATGATGACCGGGGTGAACCAGGGCGTGTGAAATAGATCTTTTTTGGGCTTGATCTCTTCTGGTGAGGCGGACATTTTTCTTCCTTTCTACAAGTTGTTCCCCCCAAAATGGAACTCAAAATTTACGTTCACAATGGATTGCAAACGGCATGATGACTTTGTGGATAACTGTAAATATGTAGTGCGTGCTTTGCGCTCCTGCTGGAACGCTTCATATCCCCCGCGAAATTATTAGCTGAACTGAATTTATCTTTCATCGTCGGTCCTCCCGGGACGTAGACAAGGAAAAATAACCAGTAATCGAACATGTAATAAAGTTATTTCACTTAAATTCAGTATAGCATTTTAGATTGCGATATTCAATGTAAACGGCTGAAATTGCATTTGAAGTATGATGATAAAGTTTCTCCTAATCAACGTGCAATTATGTGGAGTGTTTCACTGCTACATTGAGGAGGGATTGATTTCTGTATCCTGAAGTGCGGGCGGGTATTAAGTTGTAATTTGCCTGTTGGGATGGTTTTGAGATAAACTTCCCCGCAATGACTTTTTCTCGAATTCTTCGGACCAAATCCATACCGCCGCCGCGAAATTCGCGCACATTGTCCCGTCCGCGTGTAAACCAGATCCTTAAACAGACTCTGGATTATCGTCTCACCATTTTGCAGGCGGAAGCGGGTTATGGCAAAAGCACGGCGCTTGCCGAGTTGGCAGAGGAACTCAAGCCGACGATTTGGTATCAGGCAAACGACGAAGATAATGACCCGTTGGTCTTTTTGCTGCAATTGTGTCATGCCTTGCAGCATGCTTTGCCGAACGCTATCAATCTACCAACCGCTTTCCTTGAAAATTGGGACGGCGCCCAGGGACCGCTTCCCTGGCGCGGCATTCTCGACCAGATCATCAACGCCCTCGCGGATTCTGCCATCCCGCCCACTTTACTGATTCTCGATGATGCTCATCTGCTCACAGAGAACGGCGAACTTCCGCACATTCTAGACCGTCTTATCGGGCTTGCTCCTGTAAATTTTCACGTCCTGCTTTCGGGACGTCCCACCATAACGCTTCCAACTCTCACGCGCTGGCGTGCGCAGGGTGAAGCGCTCGTTCTTGATCAATCCACGCTGACGTTTACAAAGACCGAAATTTCATCCTTGTTTAGCACGCGTTATGGACTTGAACTTACCAGCGAAGAACTTGATTCCCTGCTGGAATACACCGAAGGCTGGGCAATCGGACTGCAGCTTATTTGGCAAAGCATCCGTTCACATTCGCCGCTGACACTTGAATTCCCTTTGCGCTGGCAGGCGGACTCGCTCGAAGCTTTGTTCGATATGCTCGCGCATGAAGTCTTTGATCGACAGCCAGCAGACGTGCGCGAGTTTCTATTGGTCACTTCCGTTTTGCGCGAACTTCAACCGGAGGTTTGCGACGCGCTTCGGAAATCCGCTGGTTTTTCTTCGGGTGATTCATCTTCGATGCTGGCGTATCTTCGCCGTCAGGATCTTTTTGTCACCGATACACCCGAGGGCACGCTTCGATATCATCATATCTTCCACAATTTTCTACAGCAGCAATCGCCCAATGACACCCGCACCAAATGGCACCGCGATGCAGCCCAATATTTCACCAGGCATCACAACCCCGAGGACGCGATCTATCATCTGATCGAATCTCAGGCATGGGATGAGGTGGCGGATTTGCTGGATGAATACGCGCCGACGCTTCTTTCCACGGGGCGGTTGGATACGCTTACGAATTACATCGACTCACTCCCAAGCCTCTCCCTGCACCAGCACCCGACATTGATGTTCACCCTCGGCGAACTCGCGCGCATGCACAGTCGCTTTGACGAGGCGCAGGGCTGGTACAAACAAGCCGAAGTAACCTGGCGCTCGCGCGGACAACAGGACGGCATTGCCCGTGCCCTGCGCGGACAGGCGCGCGTTTATCTTGATACGGTCAATCCCTCACAGGCGGAAAAACTCCTCGAAGAAGCCATCCGCTTGAGCGACGGCTTTGAGGATCGTGAAGCGCAGGTCAGGTTGTTCGAGTTGCTTGCAGAAAACAAGCTCAACTCCGGTCACGTCGAAGAGGCGGATCGGCTGCGTCAACGCGCGGATGCGCTCCGTGCGGAAGGTCCATCCAACGACCAATTATGGTTCCGCGTCCTTCTGCGTACGGGTCGCCTGGAGGAAGCCAGAAAGGGACTTGAAGAACTCGCCGAAACCGAATCTCGCGAACCGGTTCAAACGCCGCGTGCGCATCGTGAAACGAAATTATTGCTTTCATTGATTTACTCATTCATGGGAATGAGAGATCACGCGTATCAATCGGCGTTGGAGGGAACCGAGCGCGGCGACAAACTAAAGTCGCCTTTTGTGACGGCGGTTGGTCACATGCGGCAGGGACACGCACTCAATTTATCGCGATCTTTCGATGATGATAATTTCACGCGCGCAACGACTGCCTTCGAAGCGACGATCGAACTGAGTAGGACCCTCGATGTTCCGCGCCTCTCAGTGGAAGCCAATTGGGGCTTGTGCCGCGCTTATGGCTATCGCGGCGATTTGCAGTTGGCGCAGCGCCACGCGCAGGCAGCCATTGATGTTGCCGCCGAAGCCGGCGACGAATGGATCGCGTCCCTGACGCGTTTATCAATGGGCGCCAGCTTGATGATCGCGGCACGTTACGAAGCGGCGGAAGTCTGGCTGAATCGCGCAGTCCGCGGCTTCGAAGAATGCAGTGATACTTTTGGTCGCAGTGCGGCGCGCTTGTGGCTGGCATACGGTTTTTTCAAACAGAAAAAATTCGATTTTGTCGCGCAACTTTTACCCGATGTTCTTGGCATATGTCAACAGAATGGATATTCATTCTTCTTTACCCGCCCCACGCTGCTCGGTCCGGCGGATGAGCGCATGTTCGTTCCTCTGCTTTTGCATGCGAAACAAAATGCTTGGGAAAGCGGTTTCATCGACCGCTTGCTGGATACGCTTGGCTTGCACGATGTCAGGATTCACCCCGGGTTTAGACTCACCGTCGAAACGCTGGGCAGTTTTCAGGTCCGGCGCGGAAGCGAACCGATTCCATCGAATGGCTGGCGTCGTGAGAAATCCCGTCAACTTTTTCAACTGCTTCTCACGTATCATCAATCTCCGCTCGACCGCGATCAGATCTGCGAATATCTCTGGCCCGATGCAGACCTTGCTACGGCGCAGCGCAATTTCAAGATCACGCTGAATACACTGTATCAGGTTTTGGAGCCGGAACGGGATGCAGGCAGCGACTCAGCTTTTATCGTGCGCGACGGAACGACTTACACCCTGCGCCTCCACGCCGACCTCTGGCTTGACTCTGACCATTTTGCCCGCCTTGCCCGTGATGGACTCAAACCTACATCGAGCTCGATGTCGCAGCTTGAAGAAGCGGTTCAGTTATATCGCGGCGATTACCTGCCTGATTCACTTTATGAGCCGTGGGCTGCCGAAGAACGTGAACGCCTTGCGACGCTTTTCCTTGAAACAGCGGATAAGCTTTGCGAGTTGTATCTTGCAAATGAACGCTTCAACGAAATGATCGATCTCTGTCAGCGCATCCTTGCGCGTGATAACTGTTGGGAGCGCGCCTACCGCCACCTGATGCAGGTTTATAACATCCTCGGTGACCGTGGGCAGCTTGCCCGCATCTATCAACGCTGTCAGCAAACTCTGAAAGATGAGCTTGATGTTCCGCCTTCGCAAGAAACTCAGGATTTGTACAAAAAATTGATCCGTTCGTAAATTACACCGCGGGATATTCTCCCGCGGTGTTTTGTCTTTGTAACCCTGCTGTTACCCCGCTCTGCTATCGTGTACGCGATGGAAGCTGACTCCACTCCGTTGATTTCCTCATTCATCATCCGCTTTGTGCTGGACGAAGTCTCCGCACAGCCGAATTATCGCGGCACGGTTCGCCATATTCAATCTGCTGAAGAGATCAACTTTACCGAGTGGCACGAAGCGATGGAGTTCATGCACCGCTTTGTGCAGATCGAGGAACTTCAACCTCCGTCATCCACCAAAACACCACCCCCCAATCTATAATTCTGGAAGGTATCATGCGCAACGTTCAAATTCTCAGCACGGGTAGTTACGTCCCCGAACGGGTTGTCACCAACGCCGAAGTGGATGCCCTCATGGGCGAATCCACCTCGCAGTGGCTTTTGGATAATGTCGGAATCAAGGAACGCCATTGGATGGCTCCCGATCAGGTGACCTCCGACCTCGTTGTGGAAGCCTCGAAGAAAGCCCTCGCTCGTGCCGGACTTTCGGCTGCGGACCTCGACCTGATCATTGTCTCCACCGACACGCCGGACTACCTTTCGCCCAGCACATCCATTGTTGTGCAAGCCAAACTCGGCGCGGACAAAGCCGGCTGCTATGACGTCAACTCCGCGTGTGCGGGCTGGGTCACTGCACTCGATCAAGGCGCAAAATACCTCATGACCGAACCGCAGATGAAATATGTGCTTGTCGCAGGCGGATACGGCATGAGTTGCTTCCTTGATTTCAAGGATAAGAAAACTGCCAATCTCTTTGCGGATGGCGCAGGTGCGGTGGTCTTAGGCGTGGGGGAGGAGCAGGGATTCCTCGGCTCGAATCTGCTGGCTGTCGGCTCTTTCCATGACGCTTTGGGTATTTACACAGGCGGCACATATCGTCCCTGCACACCGGAAAATATGGCGCAGTTCGGCGGACCAAAAGTGGAGTTCGTCAAAAAATTCCCCAAAACCTTCAACACAGAATACTGGCCCAAACTAATGCAAGGCGCGCTCGACAAAGCGAAATTGAGTTTTGATGACGTCAATCATTACTACTTCACTCAACTCAACCTCCGCACCATCGAATTCATGATGGACTTGCTCAAACAGCCCATCGAAAAAACGCACTGGGTCATGGACAAATGGGGTTACACCGGCTCTCCCTGTGTCGTCATGGCGCTCGATGACTCGATTGAGCAGGGCAAAGGTCCCAAACCCGGTGACGTGATCCTTTTCTGCGCCAGCGGCGGTGGGATTACGATGGCGTCGTCTGTGTGGAAGTGGACGGCGAAATAAAGAAGATTTAATGTTGAAAGTTGCAGGTTGAAGGTTCAAAACGTTCAACCTGCAACTTTCAACTTTTCACTGGAGGTTTTATGTACATCGGCGATTATCTGGCTCGAAGGGAACTGTACTCCCCTGAAAAACTCGCGTTCATCGATGCGGGGAAATCTCCTGAATGGCGCTTGACCTTCCATGAAGCGAATCAGCGGGCGAACAAACTTGCGAATTGGCTTAAGTCTCAGGGCATTGGCAAAGGTGACCGGGTCGCCATCCTCGCCAAGGATGGGTACGAACACCTCGACCTTTTCTTCGCCTGTTCCAAACTTGGTGCGATCCACACTGCTTTAAATTGGCGTTTGAGCTGGCACGAACTGTTGGAAATTTTCCAGTACACCAATCCAAAAATTCTCGTCTTCTCTGATGATTTCAAAGAGAGTGTTTCGAATCTCACTGATCACTATTCACTGATCACTATTCACTTGGATGGAAACGGAGTCAAGGATTCGCGTCCCTTTGAATTCACCCTTCAATCCGCCTCTGACTCAGCCGTAACCTGCGAAGACCTCGAAGCAGAAGACATTGCCGCCTTGATCTTCACCGGCGGCACGACGGGATTGCCCAAAGCAGCGCAAGTCTCACACCGCATGATCGCGTGGAATACGCTCAATACCGTCATCCATGATGTGACACATAACGATGTGTATCTCAACGTCTTCCCGATGTTCCACACGGGCGGACTTTTCGTCTACACCCTGCCGCAAGTCATCTTTGGCGGGACGACCATTCTCATCCGTGCATTTGACCCTGAACAGGTTTTGACTCTGTTGGAGCGCGAAAAAGTTACCATCTTTGCCGCGGTGCCGACGATGTATCAAATGCTGACCACGGCGCCAAATTGGGAATCTGTGGATTTATCCGCGCTGCGTTTCTGCACTTCGGGGGGCGCTCCGTTGCCTGTGCCGTTGGTGGAGAAGTACACAAAAGAGAAGAACATCCGCTTCAAGCAGGGATTTGGTATGACCGAGTTTGGTCCCGGCATTTTTGCGCTTGCCCCAGAAGATGCCATCCGCAAGGCAGGATCGATCGGGCGACCAAACTTCTTCGTCGACGCAAAAATTGTCGATGAACAGAATCAGTTTCTCGGTCCGAATGAGGCGGGAGAATTGGTCCTCAAAGGTCCATCTTATAGTTCCGGCTATTTCAATAATCCAGAAGCCAGCAAAGATGCCGTCGATGAACGTGGATACTTCCATACGGGCGATGTCGCCCAATATGATGATGAAGGTTATTTCTTTATCGTTGACCGCAAGAAGGATATGTTCATTTCGGGTGGCGAGAATGTGTATCCAGCAGAAATTGAAAAAGTTTTGTATCAACACTCCGCGGTTCACATGTGCGCGGTGATCGGCTTGCCCGACCCGAAGTGGGGCGAGGTGGGCAAGGCTTGTGTTGTGTTGAAACCCAATCAAAGTACGACGGAGGAAGAACTGCTCAAATTCATGACCGAACGGTTGGCGAAATATAAAGTTCCGAAATCTGTAAGTCTTATGGAAGCCCTGCCCATTTCTGCCGCAGGGAAAATTCTCAAGCGCGAACTGCGCGACCAATTTACCAAAGGAGATTGAAATGTCTACAGTTCCAACTTTACCCGGTATTACATCTCAAATGGTGGATACCCCCCGCCTGAAACAGCACGTTCTCTTTAGTGGACCTGAGAGCGGTACACCGGTTTTATTTTTGCACGGTAATGCTTCTTCTGCTACCTATTGGGAAGAGATCATGCTCAAGTTGCCCGAAGGTTTTCGCGGCATTGCGCCTGACCTGCGCGGCTACGGTGACACCGAAGATAAATTGGTGGACGCCACGCGCGGGATGGGTGACTGGATCGATGACCTTGCCGCTTTGCTCGATGCGCTCAAGATCGAAAAGACGCACGTGATCGGTCACTCGATGGGTGGGACGATTGTATTCGGCTTGGTTGGCTCACTAAGCGGACGTGTTCTGAGTGGAACTGTTGTCAACCCCGGCTCGATCTACGGATTTGGCGGCTCGAAAGACCTCGACGGCACTCCCTGCTACGATGACTTTGCTGGTTCCGGCGGCGGCGTGGTCAATCCTGATTTTCCCAAGTTGATGGCCGCGGGCGACCGCTCCAGTGATAACCCGCAAGCCTCTCCGCGCGTGGTGATGAACAGCTTCTATTGGAAACCACCTTTCGTTCCGGCTCGTGAGGAAGATTTGCTCTCTTCGCTGATGACTGAGAAGGTTGGCGAACAGAAGTACCCCGGCGACTTCGTTGCATCTGGTAATTGGCCCAATGTGGCGCCTGGTAATTTTGGTCCCATCAATGCGATTTCTCCAAAGTATGTCGGCGATAGCGTGAAGAATTTCCTTGGCGCGGCAACCAAGCCTTTCATTCTTTGGGTTCGCGGAGACTCGGACATGATCGTTTCGGATAGTTCCTTTTTTGACCTGGGTACGCTTGGTAAGTTGGGTTATGTCCCCGGCTGGCCCGGCGAAGAAGTGTATCCGCCTCAGCCGATGGTCGGTCAGACTCGCAGCCTGCTCGAAAAGTACACCGCTCAAGGCGGTTCCTTTGAAGAAGTCGTTATCGCCGATACGGGTCACACTCCCTACGTGGAGAAGCCCGATGAGTTCATGGCGGCGTTTGGGAAAGTGCTTAAGTAATCAGTGAGCAGTGGACAGTGAACAGTGGTCGGGTTAAGCTGATTACTGTTCACTGAAAACTGATAACTGCTCAATAAGGAGGCGTAATGCCTAAAACAAGACCCCTTCCGCGCGGGGTAGCAATGGTTGGCGCGGGGATGTCGAAATTTGGTGCGTTTGCCGAAAAGAACTCCCGTGACCTTTTCGTTGAGTCTTACAAGGCAATGACCAAATCGGTGGATAAGGGGTTCGATCCATCCCGCATTGAAGCCATGTATGTTGGCAATTTTTCCAGTGACCAGTTTGAGCATCAGGCGCATCTCGCTCCCATTCTCGCGGATGCAGTCGGCTTGCTGCCCATCCCTGCCACGCGTGTGGAAGATGCCTGTGCATCCGGCGGTGTTGCGCTTCGTCAGGGAGTGATGGCGATCGCTTCTGGTATGGCGGATGTTGTCCTTGTCGGCGGCTCTGAAAAGATGACCGCGCTCAAAACAGCCGAAGTAACCGAAGCGCTTGCCACTGCCGCGGATGTGGCTTTTGAAATTCCCGCGGGCTTTACCTTCCCCGGCTTCTATGCCGCGATGGCGTCCGCGTATATGGATCGCTATGGAATGAAGTCCGAACATCTCATGAATGTGGCGGTGAAGAATCACGATAATGCCGCGCTCAACCCGAATGCACAGTTCGGCGTCACCATCCAAAACTGGATGGAAGGACGCGTCGCGGCTGCGATCAAAAAGGGGAAGCCCGCCCCAACATGGTCCACCATTTGGGATTTCCTCCACGACGAAGGCGGCAACCCGACGATTGCATATCCGCTGCGATTGTTCGATTGCTCGCCGATTTCGGATGGAGCTGCTTCGGTTTTGCTCGTAGCAGATGAGATCGCGCATGAATTTTCAGATCATCCGATCCATATTATCGGCTCGGCTCAGGCTTCGGGTTCAGCTTTGCACGACCGCCCCGAGTTGACCAGCATCCCTGCGGCAAAAACAGCGGCGACAATTGCCTACGAAATGGCGGGCGTGACGTCAAAAGATATTCGCATTGCCGAAGTCCATGACTGCTTCACCATCGCGGAAGTGATCGCCAGCGAAGACCTCGGTTTCTTTGCTCCGGGTGAAGGTTTCAAAGCCGCGGAAGATGGCGTGACCGCCCGCAACGGAGCGAAACCCATCAATACCTCTGGCGGCTTGAAGGCGAAGGGACATCCTGTGGGAGCTTCCGGCGTGGCACAGGCTGTCGAAGTGTTCAAGCAGATGCGGGGTCAGGCGGAGGCTCGGCAAGTCGATGGCGACATCTCACTGGCATTGACACACAACGTCGGCGCGACTGGTTCCACTTGCACCGTCCATGTGTATGAGAGGCGCAACTAAGATTGTCACTCTGAGCGACAGCGAAGAGTCTCCAGGATTATCGTAGAGATGCTTCACTTCGTTCAGCATGACAAAAGAGAGAATACTATGAGCGAAGAAACAACTACTATCCGCCCGTTCACTCAGGCGGCGTTCAATCAATATCTTGCGGAACATAAACTGATGACCGTGAAGTGTACAAAGTGCGGCGGCGTGTATGCCCCTCCGCGTGAGATCTGCCCCAAGTGCCATAGCGATGAGATGGAATGGGTGGAAGCCAACGGCAAAGGCAAGCTGGCGGGATTCACCGTCATTTACAGCGGACCGACCTTCATGGTGGAGCAGGGTTTTGATAAAAAGAATCCCTATGTTTCGGGAATCGTGGAATTGGAAGAGGGCACGTTTATCAGCGCCCGTGTCACCGGACTGGACATGTCCAAGCCGGAAGAGATCAAAGTGGGCACTTCGCTGACAGTCGATTTTGCTGAATTTGGCGAAGGAGAAGCCAAAAAGACGTATTTGGCGTTCAAGGCTTAATTCAATAATTTGCCCGCCCGAGGCGTTTGTTTGAAAAAATAAGATTGTTTCGGGCGTATTCCCGCAGTCAATGTTTGTAACTGGCTTGTAACAACATTACGTTAACCTAGCAAAACGCAGGATGTTCTGACTATGCCCAAAGTTCATGCTAACGGCGTCGAAATCTACTACGAGCTCCACGGATCCGAGGCAGCCCCTCTGTTGGTTCTCAATAATGGAATCATTATGAACGCAGCCACAAGTTGGGCGTTTCAGACCAAGGCGTTAGCGCTACATTACCGCATCCTTCAATATGATTGTCGTGGACAGGGACAGTCGGGGCATCCTGCAGGCAAGTTCAGCATGGAAATGCATGCAGATGATCTTGCGGCGTTATTGACAGAACTGAATGTTGAAAAAGCCCATATTGCCGGAATTTCCTACGGCGGGGAAGTGGCGCAGGCATTTGGATTGAAATATCCCGAGCGGACTCTCAGCCTGATCCTTGCCGACACCGTGAGCGAAGTCGGCGCCGAACTCCGCATCATCGTGGACTCGTGGCTTGACTCTGCTCGAGCGGCAGATTCCAACGCCTTTTTCAATGTCACCGTCCCGTGGAATTTCTCGCCTGCATTCATCACTGCCAACCCTGCTTTGTTGGCAGATGCAAAAGAACGTTACAAAACATTGGACTTTCCAGCCGTTGTCCGCTTATGTGAATGTTTTTTGGATGTCAACTTTACTGACCGGCTGGGCGGGATCAAATGCCCAACTTGTATCATCGTCGGCTCGCTGGATCTACTGAAAGGTCCGGCTTACGCGGAAATATTGAAGACCGGGATCCCGCATGCAGAAATGCATATCCTGCGAGGAGCAGGACATGCATCCTGCTGGGAACGTCCGCAGGAATTCAACTCCGCCATTTTAGGATTTTTGGCAAAGCAAGTTTCATAAAAAATAATATAGAAGGAATTTCACCATGCGCATGAAGGATAAAGTAGTGCTCGTTACAGGCGGCGCGGCGGGAATTGGTAAAGCCACTGCCCTGCGTTTCGCTGAAGAAGGTGCGAAAGTTGTCATTTGTGATGTAAATGAAGCAGTGGGGCAGGAAACTGTCAAGCTGCTTGGTGAAGGTGCGGCATTCTACAAGGTTAATGTCACCAGCCGTGAGGATGTCCAAAAATGGGTGGATGATGTTGTTGCAAAATATGGTCGTATCGATGTCATCGTCAATAACGCTGGCGTCCTCCGCGATGGGCAGTTGATCAAATTCAAGGAAGGTCAACTCGTCGGGCAGATGTCCGAAGCGGATTTTGACCTTGTGATCTCGGTCAACTTGAAAGGTGTGTTCAATTGCACACAGGCAGTCGCGCCAGTCATGGCAAAACAAAAAAGCGGCGTGATTCTCAATGCCTCTTCTGTTGTCGGTTTGGATGCGAACTTCGGTCAGACCAATTATGTGGCGACCAAATTTGGCGTGATCGGCATGACCAAAGTCTGGGCACGCGAGATGGGCAAGTATGGCATCCGCGTCAATGCCGTAGCTCCCGGTTTTACCGCCACTGAAATGGTCACTGCCATGCCCGAGAAAGTATTGGACGGCATGAAGTCCCGCACTCCGCTTGGGCGGCTCGGCGATCCGCGTGATATTGCCAATGCCTATCTCTTCCTTGCCTCCGACGACGCCTCGTTCATCACCGGTGAAGTTCTCCGTGTGGACGGCGGAATTGTCGTAGGAACGTAAGATTAATTTCAAATATCACGTGTCGAGTGTCGGGTAAAGACAATTGACACGTGATTTTTTCTCTCAACATTCAACTTGTTACCTGATACCTGGAACCTGATACCTTCGTTATGAATTCTGCCGACATCCTGACCAAACGAGCATTGTTGACCCCAACCCGTGAAGCGCTGGTTGAACTTGAAACTGGTGTCCATTACACCTATGCAGAACTGGAACAGCGTGCCAACCGCGCTGCAAACTTCCTGCGAGAAAAATACGGCGTGGAAAAAGGCGACCGCGTGTCCATTCTGGCGCACAACAGCGTCGCTTACGTGGACTTATTGTTTGGTCTTGCGAAGATCGGCGCAATCCTCGCTCCATTGAATTGGCGTCTGACCTCGCGCGAGTTGACATATATTGTCAATGACTGCCAACCGAAGGTGCTCATTGTCGGTCCGGAATTTGTATCCGTTTATAACGAGATGAAGGACTCCATCAATGTGGAGAATCTTATTTCTCTTGAAGGTGCGGACGTTTCAGTCAAAGCGTATGAAACACTTTTAGATCAGGCTTCGCCAGAAGCACCGAAACCCATTGAGATTTCCGGTGACGATCCTGTTTGCATTTTGTACACATCAGGCACAACGGGACGACCCAAGGGTGCTGTTCTTCCTCATCGACAAGTGGTGTGGAACTCGATCAATACCGTCGTGTCGTGGGGATTGAACGAAAGGGATATTTCTCCCATACTGACGCCGATGTTCCATTCGGGCGGATTGTTCGTTTTCCTTGTGCCGCTTTTCCATGTTGGCGGAAAACTCCTGCTTGGGCGGACATTTGACCCCGATGCTTCCTTGAAATTGATCGTGGACGAAAAATGCACGGTCATCCTCGGTGTGCCGACCTTGTTCCAGGTGTGGATGAACTCTCCGCAGTTCGAAAACGCGGATTTCAGCCATGTGCGCTTCTTCATCAGCGGCGGTGCGCCGTGTCCGCCTCCGTTGATCAAGGCGTGGAGCGAGAAAAAAGGCGTGGTCATGCGTCAGGGTTATGGTCTGACCGAAGTGGGCGTCAACTGCTTCTCAATGACCGACGAAGATGCATTGGCGAAACTTGGTTCAGTCGGCAAACCCATCTTCCATAGTGATATGCGTCTTGTGGATGCAGATTGCAACGATGTACCGCAAGGCGAGACCGGCGAACTCATCATCAAAGGCGATCATGTTTGCCTCGGGTATTGGAGTAACGAAGAAGCCACGAAACAGTCGCTTAAAGATGGCTGGTTCCATACCGGTGATATGGCTCGGCAGGACGAGGACGGCTACTTTTATATTGCCGGAAGATTCAAGGACATGATCATTAGCGGCGGCGAGAATATCTACGCTGCCGAAGTGGAAGCTGTTTTCCGTGAACACGAAGCCGTAGCCGACGCTGCACTCATCGGTCTGCCTGATGAGAAATGGGGCGAGGTTGGTTTGATGATCGTGGCGTGCAAGCCGGGTCAATCTGCCGCGGCTGAAGAGTTGACAAGGTTTTGTCAGGGGCGTTTGGCGAAGTACAAAATCCCCAAGCGTGTCGAGTTTGTTGAGGCTTTGCCTTATTCACCGTATGGAAAGGTGATCAAGGCAGAATTGAAAAAGCAGTGGGTAGTGGAAAGTGGAAAGTAGAAAGTTTGCAATCCACTCGCCGCTTTTTAAGGAGTGACCTATGCCCAAAACACAATCAAATGGAATCGAGCTTTATTATGAATCTCACGGTGAGGGAAAACCTCTTGTGTTGATCTCCGGGCTTGGGTATCCGCATTGGCAGTGGCATAAGATGGTGCCTGTGCTGGCTGAACATTTTCAGGTCATCACATTTGATAATCGCGGAGTTGGTCAGAGCGATAAACCTGCTGGTCCATACACGGCTCAGATGCTTGCGCAGGATACGGTTGGTCTGTTGGATGCGCTTGGCATCGAGAAGGCAATCATCGTCGGTCATTCGATGGGTGGGTTCATTGCTCAGGCAATGGCTCTTGATTTTCCGCAGAGAGTGGAAAAACTTATCCTGTGTTCGACCAACTTTGGGGGACCGCACCATGTCCCGGTCACGCCTGAGGCGATGAAAGTTCTCAGTGATGTCACGAGCGATCCGCTTACACGTTTCAAGAATGGTCTGGTTGTTAGTACCGCTCCCGGTTGGGCGGATAAAAATCCTGAGATGATCGAAGAGTGGATCAAATGGCGCGTGGCGAATCCGATCGAGCCTGCGCCGTATCAGGCGCAATTGGCGATTGGATTGAGCCTGCTGCCGGAAGCCGCGGCTTTTGAGGATAAATTGCAGCGCCTCGACGTCCCGACCTTGATCCTGTTCGGCGCGCACGACAAAGTGGTGCCGCCCGCCAACGCGGACCTGCTCTCGAAAAAGATTTCTGGAAGCACTGTCATGATTTTCCCCGACGCGGGGCATTTCTTCCCCATTGAAATTGCGGAAGCCGCCTCGCGCGCGATAACGGATTTTGCAGCCTAAGGAGGTGACTTATTACATTCCCTTCACCTTTTAGCTGGATTGTCGAAATATAAAAACAAAGGAGAGATTAAGAAATGAAAGTTTTACGCACGCTCGCTTTACTGCTCGTAGTCATGTCGCTTGCACTGGCTGCCTGCGCCCCCGCTGCGACCGAGGCTCCCGCCACGGAAGAAGCAATGACCGAAGCCCCTGCCGCCACCGAAGAGGCGATGACTGAGGCTCCTGCCGAAGCTGCTGGCTTGACCTGTGCTGAGCCGGTCAAGATCGGTTTGATCACCGATGCCTCCGGCGCTCTCGCCTTCTACGGCGCCCATATCCTGCGCTCCTTCATGCTTGGTATGGAATATGCCACTGGCGCTCCCGGCTCGGTTGGTGAGAAGTTCGATTTCACCGCCGCGCAGGAAAACACCTTCAAGCTCGACAATTGTGAATTCATTGTGTACGTCCGCGATGATGCCAGCACCCCTGACAACACCGCCACCGTCGCCCGTGAATTGATCGATGTCGAAGGCGTGAACCTCCTCGTTGGTACCGTTTCCTCCGGCGCCACCGCCACCCTGCAGGGTATCGCCCTCGAAAGCGGAATTCCGCTGATCGTGGCTCCCGCTGCGGCGAATGACATCACCGGTGTGAACTTCAACGAATACACCTTCCGCACCAGCCGCAACAACTATCAGGACGCGATGAACGAATGTGTTGCTCTCACCCAGCAGTACAAGACCTTCGTCCAGATCGCTCCTGACTATGCCTTCGGACAGGGTTCCGCTGCCGCTTTCCGCGACGCCTGCACCCTCGACGGCGGCGAATTCGTTGCTGACGATATCTTCGCTCCGTTGGACACCACCGACTTCACCCCGTATATGGAGCAGATCGCTGCCTCCGGCGCTGAAGCCTACATCGTGACCTGGGCTGGCGGCGGTTTCGTCTCCCTCGTTCAGGCTGCCAAGGATCAGGGCGTGACCGATACGATGGCTCTCGGCGCAACCTTCATTGACAACACCCTCATGCCGACCTTCTTTGCGAACGCAGTCGGCACCACCGCGGGCATTCTGTATCAGTACAATGCCCCCAAGAACGAAGTCAATGACTGGCTCGTTGCCAACACCAAGCCCCGCTATGGCGTGAACCCCGACCTGTTCGATGCCGACGGCATGAACGCTGCCATCTTCGCCGTGGAAGCCGTCAAGGCGACCAACGGTGACGTGAGCGGTGAAGCCCTCAAGGGCGTCATGGAAGGCATGACCTTCGAAGGTCCGAAGGGCACCATCTACATCCGCCCCGAAGATCATGTTGCCATTCAGGATATGTACATCCTCAAACTGGTCAATGTGACCGACCCGGATGCCAACTTCTACGAGTACGTCGACACCTCCCGCCCCGAACCGCCCTGCTTGCTCCCCGAAGCTTTGAAAGATCGCTGCGGTGACCTGCCTTACGGCTCCCTGAGCGGACAGTAATTCTGTACTACAATGAGTGACTGGAATTCGTGAGAGTGCCAGTCACTCAATTTTGACTAAAGACCGTGGACGGCAGACCGTGAATACTGGTTTGTCGTCCATGGTTCATCGTCCAATCTGGAAGGCTTCATGGAAACCGAGATCATTTTCGAAACCCAAAACCTGACCAAACAATTCGGCGCGCTTGTCGCTGTGGATGGGGTGAGCATCAAAGTACGTAAGAATTCATTGCATGCCATTATTGGTCCCAATGGGGCTGGCAAAACCACATTTTTCAATCTGCTCAGCGGAAATATCGAACCCACCAGCGGGAAAGTCATTTTCAAAGGGCAGGATATTACGCATCAACCTGTCCACCGAACCATTCATTATGGAATTGGTCGTTCCTTCCAGATCACAAATATTTTTCCCAACCTTACAGTTTTTGAGAATATCCGTCTTGCCGCACAGGCAATGGGACAGGATAACTTCAAGTTTTGGCAGGCAGCTTCCAGGTTCAAACAATATGAAGCGCGGACAATGGAAGTCATCCAAAAGGTCGGTTTGAAAGACCGTGTCCACACGCTGGCGCGCACGCTTCCGCATGGCGATCAGCGCAAGCTTGAGCTTGGCATGATTCTCGCACCCGACCCGGAGGTTTTGCTTTTGGATGAACCCACAGCCGGAATGGCGGCGGAGCAGGTGCCGGAATTGATCGCGTTGATCCAGGAAATTCAAAAAGCGGGCAATAAAACCGTGATGCTTGTGGAGCACAACATGAACGTGGTCATGAGCGTATCGGATGCGATCACGGTCATGCATCTGGGTAAGGTCCTTGCGGAGGGAACGCCTTCCGAGATCGCCGCCAATAAAGAAGTACAAACCGCCTACCTCGGCGGCTTGTATGAATTGAATGTGTAAATCTTTCTGAGGTCACATGGAATATATCCTCGACGTCCAAAACATCCAGACTTTCATCGGTCAATATCACATCCTGCAGGGCGTAAATGTCCGCGTGCCGAAAGGGTCCATCGTCGCTTTGTTGGGACGCAACGGCGCGGGCAAGACCACCACACTCAAATCCATTATCGGGCTGACGGCTCCGCGTGAAGGCAAGGTGATCTTCAACGGTCAGGAAGTGAACGGGATGCGTTCCTTTGATATCTCCAGCATGGGGATCGGTTTTGTGCCGGAACACCGCGCCATCTTCCGCGACCTGAGCGTGGAGGAAAACCTAAAGATCGCGGAACGCAAAAAAGGGGATTATCTACGCAAGAAGGATTTTATTTTCGAACTGTTCCCCGACCTCAAACGTTTGATCTCACTGCCTGGAACCAGTCTATCCGGCGGACAGCAGCAGATGCTTGCGATTGCTCGCGCGCTTGTTCCCGATAATCAGCTTCTGCTCATCGATGAACCCAGTGAAGGTTTGGCGCCCGTCATTATCGAATCCATGATGGCTGCCATCCGCGAACTCGCCAAAGAGTCGACCGTTGTACTTGTTGAACAGAATTTTCTCGTCGCCAGCAAACTTGCTGAATACTATGTCATTATCGAAGAAGGGCGTTCGGTACAGGATGGAAACATGAAAGACCTTGTCGCCGATAAAGCCGCCATTCATCGTTATTTGGGAGCCGCATAATGAACTCCTTCCTTCGAAAAAATTTCATCGTCATTATCGCTTTTGCTGTGATGGCAGCATTTCTCATCGCTGCCGCACAAGGCATGGAGAAGAAAGATTTCGTCATCACGCTCCTGCGCGGGCTTGCCGTTGGCTCGATTACCTTCCTTGTCGCTTCCGGCTTCTCGCTGATCTTCGGTCTGCTGGATGTGCTCAATCTCGCGCACGGCACACTTTTCATGATCGGCGCTTATATCGGCTGGACTGTAGTCGTCCGCCCGGATACATTTGTGGATTTGTTGACGCCGCTGGCTTTGATCGCAAGCGGATTCGCACTTGGGGATGTGTATCCGCTTCTCGCTAGCCGAATCAGGCTCGGCTCAAGTATGAGGCGGATACTACCCTGGGCGTTGATCCTCGTCTCCCTCCTCATCTTTTGGCGGATCCTGCCGCGCTATCCCATCGCCATTTGGGATGTGGAAAATTATGGGCAGAGTCCCGTCACCTTTGCGTTCATGGCTGATTCAGGGACGCGCTTGCCTGTACTGCCTGCGGCGTTCACCGAAGTGACCATGTCGAGTGCATTGATCGGTTTGCTGCTTGCGAGTATTGTCATTGCTTTTGGTATCTCGCTTTTTGACACATCTCCGCGCACCGTAAAATTGACGTGGAAAAATTTTATCTGGTTTGCGGTTGCTTTGATCGTTGCAATTGTCGGCGTTGTTTTCAATAACGCCATGACGGATTATTTGTTTGGGCTGAATTCCAATTGGTTGTTCTTTGTTGCTGTGGTGGTCGCTACATTGAGCGGCGTAGTACTCGGCGGCTTGATGGAGGCGACGCTCATCCGTCCGTTGTACAGCCGACCGATCTATCAGTTGATGTTGACACTTGGGATGAGCGCCATTGGTATTGAAATGGTGCGTGCCATTTGGGGGCGACCCGAGTTTGTCATGTCCAAACCGGAATTTTTCAACGGCGGGGGCGAAGCCTGCCCAGCAACGAATTTCGCGGATTGGTGGGCGAATCATTGCTCGACGATTTTGTTCCTCGATGGTCGTGTGCGCGTCTATAACGAGATATTTATCCCATTGGTGGGATTGGTTGTTTTGGTTTCAATTTGGATTTTGCTTCAGCGGACCCGCCTCGGAATGATCATCCGCGCGGGCGTGCAGGACCGTGAAATGGTGGAGGCATTGGGCATCAATATCCGCCGTGTCTTTACAATGGTCTTTGCCCTCGGCGTTGGACTTGCGGCGTTGGGTGGCGTGCTTGCCGCGCCGTCATCCGGGCTTTCCAATGCGATGGGTGAGAGCCTGTTCCTCAATGCCTTGATCGCGCTCGCCATCGGCGGGTTGACGAATTATCCGGGCGCCGCTTTGGGGTCGGTCATTGTCGGTATGATCCAGCAGTTCATCATCAAATATGGGCAGATCGGTATTCCCATCCCATTCACGGATATTGTATTCAAACCCACGCCGCCGCTTGTCCCTGCCTCGACCGTGATGTTGATGGTCATTATTTTGCTTATCCTTCCGAACGGCTTGCTCGGTAAAAAGGAATAGAACAGGCTATGAAAAAATTCTTCTCAGCAAACCGCGGATCGCTCTTCACCCTCCTTGTTCTGATCCTTATGCCTTTCATTGTCGGCTTGTTTGACGGCGCTTCTCCGGCGACAGTCTTTGTCAACGGCAGCGGACAAGCCAAATTCATTGAAGGTCTAGCGATCGAAATATTCATTCTCGCTGTCTATGCCATAAGCTTTGATCTCATCTTTGGGATAACCGGTTTGTTATCTTTTGGTCATTCCATGTTTTTTGCGGTTGGCGCGTATTTGACGGGTATTGCCATCAAGAGTTTTGGATATTCGCTTCTTCCCACACTTGGCTTGATCTTTGTTGGTGCAGTCGTACAGGCTTTGTTATTTGCGCTCGTTCTGCCGCGCGTAAAAGGTATTACTTTTGCGTTGGTGACACTCGGTCTGGGCTCGGTCTTCCATATTTTGGTCATGTCCAGTGAGATGGGAAAATACACCGGCTCGGATGTCGGTCTGCAGGGCGTGATCGTCCCCGACTTCATCAGCCCGGCGAATGAACGTCTCCGTTTTTATTTCGTGATGCTGGTCGTGATGATTCTGGTTTATTTGATTTACCAGCGTTTTGTCAATTCTCCCACGGGGCGGGTATGCGTTGCGATCCGCGAGAACGAAGGACGCGCCCGAATGCTTGGATATAACACCTTCTACTTCAAGCTCGCGGCGCTTACGCTTTCATCCCTCACGGCGGCGTTGGCTGGATTTTTCCATACGCTTTACCAGCCCATTGTCAGCCCGAATGTGGCGGGAATGGGCTTTACGGTCACAGCATTGCTTATTATCCTGATTGGCGGCGTAGGGACGTTGAACGGCGCGTTCGTCGGCGCTGTTATGTATCGCCTGCTTGATTATGGTCTGCGCCGGTATATTGGCGAAAGCGCCAGCTTCATCAACGGCGCTATTTATGTATTATTCGTGCTGTTCATTCCTTATGGGATCGTAGGTACGTGGAGACTGAGGTCTTTTGAGATCAAGCAGGGTTGGGAACGCCTGCTAAAGTTGTTCGGTCAGTGACCAAAAAAGAGAGTTCTGGGAATTCCCAGAACTCTCTTTTTATAAGGTTAAATCTTTATTCTTCCGTCATCAACTTGACGTAAATTTCTTCCAATGCCGATTCGAGCATGGACAGGTCGATCAATGTCCAGCCGTTGTCGGCGACAGTCTCCAGCATTCTGGCGATCCCGTCCACATCATGGGTGCGGAAAACGTAATTGCCGCCGATTCGATCGTATTCGAGTTTTTCGTCGGAGTGAAAAATAACCTGATATTCGCGTTTCCCCAGCCGTGAGCGGATGGTTTCCATGGTGTCGAAGACCAGCAATTTCCCGTTTTTTATGATCGCCACACGGTCGCAAATACTTTCCACATGAAAGAGATTGTGCGCGCTGAGAAGAATGGTCTTACCTTCGCGCTTGAGCGTTTTCAGATAATTGATGATGAAGAATGAGGTCAGCGGATCTAAACCGGAAGTAGGCTCATCCAAAATAAGGAAATCCGGGTCGTGGAGCAATGTCCGCGCGATGGCGGTCTTGCGTTTCATCCCTTTGGAAAATTCACCAGTCAATTTGTTTTTCTCGGGCAATCCCAACGATTCAAGCAAACCATTGATCCTGTCCATGGCTTTTTGACGCGGCATTTTGTACAACTCTGAAAAGAACAGCAAATATTGCTGGGCAGTCATCGCCTCATAAAGCGGACTTTCCTCTGGCAGGTAGCCGATCTTGTGCTTGACCCGGATGCCGTGTTTCTGCATATCCTGCCCCATGACCTGAATTTCACCGGATGTCGGTTCGATCAATCCGGCGATCATTTTCATGGTCGTGCTTTTTCCGGCTCCGTTATGACCGATGATTCCCACCAGTTCGCCTTCATTGATCTGTAAGTTCAAATGGTCGACGACTGTAGTATTATCGTATCGCTTGCATACGTCTGTAAGTTGTATCATGACAATATTTTATCTCAATGTACCCGATGAGAGTGGAAACGAATGAATCAGATATTTGTGATCGCCTGGCGTGAACTCACACGGTTGCGAAAGCGGTTTGAGGGAGGCGCAAGTCCCGTGGCTGTGATCCTGCTGCTTGCTGTGGTAGGACTGTCGGTTTATTCACTGCGAGACACGGTCTCACTTGGAAACGGCTTGTATCGTTTGGGTGTGTCAGGGGATGTACCTGAAATAAACGATAGCCGCTTTGCGGTCAATTTTGTCACGCCGGAAGAGGGGCAGAAATTACTCGCAGATAAAACCATTGATGTACTGATCGTTGGTTCGGAGGTTTTTTCGCGAGAGGATGACAAGTCGCAGTTTGCTGTGCGGGCGTTAAAACAATACATGGAAGAAACGGAATTGGTCCGCGTGGCGAATTCATTTGCAGACGAAGACGCGTTTCCGCTTCGGGTGGGGATAAGCCACCTTAGTGCCGCTCCGCCTCCGCCGACGACTGATGCGTCTGGTCCTGTTCTCCAAACCACACAGCCTGTGGAATTTATCATTCCTTCGTTGACTCCGCCCCCAGCTCCGTTCACGCAGGTGATCGTCACGCTGCTTTACATCATGCCGATCACGTTTATCAGCATCTTTTTTACGAGCAGTTTTATGGATGAAAAAGTGAACCGCCGTTTGACGATCCTGTTGTCGGCGCCGGTAACACCGTTTCAGATCATTCTCGGCAAGATGCTTCCGTACGCGGTCTTCGCCCTCTCAACGACCATGTTGATCGCGAAGTTGACCGGCGGGAATATCCCGTTGGCGCTTGCAATTTTTGCCCCGACTACATTGTTCATTTTTGCTATCTACATGATGGTGCCATTGTTCTACCGGACGTTCAAGGATACGACTTTCATTGCCATGTTCGTGACCACCACGACAACGGCATATCTTGTTTTTCCGGCGATGTTCACGAACAACAATGACCTTTCATATATTTCGCCGTTGACGCTGGCTGTGAAGATGTATCGCAATGAACCCTTTGGCTGGCGTGAATACCTTCTGCCTTCCTTGCCGATGACCGCGATCTTTGCCATTGCCATGTATGCCGGTTCGCGGCTGCTCAACGAGGAATTTTTGATGGGTTACAAACCCATCTCCCGCAAAGTTGCCGATGCCATTTATTTGATGATGGCGCATTTCAAGCCATGGTTCGCGGTGACTCTTTGGAGTCTGCTTGTCATTCCGGCTGTGTATATGACACAGGTGGTTATGTTGGCGTTTGCGACCAACCTGCCGGTTGGGCTGATCCTTGGCGCCACTTTGATCGCATCCGCTTTGATCGAGGAACTGGTCAAGACAGTTGGCATTATTGTCCTTGCGGAACACGGCGTGGTTAATTCTGTGCGTCAAATTCTTTGGCTGTCATTTCTTTCGGCGCTCGGCTTTTTGATCGGCGAAAAGCTTCTGCTATTAATTTCGATCAGCATGGTGACTCAGGCGCAAGTATCGAGCGCTTTGTTTGGCGCAGGAATATTTTTGCTTATTCCGCTTGTGGCACATTTCGTTTTTACTTCTACTGTCAGTTTGCTGAGAATTAAATTGAGATTTCCATATTGGCTCGCGCTGGCGCTCGGAACCATATTGCACTTTTTCTATAACGCGTATGTGATGCGGGGTGGGCTGTGATCTTTCCGTTCCTTGCTGTCGTCAAAAAAGAACTGATCTCTGTATTTCGCGACCGTACGATCATCATTTCGGTTTTGATTCAACTTTTTATTGCTTCGTTTTCTTCAGGCTTGCTGTTGGGTATGCTCTCACTCTATGACGCGGATACCATCATGCGCGTCAGCGGCGCGGGATTCAAAATTGGAGTCGTCGGCGAATCGGACGGCGTGCTCGCCTCATACATGACCGATCGCGGATTAAGCGTCACAGAATTTTCCTCGCTGACAGATGCCCAGAATGCATTCTACAGCGGACAAATTCTCGCGTTTGTAACCATGCCTCAAAGTGGGGATGGTCTGACAGAGATCAGTCTCTACCTTCCTGAGTCTGATGCGGTAAGTTCCTTGATACGAATGGTGATTCAGGAACCGCTCAAACAATATGAGAATTACCTGCGGGCACAGAATGGAATTGAAGTCCGCTATGCCGATCTGGCGGGCAAACCTGCTGTTTCCTTCGAGTTCGTATATTCGGTGCTAATTCCCATGCTCATGTTCTTTCCTGCCTTTGTGGCGGGGAGCATGTCCATTGATATGATGACGGAAGAGATCGAGAATAAGACTTTGCAAACCCTGCTTTCTGCGCCATTGACGGTCAGCGGCATGGTCAGCGCGAAGATCGTTGCCGCTGTTTTGCTTGCCATTACGCAATGTGTTGCGTGGCTGGGGCTTCTCCACTTGAATGGGATTGCAATACAAAATATTGGCTGGATCCTTGTGCTGGCTTTGTTCATTGCCGGAATTACATCCACAGCCGCAGCAATAAGCGCCTCATTCTTTCAAGACCGCGAGCGTTCTCAATTTATTTATTCCTTGTTTTTACTGGCAGGTGTGGGTGTCAGCACGATGCTTCGTATCTCTCCAATTACGACACTTTCCCGCCTTGCAATAGGTGATGCTTACACAAACGGTTGGAACGTCATGGTCTTTGCGGTTATTCTTGCCGGAGTGTATTGGGTATTGCTGCGGATTTCCCGCCGATTGATGAAATGATTTTGAAGTAATGACTTTAAAAATCAAAACACGTCCATAGTAGTTAATGGGCGTGTTTTGATTTAAGGGAATAATTTATTAGGAAAGATGTCCGCCAGCTTCTGCTTCGTCCAGAACTTGCAGGATGGTCTTGACCAGTTCGCGCGCCGCCTGTTCACTTAACTCTACAGCGACGCGTGCTCCCACTCCCTGAGATTCGTTCACAAAGTCGATATTGAGCGCGTGTTCGAATGGCGCATCGAATGGATGATCGTATGAGACATTCGCCTGCTCGAGTTTGAACCAACCATTCTGTCCTTTGCCGCTTCCATCCACTTTTACCTTTTCGACGATCATGGTACACATACCAAACTCCTATTCACGCGAGATATTTTTCAAGAAAGGCAGATACTTTTTCCCAGCCGTCCACGGCTTGGGCTTGTCGGTAAGCCGCGCGGTTGTAGTAGAAAAAGCCATGACCGGCGCCGTCGTAGCGGTGGAACTCGTAGGTCTTTCCCAACTTTTTTAGCTCCGCTTCGTGCTGGTTGACCTGTTCCGGGTTGGGGCTGCTGTCGTCGTTGCCGAACAAACCCAAAATGGGGCAGGACAAACCCTTGGTCAGGTCCAGAGGCGAGACGGGGTTTTTGTCGTTCAACTGGTCGGGTGTCATTACAACCCGCCCGCCCCAGCAATCCACAACCGCGTCAAAACCTGGGGTTTGGCATGCGGTGAGATAGGAATGCCTGCCGCCTGAACATGTCCCGAAAATGCCTACTTTGCCATTCCCATACGGCAGTGCGCGGACGTATCTCATTGCACCTGCAAGGTCGCCAACTGCCTGGTCATCTGGAATGCCGCCGTCCGCACGGACTTTTGCGGCAACATCTTCCGGCGTACCGTGCCCGGCGCGGAAGTAGAGATTGGGGGAAATGGTGATGTAACCCTGGTGGGCGAACTTTAGCGTGGTTTCGCGGTACCACTGATCCCAGCCCGGCATATGATGTGCCAGTACCATGGCTGGGAACGGACCCCTGCCCAACGGGCGTGCAAAAAATGCATTGATCGTATCGCCGTTCGCACCCTGCATGGCAATCGTTTCGGCGAGCAGACCTTCATACATATCCGTTTGATACATAAATGAACTCCTTCTCCAAGGTGGTGTGAATTGAGTATAGCATGCTGAACCTTGTGTGACATACCGCTGTCCAAATGGTGACCTCCATCCATGACAGATTCAGTATTTTCTGGAATAATAAGGGCAGCCATAACATTTTACAAGGGCATTCCTTATGACGGAAAAGACTTTTACTGAAAGCATCGAGATGTACCTCAAAACTCTGGCAGAGGCTGGCTTGGGCGAACCTATTGCCATTGGGAAGATCGCTGAGAAATTAAATATCACGCCTGTTTCTGCGAACGAAATGGTACAAAGGCTTTCGCGTCAGGGGCTGGTGCGTCATACGCCATATAAAGGCGTTGAGCTGACCAAAAAGGGGCGCGGCGTGGCTGTTGATGTCATACGCAGGCAGCGGCTTTGGGAATGCTTTCTCCTTGAACACCTTAATTTGGAGTGGTCTCAGGTTTATGATTTTGCATGTTCGCTGGAACATGCGACGGCTCCCATCGTGACTGAGGCGCTTGCGAAATTCCTGGGTTTTCCGAAAACATGTCCGCATGGAAACCCCATTCCCGATGAAAACGGAAATTTTGAAATCCTTGATGGAATTCCTTTACCGGCAATAGAAGTTGGAAAAAATGTAATCGTTCAATCCATCAAACATCCGCCGGGGGATGTGCTGGCTTATCTGCAGGAACGTAATATTATGCCGGGGCAGCAATTGCAAATTGCTGAAGTGGCACCGATGGAGGGTCCGCTTACTCTTGAAATCAACGGGCGCGAGGTCGCGCTTGGTTTGAACATTGCTGAATTCGTGAACGTAACACTTTGTGAGGAATAATGTCTGACACTATACAACTTCATCTACTTCAACCAGGGCAAAGCGGGGTCATCTCTCACGTTGGCGGACCCGGTGCGCTTCGCCGCAGGTTCATGGAAATGGGCATCGTCAAAGGCGAGACCATCATGCTGGAACGTATCGCGCCTCTGGGCGACCCGATCGCATATTTTGTCAAAGGCTACCGGCTGGCTTTACGAAAAGAAGAAGCGGCACAGATCGAAGTTCACATTCAGGAATGAAAATGGCTGCATTGAAAATCGCATTGGCTGGCAATCCGAACGCTGGCAAAACGACCATCTTTAATAGTTTGACGGGACTGCACCAGCATACGGGGAATTGGCCCGGCAAAACCGTGGAAAAGAAAGAGGGTGAAATTGAACGCAATGGAATTCAAATCAAGATCGTTGATCTTCCAGGCACATACAGTCTGACCGCATACTCACCGGAAGAGATCGTTGCTCGTGATTACATCCTGGAAGAAAGTCCGGATGTCATTATAAATGTGGTTGATGCGTCCAATTTGGAGCGCAATTTGTATCTAACCGTCCAGCTATTGGAACTGGATGTCCCAGTGGTGATTGCACTCAACATCATGGATGAATTACAAAGAGAGGGCGCCGACTTGAATCTCGCAGAACTTTCCAATTTACTGGGGAATATTCCAATAATTCCCACAACTGCAAATCGCGGCAGCGGAGTACTTGAACTTATTGACATGGCGGTAAAGATCGTGCAACCGGAGATGCGTTCATGATCTCATCCCGCTCTCGCTTTCAACTTGATTATGGCAGCAAACTGGAGCGCGAGATCGCGCACCTCCTTGAAATCTTTTCTTCTTTGGACTTCAATACCGGGAATTATCCGAAGCGCTGGCTTGCCATCAAACTTCTTGAGTCCGATCAGGAGATCGTTGCACGGGTTGGCACGGAGCCTCAGGGCGATAAGGTTGTTGAGGCAGCACGTGCCAGCGCTGAAAAATTGCAATCCATTCTTGGCGACGATGTGGAGATGCTCATCGCCGACCGCCGTTATGGATTTATCAATGGCGTGGTGCGTCAGTCGTTGAATCGTCCGCAGCTTGACCGCATTACACTGACGGAACGTGTCGACGATATTGTAACCAACCGCTATTTTGGTCTGCCCATCTTTTTCGCCGTCATGTACGTTGTTTTTAGGTTGGTGATCGACGCATCTTCTCCTTTTTTGGATTGGATGGATGCCGTCATCAACGGACCCTTCACAAATTGGTTCCGCCTCCTGCTGGACCTGATCCATGCTCCAGCGTGGATACATTCTCTCGTCCTCGACGGAATCGTCGCCGGAGTCGGAGGCGTGCTTGTCTTTGTCCCGGGGCTTTTGATCCTCTATTTCTTTTTGGCATTGCTTGAAGATTCGGGGTATATGTCCCGCGCCGCTTTTGTCATGGACCGTTTCATGCGCGTGGTTGGGCTTCACGGAAAATCGTTCATCCCGATGATTCTGGGATTCGGCTGTGCTGTCCCTGCCATTTATGCCACGCGGACGATTGCGTCACGA
>JACKAV010000010.1 GCA_020634895.1 Anaerolineales bacterium | reverse complement strand
CTGAGGGTTTTTGGCGGGAAGCTAAAAAATCCATTTGAAAGTTGCAACTTGAGTTAACTACCCAACTAATCAAGCCACTCCAACTGAGCTACATTCCCCGGCAAGTCCCGTGCCGAAGCCACGATCCGCGACGCGCCGGAAGTATCCCCTTCCGTGGTGTAATGCCACCAGCCGCTGCCCACATTCGCAGCCGAGCCTTGTTCCAGCACAGCCCCGCCGCCGTCCGTGATCAACACCGTCACCTGCGCCACCTCCACATCGTCCACAGCCCGAATGCGGATCACCTCATTCGCACCGCCATTCCAACCGCTGAGATCGATTTCCTTCACCTCCGGCGCATGGAACCAGTCCGCCATCGCCACGTTGTAAGGGGTTTGCGGTGTCCCTTCCGCCTTTTCTTGATAAATTTCTTCACTCTTTGCATCCTTGGCATACGTGGAAGCTTCACGGAATTTTTCATGCTGGGCTTGCTGTGCTTCGCTGAAAGTACGGTTTTCACTGAACGTTGGAGGCACGGCAAGGATCGTTCTTCCTGCCTTATCCTGTTTGATTATTAACTGATCACCCAACGTGCCGCTGAAGCCTTGGATGATGATGTTTTTGCGAATTTTAGCCATTTTTAGCTCCTTATCATTTTGTTTTGAATTGGGTCATCCTCTTACCATCCTCTTACTATCCTGTATCCTATGTAGTACCCTCCTTTCTACACGTCATAGCGCATAGCCAATAGATGGCAGTGACAGACAGCCCCCCTAAACAGGGCGGTCAGCAGGCGGAACCAATTACCAAATGAGTCAAATGGGTGATTTCTGGTTTATTAAGTCCCGCCTATGTTGGCTAGTATACAGAAATCGAAGCAAAAAACAAGCCTCCTAAAAAATCTGTAAATTCCCCGCGTTCTATCTGATTTATGACCTATTCTGCTCTCGCTGCCGCCCCCCGGCTCCCCATTCCCCATTCCCTATTCCCTATTCCCAATTCCCTCCATCCCCAAAGATTTCTCGCTGCCGCTCGAAATGACACTTCCTCCTTCTACCTTCAACCTTCCTCCTTCAACCTTCAACCTTTCTCTAAATCTCCCACACCCGAAGCGGGTTCTAACAACTACTTATATATAAGCAGACATCATCTCATTAATAGGAGAATTCATGAAACTCAATGCGAAAAGACTGCTCTTTTATTCATTCGTCATGCTATTCATCATGGCATGCCGCCTCTACCAATGCGGCGGCGGATCCCAATACCAGACCCTCGATAACGTGACCTTGTTTTGCAAAGGGTTTAATGATTACGGACTTAGCTTGTATGGCACCTATGGCATCGAATGCTCCCTTCCATGCCCCGACGGCAATACCATTCAGATCGATCTTTATAGTGGATACTCCAGTCAGTTGATAGGCAGCTCTTTGGCAACTCTGCAGGGTAAATACTGCCCGGCAAACCCCAGCCCCACCGAAGCCCCAACCGACGTCCCCACCGATGAGCCGACAGAAGAACCCGCGCCTCCCACCGACGCCCCAACGGATGCGCCTCCCACAGAGGCTGCCCCGCTGTTACAGGGAACCGTCACCGCCTGCGACACCGGCATGGGCTATATCAACTTCCCCTTCGCCCCGCCCGTTCCCGATCTCACCGGCAAAAGCCTCAACGTCACCTTCAACGGCAGCCCCGTCAACTGCGGCGCGGCATCGAATAATCCGAACATCCTCTCCTGCTCCCTGTCTGGGAACAGCTTCCCGCTCAACGTCAACATCGAAGTGGACGGCATTCAGACCGACTCCTTCACCTTCGACGGCGGCATCTGCACCTACACCGATCCCAACCCGCCTCCCTCCAACACCGACGACAACCCGCCCAACACCGATACCAGTTGCGACCCCTTCACAGACTCATCCTGCCCGGTCGAAGACTGCTCCAATCCCGATTACAGTGATCTGCCTCAATGCGCTGGAGGATAGTGGGCAATACATAAACCGCGGAAGCGAAGAATCACCATTCATCCCTTTTCTGCGCAGCAACCTGCCACCCCGTGCCCACGGCGCGGGGTGGGTTCTATTAACCTGCTCCCGCCGCCGTCCCCAGTGGCGAGAACACACCTATTCCCTATTCCCTGATTCCTACTCCCCAATTCCCTCCATTCTCAAAGATTTCTCGCTGCCGCTCGAAATGACAGCTCCCTAATCCCTATTCCCTAATCTCTACTTCCTCGCCAACACGATCACCAGCCTGCTGGACTTCAACTCTTTGGTCTCCACCTCTACTTGAAAACCGGCGTCAAGGAAAGGCTGCAATAATCTTTCCTGCACGGCTTGGTCCAACGCTTCAGGGCTTTCGCCTGTTACTTTGAACAGCCATTTCAGGAGTTTGTTCGAAGGGAAAGCGGTCGGCAGGACGATGAGTCTTCCGCCCGGCGTGAGCACGCGTTGGATCTCCTGCAAGGTCTGCGGGTCGAAGATGTATTCGCTCGGGAAGGTGGAGATGACCGTGTCGAACGCGCCAGCGGGGAAGGGGATGGCTTGCGAGAGTCCGCGCGCGAGTTTGTGCGAACGTCCCAGCTTGCGTTTGGCGAGTCGCCCCATCTGCGTGGATTCATCTATCGCGGCAGAGTCCAGCCCCCGGCTTCGCAGGAAGCGCTGCAAGTGCCCGGGACCATGTCCCAGCTCGAGGAGGCGGGTCCCTTCGATATAGGGGAAAATGCTCAAGACCCAGTCTTTCCACTTCCCAAACGAAACGACCCACGCCACGAGATCATAGGTGAAGGCGAAGGGATGATACAACAGGCGGTAGAAGAATTGCATGAAGCGGCGCATGGTTTATTTGTACACGGAAATCATGAAACCTGCAAAACTGTTTTCCCTCATCCCCAGCCCTTCCCCCGAAGGGGAAGGGAGTTCCCTCTCCCTTTGGGAGAGGGTTAGGGTGAGGGCGCGTACGGTGAGTTAAAACAAAAGAGGGTTTGTCGCAACGACAAACCCTCTTCTTTTTACGAAAGCGAATTACGCGGGGGTGGCTTCGCCGCTGTCGTCCTTCTTGGTCTTGCGGACGGCTTCGATGGCGCCCTTGCTGCGTTCCTTGACTTCACTGGCAATCGTACCGGCGCGGCTCTTGGCTTCTGCGGTAAGTGCCTCGGCGCGGGTCTTGGCTTCCTTGGCAAGCTCTTCGGCGCGGGCGCGGGCTTCTTTTGCCGCCTGCTCGGCGCGGGCATAGGCTTCTTCCGCGGTTTCCTGCGCCTTATCGCGCAGTTCAATGGATTTATCCTTGATCAGGGCGCGGGTTTCTTCGCCAGATTGCGGTGCAAAGAGCAGCGCAACGACGGCGCCAGTCAGCCCGCCGACGACAAATCCTACAAGAAAGGCTCCAAATTCATCACGGTCAGACATGGTATATCTCCTTTTGGGTTGGTTCGATTTGATCGATAATTTGTTTGATTACTTGGGCTTGATTCCCAATAATTCTAACATACGCTTCAAGCCCGCCAGGTAGCCGTTGAGCTTGATAACGGGTTCCACCACGTTCTCTCCCAGAAATTCCGCGGTACCGCGCAGGCTGTTGACGGTCTCCGTCGTCGCCGCGAGGATCGGTCGCACTTCGTTCTGCAGCAGGTTGATGAGGCTCGCCAACTGCACCACCAGCACGATCAACGCCACGCCGATCACCAGCGTTTCGAGCGCCACCACAATAATGAAGATATCGCGGATCTTATCGGTGGGGGTGGCAGGCTGCAAGAGGAAGTAGATCGCAACGCCAAGCAGGGCTACCAGCACCACAACCACGGCGATGATGATCGCCATCGTCTGCTTTTGTTGGCGCTCCTGTTCGCGCAGTTCCGCCAGCTTTTCAGGGGTCAATGATGGGGGTGTTTCGGAAGTATTTTGTTCAGTGGGATTGGGCGTAACCATGTTTTTATTATAGCAGATTAGATATGCGAATAAAAGCAGGCGGGCGGTTCTAATATTTTTATGATGTGACGCTGCGCTTCATACCCGTGCCCTGCCTGCTTCCATCCATTGAAAACGGATTTACATCCCAGCCGCTTTCATCTCATGCTTTATCGTTTCCACAAATCCCACACTGACGGGACGCGGATCGTACCCGAGTTCGCGTTTGGCTTTGGAGTTATCGCCGAGGTAGGTGATACCGGCAATGACGCGCAATCCTTCGGACGTATAGGATTCAGGCATGAACGCATCGAACGGTGTAACCAGTACCGACATCACTTTCATCATGCCGGGCGCAGCCGCCATCGGCGCGCGGACGTTTGCGGTCTGTGCGGCAAGTTTGAAGGCTTCATACAACTCGTATTTTTCGCCGCAGATGAAATAGCTTTCACCGGCTTTTCCTTTTTCCATTGCCAATATGTGCCCTTGCACAATATCGTCCACGTGCGCCCAGTTATAAGCCGTTTGGAGCGGCAGCATGGGCAGTTGACCCTTCAGCAGATTGAGAATGGAACTGCGGAGGGAGGAGGTGTCCCCGGGTCCGTAGATCAATCCCGGCTGAACGATGACCAGCGGCAGTCCCTTGGCGATGAATTCATTCGCAATCTTATGGGCTTCTGCCTTGGTGCGGTCATATTCGCTGATGTGCCTGCCGGTGAAGTGATAGCTTTCATCCACCACTTTCCCTTTGGTGTCTGAGTTGACCGCCAGTGTGCTGGTGTACACCCCTTTGGGGATATTCAACTCCTGCATCAATTCCAATACATTGCGTGTGCCGTTGATGTTGACCTTGACCCCATCGCTTTTATCTTTTGCCCCGATCTTGTACCAGCCCGCCACATGGAAGACGCCGTCCACGCCGGTCATTGCCGCGCGCATCGACTCTTTATCGGTCACGTCGCCTTTGAATAATTTCACGCCGAGCGCTTCGAGTTCCTTCGCCTTCTCCGGCGAGCGGACCGAGGCGTTCACTTCATGTCCCGCTTCTCGCAGTTTCCTCGCCAAAACACCGCCGACAAAACCCGTTGCGCCTGTAACAAAATATTTCATAATAAATCTCCTCTCAGTTGGGTTATAGCGTTTCATTGTAACTGAAGCAGGGACGATTTTAGTAGTCGGTCGAAATAAATTATACAAACCAACGCTCATGGCGCCGCCCCCGCCGCCGAGGACGGCGGCTTGAGCGGGGATTTATTTTCTAAAAACTTCCGACCGATTACCTAGTTACCAAACTTGTTCCTCGAAAAAATTATAAGTTCCGTGTTTGACCGTGTAATCCGTTCGATCCGTGTACAAGGATTATCTCAAATCTACCATCCTGTTTATCAGTGTTTGACTGTGGTTGAAAGAATGGTTATCCATAAGTTTGCGTTAAGTAAGCTTGAGTGAAATATCTTGACTCTCCCTACCGACGGTAGTACACTGTCCCTACCTACCGTTCGGTAGGGAAGGAGATACTGTGACCCGAGAAGATATCCTTGATGCGTCTGCGCAGGTGTTTCGTCAGAAAGGCTTCCACGGCGCTTCGATGTCCGATATTGCGGCGGCGCTGCACGTGCAAAAGGCGAGTTTGTATCACCATGTTTCGTCCAAGCAGGAAATTCTGTTGGCACTGCTCGACCGCGCCCTCATCATGCTGACGGAACATATCTCCATTATTGCAGCCCAGCCCATCCCGGCGGATGAGAAGCTCCGGCACATGATCCGCGGATACCTCTCCGCGCTTTCCGAGAACGCCGACCTGACCGCCGTCCTCCTGTTCGAACACCGCTCCCTTGATAAGAAGTCCCATGCCCGCCATGTCCCGCAACGTGATACGTTCGAGGCGTTATGGCGGGATGTTCTTAATGAAGGGGTGAAGTCGAAAATATTCGACCTGAAGGATACGGGTCTTACTGTGCGCGCGTTGATGGGCGTCATGAACTGGACGCTGACCTGGTATCAACCCAACGGTGCGAAGTCCATTGAGCAGATCGCCGATGATTATTCCGATTTTGTTTTGAAGGGGATGTTGAGGTAGTTAGCTGGTTGGATAGTTGTGTAGTTGATTAGTTGAATAATTTGGTAATCCATCGAAAACCAAAAGGAGTGAAGACAAATGTATTCTTTTGAACCCAATGAAGAACAACAGATGCTGATCGATGCGGTGGGGAAGTACGCTGCCAACGATCTGCGTCCCGCCGCGCACGATGCCGAGGAAGAGCGCGAAATGCCGAAGAAGCTCATCAGCAAAGGCTGGGAGCTCGGCTTTTTGCAGGCGTCCACGCCTGAGGCGTACGGCGGTTTCGGTGAGCGCAGCGCCGTCACCGGTGTGCTCGCGCTCGAAGAGATGGCATATGGCGACCTTGCCGGGGCGTTGTCCGTGCTGACACCTTCGCTTTTTGCCACACCCGTCCTGCTCGGTGGTACCGAGGAGCAGAAGCAGGAATACCTGCCGAAGATCGTCGGCGGCGACTGGGCTCCCTACACCGGCGCGCTGATGGAAATGAGTTTCGACTTCGACCCGAACGCGCTCAAGACCACCGCCCAAGCCGACGGCGAAAAGTACGTCCTCAACGGCGAGAAGGTCTTTGTTCCATATGCCAAGGACGCCGAAGCGATGATCGTGTACGCCAACCTTAACGGGGTCACGCAGGGCTTTATCGTCACAAAAGGAAGCGAAGGTTTATCCGTTTCTGAAGAACGCGACAAATTGATGGGGCTGAATGCCCTGCCGATGTATCGCGTCAAACTCGAGAATGTGACCGCCGAAAGACTCGGCGGCGCTTCAGGTCACGACTTTGAACCGATCCTGTCAGCCATGAGAGTTGCCTCCGCTGCAGCCGCTATGGGCGTTGCCCGCTCTTCCTTTGAATATGCCCGCGATTACGCCAAGGAACGCGAAGCCTTTGGTGTGAAGATCGCGCAGAAGCAGGCGATTGCCTTCATGTTGGCAGAGATGGCGACCGAGATGGAAGGCATCCGTCTTCTCACGTGGGAAGCCGCCTGGAAGCTTGATAACAACAAGGAAGATTCCTGCATTGAGGCGTATCTCGCCCAGAACGGCGCCGCCGATATGGCGATGATGGTCACCGACCGCGGCGTACAGATCTACGGCGGTCACGGCTACATCCGCGAGAATCCCGTTGAACTGCTCATGCGTAACGGACGCGGTTTTGCCGCCCTGTTGGGTCTGGTGATTCTATAAAAGTTTTAGGTTACAGGTTGCAGGTTGGTTTTAACTTTCAACATTCAACCTTTTACCTTCAACCTCAAGGAGAGAAAAATGACCATTGATTTCGAAACCCCCAAACCGATTGCCCAGATGCAGACCATGCTGCAAACGGTTGCTGAAAATATGATGCGCACCACCTCGCGCGAGTTTGACGAGAACGAACATGCCATCCCGTGGGATTATGTCGAGTTCATGCACACTGCCATGCGTTCGATGGGCGGTGGAGGCGGGCTGGCTCCCACCGATGAGAAACCAAAGGAAGGCGCGGAGAAGCGTCCGCCGATCGGCTACCAGCGTTTGGCGGCTCAGATCGAAATGCTTGCATGGGGCGACGTAGGCTACTACCTCATCACCCCCGGCGGCGGACTTGGCGCGGCGGCTGTGCAGGCGGCTGGCTCCCCGGAGCAGAAAGCCAAATTCCTTGCCCGTTTCAACGACGACAAACCGACCTTCGCCGCAATGTGCATGACCGAACCCGGCGCCGGTTCGGATACATCCGCCATTCGCGCGCGTGCCATATTGGATGAAAAGACCAACGAGTGGGTCATCAACGGCGAGAAGATCTTCGTCACCGCCGGAGATAAAGCCTTCAATGAATATGAAAAGCTCGGCAAAGGTTTCATTGTTGTGTGGGCAAGCATCGACCCCTCGGCAGGACGCGCCGGTATGCGCGCCTTTGTCGTGGAAGCTGGAACGCCGGGCGTGAAGGTCACCAAACTGGAACATAAACTTGGCATCCGCGCCAGTGATACGGCTGCCATTTCCCTTGTTGATGCGCGTGTGCCGTTCGAGAATCTGCTCGGCAAACCGACCGTCGAAAAGACCACCACCGGTTTCAAGGGCGCGATGGCAACCTTCGACGCGACCCGCCCGCTCGTGGCGGCATCCGGCTTGGGCGTGGCGAGAGCCGCGCTTGAATTCCTCAAAGAGAAACTGCAGGAGAACGGCATCCAGGTCCGCTATGGTGTGCCGCGCAATAAGTTGACCGCCATCGAACGCGATGTCATCGATATGGATATCCAACTCCGCTCGGCGTGGCTGATGGTTTTGAAAGCGGTCTGGATGGCGGACAATAAGAAATCCAACGCGCTCGAATCCTCGATGAGCAAGGTCAAGGCTGGCGATGTGACCACCAAGGTCACGCAGAAAGCCGTGGAGATTTTAGGTCCGCTCGGGTACAGCCGTGATTTCCTGCTCGAGAAATGGTTCCGCGACGCGAAGATCACCGACATCTATGAAGGTACCGGTCAGATCAACCGCCTTGTGGTGGCGCGTCAGGTGCTGGGTTATTCGGGGAAGGATTTGAGGTAAAGCGTAGGGGCGTGGTTTCCGCGCCCAGGGCGACAAGACGTCGCCCCTACGGAGGAACAAATGACAAAATATAACATCCACAAAGCAGTTGTCATCGGCTCAGGCACAATGGGGGCAGCCATTGCCGCGCATTTGGCGAATATCGGCGTGCCTTGCACACTACTGGACATCGCTCCGAAAGATTCGCCTGATAAGAACAAGATCGTTAAGGAAGGCTGGGACCGCTGCTTGAAGGCGCGTCCTGCCAACTTGATGGGACCCGAGTTGAAGACATTGGTCACGCTCGGCAACCTTGATGATGATTTCAACGTCATCGCCGAAGCCGATTGGGTCTGCGAAGCCATCGTCGAGAACCTCAAGATCAAGCAGGATTTGATGGCGCGCATCGATAAGATCCGCAAACCGAACGCCATCGTTTCCACAAACACTTCCGGCATTCCCGTCAAGGATATTGCGGAAGGACTCTCGGACGGGTTCAAGAAACATTTCCTCGGTACGCACTTCTTCAATCCACCGCGCTATTTGAAACTGCTTGAGATCATCCCGACGGCGGATACTTCGAAGGACGTGGTCGATTTCATTTCACACTTCGGTGAATATCGTTTGGGTAAGGGTATCGTGCTTTGCAAGGATACGCCCAACTTCATCGGCAACCGAGTCGCTTTTGGAACTGGCGCTTTTGCGCTGGACTTCATCCTCAACAACGATTACAGCGTGGATGAAGTTGACGCTCTCACCGGACCTTTGATGGGTCGCCCAAAGACAGCGACGTTCAGGCTGATAGATCTGGTCGGCGTGGACGTATGGGATCACGTGGGCAAGAACCTCGCGCCCTTGATTCCGCACGACAAGCTTGGGCAGAAATATCTTGCCGCCGAGAAACCGCGCAAATTGATGGATACATTGCTTGAGCGCAAGTGGCTCGGTAATAAGACGAAAGTCGGCTTCTATAAGGAAGTCCGCAATGCAGAGGGGAAGAAGGAATTCTGGTCGCTCGACCTGAACACGCTGGAGCATACTCCCGCCGAGAAGCCGCGCTTTGACTCGGTCAAGGCGGCGAAGGAAGCCGAGGGCTTGGGTGCCAAGCTCAAGGTCATGCTCGAAGCGGATGACAAGGCGGCGAAACTCGTCAAGGCGTTGACCTATCAAAGTTTCCAGTATGTGTCATCCATCATCCCCGAAGTGGCAGACACCGCCAAACCCGTTGACGATGCCGTCCGCTGGGGTTTCATGCATGAAGCGGGTCCGTTCGAGATCTGGGATATGCTCGGCGTGGCAGAGACTGTCAAAAGCATGAAGAAGGAAGGCTATCCCGCCGCGAAGTGGGTCGATGAAATGTTGAAGAGCGGTGTCGAAACGTTCTATCAATATAAGAATGGCAACAAGGTGGGCGCGTACGATGTTGCGAAGAAGAAGTATGTGAAGTTCAAGGCAAGCGAAGGATTTGTGTTCCTGAAGGACTTGCGCGGTACGAAGAAGGAAGTCAGCAAGAATGCAGGCGCAACCCTCTTTGATATCGGCGACGGCGTTGGGCTGGTCGAATTCCACACCAAGATGAACGCGCTCGATGACGATATCTTCGCCATTACCACTGAGGCGCTCGATAAACTCGAAACCGATTTCGATGGTCTCGTAGTCGGCAGCGAAGCGGATAATTTCAGCGCCGGCGCGAACCTGTTCATGGTGGTCGTTGCGGCACAGCAAGGCATGTGGGATCAGCTCGATGAAGCGATCTGCCGTTTGCAAACCATGAACATGCGTATGCGTTACTCGCCCAAGCCGATCGTAGTTGCTCCTGCTGGACTGGCTCTCGGCGGCGGCTGTGAAGTGACGATGCATGCCTCGCGTGTGGTGGCAGCGGCTGAAACCTATATCGGCTTGGTCGAACTTGGCGCGGGTGTCATTCCCGCTGGCGGCGGCACGAAGGAATATATGCGCCGCATCATCAACCCGCCCATGAAGGTGGAAGCCGCTGAAGCATTCCCGTTCATCCAGAAGGCGTTTTTGCAGATCGGGCAGGCGAAGGTGGCCACATCCGCGGAGGAAGCGCGCGACATGAATATCCTTGGTCCGCAGGACCGGGTGATCGCCAACCGCGACCATCTTCTGACCGAAGCGAAGAAAGAAGTGCTGCATCTTGCCGCGTCTGGGTATCGTCCTCCCACGCCGGAACTCATCTATGGCGCCGGGCGCGATATGTTCGGCGCGATGAAGATCGGCGCGTGGGCGTTCAAGGAAGGCAATTACATCACTGAATACGACGCGCATATCGCTGCCAAACTGGCGCATATCATTGCCGGTGGCGACATCACCAAACCGACCTGGGTGAGCGAGCAATACGTCCTCGACCTTGAACGTGAGGCATTCCTCTCGCTTTGTGGCGAAGAGAAGACCCAGGCAAGAATGTGGTCGCTGCTTCAAACTGGAAAGCCGCTTAGGAATTAGTGATTGGTTAAGAGTTGAATGTTGGAAGGTTGAAGGTGAAAGCCTGAGACCTTCAACCTTTGACCTGTACCAAAGGAGAAACTTATGACAACTAAAGAAGCCGTTATTGTTAGTGCTGTCCGTACGCCTGTTGGTAAAGCCAAACGCGGCGGGATGGCAACGGTTCGTCCCGATGAGATGGGCGCGGCGGTCATTAAAGAATTGCTCAACCGCACACCGAACCTTGACCCTGAACAGGTGGAAGATGTTGTGCTGGGCTGTGCCTTTCCCGAAGGCGAGCAGGGCATGAACTTTGCCCGCACTATTTCCATCCGCGCGGGTCTGCCGGACAGCGTCCCTGCTGAGACGATCAATCGTTATTGCTCATCGGGCGTTCAATCCATTGCGCATGTGGCATATGCCGTCAAAGCTGGCGATATCGAAATTGGCATCGGCGGCGGCGTGGAGTCCATGTCGATGGTGCCGATGATGGGTTACAAGTTTTCGCCGAACCCGCAGTTCGCAATGGAACTTCCGCAGTATTACACCAACATGGGTCTCACCGCGGAGAACGTATCCGCGAAGTATGGCATCACTCGCGAGCAGCAGGATGAGTTCGCGCTCAAGAGCAACCAGAAGGCTGCCCACGCCGTTGATACCGGCATCTTCGACCCTGAGCTTTTGCCGGTCGATGTGGAAGTCAACGAGTATGTGGACGGCAAGGTGATGAAGAAGAACTTCACCGTCAAACGGGATGAAGGTCCGCGCGGCGATTCGACCATTGAAGGTCTCGCCAAACTTCGACCCGCTTTCAAAGAAGGCGGTACGGTCACGGCGGGGAATTCCTCCCAGATGTCTGACGGCGCTTCGGCTGTGATGGTTATGTCTGCGGATAAAGCCGCCGAATTGGGACTTCAGCCTTTGGCTCGCTTCGTGACCTTCGCCGTGGGCGGGGTTCCCCCCGAGTTGATGGGGATCGGTCCCGTGGCTGCCATCCCGAAAGCCCTGAAACTGGCGGGACTGTCCATGAACGATATCGACCTGTTCGAGCTGAACGAGGCATTCGCCGCACAGTCTCTGGCGGTGTTGCAGACACTCGAAATGGACCCCGACAAGGTCAATGTCAACGGAGGCGCGATTGCTCTTGGTCATCCGCTTGGCTGCACCGGCTCCAAACTCACCACGCAGTTGGTCTATGAAATGGGACGACGCAAGTCCAAGTACGGCATGGTCACCATGTGCATCGGCGGCGGCATGGGCGCTGCCGCGATCTTTGAGAATTTGCAATAAAAGTTATAAGTTGCAGGTCGAATGTTGCAAGTTCCGACCTGCAACCTGTAACCTTCAACTTTCCATCTATAGGAGAACCAATGGCACTTACAATCGAAACCCTCATGTCCAAAATGCCCGGCGCTTTTCTTGCTGACAAAGCCGCGGGCTTGGATGCGACCATCCAGTTCAAATTCACCGGCGAAGAACCCGGTGAATGGTACGCTACCATCAAGGACGGCAAATGCGAAGTTTCCAAAGGGACTTTTGCCACCCCGAAAATGACCCTGACCGCTGATTCCAGTGATTACGTCAAGATCTTCACCGGCGAGATCGACGGGATGCAAGCCTTTATGCAGGGTAAGCTCAAACTGGCAGGTGACCTGAACCTGGCAATGAAACTTACCCAGATGTTCAAGATCAAATAATTTTGCAAATTTGCTGTAAAATACGCCTAACAATAACTGTTAGGCGTATTTTTATTATTGTGGAGAATGGACATGAATGAGATTATAGGTACTGCGTACCCGGTCTTGTGTTTGGTCTTATTAATTCTGGCATTTGTTGTTCCATTTGTTTTTCTTTCCAATAGAGAAAATAAGAAATCCACTGAAAAGGTGCGGCAGGAGGAATATGATCGCACAAAGAGCTTGTTAGATCGGGGCGTGACATCACCTGCCGATATTCTGTCTTATAAATACACGGGATCCAACAGAAAACTTTATGGCGGGGCGTATGAGGTGGTGGCTGAATTTGAGGTTGAAGTTCATCCTGAAGGTCAACCTTCGTTTCGGAGTAAATTCCAGACATGGATTCCCAAATATTATTCAAAGGCTGAACATGCAAAGCAAATGTGGGTAACGTATGATCCGCATGACCCAACTCAAATGGAAATCCATCATTATGATTTTGAACATGAAAATTACCTGGTGAAAAAGGATTGGATGCAGAGGCGCAGCAGGTTTGTAGACATGGAAAACGAGTCCATCCGCGCCCGTGAAAAAGGGGTGGAAGCGCTCGCTACCATTTTGGAAGTTGAAGACTTGAATGTAGCAGAAAAAAATGAGCAAAAGGATGGTAGGACCATGCGGTTAAAATTCCGTGTCATTCCGGAAGATGGAGTTCCTTTTGAATCCCAATCCTATGGCATGATTGCACTTGAGTCCCTGCCCAAACTGATCATTGGCGGGATGTTTTACGTAAAATACGACCAGCAAAAACCGGAGATTTCAGCCTTAATCCGGGACGCCAATTCCTAAATCAAAATTGAAAATTATCTTAAATTGCATCTTTTCTTTTAGATCTGATGTATTTATTTGAAGAAAAAGCGTATGCAAAATATAGATTCGACAACACTTTTTTGTTATGGCGGCATTGTTTTACTGGTATTGGTTTTATCTGTGCCGGGCATTGTAGGTTTTTTTCTAATTGGGAAACTGGCAAATAAAGAAGTTCAAACCAGGCAGACAAAAAAGGACGAATACCGGCAGTCCATTCGTGATAATGGTGGATTGTTGGAGGCTGGGAAAATTGTTGGTGCAAAGGTTATTCATCAGCCAAGTAAGAAACCCCAGAATACTGCCCCTTTTATTATCGATTTTGAAGTGGAATTTAGCCCGGAAGATGCTCCTGCGTTCAGGATCAAGTTTAGAGACGAATTTTTTCCAAATGGTTATGAAGTGAAATTGATCCCAAATGAACAGGATCCTGAAAACTATCAGATGGTCAGTGAATATGGGAAGAAGGTAATGGTCATGTACGATCCGAACAAGACTTCCCGCGCTTACATCGATACTTATGATCTGGATAACTATCGACCTGCACGAACAATATGGAAATTTTAATTTTTATCGGAGTGTGAGGCATGGACATCGTAAAGTTTTTACTGGAACATGTATGGATCTTCAGCGTTTGTATCTTTCCTTTGTTCGGGATCATTGGCTGGGTGATTTGGGGAATGCTGGACAATAAGCAGATCGCAAGGAAGGATGCGTACAACGATGCGCTTCGTAAACGCGGCGTCACGGCGCCTGCGACTGTTGTTTCTGCACGTCACACCGTGAGCAGAAGCCCCTACGGGCGGAAGGAAATGCGGATCGATTACGAGGTGGATGTCCAGCCGGAAGGGCGGACTCCATTTCGGCAATCATTCAAGCACTGGACGGCACAGCGTAATTATGCGACTGTGCTTGGGCAATTGGTGGGTGAGGCGGGGCGAAAAATCTGGGTGACATATGACCCGAATGATCCGAGTCAGATAATCTTTGAATATTACGATGAAGAACGCGAAAAGCTGCTGGCGCACCAAAAGTTGGAGGAACGCTGCTTGGAATTCAACAAACTTGCCGAGGTCAACAACGAGATTCGAAAGTCCGGGGAAGAGGCGGAGGCGGTGATCACCCGCGTGGACGATCTGGATTTGCCGTATCCCCTCAAAGGCTCACGCGGGATGCGTCTCTATTTTGATGTCACGCCAAAAAACGGCTCGGTCTTTCAGTCGGAGACCTATGCGCTTATTGTTGACACTGCGCTGGAAAAATATTCTGCCGGGAAAAAGGTGTATGTCAAATTTATTCCGCATAAACCTGAGCGGGTGGCGTTGGATTCGGAACGGAACAAAACAAAACAAAATAAAACGTACAGCAGATTTGTGCTAAACCAAATGAACGCCTTGCATGCTTGGCTGGGTGATGAAACTGCAGGTCTTGATGCCTCGCTCATTAAAGACAGCGCAAATCTCAGCCTTTGCTTGTTCTGCTTTGGATTGCGGCACAAAGACGATGATGGATGGTCCCGCTCCCGACAGCGCCGCTGCGCCGAATTGTTTGGCGCGTTTATATGCAGACAACCCGCCGGAGATATGTCTCAACCGATAAGATTGATGGATGCGGTCTTCCATCACTTGTTGGAGCAGGTTAAGGTTGCCGGTTCGGAGCGCGTCGACGACAAGAGCCGTCCGCCCAATGTTGTGGATCGCATCCGTTCGAGAAACGGATTTGGGTAAAACTGCACGTGCGGTTTTCGTCAGCCACTCGACATCGGGTTTGACGATTACCGCTGTCAACTCAGGGGTTTCATATCGGCGAGTGATGATCTCATTCTGTTTCATCACTGAAACCACAAGCCCGCCAAAAAGAGCCGGTGCAACATTATCAGGATGTCCCTCCATTTGTGTGGCGAGTTCCAATAGACCGTTATTGTCCAACGGTCTGCCAAGGACTTCGTTGGCGCCGAACAATCCTGCAACGATGGCTGCCGCGCTTGAACCAAGTCCACTGCTCATGGGCACATTGTTGTACGAAGTAATTCGCACGCCTTTCATCTCTGCGCCGCAAACCTGATGCAAATTTGAATACGCCTTTGTCAACAGGTTGCGATTCCCCTTATTTAGTTTCTCCGCTCCTTCACCGTTTGCGCGGTATTTTAACTGCGGCGCTTCTTCGAACGAGATCTCGTTCCACAGATTCAGTGCCAGTCCCAGGCAGTCGAAACCCGGACCGAGATTTGCAGAGGTGGCTGGAACTCGAATTTTTATCATACGGAACATTATAAATTACCTGTGGAGGCAGGCGGGATTTTCGTCCGTTTGCAACTGTGATGGGTATAATCGCCTCATTCTACAACTTGGAGTTGATATGACCTACCAGGGTTTGATCCATCGCTATGGGCAATATCTCGACCTGCCAGCCCACACCCAGATCGTTTCTTTAAATGAGGGAAATACTCCGCTCATTCCCATGCCACGCCTCAGCCGTGAACTCGGTTGTGAGTTGTTCATCAAATTCGAGGGATTGAATCCGACGGGTTCTTTCAAAGACCGCGGCATGACCGCTGCCATCAGCGAAGCCGTTGGTCGCGGGGCGAAGACCGTGATTTGTGCGTCCACTGGGAATACTGCTGCATCGGCAGCCGCCTATGCAGCTCGTGCAGGGTTACGTTCCATTGTGTTGATCCCCGAAGGGAAAGTGGCGGTCGGTAAACTCGCCGGTGCCATTGCTTATGGAGCCGAAGTGATCCAGATCCAAGGCTCGTTCGATGATGCGCTTTCGCTTGTCGTTGAGATCACACAGAAAACTCCAATCGCGCTTGTGAATTCGATTAATCCCTATCGCATCGAAGGGCAAAAGACCTCTTCATTCGAGATATGTGATGTGCTTGGTTCCGCGCCTGATTGGTTGTGCCTGCCGGTTGGGAATGCTGGGAATATCACTTCTTATTGGGCTGGCTTCAAACAATATCAAAAGGGACTTCCGCAGATTCTCGGTGTGCAAGCGGAAGGTGCTGCGCCGCTGGTATTGGGTCACCCCGTGGAAAAACCTGAGACGGTCGCAACCGCCATCCGTATCGGGAAGCCTGCCCGTGGAGAGCAAGCCTTGGAAGCCGCTCATGAATCCAATGGAAGGATCATTGCGGCATCCGATGCGAAGATATTGGAAGCGCAGCACATCCTCGCTTCGGAAGGGGTGTGGGTCGAACCGGCTTCGGCGGCGGGGTTTGCAGGTCTGGTCGCTGAAACAGCCAAAGGGACGTTGGACGCGAAGGGCAAGAAAGTCGTGGTTGTTTGCACAGGTCACGGCATGAAAGATCCATCCATCATTACAGAATCGTTCGAGTCTCCCCGGGTGATTCCTGCAAATTATCAGGCATTGGTGGATGTGGTGGGTGCATAGTTTGAATGTTAAAGAAAAATACCAATCCTTGAGAAAATTGGTTTTCCGAGTAAAATAGGGCGGAAATGTCAAACCAGCCTCTTGTCATCGAGAACCTCACTTTCAAATATCGAACCCGTCCTGAATTGGCTCTTGAGAATATTTCTCTTGAGCTAAAACAGGGCGAGTTGTTATTAATTGCCGGTTCCAGCGGATGCGGCAAAACCACCCTGGCACGCTGCATCAACGGGCTGATCCCGCGCAGCTATCGCGGCGAGCGTACCGGCAAGGTTTTGCTTCATGGAACTGAAGTGTCGGAAATGCCGATCCCTGAAATGGCTCAGATCGTTGGGACGCTTTTGCAGGACCCGGAACGTCAGATCGTTGCCAGTAATGTATTCAATGAGATCGCATTTGGTCCTGAGAATTTAGGTTTACCGCGCGAAGAGATCAATCAACGTGTGGACCAGGCGTTGAAGCGCCTGAATCTTGAGTATCTGCGTGAACGGGAAACGTTCAATCTATCCGGCGGTGAAAAGCAAAAAGTGGCTCTTGCCGGTGTATTGACGATGAACCCGTCCATCTTGCTGTTGGATGAGCCGCTCGCTTCTCTCGACCCCGCATCTGCGCACGAAGCCTTGGAGGTTTTCCGCAGTTTGGCAGATGAAGGCAAAACCGTCGTCCTTGTGGAGCACCGCGTGGAAGACGCCATCGAAGCCAAACCAGACCGGCTGCTTTATATGGAAGAGGGGCGTATTAAGTATCTGGGTCCAATTGATAATCTTCCCAAAGAGATCGATCACACGAAGGTAAAACTGCCTGCACCGTGGGTGGTTCAACGCGTCAAGTCGTTGGAAATTCCCGCGCCGCCGCCGCCCAAGCCAACCGTCGAGGAAAGCAGGGAACCGCTTGTTGTCTTTGAGGATGTTGATTTTCAATATGATGAGGAATATCCATTCATTCTGAAAGACGTCAATCTGAAGATATATCCCGGCGACCTGATCGCAGTGTTGGGACCGAATGGCGCGGGAAAATCCACGCTTGTAAAACATGCCATCGGCTTGCTTAAGCCAACAAAGGGACGTGTACTGATCGAAGGACAGGATACCCGTAAGATAAGTGTGGCGCAGATCGCGCGTACATTGGGATATGTGTTCCAAAGTCCCACACACATGTTGTACGCGCCGACCGTCCAGGAAGAATTGGAGTTTGGACCGAACAACCTCGGCTATGACCCTGCCTTGATCCCAACTTTCGTGAAGGAAAGTGTTTCCACCGTCAATTTGAACGGACTTGAGGAATACCCGCCTCTGGGTTTGTCTTTTGGTCAGCAAAAACGAACGACGATCGCGGCGGTGCTTGCAATGCGTTCGAAGATCCTTGTGATGGATGAGCCAACCGCCGGACAGGATTTTGCGAATTACACCCGTTTTATGAACGCCCTGTGCGATACTTCTGATAATGAACAGTCGATCCTTACCGCGAATTTTGCCGCGACCCTGTTCATTACCCATGACCTTGACCTTGCTGTTACCTATGCCAACCGCGTGCTTTTGTTTGGCGATAAACATATCGTTGCGGATGGAGACCCAAAGGATGTATTGAAGGATGTGGATCTTCTCTTAAAGTATCGTGTGCGTCCCACTTCGCTTCTTCGTCTTAACCTTGATCTGCTTCCGCGTACTGGACAGTTTCTACCCGCCGAGTCATTGGCATCCTACGCTCCGTAAATTTCCCTGTAACGCATATGCGCGTACAGGGTTTATATTTATATAGGGTCAGCGTTCGAAAAAATCATTTGATATATAAGGAGAGAAGTCATGAACGATAAGAAAACTTGGGAATTCGGAACCCGCGAAGTCGTATACGGCGCAATCGGCGCAGCATTGTACGGTGTCCTTTCATGGGTTACCAATATTTTCCCTCTTCCCGCAGCCGGAAATATTACTTTCCGTCCCGCAGTGGCAGTGTTGATCTTCTTCGGCGCGGCGTACGGTCCGTGGGTTGGTCTCCTCGCTGGTTTCATCGGCAACACCCTCGGTGATGCCATCAGCGGCTGGGGCTTCTACTGGAATTGGAGCCTTGGAAATGGTTTGATGGGCTTGGTTGCCGGTTTGGTGGCGGCTCAGATCAAAGACTTCCGCGCGCAGGGCGACATCATCAAGGCTGTGATCTACGGTCTGATCGGTATCGCAGTCGGTATGTTATTCGCCTCATTGACCGAAATGTTCGTGGGCGGCATCGATATCAGCACGGCACTTGGCGGTTACTTCCTGCCCTCCTTCATCGGCAACGGCATCGTGACGATCGTTCTTGTGCCGATCCTGATGGTCGCATTCGCTGCTGTCGCCTCGAGACGAGGTCGTTAGTTCAATGCTGGTCACCTGGAAGTATCGTCGGCGAAATACGTTCATTCAAAGCCTGGACCCGCGAACCAGACTCATCTTCATGCTTTGTGTCATCTTTGGTTTGACCATTCCTGAGATCTGGGATTTTCGGATCATTCTCCCGCTCTTTGCTGTCTCGCTGACCCTATATCTGATGGCACACATCGAGTGGAAGGATGTCAAACGCGCCTGGCTTTATATCTTCGTCCTCGTATTCTTCATTGTGGGGCTGAACGGACTTCTGTCCGGTCGCGGCGGTCCTTCTACGGTGACCAGCCTTCCTTCTCCTGTTGTTTTTGAAGTTCCAATCAAAATCCCATTTACCGAGATCGGTTGGGATGTGCCCGTAACGGTTTCAAAGATCTGGTTTGCGTTGAACCAGATGACGCGCATGTTGACGATGGCGATCCTTGCCATACCCATCCCATATACGATGGACCCGAATATTTATGGGACGGCTTTCCGCCGCATGGGCGCTTCCGATAAGGTTGCGTTCACAACAGACCTGGCTTTTCGCTTCCTGCCGACCTTTGCGCGCGATTTCTCCATAACCATGGATGCGCAACGCGCCCGTGGGTATGAGATGGAGAAGCTCAAGGGCGGCATTGCCGGACGGCTTCGGCGCCTGGCTCCATTGATCATTCCCGTCGTGATGCAATCCACAGTTACCGGCGAGGAAGTGATCGATGCAATGGACCTGCGTGCATTTGGTACGAAACCCCGCACCTGGGTCAAAGACAACCTGAAATACGCTGGGCGCGATTACTTTCTTCTCGGTTTGGGTATCGCGATCTTTGTCGGGTGTTGTGTTTTGAAATGGGGCTTTGGCATCGGTGAGTATTTCGTGCCGCAGTTCTTTTCGAACCTTTTCCTCTAAAAAATAAAATCGCCGCTTCAAAAGCGGCGATTTTATTTTTTAGTGTCTGGCACGCGGATAAGTCTCTCCGGCGGTCACTCTGAAATCCAAATGGTTTTGTTCGGGTGCGAAAACGCAGGTGGCAAAATCGGTAAAAGCACAGGGCGGGTTATAGGCTTTGTTGAAGTCCAGTATGATGTTTCCATCTGGCAGGACGTCTGCCACCAGATAACGGCCGGTGGGGTAGGTTTCATCTTCGGCGGTGGGATCGGAAAAACGCAGGAAGAGAGTCCCATCGTCCTCTTTGTTGATGTCGAGCGTGTGAGACTTTCCGTTGAGTTCGAAAGTGACGTATCCTTCAACCGGAAATTCCGCTTTTTCGCCGGTCAGGTCTGGGAAGTAAGCCATTTTGGTGTGAGGGTAGGCAGTAAAAACCGCAGGGACGCGATAAGCTTCGTCGATGTCGTACCAGGTACGGGCGGGGAATGAGGCGCGTTTTTCGCTTTGGTTGTCCCACATGCGGACGCCCATTCGGTTTCCGCGCTGGATCACGACCATTTGAACGCCTTCCAATTTGATGAAGCTTGGCGTTTCAGCAATATCAGGCTGGAGAAGCGCAAAGTCGGTGGGTTTGTCGTTGACGGATATTTTTTGACCCGAGTTCGTGCGGAGGGAAACTGATCTGCCGTTGTACTCGAAATAACCGACGCTGGCGGGGGCTCGTTCGGGCAGTTGTATTTCGTTGTCTGGGTCTGAGCCGAACTGGTTTTTGCCAAGTTTTAACCAATACAAGCCCGCCAAAGCGAGCCAGCTGTTTTCGCCGCGGATGCCTGCGTCACGTTCCTGACGCCATTGGTTGATGGTTTGCCGATAGGTTTGTTCTGCCATATTTCAAAATTATACCAAACCGAATTGCAATAATTGCAGGCTTTCATTTTTGATAAAATGACGCTAAATTTTCAATAGGAGAAGAGTTATGGGATTGAAACCCGATCATTGGATTCGCAAGATGGCATTGGAGCACGGGATGATCGAACCGTTCGTGGATAAGCAGGTGCGTGAAGGGGTGATCTCGTATGGGGTTTCCTCCTATGGGTATGACATCCGCGTGGCGAATGAGTTCAAGATATTTACGAACGTTTTTTCTGCAACTGTAGACCCGAAACATTTTGACACCAATTCGATGGTGGATTTTGTGGGGGATGTTTGTGTGGTTCCGCCCAATTCCTTTGCGTTGGCGCGGACGGTGGAATATTTCCGCGTTCCCAGAAAGGTGCTGACGGTGTGCCTCGGAAAGTCCACGTATGCCCGCTGCGGCATCATTGTCAACGTGACGCCGTTCGAACCGGAGTGGGAAGGGTATGTGACACTCGAAATATCGAACACCACGCCTCTGCCCGCCAAGATCTACGCCAATGAGGGTCTGGCGCAGGTGCTTTTCTTCGAAGCGGATGAGGAGTGTGAAACTTCCTACGCCGATAAGAAGGGGAAATACCAAAAACAACAGTCGATTGTTCTGCCTAAATTGTAATTTTTGGGTTTAGAGAATGGGCGTATGATGGTGATAAAGGAGACCCTGCATGAAGATTGTTCGCGCTGAAGAAAGCATCCTGGAGGAATTGGGGTCTGTTCAATCGCAGATGATGCAGGTAATGATGCGCCTGACCAATATTGGGAATCCCCAGGTCTCTTCGATCAACCTTGAGCTGACTCAGCTTGTCCGCATGGTGGCGCGTTTGAAGGATGATGCCCAGGCGCGGTTCTCCATTCAGCGTGAAAGAATGGAGGCGCTGTCGGGCGTTGGAAGTATTATAAATTCATCGCTTGGTCTAAAACGCGTATTGGACGAAGTGATGGATACCATGATCAATCTGATGAAGGCTGAGCGCGGTTTCCTTATGCTTAAGAATGAGGCGGGCGATTTCCGTGTGCAGATCGCGCGTGACGCCAATCATCACGACCTGAAGGAAGACGCGTTTTTATTCAGCAAAAGCATTGTGAGGCAGGTGCTGGAACAGGGCGAGGCGGTTCTCACGACGAACGCCCGCGAAGATCCGCGCTTCGAGCAGCAGGCAAGCGTGGCGGCGTATCATTTATTGTCCATTTTATGTGCGCCGCTCAAGGTCAAGGATGAGTTGATCGGCGTGTTATATGTGGATAACCGCGCGCAAACCGGTATCTTTACCAATGACGAGCTTGACCTAATTTCCACATTCGCAAATCAGGCGGCGGTTGCCATTGATAATGCGCGTCTGTTCGAAAGTTTGCAGGCGAGCAATGAGGAGTTGCAGGAAGCGTATCACGCGACTTTGGAAGGCTGGGTCCGTGCGCTGGATCTGCGCGATAAGGAAACCGAGGGGCATACAAAACGGGTTACGGCGTTGACCGAAACACTCGCACGCCGCATGGGTGTGGGGGAGGATGCTCTTGTCCATATCCAGCGCGGTGCGCTTCTCCATGACATAGGAAAGATGGCGATTCCTGACGGTATCCTGCTCAAGCCTTCGGCTCTTTCTCCCGAAGAGCGGATTCTTGTCCAGATGCATCCGGTCTACGCCTTTGAGATGCTCAGTCCGATTCGTTTCCTCGTCCCCGCATTGGATATCCCGTATTGCCATCACGAAAAATGGGACGGCAGCGGGTATCCCCGCGGTTTGAGCGGAAAAGATATTCCACTCGCGGCTCGTATATTTGCAGTTGTCGATGTATGGGATGCGCTGGTATCAGACCGTCCATATAGGAAAGGGCTGAAACCCGCTGATGTAAGAAAGAAGATCCGCGACGATGCGGGTAGTCATTTTGACCCTCAGGTCGTGGATGCGTTCATGGAACTGGATGAAAAAACTTTGAAAGGGCGGTAGATATCAGTTAGCTGTAAGGAAGAATATTTTTCGAAATGTCCGGCCGTGTAAATATAGCGAGATCGCGGACATTACTATTCCTATAACGAGGATCATGATGGGACTGAAGATCACACCAGAGATGATCCCGGCGATCAGGATATAAACGTGGGTGAGAAATGGAATCCAGAACGCGATCGGGTGGACAGGGTGTAGATAAAGTTTCGGGCGTTTGACCAAAACAAATACGAGTGCTGAGGCGAGCGTCAGCGCGATCACGGTTGTGTACAGGTTTTCAGGTACAACATAGACGATGAAGGCGTTTGTCCCCAAAACTCCGGCGAGTCCCATGATATATCCAAAAGGTGCGGATAGCCACTTTCCAATCCATCCAGCATTTTGCGCGAGCAGCCGATAGCCGAGCGAGAACGAAAATACCACCCAGAACCATGCCCAGAAATTGGCGTAAGGGACGCCGAAGTATTGGAATTGCAAGCCTTGTCCCCAATCCCAGAACCCGAAGCGGATGGCGACTGCATCCAGTGCGAGATCGATATTCAGCGCGAGGAGACCGTCCATGACGGGGCGGAGAAAAAATGGCAGGCTGGTGGCATCTGAAAATTCCATGGCGGTGTAGATGATGCAGCTCCATGCCACGCCGATGCAAAGTGGAACATCCAAAACCATGAGCAGGAATTGACCATATTCATAAGCATGTAATTGGCGGATGGTGGCGAGTTCGAGCGATACGCCAAAGAGAATCCCAAAACCGAGTTTGAGCAGGTTTGCGGTTCCGTGCTTAAGCGCGTGATTCAAGCAGAGCGCAAATTGAATATAGATAATTATTTCGAATGTGATGAAATAAATATTGGGCATTGATCTTTACGTTCCCAACCATTGACCTGCCATCTTCGGTAAATTTGCCAGCGGACCCTGTCGGGCTGTGCATTGCGGCAGGGATTCAAGGAACATTCTGCCGTATTGTTTGGTGAGTACACGGCGGTCTAGAATGGCAACAATGCCCCGGTCTGACGCGGTGCGGATGAGACGTCCAAATCCCTGGCGGAATTTGAGAATGGCTTCAGGTAGATAGTATTCGTTGAAAGAGTCTTCGTAAAGTTCAGAACGTGCCGAAATGATCGGGTCAGACGGCACTTCGAATGGCAGCTTGGTGATGACCACCACAGAAAGCGCATTACCGGGAACGTCCACGCCTTCCCAGAACGAGCGGGTACCCAACAATACGGCACGGTCTGTGGATTTGAAAGATTCCAAGAGCGCGGTGGGAGAGATGCCTTCACCCTGTTCGAAGACAAAAATATCCTCCCGCGCCAGCGGTCCGGTAATTGCCTGCGAAGTCTTCTTCAAAGCAGCGTACGATGTGAACAGCACCAACATCCGCCCGCCGGTTGCCTTGGCGGTGGCGATAAGGGCGCGGTCGAGCATTTGCTGGTAGTTGTATGAATTCGGCTCGGGCATGTCGCTTGGAACATAAAGCAGCGTGCTGGATTCGTAATCGAAAGGTGAACCCAATGCAATAACATCCACTTCGTTTGCATCGAGAGTGTTGCGGATGTAATTGAATTCGCCGTGTGTTGTCAGTGTGGCAGACGCCAGAATAACGCTGGCTTTCTGATACCACAAATGTTTTTGGACGAGCGGTCCCACACGGAGGGGGGCGGCGTTGAGTGAGAGACGTTCTCCGCGCGGGTTGACCTCGATCCAGTAGATCAGATCGGGAGTGGGTTTATGCATCAAGCCCGAGGCGGCGGCTTCAGCTTCAGTCAGGCGGCGGATGAGCGTTCCCAGGCTGCCCATCACGTCTTCAACATTGTCATGTCCATCGTTGTAAAGGTCGCCGAGCGCCTTGTACATTTCGTCCAATGTCTTCAACAGGTTCGCCATCGTCTCGCTAATCTGTCCCCAAAGCATTTCGAGATCGTCCCAGCCTTGCAAGGTCCGCGCGGCGGGTGTGATGCGCATTTGCCATGAATAATTATTTTGCGGCTGCCCCTCGCGCTGTGTGGCAATGAACTCGCCAAGATATGCAAAAAATTCTTTTGAAAGCTGCTCCACGCGGAACGATTGGTCAGTAGCGATTTTGGATTTTTGCTGCAACAGCCCAAAATCAGATGGGCGCAACGAATCGTGAGTATCCGTCAGGATCGTGCCCAACAGTCCCGCCGAGGAACCGCCCAACTCCTTGAGCATGCGCTCGAGGTCTCCTTGCGTCATACGGAAAGACAATGCATTGGTCACAGCCGATTCAATGTGATGCGCTTCGTCTACGATCAGGTAATCGTATTCGGGCAGGACTTTGCTTCCCGTTGAAACATCGGATAAAAGCAGCGCGTGGTTGACGATCAGGACGTGCGAATTTTGCGCGGCTTGTTTTGCGCGATGGAAGGGACAAGCGCCTCCCATCCTGCCGAGGCATGATTCTGTTGTACAGGCATCATCCTCCGCCGAGAGTCGACTCCACACTTCGCGCTCCAGCGGACCTTGCAGGTTCAGGTCATTGCGGTCGCCGCTTGTATTCTCCAACTGCCAGACGATGAGCTTTGCCAGCACGCGCATCTCGTTGACATTGCTCGGTCCATGCGAGCGGAGATATTGAAAGCGGCGCGGACAAAGGTAGTTGGAACGTCCCTTGAGCACAGCCGCGCGGAGATCCAAATTCAACGCGGCTTTCAGGTCTGGAATATCTTTCTTGATGAGTTGGTCTTGCAAGTTGATCGTGTTTGTGGAAACAACGACACGCGTGTTATTCTGATAGGCGAACAAAGCCGCAGGGACGAGATATGCGAAGGATTTACCCACGCCGGTTCCCGCCTCGACCATGAGATGTCCGCCGGTGGAAAGGGCGTTTGCAACCGCCTTGAGCATTTCCACCTGCTCGATGCGGTGTTCATAGGATTCAAAATACTGCGAGAATGGTCCGCCGTATTCTAAGATTGAGGCGGCTTCTTCAGGGTCAAGCGGAATCGGTTCTTCGGTGCTCGTTATCGGCGGCGCATTCCGCCCGGGTGCAGAATCAAATACCGTTTTAGGGGAAGAGGCGCGTTTTGTTGTCTGCTTTGCTTTGATCCCTTCCTTCATTTTTGCATGCAGGGCTTGCTCAAAGACCCAGTTCGCATCCCATGTTGCAAAATTGCCGAGGTCTGCGATTTCTTCCAGGGTTTCAAGCGGAAGTTCCTGTGCCATCTCAAACAGCTTTAAATAGCAGGCGTGGGTTACAAGCGCATCGTCCAGGGCGCGGTGGGTGGCAGGCAGCAGAATGCCGAGCTGCTTTCCGAGTGCGCCGAGGTTGTATCGGCTGGCGGTGGGCATAAGCACCGATGCCAGTTCGAGGGTGTCGATGGTTTGTTGGTATTCGAACATGCCTTTCTGACGCAGAAAGCCGACATCGAATTTGACATTATGACCGAGAATGGGGGCATCGCCGACAAAGGCGGTAAGTTCATGGGCGACATCCTGTAGGCGCGGCGCCTGCCGGACCATGGCGTTGTCAATGCCGGTAAGACCGGTGATGAAATCGGGAATTTGCCTGCCGGGGTTGATGAGTGTGTTGAACTCGGCTTCTTTTCTTTTCCCATTAAAACGAACCGCGGCGATCTCGATGATCGCGTCGCGGTTTTCGTCCAAGCCTGTAGTTTCGATGTCAAGTGAAACGATGGTGGTCATATTAGAACAAGTGTACCATAAAGAACAATTGGGCGAATTTGATGTTTCCTGTTATTACAAGAAGTTTTATCCTGTTTTTTCGGTTAAAGACAGGTCTAGAAATGGCATGAGAAAAATGATAAGGAAGAGACGAAACATTTCCACCGATGGCAGAATATGGCGGCGCAGCCCGGCTGTATCACCGAAATAGCTGATGAATAGGGTGGCGGCAGCGATGCCATAGACCCACACTGCCAACCATGCCCATGCTGATAAGTTAGGCACCCGTTTGCTCAACGTTTGGATAAAAAGAACGATCACCAAAACAAGAGTTAACAGATAGACTACTCCTGATTCGGGGTTAACCATCTCGCCGATGACTAACATAAAATCGCGGTTCTTTACTTCGTTGGTAAAGAAATAAGGTTGGGCGTAATCACCGGTGAGCAAGTCCATGTTTTCCCAAAGAGTTGTAATTACAAATCTGGGATGTGAAACTAGAAAGATAGCGTATGCCTTCGCAGCATTTTCATCTGCCCAAGCCTGATATTTGGGAGAGTCGAAATAAGTTGGACCTTCCATGTCTGGCATGCCGTAGTTCCTGAAAAACTCAACACGTGCTGGGTACGGCCAGATGTAAGCATCGAGCGAGTTCATTAACGGGTAGCGGGTTGCCCGATAACTATCACGTGCTGAGATGTAGCCAACCATGAAAAATATCAGCAGTATTATAAAAGTAGCGATCAGCGCTTTGGCTTGTCTAAAACTTTTTATAAAGAACAGGGGGGTAATCAGAACAAGTGTAATTGGGATGGCGTACAAATGTACATCCCGAACAAAAGCCCAAAGTAAAAAGGTAGCAACAAGGACGGCCAGCAAGAACTTTTCTGTTTTTGTTTTGAGGGGAGTTTTAGACTTTGCAACACGAAATGCAAGCTCCAAGGCTATCCCCAATACAATGGCAAACATCGAAAGGGACAGCGCCTCAGGACTTAATACGCTGTCCCATTCAGCAATCTGCGGCGTAAAACCGAACAACATTACAAACGTTGCGGCAACGACTTTTATGAACGGGTTCTTGAGGTGACGTGCCAGCATCCAGCCAAGAAAACACCAGCCAAACATTGCTAAAAAGTTTTGCAGCAGGGCGATCCTATCGAAACAGGGTTGAATTTCCCTATCGTCCTCTTCTCCAATGCCGGGCTTGCCGTAGGAGGTTATTGGGCAATTCTCTGAATCATTTGCCATCTTGTATATAAGATTGGTGGTGAAGAGACGCTGCCCCGCGAATATCTTCCACGAAAAGATCGAGGCGCGGGAAGAATTGATATAGCTATCTGTCTCTGCATTGGCAATGGAGAGACGCAGATCACCATACCAAGTGGCACGGAAATAGATCCCGATTGCAAAAATGATCAGGATGATAAGATTAAAAAAATTATTTTTTATGAATTTCATGGCGCGAATTGATGTTTATTTCCGCGTTCTATTCAGCTTCCAACACCTTTGTGATGGTTTGTATCTGAAGATTCGAGAGAGCGTGTTTTTTCGCCTCGTCGCGCAAAAAGCCTTTGAGTTGCTTGAGTTTCAAGGCTTGAATGGGAGAATCGTTCGGCTCCACCTCGACCTGATCGTTGAGAAAAACCATCATGGGTTTTACTTCAGGGACGTCTTTGCCTTCCAACTTCTTCTCGAGATATTTTCTTATGGTGTTCACTTCACTTTCGGCTTCGAGGGCGGGGCGACCGATCCCTTCCTGACCGAAGATGCGCATATATGTTTGTATAAAGCCGCCGCCTCTGATCTTCCAACGGCTTTTATCGTAATAGACTTTGCCGGTTTGTTGATAAGGCAGAAGAACCCAGATGCCCGCCGGTCCTACGAGCAGATGGGATGCGGGTGTGGAATAGTGATAGATGCTGAAATCGCTGTGTACGCCTTTCAGCGCGGAGTCGATCTTTTCGTCACGGCGCGGTGAACGTCCCCAACGGTTGCCCATGTACATGCCGATCTGCGTCATGATGAATCCAAATACCAAACAGATCAGCGAATATGTAAACAACTCAGGCTTCACAAGGGATAGGTACATGCCTGCCCCAAGTACTACCAGCGCGGCAAGACTGATCCAATTTCCGATCTTTCCATTTCTTTGAATAAGTTTTTCGTTTTTAATAATTTTCATTTTATTTCTTTAAACTCTCTTCAATGGCTATTTTCATGGCATCCAACACTTTTACGTCCACAGCTTCTTTTGCCACGCGGACGGCATTCTTGATGGCGAATGCATCCGAGCGTCCGTGACCGATGAACACAAGTCCGTTCACGCCGAGCATGGGAGCCGCGCCCTGTTCACCGGGGTCGAGCAATTTTTTGATCGCGCCCAATGCGGGTTTTACGAGCAATCCGCCGATCTTGGTTTGCAGATTTCCGTTCTTGATAAGGCTGCGAATGGTATCTGTGATTAACTTTGCAACTGCCTCGGAGGTCTTCAACATGACGTTGCCGGTAAAGCCGTCTGTCACGGCTACGTCCACTTTGCCGCCGATGACTTCCTTGCCTTCCACGTTACCGAAATAATTCAAATTGGAGGCTTTGAATAACGGCGTAGCACCTTTGACCAGTTCATTGCCTTTGCCTTCTTCCTCGCCGTTGGAGACCAACCCGACTTTCGGGTTCTTCACTCCGCGAACCTTTTCCGCATATATGCTTCCAAGGATTCCGAATTGGATTAAGTTCTCAGGCTTGCAATCGGGGTTGGCGCCAATATCCAATACAACGCAGGAACCGGTCGCTGTCGGGAAGATGGGAGCCAGGGCTGGGCGATCCACGCCGCGGATGCGTCCGAGGCGGAAGAGGGCGGTGACCATGCCTGCGCCGGTGTTACCAGCCGTCATGAAAGCATCCGCTTCCCCTTTTTTGACGAGGTCCATTCCAACAGCCATCGAATTCTTTGGCTCTTTTGAACGCGCCTTCAAAACCAACGCTTCGCCTTTATCTTCCATCGTCAACATTTCCGGCGCGTGAACCACGCGGATATTCAACCCCTGGGTATTCTGTTTTTCCAGAACTGGTTTGATCTTTGCTTCGTCCCCAACGAAGATGATATCCACTCCGTATTCGCGCGCCGCCATGACGGCGCCTTCAATATCCGGGACGGGGTGGTCGTCGCTTCCCATTGCGTCAACTACGATACGAGCCATGAAAATCTCCTGTGATGAATATGCTTGACAAGAAAAGTAACACGATTATAATACTGCCTGCTTATGCGCTGGTGCTGGAACTGGCAGACAGGCACGTTTGAGGGGCGTGTGGCGCAAGCCGTGGAGGTTCAAGTCCTCTCCAGCGCACAAGTACGAACTCCCGTTATGGGAGTTCATTGTTTTAAGGGCGGAGGTTTTAATTGAAATATTCTGTGAAAGGTCTATTCAACAATTAAACTGCAACAGGTGACAGCACCTTCTGCTTTTGCCAATTCGCTCAGATCCACCACCGCAACGCTGTAGCCTTTTTCTTCGAGGCGTTTGCGGGTCTTCGGAAAATCTGTCGGATAGATAATGCTATCGCCAATGGGGAGACAGTTTGCGGCGAAGGGTTCCGAGGCGTCGATTTCTATCGCTTCAAACTCAGGGAAGTTTGATACATCCACCCAGGCTTTGTTGACAAGGATGGTTTTATCATCCACTCGCGTGACGGCGGTTTTAAGGTGCAGGCAATCGGTCAGTTCCACGCCGTGGACGGTATACCCGTAATTATCCAACATGGCGTTCAATTGCGCGACCGCATCATTATTGCTGCGCGTGGAAAGACCAATGAAAATCTTTTTTCCCAAAACCAACACATCGCCGCCATCCACCGTGGCGGGAGCGGCGACATGCAGCAGCGGGCGGTATGATGAAAGGGTCGGGATTATGGATGTGGTTTCCGGTTTGCGCGAGTCGGCGCCGGGTCTTGTGATTATGGCAACTTCCGGCAGGATGAATGCCGTATCTTCAACGAAAACAGAATCGGGCAGTTCCGGGTCTTCCGGCAGTTCGATCACCTGACAGCCGAGTTTTGATAGCGCGAAAACATATGCTTCATGTTGCGCACGGGCGGTATCGAGGTTGATTGGCGTGCGTTCGATGTGAGTCAACTCACACTCGTTAAAGCGCGGGCTGACCTTTCTTGTAATGGCGACTGGCATATTATGTTTATTCTACATTTCGAGAGATTTTAGTGCTGCCTGAGTGGTTTCGTACATCGGCACGGTTTGCAGGAACCCCGTCATGGAAAGGACGTGATAGACCTGCGGCGATGCGCTGCAAAGCCTCATGACGCTTGGCTGATCGGATGAAGAATATAGTTTGTGAACTTTTTGGATCGCCCTGATGCCAGCGCTTGTAAGCATATCAATATCAGACATATTCAGAACAAGATAGTGTGTGCCTTGTGTGAGTGCATTCTGTGCCGCTTCAACCAGATTGTTTTCGCTTTGGGCATCCAACCAACCGCGCAGGTGGAAGATTGTAACGGGCTTGTCGCCCTGCTGAATTTGTTCGTTCGAGATTTTGAAATCTGAGTTGCCCATAATGGAAATTCCTCTTTTCGGGACCTATTGTTCGCCTGTCCGATAACGGTCGATAAGCGCTTTTGTGCGCGGGTCTTTGGGGTTGTTGAATAATTCGTCAGGATCCGCATCTTCGATCAATTGCCCGTCAGACATGACGATGACGCGGTCTGCAACTTCACGGGCAAAGCCCATTTCGTGGGTGACGACAATCATGGTCATCCCTTCGTTTGCGACCTTTTTCATGACGTTTAATACTTCGCCAATGAGTTCAGGGTCAAGCGCAGAAGTCGGTTCATCGAAGAGCATTACGCGCGGCTCCATGGTGAGGGCGCGGGCAATGGCAACGCGTTGTTTTTGTCCGCCGGAAAGCCGCATTGGGTATTCATCCTTCTTGAAGAGCATACCCACGCTGTCGAGGTTCAATTCGGCAAGCTCGATGGCTTGTTTTTTATCCATGCCTTTGACGGTAACGGGTCCTTCGATCACATTTTCTAGTACCGTCATATGAGGGAAGAGATTGAATTCCTGAAATACCATGCCGGTCTTGAGGCGGACATCATGGATGAGTTTGCGTCTTTCCTTTCCTTTTTCTTCCGCCTCAACCCGGACCCCATCAACTTCGATCACTCCGCGGGAGGGGTCTTCAAGAAAATTGATGCAGCGCAGCAATGTGCTTTTGCCCGAACCGCTGCGTCCGATCAAGCAAACGACCTGACGTTCAGGCACTTCAAGTTCGATGTCTTTCAGGACATGCAGCCGCCCGAAATATTTATCGAGGTTGGAAACTTTTACGATGGGAAGCGAGGTCATGTTATCGATCTCCCTTCGCGAGACGGGCTTCCAATTTGCTTTGGAAGAATGTAAGGACAAGTGTCAACACCCAATAGAACATGGCTGCCATAATGAGGGCTTCAAGGTTGTTGAATTGCGCGCGTCCAACTTTTGTGGCGCGCCACATCAATTCGTGGACAAAGCCGGTGGCGGAGACGAGCGCAGAGTCCTTGGTCATGGCGATAAATTCGTTGCCAACGGGGGGGATCGCAAACCGTAACGCCTGTGGGAGCACGACTCTCCGCATGTTCTGCATGGGTGTCATGCCAAGCGCCATGGCGGCTTCCCGCTGACCTTTCCCAACAGAGGCGAGCCCTGCGCGGAAAATTTCTGACATATACGCGCCGTAGTTCAGACCCAGCGCCATCACGCCTGCAACAATACCTGAAAGGATGATGCCGAGCTGGGGTAATGCCAGAAAAAAGAAGAAGATTTGAAGGTAGAGCGGTGTTCCGCGGATCAATGAAACGTAAAAGGTACTAAGTGCGTAAATGGGCGGAAATGTGGAGAGCCTGCCCAATGCTGCGAGCAAAGCCAGGATCATAGCGAATATGATGGAAAGAAAAGAAATGAGCAGGGTTTGCCAAAGCCCTGCTGCAATGAAAGAGATGTTCTTGAGAATGAATGCTTTATCGAGTTCGATCGTGTCGAATTGGAAAGAGCCGATGTGGATACTCTGTCCGCTGAAAAGAAAAACGAGAAATAGAAGTAGAATTCCCCACGAGATACCCACATTGGTGCGGAACGCGCGCTCTTTGCGTAACTGCGCCTGATAGAGATGTTCCGCGTGCGATGTGGCGGGCGGCTCCTGCTGAATGATGGATGTCATCATGTCCTCCGAATCGGGAGTGAAAATAATAAAAGGGAAGCAGTAAATCATACTGCTTCCCTTTTGTATTCATTTTTTACTTATTGGGGGCGGTGGTGAGGTCCATACCGAACCATTTGTTCGAGAGGTCAGAAAGTCTGCCGTCGCTGTGCATGGCGGTGAAGAGTTCATCCACTTTGGCGCGGAGGGAGGTGGAGTCGAGGGTAGCGGATTTGTCGAACGCCGCAGCGAGGTCTTCAGAGAAGACTGCGCCGTCGAGTTTGACAACAGGCATACCGGCGGCGAGATTCGCATCCACCACGGTGTCAGAGGTGACATAGGCGATGAAGTCTGTGCGTCCGGCGGCGATTGCCTGCGCGCATTCCTGGTCGGTCTCGAGAGGCACAACGGTCACGTTCTCAGGAACATGGGCGTAAATGGAAGCCTCGGGTAAGCCAAGTCCTTCCATATCGTTGTTGAGCCATGATTCGTATGTGGTGGCAGCACCGGCGCAAATTGCCTGTCCAGAGAGACCGTCGAGCGAGTCGATGCCGGAGTCAGCGGCGACGGCTATAACTGCAGGTGTGTAGTAGTAGGGCACGCTGAAATCGAGCACCTGTTGGCGGGCGGTGGTGACGGTCATGGAACCAACGCTAACGTCCCATTTGTCTGCCCAGCTGCCGGCAGTGATCGCATCCCAGGAGGGGGTTGCGAAGCAGGTTTCAACACCGAGTGAGTCGCCAACTGCAATGGCAACGTCAACATCGAATCCCTGCATTTCTGCGGTGGTGAGAGCATCTCCCGGGCATTTGGTATCGGACGGGCGTGAGCCTTCAGTATTGAGGAATGATTGTGGTTCGTAGTTCGGGTCGGTGGAGACGAGGATGTATCCGCGTTCCTGAATAGCTCCGAGCAAGTCTGAGGCGGAAGACGCGCCGCCTCCGCCGCATGCTGTGAGGGCGAGAGACGCTACAACAAGCAGGCTGGCAAGTGTCAAAAGTTTTTTCATTATCTCCTCCAAGAGAATAATTTGATAAGCAGCTGACATGCTGCTACAGAATATGATTATTCTGTTCAGTTAAGCATAGACTATTTTTTTCAATTCCGCAAGGATTCTGACGGCAAATTTTCGTAATGGTAAAATTGTATAGCTAAATTGTTTGGAGACTTGTTATATGTCAAATGTATTTCCCAGCGCAGAATGGCTGAATGAATTGAAAGAAAAGTTGAATTCAGATGCGAAATATTCAGATATTGCAAAGGATTGGGAAGGCGATCTATTCTTTTTTATTGAACCATCGGGCAATCTGAAGGAAAAATTAACTTTCTATCTGGATCTTTACCATGGAACATGCCGCAGCGTGGAATATAAACCAGACGCGGCAGACTACCCCAAACCTGCTTTTACGTTAACTGCAACTTATGACGACATCACAGCCGTGTTGACCGGCAAACTAAACCCGATGACCGCAATGATGACGATGAAGTTAAAGGTAAATGGCAGCATGGCGTATATGATGCGAAATGTGCCGACGGTGCTTGACTTTGTGCGGTGCGCGCAGGAAGTCACAAAAGAGATTCTTTAACTTTTTGCAATGAATGTTTTGTAGCGACGGTAGTTTTGGGGGAGAAACCCGAGTCTTTACACTCTTTGAATAATGTTTTTTTCAAAACAGATGCTGTTTTCCACCCCAACGTACTGACCGTAATTTGGAATACGTTTATACCCGTTTCTTTCATACATACGGATTGCTTCCGGTTGCTTTTTTCCAGTTTCCAAGACGCATTTTGTGCAGGATAGTTCGGCTGCCCATCGTTCCAACTCGGACAGCACCTGGCTGGCAATTTGTTTTCCACGGTGTTCTGGCAGGGTGTACATCCGTTTTACTTCCATGATGCCGGGGGCGAATTCTTTAATCGCGCCGCAGCCCACAGGTTGACCGTTTTCATACGCAATGACAACATATTTTATGGCGTCGATCTTGTTGAATTGCGCGTAAAAGGAATGTTCTTTGCCGTCTCTTTGGGCGAGGTCTATGTCAAGATGTTTGACGAGTTCAATAAAGTCAGAATTGTACGAGTTGCTTCTTAATAAATCGACCATATAAATACCTCTAATAAAGGTTTACTTTAGAGGTATTTTACCCAATTCCGTAGCATTTAACGGAAGATAATGCCTGTTCTAATTGCAAGGAATTTCCGAGTCAATCAGCATCCATTCGTTGCCGTTTTTTGCTCCACTATCAAGCGGCTTGCCAATGAATTCGACGATGGGCTCGCCCGGACATTGGTCGAGGAAACAAAGTGTGTATTTGACCTGCCATACCTCGCTGTATTGATCCGGGGTGGTTTTGCATTGTTTTCTATCCGTCACTTTTAAGTTTATCTCTTCAGAATTCGGTATTTTTCTGCCATCCTGTTCAATTGCAGCGTATATTTCATGGCTGGATGGTCCGTTGAACTCAGAACATCCCGATAGTGTATTGGCGAGCAGAAATATAAAGAACAGAAGGTGTCCGCGGTATTTTTTCATGTATCCTCTTCCGCCCATGGGTTTTATCGGGCAATGACTGACTCGAATGATTCGAATTGGGCGGAATGTTAATGTCGTGCAAAGCTATGCTGTTGCCTATAAAGTTAACTCACTTAACGAACATATCAATAAAAGTGATTTGTGTTTGGGTCAATGCCTGTGGAATGCAGGCGTTACCACAATATCCCGTCTGAGTGCGCCTTTTGGGCGCGGGAAAAATTATAAGCATGTTCGCTTTTCGTGGCAACAAACTAATTTGAAAGGTGTTTTTATCGCCGCATTGGGCTCTTAATGAAAAAAGCCCTCTCTGTTGAGAAGGCTTGGGTGTAAAACCAGTTTCAAATCAAGATATAGAGGCGCGGTTAAAACTCGTCTTCTTCCTCCAACCATTCATCATCTTCTTCGCCGTCCACTTCTTCATCCTCCCATTCATCCATTTCTTCATCATCCTCCCATTCGTCGTTGTTGGCGGCGCCGTCGCTGGGGGAATAGGTCACACAGCCTGTATCCGGGTCGAATTCAACGGCTGCAGCGCCGCATAACCCTTCATCCAGGAATACGCAATCGACGTAGTGACACTTGATACGGGGCATTTCGAATCCTCCTACTCTTGGTTTTGAAAAAGCCGCACGACTGCAATAATAAAGACGAGCGTCATGGCGACTTGAGATGTTACACAGAATGGACAGATAGCTTTAAGCAGCACGAGTTCCACGTAGATCAGCCAGAGCGTGAACAGGAAACCCGTCAACGCCATGCCGAAGATCAGCAGGGTGCCGTTTTGTTCCAGGAAGGAATTCCGTTTTTCAAATAGATGGATAATTAATATTGCAGTGTATCCAATGATCCCGAACACTGCCACAGGGATGCCATTCACCTCCGAGAAGCGGCTGGCGTTCACAGTCGAGCAATCGCCTGAGCCGAGGCACATGCCGTCATTGCCGCTGAGTTTGAAAATCGTCATATAGATGGAAACGAGCAAACCAACAATCACAAGCGCCAGAGAGGCGCGGTAAAGCCATTTATTCATAGGACCTCATAACAGTATGGCTTCCACTTCCGAGCCAGCAGGCACGCATTTTACACCAGCGGGGATGATTAGTAAAGCGTCTGCCTGTACCAGCGATAGCAGGTTGCCAGAACCTTGATGACCGGTCAAAACGGCGGTGCGGATGCTGTCTTCCATGCGGATTTTCACGCGGAGATAGCTCTCACGCCCGTCTGAATTGACCTCTTCTGCGCATCGAACTTTGACCGTTTGCCTGCCTCCGTCCATTTTGCCGTTCAGCCGTTCGAGCGTGGGACGTACGAAAACCTCGAACCCAACGAACGCAGAAACCGGGTTGCCCGGCAGCCCAATGAAGGGAATGCCGCGATACTCCCCGAATGCCAACGGTTTCCCCGGGCGCATGTTCACTTTCCAGAAATCCATTTGCCCGTTCGCTTCGATCACTTCTTTAATGAAATCAAAAGCGCCGACGCTTACGCCTGCCGAAGAGAGGATCAGATCGGCGTTTTCTGCCGCAGCTTTATCCAGCAGACTTGTTACCGATTCGCGCGTGTCTTTTGCGACGCCGAGCCGGATCACATCTGTATCTGCACTCTGGATCGCGGCTGCCAGTGCGTACGAATTCGAATCGCGGATCTTGCCCGGTTCGAGCGGAGCGTTCGCATCCAGCAGTTCATTGCCGGATGAAAGAAGCGCCACCCGTGCTTTTTTGTGGACTGTGACGTTTGCAATGCCAAGTGTTGCCAGCAGCCCAAGATCTTGTGCCTTGAGTGTGCGTCCCTTTTTCAGTACCGTTTCACCCGCGCGCATATCCGTGCCATGTGGGCGTACGTTATCGCCCGCTTTCATTTGTTTGGTGAATGTTATGGTTTTGGGTGGGGTTGTTCCCGCGTTGCGGTCATTGAAGTCGGTGTCTTCCACGGGGATGACACAGTCTGCGCCCTGGGGGACTTGCGCGCCGGTCATGATTCGCGCGGCTTCGCCTGCCTTAAGGGAAACTGTCGGCGGGGAACCGGCTGGGATATCAGCGACCACATTCAACGTCGTGGGTGAGGCGGTTGTGTCCTCGGAACGAAGTGCAAATCCATCCATCGCTGAATTATCAAATGGCGGATAGTCCCCATCTACAAGAATGTCCACGCCCAAAACCCGCTGCGCTGAATCTGTCAGCGGAATGGTCTCGGTTGTGGTGGTTTTGAAGTTGGAAAGGATGCGCTCGCGCGCTTCAGTAACAGTAAGCATATCGAAGCGCCGCGATTATACCCCCTTATAAAAAATTGTTCTCAACTTAATTCGCGTTTTTGGCGTGACAGTCGCATTGCAAATGTCTTTTTACCCCGGCTTTGTGCGGACGGCTTCCATAACGTTTGGAAGGTTTTCGATGCGCGTCAGGATGCGGCTTAACTGGGTCAGGTCTCTGACTTCGATGATGAGCCGTAAATCCGCGATGCTTCGATTGACGTTGACCGACACATTATCGATATTGATGTTTTCATCCGAAAGCAGGTTCGAGATATCGCTCATCAAACCCTGCCGGTCGTAGGCTTTGATCCTTACCGGTACGGGGTAGGTGTGCTCAACATGTCCCCAGCCTACTTTTAACAAGCGTTCGCGGTCCTGGGTTTGAAGGATGTTTGGGCAGTCGAGCCGGTGGATGGTTGCTCCGCGCCCTCGGGTGATGTAGCCGACGATCTGGTCGCCGGGCATGGGGTTGCAGCACTTTGCCATCGAAGCCAGCATGCCTTTCAAGCCGACCACTTCGATCGCGTCTGTGGATTTGTGTGTAGTGGCTGGTGCATTTGCTTCGATGGTGTCTTTTATTTCTTCATCGTCAGCGAAATGTTTGATGACCTTGTTGAGCGCAAGTTCGCCGGTGCTCAGGTCGATGTACATATTATCCGGCGATTTGTATCCCAATTCGCGCGCCAGTTTTTCGAAGTTGACATCCGAAATACCCAGACGTTGAAGTTCGCGCTCAAGGGTGGCGCGGCCTGTAGCGAGGTTTTGCTCATCCTGTAATTTCTTGAACCACACGCGGATCTTCGACTTGGCGCGCTGGGTCTTTACCAGATTGAGATTGCTGTTCAGCCAGTCGCGGCTGGGACCTCCACGCTTGGCGGTGAGCACTTCAACCGTGTCGCCGGTTTTTAACTCTGTATCCAATGGCACGAGTTTTCCATTTACGCGCGCGCCGCGGCAGCGATGACCAATATCCGTGTGAACGTGATAGGCAAAATCAATGGGAGTGGAACCGGCAGGCAGGTCGATGGCGTCTCCACGCGGGGTGAAGATATACACGCGGTCGCGGAAAACATCGCTCTGCATTGACTCGACGAATTCAGTGGCGTCATTCACGTCCGAGCGCCATTCCATCATCTTGCGCAGGTCGTTGATGCGTTCCTCGAACTGCTTGTCGTGCTTGCCGCCTTCCTTGTATCGCCAATGCGCGGCAATACCGTATTCGGCGCTCATGTGCATTTCCTGTGTGCGGATCTGAATTTCCAGCGGACGCCGATCGTCGTACATGACGGCTGTATGCAGGGATTGATAATGATTGTCTTTTGGGGCGGCGATGTAATCATCGAATTCGCCGGGAATCGGTCTCCACGTGGTGTGGATCACACCCAGTGCCGCATAACAGGACGGCACATCAGGGACGATAAGCCGTACAGCACGTACGTCATACAACATGCTGAAGGCTTTGTCCTTCTTCTGCATCTTTTTGTAGATCGAATAGATATGCTTTGGGCGTCCGCTGATCTCAGCTTTGATATTGTTCTTTTCAAGCAGGCGCGCCAGATTTAACTTGATATCTTCCAACTGCTTTTCGCGGTCAGGTCGGCGCTCTGCTAGTGATTCGGCGATCTCTTTGTACTTTTCCGGCTGCACATAACGGAAACTCAGGTCTTCCAATTCCCACTTTAACTGCCAGATACCGAGTCGATTCGCCAGCGGCGCAAATATATCCAGCGTCTCCTGCGCAATGCGTTTGCGCTTGTGCTCCGGCATGTAACCGAGTGTGCGCATATTGTGCAAGCGGTCTGCCAATTTGATAAGGACCACGCTGACATCTTCACCCATGGCAAGGAAGGTCTTGCGCAGGGTTTCGGAGATCATATCTTCCTTGCGCCCGAGCAGGGCGGCAGGCTGAATTTCCTCTTCTTTTTCGTCTACCTCGGCGTGCTGGTCGCCGCGGGAAACACGCGGCAGGTGCGTCAATTTTGTCACCCCATCCACAAGCAGCCGCACCGTGTCCCCAAATTCGCGTCGAACATCCGCCAATGAGACGGACGTATCTTCAACGGTGTCATGCAGCAAGCCGGCGGCGATAACTTCGGCAGGGACTTTCATCTCGGCGAGGATGCTCGCCACGGCAATGCAATGATTGATGTACGGCTCGCCCGAGTGACGTTTTTGCTCACGGTGCGCCTCTTCCGCCATTGCGTAGGCACGCATGACCAGTTCCCGGTCTGCGATCGAATACGTATCCGGAAGCTGTTCCAATAAACGTTCCATGGGGATTTCTACAACAGCCGACTTCATTCCATGATTTTACTACGCCAAAGGCTTCGCTTCCAAGCGGACCTCAGGCTGGTTAAGGTTTCAGGTGCCTTTTCTTCGCCGATAAAAAATACTGCCCTCGAAAACGGACTTCGAGGGCATGTGGAAATTTTTCTCTTTTACAGTGTTTTCAGCAGTGCCTGACGGCTGTTCCTCAATCGGTCTGCGATGATCTCGGAGATGCGCTTCATGATTGTGAAGCCGTGTTCCGGATTTTTTTCCAGCAATTTCATGAACGGGTCGGCTGGGATGATCAGCAAATTGGTGTCTTCGTCGCATTCGGCGCTGGATGTATAGTGATACGGCGGCACAATGCCCGACCAACCAAAACTTTGAAATGGGGAGGAGACGAACGAAACGGTCACGCTGTCTGGGCGGGAGGTCAGTTTTACCCGCAAGGCGACGCTTCCATTCATAAGGAAGTGAAGCTTATCGGCTTTTTCGCCTTCGCGGAAGATGATCTCGCCCTTTTTGGCGGCGGCTTCTTTGCTCAATGCGGCGATTTCTTCCAATAGCGATTCAGGAATATCTTTGAATAGACTGAATTGAGAAAGGGTTTCCGTGCTGATCATGAACATGTCTCCAATCTTCAGGGTGAAATGGTTTGATGGGCAGAACCGCTCCAAGGTCCGTTTGGAGGCGGTGAGCTTCCTTTATCGCGAGTGATCCCGGATATTAGCCAGAATCAACATCCATCACTTCTAAAGAAACATTCGACTATTTTGTACAGTTTATAATATTCTACAGGAATTTATTGCAAATGTCTGTCACGAATAATATCACAAGATTTTTGGATGCCCGCAAGGTGAAGTATACGGCTCGTGAGCTGCCAGCCGAAAAGTTGGGCGCATTGGAATCGGCGCGGCTGTTGAATGTGCCGGAGGAACAGGTATTCAAGACCATTGTCACGAAACGGGAAAAAGGAAAACCCGTATTGGCTGTGATTCCCGGCCCGTCTGTAGTGGATCTGAAAAAGCTTGCCGGCTTTTTGGGTGAAAAGAAGATGCATCTGCCCACCGAGCGCGAAGCCGAGCAAATGACCGGGCTGCAGGCGGGCGGTATTTCTCCTCTGGCATTGATCAACAAGGGATTTCAAGTTGTTATTGATTCTTCTGCTGAGAATTTTAAAGAAATTTATATCTCCGGCGGGCAGCGCGGATTGAATATTCAATTGGGATTATCTGATCTGATAAAACTCGTCAATGCGCGTGTGGGAGATGTAAGTTCGACAACTTGATATATAAGTTTATGTGCTTGATTAATGTTTATTATCACAAATCAATTTAATTGTCTTGATTTTTTATAAAAAATAAGTTACAAAGATATGACGGGCGCGGAATTAAGAGGACACTGTGTTCAAAAAGAATTCCCGCTTCCAATTTTTTTTTATTTCTCAAGGAGGAGAAATGCGTAAATCACTGTTACTTGTATCAATGTTGATTGTCGCAAGCATCATTATGACTGCTTGCGGCTCATCTGCAGCGACAGATGCACCTGCTGCGGATGCTACAGAAGCACCGGCTTCGCCTGCCGGTTTCGGCGTGACCCTTGAAACCGTCAAGGCGCGCGGGAACTTGATCTGCGGCGTCAACGCCCAGGTGCCCGGCTTCGGCTATGTGGACGAAAGCGGTAACTACTCCGGCTTTGATGTGGATTACTGCCGCGCTCTCGCGGCTGCCATTTTTGGCGATCCCAGCAAAGTGGAATTCCGCCCGGTGACTGCTTCTGAACGCTTCACGGCGTTACAGTCCGGTGAGATCGACATTCTCAGCCGCAACACCACCTGGACCCTCTCCCGCGATACCGAACTGGCTGGCAACTTCACCGCGACCACTTTCTATGATGGTCAGGGCATGATGGTTCCCGCTGACAGCGGCGCCACCACATTGAAAGACCTGGATGGCGGCACGATCTGTGTTCAGACCGGTACCACCACCGAGCTCAACCTCGCTGATGTGATGGCAGCTGAAGGCATTTCCTACACTCCCGCTGTCTTTGAAGACGCCGACTCAACTTTTGCGGCTTATTCCGAAGGTCGCTGTGATGCGGTCACCACCGATAAATCCGGTTTGGTTGCGCGCCGCACCGTTTTGGCTGATCCCTCCGCTCACGTCATCCTCGATGTGACCATGTCCAAGGAACCGCTCGGACCGATGGTCCGCCACGGCGACGACCAGTGGTTCGACATCGCTCAGTGGACCGTCTTCGCCATGTTCGCCGGTGAAGAGTACGGCGTTGACTCCACCAATGTGGATGATATGAAAGCCAGCTCTCAATCCCCCGAGATCAGACGTTTACTCGGCGTTGAAGGTGACATGGGATTGAAGCTCGGTCTCGATAATGCCTGGGCTTACAACATCATCAAGACGGTCGGTAACTACGAGGAAGTCTACAACCGCAACCTCGGACCCGACACCCCGACCTTTATCCCGCGCGGCTACAACAGCCTGTACACCGACGGTGGTTTGCTCTACGCTCCGCCTGTCCGCTAAACCGAATCCGTAATGATATTGAAGGTGGGGAGTTTCTCCCCGCCTTCAATCTTAAGTAGAGGTTGGTTTATGCAAAATAAAAACCAACAAACAACATCCATTCCCTTTTGGCGGGATGAACGCATCCTCGACATTCTGGGACAGATTTTGTTTGTTCTCATTGTTTTATTTTTCGGCTTTGTCATCATACGGAATATGAACGCGGGGCTGGCAAAACAGGGCGTTTCCCTCAGTATCAATTTTCTCAAAGGCGTTTCCGGCTTCGATATTTCCGAATCCCTTTTTCCGTATAGCCGCAGCTCATCCTACTGGCAGGCATATCTGGTCGGCTTGCTGAACACGCTTTCAGTCAGCATTATCGGCATTATCCTCGCCACCATTTTGGGGGTGATCCTTGGTGTCGCGCGCCTGTCCACCAATTTCATCATCAACAAACTTGCCGCCATTTATCTTGAATTCATTCGTAATCTTTCGCTGCTGGTTTTCCTGATCTTCTGGTACCTTGGCGTTTTCCTGAAACTTCCAAAAGTAAATGAAGCGATCTTGTGGCCCGGCGATATTATTTTGACGAATCGCGGCGTGGGAATTCCATGGGGTCTCCCAACCGCTTCATTCCCGACGTTTCGCCTGATCATGCTATTCGGCTTGGTCCTCGCTGTCGGCGTGTTCTTCGGTCTGCATATCTATGAAAAACGCACCGGGCGTGCGCCTTTGACTTTGTTGTGGACACTGCTGACCTTCCTTGGCGTTTCTGTTTTAGGTTGGTTCGTTCTACCCGAACAACCTGTCACGCTGGATCTGGCTTATATCAATGGCTTAAATCTCGCCGGCGGGAAAGTTCTCAGCCCTGAATTTATGGCGTTGACGTCCGGTCTTGTACTCTACACATCCGCTTTTATCGGCGAAGTTGTACGCGCCGGTATTTCCTCTGTTTCGAAGGGACAAGTGGAAGCTTCGCGCGCGCTTGGTTTGAATGCCTTCCAAACACTGCGTTTGGTGGTGTTCCCGCAGGCATTGCGCGTGATCGTCCCGCCGCTGACCAGTCAATACCTTAACTTGATCAAAAACTCTTCTCTCGCCATTGCGGTCGGATTCCCTGATGTTTTCTATGTTTCGAATACCGTCCAGAATCAAACCGGGCGCGCAGTTGAGATGATCTCGTTGGTGATGCTGACCTACCTCGCATTCAGCCTGATCACCTCGGCGTTCATGAACTGGTACAACCAGCGCATCAAACTGGTGGAGCGATAACATGACTGAGATGAATTCCGTACTCCCTCCACTTAGCGAACGCTCGAATGTTTTGCGTTGGATCCGCAAAAACCTCTTCGGCTCGGTTCTCGATTCCATTCTGACCATCATCGGTGTTTTGATCGCCTATTGGGTAATCAAAGGATTCCTCACCTGGGCATTGACCACTGCCAGATGGGAAGTGATCTCTGCCAACCTGCGCCTGATCCTGATCGGACAGTATCCGCTTGAGCAGGCAGCCAGGTTGTGGATCGGTGTTGCGTTCCTGATCTTCCTTGGCGGAAATTCGATCGGCATTTGGGCGCGCGAGTCTCGTTTCTCTGTTGCGCTTTTATTGAGTCCGGCGATTTTGGCTTTGCTTCCCTTCAGTTCCGGTCCGCGGACGTGGCTGATTGTTCTGTCTGTTACAGGGTTGGTCGGCTGGTGGTTGGGCCGCTCCAGACCCGAGGTCCTGAGAAGAAGCGTGATCATTGGGTGGGTTATCTCTCTGCCCATCATCATCCTATTGACACACGGCTTCACGCCCGTTGACTCTGGCGGCGTTCTGGCGATCGTCAAAACGAATCTTTGGGGCGGGTTGCTGCTGACCTTCCTGTTGACTGTTGTTGGCATCCTGTTTTCCTTCCCCATCGGTGTTTTGCTTGCGTTGGGTCGCCGCTCTGAATTGCCGATCATTCGCCTTGCGAGCGTGATGTATATCGAGCTGGTGCGCGGCGTGCCGTTGATCACCATCCTGTTCATGGCGCAGTTGATGCTGCCGCTCTTTTTGCCGCAAGGCGTGACCATTGATCGCGTGCTTCGGGCAATGGTGGGTATCGTCCTCTTTTCCGCTGCGTATCTCGCGGAAAATGTGCGCGGTGGGTTGCAGGCAATCCCGAAGGGGCAGTTTGAGGCGGCTCATGCGCTCGGCTTGGGCAAGGCGCAGACGATGATCTATATTGTTTTGCCGCAGGCTCTTCGGCTGGTCATCCCGATCCTGGTGGGACAGTTCATTGCGGTGTTCAAGGATACGGCTCTTGTGGCGATCGTCGGTTTGCTCGACCTGCTTGGAATTGCAAAGACCGTTCTGGCACAGCCCAAGTTCCTGGGTTTGCAGCGTGAAGTTTATGTGTTCATTTCGCTGATCTACTGGGTGTTGAGCTATGGAATGTCTTATCTTAGCCAGCGACTTGAAGAACGCCTTGGCGTTGGGAAATAATATTACGAAGGAGACAAATCATGGCTGACGAACCAATTATTAAAGTTCATGATCTTCATAAATGGTACGGAAACTTTCATGTGTTGAAGGGAATTAACATGGAAGTTAAACGGCGGGAGGTGATCGTTATCTTTGGTCCTTCCGGTTCGGGAAAATCGACCTTTATCCGCACCATCAACCGCCTTGAAGAACATCAACGCGGCGAGATCCTTGTGGATGGCATTGAGTTAAGTCACGATGTCCGCAATATTGAGCAGGTCCGCATGGAAACAGGCATGGTGTTCCAGCAGTTCAATCTCTTCCCGCATTTAACTGTGATGCAGAATATCGTCTTGGCTCCCATTCAAGTCCGCAAATGGGAGAAAAAGAAAGCGGAAGAGATCGCCATGCAATTGCTTGAGCGTGTTGGCATTCCAGATCAGGCGCATAAATTCCCCGGTCAACTTTCGGGCGGGCAGCAGCAGCGTGTGGCAATTGCGCGCGCGCTCGCGATGCAGCCGAAGATCATGCTATTCGACGAGCCGACATCCGCGCTTGACCCGGAAATGATCAAGGAAGTGTTGGACGCGATGGTGGAACTGGCGAAATCCGGCATGACCATGCTGGTTGTAACGCATGAAATGGGCTTTGCCCGCGCCGTGGCAGACCGCATGTTCTTCTTCGATCAGGGGCAAATCGTGGAGAGCGGCACGCCGGAGGAGATATTTAAAGCTCCGAAAGAGGAACGCACAAAATTGTTCCTCTCGCAGATACTTAGCCACTAAACAAAAAAGAGCCGGAAAATTTCCGGCTCTTTTTGATTCCTCCTACTATTTACCAACATCTATCAATTTGTTGCATACGATACAAAATCGCCCATCAAGTTTCCGTTTACCCAGACAAAATACCTGCCCGGTGAGTAGGTCCCGAATAGGATGCTCGTCTCGAATTGTTGAAACACATTATCGCATTGGATATTCGGGTTGATGAGACTATAGACTTCGATATACACGTTATATTTCTCGTCGGGTGGATTGATATTTACCCGCAGCTCATTGCACACGCTGGGCATGTATCCGACCAGGCTGATCGCCGAACGAGGCGGGGTAAAGTCATACCTTTCTGAAAGACCGACCGATGTGATCGTAACCGTTGCCACCGCCCGGTTTACATCTTCCAATTGAGGCTCGAACGGATTATCGTCCGATGTAATTCGATATGGCGGTGAGGCAGTCGGCGTAGGCTCAACGGTGGGTGTGGCAGTACAGGCACCAAGCAAAACTGCAATGAGTAATAAATGGATGTGTCGCATTCCGCAATTATTCTCCATTGCAGATAATAACACGGTCTTATTGCATAAAAAACGCCCCGATAAAAAGGACGTTTTTTACAGTAATTATTTTTTAAGACCTTCAAGCGCTTTCAACAGATTCCCTCCAGCGTTCAATATCGGACCTGCATGCGGATCGTTCCACATAAATTCGCCGGTTCCCAGTCCGTGGTAGATTCCCGATGGAGTTGCGATGCTTATCAATACATGGTCTTTTTGTTTGGGCGGGTTCGGCAGGACATCCACCACCACAAGCGGAATGGCTTCGAGTGCAGCTTCTGCGGTTTTTATCAGAGCGTCCGTTTGTTCATTCAAAGCGTTATTGGGATTTTCCCATACCACTCCGCCGCCAGCGGAATGCAAACTTCGCGCTTTGTGGTCGGTGTATGCCACCACGCTCATGACACCTGTCTCCGTGCTCACCTCCACCATGACGGCGTAAACTATTTTGGCGATTTCTGGGCTGGGCTGGACCTTCAGGAAATACCGTAGGAACATCCACGCTTGCATATAGTGACGCGGCTCGAGGTCAGGCGTTTCTACGATCTGGCGGTAGATTTTTTCCGCTTTTGTGTTGTTTTTGGCAAGCAATTGTTTGCGCGCTTCGACAAACAATGACCAGGGATGTGTTGTCAGATCCTCCTTCGGCCAGTCTTTAAGTTGCACATTTCCCATGTAGTGCGATCTAAGTTCGATAAAGGGATTTACAGTCTTTTCGGGTTCTTTCTTTTTGAATAAGTTGAACATATCGTCTCCTGAATCTATCTGGCAGGAGTATATTCAATCGCTCAGTCCGGTAAATAGGACATTTGGTTATAAAGCGCGAAAATCAACCCGATGTCTTATTCTTCCAACGCTTTCTCCACGGCAGCGACGGCGTGTATCAGGGTTGTTGGGAACAGCGGTACTCGGCTGTCACTTTGTTTAACGAGCAGTTCGATCTCCGTACAGCCAAGAATGATTCCCTCCGCGCCTTGCGCGATCAATTCTTCCATAATGCGTTTATATTCATCGCGCGAAACATCCACGATCTTGCCCTGCACGAGTTCATCGTATATCACGCGATGGACAATGTCGCGGTCTTCTTTCTCAGGGACGAGCACTTCCAGACCAAAATTATTTATTAATCGCCCCTTGTAAAAATCGTGTTCCATTGTGAAACGTGTGCCGAGTAAACCGATGCGTTTCATTCCAGAAGCAACGATCTTTTCTGCGGTCGCATCGGCAATATGCAAAAATGGAATATTCACATTCGCTGTGATCTGATCCGCGAGCTTGTGCATGGTGTTGGTGCATAGCACAATAAAATCCGCGCCGCCGTGTTCAAGGTCTTGCGCGCACTTGACCAGAATTTCTGTGGCTTCATCCCAACGGTCTTCGTGCTGAAGTTTTTCGATCTCGGCGAAATCCACCGTCACCATCAGGCTCTTTGCCGAATGCAGTCCGCCCAGTTTTTCCTTTGCCGTTTCGTTGATGATGCGGTAATACTCAATGGATGACTCCCAACTCATGCCGCCAATAAGACCGATGGTTTTCATATTTGGACTCCGCTTATAAGGGGATTCTCGAAGAAACGAGTGGCGATGACGTACACGCCGCTTCCTTCCACGGCGACAGTTGAATCGGGTAAAAGGATCTTTCCCTCGCTGATGATTTTTCTTTCGCCCACTTCGGCGATGCGGGCTTCTGCCCGTAACGGCTGATGCAGCGGCAGCGGCTTGCGGTAGTTGATGTTGATGTTCGCCGCCAATACTTTGTGCCCCGCCGCCCAAACGACCAGACCCATGACTTCATCCAGTATCGCAGCGGATGCGCCGCCGTGTGTATGTCCGGGAGGTCCCTGCTGGGCTTCGTCGAGGGTGAATTCCGAGGTAAGGACGCCGTCGTCATCTACGAACATGGTGATACCGATGCCGTGCGGATTTTCGTTGCCGCATACAAAACAGGAGCCGTGATAGGGAATTTGTCTTTTCATGTTTTGGATTATAACCCTGCGCGAAATTTGCAAATCTCGCCTGCCTCATGCTAGAATTCCCAAAAAATTTTTTCGGAGACATGCCATGAAAGCTCTGCTCGAAAAGCTGAATATTCAACCTGTGAATGCCGGAGCAAGCACAGGCGTCGATAATTGGATGATGGACAAGAACGGCAAGGAACTGGTTTCGTATAACCCGTCTACGGGGGAGGTGATCGCGAAGGTGATGCAGGCGTCACCGGCGACATATGAGAAGGTGGCATCAGCGGCGCAAGAGGCCTTTCTTAAGTGGAGGCAGGTTCCGGCGCCGAAGCGAGGCGAAGTGGTCCGCGATCTGGGAAATGCCCTTCGCGAGTTGAAAGATCCGCTTGGCGACCTCGTCACATTGGAAATGGGGAAGATCCGCGCGGAGGGACACGGCGAAGTTCAGGAGATGATCGACATCTGCGATTTTGCGGTGGGGCAGAGCCGCATGTTGTACGGCTTGAGCATGCACTCTGAACGACCGGCGCACCGTATGTATGAGCAATGGCATCCGTTGGGGATCGTGGGACTGGTGACTGCGTTTAATTTCCCTGTTGCAGTTTGGTCGTGGAATTCTGCTTTGGCTGCGATCTGCGGTGATACCGTTGTGTGGAAACCTTCTTCATACACGCCGCTGACCGCGGTTGCTGTGACGCATATTACCAACAAGGTCATGGCGGACCACGGCTTGAGCGGCATCTTCAATCTTGTCATCGGCTCCGGGCGGGATGTCGGTGAACTGCTGTTGAACGATAAGCGCGTTCCGCTGGTATCGTTTACGGGTTCCACGGAGATCGGTGTGCATGTGTCTGAGGCTGTTGCCCGCCGGTTTGGCAGGACCATCCTTGAGCTTGGCGGCAACAACGGCATCATCGTTTCAAAGAAAGCCGACCTGGATATGGCGACCCGCGCGATTCTGTTCGGCGCAGTGGGAACGGCAGGACAACGCTGTACATCCACGCGCCGCATCATTATGGAAAAGAATATTTCCGGCGAGTTGACCACGCGCCTGGCGAACGCTTACAAGCAGGTGCGTATCGGCAATCCGCTTGAAGAGGATACGTTGATGGGTCCGTTGGTGGACAATTCTTCTGTGGAAGAGATGATGGAAGCCATCGATCAGGCGGTGAAGGATGGCGGTGAGATCGTTGCCGGCGGGCATATGCTTCCTGAAAAGGGACCCAATTTTGTCGAGCCGACCATCATCAAAATGCCGACACAGACCGAGATCGTTAAAAAAGAAACGTTTGCGCCGATCCTGTATTTGCTTGAGTACGAAACCATTGAAGATGCCGTTCGTATTCATAATGATGTCCCGCAGGGACTTTCCAGCGCGATCTTCACCGATTCTTTGCGTGAAGCGGAAACCTTCCTTTCGGCGGGCGGTTCGGATTGCGGCATTGCGAATGTTAACATCGGCACCTCTGGCGCGGAAATCGGCGGGGCGTTCGGCGGCGAAAAAGAAACGGGCGGTGGGCGCGAATCCGGTTCGGATGCCTGGAAGACCTATATGCGCAGGCAAACCAACACAATCAACTGGTCAAAGGAACTGCCATTGGCTCAGGGAATTAAATTTGGAGATTAGCTCTTAAAGGAGGGCGTATGTCGAATTTGAATGAAGCCATTCAATTGATCCGCAACGGTCAAAAGTTGGGAGCGCGAAGAATCCTTCAGGGTTTGATCGATACGGAGCCGAATAATATTCAGGCATGGTTCTGGTATGTGGAGACGTGTACAACGACCGAGCGGCGGGTGGAGGTTTTGGAGGAATGCCTGCAAAAGAATCCCGGAAACCAGCAGGTGTCCAAAGCGTTGTCCATGATGCAAAGCCAGTTGCCCAAGCCGGATTCGCAAGAAACGGCTTACCCGCAATCAAATACGGATCCTTTTTATTCATCCGCTGCGGAAGAACCTCAAACCAACCCATATTCCGAGCAAAACACAGACCCGTACTCTGCTTTTTCTTCGTATTCATCCTATGAGTCAGCGCCGGAAACAAAGGCGTCTTCATCATCACAGAAACAGCCCTGGGAGATGGATCCTTCTGAATATGAAGACAATTCCATGTTGTCCAGGTCCAATTCAAAATCCAAACCTGCCGCGCGGTCGTATTCCTTTTTCGATGTTTGGATGACCGTCCTCACCGTGCAGGATGTCAAGGCATTCGAAGATGTGTTGGACGACCCTGAAGCTGGTTTTGAGCGCGCCTTTTCCTGGATGGCAGTGGCTGGTTTGGTCAATGCTTTGGTCGCTCCGCTCTTTATTATGTTTAACTCTTCGCAATTTTCGCAGATCCTGAACGACCCGGATTTTCGAAGCTTGCTTGGGTATCGGCAATTGACTTCAACCACGCTCATGATCATGGTCGCGATGTTCATGCTTGTGGCGGCGCCGATTGGCAACATGCTTAATATTGCGATCACAGGCGGCATCCAAAACCTGATGGCCATGCTTTTTGGCGGTGGCGGAAATTACCGCCGCACTGTATATGCCCTGGCTTCCTATCTGGCGCCGATGACCATGATCACATCTCTCCTTGCCGTGATACCGGTTGCGGGTCAGTGTTTGAGTCTGCCGGTGGGCATTTATGGTCTTGTCTTAAATGTGCGCGCCTTGCGGGCATCTCATTCCATCTCGACGGGCGCGGCGATTGGCGCCATCTTCGCACCCGGAATTCTTTTCTTTATCTTCGGCTGTTTGATTTTCTTTGTCCTTGGCGGGGCAAATCTGTCGTCGTAAAACGAATCAGAATAAAACAAAAAGCGGACTGCATTTCGATGTGGTCCGCTTTTTGTATGTATATATTAGATGGGACAATGCCTGCTTCTAATCGGACGGGATGGCGGCTTCGGCTTTCTGATGCATTTTCCACGCTTACACCCCCCTGTGTTGCCAGTTTCGTTTCCATGCGATATTATCCCTGCCATGACGGACTCTGCCGCGAATCAATTATGTAAAGCCTGTGGACTGTGCTGCTCAGGGCATCTATTTTCCTGGGTGCGGCTAAACGCGCCCGAACTGGACCCCGTGGAAAAACTTGGGTTGAAAGTCATCCGCGATGACCCGCGTCAGCGTGGCTTTCTCCAGCCTTGTGCAATGTGGGTGGATGGTGTTTGCAAAGTCTACACGTCTCCAGATTACCCGCGCAGTTGCGGAAAGTACAAATGCAAAGTCCTCCGTCAACTACTCGAAGATGACATTTCCTTGCAGGCAGGTTTATCCATCATTCAGGAAACACTTGACCTGATTCGTGAGATCGAGCCGCTGCTGCCAAAATCATCTGCGATCAGTTTTCGGGAGCGGTTGATCACACACAAAGAGGAATTGGAGTCGGCGGGCAAAGATCTGGACGGCGAATTTATGCGTATGACCACAATTCTGCTAAATCGTTACGAAGACCTTTTCGGTGTGGACGATTTTATTGATTACGAAGCATAAACTGATACGATAGCTAAACCACGCCAAAGCAAAAGGCTTGCCCCAACCTAAAGAGGGCAAGCCTTTGTCGTTTTAGTTTGAAGCGTCTCCGCCGCCTTTGGTGGAATCGCCGCCACCCTTCGTGGAGTCCCCGCCGCCTTTGGTCGAGTCGCCGCCGCCCTTATCGGAGGTCGTCTGGAAATCCAACTGCGCACCAGCACCCAATGGACTCTTTTTCTTGACGGTCTTTTTAGGAGTGCTTTTCTTGACCGTACTTTTTGGTGCAATCTTTTTGGTTGTACTTTTCTTTATAGTACTCTTCTTCGCTGTGCTTTTCTTAACCAGACTTCTTTTAGGAGTGACTTTTTTTGCAGTACTCTTCTTCGGTTTGGTTTTCTTGGCGACGCTCTTCTTGGGCTTGCTTTTCTTTGGCGCGGTCTTTTTGGGCTTGATGGCTTTTGCTGGCATGGCTTTTCTCCTTTTATTGACATTGATCGTTGTTCCAAAAACAGAATATCACAAAAACTATATTTTCTTCATCTCCAATTGGAGTGACACAAAACCTTATTTTTCGAAGATCGTTAGCGGCAAAAGATCACCGTACATGCGGAAGACAGGCGTTTGCAGATGATTTGTGTAGTACAGAACCCGCTTTTGAATGGACGCCATCAAGTTCATCATCGTCAGGTCGCTTTCGAATTCGAGCGCTTCCAAGATCGCCTTGGTGAACACGCCGTGCCCGATCTTTTCATGCTCGCGGGCAAACTCCTCACTGCGGGATGCGTTCAAAATGTAAAGTCCGCGCTCGTTGATGGCATAGATGCGCTTTGCCAATTCGTTCGGGTCCAGCCCGCGGACGAGGTCACTGCCCGCCATGCCGGAGTGACAGGCATCCGTTGCGAGGATCACATCTGCTGGGAGGGAGGTGATCTTTTCGCCAAGTTCAATGAAAGATAAACCAGTCGCGCGCGTGCTGGTCTTGAGCAGGTCATAGTTCCAGTAGTATAGCTCCCGCTCAAAATCATCGCTTCGGCGTATGCCATGCCCGGAGAGAAATACCAGAAGAACATCGCGATGCACTTTTTTAGTCGCATTCCTTTTTCGGATCTTATCGCTGATCTTGTCAACGGCTTTGAGAATGGCGTCTTTTGTTGCTTTCTCATTCAACAGGATCGTTGCATCAACGGATGAAAACGCCTTGTTCTTCAACGTGCTTTTTTTACTCAACTTGTCGGAAAAACTTGACCTGCCAAGCGCGTTGTAAATGCCTATCGCATCGTCGTCCGCAAATCGCAGCGACTTGAAATCCTCGGTCTCGTTCTTCAAGGTGGAAACGCCCACCGCGAGAATAAAGAGCGTTCCATTATCTTCGTCGCTTAGGAATGTGTTCGTTTGCGACCTCGCGGCTTCGGCAGCTTTGGCGCCGCCCCGGGCGGTTCCTGTCCCATCGAGCGGCTGACCCACTCCGCTTTTTCCTTTTGTACCGGACTTTTTCTCGGGACCCATGATGACCCGGATCAGCGGCATTGCCTTTGTGCTTTTCGTTTCGGCGAGGATTTTGAAGCGGTTCGGACCCGCCGTGAGCGGCAGCGTGACCATATATTTGGTTGCAATCTTTGGGGCTTTCCATACAAATTGATCGTTCTGTATGATCCATACACGGGTGATGGGTATATCGGGATTTAATACCTGTACCGAAAATTTGAACGTGACTTTATCTTTCTCAGCGACGATTCCATTCGGCAGGAGTTCCACAATGGGAGGCAGGATCTTGGCTACATCCACCGCTTTGGTGTCGGCGTTTTCCAATGCTGATAGTGCGCGTTCCTCACTTCCGTGTTCGAGGATCGCCTGGATGATATCCGGGCGGAAGAATGATTTGATGAACCGGTCGCTGGGGAAGTATAGGGATTCCATATCCGTGCCGCGGTTGATGTGATACCCGAAGCGCCGGTCGCCTTTTTGGCTGGCGTTGTAGTATCCACTTTGACTCCAGATAACCCATTCATCGTCCGCGCCGACGAACAAATTCAAGGCGGGGTAAAGCTCCGTTTGGGTAGACTCAGCCACATCGTCCATGAACCAGAGGCGGATGACTTGATCCGCGCCGGTAGTGACGAGCCAGCGTCCGCAGGCTGCGTGGTCGATCACGCGTGCCGAATGTCCCACCAACAGGCGTTCAGGCACTTCGTAATTTCCATCCGGTGCTGGTGGTGCAACGCGGATCTTGCCATCGCTCGCGCCGGTTATCACGGTTCCATTTTCGGTGAAGCCAAACGTTGTGGGGTAATACCAACCGACCGGGTAAACGCCGGTGAAGGGCCAGCCATCGGGAAGCAGCCAAAGGTTGGCGTTATCACCATTGACGATCCATTGAAGTTCCAGCTTGCCGAATTTTGTTTGTGCGCGGCGATATGAGGCTGCCTCCTTGATGGATGAGACGCCCAGCTTCATGGCGCGCAGATCGAACATCCTTTGCAGGACGATCTCGCCTTTTTCATCGCGCAGGTCGTCGCGGTTGCCGATACCGATCTGCTCCTGTTCGTTGATGCCCACCGCGTGAATGATCCGCCCAACGCCGTTGATCTCGGCGGTCATTTCTCCTTCGAGGTGTTCCGTACTCCAAAAGTGGATCGCGTTCTGGTCGCCGCCCGCGCTGATGGCGCTTCCATCATTGAGCAGGGCAACGGCATCCACTGCAGCGTCATGACCGTAATATGTGCTTTTGACCTGAAACTGTCCAAACGCTACAGAATACACCTTGACCTGGGTCAGTACGTTATCGCCGCGCTGACCGACGATGAGATGTTTCCCATCTTTTGAAAAGATCGGCTGCGCCGGGCTTGTTTCGGAAGATACGTCCGCTACGAAATTTCCGGAATGGTCGTAACAAAAGAATTTCTTTTGGTCGCCGTGATGCGCTGTTAAAACGACATACTCCTGACTGGCAGTGAATGAATCGGGTGTAATGTAATCGACCGTGTCGCATTCCACGGTTTTCTTTAATCCATTTGTTTTGGAAAATGAATACCAGACCAGTTTGCCTGTGTATTCCGCTGGTCCCATGTAGTGAAGCCATGTCGATACTGCGATGCGTTTTTCAGCAGCTCGCTTTTGTTCATCCGGAACAAAACGGACATAGGAAGGAAGCAATGCATTTTGATAAACAATATCTTTCGCAAGCGGTTTGGGGATTTTTCCGAATCCTTTTAATATCTGCTTGGCATCGTAAACGTACACATATCCATGGCGTTCGTCCGCTTTCGGGTTGCCAACAACCGCCAGTTGACGTCCATCGGGGCTGAAGTCCAGGTCTTGAAGCGTACCGGGGAAGCGAAAACCTGCCTGTAAATTTCCAGTCGCAAGTTCGAACACACGTACATCGGTTTCTCGGTCTTCTGCTTCGAAGGAGTATTCGGGGTACATCCATGCGAACGCAACGATGTATTTTCCGTCTGGGCTGATCGCGATTGCCTGAATGCTTCCGTGTGAGCCGGGTCCGATCTCGCCCAGCAGCATACCGGTTTGTCTTTTGGTTTCGATATCCCAAACGCGGATGGTTTTATCTTCACCGGCAGTGATCATCGTCCTTTCATCAGGGGTGACAAGCAGCTGCCGGACACGTGCAGTATGGGCGCCGGTTTCCAACTTTAAGAATGCCTCGTACTTTACCGCCTTGCTCATTGCGACCTCCGAGTTTCGTTATGCTTTAAGTCTCTCTCAAATAGATTGTATGTCAGAGATAAATGATTTTCAATTTAAACCTTTTATCGCTCAGACGATGCGGCGATGGATAGGTTTTCGCCCACATTCAAAAAGCTTTCCCGTAATGCCTCATCCGTTATTTTCTTGGCGCGTAAATGCAATTCTTCATTCGCACGTTTTATCATTTTTTCGACGCCCATATCATCACCGGCTTTCATTGCGCGGATGCACGTCTCGTACATCCATAATGGTAAAACGTGTGCAAGGTCTGTCACTGGTTCTTTTAGCAATTCGTCGGCAAGATTTTGAATCGTCGCCTGCGCCTTCTGGATGGTTTCGCTGTCGCCACGTGCGAGCGCGACATTGCTCAGTCCGGCTTGGATCTCAAAGACGGGCGTCGCCTCGTTGAATTCCCCCTCTATCTTTTGAGCGGATAAGAGTGCCTCTTCCGCAAGATCGAGTTGATTCAACCCCAGATGCATGAGTCCCAGCCGTGTCAGGATACTGACCTCCACGCGCCTCGCCTCGATGGCTTGGGTGATCTGCAATGCCTGTTCGGCGTGCTCCAATGCGTTGACATGCTCACCAAGCGAGAACTCGGTCATTGCAAGATTCTCAAGCGCATACGCTTCTCCGACCTGATATCCCGCTGACTTGAGATATTTTATGGATTCCTCCGCTGCTTTCTTCGCGGAGACGTATTGTCCCAGTTCTCTAAATGCTTCGCTTTTGTTATGAAGCGCAAGCGCCCGTACCGCCAGATCGTTCGTTTCGATTGCAAGGGTTTCTGCCTGGGTGCAATACTCAATGGCGTGTGCGAGCTTTCCGGATGCGAAGCTTGCACGTCCCATATTATTTAATAAGCTGGCTTCGCCCGAACGATCCCCGATCTTTCTGGTGATCTTTTGTGCTCTTTCATAATATGCAAGCGCATCATCAAAGCGATACATATCTTTGGTGACAATACCGAGATTGTTCAATATCTCGGATTCGCGCCGTATATCTCCCGCCTTGCGGATCAATTCGATGGAATGTTCCATCAATTCGACGGCGGTTGTGTTGTCTCCGTTATGCCAGTTCAACAAGGCAAGCTGCGCCAGCGCGTTGTACTCGCCGCGGATGTATTGATGCTCCCGTGCCAGTGACAATGCGCTTTCCAGTTGCGGACTCGCGGCAGATGCTTTCCCCAAGAGGAACATGGTGCGCGCTTCTATCAATAGAGTATCCACAAGCAGCTCTGAAAGATCCGCTTGTTTCTGCACTGCATTTGTCAATTCTTTTGCTGTTGCGCCAGCTATGAGATTTGCGGCTGCGTAGTCGCCTTCATCGATCTCAAGCTTTGCGCGTCGATTTGCGATCTGCGAGCGGAGAGACACAGCGTCGTCGAAGTTGCTCACAGACTGTTCCAGTAACTCCAAATCCTGCCTTTGCTCAGAACGCCTGCCCAGCAGGTCGTACACTCTTTCACGCTTCATCAGGATGTCAAAGTGATTCCGCGAACGCGCATCAGGCGTCAACTTCAAGGCGCGGTTGAAATAGGAAAGAGCGTCTTCATTGGCATAATTTGACGCCGCCTGCTCACCGGCTTTTATCAGATATGATCGGGCTTTTTCTTTTATCTCCGCTTTTTCATAGTGATACGCAAGCTGTGCTGCAACCTTGTCGGTATTGTCCGTATAGGCATTTTCCAGATATTGCGCGTATTGTCCATGAAGCTTCGCGCGGGCGGAGTAGGCAATGCTTTCATAACTTACTTCATGTGTTACCAAATGCTTGAAAAGATAGATCAGCTCCGGCTCTATCGATTCGATGGGGGTCAGGTCGAGCTGTTCTGTGGCTTGCAGATCCGCTTTGACCTTCTCGGCTGTGCCAAGAGCTGGGTAGTAGCTGCGAAGATGTTCAAATTGGAAAACACGCCCGATGATGCTGGCCGCTTTAAGCGCCAATTGCTGTGAGGCAGTCAGGTGGTCTATGCGGCTGAGCACCAGACTATGGAGGCTGGTTGGCAGTTCAAGATTGTTCAAGGCGGTTGGGTCGCGCAGGTCAACGCCGCGGTCATGCATGTAATTCAAGAGTTCTTCCATGTAAAATGGATTCCCCTGGGCGCGGCTTGTGACCCGTTCAATAAGAATTCCTGGAATGCCTTCGCGTTGTTCGGGATATAAGTGGGCAAGTTTTGCGCGGATGGCTTGTTCTGATTCGGCGGTGTTTAGCTCGGTCAGTTTGATATGTGTGTAATGTTTCAGCGACGTTAGATTTGCAAGACTTTGTTCACGTGAGTCCATGTCCGTAGGGCGGAAGGTGAGCAGGATCAGGACGGGGAGACTCTCAATGATTTTGGCGGTTTTAACCAACAGGTCCAGAGAGACCGGATCGATCCAGTGTAAGTCTTCTAATACCAGCAGCAAACCACCATTGTCTTCGGCTGCTTCACGCGCAAACGATTCCAGAATTTTCAAGAGTACGGTTTCGAGTTGGGCTTTTCTGTCCGCGGGCTGCAGGGCGTGCGTAAAGTCGTTATCAGGAATGGGCAGCCCCAATACAGAACCAAGAATCGGCAGGGCATCGATATTTTCAGCGGCGCGGTCTTCCAACTCGCCCTCAAGGATTCGAACCTGCTTTTTTAGAGACATGGCTGGGTCGAGGTCGAAGAACGCGTTCCAGATCGAATTCCAAACCGTGTATGGGATGTTGACCCTGTCTGATTGGCATGTTCCGCCATACCCCATGAATTTGTTCCGCTGGGCAAGGCGGATGCCTTCGGCGATGAGGCGTGATTTTCCCATCCCCGCCTCACCCGTGACGCCGATGATCTGACCCTGACCATTGATGGTGGATTCCAGTCTGTGGGCGATCAACTCCAACTCTTTTTCCCTGCCGATGATCGGGAGTTGATACACCGGTTCGCGCAGACGAATGGCGCGCTGTTTTAACATTCCCTGAACGGAAAATACAAGGACCGGCTCAGCCCAGCCCTTCATGCTCATTGGCGGACGGGCATCAACTGCGAACTGCCCTTTGTTTGATTTCTGCACGCGTCCCGAAATCAGGATCTCCCCCGGTTCAGCCGCCATCATCAATCTTGCGCTCAAGTTGACGCTGCTGCCGATGGCGCTGAAGGTTTTGCGCGTGCTGCTGCCGTATCCTCCAACGCGCATCGTTCCGCTGCTCAAGCCGAATTGCAGCGTTTCTTGAGATGCATCCACTCCCAGGGTTTCCTTGATCTCCACCGCGGCGCGGACTGCCCGTTGGGCATCGTTTTCGTGAATATGCGTGACGCCGAACGAAGCGTAGATATAACTTCCTTTGTCGCCGATGGTTAATTCCAGCAGCGAGCCTTCATGCTGTGCCAGAATCCGCTGGGTTTTTGAAATAATGGTGTTAAGTTGAGTCTCAGCCAGCGGATCGTTGTCGTAGTCGATGCCTTCGAAACGCATGAACAATGCAACCGTCGGACGCAGTTCAGTAAGGAATAGTTCGTGCCCTGTGTTTTCCTTTTCGTACACAATGGGCGGAATCCATTTTTTGAGGATGGCGTTATCGATCTGCAAAGGCTCGGCGTGGATGTTCGTTTTATTTTCCTGGCATTGTTTTATTAATTGTTGCGGTATTTGTGAAACGTAAAATATCTCGCCGGTTTCAGAAACGCGTTGTGCCGACTTGGGGAGATTTAATTTATTGACAGTTTCCAGGTCAAAGATGATTTCGCCTGACTCAGCCAGTTGTTCTGCTATCGAAAGTTTTATGAGGATATTCCCTGCAAGCGCATCGATCAATTGGATCTCAGGGTCGCCAACCACGAAACGGCGGGCAGGTCCCGTGCAGACGGCAACTTTGACGCCGAGGTCTGGGAATTTCTGCATGACCGTCTGCATGGCTTGAGCGCAAATTGCTGCATTGAGAGCAGAATCGCACATGATCTCATCGAACCAACAGGTGATCGCATCCCCGGCAAAACTGACCACGCTTCCGCCAAAATATTCCACCTGCTTGATCAATTCGTCATAAACAACATTGATCTTCTGGGCAACCTCTTCGATCCCTCTGCGGGCGCCAAGCTCATGAGTTGTCTGTTGGGTAAGTTTTGTGAAACCGGAAATATCCGCGAAAAGAGCCGTCCCATTTGCACGGTCGGGAAGTGCCTCCCCTTTTGCCAACGCGCGCAGCCTGTCTTGCGGAAGATAGGTATGGAGTGCCATGAACTGGTTGCCCTCGGACGGTCCGTGTTAATTAATAGTGGTTCAGGTTTGTAATTAAGTGCTGTTTGATTTTACTTTATGCAAAGATTCCGCTATTTGAAAATTTTTGTCAAATTATCGATCACTGCAAAATATTTCCTATAAGCGGTTGTCTCATTCAACACTCCTCTCAGAGCGATGAACAGCTCCGTTTGCAGGTATGGATTTTTCTCCTGCGTCTCTTTGGATAAAAGAACCGCATCATCCTCAATTGAAACGGATAGCTGACCCCCAGCCGCCAGCCACTCCAAGCCGAGTTGAATAGCGCTCTCGCGCGCAGCGGATGCGGCGGCGAGCTCGGAAATGGTCGTCTTTCCACGGCGTTGGTTGAGGACGAATTTACACAAACCTGCCAGGTAGGTCAGGAATTCATCGGGCTTTTGCTCGGAGGGGGCGATGCCAAACACATACACAATTTTCGGTTTGACGATTTCCAGCGCTTTGCGAAGTTCCGCAGGGGAGGGCGGGGTGGTGTAGATGGTCAACTCGTCCGCTTCGGTCAGGTCAAGGCGGTTGACGCCTGCGGCGCGGTCTGGTCCTTCTGCCCAGATGAGGGTTGAAGGTTGCAGGTTTAGCAAAGCGTTTTGCAGGCGCATGTCACGAATATCGAGTTTCGATTCTCGAACCTGAACAGGCATTTCTTCGGTGACGCGAAAATCCTTGAATTGCAGTGTCACTTGCTTTTGCCCGCGGAAGGTTGTGCCGCGCAGGGTGTAAGCAACGTCAAATTTGGTTTCGGCAGGCGGAAGTTCTTCACCTGCGCCGCCCCACCAAAGGAAACTTTCAACTTCGCCGTTTTCATTTTCAACTGTAATACGCAGGTGTTCTCTCGTCTTTCCTATTTCTTTCACAGACTTGAGAGTCACATTGCGAGTTGCCAGAGTCAATTCAGGGTTGCCCGCGCCAAATGGAGCGAGCAGTTCCAAGCTATCGGCGAGGTCAAGGTTCAGGTTGGAGAGAGCAAGCCAGGCGTCGATCTGAAGCGTGGGTTCTTCGAGGATCATTTCCCCAAGTTGTTTTTCGATCGCTTTGCCAAGTCCGCGGCGGAAGGCGGGCAGATTATCCTTTTGCAGAGACATACCCGCCGCCATGGGGTGTCCGCCAAAGCCGAGTAGAAGCTCCTTTTGCGTGGTGATGGCTTCGGTAATGTGCAAGCCTTCGATGGAACGCGCCGAGCCGCGAAGAATGCCATCGTCCGATTCGTTGAAGAGGATGGCGGGTTTGTGGTAGCGGTCGACGAGTTTGTTGGCGACGATGCCGACCACGCCGCCGGGCCAGTTGGGATGCGAAAGAATGATGACGGGTTCGTTGAGAAGGTCGGGGTTTTCTTTGAGCTGCGCTTCCGCCGCATCTGTGACCTGTTTGGTGAGCAGACGGCGCTGGGCGTTCAAGCCTTCGATTTGTGTGGCAACCACGCGAGCGCGTGAAGAGTCGTCGGTGATGAGCAAATCAACGGCGGGGTTCGCATCGCCGAGGCGACCCAAAGCGTTGAGTCGCGGCGCGAAGGTGAAGCCGATGGTTTCTTCGGTGAGCGAATCAAATGAAGCACCTGCCAGTTCAGCCATTACGCGCAGACCGAGTCGGCTTGTGTTGCGCAATCGTTCAATGCCTTGTTTGGCAAGCGAGCGGGTTCCATTTTGGAGTAAGGCTACGTCTGCTATTAAGCCGAGTGCCACTAAATCAAGTAACTCGATATTCGATATTCGGGATTCGATGTTCGAGTATCGAATATCAAGTAACGCTTCTGCCAACTTATATGCCACTCCCACGCCTGCCAAATTTCGCAACGGATGATCTTCAGGCAATAACTTCGGATTGATGATGGCTTTTGCGTTTGGCAGTGTTTCGCCAAGATCGTGATGGTCGGTGATGATGACGGTCAGCCCATGTGAGTTGGCGAAGTCCACGGCTTCGTGGGCGGTGATGCCGGTATCACAGGTCAGCAGCAGTTTCGCGCCGCCTTCAATGATCGGCTTGAGCGTGTCAATGTGAACGCCGTGGCTTTCCTTTCCGCGCACGGGCACGTAGTAGGTCACATTTGCATTCAACGCACGCAAGGTCTGCACCAGCAGGGCGGTGGAGGTTTGCCCGTCCACATCGAAGTCGCCCCACACGCAGATTTTATCTCCGTTGCGGATAGCCATTTGGATAGGCTCGACAGCTTCTTCGATATTTGGAAATTGCGAAGGCGGAGTCTTTTCGGGATACAAAAACGCCTCAGCCTCGACGGGTGAGTTGACTCCGCGTCGGAGGAGAGTCTGCGCGATGAGGGGAGGCAAGCCCAAGTCTTGGAATGAGGCGGGGATGTCTACAGGTTGAGGATCAAGCCAGCGAGTCATGTCTTCATGATTTTAATCGATAATGAATCCGCATCCCGTTTTGTGGAATGGTTGTTCAATTGCCCATTCCATGTTTGCGGAAAATGAATATCAATGGGATGCCGACTGCGAGATAGGCGAGGAAGTACGCTGAGCCGCCGGGGCGCCCAACGAAATCGAAGAGACCGATATTAATCAACGCGGCGAGTGTGATGAAGATGACCAACCCATACGAGGCGATGGCGTGAGTGAGGAGGGCTTTCATGCTGTGATCCCAAAAGAATGGAACGACCGCCACGGCAAGCGCGAAATAGAACATTCCAAAACTACGCAATGTGAATAGTGACATCACCTCGGGAAAGATGCCGCCGCTTGTGCCCGGCGCGCCGATCTGTGCATTCAAGCCATAGAAGCCGAGAAACCCGACGAATATTACGAACCCCACCACGGCTGCTTTTTGGGTTGTTGTTGTCGTTGAGCCTGACACTGCATTGCGCGGGCGGATGCGAAGATAATCGATGATGCCTGCGAGTGCCGTGATTGCATTGACGATTAAAGTGACAAAGTACAGCATTGCTATGGGATGCTCAAGATTTAATTTGTCTCTGAACAAATACAGAACGATCAACTCACCGATGCCAAACAACCATAGATAGATCAGCGGTGTATAGACCCGTTCCCAATCCCATCTTCTCGCGGCGATGTATGCCAGCCAGGCATTGCCAAGACACCAGCCGCCGATGGTCATCGTCATGAACGGCGTGACTTTCCAGGCGAAGACGGGGGCAAGTTGATTGGGCAGGATGTAAAGGAGCGCACCTGTAACCCCATAAAGCAGTGCGCATAAATAAGTCAACGAACGCGATACCTTTGAAAGCATGTCAACCTCCAATACCAATAAAGCGGACGTTCACGACAAAATAATTATATATCGTGAACGTCTTAAAACGATAATGCGTTTATGCACAAGCGCATTAGAAAACGAGTTGGGGCATTGAAATTCGCCGTTGGATTTGCTATTATGCGTGAGGATCTTATATTTACTGTTGTTTTATTGTTAAAGGAGACATATGAAAAAAGCTTTAAAGTGGATCGGTATTGTGCTCGGCTCGTTGATCGGTTTGTTGCTTGTTGTTCTTTTGGGGTTATTTATAAGTGGTAGTTCCCGTCTCAATAAAACCTATGATTTCCCGCCTTCGAATTTAACTATTCCCACAGATGAAGCCAGCATCGCGTTTGGGAAACATCGCGCCGAAGTATTATGCGAAGGCTGCCACGGACCCGACCTGAGCGGTGTGGAAAATTGGTTCAGCGCAGGTCCGCTTGGAACAGTTGACTCTGCCAATTTGACTTCCGGCGAAGGCGGAGTTGGGCAGGAATTCCAAAGTGATGAAGACTTTGTCCGCGCGGTTCGTCATGGGATCGACCCTGAAGGCAAGCCCATCTTCATGCCCGCAGTCATTTCCGGCGCGAACCTGAGCGACGAAGACCTTGGCGCGATCATTGCTTATGTGAAATCCGTTCCGCCTGTGGATCACATTACACACGGCAATAACTTCACTCCTTTGGCAAAGATCATGCTGGCGGCTGGAATATTGGACAAACTGCCGGTTGAAGCTGTGAGTCATGAGGTACACGTCACCGCGCCAGAGCCGGGTGCGACAGTCGAGTATGGCGAATACATGGTCAACACCAACGACTGCCGCGTTTGTCATGGTCTCAACCTGAACGGCGGACCTTTCCCAGACCCGACCATCAAAGTGATCTCTCCAAACATCACACCCGGCGGCGCGCTTGCCAACTGGAGCGAAGAGGATTTTTACAACACGATCCACACCGGAATTACACCGGAGGGGTACGGCTTGAATCCCTCCCTGATGCCGTGGAAGGATTACAGTAATTTTTACGATGATGAACTAAAAGCCATCTGGTTGTATCTAAACTCTCTGGAACCGCTTCCACAATACGCAAAATGATCTGAAACAAAAAATGCTCCTGTGAATTTCGCAGGAGCATTTTTTGAATTGATCTAAATATTGAAACTTGTTTTCTCTTTAACACTTTTCGGCAGGTCTGGCAATTTACTCCGCTCAACAAGAAAGGTGGAAACCTCGGTCAATTCCTTGAAGATGTAATGCTGCCGCAGTGCGCCATCGAGATACCCCGCTCCGCTTGTGCCGCCGGTTCCCACGCGCATGCCGATCATTCGCCGCGCCATCAGCATGTGCTTATAACGGAATTGCGAAAGCATTTCGTCAACATTGATGAGCGTGGTCAATAAATCAAAAGGTGTTTGGAAAATCGGCAGGTTGCGGTACATCATAATGAACAACACCGCGCGCATCGCCTCCATCGAAAATTCACCCAGACCTTCGTTGTAAAAGATTCTTTCCAGTTCGTCCATCTGGCGCAGTTCCACAGGTCCGTTCAGGCTTTCCTTGTAGGTGTGTTTGTAGTCGCTCCAGAATTTTTGCTCGCCCTTTTCCACTGGATATTGGGATTGGAATTCCTCCCAAAGGGACTCATCGAAGAAGGGAGTTCGTTCCGCCCATTTGGTGACCAGACTCTTGAGCGTCGCCTCGGACTCTACGGCGGTGATTGAGTCGTAATCCTGTTGGTTGAATCCACCCGGACGGGTGTTCTTGTAATAGTTCGCCTTGTAGCGCTGGTCCATTTTGAGTCCCAACTTGGCTTCGATGATGCGGAATTGCAGGCTTTGGAATCCCGAAGAAGGCAGGAGCAGGTTGCGGAATTCGAGGAAGTCCATTGGCGTCATCGTTTCGAGGATGTCCACCTGACGGTTGATGACTTCGAATATCCTGGTCACCCGCTTCAGCTTGTGGACAGCGATGCTCATATCACCGGCGTTGTCCTGGACGTGGTCGGTATCGAAAATTGCCCGCACGTTGTCCAGTTCGTGGATGACCATCTTGAACCAAAGTTCATACGCCTGATGGATGATGATGAATAGCATCTCATCGGTTTTGCCGTCGCTTTTTGGATGCTGGCTGCCGAGGATCTTGTCGAGTTCGAGATAATCTGAATAGTAAAGGGAGGATGTCTCTTCTGGTTTCATTTCCACATTATACAGAATTAATTTCTTGAATAGACCCCTGTAAAAGTACACAAATTTTCAGAGGATTCCGAAAGTCCGACCTGAAGTAGAACTTCAGGATTCCAACTCACTTATGCAATTTGGGTTATTTATCTTTTGCTAAAGTAGGTCCTGACAACGTCAGAGTAATCGGTGGTTGTGTGTTCATCCAAGATGCGGAAGAAATCGTCACTGGTGGCGATACCGTTCTTTTCCTGTGAAAGGTAATCTTGCAGGAATGCGAAAAAAGCATCATCGCCGACGCGTTCGCGCAGGTCTTTTAGGAAATGTGCGCCGTTTAGGTAGACGATGGCTTTGTAGGTGTCGGCGTTTTGACCTTGATAGACCGAGATATCGATATCGCCGTTTGGCTGGAAGAAGTCAACGCGATAGGACCACCACCACGGGACCAATTCTGGATAAAGCGTTTCGTAGTAGATCAACTCCGAATACGTGGTCAGGGACTCGTCCAGCCAGGGTTCTTCAGCTTGATCATTCGCCACTTGCTCAAACCACCATTGGTGACCCGTCTCATGGACTGCGACGATAGTCAGGTAATTCTTGTTCGTGCCGTCATATAGATCGTAAAAGCTGCGGCTGTGGAAATATAGCGCGGAAAATTCCATGCTGTCATGAAAATCGGCTATCACCACCGAGAGCGTTTTGTGCGGATATTTCCCGAAGCGCTGCGAGAAAACCTGCAAGGCTTGGGCGCTGGCAAGCAGAGCGGCTTCGCCCGCGTTTTTATATAGCGGAAGATAGTAACTGTAGACGGTTGTGTCATCCACCTGCATTTGCGAGACCTGAAACTCACGGCTGGCAGAAATGGCAAAGGCGCGTCCGTTTTGAAGCGTGTAGCGAGTGGAATCTCTATTCGGTTCGGCGTATCCGCTGGCGGCGACAACGGGCGGATTAGCTGCATCTGCGAATTTCAGGTCAACTTCAAAGTCTGCAAGCGGATAGACCAGATATTCTCCATGCGACCACGGCTCGTGGATGACCCAGTCGCCATCCTTGAACGGTACGATGAACGGATACCAATTGACGAGATTCATTTGCACTTCGCTGTACCCAAAGATACGCGCCCGCTGGCTGTGGACCTGGTCCATGTAGGGGAGGGAGAGGCTAAAGTGAAGAGTCAACGTCGAAACGGATTCAGGCTCGAGCGGAGTCTGAAGCGGAAGGTCGAGTTGATGAAGGTTTAGGGAATAATCCGTGATCGGATTTCCATCCACATTTACTTCGTAGAGATGAAAACAATCCGCCCATAAATTTGCTGATACGGCGAGAGTTAGGGAAGTGACGGCTTGCCCGGTGTGATTTGGATATTCGATGGTTTCGTTTACATCCACTCTGTGAAGATCGTAATCAATGGTTGTGTCGAGAATATATTTTTCATGATCGGGAATGATGGGCGTTTCGACAGTTGGCGGAATGGTTTGTGAAATGGCTGGCGTATTAATAACCTGTTTTGTAACTGTTGATGTTGCAGTCGGTTGCACATCGGTTGGCATGGAACAGGAGAGGATAAGAGTGGGGAGAATGATGAAGATGAATGTCCGCAGTTTCATGGTGAACTCGGCTGTATTATAGCCGTCTCGCTGTTTTCGGGACGGTAAACCGAAAGTACCATTGCGCTTTGTTTTGGCGGATTTACAATCGCCTTCATCAAAACTGGAGGCGTGGCATGGAAGAACAAAATCTGAAAGATTACTTCCTTTTCGATGAAACCGATTTGGGCGCGAATCGAATGGGTTCGTTGACAGAGAAACAAAAGACGCGTCTGTCGGCGGAGTTGAAGTCAACGGGCAGAGGACGGAAGATGTTTTCGAGTTTTCTTTTCCTCGTGGCATTTGTTGGGGTGATCGTTGCCGTGGTGGTGTGGCTGATCCCTGAAACCGGCTGGGGTATGCGGATCGGTTTTACCATCGGGTTTGGGCTCGTCTGGCCCGCGCTTTATGGTTTGATCGCATTTGCGTTGTGGCCCTCAGATAAATATTCCAGCCTTGAGTTGGATAAAACAACAGGTCGCGTGAATATCATCAAAGTTCAGAACCGCGACAGTGACACGGGAAGTATCAGCACGCGGTATGACCTGTATATCGGCGATCGTCGTTTCCTTGCTGACAATAAAATTGGCGGCGTGTTGGTTCAGGGCGATATCTATACTGTTTATTTCCTGAAGTATTCCAACAAGATCATTTCGGCTGAGTTTATATCGAAAGCGAATTAACAAAAAAACACTCCCGCATGGGAGTGTTTTTTGAAATTACAGCGGCTCGAACCTTGCTGTGAAGTGACGCAAAAATTCGGGCGCGTATGCGTACTTGTATCCGCGGACGTTGTCTGCGCGGGATTTGATGGCGGCGAGTGAGTCGGCTACATAGTCGAGATGACTTTGGGTGTAGGTGCGGCGCGGAATGGCGAGGCGCAGAAGTTCGAGCGCGGGGTAATGCCATTGGTTGTCTTCCGGGTCGAGACAGGCAAACATCACGGAGCCGATTTCCACGCCGCGGATGCCGCCTTCGCGGTACAACTCCACGGCGAGGGCTTGCGCGGGGAATTCGTAATTGGGGATGTGCGGAAAGATCGCACCGGCATTAATGTACACGCCGTGGCCGCCGGTCGGCTGAATGGTGGGAATCCCTGCCTCGTTCAGGCGTGAGGCGAGATATGCCGTTTGCCCGATACGATAAGAGAGATAATCTTCATCCAAGCCTTCGTAAAGTCCCACAGCCATTGCGTCAAGATCACGACCGGCGAGTCCGCCATAGGTTGGGAATCCTTCGCGCAGGATCAGCTCGTTCTTCAAATTTTGGAACAGGTTCTCGTCGTTCACACACAGCAATCCGCCGATGTTGACAATGGCATCCTTCTTCGCGGACATGGTCATGCCGTCTGCCAGCGAGAACATCTCATGCGCGATCTCCTTGACAGATTTCTTTTCATAACCGGCTTCGCGTTGTTTGATGAAGAAGGCATTCTCCGCGTAACGCGCCGCGTCGATGAAGAAGGGGATGCGAAACTCGTGATAGACGGCGGAAACCGCCTTGAGATTTTCCATCGAAACGGGCTGACCGCCTCCGGCATTGTTTGTGACTGTGATCATTCCAAAGGGAATATTTTCCACGCCGATCTTTTCGATGAAGGCGCGCAGCTTGCTGACATCCATATTGCCCTTGAATGGATGCGGGTTGTTCGGATCGTTCGCCTCATCGATGACGAGGTTGGCGGGACGCCCGCCTCTGGCGCGGATGTTGGCGTCGGTGGTGTCGAAGTGCATGTTACTCGGCACATACATTCCCGGCTTGACGAGAACCGCGCTGAGAATATTTTCCGCGGCGCGTCCCTGATGGGTGGGCATGAAATACTTGAATCCGAAAACATCTTCAACGGCGTTCTTGAGGCGGTGATACGAACGCGCGCCCGCATAGGATTCGTCGCCGCGCATGATCGCCGCCCATTGTTCCTGACTCATCGCGCCTGTGCCGGAGTCGGTTAACAGGTCGATGAACATGTCTTCGGCTTTCATCAGGAAGAGGTTGTAGCCCGCTTCTTTTAAAGCGGCTTCCCGTGCCTCACGCGGAATGAGGCGGATGGGTTCGGTCATTTTGATGCGAAACGGTTCGGGGGGATAGGTTGTAGTCATTTGTTCTCCATGAATTTGAGTATGCGTCAAATCTTGGGTAGCGAGCCTGGCGTGTGCCCCTGTGTGTTGCCATTCGGTCTCCAATGACAGGATGATTTTACAATGAAATTGTTTTTCGTGGTGAGTAAACCGTCCACGAATGTCACACGAATAAACGAATGCAAGACGCGCCATTCGTGAATTCGTGGTTGGTCTCATTCGTGGACGGTCTTCGCCCGAGACAAACCGTCCACGAATTTTTCACGAATGCACGAATGGACGATACGAGTTCTCGAGGCTCCTGTATGTGTTACTTCTTGATTGCGTTATCCCGTCCAATTCGTTGAACGGGTTTCATATCCTTGCCAGGAAAAACCCGCCGATATTCCAACCGTCTGCGCCCGAAGTTGAACAATAACGCGACAGGTGCGCCTGTGGCTTTCAAATAGTTGATGACTTGTGCCAATTCATCGTTGGTCAATTGATGGGCGAATGCCTTGATTTCTACCACCACCTGTCGGTTTGGAAATAGATCCAAATAAAAAGTTGCGACCCGTTCACCTTCAAAATCAACAAAGACTTCACACTGGCGATTGGGCTCTATTCCCGCATGGTTGAGTTTGACTTCAAAGGCTTTTTCGTAAACTTTCTCTTTGTAGCCGTGACCAAGTTCGTTATGGACTTCCATTGCCAAGCCGATGAGTTTGTAGGTTAGGTCATTACCAGTTGAGTCAACTACTAGGGGCATGGGGTCTCCATTGGTTTTTGAAATACCGTAATAAAAACCGTCCACGAATTTTTACCACGAATTCACGAATGGCAAGTCTTCTATTTGTGAATTCGTGGTTGGTCTCATTCGTGGATGGCTCTTTCAATCTCCCCCAACGTTTCCTGCGCGGACTGCAAATAGGGATGACGCAGGCGCGTGAAAATCTCAACGGCGCGGTGGGAGAGGGATAATGCCTCATCAAAATTTTTATTTTGTTTGAGCAGGGCTTTGGCGATGCGATGAGAATTGGATGCGATAATTTGATGTCGCCCGACTTTTTCTGCCAGCGAGAGGGCTTCCCGGGCGAGTGACTCGGCTTCTGCCCATTGCTCGCGGTCAAGGGCAAGCAATGACATGTTACCTGTCGTGATTGCTATATTTTCGTCGTCTTTGTTTATTTTCGAAATGCGGAGTGCTTCTTGATAATCTTGATCAGCGGCAGAATAATCCTTATTTATTCGCTCCAAATCCGCCAGATCGTTCAATGTTATAGCAACATCATTGCTTTCGGGAGAAATAGAAGTGTATATTTCCAATGCTTCTTGGCTGGTTGCAATCGCGGCAAGATAATCATTGTTCAATTTGTACCCGAGACTTCGTAAGCGAATAGCAGTTGCTTTATTTCGCGGGATGCTCTCCTTCCAGTGCTCAGCAGCACGTGTAGCACAAGCCACCGTTCTGTCGGGTTGATTGCGAAGGGAATAAAACCACCCTGCATGAAATGCTCGCCAACCTGCATTCTCCTCATCGGCATCAGCAAGAGATCGCTTTTCAGCTTGTTCATTGAGATGTATTAGATAATCCCAACGACCTGTGAAATCGAGAAAGCGCGCGAGTTGATCGCAGACTATTTGCAAGTTTTCGTTATTACCAATTAACATGAGTGGCACAGCAGCAGATATGAAATCCCACTCACCTTCCAGTGTGCGGATACCCTCGTAGTTCTCCCAATCACCGTATTGCAGGGCTAGAAAGTAGGCGCACTGAGCGAGGACATCACCTGTCTGGGTCACGGCTTCGGGACGGCGGGTTCTAATAAACTTTGCAGTTAAAGGAGGGAGGAAGTAAGTTTGAGATTCTAGATTGGAGATTAGAATGGACCGGTCGGTTAAATCTTCCAATGCAGTTTCGGCTTGGCGTTTGGGCAGGTCGGTCATGTCCGCAATCCACTTGAGTTTGGCGGGCTGGGTGAAATGCGTCAGCGCGGCGAGGACTCTCGTCTCGTCAGCAGTGAAGGTCTCCAGCAGGTCGCCGAAGATGTATTCGAGCGGGTCATTGCCTTGCGCTTGCGCAGGGCTTTTGTCAATGAAGGCGCAGGCGTCGGCGATGGTGCGGCATTGCGAGCCTTCACGCCCCAACTGCCCCGCGATCCAGCGGATGAAGAGCGGGTTGCCCTGCGTAATTTCGTACAGGTCTTCGCGCTCTTTTTGGGAGGCGCGGGCGAGACGCGGATATTTGGCGGCGAGTTCGGCGATGAGTTGCAGGGCTTCGTCGCGGGCGAGGCGGTCGAGGCGCACGATGCGCGCGTCCACGTCGGTGCGGCGGCGGGAGGTGACGATGGCTTTGTTCCCTTCGGGCAGGCGCGAGAGGAATTGGAACAGGCGCGTGCGCTCGTCTTCGGGCAGGGTTTCCAAGTTGTCGAAGATAATCAGCGCCTTTTTACCCGCCAGAGCGAGGCGCAGCTCATTGGGGCGTTCATCAGGCGCGAGTTTTTCGAGCCCGTCTGCGCCCAATTCCTTGCCGAGTTCGTCCAGCATGGCGAGGTAGGTCGGGCGGGTGAAGTCAGAAAGTTTTGCTTCCCCTTGGGGAGTCAGTTCGCGCACTTTGGCGGTGATGAAGATTTTGCGCTCGAAACCTTCGGCTTTGTGCGCGGCGTGAATTGCCAGAGCAGATTTTCCGATACCGCCGGGACCATCGATCAATGCTCCCCAAGTGCGAGACTCTGATGAAAGAGCAGAAAGAATGATTTCGCGTTCTTTTTCGCGACCTACGAAAAAACCTTGTTGAGGAAGGGTATTTCCTGTTGGTTTATTAGAAGTCGAGGATTGGTTGATGTTGCTATTGTTATGGTCGCCAATTGTAAGATTGCCGTTGAAATTACCGCCGACGTGGACATTAACTTCAGCCTGCCGTGCTTCCTCTGCAGCTTTGAGTTCGGCGATCTTGCGCCCGATGGATGAGACGATTTTTTGTGCCAGATTATCAGGCGTAGTGAAAAAATCAACAGGGCGTTGCTTGACTTTGCTCAAAAATGCGTCGAGTTTATCCCTCTTATCATGCTCGATATGTTTCGGAGACCAGGCATGGTCTTCATCCACGATGAAACCGAAGGTCGGCTTGTTTAATTCCTGCGCGTGGTCAAACTCTTGTTCGGTGATGGAAATGTTCGCGTCCTTGGGGATATATCCGTAGCGATGGGCGTAAATGCCAATGAAGAAGTCGCTTTCCTCCACTTCTTTTAAACAAGCAGTTGTTGAGTCTTCTGGGCGCGAGCCGAAGGCTTCCATCCAGATCACTTGCACATCAAGTTTTTCCAGCGCGTCATGCGCGGCTTTTCGGTGTTCGATCAAGTCAATGTAGGTGGAGGAGATGAATACTTTCATACAAATGTCCCTTGAGAAAATCCGACCGATGCCGGTGATTATAACTCCCTAAAGATAGTCTTTTGTCTCCTGCTTTTCAACTTGAAATATTAAGAAAGTTGACACGGGTTTGTTTATTTACCTCGATGATATGATAGATTGAAAACTACTCAGACCCAAGGGTGACCCCATGCCTTTTCAGTTGTATATTGTGATCGCGCTGGCATTGACGTTTGATTTTTTGAACGGCGTTCACGACTCGAGCAATATCGTTGCCACGATGATCGCTTCGCGCGCGTTCCGTCCAAATATGGCATTGGGGCTGACAGCCGTTGCCAACTTTCTGGGTCCGTTTCTTTTTGGCGTGGCGGTCGCAACCACCATCGGTGATGAAGTTGCCGAATCCCATGCGCTGAATCTGGAAGTGATCATTGCCTGTCTGGTGGGGGCGATCGTGTGGAATATCCTTACATGGGTCCTGGGTATTCCAAGCAGTTCCTCTCATGCGCTGATCGGCGGCATGGTCGGCGCGGTTTTGGCTGGCGCAGGTTTTGGCGCGATCAAACTTCACGGTCTTGAAAAAGTTCTGATCGCCCTCGTTACTTCGCCGCTGCTTGGTTTTGCCTTCGGCTTTATCCTGACCCGCCTGATCTATTTCCTTGTTCGGAACGCATCGAATGAGATCAACAAGTTCTTCAAACGCGGACAACTTGTCACTGCATTGGGGATGGCGTTCAGTCACGGCACGAACGACGCCCAAAAGACGATGGGGATCATTACATTGAGTCTGCTGATCAGCGGCGTGATCAAGACCTTCGAAGTGCCCATCTGGGTGATCGCTTTGAGCGCCGGTGCAATCGCACTCGGAACTGCTCTTGGCGGCTGGAAGTTGATCCGCACTTTGGGCGGCAGGTTCTACAAGATACGTCCCATTCACAGTTTCTCGGTCCAACTGACTTCAGCGACGGTTATCCTCGCAGCATCCTATCTTGGCTTACCGGTCAGCACGTCACAGGTGGTCAGCTCGGCGATTATCGGTGTGGGCTCCTCCGAAAGTTTCGGCAAAGTCCGCTGGAGCGTGGCAGAAGAGATTGTGATGGCTTGGTTCATCACAATCCCTGCCAGCGCGCTGGTCTCTGCCGGGGTGTATTGGGTGATGAGGTTGTTTGGGTAAAAGTTAGCGGGGAAAATTAAACGGCTCTATGGAATTCGTACCGTTGGATGACAGCTTCGAGAATGGCGGTCTGTTCAGGGGTGATCTCTACGAATTCGAAGCCGAGGTTTTCATATTGTGTTTCATCCTGGTGGGATCTTGCGACGCGGGCATTGATAACGAATGGAGTGGACGGAACATTGGGGGTGTCTTTAGGAAATTCGATGGAGAGGGTGGCTAATGAATTCTCTTCCAGTGAAACATCTCCCACCACTCTTGCGCCGTGGACGGTGAGGTCTTCAAGATACCCAAGCAATGTCCTTGGGCTTACTGTGTATACTGGCGTAAATGCCATCAGTTTCTTGCGAGTGTCTTTTCTTTTATCGAACACGTCTACCTCCTCATGCACTATGAATGGTCGACTGTTAAAAATATAACATGCAATCCCCCATTTTTAACAGAAACCGGAATTTCTGCGAATAGAAAAATTTCCGTAACTTTTTCCCATTTAAGGGGGTGTTAATAATGCCACATCCCCGTGCGGGGAGTATAATCCGACGCATCAAGACCGCAGCACCACTGCAAGCCAAACCCAAAAGAAAAGGATTTGCATGTGACAACTATCTTTTTTGCAACAGATGTACACGGTTCTGATATTTGCTGGAGCAAGTTTTTGAATGCGGGGAAATTCTATAACGCAGACCAGTTGATCCTTGGCGGGGATATGACGGGGAAAGCTGTCGTGCCGTTCGTGCATCAGGGCGGGCAGAATTACCGTGTAACACTTCTGGAGCAGGTGTTCGAAGTAACCAACGAAGATGAACTCACAGACTTGAAAAAACGTGTCCGCAGCCGCGGATATTATCCCTACCTGACAAACCCCGATGAGATCGCCGAATTGGAAAAAGACCCGGAACGGGTGAGCCAGATATTTTCTCAGGAAGTCTTGCGGGTTGTGCAGCAATGGATGGATCTCGCCGAGAAAAAACTGGCGGGAACAGGCATGAAGATCTATTGCAGCCCGGGGAATGATGATATGGATGAAGTGGACGATATCATCCGCGCAAGTAAGTCAGTCGTCCTTGCGGAGGGGGAAGTGACGGTTCTGAATAGCGGTCACGAGATGATCGCCTCAGGTTGGAGCAATCGAACACCCTGGAATACGCACCGTGAAGAGGACGAGGACCAGCTCAAGGTCCGGTATGAGGCGATGATTTCGCGTCTGCAAAATCCGCGCAATGCTATCTTCAATATCCATGTGCCGCCGCATAAATCCAATCTCGATGAAGCGCCAGAGTTGGATGAAAACCTGCGCCCCAAGATGGCGGGACAAGCATTGAAGGCAGTTGGTTCGACGGCGCTGCGGGAGGCGATCGAAAAGACGCAGCCGCTGCTGGGTTTGCATGGGCATATTCATGAAGGCAGGGGGGTATCTCGAATAGGAAAAACACTTTGCATTAATCCCGGCTCGATGTATGAGCAGGGTACTTTGCTTGGCGCAATTGTGCGCCTCGGAAAACAAAAAATAGAAGATTACGTATTGACGACAGGGTAACTTGCAAAGGCGCGTGTGACGCGCCTTTGTATCAAACATACACCAACAAAGGAGAGTGTTATGAGTAACTTGTTTGTCCGTAAGGCGACCGGGATGGTTCGCTCCTGGTCCGTCTTCGACGCGTTTATTTACGCGTTGTTTTCCATCAACCTGATCACCCTCGGATTGTACAGCTTCAGCCAGATGTATTATTTCGAAGGCGGCATGGTCAACGCCTTGATCATTAGCGCGATCTTCATTTTCTTTGAGGTTGTTGTTTATGCTGCGTTGATTGCTGTGATGCCCCGCTCCGGTGGTGATTATGTTTGGCAGAGCCGCATTTTGGGCGGCGCGGTCGGCTTCATTCTTGCAGTGACCGGCTGGTGGTTCATCCTGTGGTTGTGGGTGCCGCTCTATGGCGATATGTTCCGTCATATTGTGCTTGTGCCTTTGATGGGCGTGCTTGGTATGAAAGATGCCGCGCTGTGGTTCGCTGGTACATCCAACGGGGCATTCACGGCTTCGATCCTTACCCTTGCCATTGTCAGCATCTTCATTATGCTTGGAATGAAAACCTATGCCCGCATTCAAAAGTTTTCATTCTACGGCGGTATGTTGGGACTGCTGATCGTCATCGGCTTGTTTCTGACCGGTTCCCCCGAATCATTCAAGGCGGGGCTTGAGGCGAACGCTTTATCCATGTTCGGCGCTTCGGGTGTGTATGACGCGACGGTTCAACTCGGAACGGATGCTGGCGCGATCACTCCCTTTGCGGGTGGGTCGCTGGCTGTGGTCTTTCTCGTAATTCCCTATATGGTCTTTTTCAATTTGTGGCCCAACTGGGGCGCGACCCTCTACGGTGAAGTCCGCGGCGCGACAGATTTCAAACGCAACATGGCGGGCATGGGATGGGCGCTCGGTGCGACGACTTTGCTCGGCATCCTTTTGCTTTATTCCATTGGCAAAACTGTCGGCTGGGACTTCTACGTTCAGTCCGGCGCGGCGTGGTGGAATTATGCGTGGGGATACACCGACGTAGCCCCGGCGCTGCCTGTGTGGCCCTATCCTGCCCTGCTCGCTTCATTCCTGACCACGAGCAAACTCGTCCAGTTCATTGTGGTTGCGTTGATGAGCCTTTGGTGGTTCGGCTGGAGTGGGACGGTCTTCCTTTCCTCCACGCGCGTTATCTTTGCTGCTGCTTTCGACCGCCTGCTTCCTGAATCGGTTGCCAAATTGGATGAGCGCACCGGCACACCCGTCAACGCATTGCTGCTGATGATCGTCCCATCCGTTGTGGTGGCTTATCTTTTCGATTACAACATCGCCAGCTTCCAGACCCTGACGTTGTGCTCCACGCTCGTCATCGCGGTGACCTTCCTCGGTACAACCATCGCGGCGATCATTCTGCCGTACACCAAACCCGAACTCTATAAATCGTCTCCCATTGCGAAGTACAACATTTTGGGAATCCCGATGATCACAATTGCGGGCGTCATTTTTGGCGGCTTCCTCGTCTATCTGTTGTATCAGTGGATCATCGACCCGAACGGTTTGTATGGCATTGGTATTTCGAATACAAGTTCGGTGTATTACATGCTGGGTAATTATGTGCTTGCGGCGATCATTTACTTTGGCTTCAAAGCCTACCGCAAGAGCAAGGGCATTGACCTGGACAAGGTCACAGCCGAGATCCCTGTCGAATAATCAGAACGAACGCAGACCTGACAGGTCTTAAAGAACCTGTCAGGTCTCAAAGGGGATAAAATAGGAATCAGGTAAACTCATTAAATGGAATCAAATCTAAATCTTGTACAGGAATTGCATCGCCTCATCGACGCCGCAAATGCGAAGGGAATTCGTCTGCGCGCCATCGGCGGCATTGCAGTGGAGCTTCATAATAAATCGAAGCATCCGTTGTTTACGCGTGAATTTGCCGACCTCGATTTTTGCATTCCGCTCAAGCAGCGCCGTGATTTTGAGGCATTCATGCCCGAAGTGGGATATGAACCTCACAAACAATTCAATATTCTCAACGGCGATCAGCGTCAGATCTATTATCACGAACCATCCGAAATGAAGGTGGATATCTTCGTGGGGAATTTCGAAATGTGTCACAAGATTCCGCTCGAAGAACGCCTCGGCGCCGACCCTGTGACCATTCCGCTTGCCGAGTTATTTTTCTCCAAGGCTCAGATCATCGAACTCAATCGTAAGGATGCGTTCGATCTAACTTCAATTTTGTTTAACAATCCCGTTGGTGATGGTGACAGCGAAACCATCAATATAAATGTCATCTCTCAGCTTTGCAGCCAGGATTGGGGACTATACAAGACCACATCTCTCAGCCTCGAAAAAATCGAGCAGATGATGGAGAAGAACGAAATTCCGCTCAACGCAGAAGATCGCGCGATTGTCAGTCAACGCATTAACGACATTCGCAAAATCTTTGCGGATATGCCCAAACCCGTCGCGTGGCAATTGCGCGACCGCGTTGGCACCCGCGTCAAATGGTATATCGAGGTTGAAGAAGTTCAGCGATGAAAAAAGTTCGTCTTGTACTCGCCGTCATCATTCTGGCTGTTTCCATTTATCTTTTGATATGGGGATTTTCTCCCAATCCGCGTGAGACGCGCATTCAGATGATCGCTCCGACCGAGATGCAATTGCCGACGCCCTCCTCGCTTCATTTTGACCTGGAGCCTGCTGCGTGATGCGGAAGCTTTTTTCACCCCGCGGCTTTTTTCTTTCCCTTGCTGTGTTGTCAGCTCTGATGATGTTGACCGCTTGCGGCGGCGCGGCAGCCACACCCGCAGAATCAACGACGGCTGTAGTGGAACTTCCCGCCACAGCGCTTCCAGCGGTGGCAACGCCTACATCCGCCACACCAGTTATCGGCGGGGATGAGCCGCCCGCGCCAGCGCTTCCCGAATATCGCCGTCTGACGCTGGAATATCCATCCAGTTTAAAAGCAGGCTCCGGCAGTGATGTGATCCGCCTGACGTTGGAGGTGGATGCGCTTGGAAATGTCACCCCAACTGCCGAGATCGATGGCAATGTCGTTGTGGGGAAAACCATAGAGATACCCAATGTGTACGCGACGCATAACGTCACTGCCGAGGCGTATTTTGACGTAGTAGGTTTGGACGTAGCGCCAAAGGGATCCACTTTTCAGCCGTTAAAACAGGGTAAGCCTGTAATGTTTACGTGGAGTATTGGCGCGCAAGATGTTGGGAATTATCGCGGGACGATCTGGTTGTTCTTGAATTTTGAGAATCTTTCGACGGGGGAAACTGAACGAAGCCCGATCTCTGCTCAAGTTGTTGATATCAAGGCTGTAGATCTTTTTGGGTTCTCGTCCAACTTTATAAAGACATCCGGCGTGGTGGGTTCGGCGGTGGGAGCGATTGTTGGCTTTCCGTTTTTAAAAGAAATTGGTGAATTTTTATATACACGTTTAACCAAAAAGAAAAAGGGGAAATCAGGCAACACTAGTCGGAAAAAGTGACAAATATCACCCGAAATATTGACAAGCAGTAACAGGGAGCCGTTTGTTCTTCATGGTACAATGTGCGCGTTAAATTTGTATTACATTTCCCAATGGAGAGAACTAAATGAATGAGTGGATATATGTCGCCCTGTTTATCGTTGTGGGTCTGATCATCCCCATTGGTGCGATTGCCGCAGGCTTTATTTTGGGACCCAAAAAGCCCAATCCGATCAAAGAATCTACATATGAATGCGGCGTCGAACCTGTGGGCGAGGCGTGGATCCAATTCAAGGCGCAGTACTATATCTTTGCGCTGGTCTTTCTGGTATTCGACGTTGAGGCGGTGTTCCTCTTCCCGTGGGCGGTCAAGCTTGGGCAACTGGGTTTGTATGCCGTACTCGAGGGCATCGTTTTTGTCACCATTCTGATCGTTGGGCTGGTGTACACTTGGCGCAAGGGAATGCTGGAGTGGGCGTAAAACTGTAATAAATTGGAGAGAAGGCTGATGGGATTTTTCCTCTCAGCCTTTTCTTTGTGTAACAGGAGTGATTTATGAGTTTTTGGAATGACCCCTTAAAAGTCGCAGCAGACTGGCTGGAAGGTGTCTTCATGGGTTGGGGGATGAATTCGGTTCTTTCCCATGTGTTGGTTGCCTTCCTCGGTGTGCTCCTGCTCATCACAGTGTTGATGGTGCTGGATATTTTCCTCGTCTGGATCGAGCGCAAGGTCGTGGCTCGCTTCCAGGACCGTCTCGGTCCGAACCGTGTGGGTCCCTTTGGGTTGATCCAACCCTTTGCCGACATCATCAAGCTCATCATCAAGGAAGATACGACCCCCGGTGATGCGGACAAAGTGGTGTACAACCTGGCTCCCATCCTTTCGATGATGTCCGTTTTGATCCTGTGGGCGGTGGTGCCTCTCGCTCCCGTCATCTTGGGAACGGACCTCAATGTGGGCGTGTTGTATCTCATCGCAGCCGGTGCCATTGGCACGCTTTCCATCATCATGGCGGGCTGGGCATCGAACAATAAGTTCGCATTGATCGGCGGTTTTCGTCAGGTGGCGGTGATGGTTTCGTTTGAAATCCCCATGCTGACCATGCTGATGATCCCGACCATCTTCTCCGGTTCGATGAATATGAACGCCATCATTCAATCACAGAATGTCTGGTTCTTCATTATTTCCCCGTTGGGTGCGTTGATCTTCCTCATCGCCGCCATTGCAGAACTGGGACGCGCTCCCTTCGACCTTGCAGAAGGCGAATCGGAACTGGTATCCGGCTTCAACATCGAATATTCCGGCATGAAATTCGGCATGTTCTACGCAGGCGAACTTCTGCATGCCTTCACCTTCGGCGGTTTCTGGGCGATCCTCTTTTTTGGCGGCTATCGCTTCTTCGGCTTGGAGCAGGTCAGCCCGTTCCTTGCGGTCTTGATCATGATCCTCAAGGCGATGGTCGGCTACTGGGTCATCATGTGGGTCAAATACACCATGATGCGTATCCGTATCGATCAGATGCTTTCCTTTAACTGGAAGTTCCTCACGCCGCTGGCTTTTGTCCTGTTACTGGTGACGGCGTTGATGAACGCGCTTCTTGCCGGTGCCCCGACCTGGCTCTACGTCCTCGGCATGTTCCTCGCGAATGTCGTGACCGGCTGGATCGCGTTGGAACTCGCGCGTTCCGCCACCCGGCAGGAACGTGAGAAGCTCGAAGGCGCGAAACCGGTTGTGGAGGCGCATCACTAATTGCCGGAGAGGCGGTTAGGAAATGGAAATCCTATGACAGCACAACAAATCATTTTTCTCATTGTTGCTCTCTTCACCCTCGGCTCCGCGTTGATGGTGGTGACAACACGTAATCTTGTCCATGCGGCATTGTGGCTGGTTTCCACATTGTTCGGTGTGGCAGTGGTATATGCACTTTTGAACGCGAATTTTATTGCGGTAGTGCAGGTGGTCGTGTATATCGGCGCCATCGCCATTCTCTTCATCTTTGCGGTGATGCTCACTCGCAAGGACATGCGCGACTCCGGTCCGCAGATGAATAAGAATTGGTGGCTGGGTGCGTTGGTTGCCGTGTTTGTATTCGCGGGATTGGCGTTCCTGCTTCAGAGTTGGAATGGCGTCTCGGCAACAGCGGCAGCCCTCCCGTCCGGGTTTGATGCGATCAGTCTGCTGGGCGATGCGCTGGTTTCGCCCGATGCTTACGTCCTGCCGTTCGAAGTGGCGTCTGTCCTCTTGCTGGCGGCGCTGGTGGGCGCGGTGTACGTCGCGTTCAATAAAAAATAGGAGGCGTACAACGATGGTTCCTCTTTCCTGGTATCTTCTTCTTGCGGCGGCGTTGTTCGGGATCGGCTTGTTCGGTGTGCTGGTCCGACGCAATGCTGTTGCGATCCTGCTTGGCGTTGAATTGATGCTCAATGCCGTGAATATCAACCTTGTGTCCTTCTGGCGCTACAGCGATGTGCTTTCGATGACCGGTCAGGTCTTTGCCGTCATCGTGTTTGCGGTTGCTGCCGCTGAAGTGTCCGTAGGTCTGGCTTTGGTCATTTCTGTGTATCGCCGCCGTAATACGGTGATCGCTGATGAACTCGATCTATTGAAGTGGTAGGGACGCGTATGACACATGAATTTCTAACGACTTTAGTTTGGCTGATCCCCTTGCCACCGATTATTGCCTTCGCGTTGATCGTGTTGTTCACGAACAAAAGCAAGGCTTTAAGTCATACAGTGGCTGTGGGCGCAGCATTCCTCTCGTGGCTGGGCGCCATGATCGTGTTCTGGAATGCAGTGAACACGGAACATTTTGCCGAGCATCCGTTTGCTTCGTCGATCAACTGGTTGCCAACGGGTGACACATTCTTCAAGATCGGCGTTTTGATCGACCCGCTCTCCGCGACGGTGCTTTTCTTCGTCGCGTGGACGGTTTTGATGATCTTCCTTTACAGCGTTGGTTATCACAACTTCGGTCAACCCGCTGGTGACCATGACCGCCCTGGTCTGCCGCCTCATGGCGCGACCGAGCACGGACACGCGGTTCCCTCTGTTGAGCCGATGTACTCGCGCTTCTTTGCGTTCATTGGTCTGTTCGCCTTCGGTATGTTCACCCTCGTCGTTTCCGATAACGTCCTCACGATGTTCGTGGGCTGGGAAATCATGGGATTGTGCTCATATCTGTTGATCGGCTTCTGGTACGGAAAAGAATCCGCGCGCAATGCGGCGATCAAAGCCTTTATGACCACCCGCGTCGGCGATGTGTTCATGCTCTTGGGCATTGCCTATCTCTACTCCGCAACAGAGGCAATCAATGGCGGTACACTCTCCTTCCATGAAATCTTCTCTGAACCAGTGTTGCACGCTTTGGCAACAGTTCCGAGTGGTGTGTTTGGTCTCTCCGCCGCAGGCTTGATCGGTCTCCTGCTCTTCATCGGTACGGTCGGTAAATCCGCGCAGTTCCCGCTGCACGTCTGGCTGCCGGACGCGATGGAAGGTCCGACACCGGTCAGCGCGATGATCCATGCGGCGACGATGGTTTCCGCGGGCGTGTACGCGATCATCCGCATGTACCCGATCATCGGTCTCGATGAAAAGACCATGACCGTTGTGGCGTTCATCGGTGCGTTCACGGCGCTTTTTGCCGCAACCATCGCTGTTGCCCAGAACGATATCAAACGCGTGCTGGCTTACTCGACTATCTCTCAGTTGGGTTTCATGGTCGCTGCGCTTGGTATCCACGCTTATATTGCAGCGGTTTTCCACCTGGTGACACACGCCTTCTTCAAGGCGCTGCTCTTCCTTGGCTCCGGTTCTGTCATTCACGGCATGGAGCATGGCGTTCTGCACACGGGCAATCACCATTTAGACCCGCAGGATATGTTCAATATGGGCGGCTTGCGCAATAAGATGCCCGTCACATTCTGGACATTCCTTATCGGCGGTTTTGCTCTCTCCGGTTTCCCTGTTCTGACCGCTGGTTTCTGGTCAAAGGACGAAATCCTCGCGGACGCCTTCATCAATGGTCACATGATCGTTTTTGTGACACTTGCCGTTGCGGCGTTCCTTACCGCGTTCTACACCATGCGCCAGATCACGCTGACCTTCCTTGGCGAAGCCCGCACAGAGGAAGCTGAACACGCGCATGAGACTCCGTGGACGATGACGCTTCCGCTCGTGGTCCTCGCGTTCTTTGCTGTGACTTTTGGCTGGGTCGGCATTCCCGAGCATTTCCCCGGTCTCGGCGGAATCGTTCCGAACTGGTTCCACGAATTCGTTGGTTCCACGCTCGCGGAACACCCTGAGACGTTACCGTTCAATATTGTGCCGTTGTTGACTTCACTTGTGGTCGCCTTGGGCGGTCTCACGGCTGGCTACTACGCCTACCGCAATGTGAAGACTCCCGCTGAAGACAAACTTCAGATCCCCGTCCTCATGAATAAATGGTACGTTGATGAACTTTACAACTTCCTGTTCATCAAACCCGCCATCTGGTTCTCGGAGGTCTTTGTCTCCAAATGGATGGACAAAGGCTTCATCGACGGCATCCTCCATTTGTTTGGACCCGCTACCGGCGGAGTCGGAAGCGCGATCCGCAATTACTTCGATCTGCCCGTCATCAATCAGTTCTTCGGCGATGGTTCCGCGGAAGTGACCTGGTGGTTCGGCAAAAATCTTCGCCCCATTCAAACGGGACGCATCCAGCAGTATCTTATTCTTTCGTTGATCATTCTTTTTGTGGTCGGCGGACTGCTGTACTTCCTGTTGATGGCATAGGAGCGCATGATGGATTTTTTCAATACTCATCTCCTTAGCCTGATCCTTTTCCTGCCTGCGATTTCGGCAGTGATCATGCTCTTTCTTCCGAACGGCGAAGCGCGCCTTCATCGCTGGTTTGCTTTTGGCGCCAGCCTGATCCCCTTCGTGTTGACCCTCGTTTTGTGGAGCCGCTTCGACCCGAACGCTACGGGTTTCCAGTTCGAGGAAAAATATATCTGGTACGAAGCCATTCATTCCTCCTTCCACGTTGGTGTGGATGGGATTTCGTTCGCGATGGTTTTGCTCACCACGCTGCTTACGCCGCTGGCTATTCTTGCATCCTTCAGCGTGACAGACCGCGTCAAGCCGTATATGATGCTGTTCCTGTTCCTTGAAACAGGCATGCTCGGCGTCTTCCTTGCGCTTGACCTGCTCATCTTCTTCGTGTTCTGGGAGATTGGTCTTGTCCCGATGTACTTCCTCATCAATCAGTGGGGTAGTGCCAATCGGAACTATGCTTCGCTCAAGTTCATGATCTACACCATGGGCGGATCGCTCGGTCTGTTGCTTGCGGTGCAGATGCTCGGCGTTCTTTTCGGGACCTTTGATCTGGTCACTCTCTATCAAAAGTGGAATTCGCTGGATGCTGGTTCTGTCCTCTTGGGCATGCCGGTCAGTACGGTGAAATCCATTGCCTTCTGGGCGTTCGCGATTGCATTCGCCGTGAAGGTGCCGATCTGGCCCTTCCATACGTGGCTGCCCGATGCACACACTGAAGCTCCCACCGCCGGTTCGATGATCCTTGCGGGTGTGCTGCTGAAACTGGGCGCGTACGGTTTTATCCGCCTCGTTCTTCCTCTTTACCCTGTTCAAGCCAAGATGTTCGCTGGCGCGCTGGCATTCCTTGCTGTTGCGGCGATTGTCTTTGGCGCGTTCGGCTCCTTTGGGCAGACGGACTTCAAGCGGTTGGTCGCTTATTCCTCAGTAAATCACATGGGCTTTGTTGTTCTCGGTATCGCCGCGGCAGGACTTGCCGCCGGTACCACCGACGCCCACATCGCGATGAGCGGCGCAGTGCTCCAAATGTTCAATCACGGTCTCTCGGCGGCTGGAATGTTCTTCCTCGTCGGTGTGATCTATGAGCGGACTCATACCCGCAACCTTGACGAATTTGGCGGCTTGTTCCCGCTTGTGCCGATCTATGGCGGTATCTTGATCTTCACCTCCATGGCGTCGCTTGGTCTGCCCGGTCTCAACGGCTTCGTTTCCGAGTTCATGATCGTGCGGGGTTCCTATCAGCCTCTGACGGTATACACCGCCGTTGCCATGTTGGGTCTGCTCTTTACAGGCGCCTACATCCTGAAGGGAATTATGAAAGTCCTGCACGGGCCATTGAACGAGCACTGGGCGCACGGCGAGCACAAACTGACCGAGATCAACTTGCGCGAAATCCTTGTGATGACCCCGCTCATGGCTTTGATGCTTCTCACAGGTATCTGGCCTTCATGGATCTTGGACATTATCAACAAGGCAGTGACAGCCCTCTTCTAATGCGTAATACGTAATGCGTAAGAGAATTACGCATTACGCAATACGAGGTGACTATGAATTTCCCAATCTTAAGTGTTATTACCTTCCTTCCGTTCGCCGCCGGGCTTTTCATCCTGACCATGCCCGCGACACGGAAGAATGAAACCCGCGCAGTGGCTCTGGCAACGGCAGTGGTTGATCTGCTGCTTTCCGGCTGGGTCTATCTGCAATACCTGCTGGGACATATGCAGGGATACCAGTTCGTCGAGAAGTACACATGGCTGAACATCCCGCCGATCAACATTTCCCTCCACTTCGGCGTGGACGGCATGAGCGCTCCCCTGGTTCTGCTCACCGGCATCGTCATGTTCACGGGTGTCTTGATCTCCTGGGGCAATGATGACCCGCACGTCATGGCTGGCATTCAGGATCGTCCTCGCGAATTTTTCGCCTTTCTATTCCTGCTGGCAGGCGGCGTGTTCGGTGTGTTCGTTTCGCTCGACCTGTTCATGTTGTTCTTCTTCTATGAGATTGCCGTGTTCCCGATGTACCTGCTCATTGCCATTTGGGGCTGGGTGAAGACGCGTGAATATGCGGCGATGAAATTGACCCTGTATCTGTTTATCGGCTCGGTGGTCGCCCTTGTCGGCGCACTCGCCATGTACTGGACACAATACCAGAACACTGGCGTCCTCTCATTCGATATGCTTGAGATGGAAAAAGCGGGTTTCTCAGCCGCGTTCCAAAATGCTTGGTTTTTGCCGGTCTTTTTCGGCTTTGCGGTGCTGGGCGGTATCTGGCCCTTCCATAACTGGTCGCCTGATGGTCACGTAGCCGCACCGACCGCAGTCTCCATGTTCCATGCGGGTGTGTTGATGAAACTCGGCGCGTTCGCTGCTTTGCGCGTGGGCGTGATGCTTCTGCCCGAAGGCGCGAAGCACTGGTCATGGTTGATCATGGCATTTGCCGGTATCGCCGTTGTTTACGGCGCTTACATCGCATTCGTCCAGACCGACCTGAAATATATGATCGGCTTCTCATCCGTTTCGCACATGGGCTTGGTCATGCTCGGCGTATCCACGCTCAATTCGACCGGACTGACCGGCGCAGGCGTGCAGATGTTCTCCCACGGCGTGATGACAGCTCTCTTCTTTGCTGTGACCGGTATGATCTACGACCGGGCGCACACCCGTATGATCCCCGAGCTCGGCGGCATCGCGAAGGTCATTCCCTGGGCTGCCATCGGCTTTATCATTGGCGGTCTGGTTTCCATGGGTATGCCCGGCTTCTCCGGCTTTGTTGCTGAATTCCCGATCTTCATGGGTGTCTGGCGCGAACAGTGGCTGGTGGCGGTTATTGCCAGTATCTCCATCGTCATCACCGCAGCGTATATTATGATGAATATTCGTAAAGTGTTCTTCTCGCCAATGCCTGAAAATCTTGAAGGTCATATTGGCGATATTACCGTGTTGGACAAGGTGGCGATCGTTACGCTTTGTCTGTTCATGATCGGCATTGGCTTGTTCCCATCGATAATGGTTCCGATGGTTGAGACCGGCGTCCAACACATTATGACCCTGTTGGGAGGTGCATAATGTTTACTGCACAGACTTTCGCCTCCATTCTTCCTGAGATCTTGATCCTGTCCATTGGGCTTTTGGTTCTCATCTTTGAGCCTTTCTGGAAAGAAGATCAGCGTCGCAATGCGGGCTGGTTGACAGCGGGCGGACTGTTCGTTGCCATGATCATCAGCCTGTTGTTTGGGCGTCCCTCTGAGCCGACAGCCGTGCTCGGTGGAATGATTCGCTTTGATATGTATGGTTTCTTCCTAAAGATGTTGTTCATGTTCGCGGCTGCAGCGACAGCCCTTCTTTTGATGGACCATGAACGGGCTGGCAACCGCGGCGAGGCTTATCTCCTTCTGCTCGCTTCGCTTCTTGGCATGAACCTGATGGCATCTTCTGCGGATTTGATCATGCTCTATCTGTCGATCGAGACCGCATCCATTCCGCTTTATATTTTGTCCGGCTTCCTGCTTGGTGATGATCGTTCCACCGAAGCGGGCTTCAAATACTTTCTCTTTGGCGCGCTGGCGTCTACTGTAATGCTTTACGGCTTCAGCCTTTTGTTTGGCTTTGCAGGTACAACAAATCTTTATGATATCGCCGCCGCGTTGACCTCTGGCGCTGTATCTCCTTTGTTGGCATTTGGAGTTGTGGTTTTGGTCCTGGTGGGACTTGGTTTCAAAGTCTCCGTCGTACCTTTCCACTTTTGGGCTCCGGATGTGTATCAAGGCGCTCCCACTCCTGTGGCAGGTTACCTCTCGACCGCTTCGAAAGCGGCGGGCTTTGCGGTTGTTCTGCGGTTATTCTTCGTAGCTTTCCCTGAATTCACCGGCATGTGGACGATGATCCTTGCAGTGTTGTCGGCGATTTCGATGACGGTCGGCAATTTGCTGGCTTTGCCGCAGACAAATATCAAACGGCTGTTGGCGTTCTCCTCCATTTCTCATGCAGGGTATGCCATGATTGGCGCCGTGGCGTTTAGTCAGTTTGGCGCGGCAAGCGTGATCTTCTATCTGGCGGCTTATATCGCTACGAACCTGCTCGCCTTTGGTGTTGTGATGGCGTTCAGCCGTATCACAGGTTTGGAAGAAATTACTGACCTTGCCGGTTTGAGTCGTAGAAATCCGCTGCTTGGTTTGATGATGCTGGCTGCCTTCCTTTCTTTGGCGGGTATGCCACCCTTTGGCGGTTTTGTGGCAAAGGTGTTCGTGTTTGCCGCAGGCGTTCAGGCGAATTACACATGGTTGGTCGTGGTGGGTATTATCAACTCGATCATCGGTGTGTACTACTACTTGAACGTTTTGAAGTATGTTTATCTGTACCGCATGCCTGAGCAGGATGAGGAACAGCACCCCATCCCGTTGACTCAGCCGTACGTGATCGCTTTGGTGGTCTTGGCGGTTGGAGTGATCCTGATCGGTACGGTCTTTGCCCCGTTCTTCAATCTGTCAGACGTAGGTGTGCTGACTTTGTTCTAGCAAATCCATGACCACGGACGGCTGAAAAGCCGTCCGTGGTCATCTTGCAGCCTTGAAAAATATCGATATTTTGATGCAGGTCTAGGGTCCAGACGTGAGGCGTGAGAAATCCAATTCCGTTTGACGCACTTAGACCTGTCAGTTATAATCGTGCGACATGGCACAATCAGAAGATAAGAATCGCGGCTTTTTTAACACATTGCTCGTGGTGGTGATCGGGCAGGTGGGGTGTTTGACCATTTTGGTCGTTCTGGCGTCCGTTTTTTTGGGACTGTGGCTGGATAGTACTTTTAACACCAAGCCGATGTTCACCCTGATTTTGCTGTTTGCTGGAATTCCTCTCTCGGTGGTTCTGATGCTGTTCGTTTCGCGCAGGACACTGGCGAGAATGCAAGAGAAAAACGATACTAAAGAAAAGGAATAATTAGGAGGCGGACCTTGGAACAAGAGAAACGAAGGCCCTGGCGCCGTTGGGTTGTACTTGTGCTGATGATCGTAGGCTGGATCGTCGGCAGTATCATAATTCCCGTTCAACCTGAGATTTCCGTAAAGCCGGAAAATCTGTTGGGTGAAGGAGGGATGTGGTTTGGCTTATTGCCTGCTGTAAACACGTTGACATCTCTTGCTTTGACCCTTGTTGTGGTGATTCTGCTTGCGTGGTTTGCAGGCAGGTCGTTGAAGAAATCCCAGAACAGCGATCTGGTGCCTCAGGGCATCGGCAATGCGATGGAAGCTTTCTTCGAAATGCTCTATAACATGACGGAAAATGCGACTGGGACCAAATGGGTAAGAGCGGTTTTCCCGTGGTTTGCGACCATCATGTTCTATGTGCTGCTTGCCAACCTGCTCAAGCTCATTCCGGGCTTTGAGTCGATTGGCGTTTTCCATCATGCTGAAGAAGGACATGTGGGACATGCCATCTCTGGCGCTCTGTTGCAGCCCGGTGAGGGTGAATATATATTGGTTCCCTTCCTGCGCGGTGTTTCTGTGGACTTGAACTTCACCCTGGCGATCGCTCTGATCTCTGTGGTGATGACACAGGTGATCGGTATCCGTGCGCAGGGAATGCGTTACTTTAGCAAGTTCTTCAACACGGAAAGAATGTTCAAAGTGCCGTTCTTTGGCGCGATGGACTTTTTGGTCGGTCTGCTCGAGACGATCTCGGAGCTTTCCAAGGTCATTTCGTTCGCCTTCCGTCTTTTTGGTAATATGTTCGCAGGCGTGGTGTTGGTTGCGATCGTTGCCGGTCTGTTGGGCAAGATCTCGATCCTGCCTGCGATGATTATGTTGTTCGAACTCTTCGTTGGTGTCATTCAAGCGTTCGTGTTCGGTATGTTAACCATGGTGTTCATGGCGCAAGCCACCCAGGGTCACGGCGAAGAGCACGCTGAAGCTCATTAATTTCAAAAAATAACAGGATAACCCTAAGGAGGCTTGTAAACATGGAAGGAAACCTTTTAGATGCAATGCGCTATGTGGGCGCAGGTTTGGCGATGATCGGCGCTGCCGGCGGCGGTGTTGGGATCGGTCTTAGTGTGCAGGGCGCCCTGACGGGCATGGCCCGCAACCCGGATACCTATGGTAACCTGCTGACCAACATGATCCTCGGTATCGCGTTCTCCGAAGCGATCGCCATTTATTGTATGGTTATTGCGTTCCTCATGCTCTTCAAAGTTGTGTAATTCAAGGAGCCTGACAAATGGAAGCATTAGGTCTTAATCTAGGTTTGCTCATTGTCCAGATCATCGCGTTCATCATTGTGTTCCTCACATTGAACGCCTGGGTCTACAAGCCCATGCTGGACATGATGGAATCCCGCAAAAAGAAGATTTCCCAGGGCTTGGAAGACGCCCGTGTCGCTGCTGACGCCCGCGCGAACGCGGAAAAGGAAGCTGCCAAGATCGTCGCAGATGCGCAGGCAGAAGCTGGCAAGGTCGTGCGTGAAGCTACTGAACGCGCCGAAGTTGCCGCCAAGGATGTGCGCGCTTCCGCCGAAGCTGAAGCCGCCAAAGCCCGTGAAGCCGCAATGGCTGAAGCCGAACTTGAACGCAGCCGCATTCTCGGTGATCTTCGCGGACAGGTTGCTGCTCTCGCCGTTGCTGCTGCGAACAAACTCGTTAGTGAAGCGCTTGATGAGAAGAAACAGCGCGCATTGCTCGATGAGTTCTTCTCCGGTGTAAAATCCGGCAAGGTGGTCGTGGTCGGCGAAGACCTCAAAGGTGACGCCGCCGTTGTGACCAGCGCGCTTCCGCTCACCGATGACGAGCAGAATGCCGTCAAGAAGAGCGTTGCCGCCAAGGATTACTCCTTCAAGGTCGATCCCGCCATCCTCGGTGGATTGGTTATCAAGGTTGACGAGAAGGTTCTTGACGCATCCGTCGCTGGCAAGCTCGAAGGTCTGCGCTCCGCGCTCAAGTAAAGTTGTAAAGTACATATAAAAAGGCTTTGGTAAAATTGCCAAAGCCTTTTTTGTTTAAACCATACTGAATGGAGATGAACGAAATACATGCTCTTGCGAGATCTGTTTATTGATTTTCCTTTAAATTTTCCATCCAATATCCCGGATGTTGAAGTAACCGATATTGCCATCGACAGCCGTGTTGTAAAACCCGGAAATCTTTTTATCGCGATGCGCGGGCATGATGTGGATGGTCATAATTACATTCAAAAGGCGATCGACAATGGCGCGTCCGCGATTATCGGCGACCGGGAATTGGACGGCTTTTCCGTCCCGTATCTTCAACTTGATAACGCGCGTCACGCCCTGACCTGGCTTGCCGCTGCGTTTTATCATTTCCCTGCCCGAAAGTTGACGGTGATCGGCGTCACTGGCACAGACGGCAAAACCACCACAAGCAACATCTTACACAAGATTCTGATCGCGGCAGGCATCAAAGCCGGGATGATTTCGACCGTCAATGCGGTCATTGGAAATGAAGTGCTGGATACGGGATTTCACGTCACCACGCCGGATGCGCACGACGTCCAGCGGTATCTGGCTAAAATGGTGGACGCGGGTCTGACTCATGTTGTGCTGGAGACAACATCCCATGGCTGGTCCCAGCATCGGGTGGATGCCTGTGAATTTGACGTTGCCGTAGTGACCAATATCACGCATGAACACATGGACGAACATGGCGGCTATGAGAATTATCGTGCTGCCAAAGCCAGGTTGTTCAGCAGCCTTGAGTGGACTCGGGAAAAGCCGCAGGGAAATCCACGTTTGGGCGTGATCAATTTTGATGATAAAAAGTCATTCGATTTTCTGGATGATTTTATCAAGACCAATAAGGTTAATTATGGGTTGGGGGAAGGTGCGAATGTGCGCGGGGTGGATATGGCATACGACCCTTCAGGGATAAAGTTTGCCGCTCTCTCTGATGCTTTTCGCGTAGACATATCCAGCAATTTGGTTGGAGCGTACAATGTTTCAAACTGTCTTGCCGCGTTGACAGCCGCGGTTTATGGGCTTGGAATTGATCCGCAGGTGGCGGCGCGTGGTATTGTGTCGCTTGAGGGGATTCCGGGGAGAATGGAACGGATCGACATGGGGCAAAACTTCACAGCCATTGTGGATTTCGCTCATACTCCCAACGCCTTGAAGGTCACTTTGGAGGCGGGCAGGACGATGACGAATAAGCGAGTAATTGCCGTTTTCGGTTCAGCGGGATTGCGCGATAAGGAAAAACGACGGATGATGGCAGAGACCTCGGCGGAATTGGCGGATCTGACCGTGTTAACTGCCGAGGATCCGCGCATTGAATCGTTGGATGGAATCCTTGAAGAAATGGCGGCAGGCATGAGGTCCAGGGGCGGACGCGAAGGCGAGTCCTTTTGGCGCGTTCCAGACCGTGGCGAAGCGATCAAGTTTGCTTTACGTCTGGCGAAAGAAGGTGACATTGTCCTTTCCTGCGGTAAGGGGCATGAGCAATCCATGTGTTTTGGGAAGACGGAATATCTGTGGGATGACCGCACTGCCATGCGCGCGGCTTTGGCGGATTTTCTCGGCACGGAAGGACTACAGATGCCCTACCTGCCTTCGCAGGATAAATCAGAAGAGGAGTGGTTGAAGGGATGACGAATCATTGGGTATCGCGTGTAACATTGCAGGGAAAGCACGTCCGGCTTGAGCCGCTGAGTGAGGCGCATATTCCGGGGTTGGCTGAGATTGGCGTTGGTCAGGATTTCTGGCATTTCATGCTTTATGGTGACATGAAAACAGAAGCGGACATGCGCAATTGGGTTCTCGACATTTTGGAGCGCGAGAAACGTGGTGGTGATCTGCCATTCGTTGCCATTCATCTTGAATCTGGTAAAGTGGCAGGGGCGACCCGTTACCTGAATATTTTCCCCAACGACCGCGGGCTGGAGATCGGCGGAACCTGGTATGGCGCGAAATTCCAGCGGACTGCCGTTAATACTGAATGTAAATATTTGTTGCTTCAACACGCCTTTGAAACTCTCAAGGCGATCCGCGTCCAGATCAAAACGGATTCGCGTAACGAGCGATCACAGCGTGCCATTGAGCGGATCGGAGCGAAGCTTGAGGGTACTCTGCGGAATCATATGATCCTGCCGGATGGATATATCCGTAATTCGGTTTACTACAGCATCGTAGATTCAGAATGGGCAGATGTAAAAAACACCCTGGAAGGAATGTTGGCTAAATATGAAAAGTGAAGCGTTCAGCTGCTCATCAATACTGCAGCTTCACCTTCAATGATTGTGACATTTTCCTGATTTACACATATTGTCGTCAGTATCGCGATCGGTTTGTCGTTTCGAATGGATTTGACTTCGATAATGGCTGTGATGGTATCCCCCGGAAATACGGGAGCTTTGAACTGTATGGACTGACTTAGGTAGACAGTTCCTGGACCGGGCAGATCGTTGGCAAGTGCCGCAGAGATGAGACTGGCTGCCAGCATCCCGTGCGCAATACGCCGACCAAAGCGAGTGGTGGCAGCGAAGGCATCATCAAGGTGGACAGGGTTGGAGTCGCCTGTAAGTGCGGCAAAAGTTCGGATCATCTCATCCGTGATGGTTTGTGTGCGGGTGGCTTTTTGTCCAATGTTGAGTGTGGGCATGGGAATTGCTCCTGTTTTATTTGAGAGAAAAACCTTCTGTTTTGAAATACAACCGGAAGTTCAGCGAAACGGCGACTTTTTGGGAATTTACATTCGTGCTGTCGTGACGATATTGTGCGATCATGCCATTCTCGATCGACCAATTGCAAAGCGCGCCAACAACTGCCTTTCCCAATCCTTTTTTGCGGAAGCCGGGGTGCGTTAGAACGCCAATATCCAGGAAGCCGGTGCGTTCATATCCGCTTGCAGCGGAGACAAGCTGTCCGTTGTGGAAACACCCAAAGACGATCTGATGCGAGACTTCCACATAGCCTTCGTCCACTTCTTCAGGTGTGTTTGCCGCGTGCAAAGCAGACATCACCTCCTCGTCATCTTCTGACAGTTGACGCAGTGTGTAAGGTTTGGGCGGCAAATAATCAGGCAGTTCGGGAGGGAACAAGTAATACATTGCCCCGAAATCGCGTGAAAGGACCGCATCCTTCTCCCATGCTGCTTGAATATGTTCACCTGTAAGCGACGTGTTGGGCGGAAGTTTATTTACAAGTTGGTCAAGTTGGGTGTGATACGCCGGGTCTAGCCGGACAAAAGTATGTTTGCCAATATAGGAAATATCGAGGAGTTTGCTCTCATCGAGTTTGCTTTCCGGTCGGAGAGTCGTCCCCGGGGTATTGGCTGTTTCAAGCGGACATTCAAAATAGTCTGTCCAGTTTTTATAAACTGCTTTCTCAAAGGTGTTTTCGTCCATGGCAATTGGAGTTTAACATAAAAAAACGGGCGCAGTTTAACTTCGCCCGTTTGACTTTATCAACTATTTTCTTATCGCCGTCCGCCGCGGTCACCACCGCCACGACGATCTCCGCCGCGACCGCCTCGGTCGCCGCCGCGTGGACCACCACGTCCGCCGCCGGAGCGACCGCCGTTGCCGCCTTTATCTTTCTCGCGGGCTTCTTCCAACGTCCAGCCTTCAAGCACAGCTTGACGTGAGAGGCGGATCTTGCCGTTCTGGTCGACGTCGGTGACCATGACTGTCAGTTCATCGCCGACTACACAGATATCTTCCACTTTTTCGATGCGTTCGCTGTCAAGTTGGGAGATGTGTACAAGACCATCCACGCCGGGCAGGATGTTCACGAATGCGCCGAAAGCTTCCACACGCACAACCTTGCCGGTATAGATGTTTCCAGGCACTGCGGATTCGCCCATCATTTCGATGCGCTCCTGCGCGATCTTGGCACCTTCACCGCTGGTTGAGGCAATGTAAACAGTGCCGTCTTCTTCGATGTCGATCTTGACGCCGGTTTCTTCCTGCAATGCGCGGATGTTCTTGCCGCCCGGTCCGATCAACGCGCCGATCTTATCCACAGGGATCTTGACGGTGATGATGCGCGGGGCATGCGGCTTGAGTTCCTTGCGCGGTTCTGAAATGGCAGCCAGCATTTTGTCCATGATGAACATGCGTGCGCCGCGAGCCTGCTCGAGCGCTTCCTTCATCATTTGGGTGCTCAGTCCGCTGATCTTGATGTCCATTTGCAGGGCGGTGATGCCCTGGGCGGTTCCAGCGACTTTGAAGTCCATATCGCCGAGGTGATCTTCGGTTCCTTGAATGTCGGTCAAAATCTTATAACGACCGGAATCGTCGGTGATAAGACCCATCGCCACGCCGGAAACGGGAGCCTTGATCGGCACGCCCGCATCCATCAATGCCATGGTCGATCCGCAGACCGAGCCCATCGATGTCGAGCCATTGGAGGACAACGCCTCAGACACGACGCGGATGGCGTATGGGAAGGTTTCCTCGGTCGGGATGACGGGTTCCAGCGCGCGTTCTGCCAGCGCCCCATGACCGACCTCGCGCCTGCTCTGTCCACGAAGAGGCTTGACCTCGCCGGTGGAGAAGGGCGGGAAGTTGTAGTGGTGCATGTAGCGTTTGGTGTCGTTCGGGGAGAGGTTGTCCAATTCCTGCGCTTCGCCCAAAGTTCCAAGCGTGGCAAAGGAGAGGATTTGCGTCTCACCGCGGGTGAACAGACCGGTTCCATGCGCACGGGGCGACACATTCACGTCACACCAGATCGGGCGGATGTCGGTCGGGGTGCGCCCGTCGGGGCGCTTGCCCATGCTCAAAATGCGCTCGCGGACAACAGCCTGCTCCGCCATGTTGAACGCTTCTTTGAAGTCGGCGCTGCTCATGTAATTGGCAGGGTCGCCGCCTTCGGGAACAGTCACAAATTCTTCCTTTGCAACTTCCTTGATCTCGTCCATGCCGGAATAGAATTCCACTTTGGAAAGCGGCTTGTCGAGCAGTTCGTTCATTGGTCCGCTGACCTTGTCGAAGACCTTCTTGCGGATATCGTCGCTGGGCAGGAAAAGGGTGATCTCACGCTTGGGCTTGCCAATCTCGGCAGCCATTTGCAACTGAAGTTCGATCAGCGGCTGAATGGACTGGTGACCCAGTTCAAGCGCAGCCACCATTACATCTTCGGGAATTTCGTTCGCGCCGCATTCCACCATGAGAATGGCGTCCTTTGTGCCTGCAATCCGCAGGTCAAGGTCGGATGCGTCCATTTCGGCGAAGGTCGGGTTAATGACGAATTCACCGTCCACGCGCCCCACGCGGACAGCGCCGACCGGTCCGCCCCAGGGGATGTCTGAGATCATGATCGCTGTCGAAGCGGCGTTGATGGCGAGAATGTCCAGCGGATTGATGCCGTCGGATGAGAATGAGTACATGATGACCTGCACTTCATTCCGCATTCCATCCTGAAAGAGCGGGCGAAGCGGGCGGTCGGTCAAACGGGCAGTGAGGATCGACTCTGTAGAGGCGCGCCCCTCACGGCGGAAGAATGAGCCGGGAATCTTTCCTCCCGCGTACAGCCTTTCTTCGTAATCCACGCTCAACGGGAAGAAATCGATCCCGTCGCGGACTCCGCCCATGGTGGCGGAAGCGAACACAATGGCATCGTCGATGCCAAGCGTTAACGCGCCGCCAGCCTGTCCGGCAAGGCGACCCGTCTCGATGGTAACCGTCTTGTTTCCCACGACGGTCGAATATCGTTTACCTTCGAAGTTCATATTTGATTGTCTCCTATAGTTGGTTGGAGTTCGGCAATTTCGATTGCCGACGGCAAAGTTTTACACCCTTGCACTCCATAAAAAACTCCCGCCTCGGGTCAGGGACTGAAGAGTGGGAACAACGGGGTTGTTCGCGCTATTCAATTCCTGACGACGGGTTTACACAATGTAGGGGCACGGTTACCGTGCCCCTACGGGGTTACGTTCTTAATTTACTTGCGGCGCAAATGCAATCGATCGGTCACACTAAGATATGCGTTGTAATCGCTCTTACGCAGATAGGTGAGCAGCCGACGGCGCTGTCCAACGAGTTTGAGCAGACCACGGCGGCAGGATTGATCCTGTTTGTTGCTGCGCAGGTGCTCGGTCAGCTGGTTGATGCGGTTGGTCAGGATGGCTACCTGAACCTCAGGGGAGCCTGTATCCTTCTCGTGGCGATGGAAATCCTCGATCGCCTTTGCCTTAACTTCCTTTGCAAGCGGCATGACGTATGCGTCTCCTTTCTCAAAATCTATGCAGGTCTCCTTGCCGATAGCTTACACCGTCGGTAGGACCAGTCACGGGGAGGAATTATACCAGAATTTGGCTCTGGGAATCTTTGCTCGAAACAGTCTCCAACTGTTTGGCGTGCTCCTCAAAATGCCCCGTCACATAAAGAAAAAGACGTTCTGGCGTGACCTCACCAGCCAGATTGGATACAAAATCCGGCGGATACACCACCGATTTGACCAACTCCTCCTCCCGCACACGCTTCAAAACGGACAGGACGGCTGTATGCGCCCTCCCGTAAGCCTTGAGCACCCGCCGACGGCTGATTCGGTTCTGCCGCCCGACCCAGGCGTTGGCTGAGTTGAAGAACCGTGATGGGAAATTTCTCATCACAAAACCGAACAATCCGCGCATGTAGACAAGCATCCATACCTCGAGCGCCAGCGCCCGTGGACCGAGCGTAATGTGAAAGAGAACGTCGCCCACCGTCCACGCCGGATTTTCCGTGGGGAGCGAGTAGCTTTCTTCAGGGATGGCGTTCACCAACGCAATGAAACGTTTGTGAGTTTCTTCCAATTGCTTTTCGATCTCTTGTTTGTTCATGTTTTTGATTTCCGTCTTGCAGACCGATTTTGGATGTGATAAACTGTGCCAGTTCAATTCTAATCTGAAAGGAGGCACTTCGAATGATAAAGACTGCTGAAAGAACCACTGACTTTCGCGTGCCTCTCATTGGGTTAACAGGGTAATTTTCTCCCTGAACACCTTGACCGCAGGCGCGTGCCCTGCGGTTTTTTATTACCCCTGGGCGGAATTCGTTGTTACCAAATATGTATCAAAACAACTAGGAGAATTGCATGTCATCTGTCATTTCGATCTCGAAACTGGCAAAGCATTATCAGGTTCCTGAACGTGAAGCAGGCTTGAAAGCCGCCGCAAAAGGTCTTTTCAAACGCACCTATAAAACCGTCAAAGCCGTGGATGGTATCTCGTTCGAGATCCAACCCGGTGAGGTGGTCGGTTTTCTCGGACCGAACGGCGCTGGCAAAACCACCACACTCAAGATGCTCAGCGGACTTTTATACCCGACCTCGGGTGGCGTATCCGTTTTGGATTACGAACCTTCCAAGCGTTCGCATGATTATCTGCGGCAGATCACATTGGTCATGGGAAACCGTAACCAGCTTTCATGGGACTTGCCTGCCCTGGATTCATTTGATCTACAGCGTGCCATTTACAGCATCCCTGCTGACGATTTTAAGCGCACACGTGATGAGTTCATTGAAATGCTCGACCTGAAAGACCTTGTGCAGAAACCTGTCCGCAACCTTTCTTTGGGTGAACGCATGAAAATGGAAATTGTCGGCGCGCTGCTGCACAAGCCGAAAATCCTGTTCCTCGACGAGCCGACCCTCGGTTTGGATGTGACCATGCAGAAGCGCATCCGTACCTTCATTGCGGAATACAACAAGCGCTACGACGCGACAGTGTTGCTGACAAGTCACTACATGGCGGATGTGGAAGCATTATGCAGGCGCGTCATCGTCATCCACCACGGGCGGCTGCTGTTCGATGGGGACCTTTCGAAACTGGTCGAAAAGTTCTCTGCATTCAAAACGGTTGGTTTTACGCTCAGTAATCCCGTTGCCGACTTGAGCCAATATGGTGAAGTCGTTTCTGTGGATGGATTGCGTGTAACGATGCGCGTCCCAAAAGAGAAGACCTCGGCTGTCACAACCCGTCTGCTCAATGAGCTTGTCGTGGATGATCTCACAGTGGAAGCCATTCCCATCGAGGACGTGATCGAGTCGGTTTTCTCCGTTCAAAAGGAAGCAATGGAATGAAACGATATATCGACTTTTATCTATCGTCCATGAAACTGGCTGTTCTGGAACAGTGGCAGTATCCCATTGCCAATTATTTTTACATGATCGGCATGATCGCTGAACCGGTGATCTACATGGTAGTCTGGTCTACGGTGGCGACGCAGCAGGGCGGCATGGTGGGCGGGTACACACCCGGCGCTTTTGCCGCCTATTACATTGTGTGGACTCTGGTGCGCAATATGAATGTCGTGTTCACGCCTTACGGGTGGGAATGGCGCATTCGTCAGGGGCAGTTGTCGATGAGTCTGATGCGTCCCATTCATCCGCTGCATTATGATGTTTCGTATTTCGCGGGCTGGAAGATCATCGTCATCATTTTGTGGATCCCGCTTGCGTTTGCCCTGTCGTTCTTTTTCAAACCGGATTTGCACCCGACCCTGATACAAGGCGCGGTTTTCTTCTTTGCGATATGGTTCGCATATTTGATTAGAACAATGACGCTTTCGCTCTTGGGCATGGTCACTTTTTGGACGACGCGCGTCAGCGCTCTCTTTGAATTGTATTTTGCCGCCGAGCTTGTTCTTTCGGGACGGCTCGTTCCGCTTTCGCTTATGCCCGATTGGGTACAGCGTTTGGCATGGTTCTTTCCGTTCCGGTGGGCATTTGGTTTTCCGATCGAGTCTCTGGTTGGAAATATGGCGACAAATGATTTGCTTCTTGGTTTGGGCATGCAGCTCGCGTGGATCATCTCTGGTGCGGTTGCCGTCAGCCTGATTTGGAAGGTCGCCATTCGCCGTTTCTCGGCGGTGGGAGGATAATCATGCAAGGTTTTCGTTTGGCTTTTAGTTACCTGCGAATTGGGATCATGAATGAATTCCAATATCGCGCCAATCTTTATATTCAGATCCTGCAAACGTTCATTGCCCTTGCCACAGGATTGATCGGTCTCAATCTTGTCTTTGCGCAAACTTCCGAATTGGGCGGTTGGAACAAAGCCGAACTCCTGGCTGTGATGGGAGTGTTCACCATTACAGGTGGAGTGATCCGCGCCGCTGTGCAGCCGAACATGGAACGCTTGATGGAAGAGATTCGCGAAGGGACGCTTGACTACGCCCTTACGAAACCAGCCGATGCGCAGTTGTTCATCAGCGTGCGCGAATTTCGTTTGTGGCAAATGGTCGATGTGTTGACGGGTTTTGTTGTGCTTGTTGTTGCATTGATCCAATTGAACTGGCTCGTTGACTTGTGGTCTGTGCTTGGGTTTCTCTCAGCATTGGTGATGGGCGCCGTAATGGTCTATTGCTTTTGGTTGATCATCACGTCGACAGCTTTCTGGTTCGTGCGCGTTCATGAGATCGCCAACCTGTTTGAAGGTCTTTACGCCGCCGGACGCTGGCCCGTGGATATCTATCCCAATTGGCTGCGTTATGGTCTGACGTTTCTCGTGCCGGTCGCATTTGCTGTAACAGTCCCTGCCGAGGCGTTGACTGGGCGTTTGACGCTTCAAACCTGGTTGGTCGCACTTGGGTTGACCGTTGCGCTATTCATTATTTCACGTGTAATTTGGAGAATAGGATTGCGCAATTACTCTGGCGCTTCCGCATGATAAAACAGCCACCGACGAGGTGGCTGTTTTTCTATACTTCCACTTGAATGGCACTGCCCGACTCATACCGCCTCAACCCGGACCTGAAGATGATCATCGCGAAGACGAGGAATACGACTGCCCCGGCTGTGATCTGTAATAGACTCGTCCACGAGAAGGAGCGGACAAACTCCGCAGGCACGTTCCCAACCAGTGCCGCGGGAAGGATTGTCAGCAGGATGAACTTGGTCGTGGTATTGAATAAGGCGCTTGGGTAGAGGGAGAAGGTCAACACTGCACTTAAGGCGACCTGGCTCAAAGCAACTGTATTCCCGATCCAGAACGAAAGGGATTGGATGATGGTTAGGAATGAGATGAAGATGCATACTCCAGCCGTTACACCGAGAAAAAAGCGAAGAAACCCATCCCACGTAAAGTAACCGGAAATGGCAAAACTGGCAACTCCATAGAGAATATCGCCCATACCGCTGCCAATGCTTTTGGATGCCAACACGTGCAGAAGAATGGGTTTGGGCAGGGATAGATAGTAATCCAGCCGCCCGTTTGCGATGATCTCTCCCAGCGTGGTGAAATTTCCGAAGAAGTACGCCGATGCTCCCCAGGCGGTCGCGGCGATGCCAAACAACAGCATCATATCATTGACAGTCCATCCGCGAACGTTGCCGAACTTATCGAAATAAAGCACCCAAAAGATGAAATAGACGCCATTGTTGACGATCATAAAGATGATCTGCGTGATAAACGCGGCACGGAATTCCATTGCGGCTTGCAGGTTTGCTTTCCAGAGGGCAAAGAGGAATTTAAGAGTCTTCATGACTTTATCCGCCGTTCACAGTCAAAACTTTTTCACTGCTGCGATACGCGAGTACAAGCGCACCTGCCAGCACTGCAACCCAGATCCATTGGTTTGCCAGCATTTGCCAAAACAGACCCCATTCGGGCTTTACGAATAAACGGGCGGGTGCATACATCATGTAGGGGAACGGCAAAACCCGCGCAATGGATTGAAGCCACTGCGGGAAAAGGTCCAACGGCAACAGCATCCCGCCGAGGATGAATACCGCCTTTTGATAGATCAACTCGAAGGAGTTGGTCTCCTCGACAACGAAGGCGGTGAGACCGATCAATGCCATCATGCAAAAGTGGAGAATCCATGCGCCGACCATGGTGACCATTGCCATCGCCCACCCCAGTGGAGAAGGCGGCGTACCGGCTAGAATCCATGTCACACCAGTACCCACAATAATGTTCATGACGATGCGCATCAGGCTGTCGCCAAGCCCAAAGGAGAAGTGATAGAGAAGGAAGTTATAGGGCTTGCTCAGGATGTATGCCACTTCTCCGTTCTTGACCTGTTCGGAGATAACCCGATTGATGCGCGGTCTTCCCAACTCGATGGTTTCTGCCATCATCAAATACCAGAGCATGTTCGAGACCGTAAGCCCGTTGATGACATCCGTCCCTGCGATGGCAAAAGTTGTTCTCCATAAACCGGCGAAGATGAATAGAAATATGCCAATGCTGATGGAGCGCCCCAAAAAATCGCCCGGATAGGCAATATTATTTATGACCTGCATTTGGATGATGGCTAGATATTTTTTCATGGGTTATGCTGGTGCGGCTTCCTTGTATATCTTTGCGATCACATCCTCCAATGGCGGGTCGGAAATGGTGATATCTACGAGGTCGCCGACTTCTGAAAGATGTGACATCACCGAATCCACCGCGGTTTTATTGGTATCGAAGCGGAGTTTTACACCGTAACGCCCGACCTTTAGCACATCCACGCCGTCTATGTGGAAGCCTGCTGGAACTTCCTCTGCATAGCGGACTTCGACTAGTTTGGACGTCAGATGCTTGCGTTTCAGGTTCGAAACTTTGTCTTCGTAAACGATCTGTCCGTGATTGACGATGATGACGCGTTTGCATAACGCTTCAAGGTCGCCTGCGTCGTGCGAGGTCAGCAGTACACCCACGCCTTCCTCTTGATTCATTCTGCGAATGGCGTCGCGGATGTGTTGTTTGGCTACCACATCCAGCCCAATGGAAGGCTCATCGAGTAGAAGCAGCTTCGGGCGGTGAAGGAGCGAAGCGGCAACTTCGCACCTCATCCTCTGCCCCAAAGAAAGCTTTCGAACAGGCGTCTCCAACAAATCCCGTATCTCGAAGGCTTCCGCCAAAAAGTCGACACGCTTTTGGGTTTCGGCTTCATCCAATTCGTAGATCTTTCCGAACAACATGAAAGTGTCAATGGCGGGGAGGTGATACCATAATTGCGGACGCTGCCCGAACACTGTCCCAATATGGAAGGCAAGTTTTTGGCGATCCTTCCACGGCGTGAAACCAAGCACGTTCGCTTCACCTGCGCTGGGGTGCAGAATTCCGGTAAGCATTTTGATCGTGGTGGATTTTCCAGCGCCGTTCGGACCGATGAAGCCAAGCAATTCTCCCTCTTCCATGCGAAAGGAAATTCCGCGCACGGCTTCCACAGTGCTGTATTTCGGTTTGAACAATGCGCGTGCGGATGCAGCAAGACCTGCCGATTTGCGTTTGGTCTGGAAGGTTTTAAATAAGCGGGTAACTTCTATGGATGTCATGATGTTGTCAAATTGGAAAATGGATTTCATAGTATTATAGCGGTATGAAGCTTTCAATGCGAATGCGATTTCTAACAGCGGCTGCGATCGTGTTTTTATCTGCATGTTCCGGGGCTGAGGCAACTCCTGAACCCGTATCGCCCACACCGTTTATTACCAAAACACCGGTCGATACCCCAACCCCAGCGGATACACCGCTTCCAACACCTTCGGCGACCATAGTAAAAATCCCCACCCAGGACTTCGATCAACCGACCTATACTCCCTTCGTTTTGCTTATTGGTGGTAATACGGTTACCCCTTATGCAACCTCACTGCCCGGACCTGGTTTTGTGTCCGTGACTTATCTGACGAAGAAAATCTATTGGGGCGGATGCGACCCAAATTCCGTGGTAATCACTGCCGAAGTGGAAGACCCCGATGAAGTTTTTAGCGTGCTTATCTTTACGCGCGTAAAAGATTACACAGAAGAAGACTACACTCCCTGGACCTCCGGTGCGGTGATGCTTAACCGCGGGCAGGGAGAGTTCACATATAACTTGATAGGCGGCAAGGTATTCGGTCACAATCACTACCTGCGGTCATGGGTATATTTTCAACTGGTTGCGACCAACATAAAAGGTGAAGAGATCGGGCGCACTCGAATATATGAGAAAGCCATCGAAATGTATCCCTGTCCATGCCTTACGCCGTTGAAGGGCTGCCCAGCCACACCAATACCAACCCGCACACCACAAAAATAATTTTGCCCATGAAAAAAATATTACCCTTCCTCCTCCTGCTCATTGTGCTCGTCCCTGCCTGCTCTTTGGGACCATTTGCGGCTGTACCGACTCAGACACCCGAAGCAACTCAAACGGATACAGTCACGCCTCAGCCTACTGCGACGCCTGTTACGCCCACCCAGACATTTACCCTCACCCCAACCTTGATCGGCTTCAAGACGGCTACATCCACGCCATTAATCATCGATACCAACACACCGACAGCCACGCTGCCACCGGTGATTCCCTCGCCGCTGTTCATTGCGCCAACCGTCTTAATGGACGGCTTCATATACGTAACTGTTTCCTTGGATGAAATATACAAGGCGAAGGGATGTGAGCCATCCGTTGTCCGTGTTTCGGCGCAGGTCTCGAGTATGAATTCGGTGGGGTACGTTCTGTTGTTTGCGCGTTTCAAAAGCCTCAAGGCGGAGCGCGCCAGCAAGTGGACAAATATTCCAATGACGCCTCTTGGCGCGGGAACTTTTGTGTACGACCTGTCTTCAGACCAAATGCTGGAAGATGCCTACTTCGAAACCTCGTGGATCGAATATCAGATCGTATCCACCACGGTTGCAGGTAAAGAGATTGGCCGCACCGGCATCTTCAAAGAACGTCTTAAAATGCTGCAATGCGTTCCCACACCGTCGCCTACATCGGCAAACGTAAAGCCATAATGGATTTTCCACAAGAATTCATCCGCTTTGTGAAAAACGCCTCGCGCGTGGTTGCCCTCACTGGAGCGGGTGTCTCCCAGGAAAGCGGACTCCGCACCTTCCGCGACGCCCAGGACGGACTTTGGACCAAATACAAACCCGAAGATCTGGCTTCTCCCGAGTCTTTTGCGCGCGACCCGAAACTCGTTTGGGATTGGTATGCATGGCGCAGGGAAGCTGTCAAAGGCGTTCGACCTAACCCCGGTCACTATGCCTTGGTGGAAATGGAAAAGCAAATTCCGGAATTTACTCTCATCACTCAAAACGTCGATGGGTTGCACCGTTTTGCGGGCAGCAGGAATATTTACGAATTGCATGGGAATATTCAAAAAGTCCGCTGTTCGGAGTGTGGGACGTATGCAGAGACCTGGGGAGACGATACGGAGTCAGTCCCGGTATGTCAATCGTGCGGCGGCTTGCTTCGCCCGGATGTGGTCTGGTTTGGCGAGTCGCTTCCGCGGGCAGAGTTGGAGGCGGCGGTAACCGCATCACGCGCTTGTCAGGTTTTCATGTCCATTGGTACTTCGGGGGTTGTGCAGCCTGCCGCTTCGTTGGCGCATGCGGCGCGCAATAACGGCTCGGTTGTTGTTGAGATCAACGCCGAACCAACACCGCTCACCCCCAAAGTGGATTTCGCTTTTCACGGCAGATCCGGTGAGATTTTGCCAGAGTTGGTTGAAGCAGTATGGGGAAATTAATCGTCAGTTTTTGCCTGGAATAAAGTGATCTGCATTCCATCCGGGTCTTGCAGCCGGACATTTAGATCGCCCCACGGCGTCATCACTGGTTCGTGGACGAGTGTGGCGCCGTTCGCAAGCATCCCGTCCATTGCGGCTTTTAAATCAGGAACTTGCAGGGCAAGGCGGATCTGTCCGCTGATACGTGTACCGGCTTCGAGTTCGTCGATTACTTCGGCTTGCCTTTCATCGAATATCTCCAAAGTGGCATTGCCCATATTGAGCATCAATGCCTTTCCGCCGTCGTTGTTCCATATGGCAGCAGGTTCTATTCCCAAACCGGTACAGTAAAATTTGACCAGTTTTTCATATTCTTGTGTTGTGATCGCGACGCGTAATTCCAAAATGGGCGTATTTTGATTTGGCATTTTTTAATAAACTACGCTTTCCATTCGCTGAGTTTTTCGCCAAGCTTGGCAATCCGTTCACGCAATAGAACCGCAACAACACCCAGCACAAGCAAAAGGATGCCGGTGCAGCCAATGACAAAGATGGTGCCTATACCTTTCAATGTGCTATAGACAACGGTAATGACACCCAGCACTACGAAGCCGATGGGGAAAAAGGTCAAACTGCGGGAGCGGATAATCAGTCCGTAAACCAACACTACCAGCGACTGCACAAAGAGCAGGAAGAAATAGCTCAGTTCGTTCTTGTTTATCATTTCAATATAGGTTGTCCCCAGTAAAACGAATTGCGAGAACATGCCCATAATAAATGTGCCGGTTTTGCTTTCGGCGCGAGTCAGAAGATAATGTTGAATCAAACCCAAAAGCGCCGTTCCAACAGAGAAGAATTGCGGCTCATCCACATTCAACTCAAGGAGGATGATGAAATACCCCAGCAGGTACAGGGCATTTGCCGGGAACGCGAGCCAGGCGTTGCGTTTACCAAAGGCTTCGACAGCCCAAAGCGTGGCGGCTATCGCAACCGGAATGGACGCATCCAACCCGCCGAGAATTGGTGCGCCGATCGAGACGACGACGCCAACTCCGAGCCCGCTGTATACCAGCGACGTTCCCCAATCTTTGAGACGTTCCTGTTTGCGCATCATGTATCCCGCCGCGTAGTATAGGATTGCAATGCCGATAACCGGATGGATCCATCGTGTGATGTCAAAGCTGCGGAAAAGGAATGTGACGAAGAGTGGCAGGGTCAATGTAAAGGTGTAGAACAAATTCGGTTGGCGATATAGCAGGCTGACGGTCAGGAAGAGAAGCGCGTACACTGCGAATCCAATGGCGGCGATGCTTGCATCGCGTTCCGCAAAGAGGAAAAAGTAATTTGTCAGTGCGATCAACCCGCCGACGGCACGTACGACAAACTTGAGAGGACGCAGATTGGCAAAGGTCATGTGGGCGATCAGATCGGTAAGAATCCATACGAGCGAGTAGGCGAGCAGGTGATAGGTTGTTCGCGTAACATCGAAGTCGTGCAGGATAAGAAAACCTCCAACCGTAAAAAGGATCGGAACGCCGACCTCGAACCAACCGCTGCGCCTCAAGTACATTTCTGAAACAAAGAATAGTCCAATGACGAGCGCATACCAGCCGCCGGTTTCTTTTGTCAAACCAAGTGCGGTGAAGGCAACGAGCGTACCAAGCGCCATGCCGCTGTTGCGCAGCATACCGCTCCACTTTTCATTTTTGCGGATGAGGAATCCGCCCAGATAATAAAGAACTGCTAATCCGGTTAACGCTGGCAGCCAGGCATCAAGATCAAAGGCTTTGAGGCTGTAGATGATCGTAAGCGGAAGGTAAACAGCCGGAATATACCCAAGCAATGGAGCGCGATAAAGGATGGCGTATATCGCGCAGAAGATGGCGAGCGCGCCGTATCCGACGGCAATATCCCTTGAACCCCCCGGCATGACCAACATAAAACTCGCCAGAAACAGGAAGAGCACGCCGTACAACCTTAACGGCATACGCCACTGTGGATTTTCCTTCCAGTCTTTTTTGAGGAACAGATCGGGCAGCAGAAAGAGAATGGTGATTCCAGCGAGTTGATGCCCGATGAAAATATCGAGTTTTTGAATGGCGTCGAGTTGGAAGAAAGCAAAATACGCAATAACCATATTGAACAGTGCCAACGTCCAGAGCCACCATCTGGTTTGCAGGCTGTGCAAAATGGAGAGGATCACGGCTGCAGCCAGAGCGAGGACAAGTCCCAGCCACACCTCGTGGACGAAGCCAAAGAAGATTGCCAGCGCCAATCCCGGCAGGGATGCCAGCAAGATTGGTAGACTGTATTTTTGAATCCGCTCGAACCTGCGCATCGGTTCGCTGATGAATGCGAGAATACCTCCCCAGGCAAATAAAATAATGGCAGAACCAAGTTCTTTTAACTCGAAAGCCGTGTTGATAAACCACGGCATTGGGATGAGAGTTGCTGCCGCAAGCCAGGGGAATGCAAAGAACGGATAAAGAAGGTTTGAGAATATATAAAACCCGGCTCCCAATATCCATGTGAAAAGCGCTGCCAAATTCCAAAGACTTTCATGAGCGGAATTGGAAACTGCCAGCGCGAATATGGAAAGCGATGAAATGATGATGATCGCCTGCGTCAATTGCGCGGCAATGAATAATGGAAGGGCGAATTTATCATCCTTCCATTTTTTCAAGACCCACACCCCGACCAGCCCGATCAGTGCGGTGACGCCTGTTAGAAGCGTGTAGAGTTCAGGCTTCGCGTCGAGCAGACTGCCGAAACGGATGAAGGAAAGGATCAACGATCCAAATGCCGTGATGGAGAAAAGACGGGACTCATACAACCACGTGCTGGCGCTCCATATGACCGCCATGAAAAGAAATATTATGATCCAATAAACATGCGAGAAACCAGTTGATAGGTCAAAAGCCTCCTTCAAAGTTTCGTGCAGGCTGTTCGCAGTGATTGGCAGAAGAAACGAAAAGACGATGAAGAGCGCAAAGCTTGGCTGCGGCAATCGCTTTTTGATGACTAAGGCGAGTCCGCCAAAGATGAAGGTACCGATGATAAGAATCGGCAGCCGCAGTTCCGGGACGGCTGCCCCCAGAATGGCGGCTGCGGCGATGACAAAAAAGGCTCCAAGATAAAGATATATCTTGATGCTGGCTTCGCTGGTGAGCGTCTGTAAAAGTGTGGGGCGCGGCTCTGACGCGATCTGGGCAGGTGTATCCGCCTTGGGTGTTGGATGCGCTTGTTCCGCAGAATCAGTTTCCGTTTTAGGTTGAGGCGCGGCTTGTTTTGCGGCAGCGGGTATGATGTCAAAGTCATACCGGCGGCGAATCACATCCGCAGTCTGCTTTTCGATCAGGCTGCTTTGCTCCCATCCATCGATCTCTCGCAGCAGGGCGCCGCGGATAGTGCGGTCCAGTTTGTTGGCGTTGATTTGTTTTTGGACAGCTCGATTGGCGGCGGAATTGAGCAGGTTCAGCGCCTCGTTGCGGACCTCGGAACTGTTGCTGTTTATCGAAAGCTGCTCCAGCTGACGGCGTATCGCTTGACTGCTGTAATTGAGGTTTCCAAGCGACGCGATTGCCTTCAGGATTAATGTGTTTTCATCACTCTGCAGATTTCGTAGTAATTCATTTAGGGTGCCTTCAGGGCTGTGCGGATCGTTGTTGCTGCCGTTGGTCTCTGTTTGAATGATTTCGTTGGAATCGATTTCAGGTTGCGAGAATGCTGCGTCAAGGTCTAATTCAGCAAGCTCATTCTCAACCAGTTTTTTGGAGGTGGCTATATTGACCGTCCATATGACGATAAGTATCACAACGCCGATGCACGCGAAGGCTCCATCTGCACCGGCTGCCCAATCCAACGCGACGGCGAAGATGGCTGCTCCTGTGCGTATGCCCGCCTGGATCAGCGCTCTGCGCCCATGCCTGCGGACAAAATCACTTTTTTCGTTGTTTACATATTGAAGAAGAATAAGATGCCAAAGTGAAGACCCAATTACCCCGATGGCGAAGTTGATATAGGTGCGGCTGTCGTAATCGCAGACGAGCGCACTTTGGTCACATATCCAATTCCCGATGTCTGATACGACGATGATAAAAAGGGTTGTGATGGTTACGACCGGCGATACTTTCAGCCAGTTGTACGCGGCTTTTGCCAGGCGATCTTCTGTGTTTCTGTCCATGGGTTTGAACTGACCCTTTCGTTATCTAAAAGAGGATGTCGGGCGTAGCGTCTCTATTATTGCATAGAATTTGAAAAAGATAAATTGTATATTGGAAACAAAAAGACCAGGCGGACAGCCTGATCTTTTTGTTTGTGGCGGGGCTATTTTGTGTAAATTAGAAAATCCCACGGTTTTAACTCCAGCCGCGTGGATGCGGACATTTCCACTTGTGCGCCGCTGGTAAAGTCTGTATATTTCCCGTGGAAGAGTGCATCTGAGAATGTGACGCTTTGCGGCATGGGAGAGAAATTGAAGACCGCAAATACCTTATCCTGTTCGTTCTGACGTACGAAACTAAACACTTTTTCAGGCGCAGAATTGGGAACGTGTACCATCCGCGCACCCCAATGCGCGTTCCATAGGGCGGTATTCTTCTTTTTCAGGACGATCAGCTTTTTGTAATAATCGTTGATGGGATGGTCTTTCCATTGAATGGAATCCTTTTCGAAAAAGTCCAGTCGTTTTTCTTCGCCCGCTTCCTGACTATTGTAGATCAGCGGCATCCCCTCGCTGACAAAAGTCAGCGCAATCACAGCATCCCTTGCGGCGTGGAAGCGTTCGTTCATCGTGCCTTCCCAGGAATTCTTGTCGTGATTGCTGGTAAACAGCATCCGCATGATGTCGAACGGATAAGCCTTTTCGTTCCACGAATAATAAATATGCAGCAGGCTGACATCTCCATCACCTTTGACGATGTTGAGCAGCGTGTCGTACCACGTCCACGCATAGGTCATATCGAAGGCTTCTTCGTGCAGGTCGCGCGACTCCCATTCCGCGAGCATGAATACCGGTTTGATGGCATCCAGTTCCTTGCGGACGGTGTTCCAAAAATCGGTGGGAACAAAACCCGCCACGTCACAGCGGAAGCCGTCGACGTCCATATCGCGAACCCAATACTTCATTGCCTCGGTCATGTATTCGCGGACTTCCGGCAGCGCATAATTCAAGTCGATGATGTCAGACCAGTCCCACCACGGCGTGGGGTGAAAGTCACCCTTCCAATTGCGCGTGTACCAGTCGGGGTGCTCCGAGACGAGGACACTATCCCAGGCTGTATGATTCGGCACCCAGTCCAGAATGACGCGAAAGCCCTGCGCGTGTGCCGCATCCACAAAATGCTTTATATCCTCCAACGTTCCAAATTCCGGGTTGACGCTGTAATAATCCTTCACCGCATAAGGGCTTCCCAACGTGCCTTTGCGATTCTTTTGCCCGATCTCATGGATGGGCATCAGCCACAAAATATCCACGCCGAGTTCCTTCAGGCGCGGCAGATGCGTCTCTGCTGCCTTGAACGTTCCTTCTGGCGTGAACTGCCGCGTGTTGATCTGATAGATAACGGCATCCTTGCTCCACTCAGGGTGGGTGAGCCGGACGGCTGGTTTGGGTGTGTATTTGTTCATGGGATGCCTTTCATAATAAAGAACCACAGATGGAGTTGTGGATTCACCTGTGGTTCAAAAGTTTTACTTGATGACGACCCCGCTTCGCGCCGGGATCGTGACCTGATCGCCATTTATAGACGGGTTGCCAAAGATGGCTTTTGCCTTCTTCCTGACCGGCAATGGGACGGTTCGTTCCTCGTCCGCTACGTTGATCGCAATGACGATCTCTTCATCCTTGTGGACTCTTGCATACGCCATCACTTCATTTGCGGAATACATGCGCTTGTAATCGCCGCGCCGCAGCGTTTCATGCTTTTTCCGCAGGGCGATAAGCTCTTTCGCGTAGGCATGAAGGTCTTTATCCCACTTTGATTCATCATCCCACGGGAAGGATTTGCGGCACTCAGGGTCATGTGCACCATTTACGCCGATCTCATCGCCGTAATAGATGCAAGGCGCGCCGGGGTAAGTGAACATGAACAACCATGCCATTTTCAGCGCGGACTTATCCTCGAGAACGCAGGAGAGAAACCGCGGCGTGTCGTGCGTGTCCAAAAGATTGAGCTGGGAAAAAGTAATATCGCGCTTGTACAAGCCGAGGTTATGGTCGATGCGATTGGCAAATTCATGTGCGTCAATGGTGTGGTGAATGCCCTGGTAATTTCCCTGCTGGTGCAAAACATGCAAGTCCAGCTTTTTCGGGAAGAATGCCAGGCAGGGTTTTGTCACTTCGTAATTCATTGTTGCATCGAACTGATCGCCTTGCAGCCAGCGCTGCGCTTCATGCCAGATCTCTGCCACGATGTAAGTTTCAGGGTTGATGGCGCGCACACGGCTGCGGAATTCCTGCCAGAAGGCATCGTCATCGATCTCGGTGGCGACGTCCAGCCGCCAGCCGTCAATGCCGAGGCGAACCCAATGCTCGGCAACGCCAAAGAGAAACTCGCGCACCGCAGGTGTGTTGACGTTGAACTTCGGCAGCGCAGGCAGATTCCACCAGCCGCGGTAACCGATGGCAGTGAGACTATCCTCACCCTGCAATAATTTTTGCTCGTGCGGCGTTGGGTATGCGCCCCAATGCTTATGTCCATTTAGGCGCTCGGGATCGAAATAGAACCAATCCTTGTAGGGCGAGCCGTCGCCGTTTTCGAGTACATGATGGAATTGCCAAAATCCGCGTGAAGCGTGGTTGAACACACCGTCCAGCACGATGCGGATGTCCATGCTGTGCGCCTTGTTGAGCAGGTGTTCAAAAGCCGCATTGCCGCCCAGCAGTTCGTCAACATTGTAGTAATCATACGTGTGATAACGATGGTTGCTTGCCGAAGCAAAAATGGGATTCAAATACAGCGCGGTGACACCAAGGTCTTTCAGGTAATCGAGTTTATCCGCCACGCCGTACAGATCGCCGCCCTTAAATCCATGCGGTGATGGCGGCGTGTCCCAATCTTCAAATTGAAATCTGCCAGCCATTTTTTCGCTGCGTGCGAATCGATCTGGAAATATCTGGTAAAAGACGGCGTCTTGCACCCATGATGGAGTTGACATTGAAATTTGCCTCTTTGTTACGGTTGAAATTTTAGGATGATCGTGCTGTATGGAGCCAGTTCTTCCACGGGATGATAGTTTGCAAAACCGCCGCGCGTCACAACCGGACCTTGAGCCTGAACAGCGCCAAGGAGCGTTTCAACGCCGTATGTCTCATCAGCCAATTCTGACGTGTCGAGTGAAAGCGAATAGCCTGTGACTGGCTCTGCGTCCATGTTGAGCAGGATCAAGACCGCCTCATTATCGTCCATGCGGATGACCGCATAAATGGCGGGATTGTTGCAGTTTACGACAATATACTGTCCTGTGCGAAGCGCCGAATGCTGCGTCCGCAGTTGGATCAGTTCCCGGTAAAGCGACAGAAGCGAAGACGGGTCATTTTCCTGTGTGGCGACATTCACTTCCTTGTAGTTTGTGTCAGGAGTCCGCCATGGTCTTGCGGTTGTGAAGCCGCTGTTGTCGCTGTCGTTCCACTGCATGGGTCGGCGGATGTTTTCGTCCGGCTTGCTGCCCATCATGCCGATCTCTTCACCGTAATAGATGAACGGCGTGCCCGGGGCAGTCAGCATGATCGCGGCGGCGATTTTAGCCTTATTTACGTCATTTTGCAATTCATTCATGACGCGATTCTGGTCGTGATTCGTCAAAAATGGCGCATATTGGTACTCTGGAAGGTATTTATCGCTGGTTTCGATCATTCGTGTAGCGAATTTGGCGCGTCCGCTCTGTGCCGACTTGATGATCTCAGATGCAAGCTGAAAATTGAAGATCAGGTCGAATTCCTTGTCGTTGATGTAGCGCGATGAAACGGACATGCTGTCACCGAACAATTCGCCAACGGTCATTGCATCGGGCTTTATTTCCTTGTAAACGGGGTACATTGACTGATACCACTCATGGGTTGCCGTAGTGTTCTGCTGGGTGGTATTTTCTTCGATCAGGTGTTTTGCCGCGTCGAGCCGGAAACCGTCCACGCCGACATCGTTTAACCAGAACGCATAGACCTTTTCCATTTCGGCGGTCACTTCGGGGTTGTTGTAATTCAGGTCCGGCATGAAGGCTTCGAAGATGCCGTAATAATATCCGGTCAACGACGGATGCCAGACTTCCTCATTCCATGGACCTCTGTATCCCGGGTCGGTTTCACTCCAGATGTACCAATCGCGGTACGGCGAGTTGACATCCTTTTTCGCATCTTTGAACCAGGGATGTTGGTCTGAGGTGTGGTTCAGAACAAGGTCGAGGATGACATTGATTCCGCGTTTGTGCGCTTCTTCAACAAGATGCTTGAAGTCATCCATGGTCCCATACTGCGGGTTGACATCGTAGTAGTCTGTTACGTCGTACCCGTGATAGGAGGGCGAGGGGAAAATCGGCATTAACCAAATACCGGTCACGCCAAGATCGGTGGTGGTGTTTGGGTCGCCGTCGTTCAGGTAATCCAACTTGGCGGTGATGCCGTTGAAGTCACCGATGCCGTTCCCGTCGGAGTCGTAAAAGGAGCGGACGAATATCTCGTAGAAGACCGCGTCTTTCCACCAGTTGGCTGATCCTGTTTCAGGGGCAGTGGTTGCCGTCGGCGGGGATTCAACCGTCGGCGCGGGGGAGGCGCAGGATGAAATTATCAGAAGAGTGAGGAGGGTGAGAGTAATTCGTTTGGTCATTGTTAAGAGGCAAAAAGAGTCCCCTCCCTCCAGAGGAAGGAAGGGACTCTCATGTTCGGCGAAATTATCCCTTTACGCTGCCAAGGGTCAAGCCCGAAATGAGCCACTTGGAAGAATAGAGGAAGAGCGCCATGACGGGGATCGCGATCAGGACGGAAGCTGCGGCGAATTGTCCCCACGAAACGGTGAATTGCTGTGCATAGGTGAAAATGCCGAGGGGCCAGGTGAAGCTTTCGTTCTTTTGCAGCACCACGCGCGCCACCAAATATTCGCTCCAGCCGCCCATGAAGGAGAACAGGAAGGCGATGGCGAGCGCCGGGGTGGAAAGCGGGAGGATGATGTTGGTGAAAACCGTGAAGCGGTTTGCGCCGTCGATCAGTGCCGCCTCTTCGAGATCGACCGGAATGGTGTCGTAGTAGCCTTTGAGAGTCCAAATGGTTAGCGGTACCGCTGTGACTGCGTACGCGATCAGAAGCCCCAGGGGCGTATTTATCATTTTTAGTTTGGCGATCATGATAAATAGTGGCAATAGCAGCATCCCGGCTGGGATCATTTGTGTGGTTAGAAGGAAGACGAGCCCTGCCGACCTCCCTGGAAATTTGAAGCGCGAGAAGGCGTACGCGCTGATGGAGGCGAGGATCACGCTGATGACAGAGGTCACAGCGACAATGGAAATCGAGTTCCAGATCCACAGGAAGAAGTCGGATTTGCGGTTCTTTTCCGGCGAGCCGAAAAGTACTTCCTTGTAATTATCCAGTGTGGCGTTTTCAGGGATGATGCGCAAATCGGTGGTGAGGAGGGTGTCGTTGGGGCGCAGGGAAATGGTAACCACACGCAGAACAGGGTAGACCGCGATCACACAGGCAATGATGAGTGCCGCGTGGATCAAAATGGTCTTGAAAGGGCTGTCGCCGCGCGAACGATAGAAGAACCATCGAAAGAATCTACTGATGGGATTTGAAGGCTTTTGAGTAGAAAGTGTAGTCATTTCGAATTCTCCTTATTCCGTAGCGGACTTTAACCCGCCGGTGATGCGCAGATAAAAGATCGTAAACAGGAACAAGATGGCGAAGATCACCAGCGCGAACATTGCGGTAAAGCCGTATCTATAAAAACTAAATGCGGCTTTATACATGGAAGACACGAGAATATCCGTCTTCTCCTGAGGACCGCCCTGGGTGATGAGGTAGATGATATCGAATTTGTTGAACGTCCACACTACGCCGAGTACGATCGCTGGGGTAAGTACCGGTCGAAGGAGCGGAATTGTGATATTGCGGAACTGTTGCCACTTGCTGGCACCGTCGATCTCAGCCGCTTCGTAATATTCCTGCGAGATGCTTTGCAGACCGCCAAGGATGATGACGGACATGAACGGGATGCCGAGCCAGATGTTCGAGATCAAAATGGAAACGAACGCCCAGAATGGGTCCTGTTTCCAGCTTACGGGTCCGATATGAGCCGCAAGCCAGGCGAACATATTTCCGATCCCTATGATGCTGGCGGTACCGTGACTTACGTTGGTAAGCCATGTATTGAGGTTGCCCAGAAGAATGTTGAAAAGCCCATACCGACTGTCAAATTCGTTTCTTAATGCCATGGCGGCAATTGTGGCTGGAATTGCCCAGGGGAAGATCAATAATGTTCGATATACACCCTGTAGTTTCATGGGGCGATGCAGCAAAATTGCCAATCCCATGCCGCCGGCAACGTGGAAGGTGACGTTAATGACCGTCCATAAAATAGTGCGCCACAGTACTTCGAAGAATTTGGCGTCTTTGGCGACAGAACCGGTGAAAAGAGCGACAAGGTTTGCCCAGCCGTATTGCAACCCATATTGGGCGTTCTTGGTTGCCTGCGTTCCAAGGGATGCGTTGGAAAAAGCCAGCTTGATCTCAAAGAGGAAGGGGTAAATGATAAGAAATAGAACACCGAGAAAAGCGGGCAGGATCAGCAGGTAAGCCAGTCCGTATCGGCTGTTGCGGGGAACACTCGTGAAATGAATGAATGCAAATACAACAAGAAGCAACAAGGAAACAAACACTCCCGCAACCGCAGTTGCGCTGTCCTTGGTGGCAATGCCGGAGCTGATGAGTGTGTCCTTGAGATTTGTAAATCCTGTAATAGGGGAACGGAAAAAGTTCCCAATGGGATTATCCCCCATGCGAAACAAGTCGGTAGTTTCGAGGAATGTGGCGATTACCATTACCATCGCGATTGCGACGATAACCTGAAGGGTGCGGGTGACGATCTTCGATACGAGATCCTTTGGCGTACGGAAGAACATCTGGTAGATGTAGATCTCGATAAGCGCTATGCTGCCGAAAATGCCCAGGAGAAACCCACCCAGTTCTTTGACATGTTCGGAAACGATCTTGCCATTGAGTGTGATACCGTCTGCGTACGGCGAGATCAGTGTGTTTAGGGTGAAGTACACCGCTGTCAGGGCTGCGATCCATAGCACGGTTGGCAAATAACGCCGAAAAGTGTTCTCATTTTCCATGAGTTCCCTCCGTAAAAATAATAAGGAGGGGGAGCAAATGAATGCTCCCCCTCAAGGGGTCTTACAAAAGTGGAATTACTGGAGAGTGAGTACGCACTCGTCCGCAGCCTGTTGTGCAGCCGCAGCAGCATCTTCGGGGGTGATGGTACCAGCCATCACGCCTTCGAGGTTCGGGCGCCAGGCATCCCATGCGCAGCGCATCTCAGGGGCGGCGGGCTGACCGCGACCGACGGAGAGGTCAGCCATGGAGCCGGCGAGGATCGGGTCGCTGGAGATGCTCGGGTCCTGAGCAACTTCGGAGTTGGAGGGGAGGCGCTTGAATTCATCAAGCCACTTCTTCTGAACGTCGGCGGAGGTCATGTAGGTAATGAACTTCGTGACAGCATCCTTCTTGGCGGCATCATCGAGAACAGCATTGGATACCATGAAGTATTTGCCGGCGGTCATTTCGGTGTAGGGGTTGCCGTTGATGGTCGGGACAGGAGCAACACCGAGGTTGTCACCGAGAGCGGTGGTGTAATCGCCGAGCGACCAGTCACCGTTGATGATCATGGCAGCCTTGCCGTCTTTCATCAGGGTGTCAGCGCAGTTGTAATCGCATTCCGCGGGAACGACACCGTCGTCCTTGAGCTGCTTGACGAATGCCAGGTAGTCAATGAACGCCTGATTGTCGAACTGGGGCTGATCGTTCTCATCGAGAGGCCAGCCGCCGAAAGCGCCATAGAAGCCAGCGCCCCAGAAGGGTTCGTTGAGGTTGTAGGCAAAGCCCTGAACGTCACCGGTGGTGAGTTCCTTGGAAACAGTGACGAGTTCTTCGAAAGTGGCAGGGGGCTCAGCGATCAGGGACTTGTTGTAGATCAGCATGAGGTGGTTGCCGTAGTTGTCAGGAACACCCCAAAGGGTGCCGGCAACCATTGCCGGTTCGAGAGCGCCGGGGAAGAACTGACCAAGGAACGCATCGTCGAAGAGGTCACTCACGGGGGCGATGATCTGAAGCTGGCTGAAGGGACCGGCGAAGTCGTTGGGGACGCGGACCACATCGGCAGCGGCATCAGCGAGAGAAGCGGTCTGGAACTGGTCGCGGAGGGCTTCATTCTCGTAGTGGGTGCGCTCAACAGTGATGTTGGGGTTGGCAGCCTGGAAATCAGCGATCAAACCATCGATGAAGACATCGACATCGTCGCCTTCCTGTTCCCAGAACGAAATGGTGACAGGTTCCATGGAGGCTTCTTCGGTAGCAGCAGGAGCGGCTTCCTCAGTTGCGGCGGGGGCTGCAGCTTCTTCGGTAGCAGCGGGAGCTTCTGTGGCAGGGGTGCCGCAGGCGGCGAGCGCCATCGAGGCGACAACCAGCAAGCTCAACAAAATGAGCAGATTCTTTTTCATTCTCTAATTCTCCTTGAATTATTTTTGGTTTATTTTATATTGAGATGGGGTGATTGATATTTGCGCGGCGTATCACCTCCTTTCAAGGATTATCGAATGGCTTCCTCGGTCTCCACATCGAAGACGTGGAATTTATCCATATCGAAAATGACCTGCACTTCATCGCCAACGCGCTTCTGTGAGCGCGGATCAACACGGGCGATGAAAATATTTTTTCCATTGACAAGATAAAGGAACGTTTCATTACCCATCAATTCAGTGACATCCACCTTGGCGGAAACTTTTTCACCATGAATATTGGGCGGGGCGAACTCGGGGTCGTGAATGTTTTCAGGGCGGATGCCAAAGACGACCTTCTTGCCGTCCATGTTTTTATACGGACCGGCAAGCGCATCAGGCACCTGGACCTGGAACGTGTCCACATCCACCATCACCTTGCCTCCGCTGACGGAAAGCTTGGCAGGGAAAAAGTTCATGGATGGCGAACCGATGAATCCCGCAACGAATAGGTTATTGGGATGGTCGTAAAGCATTTGCGGAGTATCCAACTGTTGGAGGATACCCTTGTTAATGACCGCGATGCGCGACGCCATTGTCATGGCTTCGGTCTGGTCGTGGGTAACATAAATGAAGGTGGTTTGCAGGCGCTGGTGGAGCTTGCTGATCTCAGCGCGCATTTGCACGCGCAATTTTGCGTCGAGGTTGGAAAGCGGCTCGTCGAAGAGGAAGACCTTCGGCTCGCGGACGATGGCGCGTCCAACCGCCACACGCTGGCGTTGACCGCCGGAAAGCTGCCTGGGTTTTCGATCCAACAGGTGGGTAATATCAAGGATTTCAGCGGCTTCGTTCACGCGCCTCTTGATCTCATCCTTGCTTGTCTTTCGCAGCTTCAAACCGAACGCCATATTATCGAAAACAGACATGTGCGGGTACAAAGCATAGGACTGGAACACCATGGCAATATCACGATCTTTGGGTGCGACATCGTTAACAACACGGTCGCCGATCGAAATCTCACCTGCGGTGATTTCTTCCAATCCAGCCAGCATACGAAGGGCGGTCGTCTTACCGCAGCCGGATGGTCCAACGAGAACAAGGAATTCCTTGTCCTTTACTTCAAAGTTGAGATTCTTGATGACCTCAACATTTCCAAAGTTCTTTATAACGTTATTGTAAATTACACTTGCCATGGGTATTACCTCCAGTCCGAAAGAGTATAGTGGTTTTATTATAACCACATGGGGGGAAATTGACCTATATATTGGCGCTTTGAATTAGTTGTGCCGTTAAACAAAGTTCAGGAAAGGTTGATAGGGTTTCCTTCCTGAGCCGACTTGTATAGACCCAAAATGGCAGCGATATTGTTCCGGCTGTCACTAAGCGATATTCGGGGCGGTTGCTGATTCAAAATGGCATTGCACATATCCTCAACCTCGCCAAGATACAGTTCCTGCCCTTTGATCTTTATCGTTTCTATTTCATCGCCGCGAATGATCTTGAATTCACTTTTCCTGCCTGGTTTAAAAGCGTTTGGCACCTGCATACTTCCGGCTGTGCCCACGATCTCGATAAAGGAACGCGGTGTGGATGTAAAGCCGCAATCGAATTGCATATGGACTCCATTCCCGAAACGCATCTGACCGAAGAAGGAATCGTCGCTTCCCTCCGGACCCGTAACCTGCCAGCCAAAAACCTCAGCCGGTTCCACGCCGACGAGCATCCGCGCAAACGAGATCGGGTAACACCCTACGTCCCATAGACTGCCGCCTCCGTATTCCCTAACCCAACGAAAATTCCCCTCTCGTTTCAACGTGAAAGTGAAGGCTCCTTTGATTAGCTGCATTTCTCCGATCGCGCCGCTGTCTATCAATTCCTTTACTTTAAGCGTCTGCGGATGATGACGATACATAAACGCCTCTGCGACCACTTTACCGGTTTCCTGCGTGGCTGCAATGATCTGATCCGCTTCGGCGAGAGTCAGCACCATTGGCTTTTCGCACAGGACATGTTTCCCGGCTTGTAGCACTTTGATCGTCCACTCGGCATGGAGGTGATTGGGCAGGGGGTTGTAAATTACGTCGATCTCCGGGTCTGCGAGCATGGCTTCGTAACTGCCATATGCGCGCGGAATATTCCACTCGCGAGCATAAGCGTCGGCGGAGGATTGGTTTCTGGATGCGACGCCCAGCAACCGGGTCCGTTTTGAAGCGCGGAGAGGAGGTATCAAGGCGCGGTTGATCTTTGCTGTCGAGAGAAGTCCCCAGTTAAGAATCTTTTCCATTTGAACATCCTTTTATATAAGAAATGAGTCTGGCTTCGGAAAGAAACCAGACTCATTGAAACGAGTTTTTTTATTTTTTAATTTCCGCGGTTGCGGGTTGCCACGTCGAAGATCACGGCTGCCACAAGCACACCGGCGCGGACGATGTACTGGTAGGAGATGTCGATGCCCATCAGGTTCATGCCGCTTGTCAGTGACGTCATGACGAGGGCGCCGATCAACGATCCCATCACTCTGCCGACGCCGCCAGCCGCCGACACGCCGCCGACGAATGCTGCGGCGATGGCGTCCAATTCGAAAAGGGTACCGGCTGTGGTGGTGGCGGACCGCAAACGGGCTGCGAATAACATGCCGGACAAGGCTGAGAGCATGCCCATGGAAGCAAAGACCACATGCGTGATACGTTTGACGCTGATACCGCTTAGTTCGGCTGCTTCCGGGTTGCCGCCAACCGCGTAGATGTGCCTGCCCAACACTGTTTTTGAGGTTATGAAGTCATAAAATGCGACCACGATCAAAATAACTACCGCAGTCCATGATAAGCCTTGATACCCAGCAAGAATCCAGGCAATTCCGCCAACCAGCCCTGAGATGAAAACCAGTTTTAGTGTGAACATCGCGATCGATGAAACTTCGAACTGGTTTTTTATCATCTTTTTGCGGTTATTGAGTTCACTTAAGATGAAGAGAACTATCGCGATCAATCCGAGGATGAGAGTTACTTTGTGTTTGTCCGGGAGGATGCCGATGTCTGGAATGTCTGGAATAAATCCATTGCCCATGGCATTGAATGTGTCGTTTGGGATGATGATCGTTCCGGTGGAGATGGTGATCAATTGCAAAGCGCCGCGGTAGCCGAGCCACCCGGCAAGAGTTGCAACGAAGGAGGGAATTCCCAGTTGAGCGACGAGGAAGGATGTCACCAGTCCCGCGAGGATCCCAAAAACCATGACGAGTGGAATGACGATATAGACCGGCAGGTTCCACGAGACCATGGCGATTGCCGCCACCGCGCCGAGGAAGCCTGCGAGGAAGCCGACCGATAGGTCAATGTGACGAATAACAATAACAAGGGTCATGCCCACTGCAAGGACTGCAATGTAGCCGGTTTGGTTAACAAGATTGACCAGATTTCTTGAAGAAATAAATAGACCTTTGGTTGTGATCGCAAAGACCCCCATAATAATGAACAGGGCAATGAACATGCCGTATTCACGAATATTTTCTCTTAATAATTTCCGTATGTCGGAAAGGAATGACATATTCGATCCTCCTTGCAGCTATTGGGCTGGATTGCTTTCAGCGAAATCATCCCGCGCGCCGGTCATATATGCCACAACGCGTTCGTTGAATTCGTGAATGTCCCCTTTTACCGGGGTATCGGAGACCTTGCGACCATGACGCAGGACGATCATGCGATCGCTTACATTGTAGATATCCTCCAGCCGGTGGCTGATGATGATGACCGAGGCACCCTGTGACTTGAGCTCTTTCACCAGTTCGAGTACTTTTTCGATCGCTGCCACGCTCAATGCCGCAGTGGGCTCATCCATGATGATGACTTTGGCGTTGAAGGCGGTTGCCCGGGCAATTGCCACAGCCTGGCGCTGCCCGCCAGACAATCTTTCCACTCTCGAGCGGACAGACGCGATATTGATCTTGAGGCGGTTCAGCAGGCTTCTCGTTTCCTGCTCCATGTGATGGTAATCCATGATGCTGATCGGTCCCAGCTTCATTTGGACTGCTTCACGTCCCAGAAACACATTGGCAGCCACGTCGAGGTTGTTCGCAAGGGCGTAATCCTGATAAACCATCTCAATACCCTGGCGGCGGGCATCCATGGGGTTGGCAAAATGGGACTTCTGTCCTTCGATGAGGATATCCCCTTCGTCGGGAGTGTACGCGCCGCTGAGTACCTTCATCAATGTGGATTTGCCGGCGGCGTTGTCGCCTACCAAGCCTAACACTTCATTATGGTGCAAGGTCAGGTTCACGCCGCGCAGCGCCTGAACGGCGCCAAAATTCTTTCTGATGTTGCGCATTTCAATAACAGGCGCAGCTTCCGATGTATGATTCATCTATACATCCTCCTGTTCCGGGTTTGGATGGTTTTGTACTTCGGTATTTTATGATGCATGATTTAAACAGTTAAGTCGTCTTTTCGTTTCTTGGGGGCAAATCTGAGCTATGAAGGCGACTTGTATGGAAAAGCTACAAGAGAATTATAAAGGAATAGTGACGGATAGACCATCACTATTCCTTTATTTCTAGAAATTACTTATTACTTCAGACCAGTGAAATCGCTGGCAGGCCAGTAGCCGGAGTCGATGATGGCTTCCTTGACGTTGGCTTGGTCAACCGAGATGACCTCGGACGGTTTGGCAGGCACATCGATCTTGCCGTTGTTGTAGGTGTTGGTCTGCGGAGGAGTATTGCCCTCGAGGAAGGCGACCGCAGCGCTGATGGCATCCGCCACGAGGGTGCGGACGTCCTTCAGAACGGTCATGGACTGCTTGCCGTCGATGATGTATTGGACGGAGGCTTCCTCAGCATCCTGACCGGTGACGATATAGCTGCTGACATCGCTGTCGGCACCGAAGGCATCGGCAATGGCGCGGGCGGTTCCGTCGTTGGGGGCGAGGATGAAGACATCACCCTTGTCGGCGGCGGAGGCGGCAGTCAGGTTGGACTCAGCCAGGGTCTTGGCGGTGTTGAAGTCCCAGTTGGTGGTGACCTGACCGATGATCTTGCCCATCTCGTCGCGGGTCAGTTCAGCCTTGTCCTGAAGGGCAACGGCTTCGCTGGAGTTCTTGATGACGAAGGTACCGTCAGCGATCTTGGGCTGGAGGACATTCCATGCGCCTTCGAAGAAGAGGAAGGCGTTGTTGTCTGAGGCAGCGCCGGCATAGAGGTAGAGCGGGTTACCGGAACCGGTGGCATGGTCAACGAGGTACTGAGCCTGTGCGGCACCAACGGCAATGCTGTCGAAGGTGACATAGTAGTCGACAGCGTCGGTGTTGAGGATCAGGCGGTCGTACGCGATGACCTTGATTCCAGCGGCATGCGCTTCTTCAGCGGCGGCAGCGGCGGCAGCGCCATCCTGCGGGGTGAGGATGAGGACTTTGATGCCCTTGGCGATGAGTGCTTCAACGTTGGCTTTTTCCTTGGCGGAATCGCCCTGGCTGAAGAGGATCTCAACGTCGTAGCCCTGAGCTGTCAGCGCGTCTTTGAAGCGGGTCTCATCCTGGATCCAGCGCGGCTCATCCTTGGTTGGAAGGACAATGCCGACCGAGCCGGATACTTCGGGCATGGAGCCCATCGCATCAAGACCGGTGAAATCGCTGGCAGGCCAGTAGCCGGAGTCAATGATAGCGGCTTTGACGTTGGACTGGTCAACCGAAATGACCTCGGACGGTTTGGCAGGAACATCGATCTTGCCGTTGTTGTAGGTGTTGGTCTGCGGAGGAGTGCTGCCTTCAACGAAGGCGACCGCAGCGCTGATGGCATCCGCCACGAGAGTGCGGACGTCCTTCAGAACGGTCATGGACTGCTTGCCGTCGATGATGTATTGGACGGAGGCTTCCTCAGCATCCTGACCGGTGACGATGTAGCTGCTGACATCGCTGTCGGCACCGAAGGCATCGGCAATGGCGCGGGCGGTTCCGTCGTTGGGGGCGAGGATGAAGACATCACCCTTGTCGGCGGCGGAGGCGGCAGTCAGGTTGGACTCAGCCAAAGTCTTGGCGGTGTTGAAGTCCCAGTTGGTGGTGACCTGACCGATGATCTTGCCCATCTCGTCGCGGGTCAGTTCAGCCTTGTCCTGAAGGGCAACGGCTTCGCTGGAGTTCTTGATGACGAAGGTACCGTCAGCGATCTTGGGCTGGAGGACATTCCATGCGCCTTCGAAGAAGAGGAAGGCGTTGTTGTCGGAGGCAGCGCCGGCATAGAGGTAGAGCGGGTTACCGGAACCGGTGGCATGGTCAACGAGGTACTGAGCCTGAGCTTCACCGACAGCGATGCTGTCGAAGGTGACATAGTAGTCGACAGCGTCGGTGTTGAGGATCAGGCGGTCGTACGCGATGACTTTCACGCCTGCGGCGCGGGCTTCTTCAGCGGCGGCAGCGGCGGCAGCGCCATCCTGCGGGGTGAGGATGAGGACTTTGATGCCCTTGGCGATGAGTGCTTCGACGTTGGCTTTTTCCTTGGCGGAATCGCCCTGGCTGAAGAGGATCTCAACGTTGTAGCCTTGAGCCTTGAGCGCGTCATTGAAGCGGGTCTCATCCTGGATCCAGCGCGGTTCATCCTTGGTTGGGAGGACGATGCCGACAGCCAGATTGTCGCCCGACGATGACTGCGTGGCAGTGCTGCCTCCACAAGCAGCCAATGCCATCGAAATGATCGCGAGCGCACTGAACAATACGAATAACTTTTTATTCATTCTTCTCTCCTTGATTTTGAAGATGATGTGTGAACGGTTAAATCAGATACTGGGGTTGTGTTTTGGATCGCTTGTTGTAAACCACCTCCTTTCGCTGTGATTAAACAAAATGAAGCACCCTCCGGCAGAGAGCCGGATAATGCTTCATTATTTTCACGTTTTTTATGCGAAAAAATCATAGAGCCGTCCAAACAGAGATTAAAGCTGGAGCCTTCCTACAGTTTAAAACTGAAAAAAGCCTGCATTTTCTTCCCGCCGTTTTAAACGGCAGGGAGTTGATAAACGACTACTTTTATTATTATATTAACAGTTTATTTTTTTGATGAGAGTTTGTAAATTGCCAAATCCCCTAATGGAAGTATGGATACCCCCCTTTAAAATTGGGGGTTATCCCCTAAATCCTTATGTTTACTCAATTTAATGTTAATGCTAACCTAAGTTGCTGCCTTGATTTCAAGAACTTTCCCTCACCCCAAGTAAAGCTATTTTTGGTGGGACAACTTCCCCCTCTCCCATTGGGAGAGGGCAGGGTGAGGGTTTTGGCGAGAAGCTAAAAAATCCATTTGAAAGTTGCAACTTGAGTTAATGCTAATTAAGTATGACCAAGTCACGCGACAAGCGGGTACGGACTGGGTATTTCGATCTGAAGTATTGTGCCGTTTCCCTTCGACGACTCGATATTGATGGTCCCGCCAAGCAGGGCTACGCGTTCGCTGATTCCCACCAGCCCAAAATGTTTATCTGCGGAAAGCGCCGCGAGATCGACAGGTTTGGGGAGTCCGCGTCCGTCATCCTCCAAACGGATCAACAAATTGGTGGAGGAAGTCCTTTGCAGGGACAGCCTAACGTGTTTTGCCTCTGAGTGTTTGCGGACATTATTCAATCCCTCCTGAACAATGCGGAAAATGGATAATTCGATCATTTCCGGCATACGTCCAAGCGAAGGGTCGATCTCCAACTGCAATTGGACTTCATTCCGGTCGAGCCATTCATGTACCAGTGAATCGATGGCGGCGGACAACCCGTGATGGTCAATGGTCGGCGGACGAAGGTCGCTGCACATTTGCCTTAATTCCCCGATCACGTCCCGGATCCCGCCTCGAATAAAACTGATCTCATTTTGCTGTTCAGGGGATTCAGCGAGTCCCTCCACGCTCTCAAGGTGATAGTTCAGCCCAAGCAAGTCCTGAATGATCTGGTCGTGGAGTTCACGCGCCAGCGCTTTTCGCTCATTTTCCCTTTCAGTGATCAAACGTCGCTGCGTGGCGTGCAGGGCGGCGTTGAGATGGTCAAGTGCGCTTAGCTGGTTGCTTAACCGTTCCGCCAATTGCCGGTTGATCGAATCTCGGGCGTTTAGGCTTTGCTGCAAAGTTGCCTGCTTGAGCCGCAGTTCCTCGGTCTGTTTCTGCGCCGTGTGATAGCTCTCCATCGCCCAAATTAGAGGCGAGACCTGTTCGTGTCCTTCGGAACCGACGATCAATTCGACGATCTCTCGCGGCGTGGATTCCGAAGTCTTTCGGTCGGCAACCAATTGTCCCTCATATAGAACAATGATCCGGTCTGTTACGGTGAATAGATGTGTGAGGTCGTCGCTGCTGATGAGGACTGATGTTCCCTGTGCAGCCAGGTCCCTGATCTTTTCCAGCAGAATTCCCTGGCGATTGAAACTCAGAATGGGGATGACATCGTCCAGTAATAAAAGTTTACAGGGACGATGAAGCATACGAAGCAATAACACAACCTGTCTTTGCTCATCTGAAAGATTGCGGATCTGTTCGATTGCCATGCTTTTGGGCAGGTCAAATTCCGCGAGGAGATTTTGCGCCGTTTCCACCATGGTGTCCTGATCGATGACTCCCAAAAACGGAAACTTTGTTATTTCACGTCCCAATAAAATGTTTTGAGTTACGTTGAAATGTTCAACCAGCCCGGAGGTGTGCCGTGTGATCTCGACGCCTGTTTCCTTGTCCAATGAAACCTGGGATGAGAAATCGAATCGGTTAAGTAGGTTGGAGGTTTGATAAACAGTCTCGATTCCTTCTTTTTGCGCCTCGATCTGATTTGCAAAGTGACGGTTGATCCCATCCAGTTTTATCGTCCCATAGGAAGGCGGGATCGTTCCGCTCAACGTGTGCAGCAGGGTCGACTTCCCTGCGCCCTGCCGTCCCACCAACCCGACCACCTCGCCTTTTCTTATCGAAAAGCTGACGTTCTTTAGCACAGGCAGACGATCGAAGTTTTTTGAGAGATTTTCGACACTCAGCAATTGTTCGGTCATTCCAATATTGTACCGAGTTTCCAAAAAACTTTCAGGCTTTCTAGCCAGTTTCCCCCAATTACGGCATAATAGTTGTATGTCTTCTATACGAGTTTTGCTGGCTGACGACCATACCGTCGTACGGGCTGGTCTGCGTAACGCTTTGGAGGTTCTGCCTGATCTGGAAATAATCGGTGAAGTGGGGGATGGGATCGAGTTGATGAATGCCATATCTTCCACCCAGATTGACCTTTTGATCATGGATGCAAGCATGCCGGATTTTGAACCGATCTCCGCGGTTCAGGAGATCAAGGCAAAATATCCCGATATCAAGATACTGATCGTCAGCGCCTATAACGATGAATCGTATGTGGTGGGATTATTAAAGGCTGGTGTCAATGGATACCACCTGAAGGATCAACCTCTTGCGGATCTGCAGCTCGCCACCCAAAAAGTATTGAACGGTGATAGATGGATCTCCGGAAGTTTGATAGACCGCCTCATCAACCGCCCGACAGCTGCTCCGCTTACGAATGTCCCTTTTCTCACCCGACGGCAGCGCGAGCTCCTGCAGTTGATCGCCCAGGGCGCGGATAACCGCAACATTGCCCAAACCCTCGACTTGAGCGTCAAGACCGTGGAGAATCATCTGACAGCCTTGTATCGTGTTCTGGGCGTGGATAGCCGACTTAAAGCATCGAACTACATTTTGCGTCACCCTGAACTTCTCGCCTCCAGCGGACAGGAGATGGTCAAGCTGGAACCGAAACCTGCCGAACAGGGACTGGTCATTATGATCGTTGACGATAATGCGCGTTACCGTCAGCAGTTGGGCAGGCTCATTGGCAGGATCCAAGCCTCGGCTGTCCTGTATGAGGCGGAGAATACTTCCAGTGCGTTGACGATGGGGAAGCAGGTCCAGCCGCAGCTTGCATTCATCGATGTCGTTCTTGACGGCGAAGATGGAATCCAATGCGCTCGAAAACTGCGGGCGGTTTCCCCGTCGACGCGGGTTGTGGTCATCAGCGCCTATCCCGACCGCGAGTTTCGAAAGCAGGCAACTGCCGCCGGTGTGGCTGCCTTCCTCGATAAAAAAGACCTTGACACAGCATCTCTGCGGCAGGTTATTGAGGATATTCTGAAGTAGAACTATTTGGAAAATTGCGAAGGGGTGGCGATCAGGTCATCAACGACGATGGCAATTGCACCGATCAGGCTTGCGTCTGGTCCGAATGGCGAAAGCAGAATTTCCACCTGCTGATCGATCTCAGGAAGGGAATGCATTTCTACGGTCTGTTTGATGGATGGCAGCAGGTATTCTCCCGCTATGCTCAACGGACCGCCGAGAATGATTTTTTCGGGGTTGAAGATATTGATCAGACCCGCAAAGCCCTGTCCCATTGCGCGACCTGCTTCTGCAAATGAATCGATCGCTTCATTGTCGCCTGCGTCTGCTGCCTGTTTGATAAGCGGAATGCTCAACGGCGAATTCTGTTCCGCCATCAGTTTGGGAATGATGCTGGTGCGTTTTACTTCCATGCGGGCTTGTATGCGCTGGATGATCGAATATTGATTTGCGTACGTTTCCCAGCAGCCGCGATTGCCGCAGTGACAAACATTTTGTGAAGGTTCCGCCATAATGGGGAAATGCCCGATCTCACCGGCGAATCCGTTCTTCCCGCGATACAGTTCGCCGTTCAGGAACAGTCCGCCGCCGATGCCGACACCTGCGAAGACAAAAAGAAAGTTGCGGCTCTGGCAGGTGGTGCCGAATAAATGCTCGGCAATCGCCGCCGCATTCGCGTCGTTCTCAACAAAGACTCTGAGTTTGGTCTGCTCTGAAAATATTTTTCCGAACGGAACATTCCGCCAATGGAGATTTGGCGCGAAGATCAGAACGCCATTGCTCACATCCACCGTTCCCGGCGTTGCCAGCCCTATGCCCAAAAATTTATAACCCTTGCGTTTACCCGCAGTAATGGCATCCTTCACGATCTGCAGAGTCTGCTGGATCATCTTATCCTGATCGTCAGATGGGTCTGCGTCTTCGCGTCGGCGCCAAAGAATATTTCCGCGGATATCTGTAACAGCGACGGAGACAAAGTCGACGCCCAGTTCCACACCGATGACATGTCCAGCTTGTGGGTTTATTTCCAAAAGAGTGGCGGGGCGTCCCGTCCCGCCGGTATTGCTTCCGGTTTCGCAAACAAGTCCCCGCTCGATAAGATCGTCCACCAGGCTTGAAACGGTCGACTTGTTCAAGCCGGTAATGCCAGCCAACTGCGCGCGCGATAGCGGCGATTGGTTATGGATCAGCCTGAGCACCAGTGAGAGATTGGTCTCGCGAACATATGCCTGGTCGGCAGTAGTTTTATGATTCATATGATTAGTATGTTGAGGCAACAAACGAATTATAGGGGATTAGGAATGTTTGTCAACTTAATAAATGACAAAGTACATCCGCCTCTTTCTGGACCTTCGGCTTGATTCTCCCCTCAGAAATTTATTTCATTTGAAGCTAATCACAAAAAGTCAGGGCAGAGAATTTCTCTGCCCTGCTTGTTTTTTTACTTGACTTTGAGAGCGTCCCAACCGGCGTACTTGGCTGTGCTTCCCAACTCTGCTTCGATGCGCAGGAGTTGGTTGTATTTTGCTACCCGGTCGGAGCGGGCGGGAGCACCCGTCTTGATCTGACCCGTGTTGAGCGCAACAGCGAGATCGGCGATGGTGGCGTCTTCCGTCTCGCCGGAGCGATGCGACGTCACCGTTCTCCATCCGGCGCGATGGCAGAGATCCACAGCTTCGATCGTCTCAGTGAGCGAACCGATCTGGTTGACCTTAACCAAAAGGGCATTCGCCGCATCTTCCTTGATCGCCTTGCGGACGCGTTCGGGGTTGGTCACCAGCAGGTCATCACCGACGATCTGGCATTTGTCACCGATGGATTTAACCAGCATTTCCCATGATGCCCAATCATCCTGTGCAAGACCGTCTTCAATGGAAACGATGGGATAGTCCTTGACCCATTTTGCCCAGAACTCAACCATCTGTTCGCCGGTGAGTTCCTTGCCTTCCTTGCGGAGGTTGTATTTCTTGCTCTTCTCATCATACAGCTCAGAAGCAGCCGGGTCCAACGCAATGGCGACCTGTTCGCCGCGCCCTGCTTTGAAGCCCGCTTTTTCGATTGCCGCAAGGATTAGCTCAATGGCTTCATTATTTGCCTTTAGTGCAGGGGCGTAACCGCCTTCGTCACCGACGAGGGCGCTGTAATTTTTTTCCTTTAAGACCGATTTGAGCGCGTGATAGATTTCCGCGCCCCAGCGCAAACCTTCAGCAAAGGTCGGCGCGCCGAATGGCATGACCATGAATTCCTGCATGTCGGTGCTTTGCCAGCTTGTATGCGCGCCGCCGTTCATGATGTTCATCATCGGCACAGGCAGGACATGCGCATACACACCGCCGAGATAGCGGTACAACGGCATGCCGAATGAGTTTGCCGCCGCTTTTGCAACCGCAAGGCTCACGCCCAGAATCGCATTCGCGCCGAGTTTGGATTTATTTGCAGTGCCGTCCATGGAGAGCATTTCCGCGTCGATGCCTTTTTGGTCTGAGGCGTCCCACCCGAAAAGCGAATCTGCGATCACGCCGTTGACGTTCATGACTGCATTGGTTACGCCCTTGCCGAGATAGCGTTTCTTATCGCCGTCACGCATTTCCAGAGCTTCATGCTCACCGGTCGATGCACCGGAGGGAACCGCTGCGCGCCCCCACGAACCATCCATTAACAGAACTTCCACTTCCACAGTGGGATTGCCGCGCGAATCCAGAATTTCCAGCGCGGAGATACTTTCGATCGTTGTGTCCATTTTGATTTACTCCAATAATTGTTTTAAGCCAAAATTGGCTAAGAATAGCTTCTCCTTACAAGTATGCAAGTATAACCCCAATGGAGCGTTATTTTTCATAAACGTGATTATCATATGGGACATATAGGATATTAATCAATTTTCATCCATATAAACAGATAAAGTAAAACTTCAGCTCGATGGAACAAAGAAATGCTTGGCATTATATATACATATCGCAGGAGGAAATAAAGTTATGAAGTATCGAAAAGACATCCAAATTTTGCGCGGGATTGCGGTTTTATTTGTTGTTTTATTTCACCTGGGTGTTTGGGGATTTAATAGCGGTTTTCTAGGCGTTGACATTTTCTTCGTTATTAGCGGATATTTGATGGGCGTTATGTACGACCCGGAAAAAACATCCGATTTTTTTGCGAAACGGGCAAAACGATTACTGCCTGCTTATTTTGCTACCATCTTTGTTTCAGTGCTGGCGGCAATATTTATTACCGCTCCAGTTGAATACGATCAGGTGGCAACGCAGGCGGTATTTGCAACTTTTTTTTCATCCAATATCGGTTTCTGGATGGATTACTCCTATTGGGATAATACGGCATTTCGACCCCTGTTACACCTTTGGTCGCTCGGCGTGGAGATCCAATTTTATTTGCTGGTACCGCTGATATATTGGTTTTATAAAAAGATCAAATTTTCCGTTCCAATTATCGCCCTGTCGTCTTTGATATTAAGTATTTTTACCCTTGGTGTTTCCCCAAAGACTGTTTTTTACCTCCTCCCGTTTCGAGTATGGCAATTTCTGATGGGGTTTATGGTGGCAAAATACCTTTCCAGCCGGAAGCGGGAAGAAAAAGGTGCGGTTTCTTTCGCGGGGGGAGCCTTATTCCTTTTGTTGTTATGCATCCCGTTGGTAAAAGTGGACGGAACCGATTGGAGTTTTGTGAGTGGGCATCCCGGGCTGGCTGCGTTGGTGGTTAGCGCGGCGACCGCAGGGATCTTATGGATTGGCGTACCTGCATGGATTGAAAATAATTTAATCTCAACTGCGCTCGAAAAACTCGGGAAATACTCTTATTCCATTTATTTGGCTCATTTTCCTGTAATTGTTTTCTATTTGTATAAACCGTTTTCTGGTACTGTGACCGAAGCAGGAAGCATTGGCAAAACCTTGTTGATGGCTTTGATAATAGTCTTTGCGTCCATGTTGTTGTTCTATCTGATCGAAACCCCGATGAGAAACAATGTTCATGTAAGAAAATGGCTTATATACGCTCCTATTGCCATTCTTGTTTTTGCTCCGCTTGGCTTTCAAATACAGAAAACATTAATCTCTGATAATGAGATGCTGATATATCAAGCGTGGTTTGATAGAAGCGAATATCGGTGCGGAAAACTAAATCGTTTTCTTCATCCGCTGGCGGCAGACTGTGAACTTCAACCCATAGCCGAATCGCCGGATCTGCGAATTCTACTGGTAGGCGATAGCCACGCTGATGCGATCAAAACGACTTTTACAAAAGTGGCGGAGTCTGAAAATGCGGTGGTTTATTTTTTGGTGAAAAATGATCCGCTTTACGAAGGCGGAATGGATCCCGAGCAGGTAATGCAAATAGCGAAAGAAAGAAATGTGGATGCTATTGTTTTGCATTACTCTCCCGGCGGGCTGCCGCCTTCATCGTTTGAGCGCCTGGTGGAATTGTCCACCCAAAATCAGATTCCTTTATCTTTCATCATGCCGGTACCCACTTGGGATGTTAATGTTCCAGATGCTTTGATAAAACATCTAGAGATTGGGCAAACCGTGCCTTTACAGACAAGAGATGATTACTTGAGGGTTCGTCAAAATATTATCAATATGGTATCTGGGGTAAGATATGATAAATTTCGGGTGTATTCAGTAGTGGATTCGTTTTGTGCCCCGGATTGTCGCCTTGTTTTAGATAATGGGAAACCGCTTTATTTTGACAATACCCATCTAACCCTGTCCGGAAGTGAGGTGTTGGGTGGCGTATTTACAAAATTGATCGATGATTTGAGATGATGATCTTGGAAAGACCTGAATTCTTCGATTCTCGCGACAAATTACACTTCGCATTTCGTGCCACCCCGCTTCGAAAAATCATTGTTTTTCTGCTGGGTACTTTGTTCAAGCTCATCATGAAACTTGAGGTTCAAGGGACGGAAAATCTACCGACTGATGGGGCAGTGGTTCTCACCGCAAACCATGTCACGAATTTCGATGTGATCCCCATGCAGTTGAGCATTCCGCGCCCGATCTTTTTCATGGGAAAAGCCAGTCTGTTTAAGATTCCCGTGTTTGCATCTATTATCCGCGATCTCGGCGCTTTTCCCGTTTATCGCGGCGAAAAGGATGAATGGGCAATTCGTCATGCTGCCCGCATTCTGGAGCACGGACAAACCCTCGGCATGTTCCCGGAAGGTCGACGTTCAAAAGGAGGAGGACTCGGCGTCGCCAAGACCGGCTCCGCCCGCCTCGCCCTTGACGCGAACTGTCCCATCGTTCCCATGGCAGTTATCGGCTCTGACAAATTCTTCGAACACTTTCCCCGCCGCACCCATGTGACAGTCAAAATCCTGCCCCTCATTCTTCCAAAACCGGGTGAAACTCCACTCGCACTTATGGACCGTGTAATGTTCACCCTAGCCGCGGAACTTCCTGAAGAAATGCGCGGTGTATACTCAGAAATGCCAAAAGGGTTTGATTAGATTCAAAATGACAATTGCCTAAAACAGACCTTAATACAAGGTCTGTTTTTTATATAAACTATTGAACTTCACATTATTCCCAAACCCTGCTCCTGTTTTCAATTTATAATTATTGATGTCTTTGGAAAATAGAAAACGAGGTGATTCGAATGAGGTTCGATCGAAGATTCCTGTACGTGTTTGTGATCGCGGTATTTTTGCTCTCCGCCTGTGGTGATACCGCTGACGAAAGCGGCATCACCGAGGAAGATATTCTCTTGACCAGTTCGGTCGGCACGATGGTCTCTGCGTTCTTCGGCACCCAAACCGCCATTGTGGAAATGATGCCAACAGACACCAATACCCCCTTACCGACAAATACGTTCCTGCCTACACCAGAGCCGTATAACACCCAGCTTCCTGTCCCCCCAACCTGGACGCCTGTACTAATCTATTACACATCCACACCGAATTTGGCGTTAACCCCAACGGTAACAGGTACACCGCCAACGGCGACAGCCAATACGGGCGCATTGGCGTTTGGCTGTAACAACTCCGCTTTTGTGCGCGATGTAAATTACCCAGGTGGAACGGAGGTTTCACCCGGTGAAGAATTTGTGAAAACGTGGAAGGTCGAAAATACCGGCTCCTGCAATTGGGAATACAACTACGGCATGGCGGTTGTCAACGACCAATATTTTGATTCATCGTGGAATCGTTTGGGAAGAAATGTCCTCCCGGGAGAATGGGGGGAAGTGTCTGTGATCGTTACAGCCCCAAATCATGAAGGGACCTACTCTGGTTATTGGCGTATGGCAGACGCAGGCGGCAATGCCTTTGGGGCGACTCTGGGTCTGACAATTGTTGTTAAATGATAAAAGGAGGTCTGCAATTTAGTGTAAAACCGATAGAACAGACATGAAAAATAGCTCCTCTTGGATACACATTTATTTTGAATTCATTCGAGAGGCAGTGTACTTGTCCCTTTGCCTTTGTCCCGTAGTTCCTGCGCCTTTTGTTGAAGCTCCTTGAAATAACTGGAATCGGTGATCTCTGCAACTTGTTTGTCGCGTTTGGCGTGATCGATCTCGATCTTCAGTTGTCGGATCTCGCTGCGCAGTTTTTGCTCCTGGATGTATCCCTCAAGCGCGGCGCTTGCGAGCGACGAAAAAGAGGTCATCAATTGTTGTAAATTCTGGTCAAACGGGATGATTGTTTTTTTAGTGGTATCCAACGCGTTCAATAACTGAAGAACGCCCTGCACTTTGTCTTCGCTGTCCTTGAGCGGAATGGTCAGGAATGAGGAAGAAACGTAACCGGTGCGCTGGTCAAATTCGCGCGTGCCGGAAAAATCGAATTCGCGGTTTTCGTAGGCATCTTCGATGTTGATGATCTCACCGGTCAGTGCGGCGTAGGCGGCGATATTATTCTTGTTGATGCCGCCATCGCTGTCGTAAAGATTCACTGGGGGCAGCGTAACTTCATTTCCGCTTGTGCCTCCCATGGCGATCTTCAATGTGTCATTCCGTACCACGGCAAATTCGAGTGAGTCATTCTTTTTTAGGTAAAGCGTACCGGCGTCTGCGTTGCAGAAATTCTTGGCTTCCACCAGCATTTTTTCGAGCAGCTCCTGAAAATTGCTTTCGGCGGCAAGGTCCACACCAATGGGTATCACGATCTCGAGCAAGCCATCTGCCCGTTTTTTCTGAACGCCCAATTGCACAAGGATCATTCTCAACTGACCGGTGATGTAGAGACTCATGAGTGTCAGCCCGCCGATGCCGTAAATGACCGGAATGACAATATCTGTTTGGCTGTTCACCAGCCAGTTGTACAGGGCGTTGTAGCCGATGGCTGCGCCGAGTCCGCTGAGGAGGATGACCGCCCGGTTCGCCCGATGCCGAAAATAGAATTGTGTCATCACCAGACCGGTGATCGCTGCTGCGGTGGCGTATACAAGCGTCGTTGCGAAAGAACGTGCCGTCATGGCTTCCATTACCATGCTGTCGGCTGCCATCGCATATTTGATCGTGTCGACAGCTGCAAATCCAAGACCAGCTGCCCAACCGTAGACTGCCCCTTCGATCAGATTATCTGATTTTTCACGGTTAAGGACGAAGAATACTCCAAGCGACACGAAAGTCTGGTGGATGATCGGCGCGAGGAAAATGACGAGCGCATCGAGTTGGGCGCCTTTTCCTAGTAGATAGGTATTAAGCTGGCTGGAGGCGAGGCACCCAAACCCGCCCCAAACGAGACAAAAAGAAACCCAGCCGATATTCTGAGCTGAGTACAGTTTGAAAACCAGCATGATGAATAAGATAAACAGGGGAATTCCAATACCGATCGTTAAAGCCAGGGTCATTTTGGCGCTCCGTATATTTGATGAGAATCATTATACCTTTGGCAACTTTGGGTTGACACTATATTTAGTGGACAATTCATTTCGAAAAAGTTCGTTTCTTCTGGTAAAATACAGCCCGCGATTTCAGCCCGCACAGAACTCTCTTGTGCCTGTCTGGAACGTAATCAAACAACTAAAGGAGCAAGTTTAAGCATGGTACGAATTCGTTTACGTCGTATTGGTCTCAAGGGCCAACCCACGTACCGCATCGTCGCTGCGGATAAGGAAGCCCCCCGCGACGGCCGCTTTTTGGAAATTTTGGGTGTGTACAATCCTCGCACAGACCCAGCCACCATCAAGCTGCATGAAGACCGCATTTACCACTGGATGAAGAACGGCGCACAGCCGTCTGAATCCGCGGCGCAGGTTCTCAAGTCTGCTGGAACCCTCGAGCGTTTCGAGCGCTTCAAGAAAGGCGAAGCGTTGGAAACTCTGGTTCAGGAAGCTGCTGAAGCGGAAGCCAAGCGCGCCGCGCCTGTCAAGACCCGCAAAGACTAATTAATTAGAATTAGACCCTAAAGGCACGCAAACCTTTAGGGTCTATTACAAGGTATGCCATGAAAGACCTGATCGAATATATCGCCAAATCCCTCGTTGACCACCCCGAAGATGTTGTTGTGACCGAATCCAAAGGCAACCGTCCACGCCTTGAATTGAGCGTCGCAAAGGAAGATATGGGACGTGTCATCGGCAAGGGCGGCAAGGTGGCAAACGCCATTCGCGCTCTCCTGCGTGTTGCCGCAGAACGTCAGGGCAAGCAAGCCACATTGGACGTTACGGAACCCTCATAAATGACGACTGAAAACAAATCAGGCTCGCCAGAAGGCGAGTCTATTTATTTAGCCATTGGTTACCTGCGCCGTCCGCATGGTGTTCGCGGAGAGATCATTATGGATTTGCATACTGACTTTCCCGACCGTATCAAAGCCGGACGAAGTGTGTATGTTGGCGAAAAATATGAAGTATCCACTATCGAAAGCGCGCGCGTGCATGGCAATGGGATGTTGATCAAGCTGCGCGGTTTCGACACCCCCGAAACCGCCGGGCGTTTCCGCAATCAGTGGATGTATGTCAAATCGTCTGAAGTGCCGGAACTCCCTGAAGGAAAATTTTATAAACATGAGTTGATCGGTCTAACCGTGATGACCGACGATGGCGGCAAACTCGGGTTGTTGAATGAAGTCCTCGAAACAGGCGCAAATGATGTCTACGTTGTCCGCACAGACGAAGGTAAGGAGATTCTACTGCCTGCCATCCCCGATGTTGTGCATGAGATCAATATGGAAGATCGTGTTATGACCGTTCATCTGCTCGATGGTTTGGTGGACGAACCCCGGTCGTAAAAAGCAAAACAAAGCGGGGAGTGTTAGAATCCAATTTAATTATGGATGATAAAAAATATTGGATCGGATTGAATTTAATTAAAGGCATTGGCGCTGTCCGCATGCAGGGATTGGTCGCCTATTTTGGCGACCTTGAATCAGCATGGAAGGCGGATGCTTCCGATTTGATGTCCGCTGGTTTGGGGGCGAAGTTGGCAGAGAAAGTTATCGGGGCGAGAAAGCAAATAGACCTGGATCAGGTCTGGGCGAAGATCGAAGCGCAAGGTATCAAGATCCTAACCTGGGCTGATGAAGATTATCCCGCCCGTCTAAAAGAGATCGACCAGCCGCCGCCCGTCCTCTACATCCGCGGTGAATATTTATTGGATGACCTGTTCGCGGTCGCGATCGTTGGGACGCGCAAGGTCACGCCGTATGGCAGGCAGGTGACGGAAGAGATCGCCTCTTTCCTCGCCGCAAATGGGATCACCGTCGTGAGCGGACTCGCCCGTGGAGTGGACGCCATTGCGCATCAGACCGCGCTCAAAGCTGGCGGGCGGACGATAGGCATTCTCGGCTCTGGAGTCGATCGCATCTATCCGCCGGAGCACCGCGGGCTTGCCGAACAGATGATGGAGCGCGGCGCGGTGATAAGCGATTACGCCGTTGGCACTCCGCCGGACGCGTCGAATTTTCCGCCGCGCAATCGCATCATTTCGGGTTTGTCGTTGGCAGTGGTTGTTATCGAAGCGGCAGAAACAAGCGGCGCATTGATCACCGCTGAATTTGCCGCTGAACAAGGCAGGGAAATTTTTGCCGTTCCGGGAAGCATCCTTGCGCCGCAAAGCAAGGGGACGAACCGCCTGATACAAAAAGGCGCACAACCATTGCTCACCCCAGCGGACTTGATGCAGGCTTTGGATTTGACGCGCATGGATAAGCAAAAAAGCGCTCGAAAGATTTTGCCGTCTGATGAAACAGAGGCGCTTGTCCTCAATACGCTTGGCAGTGAGCCACTTCACGTGGATGAGATCCGCAGCCAGGCTAATTTACCCATAGAAAAGATTTCCGCCGCGCTCGCCATGATGGAATTAAAGGGGATGGTCCGTCAGGTTGGCGGCATGAACTATGTAGCTGTTCGCGAAGAACAGTCGGGCTATTCGGTTTAGGAGAAATGGAATGACGATCGATTTTTCACATACGTATGCTGTAATTATGGCAGGCGGCGGGGGAACACGCCTGTGGCCTCTTTCCCGTAAAGACAGACCCAAGCAGCTCCTCCCATTGATCGGACAGGAGACCTTGTTTCAAAGCACCATTGCAAGGTTGATGGAGTTATTCCCGCCGGAGCGTATTTTGGTGGTAACGGTGGAGGAGCAGGCGCAGGAAATGCAATTGCAGGTCCCTGAACTTCCTGAAGAAAATTATTTGATCGAACCCGCTCCGCGCGGAACCGCCTCGGTGGTCGGGCTGGCTGCGATGGCGCTGCAAAAGCGTGATCCGCAGGCGATGATGGCGATACTGCCATCCGATCACTTTATCCGCAACGTGGATTTGTTCCATTATTTGCTCAAAGCCGCCTTCGAAGTCGCCGACGATAATTATTTGGTGACGTTGGGCATTACGCCGACGATGCCGTCCACGGCTTATGGGTATATCCAACAAGGCAGTTCATTGAATGGAGATTATAAATATCCCGTATACACGGTACAGAGTTTCAGGGAGAAACCAAACGAGGAATCCGCCCAGCAAATGCTGCGGATGGGTGGACATTCATGGAACAGCGGCATGTTTATCTGGCGGGCGGACGCGATCATGAGCGAGATCGAGAAGCAAATGCCGGCTCTCGGTAAGGCATTGGCTGAGATCGGCAAAGCATGGAACTCATCCAAGCGTGCTGAAGTGCTCAATAAAATCTGGCCCGATTTACAAGTTGAAACAATCGATTATGGCGTGATGGAAAAAGCGGAAAAAGTCGCTGTCCTTCCAGCGGGTGGACTTGGTTGGAGCGATGTGGGCGCGTGGGCGTCATTGTTCGAAGTATTATTGCCGGATATGAGTGGCAACATCGCCACAAATTCCGCCCAGCATTTGGCGTTGGAAACGAACAATACATTGGTATATGGAAGCGGCGTGGAGAGGTTGATCGTCACGATCGGTGTGGACGATATGGTCGTTGTCGACACGGGAGATGCGATCCTCATCTGTAAGACCGACCAGTCTCAGAAGGTCAAAGACGTGGTTGAACATCTGAAAAAACACCGGCAGGAAAAATATCTTTAAGAGACTTTTCTGCACCAAAAAACGGTGGATTTTTAAATTGCCGAAAATTCGCATTTGCAAAAAAACGGAATATTGTTGTAGAATGTCCATCCCGTGACGGTTTAACCTTACGGGATGTTTTTTTAAATGAAGCATGTCATTCCTCATTCGTTGGATGAATGAGAGAAATGTCTGGAGGTTTGATGGAAGCTTATTGCATGAAGTGCAAAACCAAACGTGAGATCAAAGACCCGGTTGCAGGATTCAATGCCAAGAGTTCCGCAGTGACCACGGGTATTTGTCCCGTTTGCGGTACAAAACTATTTCGCATGGGCAGGACGGAAGCTCATGAAGGTTTGATTCCTCCGCCGAAACCTGAGAAGGTGGAAGTGCGTGAAGGGAAACTTGTGATCGTGGAATCTCCTGCCAAGGCAAAAACGGTTGGGCGTTTTCTCGGCAAAGGTTATACCGTCCGCGCTTCGGTCGGGCATGTACGCGACCTGTTGAAGTCGCAATTATCTGTCGATGTGGAAAATGATTTCCAGCCAAAATACCGCGTGCCGAATGAAAAGAAGGATGTGGTTAAGGAGATCAAAAAGCTGGCGAAGAAAGCCGAAGAGATCTATCTCGCCACCGACCCTGACCGTGAAGGTGAATCCATTTCGTGGCATCTGATGGAGTCTGCCGAGATCGCGCCGGAGCGCACCAAGCGTGTCGTCTTCCATGAGATCACTGCGCCCGCCATTTCTGAGGCGTTCTCGCATCCGCGCGCCATCGATATGAATTTGGTCAACGCGCAGCAGGCACGCCGCGTGTTGGATCGTCTCGTCGGTTACAGCATCAGTCCCATTCTTTGGGAGAAGGTCCGCGGTCGTCTTTCTGCCGGTCGCGTGCAGTCTGTAGCGCTGCGCCTGATCGTGGATCGTGAGCGCGAGATCGAAAACTTCAAACCGGTGGAATATTGGACCATCCACGCCGAGTTCAAGCCGGAAAAATTGCGCTCCAACTTTATTGCCAAACTCGTTCGTGTGGATGAAAAGGAACCGGAGCTTTCCAACGAGGAGACGGTCAAGCCGCTTCTCTACGACCTTGAAACTGCTTCGTTTTCCATTACAAAGGTCAAACGCGGAGAGCGGCGACGGAAACCCTCTGCGCCTTTTACTACATCGTCCCTTCAGCAGGAGGCTTCCCGTAAGCTCGGCTTCACTGCCAAGCGGACCATGGCTCTGGCGCAGGGTCTCTACGAAGGTCAGGATGTGGGCGAAGGCGGCACGACGGGTCTTATCACCTATATGCGTACAGATTCGACCAACGTCTCTGCTTTGGCGCAAAACGAAGCCCGCGAATATGTAACGAATAAATACGGCGGTGACTTCCTTCCGGCGGAACCGCCTGTGTACAAGACCAAATCTGCCAATGCGCAGGAAGCGCATGAAGCGATTCGTCCCACCTCGGCGATGCGCGACCCGGAGAAGGTCAAGGAATATCTTGATCCCGCCATGTTCAAACTGTATCGCCTGATCTGGCAGCGATTTGTCGCTTCTCAAATGGAAGCGGCGGTTTACGATACGCTGCAGGTCGAAGTGACCGGCAAGACAAATGAACACGAATATCTGCTTCGCGCCTCCGGCTCCGCGGTGAAATTCCCCGGCTTCATGGTCGTGTATGAAGAGGCGAAGAACGAAGACGCCAAAAAAGAAGATGAAGAAGAGGACGTGAAAATCCCTGCCGGTGTGGCGGAAGGTCAAAAACAGGAATTGGTTCGTTTGATACCCGAACAGCATTTCACGCAACCGCCGCCAAGATTCTCCGAGGCGTCTCTGGTTCAGGCGTTGGAAGACAATGGCATTGGGCGTCCTTCCACGTATGCGCCGACGATCTCGACCATTCAGCAGCGCGGATATGCCCTGCGCGAGGAAAAGCGACTTGTTCCCACCGATATGGGTATTCAGGTCAACGACCTGATGGCGCAATACTTCCCCGAAGTTGTGGACTTTAACTTTACCGCCCACATGGAAGAAGACCTTGACCGCATTGCCGATGGTCAAATGGAATGGGTTGATGCCATCCGCGAATTTTATGGTCCCTTTGCAGAAGATGTAAAGAAGGCTCAGGCGGAAATGCCGGTTCATAAGTCTGAGCCGGAGCCGATCGGCAGGCAGTGCCCGGAGGATGGCGGCGAACTTGTCATCCGTTACGGTCGTTTTGGCAAATTCATTTCCTGTGCGAACTTCCCGTCATGCCGGTATACCGAGCCGTGGCTGGAAAAGATCGGCGTGTCCTGCCCGAAGGATGGCGGCGATATGGTCGAGCGCCGCACGCGAAAAGGACGCACCTTCTACGGCTGTGCCAATTACCCGAATTGCGATTTCACAACCTGGAAGAAACCGATCGCCAAGCCCTGCCCGAAGTGTAATGGACTGTTGGTGATTGCGAACAAACGCGAGGCACAATGTACGAATTGTTCTGAAAGCTTCCTGCTTGAAGAGGTTGTGCCTGAGAGTGCGTAGGTTCGAGGGCAGGAAAACTGTTTGGTGGGAGAAACAGCCTCGGGCTGAGTCTGAGGCGGCTGTATCCTGTCAGGCAATCATTCTGCCATGTAGTAGATAATATTTACGTTGTATAATCGAGCCATAGCATTCAAGCGAAGGAGCCAGATATGCAATCCATTGTCGATTTAATGAAAAAATTACCCATACTGCCAATAGTCCTTTTTCTTTTGGGACTATTGATCGGGTTATTTACTGGCTGGGGCACGAAGGAGTTCAAGGATGCGACTCCTTATTATTTGCGCCCAGACCTGCGGGAAGATTATCTTCGCATGACGATCGACTCCTTCTTGCTCAATCAAAGCCCGGATCTGGCTGTGCAGCGCTGGCAGAATCTTGGTTCAACGGCGCAAGCGGCGTATGAGGCTGTTCAGAACAACCCAGGGCGTCAGGATCCGGCTGTGATAAAGGCGTACGGCGAGTTGGTTACGAATGTCCTTTCAAACGGCGGCGGGCAGCCAGTTCCGACTGACACGTCGGGCGGATCATCATCGTTGATGAAAACCGCGTTGATCGCCATCGGCGTCATTCTGGTTCTGGGTGTGATCGCGGGTGTGGCAATATATTTGTTCCGCCCGTTCAAACGTAGTTCCGGCGAAACAACGAAAGCAATGGAAGCCGCGGAGTTCAGCCGCTCTGCCGAAAAGACAAATTTCGAAGAGTTGGGTCTGGCTCCGCCCATCACACAGACAATGACCACCTATGTGCTTGGGGATGATCTGTACGACGAGTCGTTCAGTATCGACACAGGCGCAGGTGAATTCCTGGGTGAGTATGGTGTGGGAGTCTCTGAAGTCATCGGTGTTGGTGAGCCGAAGAAAGTGACTGCGCTGGAAGTATGGCTGTTCGATAAGAATGACATCAAGACGGCTACGAAGGTTTTGATGTCGGCTCATGCGTTTACCGACCCTGCCATCCGCTCGCGCCTCGAACCCAAGGGTGAGTTGGTGACGACCGAACCGCAGGCGCAGGTCCTGCTGGAGACGGCTACCCTTCAACTTCTCGCCACCATCGTTGACATCGAATACGGCAAGGGTCCGCTGCCTGAGAACAGCTATTTCGACCGCATCACTTTGGAACTGGCGATCTGGCCCCGTCAGGGATAAAACAAAAAAGATGAAAATGAAAACCGCTCCATTTGGAGCGGTTTTTTTATCGTCTATTCCACTTTGATGATCTTGAATTTTATCTTCCCGCCGGGAGTTTCGGCTTCGGCGACCTGTCCGACTTTTTTGTTCAGCAACGCCACACCGATGGGTGACTCGTGGGAGATGCGACCCTGACGCGGGTCCGCTTCGGTGGGACCGACGATATGATACGTTTCCGGGTCGAAATCCTCTTCCTGAATGGTGACATGTGAACCGATGGAAACTGAGTCGCTGTTCGTCTTTTCGATGATCACGGAATTGCGGAGGATGGCTTCGATCTCCTGAATGCGCCCTTCCAGAAAGCCCTGGTCTTCCTTGGCTTTGTGATAATCAGCGTTCTCGGAGAGATCGCCCATTTGAATGGCGGAGCGCAGTCTTTCCGCCAATTCCTCGCGGCGGGGTCCTTTCAGCTCTTTGAGCTCGGCTTGAAGTTTTTCTTCACCTTCGGCGGTTAAATAGTTTGGTTGAGTCATGTTTTCTCCTTTCCTACTGAATAATGGCAGAAGTTTTGTCGGGAAAATGGGGGCTGTGATCCATTACTTTATGCCCCCTGTCGAAACGAAATTAAAATTACGGTTTCTCAGTGGGGTTGAACATTTTTTCGTGTTCTTCGATCGCGTACCGGTCTGTCATGCCTGCAATGTAATCGCAGGTGGTGCGTTCGAGTCCGCGCTTTTCGATGAAGAACTGGACGTGGTCAGGCAGGGTGGCGGGTTCGGCGCAATAGGCGTGGAACAGGTCCGAGATGATCCGCTCCGCTTTTTCCTGCATGCGGACGACGCGATAGTGCCTGTACAGTTTTTTGTAGAGCAAATCCTTCAGTTCGCGGTTGCGTCTTTGCATTTCTTCGCTGTATCCAACGACATTATGTTTCAGTTTTTGAATATCAGTAACCGAATTGACCTTGCTTTCCTTTAATCGCGCGTCGGTCTGTTTGACCAGGTCCGTGACCAGCAAACCGACCAGTTGACGGATCATGCGGTGACGCTCAACGTCGTCCAGAACGGGACCGTCCCATTTATAGGTTTCGCGCAGGATCTCCCAAAGCGAAATGCCTTCCAGCGCCTGCGGGTTTAACATTCCTGAGCGCAGCCCGTCGTCGAGGTCGTGTGTCGTGTAGGCGAGTTCGTCCGCGACATTGGCGATCTGCGTTTCGAGATTTCCGCGCAAGTCGGGGCTGTAATCGCGGGCGTCCGAAATATCGTATTCCGACTCGTGTTTCACCATTCCTTCGCGCACTTCCCAGGTCAGGTTCAAGCCGGGGAATTCCGGGTAACGCTGTTCGAGTTTCGTTACGATGCGCAGGGACTGTTTGTTATGGTCGAAGCCGCCGTAATCCTTCATCAAGCGCGCAAGGGCAACTTCACCCGAATGACCGAATGGCGAATGTCCGAGATCGTGCGCGAGGCAAATGGCTTCAACGAGGTCTTCGTTCCCGCCCAAAGAACGGGCGATCGTCCGACCGATCTGGGCAACTTCCAGTGTGTGGGTGAGGCGGGTGCGCAGATGGTCCCCTTCGAAATTGATAAAAACCTGCGTCTTATATTCCAGGCGGCGAAAAGCTGTTGTGTGTAAAATGCGGTCGCGGTCGCGCTGGAATGTCGTGCGGTATTCAGGCTCGGCATCGAGATATGCGCGACCTTTTGTATCCTTGCTGCGCATTCCGTAAGGCGCAAGGCTGCGGTCTTCGATATCTTCCAAAATTTGACGGGTAAAGAACATTTTTTTGCCTTTAGATGCGAACGTCATTGCAACAGTCTGTTTTGAATGCTGCAATGACGGTGGAGTGGGGCGAGAGGGGGTCGAACCCTCACGTTGTTACCAACGACAGATTTTAAGTCTGTTGCGTCTGCCGATTCCGCCATCGCCCCGGCAGGAGGTATTTTACTATAACTTATGACTCGCACTGCATGAAATTTTCCGCGTCCGACGCTATGCCCACTTGACAACAAAATCCACTCAAAGCATACTTCTTTATGTAGGGAAAGGCAGAATGAATGAATAAACGATTGATTTTTTGGATCATAGTGGGTGTTCTGGTTGCTTTTACCGGCGGGGTACTTATCAAAAAAATTTCAGGTTCCGTGCCAGCGCTCACCGTTGAGGAAACTGGTCCGCAGGTTGTGGGTCAATCTCCTGCAGATGGTCAATGGCTGGACTTGAATTCTCCCATTCAAATCACATTTGACCGTGATATTGACCAGACCGAAAGCGGGGATGCCTTTTCGGTTCTCAACGCGGACCTCGAGCCTGTCTCCGGCGAAATAAGCTGGGACGATGCTCGAACCTTGTCCTTCACTCCCAACTCAAATTGGGTTCCATCCTCGGAGTATCAGTTCATGATCTCCACTCAACTTACTGATGTAGATGGGGGGAGCCCGAAGGAAAATATCAGACTCCGCTTTTTCACCATCGACAAATTGGGCGTGACCGATTTCTTTCCCATCGACGGCGCGTCTTCCGTGGACGTTGGCTCTGCCATTACAGTGGTGTTCAACCATCCCATTGTCCCGTTGACGGTTCCCAGCAATCAGGGGAATCTTCCGCAGCCGGTTGTCATTACGCCTGAATTGGAAGGCAAAGGGGAATGGATCAGTTCGTCGGTGTATGTTTTCGAGCCGAGCGAAGGCTTGAAGAGCGGCACCAGTTATAAGGTCCGCGTGGAGGCGGGGTTGGAGGATGTCAGCGGCAATCTGATGGAAGATTCGTACCAATCCGAATTTTCCACACAGGCTCCCGCAGTCCAATCCGTTTTCATGAAAAATGGATATTGGATGGATAGGAATGCGAGGTTGGATCATATCCGCTTGAACCAGCCTGTTGTGATTGATTTTGACAGCAGCCTGCCGATGGACCAGAAAAGCGTCGAGCGGGCAACGACGATCACGAATATCGAAACGGGCGCGGAATTTCCGGTTGACTTTGCGTGGAATGAAGCCGGAACAGAAGTGACGGTTACTCCGAGTAAGTTGTATACCATTGGAAGTTTCTATCGACTCACTGTGGACGCATCTGCGGCGGCGCAGGATGGCGGACATTTGGAATCTGAATGGTCTTCCAGTTTTTCGACCATGCCGCTGCCTTCTGTTAAGAGCACCTTCCCTGCGGCTGGTTCGAAAAGCGGAGATTTCTCTGCCTACCTGACGATCAACTTCGCCTCTGAAATGGATTTGGATAGTGTCGAGAGCCGAATTCAGATCACCCCGGCGTTGGAAGATGGCGGACAATTTTCTTCCTATTTTTACGGCGATACGAATTATGTTTCTGTTTATGGGCTTGACCCGGCGGTTGAATATGTTGTGCGTTTGCTTCCGGGCATGCGCGATATTTACGGTAATTTCATCAACGATGAATATGCGTTTACTTTCCAAAATGGCGATTACAGACCGTACTCTCGTCTTGCGCTGCCGAACGACCCGCTGACTTTCCAATTTGATGGTCAGCAGGATATTTATTATGAGCACCTCAATGTTGAGAATGAGTATGTAGCCATTTACCCGCTTGATCTCGATGAGGTGGGATTTATCTTCCGCGAATCTTCTTATGAGGAAAAATTCAAGCCCCGAAATAAACCCGTCCGCGAGTGGGATTTTGCGTTCGAGGGCGGCACAAATGTCATGGACGTTGAGCAGCTTCTGTTGGAGGATGATGCGGGAAATCCTTTGGGCTCAGGGTATTACTACATCACACGGCGCGAAAAAGCAGGCTCGGAAATCCTTCAAGGGAAATTGCTCTTCATCGCTTCGGATAATATCGTCCTCAAAAGCGCCATGCGTGATGGGTTGGCATGGGTGACGGATTTGAAGTCGGGTACACCGCAGTCGAATGTGCCGGTCACTTTTTATGACGTCTACTTCAATGAAGTTGGCAATGGTCGCACTGACGATAAAGGAACAGTACTGTTAAGCGAGCTGGATGCGCAGCCGTACTTCGCTTTGGTCGATGATGGCGCGCATTTCGGCTTTACAGCCATTTACTGGGGTGACGGCGCACGACCCGGTAGTTTTGGGATCAGTTCTGGATATTACGGTGAACAGCGGGATATTTTTGCCTATATGTACACAGACCGCGCTATTTACCGCCCGGGGCAGGAAGTGTATTTCAAAGGGATTGTCCGCGATGATGACGACTTGCATTACAGCCTGCCAACCGTGGATGAGGTCTATGTCGTTTGCCGTTTTGGAGATGAATCCATTTTTGAAAAATATGTCCCGATTTCTGATCTGGGTAGTTTTACCGATGTGCTGAATCTTTCCTCTGATGCGGCGGTAGGGACTTATACGGTCCGCGCATTGCGGACGAAGGACGATGACGACTCCATTATCAGCAGCGTCAGCTTCCGCGTGGCGGAGTATGAAAAGCCTGAATTCGAAGTGAATGTCGCTTCGGATCAATCGGAAATTCTGATCGGAGATTCTGCGAACTTCAGCCTGGATGCAACCTATTATTCGGGCGGGGCTGTGTCCAACGCGCAGGCGCAGTGGTTCATTGAAACTTCCGATTATTCATTTACTCCCTCTTCCGCGGATTATCAGGGATACAGCTTTACGGATTGGGAACGTGATTTGTATTATGCGGATGAAACACGTCCATCAAGGCAGACAATTAGTCAGGGCGATGCGGAAATGGATGCAAATGGTCACGTCGATATCGAGCAGGAATTCACGCTTACGGATGTGACCGCCAGCCAGCGGGCTACGTTCAGTGTCAATGTTACGGATGTGACCGGGAATGTTGTCAGCGGCAGTACGAGTTTGGTCGTGCATCAAAGCGAATATTATGCGGGCATCCGCTCCAATTCGTATGTCGCTGTGCAGGGTGAGCCGCAGGATTTTGATGTCATCGTCCTCGATTGGGATTCAAATCCGATTCCAGATCAGTCTGTCACGGTCAGTTTTGTTGAGCGTCAATGGTTCAGCGTACAGGAAAAGGACGCGCAGGGGAATCTGACCTGGAAATCGTCGGTCAAGGAAACCCCGGCGGGACGCCAGATTTTGACAACCGATGCGGAAGGTCATGCGACAGTCTCGTTCACACCGACCAAAGGCGGGGTATTCAAAGCCGTTGTCAGCACGAAGGATTCAAAAGGACATACGCATCAAGCCTCGACCTATTTCTGGGTTGCCAGCAGCGGATACGTTCCCTGGCGACAGACAAATGACCGCACCTTCAGCTTGATACCCGATAAGGATATTTACTCTCCCGGCGACACCGCGAGATTGCTGATCGCCCAGCCGTTCGAAGGCGAAGTTTATGCGCTGGTCACCTACGAACGCGGACATATCTACAAAAGCGATGTTCTCGCTCTGGACGGAAACAGCACGATCTACAAACTTCCGATCACAGATGAGTTTGCTCCGATCGCGTATGTCTCTGTTGTGGTCATTAGCGGCGCGGAGGTTACAGGGACGCCAACCTACAAAGTAGGCATGGCGACCATCAATATCGACACAAAGCAGAAGTCGCTTAATGTGGATGTTTCAGTGGATAAGAAAACGGCGGGACCCGGCGATGAGATCACTTATACGATCAAGACTACTGATTACAAAGGTTCTCCCGTTTCAGCGGACGTGTCCCTTGCAGTGATCGATAAAGCCGTTATGGCGTTGACGGGTCCAAACAGCCAACCCATGTTGACGAGTTTCTATGCGCCGCGCGCATTAAGCGTCATTACCGCAAATGGCTTGATTACCAACGCCGACGCATACAACAAGGAATTCCGTGAATCGGTGGCGGAAGGAATCATCAGCGGCGGTGGCGGCGGCGACAGCGAAGGCGTGGTCACGGTGCGCGAGAACTTCAAGGATACGGCTGTCTTCCGCGCACAGGTGGTCACAGACGATAAGGGAGAGGCGCAGGTCACGTTCACGCTGCCGGAGAATCTAACAACATGGCACGCGGATGTCCGCGCCGCAACTGTGGACAGTCTCGTGGGCGAAGGCTCGGTTGAGATACAGACCAACAAGCCTTTGTATGTGCAGATTCAAACTCCGCGTTTCTTTATTGTGGGAGACGAAGTTCAGATCGGTGCCGCGGTACATAACAACACAGATTCGGCGTTAACAGTCGAGGTAAATCTCGATGCCGACGGGCTTGAAATAACTTCTGAAAAGACACAGCGCGTGGATGTTCCAGCGAATCAGCAAAAATATGTGTTTTGGAACACCAATGTCAACATGGATGCTGAGCGCGTGGACATTACGGCAACAGCCGTCAGCGGCAGTTTGAGCGACGCGAGCAAACCTTCACTCGGGACACTGCCGGGGCAGGGGATTCCCGTCTATCGCTACACGGTGTCAGAGACCGGGGGAACGTCTGGGATGTTGACCAGCCGCGGGTCCGTTACTGAGGCGCTGCTTTTGCCGGATCCGTCCACGTACACAAACGCTTCGGTGGACGTCCAGATATCGCCTTCGTTGACGGCATCCATTCAGCCGAGCCTTACCTATCTCGAAGATTATCCATATCTCTGCATGGAGCAAACCGTCTCGCGCTTTTTGCCGAATGTCATCACTGCGCGGATTTTGAAAGCGGCAGGCGTGACCAATGAGTTGAGTGCCAACATCGATGGTCAGGTTAATACCGCGTTACAGCGCATCTATGCAAACCAATATTACAACGGCGGTTGGAGTTGGTGGAGTGGACCCGATAGCGATCCATATGTGAGCGCGTATGTTCTTTATGGTTTGATCGAGGCGCAAAAGGCGGGCTATCCCGTTTCGGATGCTGTTTTGGAAAACGGCTTCGCATACCTCAAGGACAATCTAAAATATCTCACGAACAATGACCCGGTTTGGGAATACAACCGTCAAGCCTTTATATTGTATGTGCTTGCGGATGGAGAAAAACTGAGCCCGGGCGCGTCTCAATTGAATTTCCTTTATCAGAACAATGACAGGTTGAGTTTGTATGGAAAGGCATATCTGACGCAGGCGATCCATTTGCTGGACCCGAATGACGAACGGATTCCTTCGCTTCTTTCGGACCTTCAAGCTGCTGCTGTTCTTTCAGCTTCGGGTGCCCACTGGGAGGAGGATTTCAACGATTATTACAACTGGAACACGGATGTCCGCACGACAGCCATTGTCTTGAATACCTATATCCAGGTTGATCCGGAAAATCCGACCACGACCAATGCCGTGCGTTGGCTGATGGCGAATCGCAAAGGGACGCATTGGGCGTCCACTCAGGATACGGCGTGGACGTTGATCGCTTTGGTCAACTGGCTTGAGCAGCAAAATGAATTCCAGTCTCAATATTCCTTTGCGGTTGGTCTGAACGGCGATTCCATTGCGGAAGGGAATGTTGATCCGCAGCATCTCACCGAAACCACTGACCTAAAGATCGGGTTGCAAGAATTGCTGAAACAGGAGCTGAATTATCTTGTCGTCTCGCGCGGAAGCGGGGAAGGGAATTTGTATTACACTGCATTCCTGAATGCGACTTTGAACGTGCAGAATGTTCAACCGGTTGAGAAGGGAATTTTCATCAAACGCGAATACTATCTGCTTGACGATGAGAAGAACCCGGTCACATCAGCGGATATGGGCGATTTGCTGCATGTGCGCCTGACCATCGTCGCGCCGTCAGCGCTGCATTATGTCGTGGTGGATGATCCGCTTCCGGCGGGGTTTGAGGCGGTGGATTCCACGCTGCAACAGGATACGCTTGTGCCATCCACGATCACGATTGCGGGACTAAAAGAAAAAGGCTGGGGCTGGTGGTACTTCGATAACATCCAAATTCAGGATGAGAAGATTTCACTTTCAGCAGATTATCTCCCCGCGGGTACGTATGTTTACACCTACCTTGTACGCGCGAGTAATCTGGGAGTGTTCAACGTCATACCGCCTTCTGCCTTTGAGTTCTATTTCCCCGATGTCAGCGGGCATGGTGCGGGCAGTTCGTTTACTGTGAAGTGACAGGTGTTAAGATGAACTGACCCAGAATAATGGATAAGAAAAGCACCTCCTGCGAAAGAATTCATGCAGGGGTGCTTTTCTTATTATGTTCAGATTTATTTTCCCGCTTTTTCTTTAGCCGCTTTTATCAGCCCCACAAACAATGGATGCGGTTTCATCGGGCGTGAGAGAAATTCGGGGTGGAATTGGCTAGCCACCATGTATGGATGATCCTTTAGTTCTGCGATCTCCACAAGACGACCATCGGGGGAAAGACCGGAGAACACCATTCCATGTTTCTCGAATTCTGTTCGGTAGGCGTTGTTGAACTCGAAACGATGCCGATGCCTTTCTTCCACGCTGGGAACGGCGTAGGCATTGGCTGCCTTTGTCTCAGGCTGGAGCAGGCATGGATAGAGTCCGAGGCGCATGGTCCCGCCCATATCCGTGATGGAGCGCTGGTCGAGCATCAGGTCAATGACGGGGTGCTCGGTGCTGCGGTCGAATTCCGACGAGTTGGCGTCTTCATGGTCGAGTACATTGCGGGCAAACTCGATGCACATGGTTTGCATGCCGAGGCAAAGCCCTAAATAAGGGACGTTGTTCTCGCGGGCATATCGCGCCGCAAGGATTTTGCCTTCGACGCCGCGCGAGCCGAAGCCGCCGGGCACGAGAACCGCATCCGCCCGTTTGACGACATCCCAGCCCTTATCTTTTTCGAGGTCTGCCGAATGTACCCAGCTAATGGACATTTCCACGCTGTTGGCAAGCGCGGCATGTTTCAGCGCCTCGCGCACAGACATATACGCATCCTGCAGCTCGACATATTTTCCGACCAGCGCCACATTGACCGTCGGTTTTTCCTTTTTGACCTCATCCACCAGCTTTCGCCACGGACGCATATCCGGCTCGAGAGTAGCTTTCAAACCGAGTTTGTTAAGCATCAATTCGCCGACGCCGAGTTCTTCCAGCAGCAAAGGCACTTCATAGAGAACGCTGGCGGTTTTCATCGGAATGACCGCATCTTTTTCAACGTCGCAGAAAAGGGCGATCTTGTCGCACAAACTCCGCTCGATATCCTGATCGGCGCGCGCGATGATGACGTTGGGCGAAATACCAATAGACCGCAAAGCAGCGACTGAGTGCTGCGTAGGCTTGGTCTTGATCTCACCCGTCGCGCCGATGACCGGCAGCCAGGTGACATGGACGAATAAACAATTCTCGCGTCCGACTTCGTTGCGGAGTTGGCGCAGCGCTTCGAGGAATGGCTGCGATTCGATGTCGCCCACCGTCCCGCCGACTTCGAGAATGACGATCTCCGCGCCGGTTTCTTTTTCCACCAGACCGATGCGGCGTTTGATCTCGTTCGTGATGTGCGGAATGACCTGGATCGTCCCGCCGAGATAATCTCCACGACGCTCCTTGGCGATGGTCTCAGCGTAGACCTGCCCGGTAGTGAAGTTGCTGACGCGGCTCAGGCGGATGTCAATGAACCGTTCGTAGTGACCAAGATCGAGGTCCGTTTCTGCGCCGTCATCGAGGACGTATACCTCGCCGTGCTGATACGGCGACATCGTGCCGGGGTCCACGTTGATGTACGGGTCCAGTTTTTGAACCGCCACCTTGAATCCGCGTTCCTTCAACAGCAAGCCCGTCGCCGCCGCCGTCACGCCTTTGCCGACCGACGAGACCACGCCGCCGGTAAAGAATAGATATTTTGTCGTCATTCGTTCTTCTCCTGAAAACTCCCCTCTCCCTCTCGGGAGAGGGGCAGGGGGTGAGGGTGAAAATACAAAGAGAATGGGGAGGGCGTTATGCCCTCCCCATTCGGGGTTGCTTTATTTTGAAGGAAGTTGGTGTTTCCGTTTCATCCGACCAATTTCACAAGGTCTTCGGCTGCCCGCCTCATTTCGAGGAAGACCATGCCGAGTTTTGCTTCCTGCCGTGCCATTGCGGTCAGCACAGCTTCGTCGCCAATGGCGGTCAGAACGATGGAACCCTTGTCGCCTTTGATGTAGACCTGTTCAAGACCACCGCGTCCCAGTTCGCCGGAAATGCGCTCGCCGAGGCTGAGCATTGCCGCCGACATCGCGGACACACGGTCTTCTTCCACACCCTGTTGCAGGGCAGATGCCATGATCAACCCATCCACCGACACGATGGCAGAGGCTTCAATATCGGGGGCAGCGGCTTGCATATTGCGAAGACGTTCCACGAGTTGTTCAGCGCGGGATGGTGCCATAACTAGAATCTCCTAAAAAACATTTACGTACTGATTTGAACGGGTAGAGTTTACCAGAAAAACCTTCATTCGAGAATTGCCCGCACATTTCAATTCGTTTTCAATCCGCTCTTGTTGCAGAAAAGTGCCTAAAATTTGACCTTGCCCTGCCTTCATGTTAAACTTACCGATTGCCATGCTCAAGCTTTTTTTGATTCTCGCCCTCTTTTTTCAAGACGCCGCCGTGTCGATCACTTCCCCTCAATCAGGGCAAACTTTGCGCGGACAAGTCGAGATTCAAGGTCGGATGGACATTCAGGATTTTGCCTCGGCAGAGCTGGCTTTTACCTTCGACGCTTCCGCATCGGACCCCGCCGCGAGCTGGTTTCCCATCCAAACCTATTCGCAGCCCGCAGCGGATTCCGCCATAGCTATCTGGGACACTACCGCCGTCACAGACGGTGACTACGCCCTGCGTTTGCGAGTCTTTTTGCAGGATGGCACCTTCCAGGACGCGCTGGCGACCGGACTGAAAGTCCAGAACGAAGCGCCGCCTCCTACGGCGACCTTCACAGAGGCGGTCTTCAATTTCAAACCGCTGAACGAAACGCCCGGAGCCCCGGAATCCGTTCAGCCGACATCGACGTCTCCGATCACTTATGCCACATCCACGCCGCTGCCAGCCAACCCCGCGTCGCTGACCACCACCGCCATTTTTACGATCTTTTGGCAAAGCGCATTAATTATCCTTGTACTATTTGCATTTTTCTCGCTTGTCCTTCGTTTACGAAAAAATAGATAACCTACTTCAAAACTGGAACTCATCATGGCAGAATCTTTTCTCCTTATCGGTCTCGGCAACCCGGGACGCGAATACAAAGACACCCGTCACAACATCGGCTTTATGCTGATCGATCAACTCGCCGAGCGGATCGGCGCACGCGGAATGAAAGTGCAGTCCAAAGCGATCATCACTTCGGGGCTGTACGAGGAGCGAAAGCTCATCCTCGCCAAGCCGCAGACGTATATGAACCTCTCCGGTCAATCGGTGCAGGGACTTTTGCATTTCTACAAAATTCCGCTGGAAAATCTGCTCGTTGCACACGATGATTTGGATATTCCCTACGGCACAATTCGCATCCGCCCCGGCGGCGGACCGGGCGGACAGCGCGGCATGGCAAATACCATCGAACTGCTCGGCACCAAGGATTTCCCGCGCCTGCGGCTGGGAATCGGTCGTCCGCCCGAGCGCATGGACCCGAAGGATTACGTCCTGCAAAACTTTTCGAAGGACGAGCTTAAGCTCATGCCCGAGCTTCTCTCCCGCGCAGCCGACGCCGCCCTTGAGTTTGTAATGAAGGGTTTGAATGCGGCGATGAATAAATACAACGGTGAAATCAAGGAATAGAAAACTTTCATATTTCTTTTGCTTTATCGATCATGCAGCCTCTTTTATCTAATCTTCGAGAACTTCCCTCATATCAGCATCTTTTAGGTGAACTGAACGCGCGCCGACAAGTCTCCGGGCTTGGCTTGCCGCGTTCTGTTCGGCTTCCAGTTCTTGCGTCACTACATGCGGACGCAAGCCAGCCCATCCTTTTCATTACAGATCGTGCCGACCATGCGCTTTCGATATTCGATGAGTTGGGATTTTGGGTCAAGTCGCCGCGGTTTCTCTTTGCCGAGCCGAATCCGCTTTTTTATGAAGATGCTGCATGGGGCGTGACCACGCGCCGCGAGCGCTTGCAAACGCTCACGATTCTCTCTGCCTATCACCTGCCGTTCGTCAAAAAGCCGGAGACGCCACCGATCATTATTGCGTCCGCCCGTTCGTTGATGACGCGCACATTGCCGCGACGTGACTTTCTCAAGGCGTGCAAGAAACTGTCAGTGAACCAGACCAGCCAACCCGATAGTCTGATGCGTGAGTGGGCGCGGATCGGCTACCAGCGTGTCAACACGGTCCTGGAGCCGGGTCAATTCTCGGGGCGCGGCGGCATCCTCGATGTGTGGGCGCCCACAGAGTTGAATCCGGTTCGATTGGATTTCTTCGGCGATGAGATCGAGACCATCCGAAGTTTTGATCCTGCGACACAGCGCACACTTGAAAAACTTGAGCAGGTGTTGATCACGCCTTCGCGCGAATTTCTGGCGGATGTTACGGATACGGAAACGCAGCTTTCAGAATTTCATATTCCGCTGCTGCATCAACAGCCCGCTTCGTTGATCGATTATCTTCCGCAAAAAACTTTGGTGTTTGCCGATGACTTTAGCCTGATCGAAACCATGGCGAACGAAGTGGAAGAGCAGGCGGTGAAGTTTCGGCATGAGAGCATCAACGAAGGAACGTTGTCGGATGGCTTTCCGGTTCCTTATGTGCCGTGGTCTGAGTTGAATGATGCGTTGAGCGAGTTTGTGAATTTGGAGTTGGGACATTCGACTTATGTTCCATCACCGGATGAAGATAATGACCTTGCCTCTCATTTCAGTCATGATGAACGCTTTGGCGGAAGACTAAAACCGTTCATCGATTATCTCGCGCCCATTGTGGATAACGGCGAGCAGGTCTTTATCGTTTCGCGTCAGGCAAAACGTTTGCAGGAACTTTGGTTCGAGCATTATCCTGAATCTGAACCGGTGAATCTTGAATTTACAGAGGCTTCACTCTCCGAAGGTTTTATCTTAAAGACGGACAAAACTGTTACTCATCTCATCACCGACTCGGAAGTGTTTGGATGGGAGCGTCCACAGCCGCGTACACGACAGCGTCAAGCCGCCGATACGCCGGAGTCTTTGTATGCTGATCTGCAAGAGGGGGATTATGTGGTTCATGTGGATCACGGCATCGGACGGTTTGCGGGTCTGATTCAGCGACAGTTGGACGGCCACGAAAGAGAGTTTCTCACCGTTGAGTACGAGCGCGGCGACATTCTCTATGTTCCCGTCCATCAAGCGGATCGTCTCACTCGCTACGTCGGCGCGGATGGCGGCAAGCCGTCGCTGGATAACCTTGGCGGGCAGGCTTGGGCAGAAACCAAGGCACGAGTCAAAGAGGCGGTTCAAAAAGTCGCCGAAGACTTGCTCGATCTGTATGCGCGCCGTCAGGTTGTGGAAGGTTTCTCGTTCTCTGCCGATACTGCCTGGCAGAAGGAACTCGAAGATAGTTTCCCTTATATCGAAACCGAAGACCAAAAACGCGCCATCGTTGACATTAAACGCGATATGGAGCGTGCCCGCCCGATGGATCGCCTCTTATGCGGTGACGTCGGCTACGGCAAAACGGAAGTCGCGTTACGCGCTGCCTTCAAAGCTGTGATGAGCGGAAAACAGGTCGCAGTCCTTGTGCCGACCACGGTTCTGGCGCAGCAGCATTTCGATACTTTTTCGCAGCGTCTCGCCGCGTTTCCCGTCAAGGTGGAAATGCTTTCCCGTTTCCGCACACCGCGCGAACAGACTTCGATCCTGCATCAACTTTCGATTGGCGAAGTCGACATCATTATTGGTACGCATCGCTTGATCTCGTCCGATGTTGTTTTCAAAGATTTGGGCTTGGTGGTCATTGACGAGGAACAGCGCTTCGGTGTGACTCACAAGGAACATCTCAAAAAACTTCGCACTGAGGTGGATGTGTTGACGCTCACTGCCACGCCGATTCCGCGTACGCTCTATATGGCATTGACCGGCGTCCGCGATATTTCCAACCTCAACACGCCGCCTGAGGAACGCTTGCCCATCATCACGCACGTTGGACCGTATTCGCCGCGTCTGGTGCGGCAGGCAATCGTCCGTGAACTGGAGCGCGGCGGACAGATATTCTTTGTCCATAACCGCGTACAAACGATTGACGCGATGAGGGCGCATCTTGAGAAACTTGTCCCTGAGGCGCGAATTGATATCGGGCACGGGCAGATGGCGGAAGGTCAGCTTTCGGCGGTGATGCATCGATTCAATTTGGGCGAGATTGATGTGCTGCTCTCCACCACGATCATCGAATCGGGGTTGGATATTCCCAATGCGAACACGCTTATCGTTGATCGTGCTGACACATTCGGGCTGGCACAGCTCTATCAATTACGCGGACGTGTCGGGCGCGGGGCGATGCGCGCGTACGCATATTTTTTCCGCCACAAAAAGCTTACACCGACACCGGAAGGTCAGCAGCGGCTTGAGGTCATTGCGGAAAATACACAGCTTGGCGCGGGGTATTCCATTGCCATGCGCGATCTTGAGATTCGCGGCGCAGGCGAATTGTTGGGAACGCGTCAGCACGGGTTTATTCAATCGGTCGGTTTTCATTTGTACACGCGCATGCTCGCGGACGCGGTACGCCGATTCCGCCGTATTGCTTCGGATTATTTGAAAGTTGATTCGGAAAAACTGGACAGCGCTTTTTCCACCTTCAATTTGCCGCTTTCCATTCCGGTCAATGTTGACCTGCCGCTGGCGGTTGGCATCCCTGCGGCGTATATCTCCGATCAGGACTTGCGTCTGCGCCTGTATCGCCGCATTGCGGATTTGCGCGATGAAACCGAACTTGACGCGCTGGGGTCTGAGTTCCGCGACCGCTTCGGTCAACTGCCTGAGATGGTGCAGAATCTTTTCTATCAGATCCGCGTCAAACTGCGCGCTGAAAAGGTTGGACTGACGTCTGTCAGTTGGGAGTCGGGGCAGATTCTGCTCAGATTCCCCGCACCCGTTGACGGGTCCGAACCGAAGCGTTTGTCTGATTTACCGAATGGCGTGCGAGGCGGGAAAGGTCAATACTGGGTTACGTTGACGAAAGAGGAAATCTGGACTGCAAAATTATTGGATGTGCTGGTTCAGTTGGAGAATCCAAAGCCATAGACTCGGAAGCATTATTGATACGAGCTGCAATCCAGATTGTTCTTTAGTTCGGATATTGTCTCGTCGCGCTGCTGTGACGCTGGCGCAGTTTCGGCGAGACGGTCCATTGCGCTGCAAAGGCTGGGTTCGAGCCCAGCCGAAACGCGCTTGGCGAATTTCGTCATTTCCTTGACCTGCTGCCAATCGCCGGTGTGACCAAACCCCTCAATGAATGGAATATACTCAAAGCCGTTATCGGGACGTTCGCCTGCCGCTTGCGCTTCGTTCCATAACCTGACGATCTCTTCCCATTGACCGTATTGCCGGGCGAGGTCGGCTTTCTCGAAGTAATAGCACCAGGTCTGTGTATTTGTTTTCCCATAAATATCTTCCGGCGGATTTGGCGGTTCGCCTTCTGTCATTTTTATTAGCCCGATATCCGAGCCCGCGCTGAGCTTCCGCATGTCATCGCTGACGAGTCTCAAGTTCGTGTCCTGCGGCTGGAGAATCCACAAGCAGCGCTGCATTTCGGGGTTGAATGACAATAACAGCATCTTTTTGCTATTTCCTGTGAAATTCATGGTTAACTTATTGTCTTCAAGCGGAATTCCTGAAAGGAAATCATTCACATTTGGGTTGGTGTAATAGAAAGGAAAATACCAATAAGGCGGCGTGGAAATATCACCTGGTTGGTATGTGGTGATGAGGGCATAGGAAACGGAATAACTGCCCATGTAGCCCAAAATTTCTTCGTCAGTGACAATGGCAGTACCCGGCTCAATGCCCGGTGCTCGCCAAAGAAGTTCACGGGCGAGACGACTTTGTTTCTCCCAAGAGTAGGAAAAATCCTTTGCGTTTGTCAGGTGCATACTGACAGCCAGCGCAATCACCAGTGAAATTACTGCGATCTTTTTCTTCAGATCATCCAGAAGGTTTTCGATGATGACTGCCAGAATTAAGGATGCGCCAAGCGTTGCTCCGATACCGAAGCGTGAGCCGGCAAATTCGTTCTTGTGTGTGACAATATCCTGCCCAATGATCCAGAGTGGTACCATGCCAAGGAGTACGATCAACAGACCTAAGGTCAGAGGCGAGGCGAACCAGCGATCTGGTTCCTGTGACTCATCTGGAAGTGACTTTGTCAGGTAAAAGAATACACCGATGAATGTCAGGGCGGAGACGATCAATACAAACCAATTGAATATTGTGGCAAAAGAAAAAAGTTCCGGGACAAGGGTTCGATACCAGCTTGTAAATGTGACAATGATCGAATCTTGTATAGCCGTGCGGATAAGATACCAGATTGTCTTGAGAGGCGACTCAAGCAGTGCGTAAAGAATTTTTGGCGAGTTACGGTCTCCTATGGGCGGCGGTACATATAGGAACATGCGCCAGACAAGATACGCGATCAATGCAGCGAGGTATGGAAGCCAATTCGCTATGGTTTTTGTGATACGAGTTTTGATGTTTGGAAATTGACTGCTGAAAAGCCAGTAAAGGATCAGCGGGCGAATAAGCACCATACCGACGAAATATTCATTTGTGAAAAGGTGCAAAGCTTCGAGTGCTACAGCCAGTATCGTAAATGGGATGAAATATTTTTTGTCCGTTACAGCGTGTGCCATCAAATAAAGGCTAAGGGAAAAAAATAAAAATCCGCTCCAATAAAGCATGGAATTCATTGCGTAAGGCTGAATCAAAAAGAACGGATGAACGAGAAAGATAAAAATTGCAAAGGTGATTTCTCGTGTGCGAGAGGGCCATAACCGCTTAAGAAAATACCATAAGGTAGTGGCAGTGAGCCAGCGGGTGATCAATGCTGTAATATGCCATGCGATTGGTTTGAAGCCAAGAAGTTTAAACAGGCTGATATACATCCATGCAGCGTTGGGGCGGCTGTCATAGTACATTTCGATCTTAAGGCTTGAAATGCCTTTATTGAAAGCATAAAAGATATACGGCCAATCATCCTGGTAATAACCGAGACGGTTTGCAAGCAGACCAAACCCGGCAATGGCAATCAGCAGAAATGCGATTGGAGTAAGGTTTTCATTGAGTTTGATCTTTCTGAACGCTGAACGAATATTTTCCATATTTCTGTGATTATACATTGTGAGATGTCTGTCTCTCAATGTACCCTGATTTTGACTCTGTTTAGATCATTCTCGGACTTGATTTTGTTTGCGTAAAATTTTGAACGACCTGATATCGTTTAACTTTTGAATAAATATTTTCATACCAACCCCGATCTGTGAATTTTATGATTACTATGGCAAAGAAATAGTTAGGTCATCCTATCTTATCTTTATTGCCACTCCCGGGTTTTGTTGGCACAAACGTTATTGGCTGACTTGTTTAGGAAGACGAAAATAATGATACTGGTTGGCGATTATTGCATAAATGGCTGATAAAAGGAGCAGATTAGCAAGGAAAAGCATTCCGTATGTATTGTAAATACTCCAGTTCATGAAAACGTTAAACAGAAATATACTGGACAACAGCATTGAACCTGCTGGGAGTATGATGAGGATTTTAAAGCCAATGTCGGAAGTGCGGAACCTTGAAATGATATATGCCAGTATTGCAGTTTGGCAGTAGGGTAGATACGCAAAATAGTGCGGCCATGAAGTATCAAGCAAAAATGGCAGCGAGAGGAATATCGCAGCGATGGGAAGATTGTATTTTTCAGATGTTGCCTTTCGCGTTAGCAACCATGCCATTGCAATGCAGGACGCAGCGATGGTATAGCCTAAAACTTTCAATACCCTTGCAAAGGCTGCATCAGGAACCTGACTAAAAAACAATTCGAACCATCTAAGGGCCACATGCGTGAAATATTGGGAGTTGACATCATACGTCACGAATTTGGTGTGACTGGTATCGTATAAGATTATTTTCTCGAATCCCAGCCAGCCTGAAAACCCGAGAATTGTTGCGGGAAATGCGAAATAGAAAACGAAGGTTGCCAGACCAAAGGCGATAAGCGCGCGTAGGTCGCGTTTGAAGATGAAATATACGCAGAAAAGTGCAGGGTAGAATTTTATTGCTGTGGCAAGCCCCAGCAAAATCCCGGCAAGGACGGGCTTGTTATTATCGGATAAAAATAATGCGGCAAGTACACAAAGGGTGATTGGAATGCTCACCTGCCCCCACTTAATGTTATTTAAAATCGGATAACTCGATATGCACAGCCCGATGAAAAGAATCATTTCCTTTTTGTCTAGCTTAAGCAATCTGTGCCCGGGGAAAATGCAGAGAGAAATAAAACAGACAAATTGGATTATCCCCCAAACAGTCATGGCTTCAGTCTGGGAAAGCTTACCGATTGGCGAAAGCAGAATAGCGAAGAATGATGGATAGTAATATCCTGTAACGGGCACCGGGTTTTGGAGTATTTGTATGCTCATTGGGTAGTAGTGACCCACAAAATCCTGCATGAATTGCGTGCCGCGGTCAATGGCTGTTACAAACCCATCGAAAGTGCGCCATTCCAGCCAAAAATATGTCCATATTGTCAGGAGCGTAACCGCCAATAGAGAGAAACAATAGTGATATTTTTTTATGCGTTCCAATGGATTTGGCATTTGGTTCAACTTTCTGTCAAGGCAAAGACCCAATATCAAAAAAGTATACTCTGATTTACCAATGCTTCTGCTGCAATGTGAAACCTTGAAAACAGGTTTCCTTGATGGTCGATATTTGGGTGTAAAATAGAACACTCGTTCCCCTTTTATATGTGAGAAGATAACCTATGGATTTCAAACTTCACGCTCCTTTTCAACCGATGGGCGACCAGCCCGAAGCCATCCGCGGACTTGTGGATGGCGTGAACAAAGGACTCAAGCATCAGGTTCTGCTCGGTGCGACGGGTACAGGCAAAACCTTCACCATTGCCTCCGTCATTCAGGAATTGCAGAAACCGGCGCTTATCATGGCGCACAATAAGACGCTTGCAGCGCAGTTGTATGCTGAGTTCAAAGAGTTCTTTCCTGAAAATGCGGTTTCTTATTTTGTTTCCTACTACGATTACTACCAGCCGGAAGCCTACGTTCCGCGGCACGACCTTTTTATCGAAAAAGAGACCCAGATCAACGAAGAGATCGAACGTCTGCGCCTTGCTGCGACAACGGCACTGATCTCGCGCCGTGATGTGATCATCGTCGCTTCGGTGTCTTGTATATATGGTTTGGGTTCGCCGGAAGAATTCGGCAAAGGGACGGTCACTCTGCAGGTGGGGGAGATCTATCGGCGCAATGCATTGCTGCGTCAGTTGATCGAAAGTCAATATCAACGCAACGACATGGATTTGAAACCCGGCACCTTCCGTGTGCGCGGCGATACGCTGGAGATCGTCCCGGCGTATGAAGATAAATTGGGATACAAGATCGCTTTCTTCGGCGATGAAGTTGAACGCATCATGCAGTTCAATCCGTTGACGGGCGAGATTTTGCAAGAGCCGAACGAAGTGTCCATTTACCCTGCGAAGCAATTTCTCACAGACGCAGACCGCCTGAAGGATGCCATTCAGAAGATCGAAGCGGAATTGGAAGAACGCCTCGCCTTGTTCAAAAGCGAAGGCAAGTTCCTTGAGGCGCAGCGCATCGAGCAGCGGACGCGCTATGACCTGGAGATGCTCAAGGAAGTTGGATATTGCTCCGGCATTGAGAATTATTCCCGCCATTTGGATGGACGTGCGCCCGGCTCACACCCGTGGACGATGATCGACTTTTTGCCAAGTGATTATTTGCTGGTGCTGGACGAGAGTCATATGACCGTTCCGCAGATTCGCGGCATGTATAACGGCGACCGCGCCCGCAAGGAGACGTTGGTCGAGTATGGCTTCCGTTTGCCTTCCGCGTTGGACAATCGTCCGCTCAAGTTTGACGAATTTGAGAAAGTAATGGGTTCGACGATCTACACGTCCGCGACACCGGCGGAATTCGAGATGAAGAATGCGCAGCAGGTCGTCGAGCAGATCATCCGCCCGACGGGATTGGTGGACCCCGAAGTTGTGGTGAGACCGGTCAAGGGGCAGGTCGATGATCTGGTCGGAGAGATCAAGGAGCGGGTGGAAAGAGGCGAGCGCATCCTCGTCACCACGTTAACCAAACGCATGGCAGAAGACTTGACGAAGTATATGTCTGAGTTGGGCGTCAAGGTGCAGTACCTGCATTCGGAGGTCGAGACGCTGGAGCGGGTTGGCATCCTGCGTGACCTGCGCCTCGGTAACTTCGACGTGTTGGTGGGCATCAACCTTTTGCGTGAAGGCTTGGACCTGCCGGAAGTGTCGCTGGTTGCTATTTTGGATGCGGATAAGGAAGGTTTCCTGCGTTCGGATACGGCGCTGATTCAGACGATTGGGCGCGCGGCTCGTAATGTGAACGGACGCGTCATCATGTACGCAGACCGGATGACCGATTCTATGAAGCGTGCCATCGACGAGACCACTCGCCGCCGCGCCAAGCAGACGAAGTTCAACGAAGAGCATGGCATTATTCCGTTCAGCATCACCAAGGCGATTCACGATCTGACCGAGGAAGTGTCTTCGATGTCGGTTGGTGAGGCGAAAGGTGAGTACAAGGTCAAGGGCAAGGAAGTGATGCCGCGCAATGAATTGCGGCAGATCGTCCGCGAAATGGAAAAGCAGATGAAGGACGCCGCCAAGAACCTCGAGTTCGAACGAGCGGCTGCCTTGCGCGATGAGTTATACGAGTTGAAGAGTCTGCTGGCGGAAGATGAAAGCCTGAAACCCTGGGAGCGGATTAAATTGCTCTCCGGCGAGGAAGAATAGACAAAAAATCCCCTGCAATTGCAGGGGATTTTTTGTGATATTTATTTCTTCTTGCCGGTCTTCTTGGTTGTCTTCTTCACAACCTTCTTGACCGGTTTCTTTGCAACAGTCTTTTTCACTATCTTCTTGGCAGCGACTTTTTTGGTGGCTGTCTTCTTGGCAACTGCTTTCTTGGCAGGAGCCGCCTTGGCGGGCTTGATGGAGGTGCGGATCTGCTCGTGCATGTAGAGCGGCAGATAGTAGTGTCCGCCAGCATTCTTGCCGCTCGAGCCGGAACCTTTCCAGCCGCCGAAGGGTTGGAAGCCGGGCCACGCGCCGGTGGTGGCGCCCTGCGGACGGTTGGCGTAGGTCACGCCAGCTTCGATCTTGTCGAAGAACCATTCGGTCTCGGAGGGTGAACCGTAGAAGCCCGCGGTCAAGCCGTAGTTGACGTCGTTGCCGATCGCCATGGCTTCGTCGAGGTTTTGAACCTTGCCGATGGTGGTGATGGGCAGGAACATTTCGTGCTTCCACAAGCGATGGCTGAAGGGCAGGTCGGTGACGAAGGTACTTTCGCAGAAGAATCCCTTGCCGTAGTCGCCGTCTGTGCGGACGTGACCGCCGGTGAGGAAGTTTCCGCCGCCCTGGCTGATCTCTTCGGTGAAGTCTTTGAAGTCCTGATATGAACTCTTGTTGATAACGGGTCCGTTATAGGTGGTGCGATCGGTCGGGTCGCCGAGGACGAGTTTGTCGGTCATGTCCTTGAGGCGGGCGACCAGTTCATCGTAAACAGGTTCTTCCACGATCACGCGGGATGCGGCGGAGCATTTCTGTCCCTGCAAGCCGAAAGCCGAGCGGACGATGCCGAGGGTCGCGTATTCGAGGTCCGCGTTGCGGGAGACGATGGCAGGATTCTTGCCGCCGAGTTCGAGGATGATCGGGCGCACATAATTGCGCTTGCCGAAATCCTGGAACATCTTCATGCCGACATCGAAGGAACCGGTAAAGGTGACGCCGTCCACTTCGGGGCTGTCGACCAAAGCCTGACCGAGAGTCGAGCCGGGTCCTGTCACGAAGTTGACCACACCGTCGGGGATGCCCGCATCGCGGAAGCAGTCCACCAGCAGGCGCACGATCCACGCCGTATCGGTGGCGGGTTTGATGACGAGGGTGTTGCCTGCTGCCAGCGCCGCGCCGGAAGGTCCGCCTGTCAACGCGTGCGGGAAGTTGAACGGGGAGACCACAAGCCACACGCCGTACGGACGCAGGACGGAAACGTTGGATGCATCGAAGCCCACCAATGGGTCTTTGCCCATTTCAACGATGTAGCCATTATTCTTTTCCATTTGATAGCACGAATAATAAATAAGGTCGGCTGTCTCCTGCACATCGCCCAAAGACTCCATGCGGTTCTTGCCGACCTCCATTGCCATGGCAGCGCCCAATTCGAAGATTCGGTCTTCGATCAGTGAAGCCGCCTTGCGCAGCAGTTTAACGCGCTGCTGCCACGGGGTGTGGCTCCACATGGGGAACGCCTTGCGCGCCGCATCCAACGCCATTTGGGCGTGTGTGGCATTTCCTTTCTGCATTCTGGCAAGCGTCCAATCGGTATTGATGGGGGAGTGATCGTCGAATTTATCGTCCGCGAACACTTCCTTACCGTTGATGAGCATGCCGTATTCCTGACCCATGTTCGCCTTGAGGTTTGCCACTGCCTTATCGAAACCGGTGTGCAGTTCCTCAGGTGGGTTGAACATGGTTGCGTACGTTAACTTGAAATTTGCCATAGGAGTTCTCCTTTTGAAATTGTGAGACAAATTGCAAATCAAGTATAGCGTAGTCATTCAGCGCCGTCAAAGGAAAGCGTCGGATTTTGAGGATGACGTATTTCACATTAAAAAGCGCCAAAAGCGGTAAGAACCCCGGCAATTTTGCCATCAATACCCCAACAAAAGGAGACTTTATGAATTCCCGCCAAATTTACCGAACAGACCCCCTTTTGGGGATGAAGAGACGCGGTTCATTGCTGACCTTGAGCCTGCTCGCTGCGTTTCTGGCAGTTTCCTGCGCTCCAGCCGCACCTACTGAAATTGCCCCTCCGGAAGTCCTCCAACCCGAAGCGACTTCCACCGTAAGCGCCGCTCCGGCTGTGGAAACAGCCGTCCCGCAGATTGAGGCGACAATTCCCGCCGTTCTGCCAGTCGCCACTTCGCGCGGACCCAATCTTGAAGCCACCGATCCCGCCACTGTCAGTCTTGCCTCCGGCGATTTGCAGTTGGTGGAATTTTTCCGCTTTACCTGATCGGTCTGCCGCGCAATGGCGCCCATGGTTCATGGGCTCGAAGCAGAATATTTTGGCAGGATCAAATTTAGTTACCTCGATGCCGACGACCCGAACACCGCGAACTTCCAGCGTGAACTTGGTTTTGTGTACCAGCCCGAGTTTTACCTGCTCGACGCGAACGGAAATGTGTTGAAGAAACTTGTCGGTTTTACCTCTGAAGCGGATTTTCGAAATTTGTTCAATGAGCATCTTGAATAAAATAATTTGAATCACACAAGGCTTGCCTGAAATGGGTGAGCCTTGTTTTTAATTTGGGCGTTATTATTCTCATATGGAAATGTTGCTTCATACTCTAGGTTTTATCCTGGGCGCGGGGATCGTGGTTTTGACTCTGTTCTCCGCAGTCTCGACTTTCGTTCTTCCGCGAAGTGCGCGTAGTCACTTGAACCGTTTGCTCTTTGGCATGCTGCGATACATCTTTGAATTTATTATGAAATTCGCAAAGACCTACGAACGGAAAGATGCGATCATGGCATATTACGCGCCGATTGCATTGATGCTGCTTTTGCCGACCTGGTACATTTTGATCGCGATTGGTTATTCGTTCATGTATTGGGGGCTTGGTGCCGGGGATTTTCTTTTTGACCATCGGCTCAGCGGATCGTCGCTTTTCACGCTTGGCTTTTCTTCGGTGGAAGGTCCGCTGATGACAACCCTCGTCTTTTCGGAAGCTATGCTGGGTTTGATCCTGGTGGCGTTGCTGATTGCTTATTTGCCGACAATGTATTCCGCGTTCTCGCGCCGCGAGCAGGCGGTCAATATGCTGGAGGTGCGCGCTGGAAGTCCGCCCAATCCGTATGACATGTTGACCCGTTATCACCGCATTCATGGGCTGGATAAACTGGCAGAGTTGTGGAAGACGTGGGAATTATGGTTTGCCGACGTGGAGGAGAGTCACACTACTTTGCCTGCGATCGTTTTCTTCCGCTCGCCGCGGGCGGTGAATTCATGGGTCACTTCTGCCGGGGCGGTTCTGGATTCCGCCGCGATTGCCTTGTCTGCGCTGGATATCCCGTATGAAATGTCCGCGGCGTTATGCATCCGCGCGGGATTCCTTTGTATGCATCGCGTCACGGATTATTTTGATATTCCCCATGCCCATCATCCGACCTACCCTGAAACGCCCATCAGTGTAAGCCGTGAAGAGTTTGACGAGTTGATAAAGAAATTGGAAGAGGCGGGATTGCCGCTCAAACCAGACCGCAATCAGGCGTGGAAGGATTTTGCCGGTTGGCGTGTCAACTATGACAGCACGCTTCTGATCTTGTGCAGTCTGGTCATGGCGCCGAAAACGCCGTGGTCAAGCGACAGGGTGCCGAAGGTAAAAGTTCCGCCGCTGTTGGTTTTGAAGAAGAAACATATGGATTAAAGAAAAACGCTCTCCGATTTGGAGAGCGTTTTTCTGTTTTGGATTATCTAACTTACTGCGTTTGCGTCGTACTTCTTGGCGTCTTCAATGGCTTTGTTCACATTGACGATCGGAAGAATGATCAAACCTGCGATGAAGAAGAAGATCAAAGAGAGGATGCCGACGCGCAGGTTGTTGAAGAGCTGGTTGGCGAGACCGAAGACCAGCGGTCCGATCCATGAGGTTCCGCGTTCGCTAACCTCGTAAAAGGCGAAGAATTCCGCTTCCTTGCCGTTGGGGATCATCTGCGCGAACAGACTGCGGCTGATCGCCTGAGATCCGCCCATGACGAGGGCGATGAATACGCCGAGGATAAAGAATTGGGTGGTGACGGTTTCGCCTTTAAGTCCGCCGTAGGCATAAACGACAACCGCCGACCAAATCACGAGGCTGACGATCACAGAATTTTTCGCGCCGATCCAGCCCGCGAGTTTTCCCCAGAACAGAGCGCCAAAGAACGCCATGAATTGGATCATCAAAATGACGGCTGTCAGCGTGGTCTGATCCTGCTCCAAACCGCCTTGGAGAAGCGGCGCGGCGGCAAATGTCGCGGAGACGGCAATTACGGTCTGGATGCCGTCGTTATAGAGGAAGTATGCCAGCAGGAATTTCATGGTCTCAGGGAAGTGACGTACTTCGCTGAAGGTTTTCCTGAGCTGTTTGAAGCCGATGCTTGCATACGTCTCGCCGGAGGGTAGGGTTCGTGCGGAATGCCGTGTGCGCAGACGCGACCATGTAAAGAACGAAAATCCCAGCCACCAAACGCCCGCCGATGCAAGGTTGATTCGCACGGCAAGGTCGCCCGGTACGCCGATTTTGTCGCTGAAAATATAGAACGCCAGGTTGAGCGCCAGCAGAATGCCGCCGCCCAAATATCCCATTGCCCAGCCGTAGGAGGAAACACGGTCTCGTTCGTCTTCGCTGGCGATGTCGGGAAGGTAGGCGTTATAAAAAACAATGGCAGCGCCGAAAGTGAGATTTGCAATGATGAACAATACGCCGCCCAGCCACCAAAAACTTCCAGTGAGGAAAAACATCAGGATGGTCGCGATCGCTCCGATGGTCGCAAAGAGGCGCATCATCGCTTTTCGCAGATGAGAATAATCGGCAATGGCGCCGAGAATGGGCAGGAACAGGACCTGCATCCCCACTGAAAACGATATACAGTACGGCAGGAATGAATCCGGCGCGACCGGGATTCCCAAAAATGAAACTGTGGATGTCCCTGCGGCTTCAGCGGCGGTTCTCGCCAGGCTCGCCACATACGGACCTAAAAATACGGTTCCCACGGTGGTGCTGAAGGCGGAGTTCGCCCAGTCGTACATTGCCCAACCAAAAATTTCCTTGCGATCATTAACTACTGCTTCCGTTGCCATTCTCTTCTCCTTTGATGTGGTGTTCGAGAAAACCCCAAGCGTGCAGGGAATGATGTGCCCGATTATATAGCACATCTGCCTGCCGACCTGTTAACGTGCGTTGTTAAAACCCTGGGGATGTTCAGGAGTTTTGCCGTATCTGGGACGAAGAAGAAATTCCGCCTCCTGCTTGACCCTCAACCTGCTACGCGCTAAAATGCCTTTTCTACACTGAAAAGGACTCCTGCCATTCTGAACCGCTCCATTGGCAATAAATAAATTCTCATGTTTGAAACTCTCACCGGACGCCTAAACCAAATATTCGACCAACTCCGCAAACGCGGAAAACTCTCCGAAGCGGATGTCGATGCCGCCATGCGCGAAGTGCGCCTCGCCCTGCTCGAAGCGGACGTGCATTTCAGCGTGGTCAAATCGTTCATTGCCAAGGTCCGCGAACGAGCCGTCGGCGCGGAGGTTTCCAAGGCGCTGAATCCCGGTCAGCAGATCATCAAGATCGTTAATGAAGAACTGGTCGCAACTCTGGGTGAACCGGCGCCGTTGAACCTGACCGGACCGAAGCCGCGTGTGGTGATGATGGTCGGTTTGCAAGGTGCGGGCAAGACGACGGTCACTGGTAAATTGGCGCGTTTGCTTAAATCCAAGGGCGAGCGCATTCTGATGGTGGCGGGCGACCCATACCGCCCGGCGGCTGTCAAACAATTGCAGCAGCTTGGCGAGCGCGTTGGCGTTGAGGTGGAAGCGGATACGTCCATTACGCCGCCGCAGCTTGCAAAGCGCGCACTGGATAAAGCCGAAAAGGGCGGCTACACCCTGGTGTTGGTGGATACAGCCGGTCGGTCCCAGATGGATGCGGAGTTGATGGATGAGCTAAAAGCCATCGCCGGCAACGTCAACCCGGTGGATACATTGCTCGTCATCGATTCCATGATCGGTCAGGAAGCGTTGAACATCGCGCAGGGTTTCAAGGATGCGATCGGTCTAACCGGACTCGTCCTCACCAAAATGGACGGCGACTCGCGCGGCGGCGCCGCGATTTCCATTCGCTCTGTGACGGGTGTTCCAATCAAGTTCATCGGTACAGGCGAGAAGTTGGACGCGCTTGAAAGTTTCGACCCGGGGCGTTTGTCCTCCCGAATTTTGGGTATGGGCGACCTCATCGGCTTGATCGAAAAAGCTGAAGCTGCCTACGACGCAGAGACCGCTGAGAAGCAAGCCCAAAAAATGATGAAGGGCAATTTCTCGCTCGAAGACTGGCTCGAACAGATGAACCAAATGAAAAAAATGGGACCCCTTTCCCAGATCATGGATATGCTGCCCGGTCAGATGGGACAGGCGGCGCGCGGCGTAGACCCGACGCTGGTCGAGCAGCAGTTCAAACAATCGGAAGCCATCATCAATTCGATGACGCTGAAAGAACGCCGCAACCCGGACATTTTGAACGCTTCCCGCCGCCGACGCATTGCAGCAGGCTCGGGCATGGAAGTGCAGGATGTGAACCGCCTCATTAAGCAATTCCGCGAGGCGCAGAAAATGATGAAGATGATCCAAAAGACGGGCGGTAAGGGACTGGGCAGGCTGTTTGGATAATTCAGTTTTTATTCACTTAAAACAGTGATCGAGATTTCAGGCGATTTGATCGTCGTTCCATTTGCGTCCACGGCTTCAGCCCAAATGCGATGCTCGCCAATCGTGAGCGCCCACCATGTTTCGAAAGGCGGCTGAAAAAATGCTGCAAGGACGGTGTTATCCATCCACAAGGTGATTTGTGACAGATCATCTCCAGCGATAACACGGATCGGAATCTGTTGGGCGTTTGCATCCATTTTCGAAAAAAGCACATACGTTGAATTCGGCGCAGGTGATTGAATGAGCAATTGTCCCGTTTCAAATGAAGCGGACGATTGAAAATCTTCGATCAACGGCATTCCCTGCCCGCGTGCCCACGCCTGCGCTTCCAAAGGCAGGTCAAACACGGTGAGAGGCGTGCCATTGTCCAGGAAGATTTGCTGATAAAACGAATCGAATACCGTTGGCTCAGTCCCTTTGATGAACCATTCGCTATTTGTGTGCCTGCAAAGCTCGGTCGGGAGCAAACCCGAAAGACTGCAAATCTCAACTTGCCGCAATCCATCTGGCTGGACAAATATTTCTTCCGGTTGACCTTCCAGAATGGCGCGCATCGTATCGTGCCAGATGGGACCCGCTCCGGTGAGTCCGGTCACATTTTGCATCGGCTCGTATGTGCTGTTGCCGACCCACACACCAACGGTGAGGCTTGGGGTGTAGCCTATTGTCCAGTTATCATAAAAATTCGTGGTCGTGCCCGTCTTGACGGCTGCAACACGGTCGATCTTTAACGCGCTGTTCAAGCCGAACGTGCGGGAACGTGCGCGGTCGTCGCTCAAAATATCGCTGATGAGCCAGGTCACTCGCGGGTCGATCAATTGTTTGGGCTGTGCTGGTTCCTGTTCAAATAGGATTCTTCCATCTGCATTTTCTATGGATAAGATCATGCGGTTGCCGATGTAGCTGCCGTTATTTGCCAAAGTTGAATAGGCGGTTGTCAACTCCAACAAGCTGACCTCGCCGCCGCCCAATGCCAGTGAAAGATCAAAGTGATCGGGACGGTCCAGCGTGGTGATGCCAAGCTGCTCCGCGAGCCCAAGCGTCTTGTCAATGCCAACTTTCTCAAGCGTTTTTACGGCGGGAATATTCAACGAAGACGCCAGCGCCTCACGCACTGAAACATATCCGTGCTGCAAGCCATCGTAATTGACCGGCGTGTAGATCGCGCCATCGCCCGCGATGAAATTCGTGTTCACATCCAAAATGGTCGTTCCGGCTGTCCACGGCTGGAGTTGTTTTGGGTCGAGTGCCAGCGCGTAAATGAACGGCTTGAACGCCGAACCGGTCTGGCGCGGCTGCACAGCCATATCGATCGCTCCGCGAATTTTGTCGTCGAAGTAATCGGCGCTCCCGACCAGCGCCATCACATCACCGGTCTTTGGGTCCATCACAACAACCGCGGCGTTGTTGACGTTCCTTTTCATCACATCGCTGTCCTGTTGAAAACTCGCAATGTGCCGCCGAACGATCACCTCCGCTTTGTGCTGCATGGCGATATCGAGCGTTGTGCGGATGACAAGACTCTCGCGCGGATCCAACTCGCCATTGAGGAACATTTCATCGAGTTGATTTTTTATCAACCAGACGAAGTGCGGCGCCTCGATCGGGTACGGAACCTGATTGAACGCGAGCGGCATTTTCTCCGCTGAGAGTTTTTCCTCTTCGCTGATGACCCCGTGTTTGAACATTAATCCCAGCACCACCTTTTGGCGCTCCAGTGCAAGGTCTGGGTTGGTGAATGGGTCGTATAAGCCCGGGGTTTGTGGAAGTCCCGCCAGAAGGGCGCACTCAGGCAGGATCAAGTCTGAAGCGGATTTTCCGAAATAGGTTTGGGCGGCAGCTTCCACCCCGTACGCCATCCCGCCGTAATAGGATTGGTTGAGGTAAAGCGTCAGGATTTCGTCTTTTGTGTAACGTCGCGTCAATTGCCAGGCTAAAACCGCTTCGCGGATCTTGCGGCGGAACGAGCGTTCGTAACGTTCGTTTTCATCCAGCAGGAGGATCTTTGCCAGTTGCTGCGTGATGGTGCTTCCGCCGGAAACCGTTTCGCCGCTTGTGAGGTTGATCCAAAACGCGCGGATAACTCCAACCGGGTCGACGCCGTAATGGCTGTAAAAATTTTCATCTTCCACAGCGACGGTTGCATCACGCATGCATTGAGGGATGCTTTCGCTGGAAAGTGAAACCTGCCGACCGCCGACCTCGGGCAGGATGTTGTAAAGCAAAACGCCGTTTCGATCCGTAATGCGGACGCTTGGCTGCGCAACTTTTTCGGAGAGGTTGTCGATGGATGGCAGGTCATGGAATAGATATACCCACGATGCCATGATGACGACCGTCAGCGTCGCGGATATATATGCGAGTTTTCTTTTCTTACCCATCCCTTAAATTTTAATCGTTTTATGCGTGGAGATTATTTCAGAATATTCTTTAATTTGGGTTCGTATTCCGGAAAGACATCGCCAGTGGCGGGGTTGTTCAATCGCTTGATCAGCACTTCTGAGAGTACATCGCGGTAATCGGTGGTGACCGCCAGGTCGCCGGGACCGATGAGTTGACCTTCCGCCAACCCGGGCCATTCACCGTGGATTTTGCCTCCATCCACATTGCCGCCGAGGACCATCATCATGCTGCCGTGTCCGTGGTCTGTGCCGAGGCTGCCATTCTCATAAGCACGCCGTCCAAACTCAGACATGGTGACGATGGTCAATTTGCTCATATGGTTTGACATATCCGCGTGGAAAGCGGCAAGCCCTTCGGCGAGGTCCTTCATCAGGTTCGGCATTATGCCGATTGCCGAGCCTTGCGTGAAGTGTGTGTCCCAGCCGCCCAGATCGATGGCGGAAACTTCCAGTCCCACCTCCGCTTTGATGAGCATGGCGGTTTGTTTGAGGGCAAGACCGAATTCAGAGTCTGGATATTCGATGGGGGAACTGTATGTAAGCGGGTCGAGCTTTTGAAGTGTATCCATGATGGACAAGGTGTCTTGTCCCAATTCGTCGTTCTGATAAACATAGTTCAATGCCGCACGCATTTGCTGCAGCGCCTGTTGGTCGCCTCCGAGGTGGAAGTCTGCAATGGAGCGCAGGGCGGAAACCGGCACAGACCCGGTCAAACTCCGCTGTGGGCGGGTGCCCATGCCCACGGCTCGCAATGGCGACGAGTTGCCCGTATTCAGTGTGGCGAGGTGACGCCCGATCCAGCCGGAGGCGGGACCGCGTTCGTCGTCCACGCCGCGTTCCATCAATTCCATCGCCTTGAAGTGACTGCGCGATTCGTCCGGTGCGCCGCAGGCGTGGATGATGGCGAGCTGCCGGTTTTGCCATGATTCCAGCAAGGGGCTCATGTTCGGGTGGAAGCCAAAAAAGCCATCCAGATCAATCACCCTTTCTTCTTTCATCTTCTTTGAGTCATCTGGTCGGGGAATGCCGAGCGTCGGGCGCAGTTGATAGTAGGCATCCTCGCCGTGCGGTATGACCATGTTGAGCACGTCCGCTGCGCCGCGCAGGAAAACAACGACTAGGGTATCTCCGCGCGGGGCGGTATTCTTCGGCGCAAAAGACATGCGCGGCATCCAGGTCTTGTTCGGGGTTTGATGAAATACGGGTAAGGTTTCGAGCATGGTTATCTCCATTGAAATGCGGGGGATGCGATAAGACTGGCGGCGATGACTTGCAGAGTCTCCTCCTCGGTGGCACCCGCTGAATGGACGGTAGCGATCATCCCGTCACGGGTGAGGCGTTCCAGCGGCGAGCCGAAAAGCAATGAGGCGAGAGAATCCACGTCGTCTTGCAAACTGCCCGTAGATGAGACATCCAACAGCGCCTTGAGATCGTGTTTCGTTTTCGGAATTTCATTGCGGATCAGTTCGAATGCGAATTGCCAGCGCGGCATAAGGCTGCCCTGCCATGCGCCGCTTGTATCGGGATAGCCGTCAGGCGTTGTCCAGTTGAAGGCAAGCTGCCCCATACGCAAAAGATGGTCTTGAAGCGCGGCTCCGTCTGTTTCGGCGTTGAGCATGCGCAGTGATGAAACGATGAAGTTCAAAGGACGCTTGTACTTTGGCTGTGTGAAAGCAAGCCCATCGAGCAGAATAACGCGCAGGACAGATTTGATATCCCCCCGGGTTGCGAGAAACGTTTGCGCGGCTCTTTCAACGATGGGCTGCGGCGGATTGTCGGATATAAAGCGACGCGCGAGTTTGGCGGAAATAAATTGAGCGGTGGAGGGATGCAGCGCGAGATGCTCGATGACCTGTTCCGCCTCACGCTGACCTGATTCTGGAATCGCCAGCCCCAGAACTTTTTTCCCGCCGGGTTCGTGCTGCTTCTCTTTGAAAACGAAATCGCCGAGCCAGAAATGTTCCTTCACCGACCAGCCTGTCAGGCATCGCGCAAACTGCATGACATCGGTTTGTGTATAGCCGCCGTTGACACCGAGCGTGTGAAGTTCCATTAACTCGCGGGCGTAATTCTCATTGGGCGTGCCCTTGACGTTGGCTTGGTTGTCGAGATAGACCAGCATGGCTGGCGAGTGCGCGGACGCCCAAATCAGATCACGGAAATTTCCCAGCGCGTGTTTGCGGATCACTTCGCGGTCGTCCACGGTTTTGAGAAAGAATTCCTTTCCCTTTTCGAAGTAGATGTTGAAATGGTCGCTCCAAAATTCGACCATCACCTCGTATAGTTGACGCTTGCTGTAGATCTGTCTCAGCAGGGTGGCTTGACGCAATTCATGGGCGGGGCGTTCGCGGTCGTAGTTATCGAAGATCTGATTGGTGACCCCTTCGATCTGGTTGGCGTCCATTTTCAGGGTTTTAAAATTGGAAAGTTGAAGGTCTAAAGTTAGGTCGTTGATGGCATCGTGGTCGAGTTGTTCTTCGATGAAATTGACCAAACCGATCTCTGTGAGACGGGCGCGTTCTTCCACCCGCGCGCCAAAGGTGATGCGATTCAGCGCTGTGAAATCTGCGGCGCTGAGCGAAGCCCACGGGACGGCGGGTAATCCGCCCGAAAGTTCGCGGTAAACGGGGGCACAGGCGTTGAGAGCGGCGCTGGCAGAAAGAAGGGATGCGAGTTTGAGGAAGTCTCTTCGAGAAAGGCTCATGGCGTTTTGCGGTTAATTTATGCCTGAGTTGGCAATGGATTTGCTGAAGACTGTGCTTTTTCGCGCGGTGTCCAGTTGAGCAGGGCGAAACCGGTTGCGCCGAAAGAGATAAAGATGACGGGAATCCAGACAAAGAGCCAGCCGATAACGGGAAAGAATGCCGCCAGTTCGAGGATGACCGAACCGCGAATGAATCCATTCAGCGGTGACACATTGCTTTGAATGGCGAGGCGCGCTCCAAGATGGGCGGAAATGCCAGCCGCGCCGATCGTCGAAATGGCAAGCGATGCGCCGAGGAGAATCCAGCCGGCAAATTTGGCGGGACCGAAAGGCAGGGCGAGCAGAATGAAAATGGGAATGGTGACGGCAACGATGAGGACAAATCCCAGCCAGAATGTTTTCCAGGGAGTTTTTTCCACGCGAGATTGTGCCCGTTTTATGAGATCGGGAAACAACAGCCACCATGCGGTTAACATGGCTGGGAAGGCAGCACCGGCTATTAATAAGATGAAGAAGATGGCAGAAATGTCAGCCATTGATTCGTTCCTTTCATGTATGGTTTTATGTAAGGGATACAGAACAAACGCTGAGAAAGTTGCAATAAAAAAATGCTTTCCCCTGATTTAGTGATATTCATGTACGCAGATGGACGCGGAAATAAGATTTATAAATCTGTGTTTAAAAACGAACTCACCCCGAAAATATGGCTTCGCGGTGAGTTCGTTTGAAGAACCGTGAATGCAGCGTTTAAGAATCTTTTTGAAAGAATCCCAAAATCACTCCGCCAATGCCGATTGCCAGCAAGTACGGCAAAAGCAGAAACCAGCCAACGAGCGGCAGGGCAGAGGCAAGGCATAACAGCAGTGTGCTCCAGAATGTGCGTTTTAAGAGGCTTTGTTCGGGCGTTACTCTTTCGCCAACCATGTTAACCACGCTCGATAAGCCAAAACTGGCAAGCCCAAGTAGTACGGCTAGAAAGAATAGAGCTGGCAGGGTGATAATCCACTTTAGCGGACCGGTGGTTATATCAGCCAGTGAGAATAGAAGCATGGAGATGGGTAAAAGGAAGACGATGTTCACAAGCCCGATCCAGAACGCGCGCGCGGGCGTGTGATGAAGGACTGTCAATGTTTTGGTAACCCGCTTTGGAAACAGCACATTGATTACAATGAAAAATCCGAACAAGGCGGGAACAAGCAGGATGAAGACGACCAGAAAACGAATTAGTTGATCCATGAGGAATTCTCCTAGGCAAGACGATTGGATTTTTTATGCAGCAGCCACCAGTTGCTAAACGCCCAAGCGAGCAGCATACTTGTCATGCCGACTGCAAGAATGGCTGGGGTAATTTCTGCCGGCAGGGCGAACGGGTTCGGCGGAAATTCGGGTAATGAAATGGAACCAAAAGAGCGCGTCCATGTAAAAAAGTTAAATTGCAATTCGGTCAATATGTCCGCGGGGGATGGCATTGTGTACATGCTTGAATAGGGTTCGAGCATTTGCGCTGCGAATGGTGCGGCAAGGGTCGCGAGAAGTAATGCGGCTGCGGCTTGCAGAGTCGCTGTCAGCGTGAGCCAGCGCGGGAGTTGTGGAGTCAGGCTTCGGCTGGGAGTGAAGCGGGCGGCGAGATCGGTAGATAAATTCACCTCGGGTAGCGAACCCAAATCCGCAAATAAGGCTTGCAGGGTGAAGAGTCGCGCCGCGCATTCCCCGCATGAGGCTAGGTGCGCTTCGATCACTGCCCGTTCGGCGGTTTCGTTATCGAGATATTCGTTGAGTTGCTCGTCAGTCAGGTGCATGGAGTTTCTCCGCTAGAAGTTTTCGCGCGCGAAAGAGATGGCTTTTCACGTCGCTGAGGGGGATTTCGAGTTCGTTTGCGATCTCGTCGTAGGATAGGTCTTGATAATGACGCAGTTCGACGACGACGCGGTAATGCGGCGGCAGGGATGCGAGTGCCGTGCGGATTTGTTCGCTTCTTTCTTTGACCTCGACCTGTTCGCCGGGACTTTGAGTTTTATCTTCGTCCCGATCTTCGTCGAGTTCGGCAACCGGTTTTTGCGCTTCGAGATAGTTAAGACACAAATTGGCGGCGACGCGGCGAATCCACGGGCTGAATTCGCGTTCAAGGTCGAAGGTGTACAGGCGGTCGTACGCGCGGATGAAGGTTTCCTGGGCGAGGTCTTCGGCGTCGCTGCGGTTGTGCAGGATGCGATAACAGACGTTGAACACGCCGGTCTGGTATCGAGTGACGAGTTCGCCGTAGGCTTCTGTTTCACCGCGGCGTGCGCGCAGGAGCAGGTCGCGGTCAGTTGGCGTGTTCATGGCTAAAGTGTAATACAGGGTCGGAACGAAAAAAGTTGCAGGAGAAATTGGAAGACTGGGTGGTTACGCTACTTTTATTGATCCAATGCCGTATATCGTATTTAAAAGGAGAATGAAATGAATACAGAAGAAAGTTCAGAAGAGCGAAAAAGCCGTAAGCGAAAAGTGTCTTACAGAAGCGGCGGTTCAGGTGCTGTTTATGGATTTGGTTTGATCGGCGCCTGGATCTATTACCTTACCCATGCCACTACATTCTGGCTGGGGATGCTGGGGCTCCTCAAAGGGATTTTCTGGCCCGCGTTTCTGGTCTTTGAGGTGATGAAGTATTTGGGGATGTAAATTATTTTTGCTTTCAAGCTGGCAGATATTAATATCTGCCAGCTTTGGTTTTATGGGTATATGCTGATCTTGATCTGACTCCGGAGCGGTTGTATGCCGCACGATGAGCCAACTCTTACAGTGAGGATATCGTATTCGGCGGCTGGTGGAGAGTAGACAATATCACACTGATCGGGGGAATCCAAAGCAGCGTGATTTTGCGAAGTCCAATGACAGGACATGCCGGGTAAGTCAGCTATGGCTGAAATGCCTGCATTGCTTCCGTACTGCAGGATTAGGGTTTCATCGGGACCAACTGATTCCTCGATGCGTCCCAATCTGGTGACAAGAAATCCTTGAAAGATCGAATATTTTCCGCTGTATAAGCTTGCTGGTGAATATTTGTATGAGCCCAGCCAGTATGCAATGCTTCCAACCAGAATGACCGCAATGCCACTTAGTAATAAAGGTTTTGTCCAGGCTTTGCGCCTAAAAACGGCGATTATGATATCAACCACTAAGGTCATTCCTGATGCGGCAGTGATTGTCCGTGCAGCAGGACGGGCGCAAATTTGATGCATCGCTGGCAGCTGGTATCTTAGCAATAAGGCAAACGCTCCCATAAGGCATAGGTTGAAGATAAATATAGTTATGTAATGATAATGTGGTTTATTCATTAATTCTGTGTAGATATTGATTTTCTAAATTATACGGCGGGTAAATCGAGTTGATTATAAGATTTTAAACAAAAAGACCCCATTTTACAGGGATCTTTTTGTCGACGTGCTTGTGTTATTTGCCTGCAAAGAGGCGGTCCCGACGGGAGAAAATTCCCATTTTCTTACAGTGGAATCGAACTACTTCCGCCCGGTATACAAAAGTCAGAAGCTCTGACAATTTTGGACTTTCGAAGAAAACGTGATCTCAAATAGCTATTAACGCAGCTCAATGCAAAGAGCGG
>JACKAV010000001.1 GCA_020634895.1 Anaerolineales bacterium | reverse complement strand
AGACCGCGAACGGGCGCATCAACTCGGCGCAGATGGGTACCTGGTCAAATTCTTCACATTGGATGAGCTTCGCCATACCCTGTCGCGCATCCCAAAACCGGGCAAGCCGCAAAATGAACCAATACCGGCTGCTTCAAACGAAACCACCCTTGGAACCATCATGATCGCCGACGATAATGAAACCAATGTCTTAATGATCGAAGATTATCTGCGCGCACAGAAGTACAGGGTCTACTCCTGCTTCAACGGAGCGGAATTCCTCGCCAATGTAAACGAAGTGAGACCCGATCTCGTCATCATGGATATCCAAATGCCCAACATGGATGGGCTCGAAACCACCCAGATTCTCCGCCGCCTCCCGGACCCGAAAATTGCTTCCGTACCCGTGATCGCCATCACCGCCCTAGCCATGCCCGGCGACCGCGAACGCTGCCTCGACGCAGGCGCAAACGAGTACCTCAGCAAACCTATCAGGCTAAAAGAATTGATCTCACTGATCCAACAAATGCTGAAGGGATGAAAAAAAAGAAACCAACAACCAACCGTCACTGATTCATAACGCGATATAGATTCTTCATCTGTTTATATATCTGCTGGAAGTTGTTGAATCCGCGGTCATACACGCCTCGGTTCTGGACTTGGGGTTGATACGCCCTTCGGAATTGAATCAACTCTGGAATATCGGCAAACTTAATTTCGCCCAAGCCTACCGCCGCGATCCATGCCGCGCCGCGCGCGTTTGCATAGATCGGGTCTGCTACCTGTTTGATCTCCACGTTCATTACATCTGCAAAGATCTGACACCACACACCAGACTGCGCCCCCCCGCCGACGATGTTAATACTATCCACTTTGCGCCCAAGGAATTTCTCCACGGGGGGAAGCAGCCAGCGCGTGTTGTATGCAATGCCTTCCAAAAAGGCGCGGATGATATCCTCCCGCGTCGAGTTGAGCGACAAGTTATAAAGTCCGGCACGAAGCGTTTTATCATCCACTGGCGCGCGTTCGCCCCAAATCCAAGGTGTATACATGACACCATTCGCACCGGCAGGGACGCGGTTTGCAATTTGGTCGAGCACTTTGAAAATATCGGGCACATCGGCTTCTTGCAGTAATTCATCCTTGTGATAGATGATGTTGTCGCGCAAGAACGTGAGGTTGCCGCCCGCCGTGGCTTGCAGCGCCGTGAGCAGATAGCGCCCCGGCACCGCACAGGGAATCGACGCCATGCTTGAAGCCACATCCGTTTTCTTGAACGGCACATGCGCTGCCATCCACGAAGATGTGCCGATGTAAAGATGCAGCGCGTAATCGTCCACGGCGCCAGCACCGATTGCCGCCGCGGTGTTATCAATCGCGCCCGCCACTACTTTCACATAGGAAGACAAGCCAAGTGCATTGGCAACATCATCGCGAAGATTGCCGATCACTTTGGTGCAAGGGACAATTTCAGGCAATTTCTCACGGTCAATGCCGAGCGAGCGGATCAGAGAATCAGTGTAATGAATATCATCGGGGTTGCGATTATCCGTCACCCACGAAGTGACAATCGAATCAAAACTCGCTACGAACTCGCCAGTCAAGCGCAGGTTGATGTAATCAAGCACATTCAAAAACTTGTGCGTCTTTTTATAAATCTCCGGCATCGTATCGCGGATGAAAAGCATGTGCGCCGCCGGGTCTTTGCCGGTCATCGAAGGCATGCCGCCAGTGAGTCGCACAAAACGAAGCACGTTCGAAATCCCTGCGCCATCGATGTTGATCAAACCGCCAATTTGTTTTTTCAAATTCGCCGCACCGCGCATATCCATCCATAGGATGGCATTGCCAAGCGCATTGCCTTCTTTATCAACCGCAACCGTCCCCTCCCCTTGCGTGGATGCGCAGACTGCGATCACATTGGCACCCTGATTCTTTTTCATCAACCTTCCCGCCGCGGAAAGAAACGCCTGCCACCATTCCTCTGGGGATTGCTCCGCGCCGCCGTTTGGCGTGAGGATGAGGCGCACCGGTTCGGCTTCCCACCCCAGCACCTTCCCGCTGACGGAGATCAACGCCACTTTCATGCCAGATGTGCCAAGGTCAATTGCAAGAATCAGTTTTTCCTGGGTCATTGTTTATATTCCTGATAAATTTTCCCTCATCCCCAACCCTTCCCCCGAAGGGGAAGGGAGTTCCCTCTCCCAAAGGGAGAGGGTTAGGGTGAGGGCTGCTATCTTTGCGGGTCTTTCATTTGAGTAACGAGCGCGGCACTAACAACCAACAAACCGATTGCCAATACCAATGCAGGTGTGAATGAACCATCCGCCGTCTTCAAGGCTTCCATGATGTACACAAACACCACCGACGCCTGACCAAATAATTGTATCAAGCCATTTGATGTTCCCTCAGGAGTCGGCTGGGTCACTTCAGAGGCGTATTGCATCCCAATGGGACTTGTGCTTACGAGGAAGAATCCCATCGCAAAAGCAGAGACAAATAACAGCCAGCCGGTTGTGGCAAATGCCAAACCGACCAAACCAGGAATTGCCAATAACATGCCTGCCAAAATATACGGCTGACGTTTACGAGTCTTATCCGAAAACGGCGGGATGATGACTGCGCCCAACACGCCGCCCACCAACATCAACGCGCCGAGGGTTCCGGCATCCGTTGGCGTAAACCCGCGTGGACGGATGATATTCTCCACCCAGGTGGTCACACCGTTGAAGATTCCCAAGCCAACAAACGAAACAAACAGATACAGCCAAAACGACTTGACCGTGAAAGCATGTTTCAAACCATCCAACATCAAGGCACGAACGTCGCTGCCGTCTGGTCCGGGAGGCGTGGGCGGAGTCTCTTTGGCAAAGATAAGGAACAAGACAGACGAGAATGCAGCAATCCCGCCATAGATCAATTGCACGGTCGGGATAGACATGGTTTCGGTCAGAATAGGAGTCAACACCATGCCCAATGCAGTCCCGACCAAATTAGCCAGCGTGACAAGTCCAACCGCTGTGGCACGTTCTTCAATAGCGAACCAATTGGCAGGGACTTTCGTCCACGCATTGAGCAGGAAAGGTTGGGCTGCTGCAATGCCAATTGTGCTCCACAAAACGAGAGAGTAATTCGCTCCGGCAAATCCGCGCAGCAAGCCGAAGATTCCCATCAACACTGCGCCAATGCCGACTGCGATGCGGAAGCCATAGGTATCGATCACCCACGAAACCGGAATGGACAGTGGAATAAAAGCGATCATGAACGACATCGCCAGCAAGCCGATCTGCAAGTCGGTCACGCCGTAGAAGGCAGCGGCAGGACCTGTGATCGGCGCATACGTGATCCACAACATCTGAATGGTCAGGTTGATGAACATGAACACGCCCAAGACCACCCAGCGATACCCATAAAGTTTAAATTTGTCTGTCATGTCATGATGCTCCTTTGATTTTCGGAGTCAAAAGTCTCCCGACTTTTGACTTTCGCCTCTCCAACGACGAGAGTCGTTGGGGTCCAACATTACACACATGCTTCTAAAACTATTTCAAACTTATTCAATGCACTATCGATCACTTCATCCGTATCTGCCATGGACGTGTACATGCGCGAGCCAGCCAACGTGATCAATCCTTGCGACATGTACGCTGCGCCCATTTCCTCAATCATATGCTTGCGCGGCTTGAGTTCCTTCGCCAAGCGGATCGGGTTACGCAAGTCCAGCAACATCACACCCGAAGTCTCCAAATGGACGATCGAACCCTGGTTATAAGCCACGAATGGCAAGCCGTATTTTTCAATGATGGCTTGCAAGCCTTTCGTGAGCCGGTCCCCTGCTCGCCCGGCGATGACCGCAGCATTCGTGCGTTCCATTTCCAACAATGAGTAATAACCCGCCACACACGAAAGTGGGTTCGCTGAAAGCGTTCCACCCACATACGCTCGTTCACCGATGCCGCCAATGCCCGCCGCAAAACGCGAAACAACTTCGGCACGTCCGCCCACGCCACCTGCCATGGGGTAGCCGCCCGTGATGCATTTGCCAAACACCGTCAGATCGGGTTTGACGCCGAAAAAGCCTTGAGCGCCACCCAAGCCCACTCGAAAGCCAGTCACGACCTCGTCGAAGATAAGAAGCGCGCCGAACTCATCGCACAGCTCACGGATTTTTTGATTGAAGTCAAACGGCACGGGGCGAGTCCCTGATTCTGGTCCCAACGGCTCGACGATCACCGCCGCGGTGCCGCCCCGCAGCCTGTTCAGCCAAAGTTGACGTTTCAACGCCCCGAGACTGTTCGGGAAGAACTCGCGCGTCGCCGCACTCGCCCCACGTGGAATGCCCGTCGCCTCAAGCCGACCCGTGCCGGGCACATGCAAGCCATAGACCATCGGGTCGCTCCAGCCGTGATACGCGCCGCCGACCTTGATGATATATTTCTTTTTGGTAAACGCCCGCGCCGCACGGACTGCCGCCATCACACTCTCGGTGCCTGAGCCCAACATGCGGAACATCTCCACCGCAGGCATGAAGCGATTGACAAGCTCTGCCAACTTCAATTCATATTCATGAAACAGACCAGTCACTGGTCCGCACTCGTTTAACATCTCAAAAACTTTTTCACGCACAGGCGCATAGTTACTGCCCAACACAGTCGGACCGCCCGCCTGCAAAAAGTCAATGTATTCATTGCCGTCGGCATCCCAAAGATAAGCGCCATCCGTTTTTTCGATGGCGATCGGGAATGGATAATTGAACGCCAAATTATGCTGCACCCCGCCCGGGATAAACTTCTTGGCTTCGTCTGTCAGTTCTTTTGAACGCTTGCACTTGCTATCGAAATAGCCGAGAAATTCCTGCATCTTCTCGCGCTTCACATGGCACATGGGCTGACTGATGAGGTTGTTTAATTTTTTATAGACCTCAATCACGTTGTGATATTCACTAATTGCATATTTCTGTTCGTTCATCTTATTCACCACTTTTTACTTCTTCACCCTTTTCAACTTTTTTCTGGTCTTTGCGCAATTTGGCAAAGGCGACCTCACGCACCGCCAATGGGATTTTGCTAATTTTCTTCTCGGTGCAGATCGCCAGCAGATATGCCATGGCGCATTTTTCTAGAATCTCAACATTGTGGACAGCCCGTTCCATATCGTGACCAAAGACCAGTGCCCCATGATTCTGCATCATGAACGCATTGTTCTGATTTCTAACATGCTTGGCAACTGTACTCTTAAGCATTCCTGTTCCGGATGGCGCATACGGAATGATCTCGACACTGCGCCCAAGGAAACGCGCCTGCTCATCGAACAGAGCCGGGATCGGCGACTTGATCAAGGTCAACGCGCTGGTGTAAACCTGATGCGTGTGGATGATGGCATTCACATCTCCCCTTGCCTGATACACCGCCCCATGCATGGCAGACTCGACCGACGGCTTGAGGTGCCCTTCAAGCATATTCAAGTCAAAATCCAAAATACAGACGTCATCTGGAGTCATCTTCATATAATCGTAATTAGACGGGGTAATAGCAAACGCCGCCTTATTTGCTACACGCAAAGACAAATTCCCGCCCGTTGCCATCAAAAAGCCTTTGCGCACCAATTCGTGAGCGGTTTCAACGATCAACTTTTTTTCAGAGTCAAAATTTCCCATAACTTTCTCCATACTTTTCTGTATGCCACGTTTGTAACGTGACAACTTTTCAGATAAGAACATCATGCTAAAAGCATGACCTACAAACTCCTCAAAAACTAGACAGTGTCCAGATTTTAGGTCACAATCTTGACGGTGTCAAGATTTTCGCTTACCATCTCCCCCATGCCATCTAAAAAGTATCACCACGGCGATCTAAAAAATGCCCTCATCAAAGCCGGAGTGGAAATTCTGGCGAAGGAAGGCGTTAGCGGATTAAGCCTGCGCAAAGTGGCGCAGCGTGCAGGCGTGAGCCACTCTGCGCCGTATGCACATTTCCCCGATAAACAATCTCTCATTGCAGCGATCTCTACCGAAGGCTTCAATCAACTCTACGCAGAGTTGGAATCCGCAATATCCTCCCATTCCAAGAATCCAAAAAAGCAACTCATCGAAGGTGCAAAAACATATATCCGCTTTGCAGAGGAAAACACCGACACGTTCAAGATCATGTTCTCCGGCGTGTTGGAGAAAGAAAAAGATTACCCATCCTTTGTGGAAATTTCAAGCAAGACATTTAAACTGGTCGTGGAAGTTGTTCAAGCCTGTCAATCAGCAGCCATCCTGCCTGCGGCTCCCGCGGACCTGATGGCTGTTTCCGTTTGGGGACAGCTTCATGGTATCGTATCGCTCGCGCTCGAAGGACAGGTTCCCCACACCGTTTTGGATCGCCATAACATTCAAGAAATTGTTTCATTTGCAATAGGGCAGATGACCACATAAAGAAATTGCACCGCAAGGGGGAATATAAAACAAACAGCTTTCCAAAATTTTTATATTGCGTACAACATGAATCTTCCCGATTTCCAAAGGATTTCGGGCTATTTTTGTCCGTTTAATTCGCCCAACTCTGTCCTTGGCGCGAAATTAATGTGACAAAATTTGTATTTCAAGTTCGAAAAACACATTAAATATTACATTGGGCATGAACATAGTGACAATTTTCACTATCGATTTCCATGCAGTGAAAATAAAATCAGTCTACTCGAATATATGCTTATTCGAATAAATAAGGAAAAGACATGCTCCCACAAGCCCTTACACAAGAGATTTCCCAACTGGAAGCTAATCTGTGCTCCGCTTTCTCAGATGCCACCCGCCTCATGATCCTGTACGCCTTGAACGATCAACCGAGAAACGTCACCGAATTGGCAAATGGACTTGGGGTCACCCAACCCACCATCTCCCGCCACTTGAAAGTACTGCGGGATCACGGGCTGGTGCAAACAACCCGGCAGGGCGTCACCATCACCTATTCATTGGGAGACGACCGCCTCATCCAAGCCCTCGACATTCTGAGGGCAGTCCTCCACGACATCCTAACATCGAAAGCAAACCTTGTGATCGATGCGCAACTATAAATGAAAGTGTTCTCAAATACCTTCCAGGAGAGAAACATGCAACAAAAGAATACCGCTTTTTATTTCCTATTTGCTGGGTTGGCGCTTGTGATCGCTGCCGGCGTTTTTTTGGCAACGGCAACACCCGTCAATGCGCAATGCGGTTCGCAGGCATCGTCCTGTAAGAACTGCCACGAAGTACAGGCAGAAATGCCTGTCAATGCCGATGGAACGAGCTGGCATCAGTCTCACGCCTTCGGCGATTTTTGCTACATCTGCCACGCAGGCAACAACCAGGCGACAGATAAAGCCGCCGCGCACGAAGGCATGGTCGACCCGCTTTCGGATGTGCAGGCAGCCTGCCAGCAGTGCCACGTAGCGGATCTGGATGCGCGCGCGCAAGTCTACGCAGACGCCCTCGGCGTGACCGTCGGCTCGGGCGGCGCGGCTCCGACTTCGGCGGGGTCTGATGCGGCTCCCGTCGCCGCGGATTCCGCTGTAAGCGCTCCGGTCAGCAACACCTGCAACGAAGTCGTGGTGGATGATCCCAACGTCATCGATTATGTTGCCAGCTACGACGAGATCGTGCTCGGCAAAAAACCGACCAACTGGGGCAACGCCATCCTCGCTGGCATGATCGGTTTGATGCTTGTGGGCGGCGGCGGATTTGTCATCACCCGCGAGAAATTCATCAACGTCAAGTTCGGCGACACGAAGAAAGTGGAAGAGGAATATCCCGCCGATGTGGTGGACATGCTGCCGAAGATCGCCGGTCTCAAACCGGGCACACGCAAATCGTTGAAGAGCGTTCTTGAAAACAAAAAAGCGGACAAGGTACTGGACCTGATGGACGCTGTTGTAAAAAAGGATGAGGAATAAAGCCATGAAATTTATTATGAACTACATCCGCAAGGAAGAATGGTCGCCGTACGTGGCGGGCGTTCTGCTTGGGTTGGTTGGCATTGCCGCGGTTTGGGCGAGTGACAGCCTGCTCGGTGCTTCGGGTGCGTTCGAAAACCTCGCTGGTTTGATCGGCAAGGCAGTTGCACCTGCAGCGTTCGACAATATGTACTTTAACTTCATCATGCCGCCCGGAATCACCTACGGCGTGATCCTGCTCGTCGGTGTGTTCTTCGGCGGGATGATCGGCGCCGCCACCAGCGGAACATTGCTGTGGGGTAAGAAAGGCTCCGCCAATTCCGATGAACAGTGGAAGCGCATCTTTGGTCCGCAGGTTTGGAAGCGCTGGGCATTGGCTTTCATCGGCGCGATCATTCTGGAATATGCGGCTGGCATCGCAGGCGGCTGCACCAGCGGTCTCGCCATCTCCGGCGGCATGCTGCTGGCTCCCGCGGCGTTCCTTTTCATCATGGGCATGTTCGCGTCGGGCATCGTCACGGCGTTGATCATCTATCGCAAGAACTATTAGGAGTTCGACATGACAAACTACATTCTTGCCCTTGTCTTCGGCGCGTTCTTCGGTTTCTCGCTGAACAAGGCTGGCTTGACCAAATACAACAAGATCGTGAACGTCTTCCGCTTCACTGACCTTGCCGTCCTCAAGTTCATGATGACCGCCCTCGTGGTCGCCATGAGCGGACTGTACGCCCTGCGCGGTTTGGGGCTGATCACCTTCCCGAACGTCCCTGCAACCTACATCGTTGGGAACATCGTCGGCGGGCTGATATTCGGCGTCGGCATGGCTCTCACCGGGTACTGACCAGGCACTTGCGCTGCCGGTGGCGGCGAAGGCAAATTGGATTACATCGTTCCTGGTTTACTCGGTTTCTTGACTGGTGCAGTTATCTACGGACTTACCTATCAGCAGGTGTTCCCCGCAATTTCGGCGGCTGCGAACTACGGCAACGCGATCATTCCTGACCTGTGGAATGTGAGCCCCTTCCTCTTCATCCTGCTCTTTGCTTTGATCTCGCTCCTGCTCTTCTATTTGATCGACCGCGCAGGCTGGCAGAGGAAAGAGAAAAGCGCGTAATCAGTGACCAGCAGACAGTTACCAGAAAAAGGTGAAACTGATTACTGGTAACTGATAACTGACAACTGGAGTTTTCTATGACAAAAACGATCTCAAGAAGAGATTTTCTAAAACTGGGCGCGGCTTCAGCGGGGGCAGTGGCGCTTGGTCAAATGCTCCCACCCCAGGTGGCGCAGGCGGCGCGCGCAGCCGGACTTCTCAACGCAAATGGTGATGGTTACATCCACAGCATGTGCGAGATGTGCGTATGGCGCTGCGGTCTGACCGCCAAAGTGGTGGATGGGCGCGTCGTCAAACTCGACGGCAACCCCGAACATGCACACTCACGCGGCAATCTCTGTCCGCGCGGGCAATCGGGTTTGATGAACACCTACGACCCCGACCGCGTGCTGACTCCCCTCGTCAGAGTGGGAAAACGCGGCGAAGGCAAATTCCGCCAGGCGTCGTGGGATGAGGCGCTGGATATCGTCGCCTCGAACATGCAAAAGATCAAGGATACCTACGGCGCGGAAGCGATGGTCTTCTCGTCCACGCACAACCTGAGTCAGCCGCTGTTCGAAAACCTGCTCTACGCTTTCGGTTCGCCCAACTATGGAACGCAACGTTCGTTGTGCTTCAACGCCATGATCGTCTCGAACCTGATGACCTACGGCATGGAAGAACCCGGACGTATCTACGACGAAAATTTGAAATACATCCTGCTGACTGGGCGCAACCTGCTCGAGGCGATCTCGACCTCCGAGACTCATGACCTCATCATGGCGATCGACCGCGGCGCGAAAGTGGTCTACCTTGACCCGCGCTACACCAAGACCGCTTCAAAAGCGACCGAGTGGCTGCCCATCAAACCGGGCATGGACCTCGCCTTTCATCTGGCTCTGCTCAACATCATCATCAGCGAAAAACTGTATGACAAGACATTTGTCAGCAGGAATACGGTCGGCTTCGACGAATTGAAGACCGAAGTTGCCCGCTACACCGCTGAATGGGCTGCCCCGTTGACCGGCATCCCCGCCGAGACGATCACGCGCATCGCGCACGAACTCGCCGACGCGGCTCCGCATGTCTTGGTCCACAACGGCTGGCGTACATCCAACTTCACCAACTCATTCCACACCCAGCGCGCCATCAGCATTTTGAACGCCCTGCTCGGCAACTGGGACGTGACCATGGCTGATGCGGGTGGCGAGGAAAGCGGCACGCTGGGCGCTCCCCCGCAGCCGCCTTACCCGCGCGTTTCCGCTTTGCGCCTCGATGGCGTGCCGTGGAAATACCCGGTCGTTCCGCTCAAGATCGGCGTCTTCCAGGAACTGCGCGACAACATCGTCAGCGGCGACCCGTATCAGGCACACGGCTGGTTCATTTCCCGCCAGAACCCGATCATGTCCATTCCTGACCGCAGCAAGACCATCAAAGCCTTCGGCAAGATGGACTTCATCGTGACCGTGGACATCATCATGAACGACACCGCCTGGTTCTCGGATGTGGTTTTGCCTGAGGCATCCTATCTCGAACGCTACGATCCGCTCCTGCCGGTCGGCGATAAAGTGTTCCTGCGCCAGCCCGTGATCGAGCCGCAGGGCGAAGCCAAATCCGCGTTGTGGATCTACAAACAACTCGGCGAACGCCTCGGACTCGGCGATTACTTCCAATACGCTGATGAAGAAGATTATCTCCGCCAGCAGCTTGCGCCTTTGGGCGTCAGCCTCGAGGAAGTCAAAGCCAAGGGTTATGCCGAAGCGCCGGAAACTCCACACGAAGGCGAACCAGCTGAACTATCCTGGAACACCCCCAGCGGAAAAGTTGAACTTTTTTCCGACACACTGTCAAGAGTCGGTTTCCCCGGCGTTCCCGTTTGGGAAGAACCGCCGCAACCCTCCGAAAACCAGTTCTATCTTCTTACCGGCAAGGTTGCACAGGCCACGCAGTTCGGGACTCAGAACAACCAACTGCTCCACAAATATTCCGACGAACCGCGCATCTGGATGAACGCTCAGACCGCCGCCAAGCTTGGTCTTGCCACCGACGACTGGGTCGAAGTCTCGAGCGAGGTCGGCACGATCCACACCAAACTTCTGGCGACTCAAGCCATCCGCCCCGATTGCGTTTACATGACTCCCGGCTACGGACATCTCTCCAAGGGGCTGAAAACAGCTTTCGGCGTGGGCGCGAGCGACTCCGCAATCCATGTAACATACACCGACCCCATCAGCGGCAGTCAGGCTTTGAGCCAGACCTTTGTCACGGTGAAAAAGGCTTAGAGGTGAACCATGGCTGAAATCAAACACCACGCATATTTATTCGATGCCACACGCTGCATCGACTGCCGCGCCTGTATGGTGGCATGCAGTGTGGAAAACAACATCCCGATGGACAAGACCCGCATTTGGGTCGCTGGAATCGGCATCAAGGGCGAATACCCCGAACTTGAACGCGGCACAATGGTCTATCACTGCATGCACTGCGACCACCCCGACTGCATGTCCGCGTGCCCGGTTGGCGCATACACCAAGGCGGAAGATGGTCCTGTGACCTACAACCCCGATGTCTGCATCGGCTGCCGCTACTGCATGAACGCCTGTCCGTTCGGCGTTCCGCACTTCGACTACGACAAGGGCATCATCGACGGCGCTTTCATCGACAAATGCACCTTCTGCCCGCAGCGCATCTACAACGGCGAGGAACCTGCCTGTGTGCAGACCTGCCCCACCGACGCGCTCGAGTACGGCGACCGTGAAGAGCTCATCGCCAAGGCACATGCCCGCATCGCTGCCCACCCCGACCGCTACATTGACCACGTCTACGGCGAGAAGGAAAACGGCGGCACATCGTACCTGATCATCTCCCACATTCCGTTCAGTGAACTCGGCTTGCCCACCCTTCCTGAAACACCTGTCAACGAAGTCAGCGAAAAGGTGATGGAAATGACCATCCCGTTCGCGCTCAGTTGGGGCGCTGTGTTGAGCGGCGTTGCGGCTGGCGTCCACATGTACAACAAGAATAAGGAAGAAAAAGAAGGCGAAGCCAAGCCTGAAAAGAAGGCGGAGGTCGAAAAATGAAACTGAACATCACCCTTCCAAAATTCCTCCGCATCGGGTTATTCCCCGCCATCCTGATCGTACTCATGGCAATTGCCGCCGTGGTCGCTTTGATCCGCTACACCTACGGCATCGGTCCCATCAGTGACTTGAGCAATTCCTACCCGTGGGGCTTCTGGATCAGCTTCGACCTGTTCACAGGCGTTGCCATCGGCAGCGGTGCGTTTGTTATGGCTGCTGTTGTGTACATCTTCGAGTTGAAGGAATTCAAACCTTTACTCCGCCCTTCGGTGTTGACCGGCTTCCTCGGCTACATCATGGTCGTCATCGCCCTGCTGGTGGACCTTGGTCACCCCGAGCGCATCTGGTACATGATGATCCACTGGAACCACACATCGGTCCTATTGGAGATCGGTATCTGCGTGATGAGCTACCTGACCGTACTTGCCATTGAGTTCGCGCCCGTGATATTGGAGAATTATCCCAAGTTACACAATATTGCGCATCTCATCCACAAGTTCATCATGCCGTTCGTCATTCTCGGAGTGGTGCTCTCGACCTTGCATCAATCCTCGCTTGGGTCACTGCTGCTCATTCAACCCGCAAAGCTGCATCCGCTTTGGTGGACTCCCATCCTGCCGGTCATGTTCTTTACTTCGGCGATCTCGGTTGGACTTTCGATGATCATCTTTGAATCCTCGATGAGTTCCCGCTACTTCCAGCGCGGCTTGGAAATTCACCTGCTGGAAAAACTTGCCAAGGCATTACCCATTGCGCTCGGCGTTTATCTCGTGCTCAAGTTCGGTGAATTGGCAGTAGCCGGTGAGTTGGGACTACTCTTCACCAGCGGAACCATGAGTGTTCTCTTCTGGGCTGAGATCCTGATCGGCGTGATCTTCCCGATCGTCTGGTTCTCGTTCAAAACGAACCGTGTGAATCCGAACCGTCTGCTCACAGGCGCGGTTGTGACCCTGCTTGGGTTGATCCTGAACCGCTTCAACGTCAGCTGGTTCGCGGTCAAACACCCCGATCCACTGTACTACCTGCCGACCTTCATGAGCAACGTCAAATACGTTCCGACCCTGCCTGAAGTTGCCGTTTCCATTGGTATCTTCTCTGCCGGTATCATGGCATTCGGTCTGCTCGCCAAGTACTTCCCTGTTTTCGAAGATGAACACCCCGCTGCTGCTCACGCAGGAGACTAGTTCTTTATCTTCGTGAAATTAAGAAGCAAGACTTAAGATTTTATCTCCGCCCGTGAAGTGACCTTCATGGGCGGAGACTCAGGGCGGGACTTTCTCCTTTATTGTTAGGTAAAATCAAAGCATTATGCGCCCCTCCTTCTTTCATCACCTGCACCCGCCGACCATTCCAGCCGTGCAATCGCGCTGGCGGCATACCCTCGGCGCTGGCGGGACAGCCATCCTCCTGATGCTCATACTTGGTGTGACGGGAATTCTGGAAATGTTCTATTACGTTCCCAACCCACAGGAGGCGGCGCTTTCGGTTCAAACCATTACTTATCACGTTCCATTTGGGGGATTTGTTCGCAACCTGCATTACTGGTCGGCACAGCTATTATTGATCGTTTCTGCCATTCATCTCCTACGCGTTGTCTTCACCGCTTCATACGGACGTCCGCGGCGCTTCAATTATCTGCTCGGGCTGGGAGTATTCGTCCTAGCCATTCTGCTGGATTTCACCGGCTACATCCTACGCTGGGACGAGGGTATTTGCTACCCGCTCGTCACCGGGACGAACCTTCTCAAGACCATTCCGCTCATCGGTGACTTTCTTTTCCGCATCGCTGTCGGCGGAGGGGAAGCCTGCAACACCGCACTGCTGCGGTTTTATACCTGGCACATTTTCGGGCTGACCATCTTCGTTCTTATTCTGGGAGTCTGGCACGCGTTTCGCGTCCGTCGCGATGGCGGGATCGCCGTCCCGCCGCCGCAGTTGCGGACAGACAACGAGCGCATCTCACGCAATGAACTCGTCCGCCGCGAAGTGCTTCAAATTTTTGTTGTAAGCATCGTTCTTATTTTGATGTCCATTTTCCTGCCTGCGCCGATCGCAGCCGCAATGACGGGCAAACCCATCGTCACAGAAGAGGCGCGCGCGCCGTGGTTCTTCCTTTGGGTTCAGCAAATGCTCAAATGGGGCGATCCATTTCTTTTTGGTGTGCTGATCCCCTTTGCCGTTCTAACACTCACAGCACTCATCCCTTATATTCTCCCCGAACCTGCCGACGCCGACATTGGAAGTTGGTTTCCAAAGTCCAATCGGCTCGCGCAGATCATCATCATCGCCATCGCACTTATCGTCATTGTGTTGACCCTGATGATGGTGCTCACTTAATCGTCCCATGAAAAAGATACTTACGATTGCTTCCGGTCTGCTGCTCCTCACACTTGCCTTCGCCTGGTGGATGAGTTCGCGCGGACCCAAACCAGTGGAATTGATCCCCACGTTGACGGGTCAACCTGAATATTGCATTACCTGTCACGCGGACGTGCCCGACATCAGCCCGTCGCATCCGACCGTGACCTTTGGCTGTGTGACCTGCCACGGAGGCGAACGCCTCGCCTTGAACGCTGACCTTGCTCACAGTACCATGCGCGGAGGGGCGAATCCATCCGACCTCAGCGTAGTGGAAGCCTCCTGTGGCGGGAGCAACTGTCATTCCGGCAGTGAAGCGGATGACCGCAACCACATCCAGCGCGTGATGACCAGCGTCCAATCCACGTATGCGGGCGCGATCGCAAATATCCGCTATACGTTCGGCGCGCAAACCGACTTGAACGCGCACTTCGGCATCAGCGCTGTGACCGACGACCAGACGCAAACCGGTATCACGTCACTCGCCCCATTCGACCCTGCCAGCGAAACAAACCCCAGCATCCAAAAATTTGGCGAAGAATGTCTCACCTGTCACCTCCGCGCCGAACCGCGTGAAGGCGATGCTTACGCACGTCAGACCGGCTGCGCTGCCTGTCATTCTCCTGCGCCCCCTCTCTCCTCGGGAGAGGGTTGGGGTGAGGGCAAAATTCACACACTCACCACTGCCATCTCTTACGCACAATGCAACACCTGCCACAACCGCGGCAATTACGATCTTCGTTCAATGACCTTTGTTGAGCGTGACGATCACCCGACACAACGCATCGACGATTATTACCAACCCATCGCGCAGTTCACCCAATGCGAATACACGCTCGATTGCGTGGACTGCCACACCCGCGACGAAGCCATGGGCGACGGTGACATTCATGCCAATCAGAAAAGCATCGAGTACGTGCAGTGCAAAACCTGTCACGGCACGCCAACTGAACTTCCGCTGACCAAAACACTAACCGACCCGAACGACATTGCGTTCAGACTCGCATTTCTCAACCCCGTTGTGGATTTACAACTCGGCGACACGATCATTGTGACCGAAAAAGGCGAACCGCTTTGGAACACGAAAGTGCTGCGTGATGGAACCTACGAAATGATCGGCAAGGCAACCAACCAGTATTTCACGTTCAAACCGGTCATGGGCAGTCACTGCACGCAATCGGGCGAAGACCAATCGTCATCCTACTGCCATGAATGCCATGCCGTGGAGCGCCAACCATGACCGACCTTTCCCGCCGTGATCTTCTCAAACTCGCCCGCGATGGATTTCTCTATCTCAGCAGCGCGCTCGCCATTGGCGGCTTGCTTCGTTTTTTGGATTACGACCCCAACCCCAAACCTAAAACGGAATTTGACCTGGGTGCCGCCTCAGACTTTCCCCTAAACTCACGCACGCTTCTCTCTGACGTTCCGGCTGTGTTGCTCCACACCGAAAGCGGATTCTCCGCCTTGAGTTTGACCTGTACGCACCTCGGCTGCACCGTGGAAGAAAAAACGGACGGCTTCACCTGTCCCTGCCACGGCTCGCGCTTCGATAAAGACGGCAGCGTGATGCATGGTCCTGCTGTGCAACATTTGGCTTCACTGCGCATCGAAATAACAAACGACGACAGACTCATTCTGCATATCGATTAATTATGTTCAACACATTTCTCAACTCTCTTTGAATTTCGCCAGAATGGACGCTGGATGCGTCCCATTCCTGCCGCACAGATGGACGCATGACCCTTTAACTCTCACGGGCATGGGCAGCCGTCTGTGTGCAGGCGGCTGTTCTTTTTATGTCCGTATATACCTTTTCCTTCACAAAAAACCTTTCTGCCCGTCCTCCTCCGTTGGGTGAATTTCATGCACGACATCGTTCCCACAAAAATTCACACACAAAATGGAGGTTCCCATGAGCATGCTCAAAATGATGATCGGCTTTTTCCGCGACTGGTGGAAATTCCGTGACCAGGTCAAAAAACAGGATACCTGGATCCGCAAATTTGCTGAAAAGAAAAATTACGCGCTCAACCCCGATTGGATGATGCATACCAATCTCGAGATCTGGCTGAGCGAAATGGAAGAGACATTCGAAAAGCGTTACTGTCCGTGCTTCGAGCCATCCGGCGACCCGAAACTGGACAACCGCATGTTATGTCCCTGCAAATTCCTCGATGACGAAATCGCCGAATACGGCACCTGTCACTGCACGTTGTTCGGCAGCCCAACCCTCTCCAAAGAGGATTGGAAAAAGTCCAACCAACGGCTGACAAAGGAATACCGCATCCCGCTCAATTTGAAGGATGGCGTACTCGATACGCGCGGCATGCCGCTCGACTCGCGCCGCTCCCTGCCCGTGCCGGATGCGATGCACCAGTTGAAATCCACGTTGAATAATTACCCTGAAAAGGAGTTGAAACTCATCGTGGAACGCGAACAGGAAGCAGTCAACCTCGGCAAGATCGCAGCCTATCGCGGATTCGGCGAATTTCACGAAGCCAAAGACGATCATTACGAAGTGACCGTCACGTTAGACGGCTCTACGCCCAAAGGTTCCAGTTCCAGCTGCGGCGGATAACTCAAGCCCGTGACAATCATCCTTAAGAAAACCGTTTTTTATCAATGCCTTTTTAAGTGAATTTACTGTAAACTTAAAACACTCCGAAGCCTGACCGCCTAAACGAATCCGCATGGCGGCAGGACAGACAGTTTCTTGTGAATTGTCCCGGTTGGCGCGGAAACGCTCCAGCCCCCCGCATTTGGAAAGGAGAAACAGGCGTCATTGTATTTTCATGAGGCTGTCTCTTTTCCCGGAGACAGCCTCTTTTGTTTGGAGAACCATCATGGACATTCAACCGCTTCTCGAAAAATCCGTCCGCGAACATTCGCATCTTTGTCCGCGCCAGATCCTTGGCGTGCGTATCGGCGTGGCTGGCATGAACGCCCTCGGCTTCGACGAACCGCCTGCGAAGAAACAATTGCTCGTCATCTCCGAAACGGACGGCTGTTTCGTGGATGGTGTCATCGCTGCGACAGACTGCACGGTCGGTCACCGCACCTTGCGCGTGGAAGATTACGGCAAAGTCGCCGCCACCTTCGTGGATGCGAAGACCGGGCGCGCTGTCCGCGTGGCACCAAGATTGGATGTCCGTCAACAGGCCTGCGTCCACGCCCCGAGCGAGCCTCGTCATTATTTCGCGCAGATGCAGGCGTATCAAGTCATGCCGGATGAAGAGATGCTGGTCATTCAGGAAGTCGCATTGAGCGTGCCGGTGGAGCAGATCATTTCCAGACCGGGCGTGCGCGTCAATTGCGATGTGTGCGGCGAAGAGATCATGAACGAACGCGAGATCATGCGAGATGGACTGACCATTTGCAAGTCCTGCGCAGGGCATGGATATTATCGAACTGTTTTAGCCGCTTCAACAAAAATTAAATTAACAAACGTTCCTGCAAGTTTGTGGTAAATTGTCTCCCATCATCCCATCAAGGAGACAATCATGGAACAAAAAGCAGGCGCTCAGATCGGCATTCGGGCATTCGTTCAATCCGTAGTGATTCTATTTGTATTGATGATGTTCGCAGGGATATTGACCCTTGTCATCCCTGCCGGACATTACACCCGCATCGAAGTGGACGGGCGCGAATCGATCGACCCTGCCTCTTTCCAATTCATCGAACATCCTGATTATCCAGTCTGGCGCTGGTTCGTTGCGCCGATCGAAGTTCTCGGCAGTGAAGCCGGGTTGACGGTTATCGTAATCATCGTGGTGTTGTTCTTTGCGGGCGGCGCCATCGCCGTAATGGATAAGACCGGCACACTAAAAGCCTTTATCGGGCGCATCGTGCGGCGGTTTCAAAATAATAAATACGCGCTTCTATGGGTGGTCTCGTTTGCGTTCATGTTCCTCGGCGCCACTCTTGGAATATTCGAAACCATTGTATTGCTTGTACCAGTGATGATCGCGCTCGCCTATTCCCTCGGCTGGGACGCGCTCGTTGGGCTGGGCATGTCCATCCTTGCCACGAACATGGGCTTTTCCGCCGCGATCTCGAATCCGTATACACTGGGCGTATCACAGCAGCTTGCCGGTTTGCCGTTCGCATCGGGCGCATGGCTGCACATCATCATCTTCATTACCATCTATCTCATCTTTATGCTTTTCCTTTCTTCCTATGCGCGGAAGATCGACAAGAACCCGCAGGCATCCATTATCCATGCCGAAGACAGCGCGGAACGGGCAAAGTACAAAGACACAGACGCCTCTTTGATCGAGGAAGACCCGAAGCAAAATCGAGCCATGGGCTTCTTCGGCATTTTCATGCTGCTCATTTTTGCATCCATGTTGTCGTCTCCGTTCATCCCTGCCCTCTCAACATATGTGTTGCCCATCGTGGGCATCCTTTTCCTCATTGGCGGATTGGGTGCTGGTTTCATCTCTGGCGCAGGCGGCAAAAAGGTCTGGCAGGGACTTACCGAAGGCTGGCAGGGACTCCTTCCATCAATCCCGCTCATCCTGATGGCAGCCAGCATCCGTTACATCATTGACTCAGGCGGCGCGACGGATACCATTCTGCACGCGGCAGCAGAGCCGGTAAAACAATTGGGAGCATTTCCCGCTGCAGTGGTCATTTACGTGCTTGCCCTGGGAATCGAGTTCTTCATCGCCTCCGGCTCCGCCAAAGCCTTCCTGATGATGCCCATCATCCTGCCCCTCGCCGACATCATTGGCGTCACGCGCCAAACCGCCGTACTCGCCTACATCTTCGGCGACGGCTTCTCCAACCTCGCCTACCCCACCAACCCCGTCCTGCTCATCAGCCTCGGGCTGACCGTGGTCAGCTACCCCAAATGGCTGCGCTGGACCGCCAAACTCTGGCTTTGGGTTGTCCTCGCTACTATTGTCTTTTTGGGAATCGCTGTCGCGATCAAACTTGGTCCGTTCTAGTGGACTCGTACTTCCCCGCAACATATGAAGACTCCCGCGCACGCTTCTTCCGTGACGTGGAGCGGCTACGCCCCAAGTGGCATTCTTCACGCCTTGAGTCTCATCCGCTAAAAGAGCATCCCGAAGTCAGCATAGACTGGCTGTGGGCGGAGCCGCGCGTCCGGGAGAATCTGGTCATGATCTCCACCGCCGAGCACGGCATCGAAGGGTATGCCAGTTCGATGGCGTTGAAGATCGTCATGGACGAGTTCGCTCCGCGCTTGAACCCTGAAAATACAGGGTTGCTTCTCGTTCACGCCATCAATCCGTGGGGCATGAAACATCACCTGCGCGTCAATCCCAACCACGTCGACTTGAACCGTAACTTTGTGCTTAACGGTCAATACGATCCCAGCATCAACCCAGATTTCAAACTGCTTGCCAATTTTCTCAACCCGCAAAGACCTGTGCGGACGTTGAGTGCCGAATCCATTCCTTTTCTTTTCAGTGTGATAAAGAATATGATCTCACCGGGCAAAACCCGTGTGCAGACGGCATCTCTGCTGGGGCAGCACAGCGACCCAAAGGGAATCTACTTTGGCGGCACAAAAGCAGAGGAAGAGACTCTCGTCCTGATGGAGTTGTACCGCGCTGCGTTAAGAGATTATCAAAATTTCGTGCAGGTGGATGTACATTCCGGGTATGGTCCGCGCTACCAGATGACCGTGCTTGTTCCGCCGCTCGACGAGATTCCCTCCGATGAAGCCGCGCAAAAATTCAATTATCCACTCGTGCAGAAGGTGGATGCGGACGAGTTCTACGCCATCAGCGGCGACATGGGCGAATTCGTCTATCGTCTGCGGGATGCAGAATTCCCTGAAAAGAAAGTGTTCGCAGGCGGGTTCGAATTCGGCATCTACGGCGATTCGCTCCCCGCGCTGATCCGCAGCCTGCGGACCACTATCCTTGAGAATCAGCTTCGGCATCATGGAGCAGCCAACCCGAAGGCTGAGGCGCAAGTCCGCGCGGAGTATGAGGAACTGTTCCTTCCTGAGGAATCCAAATGGCGTGAGAAAGCCATCGCGGATTGTCGTCAGGCGTTCGAGGGTATTTTCAAATCCTTTGGCTTGATCTAAAGTTTCAAAAAGAGCCGACAGCTTTGAACTGTCGGCTCTTTTTGTTTATAGACCTTCCAACCTGATACTGATGTTCGTGCTCCCATTCCCCAGATCTACGCCCTGGATTACAACCGCATCTCCACTTGGGTCACCTACAAAAACAAGGTTGAACACTTTATCGGTCAACTCTGTCAGTATCTCATCTTCAGAATACCCTTTGGGTTCGTAATAGGCGCGGTAAAAATCCATTACTTCTTCCAAGCTTAATTTCGTTTGGAAGAGTGTTGTGCCGCCAGTTATGGTGATATTGAAGGCATCGTCAGTGAGCGGAAAGTCCGTGTCCACAGCGGAGTTGCCTCCGCTTGAATCTCCATCCGCGCCGCCAGCGGAAGGAGCCTGCCCGCCGCTGCCGTCATTACCATTACCGCCCGCCAACGCCTGGCAGGCAAGAGAACTCAGAACCAAAACGAAGATTGCAAACAGAACAGTTGTCTTTTTCATTTCTCTCTCCTTTTCCAAATACTAAACGAGACTCGCCAATGTATCAAGGCAAACATGTTAACGCAAATAAGACGCTTTTTTAATTACACCCTTATTTCATCGTCCTAGAATGATTATGGATTTACCGGAAGAAAGGAGCTAGTATGAACGATGTTATTGAACTTTCAAGTTTGATCGACAAGTTGGGGGACAAGGATATCCACGTTCGTGAGCAGGCGCGTTATTTATTGGTCGATGCGGGGGCGGATGCAATTCCGCTTCTTGTTGAGTTGATGAAAAGCCCGAACACCCACGACCGTTGGGAAGCAGTTAAGTTACTCGGCAAGATCGGGGATAAATCCGCTGCGGATGCGCTGGTGGAGGAATTGCTCGACGACAGCATGAACATCCACTGGGCGGCTTCCGAAGCGTTGATTGGGCTGGGCGGCGGTGCCATTCTGCCGCTGCTTGAAGGTCTTACGAAGCATTTCGATTCAGCACGCTTCCGTCAGGGTGCTTATCACATTTTGCATATGTTCGAACATATGGGCTTCCTCGAGCCGCACGTTCAGGAAGTGTTGAATGCGCTGCGCGACGTGCAGCCATCAGCAAGTGTACCGTGGGCGGCGGAACGCGCGATCGAAGCGCTGAAATATCATTAAAAACAGAGCGGACGAAAAATCGTCCGCTCTGTTTTATTTTATTTAGATCGCCAGTCCTTTGAATTGACTCATATACAAGTGGTGGAAGAAACCTTTCGCATCCAGCAATTGTTGATGCGTGCCCTGCTCCACGATCTCGCCGTCTTTGATGACGATGATATTGTCCGCGTCGCGGATGGTGGAAAGACGGTGGGCGATGACAAAACTGGTACGTCCCTGCATGAGGCGCAGGAGCGACTTTTGAATTCTCGCCTCTGTGCGCGTGTCCACGCTGGAGGTGGCTTCGTCGAGGATGAGAACGCTCGGGTTTGCGAGAATAGCTCTGGCAATGGAAAGCAATTGGCGCTGACCGGCGCTGAGGTTGCTGGCGCGTTCTGAAAGTTTGGTATGGTATCCATGCGGCATCTGCTGAATGAAATGGTCGGCGTCCGCCAGTTTGGCGGCTTCGATACATTCCTCATCGGTGGCGTTCAGCCGTCCGTAGCGGATATTTTCCATGACTGTGTCGGCAAAAAGGAAGGTATCCTGCAATACGATACCAAGTTTTTGACGCAGATCATCCTTTGAGATATCGCGGATGTCACGTCCGTCAATGTTGATGCTGCCGGAGTTGATCTCATAAAAGCGCGTCAACAAATTGATGATGGTGGTCTTGCCTGCACCAGTCGGACCGACCAAGGCGATGGTTTGTCCTGCCTTGGCTTCAAGAGACATATTCTTGATGATGAGCTGTTCGGGGTTGTAGCCGAAGGAAACATCAGCGAAGTGAACGGCTCCTTTGACGGGAACAGGCAGGGGTGAGTTGGAGGCGGCGTCTATTTCCGCTGGCATATCGATCACTTCGAAGACGCGTTCCGCTCCCGCAAGCGCCGCCTGAATCGCGTTGTACATATTCGCGAGTTGACGCAGCGGCTGGATAAAGTTCTGGGCATAGGCGATAAAGGTCGCGATCATCCCGATGGTTGCGAGTCCCTGAAGCGCGAGATAACCTCCAAGTCCCACCAGCACGATGACGAAGAAATTGCCAAGCACATTGGTCAACGGCATGAGCATGAGCGCATATGTGTTTGCGTTCACACCCGCCTTGTAAACCCTTTGATTAATGGCGCGGAAACGTTCGATAGAAGACTCGCTTCGGCGAAACGCCTTGACCACACGCTGCCCGCTGATGGATTCTTCCATCACGCCGTTGATCTCGCCGAGTTCACGCTGAAGATCGCGGAAGCCTCTCCGGGTATAACGCGCGATGAAATTCGTGAACCAGAACATGATCGGAATCACCAACAGCGCAGAAAGCGCCAGATACATGTTGAGGACGAACATCGCGATCACAATACCAACAAGCGACAGGACGCTTGCCACCAACGAAACGACGTTCTGCGAAACCGCCTGGTTGATCGCGTCAATGTCGTTGGTGAGACGACTCATCAACTCACCCGCGGAGTGACGGTCGAAATAGGCGATGGAAAGTTTTTGCAAATGCTCAAAGAGGTCGCGGCGCAGACGTCGAAGGGCATCCTGTGAGATGCGCGCCATCACCCAGCTGGAAGCAGCCTGAAAACCATTATCGAAGAGGTAGACCGTCAGCAGCAGAAGCGCGAGCTTCCACAAGGTATCGACCTGCTTCGTGGAAATATAACCGTCAATGGCGCGTCCGATGAGATACGGCTCAAGCAAGCCGAGCGAAATATAAGCCAGCACAAAGAACAAGACTAGCAGCAAAGTGTACTTATACTGACGCAAATACGAAGCAAGCCGGGCAAGCGCGCGGCGCGGGTCGCCTGCTTTTTCTATTTTGCCGGGGCGCATGGGTCCACGTCCCATTGCGGCGCGGATGCCGGCAGTGTTGTCGCTGTTGGTTCTTTCGCTCATTCTGCCTCCAACTTCACGCCGCCGCCCAACTGCGAGTCATAAATCTCCTGATACACCGCACTGGATTTCATCAATTCGCCATGTGTGCCCTGAGCAACGATCTTTCCTTCGTCAACTACTACGATCTTATCGGCATGCAGCACCGTGCTAATGCGCTGTGCCACCACAAAACTGGTGCTGTCCTGCAGCCATGTTTTCATGGCATCCTGAATTTTTGTTTCCGTTTCCACATCCACCGAACTGGTCGCATCGTCGAGGATCAAAACCGAAGGCTTGAGTAAAAGCGCGCGCGCAATTGCAATGCGTTGCTTCTGTCCGCCGGAGAGATTCACGCCGCGTTCTTCAATGCGTGTGTCATATCCGTTCGGCAGATTCATAATGAAGTCATGCGCCTGCGCCGCCTGCGCCGCGGCAATAACTTCCTCCTCACAGGCATCCGGTTTGCCATAGCGGATATTGTCGCGCACCGTGCCGGAGAACAGGATCGTCTCCTGCGGCACAATGCCCAAATGCGTGAGCAGGTCAGTCTGCTTCACGTCACGCACATCCATGCCATTCCATGTGACGCGCCCTTCCGCCACATCGTAGAAACGCGGAACCAGATTCACAATGGAGGATTTGCCTGCGCCGGTCGCACCAAGGATGGCGACGGTCTGACCGGGCTCTGCATCCAGATTGACGCGGTTCAGGACCAGCCCATCATTGGTCCCGTTATAGTGAAAGTCCACACCCTCAAAGCGGATTCGCTGCGCGCGTCCCTCAGGCATGGTCTGAAGCGTGGATTTATCCTTCACCTCAGGCTCTGTTTCAAGGACCTCGTTGATGCGTTCCGCTGAAGCCGTAGCCGCAGCGACGACATTTGCAAGCATCACCATGATTCCCAACGGACCCATTGTGGTGTGAAGATAATTAAGGAATGCGACGATCTGTCCCACCGAAACGCCGTCCTTCGCGGACTGAATCCCCCCCGCCCAGATCACAATGACCATACCAATATTGACAAAGACACTCATGGCTGGAGACAGGGTCGCCATAAATCGCATCACGTGGATGTTGCGGTCCGTGTAATCTTCGTTGACAGTTGCAAAGCGGCTGCTTTCATATCGTTCGCGCACAAACGCTTTGACCAGTCTCACGCCGGCAATATTCTCCTGCAAAACCGTATTGAGCCTGTCCAGTTTCTTTTGCACGGTCATGAACAACGGTCCCATGCGCGAGACGAAGAACAAAATGATGATAGTCGTTGCAACTAAAACGGGCACGATCATCAATGCGAGGCGGCTGTCCGTTACAAACATCAGGACGAGGCTTCCCAACATCAGCAAAGGCGCCCTTGTGCCTATGCGCAGTGAGACTTGGGTCATCCGCTGAATCATGGTGGTGTCGCTTGAAAGGCGCACCATTAACTGTCCCGTGTTGAGATGGTCGAGATTACCGAATGAAAAAGACTGTATCTTTAGAAACAGCGCCTCGCGAATATCGCGCGCCACACTCTCACCCACCTGAATGGAAAAAAGATTGTTCGCAAGCGCGAACAAGGTTTGGAGAATGGAAATGGTCACCATGATGATCGTCGTATTGATCACCACATGGATATCACCGCCGTTGATCCCCTGATCGATGATGCGTTGTATAAGGCGCGGAATGGTCAGGTCGATCGCGATCACCGAAATAAGAAACGTCAGCGCGACCAAACTCCGCCGCCAATACGGTTTGACAAAGTGCAGTAATTTTTTAATATGGTTCATTTGGAGGGATTCTTGTGAAGAATTTTTTTCAGGAAATTATTTTACACCCGCCCCATAATTTCGAATATCGACAAAGTTTATCTGTCGACATCGGTATCCTGACATTCTTAAATACAAATATTGTTTTATGTATAAATGGGCATCAATAAAGTAATTAAATTATCAGGATGCAGCCATCTTCATACTGAACGTAAATGTGCTGCCCTGCCCCTCTCCAGCGGATTCTGCCCAAATACGCCCGCCATGCGCTTCGACGAGATGACGGGCAATGGTCAGCCCAATGCCGGAACCGCCGCCTGCGTTGCGTGAACGGGATTTGTCCACGCGGTAAAAACGGGTGAAGAGATTCGCAATATGTTCGGGCGGAATTCCAATACCGGAGTCTTTGACGGAAATATAAATTTCATCAGCATGGCGCGATGCGGAGATGAGCACTTCGCCGTCTTCTGGTGTGTATTGGATCGCGTTCGCAGCCAAATTGACAAGCACCTGAGTCACGCGGTCTTCGTCGGCGAGGATCGGCTCAAGGTCAGCGGGCAGGCTCGAGCGGAGAGTGATGCGTTTGGCTGTCGCCTGGGGTGAAAGCCTTTTGACAGTCGTCTGTACGAGGTTGGAAACTTTCACGGGGTGGAGGTCCAATGAATAAGCTTTTGCTTCAACGCGGCTCAATTCCTGTAGATCATCCACCAGACGCGAGAGGCGATCCGCTTCATGATGGATCTGTTCGAAGGTTTCAGCGTTCGCAGGAAGCACGCCATCCACAAGCCCTTCCATATAACCTTTGATGGATGTAAGCGGAGTGCGCAACTCATGCGTCACATCGCCGATAAGTTTGCGGCGCATGGATTCAACTTCTTCAAGCTGCGAAGCCATTTGGTTAAAACGCATCGCCAGTTGACCGATCTCATCCGAGCCGTTGACATCAACTCGCTTTTCATAGTTCCCTTCAGCAATGTGCTGCGATGCTTCCGAAAGTTTATGGATGGGTGCCACAATGCGGCGGCTCAAAAACAAACTGACCAGCAATGCCGCAACAACCGCAGCGGTCACTGCATAACCCAATGACTCGAACATGCTTGCGCGAAAATTCTCGAAAAGATTTTTTCCATATCCCGAGCCTTGTCCCTGTCCCATTCCCATACCATTCATCTCTGCATTCATCGAACCCATGTGGCGGTTGAACGCGGCGGGAATTGTAAGCTGGATCGTGATGGCAAGAATAACGATGCCAACAAGAATCACAAGAAGATTGGCAAGGAATAATTTTGCACCGAGACGTTCGCGAATATACTTCATGACATTTTCCTAAAGCAGCTCATCCTCAAAACGATAGCCCACGCCGCGCACTGTGGCGATCAACGATTCGTCGCCAAGCTTTTGACGGACATGACCAAGATGCACATCCACCACGCGGATCTCACCGAAGTAATCTGCGCCCCACACTTTTTCAAGCAACTGCTCACGCGAGAGCACGCGCCCGCGATTTTCGGCAAGCGCGCGTAACAGATCGAATTCAATGGATGTCAACTCGATCGGGGATTCATTGACAGTGACAGTGTGCGCGTCAATATCGATAAGGATATGCTTGAACGAAAGGACGCCTCTTTCTCCGCTCGAACTTGGTCCGGTTTTCAGACGTCTCAGCGCCGCCTTGACCCTCGCCACCAACTCGCGCGGACTGAACGGCTTGGTGACGTAATCATCTGCGCCAACGGAGAGCCCCACGATCTTATCGGTCTCGTCCGTGCGGGCGGTGAGCATGATGACATACACATCCGACTCGCGGCGCAGGCGGGAAAGCAGTTCGATGCCGTCCATGCCGGGGAGCATCAGGTCAAGGATGATCAGATCCGGTTTGAAAGCGCGGGCAGCTTTCAGTCCGGCATTTCCGTCCGAGGCGGTGTAGACCTCATATCCTTCAGGCTTAAGATATGCGCTGACCAGATTGATGATTGAAGGTTCGTCGTCGACTACAAGAATTTTTGTCATGGGTTGATTCTACTTCTAAATTTTAGTAGGGGCGACTCATTATGTCGCCCCTGTTTTTTTACTGTGTAACCTTGTCCACTTCGGCTTGCAGCGCAAGCTTGATTGTTTCAAAATCGAGCCCGTTCGCCAGGGCATAATCCTTGACCTTCATGGCGGGGTCCGGCATGGATGTGCCGAGAATGGACTCAATGGTCTCCTTCGGAACGCCCCACGAAACAAGGTCGCCAAAGGTGGTCTTTCCTTTGATCATATACTCGTTTTCAGCTTCGTTCTCAGGGTTGGGCTCTGCATTGGCAGATGCACCTTCCGCCGGAGTGGATCGGTCAATAATAGCCGTGTGAGCGTCAATATATGCGGATTGATCGGGGGTAAGGTTGCCTTTTGCCTGCAAAATATGGACTGCAAATTGAGGCAGGTAGATTTCCTCTCCGGTTGTATCGAGCGGCAAGCCGGTATAAAACGCTACAAACAAACGGACAGATGCTGTCCCGATCTCATATTCGCTGTCAAGATAGATAGTCTCAAGGTCCTTGAGCGCGAAAGTTGCGGGGTCATCGCTGGTAATTCCAAATGCCTGGGCTAATACTTCGGGCGTTACATCGAATGAGTTGGAAATATCACCAAAGGTATATGAACCGCGAATATCCGCCGGGTTCGCCATGCCCGCAAATTCACCCTCCGTGAATCGGACCGGTTCCTTCGTAGATTCTGTCGCCCACCACCCCATCGCAGACGAGAACATAATTCCGCCAAACATCAGGACGATCAATATGACGGACAGAGGTTTGGAAGTCAGCGTCATTTCACACCACCGCTGGTGAAGACCACAGTTTGAGCAACCGGGCAAATCGCCTCAGACGTGCATTCCAGGCAGGAGATGCACTGGTGGTCTCGAACCGTTTTGACCGAGTCCACAGGAATGTTCATGGGACACAAGATCGAACAGGCGCCATCCGCTTTGCAGGTGGATTCAGCCCGCTTGATGGAGAAGACGCGGAAGAGGTTTGTGATCCCCAACACCGCACCATATGGACAGGCGTATTTACACCACGGGCGTTCGACAAAGACCGAGAGGATCAGCGTAACGCCGAGGATGACGAGCGCGCTCCACGCCACTTCCGTGCTCCAAAAATTGAAAAGTGCAAAGTATGGGTCATAAGATTCAAAGACCAGAGTCCCGCTGACCGCAGTGACATACAACACCCACACCAATACGCCGTACCGCAAATAACGAAGGACTTTATCAAGTTTTTCAGGGACAAAATGGTTATAGCGTTTTCTGAAATATTTCTTCCCGATCTTCCCCACCCATTCCTGGACTGTCCCCAATGGGCAGACCCAGCCGCAGAAGACCGGTCCAAACAGAATGGACATAATAATTACGATACCAGCCAAAACAAGCGACGAGTCGTGTATCTTTTGAACGAACAATCCGCTTTTTAGGAACGTATAAAGTGTCTCCACGCCGCCAAACGGACATACTCCATGCAAAGACGCACTGGAGAGGAAAGCAATCCCTCCACCGCTCTCAACCAAAGTGTGATTGACCGCAATGGTCGCGATCAAGAGGAAAAAGAACCACTGCACTAACCGTCGAATCCATATCGAGCGCGGACGGAAAAGCCGCATACGCTTACCGAACAATGTGATCATGATGAGCCTCCGGGTAATCGAACTTCCCGAAGTGTAGTTTTGCTTTTTAGAGAGCCTTCAAAATATTTGTAAAGATTCGGTAAAGAAGGGGTTATCTTTAGAACAAAATACCCTGACGGATGTCAGGGTATTTTGTATTGAACTTTCTTCTCCAGCAGAACTAACCTTCTTCACCAGATTGGTTGCTCAGATAATTTTCAAGTCCCATCTGTTCGATCTGAGTGCGCTGCTTCTTCTCCCAATCGTGATGACCCTCTTCCATTTTGAGGATCGTCGTAAGCAGATCCGCTGTGGATTGGTCGTTGACCTCGCCAGCCAGTTGGATGCCCGCATTATAGGCGCGGATCGCGCCCTGCTCAGCGGCTTGATCGTTGGAGAGCATATCTGGCACACTCTTGCCGATCTTCATCTCATTGAGCTTGGAAACGACCGGCAGTCCCTCCAAAAAGAGGATGCGTTGTATCAGCCATTCGGCATGATGCATTTCATCGATCGCCTGTTTTTCGAGCGCTTTATGCAGTTTTTCGTAACCCCAGCTATCGCACATTTCGGAATGAACCATCAATTGGCTGATGGCGGTTAATTCGTCCGCCAGAAGTTCGTTCAGGGTTTTGATCAGTTTTTCGTCGCCTTTCATGTAAGCTCCTTTTCAATAAATGGACTTCCACCCGTTTGACAAACATACCTCAATCGGTCAACGGACTGGAAGGATTGTTGTTCGCAACTCTAGTATAGGTGGAAGCCAAAGAAATTTCAATTGACAAACATCACCAGCGCTCAAAAAAAGCTTGGAGCATGTCCTGTCAACTCGAAAAATCGTATTAATTCTGCTTTTTCAAGCACAAGCGTGGCTGTGTTAACAAGCGGATGTGAGAGAAAATATTCGCCGTCCCATATGGTTTTATCCACCCACAACTCGACGCGATGTTCAGAGTCGTTCGCCAGCCCCATCATCGTCACCGAGCCGCGCGCCACCCCGAGCAGACGCATCAGGTTTTCCTCCGAGGCAAAACGAAGGTGAGAAACACCCAACTGACCGGCGAGTTCGCTAAGATTTACTGTCTTTTCGCAGGCAGTCACCGCGAGAAAAAATCGGCGTGCTTTTTTGTCGCACAGGAAAAGGTTTTTGGTGTGGACGGCATCCACACTGGCAGTGTGCGCATCCGCTTCTTCGCAGGTAAACACCGCAGGGTGTTCCAATCGCTTGTACACAAAACCATTCGCATTCATATAGTCCAAAAATTCTTTTTCATTCATCATGCTTCTATTTTATGGATAAAGACCCGAAAGTCCAGAGTGAATAGTTCAGGTATACTGCATCAACTATTATGTCAAAATCCATCTCACCCATCTGGGACGTTATCATCATCGGCGGCGGCGCGGCAGGATTCTTCGCCGCAATCCGAGCCGCCGAACAAAACACGGATCTGCGTGTGCTCATTCTCGAAAAAGCCAGCCAGACACTTGGCAAGGTGCTCATCTCCGGCGGAGGTCGCTGCAACGTCACTCACGCCTGTTTCGAGCCTGCCAAACTCATCACGTATTATCCGCGCGGAGGCAATGAATTGCGCGGCGCGTTTTCGCGCTTTCAACCAAAAGACACGGTCGAATGGTTCGAGGCTCGTAATGTAAAACTCAAAACCGAAAGTGACGGCAGGATGTTCCCCATCACCGATGATTCAAACACCATTGCCAATTGCCTGCGCGACTCTGCAAAGCAGGCAGGTGTGCGGGTTGAGTTGGGCGCATCCGTTTTGGGTGTGGAGAAAACTCCGCAGGGTGGATTCAAATTGGAGGTTAAGAAAGAGGCGCAGGCTTTTCGTCTGCAAACAAAAAAATTGATGTTCGCCACGGGCGGCGACCGCAAGTCGCAGCAGGTCATCCAAACGCTTGGACATACCATCGTGCCGCAAGTCCCGTCGTTGTTCACGTTCAATATCAAGGATAAACGCATCAATGGTCTGGCTGGAGTTTCAGTTGAAGATGCGACTTTGAAAATGGATTCGCTCATCGCGCGCGGACCGCTGCTCATCACGCATTGGGGCATGAGCGGACCCGCCGTGCTGAGACTCTCCGCCTGGGGCGCGCGGATTCTCTTTGACAAAAAATACGCCTCAACCCTAACCGTGAACTGGCTCGGTGACTATAAGCTTGATGCAACGCTGGAAGTTTTACAGCGCAACAAAGACTGGCACGAAAATGCGCGCAAGAAAGTTTCGGCACATTCGGCGTTCTCTCAAATTCCGCTGCGGTTGTGGAAGCAGTTGGTTTATTTTATCGGCGAGAAAAATTGGGCGGATATTTCCAAAGCGGAGTTACAAAAACTTGCACAAGAACTGACGGCAGGTGAATACCAAATTAAAGGCAAGGGACAGTTCAAAGATGAATTCGTCACCTGCGGCGGCGTGAGTTTGAAGGAAGTGGATTTCAAGACCATGCAAAGCCGCGTAGTAGACGGTTTGTTCTTCGGCGGCGAAGTGTTGGATATTGACGGCATCACAGGCGGTTTCAATTTTCAAGCCGCATGGACAACGGGCTGGCTGGCAGGAAATGCGATGGGGGTATAAATTGCAGGGTGAGTTTCTAACCCGCCATATTTCAATATCAGAACTTGTCAGGCTAAAAGCCTGACCTCATATTGGTTCTTTTTTGCATTGACCCACAGCGTATCCTCTCGTACAATCACGAAAATTATATATAATTTTACGAGGTTATACGAAATGGCAAAATATCGTGTGATGTATTGGAAAGATATTCCGCAATCGTTTACCGTCAAAGCGGACGGGCAAACTGTAAAAAAAGAACTTTCGCAAAAAGTTCAGAACAAGATCGATGCATATGCAATGGCGATCGGCGCAACATCCACAACGGATTATGCCAAGCAATACAAACGCGGACAGTGGATCGAGCGCGACGGCTCCGCTGAAGAAGTAGCCGAGACGCTGCTGGCAGAGTTGGAAGCCGAAGCGGCGCGCGTCGTGATTCCGAGAAAAGAACAGGCTTAAGAACATTCACCACGGAGCGCACAGAGAACACAGAGTTTTTTTCTGTTTTTCTCCGTGCCCTCCGTGCTCTCTGTGGTAAACCAAATGACAAACAAACATAACATCATTTTGCAACCCTCCGGTCGGCGCGGGCAGACAGATGCCGGTACATCCATTCGTACAGCCGCAAGAGATTTGGGCGTGGAGATCGAATCCATTTGCGCCGAGAATGGCACTTGCGGCAAGTGCATCATTCTTATTGAAGAAGGTCGCTTTGAAAAATACAATATTGATTCAAAACGAGAGAACGTCTCCCCCGTTACACCGCAGGAAAGAAAATATTTCGAGAGCCGTCCCCATCTTTTGAAAAGCAAGGGTTGGGAGATAGGACAGGTGCGGCTTTCCTGTCAGTGCCGAATTCGCGGCGATGTGCTGGTCAATGTTCCCGAAGAAAGCCGCGGAAACAAACAGATCGTCCGCAAGAGTGCGAACGAACGCCCCGTGGAAGTAAAGCCCGCCATCCGCAAATATCTCGTCAGCATGACCCCGCCCAACCTCGAGCGCCCCATCGCAGATTGGGAACGCCTCGCCAAAGGACTGGAAACATCAATGTCCCTTGTACGCGGCGGCGAGGAGAATCTTCCGCGTTGGTATGAGTTGAGCATCGATTATCAATGCCTTCGCACACTTTCCAAGACGATGCGCGATGCCAGGTGGAATGTGACCGTTTCCGTTTGGAACGACAAGGAAGTCATTCAAGTCCAGCCGGGGTTGCATGAAAATAGTTACGGCGCGGCAGTCGATATTGGTTCAACGACCATCGCGCTTTATTTATGTAACCTCCGCACAGGCGAAATCCTCGCGGCGGAATCGGAAATGAATCCGCAGATCGTGTATGGCGAAGACGTCATGTCGCGCATTCAATACACTATCGAACATAAAGACGGCACCGAGAAATTGCATAAAGCGGTCATTGAAACACTTAATAAATTATTGAGGCAGGCGGTCAAGACAGCAAATAAAAACCTCTACGCCAATGCAAATAAATACGAAGAAGACGAACGCCCAACATACATCAAAATAGAAGATATTTTAGAGATGGTGCTGGTTGGCAACTCAACCATGCATCACCTTCTGTTAAATCTCAACCCGAAAGATCTGGGGCTGGCTCCGTTTGTGCCTGCCATCCATGAATCAGTGGATGTGAAGGCGCGCGAACTGGGATTGCAGATCAGCCCATCGGGAAACATTCATGTGCTGCCAACCATCGCATCCTTTGTCGGCGCGGATACGAGCGCGGTTATCCTTGCAGAAGAGCCGCACAAGCAGGACGACAATCTGCTGTTGATCGATGTCGGCACCAACGCGGAGTTGGTCCTGGGCAATCGCAAGCGGCTGGTGTGTACGTCCACGCCGACGGGACCGGCTCTCGAAGGCGCTCATGTGGAATATGGCATGCGTGCCGCACCCGGCGCGATTGAGCGGGTTCACATTGACGAGAAAACTCTTGAGCCAAAATACAAGATCATCGGTGAGGAGAATTGGAACGAAGGCAAAGCCAAAGGCATCTGCGGCTCGGCGATCATCGACGCAGTGGCAGAAATATTCCGGGCGGAGGTGGTGGACTCTCGGGGCAAGTTCAAGAAAAACTTAAGTACGAAGCGCGTTCGAGAGGGAGAATCCGGCTGGGAGTATGTCATCGCCTGGGCGGAGGAAACCTCCATAGGACGAGACATCCCAATCACTCAACAGGATGTACGTCAAATTCAATTGGCGAAGGCAGCGCTTTTCACGGCGGCGCGCACACTGCTCAAACGAATGAATTTGGAAAGCCCTGATAAAATTATTTTGGCTGGCGGTTTTGGAAGTTATATTGATAAGGAAAAAGCCATGCTCATTGGCTTGATCCCCGATTGCGAGTTGGAGAATGTTTATGCGGTTGGGAACGCGGCGGGAGACGGCGCGCGAATTGCATTGCTAAATATTGAAAAGCGCAACGAGATTGATGCCGTGACGCGCAAAGTGGAACGCTTCGAACTTCCGACCGACCCGGAATTCCAAAATCAATTCATGCTGGCAACGAGCTTCCCGCACATGAGCGAGCCATTTGAACATATCGCACATCTCATTCCGCACCGCAAAGCGGACCCGATGGCGAAGAATTTCATAAAATAATTTTTATGTAGGGGCGGGGTGACCCCGCCCCTACGGAGGGAACAATGAACAAATTTCTAGAACGATTGAACAGCGGGGAAATTCTCGTTGCGGATGGGGCAACAGGATCGAATTTACAGAAGATGGGACTCAAACCCGGCAAACCACCCGAGGACCTCATCATCGACGACCCGGATACGATACTGAAGCTCGCTTCATCCTTCGCCCAGGCCGGGTCAGACATCATCCTGACCTGTACCTTCGGTGGGACTCGCATGCGCATGAAAGACTCAAAGTATCAGGATCGCACACCTGAAGTCAATATGCGTGCAGTGGAGATCGCTCGCAAAGCCGCTTCACTGAATAATGGGCTTGTCGCCGGTTCAATGGGACCTGTCGGCGGGATCATCAAGCCGTATGGTCCGCTTGAATATGAAGAGGTGAAAGCGACCTTCACCGAGCAAGCCAAAGCCCTCGCCGAAGGCGGCGTGGATCTATTGGTCATCGAGACCATGTTCGCTGTGGAAGAAACGACCGCCGCATTTGAAGGCGCACGCTCCGTCACAGACCTGCCGATTGTGGTCTCTTTCAGCTATGACCGCGGCACACGCACCATGATGGGCGTCAAGCCGAAGGATGTGATGAAGAAATACAGCGAGATGGGCGCGGTGCTCATCGGCGCGAACTGCGGAACCACGCTCGATAATATGGAAGCGGTCGTAAAGGAATATCAAGCCGCGAAAGCCGATATGCCGCTGTGGGTCAAGCCGAATGCGGGCGTCCCGCACATGGACTTGGAAACCGAGCAAGGCGTGTACGACATGGGTCCCGAAGACATGGCGAACTACACAAAGAAATACATTGAACTCGGCGCAAAAGTTGTCGGCGGTTGCTGCGGGAATACACCGGAACATATCGCAGCGATCGCGAAAGCGGCGAAGAGTTAGTTATGGGTTACAGGTTGAAGGTTGAAGGTTATGAGTTGAGCAACCTAAAACCTTCAACCTGTAACTTTCAACTTTGTTTTGAGGTCTTGATGCGTGATGAGATTTTGAGGTTATTGAATGGGGAAAAGATTTCTTCAGTCCCTGCATTCAGCGGATTGATTCACGTCACAACCGAAGGGCTGGCGAGCGAAGGGTTGTCATTGCAAGAAGTACATCACGACGCTGAAAAAATGGCAAAGGCGGCGGCGAGCACATTCAAACTTACAGGAATGCCATCCGCGGCGCTGCCGTTGGATTTGTGTTCTCCTGCCGAGGCATTGGGCGCGGAGTTGATTTTCTACAACGACAAAGATTTGCAATTTCCGCAGGTGAAGAAATTGTTGTTTCAGAGTACAAAAGAGATATTAGAGATTAGAGAATTGGAGATTGGGGGAAGGATTGGTTTAATTTGCGAAGCAATCAGTTTATTAAAAAAAGACATCGGTGAACACGCCGTTATTTCGGGCGTGATTCCTGGTCCGTACACGCTGATGATCTACATTTGCAAAGTGCAAAATCTCATCCGCGAAATGAAGAACGAACCGCAAATGGTTTTGGATGCCCTCTTTCATCTTTCCGCTTTCCTCTCGAAAATCGGCAAGGCATATCTCGAAGCAGGCGCGGATTTCATCACCATCCATGAGATGGGCGGCTCGCCGGGATTTATCGGACCGCAGCCATTCGAGACGTTCGTCCTGCCTGCGCTTCAAAAACTGACATCAAGCCTGCCCCACCCCACCGTGCTTTCCGTCTGTGGGAAAACGGACTCTGCCATGAGTCTGCTGGCGCAATCCGGTGCGGATGCGATCTCGGTCGACCAGTTGAACGATCTAAAATCCTCGCGCGCTGTGTTGAAGGATGTGATGTTGTTCGGCAACGTCGACCCGGTTGCGACGCTGTGGCAGGGTGATGAAGGCTCGGTTGCAGAGGCAGTTCAAAGGTCGAAAGAGGCGGGCGTGGATGCGGTCTGGCCCGGCTGCGACCTGGTCCTGCAAACATCCATCAAGAACATCAGGAAACTGATTGATTAATTCCATATTTCACAGCCCATTATGGGGAATGTTGTTGACTAAAGATATATAAGCTTGTAAACTTACTCCACTATTCATCAGAGGAATAAGGAGAGCGGAATGACAAGGAAGTCATTAACCGTAAGGAATGGTTTAAATAAGAACCGTCAGCAAAAAGCCGCGGGAACGTCAAAGCGGTCTGTTGCTGGCGGTTCTTGGTTAATGGAACCGCTCGCTCAGATCCATGCATTGGCGTGGGGGGGACAGCACATCGAAGCCATTCAACTCGCCACTGAGGAACTCGAAAAAACTGATTTGGATATACGGGACAGGATCGCTTTGCTCGGCAAACGCACTGAATCTTTTTTAGCGCTCGGAAAGTTCGAAGATGCCGCACGGGATGCCGCCGCGATGATCGAACTTTCACAAGATGCGGCAGCGGAATTAAAGGTTCAGGCGTTCAACAATAACTCGCATGTAAAATTATTAATAGGCGATGTGCAGGACGCCGTGCAAGCCGCCACCCAAGCCGTACAACTCGCTGAAACATTAGACCCGCCCGACCCGCACCTGACCGCCAAAAGTTTATTGCGTCTGGCAGAAGCGCAAAAGACCATCAGCAATTATGAAGATGCGATCGAAACTGCAAAGCGGTCTAAGAAATTGTTTCTGGCGGAGGGCGATTTTTCCGGTGCAGGGCGAGCCAGCTATGTCATGGTCCCTTCATATAATGTAACCGGCAGGGCAAAAGAATCGCGTGAAGCGGCGCAAACCGCGCTGGAACTTTGCCAGCAGGCGGGTGATCTTTTTGGCATCGCCTGTGCCTATAGCGGATTAAGCTCCACAGATCAGGATATCGCCGAGCGCATTCGCCATTATCAACAAGCCACTCAAACTCTTGAAGCAGCGGGATATTACGAACGTCAATCGGCGACCATTGGAAATTTAGGGTTCACTTATGAATCCCTGGGGTTGTATATGCACGCCCGCCGCTTCACAGCCAAAGCCCTGCAAATGGACCGTGAAATGGGCGGGAAAGTCGGCATGGCGTACTGGCTCGAAAATCTATTCGATGTAGAGTTGCAGCTCGGCGAACTTGAATCCGCGCGCGCGCTTTTATCCGAATTTGCGGAACTGGCACCCACCTTCGGCGACCCGCGGATGGACGCCAGCGTCGAAACCAACTCCGGGTTGATGGCGCTCAAAGACGGAAATTTTCCTGAAGCCATTCGCCGCTTTCGAAAAGGAGTGGAGATCGCCCAAAAAGCGGGGATTGGGAATGAGAATGTCCACCTCACCCATTTGGGATTAGCCTGCCTGCAAAATGAGAATCCAACTGAGGCGCTTCAGGCTACGACCCGCGCCACAGACCTGCATCGTGAGCAGGGTTATAAATTACCCGATAGTTTTTCTTCGCATGAGATCTGGTGGGCGCATGCCCAGGCATTGTTTGCAAATCAAAAAACGGAAGATGCGCTGCAGGCGCTTGAACGCGCGCACGGCTTTCTGCTTCAGGATATTGCCAACCTGCGAGACGAGGGCTTGCGCCGCAATTACCTTAATAAAGTCGCTTCAAACCGCGCACTGCTGCAATTCTGGGTAAAGGACAGCACATCTCGCGGACTTCCTGAAGAAAAGGTATTCGCGCATCTCGCCGTCGAGACGAATCCGCGCGAGCCGTTCAAGCGTCTCACCGATACGGGTCTGCGCCTCAACGCCCTGCACAAAGTGGAAGAGATACAAACCTTCATTGTTGAAGAAGCCATGGAACTGAGCGGCGGCGAGCGCGTGCTTTTCATCCTTGAACGGGATGGGAGCCGGGAAGTGGCAAATTCCTTTTTGCCGCAGGGAGAGGATGCGCACAAGCTGCTCGAAACCATCAAGCCTTTTCTTGACGAAGCCCGCCTCACCGGGACCGTGAAACTGGTCATTGACCATGAAGCGGAAAGCAGCAGCCTGAGCCGCATCATCGCTCCGCTATTTTCGCAGAACCAGATCCTCGGCTATCTATACGCGGACATGGACCAGCTCTACGGCTCATTCACCGAAGTGGACCGCGACATGCTCGGCATGCTGGCAAATCAGGCAGCCGTCACATTGGACAATGTCAACTGGGCGCAGGGACTCGAGCAAAAGGTCCAGGAGAGAACCGCGGAACTTCGCGCGCGTGTAGATGAGCTTGCCATCATCAACAGCGTGCAGGCAGGGCTGGCATCCCAACTCGATGTCAACTCCATTTATGAACTGATCGGCGAGCAATTACGCAGCGTGTTCGACTCGCAGGCGATCTCGATCGTTTCCTTCGAAAAGGAAGGATCCCTCCGCCACTATCACTACCTGCTGGAAAGAGGGCAGCGGTTGGATGTCCCGGATGCGCCGCCTTCGCCGATGATGTGGCATATCATCAACACCAAAAAGCCGATATTGATCAACGAAAATTTCAAGGAACAGCTCGCAGACCTTGGGCTTAAACCGAACACCCTCCCGGGCACAAAGCCGACGTTATCCCTGCTGCGCATGCCCATTCTATTGGATGGTGAAGTAAAAGGCGTGATCGGTCTCGATAACGTCGACCGCGAACACGCCTTCAGCGAAACGGATGTGCGTTTGTTGATCACGCTCGCCAGCAGCATGAGCGTGGCGCTTGAAAAGGCACATCTTTATCAGCAGGCTCAAGAGGCGCGCGCCGCAGCCGATGCCGCCAGCACCGCAAAAAGCATCTTCCTCGCCAACATGAGCCATGAACTCCGTACCCCGCTTAACGCCATCATTGGTTTTACCAACATCGTCCGCAGAAAGACCGAAGGGACTATTCCCGAAAAACAAACCGAAAACCTGGATAAGGTACTTACCAGTTCGGAACACCTGCTGGGACTCATCAACACCGTTCTCGATATCGCCAAGATCGAAGCCGGTCGCATGGATGTCATCCCCTCCAGATTCGATATCAGTGTACTGGCTGAAACCTGCATCAATTTGGGTACGCCACTGCTCAGACCGGGAGTGGTCTTAAATAAAAACTTCGACCCCGATATAAAACCGATCTTCTCCGATCAGGACAAGGTCAAACAGATCGTACTCAACCTGCTCAGCAATGCCGCAAAATTCACGCACGAAGGCAATATCGATCTAATACTCACTCAACAGGATGGCTATTTTCAGGTCGCAGTAAAAGACACCGGCATCGGCATCAGCAAAGAGGCGCTCAATAGCATCTTCGATCAATTCCAACAAGCCGACTCAAGCACCACCCGTCAATATGGCGGCACCGGGCTGGGGCTTGCCATCAGCCGCAACCTCGCCCGCCTGCTTGGCGGCGAACTGACCGCCGTTAGCGAACCCGGCAAAGGCTCCACCTTCATGCTCAAACTGCCAGTTCAATACCAACCAAAATCTGCCTAACATTAAGTTCAGGATATTTTATGGCAAAGACAAAACGTACTTCTGCAAAACAAGCGGACTCCCAACAGATGATCGCCCGCATCCGCGAATTAGCGTGGACGGGTCAGCACGCGGCGGCGATTGATTCAGCGACACAGGCATTATCCACGCCGAAAATTAAACCCGCCGATCAAATGGATCTGCTCGATCTGCGCTCTGAATCCTACATCGCCCTCGGCAAATTGGACCTTGCCATGAAAGACGCCAAGTCGATGGGAAAGATCAGTCGCACGTCGAAGGTTGCAGGTTTGAAGGTTCAAGCCTTGAACCGCCTCGCCCTCGTCCAAATGCGGTCGGGTGACCTGAAAGCCGCACTCAAATCCGCAAAATCCGCCGTAGGGGCGGGGTCCCCCCGCCCTGGTTCGCGCGAACAAAAAGGGCGCGGAAACCGCGCCCCTACCGACCAACACGCCCTCTCCCTCTTCCGCCTCGCCGAAGCGCAATTTCGTGCAAGACAACTCGAAGCCACCATTGAAACTGCGCAAAAAGCCATTGCCCTCTACCAAGAACTGGGCGACGACTCGGGCGCAGGGCGTGCGCATTGGTCACTCGCCGCCGCCTACTTTTTATTGAACCGCGCCGAAGACTCGCGCCGCGCCGCGCAGACCGCATTGGAATTGTGCCAGAAGACGGGTGACGGATATGGCATGGGCAATGCCTTCACTGTGCTTAGCACCACCGATACCGACCTCGCCGAACGCATCCAGCACAGCCAGCAGGCGTTGGGCGCCTTCGAGACCGCAGGCTACAAGGATCGGCAGGCGGTCGTTCTTGGCAATCTGGCGAATGCTTATGTTGAACTCGGTCTCTACCCCCATAGCCGCCGCCTGCAAAACGAAGTCGCTGAATTGAATCGCGCCATAGGTGCACGGATCAACTTTACTTATGCGCTGGCAAACCTTATCACCCCGGAACTTATTCTCGGCGACTTAGCCTCAGCCCGCCTGCACCTGCAAGAGTTGGAGAAACTCGTCCCTGACCTTGGCGACCCAACTATGGACAGTGGTCTTGCCAGCAAGCGGGCAGAACTGGCTTTCGCCGCAGGTGACCTGAAGAGCGCTACCCATTACTACAAGTCTACATTGAAGATTGACAAAGCCGCCCAAACTGGCAGGGAACATATCAACCTCACCGAACTGGCGAAAATCCACCTCGCCGCGGGCGACCCCAATTCCGCGCTCAAAGCCACTGCCAAAGCCACAGCCCTGCACCGCGCCCAAAACTTCGCCAAACCCGATGACTTTTCTTCACAAGCGATCTGGTGGTGGCATGTGCAGGCGTTGAACGCCAACAAGAAAACCAAAGAAGCACGCGAAGCCCTCGAGCGCGCCTACGATTTTTTGCTCGAACAGATCAGCGGTATCCGCGATGCAGGCTTACGCCGCAACGCGCTCAACAAGGTTGAAGACAATCGCAAACTCCTGCAATATTGGGTCAAGGACGGGGCGAAGCGCAAACTACCCAAGGAGCGGCTCTTCGCGCATCTCGCCATCGAGTCCAACCTGCGCGAACCGTTCCAGCGCCTTGCGGATACGGGTCTGCGCCTCAATGCCCTGCACACCGTCGAAGATATCCAAACCTTCCTCGTCGAAGAAGCCACCGAACTGATCGGCGGCGAACGCGTGATGTTGATCCTTGAAGGTCAGACCTCCGAGGTCTACGTGGCGGATTCCCTCCTCCCACGCGGAGAAGACGCTGGAAAAGTTCTCGCTTCGATCAAGAAACACCTCGCCCAAGCCCGCCTCACGCGGACCGTTCAACTGATCCTGCCTTCGAAGAGCGAAACTACCGCGAAGCCCGCAAAGAGCGCAAAGAAAACCAATCGTCAATCCAAAATCGAAAATCGAAAATCGATAATCGTCGCTCCCCTCATCGCCCAAAACCAAATCCTCGGCTACCTCTACGTGGACATGGACTCGCTCTACGGCTCCTTCGACAACTCCGACCGCGACATGCTCGGCATGTTGGCGAATCAAGGTGCTGTCGCGTTGGATAATGCTGGTTTATTGGAAGGTCTCGAGCGCAAAGTCGAAGAACGAACCGAACAGTTGAAACAACGCGTAGACGAACTCGCAATCCTCAACTCTGTGGGTGAAGCGATGGCGAAGACACTGGACGTCAAGACGGTGACAAAAATCGTCGGCGATAAGGTACGGGATATGTTCGAGGCAGAAGGTGTCTCGATCGCATTATTGGACGAGCAGACGAATCTCATTCATGTCCAGTATATGTTTGATAAAGGCGAAGGCGGGTACATTGATTACATTGAACCATTTCCGCTGGGCAAGGGCTTGACTACAAAGGTTATCAAAACCCGTAAACCGCTCTTGATGGGAACGCTTCAAGAACAAATCGCCAACGGTGTATATTTTCCGCCAGAAATGCTCGAAAAAAGTTCAGGGGTGATATCTCAGTCTCAGATGCTTGTGCCGATCATCGTGAGCGACAAAGCCATTGGCGCGGTGATGGTTGGGAACTACAAACAGAATTATTTTTCTGCAAACAATCTTTCGCTCCTGCAAACGCTCTCCTCCAACATGGGCGTCGCCATCGAGAACGCGCGTCTCTTCGAAGCCGAGCAGGAACGCGTGGCGGAATTGCAGATCATCAATTCCATTCAGCAGGGACTCGCCGCCGAGTTGGACTTCCAGGCTATTGTGGATCTGGTCGGCGATAAGTTGAGTGAAGTAATGGGTACAGGCGACCTTGGCATCAGTTGGTATGACGAGAAAGCCAATCTTGTACATTATCTCTATGTGTATGAACATGGGGAACGCCTGACAATTTCACCAATACCGCCAACTCCTGGCGGGCAACTTGAAACAATACTCAAAAACCGAAAACCTATTGTTTGGAACACACCAGCCGAATACATAGGTGGCAATGTCCCGGGAACTGACCAAAGCAAATCATTAGCGACTATTCCCATTATCAGTAGTGACCGGGTACTTGGTTCAATCTCCATCGAAAACTTTGAGCGCGAGAATGCCTACGGCGAATCCGAACTGCGCCTGCTAACCACCATTGCCGCCTCGCTGGGAACTGCCCTCGAGAACGCCCGTCTCTTCGACGAGACCCAGCGCCTCTTCAAAGCCGAGCAGGAACGCGTGGCTGAATTGCAGATCATCAATTCCATTCAGCAGGGACTCGCCGCCGAATTGGACTTCCAAGCCATTGTGGATCTGGTCGGTGACAAGTTAAGGGAAGTGCTCAATACGGGTGATCTTGGAATCCGTTGGTACGATGAAAAAACCAATCTAGTTCATGTCCTTTACGCTTATGAGCATGGTAAACGTCTCACTATTCCTCCAACCCCATCAAACCCCGGGGGGCAATTTGACACCATGCGACAAACACGTAAATCCGTTGTTTGGAATACTGCCGAGGAAGGAAATTCAATTTCCGTGCCTGTACCAGGCACGGACCAAAGTAAGTCTGGCGTTAAGATTCCTATTGTCAGCAGCGACCGTTTGCTTGGAATGCTGCAACTCGAAAACCACGAGCGCGAGAACGCCTTCGGTGAATCTGAAATCCGCCTGCTGACCACCATCGCCGGGTCTTTGGGTGCTGCGCTCGAGAACGCCCGTCTCTTCGACGAGACCCAGCGCCTCTTCAAAGCCGAGCAGGAACGCGTTGCTGAATTGCAGATCATCAATTCCATTCAGCAGGGACTCGCCGCCGAGTTGGATTTCCAGTCCATTGTGGACCTGGTTGGAGACAAACTGCGCGAAGTATTCAACACAAAGGACATGGCAATTCGTTGGTATGACGAGAAAGCAAACGCCGTTCACTTCCTATATGAATATGAACACGGCAAAAGACTGACTGTACCTATCCAACAACCACCAGCGCCAGGCGGAACCTTTGACCAGTTTCTAAAAAACCGTCAGCCGATCATTGGAAATACGCTTGAGATCATGGCAAGAACCGGCGGTACGACACTCCCCGGCACAGATACCAGTAAATCTATGGTCAGTGTTCCCATCATTAGCAGTGACCGTCTTATTGGTTCTTTGCAGATGGAAGACTTCGAGCGCGAGAACGCCTACGGCGAATCGGAACTGCGCCTGCTGACCACCATCGCCGCCTCGCTGGGAACTGCCCTCGAGAACGCGCGTCTCTTCGACGAAACACAGCGCCTCTTCAAAGCCGAGCAGGAACGCGTCGCCGAATTGCAGATCATCAACTCCATTCAACAGGGACTCGCCGCCGAGTTGGATTTCCAAGCCATTGTGGATCTGGTCGGCGATAAGTTGCGGGAAGTTCTCCATTCAGGTGACATTGGCATTCGTTGGTATGACCGCAAGGCAAACTTAATCATCCCCATGTATGAATATGAACATGGCGAAAAAATCCACGTGGACCCAGGAACCCCAAAAGAAGGCGGGCTATTCGATGCACTTCGTAAAAAACGGCAACCGATTGTTTTCAACACAAGTCAGGAACAATTTGATTTTGGCATCATTACCGCGCCGGGAACTGACACATCAAAATCTGGGGCACATATTCCCATTATTACCAGTGATCAAGTGGTCGGGCAAATCCTTATCGAGGATCATGAGTACGAGAACGCCTTCGGCGAATCGGAACTGCGCCTGCTGACCACCATCGCCGCCTCGCTGGGAACCGCGCTCGAGAATGCGCGTCTCTTCGACGAAACCCAGCGCCTGCTCAAAGAGACAGAAGAGCGCAATGCAGAACTGGCAATCATCAACAGCGTGCAAGCCGCCCTCGCCGCTGAGCTTAACATTCAAGGCATTTATGACGCAGTGGGAGACAAGATCCGCGAGATCTTTAATAATCGGGATATGTCCATCCGTATTTACGATCCCAAGACGAATATCCTCCACTTCCCCTATGCGTATGAAAATGGAAAGCGTATCACGATCGAATCCATTCCACTCCCCGATCATGGCTTTAGTTCGTACGTGCTCCGTACACGCGAAACTCTCATGCTCAACGAGAATATGGCACAGGAAAGTGAAAAATACGGGAGTTACACGCTGCCCGGCACACAGTTGGAAAAATCGGCTGTTTTCGTCCCACTCATCGTCGGCGCCCAGGCACGTGGTCTGATCGACATGGTAGACAATGACCATGAGCATGCCTTCAGCGATTCGGATATGCGTCTCCTGCAAACCCTCGCCAATGCCATGAGCGTTTCCCTCGAAAATGCCCGCCTCTTCGACGAAACCCAGCGTCTCCTCAAAGAGACCGAACAGCGCGCACAGGAACTTGCCATCATCAACTCGGTGCAGGAGGGGCTGGCATCCAAACTGGATATGCAAGCCATCTTCGACCTGGTCGGCGAAAAGATACAAAGTATGTTCAGCACACATTCCACTATCATTAGTTCATTCGATCATGAAAAACAACTTGCAAAATTGGAGTATGCGGTTGACGAGGGTCAACGCATGTACGACGATGAGCTATTGCCTTTCAGCCCATTGGTAAAACACCTGATCGAATCGCGCCAAACCGTGGTGATCAATAAAGACTCCGACGAAGAATCAAAACGATATGGCTTAAAAACCATCGAAGGTTCACGTCCGCCCAAATCGTTGATCTATGTCCCATTCGGGACGGGTTCACAGGTCAACGGGTATTTCAGCCTTCAAAATATGGTTCAGGAATACGCGTTTGCAGAATCCGATGTGCGCCTGCTGCAAACGCTGGCTGGCAGTATGGGAATTGCCCTTGAGAACGCGCGCCTCTTCGACGAGATCCAACGCCTGCTCGATGAGACCGAGGAACGCAACGCCGAACTGGCAGTCATCAACAGCATCGGTCAGGCAATGACCCAGGAGATCGATCTCAAATCACTGGTCGATCAGGTCGGTGATAAATTGCGTCAGGCGATCCAAACCGAAAATATGGGCATCGGTTTGTATAACAAAAAAACCAACATGCTTACGCCCGTTTATGTTTATAAAAATAACGAACGGGTGTACCCGGAACCCATTTCTTTCAGTTCACTCAGCTTGAGGCTGGCGCGACAAGGCAAGTCATTGGTAATCAACGATGTGACCGAAGAAGCCTGGGAAAAGTACGGCGCCAACCTGACCTTCGGTACGGATATCCCCAAGTCGGCGGTTATGATCCCCATCCTGACCGGGGGTGAATTGATCGGCGGTATCACCGTCCAAAACTTCAAGAATAAGAGTCCGTACCCAGCCTCGATGATACGCATGCTGGAGACCATCGCTTCGGGCATGGGTACTGCCATGCAGAACGCGCGTCTGTTCGAAGAAACACAGCGCCTGCTTACTGAAACCGAACAACGCAACTCCGAGCTGAGCGTCATCAACGCCATTCAACAAACGCTGGTCTCGAACCTCGACACCAAGTCCGTTTTCCAGGCTGTCGGCAGAAAACTGATCGAAGTCTTCAACGTTCAATCGGCGGCGATCTATACGATCGATTTCAACACGAAATCGTTGAAGTATGAATTCGCCTTCGAGCAGGGCAAGGAATGGGATATCGAGCCCAGACCCGCCACCAGCCTGCATATGCACATTCTGGAACAGGTCGTTGGTACGCGAAAGAGCTTTGTAGTCAATACCGGTTTTAATGAATTCGCCAAACAGTTCCCCGATTTTCATTCTTCACGCTCGGTTCTGCCAAAGTCGCTTTGCGCCATACCGATCCTCATCCGCAAGAATTCGATCACCGGTATATCGCTGCAGAATCTTGAAACGGAAAACTTCTTTACCGAATCGGCGCTGCGCCTGTTGGAGACCATTTCGAACGCAACCGGCATTGCCCTGGAAAATGCCCGCCTCTTCGATGAAACTCAACGCCTGCTGAATGAGACCGAAGAACGCGCCGCTGAACTCTCTGCAATCAGCACCGTCACACAAGCTTTGGTGGCAGAGACAGACCTGGATAACATGATCCAGCTCATCGGGAGTCAGATGCGCGATACCTTCAATGCGGATATCGCCTATCTCGCATTGTACGATCCCCATGCCGGAGTCATCGATTTCCCATATCAATACGGCGATACCTTCCCCACCCTCAAATTCGGCGAAGGCTTGACGACCCGCATCATCCAAAACGGCGAGCCGCTGCTATTCAACCGCAATCTCGATGAAGAAAGTTCTGCGCTGGGGATCAACCGCATCGGTCGGCGCGCGAGGTGTTATCTGGGCGTTCCGATCAAAGCGGGCAGGGAAACCATTGGCGTGCTCAGTGTGCAAAGTACGCAAAAGGAAGGTGTGTTCGACGAGAACTCGCTGCGCCTGCTTTCGACCATTGCCGCCAATGCCGGTTCGGCGATCAAAACTGCGAGACTGCACGTTGAGACGCAGCGCCGCGCAAGGGAAATGGCGATCCTCACGGATGTGGGTCGCGACATCTCTGCCAGCCTCGACGCAGCAACCGTGCTCGAGAGTATTGCCACACACGCAAAGGACCTGCTCGACGGCGACTTGAGTGCGCTCTTCCTGCCCGAAAGGGATGAACGTATTTTCCGCGCCATCACTGCTGTCGGCAATGAAGCCGAGGAATTGCGCAACGAAACCATCACATTGGGCGAAGGTCTGCTCGGGAATATTGCGCTTAAACAATCTGGTGAAATTGTCAACGACACCAATCTGGATCCGCGCGCGCTGGATATTTCAGGGACAGAAGAAACACCGGACGAACATCTGCTGGCGGTTCCGCTGCTGGCAAATAATGAGCTGAAGGGAATCATGGCGGTCTGGCGGCACGGCAAGGGACATGAATTCAGCGAAACCGAACTGGAATTCCTGAACAACCTTTCACGGCAGGCAGTCATCGCCATTCAAAACACACAGTTGTTCGAGCAAAGTCAAAGCCTGCTCAAACAGACCGTACAGCGCGCCGCCGAATTGCAGATCATCAACAGCGTTCAGGAAGGGCTTGCATCCAAGTTGAATGTGAAGGCGATCTACGAACTGGTCGGCGAAAAGATCAGGGAAACCTTCAATGCGCAGGTGATCGCCATTGGGTTGATAGACCGCGCAGAAAATGTTGTGCATTATCCCTACTCCAATCTATTCGGTAAACGGGATCAGGCAATGGAGCATCCCATTTCTGCGGCGGCAGATCGTTACCTCGAAGAGACAAGACAGCCGATCCTTATCAATAAAAACGTTGAGGAGGAAATCCGCAAATACGATATTTCTCTGCTGGATGATTCTTCAAAATGCAAATCGTTCCTGCTGGTTCCCTTGCAGGTCGGCAATACCATCAATGGCTTGATCGTGCTCCAAAATCACGAACAGGAAAACGCCTACAGCGAACAGGATGTGCGCCTCTTGCAAACCCTCGCATCGTCCATGAGCGTTACCGTTGAGAACGCGCGCCTCTTCGACGAAACGCAGCGCCTCTTTAACGATGCGCAGGAAGCCAGAGACGCGGCGGAACAGGCAAACCAGGCAAAGAGCACCTTCCTTGCGAATATGAGTCACGAACTGCGCACACCGCTCAACGCCATCATCGGCTTCACGCGCATCGTCCGCAGAAAAGGCGAAGATGCCCTGCCCGAAAAACAACTTGAAAACCTCGACAAAGTTTTATCAAGTTCGGAACACCTGCTCAGCCTGATCAACACCGTGCTGGATATTGCCAAGATCGAAGCAGGTCGCATGGATGTGCAGGCGACCAACTTCGACATCAACTCTCTCATTGACCTGTGTGCCAACACCACCACGCCGCTCATCAAACCCACTGTTCGCCTTGTCAAACAAGTGGATGAAAATCTCGGCACCATCTATTCCGATCAGGACAAGATCAAGCAGATCACACTCAACCTATTGAGCAACGCCGCCAAGTTCACCGCTGCGGGCAAGGTCACATTAAAAGCCAGCCGCGTCGGCGACAATCTCGTGGTGGATGTCAGCGATACCGGCATCGGCATCACCGAAGAAGCCCTCAGCAAGATCTTCGAAGAATTCCAACAAGCGGATAGCAGCACCACGCGTCAATACGGCGGCACCGGCTTGGGTCTGACCATCAGCCGCAATCTGGCGCGTCTGCTCGGCGGGGATCTGACCGTCCGCAGCGAATACCGCAAAGGCTCGACGTTCACGCTCACGGTACCGATCCAGTATGAAACTGGCTCCGCCTCATCTTCAGACGCGGCAGCGGGTTCCATCCAGAAAGCTGATACCACGCCGAAAACGCAGCCCGGCAAAAAGCTTGTCCTCGTCATCGACGATGACCCTGATGCGGTCTATCTCCTTCAGGAAAGTCTCTCGCAAAACGAGTTCAGGGTGGTGGGTGTGCGCTCCGGCAGGGAAGGTCTCGCCAAAGCCCGCGAGTTGCAGCCGCATGCCATCTTATTGGATATTTTGATGCCGGATCAGGACGGTTGGCAGGTTTTGCACGACCTGAAAAGCGACCCAAAGACGACTAATATTCCAATAATCCTTTTAACGATCGTGGATAAAAAAGCCCTTGGTTTGCGCCTGGGCGCGGCGGCGTATCTACTCAAGCCGCTCAACCCCGCCGAAGTGTTGACCGCGCTCCGGCAGGTCATCAAGCAAAAGGGGCGTGACCGCATCCACGTGCTCGCTGTGGACGACGACCCGCAGGTCACGGATCTGCTCCACCAGCAATTGCCGGAAGCAGAATTCAGAGTGGAATCCGCTTTGGATGGCGAATCAGCCCTGGCGGCGCTGGAGGCGAATCGTCCCGATGTCATCCTCCTCGATCTGATGATGCCAAAACTCGATGGGTTCGGCGTCATCCATAAATTGGGCGAAAGCCCAGCCACGCGCGAACTTCCGGTCATTGTCTTGAGCGCCAAAGAGTTGAGCGCGGAAGAGGCTAATTGGCTGCAGGAGCACGTTGCACTCGTCATACGCAAACAAGGTTTTGACGGCGAAAGATTGATCGAAGAGATAAAACAAATTTTACGTTCCTAGAACATTGGCATTATTACGGAGGTAACATGAAAACCATTTTGATCGTTGAAGATACGGAACTTAACATTGACCTGCTGACTCAATTGCTCGAGGACGATTACAGCCTGATCGTTGCAAAAGATGGCGGGCAGGGTGTCTCGATGGCGTTGGAGAAAAAACCCGACCTGATCTTAATGGATATTTCCCTGCCGGTGCTCGACGGTTACGAAGCCACACGCAAGATCCGTGAGGCGCTTCCTGCCATTCCCATCATTGGGTTGTCTGCGCATGCAATGGAAGGACATAAGCAAAAAGCAGAAGATGCCGGCTGCGACGATTACCTGACCAAGCCCGTCAACGATATGTATCTCTTCGAGATGCTCACCAAGTATTTGGGATAAGCCGATGAATCAACAACCCCGCATCCTGATCGTGGATGACGAACCCTTTAACATCGATTATCTCGAACAGGAACTTTCGGAACTGGATTACGAGATCGTAACAGCCGTCAACGGGCAGGAGGCATTGGAAAAGATAAAGGAGACATCTCCCGACCTCGTGCTGCTCGATATCATGATGCCCATCATGGATGGCTTCGCGGTTCTTGACCAAGCCAAAGCTGACTCTGCCATGAGGGACATTCCCATCATTGTCATCTCGGCGAACAACGACCTGAAAAGCGTTGTAAAGGGAATCGAAAAAGGCGCGGATGATTATCTTCCCAAACCGTTCGAACCCCGCATCCTGCATGCGCGCATCAACACCAGCCTCGAGCGTAAACGACTGCGCGACCAGGAACAGCTATATCTGCAAAGCCTCGAAAAGGAATTGAACATCGCCCGCGACATTCAAAAGGAATTTCTGCCCATCGAAATTCCAAGTGTTGCAGGCTGGGAAGTTGCCGCATTCTTCAAAGCTGCCAAATTCGTGGCAGGCGATTATTACGATGCCTTCATCCTGCCGGACGGGAATCTCGTTTTCCTAGTTGGTGATGTATGCGGAAAAGGCGTCGGCGCGGCTCTGTTCATGACATTGTTCCGCAGCCTGCTCCGCGCCACGTCCTCCGCCGAATATTTTTCCGAAGGCACAGAACCCGTCTCCTACTCCCCCGCCACCCGAATCGGGCAGGCGGTTTCCATCACGAATCGATATGTGGCGGAAACTCATGAACGTGCCCTTGTCTTTTCGACACTCTTCGTCGGCGTGTTGGACGCCCAAACGGGAAAGCTCACATACATCAATGGCGGGAATGAGCCGCCGTATCTCCTCCGCGCAGACGGCTCACTCGAAGAGCTGCGCCCCACCGGACCTGTGGTCGGCTACATGCCAGACGCGAAGTTCAAGACCGGTGAAGTCAACATGGGGAGCGGCGACAGTCTGCTCGTCTATACCGACGGCATCCCAGACACAAAGAATGACCAGAATGAATTTTTCGGGCATGATCGTCTGAAGGACTTTCTAAAGCAGGGCGATGCCACTTCCGAGCAGAGGGTCAACCGCCTCGGGAGCGAACTTGAGAATTTCGTCGATGGCGCAAATCAGTTCGACGATATCACCATCATGGCATTGAAACGGTTATAGCAAAACCGCCAGCATGACAAATGAGTAACAGACAGGCGTTTACCGCCTGTTTTTTTCATTACGCTATTGACGTTTCCACCGGCACTATGTAAACTGAATCGAGCCAGAGGTAAACATGCCAGTATCCGGTACAAAGAAAAGTCCCAAAAAGACACCATCAACGCGCACCGCGAAATCTCAGTCAAAAACTAAAACGAAATCCCCTTCTGCAGCCCAGCTCCGCAAGGAATTGCGTCAGCGCGAGGCGGAGCTTGCCATCATCAAAAGCGTGCAGGATGGGCTTGCATCCAAGCTGGAAATGCAGGCGATCTACGACCTTGTCGGGGAAAAGATTCACGACCTGTTCGGCGCACAGACCACCATCATTGCCACCTTCGACCACAAGGCTGAAACCCAGATATTTAATTTTTATGAAGACCGTCAGGGACGCGAACACGTTGAAACCCACCCCATGAGCGGACTTGTCAAATCCCTCATCCAAATGAAAAAGACGATCCTGTTCAACGATAACGTCGAAGAACGGATGAAGGAATTTGGCGCACGTCTCATTTTGGGACCGCTCGTACCCAAATCCGCACTATATGTTCCGCTGGTTACGGGGGATGAGGTGCGGGGTGTTATTTCCCTGCAAAACATGGACCATGAAAATTCGTTCAGTCCATCAGATGTGCGCCTATTGGAAACGCTTGCCCGTTCATTGAGCGCCGCGCTGGAAAACGCGCGTCTCCTTAACGAGACCCAGCAGCATAATGCCGAGTTGGAAGCCATCCGCAAAGCGACCATCAACCTGTCTTCGAATCTGGATTACAACGCCGTCCTTGATTCTCTTCTGCAAAACACATCGAACTTGATGCCAAGCATCGAGAATATTAATCTATTCATTTATGAAGACGACAAACTGACGTTCGGCACAGCCATCTCCCACGGACAGATAAAAAATGTGCCGGTTGCCAACCCGCGCCCGGGCGGGATGACCGATACTGTCTCCAGGACCGGGGAAGTGCTTTTGGTGGAAGACATGAGCACCCACCCGCTTTACGTCAACGCCGATTGGAAGGGAGCCTTGATCGGCATGCCTCTCAAGTTCCGCCAAAAAGTGGTGGGCGTGATGAACATCCACTTTGCGGAACCGCGCACATTTGCAGAATCCGAACTGCGTCTTCTGAGACTCTTCGCAGACCAGGCAGCGATTGCCATCGAAAACTCGCGTCTCTTCAATGAAACGCAGCGCCTCCTCAAAGAGACGGCGGGACGAAATGCCGAGTTGGGCGTGATCAACAGCCTCCAGCAGGTATTGGTATCGAAACTCGAATTCCAATCCATCATCGACCTGATCGGCGATAAAGTCGGCGATATCTTCGATGCCCAAGTCACACTGATATCCCTGTATTATCCAGCCTCGAATGAGATCCATCACCGCTACGTCAACGAACGGGGCAAACGCATGTATTTCGATCACCCTGCCCCCATCGATGGTTTTCGAAAACGGGTGGTGGAAACACAGGCAACACTCCTCATCAACAGCGGATATTTGAACATGGCAAGGGAATTGGGCGAAGAACCTGCATCTGCGGGAGAAGCGCCAAAGTCGCTCCTGTTTGCGCCGATGGTTGTCAGCAATCAAGTGACCGGCATCTTGAGCCTGCAAAACCTGGACCGTGAGAACGCCTTTCAAGAATCGGATATCAAGCTTCTATCCACGATTGCAACCAGCCTGAGCGCCGCATTGGACAATGCGCGTCTGTTCGAAGATACGGTCCGACACGCCCGTGAGTCCGAGGCGTTGAACGAAGTCGGTCGCGACATTTCCGCCACGTTGAATCTATCCACTGTGATGGAAAAGATCGCCTCACACGCCCGGGACCTGTTGAACGGTTCTAGCAGCGCCATTTACTTGCCGGAAGCTGACGGGAAAACCATGCGGGCTTTGGTCGCCAAAGGTGACATAGCAGATGAAATCCTGGCGGATTCCATCCTTGTCGGCGAAGGCATCATCGGTTCACTGGCACAGCAAGGCAGAGCGGAATATATCAACGACACCAACCTCGACCCGCGCACGTTGCAAATCCCCGGAACACCTGCGGTGCGGAATGAACGTCTGCTGGTAACGCCGCTGCTTTCGGGGAAGAAGGTCAACGGTATGATGGCGGTATGGCGCAAGGGCGGAGAACCGTTCTCTGCTGCCGATCTGCGCTTTCAGGAGGAACTGTCCCTGCAGGCGGTCATCGCCATTCAAAACGCCAATTTCGTAAATGAAGTACAGCAGCGCGCCACCGAACTTGAGATCATCAACAGCGTCCAGCAGGGACTTTCCAGCAAGCTGGACGTGCAGTCCATTTATGACCTTGTCGGTGAAAAGGTGCGCGGCATTTTCAACACACAGGCTGTGGTCATTTCGTATTACGACCCTGCAACAAACTCCGCATCGTTCCCTTACATGTATTGGAAAGGCGAGCGCATCTACCCTGAGAAGCAGCCGCTCTCCGGCTTTTCCGGGTATGTCATCACCCATAAGGCGACATTATTTATCAACGAAAAGGTGAACGAGATCGCTGAACAGTACGGTTCCACCCTTTTAGCGGGAGACAGCTTCCCGCAATCCCTGATCGCCATTCCCATCCTCGTAGGGGACCAGGTATTCGGGTCGCTCTCGATCCAGAACTTTGAACAGGAAGGCGCTTTTCAAGAGAACGACGTACGCCTGCTCTCCACGCTTGCTGCGAGCATGGGTATCTCGATACAGAACGCAAAACTCTTCGATGAGACCCAAACCCTGCTCGCCGAGACCCGGCAGCGCGCAGAAGAACTCTCACTTATCAATGACATCCTAACCGGTTTGGATACCAAGATGGATATTCAAACTGTATACGACAACACAGGCGAAAAGATCCGCCAGATATTCGATGCCCAGATCGTGGTGCTAAGCATTTACGATCAAGAAGCCAAGCTTGTGTATTATCCGTACATCATAGAAAAAGGGGAAAGGTTATATCAGGATCCGTTACCCCTTCGTGAGGACGGTGGCGGTTTTGGCGGACATGTCATCCGCACCCGCGAACATATCCTCGTCAACCGCGACTTCGACGAATATTCGAAAAAGTTTCAGTCCTCAAATCTCGGCGCCGACGCCGATGACAATGTCGTGGTCTACTCAGGTCTGTGGGTTCCCATGATGATCGGCGACGAAGCCAGAGGCGTGATCTCCCTCCAAAACCTCGAAAAAGAGGATGCCTTCTCCGAATCGGATGTGCGCCTTTTGAAGACGATCGCCAACTCCATTGGGGTTGCCATCGAAAACGCGCGCCTCTTCGACGAGACCCAGCGCCTGCTCAAAGAGACCGAGCAGCAGAACACTGAGTTGGGCGTTATCAATTCAGTGCAGCAGACCCTCGTATCGAATATCGACGCCAAATCCATTTTCCATGCCGTCGGCAAAAAACTGACCGAGATATTCTCCGTCCACTCAGCCGTAATCTACACAGTAGACCTGGCATCGCAAATGATGAAGTACGAGTATGCCTTCGAGCAGGGCAAGGAATGGGACATTCCGCCCAAAAAAGCCACCAGTCTTCATACATATATTACCGATCAGGTTGCCACCACACGCAAACGATTCGTCGTCAACAGAGATTTTGAAGAGTTCGCATCGAATTACCCGGATTTCAAAACCTCGCGGACCCGTTTACCAAAGTCACTTTGTGCGATGCCGATCCTGATCCGCAAGAATATGGTCACAGGCATTTCCCTGCAAAATCTCGATGAGGAGAACTATTTCACCGACTCGTCCCTGCGTCTTTTGGAGACCATCGCCAACGCGACCGGTGTCGCCCTCGAAAATGCCCGCCTCTTCGACGAGACCCAACTCCTGCTCAATGAAACCAAACGCCGCGCCGCCGAGTTGGAAATTCTCAACAACATCGGGCAGGTGCTCACCCAGCAGCTTGATGTCCACACCATCATCGAAATGATCGGAGATAAGATACGCGAGCTTGTCAAAGAGGACAATATCGGCATTGGGTTGTACGACAACGAGACGAATACCATCACGGCGCATTACGTCACAAAGGGAAATGAACGCGTTCAATATCCGCCGTTTTTGTTGAACGCCTTCACCAGCAAGGCAGCCTTGCAAGGCAAAACATTGGTCATCAACCGCCGCTCCCCCATTCTGTGGAAAAAACTCGGCAGCAATATGACCGCCATGAACGAGATTCCCAAATCCGTGGTCATGGTTCCCATGATCGTCGGCAGGGAACTCATCGGCGGATTCACCATTCAAAACTTCGAGCGCGAGAATGCCTACGATGCGTCCATAATTACTTTGATGGAATCGATCGCCTCCGGCACAGCGACCGCCATTCAAAACGCCCTCCTATTTGACGAAGCCCGCTCCGCCCGCGCCGCGGCAGAACAAGCCAACGACGCCAAGAGCGCCTTCCTTGCCACCATGAGCCATGAGATCCGCACCCCAATGAATGCCGTCATCGGCATGAGCGGACTCTTGCTTGATACCAAACTCAACGACGAACAACGCGACTATGTGGAAACCATCCGCAGTTCAAGCGACACACTGCTTGCGATCATCAACGACATCCTCGATTTCTCGAAGATCGAAGCCGGTCGCATGGATATGGAACATCAGCCGTTCGACCTGCGCGAATGTGTGGAAGCCTCGCTCGATCTGGTCAGCGCCCGCGCCGTGGAAAAAGGCATCGACATCGCCTACATCTTCGAAGGCGATATTCCGCCCGCCATTGTCGGCGATGTGACCCGCCTGCGGCAGATCATCACCAACCTGCTCAGCAACGCGGTCAAATTCACAGACAAGGGCGAGGTCGTTTTAACGGCATCCAGCCAAAGGTTCAAGAATGGAGGCGCAAAGGAGAAGGCGCTGCTCACGTTCGCAGTCCGCGATACAGGCATCGGTCTATCCGCTGAAGGGATGAGTCGTCTCTTCCAATCTTTCTCGCAGGCGGATTCATCCACTACCCGCAAATACGGCGGCACGGGTCTGGGGCTTGCCATCAGCAAACGACTGGTCGAAATGATGGGCGGATCGATGCGCGCCATAAGCGATGGACCCGGTCACGGCTCGACGTTCATTTTTACCGTCAAGGCTGAGATCGCCGATCCACTTCCGGCAAAGAAACAGGTGTATGTTGGCGTGCAGCCTGCATTGCAAAACAAACGCGTGTTGATCGTGGACGACAACTCCACCAACCGTTACATCCTCAACATGCAAACTACCAAATGGGGTATGATACCGCGCGATACCGAATCGCCCACCGAGGCATTACAGTGGATCGAAAGCGGTGAGAAATTTGACATTGCCATTCTCGATATGCACATGCCCGAAATGGACGGACTCGAACTCGCGAAAAAACTTCGCTCGCAAAAAACGCATTTCCCGCTTGTACTTTTCAGTTCGCTGGGCAGGCGCGAAGCCGGCGACGAAGCCAACATCTTTTCTGCGTATCTTTCGAAGCCGATCAAACAATCGCAGTTGTTCGATACGCTGGTGGGACTTTTTGTTCAGGTCGATGAGGATGAGAAAAGCATCACCAGCGAGCGCTTCAAACCGGACCCGCAAATGGGCACCCGGCATCCGTTGAGAATTCTCCTCGCTGAAGATAACGCAGTCAACCAGAAACTTGCTCTGCGGTTATTGGAGCAAATGGGTTACAAAGCCGATCTCGCCGTGAACGGACGCGAGACCATCGAAGCGGTGGAGCGTCAGACATACGATGTGATCCTGATGGATGTGCAAATGCCCGAAATGGACGGGTTGGAAGCCACCCGCGAAATCGTGGCGCGTTGGTCTCAGGAACATCCGTTTATCATTGGGTTGACCGCCAACGCCATGCAAGGCGACCGTGAAATGTGCCTGAATGCCGGAATGGATCACTACATCCCCAAACCCATCCGCGTGGTGGAATTGGTGGACGCCTTGTTCAAGGCAAAGGCGAAGTAGTCCGCGCTGGCATGTGACTTGCAAATGGAGTGTTATGACCCTTCTGGATATGAACACCTTTAATGAGCTTAAGGAAAGCACCGGCGAAGACTTTATCAAAGAATTGATCGGAACTTTCTTTGATGATGCCGTCGTCCAAATGAACGAAATGAAGATTGCGATTGCCGCGAAGGACGCCGAAACGTTCCGGCGCGCGGCTCACAGTCTCAAATCGAACGCGAACACCTTTGGCGCGACCGAACTGGCGTCCCTTGCGCGTGAGTTGGAAATGATGGGGCGTGAGAACAACTTCGAAGTGGGAAACAGGCTCGAGGTCCTGAAAGAGGCGTTTGAATCCGTCAAAAAGGAATTAAGCGAGTTAAGATAATCCCATGTCGCAACCTTCCTCCGAACCCGCCCGTCTGCTCGTCGTGGACGATAACAAGGTCAACCGCATGGCGCTGTCGCGCCATCTTGAGCTGCAGGGACATATGGTTGAAACCGCCGAAAACGGAAAAGAGGGGTTGGAGAAATTCAGTTCGGGCATGTTCGATTTGATGCTGCTCGATATCGAAATGCCGGTGATGAACGGTTTTGAGGTTTTGGCAGCCTGCCTGAAAGACCCCGAACTGCGGCAGATACCGATCATCATGACCTCTGCAATGGAAGAGTTGGATGCGGTCGTCAAATGCGTGGAACTCGGCGCGGAAGATTACCTGACCAAACCGATCAACCCGATTCTGCTTCGCGCGAGAGTCAACGCCAGCCTCGAAAAGAAGAGACTGCGCGATGAACAAAGGAAACTCTTCCGCACTTTTGCCACGAAAGAAGTGGCGGAAGAACTATTGCGTACGGGGTTTTCACTGGGCGGAAAACAAGTGACCGCCACTGTATTGTTCGCAGACATCCGCTCGTTCACCAGCATTGCAGAGAATCAAGACCCGGTCGAAACAATTGACCTGCTCAACCGTTATTTCAGCATGATGTTCGATGCCATCACCGATAACAACGGAACCGTAAATCAAATGATGGGCGATGGATTGCTTGCCATGTTCGGCGCGCCGATTTTCTTTGAAGACCATCGCGAAAAGGCTGTCCGCGCCGGGTTGAAAATGTTGGAACGACTGAAGGAATTCAATCAAGAACAATGCGAACAGGGCAAGACGCAACTCCATATCGGCATTGGGATCGCTTCAGGGAAAATGACAGTCGGTTACACAGGCACACAGAACCGCGCCATTTACACCTGCATCGGTGACACGGTCAACCTGGCTGACCGCATCGAGGAGTACACAAAAGAAGCGCTTCACCCCCTGATCATCGATAACTACACCCGCGAAGGTCTGCCTGACGACATCAAATTGGACGATCTGGGCAGGATCATTTTCAAGGGAAAAAATCAAGCGGTGAATGTTTTTGCCGTGAGGGGTGAATAAGAACTCCAATTAAGGGACATAAAAGTTAACAAGGGGTATGGTTATAATTGCCAAATGCAATTCCGCCTTTCTACTACAACACGCAAAACCTTATTAATTGGCATCATTACTATTATTGCCTACGGGCTGCTTTTGCCCCTCACCGGCTTTTACTGGGACGACTGGCCCTTCGCGTGGATCACCCGCTTTTTGGGTCCCGCCGAATTCGTACCGGCTTTCATGCCGTTCCGTCCCTTCCTCGGACCCATCTTCTATTTCACGACCAGCCTCATTCCGCCAAATCCGCTTTACTGGCAGATCTTCGCGCTCATCATCCGTTTTCTGATCGGCGTCACTGCCTGGTGGACGTTCAACCAGATCTTTCCTCAACGCAAAACACTTGCATATATCGCCGCGTTACTGATGCTTGTTTTCCCCGGCTACAGTCAGCACTGGGTGGCTCTAACACATATCAACCAGGAACTCATCCCCTTCCTTTTTTATTTGCTGTCCTTCGGCTTTACTTTCAAAGCCCTCCGCACCCAAAAGCGGACCGACACCATCATTGCGATACTTTTACAAATCTGTGGCATCTTTCCCACCGAATATTTTTTCGGCATCGAAGGAATTCGCTTCTTTATCCTTTTGATATTCTTTCAAGGGAACTTCCGCGAACGCTTTACCAAAACCATCAGAATCTGGCTCCCTTATCTTCTCATCTGGATTCTCAACGCTGCGTGGCTCTTCTATTATTACAAGTTCGGTCCGTATGATTCTTACGAAGTCACAGCCGCGCAATCGCCAAACTTAATCTACTTTTTGACACAGACGCTGGATGCTCTTTGGAAAGCCGCTTTCTACATCTGGGCGCAAGTCCTCGTGTTGACGTTTCCCACCCTAACCGCGCCCGCCTCACTCCTGACCTTGGGCTTGGTTGCCCTCTCATTCGTTTTTCTCACACCGATACTTCTCCGCTCCGCACAAACCGAAGCGACGGATAAAACTTTCGCTGTTTCCCTGATCGTTGCAGGCGTCTTCGCCATCCTTCTCGGACGTCTCCCTTCGCTGGCGGCAGGACTACCGTTAACCCTGCAATCCTCCTATGACCGGTTCATGATATCGATCATGCTTGGCTCAACGATGTTCGTGCTCGGTCTGGTGGAACTGCTCATCAAAAATCAACGCACACAAATCGTTATCTTCTCCGCGCTCATCGCCCTCGGCATCGGACAGCAATTCTTCAACGCGAACATCTTTCGCAGAGACTGGCAGCAGCAGGGAAATATCTACTGGCAAATGGCATGGCGCATGCCCGCGCTGGAGCCGAACACCGTCCTGCTCACCCACGAAATGCCCATCGATTACGAAACCGACCTCTCTTTCACGGCTCCCATTAACTGGATGTATGCGCCGGACTACACACGCTCCGACCTGCGCTATATCCTTCTTTATACTGAAAAGCGTTTGGGCGGTTCCACGCTGCCATCCTTGGAAGAGAATGTGGGGATTTCGTATCCATACCGCACTGTCAATTTTCACAGCACAACTTCCAATGCTGTTGTTTTTTACCTTCCTAAAAATGGATGTTTGCACGTACTTGATTCATCACACCGCGACGAGGAAATCTATTCGCAATTGCCGGATGTATTGGTCGAAGCCATTTCGCTTTCCGACCCATCCCGCATCATTACAAATCCAAAACACGCTGCCGAGCCGATGTTCTTCCCGGAGCCGAAACATGATTGGTGCTATTACGTCACCAAAGCGGAACTGTCAAATCAACAAGGCGATTATGTAACGTCCGCACAACTGGCAGAGGAGGCGTTATCCCTCAACGCGCAGCCGCAAGACCCGCGTGAGTGGCTGGTTTTCGTTGAGTCCTTCGCCATGAATGGTGAAATTGACAAGGCATTGGACCTGTCGAACACGGTTCTTAAAGTTGACAGAAAAACGCTCAAAGCGGTCTGCACAGTCTGGGAGCAGATACAGGAAAACGGTCCAATCGGAGCCGAAAAAGATGTCGAATCCGCCAGATTGTCACTTGATTGCAGTCGATAATCCACCGCTTGACGCTTTAAACTTCATGTGCTACCATCATTTTTTAGTATAAGGAACGAGGAGAATATATGACCCAAAAACAACGCAGTATGCTGATTTTTTCCATCCTGATGGTGGGAACGATCTTGCTTTCTGCATGCACTCAATCCCTTTCGGCTGCGCCCGCCGAAACCCCAACCCAGATTCCAACGGGATTGTTTGTTTCCCCTATTGCCTCTGTTGAAAACCCAATGGAGATGATAGAACAATTTGCCAAGCAGACAGAAGCGGCTCAAACGGTTGCGGCTGGCGGCGACCCCGCCACGACCGGCACTCCTGAAGCGGGTGCAACCAGCACTGACGGAACATCCGTTGCAATCGTCACTGCCACCCCCACGGTGGAAGTCAATGTGTCCACGCCCACAAACGCCAATGCAGACGCTGCCACTGATGTCCCCGCGACCTCTGCACCTGCGGCAACTTCCGTTCCACCCGGCGTACGACCACCCTCCTATACATTGATGTCGGGTGAATTCCCCTACTGCATCGCCCGCCGCTATAACGTCGACCCGGATGCATTGCTTGCCGCCAGCGGGTTGACCCCTGCTGAAGCCTATAACCTTGTGGCGGGAACCGTGTTGACCATTCCGCAAAATGCTGGGGGCTTCCCCGGCTCGCGTTCGCTACAGGCGCACCCCGCTTCCTATTCCGTCGTTTCGGGAGACGAAACGGTGTACAGCATCGCCTGCAAATACGGCGATGTGGATCCAAATGCCATTGCAACTGCCAACAATATTTCTGCCTCGTCGAAGTTGACAGTTGGGCAGGTACTGCAAATCCCGTAATTCTGAATAAACTAAAGCCCAGGTCAATTTAGCCTGGGCTTTTTTCTTTTGCATTTGAAACGAATTCAAAAAGGAATCTCTCATGTCATCTTTTGAATTGCTCCGCTCGGAAGTCCTAATGAAGGGACGCGCATTCACCATCCGCCGCGATTTTCTCAAAACGCCCGATGGGCGCGAAACCAAATTCGAGATCGTCGAACACGGCGGCTCGGTGGTGATCATTCCGCTCGACGCCGATGGCAATCTGCTCTTCGTCAGGCAGTACCGTCACGCCGCCGGAATGGACATGCTCGAACTCCCCGCCGGTACGCGAGATGGAGACGAACCATTCGAGGATTGCGCCGCGCGCGAGATCCGTGAAGAGACCGGAATGGAAGCGCACAAATTGACGCATATCGGCTCGTTCTACCTCGCGCCTGGTTACTCAACCGAATACATGGGCGTCTTTTTAGCGACCGACCTCCACCACAATCCGCTCGAAGCAGACGATGACGAATTCCTGACGCTTGAGAAGATTCCCGTCAAAGAGGCCCTCGCCATGGCAGAGCGCGGCGACATGCCGGATGCAAAATCATTGGCGGCATTATTAATGGCGCGACCTCACTTGAACGGATAAATTTTTTAGCGATTCTAATGTCTGTAACAAAAACGAACCGATCTCATCTTACCGCCGTCGCGCAAGCTTTATTTGTGACTTTCCTTTGGTCAACCTCGTGGGTGCTGATCAAGTTCGGGTTGAGGTCAGACCTCCCGCCAGTGACCTTTGCCGGTCTGCGTTATACGCTGGCATTTCTATGTCTCTTACCTGTGGTGTTGTTCAATACAGAACACCGCAAGACCATACGAGAATTACCAAAAGCCCAATGGGGTGAATTGATCGTCCTTGGGCTGTTGTACTACACCCTGGCACAAGGCTCACAATTTGTGGGGCTGGCTTTGCTCCCCGCACCAACTTTGACCCTGCTGTTGAACTTCTCGCCTATCTTCATAGCTGTGTACAGCATGTACAGCATCCACGAGCGGACGTCCCTGCTGCAATGGGGCGGCATCTTTATCACGGTGGTTGGGGCATTGGTCTATTTTCTGCCCCTATCTCTTGAGGGCGGTCAGACGCTTGGTCTGCTTGCCGCGTTCGTCGGTGTGACGTCGAATGCGGCGGCGGCGGTGCTTGGGAGAAAGGTCAACTCACACGGCAGGATCAGCCCCATTGTGGTCACAACCATCAGCATGGGAGTCGGAGGCGTGCTGATGCTGGGCATCGGCGTCGGCGTTCAAGGTATCCGCGTGTTGACTCTCCAGCAGTGGGCGATCATCGGCTGGCTCGCGCTTGTGAATACAGCCTTCGCCTTCACGCTTTGGAACAAGTCCCTGCAAACGCTTACAGCCGTGGAATCCGGCATCATCAACTCAACCATGCTCCCGCAGATCACCATCCTTGCGTGGATATTTCTCGGTGAGACGATCAACGGAAAACAGATGCTTGGTTTGGCGTTCGTGGTCGCGGGAATATTGATCGTTCAATTGTGGCGATATTTGCCCATTTCAAAAAACAAACTTTAGAAACCGGAGAAAATGTATGAGCAACAAACCCATGATGATCCTGATCGCTGGTCCATACCGCTCGGGCACAAATGATGACCCGGAAAAGATCGCAGCAAATGTTCATTTTATGGAATCGTTCGCGCTACCCATCTTCCGCAAGGGACACATCCCGGTATTGGGCGAATGGTTCGCGCTTCCCCTGCTGGCGTTGGCTGGCTCAAAAGAGATCGGCGATGAACCGTTCAATGAGATATTCCATCCCATTGCCGTCAAACTGCTCGATAAATGCGACGCCGTCCTCCGAGTTGGCGGTCCATCATCCGGCGCTGACTTGATGGTCAGCACGGCAAAAGATAAAGGTGCGAAAATTTTTTATTCAGTGGACGAGATTGCTGAACACTAAACATCCCTTTTTTAAATCAAACAAAATCCATCAAAACGCCTCATTTTTTGAGGTGTTTTTCTTATTTCCACCAATCTTATCCAAAATATGACAACAGGCATAAGGAATTAAGTCATATATAACTAACGTAATTCATCCCGCAGGAATACACTTAATAATTGAGAAATTTCAAGGCGAAATGCCTTTTATAGGAGCCAAAGCATGAAACAACCCGTTATTATGATCGATGGAAATGAAGCAACTGCAAGTGTTGCGCATCGTTCCAATGAAGTGATCGCCATTTATCCGATCACACCATCCTCCGCGATGGGCGAATTCTCCGACGAATGGTCAGCCAAAGGCAAAACGAATATCTGGGGCACTTCCCCACTTGTAGTGGAGATGCAATCCGAAGGCGGCGCGGCTGGAGCCGTGCATGGCGCTCTTCAAGCCGGCGCATTAACCACGACCTTTACTGCATCGCAGGGCTTATTGTTAATGATCCCGAACATGTACAAGATCGCGGGCGAACTCACCAGCACCGTCTTCCACGTGGCAGCGCGTTCCATCGCCGCCCACGCCCTCTCCATTTACGGCGACCATCAGGACGTGATGGCAGTCCGCCAGACCGGTTGGGCGCTGCTTTCTTCTGGCAGCGTACAGGAAGCGCAGGATTTCGCCGCGATTTCCCAGGCAGCCACGCTCAAATCCCGCGTTCCCTTCCTCCACTTTTTTGATGGATTTAGGACCTCGCACGAAGTCGCCAAGATCTACAAATTGACGGATGAAGAGCTTCGCCTCATGCTGGACGATGACCTGGTTCGTGCCCATCGAGCCCGTGGACTCAGCCCAGAGGCACCCGTCCTGCGCGGCACCGCCCAGAACCCCGATGTCTACTTCCAGATGCGCGAAGCCGTCAACCCCTATTACGTCGCCACCCCTGCCATCGCGCAGGAAATGATGGACAAATTCGCCAAAGTCACCGGGCGCCACTACAATCTCTTCGATTACAGCGGTCACCCCGAAGCCGAACGCGTGGTCATTATCATGGGTTCCGGCGGCGAAGTTGCCGAAGAGACCGTGAAATTCCTCGCCCAACAAGGTGAAAAAGTCGGCGCGTTACGCGTTCGTTTGTATCGTCCGTTCTCAGTGGAACACTTCCTCAAGGGTCTTCCCAAGAGTGTGAAATCCGTCGCCGTGCTCGACCGCACCAAGGAACCCGGCGCCACCGGCGAGCCGCTTTACATGGACGTCGTCAGCGCCCTGGTCGAGGGCGGACGCCCCGAAATCAAAGCAATCGGCGGTCGTTATGGACTTTCCTCGAAGGAATTCACCCCCGCCATGGTCAAGTCCGTGCTCGATGAATTGAGCAAGCCCGAACCCAAAGTTCACTTTACAGTGGGTATCCACGATGATGTGACCAATACCAGCCTCGAAGTGGACCCGTCCTTCTCGCTCAAATCTGATGGAATGGTCAGTTGCGTATTCTTCGGTCTCGGCTCAGATGGAACCGTCGGCGCGAACAAGAACTCCATCAAGATCATCGGTGAAGAAACAGAAAACTTCGCCCAAGGCTACTTCTATTACGACTCGAAGAAATCCGGTACTGTGACCATGTCGCACCTGCGCTTTGGTCCGAATATGATCCACGCGCCGTATCTCATCGAAAACAATCAAGCTGACTTTGTCGCCTGTCACCAGTACACCTTCCTCGAGCGTGTGGATATGCTCAAATACGCCAAAGAAGGCGGCATTTTCCTGCTCAACAGCCTTTACGGACCCGATGAAGTTTGGGAAAACCTGCAAAAGGAAGTCCAGCAGGACATCATCAAGAAGAAACTCAAATTCTTCGTCATCAACGGTTATGACGTTGCCGAGAAGACCGGCATGGGCGGACGCATGAACACCATCATGCAGACAGCCTTCTTTGCCATCAGCGGAATTCTTCCCAAAGAACAAGCCATCGAACAGATCAAGCATGCCATCGAAAAGACCTACGGCAAGCGCGGTGAAGCCGTCGTCAAGAAGAACTTCGAAGCTGTGGATGCGACCGTCGCGAATATTTATGAGGTCAAGGTTCCGGCTGAGGTCACCTCAACGGCGACTCGCAGGCTTCCGGTCCCGAGTGAAGCGCCTGATTTCGTCAAGAACGTGCTCGGTCAGATCATCGACTCGAACGGCGATAACATCCCCGTTTCCGCTTTCCCTGTGGACGGAACCTTCCCCACCGGCACGACGCAATGGGAAAAGCGAAATCTCTCGCTCGAAATTCCGGTTTGGAATGAAGATATTTGTATCCAATGCGGTAAGTGCGTAATGGTTTGTCCGCACGCGGTTATCCGCCACAAGGTGTATGAAGAGACAGCGCTTGCGGGTGCGCCTGAGACGTTCAAACACGTCAAGTCGAAATTCAAGGAATTCAGTGAAGGCTACGCCTACACGCTGCAAGTTGCTCCTGAAGACTGCACGGGTTGTACGCTGTGCGTGGAAGTCTGCCCGGTGAAGGATAAGACCGCCGTGGGACGCAAGGCGATCAATATGGAAGCACAACCGCCTCTGCGCGAAGCCGAAGCCAAAAATTGGGATTTCTTCATGAATATCCCCGACCTCGACCGCAAGCTGGTAAACCCGTCCACCATCAAGAACTCGCAACTGCTGCGCCCGCTCTTTGAGTTCAGCGGCGCATGTGCAGGCTGCGGTGAGACGCCTTATGTGAAATTGGTCTCGCAGTTGTTCGGTGACCGCGCCGTGATCGCGAACGCCACCGGTTGTTCCTCCATTTATGGCGGCAACCTGCCCACCACTCCGTGGGCGCAGGATGCCAATGGGCGCGGACCTGCCTGGTCAAACTCGCTGTTCGAAGATAATGCCGAGTTTGGTTTGGGCATGCGCCTCACTATCGACAAACAGACCGAATATGCCAGAGAATTGCTCAAATCCTTCGAACAGACCGTGAGCACGGAACTGGTCGATGCCATTTTGAACGCCGACCAGTCTGACGAAGCGGGCATCCAAGCCCAGCGCGAACGTGTGGTCGAACTGAAGGCAAAACTGGAGAAATCCAGCGATACGAGAGCAAAAGACCTCATCAGCATCGCCGACACCCTCGTGAAACGCTCGGTATGGATCATGGGCGGCGACGGTTGGGCATACGATATCGGCTACGGTGGTTTGGACCACGTCCTCGCCAGCGGGCGCAATGTCAACGTGCTGGTGCTCGATACCGAAGTGTATTCGAACACGGGCGGTCAATCCAGCAAGGCGACTCCGCGCGCGGCGGTTGCCAAGTTCGCCATGAGCGGCAAGGGCATGCCCAAGAAGGATCTTGGTCTGATCGCCATGTCCTATGGATATGTGTACGTTGCTCGAATTGCGATGGGCGCAAATGATCAGCAGACCCTTAAGGCACTGCTCGAAGCGGAATCCTACGATGGTCCGTCGCTCGTGATCGCTTACAGTCACTGTATCGCTCACGGCTTCGATATGGCAAAAGGGCTCGAACAGCAGAAACTGGCGGTACAATCTGGTCACTGGCCCATGTACCGTTATGACCCGCGTCTGGCATTGCATGGACAAAATCCACTTGTCATCGAATCCAAGGCGCCGAGCATTCCGATCTCACAGTACGCATATAATGAGACCCGTTACAAGATGCTCACTCAAATGAACGAGGAACGCGCCGAAGAACTGATGAAGGAAGCCCAGCAGGATGCGAAAGCACGCTGGACCCTCTATCAGCAGATGGCTTCGATGCACTACGGCAACGGCAGCGAGGAGAAATAGCATGACCGACCTATCCACTACATATTTAGGATTGAAGCTGAAGAATCCGCTCGTGGCGTCAGCTTCACCGCTCACAAGGAAGCTCGAATCAGCTAAAAAGTTGGAAGAGGCGGGAATCTCCGCCGTTGTGATGTACTCCCTCTTTGAGGAACAGATCATCCACGAGTCGCTCGAACTTGACCATTACCTGTCACGCGGCACCGAGTCTTTTGCCGAAGCCCTCACCTATCTCCCCGATGGCGGTATGTATGGCGTCAGCCCGGAGAAATATCTCAATCACTTGGGTGAACTCAAGAAATCCCTGAGCATTCCGGTGATCGGCAGCTTGAACGGTGTTTCGAAAGGCGGCTGGACAAGTTACGCGAAAAAGATGCAGGAAGCTGGCGCAGATGCGCTCGAGTTGAACCTGTATTATCTCGTTACCGATCCCGACATGAAAAGCGAAGAGATCGAGAACGCCCAGGTGGAGTTGGTCGCAGAAGTAAAATCTGCCATCAGCATACCGCTCGCGGTGAAGCTCAGCCCGTTCATCACTTCCATTCCCAATTTCGCCAAGCGGATCGTGGAAGCGGGCGCCGACGGATTGGTGCTTTTCAACCGCTTCTATCAACCCGATTTTGACCTCGAGCAGTTGAGCGTTGTCCACAGCCTTGAGCTGAGCACGCCCTCAGAGATGCGCCTCCCCCTGCGCTGGATCTCCATTTTGTATGGGAAAGTCCAGACAGATTACGCGCTGACAACAGGCGTCCACACAGCGAATGATGTACTCAAAGCGATGATGGCTGGAGCAAAGGTCGCAATGATGACGTCAAACCTGCTGGAAAATGGCAGCAAATCTGTCCCCGCGATCTTGGAAAACCTGCAAGCCTGGATGCAGGAAAAAGAGTACGAGTCCATTGAACAAATGCAGGGCAGCATGAGCCAGAAGAACGTGGGTGAACCCGCTGCATTTGAACGTGCAAACTACATGAAAGTCCTCGACTCGTGGCGGGAACTTCCGTAACGAATAAAGAGACAAAAAAAGGCGTCCGAAAATCGGACGCCTTTTTTATTGTTGGGAACAAGTCAAAGCAGGGGCTATTCTTGGGCGGGAGCTACGGGGGCCTGCTTGCGCTGACGGAACGTGATGCGCCCGCGTGACATATCGTAAGGCGACATCTCAAGAGCGACACGGTCACCCAACAAGATACGGATGTAGTGTTTGCGCATTTTACCCGAAAGATAGGCCAGTACTTCATGCCCATTATCGAGCTTCACCCGGAATTGGGTTCCAGGTAATGCTTCAACCACAACACCGTCCACTCTGATTTTGCCATCTTCTTTAGTCATACATGCCTCTTCCTATTCATTGTCCTTGAAGGAACGACGCTTGATGCGTCGAATCGCCTTCTTTTTTTCCATACGGCGGGTTTCGCTCTTGGAAACGAACCAGCGTTTGCGGCGAACTGTGCTCAAGACACCGCTCTTCACGACCTTTTTGCGAAAGCGCTTGAGCAGGGAATCCTGAGATTCGCCATTGCGTAAATTGACACTTGCCACTGGTTTCACCTCCTTTCCGTTATGGAAATAAAAAATCGGCTGTCTTTCACAGACTCAGCCGAGGCACACATCAAAAAAATATGAAACGAACTCAATGATCGAGCGATCAACAATTGCGCTTCAACTCTCCTTTGATTTACCAGTGAACGTGCTCTCGCTGCCGAACCTGCAAATAAGATTATACACGATTCAACCTAAGATGAGAAGACGATTAAGTCATTTTTTCATCGTCTTCTCAGAAAACCTAGCGATTTCACTCCTGATTCGCCGAAAGATACAACAATCTCAAAACCTTCAGGTCATCATAGCTTAACATCCCATCCATCTTATCAAAAACAGGCTTCAACATGGCAGTGCCAATTTCATCGAAAACGGCAAAAACCGCCTGCGTTTGTTCACCTGAAACCGAGGTCAAACCCTCCAAATCCGAACCCTTTCGCAGGGTATTCCCCGCCATTGCGAAACGCGCCAAATGGTCCAGAATGGTCTGGGTTGTCACTTGATAACGCGCCATCAAACTTTGCACCGTCTCACCGCCGTTATACAACTCGCCCACCAATACATACCTGCGCCCCGAATCGCTCTTGTCCCGATGACTCTCCCTGGGCTTCTCGTTAATTTCATGACTGGCAGAAAACTCACGGATCACTTCCAAAAACGCTTCTCCGTACTGCCGCGCCTTTACCTGTCCGACCCCTGAGATTTTCAGCAAACTTTCCTGTGACTGCGGAAAATACGCAGCCATTTCCATCAAGGTGCGGTCAGGGAAAATAACATAGGGTGGAATGCCTGCTTCATCTGCCATATCCTTTCGCTTTTGACGAAGGATGGCAAACAACCCGCGATGATATTCCAACTCCGCAGCTTTTTTCTTCCCATCTGCCTTTTTGATACGTTCCGCCTCCTGCATGACGCCGAAAATGGATTCCCGTTTCCGAAGCGTTTCCAACGCCTTATTCGTGAGACTCAGTGTGTGATACTCCCCTTCCTGCTTAAGATATCCCATCGAAAGCAATTGACGTGCAAGATGCATCCACTGTTTCCGGGTCAACTCTCCGCCGATCCCATGCGTGGATAATTTGTCATGCCCCCAGCGCAATACTTTTTCGTTCTTCGAGCCGAGCAAAATATCCACGATATGGCCTGCGCCAAACTTCTCATCCGCCCGTTTGACGCAGGAAAGAAATTTCTGCGCCGGGACGGTAATATCTGTCAACGGGGTTGGGGCAGAGTTGCAATTGTCGCAGTTGGAACAATTTTTGTCTGTATAGGTTTCACCAAAATAATTAAGCAGCGGTTTGCGGCGGCAGTTATGTTCATCTTCTGCATACCGCACAATCGCGTTCAAATGCTCAATGGCTACGCGCTTCTCATCTCCCTCTTTTTGTCCAATAAAATAATTAAGTTTGGAAACATCGGCGTAGCTGTAAAGCAAAACACAATGCGCTGGCAAACCATCCCTACCGGCGCGTCCAATCTCCTGATAATATCCTTCAATGCTTTTCGGAAGGTCGTGATGAATTACAAAACGCACATTCGGCTTGTTGATACCCATCCCAAATGCAATTGTTGCCACAATGATCTGAACATCATCGCGGATAAAAGCCTCCTGGTTTCTACGGCGGTCTGCATCCTCCAACCCGGCATGATACGGACGTACCGAATACCCCTTTGATCCAAGGTAAGCAGAAAGGTCGTCTACTTGTCTGCGGGAGAAACAATAGATAATTCCCGATTGATCTTTGTAGCGGTCAATAATTTCCATGACCTGTCGGGTTGGGTCTTGTTTGGGGATAACTTCAATGAATAAGTTTTCACGGTTGAAGCTAGCAATAAATTCGTTCGTGGACGTAAATTTGAGCGTCTGCCGAATATCCTGCCGGACGCGGGAAGTGGCAGTCGCTGTCAACGCCATACAAACTGCATTCGGGAATTTTTTACGGATTTCCACAATTTGGCGGTATTCGGGGCGAAAGTCGTGCCCCCACTCTGAGATGCAGTGCGCTTCGTCAATGGTCAGCAGATCAACTCTCAGTCCGGAAAGAAGCGAGAGAATCCTTGGTGTGAGGAGCGTTTCCGGCGCAACATAAAGCAATTTAACCTCGCCGCGCTTTACATAATCCATATTTTCCTGATATTCCTGCGGCGAAAGTGAACTATTGAGAAAAACAGATGGAACTCCAAATGCCCGTAATTGCTCCACCTGGTCTTTCATTAATGAGATAAGAGGCGAAATAACGACGGTCAGCCCTTCGAAGATCAGCGAGGGTATTTGATAGCATAAGGATTTCCCGCCGCCTGTGGGCATGACTGCCAACGTGTCGCGGTGTGCAAGTACATTTTCAATAACATCTTTTTGTAAGGGGCGAAACGAGTCGTAACCAAATGTATCTTTGAGAATAAATTCCGGGTTATCCATAAAATCCCTCTGGCACAAGTTTTTTCAATTTTAACATTAGTTAAATAAAACCGTATACATTTCTATAAAAGTAAAAATTTCTTCGCATAGTTTATATAATAATGGTAATTATTCCAGATATTTATTTGCTCATTGCTTAATCTATTATTAAGTTGTAAACTTTAATTCGTTCAGATTCCTTCGGAATACCTCGAAATCGTTACATTGTGGAGGGAATATGTTTCCATTTTTGCGCATGCAGGTTTTAAGAGGAATTGAAATAAGAGGACGCCATTTTGTTGCGTCCGAAATCAAGTTTGACAAAAAACAAGTAACTAAATTAGGGGAAGATATTTACGCACCCAATAACTGGGCATGGTGGTTTTCCGGGGCAAGCGGCTTCTATTTGTCTCTTCCGTCAAATGTGTGGGGAATCGTAACATATCCAAATGGGATTTTACACAATCTAGAAGGCGGGCTTCATGAAGTTGACCCTGGGGTTTACAAGCTTCAGTATGTAGACCAACACGAACGTCACGAATATACAGACCAGGTTTCAGAAATGACCACAGACGGAGAACAGCTTACGCTTTCAATCTTGCTGCATTATCGCGTAATCAACCCATTGGTTGTGCTCCAAATAGACCGCCCGGTAGAGACATTGATGGCGAATATTCAGGCAGATCTTGCACAATATATCCGCACACATGCACATAACGATATCGCAGAAAGTTCCAATGCGCAGGATGCGGGAAAAATCCAGCAGTTCTTTCATGAAAGGCACATGAAACGCAATTCGCTTTCAAGGGCTTTTCATATCAGTAATATTGAACTTAAAGATTTCACCGGGGATGCAGAATATCTCAAGCTGCGCCGCAACCGCGCGTTAAAATTCAATCAAGATGAAATTGCTGCAGAAGAATTAAGTCGTCAACGCGAATTTGAACGCATTAATTCAGACCATAATTTGGAATTAGAGAGACAACGGGCTGCCGCTCAAGCTGAAATTACTGCCCTGCAAGGCAGGATATTGGATGCAACCAAAAGCCGGGAGATCGAGCTTGAGCGCATCCGGATGAAGGATGAAAGACGGCAAAATTTGTTGATCAACGCAATGACAACGATCCGTCTGGCAATGGAGCACACCAGTTATACACGCAGCACCGTCGAAATCAAAGGAATTATCGATGAGCTGCTGGTCGCCATCATGTCAGAATCCCCGATCGTTGAAAAGGACGAGGCGGATACTCCCCCTCAGGTCAACCAACAACCCGGCGCACCTGCCCCCCTTTCCCCAAGCGAAGAGAAGATCAAAACTCTGACCAATACACTACGTAATCTTCTGAAGTAGAGTCCATGAGTACGCAATACTTTAAACTTACACACCACGAAGGCTGGCACTCCACATTTGCCTTTCGCGTGTTTCACCGTCCGAGTGAAGAATGGGTAAAAATGCGTTGGGGTTTTAATGCCGGGGTACTTCTTGAAGAGGCACTTGACCGGGCGAGACTTTTTATAGAGTCTCAGTCGGTAAGTGAAACGATATTCTTCGATAGAGAACAACCTATTCGAACGTTGGCACTCCGCGGAATAAACCTGCCAGATACAGGGGTACAAATGTCATTGATCGGAAAGGTAACAGCTTCCGATCAGGAACAAGCGGAACAAGCTGGCAGAGAGTATGCCCGGGAACTTGCCTCGATCTTTCCACACGATTTCATAATTGAACCTGCTGAAACGGAAATAGCGTTTCATCAGGCGAATGGCACCCACCTATTTGATCAAAAACCAAATATTGCTCTCATCCAGCGCGAAAAGGTCCTTATTCCACCCATGCGTCCACATCAACAAATCCAAGGGATGTGGCAGGCTAGTAATCGTTCAAATGAACAGATATGGCGCGCCTTATCTGGTACATCAAGAATAACCATGTTGAATATAATGATCCAGCCATCATTATTATTTGAGAATGAGAGAAAACGTTTATTCGAAATTAAAGAAGCCATCGGTGATACAAAGAAGGAGACCTCGGAGCTGCACTCTTATTACCCCTGGGTGGAGGAATATGTAAAACGACGCCTTTCACCGTGGAAAAAATTTTTTCTATTACAAGTCCATGTACTTGTCGATACAGTAGTAGATGACAGCATTCTTCGCTCCATTGGCTCCGCGATTACCCGTGATGCTGCAAATTTAACGCTGCCAGGCTACGAAGTTGTTCATCCGGCATCAAAAGATGAAGAAGACGAGTGGCGGGATAATGTCCAATTCTTGACGTTACTTCCTACAAGGGGCATGGAAGATCTTGCAGATATTGACGAGACCTTTGCCGTTTTCCGCTTCCCACTTCGACATGAATTTGGTCTGCCGGGAGCGAATTTTGTGAAACATCCTGATACGGGCTCAGGTAATCCATGAACAGTGAAAATAATAAATCACTGGTTCACATCCGCGTTGTAAAACACGCCATTCAGGGTTTATACGTGGTTTTGGATAATAATGAGCCGGGCATTATTAGAACGCGTGAGATTTCATGGGACAATACAGAGATTGAACATTGGCGCGAAAACTACCCGGTCAACTGGGATGGGTATGCTTATTTGATCTCTTCAAAAAAAGGGGAAGCTCACGAATTAAGTTTACGATTTGTTGATTATGATCCATGGAATGATTTTTTCGAAGGGGTTAATAAAGATCAAGAACTTGAAGGTTCAGTCACCGGGGTTTTTGACTATGGCGTATTTATTGAGATAGAACAGGGCATTACAGGTCTGCTCCACAAAACACAGATCCAACAAAAGACAAAATTGACACCGCCAGAGGTATTTTGGTTTGGCGATAAAGTCATGGTAAACATACAAGATGTAGATCATGAAAGGCGTCAGATATCCTTCAACCTCGCCTCTCCCCCCGACCTTGCATGTAAAAAGTCTTCAAGTGAAGTTTATTATTTACCCGGAAGCACAGAAGTCGAACAAAACATTGAACAGCTTTTTACATCAGCATTCCCTCGAAATCGCATCCTTGTCGTAGAGGATGAACCAGCGCAGTCCGCCGCTGTTTGCAATTGGCTGCGTGACTTTGGGCAGAGCGTAGAGAGTAGTGTCACTGCCGAAGAAGCAATCAAACTACTCTCCAAAAATGAACCGGATATTGTCCTAGTGGATGTTGGTCTCCCTGGAATGCTTGGGACAAAGTTCGCAAAGCATGTTCTTGCAGAACATCCCACTGTAGAAGTAGTCAATATGACGGATTGGGCACGGGCAAACGAGGTTGATACTGAGTTGGAGGAAGTTCAAGCACAGGGTGGAAAATTACTGTATAAGCCGCTTTTACCAGAGGATCTGGCAAATTACCTTTTGTATCATCAAGACCATGGGAAGTTTGGAAAAAATATCGAACAAAATGCTCAGTCAATACATTCTAAAAAAATCAATTCCAAACAAGATATCCATCACCTACTCTCCATATGTAGAGAACGCTTGGGTATGGAAGCTGTTTTTCTATTTTCCCTTGAGCCAGCCCACCGCCGAGTCGGGATCGTGGATCGTAGCGGCGATATTAACGTAAACCGCAATGCCATTTCGCAATTAATATACAGCCCAGTCCGGGATGTGGCAGAAGATGAAGAAACACTTTTTAACGGGGAAATTGGAGAGAGAAAACGATTCCAGTATTTATTGGAATTTACTCCGGATGTATCTGCTTGTATTGGCATTCCCATTCCTGCAAAATCGTCCTTCAAATATGCGCTGTTCGCAATGGATCGGCATTCAAAAAAATTCAGTAATGAAACCAAAATATATATGGAAGGCATTGCCCTTGCAATGAGTGCCACGCTAGATCAAATTGCTCTTAAAGAGCAGGCAGCACAGATACAACGAACTGCATTGATGGGAATTCTAACCAGCGGCATGATTCACGAAATTAACAACCTGGTGTCGCCGTTGATGTACACATCCAATCACCTGCGGAAAGGATTTTCCCGCTTTGAACAAGGAAACACTTCTGAAAGCGAAAACCTAAAAAATGAGATAAACAATATTGAGCGGGATATACGCCAAATTATCAATACAGTCAAAATCTTTGGAAGAATTGCAAAAAAGCCGCAAGTCGAAATTCTCAAAGTGGATGAGATCATAGATAACACCCTCATACTATTAAATCACCTCCGCAAACGTTCCAAAATTAAGATACATTTTGATCCTCCAGAACGGATCATGCTCGTTCGAAATCAAGCAGTGACATTGGAACAAATTGTTCTAAATGTTGCACTAAATGCAATTCAGCAGACAGCTGAACATCGCCCCGAAGGAGGCGGTGCAATTTGCATTGAGATTCAGTTAATCGAAGAGGATCAAGAAGGCGCAACCTGCCGCATTTTGGTTTTCGATAATGGACCCGGTATACACACCGTACTATGGGAGAAAATATTTGAAATGGGTTACTCCACCCGGCAGGACGGCAGCGGGATCGGTTTATTTGTATCCAGAAATTTAATCGAAGAGATTGGTGGAAAAGTTTACGTTGCAAAGAGCCATATCCTATACGGATCGGTATTTGCACTGGAATTTCCAGTAAAATTTTGAAGGGTAATACATGAATAACATATTGATCCTTGACGACCACAAGAACTTTGCAGAAGCGCTTATGCATGACATTTATGAGTTTGAAGATTATCAAGTTGGCAAAATTGAAACAACTTGTACCCCGATTGAGGCTATTACATTAGCAAATCGCGCTGCCAAAGAACAGCAACCTTTTAATGTTCTTTTACTAGATCAAAATTTGGATGAGGAGATGGATGGAATCCAGGCGATGGGAGAGTTACTGGATATCTACGCCGATGCTGACGCTGTCATTTTTACAGGATATGACACCCCGGAAGATGGAATTCGGGCGTATAAAGCCGGAGCATCAAGATATATACCAAAGCCTTTTGAATCAAAAGAACTTGAATTCATCTTGAAGGAGTTAAACCGTTCACGGATTGTGCGGTTGGCAGAGGCACACCAGAGAAGAAGATTTAAGATAGCAACAAGCATAGCAGAAGCAGTCGGGGCAAGCCTTAGTTTGGAATCTACGATGGACGCTATACTCGGCACCCTATATCAGGAGTTTGAAAAGACCCGTTTATGTGTATTGCTATATAACGAACGTGAAAAAGTTCTATATTTTGGACCTGCCACCATGAAATACTACGAAATCGAGAATCCAAAATATACATTCGAGGATAATTACCCGCTTGAAAACGGGACTCTCGCATCACGGGCTGCACGCCTGACAATCCAAAATAATAAGATGGAGTTAGTCTATATCGATAATGTTCAGGATGACCTGGAATATCTCGATCTAAACTCCGAAACCAAATCTGAATGTTGTGTTGGGCTTCTAAACATGAAGGGAGAATTGCTTGGAGTTCTTGTGCTAGAACGAGAAACCATCAATGGATTTGATGAAAATGATTTGGACTTAATTCAATTCACGGCACGTCATATCAGCATTGCCATCGAACGCGCGCACCAAAGCGAGGAACTGAAGTCCAAAACAGCTATCGCAGCTCAGACATCATGGGCAGCATCGCTGGCTCATGAGCTAAACAACGAGACCGGGAAAATAGCGAATTGGGCACATGTAATTCAACAACATGCTGCTGGTAATACAACGATTATGGAGGCAGCACTTTTAATTGAAGAAAGTGCATACTACTTATCAAGCAATAACCCTTGGGCAGCTCGCTCAATCAAAATTTTTGAGCTTGACGAAAAGTTAAAGAACATATTAGAAAAAACTGCCCCTAAAAGAAGCATTTTTGTTGAGTATCACCTAAATGCAGAACAAGCAAAAATAAAAGTATCCGCCGCACAATTCCAATTTATCGTTAAACAGCTTGTAAATAACGCTGCAAAAGCAATGCAAGGAATGGAAGAAAAAAAGGTTATTGTCTCTACCAAATTAATAGACGGGCAGTATGTCGAGATATTATTTCAGGACATTGGTCCTGGAATAAGTGATAAGAACCGCATGGCGGTTTTTCAATGGTCATTTACGACAAAAGAAACCGGAGGGTTTGGTTTGTTGTTCACACGGCAAATGGTCGAAGATATGCACGGAAGTATCGTTTTGCTTCCATCAAAGCCAAAGAGCGGCGCAACCTTTTTAATAAGGATTCCCACTACAAATCCAGAATAAAGAGAACGGGTATGCATCAAACTTTTTCAATATACCGACGAATAAAACCGCGTATTCTACTGGTTGATAATGATCCTGAAGCCAGAATTTCGTATCAATCTTTGCTTCAGGAGTGGGGCTATATGCCAGTTCTTGCCATGGGTATCGGGTCATCTCTTCAGGATGATGCCCGAAAAAAAGCACAAGAACAGCGCTGTTGCCTTGCCTTGATCGATCTGAGATTACACGATGACGAAGATCAAGAAGACATGAGTGGTGCAGAATTTGCCGAATCAATGAAGAGATACCTTCAACCAATTATTCTAACCGGTACCGACGACCCAAATACATTGCGAAAATTATTACAAGATCACCAAAATATTCCTTTTATTGGCAAACACGACCGACGAGATGAATTCCGTAAAAGACTTGATGCAGAAGCATCAAAAGTCAGTGCTACGAAAAGGAACCTAGAAATCATCCAAGATGAAATAATGGATGATTTTATGCAATCTGAACTCGTTTTTGAAATGGGAGAATATACGGATCAAGTCGCAAATATTATTGCCCGCATGTTTCCAAATGCCCAAAAAATCAAATTTGCAGAACTTGTCACCCCCGATACAGAAGTCTCATCTGCTACGCGTCCAAATTCGATTGTTTTAAGAGTTTTTGAAGATGACATGGAAGCTTGTGTGGTAAAAATTGCACGAACAATAAAAATCGAAAAAGAAGCATCAAATTTTCGAGAATTTATATCCAGAAAACTCACAGGAGGATTTACACCACAACAAATTGGAAAAGAGGTCTTTTCCTGGGATGTTGGCGGCATTGCCTATACCTATGAAGGTGGAAAAAATGCAATGACGTTCGCAAATTATTATCGGGAACAGGACTATGAAAATATTGAAAAAGTGCTGACAGCTTATTTTTTTGAGACCTGGGATAAGTACTATACAAAACCCATAAATGAATGCAATACAACATTATATGAATTATTCTCCAAAATCTTAGGAGATGACTGGTTCGATAAATGCAAAAAAGAAATCTCCAAGCCAATTCTTAATGAAGCCAAGGCAGATCTCGCAAAATACAATTTACCACAACCCATTGATTGGTTAACCAAGAAGATCACTGATGGTGAAGGAGATTTTAGCCCAGCCAATACGCTACCCAGCGCAATCATTCACGGTGATTTACATGGCGATAATCTCCTAGTCGATAACAAAAATATTGTATGGGTCATCGACTTCGAACGCTGCGGAAGAGGATATGCCATGCAGGATTTCATCCAACTCGAAACAGATATTCTCAGCCGCATGCTGGGTCATGACGTGAATGAAAGCGAATACTATGAAATGTGCATGTTACTTTTAAGACAGCCAAAAATTCAAGTAATTGAAGAAATTGATTCTATTTTCAAGGATGAAAAAATTCAAAAAGCAGTAAAAACTATCAGTTCATTGCGCGGATTCGCTGCTAAATGTTCACAAAACACCAATATCCGTGAGTACTTAATGGGACTGTTATTCAATATGCTCTTCAAAGCCATGCTGGCACACAAAGAAGACCCGCAAAAAAGTAAACGTCCGCTCATTATTGCAGGCTTTTTATGCCATCGACTGGATCACTGGGGGGATATTTGGCCTCCCACTGAGTGGAAATTCCAATAAATAGGAGAATATCATGCCTGCTAAGACTTTACCCTTTATTTACCGTGAAGAAATCTTAAGAACATTTTTCGATTATGTAAAAAGAGGCGAGTCATTTTATATAATCGGAGCACCAAGCGCAGGGAAAACCCGATTTTTGGATCTGGTATTAGGGAATGATCCAGATGCCTTAAGAGTTGGAAGTGAGTATGATCAGGAATGGATTAAGAAGAAATACCTGGGAGAGGAAACAGCTTCAAAGGTATGGCTGATCCGCGTCGATATGAATCGCATCACTAAAGGTGAAAATTGGGATTTTCAATTTTATGAATTACTGCTCAGCAGCATCTTGTTAGCATGTACCGAAAATAGGCTGACAAACAATATTGATACAATCTTTGGAGAACTTACAGATCTCAATTCGCAGGTGCTCAACACAAATAATGAACTTGTGGCGCATCGCCTGCTCGAGATAGCCATCAAACGTCTCTGTAGTATATATAAAGTAAGGCTATGCTTCTTGTTCGATGAGTTCGACGAGACATATCACTCCATGCCTCTAAACACGTTTGCTCAACTTCGCGCAATCCGCGATGCAAATAAATACCTGGTTACATATGTTTTATTCCTACGTAATATGCCAGAAAAACTACGTCCGCCAAAGGACAATGAAGGTTTCTTTGAATTAATTTCCAGCAGAATGATTGGGCTTGGACTCTATTCAAAACAGGATACTTTAGCCATCATCGAAAAATGGGAAAAACGCCATGAAAAACATTTATCTTCTGAACAACAAAATTGGCTGTGGGAATATAGTGGTGGACATCCCGGCATTGCCCACGTACTTTTTGAATTAATTACTGAAACTAAAACAGATCTTATCAAACAAAAGAATATTGAGTGGTTTGCCAAACATGAGACCATCTTCGAGGAATTCCGAAAACTTTGGATTGGTTTAACAAAAGAAGAACAAGCCGTATTGAGAGAGATCGCCAAAGGAAATCATCCTCAAATGACTTCCCTGCTCACAAAACAATTGGCTGCAAAAGGACTGCTAAAACCGTTAAGCGACCATCTGGCATTTTTTACGCCACTGTTTGGATACTGGTTAAACTAAAGCCTGTTAATGAATAAAAAAAAGCCGCATACATTTCTGTATGCGGCAAATAAGTAAAGAAAAGCCCCTTGGCAATGACCTACTCTCCCGGGAGGCTGCCCTCCAAGTACCATCAGCGCTGATGTGCTTAACTGCCGGGTTCGGGATGGGACCGGGTGTACCCACATCGCACAAATCACCAAGGGACAATTTCACAAATGAATTGTCCTGAATAACAAATTGATATAGTTTTTCGGAAAAGTACCAAATTCTCCGCATCACAGGATGAAGCCCTCGACCAATTAGTACAGGTTAGCTGAACACATTGCTGTGCTTACACACCCTGCCTATATACCAGGTAGTCTACCTGGGGTCTTACTCCCTTACGGGAATACAGGGATCTTATCTTAGGGCGAGTTTCCCACTTAGATGCTTTCAGCGGTTATCTCTGCCAGACATGGCTACCCAGCGGTGCTCCTGGCGGAACAACTGGCACACTAGAGGTCTGTCCACTCCGGTCCTCTCGTACTAGGAGCAGCTCCCTTCAAATCCCTTACGCCCACAGCGGATAGAGACCGACCTGTCTCACGACGGTCTGAACCCAGCTCGCGTACCGCTTTAACGGGCGAACAGCCCGACCCTTGGGACCTTGTCCAGCCCCAGGATGCGATGAGCCGACATCGAGGTGCCGAGCGAGATCGTCGATGTGAACTCTTGGATCTCACCAGCCTGTTATCCCCGGGGTAGCTTTTATCCGGTAAGCCACGGCCCTTCCACTCGGTACCGTGGGATCACTAAGCCCGCCTTTCGACTCTGTTCGGCGCGTTGGCCTTACAGTCAAGCTCCCTTATGCCTTTACACTCTTTGGTGGGTTTCCATTCCACCTGAGGGAACCTTTGGGCGCCTCCGTTACCTTTTGGGAGGCGACCGCCCCAGTCAAACTGCCCACCTGGCACGGTCCCCCATCCGGATGACGGAATGGGGTTAGGATCTAAACATAATCAGGGTGGTATTTCACTGATGGCTCCACCGACGCTAACGCGCCAGCTTCAAAGCCTCCCACCTATGCTACACAGATTATGTCCAAATACAATGCCAAGTTGCAGTAAAGCTCCACGGGGTCTTTTTGTCCTGCTGCGGGTAGGCCGCATCTTCACAGCCATTTCAATTTCACCGGGTCCTTCGTCGAGACAGTGCTCTAATTGTTACGCGGTTCGTGCGGGTCGGAACTTACCCGACAAGGAATTTCGCTACCTTAGGACCGTTATAGTTACGGCCGCCGTTCACCGGGGCTTCAGTTCAAAGCTTCGCTTACGCTAACCTCTCCCTTTAACCTTCCGGCACTGGGCACGCGTCAGCCCCTATACATCGCCTTACGGCTTAGCAGAGACCTGTGGTTTTGTTAACCAGTCACCAGAGCCATTTCACTGCGACCCTCCAAGGCTTTGACACCCTAGAGGGTACCCCTTCTCCCGAAGTTACGGGGTCATGTTGCCTAATTCCTTAACGAAGGTTCTCCCGATCGCCTTGGTATACTCTACCCATCTACCAGTGTCGGTTTGCGGTACGAGCACTAGAAAGTTATGCTTAGAGACTTTTCTTGGCAACAAGACTCAACCACTATGCCTTGCGGCATGCTCTCACCTCAGCTCAACTGGCGGATTTTCCTACCAGTCTCAACGCCTAGATGGATCGCACCCAAATCCAATAATGGGCTGGCCTATCTCGTTGCGTCCTCCCATCGCACTCTCTAGCGGTTCCGGAATATTGACCGGATATCCATCGCCTACGCCTTTCGGCCTCGGCTAAGGACTCGACTAACCCGACGCGGAATGACCTGGCGTCGGAAACCTTAGATTTACGGCGAATACGGTTCTCACGTATTTGTACGCTACTCATGCCTGCATTCTCACTTCTGTCCGCTCCAGTCGCCCTTACGATCGACCTTCACCGCTGACAGAACGCTCCCCTACTGCCCCAACTTGCGTTGAGACCCATGGCTTCGGTACTATGCTTAGCCCCGTTAAGTTTTCCGCGCAAAGTCACTAGACCAGTAAGCTGTTACGCACTTTTTAAAGGGTGGCTGCTTCTAAGCCAACCTCCTGGTTGTTTAAGTAACCTCACCTCGTTCACCACTTAGCATAGATTTGAGGACCTTAGCCGATGATCTGGGCTGTTTCCCTTTCGACACCGAAACTCATCTCCCGGCGTCCGACTGCCATGCTATGGAGTACTGGCATTCCGAGTTTGATTGGGTTCAGTAAGCTGTAAGCCCCTTAGCCCATTCAGTGCTGTACCTCCAGTACTAAACGCATGACGCTAGCCCTAAAGCTATTTCGGGGAGAACCAGCTATCTCCGTGTTCGATTGGCATATCACCTCTACCCACAGGTCATCCCCTAACTTTGCAACGTTAGTGGGTTCGGGCCTCCACGAGCGTTTAGACTCGCTTCACCCTGCCCATGGGTAGCTCACACGGTTTCGGGCCTAATCCCAGCGACTATGCGCCCTATTCAGACTCGCTTTCGCTACGGCTTCGGGTGTAACTCCCTTAACCTTGCCACTGAGATTAACTCGCAGGCTCATTCTCCAAGAGGCACGCTGTCAGGCATAGCAGGGAACATCTGTATTTCTACAGCGCTCAACCTGCTGTTAGCCCTCCAACTGCTTGTAAGTTTATGGTTTCAGGTTCTATTTCACTCCCCTAACAGGGGGACTTTTCACCTTTCCCTCACGGTACTAGTTCACTATCGGTTGCCAAGTGTATTTAGCCTTAGAGAGTGGACTCCCTAGCTTCCTGCCGGATTAGCGTGCCCGGCAGTACTCAGGAACTCGGCGGAAGGCAATCAGTTTTCGCATACGGGGCTATTACCCTCTTTGGCAGGCTTTCCCACACCTTTCCGCTAACTGATTACTTTGTAACTTCCATATGCCGGTCCTACAACCCCGTCCATGCAAGCATGGGCGGTTTGGGCTGTTCCCCGTTCGCTCGCCACTACTGGGGGAATAATTTCTTTTCCTCTGGGTACTTAGATGTTTCAGTTCCCCAGGTTCCCATCCTCAAACCTATGTGTTCAGTAAGAGGACGCTGATGGTTCGCATCAGCAGGTTTCCCTATTCGGACATTCTCGGATCGACGCCTGTACACGGCTCCCCGGAGACTTTTCGCAGTGTCCCACGTCCTTCATCGGCACTTGGCACCAAGGCATTCACCATAAACTCTTAGTAGCTTCTCCACGTGATGCGGAGAAATTGATACTTTTCGTTATTTAGTTGACAAATTAAATTTGTCGGCCTACATCAATTGCTATTCAGTTTTTAAGGTTCACTCACCGTTTGACCGGTGATCGACACTCTTGATGTCTCAAGGGCATCGATCAGCTTTCAAGATTATTCGGTTTACAGACACAAATCGACCCGGCTGGCACCGCCGGGTCGAAAAAGCCCAAAGTACGGTGCAAAATCCTTGATTTATGTGCAGTTTTCTTTCAACAAACTTCTATTACTCTCCAATTTTGCCAGATACGAACTCAGTGGAGATGGCGGGATTTGAACCCGCGACCTTCGCCTTGCAAAGGCGCTGCTCTCCCGCTGAGCTACATCCCCAGGATTGCCTGGTTAGTGGGCTTGACAGGATTCGAACCTGTGACCCCTGCGTTATCAGCACAGTGCTCTAACCAACTGAGCTACAAGCCCCAAGGGATCCCCTCAACAACTGAACAGTGACAGGAAACTTCATTTTGCGAACCAGCTTGCCCATTCACCGTGTGGGCATTTTAGAGCGACCTCCCCTTAGGGAGTGCTCACTTACTCTAGAAAGGAGGTGATCCAGGCGCACCTTCCGGTACACCTACCTTGTTACGACTTCGTCCCAGTCACCAGCACCACCTTCGACGGCGCCCTCCTTGCGGTTAAGCTACCGGCTTCAGGTGTTACCAGCTCCCATGACGTGACGGGCGGTGTGTACAAGGCCCGAGAACGTATTCAACGCACTATAGCTGACGCGCGTTTACTAGCAACTCCGGCTTCATGCAGGCGAGTTGCAGCCTGCAATCTGAACTGAGGACAGTTTTGGGGGATTGGCTCCACCTCGCGGCTTAGCAACCCATTGTACTGCCCATTGTAGCGTGTGTGTAGCCCCGGACATAAAGGCCATGCGGACTTGACGTCATCCCCACCTTCCTCCGGCTTGATACCGGCGGTCCCGTATGACACATGTAACATACGGCGAGGGTTGCGCTCGTTAGCGGACTTAACCGAACATCTCACGACACGAGCTGACGACAGCCATGCAACACCTGTGCAAGCTCCCTTGCGGGTCGTTCACCTTTCGGATCACTACCACTTGCATGTCAAACCCGGGTAAGGTTCTTCGTGTAACATCGAATTAAACCACACGCTCCGCTGCTTGTGCGGGCCCCCGTCAATGCCTGTGAGTTTTAATCTTGCGATCGTAGTCCCCAGGCGGTAAACTTATCGCGTTAGCTGCGGCACCGATGGAGTTTAAGCCACCGACGCCAAGTTTACATCGTTTACGGCTAGGATTACCGGGGTCTCTAATCCCGTTTACTACCCTAGCTTTCGCGTCTGAGCGTCAGAAATGGTCCAGAAGATCGCTTTCGCCACTGGTGTTCCTCCCGATATCTACGCATTTCACCACTACACCGGGAATTCCATCTTCCTCTACCACTCTCAAGCCCGGTAGTATTGGACGACCTCTCCTAGTTAAGCCAAGAGATTTCACGCCCAACTTACCGAACCGCCTGCACGCGCTTTACGCCCAGTGAATCCGGATAACGCTCGCCTCCTACGTTTTACCGCGGCTGCTGGCACGTAGTTAGCCGAGACTTATTCCTAAGATACTGTCCTTTCTCATCTCTTAGAAAAGTGCTTTACGACCCGAAGGCCTTCATCGCACACGCGGCGTTGCTGCTTCAGGCTTTCGCCCATTGAGCAATATTCCCTACTGCTGCCACCCGTAGGTGTATGGACCGTGTTTCAGGTCCATTGTGGGGGGCCACCCTCTCAGGTCCCCTACCCGTCGTCGCCTTGGTGGGCCGTTACCTCACCAACTAGCTGATGGGACGCAGGTCCCTCCCAAAGCGCATTGCTGCTTTAGTTATCGGTTTCTGAACCCGATAACCACATGAGGTATTAGCAATCCTTTCGGACTGTTATCCCACACTTTGGGGCAGGTCACCCACGCGTTACTCACCCGTTCGCCACTAGGATACTCCTCGTATTGCTACAAAAAGCACCTCGTTCGACTTGCATGTATTAGGCACGCCGCCAGCGTTCATCCTGAGCCAGGATCAAACTCTCCGCAAAAAATCAACACTCTTTCGAGTGTAAAAGTCACGGAATTGACTGGTTCGTCATCATTACTGTTTCCTATCACTGTTCAGTTGTTAAGGTGCTTGCCATTTGAGCGGGCTGTATTCTACCCGCTACCATAACCGTCGTCAAGGTTTTTCACAGACTAAAATACCGATGCTTTTTCTTTCGCATCGGTTCATCAGGCTGCAAAACCTATTCGCTTTGTGTCTCTGATGGAAGACGGCTACTCAGTTGTCAATGATCTGTCTGGGAGACGAAATCTTATGTTGTACTGGCGAGTTCGAATTATATGTATTTGTAATGATTTGTCAATGGTTCCAAGGCATTTAAACCTTAAAAAATCGGACCAATTTTCAAATGGATTCATTGAACTCTATTGCATACGACTCGATCAACTCAACCGCGCGCATTATACCATCTTCGCTTCGTATCTTTTGACCGATGGACTGCGCCCGCTCAAGAATTGTTTTTGATTCAGCCCCAACAATTGCACTAACCATCTTATCTACCGATATTTGATTCACACGAATCGGTTTTGGAGCAACACCTATTGCGTTGACTCTATTCCCCCAAAAAGGTTGATCCGCCATAAATGGAATAACAACCTGCGGAATCCCCGCGCGCAAGCCTGCAGATGTAGTACCAGCACCGCCATGATGTATAAGCATCTTACATTTTGGCAAAAACCAATCATGTGGTGCAGACTCGAAGTACAGCAGGTCATCTGTTATTTCGTGCTTTGCACTCCCCCATCCCGACAAGATAATGCCGCGGTTATTTGTTCACTTCAATGATTCACGAATAACTTCATCAACTCTTTCAGCATTCTTGTTGACCATACTACCAAATGAAACACAAATCGGCGTCTTACCTTCCTCTAAAAATTTTCTTAATTCAATTGACGGCGTATATGAATTGTTGTATGGGAAGAAATAATATCCGGTCACATGCGTGCGCGGATTCCAGTCGTTTGAAGGTGGGATAAAGCTTGGGGACCATGCGCACAGGATCGGGGTCCGAAGGCGAGGCGGGGCATCTCGAAACGGAGAATAGAATCTTCGTTTGGGTAATCCCACTCGACGGCGAACTTGTTCATATCCCAATGCAGAAGTGATCTCAGTAATTTTTATCGAAGCGTTATGAGATAAACGATTCAAAAAGCGGATTCTTAGATCGGGCAGAGAGATATTGGGGTAATCACCAGTGGGCGTGAACATGGGAAAAGTTTGGATATGAATATCGGGAATATTTTTTTCACGCGCAAGGGTGTGAGCGCCAACAGCATGGGCAAAAGTATGAATGATAAGGTCCGCATCGCGACAAGCCTCATCGGTTTGACGTATCATCTCTGCACCGATATCCACAGCATGATTCATCAACTCTTTGATAAGCTTGAAGTAGTTATATCCCGCCTCATTCATACGGCGGCTGAGTACTTCAGGGTCGCCAGCCAACGGAAAAAATGTTATGCCATGTTCTTCAACCAACGCTTTGAAACGTGAAGGTGCTGCAAGAATGACATTATGCCCGCGAGACATCAACCCGAGTGACAAAGGAAGAAACGGCTGGACATCGCCGCGAGAGCCAAAGGTGAGAACGGTGATATTCATTTAAAAAAACAGGGGCGCGATGATCGCGCCCCATTCGGGTCAATTCATTTCCTGTCTTCCAGATAACGCTCGCAGCAAAGTGTTTTGATCGGCGTATTCCAAGTCGCCGCCAACGGGAAGACCGCGCGCGAGACGGGTAACTTTGACTCCCATCGGTTCAAGTTGTTGACGCAGATAAAGCGCCGTCGCATCACCCTCCATGCTGGGATTTGTAGCAACGATGACCTCCCCCACTCCCCCACGAGCAACGCGCTCAGCAAGCTGTTTGATCTTCAAGTCGTCAGGACCAATGCCTTCGATGGGAGATAAGACTCCCTGCAAGACGTGATATTTGCCCTGGAACCCGCCTGTACGTTCAAGCGCAAGGACATCCAAGGCTTCCTCGACAACACAAATAAGCGATGAGTCTCGTTTGGATGATTCGCAGATCTCACAGCGTTCGCGTCCGGCGTCGGTGATGTTGAAACATTCCGAGCAGAAAGCGGTATTGGCTTTGAGATTTGCCAATGCCTCAGATAAATCCTGCGCCACATCATCAGATGCGCGTAATAGATAGAACGCCAACCGCGAAGCGGACTTTGGCCCAATACCGGGCAGACGTTCAAGAGCGGTGACGAGAGATTGAATGGATTCGGGTAATAGCATGTTGAAGGTTGAAGGTTGAAGGTTGAAGGTTAGAAAAAACCTGCAGCTTTCAACCTGTAACTTTTAACTTAGAAAGGTAACCCGCCCGCCAGCGGACCCATCAACTTTTCCTGCAAGGCGCGAGACTCATCCAATGCCATGTTGACAGCAGATAGAACCATGTCTTGCAGCATTTCGGCATCGGCATCCTGCAAAAACTCGGAGGAGATTTCGACGGATTTGCATTTCTGGTCGCCAGTCATGGTGACTTTGATAGCGCCGCCACCCGCTGTCGCAGTGACTGTCTCTTCGGCGAGTTTCGCCTGTGCTTCTTCCATTTGTTTTTGCAGTTTTTGAATTTGCTGCATCATTCCGCCCTGCCCGCCCATCGCAGGTCCTTTGTTAAATCCTTTTGCCATAATTAAACCTCGTTATAAGTTATTCAGGAATCGAGAGTTGGTATTCGGATGAAAACCAATTCTCAATGTACCGATTTCCATTATTCATCCATATCCACGATCTCGCCGCCGTGTTGAATTGCAGCAGCGACCATGCCGTCTTGCGAAACATGCGCGGGAAGTTTGCCTTTGGCGTTGGTCACAACACAGCGCACGGATACATCCGCATGAAAATGATCCTTGATAAGCCGCTGAATGATTTCGATCTGGTCGGGTTTGTTGAGTTTCTCCACAAGCACTTCACTCGCCATACCGAGAACAAGCGTCTTGCCTTGCACGTCGATCATCTTGACGGAATTCATCAACGCGCCGAGATTTGCCTGCGCCTTTGGAAGCGTGTTGACAAGAGACTTCCACGCTTTGATGATGTCGCCTGAGTTGACGGCTGGCTTCTCTTCGGGACTCGGCGCTTCACTCTTAACCTCAGGCTTGGATTCCGCTTTGGGAGCTGATACAGGCTTCGGCTTGGGTGGAGGCGCAGCGGCGGCGATAGGTGCAACTTCGGCTGGAGCGTCGATCACTTCCGCGAGGGCAAGTTCCAAACTCAAGGATGGCTGCCAGCCGCCGCGCAAGTCCGTTGCCGCGTTGTTGAATATCTTCATCATCCGCAAAACATCGGAAGTACTGAATGCATTGGCGTGCGCTTCCATTTGAGATTTGACTTCACGTGTAGCTTCGACCTGCTCGGCATTGCCCATTTGAATGAGCATAAGCCCGCGCAGATATTCGACAAGCTGACGCGCCAGCGAGCGTGGATCGGCACCCGAATCAAGAGCATGATGGATGGTTTCCAGTCCGTGTGCAGGCTGATGATCCAGAACGGAAGCGATGACATCCAACACAGTTTGGCTGGTTGCCGTACCGAGAACTTGCTGCGCGATGTTGAGCGTAATCTTTGTCCCCGTAGACGCAAGTTGATCGAGCAGCGACTGCGCATCACGCATGCCGCCCGCCGATTGACGGGCAATCAGTGTAAGAGCATCGTCATCAGCCTGGATATTTTCGGAAGCTATAATCTCTTTGAGGTTGTTGACGATCTCGTCGATGGGCACACGGCGAAACTCATGTCGCTGACAACGAGATAAAACTGTTGCAGGAATTTTATGAATTTCAGTGGTGGCTAAGACGAAGATAGCATGAGGCGGCGGCTCTTCAAGCGTTTTGAGCAAGGCATTGAACGCAGCCGTTGAAAGCATGTGAACTTCGTCGATGATATAGATTTTGTATTTACCTTGTGATGGCGCAAAGTTGATCTTGTCACGCAGGTCGCGGACATCGTCAACCGATGTATTAGATGCCGCATCGATCTCGATCAAATCGAGAAAACGATTTTCATTAACCGCTTTGCAGTGTTCGCAGGTATTGTCAGGTCGCTGTGCCGGGTCTTCGTTGAGACAGTTAACCGCCTTCGCCAGCAAACGCGCGACGGTGGTCTTACCCGTTCCACGCGGACCCGCGAAGAGATAGGCGTGACCAACCCGATCTGCCTTAATGGCATTGGTCAGGGTTTGGATGACGTGGTCTTGTCCGATCACAGCATCCCATTGTTTTGGGCGGTATTTACGGTAGAGGGCTTGTGTCATTTTAGGTTTCAGGTCAAAGGTTACAGGTCAGGTTGATATCCGAATTTCAAATTTCGTTCTATGGTACTTTATAAACTGCCCGCAGATTTCCCTGCGAATCGAACAGTCTTGCCTCTTCACCAGAATTCCAAACGGCTTCGCCGGTTCCCCAGTAAAGGTCAATGACATTATCTGCACCGGCAATGGTATGGACTTGAACAGCTCCGTTGGGAAACAAAGTGACGCTTGGGAAAGTAAAGGTATTGCCATTCTCATCCTTGAGCTGCCATGAGGTCAGATCAAGCTGCCCCTCACCTTCGAACTTGATAATGGCAATCTCAGAAGACAACGTCCCTGCGCCGATCACACTGCTGATCTTTACAGGGATGTCCGTTTGCATGTCGGCAGCAGGCTCGGAAACAGATTCGCTGCCAGCCGCAGGAGCAACCTGCTGGATCACAACGGGTTGACTCACCGCGCGATAGTTCCGGTCATACCAGAACAGGATGCCGCCCGTCACACTCGCCGAGACGAAGACATTCAACAGCAGGTATTGGATGAGTTTACGGCGATCCATTGTGACCGAATCATAGCACAAAAAAGTTGAAGGTTGCAGGTCGAAGATTATTTCTTCATGGATATTGCAACCCAATCCTTCATTTGACGGGTTTCGCCTCTTTTCAGACCTTTAGCCTGCCCAGCCTCTATGACACTTTCCGCCTGATGGTCCAGAATCCCACTTAGGATGATCTCTCCATTGGGCTCGACCAAGTCTGCCAGCCCCGCGTCAAAGAGACGGATAAGTATCGGCGCGAGGATGTTCGCAACCACCAACGGCGCAGACTTGAACGCGAATTGTCCCGCCAAAACCTCGGTCACGGAACCCTGCCCGAGCAGAAGTTCCACCCCCACCCCATTCGTATCCGCATTCTCGCGCGAGTTCTTGACGGACTCAATATCGATGTCCACGCCGAGGACGGAAGCTGCACCAAGTTTTACGGCGGCGATGGAGAGAATACCGGAACCGCAGCCAACATCGATAACTCGATATTCGATATTCGATGATTGAACTTCGACGTTCGAATTTCGAATATCAAAATGTCTTTCCATCAATTCCAAACATAACTGCGTGGTGGGATGCGTACCCGTCCCAAACGCCATACCGGGGTCGATTTTGATGGGGATTCGCTTCGGGTCGGGATTCTCCAACCAGGCAGGGAGGATCAGGAGTCCCTCACCGATGAGAATCGGCTTGTAGTGTTCCTTCCAGGCTTCCATCCAGTTTTGATCCGCGATCTGCTTGTAACTGGGACTCGGCACAGGCTGGATCATCCCCAAATAGTAAAGCGACTCTTCGAGTTTCTGCCGCGTCTCTTCGAGTTGGTCATTGACCTCCAAATACGCGCGGACAGTGATGGGACCCGTCGCTGTACCTTCATCCTCATCATTCACAAAACGCACGCCCTGCTCGGTCATTACGCCATTGGGCGCAAACCGCGCCAGCACATCTGCGACAGACTCTGCAAGTTCGCCGTTCACTGTCAGGGAAACTTCAAGCCAGTTCATATTCTATATTTTCCTATTTTCAAATTCCTGATAAGTTAAATCTTTATTACTTGGATTCACAACATAGGCAAGATAATTAACCTCACCCGAAAATTCAAGCATATTCTTTAATCGCGTACGGATAGCCTTGCGTTCGACCAAATTCAGAGCATCCTCAAGGTTCACCCATTTAACCTCTATACTCTCATCGCTTGTTCTAGGCTCACCCGAGACATATTCACACAAAAAATCCATATTGACGATTGGCGGATTACCTATATTCGAATAGATACCTATCAAGGATGTTATTTTCACAACAATCCCTGTTTCCTCAAGCACTTCGCGCTCCAGACCTTTGGGAATGGTCTCCCCTTCTTCGATCTGCCCGCCCGGGAATTCCCAATCTCCATAACGCGGACTTTTCAGGAGCAAAACCTGACCTGCATCATTCAGGACGAAGCCACCTGCCGCCACAATATGAACTGGATATTTCATCACTGCTTATTCGTCTTGTAAATCTTTATTTGTGCTTTTTCAAGTGTGACCAACCCAGCCGTGATATGCGGATCGATCAACTCAAGGAAAGCTTCAAGTCGTTCTTTTGTATCCACCACTTCAACTACAACAGGCAGGTCTTCGGAGAGACGCTCGATCTTGAAGGTTTGGATGACGCGGGTATTCGCGCCGAAACCCATCACGCCGCGCAGGACGGTCGCGCCAGCCAGTCCCTGATCGCGAGCCTGCAGGACGATCCACTCGTAGAGCGGTTTGTGCTCATATCTATCAGATTCGCCAATGAAAATACGAAGCAGGGAACCTTCTTCAGGAAGATGCATAATTACCTCCAGACCAGATATGCGAGGGTGCGCCCAAGCCAGACGGCAAAGAGACCGATGACCAAATTCGCACCGACATTTGCGAACGCGTTCATTGCCTGACTATCACGTACCAGATTGAGCGTTTCATTTCCAAATGAAGAGAAAGTTGTAAAGCCGCCAAGAAAACCAGTAAACACGAACAGACGCGACTCACTGGTGAATACGCCGCGTGATTCGGCAAGCTGTGAGAGGAAACCGATAATAAAACACCCGAACACGTTGACCGCTAAAGTGCCGTACGGAAAATCAAGCGTTCTTACAGATTGCTGCACATATCCGCTGACGGTGTACCGCAGCACCGAGCCGACAAATCCGCCAAAACCTACAAGAAGAATATTTATCAAATCAATTCCTTTTGACGATGGTCGAACGCCCAGCGGATCAGGTCCTTTTCCGCGAATAACATTCTGGGCAGGTCATTCACATCGAAAAATTTGATCTCGGAAATCTCATTCGATGGTTTGAATTCACCATCTGTTATTTTACACAGAAAGATGACGCTGAGATGATGGTCCTCCCTTGCGCTGACAACTGTCAGAAGTTTCTCGATCTCGATCGTCATGCCAGTCTCTTCGCGAAACTCGCGGATCATCGCATCGGCAGGCTGTTCACGGTATTCAAGTCCGCCGCCCGGGATGCCCCACTCGAATTTGCGATAAGTATGCTTGAAAAGCAGGACTCTGCCCTGCTCATCGAAAACCAATGCCGCCACTGCCGCCCGAAAGCGCGGATTAAAGGTCCGCACCGCCAAAACATGCACCCACATGGGCAGCAGGCGCCAGAGACGTAACAAAGATCTAGTCATGGCAAAAGATTATAAACGACCAGAAGTTCACAAAACAAAACGAGCAGACTCTCATCCACTCGTTACTGTTCACGACTCACTGCTTACTGATAACTGAAGACTGACAACTGGTTCTACCCGCCCAACGCCTCATTCAACCAATCAAGAAAGCCTTTTTCCTGCGGGTTGACAGTCGTGCCGAGACTTTCCGCTAATTGCTCGAAAAGCTCCTTTTGCTCCTTTGTCAGCTTGGTGGGAATCGCCACATTGACGATCACCAACTGATTGCCGCGGTCTTTTCGGCGCAGGTAAGGCACACCTTTTCCTCTAAGCGTAAATACTTTGCCGGGTTGTGTACCCGAAGGGATTTTCAATTTTTCGTCGCCATCGAGGGTTGGCACTTCGATCTCAGCGCCCAAGACAGCCTGAGCCACATTGATATCAAGATTCAACAGAATGTCGTTATCGCGGCGTTTGAAGAACTTATGCGCTCGCACATCCAGAACAAGGAACAAGCTGCCGCTGGGTCCGCCGTTCTCGCCCGGAGCGCCCTCCCCCGCCAGACGAATCTGCGTGCCTCCATCCACACCGGCGGGAATTTGCACCTTCTTCTTGACCTTCTTGCGTTCCAAGCCGCTGCCGCGACATGTTGTACATGGAGATGAGATCGTCTCACCACGCCCGTTACAAGTCGGGCATGGAGCCGTCTGCACCATCTGACCCAAAAAGGTTTGGCGTACCTGACGGACTTCGCCCTGTCCGCCGCATGTTGCACATTTAACGGGCGTTGTACCGGGTTCGGCGCCATTGCCGTTACAACGTGAACAAGTCTCGTCACGCGAGAACTCGATCTCCTTCTCGACGCCGAAGACTGCCTCCTCAAAGGTAAGCGTCACCTGCATTTGCAGATCCCGCCCACGGCGCGGTCCGCGGCGCGAACGTCGTCCGGTGGAGAATCCAAATCCGCTGAACAGATCCTCGAAGATGTCGCTAAAGTCGCCGGTGAAATCCTGAGGACCGCCGCCCATACCGCCAAGCCCAGCCTTGCCGTAGCGGTCATAACGCGCGCGCTTCTCTCTATCGGAAAGCACGCCGTAGGCTTCGTTGATCTCTTTGAATTTTTCCTCGGCGTGGTCTTCCTTGTTCACATCGGGATGATACTGGCGCGCGAGTTTACGGAACGCGGCTTTGATCTCATCATCGCCCGCGTTCCTACCCACGCCCAAAATATCGTAATAATCTTGATCGCTCATGTTTGGTTACAAGTTGAAAGTTTAAGGTTGAAGGTTTTTTCGTTCAACCTTAAACCTGTAACATTCAACCCTCTATTCCTTTACTTCTCCGTCCACAACATCAGGACCCGCATCGGATGAAGGCTCCGCCTCACCCGCCCCCGCGGCTTGACCCTGCTCATAGACGGATGCGCCGATCTTTTGGATGACCTGCCCCAGCGACTCAGTCGCGGCGCGGATTTTTTCCACATCTTCGCCTTGCGCCGCTTCCTTGACCTCGGCGCTCTTCGCCTCGACCTCAGATTTTATCTCAGCCGGAACCTTATCGCCCAGATCGCGCAGCGCCTTCTCACCCGCATAGACGGTGTTATCGGCATTGTTGCGCGCTTCGATCAGATCCTTGCGTTTGCGGTCTTCTTCGGCGTGTGCCTCGGCATCCTTACGCATCTTTTCGACTTCAGCATCGTTCAAGCCGGAGGAGGCAGTAATCGTAATGTGCTGACTCTTGCCGGTCGCCTTATCCTGCGCGCTGACTTTTAGAATGCCGTTCGCATCCACATCGAAGGTCACTTCGATCTGCGGAACGCCGCGCGGTGCGGGTGGAATTCCGTCGAGAATGAACTTACCCAAAGATTTATTATCCGCCGCCATTGGGCGCTCGCCCTGCAGCACGTGGATTTCGACCTGTGTCTGGTTATCCGCCGCGGTCGAGAAGACCTGTGAACGGCGTGTGGGGATCGTCGTGTTACGTTCGATCTGCGCCGTGGCAACGCCGCCAAGAGTTTCGATGGCTAGGGTTAGCGGAGTCACGTCGAGAAGGAGAATGTCCTTCACTTCGCCGCCAAGCACGCCCGCCTGAATTGCCGCGCCGACAGCGACCACTTCGTCGGGGTTCACGCCTTTATGCGGATCTTTGCCAAAGAATGCACGTACACGGTCTTGAATGGCGGGCATACGGGTCATACCGCCGACCAGAACAACTTCGTTGATATCGCCAGCGTTCAAATTGGCATCCGCCAGTGCCTGCTTGACCGGAGCAATCGTCTTATCAACAAGATCCGCAACCAGTTGCTCGAACTTGGCGCGGGTAAGTGTCATCACCAAATGTTTGGGACCGCTTGCATCCGCGGTGAGATACGGCAGGTTGATCTCGGTCTGCATGACGGTCGAAAGCTCGATCTTCGCCTTTTCAGAAGCTTCCTTCAAACGCTGAAGCGCCTGACGGTCGTTGTGAAGGTCGATGCCGTTATCCTTTTTGAACTCGGCGATCAAATAATCCATAACACGAAGATCGAAATCGTCACCGCCGAGGAAGGTATCTCCGCTCGTGGAACGGACCTGGAACACACCGTCGCCCACATCCAAAATGGACACGTCGAACGTGCCGCCGCCGAGGTCGTACACGCAGATGACTTCGTTCTTCTTTTTATCCAAGCCATACGCCAGCGAAGAAGCTGTCGGCTCGTTGATGATGCGCAGCACTTCCAGACCGGCGATCTTGCCTGCATCCTTGGTCGCGTTGCGTTGTGCATCGTTAAAGTAAGCAGGGACGGTAATGACCGCCTGCGTAATCGTCTCACCCAAATACGCCTCGGCGTCCGCCTTGATCTTCGCAAGGATCATCGCCGAAACCTCCGGCGCGGAATAATCCTTGCCGCCGAGTTCCACGCGGACATCGCCATTCGGCGCTTCCTTGACCGCATACGGCACGCGCTTCTTGGTGCGCTCTACTTCGGCGTCGTCCGCCTTGCGCCCCATAAAACGCTTCACTGAAAAGATCGTGTTCTGCGGGTTGGTAATCGCCTGATTGCGTGCCACGCGTCCCACCAGACGCTCACCGTTCTTATTAACCGCCACCACGGAGGGAACCAAGCGTTCGCCTTCCGCCGACGGAATGACGACAGGTTCACCGCCCTGCATCACCGCCGCTACTGAATTTGTCGTGCCCAAGTCAATGCCAATGATTTTTGCCATGATTTCTCCTACGTTTCAAGTTGAAGGTTTAATGTTGAAGGTTCAAAACTTGCAGCCTGCACCCTTCAACCTGTAACCGAATTTACTGCGCCACCCTCACAAGGGCAGGACGAATTACACGTTCACCGATCACATAACCGTTCTGGACGACATCGATCACATGTCCGCTTTCCACATCTTCAGAAGGCTCATGCGAGATCGCCTCGTGGAAGTTCGGGTCAAATGCCGCGCCTTTCGCTTCGATCTTCTTCACGCCTTCCATATCCAGAATATTCTGGAACTTGCGCGCCACCAACTCCACGCCGCTCGCCCACGCATCATCGGCGGGACGGTTCTGCAAGGCACGTTCCAGATCGTCGAGTACGGGCAATACTTTTTTGATGATGTCGCCCTTCGTCGAAACTTTGAACGCCTCATTATCACGGTCTACACGCTTGCGGTAGTTTTGAAACTCCGCCTGTGAACGCACCCAACTATCCTTATATTCGACCATTTTGGATTCAGCGTCCTTCAATTGCTGGATCAACGCCTCACGCTCCGCATCGGCGGGAGCCTGTTCGGTCGCTTCGGCAGTTTCTTCCGCCTCGGCTTTGGTCTCTTCGATTTCGTCCTTTTTCTCTTTTTCTTCTGCCATGTGTCTCACTCTCATGTAAATTTATCGTCATTGCGAGGAGCGCTCTTGCTCTTTGCGACGAAGCAATCTCAGATATTACGGGAATCTATTCACTATTTTCCATATTGTCACTTACCAGATCGCTCAATAACCCAGCCACAAACCGCACGGTGGGAATCGTCTTGGCATACGCCATCCGCATGGGACCCAAGACGCCGAGCGCGCCTGTCGCCATACCGGGGACGCCATAACGGGCGATCACCAAACTGCATTGACGCAAATCGTCATATTCGCCTTCACCGCCAATCAGCACCTGCAATGCGCCGACGTTGCTGTTGCTGGTCGTGCGGGCAAGCAGATCCTGCAAAGTGGCGCGTTCTTCAAATATCCTCAACGCGCGCCGTGCCTCATCCGATTCGGAGAATTCGGGTTCAGTGAGGACGTTCGTTAGCCCGTCTGTATAAATTTCACCCGAAGATTTCTCCACCATACGCAGCATGTCCTGCACGATGAGCAGGAGGATGTCCTTGTCAAGCGGATCAGGACGAGTTGGCAGCGAAGAAATGGCTTTGGCGGTCTTCCCAGCCAAAAGTCCGTTAAGACGCGTGGCAGACTGGCTGAGTCGCTCCTGTGTGACAGGTTCCGCCAGGGTCAGTATCTGCTGCGACACTTCCCCGCCGAGCATCACCAACACCATCAAGACCTGTCTTCCCTGCGTCGAGATCAGCTCAACGTGTTTGAATTTTGGTGTCTCAACGTGCGGTGCCGCAACGACGGAAACGCCCTGCGATTGCGCCGCAAGAATGGACGCCGCAAGGGTCATCCACTGGTCAAGCTCGGGGCGTGATTGATAGAACTGGTGTGAGATGGTGTGCTGAACGGTTTCAGGGAGTTCAGCGCTGTGCATCATTTCGCTGACAAAGTAGCGGTAACCTTCTTCGGTTGGGACGCGTCCGGCTGATGTGTGCGGCTGACGCAGATAGCCCATCTCGTTCAGTGCTGCCATCTCGTTGCGAATGGTCGCAGAAGACAGATTAATATGGTAATGCTCCGCCAAACGCTTCGAGCCAACCGGCTGGGCGGAGTCGATGTAATCACGAATGATCAACATCAAAAGAGTTTTCTGCCGTTCTGAGAGATTCTGCATTTTCAAAATTTAGCACTCTCATTGCGAGAGTGCCAGTTAATAACGGAATAATAATAACAGCCGTAAAAATTCGCGTCAATAAGAGGAGTGTAAGAAAATATAAAAACATACGTATCCAAGAGGTTTATCACTTGACAAATCTTTTTCTTTATTTATAATAATTCTAAAATTAGAATAATTCCAAATAAGAGAAGTTATGTCCAATATTTCAACCCTGACCACTGCCTTGCGGCAGGCAAATATGAGAGTTACACCGCAGCGCGTTGCGATCTGTGAATTGCTGGTCGGCAGCGATGAACACCCCACAGCCGCAATGATCTATGACGAGCTCAAGCCGCGTTTCGCTTCGCTCAGCCTGGCTACGGTTTACAACACACTCGATGTGTTGGTAAAGCTCGGTGTGGTGAACGTGCTTGGGCATGCCGGAGACGACAAGGTCCATTACGATGCGGATACGGAACCGCATGTCAACCTTGCCTGTATTTCCTGCTCACGCATCATAGACATTCCCAGCGAACATGTCACCCATCTCGACACTGAAATCGCCGAAGCATCGGGCTATAAATTGCTCGGCGCGCGTGTACTCTATTACGGTCTTTGCCCCGATTGCCAAAAGAAACAGGATAAAGCAAAGAGGAATTAATGAACTCAAACACTCCCAAACCAGAACAAAGATGCACTGAGATCCTTTCCGATACCCTGCGTGGATATGCAGGCATTCAGGAGGTTGACTACAACTATACAGACGGCAGTTTGAAGGCGGTATTCGATCCGCGCCAGATCAGCAATGAACGTGCGTTGGAAGTCATCAACCATGCGGGACGCGAAGCGTCCATGCGAGTGGCGCAATGTGCCGCCAAACGCGAACGCGGCGAGGATGCATGCCGCGGATGTGCCGGTGATCTGGCAATCCATCTTGCAAATCAATATGAAACTGCCGCCAACCTCCCCACCGCGACATTCCGCAAGAACAGCATCGAAGTGAAGTTGAACAACCCGCGGCTGGCGACCGATGAAAATGTCGAGGTCGAAGCGTCGTTTTTGAATACTGCAGAAACCGTCAAAGACAAAGTCGAGATTCCCATTGAGAAGCTTGAGGTTGCGTTCACAGTTATCAATGCAGTGACGGCGCTGACCGCATTCATCGGGACGGGTCTGGGTTGGAATCCCGCTCTCATCTTTGGTTTGTATTTTGTCGCGTACGCCACAGGCGGTTGGTTCGGTCTGATGGCAAGCATTGAGGCATTGAAAGAAAAGACCCTCAACGTAGACCTGCTGATGATCCTCGCAGCACTCGGCGCCGCAGCCATCGGTCAACCTGTAGAGGGCGCGGTTCTACTCTTCCTCTTCTCGCTTTCGAACACACTGCAAACCTACGCCATGGACCGCAGCCGCAAAGCCATCGAAAAACTTCTGGATCTGCGTCCGGCTCAAGCCACTGTTAGGCGCGGCTCGCGTTTGATATCGTTGCCCATCGAACAGCTTACCCTCGGCGACGTCGTCATTGTGCGCCCCGGCGAGCGCTTCCCCATCGACGGCGAAGTGATCGATGGCGCGTCAGATGTAGACCAGGCAACCATCACGGGCGAATCGATGCCTGTACATAAACAGGTCAACGACCTCGTTTTCGCAGGCACAGTCAACGGCACAGGTTCGCTCGAGATCCGCGTAACACGCCTCGCCAAAGACACCACCCTTGCGCGCATCGTCAAGATGGTGGAAGAAGCACAGTCCACCAAGGCGAACACGCAGCAAATGCTCGATACATTCGAACAGCGTTATGCCATCTTCGTCCTCGCGGCGGCAGTGTTGCTGGTCATTGTGCCGTGGCTCATTTTGGGCAACGAATTCCAACCCACGTTCTATCGCGCCATGACATGGCTCGTCGTCGCCTCGCCTTGCGCATTGGTCATCTCCACACCCGCGAGCATTCTCTCCGCAATCGCGAACGGCGCGCGCAACGGCGTGCTCTTCAAAGGCGGCGTCCATCTCGAAAAGACCGCCACGCTCAAAGTCCTTGCCTTCGATAAGACCGGAACACTCACCAGCGGCAAACCCACATTGACTGGAGTTCACACCTTCAACGGTACAAAAGAGGATGAACTTCTGCGACTCGTCGCCGCACTGGAAGCACGCTCCGAACACCCGCTGGCGCGAGCCATCGTTGACGCGGCTCATTCCCGGACCTTGAGCCTGCCACCGTCCATGGAGTTTCGTGCCGTCCCCGGGCAGGGCGTGGAAGGTATCGTGGAGTCCCATCGTTTATGGGTCGGCAATCAACGCATGTTCGTGGAACGTGACGTAATGATCCCAGCGGAAATTTTGAGCAAAGCCGAAGAATTGCAAAACGAAGGACAAACCGCGATGTTTGCCTACGAAGTGAAAACGCAGAAATTCCTCGGCATTGTCGGCGTGGCAGATACCCTCCGCGAAGATGCCGTGGATATGATCAAGGCGCTCAAAGCGGCTGGAATCGAGCATGTGGTCATGCTGACAGGCGACAACGCCAAAGTCGCCGCGAAGATCGCCGAACGCGCCGGTGTGGATGAATTCCACGCAGACCTCCTTCCGCAGGATAAAGTCACTGTATTGCAGGAACTTCAAAGAAAATACGGACCTACCGCCATGGTCGGTGACGGCGTCAACGACGCGCCCTCCCTTGCAACCGCCGATATCGGCATAGCCATGGGCGGCGCTGGCACCGACGTCGCCATCGAAACCGCGGACATGGTGCTTATGTCCGACGACCTGCACAAAATCCCATTCGCCATTGGGCTGGCGAGACAGTCACGCAAAGTCGTCTGGCAAAACCTGACTTTTGCCCTGGGTGTGATCGTTGTGCTGATCGCCAGCGCATTCGGGGCGCAATTGCCGCTTCCGCTTGGGGTGGTCGGGCACGAAGGCAGCACAGTGCTTGTGGTGCTGAATGGGTTACGCCTTTTGGGTTACAAATAAGACTCTACACTATTGAATCAAAAAGAGCGCTGGAAAATTCCAGCACTCTTTTGTTTGGATGATTAAGGTTCCGGCGTTGCAGGCCGCCAAGTAGGCTGGAAATCCTGTGCAGGGTCCGTTGAGAGGCGAACCCGGTCACCGCCTGAGAGGGTCATGTAGAAGATATCCATGTTGCCTGCTTCGCCAACGCCCTCATAAGCGATATAGAAACCATCGGGTGAATAATCGATATTTTCAATGAAAGCGATGCTGATCGGCAGGCGCAGACCCTGCTCGCTCGAATGGTCTGTAGCGGAAATGCTCATCAAATACGGATTGCAGAATTTTGTCGCACAGCGCTGGTTGAAGATGATAAGATCATTCTTGGGCGACCATTCAGGCAGGTAATCTGAGTACTGAACGCCGCTGCGAACGATCTGTTTCTGTTCCGTTCCGTCCGCATTCATCAACCAGATCTGATAAACGCCAAGTCGTTTCACCACATACACCAACTGGGAAGCATCGGGCGACCACCTTGGCATACGTGATTCGAACTGCGATGCGCCTTTGGTGATCTGTGTCACAGTGTCGGGATCATCCACATCGATGGTGAAGATTTCCATCTGCCCGGTGCGCAAAGAAGTGAAAGCGATCGTTTTTCCGTCCGGCGACCAGGACGGGTCAAAATTTCCGCCGGGCGAAGCATCGAGCGTGATCAGCCCGGTACCGTCCGCATTGATGACGTAGAGACTCGTATTTTTATATTTGTCTTCATTGCCCGGGCAGGGTGAGATAAAAACCATCTTCATCCCGTCAGGTGACCACGAAGGCTGGCATGCGCCGCTTGCCATATTAGTCACCTGGAAGGCGTTTTCACCATTGAGATCCGCCAAAAATATTTGCGGAATGCCCGTGCGTGTGGAAGCAAAAGCGATCTGACCCGCTCCGCCGCCCAGCATGGGAGCCGGCACCAACGTGGGCGTATTCACCAACTCTTCAGTGGGGGCGCCAGCCACAGGCGTTGGCGTAAACGTAGGGGTCATGGTCTGTGTCGGCTTGGGTGTGTTGGTGGCAGTCGGTTCTTCCAGGGTCGCGGTAAAAGTTGGCGGAATCGTCTGTGTTGGGACGGGGGTGGGTGTCAAAGTCTGTGTGGCTGTGGGCGCAATAAAAGGCACCATGGCACGCACATCATCCGGTAAAAGCCCGGGGACAAAATACAAAACCCCGCCCAGGATCAATAACAATAAGCCTGTATACAATGCAAAACGAACCAACGCCAAACGGCGTTTTCTTTCGCGTTCTTTCTGTCTTTTTAATGGCGAGACAAAAGGCTGGTCTTCATGATCAGATGAAAGGATGGAAGGAACCGGTCCTGGAATTTTCGCCCTCGGCGGCTTATCACCATTGACCGGAAGGTTTTCATCCACGATCGTGGATTGTTCTTCATGAGAGGACTCCAACGCCTCAGGCGGAGGAGGAATGATCTTATAAGAACCGGGCGCCTGTTGGGTCAGCGATTTGGATGCAAGCAGTCCCGTCTTGAATCCCTCCGCAGTTTGGAAGCGGTCACTGGGATCAACCGCCATCGCTTTTTCAATGGCGGCAGCCAGCTTGCGCGAGATCTTCGGATTCCTCTTGCGCAGCGGCGTAAGCTGGGCATTGTCCATTGCGCGCGCAAGACCGTCTTCAGGGATAACACCCGTCAACGCGGCGTATAACGTCGCCCCAAGGGAGTAAATATCCGTACGCGGATCGGTCCGCGCCGTGCCGTATTGTTCCGGGGGAGAATAGCCGGGCGTCATGGCGCGTGCGCCTGTGGTCGTCGCCTGGCTGGCGCTTTGGTACACCTTCGCCAGACCAAAATCCACCAAAAAGATGTGTCCATCTGGTGAGATCTTTACATTGCCCGGTTTAATATCGCGGTGAAGAATGGGAGGTTTACGAGTATGGAGATAGGCAAGCGCATCACACATCGACGCGCCGATATGTACCGCCTCTTCCTCAGCAAGCATGCCGACGCGCTCCATGCGGTAGCGCAAATCCTCACCCTCGATGAAGTCCATCACGAGATATTGCCCCATATCGCCCAAGACAAAATGATCGGAAACGCGCGGAAGATTGGGATGACGCAGGTTCGCTAAAATGACCGCTTCAAGTCTGAACTGACGGGCGTACTCATCGGTGGTGAACAAATTCTCCTTAAGTGCCACAGAGACACCAAGGTTTTCATCAATTGCCCGATAGACCGAACCCATTCCCCCTTGCCCTAGAATGTCGACAATTCGATAACGGTTATGTATTAGGATGCCTTTATCCAGCGTCATTGAAATCCATTCACCTATGTAAAAATGATTTTGAGTACATTTTCTGTACAGTTATGGAACTTTTTTTTCAAATTGGACAACGCGCATTATATCAGATAGAAGTTGCCTCTGAACTGCCCCTGTCAACTGTAGTTAAATTGAAATGCTGAAAGATCCACAGCGCCCCGCCGGAGATCCACCACCCCACCAGGGTATAACGCAGGAAGCGCAGGGAGTAGTCCAAAACACCGTCACCGTCTGGGAAAACCGCACCCAAACCCTGCCACAGGATGACAACCCCGATCAGACCGATGACATAACGAAGGGCGCGCTTCCAAAACGGACCTTGAGCCTGATACCCGCCCAGAGAGTGGATCCACGCCGCACCGATTGCCAGCCCGAAGAAAGTCCCGGCTGTGGTGAAGATAGTGTCTGGGTCCACCAAAACAGGCTCGATACCAGAGCGAAGCGCGTTGATCATCCACTCTTCCGGCAGTTGATACCCCTTTCTGAGGAAGGCAGTGAGCAATCCAAAAACGATCATCCCCAAAGCAATCCAAAATGAAATACCCACTTGTTGGGCAAACGTCTTGCTCTTCAGCCATTTGGCTGCGGCGTCCCAATAATGAGAAAATGCCCACAACAGAATACCGCCGAACAGCCAGCCAAGAACCACATCATGCGGAAAGTGAGCGCCAAGAACAAGGCGCGAAAAGCCGATCATAAAAATAAGGATCACACAAACGACTGTCACCCAGCTCTTTTTGATATAAACGGCAATGATGCCCCACACGCTCATTGCATGCTGCGCGTGTCCGGAAGGAGCGCCAAACGAAGATTCCGCCCACAACGGACGCACATGTGAGCTGACCCAATACGGGCGCGGTCCCGCCATTGCCGCCTTGGCAATAAAGGATACATAATTGCTGGAGAGCAGAATCAAACCAACTCGAAACCCCAACGCAGAATCAATACACCAATAAATAAGCGGCAGGGCAAGAAAGAAGAATTCCTCGGTGCCGAGTTCGCTAAAAAATTTCATGACCGGAATCATCCAATCCCCCATACTTTGCAGCGCGACCACGAACGAAACACCAAAATCAAGCAAGGTTTGCATCGATTCCTCCAAAAGTCCTAGCAGATGTAATTGACGTAACGAATGCAATCATTGTACACTTAAACGCATGACCAAAGTCCAAGACCGCCATTGGGATACGCCAGCCGCAATCATCGTGTTGATCGCGATTCTTTTTTCTGCCTGGAGACTGCAAGCCGCAGACTGGCTGGACGAACTCGGGCGAATCGCGAGCCTGTCGGTAGCGGGATACGTCTTGGGGCTGGCGCTGGGATACAGCCGCTTTCAAAAACGCGGGGTGATACGCCTCGCGTTCGGTTATATGGTCGTCATCTTCATTTGGTTCTTCCTCGGGGCGATCTCATTCGACAAAAACCAGATCTATCTTTGGGACAGGCTGGTGATCCTGTTCGGACGGTTGTTCACAGACTTGCGTGAGCTTTTATCGGGCAGGGCATTGGAAGATCAACTCTTTCTCTTTGCGCTCTTATGCATCCCGTATTGGATCGCAAGCCTGTACAGCGGTTATCACCTGACGCGCCATGCAGACTATCTAAAAGTCATTCTGCCCAACGGGATTTTGATGCTCATCGCCCATGTGTATCACTATACAGGCAAGGATTACACATGGATGTTTGGCATATACCTGTTCCTTGCGTTGATCCTGCTTGGACGGTTGAAATACCTGGCAGACCGCAAGGAATGGCTGCAGACCCGCGTGCAATTCTCCAGCGAAAGCGGATTGGACATCACAAATACCACAGTGGCAGTTGCTGTCGTTCTGGTATTCCTTGCATGGGTCACTCCATATATCCTGCCGACCACAGAAGAGGGTAGAAAATTCTGGCAGAATACCTATGGAGAGGTATTTTCGTCCGAAAGGTTTGAAAACCTTTTCGCCCCACTAAATAAGGAAATCCGCCCGGTGGCGCGGAACTTCCAAACCCAACTCGCATTGGGAACATCCACGCCGCAGGGTGAAAATGTCATTTTTCAAGTCCATGCGCTGCAAAGCACGGATGATCTTCCCCGCCTTTATTGGCGCGGACAGATCTATGACCGTTTCGAATATGGGGCATGGCAGACCACCAGTCAAAACGAGGCGCAGCGCAAATCATCAGACAGCAATATCAAGATACCGGATAATAACGAACGCATAAGAGCCAGTTTCACTTTCGATGTATTTCAGGACCAGCAGATACTTCTATACACTGCCGCCCAGCCGGTCTGGGTAAACCGCGATTCGATCATGTTGTATTCTGACGTCCCAAGCCAGGACGATAAGGAAGACCCGCTCATGGATGTCACCGCCATACGGGCATCGCCGACGTTGGAATCCGGGGATGTGTACCTGTCCATTGCGATGCTCGCCGACCCGACCATTGCAGAACTGCGCGATGCGGGAGAGGAATATCCTGACTGGGTCACGGAAAAATATTTACAACTCCCCGATGATTTTTCGCCGCGTATTCTTGAGCTTGCCCAAAACGTGACAAAATTTCAGGATAATCCCTACGATAAAGCTGCAGCCATCACAAGCTATCTACGAAGAGAGATCAAATATGTCAATAAGGTCTCCTTCCCCGCAGGCACCACCGACGCCTTGGACTACGTACTCTTCGAAGGCAAGGAAGGGTTCTGCAATTATTCCGCCAGCGCGGAAGTGCTGATGCTGCGCGCCGTTGGTATTCCAGCACGCCTCGCGGTGGGATATGCGCAAGGCGAATCCAATTTACAGAATAATCTTTTTGTTGTGCGTGAACGTGATTTTCACGCCTGGCCCGAAGTGTACTTCCCAGAATATGGCTGGGTCGAATTCGAGCCGACGGGAAACCAAAATCCGTTGGAACGCCCAAAAGACCGAGAGGATGCCCCAGTGGTCGCTCCGGCTATCAACCCGGGCGCACCTTTGGCGCAGCCAGATGTGGAACTGGACGTCCAGCCGGATAATAATAGTGAAGGACAAACCGTCAGCGCCGCGTGGGTCAAGGATTTGTATCCGTTCCTCCCGTGGCTGGGAGGCGTGTTTCTCGTCCTCTTAACGATCGTGATGAAAAGACGCTTCGCTCCCAAGGTGACGGCTGCATCCATCGTAAGGGAGGTGATCGTCCGCACCGGCTGGACTCCACCAAGATGGCTGGACCGCTGGCTGCAATTTGCTTTCCTTTCAAATACCGAAAAATATTTCCACAGAGTCAACCTCAGCCTGCGGTGGCTGAAACATTCCCAGCCGCCGCATGTCACCGCCCGCGAACGAGCGGATGTGTTGAAGGAATTGCTGCCCGAAGCCAGCGTTGCCATTGACAGCCTGCTTGCTGAACATCAGGCACAGTTATTCAGCCCGCACGGCGGGGATGAGGCGCTGGCGCGGAAAGCCGCACGGGAGATTCTTTATAAGGCAATGAGGCGGCGGCTAAAATTCGGTATATTGGGATACAATTACTTGGAAACGCAATAAACCGCGAAATCGTTATGACAGATAACACCACCCGCCCACGAACCGTCCACGATCAGTTGATTGCTCTGGCAGCCATTGCCGGGAAAGTTCGCGCCGAGTTAGAGTCGGGCAAACACAAACCCTCCAAAGAATTACTGGACCATGTGCAATACCTGCAAACGACCCTTGAGTCGGTCAGCGGGAAAATGGAGGTCTTCCAGCGCGAACACGGAAACATGCTGGCGCTCGTCGAAACGGGACAGGTCATCAATTCCTCACTTGAATTGGATGAAGTGCTCCGCATCGTGATGGATAACATCGTGCGCCTCACGAAAGCGGAGCGCGGTTTTTTGATGCTGCGAAACGAAGAAGGCGAAATGATCGCCCGCATCGCACGCAACTGGGAAATGGAATCCATCAACTCGGCGGAGAAAAATGTCAGCCGTTCCGTCGTGCAGCGCGTGCTCGACACAAATGAATCTGTTGTAACGACCAACGCACAGGAAGATAAACGTTTTGTGGGGCAAGAAAGCATCGTCGCATTCAACCTGCGCTCCATTTTGTGCGTCCCCCTCAAAGTTAAAAATGAGATCATCGGCGTGATCTACGCGGATAACCGCATCCGCACCGGCATCTTCGCCGACGCCGAAAAGGACCTGCTCGAGGCGTTCGCCAATCAGGCAGCCATCGCCATCGACAATGCCCGTTTGTTCTCTTCCCTCAAGCAAAGCCTCGAAGAAGTAACCGCGCTCAAGAACCTCATGGACAACGTTTTTGCGTCCATCGCCAGCGGCGTCATCACAGCGGATATTCAGGACACCATCACGCTCGCCAACCATGCGGCAGAGATGATCCTTGACTCTACTTCACAGGATATTATCGGTCACCATCTTAACGAAGCGCTTGCTTCGGTTTCCAATGAGTTGGGTCCGCATCTGACGGAAGTCCGCAACACCGACAAACCGATCGTGGACCTTGAGATCAGCCATACCCTGCCGAAACGCGGCATCGTGGACTGGCGCTTGAACCTCTCACCTCTCAAGGATGCCAGCCAGAAAACCCAGGGTGTGGCAATCGTTCTGGATGACCTCACAGAACGAAAGAAGTTGGAAGCGCAGCGCCGTTTGTTCGAACGGATGGTCTCGCCCGCGGTCATCAATCAACTCGACCCGAACAGTTTACAGCTTGGCGGCAAACGCGCTGAGATCACCGCCCTCTTCGCAGACATCCGCGGATTCACTTCCTACAGCGAGCATCTTGCCCCTGAGCGATTGGTGAGCATTCTCAATTTGTATCTCGCCGCCATGGCAGATGCCGTTCTTGCGCAGGAAGGCACCGTGGACAAGTTCATGGGCGATGCGATTATGGCTTGGTTCAACGCTCCCGTTCCCCAACCCGACCATACCCTGCGCGCCGTGAAAACCGCGCTCGCCATCCGTGATGCGGTTGAAAATCTATACAAGGAATTATCGAGCGATTCGCACCTTGCTTTTGGTGTGGGCATTCACTTCGGCGACGCCGTGCTCGGCTTGATCGGAACAGAAAGACGATTGGAATACACCGCCATCAGCGACACCGTCAACGTTGCCAAGCGGCTTCAAGAGAACTCGGCAAAGAATCAGATCATCATCAGCCATGAAGCGTATGAACGCGTGAAGGATGAAGTGGAAGTAAAACCGCTCCCCGATATGCCTGTAAAAGGCAAGTCGAAACCGCTCGAAGTATTTGAGATACTTAAATTGAAGTAGCTGTTTAGATAGACTTAAATCAAAAAGGCTTCCGAATTCGGAAGCCTTTTTGATTTCTTAATATTCCAACTTGCCAGCCAACTCCACGAACCGAACCAGACTTTCCATCCCTATATCAACCGGACCGGATTCAATATATTCATTCAATGTATGCGCGCCATTGCCCGTTGTAACGCCCATGACCACAGCCGGTATTCCCTTGCTCAATGGGATATTCGCATCCGTCGAGCCGGTCGTGAGTGCGGCATCCATGCCCTGTTCCTGCAAACAATTTACAGCCAATTTCACAAGCGGATGGTCTGCAGAAATATCACCTGCCGGGCGTTCGCCAATGATCTCAGCCTGTATCTTTACGCCTTCATGATTCCAATGCAGGATGATATCTTCAACCTGCGAGATAAGTTTTCCAAGTGCGGCGGGGTCTTCAGAGCGCAGGTCCAATTCACATTTGGCTTCCGCCGCCAACACATTGACACCCGTCCCGCCGTGGATGGTTCCAATATTCATCGTCGTGCGCGGATCGCGCGGCAGGCGGAGCTGGGTCAACTGAGTCACCAATGCGGCGAGTTCATGCACCGCGGATGGCTGTCCATAATCCGACCATGAATGTCCACCGCGGGTCTTGGCGGCAATACGATAACGCCTCACGCCGATCGCGCGATGATAGACATGCCCAAGCGCCAAACCTTCCAGCACAAGATATCCGAGTTCATCCGCGCCGAAACGTTCCACCACACCGCGCATCCCGCGCAGGTCGCCGAGCCCCTCTTCGCCCACATTCGCCGCGAACCACACATCATGGTCAAGTTCGATCTTCCGCTCGCGAAGCATCCAGAGGATTCCGAACAACGCGGCGACACCGACGGAATTATCACCAATGCCCGGACCAAAAATCTTGCCCGCCTCTTCCCTGACCTGGAGCCTGGTCCCCGCCGGGAACACCGTGTCCAAGTGAGCGGATACGATCAACGCTTTGGCTTTTTTCTTTTTTCCCGGCAGCCGCGCGTAGACGTTTCCCAGCGAATCCATGGAAACGTCTTCAAGTTTTTCCTGAATGAACAAGCCGCGTACGAACTCTCCACGCGGACCTTCCGCAAACGTGGGTGCGGGAATTTGCTGTATTTGAATTGCAAGGTCGATGATCTTTTTTGTCAGTGTCATGATGTTCGTGGTTATTGATTATGTTTGTGTATGTATACGAATGAGGCAATCGTAAATCTTCAACTGTAAATTGTCAAACTTCTCGTGCCATTTCCTCCAACGCGTGCAGACGCGCCTCTGCCAACCCGGGCATTACATCCAACGGCGCAAATGGACCGTTACCTTCCACTTTCAACGAAGCAGAGACATTGCCATGCAGAGCCGCCAGCAGCGGGTCTTTCGTGCGTTGGTATCCGGCGAGGAATCCGCCGCAGAAGGCGTCACCAGCTCCGGTCGGGTCCGCGAGGCGCGAGGAATATGCAGGCACTTCATAGCGGCGCTTCCCCACCGCGTCATAGACGAATTGTCCCAACGGTCCGCGTTTGATGACCACAATTTGAGGTCCCTGATCGCTGACTCGTTTCGCCATGTCCCACAAGTCATTGCTCACGCCCCAAAACAATGAGCGCAATTCATCCTCAGACGGAAGGAAGGCTTTTACGCCCTGCAGCACGACCCGCAGCTCGCGCCAATAGTTTGGCTTCATGTATCCGGGGGCAGGGTCAAGGGTGACAGTCTGGTCTGAGCCGCCTTTGAAGAGGTTGAGCATCTGACTTTGGTTGATAAAGTCAAAGGGACAGATATGCACGAAGCGGATATCCTGATAATCCTTTGGGGTGCGCCGCGCCGCCGGAGAAAGCGGATCGGACTCACGAAGGTCTTTGATCGTGGTTTCTTTGGGCTGATACCCAAGCAGGGATTTTGGAAAGGTCATGCCGCGGCGGGCGAAATGCGAAACAGCGTTTGACCTGCTGCGTTCGTTCATGCTGGTGTACGCCATAAAACTTCGTTGGTCGGCATTGTTGCTTTCGGGGTCTGTGTAAATTCCGCGGACGTCAAAACCGCTGGCATTTAGATCATCCACCCATTCATGTGGAACGGACTGGTTGATCTTTGAGATCAGCGCAATGGACTTGTCCCAAACGGCAAGCCCGCCCGCCGCGTACAGAAGAGCGCCGCCGGGCACATCCAAACGCGGACTTCCCGTTGGCGGCAGCAGATATTCACGAGAAAGTTTTCCTGCTATTGCAAATGTCGGTGTCATCACGAATAAGTATACAAGGTGACGGTTACTTTGCCCTGCTTATTTTTTCATCCATGCCGGTTTTTGCGCCGCTACTTTTTTGAAGATGGGGCAATCCTTCTGGTGCGCGCCGGGTAAATACCCCGTGGACATAAGGAACTCGTTCACGATCTCGCCGCCCGTAAAAACAAAAGTGGATTTGAACAATTTCGTCCATTCGTCCTTTGTGAGCGGATGATGTTGATCGAGCCAGTTCTTAAAGGAGCCGTGTTCCTTTTGCAGTTCGAGTATCTTTTGTGCGTTGACAATGGCGGCATTGACCTTCAGTTTGTTGCGAATAATACCGGCATCCGAAAGCAGGCGCTCGCGGTCTTTTTCGGTGTATTTCGCGACTTTGGCGATCTTGAATCCGTGGTATGCCTTGCGGAAGTTGTCCGCTTTTTTCAGGATGGTGATCCATGACAGCCCGGCTTGATTGATCTCAAGAATGAGACGTTCGAAAAGTTCATCGTCGTTATCGAGCGGAAAGCCGTATTGCGTGTCGTGATAATTTCGGTTGTAGGTATCTTCCGGGTGGGAATTGCAGTAGTCGCAGTAGGTTGTCACAGTGTGATCTCCATTACAGGCAGGATGCGCGGTTGACCGTCCATTTCGCCGCGATATTTTTCTCCGACACGGACGGCACCCATGTGGTCATAAAAACTTTCGGCGTTTGGGTCGGCTTCGATTCTCAACGTCGCTGCATCGTTTCGGCGTGCTCTCTCCAATGCATGGACGAACAAAGCTTTCCCGATGCCTTTGCCTATAAATTTAGGCTGAACCCAGAGATTATCCAGCCAAAGCCCGTCCGCCTCCTGCTTAAGGGAATAATACGCGGCGGGTTTCCCTTCGATGACAGCCATCCAAACTTCATTTTCAGAAATATATTCTGAAGTAATCGTAAGCTGCGGAAGCCAAATTTGAATCCATGTTTCAGGGTAGTTCCAATAACGTTTGGCTGCGATTGTGATCTGAGTCAATTTGTCCGCGTGGTTGGACTGGGCGGGAACAATAAGAACTGGATGCATTTTTTTACTTTTTGATAGTAGCCGAAAACCAAAACCTTTAGCGGCGAATTTTTGAATAGACCTCTTGCATAAGTGGCAATCGCTTTGTGTTGAAGATTCGCCCATTTTGAACCACTTAAAGACACCTGCCACGGATTTTTTAAGTTTCTTTTCATCAAGCGCCTTTTGATAAACCGATTCTAGAAATCCAGGTCCAATGACTTTTCTCAGTGTCTCTGCGCCTCCGTGGTTAAGCTTTTAGATTTTGCAAGAAGTCTAATGTAAATCTGCGAAAATTCGCGTAATTCGTGGCTAAAGTTCTATCCCACTACCCGAATCTCCCTCGGCATATCGGATAAACTCTCTGCGCCATTCTCTGTGATGACCATATTATCTTCGATCCTTACGCCGTTGCGTTCGGTGAGATAGATGCCAGGCTCGACCGTAAACGCCATGCCGGTTTCAAGTATCTGCATATTATCGCCGCGCATGTAGGGAGCCTCATGTCCTTCCATGCCGATGCCGTGACCAGTGCGATGCGTGAAGTATTTTCCATAGCCCGATTTTTCGATGACGTCACGCGCGGCTTTATCCACATCCGCGCAGGGGATACCGGGTCTCGCAGCCGCGCGCCCTGCCGCATTCGACTCCTGCACGATCTTGTGAATCTTTTTGCACTCCTCGTCCACCTCACCCACTGCGAAGGTACGGGTCAGGTCTGAGATATAGCCGTCATATGTTCCACCCCAATCGACCACCAGCAAGTCACCAGCCTGTAACTTTCGGTCTGTGGGAGAAGCATGCGGGTTTGCAGAGTTCGGTCCGGCAGAGACGATGGGAGCAAAGGGAATCTCCGATTCAGAGCCATGCTTCAACAACTGCATCACCAATTCAGATGCGATCTCACGCTCGGTCATCCCGATCTTGATCTGCGGGATAACCGCCTCCAGCGAATCCTGCGCGATCTTCACAGCCTTGCGCATGGCATCCACCTCGGCTTTATCCTTGCGCAGACGCAGTTCGGCAAGCACATCACCCGCATCGGGATAATCCGCTTCGGGAGCGCCGGATTTCACATGACGGAATTCCAGCAGACGCAGATTCCGCGGCTCGACGCCGATGCGCTTCCCATCCAGACCGAGGAGCTGGGCAGCCTTACGAAAGGCTTCATCCCACTCTGACGGATTCTCCCCATAAGGAATCCCCTGCACCTTGTATGGGAACAAGTCCACTTTGGGGAGTTCCAATTCGGGGAGCACCAACACGGGGTCTTTTTCAGGTGTGACAAATAAAACCACCGGACGTTCCATTAAGTGGAAGTTCAGCCCGGTGAGATATTTCAGCGTAGGTCCCGGATTCAGAATAACAGCATCCAGGTCTGAGGTCCGAAGTGAAGCGGTGAGTTTGTCGAGGCGAGCTTGAGTCACGAGATTCTCCTAATCCAATTTATGTTTGATCTTTGAAAAGAGATACGAACCCCAATCCGTAAGCCGGGGAAAATATCTTTCAAGAAAGACGGTTGGTTGATACCACCACGGAATGACAAGCGTGCGGCGCGGACGTTTTGCCACGGCAATGACCCAGCGGGCAACCTGCTCCGAACTCAGCCGTGGACCCAGCCGCGAGCGAATGGAGCTATATGTATTGCCGCCATGCACATGTGAGCCAAACTCGGTGGTGGCGGGTCCCGGGTAAATTCCGCTGACCTTGATGCCGAACGGATACACTTCACGCCGCAAGGCATCTGTGAAGGCGCGCAAACCGTTTTTGCTGGCGGCGTAGCTGGCGATCAACGGCGCGGACGTAAGACCCGCCACAGATGACATATTAATGATGTGACCTTCCCGTCGCGCGAGCATATGCGGCAGGACCATGCGCGTGACGCGCATCGAGCCGATGAGGTTGACCTTGATAAGCAGGTCGATGTCGCGGTCAGGTTCATGTTGTTCAAACCATCCTACACGCCCAATGCCCGCGTTATTGAACAGAATGTCGATACGGTCATACAGGTCGATCGTGGTCTGCACCATGTTATCGATCTCGTCGGTGTTGACAATATCCATTGGCACGGCAATGGCTTCGCCGCCGGCATCCTGTATCTTCGCGGCAAGGTTGCGCAGACGGTCGATGCGGCGGGCGGCAAGAACCACCCGGCAGCCTTCCTGAGCAAAAAGCCAGGCGGCATCTTCGCCGAAACCTGAGGAAGCGCCAGTAATAAGTACGACTTTGTCTTTGAGAGGGATGGGCAGAATGTTCATGGCGGGACAATTGTAAAACGAAAACGCGCAGAAAAGGATTGTCTTTTCTGCGCGTTTTTTGATTTTACGTTCGATAATGCGCCGATCTACTCTTCGCCTTGTTCATCAGCGCGTTTGCGCGGCTTGGGCGGATCGATAACCTTTTGCTTTCCCAAAGCGATATCAAGGACGTTGTCCATGTGCTTGATCGGAACGATCTTCAATTCAGACTTGGCTGTCTTGGGTAGTTCGACAAGGTCTTTCATGTTCTTTTCCGGCAGAAGGACCGTCTTCAACCCGGCGCGATGAGCCGCAAGGACCTTCTCACGCACCCCGCCAATTGGCAGGACGCGCCCGCGCAGGGTGATCTCGCCGGTCATGCCGACGTGCTTGAGCACGGGGCGGCCCGTCAGCGCGGAGATGATGGCGGTTGCCATCGTGATTCCCGCCGAGGGACCATCTTTCGGGATGCCGCCTTCAGGCATGTGGATGTGAATATCGAAGCGTTCGAAAACGTCCATATCGATCTTCAACGCCGCAGACCGGGACTTGATGTAGGTCATTGCAGCCTGAGCGGATTCCTGCATCACCTCACCCATCTGACCGGTCATCTGCAAGCCGCCTTTGCCTTCGATGATGGCAACTTCCACCGGCATGATCTCGCCGCCGGATTCGGTCCACGCGAGGCTGGTGGCAACGCCGACTTCATCCGTCCGTTCGGCTTCCGATGGAAAGACCTGCTGCGGTCCGAGCAATTTTTCGATGACCTCGGCTGTAATGGACGTGGGGTATTTCTTCCCTTCCGCCTTCATGCGCGCCACTTTGCGGCACACACGTCCGATCTCACGCTCCAGATTGCGGACACCCGCTTCGTACGTGTATTCGCGGATGATGCGTTGAAGCGCGGGTAGTTCAAATTTCAGGTCGAGGGAGTCAATGCCATTCTCTTCGATCTGGCGCGGAATGAGATAGCGGTTGGCGATCTCGATCTTTTCCTCTTCGATATAACCGGGGAATTCGATCACTTCCATGCGGTCGAGCAGCGGCGAAGGGATGCTTCCCAACGAGTTGGCTGTCGTCACGAACATGACCTTCGACAGGTCGAAAGGCAGTTCGAGGTAGTGGTCACTAAAGGCGTAGTTCTGCTCCGGGTCCAGCACTTCAAGCATCGCCGAAGCCGGATCGCCGCGGAAATCCGAGTAGAGCTTGTCGATCTCATCCAGCATAAAAAGCGGATTGGACGTCCCTGCCCGCTTCATCGTCTGGATGATGCGACCGGGCAATGCGCCGATGTATGTGCGGCGGTGTCCGCGGATCTCGGCTTCGTCGCGCACACCGCCCAGGGAAACACGCACGAACTTGCGCCCAAGCGCATCCGCGATGGAGCGACCAAGTGAGGTCTTGCCGACGCCGGGAGGTCCGACAAAGCAAAGGATGGGCTGACGTTCCTTCTTCGGCTTGAGCGAACGGACGGCGATGTATTCAAGGATGCGTTCCTTGGCTTTCTTCAAACCGAAGTGGTCGCGTTCCAACGTTTTCGCTGCATTCTTCACATCGAGATTATCCGCCGACGGAATATCCCACGGCAGGTCGAGAATCCAATCAATATATGTTCGGATGATGCCGACTTCAGGCGCCATCGGCGGCATTTGGTTGAGCCGCTCCACTTCCTTCAAGGCAACCTTGCGCGCCTCATCGGGCAAAGCCGCAGCCTCGATCCGCTTTTTCATATCCACAGCATCGCGCATGAAGATGTCGCCTTCGCCAAGCTCCGTCTGGATCTGGCGCATCTGCTCGCGCAGGTAATACTCGCGTTGACTCTTGTCCACTTCGTTCTGGACGCGGGTGTGAATCTCATCTTCGAGTTCGAGCACGTCCACTTCGGCAGCCAACAGATTATTGAGCTGACCGAGGCGCGCCTTGGGGTCAAGGATCATCAACAGGCGAAGTTTGGCTTCATAAGTCAGACCAAGCGACGTGGAGATCATATCCGCCAGCCAGCCCGGCTCGGAAATATTCAACGCAAAAACATGTGCCTCTTCGGGGATGGAACGGTCGAGCTGGATACAGCGTTCGAACTGACTCAGCACCGAGCGCATCAGCGCCTGAGTGGAGCGGTCCGCTGTATTCTGTTCATGGATGATGCGGGCGCGCACGCGAATATACGGCTTAAGCTGCAAAAACTCGGTGATCTCCAAACGGCGGCGTCCCTGCACCAGAGCAGAATGCGAGCCGTCGGGCATATCGAGCAAACGCCCCACTGCCATCTCCACGCCAATGGGCAGGAAATCTTCGGTCCCCGGGTCTTCCACATCGGGGTCGCGCTGGGTTAATCCGATAACGGTTTGTTCCTTCGATTGCGCTTCTTCCAACGCCAAAAGCGAAGCCTCGCGTCCGATAAAGATCGGCGATACCATGCGCGGGAAGATGACCATATCCCGCAGCGGGAGCACAGCCGCTTCGATCAAGCCGTCGGCTTTTGGCTCCAAGTTCGGGATGCGATACAGCTCCTCGGTCCGCTGCGAGAGCGTCAGGTCAAATTCATCTTCATTCCAATTCGGTTGAGTCATGCAAAATCCTCTGTCATTGCGAGCCGTGTTCTTCGGCGAAGCAATCTCCTAATTTTTTCCGGGATTGCTTTGTCGGGCAGATCACCCTCCTCGCAATGACGAAAAAGCTCTCATTACTTCCGCAGTTACGAACATCGAACCGGCGGATAATACAATGCTACCATCTTTCGATGACAATTCCAGCGCGCGGCGCAGCGCCTCCTTGACGGGAACCACCGCCTCAGACTCCGCTCCAGCCTGCTCGGCGAGACCCTGAATCTGTTCCACGCTCAAAGCCCGCGGATGGTCCGCACGCGTGATGATAATTTTTTTAATCTTCGATTTCATCTCTGCGAACATGCCGGGGATGTTCTTATCCTCCGACGCGCCAAAGATGAGATAGACCTTTTTGCCGGGGAAATATTCATCCAGTGTTTCGCGCAGCTTCTCGAACGAATCCTGATTATGGGCGGAGTCAAATATAACGGGAGGGTCGAGCCGCGCCACTTCAAAGCGGGCGCGCCATTGTACCCGAGAAAATCCGGTTTGGATCTGTTCATCCGTGATGGGAATTCCACTGGCTTTCAATGCGGCATACGCGGTGGCAGCGTTTTCAACCTGATGCCTGCCAAGCAGGGGAATTCTGAATTCTGAATTCTGAATTCTGAGTTTCTGCCCTTCCAAAGATGACGCAACGCGTTCAAACTCTATGTCTCGCCCTACAAGAGTTATCTCAGAATTCTTTTCACTGGCTACGCGAAACAAAACCTGCCAAGCCTCATCCTTTTGCGGGGAAGAAACAACTGGAACGCCCGGTTTGATAATACCCGCCTTCTCCCCTGCTATGAGCGTGAGGGTATTGCCTAAAACTGCCATGTGGTCATACGACAGCGACGTGATGACCGAAACCTTCGGCGTGACGACATTGGTCGCATCCAGCCGCCCGCCAAGTCCAACTTCGAAGACTGCGGCAGTTGCTCCGTACTTGGCAAATGCCAGAAATGCCAATGCGGTCGTGATTTCAAAGGTTGTGAGTTTTTCGACTTTCGCCACATGCGGTTTGATCTCTTCCACCAGCTCGACCAACTGTTCATGAGAGATCGGCTCGCCGTTGATGCGAATCCGCTCGACGTAATCCTCCAAATGCGGTGACGTGTACAAGCCCGTCTTGTATCCCGCCGTCTGCAATGCCGCCGCACACAGCGCGGACGTGGACCCCTTACCCTTTGTCCCCGCTACATGGATGACGGGATATTTCGCCTGTGGGTCGCCCAGCGACTTCATCAACGCGAACATGCGGTCAAGGTTGAAGTCTGCCTTCGCCAACTCGGACGAATGTTTGAGGCTATAATCCACGAAGGAATACAGGTAATCTAGGGCTTGGTTGTATCGAGTTTCAATATCCATGTAAAAGATTGTAAATCTAAAATCGTAAATCGCAAATCAAAAAATTCCCCATGTTCGCCACCCTCACCATTCACCTACGCCTCCCCCTCTGCACCTCCCTCAAAGAAAAACGCGGACGGATCAAGCCGTTCATGTCGCGCTTGCATCGCGAATTCAACGTCTCTGTGGCAGAAATGGGGAAACAAGATGCATGGGACGAAGCCATTATCGTCTGTGTGATGGTGGGAAACGACAGCGCCTTTCTGCAATCCGCGCTGCAAACTGTGGCAAAATGGGCGGAAGCAAATTGGTCCCATGGAGATGTTTGGGATACGAAGATTGAGTTAGGCTGAAGATTAAAGGTTACAGGGTGCAAGTTTAAAACCTTCATCTTGTGCCATTCACAGGAGATCAGCAAATGGACTTAAGACTAAAAGACAAGATCGCCCTCGTCACCGGCTCCACCCGCGGATTGGGCTATGCCACGGCGCTTCAACTCGCAAAAGAGGGCTGCAAAGTGGCGGTCAACGGGCGGAATGAGAACGTAAGAAAAACAGCAGAGAAGATACAAAAGGAAACCGGAACGCAAGCCATCGGGTTGGTCGGCGACGCCAGTTTGCCGGATGTGCCTGCCCAGTTGGTCCAACAGACCGTCGAAGCCTTTGGCGGGCTGGATATTCTCATCACCAACACGGGCGGACCCAAGCCCGGTTCCATCGATTCATTGGATGAAGAAGCCTGGCAAAAAGGCATTGACCTGTGCCTGATGTCTCATGTGCGTCTGATAAAATCGGCGCTTCCATATTTGCGGAAGTCGGCTGCGCCCAGCATCCTGACGATCACCTCGCTGACGGTGAAACAGCCGCTGCCAAACCTGCTCATCTCGAACAGCGTCCGCACCGCGACGGTCGGGTTGACCAAGTCCCTCGCCATCGAACTGGGCGGCGAAGGCATACGGGTCAACTCCATCATCCCCGGCTGGACTGAAACGGAACGAGTCACAGAGTTGCTGACAGACCGGGCAAACAAGAACCAGTCTTCGGTCGAGGAAGAGGCGAAGCGGCAGGCGGCGGAGATTCCGCTTGGGAGGATGGGTCAGCCCGCAGAGTTTGCCAACGCCGCGACATTTCTGGTCAGCCCTGCCGCATCCTATATCACCGGCACGATGTTGAACGTGGATGGAAGCGTCATCAAGGGAATTTTTTGATCTGCGATTTCAGATTTACGATTGGAGAGATAAATGAGTGAACTTAATGTTTGCGTGAAATGCAAGCGGAGCGAGGAAATAACCCCTCTCTTGCGATTGACCTTTAAAGGTGAAGAAAAATTTATCTGCGCACAATGCCTGCCGCTGTTGATTCACAAGACCCAACAACTGGCGGATGAATTTCCCGGCATCGAGATTCCCAAAAACACAGAACATTAACCATGTCGAAACTGACACGCAACTCTTTGATCGTAGCGTTCTTCTTTTTGATCGACAAGGTGCTGGCGTTCGTCCGCGCCGGAATCATTTCGCGCATCTACGCGGACGATGTGCACCTGCTGGATACGTTCAACGCGGCGAACAATCTGCCCGACCTGTTATTCGCGTTGATCTCCGGCGGCGCGTTGGCAATGGCGTTCATTCCATTGCTCACCGAATATCTCACCACCAAAGACCGCGCCGCCGCATGGGATCTGTTCTCGCGCGTGGCGAATGTCGGCTTTTTAGTGACGGGTTCGCTGGCGATACTCATTGCCATTTTTGCGCAGCAGATCGTGGATGCCAACCTCGGCATTGCGCCGGGCTTCGGCGCGGAGCAGCGTCAACTGCTGGCGGAATTGATGCGCCTGAATCTGATCGGCACCATCATTTTTTCCATCAGCGGTTTGGTGATGGCGTCCCTGCAAGCCAACCAGCATTTTGTACTGCCAGCCATCGCTCCAAGTTTATACAACGTTGGGCAGATCCTCGGCGCGATTTTCCTTGTGCCGCGTTTCGGCATTTATGGTCTGGTCTATGGTGTCATCATCGGCGCGGCGTTTCATCTGCTCATTCAAGTGCCGGGTCTGTTCATGTACGGCTTCCGCTGGACGCCCGCCCTGGACCTCCGCCATACTGGTTTGATCGAAGCACTCAAACTCATGGCGCCGCGCCTGGCGACGATGGCTGGCATTCAAGTCATCTTCATCGCGCGCGACAACCTCGCCTCACGTTTGGACCAGGTTGGCGCGGTCACGTCACTGACATATGGCTGGATGGTCATGCAGGTGCCGGAGACGATCCTCGGGACGGCGATTGCCACCGCCATGCTGCCAGCCCTCTCAGAGCTCGCCTCGCGGCGTGACTGGGCAGGGTTCAGCGCTACAGTGGAACGTGCCATCCGAGTCCTGATCGCATTAACCCTGCCCATTGCGGCGGTGATGGCGGCGGGAATCCATCCACTGGTGCGCGGCGTCTTCGGCTTTTCCGAAGATATCACCCAGCTCCTCACATGGACGACCCGTGCCTACCTCGCCACGTTGACCGGCTACACCGTGCACGAGATCGCCATCCGCGCCTTCTATGCCCGCAAGGAACCGATGATCCCGCTGTACACCATCGGCATTCGGCTGGTCATCTTTCTGGGAGTCGGCATCCTCGGCGTGACGTTCTTCAAGCAGATCGGCGCGCCGGTCATCGCCTTCGCCGAGATCGCCCTGCTGGTGGAAGCCATCGTCACATTGACCCTGCTTTCGAGGCGCACACACGAACCGCTCAAGACCAGCGGCGCCATCATCAAGGGACTCATCGCCGCAGTTGTCGGCGGAGTGGTGACCTATCTGATCGCGTTGTACCTGCCCGGCGGCGCCATCGTCACCGCATTGATCGGCATGGTCATCGGCGGGTTGATCTCGCTCGCCATCGTCTGGTCTGAAGCGAAGCACTTAATGAAACTGTAAATGTTTTAAGTCCCGATTAAGAAAAAAATATGCCCAAACAAAAGAATGTATAATCACCGCCATGTCTGAAGATTTTGAAACCACACAAATTAATAAACGTGCTGATATGGAAAGCACGCAAGCATCACAACCTTTGAAGGAAGACGATACCCAGCCCATTCGCCCTGTCAAAAAACCTTCACGCTGGAAGTCCATTCTCATCGGCGTTATCGGGTTCCTGCTCCTGATCGGCTTGGGCGGATTCGGAGGCTATAGTTCCGGCATCGGCGTACGCAAAAATGCGGAAGAGTCCATTATGGTGCAGCAGCTCACCGAGCAATATTCCTTTGCCCTGGTGGATATTGAATTCGGTCGTTACGAAAACGCCCGCCAGCGCCTGGAATACATCATCCAGCGTGACCCGAATTTTCCCGGCGCACAGGAAAAGTTGACGGAAGTCCTCGTACTGAGCAGCGTCCCTACCCCCACGCTCGCTCCCACGCTCACCGCTACACCGGATTACAGCGGCGTTGAAAGCGCCTACGCCCGCGCACAGGATCTTATCCGCGCACAGGATTGGATCGGCGCATTGACCGCACTCGATACCGTCCGCAAATTGGACATAAACTATAAAGCCGCACAGGTCGACGGCATGTACTATTTCGCGCTCCGCAATCAGGGATACAACCTCATCACACAGGGAGGCAACCTCGAAGGCGGTATCTATTATCTGACGCTTGCCGAGCGATTTGGTCCGCTTGACAACACGGCTGTCGGTCTGCGCGATGGGGCGCGTTCGTATATGGTCGGCGCCAGTTTCTGGGAATTGAACTGGGAACAGGCTGCCAATTACTTCGAGCAGGTCGCTGCCGGGTGGCCCTCCATGTGGGACGGCACCATGACCGCAGGAGAACGCTATTACATCGCCTCCGTCCGCTTTGCGGATGAACTTTATACAAAACAGTCCTATTGCAGTGCATATGATCAATACGCTAAAGCGGCGGCAATCGGTCAACTCGATGGAGATGCGCAGGCAAAGCAGGCACAGGCATATAACAATTGTTATCCGCCAACTGCCGTGCCCGAAGTGGTCACAACCGATGCGCCGACAGATGTTCCGACCGAGGTTCCTACCGACGCTCCCACACAGGGACCTTAATCGAAGTATGAGCGAACCTTCTACACCAGTTCTGGCGGTCATCTTTTGGCTGCATATACTGGCTACAGTCACATGGATCGGAAGCCTCGCAGCGATCAACCTGCTCTTCCTCCCCGCCTCGACCCGGTCTTTGAAGCTGCCCGACCAACTCAGCCTGATCTCCGCCCTGCAAAAGCGACTCGAACCCATCGCATGGTTCTGCATGGGTATTCTGCTGGTAACGGGACTTTTTCAACTGAGTACCAGTCCGCATTACGACGGCTTTCTTTCCATCAGTACACAATGGTCGGTTGCCATCCTCGTCAAGCATGGACTCGCCGTCGTGATGGTGGTCGTCAGCGCCATCCAAACCTGGGAAGTCCTGCCAGCCATGCAGCGGATACTACTCAAAAAAGACAGGGCAGATGAGGCAGAACTCGCCAGCCTGCAAAAAAGGGAAACGCTGTTACTGCGGATTAACCTGCTGCTATCCGCTCTCATTCTGGGAGCGACCGCCCTCGCAAGGGTTTCTTAAATCAAAAATCGGAAGTCGCGCGACTTCCGATTTTATTTTTAATCGCAACACTATAACTGGATCAGGTTTTTCTGTTCAGTCAATACACCGGTCAGGTCGTAGGCGAAAGCGCCGGTAATTTTTACGGGGACAATATCACCCACTTCGGCTTTCCCTTCAATGACCACATACCCGTCCACTTCGGGGGCGTCGCGGTAGGACCTGCCGACTGAGATGCCGTTGTCGAATCCTTCCACAAGCACATCAAGCGTTTTCCCAACATAGGATTGATTCACCTGCAGGGATATGTTCTGCTGAAGCTCCATCAGACGCTCGTACCGCTCCTGTTTGACCTCGGCAGGTACCGGGTCGCCCAGAGGCGCGGATGTAGTCCCCGGCTCGAAGGAGAATTGAAAAGCTCCGGCGCGGTCGAAGCGGATCTCATCCACAAAATCATACAACGCCTGAAACTCTTCATCCGTTTCGCCGGGGTACCCGACAATGAAGGTCGTGCGAATGGCGAGGTCTTTGATCGTCGAACGCATCTTGCCAAGTGTCTTATGCACCCAATCCATATTGGACGGGCGCTTCATGCGATACAGAGTTTTGGGATGCGCATGTTGAAGCGGAATATCAAGATACGGCAGTACCTGCCTGCGGGTCGCCATCACCTCGATGAGACGGTCGGTGACGTACCCCGGATACGAATACATGACGCGGATCCAATCCATATCTGGAACGGAATCGGTCAACTGTTCAAGCAGGTTCGCCAAACCGTCTTTCATGCCGAGGTCATGACCATAATCGGTGGAGTCCTGCGCGATCAGGATCAACTCACGGACGCCGTTATCGCGCAACGTGCGCGCCTCGTTGATAATCGATTCGATCGGACGCGAAACCGCCGTCCCCTTGATGAGCGGAATGGCACAGAATGCGCACGGACGGCGGCAGCCATCGGCTATCTTTAAATATGCACTGGGTCCGGTCACACTGACGCGCAGCGCGCCATGTTCGTCAGCGCCCACTGTCGGCGCTTCGGGCAGATGATAAACAGGCTCGGGATGCTTTCCCTTGCGGGCGTCGTTCACAACCTGCACAATATCCATCCAGCGGCGCGTACCGAGGATGCCATCGATACCGGGGACTCTCTTCGCAACTTCCACGCCGTAACGCTGGGTAAGGCATCCAGCCGCAATGAGAACTTGACTCTTTTTCTTGCCCTGCGCCAATTCTTCCAGCACACGGTAGGACTCGTCCTTTGCGGGACCAATAAACCCGCAGGTATTTACGATCAACACAGAAGCCTTCGATGGGTCTTCCACAAAGCTATAGCCGTCGCTTGTGAGAAGCTGCGCCATCGAATCAGAGTCGACCGTATTCTTTGAACAACCAAGGGATACCAAATGAAAAGTATTCTTCGACACGTTTTTTCCTGACATTAAATTTATCAAACCTATTTACGGACTGACCGTCGACGTGGGTGTTACAGTCGGCGTGAAGGTCGGTGTGGTCAACGGGGTATTCGTCGGCGTCGGCGGGATGGTGGCGGTTGGCGTTGCCACGCCTGTGATCAAATATACCCGATTGACCACCTCTCCGGGCGCACCCATCAAGCCGAGGTCGGTTCCATTATATGTGACGCGCAAGGCAGAGCCATTACCAGTAAGGACCACGACCTGGTCGTTCGCTTCAAAAACCTTGTTCTCGCGGGGCGCCATGCGTCCCTCAAAGACAACTTCCCCATCGACAGAGATACGCACAAATACGCGCTCCACGGCGAAGACGCTGACCACGACATTTGCATTTGAAACGATCTCCGTCACTTCAGGAGTCGCCAAATCACCGCCGTCCGTGCCAGATGTCGCAGCCAATGGATCGTCCACTGCCACAAAGGTCAACTCAGCTGAAGCCGTCGGCGCGGGAATGCTTCCCAACACTTCCACAATGGGGGGAGCCGTCGGCAAGACGTCAGTTTCGGTCTGTCGATTGATAAGGTTTCCAATTCCCCAGATAGACAAACCAACGATCACAGCGATCATCAGAAAACCAAAGAGCAGGTCACCCGCAATAAAAGTCCGCAGCAAAGGCATGGAGGTCTTAACCTGCGTCTGCACCTGTTCGCGGGGAATCTCGGCATATTTCTCATGACGCCTCGCCTGCAAGGCATCGGCATAACGCAGCAAAACCGCATCCACATCGAGGTCGAGGAAACTTGCATAGTTCGAAAGCATGCCGCGCGTCTGCACCGTTGACGGGAGTTTATCGAATGCGCCTTCCTCCAATGCCTTCACAAACACTGCGCGCAAATGTGTATGACGTTCCACTTCATCGATCGACAGGCTGATCATCTCGCGCCGTTCGCGAAGCTGCGCGCCGATCTCCGCCATGATGGCATCGGCGGGTTTATCGGGCGCGGCAGGTTTCGCTGCCAGAGCTTCTTCCACTTCAAGGGAAGGGACAACCGCCGGAGGCTCGACCTGCTTTTCGGTCTTTGCCTGAAGCCACAAAGCGACTCTCACCCACAGACTTTGCTTCGCAGCTTCCTCAGTTTCAGTTGACTCCTGACCATCAGGTTGAGTCTCATCTGGTAACGATTTTTGCTCTGTCTCTTCAACGGCCGCTTCTTCAGGCTGAACGGATTCGTCTTCAGCGGAATCTTGAACCAGTTCGGGCGTTGAATCCACTTTGGGTTTGCGGCGCAGGATGCGGGTCCAGAAAGGAGGCGCGGCTTCTTCTTCATCCTCCGCTTCGGTTAAGGGAGGTAGTTCCGTCTCGGCAAGATTAACCTGCGGTAACGGTCCGCTGACTTCTTCAACCGGTGGGATGGGGTTGCGTTGGATCTCGGCGATCAGTTCGTCGATGTTGAGGTCGAGATATTCGGCATAGTTGCGCAAAAATCCGCGTCCCTGCGCGGCGGAAGGCATGACCGAAAAATCGTCCGACTCAAGCGCTTGAAGAAAAACGCGGCGGATGCGTGTATCTGCCGCTGCTTTTTCGAGCGTAAGATAACGCGCTTCGCGTTCACGCTTCAAGCGTTGTCCAATGGTTTCTTGCATGGGGGTATTGTATTACAAACATCACCGACTCGCGCCGGTGATGTCATCAGTATTCTTTGTTATTCCGCTTTTTCTTCGGCGGCGGGTTCTGCCGGTGTTTCGGGAGCCGGTGCGGGTTTCTCCTCGTGCGCTTCGGCTTCTTCGTGATGTCCGGTGATCGATTCAGGGCTTTCGCCTTCGCGGTGAACGATGATCTTTAGTTCGGGAACCAGGTCCATCGTCAGGCGGACGTGAGCGGTGAATTCGCCAAGTGCGCGGATCGGCTGGGTATCGACCTGCTGGCGTTTGATCTCGAAGCGGATCTTTTCGGTGAGTGCGGCGGCGATGTCACCAGTGGTGATCGAGCCGTAGAGCTTTCCGGTTTCGCCTGCCTTGGCGGGGAAGATCAGGGTGACTTCCTTGATCTGGTCGGCAATGCCTTTGAGTTCGTTGTTCTGCGCGTTACGGCGGATCTCAGCCTGCGATTTGATCTTCTCGACCTGTTTGAGAGCACCGGCGGATGCGAGCACGGCAAGTCCCTGCGGGAGGAGGAAGTTGCGTCCGTAGCCATCGGCTACCTTCTTAATATCCCCGGCGCGTCCAAGTTTGTATACGTCCTTAATTAGCAATACTTTCATGATTTAAGCCCTTTCGGCAAAATGGATGTCAGGTTGAAGGGTACAACAACCTGCGGCGCAGGATTTTACCACAAATGAGGGTTTGCCAACGGCTGAGAATACTGTTAAGATATTGGCATGACCCAGTTTTCCATCAGGTTCAGGCGTGTGGCGGTATTTGCAGGTATTTTTATTCTTGTACTTTTTTTCATCGAATTCAATTCGCGCCTTGAGGAACTCAATCGTTTGAACGAACAAAGGAATGAGGTGCGCACGCTTGCCACCCAGTCCGTTCAAACCCAGATCGCCCTGCAAACCCAGGTGGCGTATGCCGCCTCAACCGAAGCGGTGGAAGAGTGGGCACGCACAGACGGTCACTATTTACAGGAAGGAGACCATCCAGTCATCCCGCTCGGACAGCCCGGAAGTGAGCCTGTCATCATCAACACACCGATACCGGGTCCAACACCAATGCAGAATTGGGAAATCTGGTGGATATTGTTCTTCGAACGATAAACCACTTGAATGGAAACCTATTTATCAAATTATTTGTTCTTTCTCGCCTTTCTGGTAATCATCATAACGGGGATAGCCCTTCGAACTTTTCTTAATTGGCGGACTTCGGGGGCACGAACACTCGGTTTCTTAATGATCGTTATGGCAGTGTGGGCGGGGTTTTATATCCTTGAGATATTAAATCCAGACTTACAAGTAAAAATATTCGCACGAAAAATGCTCTACCTTGGCATGACGCTCTCCCCTCCGCTCTGGCTTGGTTTTGCGCTTCGATACACTGGACTGGGTTCAGATATCATAAAACATGGGCGTCAATTTCTACTGGCGATACCCGGGGGAATCGCATTTCTGTTAGGGGTCACGAACGAATCACACCATCTTATATGGACGTCTCTCTCCCTCGCGGATAAACAACCCGCGCCGCTTGTCATTAATTATGGACCGGGCTTCTGGGTCGCCACCGCCATCGCCTATGGATTGATCTTCGCCGGTTTCGTTGTATACATTGCCGCCTATCTGGAAAGCGACAAGGCTCGCCGCATCAAGACTGGTGTGATGCTGGCTGGCTCGCTGCTGACACTTGCTGTGAATATCGGTTTTCTTTTCATGAAGAATGACCTGAACATAGACCCAACCCCGCTGTCGTTCGCCATTTCCGCTCCGCTGCTGGCATTCGGATATTTCCGATTCGGGGTATTGGAGCTTTTCCCCCTGGCGGCATCTTTGGTTGTGGAAAATCTGCAGGATGCAGTTATCGTTGTCAATACGGAAAACAGAATAACGAATATCAACCGCGCCGCCATGGAACTATTCGAGCTGCCCAATATTGGAAAAGATACCTTTGTTTTCTCGATCCTGCCGCAGGCAAATGCAATCAGGGAAATTTGGAATTCTCCTGAAAGAAGCATCCAATTGGAGGTCAGGAAAGAGGCGAAACCGCGCAATTTTGAAGTACGCGTCAAACCCATATACGCGGATGACAATCCCAATATCATTGGGCGGGTCATCGACTTTCACGATATCACCATGGAACAGAATCTTCTCAAAGCAGAGAAGCGCCGCTCCCAGCATCTATCCCTGCTGGAAGAGGCTGGCAGGCGTATCGCTGACAGCCTAGAAGAAACGGAAATTCTCGAACGCGCGGTGGACGTAATCACGCAAAAACTCGGATATGCTGAAACGGCGATCTCCGTATTGAGGGACAATATGATGGAAATCGCGGTGATTTCAGGCACCGACGATTTCAGGTACAAAACCGGTTATCAGCAAAAGATTGGAACGGGCATCATCGGTTATACCGCCGATCTGAAAGAGACCTACGTTTCGAACAACGTCTCCGAAGACCCGCACTACTATTCCACCAGCACCAAATCCGGTTCCGTCATCTGCACCCCCATTCTCAAGCTGGGCAAATTGTTCGGTGTCCTGTACGTCGAGAGCTTTGAACTCAACGCCTTCGATGAACTGGATGTGATCACGATGGAAACCCTGGCAAGCCAGATCTCAGGATCGCTCCACCGCGCAGACCTGCACACCCAAACACAGAACGACCTGCGCACCCTTGCGATCATCCAAAATATTTCCAAGCTTGTCACCAGTTCCCTCGACCTGGATTACATCAGTCAGACCGTGGTCAAAAGCCTCAAAGACGCCTTCGGGTACACCCACGTCAGCATCTACTTTTTGAGGGATGACTACCTGCATCTCGCCGCGCAGTTGGGCTACCCTGAAGAATTGATCATACAAAAGATACACATCAGTCAGGGAGTGATAGGCAAAACCTACCGCACCCGTGCAGTGCAATTCATAGAGGACATAACCGAGGAAGCCATCTTCCTCAGCGCAGACCACGACATCACCAGCGAGATCTGCGTCCCGCTTCTCAAAGAGGATAAAGTGTTGGGGATTCTGAATGTTGAGTCAAACCAACATAACCGATTGACACAGAAAGATGTCGATCTATTAACCACCATTGCCGGTCCGATCGCAGTTTCCGTCGATAACGGCTGGCTCCACACCAAGATATTGAGAATGGCAACCACCGATGCGGTGACAGGTCTCGCCAACCGGCATGTGTTCGAGCAGGCGTTAAATGCCGAGATCGAACGTTCTGAAAGGCATAATTCACCTCTATCGCTGATCATTTTCGACCTTGATTACTTCAAACAATTCAACGATCAATGGGGGCATCCCGCCGGTGACCTTCGTCTTAAAGCCATCGCGGATATTATTAAACATAACCTGCGCAAATACGATATTGCCGCGCGTTATGGCGGCGATGAATTCGCCATCATCCTCACCGACTGCACGCAGCAAAACGCCTTGCAATTCGCGGAACGTCTGCGGCAAAACGCACAGACCGGCGCACCGCAAGTCCCATTGGATGGCGTCGGCATTTCCGGGTATACACTCAGCATTGGGATCGCCACCTATCCGCAGGACGCTGCTTTTCCCTCCGAGCTTTTAATTGCCGCAGACAACGCCGCCTTACGCGCCAAACAACAAGGCAGGAACCGCATAAAATTTGCCGAAAGATCATGAAGCGACTCGACCTTTTCCCCATTACAACCAAAATCGAAAACGACCGTTTGACCATTGCCGGTCATGACCTGAAACTTCTAGCGGAAGAAAATCAGACACCGCTCTATATATATGACCGTGCCACGCTCGACGCAGCGGTCACTGAATATAAGACAGCGCTCGCCTCATCCTACCCCGGAGCTGGTTCCATTACCTATGCCGGGAAGGCATTCCTGTGCCTTGCCCTCGCGCAATGGACTCGTTCGCAAAACCTAACCGTCGACTGTACCGGCGAAGGCGAGATCGCAATTACAGTTGCGGCGGGTATGCCGCGGGAAAACATACTGGTTCATGGAGTGAATAAATCCGAAGCAGATTTGAGGTCCGCGGCTCAACACGCGGGGACAATCGTCGTCGACAACCTGCAAGAATTGTCCCAGCTTAGCCAATACGAATTAAAAAACACCGAACTCTGGCTGCGTTTACTGCCAGGGATGGCTGTATCTACCCACCACGCCCACACGCAGACAGGTCAGCATGACAGCAAATTCGGGATGACACGGGAAGAGATCATGGAAGCAGCGAATTTTTGCAAGCAGCATGGGCTTCCATTGAAAGGGATTCATTTTCATCAGGGTTCCAACTTCCGCGACCCGGAGCCTTTGCTCCCAGCCATCGAGATCGCATTGGATCTCTCAAAGGAAATCGGTTTCCAAAGTGAATGGCATTTCTGTCCCGGCGGAGGCTGGGGCGTGGCATACCATGAAGATGAATTGCCGCATCCATCCATTGAGAGCTATGTGCGCGGAATTGCAGAATCCGTTGTGGAAGGCTGTCAGGCACGCGGATTGGAACTCCCACATCTGCATCTGGAGCCGGGGCGGAGTTTGGTGGCGCGTGCCGGGGTCGCCGTATACCGTGTGGGTGCGGTAAAGAAGCGTGTCAACAAGACGTGGCTGCTCACCGACGGCGGCATGGCGGATAATCCGCGGTTCGCGCTCTACGGGGCGAGATATTCCTGTTTGCCGGTATCAGGCGTCGGCTTGGAAAGAAGCGAGCGGGTTTCCATCGCGGGTCCGTTTTGTGAATCAGGCGATATCCTTATTGAAGACCTGCCCATGCCCAAAGTCGAAGCGGGCGACCTGATCGCGATCCCGGTAGCGGGGGCGTATCATCTGAGCATGGCATCCAATTACAACGGAGCGAGGAAGCCTATAGTATTGTGGCTGGAAGAGGGAAAGGCGCAAGTCATTCAGAGGCGTGAGACAACGCGTGACCTGCTTGATCGAGATGAAAGGTTATTGCTTTGCGATCAGCATTAGGAAGGCTTTGACTACCCGCGGGTCGAACTGTTTGCCGGTGCCGTCCTGAATATAGTTCAATGTTCTTTCTTTGGTCCAGGCGGCGCGATAGGGGCGGTCGGATGTGAGTGCATCCCAAACATCCACAACAGAAAAGATTCGGGCAGAGAGGGGAATCTCCTCGCCTTTCAATCCGCGCGGATACCCATTGCCATCCCACCATTCATGATGACAATAGGGAATCTCAAGAGCGGGCTGAAGAAACGGGATGAAAGACAGCATTTCAAAAGCGTACTGGGGGTGCATTCTCATAATGCGCTGTTCATGTGCCGATAATGGACCGGGCTTATTCAAGATGGAATCTGGAATGCCCATTTTTCCAATGTCATGCAGAGTGGCGCCGCGCCGAATTTGAACGATCTCACTTTCAGGAATGTGCATGACACGTGCCAGTTGCAGAGTCAGTTCGGTTACGCGGCGGGTGTGACCTTCAGTCAGCTCGTCGCGCATTTCAAGGGCGCGTGCCCAGCCGGACAAAGTGCTGTCGTAGGCGCGGGTCAGTTCGTCGGCTTGTTGCAGGGTCTGCTCGTAGAGATTGGCTCGGTGCAGGGCACTTCCCGCCATTTCTGCGATGGCGGTCAACAAGCGGATTTCCGTTTCAGTGAAAAAATGTTCTTTCGTCAGACGAATATGAAGCACCCCGACCACCATTTCCCTGGAAAGCAGCGGAAGTGAAATACCGCTGTGCGCCTTACTTAGCGTTTCCTTTTCGTCAGGCAGGATGGCGGCAAGAGGGTCTTTTTGAAGGTCTTCGGTAATATACAACTCACCGGTTTTTGCCACGTGCCCTGTGATTCCCACGCCAAAGGTATGACGCAGCAGGGGCACGCCAGCTACTTTTATATCCTTGCCTTCTTTAACCGAGTACCAGCCGGGAGAGACCAGATTCCCCGTTGGTTCTTCGAGCATGTAGATCGTTCCATAATCCCCCGCTACGATCTCGACCGCATAACGAACCGCCAGCGGAATGATCTCACTGACGCTCAAAGCCGTACGAAGCGCGGAAGAAACGAACGCCAGGGTCTGGAGTTCCTCGGAACGGCGGCGCTGATCTTCCTCCGCGCGTATGCGATCTGTAATATCACGCAGGATCACAGTATAAAATTTCTGGTCGCCGATCTTTTGCTGGGACACATACGCTTCCATCGGGAATTCCTCGCCGTTTGCCCGCAAACCGTAGAGGCTATTCATCCGACCATGCACACGGTTCGTGGTGTTGGTCGCGCCAAAGGTCTCCACGTTTTTATGGTGATTCCCTCGAAAGCGTTGGGGAAGGAAAATCTCAAGCGATTTCCCCATGGCAAATTCAGCCGTGCAGCCGAAGATTTTCTCGGCAAATGGATTGAAGAGAACAACCCGCTGTTCCTCGTCGATCGTGATGATCGCATTAAGCGCGGTATCGATGATGGCTTCCAGGCGCAATTTATTATCGCGAAACTCACGCTCGACCTGTTTCCTTGAGGTGATATCCAATGTAGTGACCAACACCCTTGAGTTTCCCTCCGACCAATCCGGAAAGGAAACTGAGATCCAAACATCTCGACGTTCCCCATTCAAGGTATACAGATAAGATTCGTGTTCAAGGTGCCTTTTGCCTTCTGCAAGGGCAATAAGATCCTGTGAAAAACTTTCAACAGGGCTCTCCCCCACCACATCGTTAAGGGAACCCAGCAACTCCTCCTTATTTGCTGCCCCCATCATCTCAAACACGGCGTCATTGGCATCGATGACCTTGATCATCTGCGCCGCGCTCCTGATAAACTCGGGATGCTCCTCCAGGTACCTCTTGAAGTCAGTCACGCCCTGTTGCTTTATTTCATCAATAACGTCCATCAACTCGGAATAATCATCCTCCCAAATGGGAATCCCTGCAGATTGGAAGATCGTACGATACCGTTCCTCCGACTCCCGAATCGCCTGTTCCGCCAGCTTTCTCTCCGTGACATCCCTGTAATTGACCACAATGCCGCCGATATGCGGATCATCCAGCATATTTTGACCCGTCACTTCGAAATAACGCCATTCACCGTCTTTTCTTTGAAGACGATATTGCGCGGTTCGGATCGCGCCCGGAGTTGCCGCTCCCTCATGGAAGACAGCCAACAACTGAGGCAGATCCTCCTCATGAACGTACTGAAAAGCGCTCTGACCCATTAATTCGTCCACTCGATACCCGGTCAACTGCTCCTCAGATGGAGCCATAAATTGGATCATCCCCTCAGTATTCAGGATCGCCACTCCCTCGGCTGAATTATCGATCAACGCGCGATAATGGGCTTCACGTTGTTCCAACTGGTTATATAGACGTGCATTTTCGATCGCCACAGCGACCTGGTCGGCAATTGCATGTGCCAGATTGATCTCAGCCTTCGTGAAATTCCTGCCTGGATCGTACGAACTCAACTCGACCATCCCCAGCGGAACATTATGCACACGCAGCGGAAGGATGAGCGAGACGGCATAGCCGTATTTCTTCAAATAGGCAACTTCAGCGCGATCTGCATTTTCATCGCTAACATGAATGATTATCGGTTTCCCGCTCAACATCACCTGTTCAGAAATCGGGTAGTCATCCAATTGATAAATAAACCCTTTATCATCCGGCGATTCCTTCATTCCACCCCTTACATAACGGGCTACAGTTGTAATTGTGCGAGAATCGGGTTGATATTCCGAGAGGTAGCAATCGTCCACTTCGAGCGTGTTGGACAGGGAAACGGCAGCCTGCTGGATGACGTCATCGAGTTCCAAACTGGAGGAGACCGTCTGCGCCACCATCAACATCGTTTCCATCTCGCTTTCACGTTGACGAGTTTCAGCAAACAGGGTGGAATTCTCGATGACGTTCGCGGCATAACTCGTCATTGCCTGCGCAAGTTGGATCTCAGACTGTGAATATTCCCTGCGCCTGCGGCTTTCCCAGAGTTCGATGGTACCCAACAACCTTCCATGCGAAAGAATGGGAATGAACATCATGGTCTTTATTTGATAATCGGTAAACTGCGCACGCTCCGGCTGTGTCATTTCCGGATCGTCCGCGTGCATGATCTTGACCCTGCCATCCATCATGGAATTTATGATGGTCGCATAATCCTTGTTGCTAAATTCTTTTCCAAGATCAGACTGCACCTCCCCTGGCGCAGCTTCTTCGCTCCAATATTCGGCGACAACCTGCATGCTATTAGTTGCCAAATTAAAGGATGTAATGTTCGTACTGGTAACGTTTAATGCATCCGCCATATGTTGGGCAAGTTTTGCCAACAAGGCGGGGGGATTAAAAAGATTGGACGCCATGTCCCGCGCGGCGGAGAATAACTGTTCGAGTTCTATCGCCTTAAGACGCATTTCATCGTCGAGCCTGACCTTCAAAATGGCAAGCGCCAGTTGACGAGAAGCCTGCTCGCCCAATAGGAGTTCCTCAGACGTGAACTCGTGTTTTTCTTTATAGCCAAGGACCAATACGCCCAATTGCTGGTCTTCCGTGAATAGGGGCAGCCCCATGGCGGAAGCGACGCCAAAATGACCTGCGATTTTCGGGTCCATAAAGGGAGAGTCTGTCACATCTGATATAGCCAGAACACGCCGTTCATTCAGGATCGAGCGGCTGAAAATATTATCTTCCGGGTCGATATGGGTTAAATCGGAAAAAACTTCCCTAAGATTTTCAGAAAAGACAAATTTTCCGGGCATTTGGCGTTCGTTATCCCAAAGCGCAAAATAATATATATCCGCGTTCAACGTCCTTTCAAGTTTTCCGATAAAAACATGAAGCAGGGAATCGAGATCGAAAGCTTCAAGCGCGGTTTGGGTGACCTCATTCAGGAGGGTCTGGTACCCGGCATAAATACTTAATTGTTTTGCTGCCTCAATATGTTCAAGAGCGTAGGCAAGATTATCCGCCAGTTCACGAAGAAGATTAATCTCTTCAACAGTAAAAGAAGCAAACTCCTTGTCACGATCCACGACCAAAACGCCAAAGGTACGCTTTCCGCGTAAAAGCGGCAGAGCCATAGCAGAGCGATCAGGGTATTTTGACCTGCGCGGACAAGAAGCACATGGGTCCTCGCCGGTGGCAAAGTTAATAAAAAAAGCTGAACGGTCGTGAATTGCCTGAAGCGCGCACACAGGCTCCCCTTCTGTATTGAAGCGGTTGTTAAAATCCTCCAAGTCCTCTCTTTCGCCTGCGCTTGCGGCGAGCTTCAGTCTGGCGTCATTCCTCTCCAACAATCCCACCCACGCAAAGGATAGACCGTACCGCCAAACCAATTGTTCGCAAACAGCTTTCAGGAGTCTTTCGGGATCCTGGATGCGAACGATCAATTGGTTGATATCGCTGATCGTGCGGAGGATCTCCCCCAAACGCTTCTCACGCGCAAGTGCCTCCTGGGTCTTGATCAAACTTCTTTCAAAAGCCTGCAGCAAAAAAGAGATTGAGGTCGCTGCGGCAATGCTTAGGATAAGAAATACCATCCCGCCGCTGAACCATGCGCCGGAACGGCTTGCATTGACCTGCAACTCCGGTGGGACGGTCATAATCCCTGAGACCTGCAAATAGCCAATAGCAATGAAGGTGAGGAAAGTTATAAAAAAGGCAGCGAGACTCGCGCGAAGTTCAAAGAATACGACTGAAAGAATAATGAAAGCAAAGAAAAAGATTCTGCCGTCGCCGCTGAAGGAAGTGAGCAGCATCCCCACCATGCCAAGGATATAAAGAATAAAAAGCAGGATCGCTGCCCGCAGCCCGTATCTCACCCGCCGATTGAAGGTGATCAAAATCAATAGAACTGTTGTCACCAGATAGAAGGACGCGGTAATGACGGCAATGAAAAATGGATTATCAAAAATTTCTTTATGGAGTTTGTAGTCGGTAAAAACATTGTTGAGCCCGCTTACAAGCGCGATCATCCAGAGGACGAAAATAACGCTAAGAACGCCATCCAACAAACGAGAACGCCATTCACGCAGGGACGGAATGGTCTCTTCCATTCGAAATTTAAATATGGAGAAAAAGAAACGTTTTATGCTGGAAAACATATCCGCAAGCCGGAAATCGATTTCAAAGATTATATACATAGTCCGAATTAACACTAGGGCTTGCAGATTAGAATTCTAAAGTGTTGGACTATACAAATAACGTTTGTGCTTTCCTAAAAAACACAAAATCGCCAGTTAAGTTTCATTACTTTTTGTGAAATAAATCACAATAAAGTTTACCATGCCGTGAAACTTATCCTTGTCATTAATAAAATATGACACTTTACCGCCCGAAGTAGACAATTAGACATGGACACAGGTATACTTGCGCTTTGTTGTTGGTCTATAAAACAGTAAACTTGCAAGGAGCTCTCATGCAAGCCCAATCACCCATCGTCAAAACAAAACCCCTGATCGCAAAGAAGTTTGCCCTCTATCTTCCCCTCATCAAATCCCTGCAGACCAGCCTGCTCTTGTTGACCGGCGTCGCAGGTTACCTCAGCGCACATACCAAAGTGAATTGGCTGGATTTCTGGCAGATGATTCCCAGCCTTTTCCTCGCCATTGCAGGTTCCACCATTTTGAACATGTGGTGGGACCAGGATATCGACGCAAAAATGAAGCGCACGCACAAGCGTCCCACCTCTGCCGGGCAGGTAACAAGAGAGGAAGTACTCAATCTTGGCATTGCAGTTTCTGTTATCGGTATAGGATGGGCGTTATTGGTGAATTGGCTGTATGGCATTGTGGTCTTTGCCGGACTTTTCTTTGACGTGGTTGTTTACAGCATGTGGCTCAAGCGCCGCACCTGTTGGAGCATTGTTTGGGGCGGCATATCAGGCGCCATGCCCATTCTTGCAGGACGTGTGCTCGCCGTCGGTCAAATAGACGCCATTGGGCTGTTACTCGCCTCTGCCATCCTGTTCTGGATTCCCACCCACACACTCACCTTCAGTTTGAAATTCTCAGAAGATTACAGCAACGCGGGCGTGCCCACTTTTCCGTCCACGTATGGAGAAGCCGCCACCCGTTTTGCGATCGCGTTCTCAAGCGTCGTCGCGGCGTTGACGATGGGGCTCGCCGCAGTGTGGATTGGCGTCACGGCAGGCGTGCTTCGCCTCTTTATTGTGCTGAGCGCCGGTTTATTCTTCCTCGCCGCCACCACGGTTTTCCGTCCGTCAGACCGCGTGAACTTCTCGCTTTTCAAATACGCATCCATGTACATGCTTTTTGCAATGTTATTGATCATCCCATAAAGCCATCATCGCTCCGCCATGAAAATATCCTCCCTTAATAGAATATTGCTTTTCCTTACTGGTTTTCTCGCCGCTTATCAGATCGCCATTGGCATCGACAGCATGGACAGCACTTCGATCACTGCGTACACCATCGCATTCGGTGTCATCCTTGTTGCGGGACTTTTGCTGATCATCCTCGGATTTGAGGTTTTGGATCTACCCATCGTAGTCATCATTTCGACGATCATCCCGCTCACGATCTCTCTGGGTCTCGTCTGGCAGCACCTCGCCTCTTTCCGGACCGTGTATCTGGCCTTCACCATTGTCAGTTTCCTGGCTGTGATTTTGACCCGCTCCATTCCCATGCAGAATAACCTGCCTGTGATCGTCATTGCGATCACACACGGCGTTGCCGGTCTGACAATTTTTCTGCTGCCCATCATCGTCACTTTTCAGGGACAGATGAAACTTCCCTTTGCGCTCGTAGGCATCGGCGGGGCATTGATCGGCATTGAAGGTCTGCTGCTTTCCTATCTAAAAACCGGTAAACCGATCGTCTCCAGAGATACGGTCATGAAGAACTTCCCGATCATGTTCCTGTTGACCACGGCGTTATTTGTGGCTGGTTTTAATTTTGGTTGATACCGTTGTCAGCTTGGAAAAGGTTTGAGAGTAAATAACAAGCCCAAAGTCCGAAAGAAGCGCGGATAATGTCCAGCCCTTAAAATAAAAAATCCCCGTCCATGTGACGGGGATTTCTGTTCTATTTTTCCGCTTTGTCAGGGACATCCATTGAAGCAGAGGTTACCTTTCGCATTTGGTCTTCCTGCATCATGCGAATGCCGTTGTTGACCTGGTTGCTCATCTTCGCGATCTGATCCTGCAATTGCATGAGCGTATCGAGGACGTAGTTATCGGCATCGGCACGGACACCTTCGGCTTCGGCGCGTGCCTGCGCAAGGATCTGATCAGCGCGGCGTTGGGCTTCCTGCGCGATGATATCCTTTTGAGCGAGCTGGTCTGCCTTATCGCGCGCGATCTGCAAAGTTCGGTTGGCTTCTTCCTGTGCCTGCGCCATGACGCGGTCGCGCTGCGCCACAAGTTGTTGAGCCTTCTTCACTTCTTCGGGGATGGCGATGCGCATCTGGTCGATCAATTCCAGCATACGGTCTTCATCCACGACAACATTATGCGTAAAGGGCACAGCCTTCGCATCATTGAAGAGTTCTTCCAGTCGGTCGATCAATTGAAGAATGTCCATAGGCAACTCATGAATCAGAAGCGGTTTTATGTAATTCTAGCACATTAATCGCGCAATGCATTCGGCAGGGACTGTTCTCCCATTTGCGAGACTTTTTCCTTCAGCGCCAGTTCCACATACGGCGGGACCATACTCGAAACATCGCCATTGAGCGCTGCGATCTCGCGCACCGTGGACGATGAGAGGAAGGTATGCTGTTCTGCGGTGATCAGCGCCACGGTTTCGACAGCCGCGCCTGCAAGGCGTTGATTTGCGAGAGCCATGCGGAACTCGAATTCGAAATCGGAGAAAACGCGCAGTCCGCGCACGATGACGTGGGCATTGATCCTTTGCGCAAACTCGATGGTCAACCCGCTGTAACCAGTGACTTTGATCTTGGGGTTATCGCTCACGGCTTCGGTGACGAGTGTCATGCGTTCTTCAGGTGAAAATAAAAGGTTCTTTAAAGGCTTGTCGTACACAGCCATCACCACTTCATCAAAAAGTTTGGATGCGCGATTGGCAATGTCCATGTGACCGTAGTGGATGGGATCGAACGTTCCGGGAAATAAGGCTCTAACCATTTTTCTCCATTATTTATATAAGGGCGGGTTGCCCGCCCTTACAAATTTACGATAGATCACTCGATGTACTGCTCCAGAAACGTTCGAACGTTTCTGCAAGCAGCGCATGTTCAGGCTGGTCAAGATAAGGATCGCGCGCAAAAAGGGATTGCGCCTGTTCGCGTGCTTTTGCGATCAGATCCACATCGGTGATGCTCGCCATCTTCAAGGAGGAAGCAAACCCTGCCTGACGTGTCCCCAGGAATTCGCCGGGGCCGCGCAATTTCAGGTCGAGGTCGGCGAGTTCGAAGCCGTCATTTGTAGTTGCCATCGCCAGCAAGCGGTCGTTCTCAGCCGCATCTTCGTGTGTGGGGATCAGCAAACAGGTCGATTGTTTCGAGCCGCGCCCTACACGTCCGCGCAGCTGATGGAGCTGCGCCAGACCAAATCGGTCTGCGCCTTCGATCAACATCAATGTCGAATTGGGAACGTCCACGCCTACTTCGATGACCGTGGTCGAAACAAGGATATCGTATTCCCTGTCCCGGAATTTATACATGATCTCGTCTTTTTCAGCCGGTCGCATACGCCCATGCAACAGACCCAGTTTCAGGTCGGGGAAAACTTCCTTTGCCAGAGTTTCAAAATCATCGACAGCCGCAGGCGCATCGATCTTGTCACTTTCTTCGATCAGCGGATAAACGATGAACGCCTGACTCCCCTGCTGCACCTGCGCACGGATCATCGTATACGCGCGTTCGCGTTCCTGCGGACGGAGCACGTGGGTTGCAATGGGCTGCCTGCCTTCGGGCATTACGTTCATTACGGAAATATCGAGGTCGCCGAACATTGTCAGCGCCAGTGAGCGTGGAATGGGCGTCGCCGTCATCACCAACAGGTGCGGATTTGTCCCCTTGCTACGGAGTTCAGCGCGCTGTTCCACACCGAAGCGATGCTGTTCATCGATCACAACAAATTGCAAATCCTTGAATTGGATATCCGGTTCGATGACCGCATGCGTGCCAATGACCACTTTGATGGAGCCGTCTGCCAAACCGGCGCGGATCGCTTCCTTTTCAGATTCAGTGGTGTTCCCCACCAATAAACGGACTTCTTCCTTTTTCAAATATCCGTTATCGCCAGCCAATTGGGTGGAAAAACTTCGGTAATGCTGTTCCGCCAAAATGGACGTCGGCGCCATAATGGCTGCCTGCGCCCCATTGGAAACGACAATGCTTGTTCCCAATGCCGAGATGACAGTCTTGCCGGAGCCCACGTCGCCTTGAATGAGGCGGTTCATGGGGCGACCCGTATCCAAATCTTTACGGATGTCATTGAGCGCATTTTGCTGGGCAGAGGTCAGGGTGAAAGGTAAGACCGCTAAACGCGATTCAAGCCACTCGTCCGTGACGGTGAAGCGCCTGCCTTCCACAGCCTGCCAGTCACGTTTTTGACGCAGTACACCCATCTGATAATAAAATATCTCGTCGAAGGCAAGGCGTTCACGCGCAAGTTTAAGCCGCGCCTGTGAATCAGGGAAATGAATCTGGGTTAACGCCTCACCAAGAGAAACCAATTGCGCTTCGTGTTTGATGGTATCAGGCAGGGCATCCACTACAGCAGGCGCCCAATACGTGACAACCGAATTCATCTGTTTACGCAGCCACTTTTGCGTGATGCCTTCCGTCAGTGAATAGATCGGCACAATGCGATTGGTATGGAGCGTTTCCATCTCCACGCTTTCCCAATCGGGGTTGGACATAATGATGCGACCAAGATATTGATCGATCTTGCCCGACACTGAAATGATCTCACCGGATTTGAGTTTGTTCATCAACCAGGGCTGATTGAAAAACGTAAGCCGCAATGCCCCGGTGCCGTCACTAATAATGACTTCTTGAACGGTGAGTTTACCGCCGCGAGCAGGTCGGTCATGCATGCTTTGAATCGTCCCCAAAACAGTGACAACATCGCCATACATGAGTGACTGAATCGGTTTCAATAGCGAGTAATCTTCATAACGGCGCGGGAAGTAATACAACATATCGCCCAGCATTTTCATGCCAAGCTTTTCCAGCAAAGTGGCGTTTTTTGGTCCCACACCCTGCAGCACGGTCAACTCCGCGCTTAATGCGGCAGGCGTCTGGCTGTGTTTTGCGCTGGTGGCAGATTCAAAACGCTGCTGCGGAGCCTGCTTTTGTTTATGCTGGCGCGGTGGATGCTGCTTCGATCGTTCCTGATCTCTCGGTGCAGCGGACTCCTGCTCTTTGTCCTTGTGCGGCGTTTCAACATCGCTTCGCCTATGGGAAGGCTGGTCCTGCCCTTTTGGCTTTTTCCCCGCTTCAGGGTAGGTTTCCGCGATCCGCTTCCATAATCCTTTGAGGGATTCCGCCCGCCCATCGGGGCTGAGCTTTTCATACGAGCGCAAGCGCGAAACGACAGCCTGGATCACATCCTCTGCCACGCCGTCGGCGCGGGCCTCGCCCTCCCAATAATCGAGCATTTTGGCAAGTCCGCCAATAATGGCTGTATTGTCGTATTTATTTCCGTGTTCGAGTCGAAAGAATTTGCGTAATTTTTCAAGAGAAGGTTGCATAGAAACTAATTTTATCATGGCAGGCAATAACAACGCAGCCAGTCATTTAATGCTGCAACGAAAATCCCCCGAAATTCCTACCATCCGCTCTTGACGAAATAACAAACCAAAACTAATATCAATTTATTAATACTAAAAACTTATGGAGACTATCATGCAGTGGTTCAACAATAGCAAACTTTTTGATCTGGCTCGTCAGGGACAAAAACTGACGCACATCGCAGCAGTGATCCCACTATCGGGTATTTTTGCGATTATTGCCCAGTTTGGGCTTCTTCCCGTTATTCTTATTATGGCAGCCATTTACGGCTATACCCCTGAAGGCGGAATTTCCGTACAAGGAATACCAAATACTATGGCTGGTTTTTGGGTTGGACTGCAACTCATCACCTCGTTTGGGTTGATCTACGTCATCCTTTGGGCGTGGCTGAAATGGTTCGAGAAACGCCCCTTCTGGACGCTTGGGTACAAAACCCAAAATATACTTGCAAAATACGGGCGCGGAATTTTGATCGGCGCTGCGATGTTCACAACCGCAGTGGGAATCCTCGCGTTGACTGGCAGCCTGGCATTTGAACAGGGCAAACCCGCAGAACAGGGAATTCCCGCCATCGCTGGCGTACTTTTGGTCCTCTTCGGCTGGATCGTCCAAGGCGGCGCGGAGGAAGTCCTCTTTCGCGGCTGGGTGCTTCCGGTCATTGGAGCGCGCTACAAACCCTGGATCGGGTTGTTGGTCTCGTCCCTGATCTTCGCCCTCCTGCATGGACTCAACCCCAATCTGAGCGTGATCGCAATCGTCAATCTCATACTGTTCGGCGTCTTCGCTGGTTTGTACGCCATGCGCGAAGGTTCATTATGGGGAATCAGCGCCATCCATACGATTTGGAACTGGGTGCAGGGAAATTTCTTCGGGCTTGAAGTCAGCGGGAACGGCGCAGGCGGCGGAACGCTCTTCAACCTGATGGAAACCGGCGCAGACTGGCTCACGGGCGGCAAGTTCGGTCCCGAAGGCGGCTTTGCCGTGACCATTGTGTTGGCAATCGCGATTGCTCTTGTTTTATTCTGGAAAAATAAAGAAGTAGAACAGGAAATCCCCGCTTTGCAATAAATCTCTTCAATTGTAGGTCAGGCTTTTAGAAATTGTCTCTTAAAGTTCTTTTTGGACACGGACAACACGGATATTGCTGAACTTCACGGAAAGATCATTAAAAGATTTTTTTGTCCGTGTTTTCCGTAAATTCTGTGTACAAATTAGGCAATCAGAACTTAAGGAACACTCATTAGCCTGACTTGCACTGAAAACAAGTTTATGGCGGGTTAAAAACCCGCCATACAAAAACCCTGACAATGCATCAAGTTTTGTCAGGGTTTTTATTTTCTCACCGCCGCAAAACCGAGGCAGTTCGGTCCGAGATGTGTGCCGATGACGGCAGTGACATTCACGAACAACACATCCCGTGGAACAGACATACGTTCCTTTTCCATCATACGATCCAACAAATGTCTGGCGCGCACTTCGGCGTTGGTATGCAATATGGCGAGACGTTCCATCTCCCCCATTTCCATAAGTTTGGAGAAGACAAAATCATCTGCCTGACTAGTCGTGCGGTTGATCGCCATCGGCTTCACTTCACCGTCGCGCAGTTCCACCACCGGCTTGATGGATAGCATCCCGCCGATGTTTGCGACCACATTCGGGATTCGTCCGCTGCGACGCAGGTATTCCATCGTATCCAACGCGGCGTAGACCTTCGTTCTGTTCCGCGCCTCTTCCACCGCCGCCAACGCGGACTTCACACCCAAGTCTGCTGCCTCCGCTGCAACCAAGACCTGAAAACCAATACCCATTGAAAGCGAGCCGCTGTCTACGCAGGTGATCTTGCCGGGGAAATCCTCCGCTGCGCGGCGGGCGACATTGACCACGCCCGATAGTTTGCCCGAGACATGGATGGAGAGGATATGGTCACAGCCGGAGTCGAGCAGAGTCTGATACGGCGTAAGAAAATCTCCAATGGACGGCGCGGCAGTCGTCGCCGGGGTTTGAAGCGAAGGCAATCGGTTGTAAAAATCCTCGCGGGTGATGCCGATCCCATCGGCGTATTCCTTTCCCTCCAAAATCAGGATCGTCGGCACTACTTGAATTTCGTGTTGTTCGATGAGGTATGGAGGCAGGTCGGCGGTCGAGTCGGTGACGATACCCAGTTTCATATGGCAAAGTTTAGCATAAGAAAAGGCGGCGCTCATACAAAAGGGTGATTGCCGCCTTATACTTTAATCTTGACATACTGTATATTACACAGTATAATGCGATAAAGGATGAGATATGGCAAACACAGAATCTCTTGAAAATGTTGTCCTGGAGCTGCGGCGCGGAGTGATCGTGCTGGCAGCGCTCAGCCAACTGACCACCGAGGAATACGGCTACTCGCTGTTGAAGAAACTCGCCGAACTCGGCTTGGAAGTGGATCAGGGTACGTTGTACCCGCTCCTCCGCCGGTTGGAAGCGCAGGGGCTGCTGGAGTCGGTTTGGAAGCTGGAAGAATCGCGTCCGCGCCGCTATTACGTCATCAGCGCTGAAGGCAAAAAGATCCTGCCAAAAATGAAAAAGGAATGGGCTGGCATCGTTTCCGTAATGGACAAGATGCTTGCATAAATAAACAATAGGGCGCCCACCCGATTGGGCAAGTGGTTTTCCGATATTAGGTAAACCCAAGCAAGAAACGGAGAATGTCATGAACCTCATTGATCGTTATGTCGCCGAAGTCGGCAAGCATCTTTTGCTCATCAAAGGACGCAAGGACATTGAAAAGGAACTTCGCTCCACGCTGGAAGATATGCTGGAGGAACGCGCCAAAGAAAAAGGCATGCCCGCCGATGAATCCATGCAAATGGAGTTGTTGGAAGAGTACGGCGCTCCGCAAAAAGTGGCGGAGACGTATAACCCGTACCCGTATTTGATCGGTCCGCGCATCTTCCCCTTCTTCATGACGATCCTCAAGATCGTGGTCGCGGCGGTGACATTGGGTTTGAGCATCGCCACTTTTGTTGAGATCGTCAACCTCTCTCCCATCACAACAATGGATGTTTTATCTGCCATTGGTCATGGAATTCTGAACATCATCTCGGCAAGTATCGCCGCCTTCGGCAACCTCGCATTGGTCTTTGCGCTGATCGAACGCTTCGCCCCCGCCGCCGAATTCAAAATGGATGAAGACAAGGTTTGGCATCCCGCCGAACTGATGAAAGAACCCGAACCGAATAAAGTGAAAATCTGGGAACCGATCGTCGCCATCGTGTTCACATTCATCGCCATCAGCATCTTCAACTTCAATCCGCAGTTGATCAGCCTCTATTACCTCGACGGGAACACCTGGCACACCGCGCCCATCCTTTCCGATGCCTTCTTCCGCTGGCTGCCGTTGATGAATGTTGCCTGGGTCGTAGAGATCATCCGCAATGGAATGCTCCTGCGCACAGGTGAGGAAACCGTCTCAACCCGTCTCACTTCCATCGGCGTCAAACTGCTCAATATTTTCATCCTCGCCATGCTGATCGCCGGTCCGTCCGTGCTGGCACTCACCACCGAATCGCTGACAGCGGCAGGCGTCACAGACCCCGATGCCCTGAGCGCGTTGACAATATTCGCCGACAAAGGCATGGACATCGTGTTTGGGATCGCGATCTTTGGAACAACGGTTGATATCATCAAAACCCTGTATAAAATGTTCACGCAGAAATAGAAAACAGGGGATTAAAAAGAGACAGCCGCTTTGTAAGCGGCTGTCTCTTTTTTCGGCTCAATTATTCGACCGAGAGTATGAATTGGTAATGCGGCTGACCGCCCTCCTGAACCTCGACCTCGAGGTTGGGGTATTTCTCACGGATGAGATCCGCGATGCGGTTGGCTTCCACGTGAGACATTTCCTCACCGTAGAACAAAGTGACGATCTCATGATCGGCGGCTTCCGCTTTATCCAAAAGCAGCATCATGCTCTTCTCCACCGACTCGGCAGAAGCGACCAGTTTTCCATCCAACAACGCGATGACCTGACCATCGGTCACCGTCACGCCGTCGATCTCGACCGAACGGGTGGCAATCGTGATCTCACCGGTCTTCACCCCGCTGATCGCCTTGTTCATCCTTTCGGCAACCGCTTCCACATCGCCGCCCGGGTCAAAGGACAACATCGCGGCAAGTCCCTGCGGAATGGTGCGGGTCGGAACCACCTGCACGTCCTTTACCGTCACTTCCTTTGCTTGATTCGCCGCCATGATAATGTTCTTGTTATTCGGCAGAATAATGACCTTGTCCGTCGGCATGTTCTCGAAGGAACTCAAAATATCCTGTGTCGACGGGTTCATCGTCTGCCCGCCCGCAACGACAGCCGCCACGCCAAGGCTGGCAAAGATACGGCTGATGCCCATTCCAGGCGAAACGACCACCACGGCAATATTTCCGGGTTCCACTGCACCAAACTGTACCTGCGCCGATTTACTCTTCTGAATATCATCCATCTGCGCCATCAAATTCTCGATGGCAACCTTCGTCACCGTGCCAATACCCATGATGTAATCGATCGGCACATAACGGTTCTCGGTCGGCACATGGATGTGCATACGGTACATTCCATCGCCCTCACCCACCTGAATGGACGTTCCCATTTCTTCGAGTTTTCCATAGAAGCCGTGCAGGTCAAGTTCGCCTTCCGGCACAAAATCCACAACCACTTCGTAATCCTGTCCCTCTTCCACATCCTCCAGCGCGCCTTCAAGGCTCATGGCAGAAAGCGACTGCACCTGCATCGTCGGCGTTTCAAGCGACTCGCCGTAGATATGCCGCAGCATCCCTTCAAGGAAGAAGAACAGCCCCTTGCCGCCAGAGTCAACCACGCCTGCCTGTTTGAGGATGGGAAGCAGTTCAGGCGTCTTCTTGACCGCTTCGTCCGCCGCAGCGACAGCCACCTCCAGCAGTTCAATCGCATCCTTCACGGACCCGGCGGCTGCTTCAGCGGCATTGGCAGTTTCCTTAATGACGGTGAGAATCGTCCCTTCCACCGGTTTGACTACGCCTTTATAAGCCGTATCTCTCGCCTCGCACAACGCTTTGGCAAACGTCTCTACATCCAAGCGGTCTTTTTCATGCACACCGCGCGAGAAGCCGCGCAATATCTGGCTGGTGATCACGCCGGAGTTGCCGCGTGCGCCCATCAACGCGCCCTTTGAAAAAGCCGCCGCCATCTCGCCAAGATCACGCGTACCATTGTCTTTGATCTCGTTCCAGGCTGCCTGCAGGGTGAGGCTCATGTTCGTACCGGTATCGCCATCGGGAACAGGGAAAACGTTCAACGCGTTCACGATCTGCTGGTTGGTACGGAGCCACGTCAACCCGGCTTCGACAAGGTGCTTAAATGCCAGTCCGTCAATGGGACGGCTGCGGAATCTCTCAACACGTGTGGTATTTATCGCCATTTATTCGTATCTCCTAATCCACATTGCTGATGCGCAGTCCCGCCACATGCACATTGACCGTACTGACACGCAGACCGAGCGCTTTTTCCACATGGAAACGCACGGTATTCGCGACGCTTTCCGCCACGGAATTGATGCGTGTGCCGTATTCAACGATCACATTGATCTCAATATGGATCTCATCGTCCTTGTAATGGACAGAGATACCCCGGGACGGTTCCCGGGTGATGGTGGACACAATGCCGTCCGCCAGATTTTTGGGAGCCAGCCCCACCACGCCGTAAGATTGTAAGGTAGCGTGATATGCTATTGTCGCCACCGCGTTCGGCGAGACGTGAATCCCGCCCAATGAAGTTGTTTCTTCGCCCATAGGTTCCTCATTCGTCAAATCGAGGGCGTTGCCGCCCGGTTTTATCTTCGTGTCCTTATTTTAACATCTTATCTTGAAGTTGGTTGCGTTCTATGGTAAAATGCCGTGCCCTCCAGAAAGGGACAGGAATTATTTGCAAGGAAAGACAAGAAAGAAAGGATTTCAGACATGGCAAAGTGCAATCACTGCGGCAAGGCTACCACTTTTGGTCATAACCGCTCCTTCTCCCAGCGCGCAACCAACCGCGCGTTCAAGCCCAACCTTCAGAAGGTTACGGTGATGGAGAACGGTCGCCTCGTAAAGAAAACGCTGTGCGCCAAGTGCATCAAGACGCTCGGCAAATCTGCGAAGTAAGTTCACCCCTCCCCCATTTAGACTCAAGAATCGCGGCGCGTTCAGCGCCGTGATTTTTGTTTAACTCTACCCCATTACCGCTTTCAATGCCCGCACACCCGCCGCACCGCCCTGCGGGTGTTTGAAGACCGCATTGCCAGCCACAAAAACGTTTGCGCCCGCTTTTTTCATCAAAGGAAGGGTCTCCTCGTCGATGCCGCCGTCCACTTCGATGTGTGCATGGGAATGGAGCGCATCCAGCCTCGCGTGGACTTCCTCCACTTTCGCGATCATTTCCGGCATGAACTTCTGACCGGAATACCCGGGGACAACGCTCATTACAAGCACTAAGTCCACCAGCGGAAGTGCGGGTTCCAATGAAGAGGCAGGTGTAGCGGGATTCAACGTCACACCGGCGGTGCAGCCCAGGGACTTTATCTTCTCGATGATATGCGGCAAGTCCGGGCAGGTTTCAACGTGAACGGTGATGTTGTTAATGCCAGCCTTGGCAAAAGCTTCGATATGTTTCTCCGGCTCGGAGATCATCAAATGCGCATCGAGCGGAAGTTTGGCAACGCGTTTGAGCGATTGAACAAAAAGTGGGCCAATCGTAATGGTTGGGACGAAATGCCCGTCCATCACGTCCACGTGGATCCAGTCGGCACCGGCGGATTCAATGGCGGCAACTTCGTCAGCGATATGGGCGAAATCAGAAGCGATAATAGAAGGGGCAAGTAAGTAATCGGTCATATTAGAAATTCGACGCCGTGAGGCGTCGGGTAGTAAATCATCTCGGTGGGAAGTAACTGAAGTAGACCATCAACCCGAAGGGGATGAGTCCGCCCCAAGCCAGCACGGCGATCAAACCCAAGCCGACAGAGACCCAGTCAATGTTTTCGGCGGGGGCTTCTTCTTGATAGTTTGTAGCAGGTTCGGGCGGAAATGTATGAGGCGGATATTGAGGAGTGTACACAGGCGGAGGCGGCGTATATTCCTGCTCGACTGGGCGGGGCTGACTCGGCGGGGATATCCGATTCGCAAGATCCTGTTTGATGGTGATGACCGGCTGCGAAGGCGGCTCGGACTGTGCTTTGACGGGCGCAGGGGCGGTGCCGAATTTTTGCAGAACGCGTCCCAATTGATCGGCGGTGCGATAACGCGCGGCGGGTTCCTTGGAGAGAACCTTCATCACGATCTCTTCGAGCGCGGGCGGAATATCCGGAACGTACTCGCTAAGCGGAAGCGGACGGGCGGAAATGTGCAAGCGCGCAAGTTCATCGGCAGAGGAAGCTGTGAACGGCGTGGTGCCCGAAAGAAGCTCATAGAGGACGACACCAAGCGAATACACGTCGGATGCGGGAGTTGGCGGTTCGCCCGCCGCCTGTTCTGGTGCAAAGTAAAGGGGCGATCCCCAAACGACATCATTCTTCTCGCCCGGCTTGATGGTGGCAAGCGCGCGCGCAATGCCGAAGTCTGTGACCTTGAGCCGCATATCCTTGGAGACAAGCATGTTGTGCGGTTTGATATCGCAGTGGACCAAGCCTGCGCGGTGGGCGTATCCCACTCCGGCGCACGCCTGGATCATGATGGGAATGCCCTGCTCGTAGGGAAAACGTCCGCGTTCACGGATAAGCTGTTTGAGGTCTTTGCCGGGGATGTGTTCCATGACGATGTAGAGCAGGTCGTCTGCGGAGCCGAAATCGTGGACGGTGACAATATTGGGATGTGAAAGATTCGCGGCGGAACGCGCCTCAAGCCAAAACTGTTTCTGGAAGCTCTCGTTCTGGGAATATTCCTTGCGCAAGACCTTGACGGCAACGGGACGATCCAACACGACATCACGGGCAAGGTAGACGTTCGCCATGCCGCCAGAACCCAATACTTCCTGGAGTTGGTATCGATCGTTGAGTAATGCACCTTCGGTCATAAGCTGAAATTATACCGTGAGTTCACGGGGTGGAATGAGGATGACGAATTACCCATTATTTGTCTGGCGCAAATTCTCTTCAAATGCCTTCTTCATCAATCTTGATATTGGTATTAACATCAGCCAGCCCAATACCCCCTTGGGATACATGGTCATTATCCTTGAAGCTTCTGTCCCGTCCGATGATTTGCGAAATTCCCAGGTCTCAATAAAGTGAGTTGCTAAATTTCGCAAAGGAGAATCGAATTCTTGAAATCTTAATGCTATTCTATTGGAAACATCCCATTCGATAATTTCTTCGATATGAGATGAGCCGTCGTTGTTCTGTACTTTTATCCTCGAGCCTATTATCTGCGGGGTTTTTACTTCAAATTGGGCGCTCTTGATTCCCGGCAGAATTGAATACCCCTTAAATTCTGACCAGCGTTCAGTATCAAGAATTTCCTGGCAAATCTCTGGCGAAGGTTTTCGAATAAGACCGACTATCTTTATTTCAATAGGTTTCATCGTTATACTCTCTAATTGATAATCTTGCTGTCTTTGTCCGCCCCAAGATATGCGCCATCGTCCTTTTCAGATGGGAACCACTCTTTAGCAATGAGCAAAATTATGGCACAAACGGAATGTTCAGTTAATCCAGCAGTTAATTTAACCAGAATACCCAAAAGTTTGTGTGGTCATTTTCAAGTGGAACGAGCATAGGGTTCGCGCGGTATTAGACAATGATCTTAATACTTTTTTCTTAATCCTACATCCAAATCATACATTATTTTGTCTATTCTGCTCTTTCCCTCTGTTCTATTTGGCATTTTCAACAAGATCTCACATATTTCTTTTGGGGCATGACCAATTGCCCAGCGCGTTTCGTCCTTACTAAAAACGGGATCATTATTATTCTTGATCTCAATCGCCAATGCAGCATATGCGGCAGGTCCCAAAATGTGTTTTGTTTGTTTAACATCAACCAGCGGATGTGTATAAGCTGAAGCTGCCGCCAAGCTCGCAGCCTGAGCCGCCGCTGAAGCCGCAAGGTCCTTCGTCTCAAGTGCGGCTCGATACGCATCCAACGCAAGAACTCGCAATTTGGCAAGTCTTTTCCCGCCCTTAGAAAAAATGCGAATACCATTGATCGCATCACGTGGGCGGGGATCATTATTATTCACTTCTTCGTAAATTGACAATACTCTTTCGGCGCAATCAGCCGCCCATTTCCCCAAAACTCGCAAAGAGTCCATTTGAAGTTCAAAATACTCTTTTTGTTTGACCATTAGCAATCACTTGATAAACGCTCAATACCTACGCATCTTTACATTATACGACTCAATAATCCCAGTCGGATGTTAGTTCACGCAGCCTCGGTGTGACTTTATCTGCCAAATCCTGAACCTCGTCGGTGTTACTCAATAAGCCGTCAATGACGCAGGTCAGCGCGCGCAGAAGTTCATCCCCCTCCAGCGAAGTGACCAGTGAAGAGCGAAACGCCTCATGCACTTCGGCTGGAAGGTCGTCGAAGCCGCGCCCATTTGCGGTGGAAAGTCCACGGCGGCGGCAGGCGAGGCTGAGGGTGTAATCGCGCGCACTGCTGATCCAATACTCGGCTTGCCAGAAACGCCCACGTTCGATGCAGAAACGCGCCCGCAAAACATGATGGACGGCATAACCGAATAATTCATGCACGGACGGCGGCTGGGAAAACGGTTTCTCTATTGCATTGCCAAAGAGCAGCTTGAATTTCGGTCCACTTGCGCCGAATTTGGAAGCAGGCGTAAACGACAGGTCGAACTGCAAACTGCCGGGGAGTAGAAAAACCCGATAGATGGATGGTCCGCTTGGGAGGTCGAAGAGATGAGCCGCGTCGAGTTCGGTCACGATCTGACGCGTCCAGTCATCCAAAACGTCGAACATGGAAAATTCATCCGCGACGGCAAAGGTCAGGTCGAGGTCCGACCAGCGATCACCGTCGCTCAAAGCCAGCGAACCAACTACGGCACCGGCAGTGACGCGTGAGTCCGCCTCGGCTAATCCGAGTATATAAGTGCGTACATTGTCACGATCTTCGATACTGAACATAATGTCACCTGTATTTTCGGGATGCATCAAATTATATGCCACACTCGCAGCGAGATTCTTCGCTCCCTACGGTCGCTCAGAATGACAGTTCTATCAGCTATAATCTCCAACCATGCGAAAGGGACTTTTACTTTATAACCCCGTTGCCGGGCGGTACCCGGTACGCCGGTCGGTCAAGGGGATCATCAAACCGTTGGAAGACGCCGGTTGGAGCATGGACATCGCCGAAACGCTCAGCGGCACACACGCCGTTCAAACGGCTCATCAAGCCGCGCAGGAAAAGTACGATGCGGTCTTTGCCATCGGCGGCGACGGAACCGTCGGTCAGGTCGCGAGCGGATTGGTCCATACCGAAACCGCATTGGGCGTGCTGCCTGCCGGAACGACGAACGTTTGGGCGTTGGAGCAGGGACAAAAGCCGTATAGCTGGTGGCATCCCGGCAATTTGAGCGAGAACGCCAAGGTGCTTGCGAACGTCGAACCGCAATATGTGGATGTCGGCGACTGCAACGATCATCCCTTTTTGCTTTGGGCGGGCATCGGGCTGGACGCGCAAACCATCAGCAAGATCGAGCCGCGTCCGCGCATCTTCAAGCATGTTTCGGTTCCGCATTTTTTTGTCACCACGGTTTTGGAAGCCACCTTCTGGCAGGGTCTCGACCTGCGCGTTCACGCCGAGGGCAGTCTGGTCGAAGGACGCATCCTCGTGGCAGTTGCCGCCAACATACGTCATTACGCGGGCGGCATGTCGCTCATCTCGCCGAACGCCCTGCTCGACGACGGCGAAATGGAACTCTGGCTTCTCAGCGGCGATAACGTCACCGACGCCTTCCGCCATTTCTTCGATCTGCTTGCCGGGCGTCATCTCACTTCCGATCAGGCGCGCTGCATTCCGTTCCGTAATGTCATCATCGAGTCAGACGCGAACTTTTCCATTCAGGTCGATGGCGACCCGATGCTCGGCGGTCCCAAAGCGGATATCAAGGTCAGGCATCGCGCGCTCAAAGTGCTCATGCCCGAAAACGCTTTATACTTGCTGAAGAATCCGCAGAGATAAAAATGGACTTACGACCTTATCTAAATCGATTCGTCATCGTCGGCGCTTTGATCTTCGCCGGAATTTTGATCCTGATCACGATCATTCTCATCGGCTGGACTTCTCCGCGCTTCTCTCCTGAAGTTGGGTTTGCCCCAGCCGACCTGACCATGATCCCCGCCCCGACCCACACCCCCGCTGCGTCGGCGACTCCCACAGTCGATCCATTCGCCACCCCCACAGTGGATGCCAACACCATCCACATCGACGGCTATGCCCAGATCACCGGCACCGGCGGTGACGGACTGCGCATCCGCTCCGCGCCGGGGTTGAACACCGAAACCGTCTTCCGCGGCGAAGAATCGGAAGTCTTCCTCGTAAAGGACGGTCCACAGGAGGCGGATGGCTACACTTGGTGGTACCTCGTCGCTTCATATGACGAGACCCGCGCAGGCTGGGCAGCCTCGGAATTTCTGGCGGTCGTGCCTGAACCATAACCTCACCATAAGGGCGACCCGATGGGTCGCCCCTACAACAACAAGGATTTGAAATGAACGAAAAACCAACTGGAATCACTGTAAACAAAAGCAAGCGGGAATTCACCGTCAATTGGGATAGCGGACACGTCAGCGTCTATCCGTTCGGGTTGCTGCGGGCGGCTTGTCCGTGCGCTTCGTGCCGCGGCGGACATGAGAATATGAAATCCGAACCGGACGCAGATGTGTTCACAAAGGAAATGCCGGATGATTCGTCCACGCATATCGCGAATGTGGTGGCGGTCGGCTCATACGCGCTGACCATCGTCTGGGAGGATGGGCACGACTACGGCATCTACAACTGGCATTTTCTGCGGGCGTTATGTCCATGCCCGGAGTGCAGGAAGTAGTTCGATAACTTTGTCGTTATAAAAAACAGGCGAGTGGATAAATTTATCCACTCGCCTGTTTTCGTTTAGCGTGTATGTAGGTCAGCCTTTTAGCCTGACGCCTGAGGTATTACGGTGTAGGTGTAGCCGTCGGAGTACGAGTCGGCGTTGGGCTTTTGGTTCTGGTGGGCGTGGCAGGCTTCGGCGTAGCCGTCGAGGCGCCGCCCTTCGGTGTGCGAGTCGGCGTCGGGGTAATCGTCGGCGGCAGAAGTTCGTTCAGACGATCCTGGGCTTCCTTCCGCATTTCCGGTGTCATTACGTCCGCATCCAGTTTGAGCAGATCCTGCCACGCTTTGATCGCGTCGCGGATGTCATTGCGTTCTTCCTGAATTTTTCCGCGCCAATACAGTTCGAGCGCCTTCTGTTCGTCGGTCTCTGCCAGGCTGCGCATTGCTTCGACTTGAAGGAACGCGCTTCCGAATTTGTTCACGCCATACAGGGCTTTTGTGTACCCCAGCCGCGCCTCAAAGGACTTGGGGTCTTCGTCCACAGCGACGTTGAGATCGCCTTCGGCATCCTTGAAGTTTTCCAGTTCAACGTTCGACAAACCGCGATAAACATAATATTTCTTCAGTCCATTGCGGTTGATCTTGGTCCCGTTGTCTATTGCGCTGACGGCGTTCTCATACTCGCCCAGATAATAGTAAGCCTTGCCCAACTTGGCAAAGCCGGTGGCGTCTTCGTTCCCGTAGGTGGTGTACAAGCGCAGGGCTTCCACGGCATTTTCGTAATCTTCATTATCGAGATAAAGGTCGCCCAAAAGTTTATATGTGGGGATGTTCAGAATGTCGGCGGAGTATGCCTTTTGTGCATATTCAAGCGCCTTTTCTTGGTCATTGTCGGCAAGATACGCCTCGGCATAGGCAAGGTACACATCGGGCGAACCGGGCATGATCTGCTCGGCAAGGTCCAGATCTTCAAGGGCGTCGGCAATATCGCCCTTGCCGGTGCGGTAGCGCGCACGTTCAAGATAGATCTCGCCAAAGTTCGGGTCACGGTCGATGGCATCCTGAAATAGTTTGTCGGGATTGAATTTGGGGTTGGACATCAACCCAACGCGGGCAAGCCCCAAATACGGGGGAGCGAACTTCGGGTCAAGGTCAATCGAACGGTTATACGCGCTCGCCGCGCGGGTGGTATCGCCCTTGAAGCGGTAGGCTTCGCCGATATAGTATGGAATATCCGCGGACTCCGCTTCGGTGCGTTCGAGCAATTGCATATTCTCGATGAACGCATCCCAATCGCCTTTCTTATACGCTTCCATCGCAATGCGGAATTGGTCCACTGAACCAGCGGAACGCGGGGTGTTGACGTATAACGGGGTTGGGGTATACGTCTCAGCTAAAAACGCGGAAAGCGGGGTGGGTCCGCTGAAAACTTGGGTTGGGATGGCTGTCGCGCCAAAGATGGTGGGAGTTGCCGTGAAAGTGGGTGAAGGTCCCGGCGTGTTGGTGGGGGCAAGTTCGATCGTTCCCCAACGCGGGAGGATAACGCCAAAATAGATGATCGCGCACAACCCCACGCCGATGATCGACAATCCGCCAAGCCGCGCCAGTGGACTTCTCATCGCCACGCGGAGTCCGCGCTCTTTGGGCTTTTCGTGCGCGAGGAGCAATTTCTCCTCCCACGCGCGCGGACGATTCATGGGAAACGGTTGAATGGTCTCATCGGGAGGAAGCGCTCCGAGCAGGATCAAGCCCCGTTTGGCTGTGGCATTTTCCGGGTCCAGTTTGAGCGCGGTCTGGAGGCAGTAGGTGCGTTCCTTCGAGGATTCCACAGAGGCGCTTAACCAAATCCAATAGGTCGGGTTGTTCTGGTCCGTTTTGAGCAGGAGGGTCAGCAATTCCTTGGCGCGCGGTTTATCGCCGCGGCGCAAGGCGTCCACTGCATCTTGAAAAATCGTGTCGTTGTTCTGCTCTTTGAGTTCGCCGGTCATTGACCCATTTTAATTCAATTCGTGGAATTCTTCGACCTGATATGTATAAACTTGCAATTTTGTCTCCCGCCACGTATTTGCGGAAACGCCCATCTTGTAACACAGTTGGTCGAGAAAATCGGATGGGTCGGCGACCTTCTCCCATACTTGCGGCAGGAACGTGGCTTTGCGAAAGCCGTGCCTGAGAATGACTCCATCCACATTGGGGCGGAGTTTTTCGAGCAAATCTTCGGGTGTGGAATATTGCAATTCCTGCGGCTGGGTCAGGAATGAGACTTCGATTTCGATACGGCTCAATTCCCTTTCAGTGACAGGCGGAAAGCGCGGGTCTTCCAGTGCGGCGGCAATGGCATGTTCACGCACATCCTCCGCCAAAGGCTGATAGGCTTCCAACGCGCCGATACAGCCGCGCAGGTCGCCGCTAATGGTAAGGGTCACGAAAGACGCGCCTTTGTCGCGCAAGGTTGGCGTTAATGATTCATCTTTAAACGGCGGCAGGGATTTGCCTCGTACGGCGTTCTCGATCGCATCACGCGCAATACGTAAAAGCGTTTGCTTCTCCCCTTCGGTTAATGGAGTTGTCATCTTGCCCTCCGATCGAACAGGCAAACATTCGGACCTGTTTAAAGTTCCTGTTTTACAGAACAGAACGTTCTATAGTGTTCCGTTTCGGGACAACTTCCAATATTCGCGGTTGTGATAGATCAAAGGCTCGCCGCTGCCTGTCCCGCGCGCAGCGACAACTTCTGCAATGAAAAGAGTGTTCATACCTGCGTCATAGGTTTGAACGACGCGGCAATCCATCCATGACAATCCGCCCACGATTAAGGGTGAACCGGTGACAAGGGTTTCGGTCTTGAGACCATCAAAGCGGTCTTCCTTTTTTTCGGGCATCAAACCTGCGAACAGTTCTGAGATCTGCTTTTGCTCCGAAGAAAGGATGGTCAACCCGAAAGCGTTCGATTTCACCACCAGGTCGTGGGTGCGTGTGTGTTGTTGAAGTGATACCGTGATCAAGGCGGGCTTCAATGAAATGGACGTGAACGAATTAACGGTCATGCCGTGGCGGTCTCCATCGTGGGCAGCAGCGACGATGGTCACACCAGCGGACCATGCGCGCATGGCAGCCCGCAGAGCTTCGGGGTCAAGGGTCATAACAGTGGTAGTCTCCATATGACTTCATCATAATTGTCGGATAAATGAGAGTCAAGCAAAAAACGTCAGGGCTTAACAAGATTCACACAAAACAAGATGGATTCTGACAAAATATCCGAAAAGTTTGGTTTTTCCTGCACATCCTTGAGCGAACGAAAAAACAAAACCTTACCTTAATTGACATTCATTCTCGCGTGGTAGACTCACCCGCATGTCGCCAAAAGTTAGAAATATCCTTATTGGGCTGGCAGGATTGCTCCTGCTGGCTGTGCTGATCTACCAGATACCCGCTGTAAAATCCCGCCTCGACTGGCGTTTGGAAGTTCTCCGCATCTACACAAAGAATGTCATCAACCCGATCGGACCCGTACCGACCGCGCTGCCCGTTACGCCAAAACCCTCTACACCTACTGCTGCTACTACAAATACGGCTGTGGCTCAGTTGCAACCCACCGTCACGCCGACGGCAACATTTGCGCCGCTGCCTGCACAGGCATCCATCACATCACCGCCGTATGAAAAACAAACGCCGAACAATTGCGGACCCGCAACGCTTTCCATGACGTTGCATCTTTACGGCTGGGAGGGCAGTCAAAAAGACATCTCAGATCTGATCAAACCTGTCACTGGTGACCGCAATGTCAACCCTGAAGAACTTCGTTATTATGTCCGCACACAGGCGGGTTGGCTCAACCTTGAATACCGTGTGGGCGGAAACATCGAAACCATCAAGCGATTGCTCGCCGCAAATTATCCGGTCATTGTTGAAAGTGTCACCGCGCTGAACCCTGCCGATGCGCTCGGTCCGACCGACGATCTCTGGGCGGCGCATTACCTGCTCATCACCGCCTACGATGATTCAAAACAGGAATTTACAATTCAGGATACCTATCACGGTCCCGACCTGACCATTTCCTATTCCCAACTCGAACAGGATTGGAAACCCTTCAACAACCTTTACCTCGTGATCTACTTCCCTCAATTCGAGGATGAAGTGAAAACCCTGCTCGGCTCGAACTGGGACCCGGACCTGAATCGGCAACAAGCACTTTCCTCCGCTCAAGCCGTCACTGCCACTTCCTCCGCCGACGCCTATGACTGGTTCAACCTCGGCAGTGACCTCGTCTATTTCGAGCGCTACGATGAAGCCGCCCTCGCCTACGACAAAGCCCGCGAGATCGGTCTGCCCCTGCGGATGTTCCGCTATCAGTTCGGTCCCTTCCTTGCCTACTTCCATTCCGGCAGGAACGACGATCTGCTCTCGCTCACCAACTACGCGCGCGGCGTAACGGACATGTCCGAAGAGACGTGGCTTTGGTACGGCTTTGGTCTTTACCGCCAAGGGGATTATGATGGAGCGCTGAAAGCCTGGCAAAAAGCCGAAGCGATCAACCCCAAATTCTATGAAGACCAGGCTCGCAAAGCCATGCAATTGGTTCAATAAATCTCTCAAACGCAAAGATTTCTCAACCCATGATCAAAAAAATATTTCCCCTTATCGTATTCTTCCTCGCTGCATGTCAGCCGGCACCTGCGGCTGTGACTGAAACAGCCGCCACCGTGGCGGAATCCACACCAACAACTGTCTCTGCGACGGAGACCGCGGCTCCGTCGCCAACGCCGCTGCCCGAAGCGACAGCAACACCCGATAACATCCGCATATCGTCAAAAGACGGCATGACCCAGATCCTCATCCCCGCCGGGATGTTCATCATGGGCGCGATGGATGTGTATCGCGAAAACGATGAACAACCGCCGCATGATGTCACTCTCGATGCATTTTGGATGGACCAGGTGGAAGTCACAAACGGGATGTATAACCTGTGCGTGGAAGCTGGCGAATGCCGTCCGCCTGCCGAGACCCGCTCCGATAACCGTGACGAGTATTTTGGCAACCCGGAATATCAGGATTATCCCGTCGTGTATGTGGCGTGGTACGACGCCAATGTCTACTGCCAATGGGCGGGACGCCGCCTCCCCACCGAAGCGGAATGGGAACGAGCCGCGCGCGGCGATGACAAACGCAACTATCCGTGGGGCGACGAGCTGCCGAATGAATACAATTCGAATTCGCTCAACACGGTCGGCGACACAACCCGCGTCGGTTCGTATGCGGAAGGGGCAAGCCCGTATGGAATTTTGGATATGGCTGGCAATGTCTGGGAATGGGTCGCAGACCGCTATCGTCCCGACTATTACAGCAAGTCGCCGAGCGAAAATCCGCAGGGACCGACTGCCGATGAAGTCTTCAACACCTATCGTGTCATCCGCGGCGGATCGTATCAGGAAGACGGCATCTTTTTGAGATTGGTCAATCGCAGTTTCCTCGAAGGTCCCGACCCGAAGGATGAAGCCTATTATGGAAAGAGTACAAACCGCATTGGCTTCCGCTGCGCGCAAAATGGAAATTAAAGACCCACTTTAGGCACCCTCATCCCCAGCCCTTCTCCCAATAGGAGAGGGGTAGGGTGAGGGAAAGAAAGAAATAATTGATTAACGAATCGCCCCGTTTGGCGGAGAAGAATCCGCTGACGGGGCGATGAAATTTAATTTCGCTGAATCAGGTTTCGGTTAAGAAAGAGGCGGGCTAGTCATCCACGAAACTATATCCGCGGGGCCAGGTCTTGATGAGGTGCGCCTCGCTGGCTTCCTCCTCCAATTTTTTTCGCAGACGATAGACAACGTTCTTTAGCAGCGCCACGTCGCCCTCCGCGCCCCAAACGGTTTCGATGATCTCTTCGGCTGGGAAAACATAGCCGGGGCGGCTCATGAGCAAGTGAAGCAGACGGAATTCGAGGTTGGTGAGTTTGATCTCCTGTTTGTTCGCCCCCACCGCCGAGCGGTGAGACGGATCGAGCTTCAGACGATCGGTCTGACGCGGCTTCATCGGCTCGCTCCAACTTCGGCGTGACCATGCCAGAATCTTGGCAAGGAAGATGGCAGGGCTGATGGGCTTGACGACACATTCATCCACACCGATCTGGTACGCTTCGAGAATCTCCTGTTCGTGGTTGACGGGCAGAAAGAGCAAAATTGGGCTTGGCCCAAGCGCGCGGAATTTCTTGCACAGTTCCATTCGCTGGGGATGGGGAGCGTTCACATCGATGACAATCAGGTCGGGGATCTCTTCGATGGAACGCTGCATGGCGCGCTCTACCGAAGTTTCGAGGATGGCGATCAAGCCCTTGTCGCGGATGATGTGCCCCCAGATCGGCGCGGTGGCATCCTGATCGCAGATGATAAAAACACGGGGGGAATTTTGAGGGAGGAGCAGGTTATTCATGATTCAATGAGCTTTATCGAAAACAGGGTGAATTTACGACGTTCAATGACCGGCTAACAAAGTTGCAAGTCAATTATATCGGATTTGGTCTCAAAAAGTCACATTTTCACACTCAAATATTACCTTTGGGGGATTAGCCTATCCCTGTCCCTTTCTTATACTGGGGGCAAATCAAACAAAGGAGTTTCCATGAGAAAAATTCTTCCCATTCTTGCTGTTATAGCGATCTTTGTCTCCGCATGCGGTGCAGGGAACGCCCAGCCCACCGCCATTCCCCTCCCAACTTCCTTCCCCACCAACACCCCCCCGGCTATTAACGCCCCCGCCGAGGCGGATTCCAACGCCCAGTCCGGCGACGAACGCGTTTCTTCCGTAGACGGCATGCCGCAGGCATACATCCCAGATGGCACCTTCCGCATGGGCGCCATGGATGAACACGCCAAAAGCGACGAGCAGCCCGCTCATAATGTAACCCTCAAGGCGTTTTGGATGGATAAGCTCGAAGTTACGAACGCAATGTATATGCTGTGCGTGCAAGCCGGCGCATGCGAACCGCCGCAGCGGTTCAACTCCGAAACCCGCGACCAGTACTTCAATAACGCGGAATACAATGATTACCCGGTCGTGTATGTGACCTCGCACCAGGCTGAATTGTATTGCGATTGGGCAGGTCGCCGCCTCCCCACCGAAGCGGAATGGGAACGCGCCGCCCGCGGGGATGACTTCCGCACCTATCCGTGGGGTGACGACCGCCCTGATTCCTCCCGCGGCAACTTCAACTACTTTGTCGGTGACTCGACCCAGGTTGGGCAGTATCCCGCCGGTGCAAGTCCCTTCGGTGTGTTGGATATGTCCGGCAATGTGGCAGAGTGGGTGGCTGATTACTATGATTCCAATTACTATGCTCAGGGCGTAACCATGAATCCAACCGGACCTGGCGCACGCAGTAAATACTTCAACCACTCCGTTCGCGGTGGAAGTTTCCAGGATGCCTTTATCGATATTCGTGTGGCAGCCCGCGCTTCCGTCCGTGGATCGAACCCGAATGCGGATGATCCGTATTCTGAGGATTACCTCGGTACGGTCTCGCCCAAAATCGGTTTCCGCTGCGCTTCAGACTAAGCCGCAAGTTGATGTTTACAAAACAAGCCGTTGGCTCCCGCTGACGGCTTGTTTTTTTATTGACTGACAATTTTTGCTATGGTATTATCAATTGCACAAAATAATAGTCCTACAAGACACTCTTATCCAGAGAGGCGGAGGGAACGGCCCTGCGATGCCTCGACAACCGGTCAACGAAAGTTGAACACGGTGCCAATTCCGACAGGATAGCTGGAAGATGAGAGGGTAGCCCAAAGCATATTTGAATTGCCCTTTCTGCTTGTCTGAAAGGGCAATTTTCATTTACACAAGGAGAAACAAATAGATGTCCAATACTTTTATGACCTCCGATAAATTGATGTTCACATCGGAATCCGTAACGGAAGGTCACCCCGATAAGATCTGCGATCAGGTCTCAGATGCCGTCCTCGACGCGTGTCTGGAAGAAGATCCGCGCTCACGTGTGGCATGCGAAACCGCCGTCAAGACCGGTTACGTGATGCTGCTCGGTGAGATCACCACCAACGCCCACCTCAACTACGACGAACTTGTCCGCAAGACCGTCAACGAGATCGGCTATGACTCAAGCGAAAAAGGCTTCGACGGCAGTTCCTGCGGTGTGCTCGTTGCCATCGCCAAACAGTCCGGTGACATTGCCATGGGCGTGGACAAGGCTCTCGAAGCCAAATCCGGTGAAATGACCGAAGCCGAAGTGGAAGCCGTCGGCGCAGGCGATCAGGGCATGATGTTCGGCTTTGCCTGTAACGAAACCCCCACCCTGATGCCGATGCCGATCTACCTCGCTCACAAACTTACCCGTAAACAGAGCGAACTCCGCAAGAGCGGCGCCATTGAGTGGCTGCGCCCGGATGCCAAGAGTCAGGTGACCATCGAATATTCCAAGGGTCAACCCAAGCGCATCGACACCGTGCTCATCTCCACCCAGCATGCTCCCGATGTCTCACAAAACGAGATTTCCGAGATCATCACCGAAGAACTCATCATGAAGACCCTGCCCGAAGAATTCGTGGACAGTAAACTCAAGGTCTTCGTCAACCCGACCGGACGCTTCGTGGTCGGTGGTCCGATGGGTGATGCCGGTGTGACCGGACGCAAGATCATCGTCGACACTTATGGCGGCATGGGTCGTCACGGCGGCGGCGCCTTCTCCGGAAAAGACCCCACAAAGGTGGACCGCTCCGCTGCGTACGCTGCCCGCTACGTTGCAAAGAACCTCGTTGCCGCAGGCATCGCCGACCGCGTGGAAGTTCAGGTTGCGTACGCTATTGGCGTGGCTCACCCGCTTTCCGTGAACGTGGAAACCTTCGGCACTGCCAAAATCGCAGACGAGAAGATCGCCAAGCTCATCGATGAGCACTTTGACCTGCGCCCCGGCGCGATCATCCGTGACCTCGGTCTGCGCAAGCCGATCTACCGCCAGACTGCTGCCTACGGTCATTTCGGGCGCGATGACATCGAATTCCCGTGGGAACGCATCGACAAGGCTGATGCTTTGAAAAGCGCGGCTGGGCTGTAGTTTTGTAGTTGGATAGTTTAATAGTCCGATAGTAAAAGCGCCTCTGAGAAATCGGAGGCGCTTTTTTTAAGAACGTCACTAAACAGCAAAAGAACTCTGAGATTGTTATAGTGATGCTTCGCTATCGCTCAGCATGACAAATTAATAATATTTACGGCTTTTCCAGTCCGTGCGCGTTCAGCAACGCTTCATCTTCCAAAATTTCTATTGTTAAACCATCAGCCACCACTTTGCCTTCGTCCATCACAATGGTGCGCGGAAAGAGTTCCTGCACCAATTTCATATCGTGCGTGGAAACAAGCATGGTGATCGGCAAGTCTCGCAAAAGATTGATCAACGTTCTGCGGGCGCGGGGGTCAAGTCCCGCTGAAGGTTCGTCCAATACCAATAAGCTGGGTTTCATCGAAAGGACAGTCGCAATGGCAATGCGTTTTTTCTCGCCCACGCTCAAGTGATGCGATAAACGGTCACGATACGCAGACATGCGGACGGCTTCGAGCGCGGAATCCACACGCGCGCGGACTTCTTCTTCTGATAGTCCCATATGCAATGGACCAAACGCCACGTCCTCGAAAACTGTCGGCGAGAAAAGTTGGTCGTCCGGGCTTTGGAAGACGAGTCCCACCATGGAGCGGATGGCAGGCAAATTGTCACGTGTGAGGCGCTGACCCGCAACCTCAACGTCGCCATGCCCGTTCAAAATCCCGTTCAGGTGCAGCATCAACGTCGACTTCCCCGCGCCGTTCGGTCCGACCAAAGCAACCTTGTCACCCTCACATAGTTTGAGCGACACGCCATGCAAAGCGTTATGCCCATCGGGATACGAAAAATGCAGATCCTGTACAGTAAGCACATCGCCGCTGCATTCCGGCAAAGAAAATTGTTTTTTAAGATGAGTGACCGGCATTAGAACCTTCCAAGAATCTGCGTTACAAAAATGACCACGATCGCGAACGCCGTCGCAAAATAATCGGTGGATTTCATCTCATGCGGATTCAACGTATAAAGATGACCCGAATAACCGCGCGCCACCATCGCATTATAGATGCGGTCGCTGCGCTCGTAACTTCGCAGGAATAATTGACCTGCCATATTCCCGGCGATCTTTGCGCGCCACAACACGCCTCCACCGGACCTTGTGCCTGGTACGGCCGCCGAGCGGGCTTCCCTCGCCCGAAGCAGACGAAAAACCTCGTCCGTCAATACGAACAGATAACGATAGAGGAAAGCAATAATGGTGGTGAGGATCGCAGGCACGCGCAAATGTTCAAGCGCGTGGATAAGATCAGGGAAGCGCGTGACCGCCACAAGCAGGATCGCCATCTGCACCGAAAGCCACGAACGGACGAGTATGCTCACAAAACGCAGAAGTCCCATATCGGTTACGGTGAGGTCCCACATCAGAAAATGGAATTGCAAAACTGGTTTACCCGGTATCGAGAAAAGCACTGTGATGGCGATCAATGCGAAGGGCAGCGCCAAAAGTGAACGTTTGAGAGTATATGCGACTCCCAATTTCGAGGCGGCATTAACAAGCAAAAGGAATATCCACGCGAACAGGAAACCGAACCAGGCGGCATCAGGAAGAAGCGCATTGGATACAATAAAAACAATCGTTACCACCACCTTGACGCGCGGGTCAAGGTGGTGGAGAAAACTATCCTTTTCGTGATATCGATCAAAAGCGTCGAAATGCATAATGAGTTATGAATGTGATTTGGCTTTCAAGCCGCGTCCGATAAGGAACACCACACCGCCCACGACGATCACGCCGACGATGCCAGCCACAATGGTGGACAAAGCGGTCTCACCCAAAAATGGAATGGTGTAATCAGGAATGATCTGGTAAGGCGCCGATAGTCCATTATTGATGAAACCCATATTGATCGCAACCCGCTCAAGCCCGTCCGGGTCGGCGGAGGCAAGCGGGGAGAATAGGACCACGACCAGAGCGATCAATCCGCCTACCCACGCCCATGATGAGCTTCCGCTCGCCGATTCTGAACCTGCGCCCAGCAAGTCGGGGCGGGTCTGCATAATGAACGCCAGGGCTGAAACCGTGATCAACGCTTCACCCAAACCAATCAGGGCGTGAACCCCCATCATGGCAGGGAACACCACAGCCAACTGTGAAGTGCCGCTCAACCAAAGTTCAATCGAACAAAGCAAGGCTCCCGTCATGACCGAAAGCCACGCTGCCACACCGGCAACCGCAAGGCGTACACCCTTGGGTTGGTTCTTCGTGGCGCGGTAAAGACCATACCCAACTGCGGCTGTGACCAGTCCCATATTCAGAATATTAGCGCCCATCACAACCAGACCGCCGTCCTGAAACAGCAAACCTTGAACGGCGATGACAGCCGTCATGACCAGCATGCCAGCCCACGGTCCGAGCACGATCGCGGCAAGCGCACCGCCAAGCAGATGCCCGGAAGTACCGCCCGCAACGGGGAAATTGATCATCTGCGCAGCAAAGATGAACGCCGCCATCACGCCCATAAGCGGAATTTGTTTCTCACCAAGGGACTTATTCGTTCGGGAAATGGCAACCCCGATGACAGCAGCCGAGATAACCCAGCAAAAGATCGAGATCGTAATTGCAAGAAAGCCATCTGGAATATGCATGGGAGTGGGTGAATACAACATAAGATTATTCTCCTTTTTGACAATGAGGACAAATACCAAAAAAAGTCAGGTGACTGTCGGTTAGACGATAACCACTCGCGGATTCAAGTTCACGGTACAGATTCTCCAATAGGGCGTGTTCTACCTCCATTTCGCTTCCACACATCCTGCACTTGAGATGATGGTGCTCGTGCCGGGCAAGCTCGTAGACAAGATGTCCGCCGCCCATGTGAGCGGAACGCACCAGCCCGTTCTCTTCCAAAAATTCGAGCGTTCGGTAGACCGTGGTCTCCGTCAGCCCTGATAATTCCAAACGTGCCTGCTCGTACACTTCAACCGGCGAAAGGTGCTGACCGGAATGATGCAGTACGTGCAAAATCGCCAGCCGCTGAGACGTCATTCGGTAGCCGCGGGCGCGGAGTTGGGGGGTGTATATTTCAGCGCAAGACATGGATTTCCTTATTGCAACTTTTTGCAATAGTATATAGAAGCACGAAAAAGTGGATTTCTTACAAAAGAAAACCCCTCTTTTCCCTGAAAAGAGGGGTTTGGTATGAAGTATTTGACTTATGGTTCCCACTCATAATGAACAAGCGCAGTCAGTAAGGGCTTGCCCTCCTGTCGGAGCATGCCGACAGCCCAGGTTTCCCAATCGAGGTTGTTAAATTCGCTTGAACCGGAGTAATACAGCGAGTAGTAATCCATTCCAGTGTAGGGCCATTCCGGGGTGTAGGTAACGCCGCCTACTTTCAACCCATTGCAGGTGACGGTCGGGTTTGACGTAAATACCTTGTCCAGTGATGGCAGGACGATCTCTTGAAACGAACCTTTTACCGGCTGTCCGCTGCCAGCACCAAGCCCCCAGTCCGCTTGATAGGTGGTATCGAAGACGAATTTGATATTATCAAAATACGTGACGATCTTTCCCTCACGAATAAAGCGGACACCCACGCCAGAGGATGGACTAACGAGCGTTGCAAGAAATTCGCCGTCACGGTTTTGGAGCGCGGTTTGCAGGTCGAGTAATAACTTTAATCCGCGTGTATCTTCGCAAAAATTTGGAGAGGCATTTTCGGGCACAGCCGTCAGCACCGTTGGAATATCATTCAGGGAAATGGTGGCGGGCAGAACCGTCAGTGTGGGAGAGGTTGGCTGGGGTGTATCAGCAAAAATGGAAGTTGGAGGCGGGGGCGCATCCACGGGTGCGAAGCAGGCTGCGAGAGTCAATCCCAACAATGGAAGAAGAAATCGTTTCATCTTTCCTTCCTTCAAAAAAACTGGCGGAAAATTCCGCCAGTTCATTTTACTCTTTCGCACCGGCTTCCTCAGCCATTTTTTTAGCGATGCGTTTGACCACTTCGGCAACACCGCCAGCGGGGTTTTTTAGCGTTTCGAACGCCACCTCCACGATCTCGGGAGACATTCGCTTGATATTGCGAAACCGCCGCGCAAGGAACGTTTCATCGGGTTTGGGTTCTTCGAGTGCGGTCTGAATTTCCTTCAACTCCGCTTTCACATCCTGTTTGTCAGCGGGTGCAAGTTTTGCATTTTCATCCACCGCTTTTTCGATGATCTCAAAGAACGCAGTCAATTCGATCTGTTGATTGGAAACAATATTGTTATCGCCCATGACAATATTGCTGCGATCCACATTCCCGCCAATAACGATACTGCCGTTACCGGCATTCAAACCATCTTTCTTTTGTTTAGCTGGCATGTTACCTCCTATGAATCTTTCGGCGCGATCGCCACACGGAAACCGAGGTCATCATTGAACATCAATGGAATGGACCAGTTGCAGAACGAGGAACGTGCGAACCATTGATAACCGATCCATGAACCGCCGCGCACGATGCGGTATTTTTCGTCGTCATCATACCATGAGCCTGTCCACTCCCAGATGTTGCCGCTCATATCCCACGCGTCGGTGGAGCTGGCGCCCTGCGGGAAGGTGGCAACGGCGGTAGTGCCGCCCAAGCCTGAGCCGGTCGAGTCGCTGTCCCATGTGTTGGCGGCGGCTTTATCAAAACCGTCACCCCACGGATATTCGCGTCCATCAATGCCGCGCGCGGCGCGCTCCCACTCGTCGCTCCGCAGCAGGCGAACAGTAAATCCTTCCGGAACAGCCACGATCTTTTTCGAAAGCCAGTTGCAATAGGCTTCCGCTTCGAACCAACAAACTCCCACAACCGGCACGATCGGGTTGCTCAATTCGATGTTATGCCAGTAGTATGGATTGCCGCGCTTGGCAAGCGGACGATGTTCCAGCCAGTCGCGCTCGACTGCTTCCAAAGAACGTTGGTCTAATTTTCCGGTGCGCCAGTCCCAGCCGAACTCGCTCCAAAATTCGCGGTTTTGATAGCCATCCTCTTTGACGAAACGCGCGTACTGGATATTGGTCACCGGATAGCGTGCAACAAAATAGTTATATGAAATACTTGCCGGCTCTTTCCGGACCCCAAACTGGAACTCACCAGAATCCACTTCCACGAACCGATCCAGGTCGCCGGGGCGCCAACCCAGCCGTCCCAGCAGGAGACCTGCCCGGCGGCGCAATTCAGGGCGGACCACGCCATCCTGCATCACATTGATCAGCGCGTCGACGACCAAATCGCGGCTTTTGTGCGGAACGCCGTTGGGCCATGTATCCAACACGGCATCGCCTGCCAACACCACCGCCTCCCCCAGTGGACCGGGCTTTTGCTCAACGATCGCTTCCACAACCTCGCCCGCGATCTTCGGGAGCTGCTGGCGAATACCGAGGTATCCAATGGTCAACAAGGTCACTTCACGCCAGGCTTGTTCGCCAACGTGTTTCGACAGTATTTCAACGATGGGTTTGGAATCACCCTGTCCCATGAACGCCAATGCGACAGCGGCAAGATATTCTTCGAAGGTAAGGTGAATGAAACCGTATTCGCTCGGTCCGCGTTCGAGAAGCAGGGCGGCATGTTCGCGCACATCCATCAAAAACTGACGTGCCGCCTGAATGGGAGATCCATCACCGCGTTCAAAGAAGAGTTCTTCCAGTTTGCGGCGCATGTCTTCACGCCCTACCAGACCCACTCCCGGGCTGACTTCGTGCATCCACAGTGCAAGCGGAGCAAGGATGCGCACGGTTTGTATCTCATCGATATCACGACCGGGAGCACGTCCGCTCAAACTGCGGGCGCGGTTCCAGGTCGAAAGCAGGGTGGAAACATACTGGTCATACAATTGCACGCGTCGCTCGGGTAACGTCACGCCCTGTCGCTTCATCAATGCCAGAATGGTCAATAGAAGAGGCGTGGAAGCAAGTTGACGAACCCCGGGGTTGTGGTTGATGGCATCCAATAACTCGCGGCGGTCGGCTTCCGCATCCGCTTCGGCGACTTTGGTAAATCCCTGTGCCTGTCTTTCGAGTGCGCTTGTCCATTTGGTGACGAAATTTTCGATCTCATCGTCCTCGAAATCGACGATGGTGCATTCCGCCAAATCCTCCGCTGAAGGACGGACAGCACGGTACCCAACCACGCGGCTGGTCAGCACGAATTTATTCCCCTGATGCCGATGGAAGGTGTAAAAGTCCACCACACGTTCCACGACAGTGTTGCGCATGTTGATGTCGCGGACTTCGTCAAGACCGTCCAGCAAAATGAGCGCGCGTCCGGCTTTGAGCGCTTCGCCCAACATGGCGCCAACCGGAAGGTCTGAGCCGATGGCTGAAAAATATTCAGAGATGAAATCATCCAAACGGATATCATCGTTCTGTAAGGCGTTGGCGTATGCAGCCAAAGGCAGCAAAATTGGGAGATAATCGCTAAACCCGATTTTTTCGCCTTCGCCGGCTGCGAGACGAACCGCGAGATATTTGACGAAGGTGGTCTTCCCCGCGCCGGGGTCGCCCAGCACGATCACGCCCGAGTAATTCTTCAGCACAGTCAACAATGGGACCGGGTCGCCAAAATGTAATGGGTCTTCGTATTCGACAATGTCACGACCGGCAAGACTCAGGTCACGTTTCCAGGTTTCCCCTTCGGGGAGTTCCATGCGCGCCTTGAGCGGAACGTACAGATCCAGCAGTCTTAATTTCAACGGGACACGGTCTGAAACGCCCATGCCTTTTAAGCTGAGATAGTAATGACGGTCGGTCAAATAGGTGAGATACGCCGCCGTCGCTTCTTTGATCTTATCGGGAGGAAGAGCAGGCTGCAGGTCCCGCCAGAAGCGGTCTGCCAATACGATGGTCTTTCCATGGATGATGGTACTGTCCGTTACAGATCCGCCTACGGCAACGCTCTCATCTCCCGCCTGAATTTCCTGGTCTGCTATTTGTTCTTTTGTAGTTTTCTTTGAAGGGGTCTTTTTGTTAGTCATACCCTGCCTGCCTCGATGCGATTTCAGTATACAATACTCAGATTAGGGTAGAGCTTACCATCTTGCAAGGTGAAGAAATATTTATTGGCTATACGAAAAAACCGCAGGAAATCCTGCGGTTTTTTTATTCTGCTTTGGGTTCACCGAAAACAATAACGATGATGTGCTGGTTTAGGAATTTGGGCTTGGTCTCTTCGTCGGCGGTGACCACCTGCCCCAGTGTGTACCCACCAGCGATGGGGATCGAGTCGCCGAGAATTTCCTGAACGGCGGTAATTTCAGCGCCGGGTTGAGCTTTGAGCAGCATTTGCCATGCCACATCCACAAGCACAAGGGCAAGTTTGGGTTTGGCTCCCCCAAGTTTGAGGAGCGCTTGCTGCGCTGCCGTTTTTGCGGCACGCTCACAGGAGGCACGGCTGCCAACCAGCAAAAATGCGTCGACACCGTCGCGGATGACGGCATTCATGCGGAAGCTGCCGTCTGCCTCCACGCGGATCGGAGCGCGAACAATCATACCCTCGGTCTGTTCCATGCCAAGCGGATATAAACGCGCGAGATAACTGAGCGGCGGGAATGCCCAATCGCGGGCAGGATACCCGAACAGACTGGCATACGCCTCGGAAGCCGGACGACCATCCAGAGTACGCAGCCAGAAGCCGCGCGAACGCGTCACACGGAACTGACTGCCGACAGGGTCCCAGCCATGATCGGAGCCAACGCCGATGCTGAGTTCGCCGCGCAGGAACGCTGCGGTCATCCCGCCGGAGCCGGTTTGATTTCCAACAAGTTGATAGGTGTTTCCCGTATGCAGATCGCCGCTGGAAAGTCCGCCGGTCACTTCGAGGGCAGTTGGAAGCGCGCTGCAAAATTGTTCGGCATCGCCGTTGAATCCATCCGCAAAAAAGAGGACGGACTGACGCTCGACCCGCGCCGCGGCATGCTGCTCGATCTTTGCGGCGGTCTCACGCCCAGACTGTGCGTATCCGGGAAGCCAAAGTGTTTCCGATTGAAAATCGCCGCTGAGCAGGGCAACCACCACAGAATGCGGATGAATGCCATCACGCGCCAAACCTGCGGGGGAGCTAAAACCGATCAGCGGCGTATCGCCCAACAAACTGGAAACGCCGCTTTGAACTTCACGCGCCTGATATTGGTGCGATGCAATAACGATCGCAAGGGCTGGAGCACCCGCACCAAGGCGGTTCAACGCCTGATGCGTGGCCTGCAAACCGGCTTCACGACCATCCAGTGCCTGGGCAAGTCCAACAGATGCAAAAATCGTCATCGAAGTCTATTACTCCTCTGCCACCGGAACCGTGAAGTGGAAGGTCGTTCCCTTACGGTATTCGCTCTCGAACCAGATCTTGCCGCCCTGCATTTCCACAAGGCTCTTGGTGATGTTCAAACCAAGACCCGTCCCTGGAGATTCGCGCGCCTTGGGGTCATCGGAACGGAAGAATTTCTGGAATATTTTCTGCTGGTCTTCGACGGTCATACCGATGCCGCTGTCTTTCACCCAAAGGTGAATGACGCGAGGCGCGCCATCGGGGTCCCATTGGTTTTGAGTATCTTCCACACCCACCTGAATGGTACCGCTCTCAGGCGTGTATTTATAGGCATTGCTGACAAGATTCGTCAGCACCTGCCCCACACGGATGCGGTCTGCCCACATGGAGGGAAGTCCCTTTGGAACGAGCAGGTCCAATGTCTGTTTCTTATCATCAAGTTGACGCGTGAACGTACGGATGACCTCATCCACAAGGTCGGATGGCTGGGTGGCTTTGAACTCCAGCCGCAGGCGTCCCGCTTCGATCTTGGAATTATCGTTGAGGTCTGAAACGAGAGTGGACATACGCTCGACGTTGGATTTGATCGTCGAGAGGAAGTTCGTCTGCATTTCGGTGATCTGCCCCACAGCGCCGCTTGCCAGAAGTTCGGTATAACCCTTGATGGACGTCATCGGGTTCTTGAGCTCATGCGCCACGAAGGAAACGAATTCACTCTTGGCGAGGTTGGCACGCTGCACTTCGCTGTACAGTTGGGCGTTCGAAATAGCGATGGCGGCATGGTCGGTAAGACGGGTCAGGAAGTCGATATCCACCTGCGAATCGCTGACACTCTCCAAATACAAAAGCCCAATGACCGTCGTTTCGCGGCGAATGGGAATCACCATCTGCGATTGCGAGTTCAGGAGCAGTTTGTTCTTGGACGCATCCACAGCAACTTCTACGCTTTGGGGCTGCCCGGTCTCAACCGCCGCAATCATGGACGGCAGTTCGATCTTCATGAGCATATCCGGAAGGGAAGCCATTTGGTCGTCCAAACCCTGATGCGCCATAACGCGTAAATTCTCTTCTTCGAGAATACCGATCAACCCCGCCCCCGCCCCGGACTGCCGCAACGCCCAATCCAATGTGATGCGCATGGCGCGGTCCATTTCGAGGCTGGCGTTAAGTTCACGGTCGATCCGCTGCATGACCGAAAGTTCTTCCACACGACTGGCAAGTTCCTGGTCGGTCAATGTGTAGAGACGCGCATTTTCGATGGCAACCGCCGCCTGCCCTGCAAAAGCGGTCAGCAGGGTCTGGTCGTTTTGCACGAACGGAAGTCCGTCGCGCCGATTGATGACTTCCACCACGCCGATGACGCGGTCTTTCGCCTGCAGAGGGACAGCCAACAAAGAACGGCTCACAAAACCCGTTTGCTGGTCCACGCCCTTGAAGCGGCTTGACGAAGTATGTTCTTCATTCTCGATGACAGGTTTTCTGGTATCCACCGCACGCCCGACAATACCCGTACCGGGCGAAAGTCGTTTGCCGATAAGGTTATCCGCAACTGGACCAGCCGTCACGCGGAAAACCAGTTCATCGGTATGCTCGTCCACCAAAAGCAGGCTTCCCGCCTCACAGTTCAAGATGCCGACAGCATTCTCAAGGATGTTCTGCAAAAGCGGATTCAACTCCAGCGTAGAGGTCAACTGGCGTGTAATATCATTCAAGGTCGTAAGTTGATGCGCGCGTTCCTGCGTCTCTTTCAACAGGCGCGCTTTGACGATGGCGCCCGCCGTCTGGTCGGCAATCGCCTGCAGCAATTCCAACTGTGCGCGGGTGTAGATCGTCGAGCCGTCGCGGCTGCCGACGCTGAGCGCGCCAATGGATTCCGCGCCTGCGTTCAGCGGGACGCCGATCCACGCGAAAATATTTTCAATGGTGGGAGTATGGTTGCGCGCCTGACATTCACGGATGTAATCCTGTGTCATGATCGGGCGGCTCTTGCGGATCACTTCCGGCGAAAGCCCGACATTCGAAGAGAACGGCTGGTTCTCGCGTTCATGAATACGTTCATTATTCTCAAGACAAAAACCGTAATAGTAGTAATCGCCAGCCTTGTCATACAAGGTGATATGGAAATGGGAAGTCGGCACGATCTGAGCCGTTTGAGCGTAGATCAATTCCAGCACATCATCAAATGTCAAAGTGACGTTGACGCCCTGAGAGACGCGGGTCAATGCGTTCATTTCCTGGATGCGCCGTTCCAAGTGGGCGACTGTCTGCACACGCTCAATCGCAACAGAAGCCTGGTCGCAGATATTTTCGAGGAAGCGCAGGTCGCGGGGAGAGTAGGGCTGTCCCGTCAGGCGGGAGCCCAATGCCAGCCAGCCGTTCGGTCTATCCTTGCCGGGGAAGGAAATAAACAGACGGGCGCCCAGCAAGGCAATACGAGATTGCTCAGGTTTCAGGACTTCCGGCAGGTCTGTGACATTATCAAGATATAAAGGCAATCTTTCCTTTTTGAAGTACGAAACCAGCGGACTCGCCGAAGTAAAACGGATATCCGTCGTCGGGCGGCGACCGTCGCTGGAGGATGCCGCATAAAAATCATTGAGCGTGTCGTAGGTAAAGATGTGGACCTGGTCTGGCGTCAGGGTTGAGGCGATCTGGTCAAGCAAGAGTAAGCTGATGGCGTTAAGGTCAAGTGCAGAGGTCAGCCTGTGAGAGAAATCCTCCAACTGTTCTGTCACCACACGCGAACCGCGGAAGAATAAAGCATCCGTCAGATTTTGCAGGCGGGTACGCAGCGGCTCAAGGACAAGCGCGATCACCATGATAAAAATACCCGCCAGATAATTTTGGGGCAGGGCATTTCCGAACAACAACCCGGCACCGGCGGCGACCAAAGCATATCCAATAGTAACGATGGCTGTGAGGATGACGTACATCACGCCGCGCCGCGCCAGATCGTCCGTCCGCAGGAAGCGGAAGCGCATGATGTTGTATCCCATCACTGCCGGGAAGACCACAACTGGAAGGAACAAGTATGGCGAGAAGGCAATGTTAAGAACCGCACCGAACACGAGAAAAACAGTAAGCGGCGCAAAGGCAATGAATGCCCCGATCAATGTGCTCCACGCCTGCGATTTCACAACCGGAGACGGAGAGTTAAAAGCATAATAAAAATTGAACCCAAGCAGCGCCAGAATACATAACGCATCATAATAATAGATCAGCCGCCACTGAGGGATGTATCCCGTTGGGTCATTCGTGTTGAAAATATACGGAGCCGCAAATGCCACCAGTATGAAACTAACAAGAAAGCCGCTCCAACGCAGGTATGGTCGATTGATCAACAGGCGGGGTGTGGATGGGAACGACAGGGCAAGTGCAATAGTGGACCCGCCTGCCACAGCGCAGGCAAAAGTCCAGATCAATGAAAATTCGTGGCTTGTCCAAAGGTTGAAACTTGTACTCGTCACGATCGAAAACGAGGAAGCGAACATAATGAACGCGCGTCCGGCTGGCTCATTGCGTCGCAAACCAAAAGTCCAAATACCGAGCGCAAGAAAGATCACGCTGATAATGGTCGGGAGAATTAAATAGATGTTGACGCTTTCGTCCGGAAACTGTTGAAGCACAACGCTAAGGTCCTTCACTTCCCCACTCTTAAATTTGACCGTCAAATCCACGTTCTCACCGGGCACAAAATTCCCCACGATCACATTGCGGACATCCCTGCTGCTCTTTACTTCCGTACCGTTGACCGCCAAAAGTTGGTCGCCGCTGTTGACAACTTTGTTGAATTCCCAGGCGCTTCCTTCGGCACTGCCAGTATCCGTGAAAACCAAAGTATGTTCATAGAATGAGCCGAGGAAAGGTTCACGCACCCATCGGATCCCAAGGACCAGTGCCCAAACCAGAACAACCGCCGCGAGCGCCTGATACAGGAAAACGATACCTGTCAGAAAGCGTCCCAGCGATTTTTCGGAAAAACGTCCGTTCATTGGATTAGAACTCATGGCTTAATGTCGGAAATTTTACTCCACAATTCGACCCCGGGTATATGGTACTTTCATAACAAAGACGTAAGGATACGCGCCTCTTCCCGGATTTTTGCCTGATTCTGTTATTCTCGAACAGAAAACCCATCTTTGGGCTGGTTTAAGACCCTTTTAAAAATTCCGGCGGCATCTCAATGCCGCCTGATTCACTTATTGCTTGTTTTTTCGCATCAACGCTTCAAATACCGACTCTGGAATATCCGCCATGCGGTAAATTTGGATGTATTCCAACCCGTTGATATAGATCACTTTTTCCGGCTCGACCACACCCTCCAGCTCGCCGAGAATCTTCTCCGTCTCAGGCTGCTTGACACGCGTGATCGGATACAACACCAGATAATCCGTATGGCGCATATCATCTGTGATCGTGGCAAAATCGTCGTTTATGAGATTAATTCGCTTCAACACCACCGTCTCACCGGGGAAGTAAAAGGAGAACGTACCCATGCCGCTATACACATACGCTTTTATTTCTTTGGCATTCGGCTTCTGCGCCAGATAATCAGCCGCTTCAGAAAAGCCTTCGCCGTATCCATATGTGGCAGGGACAGCAGCCCAGGGTTCTTTGTAAATAAAATAATAAGGCGCATACGGCAAACCGGATGCGATTTGAATTCCGATCAACAAACCCAGAAAAAGGATGCTGGCATAGGTTCGATTCAACCAAACCCATTTTTTTCGGAATGTCACCCAAAGATAGAACCAGCCCATTCCCGCCATGATATCAAAGGCAACATAACTGGTGAGAACATAGTGCTGAGAGTCGCGTCCCTGCGCCAGCCCGAACATGAGGATGAACAATCCGCCCAGTATGGCTAGATATGTCAGCGTGGACTTAATGGGAACAGGCAGGTCTTCCTTCTTCCCGAACAATAAGAAGTACAGGGCAAGGATCAAACCGACCAATGTGATGAGTGTGCTAGAAGCAGCCCAGCTTTGCAGGAATTGAAAGACACCACTTCCGCTGGAAGAAACCTCGAAGCTTTCAGGGTCAAGTTGCTGGGTCACATCAAGACGTGCGCCCTGAAAGGCATAACTGAAGGCATTGCCGTACACGTCCGCGAGCATCTTCCCCGGCGCAACCCACATCCCGGGCCACAGGACGAAATACGTCACCGCCGCAGCCGTAAACCAGATGGCAAAGGTCTTGACCGCATCCCAAATTTTTGCGGCAAGCGTGCGGTCGTCGCGTTTGAATAAACCGACAAAAAGCATCAGCCCCACCAAACCGACGACCACAATGGACGATGACTTGGTCAACTGCGCCAAACCAAACGCCACACCGGATACTAAGAGATAAATCAACTCACGGTCTTTGTTCAGATAGACTTGTAACCCCAAAAACGAAACCAGCGCGAACAGGGACAGCATCCCTTCGAGGTTCATCACGCGCGAATGACCAAGATAAAACGGCGAGAGAGCCGCCAGCGCAACGGACAAAAATGCTGCTTTCGTGTCAATCAATAAACACAGCAGCAGAAACGCCGTCACAGCCAGAATTGCCAGCATGCCCGAATGAATATACCGGCTGATGCGCACGACATCCAGCGCCTCTTTTCCTTGCTCACGCATGAATTCTTCGAACTTCATCTTGAGCGCATCGAAATATCCCTGTCCAAATCCGCGATACTCAGGAAAATAAAATTGCATCGCCGCGCTGACAATCCACATATTCGTTACGCCGGGGTGGTATTCGAAAATGGTATTCTCGAACTCGCCATGTGTGACAGCGTAATAAAAATTCGCACCGCGAATGATCCAGCGCGGTTCGTCCACATCGATGACCCGGTCATTCTTGATCAGCCATGAAGGCAGGATTACAACCAGCAAGAGCAGGGTCAGACCCAGGATTTGAAAGGTTTTGTTCTTCATAAATTTGCAAGCGCTTCGAATATCTCAGGCGGAAGGGTATCCACCTTGTAGATGCGGACGTATTCATAACCATCCATCCAAATGACGTGGAGCGGTTCCACCGTTGCAAGAATGTTGATGAAAGGATGGTACTTTTCCATTTGGATCTGGTTGGCATAATAAATGACCAGATAATCCGAAGCCCGCAGGTTGTTCAACAGGTCTTCATTATGTTCACCATCGATGTAATACGGGCGGAAACTGATTGTCTTGCCGGGATAAAAATAGGAAAAACAGCCGCGGCTGTAATAAGAGAACACCGTCGAATCAGCGGCATCAGGCTGCTGCGACAGATACTGCGCAGCCGTTTCCAATGCCTCGCCATAGGGCTTTTGCGGATATTCGCCATACCATCCCGCCGTTTGCAAAATCGGATTTCGATAGGTGAAGTAATATGGGAAGAAAGACAGTGCACTGGCAGCTTGCAGCATCAATACCAACGCCAACCCGGCATATTGGACCTGTACCTTGCGCAGCGGAAAACGATTTGCCAGCCAGCCGAGAGCAGACAACCACCCCAGCGCCGCGAGCAGGTTCACCGAAACGTAACTGGACAAGATGTAATGAGGAGAATTCCGTCCCTGGGCGAGACCGATGAGGAGGATGAAAGCAAGCGCGTTAACCGCCATCAGCGTGAAGAGAACCCGATTTTGGCGCACCCGTTCCGGGTCCCGTGTGAACGGCAGGGCGATCCCCAACAGAAAACCAAGCCAGGTGAGCGGCGTCGTCCTGTAGAGCAGAACTTTGGCGATGTCCCAAACTCCTGTTGATGTTGTATCCAGACTGAACTGTGAAACATCCAAATCTTCGGTAACAGTGAGCCGCGCGCCTTGAAACGCATAACTGAACGCATTGCCGTATACCTGATAGAGCATTTTTCCCGGAGCCACCCACATGCCGGGCCAGAAGATAAAGTAGGTCAATGCCAGCAGAGCGAACCAGATGGCAAACGTTTTAACACTGCGAAGAAACGCCCTGCCCCATCCCTGTCTGCGTTCTTCGATCAACTGCACCAGCAGCACAATGCCCACACCCGCTAACATGGCAATCGCGGAAGATTTGGATAATTGTGCGAATCCCGCCGCCATACCTGAAATAAGCAGATAGATGAACTTGCGCTCCTTCATCACATATACGAGCAACGCCAGCAAAGAAACCAGCACGAACAATGCGACCATTGCTTCGTGCGTCAACATGCGGGTCAGACCGAGATAGTACGGATCGAAGGTGACAAACAACGCAGAAAACGCCGCCGCCCATTTTGGGATGAATTTTTGCAAAAGAAAATACAACAGTAAAAATAGAACGAGGATGACAAATACCTGGATAATGCGTGAATATGCAAGCAACATCAACGGGTCTTTCCCGTGTGAGACCATGAACGGATCGAGCAAGCCTTTTTCGTAACTCAAATATCCCTGCCCAAACCCGCGATATTCGGGAAAATACAAGAGCATCGCGGCTGAGATAATCGCCATCGTCGTCACGGCGGGCTGATACTCGTAGACCGTATTCTCGAATTCGCGCTGCCCCAACGCGTAATAAAAATTCGCACCCTGACTCAACCAGGACGGCTCATCAAGCGTGACAAAATCGCCAATCCCTGAGAGGCGCGGCACGAGAAAAACAACGATCAAACCAATATAAATGGCAATGTCTATCAACTTTTTGCGATTCATGATTCGGATTATACCCGCCCCGCGCACCCGCGCCACGCCGTTTTTTTCGACAATTTCCGAGACAACCAAAATGGTAAAATCGAAACCGTGAAAGACAAAATCAACCAACTTCTTCGAAAACCGTTCGCGGTTCCGGCGTTATTATCCGCGCTCATTGTGCTGGCTTACGGCTTGCTCACGCCGTGGATGGGCTTCTACTGGGACGACCTTCCCTTCGCGTGGTTCCTGCGCTTCTTCGGTCCCGCCGAATTCATCGAAGGCTTCCGCCCCTTCCGCCCGCTGCTGGGATATATCTTTGCCGTCACGACTTCCATCTTTGGCGGACATCCACTCACATGGCAGCTGCTTGGCTTGCTCATCCGCCTCCTTCTCGGACTTGAACTCTGGTCGCTGCTTCGGAAGGTTTTCCCAAGCCGTGAGCGTTCGGTGTTGTGGGTTGTTCTGCTCTTCACCCTCTACCCCGCATACGGACAGCAATGGGTTGCATTCACGCACATCAATCAGGAACTCATTCCGCTGCTCTTTCTTCTTTCCTCTTTTATTCTCTCTATAAACCTTTTACGAAGCGGTAAAACGTCTGTCCCTCTTTCCGTACTCGCCATTCTCTTGCAAGCCCTCGGTTTGTTCTCTACCGAATATTTCTTCGGGCTGGAAATTCTGCGTTTCTTCTTTATCCTCGTCATCCTCTCCGAATCCGTCGCGGACAAAAAAGAGTTAGCCCGAAAAACCCTTCTCCAATGGCTGCCCTACCTCGCGGTGTGGATCATCAATGCGCTATGGACGTATTCCTATCACCGTTCGACTGCATACAGTTCATATCAGATCGATATTTTGGCGTTGCTCTCCCCACTGGCGCTGGTAAACGAATTTATCAATACACTTTCACTCTCCAGTTTTGTTTCGTGGCTTGGCACTTTCAACATTTTCTCGCAAATAGATGGTTCCACAACACAGATAATCGCTTTCGTTATTTTGATGCTTGCGAGCATAATGGCGTTTGGAATTATCAGTAATAAGAGACAAGAACCGAACGCGGAAAATCCGTCCACATCCCACTCGCTACTTTTCACTCCCCACTGGTTCCTCCTCATCGGAGTCGTCACCATTTTTGCAGGACGCCTCCCCTCGTGGGCGGCGGCGCTGCCGTTGAAGATCGAATTCGACTATGACCGTTTCTTCGTCTCCATCATGCTGGGAGCGAGCCTCTTCATCGTCGGGTTGGCAGATTTGATTCTGAAAGAAGGAAAAGTCAAGCTAGTTGTATTAAGTCTCATTATCGGCATGTCTGCGGCGTATCAGTTCACGGTGGCGAATACTTATCGCCGCGATTGGGCGAACACACAGGATATCTTCTGGCAGATGGCATGGCGCATGCCTGACCTGAAAGAGGATACAACGGTGTTGACCTATGAACTTCCGTTGAAATATCTTTCAGATTATCAACTCATGTCCATGTTAAATTGGATGTACGCGCCCGAACTAAATAGCCGTGACCTCCCTTATGCCTTGCAATACCTCAAAACAAGATTCACACCCGCACAGATCCGCGCGGACAGACCGATAGATGTCACTTATCGCACCGTGTCTTTTAGCGGAAACACGTCAAAGAGTGTGGTCATCTACAAAGAGGCGGACGGCTGCCTGCGCGTGCTTGACCCGATATACAACAACGCAGAAACGGTTCCCGGCGCGAGTTTTTACCTGCTCGATGCGATCCCGCTTTCGGACCCGAATCTAATCCTCACAAATGTAGATGCCCCCGCAATGGACAAAATCTTGTTTGGCGGCGAACCGTCACATGGCTGGTGCTACACCTACGCCCAAGCGGAAATCGCGAGACAAACCGGCGATTGGGAAGAAGTCGTCAAGTTATATAAAGATGCGCAAAAAGCAGAACTCTCCCCCACTCTGCCAGTGGAATACCTGCCCTTCATCGAAGCCTTTGCCCAAACCGGTGACATAGACACCGCGCTCAAACTAACCGAGCGGACGATCAAAGGTCAACCGACGTTATGTCCCGCATTGAATACGTTGTGGAATAGAGTTTCTGTGAAAGCAGATATTTCCGAAGCAGAAAGTCTGCTGCAAAAAGAATGCACCCCATGAATAAAAAATGACGGTCACTTTGGAAGTGACCGTCATTTTTTATAACCCGTGTTGTATTGCGATCACTGCCGCCTGCGTTCTGTCTGAAACCCCCAACTTTTCCAATATCGCGCTGACGTGATTCCGCACCGTCCCTTCGGAGAGATGGAGCGTACCTGCGATGTCGGTGTTGGGCATGCCTTTGGCAAGCAGACGCAGCACGTCAAGTTCGCGTTCGGTTAACTTCTCGGTCAGAATGGATGTAGGCTGGGTCTGATTGCTGGCAACCTGATTGAGCAGCTTTCCTGCCACCACCGGGTCAACAAAGGATTTGCCGTCCACGGTGCCGCGAATGGCTTCGATGATCTTCTGTCGCGGCGTGTCTTTTAGCAAATAACCTGAAGCCCCGGCGCGGATCGCGTCGAAGACCCACTCGTCATCGTCGTATGTCGTCAACACCAATATCTTGATATCGGGATGTTTTTTACGAATCTCGCGTGTGGCTTCAATGCCGTTCATGCCCGGCATTTTCAAGTCCATAAGAACGAGATCGGGCTGTTTCTTTTCGGTCAACTCCACGGCTTCATAGCCGTCCTGAGCGGAGCCCACCACCTCGAAATCCTTCTCAAGGTTGAGGAGCATCTCCAACCCGTCGCGGATCACTGCCTGGTCGTCACAAAGAAGTATTTTCATATCGTCAACACCACTTTGGTTCCCTTTCCTTTTGCGCTCTCTATCTTCAATTTTCCGCCAGCCAGTTCGGCACGTTCGCGCATACCGACCAGACCATAATGACCCGACGAGTCCTTTGATCTCATGTCAAAGCCAATGCCGTCATCCTGGATCATAAGTGTGGTATGCGAATTGCTGGAAAGATGAATGCTGAACTTCTTCGCACGCGAATGTTTGGTGATGTTCTCGATGCACTCCTGTGTGATGCGCAGGATGGTTTGCTCCACGTCCGGGCTGAGAGAAGGCATCGGGTCTTGCAGATCCAGCTCGAGGTCCAGTGCGAAGCGTGAGGCGGCGGAGTCTGCCGCTTTCTTGACGGCGAGTCTCAACCCCAAGTCCACCAGATCCGATGAACGCAAAGCCTTCAAAGCGCGGCGGGTTTCGTCGATTCCTTTGCGCGTGGATTCAAGCGACTTGTCGATCATCTCGCGGGTCTGTTCGGGAGCGATATCGAAATAGGCTTTGGCAGTTTCGAGCGAGACGGAGATCGCAGTAAGGGAATGCGCGAGGGTATCGTGCAATTCGCGGGCGAGACGGTTGCGCTCGCGACTCACCGTGAGCTGCTCCAACGTGGACGCATAGTGCGTGAGATTGGCATTCGCCTCACGAAGCGACTCGCGCTGTTCACGCAGACGCGAGACAAGTGAACTGATGAAAAATCCGACGGTGACAAAACTGATGGTGCGGATGATGGCGATGAACAAATAAACAGAAACGTTCCGATTCTCGAACGGATTGAGAATGATCAAACCCAGCTCGAGCGTTGTGGAGGCAAAGCTGAACAAGACAACATGAGCAAATTGATACTTCCATGCCACAAGCGCAAGCGCCACGAACAACACTGGCAGTTGACGCAGCGCCATCCCTTCGGCATTCGAAAGCGGACCCTGCGGGAAACGCGGGACGATCAACGCGCTAATAACGATCGGCGCGGCAGAAATAATGACCAGCATGAACAGATAATAATATTCGCGCAATTGGTCACGCACCGAGCCCCAATACGCAAAGACCAGAAAAAGCAACGCAGTCAATCCGTTCGCCGAATAAAAAAGATAGACGGGCCCAAATAAATTGCGTCCCTGATTCTGTGGAGGCGGCGCGGGTTGGTTCTGAACAACGCGAACAGCTCCGCCAAGGAATTTCTGGATCTGCGGGGTGTACAGCGCGAAATCCATCAACGCCATGGCGAACAGGAAGCCGAGCCAGATCCATGCGGCGGTGCGAAGGATGCGGGTGGAGTCGTCTGTCGAATGCATGTCCTCATCTTATCATGAAGGGGTTTTAGAGGGGTGTGACCGGCGTCACGACCTGTTAACATCACCCATGATTATTGTCATGGGTATTTAGAAGAAGTCGTGATTGGCGGCACTCTCGATTCTAGGGAGGAAAATTTACACTTGGAGCATGAAAGCAAAACACGACCAAGACAAAATTCGCCCTATTCGTTCATTCGATATATTCGCGTTAAAAAGAACCTGCAATAATAATTAACCGCCAAGTCCGCGAAGGACGCGAAGAAAAATTTCTTGGCGGTTAAAAATAGGAGCAATACATGACAACTGAAACCCTTCCATCACAAACCCAACCTTCCATGCTCAGCAAAAAGATACTGCCCGGCGTGACTGTCGGCGTACTGATCATCGTTGGGCTGATGACCGCTTCGTTCGCGATGCACATGGTCAACATCGACGCCATCGGCAACGCCAACGAATATTACACGGCAGCGGTCAAATCCATGCTGCAATCGTGGAGTAACTTCTTCTTCATCGCGGCAGAACCGGGCGGCTCCGTGACCGTGGATAAACCTCCACTGGGTTTGTGGATCGAAGCCGTCTTCGCCTACTTCCTTGGTGTGAGCGGATTCAGCGTTTCCCTGCCGAACATCCTCGCGGGTGTTTTCAGCATCCCGCTGCTTTACAGCATGGTCAAAAAATACATGGGCGAACTGGCTGGCATCGTCGCCGGGCTGGTGATGGGGATCACACCGGTATTCCTTGCCACCAACCGCAACAACACCATGGACGGAATGCTGGTCTTCACACTGCTCCTCGCGGCATGGGCATTCATCCGCGCCACCGAAACAGGCAAACTCCACTGGCTGCTGCTCGGCGGGTTCATCGTCGGCTTGGGCTTCAATATCAAAATGCTTCAAGCCTTCCTGCCGCTGCCCGCATTCTATGCGCTTTATTTTTTCGGCTCAAAGGAAGGCTGGCTCAGGAAACTCATCAACCTCGGCATTGCAACCGTTTTACTCGTTGCCGTTTCCCTCTCATGGGCAATTGCCGTAGACCTGACTCCCGTTGACAACCGCCCCTACATCGGCTCCAGCGAAGACAACACCGTAATGGGATTGATCTTCGGGCATAACGGAATTTCCCGCCTTGAAAACAATCGTGGAGGAGGAAACACGCCTCCTTCTGGACCTCAATCTGGTCAGCCTTCCAATAATGGGACTCAGCCTCAGCAGAATCCCGGTCAAGGTCAAATTCAGGGAGCGCCGCCTGCCGCCTTATCCGCTTGCGCAAGTCAGACTGAAGGTTCAGCCTGTTCGTTCACCCTGCAAAACGGAAATACCATCGAAGGCTCGTGTATCGTCCCGCCGAATCAATCTGTGCTGGCTTGTGCGCCGCAAGGGATGAATCCACAGAACACACCAAACCGTCAGCCTAATAACGCTCCCAATGGCGGACCCAATGCACAGAACGGGAATACGCCATTCAGCAATGAAACAGGCTCACCGGGTATCTTCCGCTTCTTTACTTCGCCGCTCTCCAAGCAAATGTCGTGGCTGCTTCCGTTCGCGCTCATCAGCGTTGCACTTGCCCTGTTTGGCTCGCGGATCAAACTTCCCATCGAGTCTGGCGTGCATAAGGCGCTCATCCTCTGGGGCGGCTGGTTGATGACTTGTGTGGTCTTCTTCAGCATGGTCTCCGGCATTTTCCACTCGTACTATGCCATCATGCTCGCCCCGGCACTCGGAGCGATGGTCGGCATCGGCTTTGCCCAGCTTTATCAATGGAGCAAAAGCAGAAATTGGGTTATCGTCGGGTTGATCCTTGCAGTGCTTGTTACACTCGGCTTCCAATTCTTCGCGGCATCGCAATATAACGAGTTTTCGTGGTGGATGCTCGGGACGGGCATCCTGCTTGGGCTTGGAATCCTGCTGATGTCCGTTTCGAGGCGTGTGGCATACGCCGTCATCTTGAGCGCGGCACTTGTAATCCCCGCTTATTGGAGCATCATGACCGTGACCGATGGAACAGATAGCAATTTACCAACCGCCTATGCTGGTCAAAGTCAGGATGGTCAGGATGGTTTCCTCGCCAGCCCCGCCAAGAATCAACGACCACAGGGCGGCGATAGAGTTGTCAATACAGAGTTGGTTGATTATCTGCAAGCCAACACGCAGGGTATGAAATACATGATGGCGGTACCTTCATCGCAGCAGGGAGCGCAGTATGTGATCGAGACCGGACGCCCCGTGTTGTACATGGGCGGCTTCAGCGGCGGTGATGCGGTGGTGACTGCAGATGACCTAGCCCAACTCGTAGCAAACGGCGACTTGCGTTACATCCTCTTCAGCGGCGGCGACCGCAACTCTCAGGAAATTTCGAACTGGCTTGCAAATTCCTGTACGGTGGTAGACGGCTTTAGCGTCACCCAGAATGGACCGCAAGGTCAAAGCGGACCGGGCGGCGGTCAACAAATGAAGTTATACGATTGCCAATAAGACGCAAAAAGACTCCGAGGTCTTTGAAACCTCGGAGTTTTTTACATTCCAAATGCAACTTCCAATGCCCATAGCAGCAGCATACCTGCCAATATGGTAAATAGCACATTGCGTGTTTTCCACGCGACGAGTGCACCGCCAAGCCCAGCCAGCAGCCGAAAATTATGCAGGGAGATATCGAGGTTGCCGGTTGGATGCGTCAACGCAGGGAAGACCAGCGCCGCCAATGCCGCTGCGGGCACAAAACGCAAAGCACGCGGAAGCCAGTCTGGCATTTCGATCTTGCCGAACAGATAGATGAACAAAAAACGCAGTGTGAATGTGCCAAACCCTACTGCGAAGAAAAGCAGCCAAATGGATAAAACGCTCATGCCGCAGCCTCCTGCTTTTTCAGATTCTCAACCCAGTATCCAGCCGCGATGCCTATTGAAATAGCCAATACCAAACCGAGGTTATAAGGCAGCCCTTTGGCAAGGACGGCTACAAATCCGCCAGCCAGTGCCGCAATGACTGTCGGACGGTCACGCAGGGCGGTGAACATCAACGCCATAAAGCTGAGTGGAAAGGCAAAGTCAAAGCCCCAACTGGCGGGGACGAGCGGTCCCAGCAGTGCGCCGATCAAAGCGCTGATCTGCCACGTCACCCAGATGGTCAGGGCTGTACCAAAGTAATACCAGCGATGATCGATCTTATCTTCCGCCGAGACAAAACGGCTCATGCTCACGCCAAACGCCTGATCCGAAAGCATGTACGCCAATAATGCCTTACGCCAGTTGGAAAGCTTTTGCAAGTGCGGCGCAAGCGTGGCGCTGTACATCGTAAAACGCAGGTTGATGATCCATGCCGTCAGCACCATGATGATCCACGGGCTGCCCGCACTCATCAACTGAAAGACCGCCAATTGCGAAGCACCCGCAAACACGACCACTGACATTCCCATTGCCTCAAAAAAGGTCAAGCCCACGCTCACGGCAGCCACGCCGGAGATCATCGCAAATGGAATCACCCCGATCAGAATGGGCAGCGATCCGCGCACCCCGGCAACAAAATCCTTATTCATTGTTACTTCCTTCAAAAGAGATGGCTGGTATTCTACCCGCTTTAGTCAGGGGGAAAGTATCTATTCGTCCGTTTGGTAAGACTCGATGGGTTCGCTCAGGACCAGGTCCGGTGAGAGGCGTGGTCAAGTCAAATTGGGGTGGAATAAAAAAACAGGTCACATTCGATGCTGTGACCTGTTTTATCTCATTAGGGTGTCTGTAATGGACATTCCAGCGGCGATTCCGGTGCGCGGTTGTAAACGTATCCATCACCGGAAGTTGAGATCACCATGACAGCATCGATGAAGGGCGCGTAATAAGTGGTGTTCCAGCAGCCAAGTACGACAACATCTGCGGCATGGAATGAGATGGGAGGCGCAAACCCCGGAATCACTACGCCTTCGGCAGTAATGGCATACGGTCCGATCAGAGTAATGACCAAGCGCGGATATTCGAGATAGCGATAATACGTACTTCGATCCGGTTCGCCTTCATCGCGAGGATAAAAACGCGGATAGAGAGCGCGTCCCTCGCGGATCATCGCATTGGGCTGGGCGAGAAAATCCAGCAGTTCGCTTTGAGAGTAACCGGTCTGCTCAAGGAAGCCGCTCTCATCAAGCTGCGAAAGAATCTCTTGCGGACTGCGAACCTGATAACGAGGTGTGAAAAAAGCTTCCGAGACGGGAAGTAAAGAACCAACCATAAGAATAAAAACGATGGGTAGTAATGTTTTGGAAAATTTTTCTGTTCGCAAAGCTGGAAAAGTAAAACTTGCAGTATCCACCGATTCAGGTTCACCGATAAAACCACTCGCCCTTAAGAACCATGACACTAATTGGAATCCGCCTGCGATATAAAACAGGTAGACGCTCCAATCCACTGGCGCGACATAACGCCCGCCCGAGGTCAACCCGATGGAATTCGTAAATAAATATGCAGCAAAAACCAGAATCGGCAGCAAGGTCAACGCCCGGCTGCGACTCCAGATCGAACCCACACCCAGTGATGTCAACACAAGATTTAACAGAATGAGAATCACGCCAATGGTTCCGACTTTCCCATCGTTCCAATTGCTTTTCCAATAGGGCGTATCGGCTTTGACCGTGTTCCAAATATCATCAAAGACGAATGAAGCAGGCAGGGATGTGAAAGATGTGACGATATTATGCGCGAAATGATTGGAGATTTCGCAGAGCAGAGAGTCGCAAAATTTTTCAGACTGCACTTCCACTGCCCTTTGGCGCATCAAACCACGGGTGGATATTTCGTTATTGTTACCTGTAAAAGCGCCATATTGCGGCGAAAGATATATATCTCCACCAATGCCATAGCGGGAGCGCATGATCTGAATGATCCGTGAATAGTATGCCGAATACATGGGATGCCCCCTGGACTGATTCCGAAGCTCCCATGGAAGGGTTACAGCCAGAAACCCGATAGCCACAAAAGTTACCGTCAATGCTATTTGCCGCCAGCGCAGTTTCATAAGCCAGGGAATAAAAACCAGCACAACCGGCAGCACTGGAAGTACATTCGTACGCACAGAAAGTGTCAGCCCAAATACAGCGCCCGCCCACGCCAATGTTCCCATTCGGGATGGTTCTTTGATCCATTTCACCAGAAGCAAAAGGAGAATCGCAATTCCAAGCGCCGTAGGAAAATCCGTCAGCATCATCTTGGGGCTGGCGGTGTCGATCCATTTGGCGGCAATGATGGAGTTCACTCCGCGAATGGCAAGCAAAGTTCCTGCCGAAATGCCAAATGCCCGGCTGTGGAGTTCCCTGCCAAGCAGATAAATCACAGCAGGAAAGACAGCAAACAATGCCGCTTGCGCCATCAGCAACAACGAAACATCCTGACCCAAAAGCGCATGAAGGTAAGTCAATAGAACGCTGTATAGTACGCGCTCAAAATATCCGCCACTGAAAAGTCCCTGCCCGATGAGGGCGTATTGCGCGCCCGTATCGAAGGTCGCGCCATCGGAATAAGGATAGATCACATTGTCGGCGGTGTCGGGCATGAAATAATTCGGAACGAGCGGTTCACGTCCCCAAAACCAGGCGGCGATCAGCCAAATAATGATAAAGATAAAAATATCGGAGTTTTTTTTGTTTAAAAAGGCAAAACGTTTTTCAAGAAAAATAAATGCAGCACCAGCAAACAAAGAGAGCAGAACCTGCAATCCCAGTATCGGCACGCCAGACCCAAACCAGTAATCCTCCGGGTAACGAACGCCAATTCCAGTGACGGTCACGATCAATGCAAACAGGGCGAATCCCCCGCCAAAAATGGAAGCAACTTTTAAGACGAGACGATTCTCCCCCGGCAGACTCTTTTCCGTCCCCATTCTTTCCAGCAGGATAATTGCGATCGTGACCGCGCCGACAACTGCCAGCCAGACTATGATCGGGGACAACCTTTCGACATATCCTGAAAACCTGCCAAGCCGATACGACGGCAGAAACGTCAACACCCAGCCAGCCAGTAAAACGAAAACAGCGAACACAAAAGAAATGTCACCGGTTCTGCCGCGAAGGGTGAACATCCCCCACAGACGCTGGGAACGTTCGGGAGCGCGAAACAGGATCAAGGTCAGGAAAAGAAGCGCGATACCCGAAATGAAAACCCCGAGGCTTAGAAGAATCCGCTCGAGGGAGTATCCCAAAAAGAAAGCATTCTTTGGGTCGGATGGGGATGAAAGCATGACCGCAAGGGTCACAAACGCGCCCAAAGTCAGGAAGAGACTGTAGGCGGGAAGCCGCTTTTGTAATGGAAGCAAATTTAAGAGTTTGGTCATTTCGGGTCACTCGCCCAAAGCGGGTTTGCGCTCCAACCACAAGAGGAAAACGAATCCGCCGATTATGGTGAAAACGAAAAAGACTAGGGCAATTAGAGGTTTCAAGTAGAGGGTAAGGAAAGCCACGCTGCCAATGAGCAATGACATCAGGTGAACGCTCAAAACGGCATAACGCGGCTGCATGCCAAGCCCAATAAAACGATGATAGGTATGGTCACGCCGCCCACTCCCCACCATCTGTCCTCTTCTGAGGCGGGATAGTACCACCAACGTGGTATCGAAGATCGGAACGCCAAGCAGCATGATCGGAACTATCCACGACGACTCGGGGCTGCGATTCAAAGGATTATAAAGAATTCCAAAACACGCCAACAAAAATCCCAGAGTTTGCGCACCGGAGTCTCCGAGGAAAAAGCGTACAGACATTCCGTTCCAAAAATACAACCCCGCGCTTACTCCTAAAAGGCATGCCGCCCAGAACGCCAGTGCAGACTGCCCAGCAAGGCTTGCCGCGCCCATAAAGAACGCAGACGCGATCACACCAAGACCGGCGACAATGCCATCCATGCTGTCGATCATGTTCATTGCATTTGTAATCCCAACCAGCCAAAAGAGAGTGATGAGAACATTCAGTAATTGTGCGATGATCGGCGAAAGCACCTCGGCACTAAAGACGACAGTCATAAAGCGGACTTGTACGCCGAAGGAGATCAGAACCGCAGCAGCAATTAATTGACCAACCAGTTTTGGTCCGGCAGAGAGTCCTTTGAGGTCATCCCAAAGCCCAAAGCCAAAAATGATCAACGCGCCGATCAGAACCGAAAGAATGTCCCGGTCCAATGTTTTGCGGAAGATGAACGTCAACAGCAAAAATACAACAGCCAATAAGATCCCTCCCGCCAACGGCGTAGGGCGGGCGTGTTGTTTGTGAGGCGCCGAACCAGGAATGTCCATAAGCCCAAGGCGCTCCGCCAAAACAGCAGCGGGTATGCCTAAAACAAGGCTCAAGACCAATCCAATAGATCCATAGGCTAGGGAGATATCCATGTTTACGTGAAGTCCCAAAATGAAGATGGTAAAAGTTTATCAGAATTTCCCCGCATCTTTAACAAAAGTCGGCGAAAATCTATCTTCGGCGGATTTGGCGATACACCGGAGACATAAAAAACCGAAAGGCGCTTTGGAAGTGAAGATAGAGATAATATAGTTTTCGTCTACTGGAACGCTGCGCATCATGCCGGACCTGAACATTGGTATCACCCATTATCTTCATGCCACGCAGACGGGCGCGGGTGCAAAAATCCACATCTTCAAGATAGAGTTTGAAGCGTTTGTCCATGCCGCCCAATTGACGGTAAGAGTCTGACCGTACCAGCCAAAACATGCCCGCGATCCAATCGGGGTGGATCATGCCATCACGATCCGGTTGATACGGCTTGAATATATAACCGGGCAACCGACGCTGAATCAACTCAAAGGGAGTGGGAAGCGGACGAAAGGAATCCTGGACATTTCCGGTTTCATCCACGATCTGAGGCGCAACCAGGTCCGCTTGATGAGTTTGGAGGCTGGCAATTAATGCATCAAAGAGAGGTCGCTCAAACACAAGGTCGGGGTTGAGAATCGCGAAGTATTCACCGTGCGCATTTTCAAAGGCGCGGTTGTGATTTTCCGCGAAGCCCAATGGATGTTCATTGCGCAATATTTGCAAAGACTTCCAGGGTGAGGGATCGATATCGGGCAGTTCATTTTTTAGGTTATCAGTAAGTATCACCTGAAAACGAGTGGCTGTATTTGGTTCATACATCAAAATACTTTCAAGCAAATGCTTGATCTCGTTTGCATTCCCATGACTTACGATGGATAAAGATATTAAAAGAAAATCTTTCATGCTGAACGATTCCGTTTTATGAATTCGCTATATGGTTCAACCAGCCCAGTGGACATTACCTGTAGTATTTCGTTAGGTTTTACCTTGATATTTTTTTGAATAAGCTTTCTTCCTGCCAATATTTTGGGAAGTCCGCGCAGCGCATCGAATACCGCCTTCCAAATTGCCCTGCCCTGTCCACGCAACGTGAGGAAGATAGCAAAGAATAAAATTGCGGAAATATGCAGTGGCAGGAAAAGCCAAAAATATGGGGACGGCATGTCTTTGAAGAATGTCCAAATCAAATTGCGGTAGCCATAATAAACCGAAAAATCGCTACGTTTACCGGTACTTGCGCTTCCGACATGATGTACAACCGCATCTGGTACGTACAGGCATTTTGCTCCACTCAAGCGAAGGCGAAATCCCAAGTCAACATCTTCGAAGTAGGAAAAGTAATCTTCATCGAAACCTCCCACACTTAGAAACTCTTCTCGCGAATAAAGCGCGGCTGCGGCACAGGGGCTGAATATCTCGCGTTCTTCAAGCCCGTGTCGATCAGCCAAAAGGTTATAGCTGTTCCGCCAAGCAAGCCCGCTGATATGATACGCGTCTCCCGCGCCATCGAGAAGGTGCGGAGAATTGTATTGAATTTGGCGGGAAGAGAAGGCTGAATAGTCCGGGTGTCGCTCTGCGGCTTTGAGAAGATTTTCCAACCAGTCCGGCTCAGGGAAGGCATCGGCATTCAGGAGGGCAATCCAATTTCCACGTGCGAGGCGCGCTCCAATGTTATTTGCAACGGCAAAACCGAGATTCTTATCCAAATGCTCAATCCGCAACTTTTCAGACGCCAATTCCCCCCACCCTTCTTGTGAAGATCCATTGTTGACGATAACGATCTCGAAATCGTTGAATGTTTGGATAGATAGCTTTTTCAGACATTCGGGCAAATGCTTCTCGCTGTTCCAAAACAGAATCAAGATGCTGACAAGCGGCGTGGACGGCATGTCCATATTATAAACGGGTGGAATATTGAACAACAGTTCCACCATTACCCCAACCGGCGGTAGGAGTTGAATTCTCCCTATCGTGCTACAATTGCTGCAAGGGTAAGTGCCAGAATAACTAAGCGCTTATCCCGTTTGTTTTATCTTCGGCAAGCTATTGCTTGTACAACTTAATTGAGTTCAGATATGGATATAACCAATAAATCAATCATGCTGATCGGAGGAGCCGGTTTGGTAGGCTCCCATATTGTCGATGAATTAGTCAATGAGCCGGTAAAGGAAATCATCGTGTTCGATAATTTCGTACGCGGCAAACGGGACAATCTGTCTGAAGCTGTCAAGTCGCCCAAAGTGCGGGTGATCGAGGGTTCCATGACAGACCAGAATGCACTGCGCCGCGCCATGGAAGGCGTGGACGGCGTCTTCCTTCTGGCATCCCTGTGGCTAGGAGAGTGTGTCAACGAACCACGAAGTGCCTGGGAAACTAATGTGATGGGAACCTGGAATGTAGTCGAAGCCTGTCACGATCTGGGTGTCAAGAGGGTTGTGTATTCTTCATCCGCTTCTGTCTACGGGAACGCGCTTGTGACACCCATGACAGAGGATCATCCCTTCAATAACCGCACAACCTATGGCGCGACCAAGATTGCCAACGAGCAGATGTTCCGTTCCATTTATGAACAGCACAAACTGCCGTATGTAGGATACCGCTACATGAATATCTACGGCGAACGAATGGACTATCAGGGCACATATGTCAGCGTGATCATGAAAGCCATGGATAACATCCTTGCCGGGAAACCTCCTGTAATTTTTGGCGACGGCTCGCAAATGTACGACTTCATTTACGTAAAGGATGTTGCCAAAGCCAATGTTCTTGGAATGAAAGCAGATTGCGAAGACGAATTTTTCAACATCGGCATGGGTGTAGGCACAACCATCAATGAGCTGGTTGATATGTTACTGGAATTGATGGGTTCCAACCTCAAACCCGAATACAAACCCCAGGCGCAGAGTTTCGTTACCCACCGTATTGGCAGCACCGATAAAGCTGAGAGATTGCTTGGCTTCAAAGCAGACACAAAACTTATAGATGGGTTACGTCAGGTTGTGGAGTGGCGCATGTCGCGCAAATAAATTAAATGTGCGGACTTGCCGGAATCTTTAATGTCAACGGGGAACCTGTTTCGCCGGTCATATTACGCAAAATGACCGATGCGATAAAACATCGCGGTCCAGACGGGGAAGGCTTTTATACCGACACGTTCATAGGTCTGGGGCATCGCCGCCTTGCGATCATCGATCTTTCGCCAGCCGGGCATCAGCCCATGATCACCAAAGACGGTAATTATGCGTTGATCTTCAATGGTGAAGTCTATAATTTTCAGGAACTGCGAGTTGAGTTGGAAGCGTGTGGGCACCAATTCCATTCCCAAAGCGATAGTGAAGTTGTTCTGCATGCCTACGTGGAGTGGGGTGAAAAAGCGTTGGATCGTTTTAATGGTATGTTTGCTTTTGCCATCTGGGACCGCACCCGCCAGGAACTTTTCCTTGCACGCGACCGCTATGGCATCAAACCAATGTATTACGGTTTATTTGGGAGCACCTTCCTTTTCGGCTCTGAAGTTAAAGCCATCCTGCAGCACCCGGCATATAAAATCGATATCGATCAAAACGCACTGCTTGAATATTTCACCTTCCAAAACATTTTTTCCGACCGCACTTTATTCGCCAAGGTGAACCTTCTGCCCGCAGGAACGTTCCTGAGAGTAAAACTTTCGAGCAACCATTTACCCTCCCCCACCCGCTATTGGGATTATTCCTTTCAAGAACCCGACTCACCAAAAGATGAACGAGAATATCTCGAAGAATTGGACCGGCTACTGCGTCAGGCAGTGATCCGTCAACTTGTCAGCGATGTGGATGTGGGTGCTTATTTGAGCGGAGGCATGGACTCTGGCACAATCACAGCCATTGCTGCCACTCAACTGCCATACATACAAAGTTTCACCTGCGGGTTCGATCTTCATTCCGCCTCAGGAATGGAAATCAGTTTTGATGAACGCGCCAAAGCCGAAATGATGTCCTATCACTTCAAAACCGAACATTATGAGATGGTATTAAAAGCCGGCGATATGGAAAGAGTCATGCCCAGACTCGCCTGGCACATCGAAGAGCCGCGCCTCGGTCAGTGCTACCCCAATTATTATGCAGCCCAACTCGCAGGTAAATTTGTCAAAGTCTGCCTATCTGGCGGAGGCGGTGACGAAATCTTCGGTGGTTATCCGTGGCGGTATTATCGAGCCGTGGTCAATACCAACTTCGAAGATTATGTCGACAAGTACTATCTATACTGGCAAAGGCTGATTCCCAATACCGAGATCAAAAAAGTCTTTCAACCGATATGGGAAAATGTAAAGCACGTCTGGACCAGGGATATATTCCGGGACGTATTTGCGACCCACGCCAACCAATTCAATCGTCCAGAAGACTACGTTAATCATTCACTTTACTTTGAAGCCAAAACTTTTCTGCATGGGCTGCTGGTTCTTGAAGACAAAATGAGCATGGCACACAGTCTGGAAACACGCGTGCCATTTCTGGATAACGATCTGGTGGATTTTGCCATGCGGATGCCGGTAAAAATGAAACTCGCCAACCTCGGCGAAATCGTGCGGTTAAACGAAAACGAACCGGCTTTCAAAACGGAAAAATATTTTCAACGCACACGTGATGGAAAAATAGCCCTGAGAAACGTAATGACGAAATACATTCCCGAAGAGATCACCCAGGCAGAAAAACAAGGATTTTCAGCGCCAGATGCAAGCTGGTTCAAAGGCGAGAGCATCGAATATATACGCCGCGAAATATTGAACCCCAAGGCGAACATCTACAATTTCATGGATTATGGTGCGATCCACTCGCTGGTGGACGAACACCTCTCCGGCTCTCAAAACCGCCGACTGTTGATCTGGTCCCTTCTAAGCTTTGAGTGGTGGCTGAAAAGTTTTATGAATTAATTTTTCCTATCAATGGACTACCTCTGGATGGATCAAATTTTTCCCTGCGATTCTTCCATCTCCCCGGACGCAAATACAGCAATGACAGACATAATTCCTCAAAAACTCAATAAAGTCTGTTTTGTCAGCCTTTACACATATCCGCTTTTTAATCCAGAAAACCAAAGCCCATTCGGCGGGTCGGAAGTTCGAGTTGCCATGATCACAAAGGAACTTGCACGGCGGGGAAATCTGGATATAAGCGTAATTGTCTTCGATCATGGGCAGCCTCATATTGAGATCATCGACAATGTTCGAATTGTCTCCTGGAAAGGCTTGTATTGCAGAGAATCTGTCAACCCAAGCGGGATATCCGTTTCACTTTACGCTCGTGCAATGTCTTTGATCTCCAGAACAATAACGAGGTTTATTCAAGCCATAAGACCAACTAAAAATCAGCAGCCTGTTTTTGGCAAAATAGGGCAATTGACAATCTTTCAACCAGACATCTCTACATATGATGAAGTAGATGCGGATATTTATGTAATCGTAGGCAACGGCGAATTGACGGCCAAGCTAGCCTATTTTTGCAAAAGAAAGGGAAAAAAATTCGTTTTATTATCCGGCTCAGACATGGATTTTGATCCAAAAATCAAATCCAACCCGAGCTATGTTAATAGCTATGGGGTATCGGGCTACTCGATGCAATATGCATTGGAAAACTTCGACCTCTGCCTCGTTCAAACGGAACACCAACAAAATTTACTTTCGAGAAACTTCCAAAAAAAGAGCATGGTCATTCGCAATCCTGTGGATATTAGACCAATCTTTCCGCGTCAACATAAACCAGAAACGATTTTATGGGTTGGCAAGTCCGACCAGATAAAAAGACCCGAACTGGTTCTTGACCTTGCTGAAATATTTCCCCAATATCCATTTACCCTTATATTGAATTTGTCCAAAAATGAAATTTATGCCGATTGTATTTCCCGCGCAAAAACCCTGCCAAATGTTACCATCCTGCCATATGTTCCCCCTGATCAAATCGAAAAATACTTTGCAGAAGCCAGACTTCTTGTAAACACGTCGCAATTTGAAGGTTTTCCAAATACATTTTTGCAAGCGGCAAAATATGGAGTGCCCATTATTTCCCTAAACGTTGACCCGGGAGGAATGCTGTCCCAACATGGGTGTGGAAAATTTTGTGAGGACAACTTTGAATTTCTAAAAAACGGACTATTCGAATTAGTAACGAATAAAGCAGGTTATCAAAAGGCAAGTAGAAATGGATTGGAATATGCAAGCAAATACCATGATAAAGAAAAAATTACCGAGCAGTACGAAAGCGCATTTCTTTCCATTCAAAAAACTTAAACCATTTGTTTGGGGTAAACTGTAAATCGGAACGCCGCCCTATCATCAGTTACTCAAGTTACTTAAACATTAAGAGGTGCCTCTGTGTGTGGAATTGCCGGTATAGTTCGTCTTGACGGGACTAAAGTAGAAAATTGGCGATTGGAAGCCATGAATAACGCCATGTGTCATCGCGGGCCAGACGGGCAGGGGTTTTGGGGATCAAATAGTGAAGTCGGTCTTGCCCACCTCCGTCTCGCCATTATCGACCTGACAACAGGCGATCAACCCATGTCGAACGAGGCGGAAAGCATTCAGATCATTTTCAATGGGGAAATCTACAATTTCCTTGAAGTCAAGGCTTCGCTTGAAAGGTTGGGCTACACCTTTCGCACCAAAAGCGATACCGAGGTTTTAATTCATGCCTATGAGGAATGGGGCACCGGAATGCTCTCAAGGATAAACGGCATGTTTGCGTTCGCGCTGTACGACATAAAAGAACGCAAATTATTCATTGCGCGCGACAGACTGGGAGTAAAGCCGCTCTACTATTACCACGGGAACGATGTATTCGTCTTTGCAAGCGAAATGGGAGGAATGACAGCAAGCGGTCTCATTCCCACAGAGTTGGACCCGATCGCCCTCGACCTGTATTTACATTATCAATATATTCCTTCTCCCTACACCATCTATCAAAACGTTAAAAAATTATCACCTGCTGAATATGTGGTACTGGATCTTTCCGCAAAGAAATTTACCCGGGAAACCTATTGGAATATCGATACGCAAACCCCGCCAGATACATCCAAAACCATGAATGAGTGGGTGGAAGAGCTGGATGCGCTGCTCAACGATGCCGTGAAGATCCGATTGATCAGCGACGTGCCGTTCGGCGCTTTTCTTAGCGGTGGTATCGATTCCGGATTGGTTGTTGCCATGATGGCTGAAAAGCTCAATGAACCGGTTAAAACATTTTCAATAGGTCTGGCAGAGGAAGAAAAGGACGAATTGCCCTATGCCCGCATGGTTGCCGAGCGCTACAAAACACAGCATGAAGAATTCCGGGTTTCCCCTGAAGGGCTGACTCTAATTCCCGCGTTATCCCGTCACTTTGGCGAACCCTTTGCTGATTCATCCGCTATACCAACATATTATGTCTCCAAGATTGCACGATCACGGGTGAAGATGGTGTTAACCGGCGATGGCGGCGATGAGATGTTTGCCGGGTATCGTAGTTACTCTTATCTGGTCAACGCCATGTCCGGAATGCCGTTGGAACTCCCTTCAGATGCAACCAAAGTGAAAAATTGGAAAACACAGACTCGCTCGCTATTACGCCGCTTCCCGCATCTATTCCAATTCGCAAAACAGATTGCGACCGCCTTGCGATCAAAACAGGTGGAAACCACTTCATCTGCTCCCGTTAACTGGGCAGCAGTATATGATGCATCGATGAGTCACTTCTCACTTGGCGAACGCTCTGCATTGTTAGGTCACGCATCGAACCTCTCCCCGGCAGAGTATTTCACAAACCAGTACCCTTTTCCTGCAAGCGATGGAGTTGTAGGCAATGCACAATATTGCGATGTAAAATCCTACCTGCCCGGCGATATCCTGGTCAAAGTAGACCGGATGAGCATGGCAAATTCATTGGAAGTACGCAGTCCACTACTCGATTATCGCATCGCAGAGCTGGCATTTTCGATGCCAATTGAAATGAAAATATCCGAACCTTTACTGGATGGGTCCAGGAACAAGTTCATTTTAAAAGAACTGGCATGCCGCTATCTGGGGCGCGATTATGTCTATCGTCCCAAGGAAGGCTTTGGCATCCCCGTAAGCCGTTGGCTGCGCGAAGATAAAGCTGGATACCTGCATGACACGCTGCTCACAAATTCAAGCCCAATATACGATCATCTGAACAAACAAGTCATTCAGGGAATGATCAATGCCCACCGTGATGGATCCAGTGAATTTGGCGCGAAGATCTGGAACCTGCTCATGCTGGACGGCTGGCTAAGATACGCGCATAAAGATATTTAAATGAATTTACTCAAAGCGCTGCTCTCCAGAATAAAAAATGTATGGAACCGTATACCAGGGAAATCATTATCCAGACGATTGATATCGTTTCTATATCATCTTTTTAAAAGAGCATTTTTAATATTTCTTGACTTTTCCACTTCGTTTTTTTTGCCCATTATCAACTCGATCCTGACCAGATACATGAAAGGGAGGGCAATACCCAAATCCGTCCTGCATATATCCCATACGGTGCATATCCCTTACTACATGACCCGTATTCTGCGCAGGCACGGCATCCAAGCAGATTATCTTGCTTTGCGCGATGACAATGCCGCATGGAACCAATTTGATTTTATTTTTCCGAGTCGAAATGGGATCTCTTTGCGGTTTGAAGAATTCCTATTCTTCTGGCGTGTGGTTGCAAAATATGAAGTGATCCACTCCCACTTTGGATTAATGTTATCAAGGAGCGGGTGGGAATTACCGATTTTGAAACGAATGGGAAGAAGGATCATCATCCATTACCGCGGGTGCGAGGCTAGAAATCAGGACCTCAACATGAAACTTCACCCGCGCGACAATATTTGTCAGGAATGTGATTACAACGGTATGATATGCAGGGCGAGCGTTAACCGGGTGGCGCTTGCACAGAAATACGGGGACGAGTTCCTTGTGACCACGCCAGATATGAAAGATTTCATGCCGAATGCCCGCCATTTTCCCTTCTTTCTCCCGGAAATCGATTACGAAAAATATAAGGCTGTTGAGATACCCTTATCCAGTAGACCATTTAAGATCGTACACGCAACCAATCACCCGGGAATTGAGGGCACGCGCCATATTCAAGCAGCCGTCGATGCTTTAAAAGCAAAGGGGTATGATATCGATTTCGTTTTCCTGAAGGGAGTCAGACCCGAACGAATTCTGGAGGAAATTAGAACTGCCGATCTGACCATCGGAAAAATGAAGATGGGCTACTACGCAAATGCACAGATCGAAAGTATGTTTCTTGGGGTTCCAGCAGTTACCCATGTCCGCCCGGAATTTATGACTTCTGAATTGGAAAAATCCGGGTTCATTTTTTCAAGCATTCCAGAACTTGAATCGACTCTTGAATACTACATTCTTAATCCCACGGAACTGGATAGAAAAAGAGCCAGTGCCCGTAGTTCCATACTGCAACTTCATGACGAAGATCATTTAGTGTATACTCTGCTCGAAATTTATGGCTTAAAGGTTGCATAAATTTCAACAGATATTTCAGCCAGGTCCCTGTTTTTTCACGAGAAAATATGAAGAAAATTCTGATAACCGGAGCACACGGGCTCCTGGGGCATCAAGTATGTAATGATGGTATCAACCAAGGATATGATGTAGTTGCGCTAACTCACAGCACGCCAACGAAACCAATTCAGGGCGTTACCTACCTTACGGTTGACTTTACCAGCACATGGGACAGTGTGACCCTGCCGGATCGCGTGGACGCCATCATACACCTTGCGCAATCCTCCAAATTCCGTAATTTCCCTGATTCAGCACTCGACGTATTCCAGGTTAACACCGCATCAACCGCAAAGCTGTTGGATTACGCAAAAAGAACGGGCGTTAAAAAGTTCATTTTTGCATCATCGGGCGGCATATATGGAAATGGGCAACAGGCGCATAAAGAGACAGGCACCATCCTTTCACCCGTTGAACTCGACTATTATCTTGCCAGCAAACTGGCATCGGAAATGCTTGTTCAAAATTATTCATCAATTTTCCAGACCATCATTCTGCGTTTTTTCTTTATTTATGGACCCCGTCAGAATCGAAGCATGCTGCTCCCCAGATTAATGGATAATATTGCACAGGGGAAAAAGATAACCTTGAAAGGCAGGGACGGGCTTCGAATAAACCCTGTTCACGTTGCCGATGCCGCAGCCGCCGTGCTTGCATCGTTGGGAACAATGGAAAGTGGAATCATCAACGTTGCCGGACCTGATATACTATCAATCCGCCAGATTTGCATGGCAATGGGAGCGTATCTTGGGTCTCAGCCGGTCTTCGAACAGCAAGAAGGTACACCCTCTAATCTTATCGGTGATATTCAAAAGATGAAGGAAAAACTCCATCAGCCTGAAATAAGGTTGATGGATTCATTTAGCGAACTTCAATCCCCATCGAAAAAGTAGAATCAGCAAAGGTCTTACAAACTTACAAAGAATGAAAGTCCTCCATTTACCCTATACCGTAGGCGGAAATCCGCAGGGCATCAGTAAGCATTTGAATTTACTCGGGGTCAATAGCCAAACCTGGACCTTATACCAAAATTACCTATCGTTCGCCGCCGACAAAGTAATCTTTAGCAGCAAAGACCGGGTCATAATCAGGGAGATCAAACGGCTGTGGGCATTGCGTTATATTTTTATATTCGACACGGTCTTCTTCAATTTTGGGACATCCCTATACGAGCCTTTTGTAATTCCGAATGAGCAGAGTCTTTCCCGCCTTTTTCTCTTCGGGCTCAAGATGCATCAGGCTTATGTTTCGTTTATGCAAAAAATTGAGCTGACGCTTCTAACTCTATTGAATAGAAAAGTTTTCATCCAATATCAGGGAGACGATGCACGGCAGGGTGATTATTGCCTGTCGCATTTTGAGATCAGCCCTGCACAAAAAGTTGAGGCAGGGTACTACACTGCTGAAAAAGATGCACTTAAAAGAAAACAAATAGAAACCCTGACCCACCTCGCCAGAAAAACCTACGCGCTGAATCCGGATCTCCTGCACGTTTTGCCAAAGGGTTCGGAATTCCTGCCATACAGCCATATCTCTCTCGAAGATTGGGCACCGAATTACACCCAGTTGGAGATGCGTCCCTTGCGATTTGGTCATGCGCCCACCCACCGCGGTGTAAAGGGAACTGACCTGATCCTTGAAGCTGTCGAGAACCTGCACAATGCGGGGTATGATTTCGAGTTTGTTTTGATCGAAGGCTTGTCAAATCAGGAGGCAAAGAAAAAATATGCCTCCATCGACGTGTTGATCGATCAATTGTACGCAGGCTGGTACGGGGGTTTGGCAGTGGAAGTGATGGCGCTCGGCAAACCCGTCCTTGTATACATCAGGGAAGACGACCTGGGCTTCATCCCGGAGCAAATGCGAAAAGACATGCCGTTCATTCAAGCAAAACCAAATACCATACAGGATGCTATGAAACAGGTATTGGAAATGCCGCGGGCAGAACTCGTGACGCTTGCGCGGCAAAGCCGTGCCTATGTGGAGCGCTGGCACGATCCGGTTGAAATCGCAAAGCGAATTAAGAGCGATCTGGATGCGGCGGCGAATGAGGCGCGAAAATAATGTGCGGAATCCTTGGTCTGTACACCATCCAACATATTTCAAATTACGAACAACGTTTAAATGAAGCCATTGATGCGCTGAAACATCGCGGACCTGATGAACAGACCAGCGAACAATATCAAGTTGCAGATGGAACGTTGGTCTTCGGTCATGCACGGCTTTCCATTATCGATCTCTCGCCCGGCGGAAGACAGCCAAAACATAGTGACGATGGGCGCTTCTCGTTGATATTCAACGGGGAGATCTATAACTATCGCGAACTTCGTCAGGAATTACAGTCAAAAGACATTCCATTTCACACAAATTCAGATACCGAGGTTTTGCTCGCATGCTGGAAGGTCTGGGGTATAGACTGCCTGCAAAGATTGCGGGGTATGTTTGCCTTCGTAATGCTGGACAGGCAGGAAAACACACTGACGTGTGTTCGTGATGCTTTCGGCATCAAACCCCTTTTCTATCGTTTTGATTCCCAAAGCCTGGTCATCGCATCGGAGTTAAGGGCGCTGCTCAAACTCACAACCGGCAAACCGCGTTTGAATCATCAACAGGCGTACGATTACCTGATGCATGATAGATATGACACAGACGATAAAACATTTTTCGAAGGAATCCTGCAATTACCTCCCGGTCACATTTTGGAAATCGACCTTGGCAAGCTGTCTCAGGCAATGAAAGACGGGAAACCCGCCCCCCACTCCAATGCAAAGCGTTGGTGGTTTCCCAAAATCGAAGAACGCACAGACTTGACATTCGAGCAGGCGACCGAACAACTGCGAGAGATGTTCCTTGAAAATATACGACTTCATCTTCGCAGCGATGTGCCGCTCGGCGCAGCCCTCTCCGGCGGGATCGATTCATCGGCAGTCGTCTGCGCCATGCGCAGACAGGAACCGGATCTCCCAATCCAAACCTTCAGCTTTATCGCCGCCGGTTCACCTGTGGATGAAGAGAAATGGGCAGACATCGTTAATGCCCAGGTTGGAGCCATTGCCCACAAGGTTATCGTCCGTCCAGAGGAGCTTGCAGAAGATATCGATGACCTCATCTTTGCGCAGGGAGAGCCGTTTGGCGGCACCAGCATTTACGCGCAATACCGCGTTTTCAAGCTCGCCAAAGAACACGGCATCATCGTCACACTGGATGGACAGGGCGCCGATGAGCTTCTGGCTGGATATCACGGTTATCACGACGCGCGCATGCTCAGCATGATCGAACGGGGAGAGTTCAGCGAATTGATCGAATTCATTTATGGCTGGTCGCAATGGCCCGGCAGAAGCCTGGGGTACAGCGCCCGCACCGCGCTCAGGCAGATCCTGCCGCAAAAAGTGACAAACCTGGAACGAAGGTTGAGGCGCAATCCCGCTTTGGATTGGATCGACCCAAAGGTTTTGAGCGACCTTGGGATAATCGACCCAGCGCTTCAAAACGGGACCGGAAGCGGTGTTCTTCATCCCCAAGCCCGTGGACGCCGTTTGGCGTATTCGCTTCGCAGCGCCCTGAATGGAAAAGGGCTCGGCGCCCTTTTACGTCACGGTGACAGAAATTCCATGCGCTGGAGCATCGAAAGCCGGGTGCCATTTTTGACACAGGATATGGCTGAGTTCGTGCTTGGACTGCCTGAAAATTATCTGGTCTCGAATCAGGGTAAGACCAAACACATCTTCCGCAGTGCCATGCGCGGAATTGTTCCCGATGCCATCCTTGATAGAAAAGATAAAATTGGGTTTGCAACACCCGAACACGGCTGGCTGAAAGGAATAGGAGATAAAGCCTTGAAGTGGACGGAAAGCGCGGAAAGAGTCCGCCTGCTGCGCCCGGAGCCGATGCGTGAGTCCCTTCGCAAGGTCCTGAATGGTCAGGCGCCATTCAGTCAGCAAACCTGGCGCTTCCTCAATTTCTGCCGATGGCTGGACTTGTTCGACCCCACGATCGATTAGCCTTTAATTTCTGCAAATGAAAATCCTTATCATAGCGATCTATTTTCCGCCGCAAAATTCTGTAGCATCACTCCGCCCCTATTCATGGGCAAAGTATTGGTCGCGCGCCGGTCATGATGTCACCGTTCTGACGACAAAAAAACACGAGCACCCCACAAACACGGTATATCCTTTCGATGGTTTTGAAGTCCGTGAGGTTGAACTTCCCTTATTCAATCGGTTACGCGGCACGTTGGGGAAGGGAAACACAGCCAAGGTCGCAGCTTCCACAAATGTTGTCAAAGCGACTTTGTTTTCATCGCTTCTCGGCAAGGTGAATCGACTCATTCAGTATCTGCAGAAAAAATTCGGCGTCCTCAACTATTGCCGCATGCCCGACCTGACAGACCTCTGGGTCCCCCCCGCATTTCGTGCTGTTAAAAACGAACAATGGGATCTGGTTGTAAGCACCGCCTGGCCCTATCCTGTTCACCAAATTGCGTACCGCCTGCGGAAAAACGGGCTGGCAAAAAAGTGGATCGCTGACTGGCGCGATATTTGGATCGGAAATCATTTATACGGCGGGCTTTTTCCTTTCACGTTCATCGAAAAATTTTACGAGCGCCTTTGGATGAATAAAGCCGATTTCATTACAACCGTCTCGGAGCCGCTGGCAAGGATACTGAGAGATAGGTATGGCGAAAAAGTAACCGTCATCTACAATGGATTCGACCCCGAAGACTATGAAAACCTGCCGCCTGAAAAAGCGTACCCACAAGATGGGGTTTTCCGCATCGTCTACACCGGCTCGATCTACCCCGGCTGGCAGGACCCTTCCCCGCTCTTCCAAGCCATATCCAAATTAAAAGATGAAAAACGTATCACGCCTGAGCGCTTGCAGGTTATCTTCTATGGGAATAATGCAGATATGTCTGTGCTGGCGAAGGAATTCAACATTTCAGAGTACGTCCAATATGGCGGCTTCCTTCCGCGTCAGCAAGCACTGCATTACCAAAGGGATGCCGATGCGCTCCTGTTTCTGGAGTTTGAGTCCAAAAGCTTGCAGGGCATTCTGACCGGTAAATTGTTCGAATACCTGTTTGCCGGTCCGCCGATTTTATCGGTGGGAATTGGGTCGGATGAATCTGCTGGCAGGGTATTGAAGGAGACCAAACGAGGGGAAGCTTTTGGGAAAGACGCTGAGTTAATCGCCCAAACCGTTAAAGGAATGATGGAAACAAGGAAAAACCCAGGGGTATCCACTCAATCATTAGAAATGATAGAACAAGACGAAAACCTTCTTCCATACTCAAGAGAAAAACTGGCAGGCAAATTATTAAATTTATTATCAGACTCATCATCAGTTTATAGCAAGAGGCTCCCAGATTAAATGCCACTCATACGTCATGGTTGACTATGATGCAATGGAGACTTTATTTTCTTGACACCAAAGCTGGAGATTAATTAGTGCAAGCAATTTTAAACTATGATCCTGGACCCTGTTACCATGCTCTTCCCATAATTCCTTAATAAAAGCATCATTCAACTTTAAGACCCCGCTCTTATTCATGCTAATTTCATAAAATTTCTCACGCAGTTCTTTAAGCATCCAATGGGAAACGGGTGCATTAAATCCCTGTTTTTTACGCTGAAGAACAGCATCTGGTAAGCGGCCTTTTTGACTCTTCTTGAAGATGTATTTCTTTTTGAACATCTTCATTTTGAGGTCAACAGGCAACGATGCAGCAAATTCTACTACACGGTAATCTAACAGGGGCGCCCGGGCTTCAAGTGCGTGCGCCATGGTAGCGCGATCCACTTTCACGAGTATGTCATCTACAAGCCAAGTCTTAATGTCAACATACATGCCGCGATCAAGATAATGGCAGTCTTTCACCTCTTGGTCAAATTTTAAGAAGTGGGTATATGGGTCATCTTCAAGGATGTAATGAAGCGATTCTGGCAAGAGTGAAAGTTTCTCACCCTTGGAAAAAATTGTTCTCCAATGATAATGAGCGCGTGGAGCAGAATACGCGTGCCCTTCAAGGAACTGGCGTACTTTGTAATCAAAACTGACTTTATCATAGGTAACGGGCCATAAACGGGAGAAAGCATGGTACATACCTCGAGAGAGCCAGCCAGGAATCCATTGGGTCAAATGATGGATCTTATCAGCGGTATAAGTCTCATAACCCGCAAATACTTCATCCCCTCCATCACCAGAAAGACACACAGTAACATTTTTCCGTGAAAATTCCGCCAACAAATACATGGGGATCATGGAAGTATCAGCAAATGGCTCATCAGCAAAATAAACCATGCGCGATAAAAGTTCGGCGGCATCCTGCAAAACGACGGTGTCTCGGTGGCTTACCCCAAGCGCTGACGCAACCTGCCGGGCTTCTTCAAGTTCGCTATAACTTTTTTCCTGAAAACCAACTGAAAAGGAATGCACATCATTCGAAGAATGAAGTTGGCACATCGCAGCAACGATGGAAGACGAATCCACCCCACCACTTAGAAAAGCGCCGAGGGGCACATCGCTGATCAACCTCAATTTCACAGAATCATCTATTAAAGCCCGCAATTCCTCTGCCGCGTCATCCTCTGAACGGAACTTACGCTTGGTTTGAAACGATGATGCCAGATCCCAATAACATACCTGTTTCGGCAGTTTTCCCCTCTCAATCACCATATAATGCGCAGCAGGTAATTTATGTACGCCTTTAATCATAGCCTCGGCAGTAAGAGTGTAGTTCAACGAGAGATAATGGTTGAGAGCTGATTGATTAAGCGTGCGAGGAATCTCTGTATCCTCACAAAGTGATTTCAGCTCAGACGCAAAGCTGATACTGCCATCAGAAAAAACGTAATAAAAAAAAGGCTTTTTACCTAACCTATCACGTGCAATAAATAAACGTTGTGATGAGATATCCCATAATGCAAAGGCAAACATCCCATTGAATCTTTCCACACAATTCACCCCCCATTGTTTGTATGCTTCCAGAATCACCTCAGTATCACTATGAGAGCGAAACTGTACACCTCTATGAGTCAGTTCGTCTCTTAATTCAAGAAAATTATAAATCTCACCGTTAAATGCAATCCAAAATTGATGGGTTGTATCCGCCATTGGTTGCTCACCTAGCGGGCTAAGGTCGATGATCGCGAGGCGGCGATGCCCAAGCGCAATCGGACCAACGGACACAACCCCTTCGCCATCCGGTCCGCGATGAGCAATCTTCTTATTCATCTTCTCTACGGTCTCTTTGGATGGAGGCTCGTTCCAGGATAATTTTCCGCAGATACCACACATTGGACTACTCCTTAACCATTATCTGTTTTAATAACAAAGCAATTAGCCCCAAACAAAATACCTGAATGGACATTAATATTCCGCCGATGCTGATGTAGTAAAGGATGGTAAATTTTAGGAAGAAGTTCAATCCAAGGATGGCAAATGAACCACTAAGGAGCATGAAACTAATGAGCAGAAAAAGTTTGAGGGGGTTGTAATAGGTGATGGCTTCAACAATATATTGCAAAGTACGTAGTGAATCGCGCAATAAATGCACCTTGGTTTTCCCTACGCGTTTATGATATGGTATTGGCACATAGGTCACAAACAAGCCATCCATCATATATGCCAGGGTCAGAGATGTGGTAAAACTGAATGTGTTGCACAGGTGTTGGAAATATTTTTGCACCTTTCCCTTCGAAAATACCCTGAGCCCGGAATTAACATCGGGTATTTTCCGCCCGGTTGTATATTCAACCAGAAATTTCAGGATCAAACGCATGGGGGACTTGAGAGGCGATTCATGATAGTTTCGTCCGCCGCGCGCGCCAACCACCATATCAAAACCCTTTTCATATTCAGCAAGCAGCATGGGAATTTGATTATTTGGATAGGTGCCATCAGCATCGGTAATGACAATGGTATCGTAACTGGCAGCACGAATACCCGTCTTGAGGCTTGCCCCATATCCCAAATTGTGAGGATGTGAGATTACCCTACTCCCTGCATTTTTTCCCCGATCGGCAGTTGCATCTTGAGAACCATCATCCACGACAATAATCTCATACACCCATCCATCCAAAGCTTGCTGAATCTGGTTAATAGTATCACCCAAAGCATTTTCTTCATCCTTGGCTGGAATTACAACAGAGATCATTTATTTTTCCTTTGTCACGATTGTTATCAGGGAAATGCCAAAGGGTATGAATTTGCTCTCCAAGTTACGCATAACAGGAACAACAAGTTTATCGAATGCCCCTATTTCAGATTGGGCTTCTGCTTTGGGTGCCTTTTTCATCACTTTATATACAAATCCATATCCAAGCGCACCAACAGCATTGAAGTAGAATTGCGTCAGCCGATAACGGGTATGTGAGACAGCCGTGGACAGTAATTCTGCCATCATCTTCTTGTTATAACGCCGATAATGCCCAGCTGCCACGTCAAATGGACTATACAGGGCTTGATGAGCCGGAACAAGCAAAAATAATATACCACCCGGGTTCAGTAAATTGTATAGGTGTGCCAGCGCGCCTTTGTGATCTTCAATATGTTCCAAGACATTCATACAAACGATCATGTCGAATTTTCCCCTAACCATGAGTAAATCGATGCATTGAAACTCCAACCCGGAATGTACAAAACGGGCTTGGCAATATGAAACTGCATCTTGTGAAATGTCGATACTCAGCATTTGTTGAAAAGAACCTTGCTGGATAAATCGTTTTGTAAAAGACCCTACCCCGCACCCGACCTCCAACACTTTACCTTTTACATAAGGCTTGAATAAGTCGAACGTCCAATCATTATAATTATCTGCCTCCGCCATTTGTGTGGCGGAAGTGAATAAAACATCTGTTTTAACGTTATTTTCCATCATTAAATTCCTTTCTGCTCTCATGTTTATCCCCGCGGAATCTAAGGACACGCGCAGGGACTCCACCTACAATAGCAAGAGGAGGCACATCTTTTGTTACAACAGACCCTGCCCCAATAACCGCACCATGTCCTATTGTAACTCCAGCCAATACTACAACATTACAGCCAAAATACACATCATCTTCAACAACAATTGGCGCAGGGCTACGCCCTTGAAACCAGATCAACTCATTAGGGTCATCAAAGTTGTGTTCGTCGCTAAAGAACGTACAACGATGTCCTATTAACACTTTATTACCAATCGTGATTCCACCAAATCCATTCATATGAATGTCTTCATTCATCGAACTAACACCAACAGAAATCCGTTCAGGCCACCATATAGTTATGCCAGGACGAATCCATGCCGTATTAATTTTTTTCATGAAGGATTTTAATATCAAAAAACGAAAAAGGTCACCAATTGGGCTGGGAACATACTTAAAAAAACCCCAAGTGGTTTGAAATATACCAGCTCTAATCACTGTAAAAAAGTCTTTATTAGCACCAATGTAAAACCTCATTATTATTTTCCTTGTAGATATCGTAATATTCAAGCGAATTTTGTTTTTTTCGCATCTCTTCAATATTTCTGGGTAACTAATTAAGCCCAGCCAAATATGAGAAGAAATGCCGTTCTTTCGACCTTCTAGGCATATTTGGTATAGTCATTTTGTGGCGACCTCGTTTTTTTAGATGACATGTTTTTAATCAGAAATTTCATATTAATCTTAAATCCGAGTTTCGTCTGTATTAACTTGTATCCACAACAAAGGCGATAATGCCAATGAAAGATAATAAATAAATTGGGTCGGATATGCATAACGCTCAAGCGCTGGTTCAACCAAGCTTGTTACCAAACATGATCCAATCACAGTCGTAGTAAGTATAAATAAAACAAACCCGCCGAGGTGCTTGCCCTTGGAATATAAAAATTTAGCAGTACCTAATATCCAAACGATCAAAAAAGCCCATGACCAAAATGGTTGGTGGAATATCCTGTTATGGAATGTTTCCCAAGCAACATGGATATTTTTAAGTTTTGTGTCAATAAAAATAATCCGGGCTGATTGGTCAGTCCTGGCAATCTTAATCCCATTTGGTGGGGGGGCATCTGCATATTCCTTATAAAGCTTACCGCTATTACCTATGGGGTCAGAAATCGAATAATCTCTTTGCACATACAGCCGGTCTATGTTGGGAATCAGATTTCCATAAAAATCATGTTTGCCACTAACATTCTTGAAATATTTTATACAATTGGATAAAACAAATTTTACATAAACATCCGGGTGTTTCTGAATTGCAGTATAAGACACCATTTTTATAACCGGCAAAAGTGCAGGGTTGTAACCAACTCTATTTTGTTGGTCCATGCCTGTATCAACAAAACGATTCCCAAAAGTATAGTCAAAGAGTAATCCAGTATATCCTTTTTCAAAAATAGGCTCCAAAATTTGAAAATCCCATGAGTCAGAAAGCGCTTGTCGATCTTGCTTAGTAAACCCAACTCGTTCATTCAGCACAGTTGGCATTTCTGCCAACTTTTCATTAACCAAAGGCGGAAAGGATGGATCGGGTTCCCAATATAAGATCGTTGCATGTGCCACATTGACCCCCCCCCAAGGGCTGATCGTAAACAAGTGGATCGTGAAATAATTATAAAGACACAAGAGTAAAAGAAGCGCAGGCAAGGGCAGCCCAAACCCGGTCACTACATTTCGTCTGAATCTATTCCATAACATATACCCGATCACAAGAATAAATATTACTAAAACATACATTCCTGCCGGACGCACTAATATGATTCCAGCCATGAAAGCGGAAGACAGGGCAAAATGAAGCGGTCTTCGAGTGCCCAATGCTAGCAGGAGAAATGCAAAAGAAAAAATAATACAACTGGCAAACAGGCTCTCGCTCAACACAGTAGTATCATAAATTAGTACCTGCGAACTCCCTGAATAGCCAGCGACCGCAAGAACAGATACGATGAACAACGAACGCCGTAAACGATAAACTCCGTACAACAGAGACGCATACGCCGCAAAGGATATGAGGTTCTGTACTAGAATAACGGCAAATAGTCGGTCGGCGACCATGGTTACGAATGAAATAAATAATGGATATCCTGGGGTTCTACTTGAGAACAATGGTAGTGTGCCATTTCTTATTGCTTGGGCAAGTTCAAGATATCCATGTGAGTCTGGTTGAATCCCAACAACTGAATAATAAAGAAAAAACGGCAAACGTGTAACTAAAAAAATCACAAGAAGAATCAAGACACCAATAAAAAAATGGGGATAACGAATGGACTGCCACAATCTACCCAACCTTCTCTCCATGAAGAGAACCGAGGGCAGGTCTCGATTCTTAATCGCCAATATAATACTTGCCAAACAAAGCAAGAAACTACTGACATAAACCCCATATGCCAGCAAATCGCCAGCGATTAACGGATACAGAATCGAATATACCCGCCCATTTATACGCGGGTCGCTATTATCTGAGGTGGAGAAAAATACTTGTTCGTACCAAAAGGAATACTGTCCTTGCCCAAGGGTCCGGATATCTTCGTGTAGTGCGTTCGCTGGTCCAACTAAGGGACGTCCGTTTTCAAGAACCTGAGCCTGAGAAGGATATTTGTGAGAACTTAACTCAGGATGTCCAGTTCCAGCTTCGTATAAAAACCCGGTGTCCACATAGAAATCTGAGAGGATACTTGTTTTCCAAAAAGGGGTAAATAGCCCTGATCGGTTCAAAAAAGTTAAAAGTGCTAACACAAGCAGGGCAATTGAAAGTCCAAAGACAACAGAAATGCTGACGCCTTTCTGTTGTTGGGTCAATTGTGGAAAATATGCTGTTACAAGAGCTTGTTTCTCCTGACTGGTAAACTGCATAATTAAAACCATTAATGATAGTACGGACAGAATTGTTACCCCATATAATCCATTGGCAACCCACTGGTCAAGAATAACAGGATAAACCATTTCATAGGCACGTCCATTAACACGCGGGTCACTATTGTCAGATGCAGAAAATAGGACATAATCCTGCCAAAAGGAATATGTACCAAACCCTTCTTTTCGAATACTGTCATGTGCAGAATTGGATGGGCCAGGTAGAACAGCACCATCCTCCCATACCTGCGCAGGAGAAACCCCATCCTGCGAACTCAACTCGGGCTTATTGGTATAAGCCATGTATGCGAAACCTTCTTCAAATTGAATCGTACCAAGAAGTTCTCTCCGCCAAAAGGGAAGCAATATCCTCGCCCGATTCATAAAAGCCAAAATGCTCCCCAAAAGCAGAAATATTGATAATCCCAAAAGAAAAATTGCTGTCTGGTTTCGGTTTAATGGTAACGGTTTCATATGTTTCCAAATTCACAGAATTATGCGGTATGCTCTTGTCCATCGCACATTGCCACACAATGAAAGAACATCTTACCGACCAAGGACTTGTTCATATTTCTGAATGATTTTCTCTTTATCATGATACTCTTCGACATAATGTAGAGCATGTCTGCCTAGATCAGAAAATAGATCATTATCCGACATCACATCCCTGATATACCCCTTCATTTTTTCCAAGTCACCACCGCAAGTAAAGCCACATCCATGAGTTGAGAGCATGGAACCAGGATCCACTACCAAGGAGATAGTTGGAACACCGTACTTTGCTGCTTGCAGGAAGGTATTGGGAAAGCCCTCAAAAACCGAGGTGTTCAAATGTAAACGGGCATTTGCAAATTGGCTTTCGATCTGTTCAAATGGTACTCGTTCAATCAGTACAACATTCGGCAACGATCTTGCTTCTTCAAGTCGTATCGCATGCGTTTCGGGAAGTCCAACATTCATAACAACTATAAACTTATATTCAGGAAGCTGTCTGGCAAGTTCCAGCACAAGGGAAGGTCGCTTAACACGTTCATCCGACTTACCTACCCATAAAATAGTATCAGCGGCATCATTGCGAGGATAAAGAAGAGCCAAGTCGATCGGATTTTTGATAACAGTACCAGAACGCTCATACCCGGTTTGCAGCATTTCCAACTGGCGTTCATTCTGAACAATATGGGCATCAGCATTCTCAATGGCATAGGTTTTGAGCGCAAATGGTACACTATAAATATCCAATTGATCGGGGTGTAATCGGTATTCGGGGTAATAATCCATATCTGACCCGGCAAGGAAAACATACTTTTTTTCACGTTGACGCGCATAAAACGCCACTTCGCCTGAAAATTGTGAATTTCCCGGTACCATGTAAATATCGGCATCCACTTCATCATATATAGCGGTCATTTCAGGGGTTATGGTATACGTTCCCACTGTCCCAGAAACGCCATTCTTTCTAAACCGCTTTCCTCTCAAACGGTCGATTATCCCTGCCAAATACCCAGAACTTTCATTATCTTTCTGACTAGGAAAAGGAATCCCCCAAATTTGGCGTGCTTGCCAGGAATACAAATTAACACCATGACGGCACTCCAGATGGGGTTGACCATGGTCGCCTACGATCAAATTAACTTGAAAATTTCCGCGACAGGCAAGCTCTTTGGCAATTAAAGCGATCCGCACCTCCCACCCACCAAAGTGTGTCTTGTTATCAGGGTTAAAAAGTGGATAGTTCCATGGGCTGGTAATACACAGTTTTGGGCGGTTATCTTTTTTCATGGCATGCCTTTACCTTTTGGATCTTTTCTTCAAGCAAAAAAGCCCGCTAATTTGTTTTAACTCATCAATAGGTGCATCCTTATATTTCGATCCATTAGCCGACCTTAAGCGAGGCAGCAAATCTGCCAGATACGAATCGTCTGCAAATGAAGACGGTACAAACCGCTGCACTTCAAAACCGATCTCTTCAAAAAACTCCCAATATTCGTGAGGCCGATAACGGTTCCCACGTTCGCCGTGAGTTTGCTTAAACTCAATTGAGAATGCCTCATCTGCGATCAGCAGATATTCAAGTGGTCTAGAAAAATTATTATGATCGCGAAAATCTACTTGATGATATCCCAACGCGCCAGGTTTCGATACCCGAGCAAGCTGTCTAAAAGCCTGTTCAGGATTAGCAAGATGTTCAAACACCGCATTAGAGAGAATGATATCAACGCTTTCGTCCATAATACCTGCAAGCTCTTCCAAAGGAGTTGAATAACATCCTATGGATTCCGGCGGGTATCCTCCAGAATCCAGTATCCGGTCAATTGGGCTGATATCGGTTTGAGGATAGTTCTCCTTCACCCAGCTACGAAGAAGTGCGTAGAACTTAGGATGATATTCCGCTTTCCAAGGTGAAAGGTATAGATCTGACACCATCACTTTGGCGCCAAAGGTCGCCATTAGCAATGTGCTTCCAAAATTGATGCCGGGTCCAATCTCTAACACAGCCTTACCCGGCAAACTTTTAACCCCATCTGGAAGACGCTTAATGAAATTTAACCCAATCTGAACTGCATACTCTAAATCACGTTGAAGACTCTCTGGAGAAGTATCACGCTCTCCGAAATTTACAGGAACGTTCTTATCTGAACTTTCTTTTTGGATGTTTAATTTGCGAAAACGGTTTCGCAAACGCTTCAACAAAACAAAGACTTTTGACCCATCAATATATCTATATTCCATCTCGTATTTTCTGTTATTGTTTCGCGGATCAGTATTATCTGATGCAGAAAAATATACCTTATCATGCCAAAAGGAGTAACGTCCGCCGCCGATCTGTCGGATATCATCATGCAGCACATTGTCCGGCCCAGAAAGGGGAACACCATCTTCAAGTACCCGTGCATGAGAGGGAAATTGATGCGAGCTCAGGAGAGGCATATTAGTAGAAGCAATGTATGCATAGCCTTGTTCATGTTGTATATCATTCAACCGTCTATGAATTAGCTTTCTTATATTCATGAATATTTCTCCGAATGAAGGGTATTCGTGATATTTTTCCACGCAAAATAACTAACAAAAAACAAAACCAATAGAACAATTCCCATGGCAGTTCTTTTGCTCCCCCAATACTTAAAATCCATTCACGTAAACTTTGCACAAAATGCCGAGTGCGTTGTGGGATTATTGCTTTCCATACTCTTTGAATTAATAAAAATATGTAGTCGGTAATATTAACAAAGATACGCCATGTGCGTCCAGGAAATACGATAATAATTCTAGTAAATAAATTAGGAATATATTGAATTGTGTATACTCGTCCGTTGTTGCGCGGATCACTATTATCAGAAGCTGAAAAATACACTGTTCCTTCCCAAAATGAAAATCTACCTGCACCTAGTTCCCGTATCTCTTTGTGTGAAATAGCAGAAATGCCGGGGAGTTTCTTTCCATCTTCGAGAAGCCACATTTGCACTGGGAAAAACCGGGAAACCGGCAGGAGGAATGTAAAAACCGATTTATAAGCAAACCCGATCTCGTGTTGAATTCCAGGAAGTGGTTTAGTTATTTTTGTTTTTAGGATACTATTCATCACTAAATGCTTTCGTATAGTTCAGAATATTTTCGGGCTACACTGTAAAGTGAAAAAAGCGTTTCAACTTTGCGGCGCGCTTTTTTTCCAATATTGCGTGCTAATTCCCTATTATCAATCACCCAACACATCGCATCAGCCAAGGCATGGAACGATTCGGTTGGGATCAAAATACCATTCAACCCATGATCAACAACATCTGGTGTACCACTAATAGAGGTGGCAATCACAGGCAATTCCATCGACATTGCTTCAAGGAGGGCATTCGAAAGTCCTTCACCCCGACTGGGCAACAAAAAGCAATCTGCAGATTCGTATAAGGGAATAATATCCTTTTCAAAAGGGTAGAAATTGATAGACGCCATCACATTCAATGCGTGTGCCATTGCCTTATAGTCATACTGTTCATATTCAGCGCCATACATAGAAACCACAAATCGCCCCCCCATACCTCTTTCATGAAGGAGTTGGACAGCGTGAAGCAAGATATCAATCCCTTTTTGAGGATGTCTCCGTCCTGTAAGGAGGAAGTGGACTATATCCTCTTGGAAAATGGGTTTGGTGCGTTTGAATCGATTCGTATCCACGCCATTTGGAATTCGTACTATTCGGTTACTGGAAAAGCCATAATCAAGAAGCTCCTTTTCCACTTCATTACTTACTGCCACCATTGCGTCCGCTTGGTATAAAATTTGAAGAGCATATTGAAACCAATCAAATTTCGAGAAGATACTCAAGTCGCCGTACTCACCTGCACAAGCTATCTTAACAATACATTTCTTTCCAAAATTTCGCGCAAATACCACAGCTAAAACAGCATGAGCAAATGCCATATGTACATGTAAAACATCAAAAGACTTTCGATGTTTTACGAGAAATCTAAATGTTTTTGCATTATCACGTATCACCCAATAAGGAAGGCGATGTTCAACCCGATGAATCTGTACTCCATGGACATTCTCCTCAAGAGATGCCTCAGGAACAGTAAGAGTTGTAAGTACCTGCATAGGATGCCCTACTTCAGCAAGTTGAAGTGCAAGTCGTTCTGCCTGCAATTCTGCCCCACCTACAGTACCAGGGCGAAAGTTGTGAATAATCATCAAGCTGCTACGTCTCAATTCCATCCCTCCACATGATCCGTTGGCGGATCTAAAGTTTTGTCCACAAACATGAGATGCCATAATTCAAGCATGAGCAGGTTCCAGATCAAGTATTGCCAGGTTTCGCCAGATTGATGGCGGTTCAACATTCTTTCTATATAATCCCGCTGGAAGTACCCCCGCTGGATAGCTCGCTGGCTAAGTAAAGTATCATAAACCATATCTTTTAATTCATGGCGAAACCAATGATCGATGGGAACACCAAAACCCATCTTCTTTCTGTAAATGACATCATGGGGCAAGTATGGTTCCACTGCTTTTTTGAATATGTATTTACTGACTTTTCCATTCTTCAATTTCAACTCAGGGGGAATGGTTGCTGTAAACTCAAGGAACTTATGATCCAACATCGGAGCACGCGCCTCCAGTGAGTGAGCCATGGAAGCGATGTCTACTTTTGTCATTAATGTATCTGGAAGGTAAAGGCGTAGGTCAAGGTCAAGCAGAGAATCGAGTGTATTATGTGCATCTGAGTCACGTAGAATACGAAGTATCCAATCGACTGTAAAACGGTTCCCAAGATACCCTCGAAATTCAGGTGTATACAAATCCTTCTGATAACCTTCATGAAAGTGCGTAATACGCAAGTAATACAATAGACGTTCCTGTTTTAAACTTGCCAAACGCTTGAAGGTACCGAAAGAGTCATTAGGGTTAAAGAATGGAGAAGTCAACGGATGACTATTATGGAAACGCTTCAAGGCAAATGAGAGTTTATTTCTAATCTGATAGTCTCCATCGAATTGATAACGCTGATATCCTGCAAAATTTTCATCACCAGCATCTCCCGTCAGAATTACAGTAACAAACTCTCGTGCCAGCTTGGAAACATAATAGGTAGGAATGGCGGACGAATCAGCAAATGGCTCGTTATAATGCCAAACTAACTCTGGGAAAATAGATTTGGCATTGGGGGTAACCATAAATTCATGATGCTCAGTACCATAGCGTTCCGCCACCATACGGGCATATGGCAACTCATTGTATTCTTCGTTTGTAAAGCCTATGGAAAATGTTTTAACAGGTTGATCTAACATTCTTGCCATCAGAGCAACAACAATCGACGAGTCAATGCCTCCAGAGAGAAATGCCCCTAAAGGTACTTCGCTCATTAAGCGAATCTTAATTGCTTCGCGCAGGCGTTCAATTATCTCTTCTTGTAACGCCACTTCATCTTGAGAGGTCCGTATGATCCGTTTTTTTGCATAAGACAATTTCCAATAACGGCGAATAGTATATTTTCCATCCTTCCACAAAAGAGTGTGCGCGGGAGGCAATTTATTGACACCTTTGAATGCGCAGAGCGGGGATGGTACGGACTGAAAGGCAAGATAATGATGGATTGCCTGTAGGTCTGGTTCAACTTCAAATTCGGGGTCAGCAAGGATCGTTTTGATCTCAGAACCAAATAACAACCGATCGGAAAGAGACGCATAATAAAGTGGTTTCTTCCCTTCCCTGTCACGTGCAAGAAAGAGTGTGTTATGGTTCGAGTCCCAGATCGCAATGGCAAACATACCGCGCAATTTTTCAACACAACCTTCACCTTCCTCTTCCCACAGATGGATGATGGTTTCCGTATCAGAACGAGATCGGAAAGTGTGCCCCTTTTTGATGAGGTCCTCGCGCAATTCGGGGTAGTTATAGATTTCACCGTTGAACGCAATCCAAACCGTTCCATCTTCATTGCACATTGGCTGGTGCCCAGTTGGAGACAGATCAATAATGGCAAGACGGCGAAAACCTAAACCAACATTGCCTTTAACATAGACACCACCATCATCCGGTCCACGGTGGTGAATAGTTTTGCACATTCTTTCGAGAAGCGCCTCGCTCACAGAGCGGTCTCTATTAAAATATAAAATTCCTGTAATACCACACATTGAAACTCCTTTAATTAATAGACAGTCTCCGAAAAAAAATGATCATAATTTCAGATGATTCTTGCGACAGTCAACACCAACAGACAATAACCAAAAAGTTATCCTCGGTATTTCTCAAAACATCTTTAACAATCCGAGACTACTTGAACCCTGAAAGAGCATGTTCAACTTTAGACAGCACCTTCAACACCTTATGATTCTTTTCTTTTTCACAATCGGTCAACTCTTTACTGCGCGGTTTTTTTCGGTTGATACAGTTTACCCACTTTCGGTTCGTAGTCTTTAGACCCTGTATCTTTGTGGAGATACATGTGTTCATGGATAAGAAATCTCTTCCATGCATGCACCTTCTTATCATAAGTCTTTCCTCGCAGGTATGAGTCAGAAGCGACTCCCGTTCCCTTTTGGCTGTTGTAATAATCATGTCTTCTATCCACTGTAATGCAGAGCCTGTATTCCAACCTTTTTGGGTCACTGACGGGGCGTTTCTGTGCCATCAGTGATAAAATCCGCAGTATCAGGTTGACTTTCGCCCTTCTGTTTAAACTTCTTGACATCACACCAATATCATCCAAGGTTTGTTTAGATATTGGCAACCCACTCGTTGCCTCGGCTTTGCGCCATTCCAAATAGCTCGCCTTGAAACGATTGCAATGGATAATTTTCTGATAGACCTGTGCAAAAAGAAGTTTCTGCTCAATGCAATCAAGTGAACTTTTACGTTCTCCGCTTGCTTTTCGTTTCCGTGCTGCTCCTATCTTTGTTTGAGGGACAGGATACACTTTCCCATAGTCCATTCTCAAAGAATGGCAGTAGTTCAGTAAACTCTGCTACAGTCAGATTGGTAAAGTTTAGAAACTATCTCAGCTTGTTTTTTTAGCTCTTCATAACTCAGTATCTACTCATCATAACGCTGTTTTATTATTTCGGATAATGTCTAATATGCTTACTACTCTTCTTTTTCTAGAAAAACAATTTGGTAGATTCGTCCATTTGTGTTGGGGTCTGAATTATCTGTGGTCGAAAAAAACAAATTACTCTTCCAATGTGAATAACGTCCTTCTCCAAGACGGCGTATTTCTTCATGATAAATATGTCTTTGCCACAATGGTTGTCCATCCTCAAACATGATCATTTTTGATCGATGTGCCTTACCCAACTCTTCATCATCTGCAATAGACTCATATTTTGGCAGGGAGATTTTCCACGCATATCCCGCCTCATGGATGAATGGAGCCTGCAATGTTTCAATCTTAGACGCATTATATGTGTATGACTTCGGAATATACGTCTCCCCTTCACCATAAATTCCATATTCCCTTCGATCAACACTATAAGCGCTGATCATTTCCTTGCCGGAATTCCATGGCAATAAGTATTCATAACCAAATTGCTTAAAGACCGAAAACTCGGTATAAGCTACCTCTTCTCTAATATCTGGTTCCCAATGAATATCTGCATCATCGCTTTTATTTACAGGTGCTGTCTTCCAAAGAACATCTCGGTCAAAGGAAACGCCCAAACCCTCTAGGATGGTCTCCATATCTTCTGCCAGGTTTTCCTGCCTACCCACAAAATCAATACGGGGTAATAGATACCATCCATAGAGATTACTCACATAACCAGGACATCGTTTTAACACATTCGAAACAAACATATTGAAATCTTGGCTTCCAAGTCCATCCAAGGCTGCATTAGGGTGCCATACAGCAGGATCAACACCCCATTTAGGCCAGTTCAACTTACGCTGCATTTTAAAAAAAGACTCATACCAACCGAATGGGTTCCGAACAAAACAGAACTTGGTAAACGGTTGTTTAGGCCTATAATACTGCTCAGGTAGGTTAAACCATTTCTCGAAAGTATTGATTTGCTCCATGTTGGAATGTTTTCCACCAAAATGTGAAAACACTAGATCGTTCTTTTCAAGAATATCAGCAACCCAATTTCCGGCTGTTTTAGGAACATGAAGGAATATTGAATTGCATTTAAGTAATATCGCCATTTTCCTATCTCCAAATGTTATAAACTTACTTAATCTACCAAAATATAATAAGTGAGTGTCTCGCAACTGCCAAAATTAAGGGGTTTTTCGATGAATACCTATTTTATTTGATCAATCGAAAACTTTTCGTCTAAGTTCACAATAGAAGTTGTATGAATTCCTACACGATTCGCTACTTCAAATTGGAACGAATCAAATCTTTGATCAAACTTTCCATCGCTTTCTATTTCAGGGTCACCAATGGAAATCGACATAAAGTATTGCCCATTTGTCAGCCACATAGTGATTTCGGCTTTTGTCTCCACAACACTTCCTTTTTTTACGTTGAAAATCTTTTTATTCTGGACAAATGCATTTACCCCGTACAATTCCATACCTTGCACGCTACTTACACCAAATCCTGAGGATACCACCTGAGCATTTTCATAAAAAACTGCCTGTGAAAAAAAGGTGTAGTTTCTTCCAGAGATCAGATTATTAACCTTCCTGCCATTCCCATCAAGGATGCCAAAATCCAAAAACTCCGCCTTGCCATTTCCATAACGGGTAACGCGGGAATTTTCCTCGTCGACAAACGGACGTTTCAAGCCAAGTTTCACTAAAGCCGCCTGACGAATGGCACGGTGTTCAGATGCTTCTCCCTCTCTGATCGGCTCCGCAATGTTATCCTCCCGCTTTAGAGAATACACACGTCCATTGGATTGTGGGTTACTATTGTCACTTGTAGAAAAAAGGAGAATCTTCCCCCAGTGCGAAAAAAATCCTTTTCCAATATTGCGAATGAATTCATGAGAAGAATGTCCGGCGCCCACAGGCTGACCATCTTCGCATAAAACATAGTTTGACCATCGAGGCTGTTCTGGAGAATCACCTTCGATAGGCAAGTTTAATAGATCAACACGCCAGCAATAGCCAGTCTCATTTTTAATAGTTACAGGATCAATAATATATTCACTATCACCAATAGAAGTTTCCACAACCTGAAGTTGACTCTCAACAAAGGTATCAGATGCTTCTCCATTTTCTTTCACACGATCATCGTGTCTACCAAAAAGTAGATCATAATACACTCCCCGCAAGCGCGAGGGCTCCCCTTGATCATATATCTGGCCGCGTTCAAGGATTAACGCGTAATCACAAAATGACGCAACTTGGTTGGTATTGTGAGAAACCAACAGAATGGTACGCCCCTCTTTACGAAACTCCTCCATTTTGGAAAAACTCTTACGGGTAAACCGAGCGTCGCCAACAGATAAAGCCTCATCTACAATCAAAATATCAGGATCGACACAGATGGCAGTCGAAAAAGTCAGGCGTGCTTGCATCCCTGAAGAATATGTTTTGAAAGGCTGATCAATAAAATTTCTTAATTCACTAAACTCAATGATCCAATCCTCTTTTTCGCGTACCTCTCTGCTGGACATACCCACCATCAAACCACCGAGATAAATATTTTCCCGTCCTGTATATTCGGGATTGAAACCAGTTCCCAATTCCAGGATAGATGAAATCCTTCCACGTGTCATGATCTCGCCTGAGGTTCTATCTAATGTGCCAGAGATTATCTTGAGTAGTGTGCTTTTTCCTGCACCATTTCTCCCTAATATGCCCACCACCTGTCCCCGATGAACATTAAAAGAAATATCTTTCAAAGCCCAAAAAGATTTATAACGCGGCTTTCCCTTTATAAGTTCAATAAACATATCTGCCGGGCGAGCATAGAGTTTAAATTCCTTTGAAAGGTTGTCAACACGAATCGCAATATCCTCTGACAAACTCATAAGACATTCCCAAACATAACACTTAGCCTGCGGAAGACACGATATCCGAGGATAAAGATCACAAGACTTCCCAAACCAAACACTGCCCAAGCCCATAAATGATTAAATTTGCCAAAATACAGGGCATCTTGATAAACCCATATCATGTAACTCAATGGATTTAGATATAACATCAGGCGAAGTGCAGAAGGAACTGCTTCTGGCAGATATAGAATCGGCATAACAAAGAAGGCGATCGAATTGAATATTTGCACAAAATCCTTTAGATCACGAAAATACACACCGATTGCAGAAAGTAAATAACTGACGCCAATCATTGCAAAAGTTTGCAAAATTACAAGGAAGGGAAGAAGAACATATGTCCATGGAATAAATCCATTTGCAACCAAGGCGTAAATGGTCAACAAAACAAGAAATATTATAAAAGTCCCAATTGATGCAAGCACTGTTTTAATCGGGAACACCTCAACCGGAAAAACCACCTGTTTAACAACATTCGCATTATTGACGATCAATGTACTGGCTTTGCCCAATACTTCCGAAAATATAAGCCATGGAATAAGTCCGGAAAGCAAATACGAGGTGTAATCGAGAGGCATATCCAATGTTCCCCCAACCCGCATCGTGAAAACAAAACCAAATATAAAAATATAAATTAAGACAATAATCAATGGATGCCCAATTGTCCAGAGAACACCAAATACCTGACCTGCATAGCGGTCAAAAACCTCTCGTTTGGCAAGTTCAAAGATCAATCTTCCCCTTAGGCGGAAAACCATGAGCAGTTCAATGAAAGCCCTGATATTCGTTGATATGTTTAGAGCCGAAGAAAACATACAAACTATCCTTTTTGAAGGTTTGTAAGTTATACAAACCACAAGACACAACAATTCAGAACTATATTATGCTTGACAAAGCCAAAAGTTACAACATTGTACATGTAATGCCAATAAAAAGCATTGTATTTTACACCACTTCAAACAATATAGACAGGGGCTTTCTTAACGGTGTGCATGGCTGTAGCAAAGTCAGGAAAAGGAAGTAACAAGGATAGAAAAAGAAGCAGAAAGATAAATTGCGAAAAAGCATCTGGCTTGGGGGAATTCGTATAGCTAACCTAACGGGCCAAATTGAGGACACGATTATTAACTTGAGTTTGGGGTATAAGTAAGCCCGTCCAATTTCCCATTTGATACAATCGACCTGTCTCAAGAATTTAGCCCAAAATCTCTATATTGTGTAAAGATTTTGGGCTGTTTAATTTATTCAGACGACACGAACAATTAGCCTAAGGGACTCCAAAACGTAGCTGTGAATTCAAGGGGGCAAATGTCCCGGTGTATGAAGGGAAATAGTAAGCACTGGATAGTTTCTCGAAAGGGACACCCACAGTTTCAGAAAAACTGTACAAAGCGCCATTATTCGCTACTTGTAAACGAATGGCAGCCACAATTTTCCGAGAAGGATCCAAACTTTCAACAATTACTGGTCCGCCACTGACATTGAAAGTCAACCGGCGTTCTGGCAAGCCTAAATTTGGTTCTGCTAAGCCCGGCACATTGTCTTCCCAGACGATATCAGGACCAATCGTGATACGAATCCGAGTAGTCGTTGCTTCAAGATTAGAAAACCGGATTTGTGAGTTTAATGGTGTAAAGAGATTGTTGTAAGATGGAAAATAATATTTATAAGACAATATTTCCTTCGGGACGCCCATGGTTTCAATAAAGGAATGTAGTGTCGAAGTGTTAGGATCGAAAGCTTGCAGACGAATGGCAGAAATAATTTTCTTAGAGGTATCCAAACTTTCTACGACCACGGGTCCCCCACTTACTGGAAAGGACAAACGACGTTCAGAGGAACCTAATTGCGGCTCATTGTAACCTGGCACATTATCTTCCCACCAAATCGTATCTCCAATAGTTACACGGATCCGAGTAGTCGTTGCATCCAGATTCGAAAAACGAATCTGTGAATTTAGTGGAGCGAAAGTATTTGTATACGACGAAAAAGAATAAGAGTAAGATAGCGCTTCCACTGGGATGCCAACAGTTTCAGCAAAACTATATAAAGCGCCATTATTAGCCACTTGCAAGCGGATAGTTGAGACTATTTTCTTATTAGGGTCTAGACTTTCTACGATTACAGGTCCCCCACTAATTAGAAAATTCAACCGGCGTTCCGGGGAACCTAATTGCGGTTGGGTTACGCCAGGTACATCTTGTTCCCACACGATCTCATTTCCAATGGTTACACGGATTCTGGTAGTTATATCATCCAAATTGGAGAAACGGATCTGTGAATTTAGAGGCGCGAAGGTACCCGTATAAGAGGGAAAATAATATTTGTATGACACCATACTGCTTGGAATCCCCATGGTTTCAACAAAACTGCGAAGTGTATTGTTAGTGGTGGATTCAACAGACTGTAAACGGATAGCTGAAACAATATTCGTGCCATCTGAACTTTCAACCGTGACCGGACCACCTGAGAGCGGGTAGGTAAGACGTTTTTCCTGCCCCCTTTGCAGAAAATAAGGTCCCTCTGAAGTGCTGCCAATTTTCACATCCACCTGTGTGCCAACATTCACTGTAATCGGCTCATAATCATTATTATCTTCATTTGTTTCATCAACCGAGCAGGTTACATCCACATAAACATATAAGTTATAGGTTCCAGCACTATTAATAGTCACAGAAACCGATTGAGTACTAGATTCACCTGAAGGGATTAACGTAGTTTCTATATCAAAATAGGAATCGTCACCAGAATGGCAGCCTCCAACCAACGATGCTGGTCCGAGGTAGACATTTCTAGTAATCCAATCCTCGTAATCATTACCGCCCTGGTTTGTAACCTCGATATTAACCAAAAACTCCTCACCGGTATTCACTTCGCTGATCGGATTCATGGATAGATCTGTTAAAGTAACACCAGTTATAACAAGGTCCGGAAGATCAAGAGCAGATGTATCCAATATCTCAATCGAATCGATGTTGACATAAGTCCCACCGCCCGCGTTCTCGAAACTTACGAAATGATCCCCGAGAGTTAAAACCGGGCTGGAGTAGGTTGTCTGGAATTGCTGAGAGCCGCTCGTATCGATCGTGGCGATCTTATTCCCGTCCACATATACATCCAGGTCCCCATTGCCCGTGTCTTGCGTATACTTTAAAATAAACTGCGTGCCATTGAAAGTAAAAAGTGCCCTATCCCCTATGGTTTGGCTGCGATGCATGGTACCAGAGTAGGGACCCGTCAACCCTGTAAAAGCTGTCCATGTTCCGTCGTATGTCCATAATGAATCTGCATCATCATAGACACCCACTCCCGGAACAGCTGTGTCGAGAACCTCGATCGAATCGATATTGACATAGGTTCCATCGCCAACATTCTCGAAGCGGATGTAGTGATCCTCAGATGGGAAGAGCGGGCTGGTATAGGTCTTTTGGTATTCCAGAGCGCCGCTCGTATCAAGTGTGGTGATCTTATTTCCATCCACATATATATCCAGGCTGCCATTGCTCGTGTCTTGTGTGTACTTTAGAATGAACCGTGTTCCATTGAAGGCAAAGAAAGCCCCATCTCCAGTATCCTGGCTGCGATGCATGGTGTCAGAGTAGGGACCTGTCAACCCTGTGAGTGCTGTCCATACTCCGCCATACGCCCATCCTGTGTCTCCATCATCATAAACTCCCACGCCAGGGATCGATGTTGTCACAACCTCGATCGAATCGATATTGACATAAATCCCGCCGCCAGCATTTTCGAAACGCACAATATGTTCCCCTGATGTAAAGAACGGGCTAACGTAAACAGACTGGAATTGCGCATCACCGCTCGTGTCAAGTGTATCGATCTTAACATCGTCCACATACACATCCAAATCTCCATTGTCAGTAGATCGTGTGTACTTCAGAATGAACTGCGTCCCATTGAAGCTGAAAGACGCCGCATCGCCTGTGGTCTGGCTGCGGTGGATGGTGTCGGAGTACGGTCCTACCAGCCCAGTGAGTGCCGTCCATGCCCCATCATACGTCCACCCTGAATCGCTATCATCATATACCCCCGCGCCGGGAGCAGCACCATTTATAGTAAATGCGACGGGTCCGTAAGAATTATTCGTTTCACCGTCTTCCGCCGCATGAACTGGGACCACGTTGAGCATCGATCCAGTTATTATTAACATTAAAAAAAGACGAAAATAAGTAATTGCCCAACGGGGGTGATTGTTTTTTAGGTTCATCATACTCGAGCCTTTCCTCTTTTACACATTTTACACAGATATTTTGAACATTTGAATTTTATTATATAACAACCGCGATAATTTCAGATTTTCTGTTTTGTAAAGACAATGTTTGGAATCCCATTTCGACCTTGCATTCTTATTAGTTTTTTTTACCGCAGCGCTAATTGCAGGCTTTTTTCCCAATCGGGCAGGTGCAAACCAAAGGTCCTTTCGAAGCGCGAGCAATCCAAAGCCGAAAAAAGGGGTCGCGCTGCCGGGGTCGGGAAGTCGGCAGTATACGCTGGCAGCAATTCCTGTACCTTCTGACCGGCTTTGTTGGGGTCGAGCTCCAAAATTGCCTTTGCCCACTCGTACCGGCTGGCATGCCCGCTGCCCGCCAGGTGGTAAATCCCTGAGTGTTCACGCAAGGCTCCAGCGCCCCGCGAGACCAGGAGTGAAGTGACTTCCGCCAGCATGCGAGCCCAGGTTGGGCTGCTCACCTGGTCGGTTACTATCTTCAATTGCGTTTGCTGACGCGACCATTCGAGGACCTTGTTGACAAACCCCCCTGCCATCCGCAGGCTGTACACCCAACTGGTGCGGAAGATTAAGTGCGCCCCACCCGCCGCCTGAATTGCCTGTTCACCCTGCAATTTGGTCAGCCCATAGATATTCAAAGGGTTGACGCTATCATCTTCCTTATACAGGGATCCCGCCATGCCGTCAAAAACGTAATCCGTCGAATAATGGATCAAAAACGAATTCGTTTTATTGGCTTCCTCCGCCAAAATGCCGGAAGCAACAGTATTTATGTTTCCGGCGCGTTCACGTTCTGTTTCAGCAAGATCAACTGCCGTATAGGCAGCAGAGTTGATTATAAAATCCGGCTTTAACTCTCGAATTATTGAAACATACGTATCCGGTTTCTCCAGATCAATTTGCGGAAAATCCACCGCAATTACCTCCCCAAGAGGAAGCAGGGTTCTATTCAATTCCCAACCCAGTTGGCCGGTTTTGCCTATCAAAAGCATTTTCATATGAAATACGCCTTAACCAAGAGCCCCATCCTTATTTATTTTCCGTCGACAACCGCAAAAGATAATTACCGTAGCCATTATTGCCCAATTCCTCCGCCAGGGATCTTAACTGTTCGCGGTCGATAAAACCTTTTCGGTAGGCTATTTCTTCCGGCGAAGAGATCATAAGTCCCTGCCGATCCTCCACAGCCTGCACAAAATTGGAAGCCTGCAGAAGCGACTCATGCGTCCCGGCATCCAGCCAGGCCACGCCGCGCCCCAATGGAATGACGCTCAACTCGCCCCTATCCAGATAGAGGCGGTTAAGATCAGTGATCTCGATCTCGCCGCGCGGGGAAGGCTTGAGTGCTTTGGCAAATTCCACTACACGTTCATCATAAAAATACAGACCGGGAACCGCGTAATTCGAACGCGGTTTCTGGGGCTTCTCCTCCAGGCTGATCGCTTTGTCGCCTTCATCGAATTCGATCACGCCATAACGCTCCGGGTCATGGACAGGATATGCAAAGACGAGCGCGCCTGTTTCCAACATGGCGGCTTGGTGGAGCTGTTCTGGCAGCCCCTGCCCAAAGAAAATATTGTCGCCAAGTATTAAACAAACCCGCTCACCCGCAATGAAGTCTTCGCCAACGATAAAGGCATCCGCCAGACCACGCGGCTCCGCCTGTTCGGCATAGGAGAATTTCATTCCCCAGCTGGCGCCATCCCCAAGCAAACGCTTGAAACCGGGCAGGTCTTCCGGTGAACTGATGACCAAAATGTCTTTTATCCCTGCCAGCATCAACATGGACAAGGGATAGTAGATCATCGGCTTGTCATATACCGGCAATATCTGTTTACTGACAGCCAGAGTTAAAGGATAAAGACGTGTGCCGCGTCCTCCGGCCAGGATAATACCTTTCATCAACAATCTCCCGTTTTAACGTGACTTGTAATTCGCGTCCATCCAGCCCTGATATTCCTGTTTCTGGCGGATGGAGGATACCCAGTCTGGATGAGATAAATACCACTGAACAGTGTCAAGCAACCCTTCCTTAAGAGTGTGACGCGGGTGCCATCCCAATTCTGCGCTGATCTTATGCGTATCCATATCATAGCGGCGGTCATGTCCGGGTCTATCGGTAACGAACTTGATCAGGTTACGATGCGGCGAATGTTCAGATTTCGGCTGGATCTCATCGAGAATATCGCAGATGGTCTCCACGATCGTTAGATTGGCAGGCTGGTTTTCGCCGCCAATATTATAGGTGGAACCGGACTTTCCCTTCGAAAGAACAAGGTGGATCGCTTCACAATGGTCTTCGACATGCAGCCAATCGCGGACCTGCTGCCCGTCGCCATAAACAGGCAATGGCTTTCCCTCAAGCGCATTTAGTATGATGACGGGAATCAGTTTTTCAGGGAATTGATAAGGACCATAATTATTCGAACAATTGGTAATGGTAAAAGGCAACCCAAAAGTATGCCCATACGAACGGACAAGGTGGTCGCTGGATGCCTTCGAGGCTGCGTAGGGTGAGTTGGGTGCGTAGGGCGTTTCTTCCGTCCACGCAAGTTCGCCCGGTTTCAATGAGCCAAAAACCTCATCTGTGGAAACATGATGAAAGCGCACATCCTCAACAGGTTGTCCCTTCTCCTTGAGCCAGTACGTTCGGGCAGCCTCCAACATGGTAAATGTCCCCAGGACATTCGTCTCAACAAATTGGCGCGGACCTAAAATGGAACGGTCCACATGAGTCTCAGCCGCAAAATGGACGATGGTATCGATCTGGTGTTCGTGCAAGGCTTCATTGACCTGCGCTTCATCACAGATATTTCCCTGCGCAAAAAGATAACGCGGGTCCTCTGCAATATCGCTCAAGCTTTCAAGATTCCCGGCATAGGTCAGCGCATCGAAATTGACAACTTTGATGTCCTTTTCGCTTCGCAAAAGATAACGAATAAAATTAGAGCCGATAAAGCCCGCCCCGCCTGTTACAAGCACATTCTTCATATTAATTTACTTTTCCTATCATTCAAAAAGTTCGGCTTCAGCCAGAGGCTTTCCCATTAAATCTTTTTGAGACAGAATGGGAGCAGCATCACCGTCAAGAGGCCATTCAATTCCTATTTCGGGATCGTCCCACAAAATGCTGCGTTCCCACTCAGGAGCATAATAATCTGTAACTTTATAAACAACTTCCGCCGCCTCGCTCATCACGTAGAAACCATGCGCAAACCCTTCAGGCACCCATAATTGATAATGATTCTCGGATGAAAGGACTTCGCCCACCCACATTCCAAACGTAGGCGAACTACGGCGAATATCTACAACTACATCAAAAATCTCACCTAACACAACACGCACCAGCTTGCCTTGCGTATTGCGGATTTGATAATGCAATCCCCGCAGAACGCCTTTTTGCGAACGGGAGTGGTTCTCCTGGATAAAATTTTGGGCAATTCCTCCCTCGGCAAAGCGATCTCCGCGATAGGTTTCCATAAAGAAACCGCGCGAATCTTCAAAAACTTTGGGCTTGATCTGAATGACATCCGGTATTTTTGTGGGGACAAATTCCATTTGACTGACAAATTCTCCATGAATGTAATTGCATACAACGGCTCATTATATCCGTAAGAGTGGAAAGAATGGAGTTGTCTGATAAACTTGAAAAAACTCTATGGGAGATAATTCTAATGACTACAGTACGCAACGATGTTTTTAAGATAAAAGATCAATTTGTCACCTTGTATGGTGATGAAGTGAGCGTCGGACAGATGGCGCCGGAATTTACCAGTGTTGCCTCCGGCTGGGCTTCTGTCAACCCGCTTCAGGACGACAAGGGGAAGGTCATCATTCTGACGGCTGTCCCTTCGCTGGATACAGATGTTTGCGACCGTGAAACCCGCCGCTTCAACGAGGAAGCCTCGAAGCTGGGCGAGGACATTGTCATTTACACCATTAGCACAGACTTCCCGATGGCGCAGCAGCGCTGGTGCGGAGCCGCCGGTGTGGAGCGGGTCAAGGTCGTCTCGGATGTGGTGGAAGCGGATTTCGGCATCAAGTACGGAGTGTTGATCAAGGAACGCCGCTACCTCCGCCGTTCGGTCTTTATCGTAGGGCGTGACGGCAAACTGACCTATGTCAACTATTTACCGGCGTTGGGTCAGGAACCGGATTACGATGAGGTGATCGCGGAGGCGAAGAAAGCCCTCGGTTAGCAAAAGGCTTGGGCTGCAGGACGCAAGCCCAGGTCCCAGAATGAAGCGAAAGCCGCCTCCAAATGGAGGCGGCTTTTTTTGTCCCGGTGATAAAATCCAGCAATTATGAATCCAGGGGCTGTCAACGAGTGTCGCGGAGAATTCATAAGGAAGGAAATTAGAAGCAGTTCCCCATGCGGGGAACTGCTTCTTACAGGAGAAGAGAAATGAACGAGAGAAGAAATAATTTCATCGAGGGCATCCGTTCAGAGATACCACTGCTGCTTGGCGTTTTTCCGTTTGGAATGATCTATGGCGCTCTGGCATTGAACGCGGGGTTATCCAACGCGGCGGCACAAATGATGTCATCCATTGTTTTTGCGGGGTCGGCACAATTCGTTACGGCGCAGTTGGTCAAGGATATAACTCCGGGGCTGGTCATCATTCTGACGATTGCGGTCGTTAACTTGCGTCACGTGTTATATAGCGCGTCGCTCGCGCCGCACTTAAAGGACCTTTCCCTGCGCTGGAAAGTTTTGCTCTCTTATTTGCTGACCGACGAAGCCTATGCCCCATCTGTCTTATATTACGAAAAAGAAGGGTCTTCAGAATATAAACATTGGTTCCTATTCGGGGCAGGCATCTCATTATGGACAACCTGGCAGATCAGCACCGCAATTGGAATTTTCCTCGGCGCAGCCATCCCCGAAAGTTGGTCTTTGGATTTCGCCCTCCCGCTGACGTTCATTGCCATGCTCGTTCCCGTTCTCAAAAAGCAGCCGATGGTTGCCGCCGCTTTGAGCGCAGGCATCACTGCTTTGCTCGCCTATAGCCTTCCCTTCAAACTCGGTCTAATTTTGGCGGCTTTGGTCGGCATTGTCGTCGGCACTATGCTGGAAGGTAGTAAATCCACAAAGGCGGCGCAATGAATATCTGGTTGGTTATGGTCCTTGGCGGGTTGATCACGTTCGGGATGAGATTCTCGTTCATCTTTTTATTCGGCAGGTTCGAGGTCCCGGAGACGATGCGCAGGGCGCTGCACTACGTTCCGCCCGCGGTGCTATCCGCCATCATTTTCCCCGAATTGCTTATCCGCAACGGCTCGTTCGATATCACGCTCGATAATACACGCCTGCTGGCAGGCATTGTCGCCATCGTTACGGCGTGGTATTCACGCAGCACACTTTTGACCATCCTCATCGGGATGGCTGCGTTATTTTTGATCCAGTGGATTTTATAGGTAGACCAAAAAGACCTGATTGCCCCCGTCTTCCTTGGCACGTGCCACCGCCTGAAGCGCGCTCTGGATGATCGGCTCAACTTCCGTTGTGGATGTGATCCGCAGGATGGATGCGATTCCCGCGCTCATCTTGACGTTCAACGGCGGCTCGTCCGGGACCTCGATGCGGGTGCCGCGTACTCCGGCAATGATTCTCCCCGCGACCTTTTCCGCGTCCGCGCCGATGACGCCCGGCAGCGCCAGAACGAACTCATCACCCGACCAACGCCCAATGCAGTCATACGGACGGCTTTTTTCACGGATGGCTTTTGCAACGACCTCCAGCACGTCGTCCCCCAGTTTCATGCCGAATTTGTCGTTGATGATCTTGAAATTATCGATATCCAGCGCGATGAGACTCAGCGAAAGTGAAGCCCGACGCGACCGCTCCAACTCTCCCGCCGCCTGACGCAGAAAACCGGTACGGTTCATGAATCCGGTTAAAGAGTCGAACGCCGCCTGGCTTTCCATCTGCGCGCGAGCTTTCGCCAGCCGCGAGGTCAGCACCATGATTCGTTCGGCGATATCGATCCGGTTCTTCAGGTCGGCAGCGATATACGGACGGTGAAGTACATCGTCCATACCTGTCACAACCCCATCTTTTGAAGTGACAACCAAAACATAGACCGGTTCGGCAGTTTGCAGTTCGCGAATACGCGGGATCAATTGTGATTGAAGCAGATCGGTGTTATCTGAATCGGCGATCACAAAACGCACATTGCCGCCCTGAAGTGCCTGCAACACCTGCGCGCTTGAACCAACCGGAGTGATCTGGTTCGACTGTCCGCTTAGAGCTTGTTGAATAACGGCGAGTTCTTTTGGGTCGTTCTCCAGCACTAGAATGTTCATGGCACACCTTTTCTCCATTATAGCAGGGCGCTCCGCTTTTTTAATTATTCAACTCGAATTAATATGAACCCGCACTGGTTTATGTTAATTCGGCGGCAATAAATCCGATGCTATAATCTCGATATGAATTTTCTAATTACCGGAGCCGCGGGATTCCTCGGCTCTTCGCTTGCCAACCACCTTGCCCGTGAAGGTCATCAAGTCCGCGGTTTGGATGATCTCTCCACCGGCGACCCCAAAGTCCTTTCACCGGACGTCCACTTTACGCGCGGAGATGTAGGCGACCGCCCCAAGTTGTGGACTCTCCTGCAGGAAGTGGATGTGGTCTATCACCTCGCGGCGCGGGTCTCGGTTCAGGAGTCGATCCTGTACCCGCGCGACTACAACACTGTCAACGTCGGCGGGACAGTTGCCCTCATGGAAGCCATGCGCGACGTGGGCGTAAAACGTGTAGTCCTCGCCTCCTCCGGCGCAGTCTACGGTGACATGATGGACGGCGGGTTAAAAGAGACTGATATTCCCAATCCGCGCTCGCCGTATGCCGTCTCGAAGATCTCGGCGGAACATTATGTCCGCACCATTGGAAATTTGTGGAACATCGAAACCGTCAGCCTGCGGATATTCAACGCCTATGGACCGGGTCAACACCTGCCGCCTTCTCATCCTCCCGTGGTTCCGCACTATCTCAGGCAAGCGCTTCGCGGCGGGACCTTGGTCGCTCACGGCGACGGAAGCCAGACCCGCGATTATATCTACGTGGACGACGTTGTCAGCGCGATGGTGGCGGCATCCACTGCGCCCAATGTCGATGGGCTGGTCATCAATGTTGGTTCGGGCGAGGAATCATCCATCAAGGAGTTGATCCGCATTGTGTTAGGCGTCACCGACAGCAGTGCCAATGTGGTCTACAACAGCCAAACCTCCGGCGGCGTCTCCCGCATGAAAGCGGATTTGTCGCTGGCAAAGGAAAAACTGCGCTTTACCCCGTCCATCAAATTGGAGGACGGGTTGAGATTAACGCTTCAACGAGATTCTAGGTTTAAATAATTTTCACCACGGAGTACACAGAGATCACAGAGTTTTCTGAGGTTTAGAGTTCCAAGTTTTGAATAACTGCTAAAAGCAAGGAGGAAAAAATGAAGCAGATGAGCATGAAAGATTTAAACAAAATTACCGAGGCTATTATTGGGGCAGCCATTGAAGTTCATAAAAATTTGGGTCCAGGTTTGCTAGAATCTGCTTACTGCGAATGTTTGCGATATGAATTACTTCAAAGAGGGTTGGAAGCGCTACAAGAAGTGCCTCTTCCATTAACATACAAAGGTATTCAGTTGGATTGCGGGTATAGACTCGACCTTCTTGTAAATGATGCGGTAATCGTTGAGATAAAATCGGTGGAAAGTTTGGCAAGTATTCACGATGCCCAATTACTTTCTTACCTGAAAATTTTTGGCGGCAAAGTCGGTCTATTGCTAAACTTCAATGTAAAGATGCTCAAACATGGCGGCATCAAAAGATTAGCTAATTAAAAACTCCGTGTCCTCCGTGATCTCCGTGGTAAAAAAACTTCTTCTCCCCCGCAAATTCTATGATCGCCCTACATTGACCGTTGCACGCGAACTACTCGGCGCGCGTTTGGTTCGGATTCTGGATGGCGTTAAATTGGTTGGGATCATCTCCGAGACCGAGGCTTATATCGGCGAAGATGACCTTGCCTGCCACGCCAAAGCCGGGCGGACAAAACGCACTGATCCGATGTATGGTCCGCCGGGACATGCGTATATTTACTTCACCTATGGGAATCACTGGATGCTGAACGTCGTCACCGAGCAGGAAGGTTTCCCTGCGGCGGTGCTCATCCGCGCGATACAGCCACTCGAAGGCGTGGATGTGATGATGGAGCGCCGTCAGGGGCGGGATACGCTGGGTCCAGGGAAACTGACTCAGGCGCTGGGAATCACCATCAGCGAGAACTATGTCGATTTAACGGAAGCAGGCTCAAGTCTATGGATCGAGGCGGGGGTTAAAGTCCCCGAAAAGAGCGTGACGATTGGCGCGCGAGTGGGTTTAAACAAAACACCGGAACCTTGGTTCTCAAAACCGTGGCGGTTCTTAGTAAAAGATACGATACTCAAATAAGGGAGTATCCAATACCGAATTTTAGGAGAGATGTTATGGGATTGCTTGAAGGAAAAAATGCGCTGGTCTTTGGGCTGGCAAACGATAAATCAATTGCATGGGGCATTATTCAATCGTTCCTGCGCGAAGGCGCGAATATCGGCATCAGCTATGCCGGTGAAGTGATGGAGAAACGCGTCAAGCCGCTGGCGGAGCGGATCAATTGCCAGTGGGTCGAAGAATGTGATGTGACCAAGGACGATCAGATCACTGCTGTGGTCGAGAAAGCGGAAAAGCATTTCGGTAAGATCGATATTTTGGTCCATTCCATTGCGTATGCCGGGCGCGACGAATTGAGCAAACCCTTCCATGAGACCAGCCGCGAAGGCTTCCGCGTGGCGATGGATATTTCAGTGTATTCATTGGTGGCGCTGACCCACGCCTTCCTGCCGATCATGAACGAAGGCGGCTCGGTGATGTGCCTGACCTACGGCTCCGGCGCGGTGAAGGTTGCCCCCCACTACAATGTGATGGGCGTCGCCAAGGCGGCTTTGGAATCATCCACCCGCTATCTGGCGTATGATCTCGGTCCAAAGAAGATCCGCGTCAATGCGATCTCGGCGGGCGCCATCCGCACATTGGCGGCGGCGGGCGTGGGCGGCTTCCGCGACATGTACAAACACTTCGCGGACAAATCTCCCATGCGCGAGAATGTGACCATTGACGACGTCGGCGATATGGCAGTCTTCCTTGCCAGCGACCTTTCGAAGCGCGTCACCGGCGAAGTGCTGTACGTGGACTCGGGCTTCAACATCATGGGTGTGCAGATGGTGGAAGAAAAGGGCGAGTAGTGCAGCATTCAGTGGACGGTAGGCAGTAGCAGTATTAAGTAAACAGTATTCAGTAGACAGTGAGGGCGGCATTTTGTCGCCCTTTTTGTTTTAAAGGTAAAATAATGCCCAAAAGGGAACTATGAATATCCAAATCGAGCCGCATACATTGCAACGCGCCGAAGAACGTGGTACGAATATCGAAGAGATTCGGGTCGTTCTGGAACAGGGAACAGAAATTCCAGCCAGAGGAAACCGAAAGGCAAAAGCGAAGGTTTTTACTTTCAAAAAGGAACGGCTCGGTAAATATTACGAGGAAAAGCGCGTCGAAGTAATCTACGTGGAAGAAAATCAAACCATTATCACCGTAACGGTCTACGTCTTTTACGGAGAATGGAAAGACTGAAATGCAAATAATTTACAACCCCAAAACAGACGTTTTATATCTTCGTCTTGATGAACAGAAGCAAGATGTTATTAACCAACGTGTTGCGGAAGATGTGGTGCTGGACATGGGTAGCGAAAATCACATCGTCGGCATTGAGATCATGGATGCATCGCAACGCCTGAATTTAAAGAATATCTTCCCAGTTGAATTTCAGGTTTCGATGGGGGCAAATGCCTGATGTTTAAACGCAATTCCACACCCACAGAAACCGCACAACCTGTTCAAGCCGTGGAACGCATCACATCGGTGCTGGGTTCGGGTGTCATCTGGCATGGCAGCATCAACGGCTCGGGCGGCGTGCGCATCGAAGGCGCATTCGAAGGGGAGATCGCCCTGCGCGGCATGCTCGTCGTCGGCGAGACCGGGCGTGTGACCTGCCAGAACGTCCGCGCCAACACCGTCATTGTGGCTGGCGCCGTTCGCGGAAATATCACCACCCAAAAGCTGGAGATCCGCGCGACGGGGCGTGTGTGGGGTGACGTAATCACCACTGCCTTTGTGACGGAAGAAGGCGCATTCCTGCGTGGTCAGATCAGGATGGAAGAATCGGTCGACCTTAACCTTGAGCCTGCTCCTGAATCCACGCCTTCGGAAGCCGCCCAAGCCGAATCCATCGCCCAGACGCCCATTCAGGTCCCTGAGCCAAAACCCGAAGTCGAGTCCACGCAAACGGTGGCAAAGAAGAAAAAGAAAGCAGATTCCTAACCTGCACGGGCGACCCTTGTGGTCGCTCTTTTTTGAAAATCATGAGATACACAGAACTTTCCATTCAAACCCAACGTGAATTTCCCAACAACGCCCGCTCACAGGGCTGGGGCTGGCTCGTCCGTGCGGGATATTTGACCCGCGAAAACCAACTCCTGCCGCTGGGCGAGAAGTTGATCGAGCGGTTAAAAGACTTTCCTCTGGATTCTTCAAATGAGCTTCAAGTATTGAGAAGTGAAAAGGAAGCCTACTTTCCGCTTTCAACAGGCGGCAGTGAAATTGCCCATTGTCCATCCTGCCAATACACTGAACGGCTGGAACTGGCTCAATTCAAAAAGACGCCTCTGCCACACGAAGAGGAACGTCCGCTGGAGAAAGTGTCCACACCGGATTGCAACACCATCGAAGCGCTGGCAAATCTGCTGAACGTCCCCAAAGAGAAAACCGCCAAGGCGTTGATGTACGTCCGCAAAGCGGATCATAAATTCGTCTTCATCGCCGTCCGCGGAGACATGCAGTTGAGCGAGGCAAAGCTGGGGAAACTTGTCGGCGAGGTGGCGCTTGCGGACGCTGAATCCATTTCAAGGTCCGGGGCTGAGGCGGGGTACGCGTCCCCCATCGGTTTGAAGGATGCGCTCATCCTCGTCGATGACCTGATTCCCCAATCGCAAAATCTGGCGGCGGGTGCGAATGAGAAGGGATATCACCTGCTGAACACGAACTATCCGCGCGACTATTCTGCGGAAATAGTAGCGGACCTCGTCCAAGCCAAAGCCGGAGATGCCTGCCCGAATTGCGGGAAGCCGCTTGAGGTGTTTTCTGCGATCCAAATCGCTGCGGAGGCGAATGTTGAAACCGCGAACTTGATGCTTGCCCTCGCTGAGACTTATCATGACGACAAAGGTTTGACCCTGCCTTCTTCCGCTTCTGCTTTCGGCGTGTATTTGATGCACGTCCCCGGCAAGACGATGGACACTAAAGCCAAAGCCGAAGAAATTTACAACGCCCTCCAAACTACAGGAATTTCTGTCCTGTTCGATGACCGCGATGACCGCGCTGGTGTCAAGTTCAATGACGCTGATCTGATCGGCTGCCCCGTCCGCGTGACCGTTGGCGAAAAAGGGCTGAAAGACGGAATGGTAGAATTGAAGCCGCGCAAGGAAAAAGAAAATTTGACGGTCGCACTGGACGATCTGACTGTCCGCGTAAAAGCGTTCTTTGCCTGATCCCTTCATGAACACTGGTATTTTTCCCCCGCCCAAACAACGCGGACTTCTCATCAACGGTGTGATAGCTGTTGCTTTGACGGTTCTGGTCGTTGTCGGCTTCATCCAACTCACCGCAAACGATGTGGGACCCACCTTCCTTATCTGGCTGTTGGTGTCGCTGGCGGCATTCGCGCCAATTCCCTTTTTCGCATACCGAACGATTGCGCTTTATCGCGCCAAATACGAGATCGACCGTGACAGCCTCGCCATCCACTGGGGGCTGCGCGTTGAAGACATTCCCCTTTCCGACATCGAGTGGATCCGCCCTGCGGAAGATCTGACCAATCCGCTCAGGATGCCTGCCTTGCCGCTTCCCGGCGCGCTGTTGGGGATGCGTCGCCATCAAGACCTCGGCTCAGTAGAATTCATCGCCGCAGACTCAAAAAAACTTCTGCTGGTCGCAACCGCCAAACGTGTATTTGTCATTTCGCCCGACAATCCCGCCGGGCTGACACAAACCTTCGCCCGCGCCACCGAGATGGGCAGCCTCGCCCCCGCCGAAGCGAAATCGGTCTATCCGTCGTTCATCGTCTCGCAGGCGTGGGAAAGCGGACTCGCCCGTTATTTGTGGCTCTCCGCGCTCTTTCTGAATATCGGCTTGTTCGTTTGGGCAAGCCTCATCATCCCGTCCACGCCGCAGGTAGCGTTCGGCATCCAGGCATCCACAGGCGCATACGAAGCCGTGCCGTCCTCCCAACTTATCATCTTCCCCGTCGCCAGCCTCCTGCTGACAGTCACAGGGTGGATCGCCGGTCTATATTTCTATCGTAGAGACCGCGAACGCACGCTGGCTTTCCTCGTTTGGGGCTCCAGCACCCTGACAAGCCTGTTGTTCCTGCTTGCAGTCCTTTTCATCATCACCACACCGGTATAAAAGTTAGAGGTTGAAGGCTGCATGTTCAACTTCCTTCAACCTGTAACCTTCAACTTACAACCTGCAACCCTATGCAACTTCTTCTCGGTTTCCTTCTCGCACTCATCATTGCATTTCTCGCATACAAAGCCCGCAGCCTCAACAAAAGCGGAGCCGTTGCCGCCGCAGTCACAGGCACGATCATCTTTGGAATCGGCGGTCTAGCCTGGGCAATTTTGCTGCTCACCTTCTTCATCACATCCTCTTTGTTGAGCCGCGCGTTCAAAAAACGCAAGGCAAGTCTCAACGAGAAATTTTCAAAGGGACACGAACGTGACGCAGGGCAGGTCTTCGGCAACGGCGGTGTCGCCACCTTCTTTGCGGCGCTCAATCTTTTCTATCCGAATGAGCCGTGGGTTTGGGTCGCGTTTGCAGCCTCGCTCGCCGCAGTCAACGCCGACACATGGGCAACCGAACTGGGCGTGTTGAATCCCAAACCGCCGCGCATGATCACCAACCTCACAAAGCAGGTGGAAAAAGGCACCTCGGGCGGAATCTCCCTAATCGGCACGCTCGCCTCCTTGACCGGGTCTGCCCTTATCGGCATTCTCGCCGCCTCACTCAACGGGACGCCTGATCCTGTTTCTGTATTCTTGATCGTCACCCTCGCCGGACTCGCCGGTTCCCTGTTCGACTCCCTTCTCGGCGGAACGGTTCAAGCCATGTACTTCTGCCCCACCGACCAAAAGGAGACGGAGAAGCATCCGCTCCACACCTGCGGCACAGAGACGGTTCACATCCGCGGCTGGAAGTGGCTGGACAACGACCTTGTCAATTTTTCATGCGGAGCGTTTGGGGTCGTGGTGGCATTAATTGCCGGCATGCTATAATAAAAATAGTCATGAGAATAGCCGTCGATACTTCCGTCATCATTGCCGTTATAGCAGATGAGCCTGAAAAAGCAAAATTGATCGAACTCACAAAGGATTCATCTATTGTTGCTCCGCCTTCAATAAAATGGGAAGTTGGTAATGCTTTTTCAGCAATGCTAAAACGTTCAAGGGTAACTCTTGAACAAGCAATTGATGCCATTCAAATTTATCAAGAGATTTCAATGGAAATGGTTGAAATCAATATTGAGGATGCAATTCGCCTTGCAGGTAAGCATCAGATTTATGCATATGATGCTTATATCCTTCAATGCGCGATTGAAAACAATATTCCCCTAATAACTCTTGATAGAGAACTTGCCAATATCGCCAAAAAAGAAGGCGTCCGCGTATTAGAGGTGTAAAATGGTAATTTATACATCATCCGATATACAAAAAAAATTCCCTGAGTTGCTCAAGAAAGTCTTGAGCGAAGGGCAAATTCAATTTAAAACTCAAGATGGTCAGATATTTGTCATCAGACCCATTTCTTCAGTAAAAGAATCCCCTTTTGAAGTTCGCAGCATAAAACTGGGTATAACAACAAAAGATATTCTTGAAGCCATTCGAGAGAGCAGAACAAGATATTCATAAAAAAAGCCCTGACAAAAGTCAGGGCTTTTCAAAAGGAACAACGCCCCATGTCTACCCCTATTCTTGTCACCGGCGCGAGCAGTTTCGTCGGTATTCACACCATTGTCCAATTGATAGAACGAGGCTACAGCGTGCGCGGAACGGTCCGCTCAACTGCCAAAGAAGCGGAAGTCCGCGAGGCGGTCGAAAAGATGGGGCAGCCCAATGACCGGCTTGAGTTCAAAGCCGCAGACCTGGAGCAGGACTCGGGTTGGAATGAGGCGATGCAGAGCGTCGAGTACGTGTTGCATATCGCGTCTCCATTCCCATTGTATGAACCTGAAAAAGAGGATGATCTCATCATCCCCGCCGTACAAGGGACGCTGCGCGTTCTGCGTGCAGCTCACAAAGCCGGGGTGAAACGTGTAGTGCAGGTCTCATCAGTGGCGGCGATCTCGGCGGGACATGTGGAAAACAATAAAGTTTTCACCGAGGATGATTGGTCGATTGTTGAAAACGAGATCGGCGCCTACGCAAAAAGCAAAACCCTTGCAGAGCGTGCCGCATGGGATTTTATCAACGGTGACGAAAATACCAACCATATGGAATTGGTCACCATCAACCCGCCGCTGATCCTGGGACCTGTGCCGAATAAGAATTTCCGCACTTCGGTGGAATTGATCCGCACCTATATGCTGGGACAGGTTCCCGGCGTGGGTCGCATCAAGATGGGGCTGGTGGATGTGCGCGATGTGGCGGCTGCCATCATCCTCGGCATGACCACGCCTGAGGCGGCGGGAAACCGTTTCCTTTGTTCGAGCGGAACGCTGTGGCTGAAAGAAATCGCAGGAACGCTGCACGATGAATATGCACCGCGCGGATATAAAATTCCCACGTTTGAATTTCCGAGTTGGATCGTCCGGCTTCTGGGTCTGTTCGATAAAAAGATCGCGCGAGTCACCGAAGAATTGGACCGCGACTTTGAACAGTCGAATGAAAAAGCAAAACGTATTCTCAAATGGAATCCGCGCGCTGAAAGGGAAGCCGTCCTTGCAATGGCTGAAAGTTTGATCGAACAGGGTTTTGTGTAAATTTGCAGGGGTGACCCTTGCAACATAAAAGGAAAATTTATGAACTACCTCCCTTCCACATCTCGTTATCAATCCATGCAATACCGCCGTTCCGGACGAAGCGGAGTTAAGCTCCCCGCCGTCTCGCTGGGTTTATGGCACAACTTCGGCGGCGTGGACGTGTACGAAAACAGCCGCGATATGGTCTTGCGCGCATTCGACCTGGGCATCACCCACTTTGATCTTGCGAATAACTACGGTCCGCCTCCCGGCTCGGCAGAAGAGACCTTCGGGCAAATCCTCGCTAAAGACCTGCGACCATTCCGCGATGAACTTTTCATCTCATCGAAAGCAGGGTATTACATGTGGGAAGGTCCGTACGGAGAATGGGGTTCACGCAAATATCTCGTTTCCAGCCTCGGCCAAAGCCTGAAGCGCATGGGACTGGATTATGTGGACTTGTTCTACCATCACCGCCCCGACCCGGATACGCCGCTCGAAGAGACGATGCAGGCGCTCGATTTCATCGTCCGCAGCGGACGGGCGTTATATGTTGGTATTTCGAACTACCCCGCTGACAAGGCTCGTGAAGCCGCGCAGATCCTTCGTCGGCTTGGCACACCCTGTCTCATTCACCAGCCAAAATACAGCATGTTCGAACGCTGGGTGGAGGGTGATCTGCTTCGGACGTTGAAAGACGAAGGCGTCGGCTGTATCGCTTTTTCTCCGCTCGCACAGGGTTTGCTGACCGATAAATATCTGGGCGGCATCCCTGAAGGTTCACGCGCATCGAAGTCACATGGCTTTTTGAAACCTGCTCACATCACCGATGAAAAGCTCGATAAAGTGAAAAGGCTCAATACGCTCGCCCAAAACCGCGGACAGACGCTTGCGCAAACGGCATTGGCTTGGGTCTTGCGCCATGAAGAGATGACCTCCGTGCTGATCGGGGCAAGCAAGGTCAGTCAGATCGAAGATGCGGTTGGGATGCTGAACAAGTTGGATTTCTCAGCCGAGGAATTGCAGGAAATCGAAAATATATTGAATAGTTAATATAGCGTCACAAATGGATAATGGAAATCTTTGGACACGGATAAGACGGATTTCACAGATGTTCACGGAATAAAACCTTTAAAATCCGTGTTTAACCGTGCAGTCCGTTTGATCCGTGTCCAAGAATTTTAAGCAACAAAATCATGCATAAAAAAATCCAGGCTGACTGCTTGGATTTTTTTATCACTTATGAACTGCTTCCTCCGCGCCAGATCTTGAACTCCTTCAAGACCGAACCACCCAAGAATTCGCGCACGATCGAATTCACCGGTATCAGGCTTGCATCCAATGGCAGGAACCATTCAAGAAAAGCCAGCAAGCGGCGGGCTTCGATAAATTCAGGGGCGTTATACGGAACCTGCCGCAGCAACGGCTCCGCAAGCGGCTTCAATGTCGAAAGCTCATACACCAGCGCCGAGTTGAACATCACATCCGCATTTTCCTGAAACGGGAAAATATGCCGCTTCTCGCCGCGCCGCACCGACTCCCAGCGCGAGATGGTCGCCTGCGCGGAGTATCCGCGTTCGCGCGCGTCACGCACAATGCGGCGGATCAGGCGCGTGTCGGTCGTCGAGACGCGGTTATGCCGGTCTAGGTTGAGCTGGGTCAGGGCGGAGACATAAAGCCGAAACGCTGAATCAGTCCAACGTTCCGGGATGAGGCGCGGATTTAATCCGTGGATTCCTTCAAGGATGAGCGGCTGCCCGTCTCGAAGCTGGACCACATCCCCATCTTCGCTCATACCGGACACGAAGTTGTATCTTGGAAGTTGGACCTTTTCTCCGCTGAGAAGTTTTTCGATGTCCTGCGCGAGACGTTTGAGATTGAGCGCCTCGATGGTTTCGAAATCATGATTGCCGTTCTCGTCCAGCGGAGTTTCATCGCGGCTGACAAAGTAATGATCCAGTTCAAGCGGATACGGCGAGATACCGCGCGCCAGCAACTGGACGGCAAGCCGCCGTGATGTGGTGGTCTTGCCGGAAGAGGACGGACCAGCGATTAGAATGATGCGCGAATTTCTCTCCGCGATCTGCTGGGCGGTATCGGCAATATGCTGTTCATGCAAAGCCTCAGAGACGAGGACGATCTCATCGGCGCGTCCAGTGGCAATGGCATCGTTCAACGCACCGACGCTGTCGATGTGCAGGGTCTCAAGCCAGTCGCCGTATTGGCGAAAAGCGCGGATCAGTTTCGGGTAATCGCCGAACTTCTCAAGCTGGGTCGGTGAATGGCGGCGCGGATATTGCAGGATGAATCCACCATTGACATTTTTCAATCCAAACCACTTCAAATATTTTGTAGACGGCACCATGTAGCCGTGCATGTAATCCATGAGACCGTTGACGGCGTAAAGCGTAAGGTATTCCTTGCGGCGATATTTCAACAGCCGCAATTTATCCTGGTGACCTTTTGCGGTGAAATAATCGATGGCTTCCTGAATGGGAGCTTCACGCCGCAGGAAAGGCAGGTCATCCTTGACCAGTTTCCGCATTTGCTGTTCGAGCGCGTCGAGTTCCGCCTGCGAAAGCGGATCGCGGCCTCTTACGACGCAATAATATCCGCCGGACGAAACAGAATGGTCGATGTTCAAACTTCCTTCAAAGGCGCATTGTGAGAAAGCAAGTTCCAGCAAAAAGATGAGCGAACGCCGATAGATTCGCGCACCATCGGCAGTTTCCATGGTGATGGGCACACAGGTCGATTCGACGCTGACGGGATACGTCAGTTCGTGAATCTCGTTGTTGATGACCGCTGCGACGATCGGCGCGGGATAGTCATTTTTGGCTTTGGCAAGGAATTCCTCCACCGCCGTTCCACGCGGACCGGTCAGCGTTTTGCCGTTGGGTAAATGGATTTCGATATTTGTGTTGGGTTTGGTAAATTTAATTGACATGATACGATGATCGATAGACCATAGGCGATGGAAAGTCGGGTCTATGGTCCATCGTCCATGGTCGGTTATTTATTTCAGTTTTGATAATAGTTTTTCCGGCTTGCCGGCAAATTCTTCGAGGGGAATCTCTTTCTTTGTCAGAGCCATCAGGGTTTCGGTCAGCACTTTGTTGACCGGTGTTGGAATGCCGCGCGCCGCGCCCTCGCGGACAACCGCTCCATGCAGGAATTCGATCTCGCTGTTGGGGCGCCCGGCGTATAAATCAATGTGGAAGGACGGCATCTTGCCGCCGCGTCCGCTGCCTGCAGCTTTCGAAAGGAACGGCTTGGAAAGCCAAAGCGGAAGTTTTGTGGCAAACGCCAACGCACGGACAGGTGTGCCGGGCAGGTCGGTCACTTCGAGTTCCATCGCTTTCATCACCGCCAGACATTCCTTGAGCATGTCGATCTCCACCTTGTAAAGACGTTTGTCCGCAAAGACCTGCGCCGCCGTCATATTGAGAATGGCAGAGGAAGGGTTGGCAATCAGGTTTGTCAGCATCTTCGACCATTTCATACTCAACGCATCGGGGTAGAGGAAACATTTGAGATAGGACTTATCCAACGCGGTGACAAGTTTTTCGGAAATGGGATGCCCCGCCGCAACGCCGACGCCGCGCAATTTTTCGAGGACGATGTCGCCGGGTCCGCGCCTGCCGATGGCTGTAGTGACCGTCCCATAGATGACCTTATCCTTGCCGAGAGCTTTCGCGATGGTCGGTTCGTTGTCCACGCCATTGGAGAGGCAAAGCAGCGGCGGGAGCTTTTCTGCAAAGGGTTTCAATCCTTCCATGGCGGAAACGGTATCGAAGGATTTCAAAGCAAAAATCGCCGCATCGAATGGACCGTATTTGAGCGCCTCTTCCAAAGAAGGTTCGATCACGAACGAACGCGGATCGACGATGAACGCATCTTTCGTTTTTCTTCTCTCATCCACCGTCAGATCGAGGCGCAGTCCCTTCGTGCGCAGTTCTTCGACCATCTTTGGCTGCTCCACAAAAACGACTTGATAGCCAGCCAGCACAAGCGAGCCGCCGATATACGTCCCGATGGCACCGGCGCCAAAGACGAGGAATTTCATTTCAGAGGGTCGAGAAGAAGGAAGACTCATTTTAAATTTCCGATTTAAGGATCAAGATTTTCTATGAATTTTTTTCGTACTCAGCATCCCGCCAATGGCCGTGATCGTTGAGCTTATCGATCACCCAACGGTGCTGGTTGGGATAATAGATTACCTGAGCGAAGGCGGTGTTATTGAAGCGGAAACTCGCGCCGGAGTTATGCGCCTGCGGAAGGACACCGACAATGGCATGCATCACCTGATTCAACAATCCGCCGTGAGAGACGATCAAATATCGGGCGGGTTCGCGTTTCAACAGGTCTTGCAATGCCTGCCCGGCGCGGAGGAACAGCTCCCAATCCCCTTCACCGTCCATGCCGACGGGGTCGTACGGTGTGGTGAAATCGGGATGCGTAAAATTCTGGCGGACTTCCTGCGCGGTCAGACCGGCAAACTCTCCGTTGTCGCGTTCCAGCCACAATGGGTCAAATTCCACCAACAGTCCAAGTTTGGAGGCGATGATCTCCGCGGTTTCCCGCGCGCGCGAAAGCGGACTGGATATGACAAAGTCGAATTTCATTTTTTGGCGCTTCCACCGTTCCCCCAAAGCCTGCGCCTGTGTCCGTCCCTGATCGGTGAGCGGAAAATCCGTCTGTCCCTGCCAGCGCGATTCGGCATTCCCCACCGATTCGCCGTGCCGCAGCAAGGTCACGTAGAAGTTTTTGGGTTTATTCTCTGACATCTGAAGTCTTCCCCTTTATTAAATAGATCGGGCGGCGTTTGACTTCCTGAAAGATATAACCGACATACACACCGATAAAACCAAGCAGAATCATGATGATGCCGCTGGCGATCAGCATGACTCCCATCAACGAACTCCAGCCGGGTTCGACCTGCTGGGTATTCCCCGTGATCCACAGGGACAGAACATACACCAACTGAATTCCCGCCAGAATAAAGAAAACAAAACCGGCGCTCAAGCCGATGTACAGCGGGGCAAGGGAAAAAGAGAAAATGGCATCGGAGGCAAGCCGCACCATTTTGCCCAACGAATATTTCGAAATTCCCGCGATCCGCTCCGGCTCGTGATACGGCAGGATGACGCTGTTATAACCCATCCATGAGATCATGCCGCGCAGAAAGCGGTGATATTCCTGCATCGAGCGCACACCATTCAAAGCATTACGCGAAAGCGCGCGGAAGTCCGCGGCGCCCTGCAAGACCTGCGTTCCGCTGATGCGATTGATAAGCCAATAGAAAAAGTTGGAGGTGACTTTTTTGAACGATGCCGCGCGGTCGTCTTCGATGCGCTGTCCCTGCACGATGTCGTATCCCTGCTGAATCAAGTCGATCATTTTGGGGATCAACGCAGGCGGGTGCTGCCCATCGGCATCCATCGAGATCATGATGTCGCCCTGCGAAGCGTCCATGCCGGCGGTCAGCGCCGCCTGATGCCCAAAGTTGCGGCTAAGCTGGAGCAGGGTCACTCTCTGGTCGTTGGCGCAGATCGCTCGAAGCGAATCAGCCGTCCCGTCGGATGAGCCGTCATCCACATAGATGAATCGAAAATCATACGGCAGCGCATCCACCACCTGGCGGACGTCGGCGTATGTTTGGTCGATCGCTTCTGCTTCGTTATAAACGGGAATGACGAGGTCTATCTGGAGTTTGTTTTTTCGCCGTGGAGACATCGGCAGGATTCTACCACGCGCATCACAACCGGACCCGGTGCCTGTCTGCCAGCAAACGGAGCGTTCTTTCCGCCTCGGCATTTTTCCGGCTGAGACTCCAACCAAACGCTTCCGCCAGAATTTCGGCGATCTCGATCACGGCGTCGCGCGTGAGCCTGCCCAGCATGCCGAGCATGGTACGGCGCAAAAGGATGTCATCGAGGTGCCGCACTTTTTCGTACTGCGCAAGGAAAAGGATCTCGCGCTGGGAATAATCCGGCAGGGATTTCAGCGGAGAATCGTCGGCAAGTTTTATAAATTCAGCGACTGTTTCGGCGCGGGTTCCGTAGCGCTCAAAGAGTTCTTCGAGACGCTCATGCGAAAGCCCCGTCCATGCGGCGAGACCGGTAAGATACTTCGCGCGGTCTTCATCCGTTTGCGGATAATTCCGTCCGCCGCCGATGGGAAGGTCTTCCGTGCCTTTGTTGCGTTTAATACCGAAGAATTCCAGCGTTTTGTCGGTCACCTGTTCCGAGAATGCACGGAAGGATGTCCACTTGCCGCCCACCAAAGAGTAGACTGGGAAACTTAGATTCGTCCAATCGCCGCTCAATACTTCAATATGGTGATCGCGGCTGTACTGTCCTGTTGTTTTCGCAGCACTATTTGCCAGCGGGCGCACACCCGAGAACGCAAAGACGATCTGCTCACGCGTGACTTTGATCGCCGGGAAAACGCGCGCGGTCATTTCGAGGAAGTAGTTTATTTCGTCGTCGGTGCAACGCGCTTCATCGGGATGTTCGATCTTGATATCCGAAGTGCCTACCAAAACACGGTCCTGCATTGGGAAGATGAGCACGATACGCCCATCTTTGTTCTCGAAGAAGAATTCGTTCTCGCCAATCGTTGCGCGAAGTTCGGGGTTATCCAAAACAAGATGCGACCCTTTTGTGCCGCCGATGTAGGTGGTGGTCACGCCGAGACTGTGGTTGGCAAAATCGATCCATGGACCGGCGGCGTTGATAAGCAATTTCGGTTGCACCTCAATGGTCTCGTCGGTCAATTCGTCACGCAAGACAACCGTATTGCCGGAGCCGCTCACAAGGCTGACGTAATTCAACGCGCGCGCATTGGGATTATCCGCTTCGGCATCGAGTGCGAGTTCCAAGGCGAGGCGTTCCGGGTTGGAGATCAATCCGTCGTAATACACCGCCGTGTTGACGATTTCGGGATTCAGTTTTTTCCACTTCGCAAGCGATGCGGCGCGTGAGTAGAACGTGTGGCGCGGAACCGTCCGCTGGCTGCCAGTGTACGCGTCGTACATCATCAATCCTAATTTAATGATGATCGAGCCGCGTTCGGAGGGCTTATCCAGCCAGCCCATGAATTTCAACGGCGCGTTCAAAATCCCTGAAAAATATTTGAACATGGGAATCGTCGTCGGCAGCGGCTTGACGATATGCGGCGCATTCTGGATCATGCGGTTGCGTTCCTTGACCGCCTCACGCACCAAACGAAACTCGCCATTCTCCAGATAACGGATGCCGCCATGTGCCATATGCGACGATGCTGAACTTGCGCCTGAGCAAAAATCACCGCGGTCAACCAGCACCACATCCACGCCGTTGAGCGCGAGATCACGGAATGTTCCAATCCCGTTGATGCCTGCGCCGACGATCAGCACAGAGACCTGCGGATTTTCTTTGAGGGAAGTAAGAGTTTCGGTTCGGTTCATGTGAGTTCCAGGTTGCGGGTTAATGGTTGCAGGTTTAAGGTTACAGGTTGAAGGTTGAAGATGACCTGCAACTTTCAACTTTTATCTTTCTTTATTCGATCCAATCAAATGTGCGTGTGACCGCTTTCTTCCAACCTGAGTATAAACCCGCGCGGCGTTTTGCGTCCATTTTGGGCTTCCATTCCTTGTCGCGTCCCCAATTCTTTTTCAACTCGTCCGTATTCTTCCAAAAGCCGATGGCAAGTCCCGCCGCGTACGCCGCGCCGAGGGCGGTTGTCTCTGCCACTTTAGGTCTCACCACAGGGACGTTCAAAATATCGGACTGGAACTGCATCAACAGATTATTGAAGACCATACCGCCGTCCACTTTGAGCGAGCGGAGTTTGACTCCCGAATCCTTTTCCATCGCATCCAACACTTCGCGGGTCTGGAAGGCTGTCGCCTCAAGCGCGGACCTCGCGATATGCCCCTTGTTCACATACCTTGTCATGCCGACGATGACGCCGCGTGCATCAGACTTCCAATACGGGGCATACAGTCCGCTAAAAGCAGGGACGAAGAAAATGCCGCCGTTATCGTCCACGGTTTTGGCGAGCGCCTCCACATCGGACGAGTTTTGAATCATACCTAAATTATCCCGCAGCCACTGGATGAGCGCGCCCGTAATCGCAATCGACCCTTCCAAGGCATAGACAGGTTTCTGATCGCCGATCTTGTAACCAAGCGTAGTCAACAGTCCCGCCTTGCTTTGAACGGGTTTCTCACCTGTGTTCATCAGCATGAAACAACCCGTGCCGTAGGTATTTTTGGCTTCGCCGGGTTTGTAACAGGTCTGACCGAAAAGAGCCGCCTGCTGGTCACCCAAATCGCCAGCGACGGGAATCCCGTGTAGGGGCGAGATCCCCTCGTCCTTTTTGGGGCGGGGAGACCCCTCCCCTACGTAGCCATAAACTTCAGAAGATGACTTAATCTCAGGCAGCATCGAGCGTGGAATGCCCATGACTTTCAAAATCTCTGCATCCCAATCCAGCGTTTTCAAATTCATCAACATCGTGCGTGAGGCGTTGGTCACATCCGTGACGTGTTCGCCAGTCAAATTCCAAATGACCCACGTATCCATATTGCCGAAAAGCAACTGTCCCTTTTTGGCTTTTTCCTTCGCGCCTTTGACGTTATCCAGAATCCACTTGATCTTGGGACCGGAGAAATACGTGGCAAGCGGCAGACCTGTCTTTTTTCTAAAACGGTCCTGCCCGCCTTGTTTTGCAAATTTTGAGATGATGGCATCCGTCCGCGTGTCCTGCCAGACAATGGCGTTATAGACCGGCACCCCCGTGGACTTGTCCCACACCAAAGTCGTCTCGCGCTGATTGGTCACCCCCACCGCGGCAATATCCTTTGCGGAAATACCGCCGTTCTTCAGTGCCCCTTTGATCACTTCCTGAGTCCGCGCCCAAATCTCGAGCGGATCATGCTCCACCCAGCCCGGCTTGGGGTAAATCTGTTTATGTTCCTTCTGATGAACAGCAACAACTTTCCCCTTATGGTCGAAGATAATGAAACGAGTGCTCGTTGTGCCCTGATCGATCGCGCCGATGTATTTGGTCATCGTTCACCTCCGTGTAGTGGATTAATTGTAAAACAAAAAGCCTTCGTCCACAAAATGAAGGTAACCCGAGTTACTACCTTGTTCACGAGACTTCCCTCACCCCAATTAGCGTGTTTTTTATTAGAACGGCTTCCCCCTCTCCCGTTGGGAGAGGGCAGGGTGAGGGTTTCTGATGAGAAACGGAGAAAATTCATTGGCGGGTAGCAACTTGAGTTAAGGTAACATAAAAAGAGCAGAGGTAACCTCTGCTCTTCTGTTTTAACCGCGTCAAGCAAACTTTAATTCTTTTCCATCTCCGGCTTCCAGACCTTCCACACGTTGCCCACCAGATCCGGTCCGGGTTGGAGAGTCACTTCGCCGGGCATCCAGCCTGCGGGAGTCGCCTCCGTACCCTTGCTGGCGCGCACATGCTGGAACGCCTGCACCTGTCGGATGGTCTCAGCCATGCGTCGTCCGACTGGAGGCGTGAGCACTTCCATCCCTTGAATGACACCGTCCGGGTCGATGATGAATCGTCCGCGTAGTTCAATGCCCTGGTTTTCGTCCCACACGCCGTAGGCGCGTCCTACATTCCCCGCCTGATCAGAAGCCATATGGAAGGGAATACCGCCTTCCACCATCTTTACCAACTCATGATCATTCCACATCTTGTGGACAAAGTGACTATCCACGCTGACCGAAATGACTTCGACACCCAATGCCTGAAGGTCTGCATATTTATCGGCGACCGCCGATACTTCCGTCGCTCAGACAAAGGTGAAATCACCGGGATAAAAACACAGCAGGACCCATTTGCCTGCGAAGTCAGAAAGTTTTACAGAAGTGAATTTGCCCTTGTAATACGCGGGCGCTTCGAATTCCGGGGCTTTTTGCCCAACACGCGCTGTCATAATTGTCTCCTTTAGGGGTTCATTGGGTTGAGGGTTCGAATTGGCGGATGGCTTGTCCCCGGTCACCGTTCCGGTCACGCGGGCACATCCAAGAGGTTTGTCAGCCATACAGCCTCCTTTCAATTAAAAATTATACCCGTCACTTATTCATGACGGGTAGTTAAATTTGTCAGTCATGGATTTCTCCCCAGCGGTTTCATTTTTTGGGATAAGAACCCGCCTCCCCCTTTGACCTTAGCCTGACTCTGCACTTCGAACCTTTTCTCAAAATTTGCAAAGGACACCGAAAGTTCTACTTTCGGTATCTCCTCTGAAGTAGAACTTCAGGTCTCCACACAATATAAAACAGGCGCGGATGTTGTCATCCGCGCCTGCTAGTGATTAGGCGAGATCGAAACGGTCGAGGTTCATCACCTTGTTCCAAGCCGCTACGAAGTCATGGACAAACTTCACTTTTGCATCATCCTGTGCATAGACTTCAGCCAGAGCGCGCAACTGTGAGTTTGAGCCGAAGACCAGGTCCACGCGTGAACCCGTCCACTTTACTTCGCCGGTCTTGCGGTCGTGGGCTTTGAACACCTGGGCATCTTCATTTTCGGGATGCCATTGCACGCCCATATCCGTCAGGTTGACGAAGAAATCGTTGGTCAGTTTGCCGGGTTGTTTGGTGAAGACGCCATTCTGCGAGCCGCCATAATTCGCGCCAAGCACACGCAAGCCGCCGACGAGTACCGTCATTTCGGGAGCGCTCAAGGTGAGCAATTGCGCCTTATCCACCAGCATCTCTTCGGCTGAGATGGAGAAGGTTGTCTTCTGGTAATTGCGGAAACCGTCGGCTTCGGGTTCGAGTACGGCGAACGAATTCACATCCGTCTGTTCCTGCAAGGCATCCACGCGCCCCGGCGTGAAGGGAACTTCCACTTCATAACCAGCCGCCTTCGCCGCTGATTCAACTGCCGCGCAGCCACCGAGAACGATCAAGTCTGCCAGTGAAACTTTCTTTCCGCTTTTCTGAGACTTGTTGAACTCCTGCTGTATCTTTTCCAACGTGGAAAGAACTTTCGCTAATTGTGCAGGCTGGTTCACTTCCCAGTCCTTTTGCGGAGCGAGGCGAATGCGGGCGCCGTTGGCGCCGCCGCGCTTGTCAGATCCGCGGAAGGTGGAGGCGGAAGCCCAGGCTGTAGAAACAAGCTCTGGCGTGGAAAGACCCGAAGCCAAAATCCTGGCTTTGAGAGCCGCAATATCCCTAGCGTCGATCAAAGCGTGATCGAGCGCGGGCAGCGGGTCCTGCCAGATCAAATCTTCCGCAGGGACTTCCGTGCCGAGATAGCGGGATTTGGGTCCCATGTCGCGGTGAGTTAGTTTGAACCAGGCGCGGGCAAAGGCATCCGCAAAGGCTTCGGGGTCTTCGTGGAAGCGGCGCGCGATGGGTTCATAGATCGGGTCGAAGCGAAGAGACAGGTCAGCCGTGGTCATCATCGGTGGGAATTTTTTCGACGGGTCGTGCGCATCGGGGATCATATCTTCCGGCTTGCAATTTTTAGGCGTCCATTGTTGTGCCCCTGCCGGACTTTTGACCAATTCCCATTCGTAACGGAACAGCATATCGAGGTAGCCCATATCCCATTTTGTGGGGTTCGGCTTCCACGCGCCTTCGATGCCGCTGGATGTGGTATGGAAGCCTCTGCCGCTGCCGAGGCTGTTGTTCCAGCCCAATCCCATTTCTTCGAGTGGAGCGGCTTCGGGTTCGCGCCCGACGAGCGCCGGGTCGCCTGCGCCGTGTGCCTTACCGAAGGTGTGTCCACCAGCCACAAGCGCAACGGTTTCTTCATCGTTCATGCCCATGCGGGCAAAGGTTTCACGTACATCAACTCCCGAGGCGACGGGGTCTGGGTTACCGTTGGGTCCTTCAGGGTTGACGTAGATCAGACCCATCTGCACCGCCGCCAGCGGATTTTCCAGATCGCGTTCGCCGCTGTAGCGTTTATCACCGAGCCAGGTTTCTTCGTTGCCCCAATAAATATCTTCTTCAGGCTGCCAAATGTCGGCGCGCCCGCCGCCGAAGCCGAAGGTTTTGAATCCCATCGATTCGAGCGCGACATTTCCCGCCAGAATTATCAGGTCTGCCCAGGAGAGTTTATTGCCATATTTCTGTTTGATGGGCCAGAGCAAACGGCGCGATTTATCGAGGTTGATGTTATCGGGCCAGCTATTGACAGGAGCAAAGCGCTGGTTACCTGTTCCGCCGCCGCCGCGACCATCACCGGTGCGGTAGGTTCCAGCGCTGTGCCACGCCATGCGGATCATCAAGCCGCCGTAGTGTCCCCAATCTGCGGGCCACCACTCCTGCGAATTGGTCATCAGGTCAGCGAGATCTTTTTTTACTGCGGCAAGGTCAAGTTTCTTGAATTCTTCCGCGTAGTTGAAGTCCGCACCCAATGGGTTGGACGCTGAAGAATGTTGATGCAAAATGTTCAAGTTGAGTTGATTGGGCCACCAATCGCGGTTCGATGTTCCCCGGCTGGCGGATGTCATACCAGCATGCCCGGTCACGGGACAATTATTTTCTTCGCTCATTGATACACTCCTTAATTTATCGGAAACTTTTTATTTTCTACAAATACATTGTATAAAATTCAAGCATAGATGTAAAATATAAAATACCTATCGTTACTATAGGCAATGACTATATACCCCCCTTTGCAAGGATGGATAACCCTACCCTTGCTGCAAATAGAAAGCCAATATGGAAATCCACCAACTCACATATTTTGTAGCCGTAGCCGAAACCGGAAGTTTCAGCCGCGCCGCCGAACGCTGCAACATTGCCCAACCATCACTCAGCCAGCAGATCCAAAAACTGGAGCAGGAACTGGGCGAACCGCTCTTCGACCGTCTCCCCCGCAAAGTCGTCCTCACCGAAGCCGGGCGTGCCATGCTGCCGCGCGCCATCACCATCCTAAACGACCTGCATGACATCAAACACACGCTCAACCAAAATACGGATGTCGGTCATGGCTTGCTCAATGTTGGTTTCATCCCCACAATCGCGCCATTTGTCCTGCCGCGCGTCATCAAGCGGTTTAGTCAGGAATTCCCCAATGCCCGTCTCACCGTGCAGGAGGACTTAACCGAAGCCATTGTCCGCGATCTATTGGATGGGAAATTGGACGTCGGCATCACCAGTATGCCGATCCATCATCGCCGCATCCGCACCGAAGAGTTGTTGACCGAACCCCTGCTGGTTGCCTCGTCCAAAGAACACGACCTCATTACGAGCACAACCATTAACGTCAAAGAACTGGATGACTTCCCTTTCATTGCCCTCAGCGAAATGCACTGTCTCGGCGAGCAGGTGCAGTCATTCTGCTATCTGCAAAACCTGGACCTGAAGATCGTTTGCGACACATCGCAGCTCAGCACGGTCAAAAATTGTGTGGAGATCGGTCTGGGTGTTTCGCTTGTCCCCCGCGCGCTGGCTCTTAGCGATGCAAGCCAGCAGGTCAATTATCGTCCGCTCAACGGGGCAGCGCCGCAGCGCAAAATTGCCGCCGCCACCCATGCCGAACGGACGCAATCCTTTCTTGCAAAAAAATTCGTCGAGATCGTGAAAGAAGAATACCCCGCCTGATCTACTCAAGCCAATTGCGTGCGCCGGATAAAAACGCCTTGCCGCTCATGGATTTCCTCCCCGGCGGCTGCACTTCATCAAGGATAAGGACTCCGCCTCCCGCCCCGACCCCGGGTTGATTCTGCTCTATAACTCTTTGCCCCGCCTCAGCCTTTCCCTCCCCCACATGCACCTTGTGGACCTTGAGCGGCGCGCCATTCCACTGGAACCACGCCCCGGGCCACGGACTCATCGCACGGACGCGGCGTTCCAATTCAACGACCGGTTGGGTGAAGTCGAGCAAGCCGTCCTCTTTTTTGAGCATGGGCGCGTAGGTTGCACCTTCTTCGGGCTGCGGCTGCGGAGTGATGGAACCGTCAAGGTAAGCGGGCAGGGTCTCGATAAGGAGTTCCGCTCCCAGCGTGGATAATGCCTCGAAGAGCGAACCAGCCGTATCATCCGGTTTGATGCGGATGGAACGTTTGGAAAGCATGGGACCGGTATCGAGTCCCACATCCATTTTCATGATGGTCACGCCCGTTTCTTCATCCCCGGCGAGGACGGCGGCATTGATCGGCGCCGCGCCGCGCCATCGCGGAAGCAGCGAAGCATGGACGTTGATGCAGCCGAATTGCGGCAGTTCCAAAACATCTTTGCGGAGAATTTGACCGAACGCCGCCACGACGATGAGATCGGGCTGCCAATCTTGAAGTTGCTGCATGGCTTCAGGCTCACGCAGTTTCTGCGGCTGAATAACGGGAATGTTCAATTCCTGCGCAAGCGTTTTTACAGGAGGCGCTTTGAGTTCACGTCCACGCCCGGAAGCGCGATCGGGCTGCGTAACAACGCCAACGACCTGATAATTTTGTGCAAGGATGCGCAATGTTGTTAACGCGAAATCGGGAGAACCCATGAATACAATTCGAATCGACATGCCTCGATTCTAGCATACAGTACCATTGGGTGAAACCTGCCGGTTGCGTGATGTGTTAATTAATTGTACAATATCCAAAACCAATTCATTCGGAGGAATAAACCATGTCTCAAGCACCTATGTCTGATATTTCCAGTGATGATAAACTTTGGGCGGCACTCGCTTACGTTTTCTCCCCCCTTATCCCGATCATCCTCATGTTCATGGAAGATAAAAAAGACCGCCCCTTCATCAAGGCACACAACATGCAGGCACTGATCCTCGGCATCATCACAGTTGTTACTTCTGGCATTTGTATCGGTATTCTGGTCTGGTTGTATCAGCTATACTGCGCCTACCAGGCTTATCAGGGTCTGGAAGTCAAAGTCCCCGTTATCACAGATTTTGTTCGCAACCAGGGCTGGGCATAATCATCCCTCGTTTATAAAAAGACTCGCGGATATCCGCGAGTCTTTTTCTTTGGAAAGGATATTCGATGAACGAACAGATTCCTCAAACGCCTCCCGCTCCTCTCACCCCTGCGGAGGAACGTCAATGGGCGATGTTTGCGCATTTGGGTGTGCTGGTCAATCTCATTTCAGGATTTCTAGGTCCGCTTGTGCCGCTGGCGATCTATTTTATCTACAAGGACCGTTCGCGTTATGTGGCGTATCAGTCCCTGCAGGCGCTCATCTTCCAGCTCATCTGGTGGATCGGCGGCGGGGCGTTGACAGGCGTTGCCTGGGCGATCACCGGCACGCTTAGCGCTTTCGTCATAGGATTGATCTGCGTGCCCTTTGCGTGCATCATCAGCGCCATGCCTTTGGCGGCACTGGGATACGGCGTTTACGCCGGAATTCAATGCAATCAGGGTGTGGATTTCAAATACTGGCTGATCGGCGATTGGATGCGCGGAACTCTGAACGGTTAAAATATTATTCAACCCTTAGTTGGAACGCGGATAGACGGCGATAACGCGGATTCTTAATTCTTCCTCTGCGTCAATCTGCGCTCGTCAACGTCCTAATTTTTAAAGCAAACTCCCCCGAAACTAAAGTTTCGGGGGAGTTTTGTTTATTGAATTCTTCCATCACGGAATGGTCGGCGCAATGTCCGAGCCGATGCGGATCTCGATATCCACGGTCTGATTCGGGTCCGGGCTGAAGCGGACCTGCCTGTCAGAAATGCCGAATGTAGCCTGAAGCCACTTGATGGTATAGAGTTTCGGTCCGTAGACAACGATCACGGTTTGGCTGTACACCTCGGGCGAGGGAGCGATCTCGGTTACGTTCATACCGTACGAAGTGAAGACGCCGCCAGCGCGCTGGTCGAGTCCTGGTGTAAAGGTCCCATCCATGATGCGGACGCGAGCCTCTTCCTGCTGCATCGCCTGCGCGAAAAGATTTACATCCGTGTACCCGATCGGAACTGCCAATGGACTGACCGGACCGGTGGAGGTAAAGATCTCGTCGCGCAACACGCGGATCTTGTCCATGACGGGCTTGAGGATGCTGGCGGCTTCTCCGTTGAGAACGGTATTGTCAAAGATCGCCATTCCCTGCTGCGGGTCGATCACGCCGGACTTAACGCTTCCCGGTGAGATATCCTTGCCGAGGACTGCCAATTTCAGCGCATCGTCAAAAGCCATATCTGTTTTGATGCCATAGGATAGTTCGTTATACAACCGCGGCGCGGCGCTAATAAATTCTGGGAAGTTATTCGGGTCAAAGATGATCGACTGCAACGCCAGCACCACTTCCTGCTGACGGCGCGCGCGGTCTGTATCGCCGCCCGATGTGTGACGGTTGCGGGCGTAAGCGAGAACCTTCCAGCCGTCACATAATCTACGCTTGCCGCCCGGTGTAATGACTACATGATCTGTACCGGAACCGACAGGGTCGAGCACCATTTTCTCGCTGGGTTCCACATAGATACAACCGCCGATCTTCACCAATTCATCCACCATTTGAGTGAAGACGTTGAAATCGACCTGAACATAATAATGGACAGGAACGCCAAGAAATTGCGAAACGGTTTTCATCGCAAGTGCCGGTCCGCCGCCGGGAAGTTTTGAGCCTTCCCCGCTCGGATAGGCGGTATTGATTCGGCTGTAACCAAAGCCCGGAATATTCACCCACATATCGCGTGGAATGGACAACATCCCCGCGGTTTTGCTGACCGGGTCGATGGTGAAAAGGATCATCGAATCGGTGCGGGGCGGACCCTGGTTCGCTTCCAAGTCACGTTCATCCAAGCCGATAAAGAGGATATTGATTCGGCTGGCGCCATCCCATGCAGAAGGCAAATTCGATTCGGGAATGGATGCCTCAGGCGCAGGCGGAAGGTCTGCTGTTTGGGTGCCTTCCGCATCGACCGTGAATGTGTCGCCAGAAGTCGTCACACCGCATTTTGCAGGCGGAATGCCCGGCAGGTCGGTAAAGGTCCAGCATTGTGTAAAGTTATTTACCGTAATAAATGCCGCAATGGCAAGTGCAACCGTTACGCCCCAAAAAACGATCTGGAAAACGGACGGTCGCTTTATTTTTATTTTTTTCAGAAATTCAAATCTATCCATACAGAAATGTTACCTCAGGGCTTAATATATACCATATCCAGCCCAAGCCGTTCCAAGCCCAATTGCGCCCAATATTGCAGCACCGCAGACTCCTCTTGAATGCATTTCATCATTACAGGAATGGCGCGATGGTCGCGGAGTTCAGAAAGCGCACGCAATGCAAGGATACGGGAAGCGGATGGACCTTCTTTCGCCGCATCGATCAGCGCAGGGACAGCCGCTTTGCCAACTTTGACAAGAGCATTCGCCGCCAACCCCGCCGTGAGCGGGTCGCTATCACCCAAGGTTTGAACCAACGCCGGAAGAGCATCCTCGCCGGGGTGATGGGACAACGCCAAGGCGGCGACAGCACGCATCTCCGGGTTGGAGTCGCTCAGGAAGGGAATCAGGTCCGAGGTCCGGGTGTGACGCGAAGCGGCGAGGGCGCGGACCGCCCACCAGCGGTGATCGTTGTTATCGGCGTTGGACAATTCCAATAAAGCAGGAATCGCCGCCGCTCCCATCCTCGCGATGGCGGGAATCACCTTTTCTGCGCGCTCATCATCCCCGCTTGTCAACTCGGCAAGCAGATCGTTCATTTTATTTTGCAGGCGGTGGGACGGGTAATGCATCCTGTGCGGTGCTTACCCATTTATCACCCTCTTCTATCAGCATGACGGGGATATCATCCACGATGGGATATTTGCGGCCACAATCCTGACAGATGAGCCAGGACTCTTTGTAGAAAGTAAGCAAGCCGTCTTTTTCGCGGACGCAATTCGGACAGCGCAAGATCTCGAGTAATTCAGTGCTAACCATGTTTCTCCTTATTCGGAACAGGATTTTACCATGCCAAAATCGCCGCAGAAAAATACGTCGATGCGGCGGTTAGGAACTTCCAACACATTGATGGATATTATTTTTTCGCGCCAATTTCTTTGGACTATCCGACCCGGGACCAACCTGACAGACGGCTGCCCACGGCTCGTAATGGGTCTGGAATTGGTCAGTGAAATAGAGTTGACCGTCCCGCCAAACCGTGCGAGTGACCGTTACATCCGCGCCTTCAGCGGCGTAATCCACCTGCTTGATCTCGTTCGCCTTCAGGTCGGGATTTTCTTCATAGACCGGCTCTGGCGCAGGGACAACGTTCTGCGGTCCGGTCGTATCCCATGTAACAGAACGCCCGTCAGATGTGGAGTAGATTTTCCACGTGAGCGTGCGAGCCGGAACGTTGACAAAAGTTTCCATCAATAACCAGTAAGGAGTATCGTTGGTGAATTTGAAATCCACCAGCGGGAAATACACGGTGGCGTCCATACCGGCAAACTTCGTGTCGACAGCGCCGCTTGCATCCTCTTCATAATAGGCAACGCGATACGCGTGGGAATAACGCTCCACCACCGGGAAGCCGCCAAAGAAAACTGTGCGGAACAGCGTGGTACTGACCTGACAGACACCGCCGCCAACGCCTTTGATGGTCCGACCGCCATAGATGATGAGCGCTTCGGCATATCCATTTTCGAGACTCACGTCACCGAGCACACTGCCCATCGAGAACGTCTCACCGGGCGCGATCAACAATCCATGATACTGCGCTGCCGCAGTGACAATATTCTGAATACGCGCTTCACTGGAGCCGTAGAAATAGGTCGTCTGTGACGCGACAAGCTGCACAATGCCAAGGTCCGCGCCGGTGGCTTGATCAGTCACTGCGGGCTGCTGCTCCGAAACGACCAGATTGACGCTGTGTTCCCCGCGCTGCAACGCGCCATTGATGGCGGCAATGCTGGCTTCCACATCCATCACGCGCCCAATGGCAGAGGCAGAGATCGGTTCGATCTGACCCGTTCCATCGTTAAAGATGAAGCGCGCGTCCTGCGGGTTTTGATCCACCAATACTTTCAGGTCGCTCAAAGACTGGCGCAAAGCGTTCGCATCCAAACCGACTTGCATCTGCGGGGTACCATCCACATTGACCATACTAACCGTAAGCATATTCGCCAAAACCGGCGCGTCAAACGTCCACGGACCGGGGTCATTGGGACCAGCGTTTGGCAGGAGCATCGTAAACGACTGACTCAGCATCACGCGAGCCTGATCCGCCTGACGTGCCACATCCAAAAACTGCGGAGCGGTTTCCTGCACCACAAGCGGAACTTCGCCATCACGAAAAGTCTGTAACTGCGCGCCGAGATAGATCAACGTGGCATCGAGATTCAACGCCCGCCCCATACGCCCCTGTTCGGATATCACATTGGTTCCGTCCACGCGCAAGACAGCCTCTGCAACCGGCTGATCGATCTGTGAGGCAATATTTTGCAAATAAGCATACGCCACGCGTTGGTCGAAAATCACCACCGGCGCAACGTCGGCGCCAAGTCCGCGCGCGCTGACTTGTCCCGAAAGCGCCGAGAACAAACCGCCTTTTCGCCCAAGGTTATACGCGGCATTCGCGCTGGCTGTCGGGTCGAACACCATTCCCAACTCCGCCGGCGAAGCCACCCACACCTGCTCCCCGTCGCGGAAAAGAATTTTCCCAGTAGTCGGGTAGGAAAGAGTCTGGTTCAACTTCAACGCAGCTTCGCTCGGCGAAAGACCGGAAAGGTCCACACCGGCAACGGAAACACCCGGGAAGATGCGTCCCGCATACACCAGTTGAGATCCCAGCACCCAGACAAGCACCGTGGAAATAAATAAAACAAACCCGCCGCTCAATACAGCAAGGATCTGTTTTGGCAGATCACGTTGTGGAAGTATGGCACTCATAGACAGGGATTATAACGAAAAAACGTTATCGATTATGAAGAGCAACTTAGATTTGAATTAACAAATATTCGGTACAATCAGGAAAATTTGCCCAAGGATATTTCAATGAAACGTGCTTTTACTTTAATTCTCACGATCTTCCTTTTGACTGCTTGCGCCTCACCCGCGCCCGAGCCTGTTTCCAACACTACAGAGCCGACTCTCCCCGACACCGCCACTGCCACTCTGACCGCCACCGAAGCCGCGACATTCACCCCAAGCCCCATCCCGCCAACAGCGACTTTCACCTCAACGCCTACCGAAACCCCGTTCCCCACAGTGGACAGTCTCAAAGCTATCGTCACTTCCGACAAGATCATCTGTCGCTATGGACCCGGCAAGAACTATTTGTATCTCATCGCATTCAACAAAAACACGCCTGTAAGATTGCTCGGGCGCGCGTCCGGAAACAATTGGGTACTGGTTCAAAACGAACCGCAGAAATGCTGGGTCGACTCGAAATTCCTTGAATTAAAAGATGGCGGCGATTTGAGATCGCTCAAGTCCATGTACCCGGATGGTTATAAGATTCCTGTTTCGCCGTATTACGGTCCAACAACCGTGCTAAGCGCAACACGCGAAGGCGATCAGGTCACCGTCACGTGGATGGAAGTCATCGTCAGCCCGGGCAAATACGAAGACGCGAATATGTTCCCCTACATCGTCGAAGTCTGGTACTGCAAGGATGGGAATATCGTTTTCGATACCCTCGGCTCGCGGGTACCATTCATTACATTCACCGATGAACCCGGCTGTGCTGAACCCTCACATGGACGCGTATACATTCAGGAAAAGCACGGTTACGCCGGTCCCGCGGATATTCCGTGGCCCGAGCAATAAGTCAGTTTCGATAATATACGCGCCAGCACTATAATTACATCATGCTCATCATCATCAGCGACCTTCATCTCGGAGACGGCACCACCGCCGACTCGATTGCACCAAGCGCGTTTCGTTTATTCGCCAGAAGACTTTCAGAATCGGCGCGATTTGCCTCGATACGCAAAGACGGAAAGTACCGCCCCATCGACAGCATGGATGTGCTTCTATTGGGAGACATCATCGACCCGCTTCATTCCACCCGTTGGCTGGATACTGACCCCGGAGACGCGGACTACATCCGCCCATGGAGCGACCCTTACACCGCACCATATGCAAAAAAGTTAATGGAAGTCACGCGCGCCATCCTCGCGAAGAACGAGGAATCCATGAGTGTGCTTCGCAGCCTTGCCAGCGGCGAAGAGATCAAACTCCCACCCGCCACGCTCGATGGCAAACCGGATTATGAAAGCCGCGTGCGCCTCCCATGCAAAGTCCGCTTTCATTACATGGTGGGCAACCATGATTGGTATTACCACCTCAAAGGTCCAGCGTTTGACACGATCCGCCTCGAGATGATTCAAAAGATGGGATTGAGCAATCCAGCATCCCCGTTCCCATTCGACCCTGAGGAATCTCCCTTGCTGATGGAACTTTTCGAACGGCACAGGGTCTACGCACGGCATGGTGACATCTACGACAAGTTCAATTATGACCGCGAAGCCGGGCGTGACCACGGCACAATCGGCGATGTCTTCACCATGGATGTGTGCAACCGCTTTCCCGTGGAAGTATCGAAGCGCTATCGAGATAGATTACCCGCAGGTATTGTCAACAGCCTGCGCAAGATCGCCAACATCCGCCCCGTGCTGGCAGCTCCATTATGGATCAGCGGACAGATCCGCGAATATGCGGGGAACCATCCGCTCGAGGACGAATTAAAAAAAGTGTGGGATGACATCTCAGACGAATTCCTGGAATTGGATTTTGTCCGTCAGGCAGATAAGGCTTTTCGCTTCGATATGGTCGATGCCATGGAATTGATCATCAAGACTTCCGGGCGCGCCTCGTTCAAAACCATCAACGATATTGTGATCTGGGTGCGCAGGAGGATGTGGGGTGGAAAACGTTCCTTTGTGAATTTCGCGGTCAAAGAACCCGCCTTTTTGAACGGACGCGCCCAGCACATCGTATACGGACATACGCATTATTACGAAGTTGTGCCAATGAGATTGAACACGTTCGCGCCGGTGCCGGAGAGTCAGGTTTACTTCAATTCAGGCACATGGCATTCATATTACGATCTTGCCATGCACAATCCAAGAGAACAACGTTTCGTGCCGTATCAGGCGCTTACGTATCTTACGTTTTACAGTGATGAAGAACACGACGGGCGGCGGTTTGAGACCTGGTCCGGGTCGTACGCGTAAGGATGATATAAACAGAATTTAGTTTATAAATATTCAAGCCACAGATTTCACGGATTTACGCAAAAATCCGCACCACATATCCATCGGTCGATTGTAGGTCAGGCTAAAAGCCTGACCTTCTTTTGCAGGAGTTTTATTCAGAAACCTGTTGAGTCCTTCTCACTCCATCCAGCAAGTCACCTCCCTGCCAGAGGCGCAGACCGTGCAGCAGCAGCCCCAATTGAGAAAACCCAAACCAGAGGAAGAAGAATGTCAGTGAGACCGAGGCGATGTCAATCCATCGTGGAATCGAATCGATCAACTCTGCCACCTGTTCGCGCCAGTCTGCCACTTTTTGTTGATACGTTTCCACCTCGGCGAGAAAACCTTCGAGGCTGTCACGCGTCTCGCTGAAATCGCCGCCAAGCAGGTAGGACGCATCATCAAGGAATGTGGAAGCCTGATTGGCGAGTTGACTTACATCTTCCACCTGAGATTGCAATGCATCGGCAGAATCGATCAAGTCGGTGAGAATCTTATCGGGGACATTGATCTGAAGGAATGGCACCAAGTTCAAACCAAAGAGAGTGGCGCGAAGATTTTCCAGCGTTTCTTTCGCAGAAACGAGACGTTCCTGCGCCGTTTCCAATTCCGGCAGGAGGTTTTCATCCAGCGTGGTTTGCACATCCTCGAAAAAGGCTTGGGGGTCGTCATCGGTAAATTTGCTCAACGCAGCTTCGGTCGAGTCGATGATGCGCAGGGCGCGTTCCAATTCCTTTTGCGATGATTGCAGCGCATCTTCCCCCTGTTCCAGTTCACCATCAATTTCCTGCAGTTGCCCAAGCGCCTTCTGCGTCAGAGGCTCGTTGTACACCCAAAACAAAACGATCAGAACAACACTTGCCAGCAAAAAAATACCGCTCAAACCAATTAAAGTACCGGAAAAAATTTTACGCGCCATGTTCTGTCCTTTCGATAAAACCAGCCAACGGACCGATAAAAAATTATACAGTGTTGAAGCGCTGACGGTACAAATTACCTAGTGGAGTCACTTGACAAGGCGTCTAACTTAGACTATCATCTAATTAGACATTCGTCTAACAAAGTCCATTGCCTAACCGTCCCTTATGAGAGAGAGGACACCATGTCTATACCAACCTTAGAAAAAACAATGGAAAAACACCAAACAGACATCGCATCAGACTCAGCCGAAGCTGAATCTTCAGCCCGTGGCATTTTCACCAGCCAGACCGGGCAGGCGCTTATTGCGCTTGGAACCCTATTCAAACACGTTCCCCCATTCAACGAAAGCATTGACAAGAACACTGGGGAAACGCTGATCTCGATTGGCAAAAAATTGAAAGGAAATAGATAATTTTAGGTAAACCAGACACTGTTGTCTGGTTTGCTTTTGAAATATTGACCATGAACCCTACAAACACCTCTCCTCAAATCTCCTGGGATTTCGGCACAGCCTACGAACTGTTCATCAGCCTGCACGTTCTGCACCAGCCCGAATATTTTGGCATCCGCCCGTCATATGCAGCCAGTGTCCGTGCAAGGATCCCAGCCGAAGAACGAAAACTTTTGGAGGAGGTGTTCAAATTGATGGGCGCCCCACTTACATGGATTTCCACTCTCCCAGACCCAAAGGACGCGATCAGCGCATTATGGGCGTTGAAGCAAATTCCCCCGTCGCAGCGAATGATCAAATTGCAGGGACTGGACTGCGAGATCGAAGAAAGTGATGATCCCGCCGAAACCGAGAAACACCGCAAGTTCAACGAAACCCTGCTGCGGATCGCCGATGAAGGCAAATGGTATCCCGAAGATGCCGATTACTTCATGAAAACCTTCGGCAAAAAACATGGCGGCTTGAAGCGGGAAACCATGGAAAGTGTGCTTGAACGCTGGAGTCACCCCGAGGAACTTGGCGAAGGGTATCTCTCTGCAATTCAATCCTACTATCAGGCATTTTTCGAGGAGGAAGAAAAGCGGATCGAGCCCATGCTCAGAGCCGGGTTGGAGCAGGCGCAGCAACTCGAAGCGACGATGAGTTTCGAAGAGTTGTTCGCTGAACTCTCACAAGGGCTCCAAATGGGAAGCGAACTGAATGCGACCAAGTACATCCTTGCCCCAGCCTTTTGGTCCACACCTTTGGTGTTCTTCGAAAGGATCGATAAAGACACCATGCTGCTGCTTTTCGGCGCGAGACCATCCAACGTTTCGGTCATGCCCGGTGAAGTTGTGCCTGATGCGCTTGTCCGCTCGTTGAAAGCGCTGGCAGACCCCACCCGTTTGAAAATTCTGCATTATCTAACCAATGAAAATCTAACCCCATCCGAGATTGCCCGCAAATTGCAGCTCCGTCCTCCCACAGTGACCCACCATTTGAAGGAATTGCGCCTCGCTGGTCTGGTCGAACTCTCCCTTGCACATGAAGAGAATCGATACACAGCCCGCAGACAGGCGCTTAATGCCGTATATCAAAACCTGACAGCATTTCTCGAAGGCGAAAAGATCAAAGAACCAGCATGAACGACCAAACCACAACACATCGCAACCCCTTCCGCATTGTGGGAGAATACAGTTCCCACGTCCGCGCATTCAAGCCAAATGCGCGGTTTTATCTTTTAAACGTCATCATTACCGGCGCGGTGATGGGCGTGTTCCGTCTTATTTTCAACTTCTACGCCCTGAGCCTCGGCTTCGACGAATCCGTTCTGGGAAATCTCATCACCACCAGCAGTTTCGTCGCATTGATCGCCGCCCTGCCAATGGGTTATCTTGCAGATATGATCGGGCGCAAAAGCTCGCTTGTCCTCTCCAGCGTGCTGCTTAGCATCTCCATTATTGCCATGGCGCTCTGGCAAACGGAAACTTCGCTGTACGCCATGAACGTCGTTTCGGGTCTGGCGCAAAGCCTGGCAGGCGTGACCATGTCGCCTTTCCTGATGGAAAACAGCGACGAAAAAGAACGCACCTATCTCTTCAGCTTCGGTCAGGGCTTGCAGATGACAATGGCGTCCGTCGGCAACTGGGTCGGCGGCTACCTGCCCACATGGCTTGGACATACGCAGAGCGTTTCAGCGACCAGCAGCATCGCATACGGCAACTCCATTTTGATCGCCGGTATCGGTGCAGTCGTCGCCATTCTCCCGCTGCTATTCATCAAGTCGCCGAACATATCGCACAGTCAGCGGGCAGTCTTCGCTCCATTCCAATACGCAGCCAAAAACCCCGGCTTGCTCACCAAACTGGTATTGCCCATGCTGCTTACTTCGCTTGGTGCAGGGCTGATCATGCCGTTCATGAACGTGTTCTTCCGCGTGGTTTATAAACAACCTGACCCCGTCATTGGGACGCTGTTCGCGTGGGGATCGCTGGCAATGGGCATTGGTCTGCTCATCGCGCCGCCGCTGGCAGACCGAACCGGAAAGATACAACTCGTCGTCATCACACAGGCACTTTCGATCCCATTCTTAATTCTGCTTGGCTTCTCCCCCATTTTCTGGATCGGCGCGGTCAGTTACTACTTCCGCCTTGCGTTGATGAATATGAGCAGCCCCGTCTATCAGACCTTTGTGATGGAACACGTCGAACCGTCAGCGCGCGCCACGGTGGCAAGCCTCACCAGCATGGCATGGAATTTCGGCTGGGCGTTCAGTCCCACCATCAGCGGCTGGCTGCAAGTGAAATACGGTTTCGTCCCGCCGTTCATCGGCACCATCACGCTTTACATCATCTCTGTGACAATGTATTGGGCTTTCTTCTGGCGCAAAAAAGTGGAGCCTGTACCCGCTCCAGCCGCGGCAGATTGACTGCACTCTCGCAAATAGGAACAACAGCGCATTTGTAAATGCGCTGTTGTTTTATATAATATTCAGATGGAACAAGACACGCGCAATCACGATATTCTGATCATCGGCGGCGGACCCAGCGGACTCTCCACTGCACTTCATTTGACCAAGTTCGCGCCGCATCTGACTCCCCGAATCCTGATTCTCGAAAAGGAACATTATCCACGCCTGAAGCTCTGCGCCGGTGGACTGGTTGCCGACGCCGAAAATCTCCTCGAAAACCTCGGCTTGGATGTGAGCGAAGTCCCGCACGTTGACTCACGCGTCATCCGTTTTGATTTCGCCGGAAAAGGACTGGGCGTCCGCGTACCGAAACGTCATGCCATCCGCGTCATTCGCCGCGACGAATTCGATCACTGGCTGGCACAAAAAGCCGAAGAACGGGGAATCAAGATCAGGCAGGGAATCACCGTCAAAAGTGTTCAACCGCGCGAAAGTGACGTGGTCGTAGAAACGAACGAAGGCACTCTCCACGCACAAATCGTTGTCGGCGCGGACGGCTCAAACGGAATCACTCGAAGATCCATTTTCCCCAATGAACCCGTTTACACAGCCCGCGTTTTGGAAGTGTTAACTCCCATGACTAATTCGTATCTCTCCGATACAAGCGGGCGAAAAGAAGTCTCTTTTTTTGATTTCTTCGCCGTTCCAGACAATATTGCGGGATACGTTTGGGATTTCCCTACACAAGTGAAAGGTACACCCATGCGCTGCTGGGGCGTCTATGATACGAATCTACTTGCAGACCAAAAACGCCCCGCATTAAAAACTCCCCTAGCCGAGGAAATGCGGCGTCAGGGTTATGACCTGAACGACTACAAGATCAAAGGTCACCCAATCCGCTGGTACAGCCCGGAGAATAAGGCGTCTGTTCCGCGGGTACTGCTGGTCGGTGACACCGTCGGCGCGGACGCCATTTTCGGCGAAGGCATCAGTATGGCGTTGGGATATGGAAATATCGCGGCGCAGGAGATCGCAGAGTCGTATCGGCGTGGCGAATTTTCATTTCGCAGATACAAGCGTCGGCTGGCAAGAAGCGGATTGGGTCAAACCCTTTTCGCACGGTGGCTCATCGCGCAGATCATCTATGCCTTCAAGTGGCGCTGGTTCCAATTCCTGCTTTGGCGCATCTTAAAACCAATCGTGCTTTTTATTGCATGGACATTTGTGCTGAATTGGAGTAAAAAAGACGTTCGAACATAATAATGAAAGTGAAAGAAGCATGGGCACCGCAGACCTCCACATCCATTCCATCTACTCCCCCGATGCAACCACCACCGTGCGAGCAATTCTCAAGCAAGCCGCTGATGTTCACCTGGACGTGATCGCGATCACGGACCACGATGAGATACGGGGCTCACTCGAAGCGCAGCAACTTGCTCCCAAATACGGCGTTGAAGTCGTTACCGGCGCTGAAGTCAGTACCAGTGATGGTCATCTTGTGGCGCTGTATATCAAGACGCTTCCACCTGCCGGGATGTCGATGATCGATACGCTTATACACATCGGCAAACAGGGCGGCATTGCAGTTGCGCCGCATCCGTTCAACGGACTTCCGAACAGCCTCTCCATGGAAGCTGTGCTCGGCGCATTGACGAACCCGTTCGCAAAAGGTCCGTTGAAGGGCATCGAAACGCACAATATGGGAACGCAGAATTTCGACAGGATCGCGCAAAAGCTGGCTGTGTTCCTGCCATTCGCAAAGATCGCATCCAGCGACGCTCACATCTATTGGGCGGTTGGAGCGGGGCGCACGGAGTTTCCCGGCAGGACAGCCCAGGACCTGCGCAACGCATTGGAAAATAACACCACTGTTCCCATCCCTTACGAGGGAGAATCTTCAGCAATCGCTGTCTTGAGTTGGATGCGCCGCATCACGATGCGAAAGTTTGGGTTTGCTTCCGATGCATCATCGCGCAACTCCCCCATCAATACAAAACAACTCAGCGACTCGATGATACAAAAAGTTCAAAAACGAGGAAGAAAAAAACAAGGCAGCCGATAGCTGCCTTGTTCTATGATCTGACCCTTTTTAAGAAACCGGGGGTATTCAATTCGCGCTCCAACAGATAAGTAAAATAACCCTGCATCAGAGATTCCGCCTCTTTCTGGACCTCGGGGCTGGGTCGTGCGCGTGAGGCGTCTCTATAACTGGAGCGTTGGAAGTGGCGCAAATATTTGAGCGTCTCCAATGAGATTTTTGGCAGTTTCTGTAATCCCTCGCCGCAGCGCGGACAGATCGCTCCGCCCGCCATATAGGAGAAGAACTGATCTTCCGGCAGAATCTCCCGTCCACAATTCGCACATTCGAATAGTTGCGGACGAAAACCCACTGCGTCGAGAAACCTCATTTCATAATAACGGACCGGCAGCCATGCATCCGGCTCTTTTTCAAGGCGTTCGAGCGTATCCAGAAGCAGACGAAACAGCGACGGATTCGCGCCTTCATCTTCATAGGAAAACCGCAGAAGCAGTTCCACTACATAAGCGGCATAACCAGTCTTCATCAAGTCATCGTGCAGCGGAAGGAACGCGTTGAGCGTCTCCACTTGTGTAACGATCAGCAGATCACGTCCCCTGGCAAGTTGTACAGAGATATAAGTAAACGGCTGTAAATGTCCCGCCTTGCGTGAAGTGACTTTCCTCGCTCCCTTGGCAATTGCGCGCACCATGCCCTGCTCACGGGTAAAGAGCGTGAGCAGACGGTCTGCCTCCCCCCAATCGGCATGACGCAGTACGATCGCAGAAGCGCGGAAGGAGCGGAAATCCGTCATAAGCAAATAACGAACAGAGTATGACTACCCTGTTTGTTAACTGTCCGTAACCAAATGTTTCGGCGTGAATGCTTCAGGGAGAAGTTCATTGACGGTCGTTTCCTTCACCAACTCGCCCTGTCCATTCCCGAACAATACAACGGCATCAAGACCAAATTCCGCCATCACCTGCCTGCATCCGCCGCAGGGAGAGCCACCGTTGTTCGTCACCACGGCAATGACTTCGAACTCCGTTTCGCCTTCGGAAACAGCCTTGAAAATGGCTACACGTTCGGCGCACATGGTCTGGGGATAAGCGGCATTCTCAATATTCACACCGGTGTAAATGCGCCCGGTCTTTGTCCGCAGCGCCGCGCCAACAGGATATTTCGAATACGGCACATACGCCTTGCGGCGCGCTTCATTCGCAAGATCGATAAGGGATTGCTTCTCTTCCTGTGTGATCACCATATGAATTCCTACTTCTTTTTTGGTTTTCGCTCAACCTTCCGGATCGAGCGGGCGGGCATTCCAACGGCTAACGTATCTTCCGCAATGTTCTTTGTTACCACGGCTCCAGCTCCGGTACGGGCTCCAGCCCCAAGTTTAACAGGAGCAACCAACATTGTATCCGAGCCGATGAACACATCCTCGCCGATTTCGGTGGCGTGTTTCTTCTCACCGTCATAATTACAGGTGATCGTCCCGGCGCCGATATTTGTGTTTGCGCCGACCTGCGCGTTGCCAATGTAGGAGAAGTGCCCCATCTTGACGCCATCCGCCAGATAAGAATCCTTCACCTCACCGAAATTGCCCATGTGAACATGATTGCCCAAATGCGCGCCTTTTCGCAGCCGCGCAAAGGGACCCATATCCACGTCATTTTCAAGGATAGCTCCCTCAAGCGAAGATGCAAGGACTTTGCATCCATTTCCGACGCGAGTATCGCGGATGATGGTATTGGGTCCGAGCACATTGCCTTCGCCGATCTCGGTATTCCCGAAAAGATATGTGTTCGGCATGATGACCGTATCCCTGCCGATCTTCACATCCGCTTCGATATAAACGGAAGCAGGGTCGATCATGGTCACACCGTTCATCATATGTGTCTGGTTGATGCGCCTGCGCATGGCAGCTTCCACCTCAGAAAGATGCACCCGCGTGTTGACGCCAATGGTCTCTTCCACATCGTCCATGACAGTTGCATGTACCGGTAGTCCATCCGCCGACGCAAGCTCGACCGTATCTGTCAGATAGTATTCACCCTTTTTGGGATTCTTGGGAATGCGATGCAAAGCGTCCCACAACCAGTTCGCATCGAAACAATAACCGCCCACGTTCAATTCCTTGACCTGTAACTGCTCGGGCGTCGCGACGTATTCCTCAACGATGGCTTTGACTGTGCCATCGTCCTTGCGGATAATGCGACCAAACCCGCGCGGATCGCCCGACACCACCGTCAGCATCGAGATCGGACCTTTGTTCTGCTTTTGCGTTTCAACAAGTTTCTGAAGTGTCTCGCCGCGCATCAGAGGCATATCGGCATAACAGACAACGACCAAATCTGTCTTGCCTTTCAATAAAGCTTCTGCCTGCATTACGGCGTGACCTGTACCCAGTTGTGGTTCCTGTAAAACGGTCTGGGCTGAGTCACCAAGATATTGAGTCACCTCTTCCGCGCCATGCCCGACCACCACCACAGGCTTTTCGGTAGTAGATTGCTGTATCGCCTGCAAAGCATGCCAGATCATCGGTCTGCCTGCAACGGGATGAAGGACCTTGGGCAGGGAGGATTTCATACGAGTGCCCTGACCTGCGGCAAGAAGGACGGCGGTAATTTTCATTCAGTCACCTCAGATGAAAACAGGATTTGCGCGGTAAGTACGTTGCTCCGCTGCAAATCCCGTTTGAAAAAAATTGTCCATTTAAGGACATCAATGGCTGGGGCACCTGGATTCGAACCAAGATCCACAGCTCCAAAGGCTGGTGTGCTGCCATTGCACCATGCCCCAGTGCGCGCAAGATTGTATCACAATTTCATTTTTCACTGGAAATAATACCGAGCTTCTTCGCCTCTTCCAAAGAGATCACTTCAGGGTTACTGGATTTCTTGCCCATGTCCTCAGCTGCTTCGTCCCAGAAGTCGTCGGTGGAATTTTCCTGTTTCTTTTCTCCCGCCGCCTGCGTAAGCAGCGCTTCCATTTCGGGTGCTGGTGTCGCTTTGGCAAGCCGATCCGTTGTCTTCTTTGGCGGAACCTGAACGGGAGGCGCCGCTGCCGGAGCAGACTTGAATTTCAATTCTCCGGTCACGCCCATGGAAGTAAGCGACTTCTCGACCTGTAACCGCAGGGAAAGTAGACCTCGTACAGTATCGAGAATCTGGTCTTCATCCGCCAACCCTTTACCGGCTACAAGAAGCGCATATAAAGGTGTGACGGGAATGAATAACAGATCATGGTCTCCCCCATCGAAAACGTGATAAGACTCTATCGTCTCCTGATGATTAAGGCGGGCTACCTTCATACTGGTATTGTGGATCGCCATCAATGTTGAGATCAATGAAACTTCCATGCTGGGGTCGTGCAGATTCCCCGTGCGGGCGTTGATCAATCCGCGATCGTTGAGCAGGAAAACCGCATCGGCGTTGTAATCCTGCCTGAAGTTGGCGATCAGGTCTGAAAGTCTGGTATGAGTCTCGCTGCTTACTTCCGATGAAACATTGACTTCCGGCGGGAAGATGGTTTGCACGAGCCCGAGTCCCCGTTCCACGGCGTCCAGAAAATCTGCCATGGGAATCGGTTTGTCGAAGATCGCAAAGGCGCCGGTGTTGAGCATCTCATCGCGCATCTTTCGCTCGGTCATGCCGGTGATGAAGATCACTTTCACATCTGAGTGACGCGCCCGGACTTTATGCATCAATTCCACACCGCTCATTCCGGGTAATTTGTAGTCTGTAATCAGCATGTCGATCTTTTCGCGTGAAGACTCCAGCAGCGCCTCTTCCCCAGACTGGGCTTCATATATCTTAATATCCTCATTATTGAGCGTATCCAACGTGGAATGCAATAGACGAAGGATATCGCGTTGATCGTCAACAAGCAAAAGATTACGCATTATGCCAAACTACTCCTGTACACAGGGGATCAATAATGAATTTCCAGGATTCAAATCCATTAATGAGATTGATTTGAACTCCTTAATAATATTTGGATTATAGCAAAGTTCAAGCGCTCGCCTCTATTCAATTTTGACAGGTCTCACCCACCGCAATGGATTCGACATCCCAAAGAATTTCAGAGGTTGGGTCAAGCGCAAACCCGCAAAGGTCAGGGCGTGAAGCCGCAATGCGCAAACGTGAGAATAACGGAATGGCTGGTAGTTTTTCCGACATGATGATCTGAGTTTGACGATATTCCGTAAGATATGCGTTATCGTCTTTCATACTCGCGCGAGCAGACCGGCACGCCGCGTCATAATCATCATCGTGAAAACCGGTAATATTCGCGCCAGACCAGGAATTTTCTTCGGTCGGGATACCGTCGCTTTCGAACCAGGTACAAGGCGGTTCGATGCCTTCCGTGCCAAGAGCATATTCCGCGAGGTCAAATTGACGTCCAAATAACGGTCCGCCCGGACCGGGGGCATAGAGATCGTTCGGCGAGAGAAATTCGACATTCAGCCCAATGCCGCATTCCGCAAGGGAACTTTCAAGGATGGCTGCAATCTGTCTGCGCTGGGTAGTAGATGTTGTTTTGTAATCGAGGATCAACTGCGTGTTGTAAGCAACATTGCGGGTATTGATTGCACGGCGCGGCGTGGACGGATCATCATCTGAGTCCTGCCAGCCAGCCTGTTCCAGAAGGGAAATGCCGATCTCCGGGTCGAATGGGATAACAGAAATATTCGTATCGAATGCCGGATGGTTGGACGGAAGGTATGTTGTCGGTATATCGGTCAATCCGTGCAGAACATTGGATACGATCGTTTGCCGGTCGATACAGTAGGCAATCGCCTGACGCGTATAGGTATCCGCAAAAATATCCTGCCGGTCTTTTTGGATATCGTAGCCGTTGTCATAGGAAGCAGGCACGATGCCCAAACCAAGCCACTCCATGCTCAAGCCGGTTGTGACATACATGTTTGCTTCCCCGGCTGTTTGCATTTCCTGTAACAAACCCACTTGATTCTCAAGATTGATGGTAGGGTCGATCAGGTCACAGCGACCGGCAATTAATTCGCTGAGAGCCACATCCGGGTCCGGAATGAAGCGGAATTGAATGCTTTCGATCTTTGGGTATCCATCCCGAGCCCGATAATAATATGGATTCTTTTCAAGCGTAATCTTCTCACCTGGAATCCACTCATTGACCATGAAGGGACCCCATCCTATTGGAGTGCGCGATGACAGGTCGACTTCGGGCAACTGGTCGGCGGGGAATTCGCCCCAAACGTGTTTTGGAGCAGGCTGCCAAAAGTTCAGGAAATAGGTCGAATCGATATAACCAGGCATACCAAACCATTGAACGGTTAACTCATCGGCTGCTTCGTAGGTTTGCGTATGCTGGGTGAGGTATGAATTGATACCCGCTTCCTTTTGAAGTTCAAAGGAATAGATCGAATCATCCGCGGTAAGAGGCGTACCATCGGACCAGGTCAGATCGGGACGCAGGCGGAACGTAACGATCATCTGATCCATTTCGATCGCGGATTCGCCGTTGTATGTAATGGCACAATCATCGCTGCGACAACCTGCGGGGCGGACACTCATCCCCACTTTCAATTGAGTGAGATTTCCATCTGCATCCACAAGTTGATCGCCGTCATCCACTTTGACAGTGACGATCTGCGCATCTCCATTATCAAGAGACGGAAGTTGCGTCAGGATTACAGGTTGATATTCATATGAACTATGATCTATGGGTCCGTCAAAAACCGCTGCCAGAACGCTGCGCGCGGCAGGGTTCAATTCGCCAAACGGGTAAAGGGTATTGGGTTCCTGCCCCATGCACACTGTGATGCCTGTCTGCGAAATTATCTCCTCTGTTGGGGCAACCTCCGTTTCCTCGATGGTTGGTGTTGGAGTTTCTGTTGGCGCAGGGGTTCCCAGACAGGCGGGGATAATAAAAATAGCGAGAGCGAGCAGGTAAGGGATAAGTTTATTTTTCATGTTTTCTGCCTGTATGGCTTCAGAGGATTTGGCAATTATAACCACTATCCCATTCAGTAAAAAAGAGACCGCGCTGCGGTCTCTTTTTATCCTGTTATGCCAGCCAGCATGCCACCCAATGCCCAGGACGGATCTCTTTGAATTCCGGTTCTTCCTGTGAACATTTATCCACTGCGATCGGGCACCGCGTATGGAAACGGCATCCGCTGGGCGGGTTCAATGGGCTGGGAACATCCCCTTTAAGGATGGTCCGTTCGCGCTTTTGTTCCGGATGCGCCACGGGAATCGCCGAAAGCAATGCCTTGGTGTAGGGGTGAAGCGGTTCACGATAAAGCGATTCGCGGTCGGTCAATTCCACCATTTTGCCGAGATACATCACTGCCACGCGGTCGGAGATATGCTCCACAACACTGAGATTATGGGCGATGAACAGATACGTGAGACCAAATTCCGACTGGAGGTCCTTCAGGATGTTCAGCACCTGCGATTGGATGGAGACATCAAGAGCAGAGACCGGCTCATCACAAACGATGAATTTGGGATTTAATGCCAAAGCTCGGGCGATGCCGATACGTTGACGCTGCCCGCCGGAAAATTCATGCGGGTAACGACGGGCATGATACTCTTCCAAGCCGACCTTTTTAAGCATGTTGATGGCAATATCCCAACGTTCCTTGGGGCTTCCAATATTGTGGATCTGCAGCCCTTCCATGACAGATTCACCGATTGGCATACGAGGATTCAGTGAAGCATAAGGGTCTTGAAAGATGATCTGCATATCACGCCGCAAGGGTTTAAGCTCACGCGCGCCCATCTTCAAAACATCCCTCCCCTCAAAAGTAACACTCCCTGATGTAGGTTCAACCAATCGAAGTAATGTGCGACCAACCGTCGTCTTGCCGCAGCCAGATTCCCCAACCATGCCGAGCGTTTCGCCCTTTTTCACCGCGAAACTGACCTTGTCCACCGCCTGCACCCAGTCGGTCACGCGTTGAAAAATACCGGAACGAACCGGAAAATATTTAACGAGTTGATCCACCACCAGGATATCTGGTTTTTCCTGATTTTTCATTATAGTCATGAGGTCATTAATCCTTATTTCCCAGGTTTCATTGGGGCAGTGAATCCATCCGCATCCTGATACAACCAACAACGTACCTTGTTCCCTTCGGATATTTCGATCAGGTCAGGGTGTTTTTCAGTACAGATGGAAAGGTCATTATCGACACGCGCGCGACAGCGGGGAGCAAAACGGCATCCGTGCGGCAGGTCGATGAGATTGGGCACGCTTCCGGGGATGACATCCAAACGCTCCCGGATTTCGCCGAGGACCGGGATCGAACCGATCAAGCCCTGGGTGTAGGGGTGAAGCGGTTTGTCAAAGAGGGAAGCCACCGGAGATTCCTCCACGATCTCACCGGCATACATCACAATAACGCGGTTCGCCATTTCCGCAATAACACCCAGATCGTGGGTAATGAGCATTAAGGCAGAACCAAGCTGCCTTTTGAGTTCGCGCATCAAATCAAGGATCTGCGCCTGAATTGTGACGTCCAACGCTGTGGTCGGTTCGTCCGCGATCAAAAGATCGGGTACGCAAGCCAGTGCCATGGCGATCATGACACGCTGCGACATACCGCCCGAAAGTTCATGGGGGAATGCTTCAATACGCCTCTCAGGTTCGGGGATACCAACCTGTTTCAACAAGTCGATTGCACGGCTGCGCCCGGCTTCCTTGCCCAAATCCTGATGAATATTTAGAACCTCGGATATCTGGTCACCCACACGAAAAACCGGGTTGAGCGCCGATTGGGGCTGTTGAAAGATCATGGAGATGCGGTTTCCGCGGATCTTCATCATCTCCGATTCAGAGGCAGCGACCAGATCCTTGCCGTCAAAATTGATCTTACCCTCAACGATCTTTCCGGGAGCGCTGATCAACCTCATAATGGAAAGGGAAGTAACGCTCTTTCCGCATCCGGATTCACCGACAATTCCAAGTACCTCTCCGGGGTACACAGTGAAATCCACACCATCCACGGCACGGACAACGCCGTCTTCGGTGTAGAAATAGGTCTTGAGATTTTTAACTTCCAACAAGGGCTGTTGACTTTGATTCGCCACGACCATCTCCTAAATCCAGGGTTTCAGCATTATAGCAAAAATCCATTTTGCGTGAAAGAAATGCCCAAACAACAAAGCTGCTCTTCACAAATTTTGTGCCATTTTCTTAAATCTAAAAGGAAAGATTCGGCACGTGGACCGAATCTTTCCTTTTCATTTACAAGAATTCATTTCCTTTTATTCTTGTTGTTACGTATGTACATCGACGCGCCTATGATGCCCAACATAAGCCCCAGAAGGGACGCACCATAGGAAAAGAAGTTCAAAAAGAACGTCGACGGCACCATCTTGACAACCATCAAGAATGGAAGCACTACCCCGGTTACAACCAGAATAAAACCAATAAATATTATTAAAGACGGACTTAAACGGTCAATCATTCTTCTTCATACAACCAGCAGGAGACCAAGTGCCCCGGCTCCGGTTCGAAATCCGGCGGGAACTTGACATCACATACACCCTTAATGGCTTGTGAACATCGCGGGTGGAAGCGGCAGCCGGTGGGTGGATTCACCAAACTGGGCGGCTCGCCAGGAGGGAGTTCCTTGAACGTTTCGGCATTCTTCGCATCCGGCTCGGATGTACCTGTCAACAACGCCCTGGTATACGGGTGAAGCGGATTGTCGAGGATCTGACGAACCTGCGCCTTTTCGATCAGGTTTCCTGCATACATCACAAAGATGCGCTCCGAAAAATAGCTGACGGTGGAAAGGTCATGCGTGATGTAGATCACGGAAAGGTTGTGGCTTTCCTGCAATCCGCGCAGAAGTTTGAGGATTTCCACACGGACGGACGCATCCAACATGGAGACAGGCTCATCCGCCACGAGGAATTTCGGCTCCATGATCATGGCACGGGCAATAACAACACGCTGCTGCTGCCCGCCGCTGAGCATGTGCGGATATTTCTGAAGGAAGTCATCGGGAGGAGTGAGTTTCACTTCTTCCATCGCCTTATAAATGCGCTTCATACGTTCTTCACTGGATTTGACACCACCGACGATCAACGGCTCTTCCAGGATCCGCTTCAGATTCATGAACGGAGGCAGCGCACCATATGGGTCTTGCTGCACATAACCGACGCGGGAATGATATCCATGCATTTCTTCATCGGTAAGTTCAGCGATATCTTTATCTTCAAAAACGACCTTTCCCTCAGTCGGTTTGTGAAGCGCCAAAATGGTCTTCATCAAACTTGATTTTCCGCAACCGCTCTCGCCCACCACGGCGATCGTTTCACCCTGATGGACATCGAAAGTGACGCCGTCCACGGCTTTAACATACCCCGCGTGACCGAAGCCAAACCGGCGCAATTCGAACCACACGCGCAGGTTATCAATCGATAAAAGTATCTTTCGGGAATCCTGCTTTTTCTCCATTGCATTTTCTTGGGAGGCAGCTACCATGATAAATTTGCTCCTGACTTAGGCATATAACCAGCATTTGACCTTGCGGTCTTCGATCTCGACCACCGGCGGGTCTTCCGTGCATTTTTCAAAACGAGACGGACAACGATCCGCAAAACGACACCCGACTGGAAGGTTGATCAAGCTGGGTGGACGCCCCGTGATAAATTCAGGCTCCTCTGTTCCATGAAGTCTGGGAACACTAGCCATAAGCTTTTTCGAGTAGGGATGCAACGGTTCGTTGAAGAAACTGTGAGCGTCATTAACTTCCACGATCTGACCGGCATACATCACCGCCACATCATCCGCAAGTTCGCTGGAGGTGGCAATATCATGCGTGATCAGGATGAAGCTGATTCCGAGTTCGTGCTTGAGGCGCTTCAACACATTGAAGATGTTAGCTTGTGTGAGAACATCCAATGCCGATGTAGGTTCGTCCAAGATGATGAGATAAGGTGATGTGACCAGTGCCATGGCAATGGCAACACGCTGACGCATACCGCCGCTCAATTCGAAGGGATAACGGCTGATGAAATCCTCGGGCACACCCACGTGCTGGAACATCTTCTTAACCAGGGAAAGCGCCTCGGTCTTATCCACACCGAGATGCACGATCGCCGGTTCAGCCACCTGCTCACCCACTCGGATAACAGGATTCAAGGCGTTCATCGCCGCCTGCGGCACCATTGATATCGAAGCCCAGCGCACATTCTGGCGAAATTCCTCTTCGCTGAGTTCCATGACATCACGACCATTCAAATAAACGTGGCCGGAGTAGGTCCCCGCATTCCGCGGCAGGAGGCGAAGAATGGCTTTGGCAAGCGAACTTTTACCGCATCCCGACTCGCCCAACACTACAACTGCACGGTTGCTATCCAGGGTGAAATTCACACCGTCCACCGCCTGAACAGCTCCGTTCAATGTTTTAAAATGCAAAACCAGATTTTCGATCTGCAGCAGTTTATTATTTTGTGTCATATTGGTTATATATCCCGCAATCTAGGATTAAAGATTCTGTCCAACGCGAACCCCAGCATCGCAAAGCCCAACCCGGTGAACATCAACAAGATGGCAGGTTCCAACACCCAGTAATAACGTCCCTGATACAGAGCGCCATCCGCAAAGGCATCATCAATCACTTTGCCCCATGTGGGCAGGACAGGGTCACCAAGCCCAAGAACCGCCAATGACGCTTCAAGGAACACAAAGGATGGTACGGAAGATACCAATGCAGGAATCAACAGGGGTACCATGCGGGGGATCAAATAGGTGAAAATTATGCGAGAACTGGATGCGCCGTAAGACCGTGCCGCCTCGATATAGCTCGCCTCTTTTGATTGGAGGAAGATGGAGCGGTAGGTAATAATGGACCCTGAAAAGATACTCAACAGGATCGTCACGCCCAACATCAACCAGATACTTCGTGAATAGAAGGTACCGACCATGATCAATATCGCGAGGAATGGTAAAACCAGGTTAACTTCCGTGATGCGCTGGATCAGCTCATCCAACCAGCCGCCATACCAGGTGCCAACCGCAGCGATGATCATTGTCAGGAGCGAAGTTCCGAGCGCTGCAAGCAGTCCAAAAGCCAGCGCAATGGGCGTACCGTACAGCAAAGGCAAAACAAGGTCGCGTCTGTATTTATCCGTTCCAGCCAGACCGTAAAGGTCGCCATGGAACACAAATTCCGCATTGATATCAGAAGCCTTTTCGAAGGTGGTACCGCTTATGATCAACTGATACTGCCCCTTCAAAGCTCTTGGGTTCTCGGTGTTGGTATCTTCAGGATCTGCGAACAGGGCAGTCATCACATCTTCGCTCTTCACGCGCTTTTGAAGCTTTTGATCCTGTGAAAAGCGGAATGTTATTTTGTGGTCCAACTGAGTATCTGCGATCCGGATCGTCCTTCCGTCAGGGGTGACCCAGGTAACCGAAGCAAAAGGCAGCTTCTGGTCAAAGACGGTGGCGAAATACAGGATCATCTCCTGGGGTGCTTCATCATAGTTGTAATCGAAGGTATATGTGATGTCGACTGTGGAGATGTTTTCATCATTCGGGGTGATGGTTTTCTGCATTCCCCCATCCGCCGAATTCACAGCAAAAGAGACAGGGCGTTTCCTGTCTGAGAAATAGTTAAACCAGGCTGGCGGGGCGTATTTGGGGTTTTGATACCATACATCTTCACCACCGCGCCAGAGGCGGACTGCTTCACTATAAGGAATCGACACCAAGGCATAGATCGAAATGCCTATCAATATTAATATGATTGCCCCCCCAAATACCGCTGATGGATATCGGAGCAGGTCACGAAAAGAATTCTTGAGTGCTGTCATTGTGCGTTTCCGGAACCGACCTGAACGCGGGGGTCAACCAACGCGTATACAAAGTCGAGGAGAAATACTGTTATCCCTAACAAATAGGCGTAAATGATCGTCGAACCGACGATAACGGGTGTATCGTAAAAACCAATGGCTTTGAAAAGCGTAATTCCGAGTCCGGGCCAGAGGAAAACTGTTTCTGTAATTGTAAAGCCCTGCCAAAGCGTAATTACAAGGAGGGCGAAATTTGAAATGATGGTGGGCAGAGTGGGGCGCAGAATATAGCGTCGTTCAACATCGCGACCCGGTAGTCCCTTTGCCTTTGCCATTTCCACATAATCTTCACTCGAAAAAATGAGGAAGAACGTGCGCCAGCTATAAATACTCAGGAACATCGAACTGATAATGACTGCCGATGCAGGCAGGATCAGATGTTTCAGGATGCTTAGTATATAGTCGACTCTTGTGCTTGGGGGCGGAGAATCCACCAACCCGCCAAATGGCAAAACTTTGAATATGGCAGCAAAAATAAGGATCAAGAAAATGCCGTAGAACCATGGCGGTGCCGAGGATGTCGGAGAGAACGCGATGGTCAGTTTATCCCAGAAGCTGCCGTATTTTCTGGATAACGAAAGGGCAATAAATACACTACCAAAGAACAATATTAGTTCTGATGTCCCCGCCAGTAGCAAGGTCGCAGGCAGACGTTCCAAAAGGATCGAACGAACCTCCTTGGAACCATGGTCACTGCTCATGTTGATGGCGCGTCCCAAATTCAGGGTGAGCGCGTTGGTAAGGTATCTAACAGAACGAACAACGAACGGTTGGTCCAGACCCAGGCGTTTTTCTTCCGAAGCGATCTTCTTTTGAATAAGTTCCTGCTTGGCATCGGGAGTTAAATTTCGATAATTGGGGTTCGCAAGAATGGACTGTGTAGTGTTATCCCGAATCTCATTGCGCATGATCGTATCAACGTAGCCGCCCATATTGGCGATCATAATGGTTAGGTAAACCCCGATCACCACCGTAATGAACAACGTCAAAAGCCGAACTGCTGAGTATCTTAAAACACGAAAAAAAGTGCTGTTTAAGAATGACTTGGCGGCGGGCGACTTTTCCGGTGATGTCGGCGCAGTTAAAGTATCTGTGGTCATATTTTCCTCACTTTCATAGATAAGAGGAGGGGCAAGGGAAGTTTCCCTTGCCCCTTTTTCTTTCAAACAGATCTAAAGATTACGGGACAACCACGTAGTCGAGGGATGTGAAGGCAGGAATGGCAACGGGCACCAGAACAGCAGCCGTTTCGATTCTGCCAGCGCCAGCCACGAGCTTGGATGACACGTCAGCCGGAATGGTGAGGGTGTAGACACCATCTTCGCCAGTCGCAACGCCTTCTCCAACGTACACGGTCGCGCCGGTATCGTCGTAGAGCAGGAATTTGACAGCCTTGATGTCAGCCGAAGGATAGGCTTCACCAGAAGAACGATAGGTGAAGGTGGCGGTGAAGTCAGTGTCCTCACCGATCTTGACCTGTCCCGGACCATCGAGGGAAGCTTCCGCGAGAGGAGCCTCACCGAAGGCGGACCAGCGGTCAGCCAGATCAGCAAAGTCAGGATTGTGCTTGACAACCGTGGAGCCAGCATTGAGATCGACCGAATCCAGATAGTAAGGACCGGTTCCATCCCAGAAGTGACCCTGAGCGCCATACCAATCCTTGAGGGCGGCGTAGCGGGCAGCGGCCTCATCAGAGGTGAGGTAATCACCCATGGTGGGAGCGTAAGGAATGGTGTTGTCGGCAATAGCCTGATCGAGATTGTTCGCCAGAATTTCGAGGCTAGGACCACCGATGAAGCTCATCCATTCAACTTCGTTGCGATCAGCCTGACCGGTACCCCAAGCGAGTTCCTTATTGGCAACAGCCATGTTACCAACAGCAATGGACTGCCAGGGGGCTTCGCCGTAACCGTATTGAGGCCACCAGGTGGTGAAGTTCAATTCGGCATCCGAGTAGACATTGTCACTGTAGGTGACGATTGTCAGAGGATCGGTGGAGACGATCTGAACGCCCTTGAAGTAGGACAGGAAGGCTTCGAGATTGCCAGCGGTGTCTTCATCATAGATGGCGCTGCCTTCTTTGCTGTAATCGAAGGTTTCGATCATGTACATGACAAAGTCAGCCACGGACAGGTTGCTGCCATCGTGCCACTTGACAGTGTCGAACATGTCAGCAGGATAGTAGACGGTTCCCTTGCTCTTGGCGGTTAAGCCATCGGGGAATTTCTCATCAGCGGTGATGAATTTCTGAGTTGCGGGATCCCAGTCAACCCACGCATCGCCGGGGACGGTGATGGTGTCTTCAGAGGAGAGGTTGACCCAGTCGAGGTTCGTCTGGACAGGAATGCCGGTCTGAACAACCAAATCGCCAGACTCAGCGCGAAGCGGCCAGCGCAATCCGGTGTACGGATCGGGCATCAAGCCAGCGCTGGAGGTAGCGTTCTGGATGTAGGCACTGGTGACCCAGTTGGCGCCGTTGACGGGGTTCCAAGGATCGGCGAACATGGTGTCGGTGGTACCAACTTTAACCTGTCCACCTTCCTGATCCTTGTAGCGCATGGTGTAAGGCGACATGAAAGTGGTTTCCACGCCGGCGCCTACGTCAGAGCTAACCTGGAGACTGCAGTTGAACGGAACATAAGCCTGGAGGTCGACGGTCCAAACCTGGAGGGAGTCTTCCATGGAAAGCGGAAGAGCTTCAGCCATCAGGTCATGGCGTTCCTGGAGGGTGGCATAGTTGCCGTTGGCGAGATCATCACCAACCTGCTGGAACTTGGGATCAACCTGGTTTTCGGTGAATAGAGGAATACCCTGAGGGCTATCGGGCAGGTACATTTCCTGGAAGATGGTGCGTTCGTCGCGGCTCAAGCCGTTGGAACCCCAACCAGCAGTGTACAAGCTCCACAGACCTTCGGTGGGATCAGACCCAATCCACAAGGGGGACAGTTCGGAGGATTTCTTTTCCTGGCGGTCAACGGTGAAGCCCATGTCTTCCATCTGTGAGGCGAAATATTCACCCTGGGGAAGACGTGTTCCATCGCCGTCGTTGCGGATCAAGAAGATCAAGGTAACGGGGTTGCCCTGATACATCCACTTGCCATCAGCACCCATTTCAGCACCCATGGCGGTCATTTCTGCATCAACAACAGATTTGGCCTTATCGAAATCATAGGCGTATTTGGCTTCCAAACCGCGGGCGACATCAACCAGATCGGTGTAGTCGACCAGCTGGGTGGTGAGAGCGAAGTATTTCGGCAGTGCGCCACCAGCATAGATTTCCTGGTTGAGGTAATCGCGGTCAATCGCCCAGTTCATGGCTTCGCGGATCTTGCGATTCGAGAAGGGGTTCAACTTGGTGGTGTCGGTAAAGACAGCCGGGTTGAACAGCATATCATAGTAGATACCGTAGGACTGGGTGTAGCACAGATTCGCAGATTTGATTTCAGCCAGTTTGTCAGAGGCAAGACCATAGCTGAAAAGATCGATCGCACCGGCGTCAATCTGAGTAATGGCAGACTGACCATCAACGATGGAGTAATCGATCTCGTCCAACCAACCGCCGTGACGGGTGGTCGGTTCAGGGGTCGGCATGGCTTCTTCGGTAGCGGCAGGCGCAGCTTCGGTAGCGGCGGGTGCAGCTTCGGTAGCGGCCGGGGCTTCAGTGGTTGTACCTGAGCCACAAGCACTCAACACCATCGAAAGGACAACGATGAGGCCGAGCACCAACATGAAACGGTTCTTTAACATTGAGTTTCTCCTCCTTACAGAAGAAATTTAAGGATTTTTTGTAACATTAACAACAGGGAAATTTTTTATATATTGATTCTAGTGGCACCTCCTTTCGACATAAAAGAATTACCTTTTAATATCGTCAAGGGCAAACGGAATTATACCTAATTCTGATAGACCGTCAACTACCCTGCATCATGTGTAGAAAATATTACAAAACATGATTTTTTCGATATTATTGTCCATACAATCACTTAAAGTATAATCCAATGCCATACAAATCTTTTAAAATCCTTCAAATTCGTAACAATTACTGCCAGACGGCAGGTAAATCAACTCACCACTCAGGAGATTTCAAAATGATAAAAGAATTCAAGGAATTTGTGATGCGAGGCAACGTGCTGGACCTGGCAGTTGCGGTCATTATTGGAGGCGCATTCGGCAAGATCGTCGGCTCACTCGTCAACGACATCCTTATGCCGCTCATTGGAGCCATCTTCGGCGGAAGCGCTTTCGGCGAACTCTCGTTCCAGGTCAATGGCGTGGACATTTTCTGGGGGCTTTTCATCCAATCCATTGTGGATTTTCTCATTGTTGCCTTTGTCATTTTCCTCATTGTCAAAGCTGCGAATAGTTTCAAGAAAACCCCTCCCCCAGCGGACCCGACCACCAAGGAATGTCCGCACTGCTTCACTACCATTTCGATCAAAGCGACTCGCTGCCCCAACTGCACGTCTGAACTTAAATAAAGCATAGCACTTTATACAGGCACATGCAAATTAAATGCTCCGATAAGGGCTTCGCCCCAGTCGGAGCATTTATAATGTCAACACAATGAATTTAGATTTCCTCAACAAACTCAACCCACAGCAGCGCAGCGCGGTCACAGCGGCGGATGGACCCGTCTTGGTCGTGGCAGGTCCCGGGTCCGGTAAGACGCGGGTGCTGACCCAGCGCATCGCATACCTCATCGCACATGAGGGCGTCCGCCCGTGGCAGATACTCGCTGTCACCTTCACCAATAAAGCCGCAAAGGAAATGGACGAGCGCGTCAAATCCATTCTGAACGAACAGGCGACCGAAGGCATGATGCTCGGGACGTTCCATTCCATTTGCGCGCGCATCCTTCGGCGTGAAGCGGAGCATTTGCCCGTGGCACAGAACTTTGTCATCTTTGATGCAGACGATCAGCAAAGCCTGACAAAAGCCATCATCCGTGAACTGAATCTAAATGAGAAGTTGTACCGCCCGCAGAGTGTGCATGCTTCGATCTCGCGCGCCAAGAACGAATTGATTCTGCCCGAGGATTACCCCACCAACACGTATCGCGATGAAGTGGTGAAGCGTGTGTATGCCGAATATCAAAAGCGACTCATCGCCAGCAACGCAGTGGACTTTGACGACATTCTGGTGTACACCGCGCAGTTGATGGAAAACAACCCGCCAGTGCGCGATAAATACGCACAGCGATTCCGCCATGTTTTGGTGGATGAGTTCCAGGATACCAACCTTGCACAATACGCGTTGGTAAAGCATCTCGCTTCGTATCATAAAAATATCTTTTGCGTGGGCGATCCCGATCAATGTTTTCCTGCAGGCGTGAAAATTCATACACCCAGCGGGCAAAAGAAAATCGAAGACATCAAACGTGGTGATAGCGTTACTGCTGCCAGCGGACGCGGCTCTACAATGACCTCCACAGTTCTACATACTGGTAAACGAGCCTTCAAAGGAAATCTTGTCATTTCCAAAACAAAAAGTGGGCATATCATCCGAGCAACCCCCAACCATATTGTTTTTGCCAGATTGGGCATGACACCCGGCTTACATTATGTATACCTTATGTATCGCAAGGATAAGGGATATCGCATTGGGATTGCCTCCCATGCCCGCAGTGATGGCAATTCACTAAAAATTGGCTTGCAAGTCCGCAGCAATCAGGAAAACGCCCACAAGATGTGGGTGCTAAAAGTCTGTTCAGATCGCAATGAAGCCCACTACTGGGAAGCCTATTACTCGACATCCTACGGCATTCCTACAACTGTTTTTCACGTACGTGGGCGCAGAATGCGGATGTCGCAGGAATATATTGACCGGTTGTTCACTGAAATTAACACCGAAGAAAATGCTGATCAATTACTGACTGACCTCGGCATGGATTTCAAATATCCACATTACATCCCGCAGGGAACATACAGAAACATCGTCAATCTGCGTTATTTTGGCGATGGAAGAATTACAGAAGAATCGCCCTGGCACGCGCATCGTGTGGACTTGTGGAGCAGTGATAAGAATCTTGGCAAGCAATTGAAAGCACAAGGCTACAATCCACGGGTTCGCAGCAGAAACAACTGGCGTATCGGCGTCAACCGCTTGCAATATGACGATATTCAAGATGCGGCGCAAAAACTAAGTGAAGCCGCACATGATGCTGAAATTGTGACTGGTGCATTTCTGGTCGAAAGAGGTGATTCTCCGCTTGCCAATAAATTCAATCTCATGCCTGCCAGCCACCTGCATCCATCCATGATCGTTGCCATTGAAAAGAACGGACAGATCATTGAGGATGAAATCATGGAAGTAACCCATGAGCCCTACAATGGGACTGTCCATGACTTTGAAGTGGAAAATCTACATAACTACATTGCAAATGGTGTAGTTGTGCATAATTCCATTTACGCCTGGCGCGGCGCGGACTACCGCAACATCCGCAGGTTCGAGCAGGACTTTCCCGATGCGCAGACAATTCTGCTCGAGCAGAATTACCGCTCACATCAAAACATCCTCGATGCGGCAATGGGAGTCATTGACCGCGCCAGCAATCGCCGCAAGAAACGCCTGTTCAGTGACCGTGGCGCGGGCGAGAAGATATTCTTCTATGAAGCGCGTGACGATTACGGCGAAGCATCCTTTGTAGTGGACACCATCGCACAGCTTGTCGCTTCGGGTGAATTTGAGCCGAAAGACTGCGCCGTGATGTATCGCACCAACGCCATGTCCCGTTTGCTGGAAGAAGCCTTTTTGCAGGCGCGTCTTCCTTATAAACTCGTCGGCGCGCAACGCTTTTATGGACGGCGTGAAGTCAAGGATATGATCGCCTTCCTGCGTCTCGCTCACAACCCATTGGACGAAGCCGCCCTTGGTCGTGTTATTAACGTCCCTCCGCGCGGCATCGGTGAGAAGACGCTCACTACATTACATATGGTCGCGCGCCAGAACGACACCAACGCGGGCTACGTTCTGCTCAACCTTGCGCACGGTTCAGAGTCCACTTTCTATAAATCCTTCACAGGGCGCGCGGCAATTCCGCTGGCAGACTTTGGCGGCATGTTCGCCAATTGGCACGCGATGACGCAAACCGCAACTGTCGCAGAACTCTTTGACCGTATCGTCAGAGACATCAACTACAAAGAATATATCGTTGAAGATGATTCGGAAGAAAGCCTTGACCGTTGGGAAAACGTTCAGGAACTCAAGCGTCTTGCGCTCGAATACTCCACCCGCACGCTCGAAGAATTTCTTGAGAACGTCGCGCTCATCGCCGATCAAGATACTCTTACCGATGCCAACGCCCCCACCCTGCTAACGCTCCACGCCGCAAAAGGGTTGGAGTTCGGCGCAGTCTTCATCGTTGGCCTCGATGACGGCATCATTCCGCACAGCCGTTCCTTCGATGAGATCGAACAAATGGAGGAAGAGCGCCGCCTCTTTTACGTCGGCATCACGCGCGCCAAAGACCGTCTCTATCTTCTGCGCGCCATTCAACGCGGCGGACGCGGCATGGCAGAAGAGACCTTCCCCTCGCGCTTCATCGATGACGTTCCATCGGATTTACTAGTTGGTCGCACCCGCACAGGACGTTCGATGCGCGGCGCGCCTGCCGAGACGAAATGGGCGCTTCACACCAAGCCGGAAGCTGCTTCTGTCATCCAAGCCCAATACAAAGCCGGGACTCGCGTCAAGCACCCCATGTGGGGCGACGGTATCGTCCTCGACTCACGCATACAAGACGGCGACGAGATCATCGATGTGGTCTTTGAGTCGGTGGGAATCAAACGTCTCGCCGCAAGTTTGGCAAACTTGAAGATCATATAAAACCCCTCCGCCGAGGACGGCGGGGGGAGCATAAGTAAAATTATTTAACCGTAGATGAAAGACCATGAACATTGGTCTTCGAAAGGAGAACCTCATGCAATACGTAAATCTCGGTAGAACTGGATTGAAAGTTTCGCGTCTGTGCCTCGGCATGATGACGTATGGATCAAAAGCCTGGCGCGAGTGGGTTTTAGATGAGGAAGCCGCAAAGCCCTTTATAAAGAAGGCATTGGATGCAGGTATTAATTTCTTCGATACGGCAGATGTGTATTCACTCGGAGAAAGCGAAAAGATCACCGGCAATCTCATGCGTCACTTTGGAGTGAAACGTGAAAATGTGGTTATTGCAACCAAAGTACATGGACAGATGAGCAACGACCCCAACGACCGTGGACTTTCCCGCAAGCACATTATGGATGGCATCGACAATTCGCTCAAGCGCCTGCAAATGGATTACGTGGACATTTACCAGATCCACCGCTGGGATTACAGCACCCCCATCGAAGAGACGATGGAAGCATTGAACGATGTTGTCCGCGCGGGGAAGGCTCGCTATATCGGCGCGTCATCCATGTTCGCGTGGCAGTTCATGAAGGCACAGCATGTCGCTGAGAAGAACGGCTGGACAAAGTTCGTGTCCATGCAGAATCACTACAACCTGGTATATCGCGAAGAAGAACGTGAGATGATTCCGCTTTGCATAGACTCTGGCGTCGGTCTCATTCCGTGGAGCCCAATGGCGCGCGGATTCTTTGCAAAGGATCGCAAACGCGATGGCAGTGGAGAGACTGCCCGGGCAAACAGCGATCCGTTCGCAAAGCAGTTGTATTTCCGCGAAGAAGATTTCACAATAGCAGAACACGTACAGCAGATCGCCAAAGAACGCGGCGTGAGCGGTTCACAGATCGCATTGGCTTGGGTGTTATCCAAACCTTATATCGCCGCACCCATCATCGGGTCCAGCAAAGAGGCGCATTTGGATCAGGCGATTGCCGCATTGGAGATCCATCTCACAGCGGATGAAGTCATACGGCTCGAAGCATCCTATCAACCCCACCCGGTGCTGGGTCATTCATAGATGTATTACAAGTTTCTCTACCTCGGTTTCAAAATCTATTGCTTTTTGTTTCGCCCGATCCGCATGGGCGTGCGGGTGATGATGATCGAGGATGAGAAGGTTTGGCTGGTGAAACACACCTACCTGCCGGGATGGTTCATGCCCGGCGGCGGAGTTAACAAATGGGAAACGATCGGTCAGGCGGCGCGGCGTGAAGCCCGCGAAGAGACCGGCGCGGAACTCGGCGAAATTTCGCTCGTGGGTGTGTTCACCAGTTATGTCCAATGGAAGACAGACCATACTTCTGTTTTTCTTTGCAGGGACTTTAAGTTCACCGGCGGCTCGGATGCCGAAATAGCAGAACTGCATGCCTTTCCTTTAAATGAACTTCCCAAAGACACCTACGATCTGCACGCAAAATTGCTGAAAAAATTTCTTAACGGGACGCTTGAATCCAATTTTGGGGAGTGGTAGAAGTTGTCTGTGCAATGGGGGAAAATTTGGTTCGGGAAATTTCCAGACGGTATAATATGAAAAATCAATCAGCAAATGGATACCCGAAACCATGACTCATGAAACAATGAAGATCGTCATTCCCATGGCGGGATGGGGAACCCGCATGCGTCCGCATACGTGGAGCAAGCCCAAGCCGCTCGTCAGTGTGGCGGGCAAGACATCACTTGAGCATGTGATGGATATGTTCAAGACCCTGCCGGACCCCGATAATGCTGAATTCATTTTCATTGTCGGTCCGTATCTCGGCGAGATGCAGGTACCTGCTTTCATAAAAGAGAATTATCCGAACCTCAAGGCGCATTATGTCGTCCAGCATGAAATGAAGGGACAGTCTCATGCGCTGTGGCTGGCGCGGGAATATTTGAAAGGTCCGATGATCATGTGCTTCTCGGACACTCTTATGGAAACCGATTTCTCCTTCCTTGATAAAGAGGAAGCCGACGGCGTGGCATGGGTCATGCCGGTGGAAGACCCGCGCCGCTTCGGTGTGGCGGAAGTCGGCTCAGACGGCTGGGTGACGCGCTTCATTGAAAAGCCGCAAAGCATGGACAACAACCTCGTGGTAGTTGGGTGTTATTACTTTAAAGATTCCGATCAATTACTCAAAGCCATTGACGACCAGATGACACGCGGCGTGATGTTGAAAAACGAGTACTTCATGACCGACGCCATTTCCATCATGATCGATGGCGGAGCGAAAGTCCGCACACAGAAGATCAGCACCTGGCTGGATACTGGCACCATCGATGCGACGTTGGATACGAACAAACTCCTGCTGGAAAAGATCGGTTCAAAGGTTGGCAAGTTCGAAGGTTTGAATGTTGAGATCGTCGAGCCGGTTGCCATCCACGAAAGCGCAAGAATCAGCAATGCCAAGATCGGTCCGTTCGCTTCGATTGGGGCGAATTGCGTGATCGAGAATGCGCAAATCTCAGAGTCCGTCGTCGAGCCGGATTGTGAGATCAAAGATGCGGCGTTGACCCGCTCCCTTATTGGCAGGCAAGCCAAAGTCAAGGGGCGAGGCGACGGTCACGTCATGCAGTTGAACATAGGGGACACAAGTTCGGTCAATCTGTGAGTCGGCATGGAAGTCGTTGAGTGTCGATCCGATACGGAATATGCGGAGCGTCCGCTTTCGCTGGTGTGGGAGGGAAGGCGATATGAGATCGCGGAGATTTTCTCGCGCTGGCGCGGACCGGGTGAAAAGGGCTTTTGCGTCAAGACCACGGATGGTCTGGCGTTTGAACTGACGTACCAGGAAATTTCAGACGACTGGCACGTACAACCTATTTAACCTCGCCGCCGGGGACGGCGGTCGAGCGCAAGGAGGCTCAATGCAGGAAATTGGAGCAGTACAAAGATTATCAAAACGTGTGGCAGGTTTGAAGCCCAGCGGCATTCGCAAGTTCTTCGATATTGCCGCAACCATGAAGGATGTCATTTCGCTCGGCATCGGTGAGCCGGATTTCACCACGCCCAAACCCATTTTGGATGCGGGCATCCGTTCGCTTCAAAACGGTGAGACGCATTACACCTCGAACTCCGGCAAGATGGAACTGCGCCAGGGCATTGCCGAGAATCTGAAGAACCGCTACAACGTGCAATACGATCCCGCCACCGAGATCATTGCAACAGTCGGCGTTTCGGAGGCGTTGTATCTCACCTTCACCGCGATCCTTGAACCCGGCGACGAAGTCATCATCCCCACACCATGTTTTGTTTCGTATCAAGCTGAAGTGATCCTTGCGGGTGGTGTTCCAGTGGAAATCCCTTCGCGCAGGGAAAACAACTTTGCTGTTGACCCGGATGATATCCGCAAGGCGATCACGCCGCGCACGAAGATCATTTTTATTGGTTATCCCTCGAACCCCACCGGCGCCGTCGCTCCGCGCGATGTGATGCTCGAGATCGGCAGGATCGCAGAGGAACACAATCTGCTGGTCGTGTCGGATGAAATTTACGACCGCCTCGTCTATGACTTTGAGCATGTCTGCTTTCCAGCTTTGAGCGAAAGCCTGAGAGAGCGTACCGTTCTACTCGGCGGCTTCTCAAAGGATTACGCCATGACCGGCTGGCGCATCGGCTACGCCTGCGGACCTTCCGACCTCATCAAAGGACTTGTGCGCATTCACCAGTACACCATCATGTCCGCGCCGACAACCGCACAGGATGCCGCCATCGAAGCCCTGAAAACCGGCGACTCATACGTCAAGGAAATGGTGGCGGAATACGACCGCCGCCGCCGTTTATTGGTGGACGGATTGAACCGCCTCGGTCTCTCGACTTTTGAGCCGAAGGGCGCCTTCTATACCTTTCCCAACATCCGAGCCTCCGGCATGGACGATGAGACCTTCGCCGAAACACTTCTGCGTGAAGAGCATGTGGCGGTGGTGCCGGGTAACGCCTTCGGTCCCGGCGGAGACGGTTTCGTTCGCGCCTGTTACGCCACTTCCTATGAGCAGATAGAGGAAGCCCTGCGCCGTATGGAAAAGTTCATGAGCCGTCACGGATAGATAGTATGTGAAAAGTAAAAAGTGGACAGGTGTTGAGCCTGTCCACTTTTTGATTCTAGCCGCCTGCGATCTTGACCTTGTACCCCAGCTTTTGCAGAACCTCCGCCATGCGTTGACGGTGTTCTCCTTGAATTTCGATTACGCCGTCTTTGACCGTCCCGCCGGTGCCGCATTCCTGCTTGAGTTTCTTGGCGAGTGCTTTCATATCCTCTTCGGTGAGGACGAGGTTCTTGACAACAGATACGATCTTCCCTCCCCTGCCGCCAGACTCACGGTGCAAATACGCCGTCTGCTGCTGGGGCGGAAGCGATTTCCCTCTCCCTGAGGGAGAGGGGCTAGGGGTGAGGGTTTTCTTGCGAAGGTCTCCAGTACTGGAAGACCAGACGGTACGATTGTTATCAGGCATGGGCTAATTATAAACTCCTACTCCAGCAGCCCCATCCCTGCTGCCACAGCGACTGCCGCCGCACGGGAATCCACACCGAATTTTTGGTAGATACTTTGAAGATGAGCCTTCACGGTTCTTTCTGTGATTCCCAATTTGTACGCCATTTCTTTGTTGCGCTCACCCTTCGCCGCAAGCTGCAAGACTTCCAGCTCACGCTCTGTCAGCGTGGAGGCGGCTTGGGTGGATGGAGCAGGCTTGGGCGCGGATTGAGGCGCGAGCACGCGTGCAAGAATCTCCGGCTTGAGCAGCGTCTCACCGCGCGCGGCGGCGTGGATCGTATCCAATAAACTTTCACGGCTGGAGTCTTTGAGCAAATATCCGCGTGCGCCTGCCTGCAAGCCGCGGACCATTAAATCGTCTTCGTTATAGGTGGTGAGAATGACGATGGCGGTGTTGGGGTGATCTCTTCGCAAATGATCGATGGCAGTGATACCGTCCATGCGCGGCATTTGCAGATCCATGAGAATGACATCAGGTTTGAGCGCAGGGACAAGCTCGAGGCATATCGCGCCATCTGTGGCTTCGCCGACCACTTCGATATCGTCGGCGGTTTCGAGGATCAGCCGCAGCCCTTCGCGGACAATGAGATGGTCGTCTGTGATCATCACGCGGATCATCACACTCTCCCCACGCCGAATTGAACACAAGTGCCATTCGCGTTCGATTCAATGACGAGCATCCCGCCTGTGAGCCGCGCGCGTTCGTGCATGCCCACCAAACCATAATGTCCCTTGGTTTCATTTTTTACATCGAAGCCCTTGCCGTTATCGCAGATCTCCAATTCAAGCGTTTGGTTTTGAATAAAGAACTTGACCTTGGCTTGCGTTGCATCGGCATGACGCGCGATATTCGTAAGCGACTCGCTCAGGATGTTGAGCGCGTGGTTCGTCGTTTCAACTGGAAGTTGATTCTCCGTCACCGAGAGTTCCAACCCACACGGCAGTCCCGTGGATTGTTTGAAGTGTTCCACTTCTTTGCGCACCGAATCTTCCATGCTGACGGGAGCCGCCCGCAGGTCATCGATTGCCGCGCGGGATTCCGCCAGCGTACTCCTCGCGCGGGCGATGGATTGTTCCACGATCTCAGTGGCGCGCTCGGTCCGGTTGGATGCAAGATGCGCTTTGACCGCCTCAAGCTGCAAGACCAGTCCCGCCACGCCCTGCGCCAGTGTATCGTGCAATTCCCGCGCCATGCGTTGACGTTCGTTCTGCAAGGTCAACGATTCTATTTTCGCGTTATACGCGGCGAGTTTTGCATTTGCGCTTTCCAGTGACTCGGCAAGGTCCACCGCCTTTTGCCGTTCGATCAACTGCTGGTTGAACATCACCATCAACAGCACAATAAATCCGCCGTTGATCAACATATTCGAGAGAGCGATCCAAATCCGTTCGCGCTCCACCTGCCAGTACAACATCGCGATCATGAAAACGAAAAGAAAAAATCCCAAATACAGGGCGCGGCGCGTATTGCCGAACAATCCCAGCGACTCGCCGATCAGGCAAAGAATGGCTGAGCCTAAAAACGTCAGGTTAATATCACTGGTAAAAGGCTGGTTCACCATCGCCACGATCAATATAACCTGCGCTGGATAATAGAAGATCAACCAACGCGGATTGCCATATTGCCAGGTGTTCGACCAGAACAAACCGATCTGCAGCAAAAGCAAGAACGCAAAAAGCACGGCATATCCCAATGAACTGCCAACCCATAAATTTCGGATGCTGACCGCCCCGATCACTCCCAATAACAGGGAGATAAAAATATAGAACGGGTAGGCAATGAACAGGCTTTTATTTGAGTTCGTTTCCATATGGACATTCTACAATATGTCACTTCCCAGGCATATTGTCCGAACGGACAATGTCCACTTTCGCCCCGGACGGACGATGTGAAGAGAGGGTCAAATCCATACAATGACGTCAATCATTTCAAACAGGAGACTCTCATGAACAAAAATCTTCGCTACCTCTGGCTTGTGCTCGCCGCCGTCCTTGGATTATTTACAGGCGGTAAATGGAACCTTCCGCTCGCGGCGTGGCTGGTGCCGCTCTTTGCCATCCGCTTCTTCCGCGATAGTGACAAGGCGGGGCGCAGCTTCCTATTATTGTGGGCTGCATCCGCGATTCCCACAGTCATTTCCTGGTACGGCGCAACATCCATGAGCCTTATCAACCCCATCGCCGAGCCGATCTTCTTCATCCTCACCACCCCGCTCGGCTTGCTGCCCTACGTTATCGACCGCATTTATTATCGCCGCTTCAACACCTCTTTCTGGGTCACGCTCGTCTTCCCCATCGCCTTCACCGCCGCAGACTTCGCCCTCTCCAGCAACAGTCCATTCGGAACCTTCGGCGCACTCGCCTATTCCCAGCGCGGTTTTCCGGCTGCCATGCAGGCTGCTTCCGTATTTGGGATCTGGGGAATCACCTTTTTGGTCGGATGGTTCGCCAGCCTTATCAACCATATTTGGGAAAGCGGATTCAAATTCACGCGCCTCTCCCTGACTTCGGCTGGGCTGCTCGTCCTCATCCTTGGACTCAGCCTTAGCAGAGTCCTTCTCCCCGCCGCCCCAAAGCAGACGGCAGTCATTGCAGGCTTCTCGCTCCCCAATGAGACGATCCACAACACGATAATCAAACTCATGGTGGAAAATGACGAAGCAGGTTTCCGCCAAATGACAGATGAGCAGAACGCCAGTCAGATGAACCAGATCCGCGCAATGGCGCAGGACGGCGCGAACATCGTCGTATTACAGGAAGGCGCAATTATCGGCATGAGCGACCAGGTCGAAGAAGTGATGCGCGAAGCTTCCGTCATTGCCAGAGAAGAGAACATCTACATCATTCTTCCCACTTTTGACCTCGGCAAAGACCCCGCTGTAAATTCCGTCCATATCATCGACCCAAACGGCGATGTTGTGTTGACCCACGTCAAATATGGCGGCAATCAATTCGAAGGGACGCAAAAAGGCGACGGCATTCTGCAAACTGTGGATACACCCTATGGCAAACTCAGCGCCATCATCTGCTGGGATGCCGATTTCCCAATGATCGTCAAACAAGCAGGCGAACAAGAAGTAGACCTGCTCTTCATCCCCTCCAATGACTGGGTCGGCGTAAAAGACATCCATGCAGGCATGGCATCCTTCCGCGCAGTGGAGAATGGCATGAGCGTCTTCCGTCAGACCGGTCAGGGCGTGTCACTCGCCGCAGATGCCTATGGCAATGTTCTGAGCCGCGCGGATACTTACAGAGACTCCGAAGGAAATGTCCCTGGTTTGCAAATCGTCGAAATGCCAATAAGTTCTGTGAATACGCTGTATCCGCAAATTGGAGATGCTTTTGGAGGTTTAATGTTCATCGGTCTGGTCGGTTTGCTAATTGGGTTGTGGATAACAAGAAGGAAATAATCAAAACAAACGCAGGTCACGCCAAGTGCCCAAAATGGGTATGAAGTGTGACCTGCTTGCCTTTACAATATCAAAATGGACGATAACCTTCGCAAACTTCAATTCCTCCTCTCGCGCCTCGAACGTATCTCTGCGGATTCAGTCGTAGCACACCGCGCCAGCGGAGTCCGCGGGGCGATGCTGCGGATGGTGGAAAAGCTCGAAAAGGGCAGACCCGTTCCAGGTCACGACTTGAGGCGGATGATCGAGAGTGGATACACCCTCCTTAAGAAAGCGGCTGAAGAGAAAGTCAGATAACAAAAAAATCCTCATCTGATATGAAGAGGATTTTTTGTTTGAGTAAATTTTAGCTTTGAAGTACTGGTTCCGTTTTTGGCGCATCGGGAATGGCGTCTGGCAATTCATCCTCCAGATTGCGAATGCGCGGATTGAGAAAAACAAAAACGCTCACGATGATTCCCACCAAACCGGAGATGATCGTCATCAACCCGATACCGCGCCCGGCGCCTGTTCCAATCACGTGACCAATGAAGGTGCTGGCAAGCGCTCCGCCGTCTTTCATCAGCGGCTCGAAAAACTTATCCGCCAGCGGACCCGCCGTAAGAAAAGCAAGCGGCATCATGGATTGAGAAATGGTCGAACGGACAGAGAATACACGTCCCTGAATTTCAAGCGGCACCTTGGTTTGAAAAACAACCTGACTGTTACCGCTCGCCAACGGAACGGAGAACATCAGGATGAAGATACCTCCGCCAATGAACCAGGGGTTGGGCTGCAACCCTGCGATGACCAGACCCGATACGCCGAGAATGATAAAACCGATGGCGGTTGGAATGCGCCGTTTTGCGCCGCCCCATGAACTCATGATGATGCTGCCCGCCAGCATCCCCACTCCCATTACGGTTTGAATCACGCCGAGTACATCTGCGGTAAAGCGGCTCAAGACCATCGGGATCAATAACACTGCCGACCAATTCAACAGGAAGTTCACCATCGCATAATAAAGAAGCAATCCGAACAAGCCTGTGCGTTCGCGCAGATAGTTCCAGCCGAATTGCATGTCCTGCCAGATGTTCTTATCCTTGTGTTCAGCGGTCTGTTCAGGCTGTGGAATATGAACGATGAACAATGCGCCGACAGCAAAGAAAAAGGTTACAAAGTCGATCATGATGATGCCGTTGAAACCAATAAAGACGAAGAGCGCGCCAGCCATCACCGGAGTGAGCACGGATGTGATCGCCTGTCCCATTTGCACCAATCCATTGGCACTGCCCAACCTTTCCTTCGGCACGATCACCGAAATGGACGCTGTATAAGCCGGTTCCTGAAATGCGCTAAAAATGGAACTCAACGTTGAGATCAAATAAATATGCCATAACAGCAGGTTCCCTGCGCCCAATAAGATGAAGATGGCAAGTGTCAGCAAAGCGCTGAGCGTATCCGCTGCGATCATGATAATGCGGCGGTTGAAACGGTCCGCGATGGAGCCGGCAATGGGCAGCAATAAAACCCGTGGGATGGTCCCCAAAAGGACGGTAATGGCGAAGGGTGTGGCTTGTTTGGTTTGGTCGTAGATCCACACGCCGAGCGCGAACTGGGTCAACCCGGAGCCAAGCATGGAGATCAATTGTCCGCCCCAAATGGTGAAGAAGGTCTTCATATCTTTTGGGGCTTCGTTCGAAGCAGATACCGATAAAGTTGTCATTTCTTTTTACCTTTCCTGGTGGTTTTGTCAAAATAAAAGCTCGGATAAAACGCCACGGTCAACGCATAGGGCTGGTCTGTGGATTTTGAATTTTTGTCTTCTTCCTCGAATTCCGTAATAAGGTTGACAAGTCGTTCTTGAAATTCCGCGATCCGTTTTTCGGAAACGCTGCTGACCACACGGTTGATGATCACGCGGCGGGGCGTCTCTTCGGCTCCCTGCTCCAGTTGAAATTGACGCGCCTGCATACTGCGCAGCAGGTCTTCACGGGTGGCGTCAATGGTGGATGAGAGCAGGATATTCATCGGCTCATTGTCGCCCTCCTTCGAGAACCGGAAGAGTTCAGGGTCCACATTCAATGTATCGGCGGCGGATGTATACGTCTTTTCCTGCATATTGGAGACCATGCGGGTCTTCGCCACTTCGATGAGTCCCAGTTTTTCCAGTGCGCCAAAGTGATAATAAAGTTTGCTCGGCGCCAGCCCAAGTTTTTCCGCAACCTGCTTGACCGTGAGCGTCTGTCCCTCCATTAGTTCCAGTATCTGAACCCGCAGGGGATCGGCAATGGCGCGCAAGGTTTCCAAATCGGAGACGTGGAAGGATTTCTTTTCTTTTTTCATTCAAATTTTCCTTTATCGTTAAAATTTATTTTAACGATAAAGGCGATTCTACAGAGAATCGCCTATCTGTCAAGGGCAAAAACCACCCATTTCCCTGCATCGCGCGGGTAAAATAAATGTTATATTTTGAGAGCAATGCCCTGAAATACGGCATTCATTACTTTTTTACAGGAGTTGGCAATGCAGGCGTTAGGTATAGATATCGGCGGGTCTGGCATCAAAGGCGCCCCCGTAAATGTTCGTACAGGAGAGTTACTGGCGGAACGCATCCGCATTGAAACACCGGAAGGCGCAAAGCCCCAGCCAGTTGCCGAGATCGTTGCGGAGATCGCGAAATCGTTCAAATGGAAAGGTCAGATCGGCATCGGCTTCCCCGCCCCCATCAAACGAGGCATCGTGATGATGGCGGCGAACGTCTCAAAAAAGTGGATCGGACTTAATTCAGACGAACTGTTTTCCTCCACCACCGGCTGTGCTTGCAAGGTCGGCAATGACGCAGATGTTGCCGGCATGGCGGAGATGGCATTCGGCGCAGGCAAAGACCAGAGCGGCACCATCATCATGCTCACACTCGGAACCGGCATCGGAACCGCCATTTTCTACAACGGACACCTGCTGCCGAATACCGAGTTCGGTCATCTTAAGATGAAAGATGAAGACGCCGAATACCGCGCATCCGCTGCGGCGCGCAAACGCGACGGGCTCTCATGGAAAAAATATGCCAAGCGGCTGAACAACTACCTGAACGAAATGGAAAAACTTTTCTGGCCCGACCTATTCATCATTGGCGGCGGCATCAGCAAACGCCATGAAAACTTCCTTCCGCTGCTCGACCTGCAAACAAAGATCGTCCCGGCGCAATTTCAAAATGAAGCCGGTATCGTGGGAGCGGCACTGTTCTCACAAGAGAAGTAATTCATACAAAAAGACCCCGAACATTCGGGGTCTGATTTTTTAATGCGCTTTTACTACGCTGAATTTTTCCTTGCCAATCTTGTAATTCCCGCTGTGCTTGAGCACCTGATCGAGCGCCTCTTCTGGAATATCCACAAATGAGACTTTCTCTTCGATGCGGATCTTCCCAATGGTATAGCCGGGGATATTGGCATGGAAGGCGATCTGCCCAACGATGTCATTCGGGCGGATGTTGTGCGCCTTGCCTTTGTTGATCTTACAGCGGATCATCCCCTCTTCATGAGTACGGCTCCCTCTGGACCTCATCTTGTCTCCACGACCAGACTCATCCCTACGCCCGAAGCGTTCCTTCCTACCCCGCTCCATACGCACATCCTTCACTTCAGCGATCTCAGCGATCGGACGTTGTCTCTCATCGCCGCGGGAAAGTTTCAACGCAGCCGCAGCAATATCCAAAGGATCGTGTCCAGCTTCGACCAGTTCCTGCACCATTTCGAGTTCGCGCTTGAAACGTCCACGCCCAAGCCAGACTTTGAGTTTCTCCACAACCTGGGACTCGCGATGTTTGGCAATATCTTCTGTTGTAGGTAATTCAGACTGCTTGACAGGCTGTTTCGTCAACGCTTCGACTTCGCGCAGGCGGCGCTTCTCTTTTGGTGAAAGCAAGGTGATTGCCACGCCCGTCTTACCAGCGCGCCCGGTACGACCGATGCGGTGAATGTACACTTCAGCATCGTCGGGCAGATGATAGTTGAAGACATGTGAAATATCGTCGATATCCAAACCGCGGGCAGCCACATCCGTAGCGACGAGCACCTTCAACTGATTCGCGCGGAAACGTCCAAGTACACGTTCGCGGGCTTGCTGGTCAAGGTCGCCGCTGATGGCTTCAGCGGGGATTCCGCGCACAACAAGTTCATTCGCAAGCGTGCTGGTTTCGGCGCGGGTGCGGGTAAAGATCAACGCGCTGTGGATCGGCTCCACTTCAAAGAGACGCGTCAACGCATTGGTCTTGTGGCTTTCATGGACGAAGTAATAGCGCTGTTCGATGGCTGCGGCGGTGAGTGTGTCTCGTTTGATGATCACAGACTGCGGGTCCCGCATGAAGCGTTCTGCCAGTTTGCGGATGCGCGGCGGCATGGTCGCACTGAAGAGCGCGGTCTGTCGATCCTCAGGAGTTGCATCCAGAATCATTTCGACATCTTCGATAAAACCCATGTTGAGCATCTCGTCGGCTTCATCGAGCACAACGGTCTTGACGCCGTTGAGGAAAAGCACCTTGCGCTCCAACAGGTCGATCAAACGCCCCGGCGTTCCGACGACGATATCCACGCCGCGCTGCAGACTGTTGATCTGCGGTCCATAGGGTTGACCGCCATAGACGGCGAGCACACGCAAATGCAAATGCTTGCCGTACTCGTTCATCGAGTCGGCGACCTGGAGCGCGAGTTCACGCGTCGGCGCGAGGATCAGCGCCTGCGGATTTTTTTGTTTTGCAAAGTTATTGAGAATGGGGAGGGCAAAGGCAGCGGTTTTGCCTGTGCCGGTTTGGGCTTGCCCGATCACATCCACGCCGGTGAGCATGAGCGGAATCATGCCAGCCTGAATGGGAGTCGGCTCGGCATAGCCGAGTTCAGTGATAGCCTGCATGATCTCGTCACGCAGGTTGAGAGAAGAAAAATCGGTTGTCATTTTTATCCTTGTGTTGAGTCGGCGTATGCGTCGTCTCAACGAAATAAGGGATGTTCTGATGACTCAACCAACTTCTTCCTGCTCAACAAGGTTCGCCTTTGCAGGCTCACCCGCCCAACAAAAAAGCCCGGATGCGTCTCGGGCTTACATCAATCAGAGCGATCAAAACAAGTTCCCAGAATTACAGCGGGCTGGAGTTTACCACAAATTCATCAATCCAACGCCTCCATGCTGAGAAGCGTCCACACGCCGCCATCGTTCGTGCAGTAGACCCGATAAAGGCTCTTATTTTCAACGGCGTTCATCAACTCTTCAGTGACGTGAAATTTGATGCTGTCCATTTGCAGGATATATGAAACCTGGGCGGATACGCTGTGACCGCGGCGGTTGATTCCGGCTTGAGATTTGTACGCGTCCGCGCGCGCCTCGATGACTTGTATCGAGCTGAGCGGCCGTTCTGACAGCGGTGTGCCCATCGACTTGTACATCTCGACCGAAGATTTATATGACCGGGGAATGATCACGAAGATGAACAACATTATAAAAATGAGCGCGCCCGCCATGACGGGCAGGAAGAGACTGCCAAGCATCGTTTGAAACGAGTCAAAAAGCCCGAAGAGATACAGGATAACTACAAAAAAGAGGAAACCAACGCCGAATATGATCGAAACAATCGGCGTTTTGTTCTCATATTTTCCAACGGAATTCTGAATGAAATCGCGTTCCGCTTTGAAGCGGTCAAGTTGAGGCTGGGAATATTGTCCCTGTTTGTTGGCTTCCAGGTCGGCGGCGGTGAAATAGCGGACTTGCTGCAAGGCGTAGTTACGGTCGTAAGCTGAACTCATAAAATCTCTCCATGTGGCATTAATCGATTGGGCACAATTTTATGAGTTCAAGAGCTTCAGGGTATCCCCCATCATGGGCATATCAGATTGTCATCAACATGATGGCGGTCAAGGCAAAGGCAACGCCGATCCACTGATTGCGGTTCAGGCGTTCTTTGAGGAAGATCCACGCCAGCATTACTGTCGCACCGGGGAAGAGCGAACTCAACACAGACGCCACGTCCAACCGCCCGGCTTGTCCGGCAAGGATAAAGAAGAAGTTGCCGCCCAAATCGAGGATTCCGTTCATGGAAATGATCGGCAGCGCGGAAAGTTCGATCTTCCATGAAACACGCGTGATCAACAAATAGGCAGTGACGAGGATGAGTCCGCCTGTGCGCGAGAAGATCATCAGCCAGACGGCGCCACCATCGCGGGCGGCTTGGTGCATGAGGACAAAGTAAAAGCCGAATCCAATGCCTGCAAGCAGAGGCAGCTTCAAGTCCGAGAGATGCGAGAGGATATCCTTGACGCCATTCTCGCTTTGAGAGATGAGCCAGACCGCTGCCAGTGCAAAGGCGAATCCGATCAAGGTCAGATATCTGGGAAGACCTTCAGTAAAAATTCCGACCACAACCGGCAAGACCGCCGCCAGCAACGCCGAGACTGGGGCAGCAATGCTCATCATCCCAATGGACATCGCATGATATAGAAGGATCAGCCCGGCAGACCCAAGCGCACCCGCCACCATCGCAAACAGACGCGCGCGTGTATCCGGCAGCGGTTCGTCGACAAAGAGAAGCACGCCAAAAAGAAAGAAAACGCCGATCACTTCCGCATAAAATACGGAGCGGTACGCCCCGACCTTTCGCGCTGCCAGCCCACCCGTAAAATCTCCCGCGCCCCAGGTGAACGCGGACATAAGACCGAAGAGAATAGAAGTCAAGTTGCCTCCAAAAGAATGAGCGCGATTATACCGTGAGGCAAATTATTAAACACAAGACAGCCGCATTTTCAGCGGCTGTCTGTTTGGAATATAAATTGAGACTTATTTCGTCAGCATATAGGTGACATTATTAAAACCTGCATAACGCCCGTCGCATGCTTTATCATCTTCTGGGTTGCCAACGTATGTGAAGGTCAGTTTGGAGTTGTCGTAGGTGTAGTTAAAGCTGACATTGGTCGAACAGCCGCCGTTATTGGATGTTTCAGTAAAGACATTACCTTCCACTGTATAGGTTGCGCGTACCAGCGTGTAGGGTCCGCTAAAGGCTGTGAAGGTTCCATCTTCGTTGAAGATCATTCCCTGATCCTCTGTGCCCTCTTGGATAAATTTGCCGGTGGGAAAATTAGACTTTGCAGCTCCGCCACAAGCCGTTACAGCCAATGCGATCAACATCAAACCAACCAACAAAATAAAGATTTTCGATTTCATTTTTTCTCTCCTCAAGAGTTAAATTCAGCGCAAGGTGCGCTGCCTGAGTACATCACCTTCCTGGTGGTATACTCCGCACAATGCTCCAAATCTACACTTTTGCAGGTTCATGCAGGTATCGATAACCGATACAAACAGCGATACAGTTGGAGATGTTTTTTGAATGAGTGAGCTTTCATTTGGAGAATGGCTAAAGCGCCAGCGCGGAGCATTGGGGTTAACTCAAAAGCAACTGGCAAATCAGGTAGGCTGCTCCGAAATTACCTTGCGTAAGCTTGAAGCGGAAGAACGCCGTCCATCTGAACAGATTGTTGAACGGCTTGCCCTTATCTTCAACATCCCAAAAAACGAACAAAAAAACTTAATGCGCTTTGCACGCGGCAATTGGGAATCTGCACTATCTGTGGTGGAAAACCCATATCCCTGGAAGAAGGTAGAAAAAATTATTCCATCCAACCTGCCTGCGCCAATCAATTCCTTTATTGGGCGAGAAAAGGAGATCGTGGATATACACGGCTACCTGCAAAGGGATGACATTCGCCTCGTTACCCTCATCGGTCCACCCGGTATTGGAAAGACTCGTCTCAGCCTTGAAATATCCCGCATCTCCCTTGCGGATTTTCCCGATGGTGTTTTCCTTGTGTCACTGGCTCCGCTTGATAACCCACAACTTATTCCCACCACCATTTTTCAGGCTCTGGATTACGTCGAATCGAAGGAATTTCCCCCTCTAAAACAACTAATGAATGGAATAGGTTCTAAGCGCATCCTATTGGTATTGGATAATTGCGAACATCTCATTGAAGACATCGCTCCGCTCACCTCCGAGCTCCTTTCAGCCTGTTCCCGCTTAAAAATCATTACCACCAGCCGAGAGTCTCTTCGCGTTCCCGGCGAATGGTTATATTCTGTCTCCACATTGGATGTACCCAAAAATATTGACATTGCACACGCTGAAAACTGCCCTGCTGTGATGCTATTTGCCGAGCGTGCCCGCGCCGTCCGTGCGGATTTTGTTTTGAATGCCGATAACATCAAAGCAGTCGCTGCCATCTGCGCCCAGTTGGATGGTTTGCCCCTTGCCATCGAGTTGATCGCCAGCCGCATCCGTTTGATGTCTGCCCAAGTATTGCTTGAAAACCTGAACACCTCCTTCGTCCTCTCCGCAGACGGAATGCGCACAGTCACTGCACGCCAGAAAACCTTGAACAACGCCATCAGTTGGACCTATAACCACCTCCCACAGGATGAAAAGAAACTGTTCAATTTTGTTTCCATATTCTCCGGCGGATTCTCCCTCCAAACAGTTGAGGAGGTCTTTTCAAATACCTTCAAAGAGAAATCCATAAGAGACCTGGTCATGTCTCTCTCAGATAAAAGTATGCTCCAACGCAGATTCGATGACAACGGCGAAGTCCGATTTTCGATGCTTGTCACCATCCAGCAGTTTGCATTAGAACAATTGCTTCAAATAGGGGAAGAAAAAAATGTTCGCGAACAACATCTGCAATACTTTGTCGAATTTTCCGAGCGGGTTGGGAGGGGATTGATTGGTCCACAACAAATGGAATGGCGCGCCCGTGTGCTTCAAGAGTGGGATAATCTGCGTGCCGCACTGAATTGGGCAGCCAGGGATAATGTGGAAGAGGGAATGATTCTTGCCAGTAATTTAGGATCCAAATTCTGGGAAAATTTCAATTTTCAGGAAGGCATTCACTGGCTGACAAAATTCCTCCAAAGACCCGATTCACATGCCCATCCAAAAGCAAGGGTAAGAGCCTTATGCGTGATGGGGTATCTGCAATTCCACATCCAGAGATTTGACTTAATGCGTTCAACGGCTGAGGAAGCATTAACCCTATCTCGCGCGATCGGCGATAAGCAAAGTGAGTGCGACGGGCTTATGCTTATGGGCTCTGCCATGCAGTTTATCGATGGGATGGAACAGAAAGCAAATTTTCAAACCCAGTGTCTTGAATTGGCAACATCCATCGGTGACGTGTGGAGACAGGCAGAGGCGCTATCTGCGCTAAGTTGGGACAAACGCGATCTTAAAAAGGCGTTTGCCTGCCGCGAACAATCCATTGTGTTTTATCGTCAGTCCGGTGACTGGCAGGGGCTTGCTAATGCACTGAGCGTTTTCGCCAGTGACGTTGCCCTGAGCGGCGATATTGCATATGCCGAAACCCTGTTGAATGAATACGGAAAGTTAAACCAACATGCAGGCGACAAAAGAAATACAGAATTCGTTCTAACTACAAAAGCACGTATTGCCTTACTGCGCGGCGAATACGAACAGGCACGCTCCCATCTCGAAACGGCCATGGCCGTTCTTCAGGAATTGGGAAATCGTATGGGGTATCTCTGGGCGCGTGCCCGGCTCGGGTATGTAGTCTTATGTGAAGGTCATGCCGAAAGTGCAAAAGAGATCTTTTTCGAATGTATCCGGGAATTTCAAAAAGATGGGAATCGTCCGGGCTTAATATTTCCCATTGAATTGATATCCATATACTTTGCTCAAGCCGGTGAGTATGAACGTGCCGCCCGGTTGATCGGGTGGGCGGAAATGACACACGAATCCATTGGGGATCCCATTTTACAAGTGACCCAGTTGGACTGGGCAAAAACTTTGAATACAATTCGCGATGTGCTGGGGGAGGAGGCATTCAAAGCAATGAAAATAGAAGGCTCCGCAATGACAATGGACGAGGTTGTTGCGTACACACTCAAAGAAGATTTCTAAGAGAGTGCCTGAAAATTCTTCTAATCACAGATGAACGCAGGTAAAAGGGATAAAAAGGTTTTTTTGTTAATGGTTCATCAAAAAATCAGCGTTCATCTGTGTTCATCTGTGGTTAAAGACACTTTCTAACAGTTTTGTATCTCCTAAAGAGCCTTGATTATGTCTTTCTCAGACAAAAGCTTGATCCAACGCTTCATTGATGAAAATGACGAGGTCCGCTTTTCGTGCCATAGTACTTTTGTCTAATTGCATTCCGCCCTACCCATATGTAAAATGCAGTCATCTTATTGGTACTTTATAGGTAACTTTACCGGTATTTTATTGGTAGGAGAGAGTTGACGAGGTCGCCTGCAGAGAGGCGACCTCGTCGTTTTAATTTCTCTAATACTTCTCTAACATCCCCTGCCTTGACGAAAACTTAAGTTGAATATATATTTCAGCCCGCTTAACTAAAAAGAAGGCTTAAATATGACCAACCCCCTCCCTATTTACCAATCCCTACGCGAATGGATGGATGTATTCATGCACCGTTCCATGCGCGGGTGGATGCATTTTGCCAGATCCAGCGGACTTTCGATGCCGCAGTTCAGCATCCTGATGCAGTTGCAGCATCGCGGTTCGTGCGGGATGTCTGTGATCAGTGAACGATTCGACATCACCGCAGCGGCTGCCAGCCAGCTTGTGGATAAACTCGTTCAGGCTGGTTACATCGAACGGGATGAAGACCCGAATGACCGGCGAGCCAAGTTGCTGCGTCTTACCGAGAGCGGCGAGACGCTTATCAATCAGGGGATCGAAGAACGGCATCGCTGGATGAACGACCTGGTCAACCACCTGAGCGAAAAGGAGAAATCGAAAGTCTCTGAAGCGCTGGGAATCCTGACCGAAGCGGCGCAACAATTCGAAGACAAACAATAACTCCCTGCATAATTTCTACATAATGTTTTGGTATTTTCAATAAAGGTTTTTAAAAGGCACTATGAAAAATTTGATCCTCAAAGATAAGACAGCCGTCATCACCGGCAGCTCACGCGGACTTGGCTTCGCGATCGCACAGACTTATGCGCGCGCCGGAGCAAAGATCGTCATCGCCTCACGCTCGCCTCGCAGCGTGGACCTCGCAGTGGATTCGCTCCGAAAAGAGGGATTCGAAGCTGTGGGTCTCGCCTGCGATGTCGCAGACATGCAGCAAGTGGAAGCCCTCGCAGAACTTGCCATCCAGACCTATGGAAGCATCGATATCTGGGTCAACAACGCGGGACTCTCCGCGCCGTATGGTCCCACCGTCCACATCCCGAACACAGATTTCATGGACGTGGTCAACACCAACATCATCGGCACCTACAACGGCTCGATGACCGCCATGCGTCACTTCCTCAAACAAGGCAGCGGAAAGCTGATCAACCTGCTTGGGCGGGGCGACACAGGCTCCGTTCCACTACAAAATGCGTACAGCTCGAGCAAGGTCTGGGTACGCAACTTCACCAAAGCCCTGGCACAGGAATACAAGGACAGCGGCGTGGAAGTCATCGGATTCAACCCCGGGTTGGTAATGACGGAAATGCTGAGCAAAGTCCATGCGGTGAAGGGATATGAAGAACAATTGTCACCACTCCGCTTTGTTGCCATGTTGTGGGGCAACGAAGCAGATGTCCCGGCAGAAAAAGCCTTATGGCTTGCATCCGCCGCCACCGATGGAAGAAGCGGTCTTTTCGTCACCGTGTTAACCAAATGGATGATGATCTCTCGTCTGATCGGACTTCCATTCAAATATCTGTTTGACCGATCCACCAAATTGCTGGACCTTAATGTTACATCCGTCGACCCCGCAGTTGGAGATTAGAAAAGGAACGTATGCAAATCACAAAACAAGATTTTACAAGGAGCTCGAAAAGTCATGGTTAGATTGGCAAAATATGTAAAGCCCTATCTGGTAATGCTTATCACTGCCATCCTGCTTTTGTTTGCACAGGCAAACCTGGATCTGGCATTGCCGGATTATCTTTCCAACATCGTTAATACTGGTATTCAGCAGGGCGGTGTGGAAAATGCAGTGCCGGTCGCGATCCGCAAGAGCGAGATGGACCGTGTGCTTATCTTTATCGACGCAAGCGAGAAGGATTCCATCCTCGCGGATTACACCCTCGTGGACAGCAACTCAGCCGACTATGAAACTTATCTTGCGGAATATCCCGCCCTCGCGGATGGTCCCATCTATGTGCTGAACAACATCGACCAGACGGAGATGGACCGCATCAACCCGATCATGGCGAAGGCGCTGCTGACCGTTACCGGTCTCGAGCAGATCATCGCGGATCCGTCCAAGGCGGCGCAGATGGGCGGCGATTTCGGCAACTTCGACCTGAGCAAACTGCCCCCCGGCATGGACGTCTTCACTTTATTGAAGCAGCTTCCCGCCGAACAGTTGACCAAGATCAAGGACGGCATTAACTCACAGTTCGAGACAATGGGCGAAAGCATGATCATTCAAGCCGCGGTTGGAACGGTCAAGACCGAATACCAGGCGCTCGGCATGGATACGAACAAGCTGCAAAACCGCTACATCATCAACCTCGGCGCGTGGATGCTCGGCATCACACTGCTTTCCGCTCTCTGTACGATTATCGTAGGTTATCTATCTGCGCGTATCGCCGCCGGTATGGCGCGTGATGTCCGCCGCGACACGTTCCAGAAGGTCGAAAACTTCTCCAGCACCGAGTTCGAACATTTCTCCACTGCGTCTTTGATCACGCGCACGACCAACGATATCACCCAGATACAGATGGTCATCATGATCATGGTGCGCATGGTCTTCTACGCTCCTTTAATGGGTATCGGTGGTGTACTTAAAGTCCTCTCCAAGGACTCCCCTCTCGCGTGGATCATCGTGGTAGGCGTGATGATGCTGATCAGCTTGATCATTATCGTTGTTTCGATTGCCATGCCCAAGTTCAAGATCATCCAGAATTTGACCGACCGCGTCAACCTCGTGGCTCGCGAGAATCTCTCCGGCATGATGGTCATCCGCGCCTTCAACATGCAGGACTTTGAAGAAAAGCGTTTCGACAAAGCCAATGTCGACCTGACGGCTGTCTCGTTGTTCATCAACCGCCTGATGGTGGTGATGATGCCGATGATGATGTTCATCATGAATATCGTCATGGTGGCGGTGATCTGGTTCGGCGCGAAACAGGTTGCCGATGCCAACATGCAGGTCGGTGACATGATCGCCTTCATGCAGTACGGCATGCAGATCATGTTCGCGTTCCTGATGATGTCCATGCTGTTCATCATCCTCCCGCGCGCGTCTGTCTCCGCTGACCGTATCGCCGAAGTGCTCGAAACCGAAATCCACATCCACGACCCGAAGGCGCCGAAACAGTTCCCGGTCCCGTTCCGAGGCGAAGTGGAATTCCGCAATGTCTCGTTCCGCTACCCCGGCGCGGACGAAGATATCCTGCACGACATCACATTCACCGCCAAGCCCGGTCAGACCACTGCGTTCATCGGCTCGACCGGTTCCGGTAAATCCACCATCATCAGTTTGCTTCCGCGTTTCTATGAAGTCTCCGGCGGCGCGATCTTTGTCGACGGCACGGACATCCGCGATGTAACCCAGCACGATCTGCGCGAAAAGATCGGCTACGTGCCGCAAAAAGGCGTGCTGTTCTCTGGCACCATCGAAAGCAACCTGCTTTATGCCGATAAGAACGCAACTCCGCAAATGTTGGAAGATGCAGTTGTGATCGCACAGGCAAAGGAATTCGTTGAATCCAACCCGGAAGGCATGGCGAAGGAAATTTCGCAGGGCGGAGCAAATGTCTCTGGCGGACAAAAGCAGCGCCTCTCGATCGCCCGGGCAATTGTCAAACGCCCCCCGATCTATATCCTCGATGACAGCTTCTCTGCCCTCGACTTCAAGACCGACGCCGCACTGCGCAGAGCCTTTAAGGAACAAGCCGCAGACAGCACTTTATTGATCGTTACCCAGCGCGTTTCGACCATCAAGAATGCCGAGCAGATCATTGTGCTCGACGAAGGACGCATCGTTGGCAAGGGTACACACCAAGAATTAATGGAAAATTGTGAAACTTACCGAGAGATTGCCACGTCGCAACTCACTCAGGAGGAATTAGCATGATGATGCAAGGCAGACCTGGACAGCAACGACGCGGTCCCATGGGCGGCGGACCGATGCATGGTCCCATGATGGCTGGCGCCAAAGCCCAGGATTTTATGGGTACGATGAAGAAGTTGGTTGCCTACCTGGGCAAATACCGCACAGCGATCATTATCGTTTTCGTTTTTGCGATCGCTTCAACAGCCGCCAATATCGCCGGACCCAAGATCCTTGGCGAAGCGACCACCAAACTGTTCGAAGGTGTGATCGCACAACTGAACGGCAGCGGTGAGATTGACTTCACCACCATTGGACGTATTGTCCTCACCGTTCTCGGCTTATACGGAATTTCGGCACTGTTCGCCTACGTTCAAGGCTGGATCATGGCGGATGTTTCGACCAACATCGCCTACCGCTTCCGCCGCGACATTTCAGAGAAGATGAACCGCATGCCGTTGAAATACTTCGACGGCACCACACACGGTGAAGTGCTCTCGCGCATCACCAACGATGTGGACACGGTCAACCAGACCCTCAGCCAAAGCCTGACCCAGATCATCACTTCATTAGTCACCGTGGTCGGCGTGCTGATCATGATGCTCTCCATCAGCTGGCTGATGACGCTGGTGGCGTTGATCATCATCCCGCTTTCGATGGGCACAGTCATGTTGATCGTCCGCCAGTCGCAGAAATACTTCAAACAGCAGCAGGATTACCTTGGTCATGTCAATGGGCATGTCGAGGAAATGTACGGCGGTCACATCGTGATGAAAGCCTTCAACGGCGAAGAGGAAAGCATCAAGAAGTTCGATGAATCGAACAACGTGCTGCATGATGTGGCATGGAAATCGCAGTTCCTCTCCGGCATGATGATGCCCATCATGTTGTTCATCGGCAACCTCGGGTATGTGGCAGTCGCCATCCTCGGCGGATATCTCGCCGCCCGGCAAACCATCACCGTCGGTGACATCCAAGCCTTCATTCAATATGTCCGTTCGTTCACCCAGCCCATCTCGTCACTGGCGAACATATCCAATGTTCTGCAGCAGACCGCGGCTGCGGCGGAACGTGTCTTCGAATTCCTCGAAGAAGATGAAGAAGTTCTGGAGACCGAAAGCCCCATCAAGCTCGAAACCGTGGAAGGTCACGTGGAATTCCAGAACGTACACTTCGGCTACAACCCCGAGAAGCCGATCATCAACGATTTCTCGGCGGAGGCAGAGCCCGGGCACAAGATCGCAATCGTCGGTCCGACCGGAGCCGGAAAGACCACCATGGTCAAACTGCTGATGCGCTTCTATGATGTCGACAGCGGAAAGATCCTCGTGGACGGTCACGATATCCGCGATTACACCCGCCACGACCTGCGCAAGATGTTCGGCATGGTGCTTCAGGACACATGGCTTTACAACGGTTCCATCCTCGAGAACATCCGCTATGGACGCCCAAGCGCAACGGACGAAGAAGTTATTGCCGCCGCTCAAATGGCGCACGTGGATCACTTTGTCCACACACTGCCGGATGGATATCACATGGTTCTCAATGAAGAAACCTCCAACATCTCGCAGGGACAGATGCAGCTGCTGACCATCGCGCGCGCGTTCCTCGCCGACCCGAAGATCCTGATCCTCGATGAAGCGACAAGCTCGGTCGATACCCGAACCGAGATCCTCATCCAACAGGCAATGGACAAGTTGATGAAGAACCGCACCAGTTTCGTCATCGCGCACCGCCTCTCCACCATCCGCAATGCGGACTTGATCCTCGTGATGAATCACGGCGACATTGTGGAACAGGGCACGCACGAAGACCTGCTCGCCAGGGGCGGCTTCTATCACAACCTGTACATGAGCCAGTTCTCGAAACAGGAAGAACTGGTTGCCGTTGCGTAATCAAGTATCATGAAAAGACTTTAGAACCTTCGTCATTGCGGGATGCGTCCCGCAATGACGAAATTCATTTAAAAAAGAAGGGAAATCTTCATGACAGAAAATACACCGAAAGACCCCAACGATAAACTCGACTTCAAACGTATCCTCCCCATCCTCGTCATCGTGCTTGTGGATTTGATGGGACTATCGATCATCATTCCGCTTTTGCCTTTGTACGCAGCCCGCTTCGGCGCGGACCCGATAGTGGTCGGCATTCTCCAAGCCTCCTACCCGCTGATGCAGTTTGTCGGCGCGCCGATCCTCGGAAGATTATCCGACCGCTTCGGACGCAAACCCATTTTGATCGCAAGCCAGCTCGGCACGTTGACCGGTTTTATCATGCTCGGTTTTGCGAACAGCATGCTGCTCTTATTCATCTCGCGCATCATTGACGGACTCTCCGGCGCGAACATCTCCACCGCCCAAGCCTCCATTGCAGACAGCACCAACGAACGCACCCGCACGCAGGGACTCGGTCTCATCGGCGCGGCATTCGGCGTGGGCTTTGTGCTGGGACCGATCCTCGCCTTCGTTGTGCTTGCCACAACCGGTCAGAATTATCAAGCCGTGGCATGGACCGCCGCCATCTTTTCATTTATTTCGATTCTATTGACGACCTTCTGGTTCAAGGAAACCATCGACGAAGCCGCCAACCCAGAGGCATCACGCAAGCGACGTCCGTTCTCGTTCGGCGCACTACGCGAAGCCATGCAGCACCAGCCCACCATCTGGTTCCTTGTTGTGGTGATGTTCTTCTATCAGGTGGCGTTCGGCGGGTATGAGCAGCTCTTTTCATTGTTCACGCTCAACCGTCTCGGTATGGATGCGCGCGACACATCCGGTCTGTTCATGCTGGCAGGCATTCTTATCATCGTCATCCAAGGCGGTTTGATCGGACGCTGGTCCAAGAAAAAAGGCGACCGTTGGCTGGCGCTGATGGGCATTGGCGCGCTTGCCATCGGTTTGATCGGCACCGCGCTGACTCCAGCCATCCCTGTTCCGTGGTATGAAAAAGCCCGCGTATTGGAAAGCCTTGCCGGGCAGGGAGAGTTCCGCGTATCCATTCAAAGCATCAACGTTGCCCTGCCGGATGAAGCCGTACGCGGCTGGCTCGGCATCATCTGGTTGATGGTGGCGAGTATCCCCTCCGCTTTGGGGGGCGGGACGCTTCAACCGGCGATCAATAGTCTGATCACCAAGGCATCGGACAAAAGCGAAGTAGGAAGCATGCTCGGGCTTTCCTCCGCGGCATACAGCGCGGCAAACGCCATCGCTCCGCTTTTCTACGGCGCTTTGTTTCAATGGTTCGGCGCACCCGTGCCATTCTTCGTCGGTGGTTTGATCCTGCTGGCGTTGTTTATTTTTGCGCCGAGGGTGATAAAGAAATAGACCAAACGGATATAAACAAAGCGGGATGCCGTACGGCATCCCGCTTTGTTATTTCAACAGGTCAACTAGTTTTGGTGTATCTTCGAGAATCTCATCCGCCCCAAATTTACGTAATTCCGGCTCCTCGCCGAAACCGCACAACACCCCCACTGTTTGTGTTCCAGCCGCTTTGCCCGCGCGGATATCCACTGTTGTGTCGCCGATCATCAGGCAGTTTTCCGGCGCGACGTTCATCTTTTGGGCAGCAAGCAATATCGGGTCGGGATAAGGTTTGGTATGTTCGGCAGATAAGCCGGTAATGACGTGATCGAAATATTTTACGAGGTCATATTGTTCGAGGAATGCCATCGTACCGTGTTCATCCCGCGCGCTGACCACAGACATGGGATAACGCCCATGAAGTTGCTTCAACATTTCATCCACGCCGGGGACGAGCAGGAATTTTTTCGAAGGCTGCTTCCGGTGGCGATACAGCCAGTTGATAACAGCAACCATTTCATCGTCTATCCCGATCGTATCCGCAAAACCGAGCAGGGCGTTGCCGGGTGATTCGATCCACATGATGAATCTACGGGCGGCGTGATCGGGATCCTTAAAGAGAAAACGGGGAAAAAACTTCAACACTTTTTGCACATACATATCGTCCGTATCGCTCAAAGTGCCATCGATATCGAAACATAAAGCTTGTATCCTGGCTATATTCAAGGGCATGGATTAATTGTACCAAAGGCGCTATACTTGTATCGGGCTTCGTATGAACGAGGATCATAACCGTTCGCTCCTGGAATTACTGGTCAAAGTCAGCCGTGAAGTGGCAACCGCGTTGGATCTCCGCACGGTGCTGCAACGGGTACTTTACGCTTGCATTCAATATGTGGGAGGAGAACGCGGAAGTATCGTTGTGATGGATGACCAGGGAAAGCCTGTGGATGCAACCATCGTCTATGGAAAGCAATTCCATGACCATACGACCCAGCAATTACGCGACACGGTCGAACGCGGACTGGCAGGCTGGGTGATGCAAAACCGCAAACCTGCGCTTGTGCCGGATACCAGCCTCGACGACCGCTGGCTCCGCCGCGAAGACGATGCAGCCGAAAAAAGCGGAGCCAAGTCCGCGATCTGCGTCCCATTGATGGCACGCGATAGATTCGTCGGTGTGCTGACGCTGGTACATCCCGTCCCCAACACTTTCAACGAGGAACATTTGGAACTGGTGCAAGCGATTGCCGACCAGGCAAGCGTGGCAGTTCTTAACGCGCGTCTTTACACTGAGACCCAGCGGACGGCGCGGGTGATGTCCGCACTGGCGGAGGGAGCCGCATCGATCAATTCCACGCTGGAAATGCAGGATGTCCTGCGACGAATTCTGCATCAAACCATGCAGGCGCTTCAGGTGGAAACCGTGGCTCTGGCGTTGATAGAACAGCCGGAGGGAAATCTGGTCTTTCAGGCTGCCGCGGGGAATAATTCCGGCAATATTCCGGGGCTGTGCGTCGGTGCAGGGCAGGGGTTGGCTGGAAAAGTCATCACGGAAGCGCGCGGATTGGTTATCCCCTCTGTCAGACAAAACCCCGGCTTGAGCGACATCGACAGGCTGGATGGAGTCGAGATGCGGGCGCTTGCCATCGCCCCGATCCAATTGCATGGAAAGGTCATCGGTGTGCTGGAGGCGGTCAACCCCATCTCCGGTGCTTTCGACCCCGACGCGTTGGTTGTGATGACCGGGCTTGGCAATCTCGCCGGGACCACCATTGACAACTCGAAATTATTCGAGCAGCTTCAGAATGCGCATCGGCATTACCGCGAATTGTTTGAAGACAGTGTGGACCCGATCCTCATTACTGATTGGGAGGGCAAGGTGGTGGAAGTGAACCGCCAGGCGGTGACGTTGAGCGGATACACATCTGACCAGCTGCGGACCATGAGCATCGACCAGCTCCATGAGGTGAGTTGGAACAAAGTCGGAATGAATTTTGAGATCGTTAAGGGCGGCGAATCGTGCAATTACGAATCCGGATTGCTGCGTGAAGATGGCGGCACAATTCCCATCGAGGTCTATGTACGGCGCGTGGAATTCGATGATTCAGAATCGGTTCAATGGATATTAAGGGATATTACATCGCGCAAAGAGCTGGATGCCTTGCGCGATGACATGACCTCAATGATCTTTCATGACCTGCGTTCGCCGTTGGGCAACATCGTTTCGAGCCTTGAGATGATGAGCACAATGATACCCAACGACGAGACGTTGAACTCAATGCTCAACATCGCGCGCAACTCCACCGGGCGGATCCAACGTCTGGTGAATTCACTGCTGGATATCAACCGGCTCGAGATGGGTCAACAGATCACAGACCAGCATTCGATCGACCCGGTGGCGCTGATCCGCGAATCGCTTCGGGATGTGGAGCCTTCTGCAGCGGCACGTCAACATACGCTGGCGAACCGGGCTTTGAGCGTTCTGCCCCTGATCTGGGTCGATGTGGATATGATCTACCGTGTATTCGTCAACCTGCTGGAGAATGCGATCAAATTCACACCTGCAAACGGACGTATCGATATCGGCGCACAAATCAGCGAAGACGGCATGTTCGTGAAATTCTGGGTGCGCGATAATGGTCCCGGCATTCCCCCGGCAGAAAAAGAACGCATTTTTGAAAAATTCACACGTCTGCGCCGCGGAAATAACAGGGCGGGCGGACTTGGGGTTGGGCTTGCCTTTTGCCGTCTTGCCGTACATGCGCACGGCGGTGAGATATGGGTCGAAAGTGAATTGGAAAAAGGCACAACCTTCTGGCTGACACTGCCGGTTGCAACACGAAAATCCACCGGCAGCCTTAAACGTCAAACCGGGCGGCTCACCTTTAAACCAGATAAAGAAAAAGACGAAGACAAGAACAAGAATAAAGACAAAGATCAAGACCAAAATAAAAACGATTAATTGAAATGCCGCAAGGCTAGGATTTGCGAAAGGATATTTTTTTAGAATCATCATGCAGGAAATCACCAAAAACATTTTCATTGAAGACGAATTTCTAGGTGTGACGTTGGGAGTGATCGTAACTCCGCGCGGCTTGTTCCAGATCGACGCTCCCCCGTCGCCGGAGGATGCGCGTACCTGGCGCGCCTCGCTCATGAATTTGGGCGGCGGCGTCGACCGGCTGCTGATCAACATGGATGCCCATCCAGACCGCACCCTCGGCGCGCGCGCCATGGATTGCACAGTTGTAGCACACGAGAAAACCGCTTACACATTCCGTACCCGTCCAAGCACGTTCAAGGCACAAGGTGAAGAAACCGGCGCCGATTGGGAAGCCATTCCCGGACTCGGCAGCGTGCGTTGGGCTCCCCCCGAAATTTCCTTCGTAGACCAGTTGACCCTTCACTGGGATTCCGATCCCGTTATCCTTGAACATCACCCCGGTCCGGCAAGCGGTTCCATTTGGGTGAATGTTCCAAATGAAAAAGTCCTCTTCATCGGCGATACCGTTCTAAAAAATCAGCCGCCTTTCCTTGCCGGGTCAAACCTCAAAGCCTGGCTGGAGTCCATCAACCAGCTGCTCAGCTCGGATTACAAAGGCTACACATTCATCAGCAGCCGCGGAGGCGTGGTTACGAACAGCGTCATCAAGGCGCAATATGATTTCCTCAAGTACATCCACGACAAGCTCAACAAATCGGCATCCAAAAAGCCGAAGCCAGCCACCGTGGAAAAAATGGTCACATCCCTGTTGACATGGTTCAAAGCACCCGCTGCACGGCAGAAGCAATATGCCCAGCGCCTGCGCTATGGGTTACTTCACTACAACGCACGTCAACAACATACAGCGAGCAACGCTTCCGAGGATTAGTGAATACCCCCCAGCCGCTCCTTGAGATGAAGCGGGGAGATGTCGTCGAAGCCACCCACTACGGATCGATCGCAGTGGTCAGTGCAGACGGCAGAATACTGCACAACTACGGCGACCCTTACACGGTCGCCTTTTTGCGCTCATCCGCCAAACTGTTCCAGGCACTTCCATTCGTGGAACAGGGCGGTGTGGAACATTACGGCTACGACCAAAGCGAACTCGCCCTCTCCTGCGCTTCACACGAAACCGCGCAGATACATCTCAATGCCGTGGCGGCTCTGCAAAAAAAGATCGGTATTACAGAAAGTCAGCTTCAATGCGGACCGCATCTACCCAGCGACGCAAAGAAGTTGAGAGAAGTCATCCAGCAGGGGATCATCCCAACGCCCAACTTCAATAACTGCTCTGGCAAACATACATCCATGCTGGCGTTCGCCAAAATGCGCGGACTTCCCCTCGAAAACTATCTCTCCCTTGACCATCCCATTCAGCAGGATATTATGAGCACGCTCTCTGAAATGTGCAACATCGATGTCAAAGACATCCACACCGGCGTGGACGGGTGCTCTGCGCCGAATTTTGCCATGCCGCTTTTCAACGCAGCACTCGGCATGGCACGTATATGCGATCCAGCCGAACTTTCCGATGCGCGTGCCGCAGCCTGCGGAAAGATCACAGCTGCCATGTTCACCCACCCCGAAATGATCAGCAACCACGGCGAGTTCGATGCGGAATTAATGAAGACCGGCAAGGACCGCATCATCACCAAACGCGGCGCGGAAGGCTTCCAGATTATCGGCGTCATGCCTGGCGTCATCGACGAACGAGGCGCGGGCATTGTCATCAAAGTCACAGATGGCGACAAATCCCCGATGGATGAAAACCTTGAAAAGCACGCCCGCGTCCGCCCGCCGGTTGCATTGGAAACCCTTCGTCAACTCGGCGCGCTCGATGAAACGCAAATGCAGGCACTCGCAGAGTTCGGTCCCGAAAAGACATTGAAGAATTACGCTGGTATCATCACCGGGCAGATGTATCCCGTCTTCAAACTCTCATAAAATTTATGAAGATACATTCTTTCAGCTGCCTGGTATTCAACTTAAACAGAACGATCACAGATAAATACGTTATTATCTGCAAGCAAACAGGTTTCATTAATGACCAACATCCAACAACGTGCCATTCAAGTCCATAAAACACTTTTAGAAGCATTCGGCGAACCCATCTGGCGCAACCCATTACCCGCCATCGACGAACTCGTCTCCACCATCCTTTCGCAAAACACAAACGACGTGAACCGCGACCGCGCCTTCAATGCCCTGCGCGCAAAATTCCCAACATGGGAAGAAGTGCGTGACGCAAAAGAAAAGGATGTGATCGCCGCCATCAAACCGGCGGGACTTGCGAATCAAAAAGGTCCGCGCATACAAAAAGTTTTGCAGGAAATTACAAAGGAGCGCGGCTCGCTCGATCTGGACTTTTTGGCTGATCTGCCCATCGAAGAAGCCCGTGCCTGGCTGACGAAGTTCAACGGCGTGGGACCAAAAACTGCCGCAATCGTCCTCTGCTTTTCGCTCGGTATTCCCGCCTTCCCCGTGGACACACATGTGTACCGCGTGACGGGACGCATCGGTCTGCGCCCCGAAAAGATGACCGTCGAGCAGGCGCACCCATATCTTGAATCCGTTTTTCCGCCGGAGACGTATTACGCCGCGCATTTGAACATCATCCGCCTGGGACGCGAAGTCTGCAATGCCAGAAAGCCGTTGTGTCCGCAATGTCCCGTCAAAAGCCTGTGTTTGTATAAAGATAAGACCAAGTAAAAACGTAAGGATCGTACGTATGGAAGTTCCCCCCGTCAGTATTGCTTTGGAAAAATTGAACGTGCCTCATCGCATCTTCCGGCATGAGACGCCGGTCACTTCACTGGAGAAAGCCGCCAGCGACAGAGGACAGCGCCCGTCGCAGGTAGTGCGGTCGATCCTTTTTCGCATCACAGAGGGAGAGTTCGCGCTCGTCCTCATGGCGGGACCGGGTCAGATATCATGGAAGATTCTGCGCAAGATCCTTGGGCGTTCGCGCATCACAATGGCGTCAGACGAGGAAGTGCTGTCTGTAACGGGGTACAAGATCGGGACGGTGGGTCCGTTTGGGTTGTTGAAGCAGGCACGGGTGTTGATCGAGGCGGGAGTCCTGAAAGAAGAGGAAGTATCCATCGGGTCGGGCATGCGCGATACCGCGGTCATCCTCAAAAGCGCGGACTTGCGTCTGGCATTAAAAGATGCAGAGGTTGTATCATTGACAGAAACAGAGGAGCAGAGTCAACAATGATGGATCATGTCGTATACCTCGCGTTGGGAAGCAATGTAGGGCATCGGCTGGCGAATTTGAAGAGCGCCATTACGAACCTGCCGCCGCAAATGGACGTCAAGAAAAAATCGCTTGTATATGAAACGCCGCCCTGGGGGTACACGGAACAACCGCCATTTTTGAATCAAGTTGTGATGGTCAAAACATATATGGAACCCGAAGATCTATTGGGACATTTAAAGCGGCTTGAGACTGCGCTGGGACGTGAGCCGACATTTCAGAATGGTCCGCGAGTCATTGACATTGACATTCTGTTCTATGATGATCTTGTTCTCGATTCACCGGAGCTGACCATCCCCCACCCGCGCATGCATCATCGCGCTTTTGTTTTGGTTCCGTTAAACAACATTGCGCCGGATTTTATTCACCCGGTTCTTGGAAAACCGATCAATGAATTACTACTGGATGTAGACCGATTGAACATCCATGAATATAAAGGAAAGTAAGTTATAACATTTCGATAGAAGAGGAAACAAATGCGAATCGTTCGTTATCAAGATCCTGAAGGAGCCGCAACCTACGGCTGGATGCTCGAAGACAAGGTCGGCGAAGTGCAGGGAGATCTATTCGGCGAATACCGCCGCCGCGAAGCGCGGACTCCGTTCAAGGAGTTGAGAATCCTCGCGCCATGCGAACCCAGTAAGATCGTCTGCGTGGGGCGCAATTATGTGGAACACGCCAAAGAGTTGGGAAATGAAGTGCCGAAGATCCCGCTCATCTTCTTGAAGCCGCCATCCTCGATCATTGCCACAGGTGAACATATCGTTCTGCCGTCACAATCGAAACAGGTGGAGCATGAAGGCGAACTGGTGGCTGTGATCGGCAAACGCGCAAAAAATGTCACCGCCGAGAACGCCAAGGAATACATCTTCGGCTACACCATCGGCAACGACGTCACCGCCCGCGACCTGCAAAAAACAGACGGTCAATGGACGCGCGCCAAAGGCTTCGATACCTTCTGTTCCTTTGGTCCGTGGATCGATACCGACTTCGACCCGTCCGATGCCGTGGTAACCTGCCGCGTCAATGGGCAGATGCGGCAGATGGCATCCTCCCGCGATATGGTCTTCAACGTCGGCACGCTCATCGCCTACATTTCATCGGTCATGACGCTCGAGCCCGGCGACCTCGTCTTTACCGGCACCCCCGCCGGAGTTGGCGAACTCAAGAATGGCGATGTCGTGGAAGTGGAGATCGAAGGGTTGGGCAAATTGAGCAACCCGGTGAAAGCGTAGAGCAAAATCTCGCTCTCCATCTATTTTTTTAACGCAAAGCCGCCAAGGCGCGAAGTATAGAAACGATTACCTTTGCGCCCCTGCGCCTTTGCGTTAAATTTTTCAAGCACAAGATACGGTTGTAATGTGTTTTATGGTTAAATTGAATTAGGAGTCACCATGTCCACTGAATTCGAAACCTTTCTGCAAAAATACCCCACTTACAAACAGACCGAAAAAATAGACGACCTTCGCAAAACCGACTACACCCGTCTCGATGCGGGCGAGCATGTTTATTTTGATTACACCGGCGGGGGCATTTACGCAGAATCGCAGATTCAAAAACATCAGCAGCTGCTCAAAGAAAATGTCTTCGGCAACCCGCATTCCTCCAACCCAACGTCCATCGCCGCCACCCATCTCGTCGAAGGCACGCGCGAGTACATCCTCAAATTCTTCAACGCCGATCCCGAAGAATACATCGCGATTTTCACGCCCAATGCCAGCGGCGCGCTCAAACTCGTCGGCGAGTCTTATCCCTTCCCCAACGGTCGCTACATGTTGACCTTCGACAACCACAACTCGGTCAATGGGATTCGGGAATTCGCTCACGCGCGCGGCGCGGAAGTGACCTACATTCCCGTCATACTGCCCGACATGCGAGTTGACGCCTCACAACTGGAAGCAGAGTTGGCTCGCCCTTCCAAAACGGGTCATAACCTGTTTGCTTTTCCCGCCCAATCGAACTTCTCCTCCGTCAAGCATCCGCTCGAATGGATAGAGAAAGCTCACGCCCACGGCTGGGATGTGCTGCTCGACGCCGCCGCCTACGTCCCCACCAGCAAACTTGATTTGAGCAAGGTCAAACCGGACTTTGTGCCGATCTCGTTTTACAAGATATTCGGCTACCCAACCGGGCTTGGCGCATTGATCGCCCGCAAAGAAGCGCTGGCAAAATTGCATCGTCCCTGGTTCGCGGGCGGAACCATCACGGTCGCATCGGTTCAAGGCGATAAATACTATCTCGCGGACGGCGCTCCCGCCTTCGAAGACGGCACACTCGATTACCTGAACATTCCCGCACTTGAAATTGGGCTCAAACATATCGAATCGATCGGCTACGATGTGATCGGTGAACGTGTCAAAACATTAACCGGCTGGCTGCTGGAAAATCTCACCACCATGAAACACAGCACCGATGAGCCGCTGGTCCGCTTGTTCGGACCCAACTCCACCGATGGAAGAGGCGGCGCGGTCACGGTTAATTTTTATGATAAAGACGGAAACGCCATTGACCATCGCTTTATCGAAAGTGAAGCCAACAAGGTCAATATCTCCCTGCGGACGGGTTGCTTTTGCAACCCCGGCGCGGGCGAAGTGGCGCTCGGCATCTCCCGTGTGGAACTTGACGTCTGCTTCACCTCGCCGGAACACGAAGACCGCCTCTCGATTGACGATTTCCGCCTCTGCATCGACGGCAAATCCTCCGGCGCGGTGAGAATTTCAGTGGGACCGTTCACCAATTTCAACGACGTACAGGCGTTGCTGACCTTTGCAAGAGGGTTGCTGCGTTAGCGGTAAGATTTCAATGTTTTCCTGCGCCATCGATTTCAAATTATTCTTTAATGAACATGGAAAAATAAATGACTGCTCAACAACCACGACCAATTCGATTTGTAGTTATCCATAAACCCGGTCCCAAATGGCAATACGGTGTGGACTTTCGCGAACAGGAAAGTGTTAACGAACACGTACAACATTACTTGAAATTCCACCAACAAGGCAAACTTCAACTTGGCGGACCGTTTCTCGTGCCCGATCTTGGCGGCATGATGGTCACAACAAAGGATGTCACTCTGGAAGAAATCGAATCTTTCGCTGCGGATGATCCCGCTGTAAAATCGGGTTTGCTCATTTTTGAAGTCCGCCCATGGATGACAGCAATGGAGCAAGAATGACAAACGGACAAACCCGCTCCAACATCAAACCCGGCATGACCGTGCTCATCGTCCTCAAGCAGGATCAGCGCACGGGCAAACTGACCAGGGGCGTTGTCAAAGACATATTGACCAAATCGCCGACTCATCCGCATGGCATCAAGGTCCGCTTGATGGATGGGCAGGTGGGACGTGTAAAAGAGATCGTGGATGTAAACAACGCATAATCTTAACGTCATGAAAGCCGCAACCCAATTGCCCGCCCTTGTATGGACGGGCAATTTTTATTTCACATGCTATACTCGCTTCGAATCAAGAAACCAACGAGGGTAGTTCCATGAAAAGATTTTTACCAGTGCTTGTTCTTTTATTTTTGCTTTCCGCTTGTGGGCAAGCCGGACCGGCAACCCAAACCACCGACCTGCCCGCACAGCTTCCGCCTTCACCTGCGCCGTCGGGCGAGGGCGACCTCCCCACTGTCAGCGGTGAACAACAGTCGACTGTTGTAGAGCAGCCGTCGCTCATCGCCATCCCCACCGAGGCGCCCGTCGAGCAGGCAACCCCGGTTTGTATAGCCCCTGAACCCACGCAAGCCGATATTGACCGCGCATTGTCATTTACGGGTCAATATCTCAACACAACAGACTGGGAACGGTCCTATACGGTTTCCTCCGACCGCGTCACTGTGACCTGGTTCAGCGACACCCTTTCCTCGGTGGCATATCTCGAAGCGTTCATTTTTCCCTGCGGATACGAAGACCTGGACCTCGATAATTATTTCGTCGACTCGAATTGGGCGATCACATTCGTAAATTACCAGAGTTATGAGAAGGTCAACGAATGTAGAAATGACAACGGGGTGCGGCTTTATCAATTCAAAGCAGTGGACCAGGGCTTTTTGTACGATATCAACTTTTGGGCAGTGAATGACACGAGTACGCGCATGATCACATTCATGATCGTGCTGCCGGTCGAGTCAAAGGCGGTGATGGAGGAATATTCCTACAGTCTCTTCCCGCAATTGACAAGTTGCAAATAAATTACCCTGAACGACAGGTCTTTTCAAGGAACCCACATGACCCCACGCTACGACATATTATTCCAACCCATTCAAATCGGACCCGTCACCGCGCCGAATCGTTTTTATCAGGTGCCGCATTGCAACGGCTTTGGCTGGCGCATGCCCAAGGGACTCGCCGCCATGCGCGGCATGAAAGCGGAAGGAGGTTGGGGTGTGGTCTGCACCGAAGAGACGGAGATCCATTACACCAGCGACCTCTCGCCGTTCTTTGAAGGTCATATTTGGGGCGATGACGATATTTCCCCGTTGCAGTTGATGACCGAATCCGTTCACAAGCATGGAGCGTTGGCGGGCATCGAACTTTCCTATAACGGACGCGACGCCTCGAACTTGTACTCGCGTGCCGTTCCCTTTGACCTCGCCTCGCGCGGACTCGTCGGCGGCAGCGGATATGAACCGGGTCAATCGCGCGCCGCTTCGAAGGATGACTTGAAACAAATCCGCAAATGGCACCGCAATGCGGCGATCCGCGCGAAGAAAGCGGGCTTCGACATCATCTACTGCTACGCGGCTCACAACCTGACGCTTGCCTTTCACCTGCTGTCAAAAGACAATGACCGTGCCGACGAATACGGCGGTTCGCTCGAGAACCGCACGCGTTTCCTGCGTGAACTCATCGAAGATACAAAAGATGCCGTCGGTGACACCTGTGCAGTCGCTGTCCGTTTCGCTGTGGATGAACTCCTCGGCGCGGACGGCATGCAGCACGATGGCGAAGCGCGCGACATCGTTTCGATGCTCGCCGAACTGCCCGACCTGTGGGACGTGAACATCAGCGCGTGGAAAAATGATTCCATCACATCGCGGTTTGGAAAAGAAGGGCATCAGGAAAAATATATTTCCTTCGTCAAACAACTCACCACCAAACCCGTCGTCGGCGTGGGACGTTACACCTCGCCCGATTCAATGGTCTCCGCCATCGAGCGCGGCATCATGGATTTGATCGGCGCGGCACGCCCGTCCATTGCCGACCCGTTCCTGCCGAACAAAATCAAAGAAGGCAGGCACGAAGACATCCGCGAGTGCATCGGCTGCAATATCTGCGTCACTGGCGATACTCGTTATGTTCCGATTCGCTGCACGCAAAATCCCACCATGGGCGAAGAATGGCGGCGCGATTGGCATCCTGAGATCATCGCGCCAAAGAAAGACGATGATGAAATCCTCATCGTCGGCGCAGGACCAGCCGGTTTGGAAGCGGCTCGGGCGTTGGGTCAGCGCGGGTACAAGGTCATTCTCACCGACGCGCAGCGTGAGGCGGGCGGTCGCGTCCTGCTTGAGTCTGCGCTGCCGAATCTCATCGAGTGGCGGCGCGTCATCGATTGGCGTCTCACGCAGATCCAAAAACTCGAGAACATCTACTTCTATCCGTCCAGCCGGATGAGCGCGAACGATATTCTTGAGTCGGGTGAGCCGCATGTCATCATTGCCACCGGCGCGTCATGGCGGCGTGATGGCGTGGGTCGTTATCTTTCGCGTCCCGTGCCCGGCAATGGCAACATCTTCACGCCCGACGATCTGATGAACGGCATCGACCCCGCAGGGGACAAATTACCGAACGGAAAAATTTTGATCTACGACGACGATCATTATTACATGGGCGGCGTGCTGGCTGAACTGCTCGCAACGAACGGCTGCGAAGTGACGTTGATAACACCCGCGCCAACCATTTCAGCGTGGACGGAATACACCCTTGAGCAGGGACGAATCTACAAGCGTCTTCTCGACCTGAATGTGACTCTTCTCCCGCACCACGCTCTCGCCTCACACTCCCCGACAACTGCCACAGTGACCCATACCATCACCAACGCCGAAACGACTCTCGACTGCGACGCCATCGTCATGGTCACAGACCGCATCCCCAACGACAGCCTTTATCACGAACTCAAGCCCGCCCTCGCGGACGGACGGCTCAAATCACTGCGAGTCATCGGCGACGCGGAAGCGCCCAATATCATCGCCCAAGCCGTCTTCAGCGGACATCTCGCCGCGCGTGAATTCGGCGAAGCCATTGACCCTGACGTGACGCCGTTTAAGGTTGAGCGGGGTAATATCGCATAACTATGGACATAACCAACTCCAACAATCTGCCCAAATCTTCTGAAATTCTCCCCAGCATCACGGTTGGGCTGGTCAACGCCATCATCGAGATCAGCGTCGAAATCTCATTTGCCGCTTTGATCTTTTCGGGAAAGCTGGAGCCTTTCCTGCCGCGCGGGATCGGCATCATGCTGCTCGGCAGTTTCATCGTTGGGACGGTCATTTCATTAACCTCTTCCCTCTCCGGCATGATCGGCGTGCCGCAGGATACACCGGCAGCGCTTATGGCAGTTGTCGCGGCTGGAATTGCCGCATCCCTTCAAGGTCACGCACCAGAGGCGATCTACTCCACCGTACTTGGCGCGATCATGTTCTCATCGATCCTGACCGGGCTGTTGTTCATCCTCATGGGTTGGTTTAAATCAAGCGGATTTGTGCGCTTCATTCCATATCCCGTAATCGGCGGCTTCCTCGCAGGGACAGGGTACCTGCTGGTCAAAGGTTCTCTGGGTGTCATGTTCGATGTTCCACTCACGCTTGTAAACCTTCCAAAATATTTTGCCCCTCATGCGCTTTGGTATTGGCTGCCTGGCGTTTTGTTCGGCTTGGTCCTATATCTTATTCTGAGGCGGTCAAATCACTTTCTCATCATGCCAGGCGCTGTAGTGGCAGCGATCGCCCTCTTTTATGCGTTCATTTTCTTCGCAGGTATTTCCGTAAAAGAAGCAAGCGCAAACGGGTTGCTGCTGGGACCCTTCCCAAAAGGCGGTCTATTCAGCTTTTTCACGCCGGATAATTTTGCCCTCATAGAATGGGACGCGATCTTTCAACATTCGGCTACATTCATCACCCTGTTCGGGTTGAGCGCCATATCCCTGCTATTGAATGCCAGCGGCTTGGAATTGGTCTTCAAAAAGGATATTGACCTGAATCGCGAACTGATATCCGCGGGCAGCGCCACCATACTGGGTGGACTTATGGGAAGCATTGTCGGGTATCAAACCCTTGGCTTTACCGCGCTGGCAAAGAAGTTCAATGTAACGAACAGATTGACCGGCATTATCACATCCCTGATGTGTGCGCTTGCATTGTTTTTTGGCGCTTCCGCAATTTCGTACTTTCCCCGTTTCGTGCTTGGCGGCATGTTGTTCTTCCTCGGGCTTTCCTTTATGGTGGAATGGCTCGTAGACTCATTCAAGTTATTACCGCGTATGGATTACGCCTTGATCTGGGTCATGCTGCTCATTCTCGACCGGATCGGCTTTCTGCAAGCCATTGTGGCTGGCGTTGTTATTTCCTCTTTGCTTTTCGTCATCAGTTACGGAAGGGTCAGCACGATCAAAAATGTGTTCTACGGCGGCACATTACACAGCCGCGTGGAGCGGTCGCGGCGGCACCGCAACTACCTTGCCGTGCATGGCGATCAGATCCACATTCTGGTCTTGCAGGGGTTTATCTTCTTCGGCTCCATTCAGCGGATTCTGGAGAACATCCGCAAACGACTGGCATTGAAAGACGAAGACCAGTTAAAATATCTCGTGCTTGATTTCCGTCAGGTGAGGCGGCTCGATTCCTCCGCCATGTTCGGGGTGACACGTCTCAAGCAGTTGGTCGAGGCTGGAAATGTCCTCATGGCATGGTCAGGTTTGTCAGATGAACTTAGCGGGCAAATGGAGCGCAGCGGACTTTTACAAGGTCAGAGCGATGGCTTTTCCATACACCCCACGCTCGACCATGCCCTCGAATGGTGCGAGAACAAATTGCTTACAAACGAAAAAGAGCAATTGACCATCGATATCGGCAAAAGTATTCTCTCCACCCTGAACCGCTCCTTCCCCGGTATAACACGGCTCGCAAACTACACAGAACGCATGGATGTCCAGCCGGGTGAATACTTTATCAGACAGGGCGAATATTCCAATGACTTGTATTACATCGAGTCTGGGATGGTGACAGTGGAATTCGAAACGATCAAAGGCGAGATGATCCGTCTGCGAAGCGTCAAAAGCGGCGCAACCCTTGGCGAGATCGCGCTCTATCTGGGCGGCGAACGCTCGGCTTCGGTCAAAGCAGAGAAACCAAGCACGATCCATCGCTTATCGGCTGCAAATCTACAAAGGATGCAAAAGGAAGACCCGGCTCTTGCCGCCGTTTTACATGAGTGGGTTGCCCGAACTCTTTCAGAACGCCTGGCGGAGAATAACAGGTTGATCGAAGTATTTATGGGATGATCCCAATGACCCGGCAGTTTTCCAAACCTGTCGGGTCTTTTCTTTATGACATAAAATACCCCCATGCCTCCACTCATCCTTGTAACCGGTGCGACAGGTTATATCGCCAGCCTGCTCATCCCCCAACTTCTCGAACGTGGATACCGCGTCCGAGCAATGGCACGCCAGCCCGAACGACTCAAGAAACGAAAATGGTACCCGCAAGTGGACATGGTCCGCGGCGATGTGCAAGACCCCGCTTCACTTCTAACAGCGTTGAAGGATGTCCACACAGCCTATTATCTAATTCACAATATGTCGCTTGGGCATGGATATACCGAGATCGAAGTTGAAGGCGCGCGCAATTTTGCATCTGCGGCAGAACAAACAGGCGTGGAACACATCATCTACCTCGGCGGGTTGGCAGACCCGGAACAGCATATCGCGCCGCATATGCGTTCACGCATCGAAACAGGCATGACGCTTCGAAAAGGAAAAGTCCCTGTGACGGAATTCCGCGCAGGGGTCATCGCCGGTTCGGGCAGCATCTCCTTCGAAATGATCCGCTTCATGACGGAACTGTTCCCCATCGTTCCCGGTCCGCTGTGGATGAAGAACAAGTCACAGCCCATTGCCGTACAGAACATCATCGATTACCTGATGACAGCGCTTGAAAACAAAAATGGACAAGGTCAGGTCTTCGAGATCGGCGGTCCGGATATTCTGACCTACAAAGAGTCGATGCTGCGCTACGCGCGCCTCCGCGGACTACGCCGCAGCATGGTCATGCTCCCCGGGCTGCCCGTCTGGTTCATGGCTCTCGGCGTGGACATGATGACACCGGTTCCCTACCCCATCGCCCAAGCCCTCATCGGCGGATTGTCCGCTGACAGCGTGGTTAAACATCACGAAGCGTTACAGGTATTCCCGGAAGTCAAACTCATCGATTTTGATTCCGCCGCCGAAGACGCGCTCAAAAGAACACATCCCAATTACATCGAACGGGTATGGGATGGAAATCAACGGGTCGAAGATCCGCTTGAAGCTTTGGATATCTGGCTCAAACACGAAGGCTGCTTCATCGCCCATCGTACACTAAAAGCGGCATCAACGCCTGAAACGCTGATTCAAAAGATCGAAGAAACGACCCGTCAACAAGGCTGGACCGTCGAAGAACAGAAGCGATTCCACATCCTAACCCGGCAGGATGAACAAAAGTATGGGAAATTATGGGTCGAATGGCGTGTCGAGCAAGACCCAGTCCATCTTACACAAACGGTCTTTTTCTCCCCGCATGGTCTGCCCGGATTTTTATACTGGCTTCTATTCCGTCCATTTCACCAAATGAAGTTTCGCCGTTTACTCAGGAAGATCGTCAGAAAAACATAGTGAACCGCTCCCGGCTTTGGATCTTCCAATTTTCCCTGATCGTCTTCATCTTGGCTGCGGTTGCATTTTTCGTTCCCAACTCCCTCCCTGCGGATTCCGACTTCAGCGCGTTATATTTTACAGACCTGGCACTTACGCACAACATCCGCATTTATGACATTCCCGCCATGGAAGAACTGGCGCAGGCAAGTTCAAATATTCCGCCAGAATACTTCTTCATGCCGCGTTTTCCCTATCCGCCCTGGTATGCGCTCAGCACATTCTATCTGGGACTCCTGCCCGGCGAGATCGCCAAAACATTATGGTTCGAGCTCAACCTGGTCATGTTGTTCCTGTCGATCTGGTTTCTTACCAATGGCTGGGACGGCAGGCTGCGCCTCGTCGCTTACTTTATCGGATTGACCTTCCTGCCGGTCATCGGCACTCTTTCAGTAGGGCAATACGATCTACCTGTGTTACTCGGAACCGCAATATTGATCTACTCCCTGCGAAGGGAACACATCCCATTGACAACGCTCGGAGCCGCCCTGCTCACTTTCAAGCCGCACATCGGAATACTGATCCTGCTCGCGGTATTAGTTTGGCTACTTGGAAAAAAGAACGATTTCGGAAGGAATGCATTGAAGTTCATCATACTGGCGGGTGTCTTCCTCTTCTTCATCGGCTTTCTTGCGGACCCTGCCTGGTTCATCAACTACCCTTCGATGCTGTTGAACTATCAGGGCGAAGGGAACGTCGCCTCCTGCTCCGAATGCGCCAACCTGCCGGTATTCACCTCACGCTGGTTCTTCGATGGATCGCTCATCCACGCGACTCAAATTACCTTTCTACTACTGGTATTCCTTGTTGCAGCGTTTTACTTGCAAAAGAAAACATTCAAGAAATCTCCAGAACTCTTATTGACTTCCGCAGTCTTGATAACGTTAATAGCCAGCCCTTATCTGTACAACTACGATTACATCCTGTTGTTGATGCCTTTTGCGCTCCTTGCGCGTGAGGGTCTTGCCAACAAAATTATCGTGTTAGCCTGTCATCTCGTCCCAACAATCGCGCTCATGGCATACGGACGCGCTGCCAATATCACGCTTGTGATCGTCACCACACTGCTGACAATCCTTTTCTATCTTCGTGTCAGATCGCAGGTTGACGTGAAACCCGTCACGTCATACAATACAAACGTACAATAAACATACGAGCAACAAGCGGCGAAGTCCGGTGCAAATCCGGCGCTGTCGCGCAACTGTGAAGTTAGTTGAGTAGTGCAATAGTTGTGTAGTTGATCCATAAAACTACATAACCCTGAAACTATCAAACTCCCCAACTACCCAAGCCAGGTCGCCCGCTGTTGATCGGTTCAACCACTTCTCGCGGAAGGAGGTGGAGAACGGGTCCCAAACGGATTGCCTCTCCCACCTCCCCAGCCCATGCTGGGGATTTTGATTCCATACATAAAACAGGAGAAAACATGTTTCGCAAGACATTGATATTGACATTACTAATAACGCTCTTCATCGCTGGATGCGGTCCCGCCTCTGCCCCGACCGAGATGCCTGATACTGTTTCGACAGAATCTCCCGCCACCGAAGCCGTGATGACCGAAGCGCCGACAGAAGCGCCTGCATCCGAAGCCATCACCCTCACCGACGGACTTGGGCGTGAAGTAAATCTCGCCGCACCGGCGCAGCGCGTCGTTTCGCTTGCCCCGTCCAATACCGAAATCCTCTTCGCCATTGGCGCAGGTGACCAGGTCGTTGGGCGCGACGAATTTTCCGATTACCCCGCCGAAGCCGCATCCATCGACACCGTTGGCGGCTCGATGGGCGAATACAGCCCAGAAGCCATCGTTGCCCTCGAACCCGACCTTGTCCTCGCCGCTGAGATCAACACCCCCGAACTGGTCAGCCAGTTGGAAGGCTTGGGATTGACCGTCTACTATTTGAGCAACCCCAAAACAATTGAAGAAATGTACACCAACCTTGAGATTGTCGCCCAATTGACCGGGCACGATGTCACCGATTTGGTCGATTCCCTCAAGTCCCGCGTCGCCGCTGTGGACGAGAAGATCGCCCCGATCAGTTCGCGACCAGCCGTCTTCTACGAGATCGATGCGTCTGATCCTGCCAAGCCGTGGTCATATGGACCCGGAACCTTCGGCGACCTGCTCATCACCCGCGCAGGCGGATTCAACATCAGCAGCGAAGCAACCGACCCGTATCCACAGATCAGCCTCGAGCAGATCATCGTTGCGAATCCATCCATCATCATTCTCGGCGATTCGATGTGGGGCGTGACTTCCGAATCTGTGCTGACCCGTGAAGGTTGGGGAACGATCGCGGCAGTCGAATCAAACCAGATCTTCCCCATCGACGACAACCTCATCAGCCGCCCCGGTCCGCGCCTTGTGGATGGGCTTGAAGAACTTGCCAAGATTCTGCACCCCGGTTTGTTTGAATAAATTTGACCCATGTTCCCCTCTCCTATTTTGGGAGAGGGGTCAGGGGTAAGGTATGCGTAAACCTTTTCTTTCCTCTTTCCTCTTTCTTCTTCTCGCCATCCTTCTCAGCCTCGCCATTGGCTCTGTATTCATTTCGCCCGCAGAGTTGTGGAAGGTCCTGCGCGGCATAGGTGAGGATAAATTCACCTTCATCATTTGGAATATCCGCCTGCCGCGGACGGTTCTGATCGCGTTGACCGGCGCAGCCTTAAGCGGAAGCGGCGCAGCCTATCAGGGACTTTTCCGCAACCCGTTGGCGGACCCGTTCCTTATCGGCGTCGCCTCCGGTGCGGGACTTGGAGCTGTCATTGCGATGACGGTTCAGTGGCCCTATTCGTTCTGGGGATTGATGGTTATTCCCGCCGCGGCATTTGTTTCTGCGCTTATCACCGTTTTCATTGTTTACTTCCTCGCCCGTGTCGGGCAGACGGTTCCCACTACCAACCTAATCCTTGCTGGGGTTGCATTTTCCTCCTTCGCCACCTCGCTGACATCGTTCCTCATGCTGCGCTCCACCAGCGAAGTGAGGCGCGCCCTCGGATGGCTGCTCGGTGGAGCCAGTCAAGCCGGTTGGACGGCGATCCTCGCCATGCTGCCTTATCTCGTTATCGGCTTGGGCATCCTCATCGCCTTCGGGTATCGCCTCAACCTTTTGCAATTCGGCGACGATCAGGCTCAGCACATGGGGCTTAACGTCACGCGCACGAAGACCATTTTGTTGATCGCGTCATCACTGGCAACGGCGGCAGCGGTCGCATTCTCCGGCATCATCGGCTTTATTGGTCTGGTCGTGCCGCACATCATGCGCCTTTGGTTCGGCGCGGACTACCGCCGACTCATTCCGCTATCCATCATCAGCGGCGCATCCGCATTGATCCTTTCGGATATTCTCGCGCGCGTAGTATTATCGCCGCAAGAGATACCCGTTGGTATCATTACTGCATTGGCTGGCGCGCCCTTCTTTTTATGGGTATTGCGCCGTGTAAAGAATCAAGGATATTGGTAAATGCAAATCAACATTCGTGAAAAAGCCCCGCAAGAATCAGCGCAGACAGAATTCTTCTCGCGCAAATCGATGGTCAAATCACGCCTTGTACTTGGCATTGAAAATGAAAAGCTGATCTACACCATTGCCGATGTAAACCCGCCTTATGAACGTGAAGTCCATATCGAAGACACCGATTACGGTTTTTCAGGTGCGCCGCCAACCGTCTTCTTCGCCGAAGTGGACGGCAAACTTGCCGGGCGCATCCGCGTGCTGACCTGGTGGAATCAATTCGGCTACATCGAAGACCTCGTCGTCAACCCGGATTTTCGCGGACTCAGTCTCGGTCGCAAATTATTGGAACGCGGCATTCAATGGGCGCGCGAAAATAAACTCCCCGGCGTTATGCTTGAAACGCAGGACGACAACGTCCCTGCCTGCACGCTTTACGCTTCATGCGGTTTTGTGTTAAGCGGCTTTGACCGCAATGTTTACAAAGCCATCAACCCCAGCACACGCGAAACCGCGTTGTATTGGTATCTCATCTTCAATTCGTAGGGGCGAGGTCATCTCGCCCCAATCGGTCGGGGAAACCCCGCCCCTACAAAACTATGCTCAAAATCCAAAATCTCTCCGCCTCATATAACGGACATCAAGTACTGCACGACGTTTCATTCAACGTCAACAGCGGCGAAGTCCTCGCATTGATCGGTCCGAACGGCGCGGGCAAATCCACCATCATCCGCGCCGCGAGCGGAGTGATTCCATCAACAGGCCAGATCCGCACCAACGGCGACGACTTCCATTCCCTCGACCCGATGCAGCGCGCCAAATACATCGCCGTCGTGCCGCAGGCGATATCCCTCCCGCCGGCTTTTACAGTATGGGAGACAGTTTCGATGGGGCGCACGCCTTATCTTGGATTCCTTGGCAACGCCTCTTCCCACGACGAAGAACTGGTCCGCGATGCCCTGAGTCGGGTCAACGCCTTGAGCTTTTCTGACCGGCGCGTGGGCGAACTCTCCGGCGGCGAGGCGCAGCGGATTCTTCTCGCCCGCGCCCTCTGTCAATCCACACCGATCCTCCTTCTCGATGAACCAACCGCTCATCTTGATTTGCAATATCAAGTGAGTTTATTGGAACTCATCCGCGAGTTGGCGCACAAGGAAAATCTCGCCGTGCTGATCGCCCTGCATGACCTCAATCTCGCCGCCCGTTACGCGGACCGCGTCGCTCTTTTAGTTGGTGGAAAATTAAATGCGATCGGCACTCCACGCGAAGTGCTCACCCCCGAAACAATATCAAATGCCTATTGTATGCCTGTGCAGGTGGTGGAACATCCGTTTGAAGATTCCCCGCTTGTCCTCCCCGGCAGTGCTAAAAAATAATATAAATCAAAATTTGTCATGCCAAGCGAAGAGTCTCTACTTATCTTAGAGACTCTTCGCTATTGATCAGAGTACTTTTTTAACGCACTAAATAGATGATAGCCACGACCACACCGATCGACACCACTGTCCACCGCAATGTGGACGGTTTGATCTTGCCAGCGAGTCTTCCGCCCAGCCAGCCGCCAACCAACGCGCCGACAGCCATGACCAACGCAGTCATCCACAGAACGTGACCGGAGAAGAGGAAATAGATCGCCGCCGCCACGTTGACCGCGAATCCAACTGCCTGCTTAAGAGCGTTCAAACGGGTCAGCGAATCCTCCAAGGTCAAGCCCAGAGCCGAGAGGACGATCACGCTCAAGCCTGCGCCAAAGTATCCGCCGTAGATAGAAGCGAGTCCCACCGGCAGCCAGGTGATCTGTTCCAACTTCGCACCCTGTCCTTCAGCCATACGCTTCATCAACCACGCGCGGACGGGGTCTTGAATCGCAAGCAGCAGGCTCGCCAACAGAATGAGATACGGCACCAGATCGCGGAATAATTTTTCACCGGTTTGTAAAAGCAGCAAGCCGCCCAAAATTCCGCCGATGACGCTGGCTGGAATGAGCGCCAACAGGCGTTTTTTCTGGTCTTTCAAATCGTTCAACTGCGCCAGGGTCCCGCCAAAATAGCCGGGACAGAGCGCCACGGTATTCGTCACATTGGCAGAGACAGCAGGCACGCCGAGAAAAGTGAGAATGGGGAACGTGATGAGCGTCCCGCCGCCAGCGAGGGCATTGATGGCACCCGCCGCCAGCGCGGCAAGGGCGGCAATGAAATATTCAACAGGTGTAAGCATATTGTGAAAATCCTTTGATTGGGATGAGGCAAGTATAGCATTATGGTTATCCAAAAAAATACTTGTTTGTTCGTGTCTTTTGTCCTTTTCGTAAAATTTGCTTCAAACGGCTTGACGCCCCATTTTTTGGCGCGTATAATCCCAGCCATTCAGAAGTAGTACGCAACTGCCTCTCTGACAGAAAAGAAGGTCCTGGCTGTGAGCCTTCGCAGAAAAGAGTTGCCGAAGTCGTCTGATGAAAATGCCGAAGAAATCCGAGTGAAAATAGACCGGCACGGGATTGCCCGTTACAGCAAAGGCTGATGTTAGTCGGCTACTGAGTTGCAGCCCAATGGGCTGAATTGAGGTGGTACCGCGGAGTTAACGCTTCGTCCTCGCAAAGGACGGAGCGTTTTTTGTTTAAAGGAAAATCTGGATATGGAAATCGGGCTTTGTGTTTTGCAAACTGCCCTTCCAATTCCCGAATCCGATTTATCGAATACCGAGTGACCAAGGAGCAAGAATGACCAAAGAACTACCCAAAGCCTATGATTTCAAATCCACTGAATCCCGCATTTACGCAATGTGGGAAGCAGGCGGATATTTCAAACCGTGGAACGACCCAAACAAACCCAACTTCGACCCGAACGTTGAAACCTTCGTCATCGCCATTCCGCCTCCGAACGTGACCGGTGAACTGCATCTTGGTCACGCCATGTTCGTCAGCGTGGAAGACTTAATGATCCGCTATCACCGCATGAAGGGTTACTCCACACTTTGGGTGCCCGGCACCGATCACGCCGGTATCGCCACACAACTCATGGTGGAACGTGACCTGCTCAAAACCGAAGAGATCACTCGCGAAGAATATGGGCGTGAGAAATTCATCGAACGCACCTGGGAATGGAAGAAGAAATACGGCGGACTCATCACCACACAGATTCGCCGCCTCGGCGCCTCCTGCGACTGGGACCGTGAACGCTTCACCCTGGACGATGGTCTGAGCCGCGCGGTGCGGGAAGCCTTCGTGCGCCTGTACGAAAAAGGACTCATCTATCGCGGACCGCGTCTCATCAACTGGTCGCCGGGACTCAAAACCGCCGTCTCTGACCTCGAAGTGGAATACACCGAGGAAGACGCCAACCTGTATTACTTCAAATATATGATCAAACCCTCACCCCTTCACCCCTCTCCCTCAGGGAGAGGGGATGGGGGTGAGGGCGAATTCATCCCCGTGGCAACCATCCGCCCCGAAACCATCCTCGGCGATACGGCTGTGGCAGTGCATCCAGACGATGACCGCTTCAAGAAATTCATCGGCAGGACTGCCATTGTGCCCATGCTCGGACGTGAAATCCCCATTATTGGCGACGAATACGTGAGCATGGAATTTGGGACCGGCGCGTTGAAGATCACACCCGCCCACGACCCGAACGACTATGCCATTGCCGAAAAACATAACCTGCACATGATTCCCATGCTGGATAAAGAAGCCAAGGTGAACGAGAATGGCGGAAAATATCAGGGCATGGATCGCTTCGAGGCGAGGAAACAACTCTGGGCGGATATGAAAGAGGCGGGGCTTGTCATCAAGACCGAACCCTACCGCACCACCATCCCCCGTTCGCAGCGCGGCGGTGAAATCATCGAACCCATGATCTCCGAGCAGTGGTTCGTGAAGATCGAGTCGCTTGCCAATGCCGGTCTCGACGCCGTGAAAGATGGGCGCATCAAGATCGTGCCGGAGCGTTTTGAAAAGACTTACTATAACTGGCTTGAGAACATCAAGGACTGGTGTATCAGCCGACAGTTGTGGTGGGGGCATCGCATCCCGGTGTGGTATTGCCCCGATGGTCACATGACTGTGACGCGCGAAGACCCAACCGAGTGCGCCACCTGCGGCTCGAAAGATATCCATCAGGATGACGACGTGCTCGATACGTGGTTCTCATCTGGCTTATGGCCCTTCTCCACACTCGGCTGGCCCGAAGAAACGCCCGACCTGAAATACTTCTACCCCACCTCCTATATGGAAACAGGCTACGACATTCTTTTCTTCTGGGTGGCGCGTATGATCATGAGCGGTTTGGAATACACCGGTGAAGCGCCGTTCCATACCGTGTATTTGCACGGCTTGATCCGCGACGAACACGGACGCAAAATGTCGAAGACCTACGGCAACGTGATCGACCCGCTCACCGTCATGGATGAACTCGGCACGGATGCGCTTCGCTTCACGCTGTTGGTGGGTGCCACGCCCGGCAACGACATGAACCTCTCAGTGAAGAAAGTGGAAGCGAACCGTAACTTTGCCAACAAGGTTTGGAACGCCGGTCGCTTCGTGATCAACGCGATCAATTCCCTCACCCCAACCCCTCTCCCTGAGGGAGAGGGGCAAGGGGTGAGGGCGGACTTTACCCTGGCAGATTCCTGGATTTGGGCTCGTCTGCAAAACCTCGTCCGCGACGTGGAACGCCAGTTCCAAAATTTCCAGTACGGGCAGGCTGGTCAGCAAATTTATGATTTCCTCTGGTCTGACTTCGCGGACTGGTACGTGGAAATCGCCAAACAGGAACTCAATGAGGGCGGAGCCAGAGCCGCCCGCGCCGCGGATACCCTCGCACGCGTGTTCGATATGACCATGCGCTTGCTGCATCCCTTCACCCCGTTCGTGACCGAAGAGATTTGGGGACATCTTCACAGCGCCTTGCGTGAATCTCCGCTCAGTGAAATCTGCGCGGACTGGCCCGACGCGCTCATCACCGCCAAGTGGCCTGAAATCCGCGAACCCGAAGGCTGGGAAGAGGAAAAGACCGCAGAATTTGAACTGATTCAAGAGATCGTGCGCTCCATCCGCAACCTGCGCGCGGAGAAGAACGTGGCTCCCGCCAAGAAGATTGCCGCCTTCATCTCTGCCGGTGATAAAGTGGACTTGCTAAACGAGCAATCCAAAGTTCTCGCCTCCCTCGCCGGACTGAACGAAGCGGAACTAACCATCAGCGCCTCGCTCGCCGACAAACCAGCCGATGCCGCCGCACTCGTGGTCGGCTCGGTGGAAATCTATCTTCCACTCGCAGGCATGGTGGACCTCGCCAGTGAAAAGACCCGCCTCGAGAAAGAACTCAAGGAGGCGGAGTCTCACATTCAGCGTTTGGAAAACCTGCTCAATGGCGACTTCGCCAACAAGGCTCCCGCCGCGCTGGTGCAAAAAGAACGCGACAAACTCGCCGCGTATAAAGATACAGCCGAGAAGATCAAGGCGCAGTTGAAGTAATAAGTAATAAGTAACAAGAAATCCCCGCCAAATTGGCGGGGATTTTCATTTATTTTATTCCTGCCTTCTTTTTAGCATCAATTAAATATTCCCGCACACGTTCGTCCGTGCCACCAACATCAAAATATTTTTGATAGTCAGCCGCAGCAGAAAAATAATCTCCTTTTTCCAAATAAGCATTTCCCCTTCCCCAATAAGCATTTGAATAATCCGGTTTAAGGCGGGTGGCTTCGTTGTAATCTTTGATGGCTCCGTCCAAATCACCTTTATCTTTCCGGGCAATTCCACAATTGAAATATGCAATAGCATCACCTGGTTTCAAGTGGATGGCTTCATTGTAATCTTTAATGGCACCGTCCAAATCACCTTGCTTAAATCGCGCAACGCCACGGCCGGTATACGCACTAGCATAATCAAGCTTTAAGCGAAGTGCTTCGTTGTAATCTTCGATGGCATCTTCAAAATTGTTATTGTCATAATAAGCAAGCCCACGATTGTAATAAGCTTCAACATAATTGGGCTTTAAGCGAATGGCTTCTGTATAGTAATTTATTTTTTCATCCAAATCTTTGGCTTTATATCCCTTTTCAAACCATTCTTGTGCAGTCAACTCTTTTTCTTTTGCAGGGGGTGCTTTGCTCGCTGCAACTTGTTGCTTATGTGTCGCCTTTTGGACCGTCGAAGAAACGGGGTGCTTCACAACATCCAGAGACACATTGAGATACCGATTTCGCAGACGATCCATCGCTTCGCCGAAATAGCTGGCGGGAACGTCAAAACCCGCGTATTTTTTCAATAATTCCAATTTTCCCGTTAATTTCCCAGCAATGGATGGGTCGCTAAAATCGAATCCCTCAAAGAACAAAGAGACGATATTCCTTTTTTCGTCCAACGCAGTTTCGATCTCGCGCCGTACCCAATCGTTCGGTTCATCGATCCGTTCAAGCATGGAAGGGGTCAGAATCACCAAAAAATGCGCCCTCGAGCGGATATTCTCAAGGATGATCTGCTCAAAATCCCCGCTGTTGATGCTTTCATAGTCAAAGAACACGTCATAACCGTGCGCCGTCAGGTTTTGGTAAATGTTCAAAGCCCACGGCAGATTGGTGCGGCGGTAGCTGATGAATACAGATTTTTCGACCTGTCCCATTATGGTCTCCTGCGATGTGATGAATAGATTATACAAGATTCCCCTACCCAGGTATGATTTACAGAAAGAGAGTTTTCCTCTAAGATGTTTCCACATCAAATTTCAGAGGAGAATCTCATGCAAAACCCAACTCAATATGCCCCCTGCCCCAAGTGTGGACAAACCAACGCCAAGAAAGTCGGCTACACATGGTGGGGCGGCGCGCTCGGACCCAGAATGTTCACCCACGTCAAATGCCAAAGCTGTGGAACGCAATATAACGGCAAGTCGGGTCAATCCAACCAGCAGAATATCATCATCTACACCGTTGTCAGCTTTGCCATTGCCTTCTGTCTCTGCGGCGGACTTGCAGTGGTCGGTGTCCTCCTTCAGAATCAATAATTGAATTGACAGCAGTAATACGGGTGGCTATAATCACATCAATAAAATAAATAACCTTCGGGGCAGGGTGCAATTCCCGATCGGTGGTACAGCCCACGAGCCTGTTTAGGTACATCGCTTTCCTCATTGGGAAAACGGGCATGATCCGGCGCAACTCCGGAGCCGACAGTAATAGTCTGGATAGAAGAAGGTAAAACACGCAAGCCCATGCGGGATTTGTGTGGATTCGCGCCCCGAAAACGTTCGCTGTTTTCGGGATTTTTATTCTGCGGATTCACGCGCCTCTCACACGGACTTATGCCTGTTTCCACGCCCCGGAGCGAGTCCTGAACGAAAGTGAAGGATCACAACACCGAGGCGTTTTTTTATCGGTGTAGGGGCGAGGTTCTCTCGCCCAGATTTAGGGCGGGGAAACCCTGCCCCTACGAAAAATGACCATGAAACTCAAAACACTTCACACCCTCTCCCGCTGGCTGGGACTCCTCTCCATTCTGCTTGCCATTCCGGCATGGATGCTCGTCGTGCAGATCAGCGGACTTCCCAAATTCATCCTGCCCTCCCCCATGGATGTATGGGCGCGCTTTCTCAAAGCGTTGACAGATGGCAGTCTGCTCTATCACACCGGCGTGACATTAGTGGAAATTCTGCTCGGGTTACTCGTCGGTGTTTGCTTCGCCACCATTATCGGATATCTCCTCGCCAAGTCGCGTTCGCTGGAAAAGATCCTTTCGCCATATCTGGTGGCGAGTCAGGCGATTCCCGTTGTGGCGATTGCGCCGTTACTGGTCATCTGGCTGGGAGGTGGAATTCTTTCCAAAGTAGTCATCTGTTCATTGATCGTATTCTTCCCGGTTTTGGTCAACACTGTAGTTGGCGTGCGGGCTGTATCGTCCTCGTTATATGACCTGATGGGTTCCCTGCGCGCAACCCGCTGGCAAATTCTATGGAAGCTGGAATTACCCGCATCCCTGCCCGTGCTTCTGGGCGGACTCCGCATCGGCGCAACGCTCTCAGTCATCGGGGCAATCGTCGGCGAGTTGGTGGATGCGCAGGAAGGTCTCGGCTTTCTCCTGCAGCTCGGCGATTTTCAATACGACACGTCCATGGTGTTTGTGGCAGTATTCATGCTCGTCATCCTCGCATTGAGTTTATACGGCGTCGTAACCCTGTTGGAAAAACGATTTTTGAAATGGCAAAAGTAGGTCACACAAAGGAGAACTTACAGAGATGAAGAAAGTAGTTTTACTCATGCTTGGGCTGGCACTCAGCCTGATGGCTTGTACCAGTACCAAGTCCCAGAATGCGGCGGGGGAACTCCGCACTATCAAACTTCCGATGGGATATATCCCGAACATCCAGTATGCGCCGTTCTATGTCGCAGTGGACAAAGGCTACTTTGCAGACGAGGGCATTACCATCGAGTTTGATTATTCCTATGAAACCGACGGCGTTGCGTTGACCGGCGCGGGCGAACTTCCGTTTGCGGTTGCTTCGGGGGAACAGGTGCTGTTGGCACGCTCGCAGGAACTTCCCGTTGTTTATGCATTCGCGTGGTATCAGCAGTTTCCGATTTCGGTCATTTCCGCGCCGGAGTTGAACATCAATGAACCCGCCGACCTGCGCGGAAAGAAGATCGGGCTGCCGGGTTTGTTCGGTGCAAATTACATCGGGCTGGAGGCGCTGCTGTTCGAAGGCGGCGTTGACGATTCCGAGGTCACGCTTGATTCGATCGGCTTCAATCAGGTGGAAGCGTATGCATCCGGCAATAGCGACGTGGTGGTTGGTTACACCGCCAACGAACCGATCGTTCTATCGTCGCAAGGCTTTGCGTTAAAAGAAATGCGCGTGGCAGATTACGTCAGTTTGATCGCCAACGGCATCATCACCAACGAAGAGACCATTGCCAATGATCCCGAACTGATTCGCAGCATGGCACGCGCGCTTGCGCATGGCATCGAAGACACCATCGCCAATCCTGAAGAAGCGTATAACACCAGCCTGAAGTATGTGGAGAATTTGAAAGATCAGGATAAAGATGTGCAGATGCAAATCCTGAACACCTCCATTGAATTTTGGAAGGCAGACCGCATCGGTTATTCTGATCCGCAGTCATGGGAGAACATGAACAACCTGCTCGTGATGATGGGACAGATCCCGAATCCCGTTGATCTGAGCAAGGCATTCACGAACGAGTTTGTGCCGTAAATTTTCGTAAGAAAGGAACCATGAATCCGAAACCCATTCTCAGCGTCCGCGATCTTACCGTCACCTACCCCGATAACAACGGCGGGCTTGACGCGCTCGATAACATTTCGTTCGAGATGCATCCGCGCGAGTTCGTTTGTTTTCTCGGTCCATCCGGTTCGGGCAAGACAACTTTTTTACGCGTGCTGGCTGGGATACTCCCGCCGACTTCCGGCAGGGTGAGCTTCATGTATCAACACCGCCAGAACATCGGCATGGTCTTTCAACAGGCGAACCTGATGCCGTGGCGCACCGTGATGGAAAACATCATGCTGCCATTGGAACTGCGCGGCGCCGGGAAGATCAAAATGGAAAACATGGCGCGAGAGATGATCAGCCTGGTGGGATTAAAGGGATTCGAAGGATCGCTTCCCCGTGACCTCTCCGGCGGGATGGCGCAGCGCGTGGCGATTGCCCGCGCCCTCATCCATGACCCAGACCTGCTCCTGCTCGATGAGCCTTTTGCCTCGCTGGATGCCCTCACCCGCGAGCGCATGTGGATGGAGCTTTCGCGCATCTGGCAGGCAAAGCAGAAGACGGTCATCATGGTGACACATTCCATCAACGAGTCGCTCTTCCTCGCGGACCGTGTGCTGGTGCTGACGAAACGCCCCGGCAAAATAAAGCTGGACTTGAAGGTAGACCTTCCACGCCCTCGAACAGACGACATGCGTTATACAAGTCATTTTGGAAAACTGGCAAAAAAACTTCGCGCAGCAATAGAATAAAAAGAATGAGCCGCAAATTTGCGGCTCATTCTTTTTATTACAGACAAACTTAAACCCGGCGAAGCAAACGGATGCCCAACAGCAGGACAACCGCACCGATGGCAGCAGTGATAATGTCGTTGATGATGCCATAGCCAATGGACACATTCAACAGTCTCAGCAGCCATGCTCCGATAAACGCGCCGATGATGCCGACGATCACAGTGCCGAGACAGCCCATGCGGACTCCGCTGACCAGCCAGTCGGCAATCGTACCTGCAATACCCCCAACAATGACCCAAACAATGAGAGATTCAATCGTCATACCAAACTCCTTTCTTTTGTAAAGGTCTAATATAAGTCTAGCATGACCATAAGGCAGAATCGCTGGGTAAATAGTACCCGTTAAAATTAAGGGAACATAAATTCAAAGGGAAAATCTTAGAACAAGATAATAAAAAGCCCGTCTCAACCTTTTAAGACGGGCTTTTGTTGATTTTATTTCTTGAACAGCGCCAGATATTCTCCGTATCCTTCCTCTTCCAATTTTTCCACTGGAATGAACCTCAACGAAGCCGAATTCATGCAATAACGCATCCCGGTCGGTGCCGGTCCGTCCTTGAAGACATGCCCAAGATGTGAGTTCCCGTGCTTCGAGCGGACCTCTGTGCGGGGCAGAAAAAGTTTGAAATCCGTGTGGGTGACAACGTTTTCTGTCTCCAATGGCTGGGTGAAGCTGGGCCAGCCAGTATCGGAATCATATTTATCGAGCGAACTGAACAAGGGCTCACCAGTAACAATATCCACGTAGATTCCCTCGCGTTTGTTATTCCAAAACGCATTGGAAAAAGGCGGCTCGGTGCCTTCACGCTGGGTCACTTCATATTGCAGGGGAGTTAACAACTCGCGCAGTTCTGCTTCAGACGGTTTCTTGAACTCTTTCATAATGTCTCCTTTCGACTGTTCCTACAGTGAATGGACACATATCAACCGTCAGTTTTTACCCGCCTAATTATTACGCAATTATTACGGCTCCCCCAAGGATTTTAAAACTACATCTTCGGCAGATCCATCAACAGGACTTCCGCCAGCAGACGCGAATTGACGTTTCGGTCCATCTTCTCCAGCGTGGACTCATGGTCGCTGACGACCTTTCGCGCGGAGGAAAGGTCCAGCCGCCCGGCGAGGAATTCGATTTCCATGTTGCGGTCTACGTTGATGAGCGGCGTCTCCGCGCCAGCCACACGCAGTAACACATCGCGCCAGTATGAAAGCCAGACCAAAATCGTCTGCCGCATGGAGTCTTTGTCCTTGGCGAGTTTTTCGGCATAGGAAAATTTTTCCACGCGAGGAGCGGGCAATAATGTTTGCAGGTCATTCAATCGTTCTTCACGTTTTTCAAGCAAAACACCGTCATCCGCAAGTTGACGCGCATATCCCGGGCGTCCGCCGGAAATGTGTGCAAGCAGGCGGGCGTTATCTTCGTCAACGCCGCGTTCGAGCAAATCCACTATGATGGCTTCGAGGGGCAATGGTCGCAGACGCAGAATCTCGCAGCGTGAGGTAATCGTCGGCAAAAGCTGATCGGGGGTATCCGCCGTCAAAAGCAGAATGGCATGCGAAGGCGCCTCTTCCAATGTTTTGAGCAGGGCATTGGCAGCATTGTCATTGGCTTCCTGAAAACGCAGGAACATGGCAACGCGGTATTGAGATTGATACGGTTTGAGATTCAACGTCCGCTGCACTTCGCGGATCTGGTCCACTCGCAGCGTGCCGCCCGGTTTGGGATTTCCATCTTCATCCACAGCCTGTATTACAGCCAGGTCTGGATGCTGCATGGCTTCGATCTGTTTGCAAGTCCGGCAGGCATAGCAAGGTTCGCCCGGCGCAACGGGACGTTCGCAGTTCAAGGCTTGAGCGAGGCGCAAAGCCAAAGTCCGCCGACCCAGACCGGGAGGTCCAGCCAAAAGATACGCGTGGCGAGTCTCTCCGCGGGCAACGTGACGGCGAAGCATATCCACCGCCCATTCGTGTCCGAGCATGTTCCAGTTATCAGTCATCGATGCAAGTATCAGGTGTCAAGTTCGAAGTGTCAAGTATCATTCTTTTCCCGACCGCAGCCGGACAAAAGATTCATATCGATCAGGATTTATCTTTCCCTCTTTCAACGCCGCCAGCACCGCGCAGCCGGGTTCGTGTTGATGTGTGCAATCGCTGAATTGACATTTCTCGACCAAGCCGCGCAGTTCGGGGAAGTACGCATCGATCTCCTCCGGTTCTGTATCCCACAACCCAAGCGACTTCCAGCCGGGAGTGTCGGCGACATAGCCGCCCTCAAAGGCAAACATCTGACGCACGACAGTGGTATGCCGTCCCTTGTTCATGGCGGAGCTGATCTCGTTCACGGCGAGTCCCAGCCCGGGTTGAAGCGCGTTCAACAGACTGGACTTTCCCACGCCGCTGGGTCCGGCGAATGCGCTGATCTTTCCGCTCAATTGTGTTCGCAATTCTTCCAAGCCGGTTTCGTTCTTTGTGGATGTGTAAATGACGTGATACCCAATGGACTCATACACGCCGAAGAGAGTCCGCGGATCATCCACGAGATCAGTCTTGTTCGCCACGATCACAGGCGGAAGTTTTTGTTTTTCAGCGATGATCAGGAAGCGGTCCAGCATTTTGAGGCGCGGACTTGGGTTCGCGCAGGCAAAGACGAAGACAGCCTGATCGGGGTTCGCCAAAAGCACCTGTTGGTAGACCCCGCCCGGGCGCGGGTCGAGCCGCGCGATGAGCTGCTTCCGCTCATGGACAGATTCAACCACGCCGGAGCCGTCATCCAATATCGTGATGTCCACCTTATCCCCCAACGCGGCAATATCGCCTTTGGCTCTGCCCTGCTTGAGCTTCCCCCGCAATTGGCAAATAATAACGCCCTCCCCGGTTTCGACCCAAAAGAAACCGGATTGGGCTTTGATAATGAGACCTTGAATATTCTCTCTCATAGAAAGACCGTGGACGATGGAGTTTCTTCCATGCTCCATCGTCCATTGTCGAACTTACGGAACAACACCGTTCGAAGGCGGAGTGGGCGTATACGGCGGATAACCGATCTGACCAAAATCATAGTACACCTTTTGCGGGCTGCCGTAGTAATACGTTTCCACCATGGCGCGGAACATGGGGACGGCATACTCGGAACCTTCACCGATATTCTCACCCACAGCCACAATGGCGATATCGGGCAAACCGGTATTCTCTTCATTCATTGTATAGCCTGCGAACCAGCCATGTGGTTTACCGCTGCCGGATTCGGCGGTACCGGTTTTGCCTGCGACTTTGAATTGCAGACCCAGCAGATTAAAGCGCGCCGTACCGCGACGATTCTCTGTGACCATCAGCAGCGACTCGCGCAGGGACTCGAGGTTGTCACTGCGCAGCGGAAGAGTTGCCTGCGCCTCAGGTTTGAACGAAACGACGGGGCTTCCATCCACCGGCTGTACCTTTTCCACGATCTGCGGACGATACAACGTGCCGCCGTTGGCAATCGCCGCCATAAAACGTACGACCTGCAGCGGTGTGACCAAAACCGTTCCCTGACCGATGGCTTGATTGACCGCATCGATCTGGGTTTCAGGGTCGATGATCTGACCGGAAGCTTCGGGAATCTGTTCGATGCCGGTGGGCGAACCCAAACCAAAAGAGCGCGCCATATTCGCAATATCGTTGCCGCGATCCCAATTGGTATAAAGGTCATTGCCGATGTGCCAGAAGTATGGGTTACAGGAACGCATCAGACCTTCCTGCAAGGTCAACAAGCCTGAAGGTGTGCTGTCGGACGTGTTACAGAAATCGCCCGCAGCCAAACGGTCCTGACAGTGCTGCCACGTCCAGTCGTGGCGGACCTGGTCATTCAGCTCGGTGAAATCATATTGACAATCGTAGGTGGTGTCTTTCAGATACAGTCCGCTTTCGAGGGCGGCAGAGAAGGTAATGACTTTGAAAACCGAACCGAGCGGAAGTTGTCCCTGCGCGGCGCGATTCAACAAAGGCGTGCGCGGATCGTTCAGAAGGTCGGTCAACGCAAGATTATTGGGATTATTCGATTCAAAATAGTTCGGGTCGAAATCGGGACCGGAAGCCATGGCAATGATTCGACCTGTATCCACTTCCATGACGACGATGGCGCCGCGGAAAAATTCGACCGCCGCCTGCGCCCAATATTGCATATTGCTGTCAAGGGTCAGGTAGACCGAGTCCGCGGCTTGAGGGGAACTCTGCCCCAGCGTGGAGATGATCTGCCCGGTCGGGCTGACGACGCGCAGCGTCCCGCCATGCTGACCGGCAAGGTAATCTTCCGCCCATTCTTCGATGCCTGTCTGCCCGATACGCTCGCTGCCGCTGTATCCCTTGCGGCGGTATTCGTTCAACTGTTCGGGAGAAATCGCGAGGGTGTAACCGACCGCCTGAGGCGCCAGTCCGCCGCGGAAGTAATAACGCGAATCATATTCGCTCACAACCAATCCGCCCGGTTTGATGGAAAGCAGGCGCTGGGCTTCTTCACGCGTCCCTTCGCACATGGGCAGGTACCAGCCCGGTCCAGCCGCATCGATCTGGTCTTGAATATCAAGCGGATCGAAGCCGCACAGACGCCCGAGTTCGGTGGTCAATGCGCCGATCATGTCATAGTCAATGATGTCGGTCTGGATGCCAAAGGCAAAGGCTTTCGATTGCGTGGCAATGGGCTGACCTTCACGGTCGTAAATATCGCCGCGCGCCGGAGTGTTGTATTCCATTGCGAGTTGATTCCCACCAGCAAGCTCCGGCAGGATGAGGTCGTCATCCCACAGAATTTTCCAATTATTATCCTCATTCACAAGACGCATGAGAATGTCGCGCTGAATATCCCCGGCAAGGACTGTCCGATAGGTAATGCTGTAGTGGACTTCAGCGTTGAACGGGCTGATGCTGGAGGATAAAACCGAAACGTCGAAGCTTGAGGCGCTCATCGTGTTGAGGGCATCATTCCAACGTTTGGAAAAATCCTCCAATGTAAGCACATCGCGGCTGGATTTCGCAAGCATGGAATACATGACTTCGTAATCATCCGTTTTCAAGGCGTCAAAGAACGCTGTCACTGCCGCCCCTGCATCAGGCGCGGGAGTTAAACCCACTTTGGGCGTGGGCAGGTCTGAGGTGGGGCTGGCAAAAATGGAAGGTCCACCATTCCCGGAAGAAGTACATCCGGCAATGATGAGAGCGATCAGTGTAAAGTGGATCCAGCGTAATGGCTTCATTACGTTTCCTTTCAAATGAAGTAAGGGCAGCTTATTCGAGAAATCAGGTTATTTACTGACCCGGCAGGTCGCCCCTACCGCTTAATATTTCAGGTGATACCTTGCAATCATACTGTAAAAGAGATTGACATGCAGCCGGCACATCGGCGGAAGGCGCGAGTTCGAACGTCCGCAGGACGCGCAGCACATGACACATGGGCAGCCCCATCACGCCTGCATAACATCCCTCCATGCGGACAACCGGCTGGAACTCGGCGTGTTGAATGGCGTACGCTCCCGCCTTGTCCATCGGGTCGCCGGTCTTGATATACGCTTCCACTTCATCGTCCGAATAATTGCGCATCGGCACATCGATGATGGAAATATCAGTGGACATCCTTCCGTTTTGGCTGACAGCAATTGCCGTCATCACCTGATGCGTTCGCCCGCGAAGCTGCTTTAACATGCGGCGCGCATCATTTTCATCGACAGGCTTGCCGAGAATTTCGTTCCCATCCACCACCGTGGTATCCGACCCGATGATGACCGCATCAACCTCCGCCCGAGCCTGAACCGCCGAAGCCTTGGCTTGTGCCAGTCTGATAACGTATTCGCGCGGAGATTCATCTTCGAAGGGAGTCTCATCCACATCCGCGGCGATGACGGTAAAATCCCAACCGCTCAAGCCGAACAACTGCCGTCTGCGCGGAGAATTGGATGCCAGAACAAACTTGACTTTTTCCATTAAGCGCAGGATTCTAACACAGTCATTTTTGATGGATTAAAGGGCGATAAGCGGGGAAATAAGTTGAAAAGTTGAAATTTACAAGTTTAAGGTTTCATCTTTCATCTTTCCTCTTTCTTCAACCCGTTGTAAAATCACCCTCGATAAAATCTTGTCCAGACAATCGGAGGCTGAATGAATGCATTGCAGGAACGTATTTTGAAAGAGGGGAAAGTGCTCGGTGGTGGAATTCTGAAAGTGGATAGTTTTGTAAATCATCAAGTGGACCCAAAACTCATGGACGACTGTGGGCGTGATTTTGCCAAACGCTTTACCAACGTGGGTGCGACCAAGATCCTCACTGCGGAAATTTCGGGTATTGCCCCCGCGATCACCACAGGCATTCACATGGGGCTTCCCGTCGTCTATGCCCGCAAGACCAAACCGATCACCATGCCCGATCAGGTCTATCTCACCCTTGCACCGTCGCATACAAAAGGACGCATGGTCGAGCTCATCGTTTCCCCCGAATATCTCGCCAACGATGAAAAGGTCCTCATCATCGACGACTTCCTCGCCAGCGGACAGACCATTCTCGGTCTTGCACGTCTCGCCGAAGCTTCCGGCTCCAAGATCGTCGGCATCGGCGCACTGGTCGAGAAGATCTTCGAAGGCGGACGCGACGCGCTCTCGTCGCTCGGCGTACCGATCGAATCCATTGCCTGCATCAAGTCACTGGATGATGGCAAGATCACATTTGTCTAAGATCACATTTCACTTTTTTGTGAAGAGTGAAATGTGATTCGTAAAATTCTTCGTCTTCGATTCATTGCCTTCCTCATCGGCTGGATATTCACCCATATGAGTTTTGCTGTCCCGGTTAAACGTCTCCGCGAGACCTCGAACTTGCTCGCCTTTTATCATCCTTCACCAGACTATAAGGTCCATATTATCATCGTTCCGAAGCAGCAGATACCGACATTGGCGAACCTTGACCCAAACAACACCGCCTTTCTGACAGACCTGTATTCCACTGTGCAAGGATTGGTAAAGGAATTAGACCTCAAAGCCTATCGGCTTATCGTCAACGGCGGAGAGTATCAAGACTTTCCGCATTTGCATTTTCATTTGGTATCAGATGTGTAGGGGCGGGGTGACCCCGCCCCTACAGGATTAAATTACAAACATGAACTCCATCGCCATACTCGATTTCGGTTCCCAATACGCACAGATCATTGCCCGCCGTGTGCGTGAGGCGCAAGTCTATTGCGAGCTTTTCCCGTGGGACGCGCCGCAGGAAAAAATCCTCTCCATCAACCCAAAGGGATTCATCCTCTCCGGCGGACCCAAATCCGTCTATGAAGAGAACGCGCCTTACATTCAAAACTTCATCCTTGAAAGCGGACTTCCCATCCTCGGCATCTGTTACGGGATGCAAGCCCTCACCCACGCCCTCGGCGGCAAGGTGGACCCGTCCGCGCAGCGCGAGTATGGTCAGGCAGAAATTCAGCCGTTGATTCCCGGCACGATGCTGGATGTGCTTTCCAAAGTGTGGATGTCTCACGGCGACAAAGTGACGCAACTGCCCGAAGGTTTTATCGCGCTCGCCAAAAGCGGAAACAGTCCCTACGCGGCGATGGGCGATATGCAGCGCAAATACTTCGGCGTGCAATTTCACCCGGAAGTGCATCACACTCCAAACGGCGGCGAACTGCTCAAACACTTCGCGGTTGATATCTGCGGCGTGACGCCCGATTGGACTCCGGAAAACATTATCGACGAAAGCGTCAAACGGATTCGCGAGCAGGTCGGCGGTGAACGCGTCCTTGCGGCGGTTTCCGGCGGCGTGGATTCATCTGTCGCCGCGGCGTTGGTTCACAAAGCGATTGGAGATCAACTCGTCTGTGTGTTCGTGGATACGGGACTCTTGCGCGCCAATGAAGCGACACAAGTCGCCTCGGCATTTCGGGAGGGTTTGGGTGCTGAACTCATCACTGTCGATGCCGCTGATGATTTTCTCGGCGCATTGAAGGGACAGACCGACCCGGAGAAAAAGCGCAGGATCGTCGGCGAGAAATTTATCCGCATCTTTGAGCGCGAGGCGAAGAATGTCGGTCAGCCAAGATTTTTGGTGCAAGGGACGATCTATCCCGATGTCGTTGAATCATCAGGGAAAGATAGAAGCAAGGCAGAGAAGATCAAGTCGCATCACAACGTGGGCGGACTTCCCGAAGATATGCAGTTCGAACTTGTCGAGCCATTGAGATATTTGTTCAAAGATGAAGTGAGATTAGTTGGAGAAGCTCTCGGCTTGAGCGAAGGCTTGGTGTGGCGGCAACCGTTCCCCGGTCCCGGCTTGACCGTGCGCTGTCTCGGGGAGTGTACGCCCGAGCGAGTATCCCGTCTGCGGGCGGCGGATGCCATCCTCTTGGAAGAATTATCCAATGCGGGTTTTCTCGGAAAAGGCGCGCAGACTTCGCAAGCATTTATGGTTTTATTGCCAGTCCGTTCAGTCGGTGTGATGGGCGACCAGCGGACATATCAAGAAGCCGCAGCCATCCGCGCAGTGAGCACGGACGATTTTATGACCGCCGATTGGGCGCGTTTGCCGTTCGAGTTATTGGCAAAAGTTTCAAGCCGCATCGTGAATGAAGTACAGGGAATCAACCGCGTGGTGTACGATATAACGAGCAAGCCGCCAGCCACAATTGAATGGGAGTAAAAGTTACGCGACTTCATAAATTTTCCTGCGTACATAAAGGCAGAGGAGGGGAATCCTCCCCTCAAACCCTCCCAAGTGGACGGAAATCTTTGAGTAGTGTATGATTTAAACGGTTTCGCCCCGGGAGGAACGCCTTAATAGACAGGAGAATGCAATGAAAATCGATCTTGGGAAAATCCTCACCCGATCCTGGCAGATCATTTGGAACTACAAAGTTCTATGGATTTTTGGTATTTTTGCCGGCTTTGCCAACAGCAATGGGGGATCATCAAATAGCGGAGGTTCCGGCTCATCGAACGGACGTACTCCCTCATCCTTCACCGGCAACCCCGACCACGTCTTTGGACAAATACAGGACTTCTTCCAGCAGCACATGCTCATCATTATTGCCGTGTGTGCCGCGGTCGTTGTCCTCACACTCGCTTTCTACGCCCTCGGCATGATGGGACGCATCGGCATCCTCAAAGGTGTGTACAAAGTGGAAGGCGGCGCCTCCTCCCTGACCTTTGCTGAACTCTGGTCTGAAAGCATGCCTTACTTTTGGCGCTTCTTTGGCATGAACATTTTGGTTGGGCTGGCAGTTTTAGTTCTTGTGCTCGTTGTTATGGTCCCCTTCTTCTTTGTTGGAGCGGCAACCGCAGGGCTGGGCTTCCTCTGCCTGCTGCCTCTCATCTGCTTGATGATCCCTCTTGCATGGGTTGTTAACGTCATCATGGAACAGGGACAGGCTGCCATCGTAGCTGAAGATATCGGCATCGTCGACGGCTTCAAACGCGGCTGGGAGATCGCCAAATCCGACATCGTCGGCATGATCGTCCTCTCGCTGGTTCTGGGAATCGGCAGCGGAATCATCGGCTTAATCATCGCCCTGCCGATCATCGCTGCGGTGATCCCGTTCGTGTTTAGCATGATCAACTACCAGACCGGCGACACACTCCCCGTCACCGTCTGGATTTCGGTCGCCTGCTGCGGAATTTACCTGCCCATTTTGATCGGATTGAGTGGTATCCTTACAGCCTATGTCAAAACGGCTTGGGCGCTTTCCTACATGCAGCTTACAAAGGCACCCGAACCGCCCGAAAATACGCCCGTCCTCGCACAGGTAGATGCGTAAATTTTTAATTCCTCTGATCACAATTAGTCTGCTCTTGGGTGTGGGCATTCCAGCCTATGCTCAAGGGCAGACTGCCGCTTCCGTTATCGTATACAACGTGGACACATCCACCTTCCCGACCATCACCGGGTTTGTGGATGTTATCGACTCGAACGGGATATTCGCCTCCGGACTCAAGCCCGAAGCTGTTTCCATCATCGAAAACGGACAGCCCCTCCCAGCCGACGCCTTCACTGAGTTGGCGATTCCACTGCAATTGGTGGTTGCCTTCAACCAGGGCGAAGCCCTGGACGCGCGTAACGCCAACGGCATCTCGCGCTTTCAACGCGTTGCGCAGGTGATCGCGCAATGGGCGCAATCACGTCCGCCCGATCTGCCCGATGACCTCAGCCTCGTCAGCCAGGCGGGACCCGTCATCAATCATGCCTCCCCCGCCGATTTCATCGTCGGCTTGCAGGGCTTCCAGCCGGACATGCGCACTGCCACGCCCAACCTGCAATCCCTTTCGGCGGCTTTGGATGTGGTCAGCGCACAGACGCCGCGCATCGGGGTCAAACGCGCCGTCCTGTTCATCACTCCCCAAATGGGAGACCCCAACCTCGCCTCAGCGCTCGAACCGCTGATCCAACGCGCCATCGAAAATAGGATTCGCGTCTTCGTCTGGTATGTGGATGCGAACACCACGTTCACAACCACCAGCGCCGCAATCTTTAACAACCTCGCCATACAGACGGGTGGCAGCATGTTCCAATTCTCCGGCGAGGAACGCTTCCCCGACCCGGAAGTGTATTTTGCCCCCCTGCGCAGAATTTATAACCTTTCCTATACATCTCACCTGAATTTTTCCGGCGACCATACCCTCGCTTTGCAAGTCAACCTCCCTTCAGGCGGGACGGTCACATCGGAAGCACAGCCGTTCAACCTGAACGTTCAACCGCCCAACCCGTTCCCCGTTGACCCGTCTTTGCAGATCACGCGTCAGGCGCCTGAAGATGACCCCTTCAACACCGAAGTCCTTTTGCCTGAAACGCAAGATATCGAGATCATCGTCGAATTCCCAGACGGCTACGAACGTCCGCTGGCAAGCACGACCCTTTACGTGGACGGCGTCGCTGCGGACGAAAATACAACCGAGCCTTTCACCAAATTCACCTGGGACCTCAAGCCCTACACGACCAGCGGCGAACATCAACTGACTGTGGAAGCCGTTGATACGCTCGGCTTGAGCAAGACGAGTATGGCGCTGCCGGTGGTTATCACCGTGATCAAACCTCCCAGCGGACCTGCCGCCTTCCTCGCCAAATACCGGACTCAATTGACCATTGGCGCGATCGTCCTTGCAGGGCTTGTCCTCTTTGCGATCCTGCTCGGCGGACGGTTACGTTTCCTTTCTTTACGCGCCATTCAAGAACAGCGCCGCGCCCATAACGACCCGTTGACCCAGCCCCTTCCGGCAATGACCGAAAAGGCGGCAACGGCAAAGGAGAGAAACCTAAAACGGCAGACCAAGCCTGTGAAGGCAAAAACAGGCAAAACGTCAGAGAGTGAGGCGGCGGCTTCACTGGTACGCGTCAACCCGGACGGACAGTTTGCCGCAGTCCCGCCCATCCCGCTCAACGGCACGGAGATCCTTATCGGCACCGACCCTGTGCAATGCACGCAGATCCTCGACGACCCTTCCATCTCGCCTGTTCATGCCCGCATCCGCGCCACGGATGACGGCGGGTACCTTTTGCAAGACTCCCAGTCGATCGCTGGGACGTGGGTGAACTTCGAGCCTGTTCCGAAGGAAGGATACCGTTTGGAGCACGGGGATATGGTAAACTTTGGTCAATTAAAATACCGCTTTATGTTGCGGACTCCCCCGCCACCACGAACACCTAAGATAATCTACGTGAATCCTGAATAATGATCCGTACCACACTTGCACACTTGCACATAGCCGCCCTCAGCCATGCGGGCCTCTCAGGCAAGAATAACGAGGACCGGTATGCTGTCTCGTCATTTCAGTTGGGTAAGGAAGATCCGCGCCCATCTGTTTTTGCCGTGGTTGCAGACGGCATCGGCGGACATCGCGCCGGTGAAGTGGCGGCGGAACTGGCTGTGAATTACATCAGCATGCATGTGGCGGAAAGCAACGCAAGAAAACCGATCAAGATCCTTGAGAACGCCATTCACGATGCAAGCCAGGCGATTGCGGCTCACTCCGCGGGCAGGGCTGAGGAACACGGCATGGGCGCGACCTGCGCCTGTGTGTGGGTCATCGAGAACAAGTTGTACACGGCATATGTGGGCGACTCACGCATTTACCTTCTGCGCGGAAAATACATTCAACAGATCACCATCGACCATACCTGGGTGCAGGAAGCCTTCGAAAAAGGCATCATCACCGCCGACGAGATGCGCGACCATCCCAATGTGCATGTCATTCGACGGCATCTTGGCGGCGTCCGTTTGCCCGAAGTGGATTTCCGCCTGCGCATCGATAACGAAGAGACCGACGAGGAATCGCTCAACAATCAAGGTTTCCATCTTCAGCCCGGCGATACCATCCTTATGTGTACAGACGGTCTCACCGATCTGGTCTGGAACGACGAGATCCAAAACATCATCCGCACGAAGCGCGATCTAAAATCCGCGGCAGAGACACTCGTCAACCTCGCCAACGAACGCGGCGGGCACGACAACATCTCGGTCGTTCTCCTCGCCATGCCGCGGGTGGAGGAAACCATGCCGAGAAAAGGATTTCTCGGCTGGCTGACCGGCGAATAAAAAAGGACGGATTTCCCGTCCTTTTTTTGTTTTCGCATCAGACTCCGCCGAAGCCTGCCCTGCAGACTTGGGCATTCCCTACCCGTCAGCCTTCTTCTCCCTGTCAAGCCATAACTCCCGATACTGACGATTCCAATCGATCAAAAAGCGGACAGCGATCACCAAACCCGCGCCAAGTGCAGCCCAAAATGCGGCATCTCGAATTTGGAACAACCATAAAGCCGGCGCAACGAGGAGTCCCGCCAAAACGCTCGCCCGCGCCGCATGGCGAATGACCAGCACGAGAAGTATCAACGTCCCAAGACAGATCAAAAATCCAAGCGGACTGACGGCTAATATCCCGCCGCCTGTCGTCGCCAGCCCCATGCCGCCGCGAAACCCGGCGAAGACGGGCCAGCAGTGACCAACGACGGCAAAAGTAACCGTCAGCGCCACAACCCAGACTTCGCCCGAGTAACGAACCGCGAGCCAGGTGGGAAGGAATCCCTTGGCGATATCCAAAACGAGGACCAATGCGCCCCATCCAAACCCTGCCTGACGGATGGTATTCGTCGTGGTGGCATGACCGGAACCAGCGTCGCGCACATCCACGTTTTTGACAAAGCGCGTAACCCAAATGGAAAAAGGAAGCGAGCCAAACAAATAACCGAGAAGGGGGAAGAGTATGTTTGTCATAATAGTGAAAGGGGGAAAGTGATAAGTGATAAGTAATCAGTGGTCAGTAATCAGTAGACAGTTATCGGTGAGCAGTGGTTAGTAGGCGTGGGCAAGGACACGGGCGCGGGAGGCGAGGCGGTTCGTAAGACCGTCGAAGATGAATTTATGGAAGGGCCACATGGAATACCAGTATAAAAAGCCGGGTAGACCGTAGGGCTCAAAGTAAGCTGTAACCGTGAAAACGGTCTTATTCACTTCCTCATTTACTGGCGTCGACTCGAATTGCAGCCAGGCTTTGCCGGGCACGATCATCTCGGCGCGCAGACGCATAAGATGATTCTCGTCCACGGTTTCCACGCGCCAGAAATCAAGCGCTTCACCGGTGAATATCTCATCGGGATGACGACGCCCACGCCGCAAGCCGACGCCGCCGATGGCTTTATCCATCCAGCCGCGGATCGCCCACGCCCAGTCCATGTACATCCAGCCGCGCGCGCCGCCGATGCCTGTGTAAGCACGGAAGACAGTCCCGGGGTCGAGATCGAGCACAACTTGACGGCGTTCAATGAACAAGCCGTCTTCCACAGTGAAGCGATACGGTTCCACGTCGCCCAGTTCGACCACAAGTGCATCCGACCAACTTGTTTCCACGTTATCGCGTTGGACACGTCCAAGCGCGAGATGAACGGCGGTTTGAAAATCGATCGGCTGAATATGCGGGAATACTTTCTTCGCCGTCCCGTCGCGGACGATCAACTCCGCGCGCAAGCCTTCGATGAGCGGCGCGACCACCCGCCAGTGGATCGGCGTGATCATGTGAACCCAATACGCGGATAACTTCGGGGCGTAGAACGGAGTGCGGATCAACCATCGGCGGAGATTCCGTTCTTTGGCGTAACCAAGCAGCATGTCCGCGTAGGTGAGGCGCGTCGGTCCACCCACTTCGATGACTCGACCGGTCGCTTCCGGCGTCTTGAGCGTATCCACAAGATAGGAGAGGACATCCCGAATGGCGATGGGCTGTGCCTGCGAAAAGAACCACGCGGGACAGGTCAGCACCGGCTCGCGCTCGGTGAGGTAGCGGATCATTTCAAACAAAGCCGATCCCGAGCCAATGATCATACCGGCGCGGATCTCGGTGACAGGGGTTTTGCCGTGTCGAAGCACAAAGCCGGTTTCATGGCGCGAACGCAGATAAGGCGACAGATTCGCAGCGGGGTCAACGAGTTCGCCAAGATAGACGATCTGCTCGATGTGCTCATCCTCTGCGGCTTGCGCGAAATTCCGCGCCGCCTGCATATCGCGCTCGGCGCTGTCTTTGCTGCCTTGTTTCCCATGCACAAGATAATACGCGACTGAGACATCCTTCATTGCGGCGGCGAGATCATCGGGGACAAGCGCGTCTCCCGCCATGACTTCGACCTGATTCGCCCATGCACGCCCCTGCAAACGGGATACATCGCGCACGAGACAGCGGACACGATATCCCGCTTCGAGGAGTTTCGGCACAAGCCTTCCGCCGACATACCCGGTGGCGCCGGTAACGAGGATGAATTTGGATTCGGTCATGATGGGGAAATTATAACTTTAGAGCGAGTTTCATAAACGATAATTCATCACAGTTAAGCATGGACAAACATCAGATTTGTTTTGTTGTACAATCCACCCCATGCCTTTATTGTGGATGTCGATATCCTTTCTTGCGGGGATCGTCCTAGCCGCTTCCTTCACCCTTCCTGCATGGGCATGGACGTCAATTGCGTTTCTTCTCTTTCTTCTCTCCTTTTTTCTTCGCAGGCGTTTCCCCAATTTCGCACTTCCCGTTTTCAAAAGCACACTTTCCACTTACCATTTTTTTCTCCCTGCCATCTTTTTTCTCGGCGCCGCCTACTTCCAATTCCGCCAGCCGAATATAGACGCCTTCCACATCGCCTTTTACAACGACCGCAGTTATGACCTGCTCATTACCGGCTACTTGGACGAACCGCCCGATTACCGCGACACATACACCAACCTCAAAGTAAACGTCGAAGCCGTGGACACGGGCGACGGCGATCTGCCGGTTTCGGGTCAGATTCTGGTGCGGGTTTTGCCGAACGAAGAATACGAATACGGCGAACGCATCCGCCTGCGCGGGGAGTTGAAGACTCCGCCCGAGAACGAGGATTTCTCCTATCGCGATTACCTCGCCCGACAGGGAATCCACGCGTACATGACCAAGTCGGAAGTCACCCGTCTGCCCGGCAATGACGGCAATTTCGTCTACAGATTGGTTTACAGTTTCAAAGCCAAACTGATCGAGAACACCTACAAAATCTATCAAGACCCCGAAGCTTCCCTGCTCGCTGGCATCCTCTTCGGCGTGGATACAGGTCTGCCGAAAAGTCTTCAAACCGCGTTCAAGAACACAGGTACGGCGCACATCATCGCCATTTCAGGTTTCAATATCGCCATCATTGCGGGTTTGTTCTTTTCGATATTCAATGCCTTATTAAAGAACGAACGGCTTGGCGCAACTCTTGCGGTCATCTTTGTTTTTCTCTACGCCTTTCTCGTCGGCGGTGACCCGGCGGTGATGCGCGCCGCCATCATGGGAAGTTTCTCGCTTTTTGCGCGGCAGGTCGGCAGGCGTAACGCGGGCATCAACACACTGGCGGCTGTCGCTGTCGTAATGGCATTGGGCAATCCACACGTCTTATGGGACGTTGGTTTTCAACTTTCATTTTTCGCCACGCTTGGGCTTATCCTTTATGCCGAACCGTTCTCGAACATCACCGCCCGCGCCATCGAGAGAATCTCCAAACAGGATAACAGCGCCATCATCGACATCCTCAACGAAAACGTCATCCTGACTCTCGCCGCGCAGGTCATGACCATTCCGCTCATGATGTATTATTTCAACCGCATCTCGCTCATCTCGTTCATCGCCAACCCATTCATTCTGCCCGTCCAACCGGCGGTGATGATCCTCGGCGGGCTGGCGGTTTTCGTCAGCCTCATCTTCCGTCCGCTAGGGCAGCTCCTCGCGTGGGTCGCGTGGCCCTTTGCCGGTTACACCATCCGCGTGGTGGAATTTTTCGACATCCCCGGCGGCGTGATCGTTCTGGGAGACGTCCCACTCTGGGTTATTTATATGACATATACTACGCTTCTTCTCGTGACCTTCAACTGGTCTGCCATCCAAAACTGGTTCAAGTCTGCGGCTGATTCGCTTCGAACCGTTGCCTTGACGCTTGCTTTCTCGTTCGCGTTCATTTGCATGGTCCTTTTCTGGAGCGCGTCCTCCCGCTCTGGTGACGGACGTTTCCACATCACTTTCCTCGAAGCCGGTTCCGCGGATGCCATCCTCATCCAAACGCCGGAAGGGCGCAACGTGCTCATCAACGGCGGTGACAGTGTCTCGGATCTTTCCAGCGAACTCGGACGCAGACTCCCCTTCTTCACCCGCAAATTGGATTGGCTCATCATCGCATCCACAGAAGAAGAACAGCTTGCCGCGCTTCCGCGCGTTGTGGAACGGTATGAACCCGAAAATGTCCTTTGGAGCGGAAACGTCCAAGCCTCGTTCTCCTCGCGCTCATTGGACAAGTATTTCGCGGAAAATGAAATCCCTGTCAGCCGCGCGGAAGCGGGACAAAGGCTCGAGTTGGGAGAAGGCGCATTTATCGAGGTACAGGCTGCAGGTCCGCGTGGAAGCGTGCTGCTCATCGAATATAAAAGTTTTCGGGCGCTGCTTCCAATTGGCGTCAGCGAAGGGACGTTCGAGTCCATCGAATACGGCAACGCCATCGGCAAAGTGGATGTGCTCCTGCTCGCGGACTCCGGTTATGCACCCAGCAATCCGCCGGATATTTTCGAGAATTTGAATCCGCAGTTGGTGGTGTTGGATGTCGCCGCCGGAGACCCGGACGGTCTGCCTTCGCAGGATGTGCTCGACGCGCTCGAAGGTTATTCGCTCCTCCGCACCGACCGCAACGGCTGGATCGACGTCAGCACCGACGGAACGGAAATGCGGGTGAATGTGGAAAGAGGCGAATAATGGGCTATCTTCTTCTTGAAGGCGGCGCGGAGTTTGGCGGGCGCATGTCCGAGCCGGATCTGCGTGCCATTGAACTGGCTGGCGGTTTCAACGCACCCATCGCCATCATCCCAACCGCCGCCGCGCCAGATAACAATCACAAACGCGCGGGCAATAACGGTGTGAGATGGTTTCAAAGTCTGGGCGCGAAGAACGTCTTCACCGTGGATGTGATCGACTCAAGCACTGCCAACGACGCCAACCTCGCCGCCTCCTTGCGGACCTCGAAGCTGATCTACCTTCTCGGAGGTTTTCCCCGTCATTTGGGCGAGACGCTTGCAAACAGTCTGTGCTGGTCTGCCGCAATGGAAGCGTATGAAGGCGGCGCCGTCATCGCTGGCAGCAGCGCCGGGGCGATGGTGATGTGCGAGCATTACTATGACCCGCGCGAACGAAAATTATTGCGCGGATTGAATCTGGTTCCAGATGCATGCGTCCTGCCGCATCACAATAATTTTGGAAAGAATTGGGCTGGTCAATTAAAGCAAATGCTCCCCGAAGCCGTTCTCCTCGGCATCGACGAACGCACAGGGATGGTCAACAATGCGGACGGCGAATGGGAAGTGAAAGGCGGCGGGGAGGTCACGCTTTACCGAAGCGATTCAACTGTCAGCTACGGGAGAGGCGAAACGTTCTCACTGTAGAGCTGTTTTTGGGACACGGACTGCAAGGATACAACAGGCTTTCACGGAAAATAAAAAATCCGTGTCGATTCAGTGATATCCGTTAGATCCGTGTCCCAATCTTTTTAAAAATATGACTGAATTAATTCCCAGTTGGCGTACAGGTCATAGAACCCAACTCCCAAAAGCAATAATCCGCTGATGAAGTTGATCAGCCGCGCGCGCATTGCGAATTGACGCGTGATCCAGCGCTGTGCCGCGCCGGAAATAAATGACAATAGCAAAAGCGGAATCCCAAAACCCAAGCCGAACCACAGGAAAACGTTCAACTTGCCGAGCGCATCACCGACTGTGAGCGAGAGCGCAAAGATGCTCACCACCAGCGGACCGGAACATGGCAGGGCAATCGGTCCATAAAGCAAACCATAAATGAACGCATTCGCGAACGGATGCGACACAAGCGGCGCTTGAATTTGCGGAAGTTTTTTGAAGGGGTTGATATTCAGCAACAGTAAAACGCCGAACAGGATAATGATCAAGTCTGCAATGGGAATGACGAACGCCAGCGCCTGCCCAATGGAAATGGACAGAAGCGCAATGATCGCACCGAGCGCAAGCATCATCGTCAATACGCCAGCCAGAACGAAAAAGCCGAGCAGATAACGCGCAGGTTTATTCTCGAGTTTTTCCTGCCCACCGCTGAGGTAGGCAAGAAAGCCGGGATACAACGGCAGCACACACGGGCTGGTGGTGGCAAGCAAGCCAAGAGAGAGGGAAGTGAGGATGGTTTCCATAACGTCAATCCATGTCATTCTGAGCGGAAGCACCGTGGGGAAAGGTCTCTGAAATAACAGTAGAGATTCTTCGCTTCGCTCAGAATGACAATTAAGACTTACATCTCTTCGTCTAAATACGGCTGGACGGCGTTCAAGAGATCGTCCGCGCTTTTGATGCCGAACGGCAGCGGATGGACGTTGCCGTGGCGGTCGATCACCAGCATCGGCGTGGAAGGCGGGTTGAGGAATTGGTCGCCGTAGAGAGAAGCGAACTCGCGGGAAACATCCGCAGGGGAAACTGCATAGAGCCAGTCAAATCCTTTGTCTTCGACAAATCCCTTTAATTTGGCGGCATCTTCATTCGGATCGATATCCAAGCCAAGGCTGACGAAGTCGTCGCGTTCACCGAGCAGGTTGTGAAGTTCTTTCACCTGTCCCTGTTGTTTGAGGCAGTTCGAGCACCAGACCGCCATCGTCTCCACAAGGACAACTTTCCCTTGAAGGTCTTGAATGGTGAAATCCTCCCCGGTATGGACATTCGTCAATGAGGCGCTGAACCAATTGGGAGTTTCCATCATCGTATCACCGGTCATGGAACCGTCGTTCATCGGGGCGTCTTCGGTCATCATATCGCCGTGCATCGTGTCTTCAGTTGCCATCGCGCCGTGAGGTTCTTCCGTCATCATGGCATCACCAGTGGAAGTTCCGCAGGCAGTGACGAGAAAAGCAGCGAGCAGGGTAACGCTAAAAAGAATGTTTCTGATTTTCATTTTCAATGAGTCTCCTTGTTTTATCTTGAAGCGTAATCTTAGAAAAATCTTCTTACGAATTACCTGCCAAATTCTTACGAAAGTATGAACAGGGCGTAAAAGGGTAAGTTTTCGTTAATGACTTCCGACCGAGAATCAAGTATGATTTCCCGCATGAACGAAATACAAATTCTCGTCGTCGAAGACGAGCCCAGCCTCGCGGAAGTGGTCAGTCTCTACTTAAAACGTGCCGGTTATCAGGTGCAGGTCGCAGCGGACGGCAAACAGGCTATGACCATTCTCGAAAAACAGATCCCCGATTTCATCATCCTCGATCTGATGCTGCCCGAAATTGACGGACTATCCCTCACCCGCTGGCTGAGAGACCGCTCGAACGTGCCCATCATCATGGTCACAGCGCGGCGCGAAGAGATCGACCGCATCGCCGGTCTCGAAATGGGCGCGGATGATTACGTGGTCAAGCCGTTCAGCCCGCAGGAATTGGTCAGCCGTGTGCGGGCGGTGCTCCGCCGCACTGGACGGGAACAAGCCGGGGCGGAGTCTGAGCGTGACCTGACCTTTGAGGATATCTTTATCAGTCCCTCCACCCGGGCGGTGACGGTTCGGGAATCTTCCATCGAGTTGACTGCCAAGGAATTTGACCTGCTCTACCTGTTGGCACGTCACCCAAAACAGGTCTTCACCCGCGACCAATTGTTGGACCGGGTCTGGGGCGGAGCGGAATACATCGACCCCGGCACAGTGACGGTTCACATCCGCCGCCTGCGCGAGAAGTTGGAACTCGACCCTTCTTCTCCCACTCACTTAATAACTGTTTGGGGCGTGGGATATAAATTCGAGCCATGAAATCTTCAAACATTCTCTGGTTCATAGCGGGCGTCCTGCTGATCTTCCTCATCTCGCTTGGCATTTTCAATTTGATGATGTCGCCGCCGATGTACGAACTCGGCTTGATGGCGCTCTTCCTCGGCATTACCGCGCTCGTCTCGGCGCTGGCGGGATACCTCGCCTATCGCTTCGGCTGGATGACCTTCTCACCCACATTGCGCTGGTCGCTGCTTGGCGCGTACGCACTCTCAAGTTTGCTGACCTTTTTCAACGTCTGGTTTTCGGCGCAGATGATGTTCGCCAGCCAGCACGACCTGCTGCTTGCAATCGTCCTCCTCGTTTTCGCGGGCGGAATGGCAATGGCGTTGGGATACTTCCTTTCCTCCACGATCACAGACCGCGTCAATCAACTCAAGGGTGCGGCAGAACAACTGGCAGAAGGCGACTTGAAAACCCGCGTCCCCGTGCAGGGACGCGACGAAGTAGCAATGCTCGCAACGACCTTTAACCAAATGGCAATGCAGCTCGAAACCGCAGACTTGAAACAGCGCGAACTCGAAAAAATGCGCGCCGATCTGATTGCCTGGGTCGGGCATGATCTGCAAACCCCGCTCGCGTCCATTCGCGCGATCCTCGAAGCGCTGGCAGACGGCGTGGTGGACGACCCCGAAACGATCAAACGCTATCTCAACACGGCACAGCGCGATGTCCGTTCGCTTTCGGCGTTGATCGATGACCTCTTCCAAATGGCGCAATTGAACGCGGGCGGCATTCAACTGGACCTCGACAACTCCTCTCTCGCCGACCTCGTTTCCGATACACTCGAAACATTTGCCGAACTCGCTTCGCGTCAGGATGTGCAACTGGCTGGCAGCGTCGACCCGCACATCGACCCCGTCCGCATGGATACGCGGCGCATCGGGCGCGTGCTCAACAACCTGATCAGCAACGCAATTCGCCACACGCCCGCCCACGGCGAGGTCAAGGTCACAGCACGGCGAACCAACTCCGGCGTCGAAGTGAGCGTGGAAGATACCGGCGAAGGCATCCGCGCCGAAGACCTTCCTCATATCTTCGATGGTTTCTATCGCGGAGAAAAATCCCGCAGCCGCGCCACAGGCGGAGCCGGGCTTGGGCTTGCCATCTCGCGCGGCATCGTACAGGCGCACGGCGGTGAGATCGACGTCGAAACTGAACACGGGCACGGCAGCCGATTTACATTCCACATTCCAAAGCCCTAATAAATTTCTCAGATTTGCGTAATTCTTTCGTAAGGAAGTTTTTTTACAATGACCTCATCACTTGAGGTGACCATGAAACGAATTTTTATCGGACTAACCCTTTTTTTGACAGCCTGCACTGCGGCGACTGAATCCGCACCGGCAGAAAAATCCATGCCAGCCGAAACGGAACAACCGCAGGTCAACGCCTCTTTACCGGACCTTGGGGCTGCTCCTGAACTCACGAACGACACCTGGCTGAATGTGGATGCGCCGCTCCGCCTCGCAGACTTGCGCGGAAAGGTCGTCATCATCGATATGTGGACCTTCGGCTGCATCAACTGCCAGCACGTGATCCCTTCGTTGAAGGAATGGGACCAAACCTACCGCGACCAGGGGTTGGTCATCATCGGCAATCACTATCCCGAGTTCAGCTACGAAGCGGACCTGGATAACCTGAAAGCAAGAGTTCTGGATTACGGCATCGAATACGCCGTGGCACAGGACAATAATGGAAAGACCTGGCGCGCCTACGATAACCATTACTGGCCCACGCTGTATCTCATTGATAAACAAGGGCACATCCGTTATATTCACATCGGCGAAGGCAGGTACGAGGAAACTGAGTCCGCAATTCAAGCACTGTTAGCAGAACCCTATTCGAACCAATAATGAAGGAGAGACCTTTATGACAAAAACGTACAAATCTGTTCCCGTTCGTTCCTATGAGATCACGCCCAAAGAGACTTTTCTCTCACGCCGTGATTTCATCAAAGCCGCTGGAGTTGTGGCGGGCAGCGTGGCGCTTGCCGCCTGCGCCCCAAAAGCCGGGGAGACCACCGATTCCGCCATGCCGGATGTAACACACACGGCAGGGACTGACGAATTGGGCAACCCCACCAACTCCTTTGACCAGATCACCAATTACAACAACTTCTACGAATTCAGCACGAACAAGGAAGCGGTTGCCTCCCTTGCAAGGGATTTCAACCCCACCCCGTGGACGGTGGAAGTGACCGGTATGGTCAACAACCCGAAGACCTACGGCATCGAAGACCTTTTGTCAATGTTCACGCAGGAGGAGCGCATCTACCGCCTGCGTTGCGTGGAAGCGTGGAGCATGGTCATCCCGTGGAACGGCTTCCCGCTGGCGAGTCTGCTCAATGAGGTGGAACCCACCTCCGACGCGAAATACGTCCGCTTTGAATCCGTCTATCGCCCCGAAGAAATGAAGGGACAAAGCAGCCCGTTCTACCCGTGGCCCTATCAGGAAGGTCTGCGAATCGACGAAGCCATGAACGACCTCGCCATACTTGCCACCGGCTTATACGGCGAAATGATGCCCAATCAGGACGGCGCACCCATTCGTCTGGTCGTGCCGTGGAAGTATGGTTTCAAATCCATCAAATCCATCGTCAAGATCGAACTGACCGATCAAATGCCGAGTACATTATGGAGTACAGTTGCTCCGAACGAATACGGCTTCTACGCCAACGTCAACCCGAATGTGGATCACCCGCGCTGGTCGCAGGCATCCGAACGCCGCATCGGCGAACTCAGCCGACGCGAAACCCTCATGTTCAACGGCTACGGAGATCAGGTCGCCTACCTTTATGAAGGAATGGACTTGAAAGAGAACTACTAGCCAAAGCCGTGCAAGTTCATCTGCGAAATTCAGAGACTTCGGAAGTCATATGACTTCCGAAGTCCATATAAAAGGCAATTATTAAATCATCATGAAAAAATCATCCCGCTATACCCCTCTTCAGATCGCCATCCACGTGTACGCCTGGTCTGCACTGGTATGGATCATCATCGAACTTCTGATGGGTTCATTCTCCATCAACCCGATCCAGGAACTTGAACAACGCACGGGACGTCACGCCATTACCCTTTTGGTGATGTCCCTGCTCTGCACGCCGCTCAACACGCTATTCAAATTCCCCGAGCTGCTTAAGCGCCGCCGCACATTGGGCTTATACGCCTTCATGTATGCCACCATCCACGTCATCATCTTTGTTGACCTGGACTATGGTCTCGCCTGGAGCCTGATCCTTCAGACCATCGTCGAAAAGCCGTACATTATCGTCGGGCTGACGACCTTCCTCATGCTCATTCCGCTGGCAATCACATCGTTCGACATTTGGAAAAAACGCCTCGGCAAAAACTGGAAACGCCTGCATCAAACCGTTTACATCATCGGTCCGCTGGCAGTCATCCACTACTTCATGAGCAAGAAAGGCGACTTCTTTACCTTCTCTGGTGACATCGTCCGCCCATTGATCTATGGATTGATCCTCGCGATCTTCCTCATCATGAGAATTCCTCCGATACGGAAATACCTCGCCTCACTCTCGACCCGCATCTTGAGTCTGCGCTTCAGAAAGAATTCTCAAATCAAGGCGGATGCCTCTTAAATACGAACCCGCTTCGGGCTAAGTCCGAAGCGGGTTATTTTTTAGAACATGCCGCGAAAGAACAGCAGCAATCCGATGATCGCCAGCGGCACACCGACAATCGCGCCGACAATCGTCAGGCTTATAAGAACGCCGACAACGAGCAGCACAACGCCGAGCACCATCGCCACGAAACGTCCGGTCATTTCAACGATAACTGCCAGAAGTTTCCAGATGGCGGCGAAGGGCCATAAATACCAGGGGATATGATGTTTCTGAGTGGTCATAAGAAGAACCTCCATGCTCAGTATACGCAAATCCCCTAAAAACGATGCAAATGATAGAAACTTAAGTACCTTTGCATGAATCGCAGGGAGGAGGCTATAATCCGACCACTATGGCAACTAAAACCACAAAATCCAGAAAATCCACACCTGCCGAGCCGGAGGCGATCGAAGAGATGGAAGAGATCGAATCCCCCTCCGTGGCAGATGACCCGGAAGAGTTCATCACTTTTAAGCGCACGCATTTCTACTCTGTGCTGGTGGTGCTGGCGTTTGCTGTCGGTCTCCTGTTGGGATACGTCCTTTGGGGCGGCAAGGCGGCAGTCGCAGCAACAACCACCGTCGCAGCCAATCAGGGACCTGTCTACATCGAAGTCACACCGCAGCCAACCGCCACGCCGCTCCCCGTCGTCTACGATATCGACACGGATGGCTTCCCCAGCCTCGGTCCCGCGGATGCGCCGATTACCATCGTCGAATTCAGCGATTACCAATGCCCGTATTGCTGGCGCTGGCATGTTCAAGTCTATGATGCGCTGATGAAGGCGTATCCGGATCAGATCCGCTTCGTCTATCGCAACTTCCCGCTGTCGTTCCACCAGAACGCCATGGCTGGCGCCGAAGCCGCGCTCTGCGCCGGTGACCAGAACGTTTACTGGGAGTATCACGACCTGCTGTTCGACAATCAGGAAAGCATGAACAACCAAGCCGGGACCGTGCTCGAGCAGTCCTTCTATAACGATCTTGCTGCGAGCTTGAATCTGGATGTTCCCGCTTTCGAAGAGTGTATGACCAGCCACAAATATCAAGGCAATATCCAGGCTGATATGGAATACGCCGCATCCCTGCCCTATGACTCCACCGGCGAGCCAGCCGTCGGCGGCACCCCGACCTTCTTCATCAACGGGCATCGCCTCGGCGGCGCCTACCCGATCGAATACTTTGCCCAGATCATCGACGCCGAACTGGCAAATCAATAAAAGCTTATCCTAATCAGGGCGGGCGTCATGCCCGCCCTTTTTTGTTAACGTTATCCTTAAAACTCCGCGCCAATTTTCGATGAGGTGGTAAGATAACGGCGTTCTTCTTCAAATAATCGGCTGCTGCCCACAAGCATGAGAGGATATCGTCCATTCGCAGTTGCCTCAAATAAAACCTCAGAGAGAATGCCACATGAAACGATTCATCGCCATTGCTGGAAATATCGGTGTTGGGAAATCCACACTCGTCAAAATGCTTTGTGACCAAATGGGCTGGGACCCGTTCTACGAACCCGTCACACAAAACCCCTATCTCGCTGACTTTTACAGGGACATGACCGCCTGGGCGTTCCACTCGCAGGTCTTCTTCCTCACCCACCGTTTGCGCTCGCACTTCAACCTTGCACAGCATCCCAACTCTGTCATTCAGGATCGCAGCGTCTATGAAGATGCGGAGATCTTTGCTTATAACTTGTTCCAGCAGGGCAATATGACTGACCGCGATCACCAGACCTATCGCGATCTTTATGAGACCGCCATTCAATTCCTGCCCCCGCCTGATCTGGTCATTTATCTGCGCGCCTCAGTGGATACGCTCATGAGCCGCATCGACCGCCGCGGACGGGATTATGAGCGGACCATTTCCCCCGAATACCTGCAAAATCTGAACGACCTCTACGAAGGCTGGATCGACAACTTCACCCTGTGTCCCATTCTCGCCGTCCCAGCCGACGACTTGGACTATGTCGCCCATAACGGTCACCTGCGGCTGATCGTCTCGAAGATCGAAGCGAAGCTGACCGGCAAGGAAGAAGTCGTTTTCGAGCCGGAAGAAGTGGCAAGAGCGGCAGAAGATTAGGATTTTGGTTACAAATTGAAAGTTAAAAATTACAGGTTGCAGAGTAAATCCTGCAACCTGTAACTTTTAATCTTGTTTACGCCTTCCCCAAAACCATCGCCAGCAGCGCCATTCTGACATACAAACCATATTCCATCTGGCGGAAATATGCAGCACGCGGATCATCATCGAAATCAGGGCTGATCTCGCCTACACGCGGCAGCGGATGCATGACGATCATTTCCTTTTTCGCTGCTTTCATCACGGCTGGGTCGATCACATACGCACCTTTGACCTTTTCATAATCCGCCGGGGCTTCGAAGCGTTCCTTCTGGACGCGCGTCACGTAGAGCACATCGGTTTCAGGTAGAACTTCTTCAAGCGAAGAATATTCCGCCTGCGGAATTCCCTTCGCGCCAACTTCGTCCATGACTTCCTTCGGCATCTTCAAAATTTCCGGTGAGACATAATTGATCTTGACCTTGAACAACGAAAGCAGCCGCGCCAGCGAGTGGACCGTACGCCCGTACTTCAAGTCACCGAGCATGGTCACGGTCATGCCGTCAACCTGACCGGCGCCGAGTTCCTCGAAAATGGTAAACGTGTCGAGAAGCGCCTGTGTGGGATGCTCGCCCACACCGTCGCCCGCGTTGATGACCGGTTTCTTCGCCGCCTTCGCCGCAATCGCCGCCGACCCCGTCTCCGGGTGGCGCAGCACGATCACATCGGCATAACATTCCAGTGTGCGGATGGTATCGGGCAGGCTCTCGCCTTTCGACACCGATGAATATTTCACTTCATTGATCGGAATGACCGATCCGCCAAGCCGTTCCATCGACGCCGTAAACGACGACGAGGTACGCGTGGACGGTTCATAAAAAAGGTTGGCAAGGATCTTTCCTTTGAGCAGGTCGAACGTCCCAACACGCTCGACCATGCCGCGCATTTCGTGAGCCACGCCGAACACATACTCAAGGTCTTCGCGGCTGAACTGCTTGACGGAAAGAATGTCCTTTCCAAACCACGGGGCGTTCTTGTTCTCGCCAAAAGGCAGATAAGGGGATGAAGATTCAGTTGGCATTTGATGGTCTCCTAATTCTTTATTTTGAAAAGATGATTTACTAACGGGAAAATGTTGATAAGCGGTTCCTCATATGGATGGACCCGCCGCACAGCGGCGAGCGCCTCTTCCACCAGCCCGCGCCTGCAATTCACTTCGATCTTTGACTCCACGCTGAAAGTGATCTCACCTATTTTTCCGTCGAACGGATTCGCCCCCTCCAGCGGACGAAACGATCCCTGCACCTGCGAGACAGCGAAACAATGATCGTACTTCCCGATCACACCCACACCAATCTCCGCCAACGCGTCGCGGACCTGTGTCACATGACTCTCAGGCACGAAGATCTCAAGTTTCACATCGGTAAAATCGTTCATGTATTTCTCTCCAATTTGTCATGCTGAGCGGCAGCGAAGCATCTCTATGATTATCTTTGAGACCCTTCGCCTGTCGGCTCAAGGTGACTTGCCATTATTAAGAAAAAGCCTGACAAATATTTGTCAGGCTTTTTGAGAAGGAAAAAATAAAACGAGGAATGTGCCTAATCGGCAGGGGTCAAGCGGATGGAGCGGGTAATTTCCTCGAAACATCGGCGCTGATTATACACGCATTTACAGCCCTGTCGATGGCTGGACGTCCAAACCGTTGGCGGCGGCGATATCCTCGAACATGATCTCGATCTCGTCGAGGAAGTGGTCCAAGCCTTCGACACGTTCGGAGAAACCGTCGAGCAGGCCGAGCGAATTGCAGGCGTTTTGCCAGAACTTGAAGTGGTCGCCAGTCAGCACCTGCGCGGATAAGGTCCAGGTATGCAGAGCAGGCCAGAGCGCGGCAAGAGGCGTGTCGCTGTCCAGCATCGCCTTGATGGATTTCTCGTAATAGTTCAAGCGCGCGGGATGAATCCGCACATCCACACCGGGAGTTTCTGCGGCGAGTTTGAAGGCTTCCTTCCAATCAGGCAGCCAGCTTTTGACCGTTTCAGCGTCCGCATTATTCGCGCCGATCAGACCATACACCGCGGCGACCATGCCGGGTCTTTGCGCGGCTTCGGCGCGGGCAGGGAAATCAAGCAGCAGCCTGCGCTCCCAAATAGGCGGACCGTTCAACTCGGCAATGGCGTTGACGGCATGGAAAAGCGATTTCATATACTTGCGGACTTCCTTCGGACGCGCCTCCCCATCGAACTCGGCGAGGTCCATCCAGTTGCCGCGCCCGTGACTGAGAAGCGTGTTGCAGCGTTGAAGCATCAACGGCGGCTGTTCGAACTCGAACCCTGCGCGCAGACTGGCTTGCACAAAGTCGAAGAACTTTTCGCGTTCATACAAAAGGACGGGGTCGTACATTTCAAAGCCGAGCCACGGGTCGCCGCGCAGCTCACGCGGAGATTTGAACTCATCCTTCGCGCGGCGGCTGATATCAATATGGAAATCGGGCGTGAGTTTGACGAATTCGCGTGACTTCGTCGGCGTTGTCTTGTGAACGAAGACGATGTCGATATCCGCGGTGCCGCCCAGCATGGGTTCTCCCCGCAGTGAGCCGGTGAGATACGCCGCCACAATATCCGGGTCGTTATACGCCCGTTCCTGAACGGTCTCTTTGGCAATACGTAAAAGTGAATCTTTTGTAACGCGCATATGACTCTCTATTTGATCGGCAGGGCGGGCTGATAGGGCGCCATACCCAGCGTCTCGCGGATGCGGTTCTCGATCAACTTGATATGGTCCGCATTCTGGATGATGTTCAGATCGTTCGTGTCGATCTTCAAGATGGGCGTATGATCGAACGGCTTCGAAAAGAATTCTTCATACGCCTGATTCAATTCATCGATATAACTTCGTTCCATCTGGCGCTCATAGGGTCGGTCGCGGAATGCAATGCGGTTCATGAGCGTATTGGTTGTTGCCTGCAAATAGACCAGCAAGTTGGGCTTGGGAATCTTCTCGCCCAATGCCTCATGGACCTTGTGATACATTTCCAACTCGTCACCTTTCAGGTTGATACCTGCAAACAGGGCATCTTTGGCGAAGGTGTAATCTGAGATCAAATTTTTTCCCGCGGCAAGCGCATCGGGTACGGTGTTATTTTGCTGACGATAGCGGCTGAGCAAAAAGAATATCTGGGTTTGAAATGCGTACCGCGCGCGATCACCATAAAAATCGGAGAGGAACGGGTTTTCCTCAAAGACCTCCAACAATACTTCTGCGTGAAAAGCCTGCTGCAACAATCGTGCCAGCGTGGTTTTGCCCACACCGATCACGCCCTCAATGGCAATATACATGAACAAATTCTCCCGAATGAGATGGACGAAGGATACCATAAAAGTAAGAGCGGGATAACCTTGCCCCTACGGTTATAATTTTCAGCATGACCCGCATTTGCATCACACCATTCGTTCAGGGAACGGGCGGAATGGCATCCTTTCGGCTGAAGTTCGAGCAGGGATTACAAGCCCGCGGCATCGACGTGACCCATGATCTGGATGACAAATTTGACGCGGCTCTCGTCATTGCCGGAACCCGCTTCCTGCTGGACCTGAACCGGGTTCGCCGACGGGGCATTCGCGTCGTCCAAAGGTTGGACGGCATCAACTGGGTGCAGCGCGTGAAATGGTCGGGAATCAGATACAGCGTCCGCGCAGAGTATGGGAATGTGATGCTCGCGACCATCCGCAAACGCTTTGCAGACAGGGTCATTTACCAAAGTCGTTTCATCCGTCGGTGGTGGGAAGATTGGTATGGCGTGGCAAACGCACCTGCAAGCGTCATCATCAACGGCGTTGACTTAAATGCTTACACGCATGAAGGCGACCAAGACCGTCCGACAGATACATACCGAATGCTTTTACTGGAAGGCAGCCTCGCGCGCGGACTCAACTCCGGCTTGTTCCATGCTGTCAGTGTGGCGGAAATCATGTCCGCAAAATACCCAATGGAAGTCGTTGTTGCTGGCACGGTGGACGAGTCTACGCAGAAAAAATTGCAAAGCAAAGTTCCTGTGAAATTTCTTGGCACGGTTCCACGGGCGGATATTCCCAAATTGGCACGATCATCTCACCTGATGTACTGTGCCGAAGTCAACCCGCCCTGCCCCAATTCGGTCATCGAAGCCCTGGCATGCGGACTTCCCGTCATCGGTTTCGACAGCGGTTCGCTCAAAGAACTGGTCACAGACGATGCTGGCTGCATCGTTCCGTACGGAGCCGACCCGTGGAAGTTGGAAACACCCGACGTGAACGCGCTGGCGGCGTCAGCGGGAGAAGTGCTCGAGAAACAGAGTCAATTCCGGGCGACGGCGCGGAGGCGCGCAGAGTCCGAGTTCGGTCTCGATAAAATGGTCGATTCGTATCTCAAGGTTTTGCTGGAGGATTAGGCATGGATTCAGAAGTCCACGAATTTTTATTGAAGCATCTGCAGGGCATCATGACCAATGACATCGCTTCGTATCACGAAACGTCCGCAGAGGATCTGACGCTCTACGAATGGTGGGTCACGCCGCAGCGGATCGATGGTCTGCCGTTCCATGAGTTCATGATGAATTCGAACGCCGAACGCGGTTCTGTTTTTGGCGCGGAAGAAACCGGCAAGACGCGTTTTGATCTTGCGAACTTATTGATACAACGTTACGGCGATACAGCCATTGCGAGTTATACATTGCTTATCAGCACAGCGCTGAAATCTGGCGTGACCGTTGCGGCGCATAATGAAAGCCGCGTGATGATGAAGATGGACGGCAAATGGAAAGTTGTGCATGTGCATAAATCGCCGTCTTATTCCGCCCCGCATGTTGGATAAACGTCCGTAGGGGCGAGGTCATCTCGCCCCATTATGTAACAACCATGAAAAATCCTTCCCGCTCCTACAACTTCCTTTGGCTGGCGATTGCACTCTTTCCGCTGCTAATTATCGCAGTTCTTTTGCCTGTGCAGCCGCATGACTACTGGTGGTATTTGCGCCTCGGCAGGGACGTGGTCGAAAACGGCGCTGTTCCGATCGTGGATACATACAGTTCCATTCAAGCAGGACAACCCATTACCTATCAATCATGGATGTCGGCTTCATTGTTCTGGCTTGTTTACAAAGCCGGAAAAATCTCATTTACGGTTTTCCTTGTCACAATTCTCATTGGAGCGACCTACGCAGTATTATGGATGACCTTGCGAGAAAGTGGCGTTGGCGCACAGACAGCGACTTTGCTCACTCTAATTGCGGGTCTCTCCGGCAGCAGCAACTGGACAACCCGTCCGCAGCTTTTTGCATATCCGCTGTTCGTGGCGGTCTTGTGGCTGTTATTGAAGTGGAATAAAAACGATCACAAGCCGCTTTGGCTGCTCATTCCCATCAGTTGGGCATGGGCAAACCTGCATGGTTCTTTCATTTTATTCTTTGTACTTATTGGCATTGCATTTATCTTCGGAAGCGGCGACAGGAAAAAATTATTCTGGTTCGCACTGGCATCTTTTGCAATTACCTTTCTCAACCCGCGCGGATATGTATTATGGCAATCGGTGATCGGAACCTTTACCGCTCCCGGCATCCGCAACCTCAGCCCTGAGTGGCTGCCTCCGCTCAATGAAGGCTGGCAGATGAACATCTTCTTCGCGTGGCTGATCCTGCTTGTTCCGCTGGCTGCCTACGCAAGAAAACGCCTCTCGCTTTTCGAAGGCATTTTGTTCCTCGCTTTTTCCTGGCTGGCGCTGACAGGCGTCCGCTATGTGATCTGGGATCTGTTCATCATTGCCATTCTGACCGCGTCGCTCATGCCTGAAGGTATTACCAAACGCATCGATCAAACGCCCGAAGTCAAATTGCCCGCGTTGAACTATTTGCTTGGTCTGATATTCATGCTCCTGCCATTGATGCTGCTTCCGGGTCTGCGTGACAGTTGGTGGAAAGATTCACCACCGGCGGTGAGTCCCGCCACACCGGTCGCAGCCGCCGAATGGCTAAATCAGCATCCTCAACTCCCCGGTCCGATGTGGAACGATGTTGTCTTTGGAAGTTACCTCATCCATGCCGTACCCACCCGCCCCGTCTGGTTCGACACGCGCATTCAAGTCATCTACACCGCAGAGCAAGCCGAGTCGTATCTCTTCGTGCAATCCGCGCATGAAGGCTGGGAAGCGGAACTCGACAAACTGGGCATCAATCTTTTATTCCTCGCGCAAACCCAACCGGCGTTGGTCAGCGCCGTGCAAAGTTCAGATCAATGGTGTGAGCAATATCAAGACGACGCCGCTCTTATCTTTACGCGCTGCGAGGTGAAATGAAATTCAACGGCAAACTTGGTTTGCAGCAACGCGTCCTGCCAAGCTATCGCGTGCCATTCTTTGACCTGCTCGCAGGTCACTGCGAAGGCGGCATGAGTCTGTTTGCCGGTCAAGCCCGCGCCGTGGAAATGATTGCAGGCGGCACAACGCAAATCGCCAAACACGTCGAAGCGGATAATCTTCACCTGCTCGGCGGTCCGTTTTATTTTTGTTATCAACGCGGATTTATTAACTGGCTTGAAGATTGGAATCCTGATGCGCTGATCATGGAGGCAAACCCGCGTTATCTCGCCTCACCCTCCGCCGTGAGTTGGATGCACAACCGCGGACGGAAAGTCCTAGGCTGGGGCTTGGGTTTCCCCTCTCCCAATGGGAGAGGGGCAGGGGTGAGGGCAGCGTTTCTTCATCAATTCGACGGGATGATCGCATACAGTCAGCGCGGCGCGGATGAATATGCGGCACTCGGTTTTCCGCGCGAGAGAATCTTCGTCGCGCACAATTCAGTCTCGCCAGCGCCAACCGAAGCAATACCAGCCCGACCATCAACCATCAACCATCAACCGACGATCCTTTTTGTGGGACGTTTACAAGCCCGAAAACGTGTTGACTCATTGCTCCGCGCCTGCGCCGAAATAAACTCCGCGCCGCGTTTGCTGATCGTCGGTGACGGACCCGAGCGTGAATCATTGGAATCTTTGGCGAGGGAAATCTACCCATCCGCAGAATTTATCGGCGCGAAACACGGCGCGGAATTGAAGCCCTATTTTGAACAGGCAGATATCTTCGTTCTCCCCGGCACAGGCGGACTCGCCGTACAGGAAGCCATGAGCTACGGGCTTCCTGTAATCGTGGCAAAGGGAGACGGCACACAGGATGACCTGGTCCGCGAAGAGAACGGCTGGCAGATCGAGCCGGAGAATTATGCTGCACTTGTCAGCACAATGAAAAACGCGCTATCGGATATAGCGCGTTTACGAGAGATGGGGAAAGAGTCTTATCGCATCGTTTCAGAAGAGATCAACATCGATAAGATGGCAGAGACGTTTATAACGGCTTTGAATGTGATCACGCCCTTACGTTGATGCCAATTGGATCAACGTATCAATAAATTCCTTTTGCCCTGAAGCGTAATGAGTCGCCAGCGTATTCAAGCGGAAAGTTAAAGTCTTGCCGTCTTTGAGTTTGACGGCGATCATCCGCTGGTTAAGGAATCCGCTCGGCGTAATGGATTCGATATCCGCGTAGGGGATCTCGCCCATTTCCTTGTTCAGCATTTTTAGTGAAGCGAATCCCATTTCGGTGGCGATGACAAACATACGTCTGCGGGTGAGGGCGGCGAAATAATATCCGTCGCCGATAAGGCTCAAGCCGCTGGAGATGACAACGCGGCTCAAGGAATGAGTGTAGAGAAAGCCTGTGAGTTCGATCCCCTCTCCGGGTCCGAGGTGAGGCGCAATTTCCCTGTGAATAAATTCATCGTATTTATGCATCACAACTCCTTCATGATCTCATCTTTTTTGCGTTCGTACTCAACATCGGAAATCAGATTCCGGTCGCGCATCTCCTTGAGTTCGGACATCCGCTCAAGCGGACTCTTTTCTTTACCGCCGGATTTTTTCGTCTGCTTCAAGTCCGTTGCCAGCACACCAAAATTTTCAGGTTGAAATAAACTGTTACGGTTGAGGATGACAAGCAGAATAAAAATATCAAGTGAAAAGAAAAGACCCGTCAACATGATCGACGGCAGGGTAATATCTTTTTTATCACAATAAATACGATGTGAGGTAAATGTTTCGCCCGGACGATAGGAAGAACTTGTGGTTTCGATGGAATATTCACCCGAACACAGCAAAGGCTTGGATATCACATTGATGGACGGGAAGAACGCACCAACACCTGCCGCAAAGATAACATATCCAATAAAAAGACTGACGCCGAACAAAATACCGATCCATAACCAATTTGGTTTTCGCATATAAGTCTCCAAAATTTTGATGCCAGCAATTTAATGCATGCAGCGTCAATTTCAAATCGCCCAAAATGGTTAATAAAAAAACAGCCGTTTATAAGCGGCTGCTTTACTTTACTTCTCTGCTTTATCCAGGTCTTTGCCGATATCGCGCTGAAAATCCCAGGTCAGATAATCGAGATTGGCTGGCAGGGAAAGTTCGACCGTGTACAGATATTGCAACTCCAGTTTTATGCTGCGCGGACGGCATTCGAGCAGATGTCCGCCGCTGGATTTGTCATCGGTCAGGAAATGCAGGTGCACACCCGGCACACTCAGCGACGCCATGAATGACGGCGTGTAAAACCCGACCATCTTTCCGCTCACATCATTGAACTCGAATGTCGGCTGCTCCGCCGCCACTTCCACCAACGGACGATAATTTTCCTGCTTCGGCACCGAGCGCGTTTTGACATAAGCGAAATCGCCGGTGATGCGAAAAGCATAAAAAATATTCGGCGAAGGCATCAGGTCCATCATCCAACGCAGGAAACCTTCGTAAGACAATTCCCCTTCGAGCATTTCATCGCTGGCAGGTTGAAAGAATGTGACGCAGGAAAACGGCGTGCAGGCATCGTCGTCCGTGATCAGATTCACTTTGCCATCCGAGCCCACGCGATAGATCTCGCCGTCCACCATCATCATTTCGCCGTCGAGATCATTGAACGTGCCCAAACCCATGTCACCGTGTTTGCGGATCTCATGGAATGGGATGTTTTGCTCGTAGATGCCTTCCACCAACGAGTTGACCGGCGCACATAAATAGACCTTGTTATCAGCCCGCCTCTTTCTGGACCTGCGAATGGTTGTTCGTTCCATTATCTTTTCTTCCTTTCAGCTTTTAAGTCATTACTTATCATTCGTAACTGGGTGTATCCCCGATGATCTCCCAACCGCGTTCCATGGCGATCTTTTTCAATCTTGCTTCAGGGTAAACCGCCACAGGACGGTCGGCATGCTCCAGCAAAGGGACATCCAGAATCGTGTCGCCGTACGCCACATCCACACGCTCCACGCCGAGACGGCTGAGCACCTGTTCGATCTTCTTCTCATCCGCCACCAGACCGCCAACCATTCGTAACCGTCCGTCGACGATCTCAACGGGCGTACCGATGGTCTCCGCGCCGATCCGCTTTGCGAACGGCTCGATGAACGGTTCCACCACGCTGCTGGCAATGTAGACATTGGCACCGTCTTCGCGGTGTTTGATGAGACGCGCCACCACATCCTCGCGGCGTTTCTTCCAAAGGTCATGTTCCACCACCCATTCCGAAGCGTGCATCACGTTCTCGGGTGTGGCATCCTTGATATAAGCAAGGCTGTCGATCATCAACTTTTGACCCCACTTCTGCCAGTCGATAAGTCCCCTTTTCGCCAGGACATACGAAGGCATAATGGACGTCATATACCAATTGGCGCGCAGTTTGCTTTGATTATGCTTGACCCAATCCACCAAACCGAGAAAAGGCGAGCCGGTGGTAAGCGTTCCCATCATGTCTGAAACAACGATCATATAAGCTCCTTTTGAGTACGTCTAAACGAGATCGAATCAGGGCGAGGTGTAACTTATCTCGATTTGGAGGTCTTCTTCCAATCTCTGACATTCCGAACCGATGCAATATTTCAAGCTCTCCAATTTTGTATGCAGCGTGTCGAGCGTTTCAGGGCTTAGTTTGTAAGCCAGATTCTCCAGCTCATAGGGGTCGGCTTTGAGGTCATAGAACTCAAGCTCACCATTGGCATATTCCACATAGATGTAATTCTCGCCGCGGATGCCGCGAAACGCGCCGCCCTCCACACCGACGAGCGTGTTATCCGTCTCAGGGTCTTTGATAAGCGGCGAGTCATTCGGGAGCGAGATACTCTGCACAGAGTTGAAGGCGTCTTCAATTTCATAACCGAATTCGACCAATAGTCCATTCCGCCATGTAACGTCCTGCCCCAGCAGACATGGCAGGAAGGAACGCCCGTCCACGAAATCGGGAGTCCCAACGCTGACAATGTCCGCAATGGTGGGAGCGAGATCAATATTGGCGGTGATCTGCGAAATTTTTGTACCGGGAACGATGCCGGGTCCACGAACCATCATCGGCACACGGATATCTTCCTCGTAGGCTGTCCCCTTGCCTGAGGGAATCTTGTGTTCGCCAAGATGGAATCCATTATCGGAAACGAAGAAGATGTAGGTATTATCCAATTGACCATTCTGCTCAAGCGAGTGGACTACATCCGCCGTCAACTCATCCGCAGACTGGATCGAACTGACGCGGGCGCGGAAAAGTGCATTGGCGTCGTTCTCGTCGAAATCATCGCCGGTCTCGGTCAAAGCACGGATAATCTGCGGCTTATCGCTCAAGTCTTCTTCGCCGAACGAAGGTCCCTTCGGATAGATCAGGTCGTTGTATAAATTCTCATGGCGTGGAGCAGCCGTCGCCGGGCCGTGAGGCGAGTACACCGAAATGAAAAGGAAGAAGGGCGCACCGGCGTCAACGCTGTCGTCGATGAACTTCAGCGATTTATCCCGAATCACATCCGTGCTGTAATCTTCGGGCGCATCGCCATAATCGACCAGCGTTCCGTTCTCGTTCATGGTGTAGTTATAGAACATATCGCCTTCGTAATCGGTGCCGAGGAAGGCGCCCCAATCCGTCCAATTGGGTGGGACGTAATTCCTGCCCGCGTTGACGGGATAGTTGTTGAGATATTTTCCGTATAACGCCGTGCGATAGCCCGCATCCTGCAGCCAGACATTTAACGTATTTTCTTCTTCCTTCAATTTAAAAAATCGCGCAAACCCGGGAGAGTTCTCAAGGATGTCGGTGTTATGCGAATATTGTCCGCGCAAGGTGGATGAGCGCGACGGGCAGCACAAAGGCGTGGGCGTGAAATAATTACTGAAGACAGCCCCCTGATCGCCGATCAGCCGGTTGGCGTTTTCCACGTAGGGAATCATGGAGTTGTCCATGTCATCGGTAAGAATGATGATGATATTGGGCGAATCTTTGAATAGACGCGTGCCTTTGACGGTATATAAAGCGCCTGCCAGCAAGGCAAGCACGATGACTACAATGACGATCTTTTTTCGCATTTCTCTCCAATCACTTCTGATGGCAGCCGTCAATCAGGCGGCAGCCAAAAATCTCAAGCAGTATATCACTGCGCTGTATTACCCCCATCCACCAGCAATAGATGACCCGTCACATAAGACGACTCATCCGAAGCCAGGAACAGAACCGCGTTTGCGATCTCTTCAGGTTTGCCAAAACGTCCCATTGGAATAAATTCGCTCGCCTCTTTAATCGCCTGTTCAAGGGTCACCGGATCGGAGTCTTCGAAATAGCCTTTCTCCATCCAACGATCCACGAAGGTATCGCCGGGGCAAACCGCGTTCACCCGAATACCGTCCCTCGCATGATCCATCGCCATTGCCTTGGTCATCAATCCCACCGCGCCCTTGCTCACGATATAAGGCAGCGCGTCCTTGCTTGCCACCACAGACCAGTCCGAGCCGTTGTTCACGATCACACCCTTCCCCTGCTTTTTCATATGCGGCAAAACCAACTTGCTCATCCGCCACACCGCCGTGATATTGATATCCATCGTCGACTGCCACACTTCGTCAGTCGTCGTCTCCGCCGTTCCCTTGGTGACGATGCCAGCGTTGTTGAACAAAATATCGATGTGACCGAATTCCTTAATGGCGATGTCAACGACTCTCTGACAGTCTTCCACCTTTGAGTGATCCGCCTCTACAAAAACGCATCGGACTCCCTTTGAGCTGCATTCCGCTTCGACGGCTTTCCCCAAGCTGACGCGCCGCCCCGTAATGACCAGATCCGCGCCCTCTTCGGCAAACCGCAGCGCCGTCGCCTTGCCGATCCCAGACGTCCCGCCGGTGATGATGGCTGTTTTACCCTTGAGTTTCATAACAACCTCTCCCAATTTAAAAACTGACCACTGACGGTTGAGTATGAAAGCGTTCAACTGTCAGCAGGGTCTGTTGCAAGTATAATCCTCATTATGGACAGCAAGACTCTCAACGTACTCGAATACCCCAAGATCCTCGATAAACTCGCAGGCTTCTGCGATTTTTCCGCTTCGATGGCATTGGCTCGCCAACTTGATCCGACGGACTCTTACGACCTCGCCGTCTCCCGTCTCGCGGAGACGACCGAGGCGCGCAAGCTATTATCCATTCAGGATGTGAGCATCGGCGCGGCGCACGACATCCGCCCGGCAGCGGACCTCGCCGCCCGCAGCGGAGTCCTCGACCCGCAGGCGCTTCTGGACGTGAAATCCACGCTGATCGCCAGCCGTGAGTTAAAGAAAACCTTCGAGAAAAAAGAGGACGAATATCCGCGCCTATGCTTGATCGCGGAAGGATTGCCCGAAACGTTCGGCATCGTGGATGCCATCTCACGCGTCCTCTCGGAACGGGGCGAGGTTTTGGATTCGGCTTCGGTAAAACTCGCAGACATCCGCCGCAACCTCCGCGTCGCGCATGACCGGTTGATGAGTCGCCTGCAAAAATATGTGACCGACTCAAAGACCTCGTCCATGCTGCAAGAATCCATCATCACGCAGCGTGACGGGCGTTATGTGATTCCACTGCGGTCTGAGTTCAAAGGCAAGATCAAAGCGGTCATCCACGACCAATCCTCCAGCGGCGCGACGCTCTTCGTCGAACCGCTGCCCATTGTGGAAGCCAACAACGCAATCCGCGAGTTGCAGCTTGCCGAACGCGATGAAGAACGCCGCATCCTCGCGGAAGTTTCTGCTGTGGTCGGTGAACACGCCAGCGAGTTGAAATACGGTGTGGAAAATCTCGCCGTGCTGGATCTCGCGTTTGCAAAAGCAAAATACGGCGAAGAGTTGAAAGCCAGTGAGCCGGTGATTCATGAGTTGAAAGTTCAAAGGTCAAGGTCAAAGGAAGCCCAACCTGCAACCTCCAACCTTCCAACCTTGAAGTTGATCCAAGCCCGCCACCCGCTGCTCGACTCAAACTTGGTCGTGCCCATTGACGTGGACCCGCGCGAAGGGACGCGTGCCATTGTCATCACCGGACCGAATACCGGCGGAAAGACTGTCTCTCTGAAAACTGTCGGTTTGCTGGTAATGATGGCGCAAAGCGGACTTCACATTCCGGCGCAAAGCGGCTCGGAACTGCCGTTCTTCAAATCGGTGTATGCCGATATCGGCGATGAGCAATCCATTGAACAGTCGCTTTCCACGTTCAGCGGACATATCACTAACATCATCCGCATCTTGAAACAGATCGACAACCGTTCATTGGTCATCTTCGATGAACTTGGTTCCGGCACAGACCCGCAGGAAGGCGCCGCCATTGCGCGCGCGATTCTGAGTCACTTGTTGGAAGTTGGTGTGATGACGCTCGTTGCGACGCATTATCCTGAACTGAAAACCTTCGCGCATTCGACGGAAGGCGTGGTCAATGCTTCATTGGAATTTGACATCAAGACGCTTCGCCCTACCTACAAGTTGACCATCGGTCTCCCGGGCAGGTCCAACGCCTTAGCCATCGCCCAGAAGCTGGGACTTCCGCAACCGATCATCGAATCGGCAAAAGCGGAGATCAATCCGCTTGACCTGCGCGCAGACAAATTGCTCGACGACATCCGCAAGGAACGCAACCGAACTTCACGCGAACGCGAGAAGCTGGAGAAACAGCGCAACCGTCTCGAAGCGCAAAACCTCGAACTGGAAAAACGCCTTGAGAAAATAGAAGACGAACGCCGCGAAACCATCGCCAAAGCCCGCGCCGAAGGTGAATTGGAAGTTGCCGTTCTCAAGCGCAATATCGACTCGCTGAAGTCACAATTGAAGAAAGCCAGCCAGCCGCTGACCGCCATCCGCGCCATCGAAGAGAAGATGGAAAAGATAGAGGAGAAGGTTGAAGCGCCGGTTGAAAGGAAGAGTGAACAGCCTTCAGTATCCAGTAATCAGTCTGTAAAGTTGGGCGAGAAGGTCACCGTCAGCACGTTGAATGCTGAAGGTGTAGTGACAGCTTTGGGTGAGTCTGATGCGGAAGTCCAGATCGGGACGATCCGCGTGCGGGCGAAGATGTCCGATTTGATCCGAAAGTCGCAGGAAGTTCAAGAGACAAACGGCGAGAAGAAACCTGCAAAGAAAGGCGCTTCGTCATCGCGCTCATCGCTGCCAACTGCTTCCTCGCCCGGCATGGAAGTGGACCTGCGCGGGCTGATGGCGGAAGATGCGCTCGATAAGATGGAACGATATTTGGAGCAGGCGTATCTTTCGGGCTTGCCGTGGGTGCGCATCATTCACGGAAAAGGAACGGGCAAACTGCGTCAGGCGGTACGCGAAGCGCTGCATGGACATATGTATGTGAAGTCGTTCGAGGAAGGTGCGCACAACGAAGGCGGCGAAGGCGTGACCGTGGCGAAGTTGAACGTCAGTTAGTACTTTTAGACCATCGCCTTTACGCTTTCGTAATTTTTGATGCGGATGAGTTGGTATATAATCGCCGAAATTTAACAGGAGTGAATCATGTCGATTGATGAAGCCATTACAAAGATGACCGATCTCATTAAGGCGGCTTGTGCCAGCGCGGAGATCAAATCTGCGAAAATGTCTGATGAAGAGGCGCGGCTTTCCGTCTATGCGCCTGCGGGTGATATGCAGAAGATCAAAGATGCGACCTTCCAGCCCGCGATCGATATGTTGAACAATGATGGAATGGATGTGCAGGTCTTTGTGTACGATAAAGATGCGCCGCCATTAAAAGGATAAAGGCTGAATGATGAAGGATGAAAAGAACGCCCGTGTGGGCGTTCTTTTTTTACATACTTTATGTTCGTCATGCTGAGCGTTAGCGAAGCATCTCTAACACTATGTCAGAGACCCTTCGCTGATGCTCAGGGTGACAAGACTTGGTAGGATTTTTTTAATTTCCCGCTGCCTTACGCCAGACGATATCCAATGCTTCCAAACCGGTTTCACGATGGATCACTTTGGCGTCATCGGTCAGATAGATATCGCCTTGTAACGGACGGTCTTTGCGGGTGTAGAGTCCGCGGTTGGGGAGATCGGAAAGCGAAGCCCAGAAATTCCACAACGGCAGGTCATATTCAGCGGAAAGCAGCGCCATATCGCGGTTGATGCGGTTATCTTTTTCGCGGTTGTCCGCTTTGGTGGCGAGGATGGGAACAACGCCGTTCTCAAGCAATTGATTTATCACGCGCCGCAAGTATTCAGTGTTGCGCGATTCGAAATGCGAACCAATTTGAATGATGACGAACGACGGATTATGAATACGAAGTTCACAACTCACGGGCGTTTCGCCAAACGAACAGCCATATTCGCCGCGATGCCATTGGTCCCATAGCAGCGCGCCGGGCGTGGTGCCGTCCTGTGAGGTGGGGCTTTCGCGGTTGAACGAACCCGTAAAATATCGCACCGTTTCCTGCAATTCAGGCAAAAGGCTGGCGACCAATTCCGGGTCGGTCTCATACATGCCGAAAAACTCGTCGGGGCGGGATTGACAATCGCCAAAAATGGAAAAGGCGTGCGGATCATTGCCGCGTGCAATCCCCTTCTCATAGATCGCGCGGATATTCGTCCCCGGCTCAGGCAGGACCGGGAGACTCATCCACGCGTTGTCTTCAGCCGTCGCTGTGACCTGTGTCGCTTCGACCGTCGGCGTGGACGTGGACTCTCGCGTCGCCTGCGCCTCTGGTGTGACTGTGGCTGGTCCCTGCGTGGGGACGTCATATCTCGGCGTGGGTACAACTCTGGCAGGAGTAGCCGTTGGCGGCTTGGCGGGAGGCGGAGTCGTCTGTGGTGAAGAGCAGGCTGCGAGGAGGAACATCAAATTTAGAATGACCGACGGTTTCATTTCATTTTGCCAACGGAGTCAAAAGTCTCTGACTTTTGACCTCAACGACGGGAGTCGTTGGACTCCGCCCATTCTCTCGCGAATTTCAATATGCGCGGACGGATGTAGTACGCGTCCGGGTCGGCTTGCGGACGTTTGGACTTGATCAACTCCATCGCTTCGAACGGATTCATCCCCTGCGCGATCAACACCGCCGCACCCATTGTCACACCGCGGTGAGCGCCATAAGCACAATGAGCAAAAACCTTGCCGCCATTCTGAATTGTTTCAAGCGCGGCTTTCGCTCCACGCAGAAGCGGTTTGATGGGAATCGGTATCAGAGGCGTATCAAACGTTGGGAGCCAGAGCCGCTGGATCGGAGTGGGATGCGGGTCACGGTGGGGCATGCGCTCGAAGCGCATGTTCAGCACAAGGCGCACACCCAAATCCCGCAGGGTTTCGTAATCCTTTTTATGAGGCGTGGTGCCAATGAAGAGATCGTCGGTGATGGGAGAGAAGTTCATGGGGGAATCGTAACATATGCGGAGGAAGTTCAAGTAAAGCAGCCCCCACCCGTCCTCCCCCAAATACGACGGTACTTCTGTCGTATTTGGGGGAGGTGCCGCGTCAGCGGCGGAGGGGGTCAAATCCCATCGCGTGCAACGGGGCAGGTCATGCAGTGTCCGCCGCCGCGACCTTTGCCAAGCTCAAAGCCTGCAATGGGAATCACCGTCACACCGGCTTCGCGCATTTTGGCAATGGTGTACGTATTGCGCTCATACACGATGACCACGCCCGGCTCGACGGCAACGGTGTTGTTGGCATCGTCCCATTGTTCGCGCTCGGCTTGATAGGAATCCCCGCCCGTTTCAACAACAGTCAATTTAACTTTGAGCGCGTCCTCCACTGCGGGGATCAACCCCGCCTCATGCGTGACGTGGAAGTCTCCAGCTTTTTTGCCGGGTCGTAAGCTGATGGCTTGGATCTGATTCACCACCTTGGGGTAGAGTGTGACCTTGTCTCTGTCAAGCATCGTAAAAACCGTATCGAGATGCATGTGGGCACGGTCTTTGGTCATGACGCAGGCAATGACCCGCTCCGCGCTGCCGTGGGTGAACAGCGAATCAGCGATCTGTTCGATCATGCTGCCCTGTGTCCGCTCGGACATGCCGATGAGCACGGTGCCGTTGCCAATCGGCAGAACGTCACCGCCTTCGAGGGAAGACCGCCCGAAGTTCTGCATGTTGAATTCGCCGTCTGTTTCATTGGGATACCAGAACTGAAAACCCGCATCCTTGAACATGGGATGATATTTGTAGATCGCATACATGTTCAAGGACTCACGTCTGCGGGCGGGCCAGAACATCGGGTTGACAGAGGCGCCGTCGAATATCCAGCAGGATGAGTCGCGGGTGAAGAGTGTGTTCGGCAGCGGCGGCAGGAGGAAGGAATTCATGCCCGTCAACGCGGAGGCGTGCAGGGAAATATCCGCAAAGGCTTTCCAGTCCACGTCCGCTTCGGTGGCTGTCAAACCGCCGATCAAATGTCTCGCAAGCGAATCAGGCTCAAGGTCCAGAAGGAAGCGCCGAATTTCATCCACCAATGCCCACCCGACTGTATATTCCGTCGCCACATTTTCGACGATGAGATGTCTCGCCTCATCGCTGGATTTAAGAGTCTCGGTGAGCAGATCCGAAACATATAAGACGTCCGCGCCATGTTCGCGGAGAATTTGTGTGAACTGGTCATGCTCCCATTGAGCGCGCTCCACCCACAGCACATCGTCGAAAAGCAGGTCATCGTGATTGTCCGGTGTGAGCCGCTGAAGACTCAACTCGGGACGATGCACGATCACCTTGCGCAGTTTGCCAACTTCAGAATAAACGCCCAAACCATTCATATGTAGACTCCTCATCTCTAAAACTGGGTGCGATTATAAACATGACCACAAGGCATGAACAACATGCCATTTGGGGGAGCGCGGCTTTTATTGCGTTTTGTTTCCATTTCTTGTAACTCTTACCCCTTTATGCTAGACTCATCCCAATCAACCCACCATTTCCACAACTTTTACCAACTATAAAACCACCCAACTATTAACCTACCCGACTAACAAATGGAAACTCTCTCATCTGCCCTTGACCCGCAATCTCCCGAATTCAAAGCCAATACAGAACATAACCGCGCCCTCGCGCAGGAATTGAAGAAACACCTTGCCGAAGTCCGTGAAGGCGGTGGCGAAAAGTACCGCAAACGCCACGAAGAGCAGGGCAAGTTATTCGTGCGCGAACGCATCGAACGTCTGCTCGACCCGGGCGCGCCTTTTCTGGAACTCTCCGCGTTGGCGGCGATCAACCTCTACAACAACGAGGCGCCGAGCGCGGGCATCGTCACCGGCATTGGGCGCATCTCGAATCGCGAAGCGCTCATCATTGCAAATGATGCTACGGTCAAGGGCGGCTCATATTTCCCGATGACGGTCAAGAAGCATTTGCGCGCGCAGCAGATCGCCGAAGAAAATTATTTGCCCTGTCTGTATCTCGTGGATTCTGGCGGGGCGAATTTGCCTTTTCAGGATGAGGTCTTCCCCGATGTCAATCACTTTGGGCGCATTTTTTACAATCAGGCGCGCATGTCTGCCAAGCGCATTCCGCAGATCGCGGCGGTGATGGGTTCCTGCACGGCGGGCGGCGCGTACGTCCCTGCCATGAGCGATGAAGCGCTTATCGTCAAAGGCGCGGGCACGATCTTTCTCGGCGGACCTCCGCTCGTCAAAGCCGCCACGGGTGAGGATGTCACTGCCGAAGAACTGGGCGGTGCGGATGTCCACACACGCAAATCGGGTGTGGCGGATCACTTCGCAGAGGATGATGACCATGCGATTGAAATTTTACGAAGCATCGTTGAGACCTTACCGCGCGGACACATCCACTCGCATCTTTCGGGACTGGAAGTTGCTCCACCCGAGGAGCCTTTATACAACACTGACGAATTGTACGGCGTCCTTCCGCGCACCTTCAAAGAATCCTTCGATGTCCGCGAGATCATCGCCCGCATCGTGGATGGAAGCAAATTCCGCGAGTTCAAATCGCGCTACGGCACGACTCTCGTCTGCGGATTTGCGAGAATTCACGGCTATCCCGTCGGCATCATCGCCAATAACGGAGTCTTGTTCAGCGAGTCCGCGCTCAAGGGGACGCACTTCATCGAACTGTGCGACCAGCGCGGCATTCCACTTATCTTCTTACAGAACATCACCGGCTTCATGGTCGGCAAAGATTACGAAACCGGCGGCATCGCAAAGGACGGCGCGAAGATGGTCCATGCCGTTGCCACCACCCGCGTCCCCAAGCTGACGGTGGTCATCGGCGGCTCGTTCGGCGCAGGCAACTATGCCATGGCTGGACGCGCGTACGGCTCGCGCTTCCTGTGGATGTGGCCCAATGCCCGCATCTCCGTTATGGGCGGGGAACAAGCCGCGAACGTGATGTTAACCATCAAACAGGATCAACTCGTCAGAGAAGGCAAACCAGCCCTGAGCGCGGAAGAGGCGGAAGAGTTCAAGCGTCCGCTGTTGGAGAAATACGAACGTGAAGGCAGTCCCTATCACTCCACTGCCCGTCTTTGGGATGACGGCGTGATCGACCCGGCAGATACGAGGCAGGTATTGGGATTAACATTGTCCGTTGTATTGAACGCTCCGAAGGAGGACGGCGGCTTTGGGGTATTTAGGATGTAAAAAAGAGGAAAGAAGAAAAAGGACATAACCATGCCATTTGAATCCACAACGCCACATCATTTTTTTGCAAACCTTGCCGGTCACTGGCAGGGCACTTCCAAACTCTGGCTTGAACCGGAGAAGCTTGCCAACGAAGCTCCGATTGCCGGAACCATCCAGCTTGTTCTCGATGGGCGCTTTGCTCTTTTCCTCTATCAATCTTCCATTGAAGGCGAAGTACAGCAAGGCATGTTCACTTTCGGCTACAACACCACGCTCGAGCGTTATGAAGCCTCCTGGGTGGACTCGTTCCATAACAACACCGCAATCATGTTCTGTGAAGGCAACGCAAAGGGAAACGGATTCTTCGTCCTTGGCTCATACCCCGACCCTACCGGCGGACCAGATTGGGGCTGGCGTACCGAAGTGGAATTCACCGACGATGAACTGACCATCACCGCATACAATATCATGCCGGATGGCAATGAAGCAAAAGCCACCGAAGCAAGAATGAAACGTACTCAATAATCAAGGAGAGGTTTATGGCATCCCAACCTTATGAATACTACGGTTTGATGTCCAAATATTGGGACTTGGTGCGCGGCGATACGTCCGATTGGGAAGATCGCGCCATGTTTCTGGAATTGGTCGGGAAATATGGTCAACCTGTGCTGGATGTCGGCTGCGCCAGTGGACGCATCATCCTGGACTTCGCGGCTCAAGGAATCGACATAGACGGTGTGGACGTCTCGCCGGAAATGATCGAACTCTGTGAAAAGAATGCCAAAAAGAAGGGGCTCAACCTCAATCTTTACGTTCAAGACATGTCAGCTCTTAACCTGGTGCGAAAATACAAGACCATCCTTGTGCCTTCAAGTTCTTTTCAACTCTTATTACAGCCGGGAGACCCCCAGAAAGCCATGAGTTGTTTCTTTGAATATCTTGAACCCGGTGGTGCATTGGTCTCCCCTTTCATGACACTTTGGAAACCGGGCGATAAATTCGATAGCGGATTCAGCATGGAAGGCGTGCGCGACGACGGCGCCATCGTCCGCTGGACAGGTTGGTCGCGCTACAACCCCGAGACCAAAATGGAAGATACCCACGATACCTGGGAGATCCTCCGCGACGGCGTGATGATCGAATCGGAATTGCACAACCAATCGCCTGCAACACTTTCTTACACCCAGGCGGAAGCTGTTGCCCTGTTCGAAGAAGCAGGCTTCAAAGATATTCAGGTTTACAGCGAGTTTACGTTCAACCCCGTCAAGCCCACGGACACCCTTTTTACACTCATCGGAGTCAAACCATGAAGATCCTCATCATTGGGGGGACGCGTTTTGTCGGACGCCACCTCGTCAATTCTGCGCGCGCGCATGGACACGAAGTGACTCTCTTCAACCGCGGGCAGACCAATCCCGGGCTTTTTCGAAGAGTCAAAACCATAAAAGGAGATAGAGAAACTGACATAGAGCAGTTATCGGGTCAGTGGGATGCGGTCATCGATACATGCGGATATCTTCCACGCATCGTCCGCAAATCCGCTGAAGCGCTGAAAGACAGAGTCCAGCGTTATATCTTTATTTCGTCGGTTTCGGTATACCGCGATTTCAGCAAGATCGGCATCAAGGAAAGCGATCCGGTCGCAACCATGGCTGATGAAAGTGTGGAGGAGATCACCGGCGAAACCTATGGACCGCTAAAGGTTTTGTGCGAGAACGTTGTGCAGGAAGTGTATGGAATGCGCTCGCTTATCATCCGTCCCGGCTTGATCGTGGGACCGCACGACCCCACCGACCGATTCACATATTGGCCGTTACGCATCGCGCAAGGCGGAACCGTGCTCGCTCCCGACCGCCCGGATGCCATGACCCAATTCATCGACGCGCGCGACCTGGCAGACTTCGTCATCAAAATTGCAGACCATGAGGTTTCAGGCGTGTTCAACGCAGTAGGGAATCCGGTCACATTGAATACGGTTTTCGAAACCTGCAAACGGGTAAGTAAAAGCAACGCGCATTTTAAATGGGCATCTGTGGATTTTCTTGAAAAAAATAACGTGGCGCCGTGGAGCGATATGCCCGCATGGATTCCCGAAACAGGAGATGACTTTGGCGTATCACACGTCGATATTTCCAAAGCCGTTCATGCCGGGCTGACCTTTACTCCGCTCGCCCAAACCATCAAAGATATTTACGATTGGGAATTCGAACGTCCGCACGACCACGAACTAAAAGCGGGGCTGAAACCCGAACGCGAAAAAGAATTACTGGAGTTGTTGAGTGTTCAATAAGATACTCATTGCCAACCGCGGCGAGATCGCCATCCGCATTATGCGCGCCTGCCGCGAGTTGGGAATTCAAACCGTCGCCGTATATTCCGAGGCGGATAAAAACGCCCAGCACGTTCAATTCGCCGATGAAGCCGTGCTGCTCGGTGATGCCGCGCCAAAAGAATCCTATTTGAATGTGGATAAACTCATCCAAGCCGCGCGCACCTCCCAAGCGGATGCCATCCACCCGGGCTATGGATTCCTCTCAGAGAACGCCTCTTTCGCCGCCGCAGTCGAATCAGCGAACCTGACCTTTATCGGTCCCTCAGCGGATTCGATCCGCGCGATGGGCGATAAAGCTGAATCAAAGATACTGATGAAGAAAGCGGGCGTTCCCACCGTCCCCGGCTTCGAAGGCTTGGAAAGCTACGAAGACTTCCAAAAAGCCGCGAACGAGATCGGTTATCCCGTTCTCGTCAAAGCAGCGGCAGGCGGCGGCGGCAAAGGGATGCGCGTCGTCAACGCCGAAAGTGAATTGAAAGATTCCATCGAACTGGCGCGGAGTGAATCCCTGAATGCCTTCGGTGATGACCGCCTGCTCATCGAAAAATATCTTGCAGAGGCACATCACATCGAAATACAAGTCTTCGGCGATAAGCACGGACATCTTGTTCATCTATTCGAACGAGAATGTTCGGTACAGCGCCGTCACCAAAAGATCATCGAAGAATCCCCTTCCCCATTGCTTACACCTGAACTGCGGGAACAAATGGGGCAAGCCGCGGTCAATGCGGCAAAAGCAGTCAATTACTACAATGCGGGTACGGTTGAATTTATCTTCGACCCAAAACTTGCAACCTTAAACCTTCAACCTTTCTACTTTCTCGAAATGAACACCCGCCTGCAAGTGGAACATCCTGTCACGGAACTCGTCACAGGGCTCGACCTCGTTCACTGGCAGATACGTATTGCGGCGGGAGAGAAATTCCCATTTCAGCAAAGCGACATCCACCAACACGGACATGCCATCGAGTGCCGCGTCTATGCTGAAGACCCTGCTTCGGGCTTTTTGCCAAGCACCGGCAAACTCCTGCAATTCATCCCTCCGCAGGGACCGGGCATCCGCGTGGACTCTGGCTTTGCTGCAGGCAATCAGGTCACCCATTTTTATGATCCGCTGCTGGCGAAGTTGATCGTCCACGCCGGAAACCGCGAAGACGCCATCAAACGTATGCAAGCCGCCCTGCGCGATTTCATCGTTCACGGTGTCGTGACGAACATCGACTATATGCGTGCCGTCATCGAAACGGAAGATTTCAAGCAGGGCAAAGTCTCTACACGCTGGGTGGAAACAAAATTTGGCGAATGGTCGTCCGCTCAGCCGGAAGTGAACACGCTCATCGCCGCCGCGTTAGCAGATGTCGTTTTCGTCAGCGGCAAGGCGCAGTCTGCTGTTTCGAATGAGACCGATCCCTTCAACCCGTGGAAGCAGACTGGAAATTATAGGAATTAATATTCCCGTCATTGCGAGGAGGGCTCTCTCCCCGACGAAGCAATCGTATGAACTAATCCTGAGATTGCTTCACCGCAAGAACAAGAGCGCGGCTCGCAATGACGACAAATACAAAACAATGAAAACAACCTTCGACAACCAAACTATTGAACTTAATCCATCCGGTGAAAATTTCACGACTGTCATCGATGGGAAAACCGTCAACGTGCAGATCATCCGCGCCGACGCGGCGAGCGGTCGCATCGACCTGCTGGTGGACGGTCAACGTGTGACGGCGCATGTCTCATCTGACATGGCGAAACGTTGGGTTACCATCAATGGACAAACGCTGATGCTCACGAAAACATCGGGCGCCAAACAAGGCGTCCGCCACGACCATGCCGGAGGGTTGATCGCTCCAATGCCGGGTCAGATCCGAAGCGTTGCTGTCAGCGTGGGTGATGCTGTGAAGAAAGGTCAAACCCTGCTCACGATGGAGGCGATGAAGATGGAAATCCGCATTCAGGCTTTGAAGGATGGCGTGGTCAAATCGGTTTCGGTCACGCAGGGGCAGACGGTGGAGCGCGAACAGATTTTGGTGGAGGTTGAATAACATGACCGGAAAATTTTTCGACGAACTCGAAGTTGGGATGAAGTTCAAACACGGCGGGCGCACGGTAACGGAGATGGATAATGTACTTTTCTCCGCGCTGACGATGAACACACAGCCGCTTCACCTCAACGAAGATTTTGCATCACAAACCGAGTTTGGTCATCGGCTGGTAAATGGAGTCTTCACTTTCGGGTTGGTCGTTGGGCTGACAGTTGCAGAACTCACCGAAGGCACCATCGTGGCGAATTTAGGCTATGACAAGGTCGTACATCCCAACCCCGTTTTTCATGGAGATACCATCTATGCCGAAAGCGAGATCATCGAAATGCGCGAGTCAAAGTCACGACCCAATGCGGGGCTGGTTAAGATCAAATGTATCGGCAAAAAGCCCGATGGAACGGTGGTTGTTGAATTTGAGAGAACAGCAATGTTTTTGAAAAAGGTTACAAGTTGAAGGTTGAAGGTCAAAGGTTGAACGTTTATCATTAAACCTGCAACCTTAAACCTAAAACACGCAACCATAGGAGAAACATGCACTCACGAAGAGCCCTACTTTACATGCCCGGCGATAACTGGAAGATGATCAACAAGTCCGTGACTTTGGGCGTGGATTCAATTTGTATGGATATGGAAGACGGCACAGCCGTCAACAAAAAAGCGGAAGCGCGCGAAACGATCGCGAAGGCGCTGAAAGAATTGGATTTCGGTTCAAGTGAAAAACTGGCGCGCATTAACTCGGTCGGTTCGGGCTGGGAGAAGGATGACATCGATGCAGTTCTCCCCTATCACCCGGATGGGATCGTGATTCCCAAAGTCGAATCGTATGAGCAGGTGGAATGGGCAGGCAAAATCATCGAAGACGCCGAATTGAAGAACGGATGGAAGGTCAACTCGATTCGGGTTTTGATCGGTGTGGAAACCGCAAAGGGAATTTTGAACTTGAAAGAGATCGCGGCACATCCGCGTTTGGATGCGGTTATCTTCGGCGGCGAGGATTTCGCCGCGTCGATTGGAGCAGTCCGCACAAAGGATGCTGTCGAATTGCTGTATGCGCGGCAGGCAGTCATTGTCGCCTGTGCCGCGAATGATATCCAACCCATTGACATTGTCACCATTGATTACAAAGACCTGGAAGCGCTCAAAGCCGAAGCGGAGTTCGGAGCAAGAATCGGCTTCAGCGGGAAACAGGTCATTCACCCGAATCAAATTCCGGTGGTGCAGGAAGCGTTCACTCCGTCTGATGAAGAAATCGCATATGCGCGTCGAATCGTCGAAACGTTCGAAGCCAGTCAAAAGGAAGGGAAGGGCGCATACTCGCTCGACGGCAAAATGATCGACATGCCGTTATTGAGAAATGCGGAAAAGGTTTTGGCAAGAACAAAGGCTGCCGGAAAATAATATATGAAAAAACACATCATAGAATTGGATGGCATGCGCGGCATTGCAGTGGTCTTAGTAATGGCGCTGCATCTTTTCAAACGTGCTTCCTATTTCACTGAACATCCGGTCTTGTTGGACTTTACAAAGTTGACCACAGTTGGCTGGGTCGGCGTGGATATCTTTTTTACGCTCTCCGGTTTTCTGATCACATCCATTTTATTAAAGGCGAAAACGGGGGAACATTATTTTAAGAACTTTTATGTGCGCCGCATACTGCGAATCTTTCCGCTGTATTATGCCGCCATTGCCATTGTCCTGTTGTTCGCACCCAAGGTCGAGGAGGATTTTCTCGCCACATTAAAGACCGCGCTGCCGATCATGCTGTTGTATCAACAGAACTGGGCATTGCTCTTCAAAAATTTTCATATCACACAATATCTGGGGATCACATGGTCATTGGCGATCGAAGAACAATTCTATTTTCTATGGCCGTTCATCGTCTACAAATTGAACCGTGAGCAATTGGTCAAAGCCAGCGTTGGTTATATCCTCGTTTCGATCATAGGGCGGACACTCGGCACGCTTTTATGGCCCAACCTCGCCCAAGCCTCGACCTTTTTCTATTACGCATCCTTTGCGCGTTTTGAAGAGATGCTCTTCGGTGGTCTGCTGGCAGTATTCCTAACCTATGACGGCGCGTTGGAAAAGGTAAAACGCTATGCTCTGCCCGTCTTCCTTGCTTCGTTCACTGTATTCGTGGCGCTGCATATTCTGTCCCTGCCCGGGGACCCACACCCGGAACACGCCAGCCTCCCGCTCACTTTGGGTGGATACACCACTGCGGCTCTTTCCACCATTGGGCTGATCGGCATCTTCATTACTTACCCACCCCGAAACTTTTTCCGCCGCTTCTTTTCAAACCCCGTCCTTACCTTTTTGGGAAAATACAGCTACTCGATGTATATCTTTCACATGACGGCTGCATTGATCCTGTTGGATGTGTTCTGGCACAGCGAAATGCGCGGATGGAAAGCTTACATTCTTTACCCCGCCTCTACTTATGTTGTTACAGTCATCATCGCTTTACTGACGTGGAATCTGCTTGAGAAACATGTGCTTGGGTTGAAGAAATATTTCGAGTACAAACCTGAAAGCGAGTAAAAAAGAAACTCCGAAGCGTTGCAGCTCCGGAGTTTTTATTTACCCAAGTTTTTCCATAAAGACATTATCGTCGTAATGATTCTCGATGGCGTTTTTATAGAACAGAACAACATCCAGCGGAATCGGGCGGAAGAAATGACAGTCCACGCCCACGTTCAATCCGTTGCGCTTGACCATCTGCAGTTGGTGGATATGCCCAAAAAGGAAGAACTCGCCCTCAGTCGCTTCATCCGGCTGGTGAACAAGCTGGAAGCGATGTCCATCCACCTCAATCACAGTATTCGGCTGGATAATCTCACAAGTCTTGGATAAAACTTCCATCATCTCCGGTGTTTCATAATTTCCCGGCAGGAAGATGATATTTCCATTTAGCTGGCTCAAGTAATCCAAACTTTCCATCGTTCCAAAATCGCCGAGGTGATAGATCGTATCTCCGGCGTTGACGGCGGAATTCCAATTGGCAATTAGAGCCGCATCCATAGACACCACATCCGCGAATGGACGGCGTGAAAGTTCCAGCGTCCGTTGATGACCGAAATGAGTATCAGAAGTAAAAAAAGTAGACATGGTCACGCTTTGCTTTTGGCAGTCTTCTTCTCTTTAGCTGACGTTTGTGCTGTCACTTCCTTGACGCGGAACTGGACGACTCTTGTGATCAACGCATACGGAATCGGCTTATCCAACGGGAACTTGACCGAACCCTTGGCGCTCTCATACACGGACAATTCCTTCTTAAAATGCTCAATTCCCGATGGTGTCGGGTAGAACCCAATATGCGCCTTGAACGCGGAGAAATGCACGAGATTCTTCCCATTGAGTTTGAAGGTGGGAATTCCATAGCCCATTGCTTCTTCCGCTTTAGGTGCGGCTTTTTTGATGGTGGTCCGAATCTTTTTCAGAATAGCTTGTACTTCGGGTGGATAATTGGCAATGAATTCATCGATATCTTTGATCGGCATTGAGTTTTCCTTAGGTTATATTTTATAACGTGTTCAGTTAATCTATTTCTTTTGCAAACACCAAAATCGTCTGAGGAACTCTGCGTTCGGTGGGCTTTCCGTCAGGACCTTCGTCATCAGGGACACTGACGATAACACCGTCGACCACATCCACAGAATCACCGCCTCCGCCGCCGTCAAAGGCGACTTCACAGCCAAATTCAAGCATCAGTTCAGCCGCTTCCCACAGGGTCATACCTTTGTAGACATATTGACCGTCCACAGTCAGGAACATGACGCGCCCGTCCGCATGGAGTCCGCGCACAGAACGGGCATGTCTCTCTTTATACTTGAGAGCAGTCCCGTTAGCGGGGATCAAATTTTTGCCGTTCTGTATTAGATAGCGAAGTCCGCTGGTGACGTTCCATTGTCCTGCCACGTTCTTATGATCGATGAATACGCCGCCGCCTTTGGTGACGATCAACGACGGTTCGCCATGCGTCCGTTTTTGGTATGTCGTGCCGTTGCTGACCTCCATGCCCTTGACCTTGCGTGGACCACGTTCCCAATCGTCGCCATTGAATGCGAACTTTGCACCGCGCTTTTTGCCGATAGCAGAGGGCCAGCCGTCTTCATGGACGACCTCGATTCTTACATCAGCGGGATTACAAATCGTCAGATAGAAGCGCACCCCGTATCGTTCGCCTTCGATGCGCGTCACACCTTTGGCTGGATTCGTTGTCGTATCTTCGACCGGCTCAACGGGACCAGTCTTCTTCTCTTCATAAACCTGTAGATATTCGGCGCTGCACCACCCTGTGACCATGCCGTCTGCGCTGCGGATCTTGTACCAACTTCCATCTTCGTTCTCGTCAAGTTTTTCGACAATCTCTCCCGGCATGACACTTCCAACCCGGGCATTTGACGTACCGGCTCCCTCGCGCACATTCAGGGACGGTTCAGCCGTCACTGTGTATCTGCTGCCTGATATTGCGTTGGATTCGTGTCCTTCCATAATTTCACCTCTTTAAAATTTCCATAACATGCGGCTGCTCGACAATAAGGAACGATCAACATGAAATCCTGCATATGAAATTATACGCTCTGGCAAAGTGGATTACAACATTCCCCAATTTCGTTTGATAAATCATCCACAATTTCTAACTTTCTTATTCACAATTCCTACACAACGAATCGCTATATTTGGACATATACAAACACGCACAAGGAAAAATCATGAGCAACAAAAATTTACGCAACATAATTCGAATCATTCATATCATCGGCGCCATCACATTGGGAATGTACTTCTACTCGCCGATGGCTGGCGATGAGACACTCAGACTCATCATCCAGTTCGGAACACTCCCCGGCATTGCGTTGACGGGTCTTGCGCTCTGGCAGCAAGCCTACCTGAACAAACTGCTTAACCGGAGCATGCGTAAACCAGCGGCAACTTCTGCACAACGGGCAAGTTGATATGGTTTTATTCAACTCCCGTCCAACGTGAAAAGGCAGGGACGTACTATGAACGCAGAATCTTCTCGATCGCTTTCCCCTTTGCTAATTCGTCGATCAGTTTGTCCAAATAGCGTATTTTTTGCATCAACGGGTCTTCGATTTCTTCCACACGAACACCGCACACGACGCCCTTAATAAGCGAACTGCCTGGATTTAGCATTGGCGCCTGGGCAAAAAAGGTTTCAAAATCGTTTCCATGTTCGATCTGCTGTTGCAGCCCTGACTGGTTATAACCAGTCAACCAGCAGATGATTCGGTCAACTTCTTCTTTTGTGCGGTTTTTGCGTTCCGCCTTTTGAACGTATAACGGATAGACACTTGCAAACTTCATTCCAAAGATCCGATTATTAGACTTGTTATCCACTGTTAAAAACTCCTTTAAACTTATTTGTAAGGAAGCCGTCCGACAGGAAAAGTATATACGCTTAATGGTTAAGCACGCAAGCCGAAATACTTCTGCTCCAGAGTTAAGCCTACGCTCCCGCTGGTCTCTGTGAAATACCAATTTCCAGAAACCAGCGGGAGCGTAAAATCTTCCTGCACCCCTCCCCCTAATCACTAACACCTAATTCCTAATATCCTACTTCCCATACCGCTTTCTAATCTCCGGCAGGAAGTATTCCTCGAAGAAACGGTCTACATCGTAATCGGGTTTCCAGCCCCAATCGGAGCGAGCGCGGGCGTCGTCGATATCCTCGGGCCACGAATCGACAATTCCCTGCCGGCGTGGATTCGAGTCATACGAGATATTTGCCTGCGGGAACGCCTTCAGTGCGCGCTCACTGAACTCCTCGGCGGTCAGCGCGAAGGCAGCCACGTTATACACATTCGTCGAAAGTTCCTCGCGCGGCGCATCCATCACCATCAGCAGCGACTTGATCGCGTCCGGCATCGCCATGAACGAAATCTTCGTATCGGGTCGTACGAAACAGGCATAATCCACGCCCTGAGCCGCCGCGTGCAGCATCTCAGGACCATAGTCACTCGTCCCGCCGCTCGGCAGCGTAAAGGCGCTGATCAAGCCTGGGAAGCGTAACGCTCGAAAGTCCATAAAGACCGGCGGGTTGTCATCCAAATGTTTTTGTCCATGATACTTGCTGTAGTACATCCCCAGCTTTTCGCAATACAACTTGTTGCAGCCATACATCGTGTGCGGATAATCCCAGTCCTCCTCTTTCACCGCTCCGGCATTTTTCTTCGCTTCAAGGTTCGGCATGCCGTATGCCGCGATCGAACTTGGGAAGAGGAACTTCACCGCCTTGCCGTATTTTTCCGACCGGTACGCTGCCAGCATCAGCAGCTGCATCGTTCCTTCCACATTGATGCGGTGCGCCTCCTCTGTGGCGATCTCTGCCTTCGAAGAAAGAGACGCCGCCAAATGAAAGATCACCTCGAAATCATAATCGTAAAATATCTTTACCTTGTAAACCAGATCCCCTTGAACGTGCTCTTTCACAAGCTCCTTGATCGAATCTGGCAGCGGGGCAAGGTCTGATGTGACGATCTCATAACCTCCCCTTTTAGCCAACTCCTGCACGAGTGCCTGACCAATCTCTCCACATGCACCAGTTACCAGCACCTGCTTCACGGTCATCTTCATCTCCTGATATGCTAGAATGTTGTGTGTTTATTTTACGACATATTGAATTGAACTGATGTCATAAAAACCCGATGACTTTCAAACGAATTTTGATCTTGAACCTTCTAACGCTGCTGCTGGCATCATGCGGCGTCATGGATTCATTTCTCGCGACAAATACACCAGTCCCTGCGACGGAAACCCCGCCTCCCACTTCGACCATTGTCTGGTTCCCCCCATCAGCCACACCTACACTTCAACAATCATCCACCAAAGTCCCCACCCCCGAAATGCGACCCGGTCTTGGCGCGGAACTCCTCACCGACGACTTCTCCGATCCATTCAACTGGGACGTGGTCACCTCGAATGACGCCAGCGCCGTGATCCAAAACAACCGCCTGACCCTTGCCGCGCAAAGCCAGGTGTATATGACCAGTCTGCGCCACGACCTGTTGACCGATGATTACTACGCCGAGATCACTGCCCAGCCCAGTCTGTGCAAAGGCGAAGACAGCTATGGCGTGCTCATCCGCGCGAACGGCGGTTCGTACTATCGTTTTGCCCTCGCCTGTGACGGAACCGTCCGCGCAGACAGAGTGACGAACAGCATAAGGCTTGCCCTCCAGCAGCCGCTCGCCAGCGGAGACGTTCCGCCCGGCGCGCCGGGTTTGGTCCGCATCGGCATTTGGGCAGTCGGCAGGGAAATCCGCCTGTTCCTCAATGGACGCTTCCAATTCGACATCAACGACCCATCCTTCCCCATCGGCACCATCGGGGTCTTCGTCCGCTCAGCGGGAGATACCCCGACCGTCGTTTCGTTCTCAAACCTCATCATGCAGGAAGTCGATTACGTATTCCCAACAGCAACCCCATAGGATTGACGATTTTTGATTTGAGATTTACGATTAAGAAAATCGTGGGGGAATCACAAAACCCCAAAACGCCCCCCACAATTGAATTTTGAACCTGCATCGCGTGTAACGTATGCCTTTTCATACCGACTTCCTTCATCTGCCTTACACTCCCGATCTGACCGAGAGCGGAGTTGCACTTGCCTTGCGTTCATTGGCGTATTCCTATGAACGTGAAGGCAGGTCGCCGTATGGACGTCTGCGCCGCATGGTTGCCAACGTCGCTGTGGAGTTGGCGTTCCGCCGTCATCTTACGCAGGAGAATGTCCCCTTTGACGTAAAGGCTTCCACACCGTTCACCGACCACGAACGCTTCGATGTGGTACTCAAAGGACATCGCTGCGACCTGAAATCCTTCCTCATCTCACACCGTGAACAGATTACAGGGATTCGCCAGAACCCCGCCGTTCTGTTGGATGCCCCGGCGCTGGTTCCATCCGATTCTCACGCAGGCGACGGTCATTCCTACGATGATATCTATCTCTTCGCCTTCATGAATGGACTCGTCGCCGCTTCGCAGTCGGATCTGCAAAAAGCCATCGCCAAAAAACAACCGCATTATCTCGTCCATGTTCCGCCCATGACGTGGCGCAGACCGCTTCATTGGAAGCCGCTCGGAAAACTGACCTTGAAATCGGAATCGGCGGAGGTATTAACCGTCGAGATCAATGGGCAGGACGAGGCGCGGAAAATGAAGCGCAGGGTCGTCAACATCCCGCCGGAAGTCAAAACCTACGTGGACGATGATCCCTTCTATTCCATCACGTCCCTGCATGTTCATCGTGTACCCGAAGCGCGGGTGGGAATCCGCTGTGAGGCGATCAAGGATGCGCTTATCATCCAACCGCACGAATGGGGAAATATCTGGGTCTACGGCATGGATATTTTTATGGTCGGCTATGCCACCTACGAAGAGATGAGCCAGCGTTCGACACTGCTGCAAGCCGGTTCAAGGACGTTCCAATACGAACGCACTCACGTAAAAAATCTCGCTCTGGCTGTGTCCAAATTAAAGCCGATCAAAAGATTGTTGAATAGCGCTCAATGATAAAGAAATTCATCACCACGGAGAAAAACAAAGGTGAATCTCTGTGAACTCCGTGTGCTCTGTGGTGAATATCCACTAAATTATTTCTGAATGTAGACACTCATTTGCATCAGCCGATATTTCTCAAAAAGCAAAATAAGGTAAGATTATCTTGAAATGGAATCCACCAAAGAGCCGACCATTAAACGCAGGCATAAACCCCGCAGCGTAAATCCGTTCATCTCCACGATAGGCATCGCTATTCTTATCGCAACGCTTTTCACCGCGTGGACGCCGAACAGCCTGTTCACCAGCAATTTGCAGGAGCAACTGCGGACGCTGCTCACACCTCAAGCCGCCGCTGTCAACGGACTGACCACATCGCAGCCACAGATCCGCATTGGGATCGTGGCGGGGCACATGGGCAACGACGCCGGCGCAGTCTGCACAGACGAGAATGGACAATCCACTCTCACCGAAGCGGATGTCAACCTGTCGATTGCCACGCTGGTACAAAGAAGCCTGACCGAACGCGGCTATCAAGTGGACCTTCTGAATGAGTTCGACACACGTTTGAACGGATACCGCGCTGCGGCTTTGGTTTCGATCCACAACGACTCATGCGATTACATCAATGATGAAGCGACGGGATTCAAAGTGGCAGCGTCGCTCGAAACGCGCGACTTGAACCGCGCGCAGCGTCTCACCGCCTGCCTGACGAACCGCTATCAAACCATCACCGGAATGACCTTCCACGCCAACAGCATCACGCCGGATATGACCCAGTACCACGCCTTTTCCGAAATCGACCCGAATACTATAACTGCCATCATCGAAACCGGCTTTCTTTATCTCGACCAGGACATCCTCACCAAGCATACAGACCTCGTCGCGGAAGGTGTAACGCAGGGCATCCTTTGTTTCGTCAACAACGAAAGCGTGCTGCCAACCTATGTTCCGCTGCCGACGGTCCTGCCATGAAAAAGATAAGCATCTCACGTTTATCTTTTTTTCTTTTTGCCTTCATCTTAATTCTGCTGGGCGCCGCCGCATGGACGGCAACCTCGTCTGAGGCGCTCAGCCCGGCGATTGTCACCACGCCGACTTATTCGCGTTCGTTCTCATTCGTCGAGATGATCAAGCCGACTTACACACCACTGCCAACGGCGACGTCAACGCTTCTTCCTACCGAGGAGCCTGCTCAAGTTTCAGCTGCCACTGCCACGCCGGAAGCGGTTGCCCAAGCCGTGATCGTCGATTCGCAGGGAAATTTATCGGTGAATGGCAATACGCAGGCAGAGGCACCCGTCAACTACAGCGGCGGGAAGTTGATCCTCGTGGACATCTCCGAACAGCATATGTATGTCTACGACGGCGAGATTCTCGTTTATAGCTTCATCGCTTCCACAGGAATGAACAACGCCACGCGCGCAGGCAGCTTCAGCGTATTGGATAAAATTCCGAATGCCTACGGCGCAACGTGGGATCTCTGGATGCCGAACTGGCTTGGCATTTATTGGGCAGGCAGCCTTGAAAACGGCATTCACGCACTGCCGATCCTCTCGAACGGATCCACGCTGTGGGCGGGTTTTCTCGGCAGTCCCATTTCATATGGATGCGTGGTTCTGGGTACGTCCGATGCGCAGACTTTATACGATTGGGCAGAAGTAGGCGTGCCCGTCGAAATTCAGTGGTGAAAAAACCGTCTTTTTGTTTATAATTTTGATAGAACTTGACCACATGCATTTTATTTATCCATTGATGCTTTGAAAGGTGACACATGAACAACCGTCCTGTAAATTCCCAAGCCCCGGCTCATTCGGGTGGAAAAAGGTCAGGGAACAGCGGCTCAACCAAAGGTCCGAATAAGAAGCGAAGTTTTATCCTCCCTGCCTTGCTGATCTTGATGGGTTGTGCTGTGTTCATGTTCGCGGCATGGTCGGCAGTCAGGTCACCGGTAATGGCGTCGATCCTCAACGGCGGGTCGAATGCGCCGCAGTTCCAACAGCTCGCGCCCGGACAGTCGTTCGCGCAAGTGTATATCGCCAAGCCGACGTATACGCCCGTTTTTGTTGAGCCTGCGGCACAGCAAGTCATCCCGACTGCCGAGTTCACAGCGACGCCTCAACCTGAAGTTGCAGTTGTGCAGCCGACAGAAATCCCCGTGACCGAGGCTGCGGTTGACTTCCCCCCCACTGCCACCACCGAAGCCGTTGCCTCAGTAGATACAAATCCAGCCGTAGCGGAAGCGGCGATTGTCCCCGACACCCCGACAGCAGAATACACCGAGCCGACAGCCGTGGCATATGTCCCGCCGACAGGTGTTGTGACAGGCAGCGGCGAGCATTGGTTCGATGTGGACCTCTCAGACCAGCGCATGTACGCCTACGAAGGCGACACCCTGGTGCGGACCTTTATCGTCTCGACCGGAACGTGGCAAACCCCAACCGTGACGGGTAGATTCAAAGTTTGGGTCAAGTTGAAATCCGCCCCCATGTCTGGACCCGGTTACTATCTGCCCGATGTTCCATACATCATGTATTTCTATAAAGATTACGGCATTCATGGAACCTACTGGCACAATAATTTCGGCGTGCCGATGAGTCATGGATGTGTGAACCTCAGCATTCCCGATGCCGAATGGGCATACAACTTCGCATCCGTCGGCACCGTGGTGAACGTACACGAATAATCTCTCTATTGGAAAAGTAACGCAAAGCGTGTCCGTTGAAAGCGATATTAGTTTTAGAAGATGACGAAAGTATCACGAAGAGATTTCCTAAAAGTGAGCGGGGTCGGTCTGGCGGGTCTGCTGGCGACCCCGCTCAACTTTGATATAGACGATCCGTTCGATCTCCAACAGGGACGTGTGACCGTCCGCACTGTGTGGATGCACGCTTCTCCCTCGCTCGATGCCGAAAAAGTAAAACTGCTTCAGCGCGACGCGCTTTTCAATATCGCCAATACTGCCGTCAGCGAAGATACCGTCATACAAAACCGCATCTGGTATCAGATCGGGAACGAAGGGTACGTCCATTCGGGGAATATTCAGCCAGTGCGCACTATGCTCAACCAACCCTACACAGGAAATATTCCCATTGAAGGTTTGCTTGCAGAGGTCACGGTGCCATACAGCGACGCCTTCGAAGAACCGACAACAGATTCGAAAGTCGGCTACCGCATTTATTACGAGACTACACATTGGATCAAGGCGTTGGTCGCTGGCACAACCGACGGGCAGCCCTGGTATCAGATCCGCGACGACAAATGGGATGAGCTGTATTACGTCCGCGCCGAGCATTTGCGCATCCTCACGCCGGAGGAACTTGCGCCCATCTCGCCGGAAGTTTCCACCCGCGATAAAAAGATCGTCGTTCACCTCGACCAGCAGCTTGTCATCGCCTACGAAATGGACATCCCTGTTTTCGTCGTGTCCGCTTCAACGGGCGCCATTCTCCGCAGCGGAACCTACACCACGCCGCAAGGCAACTTCACCACTTTTTACAAACGTCCGTCACGCCATATGGCTGCCGGCGACATTGCCGCCAGCGGCTTCGACCTGCCCGGCGTGCCCTGGGTGCAGTACATCACCAAAAGCGGAATTTCCTTCCACGGCACCTACTGGCACAACGACTACGGGCGTCCGCGTTCGCATGGCTGCATCAACCTCTCCATCTCTTCGGCAAAATGGCTCTACCGCTGGTCGCTGCCAGCCGTCCCCACCGAAAAAGAATTCTCCTACGGCGGCATCGGCACAAAAGTGGAAATCACGTTGTAGTACCAACGGGATATTTCTTATCTCCCTCTCAAACTTTATATTTACAATCTGACTATGACACTTTCTCAAATCTCCCGGCGGGACTTTTTAAAACTGACCGCCTCCGGCGCGCTCGGGCTTGTTCTCTCCGAATTGGGCATGGACCGCGCTTTAGCCGCTCCCCCCGCCTCGAAAGGACTCGCGCTCATAAGCGGTGTTCCCATCTATGACGAACCGTCCGCCAAAGCGAACAAACTCGAACTGATCGGCAAGGACCAGTTCTTCGACCTTCTCGGCGACGTGCAGGGCGATTACTTCGACAACGAACACAACACCACCTGGTACGTGGTGGATGGCGGTTATGTCCATTCGGGCAACGTCCTGCCAGTGGAAACGAATTATCAAAAACCCCAATACGAGATTCCGCCCGAAGGTCAGCTTGCGGAAATATCCGCACCCTACAGCCTGACCTACCTTGCGCCCTACTACCACGCCAAAAATGCTCATCGCCTTTATTACGAATCAACGCATTGGGTAAAAAAGATCGTGGTGACACGCGACGAAAAAGGCGTATGGTACGAGATCTACGACCCTATTTTGGAAAAATCCTTCTACATCCCGTCATATAACATGCGCTTCATTCCAAACGAAGAGTTGACTCCACTCTCGCCGGACGTTCCCAACGACCAGAAACTACTCCATGTGGATATCGCCTCCCAAATGGTCACAGCCTTCGAAGGGGAGAAGATCGTGCTGTCAGTACGCTGTTCCAGTGGTCAGCGCGGAACCGATACGCCCAAAGGGGAATGGTCCACCTACCATAAGGGACCATCCATCCACATGACCAATCAAGGCGACGAGGTGGCACACATCTATAACCTGCCCGGTGTGCCATGGTGTTCCTTCTTTACAGGCTCAGGGCATGCATTCCACGGCACCTATTGGCACAACGATTACGGACGTCCGCGCAGTAACGGCTGTGTCAACCTGCCGTCCAGCGTTGCCAAATGGGTCTACCGTTGGACGCAACCCGTCGTGCCGGTTGGCGTAGACTACGTACACCTGCCCGGGCAGGGGACAAAAGCCATCGTCGAATAAATCACATGTTCGGACTCGGACGGAGTATCGTCCGATAAAATTATTTTTTCAGAGACAAAAGAGGATACGAGAGATGAACCCAATTTTCCAATTCAACCAATATTTGCTTAAACGCCAGGTCTTTGCCCTCACCGGCAAATTCCGCTTTTATGATCCATCCGGTCAGCTTGTTCTGTTCAGTGAGCAGAAAATGTTCAAACTTCGTGAAGATATCCGCGTGTATGCCGATGAAGGGAAGACACAGGAAGTGTTGACGATCAAAGCCCGTCAGATCATCGATTTCTCCGCGGCGTATGATGTGCTCGACAGCGCCACCGGTCAAAAGATCGGAGCGCTCCGCCGCAAGGGACTCGCCTCCATGCTGCGCGACGAGTGGGAGATCCTTGACGTCAACGACAACCCTGTGGGCAAACTGTTCGAAGACAGCATGGGGCTGGCGCTTCTCCGCCGTCTCCTCACCGGGCTCGTTCCTCAGAATTATGATGTCACCATCGGCGAGACTCGTGTGGCGGATTACCGCCAGAACTTCAACCCCTTCACATATCATCTGAACATCGATTTCAGCATGGATTCCGCCAATCAACTGGACCGCCGCATTGGTATTGCGCTTGGCATTTTGCTGGCAGTGGTTGAAGGTCGTCAACAATAATGTTGTAGGGGTGACTCGCGAGTCGCCCCTACAAAGGAATTTATTATGCCCCAGCCTCTTTTCGCCGGCCTCGTCGTGGACGAAGACGGCAACCCCGTACAAACCTCATCCATTGGAAATGAGCCCGCCTATGTGATAGACGATGCCGGTTTTCTGCGCCACATCCCTGCCGAGCAGGTGGACCGCGCCGTTTTAAATCAACTGGCAGAGATGATGAAAGGCAGTGAAGACCTGCTCTCGAAAGAAACTGCCAAAATGCTCGGTCAGGACGATCCGTTTTCAAAGGCGATGATCGAAAATCAATTGAAGAATATCGAACAACAATTCGATGCGTTGATGCAGACCGGTTTCCCCGAAGAGATGCGCGCCTATCTGGGTATGATGGGCTTCAAGATCGTCATTAATTATCATGGTGAGGTCTTACGGGTGGAACAGCCCGGTGCAGCGGGCGGCGATGAAGGCGAGTAAACCAAACTTCCGAAGTCTCAGAGACTTCGGAAGTTTTTACGCCTTTTCCATCTCAAACTGAGACTGATCTACAAATAACTCATTAATCCTTTCATCATCAGGTCTACTAACAACTGCACAACCATTATAAAAAGTGAACCACATAGAGGTAGGACACTAAAGCTTATTCTTAGCTAGACAACAAACGCACGTTTGAAAAAACGCGCAAACGCAGGCAGTGTCCCGTCTTTACACACGTCTGGTATTGTCTTACCAGTGATCATCTCGCTATATATCTGCTTATATTCCTGCCCACCACCTAATTCATGAAACAAAGCTAACAATGAGTCACTCGGATCATTATGTGAGTAATAAATTAGAGCCTCCTCACCTTTAGGATTAAATATAAATGGGTAGCTAATCCCCATCCCACCCCTAACATATTCATCGCCATTGTTAATATTGCCACCCAACCTCCAGAGACAGTTATCCAAGTACTGTTGAACTATAGGTACGATCCCATTTGTTAAATCTTGCTCACTATCAGGAATTTGGATAGACCACCACCCAGACACCTCACCATTATTCTGGGTTACCATTACCGGTGCAAACTCCGCTCCCAGGGTATCATCCTGGGGAGGAAAAACTGCCGGGGTGTACGGGGCAACATCTTCGTGTAACCATCTCTTAGACTTAGCATCACTATCTGGCATGTCCCAAATATTGCTTAGTATGGTGTCAGCGTCAAAAACTGGGTTCCCCCGCACCAAATCATTTAGTTTCATCGCACCCTCCTCCACAAATTGAGGGATTAGTTTTTGTTTGTACGCCTCTTCTAGTATTGCCATCATCTGAGCAAAGTCACCATCTTGCCCCACAACTTCTCTCGACAATGCTGGGTTAAGCAAAAAGTTACGAGATGTAGTATGTATCTCAACATCATTAAACTTATTTTCTATAACATTACCTTCTTCATCTCTTAGTGTCACCTTAAACACCTCTGGGTATTTAACTCGCTCTTTACCACTTTTGTCTTTGTTATCAACAAACCAGATCTGATTACTTTCTTCGTCATATCTAGCAGAACATATTCTATTTATATTAGTGTCAGTTAGTTTATAAGGGTTATAGTCATACAAACCAATAATTTGACCTGAGCTATCTTTATACAAAATTCCTCGTTCCCTATCAAAAACTCTATGCGAATCTTCTATGTCAGGCATCTTTTCAGGCATCGCATCCCAAATCTGCCTATCAGCTTCGGTCATTTGAATAGGTTCGCTTGTGGCAGTAGCAGTAGCACTTGGTGTAACTGTCATTTCTGGTGTTATTTCGCTTAAAACATTATCGCTGGTTGCTGTGGGAGAAAAGGGCTGGTCTAGAATTTGCTCACGTCCACAGGCAGTTAACAAAGCAGCCAAACCACTTGACCAAACAAATAGTTTCAAAAAATCTCTTCGGCTAATTACATCCGGTAAATTTGTTGACGATCTCATACCTCACCTCTTTCGACAAAGTTAAGCTGAAAACTTTCACTTTTTCAACTTCCCCAAAAAAGACAAGCCTGATAGCTATTCCAGATTTTCCAAGTCTGCCAAATCTTGATGCCTGCCAGTGGCTTTTTTGTTCTTCTTGAGATTTTCCAAGTCGATGAAATTTACCGAAACCCCATCCACTTCAACAATCGTCCGTGATGAATAGCATTCTGAAAATTTCACGCCTGGCAAAGTGGTTAGCATATCAATACGACCGGGAGGATACCCTAACTGAAGCATCTGATCTGGAACGGTAAAGTCCGCTTCATTGACACCCAAGGAACCGAACCCAAACTGTTCAAGTGCTTTTGCGATTTTAGCGCCGTTTTCAGCCGTCATTTCCACCCAAATATCAATATCTTTTGTGTAACGCGGGTAACCATGCAAGGCAACAGCATATCCGCCCACGACAAGATAGCGTACTCCGTTATCGTTTAACGATTGTATAAACTCTTTGAAATCCTGGTTGAACACCGTACCTCCACTGATGGTATTCCCGACGTAGCTCTTCCAATGCGGCAAGTCGTGCAGCGTAAGGTAACGTCCTCCAGTAGGCTGCATCGGTCTTCTTGTCGCCCATCTTTGCCTTTACAACGATTTTCTTAATGCTAAGAGTTTTTTGCATAAGGTAATTATATCTTCTCCACCACCCAAAAATGGGACAAGCCCAATGCTTTCAGTGGCGTGGCTTCCATGAATTGCAGCACAGCGCGGATGATTTTGCCGAAAACACCCGTTCGGGCGATGATGTTGTCGTAGGCGCCGAAGATGATTGTCCGCTCGATGAATTTGACGGGCAGACCGTCGAATAATTTTTGCAGGTCGCGGCGGGAATAGACACGAACATGCGGGGCGAGTTTGTCCCGCCACGCGCGCGGCAGGTAATTCACAAAAGGCTTGTTGCCGAAATAGTATTTGCCTTTCCAGAAAATGCCGTGAGTCTCCACGGGGTATCCGCGATTGGGGCAGAAGATGACGGCGCGTCCGCCTGTTTTGAGAACGCGAATCATCTCGGCAATCGCGGAGCGGTCATCCTGTACGTGTTCGATCACCTCATGACTGAGAATCAGGTCAAACGTCGAAGAAGGAAGCGGGAGGAATTCCCCGGCGGCGTTGACGATTTTCTCGGAATTGGCGTGCGCGTCGCGGGTGCGCTCAAAGTCGAATTCCAATCCGGTCACGTTCGCGCCGAGTTCGGTCATTTTTTCCACGTACATTCCCACCCCGCAGCCGTTCTCCAGCACACTGCCTTGCAGGCGTTCCCCGGCAAATTTCTGGATCATGTTCAGGCGGCGTCTTTGTCCGTCACGCCACACATAGGAAGGTTCTCCGCGCAGGGCGGCTTTGTTCATGTCTCGTTCTGTCATGGCGGCGATTATACCTGCGAAGTTCAAATACCCCTCTAACAGACTCCCTCTTGCATGCATAAGGTCTTTATGCTAAAATTTCGCGCGTAAGGACAACCCAATATCGAAGTCACCAAGAAGTGGGTAGCCCCCACTTCTTCGCTTTTTATATAAAAGGAGCTTTGGAGCAGGTACGTATGGCAAAGAATGATTTTGCACTGGCATTCAATGAAGTGCTGGAAGAAAAGCAACTCGCCAAGGATGTGGTCATCACCGCCATTGAGTCGGCGATGGTCTCCGCCTATCGGCGTGCAGTAGGTGCATCGACGGCACAGCATGTGGAAGCCAAGCTGGACCCCGAAACAGGCATTGTCACCGTTTACGCCGAAAAGGAAGTAGTTGAAGATAGCATCGTGGATGATCGCACTGAGGTGCTGATCGACGAAGCCCGCAAGGTGGACCCCGAATGCAACCCCGGCGATATGGTCATAGTGGAAAGCACCCCGTCCGATTTCGGTCGTGTGGCGGCTCAGACCGCGCGTCAGGTGATCCAGCAGCGTATCCGCGAGGCGGAACGCTCCAACCAGATGGAATATTACCAGCGCCAGGAAGGTGAGATCGTCTCCGGCTTGGTGCAGGCGATCAACGCCCAGGGAATTACCATCGGCTTGGAAATGAAAGCCGAAGGCTTGATGCCGAACAACCAGCGCATCCCCGGCGAAAAACTGAAGATTCACGACCGCGTTCGCGCGGTGGTCATCGAAGTAAAGGACGGCACCCGCGGTCCGCAGATCATCCTCTCGCGCGCGCATCGCAACTTCCTGCGCCGCCTGATGGAAAACGAAGTGCCTGAAATCTATCACGGCATTGTCGAGATCCGCGCGATTGCCCGCGAACCCGGCGCGCGCGCCAAAGTGGCGGTCTCTGCAACACAGGCAGGTATTGACCCCGTCGGCGCCTGCGTGGGCATGAAGGGCGTCCGCATTCAAGCCATCGTCAAGGAATTGCATGACGAGAAGATCGATATCATCCTTTGGGATGCCGACCCGGTCGCCTACATCTCCAAAGCCATCAGCCCGGCGCGCGTCAGCGGCGTGTACCTCACCGAAGAGGAACGCACAGCCACCGTCGTCGTCGGCGAAGATCAATTGAGTCTCGCCATCGGGCGCGATGGACAGAACGCACGTCTCGCCGCCAAATTGACCGGCTGGCGCATCGACATCAAATCCGTCAGCGAAGCCGCTGGTGACGCGCTCACCAAACTGCAGGGCGACACCGAACTTCAGGAAGTACTCAAGGGCGCGGTCGAAAATATTCCGCAGGTGGAGGAAGTCCTCGCCAAGAAAGCCGAGAGCCGCCCCATCAATCCCGAAGAGTTCACCCTCCTCGAACAATTTGTGGACCGTGTCGAACGCCGCGTGATCCTCGCCAAGGAAGAAGCCACCCGCGAAGAGGACGAGCGTATCGCCGCCGCCAAGGCGGAGATTCCTGCCGCCGCCTTCGAAATGCAGCTTGCCGATGCAACCGAGATCAAGGAACACGTTTTCAACATCCTCACCGAAGCCGGATACGAAACCGTCGGTCAGTTGATGTTCGACCTGAAAGCTGACCCGAACAAGGTGCTCGGTCTGGCAGGTATCGGCGCGAAAGCCATTCAGAATATCGAAGAAGGACTCGCGGCTCTGACCTTCCCCGAAGCTGCTCCTGAACCCGAAGTTGTGGAAGTCACTGAAGCCGATGCAGAGGCAAAGACAGAAGAAGCTCCCGTTGCTGAAGCCGCGGAAGTAGCCGAAGCAGTGGCAGTACCCACTCAGGAAGTGGAAGCTCCCGCTGAGGCGGAGAAACCAGCCGAAAAGAAGAAAGAACCGAAGCAGCGTCCTGTTGAAGAACCCGAAGAGGACGGCGAAGTCTCCAAGGATGGCGTCTCGCTCGATGAACTGTTCCAGATGAAGCCTGAGATGTTCCAATCCAACGAAGAGACGGATGATGAATCCGGAGATAAGAAGAAGGGCAAGAAAGGCAAGAAGAAGAGCGTTGCCCTTGAATTCGATGAAGACCTTGGCGAAGTTGTCTCGCGTAAGAAACACAAGCGCGGCGACGACGAAGTTGAAGGTGAGTGGTAATAATAATTTACCCTCAGCCCCTGCCCTTCCCGCTTTTTGGGAAGGGCTAGGGCGAGGGAAAGTAACGGACGTGGCGAAAAAACCTGTAGTGCGCATGAAACATGTTCCCCAACGCACCTGTGTAGGGTGCAGGGAAGTCCTGTCGAAACGGCAGTTGGTGCGGATCGTCCGCACAGCAGAGGGAGTGCGTGTGGATCCCACTGGCAAATTGGCGGGACGGGGAGCCTACCTGCACGACAAGCGTTCGTGCTGGGCGCGCGGGCTGAAAGGTTCGCTGGCGCATGCGCTGAAAACAGACTTAACGAATGATGACCGTGTCCGTCTGGAAGAATTTATGAACTCTCTGCCCGAAGCAGAGACCGAAGGTTAAGCCATGTGAACGATTAAGCCACTCGCTCACAGGCTGCCCGAAGAAACGAAGTTATACAGACAAGTCTTGAGATTGAAGGAGGTGGCTTATGAGCAATAACGGAAATAAGATCGAGTTACCCGCCAGCATCGTAGTGCGTGACCTGGCTCAGAAGATCGAACGAAGCCCAATCGACCTGATCAAAAAATTAATGACCAACGGCGTAATGGCGACCATCAACCAGTCGGTGGATTTTGACACCGCTGCGATCGTGGTTGCCGAATATGGATTCGAAGCAGTTGCAGAAGTTGTTGAAGAAGAGGTCAAGGAGGAGACCGGGGAAATTCCCCTGTGGCGGCAGTTGATCGCCGACGAGGACAAAACGCAGTTGAAGGGACGCCCTCCGGTCGTGACCATTCTTGGTCATGTCGATCACGGGAAGACCAGCCTGCTGGATGCGATCCGCTCCACGGAAGTTGCCGCGGGAGAAGCCGGCGGCATTACCCAGCATATCGGCGCATATCAGGTCGAAATGAAGGGACGTTTGATCACCTTCCTCGATACTCCCGGTCACGCCGCGTTCACTCAAATGCGCGCGCGCGGCGCTCAGGGCGCGGACATCGTCATTTTGGTGGTTGCCGCCGATGACGGCGTAATGCCCCAAACAAGGGAAGCCATCGCCCACGCCAAAGCGGCGCGGGTACCGATCATTGTCGCGCTCAACAAAATAGACAAACCCAACGCCAACCCGGAACGTGTCAAACAACAGCTTGCAGAAATGGAACTCGTCCCCGATGACTGGGGCGGCAGCACCATGGTCGTGCCCGTCTCTGCCAAGCAAAAGAAAGGTATCGACGATCTGCTCGAAGGTATTTTGCTCGTAGCCGACAGCAACGAGATCAAAGCCAACCCGAACGGAAAAGTGCTCGGTACGGTCATCGAAGCGGAATTGGATAAATCCAAAGGTGTCATGGCAACCCTGCTCGTCCAAAATGGGACGCTGCAATCCGGTGCGGTTGTCGTTGCGGGAGTTGCCCACGGCAAATTGCGCGCCATCACCGATTACAAAGGCAAACCCGTCAAAAAAGCCGGTCCCTCCACGCCTGTGGCAGTGATGGGACTCAGCGACGTTCCCTCTGCTGGCGACTTGTTTGAAGTTGTCCCCTCCGAAAAGGAAGCGCGCGCCATCGTGGCGGAACGTCAGGACGCGATCAAGGCACAGGCTCAATCCCGCAAAAAACTCTCACTCGAAGACCTGTTTAACCAGGTCCAGACCGGCGAGGCGAAAGAGCTTAATCTCATCGTCAAAGCCGATGTTCAAGGCTCCGTCGACCCGATCATCACCGAGTTGAACAAACTTGGCGAAGGCGAGATCGGATTGAAGGTCCTTCACGCGGAAACGGGTAATATCGGCAATAACGACGTCATGCTTGCCTCCGCATCGAAGGCGATCATCATCGGCTTCAACGTTCAGGCGGATGTCGATGCCCGCCGCATGGCGGAAAAAGAAGGCGTGGATATCCGTCTGTACGAGATCATCTATCGCATGACCGAAGACATCGAGAAAGCCCTTAATGGTATGCTCGAGCCTGATTTCGTCGAGAAGATCCTCGGCAAAGCCACTGTCCTTCAGGTGTTCAACGCCTCCAAGTTTGGACGTGTGGCGGGCTGCAAGGTCATCGAAGGGGAACTGAAGCGCGGCGCGAAGGTCCGCCTTTACCGCGATTCGGATATCATTTATGAAGGCGATCTCTCCTCCCTGCGTCATGAAAAAGATGACGTTAAAGAGATTCGCCAGGGTTATGAATGCGGTGTCGGCTTCAAGAATTTCTCGGATATCCAACCCGGCGACACCGTAGTGTGTTATATTTTGGAGTAATGACTTTTACGGATTACGCATTGCTTTCCGCGATGCGTAATCCGTAATTTATGAATAAACCATGCCATCAGGAATTAGAATCAAACGAATTGAAGACCGCATCCAGCTCGAACTTTCGGAGCTGTTGATCCGTGAAATTAATGATCCCCGTCTCAAACAAGTCTATGTGACCGGCGTCAAAGTGGACCGTGAACTTGCCTATGCCAATATTTACGTCTCGGCAGTGGAAGGCGCCTCACGCTCCGCCGAAGTTTTGGAAGGCCTCGAATCGGCTTCCGGCTTCCTCAGGCGGACTCTTTCCGCCCGTGTGGAGCTTCGCTCGTTCCCCAAATTGAAATTCCATTGGGACCCCACCCCCGAGAATGCAGACCACATCGAAAAACTGCTGGCTGGGTTAAGAGACAAGAAATAAATTTCCTTCCCCACGGGAAAGGATGCCTGGAGATAATATAGTGAACAATCAAATATCAGGGGAGATAAAAGCACGACTCGCCGATGCAAAAAAGGTGGTCATTGCATCACATGTACGACCCGACGGTGACGCCATCGGCTCCCTGCTCGGACTGGGGCTGGCGCTGAAAGACGCAGGCAAAACCGTCACAATGGTTTTGGTAGATGGGGTACCCTCTTCGTTCAAATTTCTTGAAGGCACAGATCTGATCAAAAAAGATCCCGGCAATGACCACGACACGTTCATCACCGTCGATTGCGCGGATTTCAAACGGACAGGAAAGCTCTTCGAAAATTTCGGTCAGCCGGATATCAATATCGACCACCACAAAACCAACGAAAACTTTGGAAAATTAAATCTCATCGAAGCGGATGAAGTTGCCACGGCAGCCATCCTCACCAAACACCTGCCGGAATGGGGGCTTAACATATCCAAGCCGGTGGCTGCTGCCCTGCTTGCAGGCATCCTCACCGATACGCTGGGTTTCCGCACTTCCAACGTCACACCCGACGCGCTGCGTCAGGCTGCCCAACTCATGGAAACCGGCGTGGACCTGCCCGAAATCTATATGGAATCGCTCGTCCGCAAATCCTTCCCTGCCGCAAAATATTGGGGCGCTGGGCTTTCAAGCCTCGAAAGCAAGAACGGCATCGTTTGGGGGACCCTCACCCTCGCAGATCGCAAATCCACAGGCTATGGCGGCAACGATGACGCGGACCTCATTAATATGATCTCCGCCATCAACGGTCAAAAGGTCGGCATGGTATTCGTGGAACAAAGCGACAATCACGTAAAGATATCCTGGCGCGCTCTTCAGCCGGGTATCGATGTATCACCCGTAGCAAAATTCTTTAAAGGCGGAGGTCACGCCGCCGCCGCAGGAGCCGATATTGAGGGAAATCTCATAGATATTCAACGTGAAGTCCTTGCAAAGACCAGAGAATTCTTAAATTTGCAAGGTTAAGTGGCAAATTAGTGTTTTGTGTAGGAATAATGAACCATATTGATAAATATGCTATTTATGTCATAATTATCATGGAAAAAACTCAAAGGATAAGCAATCAGGAGGAATGTAAGAAATGAACAGTCAAGACGTTAAGAACGCCATATCAGGCGCACTTGTGATTGATAAGCCCGTCGGCATGACATCACATGATGTTGTGCAGGCAGTTAGAAATGGAACAGGTTTGCGCCGTGCCGGACATACCGGCACATTAGATCCCCGCGCCTCGGGTGTACTGGTAATTTTAGTGGGACCAGCCGTCCGTTTGAGCGAATACGTATCCGCATCCGATAAACGATACCAAGCCATTATCCGCTTGGGCGGAACCACCGACACTTATGACGCCGATGGAAAATTTACCCCAACAACAGACCCGTCAAATATCACGGAAGCGGATTTTGAAGAAGCACTAAAAACATTTGTGGGTGAAATCGAACAGACCCCGCCGCCCTACTCCGCGGTCAAGGTTCAGGGACGCAAAGCATACGAAATGGCGCGCAAAGGTGAAGAGGTCGAGCTTGAGCCGCGCATCATCACAGTGCACCATCTCGAAGTTCTCGAATGGACACCGCCTGAAGTCGTCATCGACGTGCATTGTTCATCCGGCACATATGTTCGTTCACTGGCAAATGATCTTGGTAAAAAACTAGGCTGCGGCGCGTATCTTGTCGGGCTGCGCCGTACCAAGAGCGGAAAATTCACCCTGCGCGATGCCGTTCCCCTGCGCAAATTGCAGGAAGCATTCACCGCAGGCAACTGGTATCAGTACCTCATCCCTGCTGCAGAAGCGCTCGGCGATTGGCCCGCCGTTGAACTCAACCCCGATGAAGTGGAAGCCGTGCGTCACGGTCACCGCGTGAAGGCGAAGGAAGCCGATCTCGTCAACGCAAAAGTGCGCGGCGTCAGCACGCAGGGCGAGCTGGTTGCACTCATGGAACAAATGGATAATCCGGATGACGGCTCAAAGGAATGGCAGCCCAAGAAGGTATTCTTCACATCCGACTAAAACAAAACTGAATGATAAAATAAAGCCGCCGTCGAAGGCGGCTTTTTTCTTATGGAACACTATCACTCTCTCGAAGAAGTCTCCCTTAAAAATTCATATCTTACCGTTGGCGTTTTCGATGGCGTGCATCGTGGTCATCGTGAGATCATCAGCAAACTTGTAAAGCAGGCACACGCCAACGGTGCGCCTGCTGTGGTGTTGACCTTTCATCCCCACCCCGCCTCTGTATTGGCAGGCAAGGATATCCGATGCCTGACCACGCCGGATGAACGGGCGGAAATACTGGGATCTCTGGGCGTGGATGCCGTCATCACGCAGCGCTTCACACGGGACCTTTCAACTGTCCCTGCCCATGAGTATATGTCTCAGCTGAAGAAGCATCTGGGGCTGTCTCACCTGCTCATCGGTTATGACTTCGCCCTGGGCAAGGGACGCGAGGGCAACGCTCCGCGTTTGAAAGAGATCGGCTCGGAGCTGGGATACACCGTCGAAGTGATACCAGCCCTGAGCGACGAAAGCGGCGTGATCTCATCCACCGAGATCCGCAAGATGGTATCCATCGGCAATATGTCTGAGGCGGCAAAATTGCTTGGGTATCCCTATCAAATGGGCGGAGAGGTCATCCACGGCGCCGGGCGCGGGAAGCAGATCAACTTCCCCACCGCAAATGTGGATTACCCACAGGAGAAGGCGGCGCCGCCGAACGGAATTTACGCCTGTTGGGCGCGTCTGGGGGAGGAACGCTTTATGGCGGCGACCAATATCGGGTTGAACCCAACCTTCACACCGGAACGCATCATCCCCAGTCTTGAAGCGTATTTGCTCGACTTTGACCGTGATATCTATGGCGAGGTATTGACCATAGAATTCGTTGCCCGGCTTCGCGATGAGATCCGCTACACCACTGTCGAGGCGCTCATCGACCAGATCTATGACGATGTGAACAGAACACGCGCCATATTGAGCAAGATAAAATAAAGACCAAAATTTTGTCGCACCCTTTGGAGGATAATTCGAAATGCGAAAACGTGCAGGCATTATCTTGATCCACGATGGAAAACTTGCGTTGATGGAACGCCATAAACAGGGACGGCATTATTTTGCCTACCCCGGCGGCGGCGTGGACGATGGCGAAACGGACGAGCAAGCCGCCGTCCGCGAGGCGTGGGAGGAGTTGGGCATCCGTGTGGAGGTTGTGCAAAAAGCCGCCGAGATCCTGCGGACGGGCAGGCGCGACCAAGTCTATTTTCTCGTCAATTGGGTGGACGGCGAATTCGGCACCGGAACCGGCGAGGAATACGAGGAAGTGGATGAGGAACACGGAACCTACAACCCGCTTTGGATGCCGCTTGAGGAAGTGATGGTCAAGAACGTAGTGCCCCGTCAGCTTGCCGAGCTCACGGTCAGGTCACATCAAGCCGGGTGGGGAGAAAGCGTGGTCATCCACGAATCGTGAACGTGAGAAGAAGGCGTATGCCTTTAGCGTGGTGCCCCGTCGTTCAAAGTTTCGGAACCCATCTTTATTGGTGTAAAATAAATTCAGGTAATCCGCTTTTAGCAAATAATGGAGTAAAAAGCCATGACGCTCGATGAGAAAATTTACCGATATGCACAAAAACTTCCTCTTTCATTCCAAGAAGAGTTATTCGACTTTGTTCAATATTTACTCATGAAAGCTGAACAACAAGAAAAGCAGGATTGGTCTTCTTTATCATTGACATCAGCAATGCGGGATATGGAAGATGAACCCGCTTTGTACAGTATTTCAGATATTCGGGTGAATTTTGCATGAAAAAATCGGGGCAGGTTGTTGTTTTTCGGTTTCCTCAAACCGACCTTGAAGAGGGTAAATTACGCCCTGCCCTTTTGTTGGGAAAGTTGCCCGGGGAGTATGATGATTGGCTGATTTGCATGATTTCGTCACAAACCCGCCAGCACATTACGGGGTTTGATGAGATCGTTCAAGATAGCGATAATGACTTCAAACAAAGCGGCTTAAAAGTTACAAGCGTAATTCGAGTTGGGCGCTTAGCGGTTGTGTCAGGCGAAATTCTTCTTGGTGCAATTGGTGAAATTTCAGGTGATCGCTTGAGCCGTATTAAGAAAAATCTATCCAATTGGTTAACTGAATAACAAACATAGTCTAACAAAACGTACTTGGCTGGGGGTGTGGAAAATACATGCTAGAAACTCGCCGCCTGATCTGCGGCGTTTTTTTATTTAAACAATCTTCGTGATGCAGGAACTTTTTTGAACCTATGTTCGTCACTTGGATAACGCCGATTATCCAAACGAAATGGAGGATGAAATGAAATCACGAATCACCTTACTACCGATATTCCTGCTGCTTGGAACATTAATCCTGGGCGCATGCGGTTCCGGTGCCGGGGCTGAAGCGCCGATGCCGTACACCGAGGAAGAAATCAATCGAATGGAAGCGCCCGCACAGGACGCTGCCGAACCGATGATGGCGCAAACCGAGGGGGATTCCGCTGCAACCCTCAAGGAAGGTTCAGTCTACGAAACGGGGACGGCGAATGATGTCGTCCTGACCACCCACCTCATCATCAAAACCGCAGAGATGCGTCTTCTGGTCGAAGATTCAGACCAAGCCATCGACAGACTGACCCAGATCGTCGGTGACTCGGGCGGATACATCGTCAGCTCGCGGGTGTGGAACCAGTCTCATGTTGATGGGAAAAATTACAAATACGCCACTGTCACAATCGGTGTGCCGGTCGAGACCTTCGAGCGCGCACTCAGCCGTCTGCGTGGAATCTCCATCGACGTGTTGGATGAGTCCGCTTCCGGCGAAGATGTGACCGATCAGTACGTCGACTTGCAATCGCAGTTGACCAACCTGGAAGCCACGCGCGAACGTGTCAAATCCTTCCTCGATGATGCCAAAACTGTGGATGAAGCCCTGCGTATTAACCAGCAACTCTCCGAGATCGAGCGCCAGATCGAAGAGATCAAGGGACGCATCAACTACCTGCAGGATCGTTCCGCCTACTCCACCATCACAGTCAATATCGAACCGAAACTGCCGGTGGTCGAGATAGAACCCAAGCCCAAACCAACCTGGCAGCCCAGCGAAACTCTCCAGCATGCCTGGGAAACTCTCTCCCGCGCATATCAAAATATCGCTGACTTGTTGATCTGGTTCCTCGTGGTACTTGTTCCCATTATTGCCCCGCCAGTCTTGATTCTATGGTTGATCCTGAAATTGATCTTCAAAAAATCGCCAAAGTCATCACAATAACAATAAAGCGCCGAGCATAATGCCCGGCGCTTTTCTTTAGCTTTATATCTTCACCCGCCATAATTCCATTGAAGTGTCGTATCCGCGGATATCTCCCAAAAAGCGGGAAACAGAATTCGGCGCGGCGGTCTTCTCGAGGAAGGAGGTCACATCAGGGTCGTAGCGGATCTCGCTTGAAAGGATCAACTCGCCGCCTGACGAAAAATGCGGCATCCTCGCGGCAATATTGACGGTGGAGCCGAAATAATCCAGACGTTCGTTCAGGTTCACCACAATGCAGGGACCATGATGGATGCCCACCTTGATGGTCAACAACGGAACGCCGCGAGCCGCCAATTCGCTCTGTACATTCCATATCGCGCGGACAGCCGAACCTGGATTGCGAAACGCCGCCATGACCGCGTCTCCCATCGTCTTGACGATGGAACCGTCCTCTTTTGCGACGGCTTGTTCGAGAATATCAAAATGTTCGCGGACCTTTCCAAAAGCGGGAGCATCGCCGATCTCGCGGTACATCTTCGTGGAGTTGCGCAGGTCGGTGAACATGAGCGTCATCGAGCCGACAGAAATCTCCTCACCCACACGCAAAACTTCATTCGAGAACAGATCGCGGAAGACTTGCAGCGTGGTCACGTCCGCTGCTGTGGCAGCCTGGTCGGACCATGTAACGCGTTCCAATTGAAAGGTCTGGGTGAAGTCTGTGTCGTTGAAAAGACGGATGCGCGGAGAAAGCCCGATCTTCAGAAATTCACTGCCCCAACCCATTTTGTCGGCGTGGAAGTCCATGCCGGCGGCTTCACCGCCAACAGCGGTCAGGTTCTGGGAGCCTTCCAATGAAGAGGCGGACAAACGATAACGTCCCTCATCAAGGACGGTGCTGAAAGGCAGTTCTTCATGCGCCGGGACGATCAAGGAGAAAATGATATGCGGCTGTCGCTGCGGACTGCCCACACAAAATTCCACGGAAGCATCCACTTCGCGAATGGACGGATTTGGGCGGAAGATGACTTCGACATTCCTATCGAAGTTCACCTCAAAGTCGATCTGACAGGTATTGCAATGAGAATGGCTGTGAACCTCGCCAAGCTTTTTGCGGTCTTCGGCAACGCCTCGGCATTCGGGGCAAAGCAGATCCCAGTACATGTCCAGAATTCCCTCACGGGTGGCATGCAAAAAAGTTTCCAAAACGGTGCGGCGCGGCAAGCCCCAACTGTCCGCCAGAGCATAGGGTCGCATACGTTGAATGGACAGATCATCGGCATCCTGCAAATATTCGCCGAGGCGTTCCACGGCTTTTTCGTCCACGCCGGAAGCATGCAGACGCTCGCTCAACAATTGATAGCGGATATTTCGGTTCGAGCGGAGAATCGGTCTGGATGTTGAAGCAGGCTTCGGGTCCGGGTTGGAAGCGATGCGGTCGTATTGTCTAAATACACTTTCAAAACGCTGCGCGCTGTATATCCCAATAACCAACGGAATGGCGATATCCCCCAGCAAATTGCGTCCCTTTGCCCAAACCTCATAAACGAGATGTGTGCCCAAAGGTTCGCGATTTTCGAGGCGGCAATCCACACGCATCTCTGCGACCGGACCGGTTCGATAACGGCGCAGAATTCCAAAGCGGTACGGGTATGTCCATTCGAAAGGTTCTTCATCCCAGGTCAGATTCACGATCGGCACTTTGAACTTGACCTGCTTCACGCCATTTTCGAATCCCAATAATTGCATGGGCGGCAGACCCGTGTCGCGGTTGAAGCGGTTCGTATCCGAAACAAGAGGCCACAACGCTTCAGGCGAAGCTTTTAGATCCCATTCCCATTTGTAGTGATAATCGTTTGCCATAGGTGATAGACGGTTAAAGTTGCGTAATTTTACCCGCCCATTATCGCGAAAGCATTACAGTCAAATAAGAATCTACAACGAGAGCAAACCCAATTCGATCCCCCGCTTCACCGCTTCGGTGCGGCTGGCAACGCCAAGCTTGGCATACAACGCGGAAAGATGAAACTTGACCGTGTGCTCGCTGATGTTGAGCAGCAGCGCGATCTGTTTATTCGCAAGTCCCTCCGCCATGTGTTGGAGGACTTCCTTCTCCCGCGCCGTGAGCGGCTCTGGCAGCGACTCTTCTCCCAAACCATCACCACCCTTCGGCAGACGCATCACTCCCTCGACGAGGCTTGGTGCGCCCACCCAAAGCCCTTCTGCCACTGCGGCGATTCCCGCCGCCAATTCGTCGCCGCCCGCCTCAAGCGACAACACTCCCCACGCGCGGATTCCCACTGTCAGCATCGGGCGGACCGATTCAATGTCATCGGTGAGAAAAAGGATTCCAAAATCCCTGTCATCCACATTTCGAGTCAAGGAGACCGAGGCAAGAACTGCCACCTCGGTCTCCTTTTCATTGACGTCCGACAGTCGAGCCGCCTCACCCACTATTTGAATATTCTCATGCCCACCAAGCATTTCGCGCAATCCAACACGCAGGGCATGATTGGGTGAGACGATGGTCACGCGGATCAATTATCGTTCTCCAACCACTACGTTGAGCGATTGCAGCACGCCGCCGCGCAACACTTCCATGGGGGTGGGTTTGCCGACTACATCTCCGCTCAAGCGGGTGAATAACTCATCATGGTGTTCCACCGCCACGCCTGCCACACCGACGAGAATATCGCCAATCATCATTCCGGCTTTTTCAGCAGGACTATCCTTTTCGATGCCTACCACGAGCAGACCTGTCTCCTCTTCGCGGTTCAACTGGCTTTGCACATCAGTGGAGAGATTCACAGTCTGACTGCGAATGCCGATGAACCCGCGCTTAATCTTGCCATGTTTGGCAAGCGTTTCAGCGACCTTCCACGCCACATCGGTGGGAATGGTAATGGCTTCACCGCCCATCCCAAAGCCGGACGTATTGATGCCCAAGAGTTCACCTTCGCCGTTGATCAACGGTCCGCCTGAAAAGCCGGGGTAGGAAACGATATCGGTCTTGATGTATTGTTCCAACATGCCGCCGCGTCCGGTGCGGACAGGTCCGCCGATCTTGTTCACTGTTCCAAAGCTGGTTTCGATTCCATTCGAAGAAGGACGCCCAAGCGCCAGAACGAACTGTCCCACGCGTGCAGGCGATTTTGCAAGACTCGCAGGAGCGGCTGAGGCGGAGTCCAATTTCAAGACGGCGAGATCCGTTCCCGGGTCCCGACCGACGAGGCGCGCCGTCAATTCTTTTCCATCGCCCAAAAGAATCTTGATGTCCTCTTCACGTTCCACCACGTGACCCGCGGTGAGGATCATGTCTTTTGCAAAGGCGATGCCGCTGGCAGGGAAGCGGCGGCGCGCGTCCACCAACACGGTATAACTGCCAGCCCTTTCGGCGGCGTTTGCCATCGCATCGGAAAGTTCGGTAAATATATTTTTACTCATAAGTTGATACTCCTTTGCGCTTCATTCTAGTAAATACGCCTTGGAAGTGTATCGGTAATTTGAGCAGTTCGGTACTGGACGTTTGGGTAGGCGTTATTTGCCGCGAGCTTTTTGCTCAAGCGGATAAAGCGCCGCGAAAATTCTTTCCTGCACGGGTGTTGGCACTCCCGCAGCTTTGCCCATGCGGATGACCGCGCCATTCTGTTCGTTCAACTCGGATGGTCTGCCTGCCATAATATCCTTCTGCATGGATGCAGTCACATCCGGCGGGAAGCTGTCGATGCGCTGCATGGTCACGTCGACGAAATCATCGGGGATACGAACGCCTCTTGCCCGTGCGACGGCTGCCGCCTCTTTCATTGAGTCGATCAACATGGATCGCGTTTCCGGGTTGCTGCGAAATTCACCTATCGGCACGCGGGCATAAGCACCTACTCCGCTCGTGCCGGTGATGAAGATGAATTTGCCCCACATTGCGAATTGAATATCAGGCGGATTTTCCGCAACAATGCCATTCACGGAAGTGAATAATTTATGTATTGATTCGATCCGCTCGCTCTTGGAACCGTCCCATTCGCCATAGGCGACATACGGCTGCATGCCCACATGGCGAATGACTCCCGGCGCACCGATCACGGCGCTGATGCGGCAAAATCCGCCGAGGACGTGGTCAGATCCAAACGTATCGAGCAATATATCCATGTGTTCCATGCCGTTTAACAATGGAAGGATCATGGTGTGATCGCCGATCATCGGTTTCATTTGAGGTATGGCGTCTTCCAACTGCCAGGCTTTGACCGCCAACAGGATCAAGTCAACTTCGCCAACGGTTTGAGGCGAATCGGTCGCCTTTACCGGCTGCACGAGAAAATCCCCGTCAATAGATTCGACTTTTAATCCAGACTCACGCATCGCGTCCAAATGCGAGCCGCGAGCGATAAATGTAACATCTTCCCCATGTTGAGCAAGGCGACCGCCGAAATATCCGCCCACGCCGCCGGTTCCAAAAACCACAATTTTCATTTCACTCTCCAGTTCATTGCTGATATAAATATAGAAACCGATTGAAAGTATATCTTACAAGCATTGGTCACCAAATATCGCCCCATGAATTTAATTCCACATCTCCAAACAGAAAGACTAATCCTGCGTCCGTTTGTTATTGACGACACAAAAGCATTGTTCAATATCGTTCAGGAACCGAACATCTTTCAGTATTTCCCTACAAGGAAAGCATGGTCATTGGAAAGAACGGACAGATACATCAACTATCAGATCGAGCACTGGCAGAGACATAATTACGGTCACTGGGCGGTGATGGGAAAAGAGAGCGGTCAACTGATGGGATGGTGCGGGTTGGAATTCCTGCCGGAGACCAATGAAACCGAAGTGGGGTATCTGCTAAGCAATACGTTTTGGGGCAACGGCTTTGCCACCGAGGCTGCGACCGCTTCGGTGGAATTCGGCAGAAACGAACTCAGTTTGCAGGAAATCATCGGGTTGACCGATCCGCAAAATAGGGCATCGCAACGGGTCCTGGAAAAAAGCGGATTTGCTTTCACGCGAAAACAATTCTATTTCGGGATGGAAATGTTTCGGTTCTCCACATAGGTTTGAGGTGGGGTAATAACAACCTTTGAGACACGATAACAAGATAGAAGATATTTGCCACAGATTACACGGATTTTTTATATCTACTTTGTTAGTGTTTATTGCGTCCTATCAGCCCTTAAAAACGAACACACCCGCGAAATTTAAAGTTTCACGGGTGTGTCACGATTTGGGTTCGATCTCTGTCAAGCGGGCAAAGCTTCAGATTCTGGTTCCACTTTTTTTAGTTTATCGTGGTCAGGCAAAATCTCTTCGGCATTATGAATGGCAGGGATGAAATATCCGATCAGACCTACGGAACCGGCTGCGATTCCGCAGAAGACCATGATCAAGCCCATACCTGAGCCAGGACCTGTGCCTACAAGCCAGCTAAACGTTTGCGAAAGGCTGCTGGTTGAGACACGCATCTGCGGCTCGATCAGGAAGTCGGCGAGGGTGCCTGCAATGATCGGCGCAATCGGCTGCGTGAACCATGCGATCAGCCTACGCGCCGAAAAGACGCGTCCCTGCAGATCGGGTGCGACTTTGGATTGCCATATCGCCTGATTGGAAGCGTTCACCAGAGGACCGGTCAAGGCTGAAAGGGCGATACCCGCTATCCAGATGGGCAGACCACCCACAAGTCCAAGAAGAGAGGCGCCGAAACCGGTAAGGATCCAGCCTCCGAGCACGCCGTGGACCCGTCGTTTGAATCCGCCCCACGCGCTCATGATCACGCCTCCAACCACACCGGCAATGGCGCCAGCCGTCTGAACTGTTCCATACATCAGGCTGTTGCTATCGGTGCGTGCAAGGATCATTGGCGCGAGCAACGTGAACATGATGCCGGTAAAAAGATTACCTGCGAAAAAGATCAATTGCAGTCCCAATAAACTGGGGCGGGAAAAAATATATTTGAAACCATAAGCGGCTTCCCTCCATATATTTCCTTTTTCGCGTTCGCCTTCTTCTGTCCGCGGCGGTTGTGGGATATTGACGAATAGCAATACGCTAATGGCAAGGATGAAGGTAGCCACGTCGATAAAAAGGATGCCCGTCAGCCCAATGAGCGGAAGCAAGGCGCCTGCCAGCATCGGAGCCAACACGCCGGGACCCGCATCGATCAGGGACATCATGCCGTTTGCCCGACCATACTGTTCCTTTGGGACCATGGTACTGATCGCCGCCGAATAGGCGGGCCACTGGAACGCCATGCCCAACCCATAGATGACCGAGGCAAAGTATAGATGCCAGAACTGCAGGATGCCGAATGCCTGAAAGATCAAAATAAGGATCGTGGCGATTCCCGCTCCAAGGTCGCTGACCATCATCATCATTTTACGATTGTGACGGTCCACCATCACACCTGCAATCGGGGAGATCAACAAGAACGGGGTGATGAAAAAGACCTGCATCAATCCCAGTGCCGTGGCGCTTTCGGTTTGTTCATACATCCAAATGGTGAGACCGAATTGGCTCATGGCGCTTGCAAGCACAGATACGATCTGACCCAGCCAGACGATGGTAAAACCAAACATCCCGCTGGGTCGATTTGCAGCAGTATTATCCATTAAAGTTTTTCCTGTCTATTTGCGGATCGGCAGGGGCGGATGCCCCGTCATAATACTAGAGCATCCATCTGTAAAAACCGTAGGGATACATCTCTCTCTCCTTTTGATTCACTCAACGAATATTTCTACATGTTCGCCGTCGTCATCATCGGTCACATCGATGATCTTGCCAGTCACGCCCATGCGCAGGGCTTCCATTACATTGCTCATGTCCACACCCTGAACTTCAGGCGCGAAATGCGCACCGATCTTAAGACCGGCATCCACCAATGCAAGCGGAATTTGAACAGAAGCCTTGGAACGCCCGGTGCGTGTGTCCGTAACGCGGACTCTCAACATGCGGGCTCCGCCTGCTGAGGGAGGTCGAGGCGGCGTGGGGACACCCTTGCGGGAATCGCTAAGCGCTGAAAGCAGCTTGGCGCCTTCCTCCGCGCTGATCTTGCCCTCTTCGATCAATTTGAGTATCTTCATTCGTTCTTCGATATTTGCCATAGTCCATTTCTCCTTTCGCCGTTTGAAACAAACGTGTAATTTTATCCTGTAACGATAGCGGTATTTTCTTCCACTGGCGTATCCGCTTCGGGCAGTTCCTCCGTTTTGGGAAGCTTGAACTTCAACCAGATCGGGATGACAGAAAGCAGGAGAACCGTCGCCGTGATCTTGAACGGAGAAGTCGGTCCGAAACGCTCCCACAACTGCGCGCCGATCCACGGAGCCGGTAATGAGACCACTCCCAAACTTGTACTGAACAGACCGAATGCAATGCCACGCAGGTTTTTGGGAACCGCCTTACTGATCAGGGATTGGTACGCAGGACCAGAAATCCCTGCACCAAGCCCAGCCACCCCCCAACCGACAAAGAACAACCACTGATATTGAGTTCCTTGAGGGATGTTAATAAGAATGAACAAAGCCACCGACATCAGAATCATGCCGGAAGCAATCCCAACACGCTCTCCTGCCTTATCGGAAAGCCAGCCGCCGGGGATGGTGCTCAGCATCATGAAGATACCAAATACCGAAGTTACCCAGCCGATCTGCTGATAGTTAAGTCCGCCCGTTTCCTGCATGTAGATGGGAAACAGGTTACCGGAAAATTGGAAGGATACATCACGCAGACCATCGGTGATCAACATCCAGGTCATCAAACCACCAGAGAATATCAACGCAGCCATCGCGCCGATATTTGTCTTCAGGCTTGCAAAAGACAGGTTTTTCCTATTGCTGTTTGCCTCTTCCCCTTTGGCTGCTTCACGCGCCATTCCCAGGCGCATGATCATCGCAATAAAGTAGAACACGCCAGCTATGAACAGCATGAACTTGAAACCGTATGACCCTGTCAACCAACCGCCCAGCGGGGGTCCGACCACGGTCACGATCATGAAGATCGCCTGCGAAATGCCGTACACTTTTCCGCGATTCTCCTCGCTGGAATGTTCGGCAATGAACGCATCAAAACTCGGACCAACCAACGCACGGGCAACAGCGCCAATCCCTGTGGCGAGCAACAGCCACTGCCATTTATCGGCGAGGATCAAGGGGATAAATCCCAGCGTACCGAAGATGCTGCCAATGGCAATCGCGCGCAAACGCCCAAGCGAATCGGAAACCCAACCGCCTAAAATTTGCAGGAACAGCGGAACGATCTGCGCCAATGTAAAAAACAGACCGATCTGTGCAATATCCGCATTCAAATCCTTTAAATACAAAGGCAGCAAGCCGTCATACATGTTCCCGCCGACGTTCGCAAAGATCATCGCCGCCAGAAACAGGATCAGCAATCCACTTAATAAAGGTTGTTTCTTGATGGTTTCCATTTTCATCCTATAAGATGTCAACGAACAGGTTAACCAATAAAGACCTGTACACGTTCTCCATCATCGGCATCATCCACATGCACGATCAACGGGTCGTGCATATTCTTTGCCATCGAAATGGCGTCCACTACTTCATCCACATTGGTGTTTTTCAAACCCTCAATACGGCTTCCAAATGTACGCACGAACCAACCGGCAAAACCAAGAGGCAGGGGAAACGCCAACGAGATCTTGCGCGGTCCATCCGTATCTTTCGAACGGGTACGGTCCACATTCACATACAACCATCTCGAAGTCCGGCTGCCAGCGCCCATGGCGGTCAATAAAATGCCAAGCATCAGCGGCATGCCCAAACAATAGAACCAAAAATTCAAACCGGCATTCTGTTGGATTCCAAACATCGCCCATGCGGTCAGGATCGTCATGAGGACGCCGATCCACAGGAAGGCACCCGAAAAGCGATGCGCCCGCCTGCGGACTTCATCGATCTCCGGAGCTTCGCTTCTTTCTCCGCCGGAAGCTGTTTCGAACTCAAGAACCTCGGGTTCCGCCTCAGCCGAATCCTCCCCAGACTCATCCTCAGCGGATTCGTCCAGGGCACGCATCAGCGTCGCAGCTTCCTCCGCGCTGATCTTTCCATCTGAAACCATTTGCAAGATCTTCTTACGTTCTTCAGAAGACATCACGATCCTCCTTCTAATGCCGATAAAAGTTTTTCCGCTTCTTCTGCGCTGATCTTCTTCTCTTGAAGCATTTTCAAAATTGCCAGACGTTCTTCATCCGAGACCGGCGGTTTGGGGGGCATGGGAACACCCTTGGGCGAGAAATCCCAATTCCAGCGTCCAACGCCCATCACAACCTTGCCGCGTCCACGCCGCTCCGCCTCACGAACCTTCTGCTCGATGCGTTTGTTTGCCGCTTCGATCTTTCGATTTGCCCGTTCGGTCGCCTGTTCCACACGGCGAGAAATGCGGTCGCCAAACCCGGACCAATCCATACCCATCGCAGCGAAATTGCCAAATTCCTCGGCGGTATCGCCAGCATCAGAGCGGTCTGATACGCGGATATCGCCGCCGGCGCTGAGAGTCAACGTTGCCGAGCCGTCACCCAGCGTCAACTCGCGGCTGGTGGTGTCTTCGTCATTCTCCACACCTTCCCATTCGATATTGATCTGGTCTGCGTTCATGGTTAAGGTCGCATTTGCCTTTGGAGGCATGACCAGCAAAATGTCGTCACCCGCATTGACAGTATACGTATTGCCGGGCTGCGGATTCAGGTACATGACCACGTCCTCACCCACATTGGCGTTGACATTGCCGCGCACATCGCGCAGGGCGAGATCATCCGAAACCGAGTCAATGGATATATCACCATCCACATTGCGAATGGACACATCAGAACCAGCCTTACGTAGGGATAAATTCCCTTTCGCGCCGCGCAGGCTAAAGTCCGAATGAACCGTTTCGATGGTCACAGAATTCACATCGCGCATTGAAAGGTCGCCGCCGATGTCTTTCAGTTCAATATCACCCATCACGCCGCGGACCGAAGCATCACCGTTGATTTTGGTGATTGTCAGGCTTGCACCCTTCGGTACACGAATCGACAGGTCGTCATCACAGGAGATATGAACCTGGTCGCCATCCTGAGTGAGATGCAATTCATCGTCATCGGCTTTGAGGAGGATGTCATCCCCCTCCCAACCAACGAGGCTGAGATCTCCGCCGATGGATTCGATCTGAATATTGGGGGTGCGTCCCGCAGAAATCGTTTTGGACATGACTACTCCTCCTCGCCGCGCAGCATACGCATGGCTTGATCGGCTGTGATCTTTCCGGCTTCCAGATCGGCGATTACGGTGCTGCGTACTTCATCGTCGATCTCGGGTGATTCGTCCTTGCCGGGTTCAAAGCCGAGCTTGCGAATCACTTCGTGCAGGCGGTTGCGGATGGTCGGGTAGGAAAGACCCAATTCCTGTTCCATTCGGTTGATCTTTCCTTCACAGCGCACAAAGGTAAAAACAAATTCCATTTGCTCCGGTGATAAATTGGAAAACTGCCCCAAAGCAAAGCGACCCTCCATCGAGGTATCGCAGCTTGGGCAGTGTAAACGGACAACTTCCATTTCGGATTGGCAGATCGGGCAACGGGTAGGGGCAGGTCGCATAATAATTCTCCGGTTCAACAAAGGTTCAAAAGGCGATATTTCAAGTGAAAATAGATATTTTTAAGAGTGTTTTTCGAAAACTCAATAAATTATTCTCAAATCCTAATAAAATTATAATCATTAAATAAATTTTGTCAAGAATTAAATAAATAATATCAATAGAGTATTTAAGATTATTGATATTTGTTTTAGGATACTGGAATAATAGAGGTCTACTGCAATTTTGATTATCTTTTTCAATAAACTAGAGTCTTCAATGAATACAGATATTCACCGTGAGCAAGGCATATTTTTTGTAAAAAAATCCTTGACACAGAACAAGCGTTCGAGTATCATTATTACTAGCACAAATGAGCGAAGAATGCTTCGCTCCCGCGCCAGACCACTGGCAGGAGGCTTGAAATTATGATGGTTCGAAAAAGCAAGGGAATCGGCGAACGCCACCAGAAAATCCTGGATTTTATCGCGTCGTATCAGCGCGAACACAAGCACCCCCCTTCCATTCGGGAGATCGGGGAACATTGTGATATTTCCTCCACCTCGGTCGTGAACTATTACCTCGACCAATTGGAGAAGGAAGGATTGCTCGAGCGCGATCGAAAGATCTCGCGCGGAATGAGACTGGTCAACAACAGTCCGCTTGGCGATATGCTGCGCGTTCCCGTGATGGGCGTCATTCAAGCTGGTGAACCCATTCCGATCCCACCTTCGGATTTCAATCCCTTCACCGCAGAAGACACAGTGGATATCGCCACATCGCTGATGCCCACAAAGGAAAAAGGCAAGGATCTGTTCGCCCTCCAGGTTCAGGGAGACTCCATGATCGACGCCATGATCAACGACGGCGACATCGTGATCCTCAAACCTGCGCAGGAAGTCCGCAACGGCGAGATGGTGGCGGTCTGGCTCGACGAACGCAACGAGACCACGCTCAAGTATTTCTATAAGGAGAAAGACGGTTTCCGCCTACAGCCCGCAAACCCCGCCTACAAACCAATCATGATCAAAAAGACAGAGCCTCTTCAGATCAAAGGCAAAGTGGTCATGGTCATCCGCAAAATGGAACGCATGGTTGCATAAAGAAAAAGAATCAAAAAGAGACCTTCCAAATTGGAAGGTCTCTTTTTTTGTTCGAAAGAAATTACTCGACGACGACGTTCGCGCCGGCTTCTTCGAGTTTCTTCTTGGCGTCTGTGGCGGCATCCTTGCCAACACCGGTGAGAACCTTGGAACCAGCGGTTTCGGCAAGAGCCTTGGCTTCGCCGAGACCGAGGCTGGTCAACTGGCGAATGACCTTGATGACATCGATCTTCTTGGCGCCCGCATCCTTGATGACCACATCGAACTCGGTCTTCTCTTCAACGGGTTCAGCAGCGGCAGCAGCGCCGCCAGCGGCTGCAACAGCCACAGGAGCGGCGGCGGAAACGCCCCACTTCTCTTCGAGCATCTTGACGAGATCAGCCGCCTCGAGGACGGAAAGGGTGGAAAGTTCTTCCATAAGTTTTTCGAGCTTTTCGGACATTGTTTAGCACTCCTTGCTAAGTAATAGATGATTTTAGAATTGACGATACGGGTCGGACCCGCATTTGCAGTACTAGGCTGCGGCAGGTGCGGCGCTTTCGGAATGCGCCTTGATGACTGCAGCCAGTCCACGTGCGGGTTCTGCGAGTGTGCGGACAAGTTTGCCAGCAGGTGCCTGCAAAACACCGAGCAATGTGGCACGCATGACGGGCAGCGGCGGCAGGTCGGATAGAGCCTTGACCTGGGCGGAGTTCAACGTCTTGCCAGCCATGAACCCGCCTTTGACCTTAACGAACTCGTTGCCTTTTGTTGCGTCGGTCAATGCTTTCGCAGTGGATGCAGGATCAGTGAATGCGAACGAAATTGCCGTCGATTTTACAAGATAATCTTCGGGGAGTTCCATGTTGTTATCGGCGAACACGCGGCGAACAAGCGTATTCTTAACCACATGGAATTCGCCGCCCGATTCGCGGACCTTCGAACGGAGAGCATCGAGCGACTTCATATTCGCACCGGTATACTCAACAAGGATCACCGCTTCGCTGCGTTTGACCCAGTCGTTATACTGAGCCAGAACTTCTTCCTTGCGTTGCTTTGAGATTGCCAAAGGGAATTACCTCCTTTCAAAAAAAGTCTTTGCCACTATCGCAGGCAAAGACTTTTCGCAACTCCCTAAGGGAGACAGCGCGGATGCGCTGAAATATGCTGTAAGTCTCCACCTGAGCAGGATATTAAGTTCCCGTGTCGGTCACGAACATCGCACAGACCTCTTCAGGAACACCCGCCTTCATCGGCGAAGTGGTATTCGGAATTATCGGATAAAACTATCCGGCTCCTTCAATATGTTCATTGGGATCGACCTTCACGCCGGGTCCCATCGTGGTGGCAACCGTAATTCGCTTGACAAAGTTACCCTTCGCGCCAGACGGACGGGACTTATTGATCGCATCCATGAGCGCCACGTAATTATCATAGAGTTTGTCCGCGTCGAAAGAAGCCTTCCCGATGGAGACGTGGATATTGTTGCTCTTATCGAGGCGGAACTCAACACGACCCGCTTTTGCTTCCTTGATCGCGCGTTCCATATCCTGGGCAGGCACCACAGTACCAGCCTTGGGATTCGGCATCAAACCGCGAGGACCAAGTACACGACCGAGACGACCAACCTTACCCATTGCATCGGGAGTGGCAATGGCAACATCAAAATCGAGCATGCCGCCTTCGATCTTCTTCAGGGATTCATCATCATCCGCGACCATATCCGCACCGGCGGCGCGGGCAGCAGCGGCACCTTCACCCTGGGCGAAGACCAAAACACGAACTGTCTTACCCAAACCGTGAGGGAGCACAACCACATCGCGCAACTGCTGGTCAGACTGACGCGAATCAAGCGTGGTGCGCATATGAACTTCCACTGTTGAATCGAACTTTGTGATGCTGGTCTCTTTTACAAGCGCAACCGCGTCCTTAGCAGAATAAATCTTGTCAATATCAACCTTGGCGAGAGCCGCCATGTATTTCTTTCCGTGTTTAGCCATTTTTTCCTCCGTGGTTCAAACGGACAGCCCGAAGCCATCCTCCCACAATTTAATCAATAACATTAATGCCCATCGAGCGGGCTGTGCCTTCGATCTGCAGCATCGCGCCTTCAAGCGTGATCGCATTAAGATCTTTCATCTTAAGCTCGGCGATCTCCTTGATCTGAGCGCGGGTCACCTTACCGACCTTTTCCTTGTTCGGCACGCCGGAACCCTTCTCCACTTTTGCAGCCTTGCGCAACAACACCGCAGCCGGTGATGTCTTCAGCACAAAAGTGAAAGAGCCGTCAGTAAAGATTGTGATCTCAGCGGGGAGAACTTCACCCGGGCGATTGGAAGTACGGGCATTGTACTCCTTGCAAAACGCCATGATATTGATACCATGGCTCGCCAGGGCAGGACCAACCGGAGGAGCAGGATTAGCCTTACCTGCCTCTAGCTGGAGACGAACGATTGCTTTTAGTTTCTTTGCCATTTCTTAACTCCTAGTGGTTTTAGCGGGTCATTTTGGGAGACCCTCCCACCGCATCAGACTCATTTGAGCCTGCTACTGTCCATTTAGTTTTTACTACACTGTTACGATTTCTCGACCTGCAGGAAGTCCAGTTCCACCGGCGTTTCACGCCCGAAGAAACTCACCATCACGCGGACCTTCGTGCGCTCCATATCGATCTCGGAGACCACACCGCGGAAATCGTTGAACGGTCCATCGATGATGCGGACGCGTTCGCCCTTCTTGAACGTGACCTTGACCGTGGGCGACTCTGCTTCCATGCGCTTGACGATCTGAGCCACTTCTTCCGGTCGCAGCGGAGTGGGGCTGTTTCCCATTCCAACGAAACCGGTCACACCCGGGGTATTGCGAACCACATACCAGGATTCCTCAGTAAGGATCATATTCACCAGCACATAGCCGGGGAAGATATGGCGCTCCACTGTGCGGCGCTTGCCATCCTTCACTTCGATCTCTTCCTGCGTCGGAATGACCACGTCGAAGATCATATCCTTCATGCCCATCGTTTCGATGCGCTGCTCAAGGTTGTGACGCACCTTGTTCTCATAACCCGAGTAACAGTGGATCACAAACCACGCAGGTCCCTCCACCGTTGATTCGACGGGGGGAAGGTCTGAGGGTATCTTCGTTTCGGGTGCAGGAGCAGGCTCAGGTTCCGAACTGGAAGCGGAAACTTCCACAGAAGAGTTCTCCTCCGCGGATTGTTGTTCTTCCATCGGTTCCTGTTCAAACTGCTCTTGCGGTTCCGGTAAATCCATTCACTTCCTCAATTCAGAAATTAGAGCGTGAGGATCATGGTCAGCAGGTTGTGGGCGAGAGAGTCCACACCTGCCAGAAAGATCCCAACAAAAACCATTACCAGCAATACGAGGAGAGTGAGGCGTTGTGCTTCAGCCCATGTGGGCCAACTCACCTTGCGCAACTCACCCGTGGTCTCGCGGATATAGCGCTGGACGGCATTCTCTTTCTTCTTGACTTTCTTCGCTTTCTCAGCCAAGGCATTACTCCTTCAGTATTTTACGGCTAAAACGCCGCGAGGCGCGGCGTTGCCTTAGGCAGGCCAGGTAGGACTTGAACCCACAACCGCTCGTTTTGGAGACGAGAGCTCTGCCAATTGAGCCACTGGCCTAGGTTAGTTGGGTAGTTGTCTGGTTTTATGGTTTCGTAGTTCAACCATCGAACCATTCAGCTACCCAACCGATAAACTACTTGGTTTCGCGATGTACTGTGTGCTTCTTGCAGCGACTGCAGTACTTCTTTAATTCCATACGATTCGGATCGTTGCGACGATTCTTCTCGGTGGTGTAATTGCGTTCCTTGCAGTCGTTACACTGCAGGGTGATCACCGGGCGAACGTCTTTCTTTTTGGATGCCATCTTACTACCTTACTTTCAATTTATTATTCGATGATCTTGGTAACGACACCCGCACCAACGGTCAGACCGCCTTCACGGATGGCGAACTTCGAACCCTGCTCCAACGCCACCGGCACGATCAATTCCACCGTCAGGTTCACGTTGTCACCAGGCATCACCATCTCCACGCCTTCCGGAAGCGCGATGTCCCCGGTCACATCCATCGTGCGGATGTAGAACTGCGGGCGGTATCCGCTGAAGAACGCTTTGTGGCGTCCGCCTTCTTCCTTCTTCAGCACGTACACTTCCGCAAGGAATTTCTTGTGCGGGGTCACGGAACCGGGTTTCACCAACACCTGTCCGCGTTCCACATCGGTGCGCTCGATACCGCGCAGGAGGATTCCCGCGTTGTCGCCCGCTTCCGCTTCGTCCAGTTCCTTGTGGAACATTTCGACACCGGTAATCACGGATGAACGGGTCTCACGCAGACCGACGATCTCCACTGCGTCACCCTTCTTGGCAACACCGCGGTCCACACGTCCGGTCACTACGGTTCCGCGTCCCTTGATCGAGAACACGTCTTCGATCGCCATCATGAACGGTTTGTCCATTTCACGCTTCGGCTCGGGGATGTATTCGTCGATCACGCGCAGAAGTTCGTGGATCGGGGCATATTCGGGGGCGTTCGGGTCGGTCGAGGCGCTGTCCAATGCCTGTTTGGCGGAGCCGCGCACGATCGGGGTGGTGTCGCCGGGGAAGCCGTAGCTGCTGAGCAGTTCGCGCAGTTCCAGTTCCACCAGTTCCAGCAATTCGGGGTCGTCCATCATGTCGACCTTGTTCAGGAAGACCACGATGGAGGGCACTTCCACCTGGCGAGCCAGGAGGACGTGTTCACGAGTCTGGGGCATCGGTCCATCCGGAGCCGCCACCACCAGGATCGCGCCATCAACCTGCGCCGCACCGGTGATCATGTTCTTGATGTAGTCACGGTGTCCCGGCATGTCGACGTGGGCGTAGTGTCGCTTTTCCGTCTGGTATTCCACGTGCGCGATGTTGATCGTGATACCGCGTGCTTTTTCTTCCGGGGCGTTGTCGATCTGGTCGTAGGCTTTGAATTCTGCCTGCCCGGCCATTCCGGCTACTTTTGTAATAGCCGCTGTCAGTGTCGTCTTCCCATGGTCGATGTGTCCCATCGTCCCCACGTTCAGATGCGGCTTGCTTCTGTCAAACTTTCCTTTCGCCATGTTTCGCTCTCCTTAATTATTTTCGAGAATGCTTTTCAGCAACTGAGCCCTCAATGAGATTTGAACCCATGACCTCACCCTTACCAAGGGTGTGCTCTGCCAACTGAGCTATGAGGGCTTGACGTGCTGTTTCCCCAAATGGGGGTACACCATAGTGGTGTAGTGGGCAGTGAAGGATTCGAACCTCCGAAGTCTTCTGACAACTGATTTACAGTCAGTCCCCTTTGGCCGCTTGGGTAACTGCCCATGATAAATTGTTAATGATCACCGATTTTTGCTCTTTCGGTAACCCAGAGCCGACGACGAGAATCGAACTCGTAACCGCCCGCTTACAAGGCGGGTGCTCTGCCGATTGAGCTACGTCGGCAAGTCAATAAGCGGACAGATTATACCAAAACAACCCATAGCGTCAAGCGATTTTGATGGCAATGAAGTTAATATAAAAAGCGGATTTTCTCCTCTTGACAGTCGATTTGGCTTGGGTTATTATTAGAACAGTTGTTCTAATAATATGAGCGAAACCAATCACCTCGACTTAATGCTAAACGCATTGACAGAAATAGCGCAGGAAGAAGAAGCGAAGAAGATCGCGCCTCCGACTCCGCCCACGCCTGCTCTGCCAAACCTGAGCAAAGTCCTCACCCGACTCGCTCCCCTTCCAAGTGAAGCGCTCTTCCTTGGCATGGCAAATGACGGGCTGCCTGTTCTGCTCAATTTGTATGACCCGGTTCCGGGTCCGATTCTGATCGCTGGCGATTCCAAAAGCGGAAAGACTCGACTGCTCCAAACCATCGCTAACGCCGCGGACATCCTTCACACATCCGATGTTGTGCAGTATGGAGTGATTACGCGCGACCCCGACGAATGGAAAGATTTTTACGGGAACGAAAATAACGCAGGCATCTATCATGTCGATGAAGAGAACACTGTAGAGCTTTTGCAATCGCTGGTCACATGGGCGCATAACAATAAAGGCGAAGGGCAATCCATCCTTTTGTTTATTGATGATCTTGAAGCTGTCACAGCCCTTGATGAGCGGACGCAACAAAATCTTCGCTGGCTTCTTTTACGCGGTACCAGCCGCCGTGTTTGGACTTTCATTACTTTGAACGCAGAACATGTTGAAAAGCAAAAAGAATGGCTGGAGTTTTTCCGCACGCGCTTATTTGGCTGCGTGGAAAATCCAGACAATGCAAAAATGCTGACCGGCGATTCTTTGCTGAATCATCTTGCAGCGGGCGAAGAATTTGCCATGCGTGAAGGGAAGCAATTGCTGAAGTTCTGGCTTCCGGTTATCGATTAGAGAAAGGCAAAAACATGCATACCGGTCTTTTATGGTTTGACAACGACCCGCAGACGACGCTGAGCGTAAAGATCCAAAAGGCAATGGATTACTACAACAAAAAATTCGGCAAGACCCCGAACCTGTGCCTTGTCCATCCAAGCATGCTGGATGCGGGGCAGCGACAGATTGCTTTAGGGAAACTTGTTGTGCGTGCTTATCGCCCCGTGATGCCCGGTCACTTTTGGATCGGCAATGAAGATCAGAAGTAAATCCCCCCGTCAAGTTGAGATATAGTCTTTCCTTTCGCCGTTCTATATCTCCTTGGTCCCTCCCGTAAACTGGCATGCGGGAGGGCTTTTTATAATGTAACGTGAGTAATGGATAACCATTTTTTAACCACAGATAAACACTGATAAACGGGATGGGAGATCGTTTTGAGGAAACTCGTCTCTCTATCTGTGTGAATCTGCGTTCACCTGTGGTGAATTTTGAAAATTTTCCTTATCCATTATCGACGTTAATGTAAACTAAATTTTAGGAGCAATGAAATGAGTGAATTAGAAGAACAAATCAAACAAATATTTGAGGTTTATAGAACCACAGTATTCGCCAAAGACGTCGATGCATTCACAGCGCTATACGATGAAAATATTCATGTCTTTGATATGTGGGGGAAATGGTCGTATGACGGCATTCAGGCGTGGCGCGGAATGGTCACCGAATGGTTCGGTTCATTGGGGAATGAAAAAGTCGGGGTTGACTTCAGCGACATACAAATGGAAGCCGCAGGTAATATGGCAATTGCACATGCAATCGTCACCTACAGGGGATTATCCGCAGAAGGCAAAGAATTGCGTTCCATGCAAAATCGATTGACCCTGGGACTCAAAAACAAGAATGGCATGTGGAAGATCATTCACGAACACAGTTCCGCGCCAATCGCGCCAGAAACACTGAAGGCAATCCTTCAGAAATGACAACAAGACGCCTTATGAGAACTCATAAGGCGTCTTGATTATCCTGTCATTACTACAAACGCAATGGCGTGACTTTCCGTGTGGCTCAAACTCACTGACCAATTCAAAAGCCCAAGTTCCTGCGCCAACTTCTCCCCTTCTCCACGCAAGACTAAATACGGGGCTTTCTTCTCATCCGAACGGATTTCGATTTCCAACCAACTTACATCGCCGATACCGCAGCCCAACGCCTTAGCGACCGCTTCTTTGGCGGCAAACCGCGCCGCAAGGGATGTTATTCTTCCATTACATTCCAATCGTTCCGTATCGGTATAAATACGTGAAAGAAAACGTTCGCCATGCCGTTCAATGGCTTCGGCAACACGAGACACTTCGATCAGGTCAACACCGGTTCGAAGGATCACAAATTACGGTCCCGCCGTCGCAATGACAAGACGCTCCGGGTTGATATATTTCCGGGCAACCTCGACCACATCCTCACGCGTCACCTTACGGATCAAACTCTCATATCGCTGGTAATAATCCATACCCAGCTCATAACGATGGATATTAAGAATGGCGCTGACAACTCCGCTGTTCGACTCCAACGATAACGGCAGCCGCCCAATATAATTCGCCTGACTATCAGCCAGCTCCTCTTTGGTCACACCGTTCTTAACAAAGCGCTGCAATTCCTTCTCGATCAGATCCAACGCTTTCTTTAAATTCTTTGGGTTCACGCCAGCATTCACCTCCCAGCTTCCAGGTCCAATGCCCGAGTGAAGGCTCGAATATGCATAATACGCCAGCCCGGATTTTTCGCGCACAACATTTCCAACGCGCCCCATCATGCCGAACTGACCCAAAACCGAATTTCCCAAAGACGCCGCCATAAAATCGGGATTCTTTCGATTCGGTCCAACTGTTCCAACCACGAGGTCAGATTGGGCTTTACCGGGGATCACATGATGCTTGCGGACCGTTCTCTTAATCGGCTTCAGCGGAGGAAGCGCAGGCGCCTCGATCTGACCCGGTACCTGCCAGCCGCCCAAAGCCTTTTCCACCGCCTCGACCGCTTTCTTCGGATGCATGGCGCCGACAATGGCGAGGACCAAACCCCGAGGTCCGAAGTGGAGGCGATGATATGTCTCCAAGTCTTTGCGTGTGATCGCGCGGATCGTTTCCACATATCCATCGGTCGGTTTGCCGTACGGATGATCTGCATATAAAAACTGGTCGTAGATCAGGTCCGCCATATCTGAGGTATCCTGTGCGCGCAGCGCCAAACCCGTTAGTAGCTGCGTGCGGAGGCGTTCCACTTCGTCCTTCGGAAAACTGGGGGTCTGCAAGGACTCAGAAAGGATCGTTAAAAGAAGCGGCAACTCTTCGACCAAAGCCCTACCACCGAAGTTCGTGTTATGCACGCCCGAATCAAAACCGAGGCTTGCGCCGACGGTTTCAAGCTCGTTATAGATGGCATCGAACGTACGTTTCTTCGTGCCGCGCATCAACATGCTTGTTGCGAAATCTGCCAGACCAAGTTTGTCATCAGTATCAAAGATCGCGCCTGAAGGAAGGTACCCGCCGAGATTGACTGCCGGGCTGTTGAAATTGGAACGCGCCAAAACAGTGATACCGTTCGAAAGCGTAACCTGATAGACATCTTCCGGGCTGGGCATGGAAGACATTTGAGTGGATTTGCCTTTTGCCATTTACGCCCCCTTCCCTTGCGGGATATACGTTCCGACCACGCGTTTATTCTTTTGGAAATACGTCTGCGCCACACGTTGAACATCCTGCGGCGTGACTTTGGCGAGTTTACTCAAATAGGTTGTGTACCAACTGTAATCAGAGAACATCGAGGTGTAGCCCATCCAAAAGGCTTGATGGGTAATGTGCTCGCTTCCGTATGCGAAGACAGCCCGCGCCTGCTTGACCGCGCGCTGGATCTCCGCTTCGGGCATGAGAGTGTCCTGCATCTTTTTCAACTCATCATCCAAAACAGACAGCGCCTCTTCCGGCGTTTTATCGGGTCGATGGACCATCGTAAAGCGATACAGATACGGGTCGATGGTTGATTCGGACCAGCCGGAAACATCCACAACATATCCCTTATCGACAAGGGCGCGATACAGGCGGCAGGTTTTATAGGAAAGTCCGCTTGCGCCGTTGAGCAGACTCTCAAGCACCTGCAGAGCGAAATAATCTGGATGAGTGGCGTTCGGGAAGGGATACGCGATCTGCGTAAACGCCGTCTCGCCGGGACCTTCAACCGTCAAACGTAATTCGCCATTGTGTTCCGGCTCGGGGCGTGCCATCCGCGGCGGGACTTTCCCAGCGGGAATCGGCTCGTACAATTCCTTGATGCGCTTGAGCATGGACTTTGTTTCAAAGTCTCCAGCCAGTGACAACACTGCATTTTTGGGTACATAGTATGTGCGATAGTGTGAATACAGGTCATCACGGGTCATGGAGTGCAGGTCTGCCTTGTCTCCGATGATCTCATGATGATATGGATGCACCCGAAAGGATGCATGCTGCACCGCTTCGCTTAAAAGAAACATCGGTTCATTCTCAGAACCTTCACGTTCTGAAATGATCACGGTCCGTTCGGAGGCGACTTCTTTGGGGTCAAAGAGACTTTTTGTCATGCGATCCGCTTCGAGGCGCAGGACAAGGTCGATCTTGGCGGCTGGCATGGTTTCGTAATAACGGGTTGAGTCGCGTGACGTGGATGCGTTCCATCGTCCGCCTTCGCGCGAGATGGCTTTATCGAGCAGCCCGCCGGGGAATTTCTTTGTCCCCTTGAACATCATGTGTTCCGTCCAATGCGAGATGCCGGTCTTGCCAGTGGATTCATCGCGCGAGCCGACGCGGTACCAGATCCACGATGAGATGATCGGCGCGGTGTGAATCTCTTTCAGCATGACGCGCATGCCATTCTTAAGTTGGACTTGGGTAACAGGATTCTTCATATAACTCCAAAGTTATTGTGTCAATTCAAATAAGGGATGTTTGCCTTACGGACAGATCGGCTGTCCGTCCATATTCACAGCATTGGGTTCGATGAAACAGTAAAGAGGCTTGATCACATTCTGCAAGCCGACAAAAGGTTCGTTCAATTGTGTTTCTTTCAATGGAATATCCACTGGCACGTTCAAGGTTACAGGCACCTGCGTATCGACCGGGACGGTCAGATTCAGGACGATGGGCAGATTTGTCCCCTGCGGCAGGACGATGGTGGTATTCGCGCGCGAGATGTTCAATCCGCCTGTGTTGACGGTGACGAGCGCGTTCGTAATGGTGACATCCTGGCTCAGGACGACATTGGTTTCCTGATTCAATTGAAGATCGAATTTGACTGGGATGGATGTATTCACAACCACATTAGTTTGAATATTCGCGCGTTCCATCTTTTCGAAGTTGTTATACAACCCACCGGGCAGTCCGACCAGGTCCTTCCCCACAGCCATCACATAGTTGACGTCCAACCCGAGGCGGCGCACACTTATTAACAAAATAATAAGAACGGCTATCGTAATGACGTTAATGGTAAGAGAGATCACACTTGCTGTCGTCCAAAAGCGAGGACCGAAGAACGAGGATTTTTTCTCCGAAGCAGACTCAGGCTTCGGGTCCAGTTTGGAGGCGGGTTCCGGTTTGGCAGATGCAACTTTCCCAGCCGCCGCAGCCGGTGCGGACTTTGCTTCCGATTTGGGTTCATCCTGCTTTTTGGGCAGGGAATTCAGCATATTGCTTTTGTTTGCGGTCTTTTTGGGCAGCGCAGAAAGAGCGTCCTTGACCTCTGCTGGCGGTTCCGCTTCGACTTGTTCTGCTTTTTCCGGCGCAGTATCCTTTTCCTCTTTTTTGGGACGGCGTGAAAGCGGGATGAAGCTCGCGATGAGCTTCCGAAACTTTTCCACAGGATCTTCTTTGATGGGCTCGTCGGTCATACTGCCTCCTGTCATACGATGCCTAATATTAGCATAGATGTCCTTGAATGACATATTCGTTTTAATTGGAGTGGAACGCAGTATTGCTAATTTGAATTTAATAAAAACGGAGTAACTTTTCATTAGAGAAACCGACCTGACTAGTAACGATATCGAAGGAAAAAAGAACCGGTTCAGGTCGGTGCGGAATGGTGCGGGCAATGATTTTTGTCTGTAAATTCCCTGACCTTTGTGGTAAAAAAGTGACTTGGTCGAGCCGCTTTACAGGCTCAAACGAGTACTCAATTTTATTCTTTGGAGGAAGAGCGTGGATAATCAATATTATGTCGCCGTGATTGGGGCGGGTCCGGCGGGACTTTTTGGTGCGCGAGAATTGGCGAACAACGGCGTGCATGTGGCACTTTTTAATCGCGACATCAAGCCAGGTGGTCTGGCAGAGTACGGCATTTATCTGGAAAAGCACGTCATGAAAGAAGGGCTGCGCAAGCAGTTTCGGCAAGCCCTGGATCTTGCGAACCTCGATTACTACGGCAATGTGTCCATTGGCACGAACGGCGATCTCACTTTGGAGGATATCCGCGCGCTCGGTTTTGACGCGGTGCTGGTCTCTGCCGGCGCGCAGGGAACAAAGAGCCTCGGCTTGCCCGGCGAAGAACTTGAAGGGGTCTATCACGCCAAGGATGTCGTCTATCACTACAACAAACTTCCCCCTTTCAGCCAGCGTAAGTTCCGCTTTGGGAAACGCGCCGCCATTATCGGCGCAGGCAATGTGATGGTGGATGTTGCGCGTTATCTCATCAATCACCAAGACGTGGAAGAGATCACCGCAGTCGTACGCCGCGGTCCGGCAGAAGTGAACTTCACCAAGGAAGAGATGAAGCACCTGATCGCCTACCTTGATATGGAAGGATTCGAAAAGGAAATGGCGCGCGTGAGTCCGCTGTTGGAGGCGATCAAACAGGACCCGGAAATTGGTCGCCAAAAAATAATGGATGCGCTGCCCAAAGCCGACCCCAAGGTCAAGAACGCCAAATTCCATTTTGACTTCCTCGCTTCACCTGCAGCCATGACCGGCGATAACGGTCAACTCACCTGCCTGGAAGTGGAAGAGAACATCCTCATCGAAAAAGACGGCAGGACCAAACCCAAAGGCACCGGCGTAAAACACACACTGGATGTGGATACGGTCATCTTCGCCATTGGCGATCAAGTGGATGCCACTTTCGGTCTGCCTGCTGAATGGGGCGAATTCAAGAAGAACGAGGAACCCCGCTTCCCGATCGAAAATGTCTCCTATGAATCAACCATTGATGGAATCTTCGTTGGTGGATGGTCGCGCAAGGCGAGTGAAGGTCTGGTCGGCTATGCCCGTCGTGACGGAACCAACGCCGCAAAAGCGGTCCACCAATATTTGGAAACAAAGTCACCTGCCAACGCAAATCCTGAGGCGGTCGCTGAAAGGCTCAAATCGCTGCACAAGCCGATCATCATGAAGGAAGATATCAAGCGGCTTGAAGCCATCGAAGCGGAGGAAGCCAAAAAGCGCGGGCTTGAAGAATTCAAGTACGCCAGCAACGAAGAGATGCTCCAGGCAATGGGCATGATCGAAACCGCGTAAGAAATAAATCTCCGGGTTCTTCAGGAACTCGGAGATTTTTATTTTATGAAACTATCCACACCTGAATTTCGTGCCATGCAATCCCTGCCGCGCAAGTGGGGGCAGCGTCATTTTGAAATGCCCGTGTTCCAACGCATGGGGCTCGACCTAAAAAATAAAGATGTTCTCGAGATCGGCTGCGGCTCGGGATATGGCGCGTATCTGCTTTCGTCGCTCGACCCGAAAAGTTATATCGGCATCGACGTAATGGAAGAGCAAATAACGCTAGCGCAAAAGGATCATCCCCAATTCGAATTCATCCTGCAAAGCGCCGAAGACCTTAGCCGGTTTTCCGACGCGAGCAAGGATGTGGTGGTCATCTTTGGCGTGCTGCATCACATCCGCAACTGGCGCAAAGCCATCGATGAGATCAACCGCGTGCTCAAACCGGGCGGAAGTTTTTTCCTCGAAGAACCGCGCGGCGTGGACATCAAAATCTTCGATGCCTTCTTCCGCTGGGGACATCCTGACACCGATTTCGGACTCAACGCCCTCGACGCGCATCTGACTCAACTTGGGCTGGTCATCCACACCAAACAGTGGACTCCGCTGTTGACGATGTATCACATCAAAAAGCGCTAAGGGCAATTCGCCGTTCTTATCTGTGCGATATTTGCAGTCGTTTCATATTGATCGGCATACGGATTATCCTGCTGTAAATATTCTCCAAAAAGGGACTGCGCCGGATAATAGGTAAATTCATAACAAGCCTGTTCCTCGACCTTGTCCCAGGTTTCCTGCCCTAAATTGAAATTGTAATATTTACTTCCATCGCTTGCTTCAACGACATAGTCCGTGCAGGTATTGCCAGTGTTATCGCAATTACTCGTCACGATCCGTTTCCGGTCCACATGCACGAGCGCAGTGGACTGTCCGCCAGTGTACGTCCTAAACGTGGCAATAGATGCGCCTACACCCGCAAGCAGGAGAATGATCGAAACGCATCCCAGCCCAACGCGTGTAATGACCCGGTCGCGGCGGTTGAAGATCGCCATCACCGCTCCAAATCCTCCGAGGGCGAACAAAAATCCCAGCACGAACAATCCACCAGAAAACGCCTTCAACGGTGAAGCGGAATAGATCACAGTATCCATACGAAACTCCAATAAAGTTATGTAATGCACCCGTGTTCGGTCAATTCCGCAACCTTTTCCTCCGAATAGCCAAGGACTTCCAATAAAACTTCTTGCGTATGCTGACCCTTCAGCGGCGGCGGGAGGCGGTATTCCACAGGTGTACCTCCCATCTTAAGCGGCGAACCGACCAGTGGCAACGCCCCAATGGTGGGATGCGCCATCTTCACCACCATCTCCCGCTCGCGGACATGCGGCATGGCAAAGACCTGCTCAAACGTGTTGATCGGTCCGCATGGAAATTTTTCGCCAATAAGCGCAAGCCACTCGCCGACGGTTTTTTCCGTGAAGATCGGCTTGAGCATGGGAATCAAAATTTCGCGGTTCTGCACCCGCGCCGAATTGGTTGAAAAACGTTCATCGGCGGAAAGTTCAGGTTTGCCAATCACTTTGCAGAACGCTTCGAACTGTCTGTCATTTCCCACCGCTACAACCAGCCAGCCATCGCTCGCCTGAAAACTTTGATACGGAACGATATTGGCATGAGCATTGCCATACCGTTTGGGGTTCTTTCCCGACACCAGAAAATTACTCGCCACATTTGCCAACCAGCCAAGTTCAGAGTCGAACAAGGCGATATCAATGTATTGACCTTCACCTGTAAACGTCCGCGCTTGTAGTGCCGCCAAAATGGAAATGACCGCATTCTGCCCGGCGAACAAGTCCGCAACAGCAACGCCGACTTTCATCGGTTCGCCATCCGCTTCGCCGGTGATGCTCATGATGCCGCCCATCGCCTGGATCATAAAATCATAGCCGGGCATATCTTTCAAAGGTCCTGTCTGTCCGAAGCCTGATATGGAGCAATAGACCAGGCGCGGATTCAGTTCACGCAGCGTTTCAAAATCCAAGCCGAATTTTTTCAGTGTGCCGGGGCGGAAGTTTTCAACAAGCACGTCACTCTGCAAAGCAAGTTCGCGCAAAATATTCCGTCCCTCGTCCGATTTCAAATTCACGACCATGCCGCGCTTGTTGCGATTGACACACAAATAATAGGCGCTCTCCCCACCCGCGAACGGAGGTCCCCACGCGCGGGTCTCATCGCCTTCAGGCGGCTCCACCTTGATAACCTCCGCGCCCAGGTCGCCGAGAACCATCGTACAATAAGGTCCAGCCAGCACACGGCTGAGGTCAAGCACACGGATGTTTTGCAAAGGCTGCATAGAACTCCTGAGATACTCCGTCATTGCGAGGAGGGTGCTCTTCCCGACGAAGCAATCCGCCTTTCAATGTAAAGATTGCTTCGGGCGAAGTACATCGCCCTCGCAATGACGAAACGAATAATATGAAACGCGATCTGTATTTTAGCAAACCTCTCATCAACGCAGCAGGATCATTGGGATTCGCGCCTGATACCCGCAATGGGATTTCGCTGGATTTATTCGGTGCTTTTGTGACGAATCCGATCTCACTCCGCCCGCGCCTGCCGACGTCCCATCCGGCTTTGGTCGAATTCCCCGGCGGATTCATCCTACATACCGGCTTGCCGAATCCCGGCTTCAATGCCGTGCTAAAAAAATATTCCGCCAAGTGGAACCGCGCAGACCTGCCCATTATCGTCCACCTAATGGCAGACAGACCGGAAGAAACCCAACGCATGGTGCGTGAACTGGAAAACGTTGAGAACGTTATGGCAGTACAACTCGGCTTCGCGCCCTTATTGGCAGATGACATCATTCTTTTGAATTTGGAAATGTGCCTGGGTGAAGTCCCGCTTATCTTTGCGCTGCCGCACGAGCAGGTGTTGACATTGGGAAGGGAATTGATCGACAACGGCGCAAGCGCCATCAGTGTCGCTTCACCGCGCGGGGCAATACACGACAAGACAGGAAACCTGATTACTGGCAGAATGTATGGACAGTCCCTTTTCCCCCGTTCATTGGACATCGTCCGTTCGGCGGTGATGAGCGGACTCCCCATCATCGGGTCTGGAGGAGTCTGGTCGCAGGCGGATGTGGAGTCCATGCTCAAGGCGGGGGCAATGGCTGTGGAAACAGATGCCCAGCTCTGGGTCCCGAAAGAGGCGGGGGTTTAATCCTGATTGGTAATCCAAACAAAAAAGAGCCCCGTCTCACGACGAGGCTCTTTCATTAGGTTCAATTAATTACTTACGAAATTAGAGAACCACTACATCCGCAGCCTGCAGACCCTTGGGACCCTGCTCGATGGTGAATTCCACCTTCTGGCCTTCCACAAGGTTCTTGAAGCCTTCGCCGCGAATGGCGGAAAAGTGGACGAAGACGTCGGGACCGCCTTCACGCTCGATGAAACCGTAACCCTTGGTTCCATTAAACCACTTTACCGTGCCGATGATACGTTCAGCCATATTTGCCTCCTGAGCAAAATGAAAAAAATTTGGTGACGCAGCTGTATTCATCGGGTGGTAAAAAAATACGGCTCAAGGTCTTGCTTTGAGCCGTCGTCTTTCTTCCTTCCGCAACGAAAACCTCTTGCATCCTTCAAGGCTTAATTTATCATTAAATTCCAAAGTTGGCAATTATTTTTCGGGTTCGAGGAGCATCACCGGAATGTGCCGATGAGAAGCGCGCTGTTCGTACTTTTCGTACCCGGCATAAAGAGCAACCGCCTGCTTCCAATACGACTTGCGTTCTTCGCCCTCGGTCTCCCGCGCGAGATACGTACCCCACTTCCCATTCAAGCGGACTTCACATTCAGGATTCTTCTTCAGGTTGTAATACCAGCCGGGGTTATGTTGACGTCCAAAGTTCGAGCCGATCAAGGCGATCTTCTCATTGTTCATAACTGCGATCAGGATGGAAACCCGCCTCTCTCCTGACTTTGCGCCTGTGGTGACAACCTGAACAATATTCCAGCCGAGAATTTCGGAGAGCGTGTGTTTTCCTTTTGTAACTCGAAGAACGAAATTATCCACCAGGTGTGTGCGCGGAGCAAAGAAAGCTGTCACTGGTTTCAACATTACAAAGCGATGAAATATTCGTTGTATTAAATTCGGAGATTTCATTTTATTTTTCAAGCCAAATGGTAACGGGACCATCGTTATGGATTTCGACTTCCATGTGCGCGCCGAATTTGCCGGTTTGCGTTGGAACGCCATGTGAACGTAACAGTTCTACAAAATGATCCACCAACGGTTCAGCGACATCGGGCAGGGCTGCATCAATGAAGGAGGGACGTCGTCCCTTGCGGCTGTCGGCGTAGAGCGTGAACTGCGAAACAACGATGGCTTCGCCTTTGACGTCCAGCACCGAAAGATTGGTCTTGCCCTGTTCATCTTCGAAAATACGCAAGTTGGCGGTCTTTTCGGCAAGGAACTGCACCTGTTCCTCACCGTCGCCGTGACCAATACCCAATAAAATCAACAGACCTTTTCCTATCTGGGAAATGGTCTGTTGTTCGACTGTGACACTGGCTTTGGATACTCGTTGGATAAGTACGCGCATAAGGTTGGGATTTGGGAATCAGTACATCGGTCATCTCAATCTCTATGTACCAATTTCCGATCTACCGTTCTAGGGTAACTTCATCGCCTCGCGGACTTCGGTCATGGTCTGCTGTGCGATGGCGCGGGCGCGTTTTCCGCCGTCAGCGAGGATGTCCTTCACTTCGGCAGGTTTGGACTCGAACTCAGCGCGTTTTGCACGGAAGGGTTCAAGATGTTTGTTGAGGTTGCTGGCAAAGCGGAGTTTGCAATCCACGCAGCCGATGCCAGCCTTGCGGCATTCCACATTGATCATGTCCACTTCTTCCTGCGGGGAGAAGATCTTGTGCATGGTGAACACGTTGCAAATATCGGGGTTGCCGGGGTCGGTCTTGCGCATGCGCGCCGGGTCGGTGACCATTTCGCGGACGCGTTTGGTCGTCTCTTCGGCGGTGAGAGCAAGTTCAATATGATTGTTAAGACTCTTGCTCATCTTATCCTTGCCGTCGATGCCGACCACCTTCTTCACTTCTGTGTGCTTGACCTGCGGCTCGATGAGCACTTTTGTACCAAAACGATAATTGAACGAGCGGACGGTTTCACGCGCAAATTCGATGTGCGGCGCCTGGTCGATGCCGACGGGAACCACGTCCGTTTTATAGAGGACGATGTCGGCAGACATCAACACCGGGTAACCGAGCAAACCATAGTTAACATTCTCCGGCTGTTGGCGGACTTTTTCCTTGAACGTCGGAAGGTCGGTCAGCTTGCCGAGCGGCGTGACCATCGAAAGATACGTGTGCAATTCCATCACTTCCGGGACATGTGATTGGATGAAGAGAATCGACTCTTCCGGGCGGATACCGGCGGCAAGCCAGTCCAGCGCCATCTCAAATGTGTTTTGCTGCAATTCCTGGGTCGTCTCCACCGTGGTCAGCGCGTGGACATCCACAATGCAGTACACGCAGTCGTAGTCTTTTTGCAGATCCACATAGTTTTGGATCGCGCCAAGATAGTTCCCCAAATGTTGGCGTCCCGTCGGGCGCGCTCCTGAAAATACTCGTCCTTTTTTAGCCATTCTTTTTCCTCATTTAATTGTCGAGACGACCCGCCCAGCGAGAGCAAGTTTCCTTGTTCAAACTTAAGGGGTCGCCCCTACAAGTGATTTAATCAACCATTTTCGAGATGAGACCGAGAATTTCACCCGCTTCGGCGTGACGTTTGGTCTGCAGTTTGGAGTAGATCAACTCTCCGTTCACGCTGACCTCGAACCTGCCCCCGTCCGAAGGAACGAGCGTCACCGTTTCGATGACGTGCTCATAATCCTTCAATAATTCCTGTGCCAGACTCACGGCCCGGTTGGTGTAATGTCAAACCGCGCAATAAACGATCTCGATCCTTAACATCAGTTCTCCAAAAGACCCTGCAAAACTCCGTGCGCTCCTGCGTATCTTTTCCCCAAATGGCGCATCAAAATAAACGTCGGGTCGGCAAAATTGTAAGAAAATTATAACATGCCGCCCTTGAAGGCTTGTCACGCCCTAGTAAGAGGGCTATAATGCCGCATCATATTCTCAAGGAAAGACCGTACGAAGTAAGGAGTGAACGTATGCCTGTTTATACTTATCGCTGTGAAAATTGCGGAGTCCAATTTGAACGCCAGCAATCTTTCACCGATTCCCCGCTGAAGACCTGCCCCGAGTGCCGCAAGAAGGCTCTGAAGAAGGTTATCACCCCCACGCGAATCATCTTCAAGGGATCGGGCTTTTATGCGACCGATCACAAGTCTCCTTCGGGTGATACAACCGCGAAGACATCAAAAAAGAAGAAGAGCACTTCAGAGAATAATACTTCTTCGACCGCTGAAAAATCTGAGTAAACCTTATACGAAATGGCGCGGCAGAATTGCCGCGCTTTTAATTTTTAAGAAGGAGAGTTTATAAAATGTCATCGTCCATGGAAGATATCCTCAATGTCCTTGTCAATTCACGCCAGCAGGGAAGTTCATCCGCTGGGCAGGCTGACCCCATGACCGATCTCATCGGCGGATTGCTGGGCGCAACCCAACAGCAGAGTTCCGCTGCCAGCCCACAGGCTGGGTTGAGCGATATGATGGGAATGCTGGAAATGTTCATGGGTGGCAAACAGTCTAGGTCTACGAATCAGGCGGCGGCTGGGAATGATCCGGTCATGATATTGTTGGAGCCGTTCGTTGAACCTCTTGCAAAGAAATTAAAGGTCGATCCGCAGATCGCCATGCTCGTCGTCTCCTTTGCGGCGCACAAACTGCTGGCGCACCATCCCACCTCCGGCAGGGACTCGAACACGTTCAATCTCGACGATATGCTGACGCAAATGGGACAGGGAAACATCAATTCGCAAACACTCAACAACAGCGGCATGACCCAGGAAATTTCAAAACTGACCGGCTTGAACGAAGCCGATTCCGCCAGGGCGCTGGACGCGGCGTTTAATTTGATCGGAAAACAATTGCAGGGAAAATAGTAGGCGCCTTCTGAATTTCAAACGCCGGACGTGTTTGCGTCCGGCGTTATTTATTTAAATTCGTAGATGCGCATCTTTCCGCGCTGACCGATGAACTTTAAGCCCAAAGCGTCAATGTCAACCTCTTCGTTGTAGATCGGCGGAAAGATGTCGCCGCGGTAATGGCTGTTCTGCGAGAGGACAAGAAAACGGATTCCCTGCTCCTTGCTGGCGGCGGCGAAGGATTCCCATGAGTCGTTTGGCAGGGCGGGAAATTCCTCATCAAAGCCCCACACCCAACCCGCCGACCAATTCCCGATCTGACGTGCGCGATACGGCATGGTATTCGGCGTATAAAAATCATAGCGATCCGCGAAGACTTCAGAGGGGGAAGTCATGCCGCTGGATTTGAGAGTCTGTTCGATGACAGACAGCACTTTGCGCTCTGCCACTGATGCGCGGATCAAACCTGCATCATAAACTGCCCAGCCGTAGAAGGTTTTGATTCCAACCGCAACAAAAAGCAGTACTGCCGCCCACTCCACCCAACGAACGGATGGAAGCCATTTTTTGAACGCGTCCATCATCACAACCAACAATATCGCCACCGATGGCAAATAGACGCTCATCAAAATGACAGGCGCTCTGGCGCTGTCACTGAGGGAAATAGGAATGGCATATAAGACTATAAAAATGAACGAGAATAATGAGAAGCGGGAATAGCGTCCCTTTGGCGAGATGACAAATGCCAAAGCCGCCGCCCATGCGTGAGACACAAAATAGAGGAAGAAAGGTTTGTATAAGTTGAACGCATTGGTAGGATTATCCGAAACGGTTTTGAAGACAGAAAAGCCCTGAAGGTCTGCCGGTGTGGGCGGATAAGTCCAATCAACGCCGTAAAAGAACTTATATAGATTGAACACCTGTCCCGTTTCCAACGGACCGTGACCGGAAACAAGATTGACGATAACCTGCAATCCCGCCGTCAACACGAGCGAACCGATCAGCAAAAGCCGCGGACGGAGAGGTCGCAGACCCGTCAGCAGGATATACCCAGCGAGGATCGCAATGATGGAAACCACTGCATGAGTCCGCCACAGGAAGGAAAGCCCAAGGGAGATTCCTGCGAAGACGGATTGCAGGTCATTGGGTTCGGAACGTTCACGGTCGAACCAGGTTTGGCATAAAAGAAAAATTGCAAAGGCGGTAAACGCCGCCGAGCCAATATCGGGACCAAGCGTGTTCGTATTCTGAAAAACAAAAGACTCCGCAAAAGACGCATAGAACGCAATCACCGTGGCAGGGACTGATTCAGTGTAGGCGACAAGCGTCGAAACAGAGGCAATGAAAAGTCCGGCAAGAAGCGCGTTCAGTAAATATGAAAGCGGAAGCACATACGTGAATGGCATCTGTCCGATCAGGAAGGGATATCCGAATGGATAGAATCCGTTATACAACGACTCAGGCTGCGCAAGAGTCATGTGCCTTCCGTAATAAAGGATGTTCCAATAGTCGTTGCTCAATGCGTGGAACTGAGTGACCCACCCCAACGCAAACGTCAGCGCGAAGCCGAACGCAAAGAACAACAGGAACAAACCAGAACGCGAGCCAAGCATTTTTTTCATTACGCGGTCTTTAACGAAATCGAGTTTTTACTCATCCAAACGATCACAACGATCAATGGGATCAACGCAACAATGGCGCTTACATACGCCATCATGTTATAGCCAAGCGACGTGAAAACAAATCCGCTTTCCAAACTTCCAAAAGCAGAAGCAAGCCCAACCAGCAGGTCATTGAATCCCTGCGTGCGCGCACGCTCCAACGGCGAGAGTTGGTCGGCAAGCAGGGTCGAGCCGCCGACAAAACAGAAATTCCAACCCAACCCTAAAAGGAACAACGCCACACCCAATGGAAGAACATCCGGCGAGATCGTCGCGGCAATGCAGGCGACCACAAGCGTTGACGAACCGATCAGAATGACAACGCCGCGCCCCCAGCGATCCGCGAGCCGCCCGGAGATGATCGAAAACGCATACATACCAAACGTATGCGAAGCCACCACCGCGGAAATATCCGTGAGGCTGTGGTCATGTCCGCGCATGTGCAGCGATGTGATGACCATGACCAGTACCATCACGACTTGTCCGAGCACCATGCTGGTGACCGCGACCATCGCCGCGGGTTGACGAAATATCTCAAGCACGCTTCGCACTTGACCGGAGTTGTTTTTTGTTTCAGGGAATTTTTCTGCGACCTGTTTCCCGATCTCGCGCGGGTCCGGGCGCAGACCGAAGAAGACGATCAACGCGCCAAAAGCAAACAGAAATGCGGCGATGAGGTATGCGCCCGCCAATTCATCCACACCCCACGAACTGACGAGCAAGCCCGAAGGTCCCGCCACGAACGGACCGATGACCGAGCCAACCGTCCCGCCGATGACCACATTGGAGATGGCGCGTCCGCGATGTTCGGGTTTGCTCACTTCCGCCGCGGCGAAACGCCCCAGCAGCACAGCGGAGTTGGCGGTCCCCATCAACATCAAACCACCCAGAAATAATAGAAAGGAATGGATCGCAATCGCATAAAAAGCAATTCCGGAACCGATCACACCGGCGATGAGTCCGGTTGACAAACCCTTGCGCCTGCCGATTGCGTCGTAGACGTATCCCCACATATAAGCGGAAAACGCGCCTGCCAGCAAATAGACAGCCGTTGGAATGCCCGCCCAACTGGAATTATGGCTCAACTCCTTGCCGACAATGGAATTAAGCGTGGCAGCCGCGATAAACCCGGCAGAAGCAAGCGACTGCTGGGAGAATAGAACCGCTATGATCTTACGTCCTACATATTCGAGGTCGAGTTCTTCCACAATATATCCTTTGGGAGTGAAGTAGGTTGGGAATTATACACTTTGAGGCAATCGCCATTAAAGAATCAAAAGACCCCAGACATCAGCCTGGGGTCTCAACTATCAACTAAACTTAGCGACCCATCGCATCCATCACAGCAACGGAAACGATCTGCACGATGGCATTGACCTCGTCACCGGTCTGCAGCACATGGACGGGAGCGCCCATGCCCAGCAGGATCGGTCCGATGGCTTTGGCGTTGCCAAGGCGGGAAAGCAATTTGTAGGCGATATTCGCCGACTCAAGCGACGGGAAGACCAACACATTGGCATCCTTCACGGCACTGAACGGATAACGTTCTTCCGCGATCGAAGAGACCACGGCGGTATCCGCCTGCATTTCGCCGTCCACGCGCAGGTCCGGTCGGCGGGACTTGACCGTCTGCACCGCCTTGCGGACCTTGTCCGAAAGCGGGTGCGGCGTGGAGCCAAAGTTCGAGAACGAGAGGAACGCCACATGCGGGTCAAGTTCGAGCTTCTTGGCAAAATCCGCAGCGAGGATGGCGATCTCCGCCAGATCTTCCGCCGTCGGGTCGATGTTGACCGTTGCGTCGGTGAAGAGATAAACCTTGTCTTCCACGATCATGATGTACACGCCAGCCGCACGCGCCACACCTGAAGCGGTGTGATGGACCTGCAGCGCCGGGCGGATGACCTCGGGATAGTCATAGGTCAAGCCGGAGACAAACGCGTCAGCATCGCCCATCTTCACCATCAACGAACCGAGGATGTTCGGGTCACGCATCCGCTTGATCGCATCGCTCATCGTCAAGCCTTTGCGCTGGCGCAGGTCATAGAACGACTTCGCATACGGTTCGAGTTTATCGAAAGCATCCGGGTCGACCACTTCAGGGTTGAAGTCAAAGCTGAGCTGCTTCAATTCCTTATCGATCATAGCCTTGCGTCCGATCAAAATGGGAGTGGCGATGCCCTCCTCCTGAACGCGATACGCCGCGCGGATGATCTTCTGCTCTTCGCCTTCCGCGAACACCACACGTTTGGTGCCGCCCGAGGAACGAGCCTGATTCTGGAAGAAGTAACGGATGCGCTCGCCCTTGCCCTGACGGAACGCCAACTGTTCCTTGTATTCATCGATGTCGATGGTCTTGCGCGCCACGCCGGTCTTCATACCCATCTCAGCAACGGCGGGAGCTTCCCACAACAACACACGCGGATCGAGCGGCGTGGGAATAATGTACTCACGACCAAACTTGATCGGTTTGCCGCCATACGCGCGGATGACCGAATCGGGCACATCTTCCTTGGTCAACGCCGCAAGCGCCTTCGAAGCGGCAAACTTCATTTCTTCGTTAATGCCCTTCGCGCGGACATCCAACGCGCCGCGGAAAATGAACGGGAATCCCAAAACGTTGTTGACCTGGTTGACATAGTCCGAACGCCCGGTGGCGATGATGACATCCTTGCGCGCCTCTCGCGCCAACTCAGGCTTGATCTCCGGGTCGGGGTTCGCCATCGCGAAGATGATCGGGTCCGCAGCCATGGTCTTGACCATTTCCGGCGAAAGCACATTCGCCACAGATAGACCATAGAATACGTCCGCGCCTTCGACAGCATCCGCCAAAGTGCGGTGACCTTTATCCTCGACGGCAAGCATATCCTTGTACTTGTTCATGCCTTCCTTGCGTCCCTTATAAACGACGCCTCTTGTATCGCAAAGCATGATATTTTCGCGTTTCACGCCCCAACTGATCGCCAGTTCCGCGCACGAGATTGCCGAAGCGCCTGCGCCCGAAATAACGAGGCGGATATCCTCATGTTTCTTGCCCACGATCTCCAGCGCATTCGCTAAACCGGCTGAGGAGATGATCGCGGTGCCGTGCTGGTCGTCATGGAAGACGGGGATATCCAGCATTTTCTTCAATTCTTCTTCGATATAAAAACATTCGGGAGCTTTGATGTCTTCGAGGTTGATGCCGCCGAAGGTCGGTGAAATGGCGGCAACCACCTTGATGATCTCATCAGGGTCGTGAGAGTTGAGTTCAATATCGAAAACATCTATATCAGCGAACTTCTTGAACAATACCCCCTTGCCTTCCATAACGGGCTTGCTCGCCAGAGCGCCCCGGTCCCCCAGACCTAAAATGGCAGTGCCGTTCGAAATGACAGCCACCAGATTCCCCTTGGATGTGTATTCGTAGGCATCTTCAGCGTTCTTTTCGATCTCCAGCACCGGTTCTGCCACACCGGGCGAATACGCCAAACTCAGATCGCGCTGGGTATCCATCGGCTTGGTGGGAACGATCGCCACTTTGCCGGGTTTACCCTTCAAACGGTGGTACTCAAGAGCATCTTCACGTGTGAACTTAGCCATATTGCCTCCGAAAGATTTATGCACTAAATTATTGCACAGCCAGACAAAAAGTCCTAGTTCCTTTTGTCATGATTTTGGACAATACCTAACCTATGCACTGTTAATTTTTACACCAAACGCAGAAAAAGGTTCTTCCAAATCCTATCAGTTCCCGTCTTAATCCAAACATTCAAGAATGGTTTCGGCAACCCGCCTCACATCGTCCACTCGCAGTTCAGGATAAAGCGGAAGAGACAGCACCTCACCCGCAGCCTTTTCAGAGTTGGGCAAACTCCCCTCTTTGTGACCAAGATCGGCATATGCAGGCTGAAGATGAACTGGAACCGGATAATGGATCAACGTGCCGATGCCGCTCCGCTTCAAACGTTCTTTGAGTTGATCCCGCTTCGGGTGGCGGATCACAAACTGATGGAAGACCTGCTCCACGTCCGCGGGTCGAGGCGGAAGGGTTACATCCGCCTGGGCGAGAAGATCAAAATAAAGCAGGGCAAGCTCACGGCGGCGGGAATTCCATCCATCAAGATGACGCAGTTTGACGCGTAAAATTGCGGCTTGAAGTTCATCGAGGCGGCTGTTCATTCCCTTGAGCTGACTGATATATCGTTCCCTCCAGCCATATTGACGCAGAAGCCGGACCCGCTCGGCGAGTTCCGCGTCGTTCGTCAACACGGCGCCGCCATCGCCGAATGCACCGAGATTTTTTGTGGGATAAAAACTAAACGCGGATATATCGCCCCACCCGCCGACCCTTCTTCCGCGATAAAAAGCGCCGTGCGCCTGCGAACAATCTTCAACAACAAATATCTTCTGCGCGCGTGCGATCTCCAAAATGGGATTCAACTCCGCCGGGCAGCCGTATAAATGCACGGGAACAATGGCGCGAGTGTGAGGCGTGACCGCTTGTTGAATCAGCTTCGGGTCAAGTGTGAAGCGCGAGAGATCAATGTCAACGAGAACAGGATGCGCGCCTGTCATTTCAATTGCAGCGACAGTCGCAACTGCCGTATGTGAAGGCGCTATGACTTCATCGCCCGCTTTGATCCCACACGCGAGCAACGCCAGTTGCAATGCTTCTGTTCCAGAAGCAACTCCAATTGCATACGCAGACTCGCAATATTCTGCAAACTCAGTTTCGAATGCAGAGACTTCATCCCCCAAAATGAAGGAGCCGTTTTTTAGAACCCGCGAAATCGCTTCATCCAATTCGGCGTGAATGGATTCATATTGCTTTTTCAGGTCAAAGGCGGGAATCCCATCCATCTAAAAATAATGTTCCTTGAATTTATAATAAAATTCGAGCATTGTTTTGATTCCGTTACGCAATGGAACTTCCGGTTTCCAACCGATCTCATTTCGGATGAGGCTGTAATCGCCATAGTAATCGCCGATATCGATTCGTTTGCGGCTTTCAGGGAAGGGAATCAATTCATATTTTCCGCCCCCGTGAATTTCGACCATCAGCCGTGCAAGTTCCAGCAGGCTGATGGGTTTGCCGCCCAGGTTATAGATCTTTCCCTGCGCAGTGGGGTTCGAAGCGCAAAGCAGCAGGGCGCGGACTACATCATCCACATGGTTCAGATCCCGAATCTGCCCGCCTTTTCCATAAATCTGAATCGGATTCCCCTCCAAAATCTGACGAAACCACCAGCCAATAAACGTTAACTTATCGTCTTTTATCCTCATGCGCGGACCATACACATTCGTCATTCGCAGAACGCTGGTTGAAATGCCATACACATGGTTGTAGACGATGTGATACATCTCGCCCGCGCGTTTGCTGACCCCATTATTATCGAGCGGCGTAAGAAGATGAGCCTCGTCAACAGGAAGATACTGCGGCTTCCCATACACCTGACGCGTTCCGGCAAAAACAATGTTGACCTCCGGGTTGAACTTCCGGCACACTTCCAACAATTTGATCTGCCCCACGGCATTGATATTCAGGTCATGGATCGGGTCGTCCATGCTCCCGAGATGGCTCATTTGTCCGGCAAGATTGAAAAGATATTTTTTTCCTGCAACCGCATCTTTCAAACGAACTTCATCATTTATATCCGCCTGAATGAACTCGATATCATCGAGCAGGTCCGACAAATTGAAAAGATTTCCGCCCGAGTCGGGGTCAAGGTTATCGTAGACGGTAACGTTCGCCCCAAGCTTTACCAGTTTACGTACAAGATTACTGCCGATAAAGCCCATCCCGCCTGTGATCAGCACGCTCTCTTCAGAGTATACAGTTTCCATATTCATAATCAGGTTTCGTTGCCGCGAAGATGTTCCTTTTTTATTACCAAACGCCAGTAAAGGTTCGTGATCTGCCGCAGCGTGCGGATGATGCGCCACGGGATAAAGAATTGCGAAACGCCATATTTTCGCGAGTAATGGTTCACAGGTGTTTCCGCAAATACATAGCCGGCATCCTCGATCTTTTTGACCATTTCCAGGCAGATGGCTCCGCTGTCGCTTGTCAGTTTGACCTGATCCAGAACGCGCCTCGGAATCAGCCGGAAGTCGCAGTCTACATCCCGGATACGAATCTTAAAGAGAAGTTTGACCAGGTAATGATAACTGCGTCCGATCAACATCCGCATAAAAGAATCATTACGACCCAGTTTATATCCGTTGACCGCATCCACGTCATCACGGAGCGCTTTTACAAGCTCGACCAATTCCAATGGATTGTATTGCGAATCACCGTCGGTATAGAAGACCCAATCTTTGACGGCATTTGAAAACCCGCTGCGGAGTGCGCCTCCGTATCCCCGATTTTTTTCGTGCGTCACAACGCGCAATTTTGGATAACGTTTTTCCAATTCCCTCAATACGTCGGCTGTGTAATCCGAGCTACAGTCGTCGACGACGATGATCTCAAAATCGTCCGTTACCTGACTGCAGGCGATACACGCGGTGGAAACCATGCTGGCGATCGTGCCGCCGTCATTGTAGGCAGGGAAGATGGCGCTGATGCTTGTGAGTTTTTTCTCGCTTGCGTTCGTATCCATCTATTCTTTGACCGCCACTGCGATCACACTTAATCCATAAGGGAAACCAATACGGGAGATAAATGGCGCTTCGGAAGATAAAATCTTTTGAAAGATTTTGTTGAAGATGCCGGTATCGAGAGAAAGATCCGATTCTATTTCTTTTGGGGAAAATATCCTTTCGCCCAATCGTTTCACAACCGCCAATGGGAACAGCCATGTATTGGCATAAGAGAGATGCTCTATTCGAAAACCGCCCCCCTGTAAAAGCGACCTGACCCTTCCGCGTGTGTATCGATGATTCGTATATACCCGTTCGTCGTGTTTGCCGCGCAGCCAGTCATAGGCGGGCAGGCGGAGGAGGACCCGCCCGTGGGCGGTCAACACACGGGCAAATTCTCGCAGGGCTTTTACTTCATCAGAGACGCCGCGTTCGTACAAGACGTCAAAGCTGGTGACAAGGTCAAAGGAAGCCGGAGCAAATGGCAGGTCCGTGATGGAGGCGCGTGAGAGGCGGCGGGCATTTCGCTTCCGACAGAATTCCAACGCCTGCGGGTATAGATCCACGCCGGTGACTTCGCCATAATCTGCCAGATAGGTTGTCATGGCGGCGCCGGTGCCGCAGCCCGCATCCAGAATTTGGATTGGCGCGGCGGGTCTCACCCATCGGTCAAGGAGAGCCCGCGTAATGGATTCCATGCCGCGATACCACCAATGCTCCTCTTCCACACGATACATGAGTTCATATTCGCGCGGATCCAAATCAGCCTCGTCAGGGAACGCGGTACGAAAGCAAAATGGTCGTATCGCAGTCGTATTCGTAATGCAGTTGACCGCCGGGATGCGCGCGCGCCCATTGTTCCAATTCGGGGATGCGCGGAGGCGGGGCGATGATGGTCTCTCCGGAAATGGGTTCCAGGGTGTCTACCGGGTCGCGGTAGTTTGTCACGCGCCGGCTATGACTCAGGAACAAGGTCGAGGCATGTGAGCCGTGAAAGAAATAATCATCGCTCAGCAGGTACACTTCAAGCTCATTATCGATACCGCTCAATTCCCAGCCGAGATAGGATGCGAAACGCCCCACTTGATTTTCTGCAAAGCGGCATTGTCCGGCAAAATCTGCATAATACGTCCACAAGTTGAAGATGATCAGACTGCCAAGAATAGTGAAAACGGCGAATCGGTACGCGTTGCGCATCGTGTTCCACCCCATACCCAGGAATTCGAGGATCTGGTCAAAGCCGATGGAAGCCATGGTCATTGCGGCGGGAATTGCCATCAACATGCGGTAGGAATCAGCGGAGGGCGGTGTGGCAAAGATGCCAATTGCGACCACAGAACCGCCAAGGTATCCATTCAATAGCAGGTAAACCGGGTTGCGAATCCGCCAGAGGGAAATTCCCAGCCCGGCAAGGAACATCACACTGGAGATCATGCTCATCATCGGCACGGGCGCGCCGTAAAAATCGAAAGCCGGGTAGTAAAAGAGGGATAAAAACGCATGGATGACCCTCTTTGCAAGAATCGTCGCAGCGCTTTGCCCTGTGATTACAATCTCATTTGCCAGCCAGCCGGATTGGAACGTGCCGCTGGTACCGATCCGGTTGAGAAAATCCTGCGGATGGGTATACCCATAATATAAGGCAGGCATCACGACGATCAGAAAACCGCCCCAAAAGACCAGCGCCTGCGGAATACGCGGCTTGAACCAGGAACGGTAAAAGACCAGCGTGATCACCATATAGATCAGGATCAGACCCGTCACGATCTGGGATGTGAGATAAATGGAATAGTGCATCGCCAGCAGCACACCACTCAGGGCTGTCCGCCAGGATTCGCGCTTTACCAATCCGCTGATGAGGAAGTACAGTTCAAGCGGGATCAGCCAGGTATCCTGAATATACGCCACTGAAACGATGCGGCTGAAATGGATGTGGGAATGCGAGAACGCCAGCATGATCGCCGCCATGAGCGCGATGCGGCTTCCGCCCACCCAGCGGGCAAAAAGATACACAGCCGGAACAGCCAAAATCCCGCCAAGAGCCGGCATAAGCCGAAGCCCGAACGAAGTGGTTCCAAAGAACCGCATCGACAAATAGATCAATTGCAGATATACCCCGCCGAAGTTCTCCCACAGCGAAAACGGATTGGTAAGAACACCGTTTTTTGTATTAAGCGCACTCATCCCCACAAGCCCCTCGTCGCCGTCCAACACGCGGGGGATATCACCCAGACGGTAAATACGCACAACGGCTGCGAAAACCATCAGGACCAAAACCGAAATGATTTCAGTACGATACTTCACGAACCATGCCTTCAGGGCTTCAGGCTGTAGATTTATCGTCCGCCCGGCAAATGCAGCCAAATAACAGACCGCCCCCAGCAGCCAGACCGTCATCACCGGTATGTAATTGACGCGCGTATAACTCATAAAAACTGCCGTCGCCCCCGTTGCCAGCCCGGAAAGCAGAAACGCAGCAACCACCCAAAAAATCTTCTCACCAAAAACAAACCCGCCGGAAAGCCGTTCCCAGAACGGCGTAGGCGGGATCAACTGACTGACAATAATTAAGATTACCCCAAGAACACCGAGCCAGGCAAAAGGCGGAAAGATAACGCCTTCCGTGATCGGCTGCGAGAAGACCAAAAACTGGCTCAATAAAAGGCTGAAAACTCCCAAAAACGCAACAAGGCGCTGAATGTTTTTTACACTCCCACTATTCCGTGGTTTTGGTTCGTTCATAACACCTCCTAATAAAAAAATAATGGACAACTACTACACGGCATTATACACATAAAAACAATCATTTCTTCAATACTTACAATACTACAAATTCCTTCCCGGCGATCTTTCTGAAATGCTCCCAAAATGTTAACGAATCTTAAATTTCATGTATAATTACGAAAACGCTTGAAAACTTCCGCCGTAAATGCGGTCTACTGTTTGAAATTGACTGGAAATTTCGCGCACGATCCTCCCCCGGTTTTGGGAGTTAACTTGTGAAGTCTCAATAGGAATATACTCTTGACCAGACGACCGGCTTCACCCTAAATCTACAAGTGCCGAACGTGACGGACTCCGCCACGGATTTCGACCTACTCTGGTAACGCCTCTTTCGGGACCAGGAGACTGGTTAAACCAACCCAGACCTTTTCACAGCCGAGACCGCTCAGTCGGGAGTCTCGGCTGTGTCTGTTTAACATAGTACAGGTCGGCACATGCCGGAGCACGTCACGCCAAAAGCGTGACCGACATGAATAATGAAAAAAGTAACCGCCCTCGAAGTGCAAAAAAAGAATCCCAATCGAGTGAACGTTCATCTCGACGGGGAATTCGCCTTCGGGCTGGCGCGTATCACAGCCGCATGGCTCAAGGTCGGCGACGTTCTCAGTGAAGAGAAACTCGCCAGCCTTCAAGCCGAAGATGCACGAGAGAGGGCGTTACAACAAGCATTGCTGTTCCTCAGCTACCGCGCCCGCTCGGAAAAGGAAATAAGGCAGAACCTGAAAAAGCACGAATATCCCGAAGACGCCATCGAATATACGATGATCCGTCTCCGCGAGAACAGGTTAGCCAACGACAAAGAATTTGCTCAGGCGTGGGTCGAAAATCGCAGTACATTCCGCCCGCGCAGCCGCCGCGCACTGACGATGGAACTCCGTCAAAAAGGGCTTGACGAAGAGACCATCAAAAACGCCGTATCCGATGTGGATGAAGAAGCTCTGGCGTATGAAACAGCCCGAAAACGGGCACCCAGGCTTCAACGTCTGGAATGGGGCGAGTTTCGCAAGAAACTCTCCGAACATCTTGCAAGGCGCGGCTTCCCCTACTCTGTCGTTTCGTCCGTTGTCACCCGCGTGTGGAACGAGACGCACACAGAGCAAACTAAATTTGAAGATGAGGACACACTATGAATCCGATCGTCATTTTGATAAACATTCTGGCGTTGATCATTGGTGCCGCCGCCGGGTATTTCTTCCACCGCTACCAGGTGGAACGTGCCACCCGTGCGCGGCAGGACAAGGCAGACGATATCGTCAAAGCCGCACAGACCCAGGCGAACCTGATCGTCAAAGGCGCGCAGGATAACGCCACCAAGATCATTCAGGCAGCCGAAAGCGAGCTCAAGGAACGGCGCGTTGAATTGAACCGAGATACCGAACGGCTCGAAAAACGCCGCTCCGAAGTGGACAGCCGCTACGACAAGCTCGAACAGCGCGAACAGAATCTCAACCGCCGCCAGTCGCAGATCGATAAGCGTCACAACGAAGCCGAGAAACTGTACGAAGATCAAATGAAGAAGCTCGAGCAGATCGCGCAGATGACGCAGGACGAAGCCCGCAAGGAACTCTTCGCCGCCGTCGAGAAGGAAGCGCGCGGCGACATGGCACGCATCATCCGTCAGATCGAAGCGGAAGCCCGCGAAGAAGGCGAGAAGCGCGCCCGCAAACTCATCGCCGACGCCATCCAGCGCGTGGCATCCGAACATGTGGCAGAAGTGACCCGCGCGGTCGTCAACCTGCCCAGCGAGGAAATGAAGGGACGCATCGTCGGTCGCAATGGACGCAATATCAAGGCGTTCGAACAAGCCGCCGGTGTGGATGTCATCGTGGACGATACGCCCGACTCGGTCACTGTCTCCTGTTTTGACTCTGTCCGCCGCGAAGTGGCGCGCCGCGCTCTTTCCAAACTGGTTTTGGATGGACGCATTCACCCCGCCCATATCGAAAAGGTTATCGAAGACGAGCAAAAAGCCGTTGATAAGATCATCAACGAAGCCGGTGAGCAAGCCGCTTACGACGCCAACGTCTCCGGTTTGCACCCCGAAGTCCTGCGCATGATGGGACGCTTGAAATTCCGCACCTCCTATGGTCAGAACCAGCTCGCCCACGCAGTGGAAGTCTCAAAACTGGCAGGCATCCTTGCCGCGGAGATCGGCGCGAACGTGGAGCTTTCCAAGCTGGGCGGCTTCCTGCATGATATTGGCAAAGCCATGGATCACAATCAGGAAGGGACCCATGCCGGTCTCGGCGCGGAATTCTGCAAACGCTATGGGGTGAATCCCGTGGTCGTGAACGCGATCGCCTCACACCACCATGAAGTGGATCAGGAAACTGTTGAAGCGACCATCGCCGAAGCCGCCGACGCCATCTCCGGCGCACGCCCCGGTGCCCGCCGCGAGGATCTTGAGGCGTACATCAAACGCATCCGCTCGCTCGAAGAAATGTCCATGTCGTTCGACGGCGTGCAGCAAGCCTTCGCCATTCAGGCGGGACGCGAAGTGCGTATCATCGTCAAGCCTGAAAGCATCGACGATCTCGGTTCCACCCGCCTCGCCCGCGATATCGCCAAGAAGATCGAAGAGACCATGCAATATCCCGGTCAGATCCGTGTGACGGTCATCCGTGAGACTCGCGCCACCGAATACGCCAAATAAATAACAGCTTGCAAGGTTACGAATACGGTAACCCATCCCACAGAGTGCTAAAATAACGCAGAAAACTCCGCGTTGCTCTGAAGGGATGGGTTTTTTATTGTTTGCCCATTCCGCATAGAAGTGAGAAGGTTATGGCAAAAACCAAGCCGCCCAACAACGAAAAAAAGGGAAAGCCCCTGCCCAGGAACAATAAAAAATACCGTGAACTTTACGAAATGGAGCAGCAGCATGCTCTGGAGTTAACCCTTTTAAACGAGATGACCCGCGCCATTCTCATGTCGAATGAACTCAATTCGACGTTGGATGTGCTGGCAACCAACATGGCAAAACTGTTCGAAGCGGATGATTGCTACATCACCCGCTGGGACGAGGAAAACCGGGTGGTGATCCCCCAAATTACAACAGCGGAATTAAAGTTTGCCTACAAAGAGGACATCGTCCCAATCGACAAGGTTAACATGACCTCTTCGGTCCTGAATGCCGGGCATGCACTTGCCGCAGACGATGTGTTGAACTCACCCCATATCAATGCAGAGATCGCAAAACGATATCCATCCAGCTCCATTCTTGGCGTTCCTCTCATCTTTCGAGAGCATAAGCTCGGCGCGGCGATCATCGCTTTTAATGCGCCGCATCATTTTACGGACGAAGAGATCAAACGCGCCGAACATGCCGCCAATCATGTTGCCGTTGCGATCTGGAATGCGCAGCAGGAACGCGAAAACAAAAAGCGGCTAAAGGAACAGGAAACGCTGGCAAAGATCACCACCACGCTCAGCCAAACGGAACGGATCGGTCTTCCAAATGTGCTCAATTTGATCGTCCAATCGACCCGGGAGTTGATTCCCGAGGCGCAGCAGGCGGTGATCCATCTCATGGACCAGGAACAGACCCACCTGATTCCCGAGGCGGTTTCCGGCGTGGAACAAGCCGAGGAAGGCAGGGGCAAGATGCGGGTCGGCGAAGGAGTCGCCGGGCTTGTCATCGCCAATGGTGAAAGCATCTACGTTCCGTCCGTCACAACAGACGAACGGTTCATCGGCTTGACATCGAACATCAAGTACCGTTCGCTGCTGGTATCCCCCATTTTCAGCGGCAAGCAGAACCTGGGGACCATCAGCATCCAAAGCCAGAAGGCTTATGCGTTCTCCAAAACAGATGTAACTCTGTTGAACGAATTGGGTCAGCAGGCTGCCATCGCCATCGAAAATGCGCGCCTTTACCATGCGGCGCAGCAGGAACTTAGGGAACGCATTCAGGCGGAAACAGCCCTGCGTCGCAGCGAGGAGCGGTATCGCAGCGTTTCGGAAGATATTCCAGCCATGATCTGCCGCTTCAAACCTGACGGGACGTTGACCTTTGTCAACCAGTTTTACAGCCAATTCTTTGGCAAATCGTCTGAGAAATTATTGGGCTCCAGCCTATTCGCTTTGATCGAAGATGAAAATGAAAGGGAAAGTGTTAAATCGAATTTACGTTCGTTAACAGAAGAAAACCCGTTCATCATGTACGAAATACAGGAAGCGAACAACAACGGAGAACGCCGCTGGGTTCAGTGGACCGACCGTTTGATCGTCAGCGACAGGTCCAATGTCGAGTATCAGTCCATCGGTATGGATGTCACGGAACGCAAACTGGCGGAGATCGAGCGCGAGCAATTATTGAAGGCGGAGCATGAACAACGCCTGCGCGCCGAAACCAGCGCGGATGCCACGCTGGCGCTGGTTTCCCATGTTGAATTGGACAAGGTGCTGGACGAGATCCTAAACCAGGTACAGAAACTGCTTCCCGGGTGCGGCGCGAACATCGCCCTGGTGGAAAGAGGCATGCTGCGTACCACAGCGTGGCGCGGGTACGAGAATCGCGGTGAGCATATTTTCCAAAGGCTGGTCAAAGATCCCCATCTTTACCCGCTGGATGAACGTCTCTTCGAGGAACAAAATGTCTCCATCGTGGAAGACACTCAAAAGCATCCAGACTGGGTCGTTATTAACGGATTGGAGTGGATCCGCTCCCATTTGTGCATTCCCCTGCGCTGGAACAATGACCTGCTGGGCTTGCTCTACATCGACGAAGACACACCCAATAAATTGACGGAAGAAACATCACATCTCCTAAAGCCGCTGGTAAATGCGACCACCGTTGCACTCGAGAGCGCATTATTGATCGAGACCACCCGTCAGGCATTGAAAGAGACCAGCGCGCTGTATCACATCAATCAGGGGTTGGTCGCTCTCAACGCCGACGAGTTGTTGACCGAAGCCGTGGAGTTATTGAAAAACAACTTTGACTATTATCACGTTCAGGTCTTTGTTGTGAATCCGGAAACCCGCAACTTCGTCCTTAAGGCTGCAAGTGGTGAGATCGGGAAGAAACTGGTGGAAAGCAAACATGAATTGCGCGCCGGCGCAGGCATCATCGGATATGCCGCAGAAACCGGCATTCCCTTCTTCACCAATAATGTCGACGAAGTTGTATTTTTCGTGTATGACCCCTACCTGCCCGAGACCAAAGCGGAAATGGCGATTCCCGTCCGCAATGAGGAGAAACTTTTCGGTATTCTCGATATTCAACAGACTACCGGAAAGCCCTTCACGCAGCAGGACCAGCAATTGGTTGTCACGATCGCAGACCAGCTTGCCGTCGCCTTGCATAAAGCGGAACTTTACGAAAACCTGCAAGTCTCATTGCTGCAGGAAAAGACCATGCGCAACCAGCTCGTTCAGAACGAACGTCTCGCCGTCATGGGGCGGCTGCTGGCTTCCGTGTCGCACGAGTTGAACAATCCGCTGCAAGCCATTCAAAACGCCCTATTCCTGCTCAAAGAAGAGAGGGGAATGTCACAGCAGGGCTTGAACGACCTTGAGATCGTCCTCGCCGAATCCGAACGCATGGCAAGCATGATCGAACGTCTGCGAAACACCTATCGTCCCCCGCAGACCGAAGACCTCCAGCCCACGCATATCAACACCATCATAGAGGATGTCTATGCGCTCATCGCCACGCACCTGCGCAAGAACGAAGTGGCGTTCGAATTCCACCCCGAAGTGAAACTGCCCATCATCATGGCGCTGCCCGACCAGATCCGCCAGGTGGCTTTGAACCTTCTGATGAACGCCGTCGAAGCGATGCCCAATGGCGGGAAACTCACCGTCTGCACACAGCATTTGCAAAGGTCAAAGGAAGTGATGATATCGGTGGCAGATACCGGGTTGGGCATTGCCCCATCGATACTGGAGAATATCTTCGACCCGTTCGTCACCAACAAAAAGCGCGGCACGGGCATCGGGTTGACCATTTCCCATGACATCGTCATCAAGCACCGCGGGCGCATCACAGCCGAAAACAATCCCGATGTCGGCGCCACCTTCAAAGTCTGGCTGCCGGTGGATACTCTGCCCTCTGTGGAGATCGAATGAACGCAACTGGTCATATCCTCATCATCGACGATGAAGCATCCCTGCGCAAGACCATGGCGCGCATCCTGCAGCAGGCAGGTTTCGAAGTCACCACAGCCGAAAGCGCGGAACAAGGTCTCGATTTTCTAAAGACCACCCAATTCGACATGGTGCTTTCCGACCTGCGTATGCCCGGCATGCATGGCATGGAAGCGCTCAAGGTCATCCACGCCGAACACCCCAACCTGCCGGTGGTACTCTTCACGGCGCAGCCCGACGTCAACTCGGCGGTGGAGGCGCTGCGGCACGGCGCTACCGATTATCTGCTCAAGCCCATCAAACCGGAAGCCATCATTGAACGCACCCGGTCCATTTTGATGAATCAACAGCGCGAAAAACGCAAACGGGAGATCCAGCTTCAGATCGAGTCTTTACAGGATGAATTGAAAAGCCTCGAAGATGGGGAACCCGCCAACAAAGCCTCACAGCCATTGAGTCCCGCTTCTTTGGAAAAAGAACGCTTCCTCAAACGCGGACCTTTGGTGCTGGACCTGCATACGCGCCGCGTGCTTGTCAACGAAGAGCCGCTCAATACCCCGCCCCCCACTTCCTTCGAATATCTGCTTGTGTTGGCGCGTCACTCACCCGATGTGGTCGATTATCAAACGCTCGTCGCCGAGGCGCAGGGCTATCAAACCGACCCGCGTGAAGCCCAGGAACTCGCCAAATATCACATCCATCAACTGCGGCAGATCATCGAGGCGGATGTGCGCAACCCTGCCTACCTGCTGAATGTGCGCGGGACGGGCTATCGGCTCGTGGCTGATTAGGTAGACTCGCTCCCAGACAAAGTTCCACTCAATGGATTGAACCCGCTTCGGACTTCGCCCGAGGCGGGTTTTGCGTTTCCCAACTTTTCCCAACTTTTATCCCATCCAACCTAACTGCTTGTAGAGACAAATTGGGTGAAAATGTAACCGATGAAGACCCAAACCTCCTCTCCTGTGGAACCGGTACGAATTCTCGTTGTGGATGACCACCCGAACACCGCAACCACCCTTGCGCGCGCACTCGCCCAGATCGGACCCGCCGTCGATGTTGTATCGGCGGTCAGCGGCAATGACGCGCTCGAAAAGGTGAAGAACAAAGGCGTGGATATCCTATTTACAGACATGATCATGCCGGAAATGACCGGGCTGGAACTGATCGAAAAAATGCAGAACCACCCCGGCGGTAAACCGTCTTTTGCCTATCTGATCACCGCGTACGATGTGCCGGGACTTAAAGTGACCGCGCAGCGTTTGAAGGTGAACGAAGTCATCATCAAACCAGTCCGCCCTGAGAGGATCTGTCAGATCGCGAACGCCGCCATCGACGAGATGAAACATATCACTCATCCCATGGGCAAGAAAGCCGGCGCGAAGCGGAAGTTCAAGATCCTTGTGGCTGACGATGTGATGGATAACGTCACGCTCCTGACGCGCTATCTCGAATATGAAGGCTACGATCAGATCATTGCCCGCGACGGCATGGAAGCGTTGAACAGAATCCGCGATGAAATGCCAGACCTTGTCCTTTTGGACGTTAACATGCCGCATAAAGACGGGTTCACGGTGTTGGAAGAGATCCGCGAAGACCCGGCTATTTCGCACATTCCGGTCATCATCCTTACCGCGGCACGGCTCGACCCGGCGGATGTCCAATCGGGCTTGAACCTCGGCGCGGATGACTATGTGACCAAACCCTTCGACCGTCACGAGTTGATGGCGCGTATCCGCACCAAACTGCGCGTGAAGGAAGCGGAGGATGTCACCCGCCGCCGCATCCGTGAATTGAACCTGCTGCCCGAGATCGGCAAACAGTTGAGCGCCCGTCTCGACACAAAAGACCTCGCCAACGTACTGCTGAAACGAACGGTGGAAACGCTCGGTGCTCTTCAGGGCAATATGTACATTCTCGGTGAAGACGAGAGCAAAGTACAGGAAAAGTATGAAGTGGCACTGAGCCCTTCCGACTCAGCCGCAGAACTGAACCTGCCAGCCAAGCTGATCCACCACATTCAGGAATCTCACCAGGGATTGGTGATCGAAGACGCGGTCAATGACCCGCTCTGGCAGGTGGATGAAAGCCTGACCGTCCGTTCGGCGTTGGCTGCGCCGATATTTGGTCGTCATTCGTTATTGGGCATGATCCTGCTCACTCACGAACAGGAAGGGTATTTCACCAACGATCACCTGCGTCTGCTGCAGGCGATCGCCAGCCAGGCGGCTATTGCCATCGAGAATGCCCGCCTGTATTCATCGGTGACGGCGGAGCAGAAAAAGGTCACAGCCATTTTGCAGCACGCATCCGAAGCGATCCTGCTCTTCGATGCGGATTGCAAACTTTCATTGATGAATCCCGCCGGCGAGCAGTTATTCCTTGAACACCCTGTAAAGCTTAACCAGCCCCTGCCCGCAGAAGGCGGATATGAGGCTTTTACGCATTTGATCAAAGAAGCACTTGATGCAAAGATGTCGAAATCAGGTGAAGTGGTCTGGCCCGACAAGCGGACGTTCACCGCATTTATCGCTCCCATTGAAGATGGCGGGACGGTTGCCATTCTGCATGATGTCAGCCGTTTCAAGGACCTCGACCGCATCAAGAATGAATTCATCGCCACCGCTTCGCACGACCTCAAGAATCCGCTCACGTCCATTGGCGGATATGCCCAGTTGATGGGTCAGGCGGGTCCGCTCACAGACAATCAAAAGGATTTTGTGGAACGGATCAAGCACTCGGTCAAGAATATGAGCGAACTGATCCAAAACATGATGTCGCTCGCGCAGGTGGACCTGCAGGCGGTACAGAAGCATGAGATCGTAAATCTGAGTGATCTGTTGATCGAGCTGTCCAATGAGTTCCAACCGCTGGCACAGGAAAAGCTCCAGTCACTCGATATGGAATTCCCCTCCACCCCGGTATATGTCAGCGGCGACCCGCTGCATTTGCGCCAGATCTTCCGCAACCTGATCGGCAACGCCATCAAGTACACGCCGCAGGGCGGCAGAGTTCAGGTCAAATCGAAGGTCTACAGCGAACAGGTCACGGTTGAGGTCGAGGATAACGGGTATGGAATTCCTGCCTCAGACCTGCCGTTCATCTTTAATCGTTTTTACCGCGTCCGCAGCGGAAAAGCCAGCGAGGTCGAGGGCAATGGGCTTGGGCTTGCCATTGTCAAGTCGATGGTCGAACAACACAGCGGACAGATCACCGTGGAAAGCGAAATCGGAAAAGGTTCATGCTTTACCCTGACCCTGCCGTTCGCAGGCAGTATAGATACCAATTCGGCGCAAAACACCGAAGTATTAAACAAGAAAAGAGTGGCACTTTAGAAAATGATCTTTTGTGATTTACACCAGAAAAAGTTCTTCGAAGAAAATTCGAAAAGGAATATGAAATGACAGAATCAACATTTTCCTCCCAGGTTTCAGACCGCCCGGATGCGTCACTTTTTAGCTGGCGTTATTCGCTGGCAAGACGCATGTTCCAGTTGATCACGTTCATCAGTTTGCCTGCGATCCTGGCATCCACTTACTATGCGTTCGATGAAGGCACATATTCGTACATTCCCATTTACATCGGAATGCTCGTTGCCATGTTTGTCGTCGCTTTTTGGAAACGCGTAAGCGACACTGTTCGAATATGGGGGCTTATGGTGTTGATCTATTTTGTCGTTGTGCTCGACTTCTACACAGAAGGGCGCGGTTCATTGGCGCGCACCTTCCTTTTGGCGTTCGCGTTTATGGGTGCGATTTTCTTCGGGCGCCGCGGAGCGATTGTCAGTGCCGTGCTCGGTCTGGCAACCATGGCAACCTTTGCCTTTCTATTCACCACGAACGCCCTGCCCGATTATCAGGTGACATCGACCACATCCGCAGGCTGGATCAGTAACACGGTCATCGTCGCCGTCCTTATCAGTTTGATCGTCTATTCGGTAAATTATCTTGTAAGCGAAATGACGAAGTTCCTGGCGCGCAGCAACCAGATCAATCAGATCATCGAAGCCGAACGCGCCATGCTGGAACAGCGCGTTGTGGAACGTACCAAAGCCCTTACCAATGTGGCGGAAATCAGTACGGTCACTTCTGGTATTCAAAACCTGAACGAGATGCTGGCAAATGTCGTCCATTTGACCCAGCGGCGTTTTGGTTTATATCATGCGCATATCTTCCTCTACGATGACGAGACCGAAGAATTAAGAATCATCGCCTGTGGCTGGAAGGAAGGTGATGAACATGAAGGCACACACGGCACGACCGTGATCCCGGTCAGCCAGGAACAGTCCCTTGTTGCGCGCGCAGCCCGCACAAAGCTGGCAGTGGTCATCAACGATGTACACAGCGACCCAGGTTGGCTGCCGAACGCCCTGCTGCCGGATACTGCATCCGAGCTTGCTGTGCCGCTGCTGGTCGGTGACAGACTCCTCGGCGTATTGGATGTTCAATCCGATCGCATGAATGCCTTCTCAGAAGCGGATGTAGATGTTCAATCCACATTGGGCGCACAGGTGGCAGTTGCGATCCAAAACATCCAACAATATGAAGACAGCCAGAAGATCGCAAGCGATCTTGGTGTGGTGGCTCAAGTGGGTATTGCCACCGCTACGATCACAGACATCGGCAAACTACTGCAGGACGTTGTCGATCTCTCCAAGAAATCATTCAATCTCTACCATGCCCATATTTATATGATGAACGAAACTGGTGACACCCTGACCCTTACAGCAGGCGCCGGGGACGTGGGGCGTCAAATGGTTTCAGAAGGTCGCAGCATCCCGCTCAACAGTGAAAAATCCCTTGTGGCTCGTGCAGCCCGCACCGAACAAGGCGTGACCGTGAACGATGTGACCACCGACCCGGACTTCCTCCCCCATCCCCTGCTTCCCCAAACCCGTTCGGAGTTGGCAGTTCCCATGATCGTGAGCAACCGCGTCATCGGCGTGTTGGACGTGCAATCCGAAATCGTCGGACGCTTTACCGAATTGGATGTAAGCGTCAAGACCACGCTGGCGTCTCAAATTGCCGTCGCGGTTCAGAATGCGCGCACCTTCGAGGAATCCAGAAGAAACGCCGAACGCGAAGCCGCCGTGAACTTAATCAGTCAGCGCATCCAAAGCACCAACAGCATCGAACAGGCGCTTAAGGTTGCTGCCCGCGAACTTGGACATGCCCTCGGCATGAAACCCACTGCGGTCACGATCGAAGCGTCCGCGCTGGGCGACGGCAGTAACGAGTAAGCGACAGGCAGTATAGGAGCTCAAAATGACTCGATCAAATCCTTTACAAACGACAGAGCACCCCCCTTCAGATATTCAGTCTCAACGCAAATTCTGGGGAGTGATCGCCATATCCGTACTGGCGTTTCTGGCATACTCGTATGCCCTTTCAAATCTCTTTGGGTTGGAGCCAACAACAGCCGGTTACATCAAAATGGCGGTCTACGTTATTGCCATAATATTGGCTGTAACAAGTTTTGTTTTGGCTATTCGCAAACGGGTGGATTTTGCCCTGACGATCATATTTTATTTTCTTTTGATCACTCAAGTTGCAAATCCAGCCACAACGCAGGGTCGTACGCTGAACGCAACATTTACGATGCTGGTTGTGGGTATTCTCATGATAGGGTGGTTGTTGCCCAGATCGAACCGGCGTAAAAACGCAGCCCTCCTTGCAGGGGCATTTATTCTGGCATGGGTCATCGAATGGATCAACCCGCCCTGGCGTATTGTTACAGGCAGGAATGGCATTGTTGGACCGGCAGTTGCGATCACCTTCGCCGTATTTTTGGCGGCGCTTACGGCATATCAAGCCAGGAAAGCTGTCAACCGAAGTTTGCGGCTCAGAATTACGGTTTGGGCAGGCACGATCCTATTGTTATTGTCCGCAGTTTTGGTTACCTACTCATCCCTCTCCGCCCGACAAACAGCCATCCAAAACGGGCAGGATGATGCACTTCAGCACGCATCCACATTCGCAGGTACGGTCCGCTCAGAGGTCTCAATCCCTCTGGATACAGCCCGCGCACTGGCACAGTCATTAAGCGCTGTCAAAGATCCATACTCTGGAGTAACCCTTACCCGTCAACAGGTCGACGGTATGCTGCGACAAGTGTTGGCGGATAATCCGGGATACCTCGGCACCTATACGCTGTGGGAACCCAATGCCTTCGATGGATTGGATTCGGAATTTCGCAACACTGAAAGATCAGATGAAACTGGACGATTCATCCCTTATTGGATTCGAGGCGAAGACGGCGTTATCAGCGTTACCCCATTGGAACAGTATGAAACTCCCGGCATTGGCGATTGGTATGTGCTTCCGCGCCAGAACAAACAGGAAATGACCTTTGCGCCTCTCATCTATCCGATCAATGGCGTGGACACGGTCATGGCGTCTTTTATCGTGCCGGTCATGTACAAAGGGAACTTTTACGGCATCGCCGGTGTGGATGCTCCCATCGTGTTCGTGCAGAATCTGGTAGACACTGTTGACCTCTACAACGGCACCGCAGATGCGGTTCTGCTGACCTCATCCGGAACACTGATCGGTGTACGCAACCGCCCCGACCTTGTCAACCAGCCTGCTGAGGAAATCTACCCCGACTTTTCCGATCTACAGGCAAAGCTCGAAGCAGGCGAGGCGTTCATCAGTCTTAGCCCCGATGGAAATTATCTCCGTGCTTTCGCGCCCGTGGATCTGGGCAATACCGGCGACCACTGGGCATTTGGTCTGGTCGTCCCCTTTGCTGAAATTACAAGAAGCGCAACTACCGCAGCTCTTACCCAGGTTGGCATCAGTGCAGCACTGATCGCCCTGGCTCTGTTCCTGCTCTGGTTCCTGACCGGTCAGGTTGTTAATCCTCTCCAAAAGTTGACCACTGTTGCGGATGCGGTCACGGAAGGAAACCTGAACCGCCGCGCAGAAGTCATCAGTGAAGACGAAGTAGGTACATTGGCTTCCGCGTTCAACAATATGACCTCCCAATTGCAGGAAACATTGGAAGGGCTGGAAGAGCGCGTTAGAGCCCGTACCAAAGACCTCGCTACTGTGGCAAGAATCAGCACCACAACCGCCACGATCCGTGATCCCTTCCAAATGCTGGCGACAGCCGTGCACCTCACCCAACGCGGTTTTAACCTGTATCACGCACACGTGTTCACACTCAATCAAAAGACGGATGAACTCGAAATCGTCGCCTGCGGATACAAGGAAGGCGATGAACACGAAGGTACACACGGCACCGCTCACATCCCGGTGGGGCGTGAACAATCCCTTGTGGCACGCGCTGCCCGTACCCGCAAGCCAGTCATTGTGAACGATGTACAAAGCGACCCGGGCTGGCTGCCAAACCCCATGCTGCCGCTTACCCGCGCAGAATTGGCTGTCCCCATGATCGTGGGTGATGAAGTACTCGGCGTGCTCGATGTGCAGGCGGAACAAGTGAATGCCTTTACCGAAGAAGACGCCAACATCCAGATGACACTCGCCGCCCAATTGGCAACCGCACTGCAGAATGCCCGATCTTATACCACCGCAAAGGAACAGGCGGATTTCGAAGCGCTGGTGAACACCATCAGCCAAAAAATCCAGCGTTCAGATACCGTGGAAGAAACACTCCAAACCGCAGTCCGCGAACTTGGAACAGCGCTCGGCGCATCACGGGTGAAAGCGGTCATTTCGGCTCATCAGTCAAATAAGAATACCAATTGACCTCATGCATAAGACAACAAGTAACGTGATTTTAGAGATTTTCCCTGCTTGCAGCGACGATCGGTCTCTGTAAAGGAGAAACAAAATGGATAAGACATCGACAATTGTATCCAACCAACAACAAGAAGACGCCAATAACCTGCGGGCTTATTGGGGAACGGTAACACTATCTGCAATGCTTATTGCGATATGCGTATATTTTGCGGCAGTTGCACTTCGCCAGCCCCAAAGCCTGGTCGTTGAACTTGAGATCGCAACATGCGTTTTGAGCATCACCGCATCGATAGCGTCCATTGTTCTTGCGAACCGCAACAAACTGACAACCGCTACACAGGTCATGTTCTATGCCGTCAACCTGTTCGGATTGGTCGTCATTGCCCTGTTCGACGGGCGGACCCTGACCGCCTCTTTCTCAATTTTGGCTGTTTCTGCGGTAATGAGCGCATGGCTGCTGCCGAGTCAGCTTAAACGGCAGTACGCTGTCCTTACAGCGGGATCCTTTGCCCTGATGTGGATCATCGAATGGCTCAACCCCGTCTGGCGTATTCCAACCCACACGGTAACGGTTGGTCCGGCGGCAGTGATCGTTCTGCTGATCCTCATTGCGGCGCTGCTGTTCTGGTCACGCGAGCAGGTGGTCAATCACATCCGCTTGAAGCTCCTAACCTCCAGCGTTGTGGTCATGATTTTGCTATTTTTGGGTATGTCTGCCTTTCTGGTCTACACAGTGGTCAGCCGCAATCAAAGCGAATCCCGGGTTGAACTGACCCGTACGAAATCAGCCGTCACTTCGAACATCAACGAATTGGAATCGCTCGCCCTGGCGCTTTCCACGGAATTATCGAACGTCCCGCAGGTGCAGGAAGCCTTTGCCAGACATGACCGCGAAACACTTGCACAATTAACTCTTCCCCTTTTCGAAACAGTTCAAAACGACTTTAGCGTGAAGCAGTACCAATTCATTCTCCCGAATTCCTTCTCCTTCCTGCGTCTTCATCAACCCGACAAATATGGCGACGACCTCTCCTCCTTCCGTGCCACGGTTGTGGAAGTCAACAACACAAAACAGCCTGTCAGCGGTCTTGAGATCGGACGCGGCGGTCTTGGTGTCCGCGGTGAAGCGCCGGTATTCTATAACGGGACCTATGTCGGCGTGATCGACGTCGGCTTGGATTTGGGTGACAGCTTCCTTGAAAAGATCCAGTCTGAGTACGGGGTCGATGCGCAGATCCTGCTCGATGCAGAAGCCGCGCAGATCGCCACCTTCGAAGGCTCGGTTGCAGATACGCAAACGCCCAATTCCAACCTGTTATTGCAGGCAAGCACCTTTTCAACGCCCGTCTTCCTGGATGCCAACTCCTATACAAACGCATTGAACGGACAAGAGGTGACTTCCCGCGTATCGAACAATGGAAAGACCTATGCCGTCATCAGCAGCCCGCTGAAAGACCACTCCGGAAATGTCATCGGTGTGTTGGAAATCTACGTGGATAGAACTGCCGTAACCGCCACTCAAACCCAAAACCTGGTCGTGATCATTCTTGTAAGCATCTTAGCCGTTGTGGCAGGCACATACATTCAAATGAAAATCATCGACCAGACCATTCAACCGGTCAATGCATTGACAGAGTCTGCTGTGGAATTATCCAGAGGAAACCTGGAACACGAAGTCAATGTAAATAGCAAGGATGAACTGGGTTTGCTGGCTACCGCGTTCAACAACATGGCAAGCCGCATTCGTGAACTGGTCGGCAGTCTGGAACAGCGTGTCGCAGCCCGCACACGAAACCTGGAACTGGCGGCAGAAGTGGGTCGTACCGTTTCACAGGTGCGCGATCTGGAATTTATGTTAAAGGATGCCTGCGAACTGATCCTCAAGGAATTTGACCTGTACTATGTGCAGGTATACCTGACCGACCCCAGCGCTTCAAAACTTAAACTGGAGGCTGGTACGGGAACTGTGGGTGAGCAGCTGCTCGAACGTCGTCACAGCCTTCCGCTCAACATCAACTCCATCAATGGACGCGCAGCCGTTGAAAAAAGATCGGTGGTGATCCCTGATACCGCCAAGAACGCAACTTTCCGCAAGAATCCCCTGCTCCCCGAAACACGCAGCGAAATGTCAGTGCCCCTGATCGTTGCAAACAAGGTGGTGGGCGTGCTCGATATGCAGAGCAGCAATCCCGGAATTTTGACCAATGAAATTTTGCCGGCTTTCGAAGCGTTGGCTGGTCAGCTCGCGGTTGCCATTCAGAACGCAAACTTGTTGAAGGAAGTTGAAGACGCCCGCGTGGAAGTGGAAAAACAGGCGGCGCGACTGGTCAACACCAACTGGCAGAATTATTTGGATGCCATCCACAAACCTGAGAATACCGGCTTTGTATTCGATGGAAAAGAATTAAGCAGCCTGAACAATGCTGACGAAATGCAGCCTGCCGATAACGGCAAATCCATGGCTGCGCCCATAGAGATTTTGGGCGAAAAGATCGGTTCCCTCGTCATCGAAACCGGCGACGAAAATACCAATGCCAGTGCCGCGGAATTGATCAATGTCGTCGCGCATCAGGTTGCGCAGCAGATCGAAAATCTGCGTCTGCTTGAAACCGCTGAACGCTTCCGTATCGAGACTGAAGAAGCCTCCCGCCGCCTCACTCGTGAAGGCTGGCAGAAATACACGCAGTCCAATACAAACGATAACCTCGGTTATTACTACGATCTCAAGGAAGTCCGCCCCGTCAATGGGAATAAACAGACCGAAGAAAATACGACCGTCGTGCCGTTGAAGATCCGCGAAGAAGCCATCGGCAAACTCGCGGTTCAGGGTCTCGACAGAAAGGACGCTGACTCCCTCGATCTGGCGCTTGCCGTGGCGGAACGTCTCAGCGCCCATATCGAAAGTTTGCGACTGCTTGAAGAAACGGAAGAAAGCCGTGCAGAATTCCAGCAAAGCCAGGAACGCCTTTCAGAAGCGTTGAACATCGCGAGACTCGGCAACTGGGAATACGATGTGGAGAAGGATATCTTTACCTTCAACGACAACTTCTATGCGGTCTTCCACACCAACGTCCAGGAAGTAGGCAGTTACAACTTGTCATCCGCCGAATATGCCCAGCGCTTTGTCCACCCGGAGGATGCGCCTCTTGTGGGCGGCGAAATCGGAAAGGCATTGAACTCTCCGGAACGCCACTATGCAACCACGCTGGAACATCGCGTGATATTTGCAGACGGCGGCATAGGATATATCGCTGTGAACGTGAACGTGGAACGGGACGAAAACGGAAAGATATCCCGCTTCTACGGCGCGAACCAGGATATTACCGAACGAAAACAGGCAGAAGAGGAATTGCGTTCTCGTGAAGCACAGCTTTCAACGGCTCTGGCTGAATCGCAGTCTCTTTACCGCATCAATGAAGCCATCAGCAGCGAAGCAGACCTGGGTAACATCTATCAAACTGTGGCACAACTGTCTTGTGATGAATTGGACTTCAACGGTTCGTGGATCGGGGTCTTCGAACCCGAAAACGAAGCGTTACGCGGTGTTGCCGGCATCAACATGCCTGAGGAAAGATTACATGGCATTCTGTCAGTGAACGACGCCACACCCGCTTCCCTGGCAGCGCGCACGCGGCAGTTGATAACGGTCAACGACCCGGCCCAGGATGAGCGCATGATCGATATTCCACAGGATGTTCGCGTAAGGATGGGCAAGGCGCTTTCAACACCCATTATGGTTGGTCAGGAATTGTTGGGTGTCATTGCAGTGACCCGCCCCGATGATGCGGGTGATATCACCCCTCGTGAAGAACGCATGCTGCAAGCCATTGCCATCCAACTCGGTATCGTGATGCAGCGTATTCAGGTCTTTGAACAGGCACAGAAACAGGCGCAGCGTGAAAGTATGCTGAACACCATCAACCAGAAGATCCAAAGCGCCACATCTGTAGAGGCTGTGCTCCAGATTGCCGCGCGCGAACTGGGTCACGCTCTGGGCGCGCCGATGACCATTGCCCAACTGAACCTGAAAGAGAATAATGGCTCTTAGCAATAACGGATCGTCGCAGGAGAACTGCTGATGTCAAAGAATAACAAACCGCAAAACCGCGTGGAAGAACTGTTCTCTGAAATGAAGGAGATGATCAACAATCCTTCCAACGGGCATGAAGATATCCACGCAGCTGTGCAGCCTTGTGAACCTACACAACCGCAGGCGGATGTATCCGCATTGCAGCAGGAAGTTGACTCGCTGCGGGCGCGCATCCGCGATTTGGAAACCCTTCTCAAGAACAAAGGAACCCGTCCGCTCAGTTCACCGCAGATCATTTACGAAAAGGAAGAGGTCGGATTCGCCTTCAGCGGAGATGAGATCAAACCGGTGCGTGGTAACAGCCAGACGGTCCAGAATGAAGCGGACGTTGTCAAAGCGCCGTTGGTCTCCAGCGGCAAAACCATCGGTGAGGTCAAGATCGCAAAACCTGCGCGTCAGTTGTCTCCTGAAGAGATCAACATGGCGAACGCCATCGCGCAGCAGGCTTCATTGCAGATCGAAAACCTGCGCCTGCTGGCTGCGACGGAACGCGCCCGTACCGAAGCGGAGGAAGCGACCAAGCAATTTGCCCACAAAAGCTGGGATAGCTTTCTGGACGCCATCAACCATGCCGAACGCATCGGGTACGCGTACGACCAGGCGGCAGTGGAGCCGTTCAGCGAAGCCGCACCCAAACAATACGACCATGAAGAGATCATGCATGTTCTCGACCAGCAGATCGGCAAACTTTATATCAAGGGGAACGGTGCGCTGACTGTTGACGATAAAAAGTTCATCAACGCCATTGCCCAGCAGGTGGAGCAGCAAGTGGAAAGCATCCGCCTTTTGGCAGACGCCTCACGCGCCCGCGCCGAAGCGGAAGACGCCACCCGCCGCCTCACCCGCCAGAACTGGGAAACCTATACCGAACGCGAAAGCGATACGCTCGGTTATGTGTATGACTCGGTAAAAGTTTCGCCGTTGGAGAATGGACAAGCTTCGACCAAGACTGTGCTCGCACAACCTTTGTTTGTGCGTGGTGAAGCCATCGGTCAACTTGCAGTGGCTGGGCTGGAGAACGTCTCGCCGGAAGCGAAGTCTCTCGCCTCCGCCATCGCGGCGCAGACCAGCATCCACCTCGAAACATTGCGCCTGACGGAAGAGCTTCAGAAACGCGCGCAGGAATTGAAGGAACTGGACCGACTCAAATCGGCGTTCCTCGCGAACATGTCGCATGAGCTGCGCACACCGTTGAACTCCATCCTCGGCTTCACAGATGTGATGCTCGAAGGGCTCGACGGCGAACTCACGGACTACATGGATAATGACCTGCGCCTCATTCAAAAGAACGGTCAGCATCTTTTGCACCTCATCAACGACGTGCTCGACATGGCGAAGATCGAATCTGGGCGCATGAACCTGCACCCCGAAAAGTTCAAGGTTCACAATCTATTGGACGAAGTCACCAGCATCACGTCCACGCTGGCAAGCGAAAGGAACACCGCACTCTATATCGAACCGGATTCAGACCATGAGCTCGAGATCTACGCAGACAATACACGCATCCGCCAGGTGATGATCAACCTTGTGAACAACGCCATCAAATTCACCAGCAACGGCAGGGTCGCCCTCAACGTAAAACCGATGGAAGGCGCGCGCGTAATGATCACCGTTACAGATACAGGTCTCGGCATCCCGCCGGATCATCTCGAAGCCATTTTCCAGGAATTCACCCAGGTCGATACCTCCACCACCCGCAAAGTGGGCGGAACGGGTCTGGGTCTGCCCATCAGCCGCCGCCTCATCGAAATGCACGGCGGGCGTCTCTGGGCTGAAAGCACCGGCATTGAAGGCGAAGGCTCCACATTCTTTGTGGAATTGCCCATCGAAGCACGCATCACCGAAGTCATCGAGAAGAAGGAAAAATAAATGGCAGCGCCCAAATACCTCGAATGCAATCTCTGCGGCAATCAACAACCATACGTGCCATTCGTTCCCGCCGTCTGCAGCAAATGCGAATCACAATGGCTTGAGGCGCACTACGATTACGATGCCTTCAAGCGCGAGATCCTGCGCGGCATTCCCAACCGCCCGAATAACCTCTGGCGTTTTCAGGATGTCCTGCCATTGGATGATCCCTCCAAGCTGGATCTTTATCCTGCGGGTGGAACTCCACTCTGGCTCTCACATCGCTTCGCACCGGACCTCGGGCATGAGTCTGTTTACATCAAAGACGAACGCTACGGCCCGACCTCTTCCTTCAAGGACAGGCAGGCAGCCGTTGCTGTTGCCGCCATGAACGAGAACGGAATCCGCGAAGCGGTCATCGCTTCGACGGGTAACGCGGCTGTCGCTTATGCCGCAGCCTGTGCCCGCGCGGGAATCAAACTCTGGGTCTTTATGACCAGCCTTGTGCCGCAGGAAAAGCTGCGGGAAGCTGCCCTCTTCGGCGCGGAAGTGATCCGTGTGAGCGGTAACTACGACCAGACCAAACAGATCGCCAGTCAGTTCGCACAGCGCAAAAATCTGCTGCTCGACCGCGGCGCAAGCTCCGTGCCCGCGCGCGAATCGATGAAGACCATCGCCTACGAGATCGTGGAACAACTCGGCTGGCGCGCGCCGGATTGGTACATCCAAGCCGTGAGCGGCGGATTGGGTCCGCTTGGGGTGTATCAGGGATTCAAAGAAATGTTCGAGATGGGACTCATCAACAAGATTCCTAAACTCGCGATCATACAGGCGGAGGGATGCGCGCCGATGGTCCACGCCTTCAAGGAAGGCAAGGATGTTGCCACACCGATCATCCCCGACACGCGCATCATCATCCTCTCCACAGGCGACCCCGGTAAGGCTTACACCTATTTATGGAATCTCACGCAAAAGTACGGCGGCGTGATGGAATCCGTGAGCGACCTTGAAGCGTACGAAGCCATGAAGACTCTCGCCAAAAGCGAAGGCATGGCAGTCGAACCGGCTACTTCAGTGGCGTTCGCAGGTTTCCAGAAACTTTCAAAGAACGGCGTGATCGGCAAGGATGAACTGGTCGCCATCAATTGCACCGGTCATACCTTCCCGGTCGAAAAGCATGTGCTTGGCGATCAATGGGCAGTGGACGTCCATCTCAGCAAGGACCAGTCCCCCGCCCCGCGCGAAGGTTTGCAAGCCGCGCTCGAAAACCTCGACGAAAAGACAACAACCGTTTTGCTGGTCGACGATAATTCCGACGATGCGCTTCTCATCCGCCGACTTCTGGAAGGCAGAAAGAACTACCGCGTGTACCATGCCAAGGACGGCTGGGAAGGTCTTTCGGTTGCGCGGCAAAAATTACCCGACCTCATCGTCAGTGACCTGACCATGCCGGGCATTGACGGATTCGCCCTCGTCGAAGAGTTAAAACTCGACCCGCGCACCAGGGATATTCCGGTGGTTGTCGTCAGCGCAAAGGACATTACCGAAGAAGAGCGCGGACGGCTTAACGGTCAGATCGAAGCGCTGTATCAAAAAGGCTCCCTGCCCACCAGAACATTCGTCGACAAAGTGATCGGTGTGATCGAAGACAAAGGCAAGGAGTAAGGAGACTTCACCATGGGAAATAATATCCTTTACATCGAAGATAATCCGGACAACATGATGCTTGTCAAACGCGCCCTCGAATCGCGCGGATATATATTATTGGAAGCATTTACGGGAGTTGCCGGTGTTGAAGCGGCGGAAGGTAAGGAAGTGGATCTGGTCCTGCTGGACATCAACCTTCCCGACATTGACGGCTATGAAGTGGCGCGGCGATTACGCGGCAGTTCCAAGCATAATCTGGCGTATGTGCCCATCATTGCCATCACCGCCAACGCCTTGAAAGGTGACGCCGAAAAGGCTCTCGCGGCAGGCTGTGACGTGTATATGTCCAAGCCGATCAATATCCGCGAGCTATGGGCACGGGTGGAAGCATTCGTCCCTGCGCCGGAAAAGAAATAATTGATAAGCAAAAAGCCGCTCACAATGTGAGCGGCTTTTTTATTTATCAGACTTCTACTCTTCAGCGATCACGATCAATTTATCTTCTGGATTGAAGGTCACCGGCTCGGATTTCTTCGGGTTGGTGCGCACGCCGTAGGCTTTATCTGCATCGTGGCTTTGGCTCATGATACGGTAGCCGATGGCGGTTTCGCCGCGCTGTTTAGCGGCTTCGAGCGCAGTGTAGAAATTGACGGGTTCGCCAATCTTCACGTAATTCCCGATGGGCTTGAGGTAGATCTCTGAACCTTCGGGGTCGAAGAGATCGGTAAAGACGTCGCTGAGTTCGGCATCTTCTGAAAGTTGAGAAAGCATGAGGCTGACAAGGTGTTCGCTGACGATGAAGTCGTCCACTTTGGCGGCTTCGGCGAGTTCACGGTTGCGAAGGTCGAGCATCTCGCTGATGATGGAGAAGGGCGTTTCGTCCTTTTCGGCGATGTCACGCAGATGCAAAAGTGTGACGAGAGTGATGGCATCCGCGTGCTGTACGTCGAGTTGTCTGTATGCCAGCACAATGACATGGTCATATTCGGTCACGCCCAACTCATCAAGAAGGGCGCGGTCGCGGATATCACCTTTCATGACCTTTAGTTTCAGATTCTTAAGCTTGCCCACATGGCGCTGGATCTGCAGTTCAAGGTCATACACATCGGAGACGATGAGCAGTTCCGAACCTTTGGCAACGTAACTGTCCAATTCGCGGACGATGATGGAGCCGGAGCGATTCCAGCCGAGGATGAGTCCGCGCTCAGGCTTGGGCTTGGATGCGCTTGCAGAATGCTGAATCAGGCTTTCGTCCAGCGGGATGCGGGAGAGTCCTGAGAGTTCGATCTTGTCGTCATCTTCGGCAATCGCAAAGACAGCGTCACCTTCTTCGATGCGGGTCTCCATCGCCGGATTCATCAGGATGGTTCCGTCTGCGCGGCGAATTCCCATGACCGTGGAAGTCTCATATGCGGATAACGACTCGCCGTAGGTTTTGCCGCTCAGGCTGGGTTCGGTTTTGAAGTAGATCTCGTCGCCGCCGAAATTCAACAGCTCTGTGTACACAACCGATAAACCGCTCTGGCGTGACGTTTGTGCTACAACGCGGGCGATCAGGTCTGTGGTGAGGATGGGCTGCACAACATCCTTATCGGAAAGGAGTTTCAAGACTTCCATGTTCTGTGGGTCGCGGATCTGTGTGACGATGTGATACGGTTCGCTGCGGCGGTTGGGATTGTTGGTGATCGCCAGCACCACTTTGATGACATGCGTATCGGGTTCATCACCAACCGAAAGGACGATGATGGAGCGAGCCGAATGCGGGCTGACGATCTCGAGGTCGTTCATATCCATCGGGCTGCCCGAACGGCAGATGATGCGGGTGTTCTTCGTTTCGGGGATGCGGTCACTGATCGCATCTTCCATGGCGACCTTGTCCATGTCTGCCAGAATGACGATGACTGCGCCGCTCTTGCGGCTTTCGTTGGCGGTAACAAGTTCGGAAATGACGGTGAATATTTGCGGCGTCCAGCCGAGGATGAGGGTGTGGTCGTTCTCCAAAACCTGTGAACGACCCTTGCGGAGTTCGTCCAGCTTTTCTTCCAACCCATTATTGAGGATACCGATCAATGCGCTGACAACAAAAACGCCGCCGAATGTGACGACAAGCATCATAAAGAGGAAGAACGGGCTGCCCGTATCGCCGCCCATTGTGCCTGAGTCGAGCGTACGCAGTAACCCCATCCATGCAATTTGCAGCACACCTTCATCGTTCGGCGCTGTATGCGTTATTCTCACCAGCGCCGCCGCAACAAAAATGATCAAAGCAGAAATCAGGAACAAACCTATCAACAGGGCGGGAGTCCCCATTGACATGAAGTTGTCGAACCGATATTGCAGCCGCTGACGAAGTGTAGCTTTTTTCATGAATTCTCCTTGCACCTGTTGAAATTTAGCTTATTATACGGGTAATGCAATTTGCTTCCTAGGAGATTCGGACTATTGACCGGGCTTCTGACGAGTGGCTAAAAGATGAATTGATAAAAACTTTTACCACTGAGGGCACAGAGAGCACGGAGAAAAAATCTCAGTGGTTTTGGTTCTGTAGTGAAATCTTTCAGATAAACTGTAAACTTTCCATTTCTGGCTTCTGTAAGGATTTGTTCATATTTTTCATGTAACATTGTGCCGACCGGATGTGTCCATTCAATATCCGGTTTTATAATTAATGACGAGGTGACCCATGTTTCAATTTGAAGGTTTTGACCGCCGCAAGGAAGAGGACCGTGTCCGCTCCGAGGGACGGCTTCCGCCCGGTCAGGCATTGACCCAGAAATTCCCCGTTCTCCATTACGGACCTGTGCCCGCATTTAATCCCGCCACATGGGATTTCCGCATTTGGGGCGAAGTGGAAGAGGAAAAACGCTGGAGTTGGGACGAGTTCAACCAACTTCCGCGCGCCAAACTCCACATGGATATCCACTGCGTCACTCGCTGGAGCAAGTTCGATACCGAGTGGGAAGGCATTTCCGTAAAGACGCTGATGGATGAAGGTTTCTTCAAAGTCAAACCAACCGCCACCCATGTGATGCAGCACGCCGAATACGGATTTACGGTCAACCTGCCAATGGAAGTGGTCTTGCAGGATAACTTCCTTTTGGCTACGCATTTCAACGGCGAGCCGATCACACCCGATCACGGCTATCCCCTGCGCGGCATTGTGGGATTTATCCCCGGGCGCGAAGACCTGGAGACTCCCTATTTTTGGAAGGGCGCCAAATGGCTGCGCTCCATCGAATTCATGTCTGGTGATAAGCGCGGATTCTGGGAACAGGCTGGGTATCATAACCGCGCCGATGTCTGGCGCGAAGAACGGTTTGGATGATAAAAAACTCCGAGGTTTTGAGCCTCGGAGTTTTTTGATTTAAAAGAGTGTTTTTTAAGTCCTAATTGCCTCATCTTCGTACACGGAATTCACGGAAAATACGGATAAAACAGCTTTTTCCATGAAGACCAGTGAAAATCCGTGCTGTCCGTGTCCAAGAGACGGTTTCTAAGGACGCTTCCCCAACGTGACGGTGATGTCCACTTCATCGCTTCCGCGCAATACGCGAAGCACAACCGTGTCGCCGGGGCTTTTATTGGTGATGAGATATGCCAGCAGATCGTCGAAGGTGCGTACTTCACGCCCGTCGATGGCGATGATCAAATCGCCGCCAGCCATGAGAGTCGGGAAGTTCGTTGGCGTATCTCCAGCTTTGATTCCGGCTTTTTCAGCGGGTCCGCCCGGAACGACGGTGGTCACGTACGCGCCGGTGTATTGCTTAAGTCCCAGAACGTTGACTACATCCAGGCTGAGCGTACTCGCAGAGGAAAGACCAAGATACGGGTAATCATATTTTCCATCCTCGATCAGCGCAGGGATGACCCGCTTCACGATGTTGATGGAAACTGCGAAACCGATACCTGAATTGATCGGTTCACCCGTATCCGTGAAACTGGTCGTGCGGATCGCACGGTTGATGCCGATGACTTCCCCGTTGATATTGAAGAGCGGTCCGCCCGAATTGCCGGGGTTGATCGCCGCATCGGTCTGGATAATGTCGCCAGCAGTGAAGACGGCTCCACCATCGGGCGTGGTATGTTCAGAATCGAGTGTGCGCCCAAGCGCGGAAATAATGCCCACAGTCATGGTGCTCGCCAAACCAAAGGGGTTGCCAATGGCTACCACGGTCTGACCAACTTTGAGCAGGGATGAATCGCCGAGCGGCAGCGGCGTAAGTTCCTCTGCCGGCGCATCCACTTTGATCACGGCAATATCCGAATCCGTATCGATGCCCTGCACGTCACCATAAACCATAAAGCCGGAAGTAAAACGTACTTCCACAGTTTTGGAACCATCGACTACATGATAATTGGTGATGATATGCCCTTCTTTGTCGTAAACAAAACCGGAGCCTTGTCCTGAACTCGTAATGATCGCCACAACACCAGGGCTGACGTTTTCATATAAGGTCACTAGCGCGTCCTGCTCCGCCGCCGGATTGGAATTTTGCACATTGGACACAGGCACAGTGGGGATGGTTTCTATCGTGGTACTTGGGCTGGTCGCGTCGCCCTGCTGGTTACCCTGCACGGCAAGTGACGGGGTCTGGCAAGCCATCATTGCCAACGCCAGGGTCAAAATACCGATAATCATTCTTTTCATAATAAATTGGCTCCTAAAAGCTAAAACTTTATTCGGGACGCTTCTTCGATCAATTCCCGTTGCTTGGACGACAAGTATTTCGGAATTTGTACCTTCAACTTAACGTACAAGTCGCCCTTCGATTTGGGGTCTTTTATCAAGGGCATGCCGCGCCCCGCAAGGCGGAAGACTTGGTCGGGCTGGGTTCCGGCAGGGATACTCAACTTGACCTTGCCCGCAGGAGTTTCCACATCCGCGTCGCCGCCAAGGATCAACGTATACACATCCACTGTGGATATCGTGGTGAGATTGCTGCCTTCACGCTCAAAGCGTTCATCCTCTTGAACATTGATCAGCAGATAAAGATCGCTTCCATCTGGACCTGCGCCTGCCACTCGCACCTTGGAGCCTGTCTTCACCCCAGCCGGAATACGGACGGTCAATTTCTTGCCATTGTTCCGCTGTAGTTGACGGGTTGTTCCCTCATATGATTCGTTGAAACTAATGTCGACCTGCTGTTCATAGCCCGGTGATTGCTGCGGCGCAAATGGATTCCCGCCGCGTCCCTGCGAACGCATGGCTTCGCCAAAAATGGTGCGGAAGAAATCCGAAAAGCCGCCAACACCGCCGCTCCCGCCGAACATATCATCCACGCTGCCGCGCTGCCCCGCCCCCTGCCCCTGCTGGAACCAGTCATCCCATTGGAAGTCGTTCGGTCTGCCGCCGGTGGTGCGGAAGTTCGAATAAGCGCTGCCAAGCCTGTCATAGTGAGAGCGTTTCTGGTCATCACTCAACACCTGATAGGCTTCGTTGATCTCCTTGAACTTCTCCTCGGCTTTTTTATCGCCGGGATTCTTGTCAGGATGATATTTCATGGCAAGCTTCCGGTACGCCGAACGGATCTCGTCCGTGCTGGCTTTCCGTTCCACGCCAAGGATCTTGTAATAATCTTTATAGTCCATTTTTATATTTTCATCCCGTCACGGGGAGGGGTCAAGCGTATAGACCTCTCGTTTACATTACTCTAACCTGTGGTAAAGTATTTCCAGTGTTGGAATTGAAAACCATTCTATGAAAAAAAGATGAGTAGACTATGAATTCGATCTGTGTATTTTGTGGATCTTCAGACGCGGTTCACGCGGACTATAAGGCGGCTGCGTTTCAAATGGGCGTGACCCTCGCCCAAAGCGGAATCAGCGTTATCTACGGCGGCGGAAAGACCGGTCTGATGGGAGAGGTGGCGAACGGGGCGCTATCGGTTGGAGGAAAAGTTTTCGGCGTCATCATCCCTTCCATGAACACGCCTGCGCTGGCGCATACCGGACTCACCCGCATGGATGTGGCTCCCGACATGCACGGACGCAAAGCCCGCATGCACGAACTCGCCGAAGGGTACATTGCCCTGCCCGGCGGTTTCGGCACCTGGGATGAATTATTCGAGACCATCACCTGGGCGCAGACCGGCGCACACGAAAAACCGGTCGGGCTGCTCAATGTGAAGGAGTATTACATCCCCCTCCTCGCCGCCATGGACCACGCCGTAGCCGAAGGCTTCATTTTCGAGGAACACCGCCGCACTGTCTACTGCGAAGCGGACCCGGAAATTTTATTGAACTCGATGAAGAAGTACGAGCATCCACGCGATGCGGTAAAACGCTGGCTGAAAGAAGAATAAGGGGTAAAAAAATCCTTGTACACGGATTGAACGGAATACACGGTCAAACACGGATTTAATAATTATTTCCGTGAATATCTGCGAGATCCGTCCTTTCCGTGTCCGAAAATTTCTTTTCAATTAAACGTTATTTCATACCGTCAAGATGATCGGCTCGCCTTTGGTGATGATCACCGTATGTTCGAACTGCGCCGCAATGGTATTGTCCACGGTCTTGAGCGACCAGCCGTCAGACTTTTCGACGACGTGTCCCTTTCCGGTGGTGAGAAAAGGCTCAATGGCGAGGACCAAGCCCTCCTCAAGAAGGCGGCGGTCGTCGGGTTTGTGAAAGTTATAAACGGCGGAAGGCTTCTCGTGCAGCTGAAGTCCAATGCCGTGTCCGGTCAGGTCGAAGATCGGGTTGTATCCATGTTTGGCAGCTTCCTGCTGCACGGTCTTGCCAATAATATTGAGCGGCTTACCAGCCTGAACCAGGGACAGCACTTTTGCCAGCGTGGACTTTGTCGCTTCGAGCAGTTTGTCGTATTCAGGCTTGGACTTTCCAACCACCATGGATGCGCCGGTATCGCCGAAGTATCCGCCCAATTCGGCAGAGACGTCGATGTTGATCAACTCGCCTTCCTTGATGACGTGGTCACCGGGAATGCCGTGCGCAATAACGGGTGTGATGCTGATGCATGTGCCGCCGGGAAAGTTATACATGGCGCGCGGCGCGGATCGGGCGCCTTCGGTGCTCAAAAAGTCTTCGCCGATGTTGTCAAGTTCAAGCGTTGTCATGCCGGGCTTGGCGCTATCCATCATAAGTTTCAGCGCACGGGCGCAGACGTTACCGGCAGCCTTCAAGCCTTTAATATCTTTTTCTTCTTTAGCGATCATGATTGCTTCTTAATTCCTTTTTCGATGGTCTCACGATGTTCTTGAAAATGTTCGGCAGAATCGCCCATAACCCATAACAAAACGGGGCGTTTTTGCGGATCGTCGGCATGACGCGGCTTGAGCAGGTCTTCAAACGGGGCGGCGTTAAGTCTTTTGGTCATTTGAGCATAGGCAGCTTTTAACAAGTCCATTACCTCGCTGCGGGAACGGTTTTTGTTCCGTTCAAACAGCACAGGGTTGATGACTTCCATATCCCAGCCTTTAACCACATCCTCGCTGACGCCAATGACCTCGTGCGCAGGCTTTCCATCCATGTGATAGCCCAGAAGAATGTGAATCCATTCGGTGATATGGGCAAGGTTATCCTTTGGCGACCAGCCGCCGGAGTCCGGCGTCTTCATCTGCTCATCCGTCAACGAGTCGGCGAGCGCGATCAGCGCATTCCATTCATGCTCAATGGCAGACATCAACTCGGTCTTGCTGCCCGGCATCCAGGTTTCATTCATGTTTTCTCCTAAAGCGCGATAAGTTGACCTTCTTCGAGCTTTTCCTTTTCTGAATCTTTTCTCAAAATATAGGCTTCCCCCCGCACAAGGGTTGTTTTCTTCCCATCGACCTTTATATAGGAACCGTCGCACATCATGATAATGGGATTGTCGTGGAAGAAATGATAATCAGAAAGCCATTCATCTTTTACAGATTGTCCATATGCATCCAATGGATAATGCGGCGATACGTTAAACGGAATCACCTTCAACCCTTTAAAGAATGAAGTACCCACAGAATTCAGGTCGTTTGATGTGAGGATGTTGGGTCCGCATAAGATCGCGCCCGCACTAAACCCAACCAGGGGCAATCCCGCCTGAATCCGCTTTTGCAGAAAAGGCATTACGCCGCTGGCATATAAACGATGGTTAAGCAAAAAAGTATTGCCGCCAGGAATATACACCACCTGTGCGTTTCGAATAATGTCTTCAATTGCCTTTTGAGACATCAACTCGGTGTTGACTGTTTTTAACTCGGCGAGTCCCTTGAACGATTCTTCCGCCATTCCAAGCCAGCGTTCAGCATACAATGACGCCAACGGCAAATACGCTACAGTCGGTTCTTCTTTACCCTCCAAATATGGGCGGCAGGCATCCACAACATAACGGATGTCCTTTTCACCGGGGGTGGAAAATAAATGTAAGTTCAGTGACATATAAAGATTGTATCAAATTCAGGGAACAAAAAGACGGATGGGGGTTACCCATCCGTCGAACGAACTTACCGGGGGAAGGAGACGATTTAATGCAGCCTTCCTATCGTTAGGGGAACGTCTGGTTCAAATAACTAGGCTTTGACCAGCTTATGGCGTTTCGCCCTTCCCTGTCTCATTTGTTTTAGGTGGTGTCTCGATCGCAACCTCCTTTCTTGTTCTTGACATCATCATATAACAAACATGATGACGATACATTAAAAAGACCTTTTAGATTTGTAAAATCCTTGTGTAGATTTCAATGTGATTTTCGCATAACCCAAAATTTTATTTCTTTATGAATGGGATACAAAGGCAATATCCACGCGCCGTACCAAAAACCTGCGAATTTTGTCATCAATTGTTGTGCATGCTTCAAGGTTGTCCGGTCAAATTCAAGGGGCAGTGAAAGCAATTCCTCCAATTCGGGCTTTAGCTTTCTCCCCGTCAATTTCTTATACAACCGAAACTCATACTGCCACGCATCCAGTTCTCCATAAACAGACATGGCAGTCAACGTTCCCTGCTGAAGGTGGCGGACTTCATGCACGAACAACGTCCATGCGCGCGGATTTTCAAGCGCGGACTCCATCGTATAGTGGACCGAGTTCAAATAAAATTTTCGACTCAACGTCCAGAACGCTCCCACACTTTTCCGCGCCCGCCTCATTCCAACCCGAACCTGATTCTCCCTCACAAAGCGGACCGCCGCCGCACCCTCTTCGGATGATTCGATAACTCTCTGAAAATATTTCTCAAGCCATGCGGAACGGTCCATGCTCACTGCATCGCCGCCTCGATCTTTCCGCGCAGGAAGCTGACCAGCGCCTCCACACCCGAATCGGGCAATGTCACATCGTCAGCCTGAATGATCAGCTTTTGCCCATTGCTTTGGATATTAATATCGTACAAAAAGCAATCGGCGCAATTGGACTGAAGTTCTGGTGCCGCGAACTTAATGCTGGTAACCAGTCCCTTCAACTCGCCAATTTCATCTGCCGCCAGCGTGCCAGTGACCACATCACCGCTGCGGCTGTCAGTAACAGTGTAACTGCCGTCCGCATTCACTTCGATGGTGCGCTGCAACCCCATGATGCCGCCGGTTTGCGTCATGCTCACCGTCCAGTCGTTTGTAAGTTCGGGCGTTGGGTATATGATCGGCGATTCCTTTTGTCCGCAGGCAGATACCAATAAAGCCGCGGTCAAGACCAGAACCATATAAAATCGTTTCATCAGATTACTCCTTCTGTTTCCACTAGCATAGCAAGAAACCGCAGATGTGACAATCGCTCGAATCTACCAAATGAGACACATTCAAAATTCATGATAGCTCTTGACAGGCGAATACGTTAGAATCAGGATTGAGGTGCCATGAAAAAAGTAGCGATTCTCGGAATTGGTCAGACCAAAGTGGACGAACACTGGGACAAATCCCTGCGCGAGCTCGGCGGAGAAGCCGCCTTCCTTGCCATGCAGGACGCAGGCGTGGAAAAGGTCGACGCGTTATACGTGGGCAACATGCTTTCCCCCATGGTCAGCGGACAGAACCAGTTGGGAACCTTCTTTGGCGATTGGGTCGGGTTGTGGAAACAGGAAGCGGTTAAGATCGAGGCGGCGTGCGGCTCCGGTGCGGCTGCGTTTCGTTCCGCGCTGATGGCTGTTTCAGCGGGCGACGTCGAATCCGCGCTGGTGGTGGGTGTCGAAAAAATGACCGACAAAGCCGGAAAAGACGTCACCGCGGCTTTGGCAACCGCAGCGGATTCGGATTATGAAGTCGAGCAGGGCGTTTCGTTTGTGGGCATCAACGCCCTGGTCATGCGGCGTTACATGCACGAGTTCGGCTGGAAGCATGAAGACTTCGCGCCGTTCTCGATCAACTCGCATGCCAATGCCATGCACAACCCGTATGCGCGCCTGCACGAAAAGATCACCGTGGAAAAATTCGAAAGATCTTCAATGGTTGCCACTCCCATTAATTTGTTGGATGCCTCGCCGGTGGGAGACGGTGCCGCCGCAGTGATCATCGTCCCAGCGGAGAAGGTGATGCGCAGACCGAGAGTAGTCGTCTCTGCCTCGGCAGCCGCAACGGATTCGATCGCCGTCCATTCGCGTAAAGACCCGATGTTCCTGAACGCGGCTTATCTCTCTTCGAAACAGGCGTATGAGATGGCGGGTGTAAAACCGGAAGATATCGATGTATTCGAACTTCACGATGCCTTTTCCATTATGGCGGCGCTCTCGCTCGAAGCGACCGGTTTCGCCGAGCGGGGTCAGGGTGTCAGGCTTGGGCTGGAGAATCAGATTGGAGTGAGCGGCAAAATCCCCGTCTGCACCCGAGGCGGGCTGAAGGCGCGTGGTCATCCCGTTGGAGCGACGGGTATGTATCAGATCGTTGAAGTCGTCCAACAGTTAAGAGGCGAATGTGACGCGACCCAGGTCGATGGCGCATCCATCGGCATGGCGCAGAACATTGGCGGCTCTGGCGCCACGATCCTGACACATATTCTCAGCAAGGAAAATTAAGGAGCAAGCGCGGGTTAATTGCAGTTTCATAATAATCAGTCTGGCAGGATGCCTTTCACAAAAAGATTGCACTAAAATCGAATTGCCTATCATTTTTGTAAGGAGGTAGATATGGCAACTGAAAAAAGAAAATTACCCCGCAGAAACTTCTCATACTACATGCGCGTTCTGGATAAGAACACGGGTGAATTGATCGGGCAGATCACAGACATCAGCACCGGCGGTTTTAAACTTGAGAGCAGCAAGCCGATGCCCGCCGGTCTTGATATGGATCTATGCATAGACCAGGTCAATCAAATCTCCATGAAGAGTTTTATTACATTCTCAGCCCGTACACGCTGGTGCGGCACCGATCCGTATGACCCCACCATTTACAATGTCGGTTTCCAGCTTATCGATATGACACCGGCAGATTACGACATCTTTGTGAAAATGTTCAACGCCTACGGCGAACAAAAAGCCGCGCACCATAAAACCAACACAAACTATATCTGGGGATAGACCTCATCAGAAGGAAAAGTCCTGCGGAAACGCGGGGCTTTTTTTATTTAACGCACTAAAAAATAAGCGTGTACAATATGACCCTATGAAGAAAATCATCGTCTGGTTAATCCGCTCCATCATTAAACTCATTGCAAAAGTGGAAGCAAGCGGTTACGAGAACCTGCCCGAGCAAGGCGGATTTGTCATTGCCGTCAACCACCTTGGTTTTTTGGATGCCCCTCTCGCCTACTACGCTCTTGATAACTGGAATCTTTTTATTCCGGTTGCCGAAAAATGGGAAGAGAATCCCATCCTGCGCTGGCTTGGAAAACACCTCAACGCCATTTTCGTCGACCGCTTCAACCCGGACCTGAAAGCGATGCGCGAAATGATCAAGCGCATGGAATCCGGGCAGACCTTGGTCATTGCACCGGAAGGCACCCGCGCCCGTGATGAGAAGATGGCGCAAGGCAAGCCGGGCGTTGCCTACCTCGCCTCGAAAATGGGTTGGACCATCGTACCCGTTGCCATCAGCGGTTCGGAAGACCGAATCCTTCTGAGCAACCTCAAAAGGTTCAAGCGGACGCATATCACGCTTACTGCGGGTCCATCCTTTGTCCTGCCGCTTTTCCCCACCGAAAACCGCGAGGAAAAATTACAGGAATTTACCGACGAGATCATGTGTCACATTGCGGTGATGCTGCCAGAGCACAACCGCGGCTATTACGCCGATCATCCGAGTTTACAGAAACTGCTTGCAGAGAAGAATTAAATGTCTGCAACCCTGCGCTTCATTGCACGAAAAATCCTGCCGCTCATCGCCGATATCGAAGTAGACGGGGATATCACCAAACTTCCCAAAGGCGGATATATGCTGGCGTCCAATCATCTCGGCAGGCTGGATTCTCTGGTCGTCTATTACGTGCTCGATAACGATGACCTCATCCACCCGTTGACGGATAAATATAAAAAATACTGGTATGGAAGGCTGGCTGGCAGAATCTTCAACGTCACCTGGCTGACGCGCGGCGAAGCAGACATGAGCGCCATGCGTGAGTTCATTTCACGCTTGAAAAAAGGCGCTGTGATGATCATCGCGCCGGAAGGAACACGCTCAAAAAAAGTAAGCCTGCTCAAAGCCGAACCCGGCGCGATCTACATTGCGAGCACAGCAAAAGTGGGAATCATCCCAGTAGCGTTGACCGGAACGGAAGACGCCGATGTAGTGGCAAGACTCAAACATTTCAAAAAACTAAAGTTGACCATCACAACGAATGGAGATATTTATTACCCGCCGGATATTAAATCCGTAAAAGGCGCAGAACGGGATAAACTACTGCAAGATTCCATCGACGAGTTATTCTGTCATATTGCGGCGATGCTGCCCGAAAGTTACCGGGGATACTACAAAGATTTCCCGTTGACAAAAAAGCTTCTGAGCGAGAACAAATAAAAAGAAGGCGGTTTCGCCTTCTTTTTATTTTCGCACTAGAACATGATCCCGCAATCATAAGGAACAATATTCTCCTCCTGCACATCGATAATGGAATGTGGAAAGGCACGATCGATGGTGTAGGTCACGCGGAAGAATCCGCCCCACTTGCTAAAAGTAACGATCTCAACAACGGCAGTGGTATTGGTCAATTTGACCAGCGGCTCGATATTATTCATTGCGCGGATCTGTGTCATTTGGTCTTTGTCGAATTCGAAGCCAAAATTTCCTGTATTTCTCTCAGTGACAATATCATCCACATCCGCCCGATCGCAAACGATCTCCTCATCATTGTAATTGGCATGCCACACAAGATAGAACTGGTCCGCAGTTGCGAGAAAGGCGGTGTACTCGAAATATCCCTGCTCCGTATCGTTGACGTCCATATAATTCCAATACTTGAACAACTCGGAATCTTCGGGCAAATCTCCCGAAGAGGTATATGCGGTCTGCTCAACAGGACGGGCAGCCAAAACCGGATACGCCCCTAAAAAGTCGACCGGGAAAATATAGTCGAGCACATATCCCTCCCGCATCGAAATCCCCGGCAGAACCCCAAAATATTCGTTCGCATCAAATTCATTACCTTGTTTGACACCAGTCTCATACAAACTATTCGGCACATCATTGGTTTGCAATCCCCGAATCGCGCTGGTAACATTCGCGCAGGTAGTGATGACCGTCCCATCGCGGGGAGTATCTTTTACCGGAAAAAGAGTCTGGCACGCCGTGGAAAATCCCAACACCAAAAGCAGAAACAAAACCAAATGTTTTTTCATTTCGTCCTCCACAACCATTGTACAAATGACCCCAACTACCCGAAATAGGTATTTGGGGTCATCGCTGTCAGGGGAACAAATCTGTTCAAGCTTGACAAAACTGACATCCGCGCCTCTCTGCCTCGACGATAGCCTGGTCGCTGGACCAGAAGAAATTTTTCTCCCCGATGATTTCTACGAGTCCGCCGCGTTGCATCATGTTGTACGCATTCTCATGGACTCCTGCAAACATCAGCATGCCGCCTTGTTTGTGGAGTCGTTCGTGCAGACGATGGATCGCCTCGATGCCAGCCGTATCGATCAGAGACACCCCGCGCATGGACAATACCAACGCGTGTGTATCCTTCAGGTTTTGGAATGTCTCATTAAATTGACCTGTCGCTGCAAAGAATAACGGACCCGTGAGGAAAGCGACCTTCACATGCTTGCACTTGCCTGCGGTCTGGATACCCCTTTGCTTGAGGCGGTCGATATCAATTTCCTGTACAGAGACGTCAATGCTGGCGATCTTGTTGAGGAAGACCGCGCCAGCCAGAAAAGAGCCGATGAGGATGGCTTGCGTCAGATCGAGGACGATGGTCGCAAACATCGTGATCGTAAAAGCGATCATATCGGTCTTGAAGCGTTTGCCGAAGATGAACTTGATCGCGTCCCATTCGTTCATGCGGATGGCGGTCACCATCAATACACCTGCCAAAGCCGCCAACGGGATTCGTCCCATGAATGACGCCAACAGAAACATGGACAGTAACAATCCCACCGCGTGGACAATGCTCACAAGACGAGTCTGCCCGCCTGATTTGATGCCAACGCTGGAACGCGCAATTGCTGCCGTAGCTGGGACTCCGCCGAAGAACGGGATGAGCATATTGCCGATGCCTTGTGCGATGAGTTCTTGATTGGCTTGTAAGCGGATGCCCGTCATATTCGAGCCAACAGCGCCACACAGTAAGGACTCCACTGCGCCGAGCGCGGTGATCGTCAAAATAGGCGCGATGAAATCGGGGAGATTCGACCATGGGATGTGGGCAAGGCTCAGGCGGTCATTGAGGAGAAGCGTTTGCGGGATTGCTCCAATCGTTGGGGCAGACCAATTCAAGGTCCAGTTGAGAAGCGTGGCGAGGATGATGCCAAGGAGCGAAGCGGGGAATCGCGCTGTCCATTTTTTCGGCATGAATAGCATCGTCGCAATGACGACGAGTCCGAGAGTCAGCGATTGAAGGCTGGGGGTGAATCCGCCTTGAAAATATCCGAGTAATTTTTGCGCGGCGGTTTCGGTGGCGGGGGTTTTGACGCCGAGGAAGTTGTCGATCTGACCGATGAAGATGATGAGCGCGATGCCCGAGGTGAAGCCGCTGATGACGGGCGCGGGGATGAAGGCGATGAAGCGACCAAGGCGCAGGAGACCAATGAGGAGCAGGAGCGCGCCTGAAAACAAACCTGCGACCCAGATCCCTTCAAGCCCATAACGTTGGACAAGCACGATCAGCACGGCAGACATCGCGCCTGTGGGTCCGCTGATCTGAAACGGCGCGCCCGTGAGAGCGCCCATGATGAAGCCCGCAAGAATGGCAGTGACCAACCCCGCAGCAGCAGTTGCACCCGAAGCAACACCGAATGCGAGCGCAAGTGGCAAGGCAACCGCGGCAACGGTGAGACCTGCTAATAAGTCTTGTTGAAATTTTGCAAGCGAATAGCCTGAGAACTCGTCCTTGTAAAGACGAGCCAATGAACGACGCGGCATATTTTGTTTTCTCCGAGATAGAATATGCACAAAGGCATGCTGCTCCCCCAAGGCGTCCTTTATGTCAATGGCGGGATTTTATCATAAGGGACTTACAATTTACAGCCCAAAGATTTCAATCCCAACGGGATGATAGGATTATAGAATTTCATAAAATGATTTAATAAAATCCCTTCGGGATTTTATAGCTTGTATATCATCTGACATCCCTTCGGGATTGAATTCATCGCCAATGAAAATCTAGAATCATTTGACCCCTTCGGGGTCATCTTATTCAATCCATTCAAAGACATACTTCACATCATGTTCGATTTCGAACTTCTTGAGGAAATCCAAATATTCATCCTTGAAGGTTTGTTTTGCATGATGTGTTTCTTGATTCAAAATATAGTTATAAACGTTCTCAATTTGCGAATGACTGTAAGAGAATGCGCCATATCCCTCCTGCCAATTGAATCTGCCTTTGATCCATGTATGTTCATTGATGAAATTGGATGAATTGTTTTTGATGTCTCTTACCAGATCAGATAATGCCATCGCTGGTTTCAGTCCCACAAACACATGCACATGATCTTCCACGCCATTGACGATGATCGGTTTCTGTCCCTTATTTTTGATAATGCCCGCCATGTATTTGAACACTTCCTGTCGCCACTCTTTCTGGAGGAGATTCTGGCGTCCCTGCACGGCAAAGACAATTTGGATGTAAATCTGGGAATACGTACCAGCCATGTTTTACCTCCAATGACATAAATCATGTCATCCCTTCGGGATTTATTTTACGGTTTCCTTGAATTCTAGAATCTTACTACCCCTTCGGGGTTGTCCACTCTCGCTAGATATTTTGGCAATTAAAGAATTGGCATTTTACATGAGGATTATATCCAACCAATCCCGAAGGGATGAAACTATTATAGAAGAAGAATATCATTGATCCGAACCCCGAAGGGGTGTCATTATTTCATTCCACCTCATCAAACACGACAATCGGAATGTGACGGGATGTCATCCTCTGATAATTCAAATACGGGGGATGCTCCTTCGTCGCCCAATCCCATAGACGGGCGTACTCGTTTCCCTGTGTATCGCGGGCGGTCACTTGAATCGTTTTTCCGTTCACGGTCAACGTGGCACGCGGGTTTTTGAGGAGATTCAGGTACCAGTCTGCGTGTTTCTCCCTGCCCCAATTCGATGCCACGATCAGATACTGCCCATCGTGGAAGAAATAGGCAATGGGAATCTCGCGCAGTTGTCCCGTTTTGCGACCTGTAGTTTCAAGAAGGAGGATGGTTTGTGAGCCGAGGCGGGAACCGACCCGTCCGCGTGAGATGCGGATGAGGAAGGAGTTCACATCCATAAACCATTTAATGAGGATATCTTTCATTTACGAAATAGGTTCAAAATTCCCATCCAAATGCAAGTAAAACGTCTCAACTTTCAGGTGGGGGAACAAAGCCTTTATTTTTGTTTGCGCATCGGTCAGGTCATGTTTGTGGCGCTTATAGGTTCCCTCACGCCCATAGGCGCGACAATCCTCGTGGTTGATCAGGCAGACCACATCGATGTTGTGGATCTGCACGGCAAGCTGGACATATTTCAACACCATTTCATAGTCATGTACACTGCCCGCCAGGGAAATGATATCGAAATTATCATACCCAAAACGGACGGTGATCCACGGTTGAATGAATTTTTGCAGACGATAGTCCATGCAATGGACTACGAGTGCGTCACAATGGATGATCGGTTTTTTTTCTGTCATAGATACCTCTAAAATTATTTGGATTTTGAGCAGACGGTAAAGACTGTCGCCGCCTGCTCAATTTATTATGGGGTCCAATTCATGGATTGGTTCGACACCCAACCATAATTTTTACAAAACTTCTCCCTCATGTCGTTTTAGGAATTTTCCATCGCCGCGTTTGCCCTTCCATTCTTCGCCGTCCACGATCAGCTTTCCGCGCAGGAAAACCTTTTCCGGGTAGCCGGTCAATTCCCAGCCTTCGTACAGGTTGTAATCTGTGCGATGATGTGAATGGGCAACACCATACTTGACCTGTTTCTCCGGGTCCCAGATCACAATGTCCGCATCCGAGCCGGGAGCAAGCGCGCCCTTTTGCGGATACAACCCAAATATCTTGGCAGGGTTCGTGGACATATACGCCACGAATTGATTCGGCGTGATGTACCCCGCGCGCACACCATACGTCCACAAAACCGGCATGCGGTCCTGGATGCCGGGCAGACCGTTCGGGATTTTGGTAAAGTCGTGCCTGCCCAATTCCTTACCGGGGATGGCGATCTCGCTTCCTTCATAGACGATGGGCTTGGTCCCGTCATAAAAGAATGGGCAATGGTCCGTGCCGACGGTTTGCAAAATGCCCTGCCGCAAGCCTTCCCACAACCGGGCATTATCCAACTCCGTGCGCATGGGCGGAGAGCAGATCCACTTTGAGCCGTCGGGGCGGCCAATATGGTCGAGGGTGAAGAACAAATACTGCGGACAGGTCTCTCCCATCACTTTCACGCCGCGCTCGCGGGCATACTGAAGCATATCCACTTCGCCGCCCGCATTCATATGGACGATATACACAGGCGCATCAGCCTGTTCTGCCATTGCCGCCATCCGCAGGGACGCTTCCACTGCGCCCCACGCCGGTCGGGTCAATGCATGCCAAATGGGAGATGTCCGATTCTCTGCCAACGCCTGCTCTGTCAGCGTTTCAACGACGTCACCATTCTCGCAGTGCGCCATGACCAACATGCCGTTGTCGCGCGCGATCTGCAACGCTTTGAAGATACCGCCATCGTCGAGCCGTAAACGTCCGTTATAGGCGGTAAAGACCTTCAGCGTTTGGATTCCCATTTCCATGAGCGAAGGAATCGACGATGCGATCTTCTCATCGAAACGCGTCAGGTTCATGTGGAAGGAATAGTCGATGGCGGCTTTTTCCGCTTTCTTCATCCATAAGTCGACGGAATGATCGAAGCCTTCATTTTCCAGTACGACAAAATCCATGGCGGTGGTGGTTCCGCCGAACGCCGCCGCTTTGTGACCGGTGTAATGGTCGTCCGAAGAAACGGTGTCGAACATCGGCAGGTCCAGATGAACATGCGGGTCGATGCCGCCGGGCATGACAAGCTTCCCTGTGGCGTCAACTTGATGGTCAGGATCAGCTTCGAGGTTAAGTCCGATGCGCGATATCTTTTCATCCTCGATCAAAATATCAGCGAGGAAGGTATCCGACGCAGTGATCAACGTCCCATTTTTGATTAATGTCTTCATAAGTGCCTCTCTTAGCCTTATTTTATACCAAATCGAATCCTGATATAATTTTCGCCGATGAATCCAAAACGATTATCTGTTTTGCTTGCACTCGTTGGTTTATTGTTGTTTGGGCTGTGGCTGCCTGCGGGCGCTGCGCCAAATCTTCAACAAGAAATTCCAACCCCCACCCCCGGGGAAGATGGGCGCATTATTTATGTGGTCCAGCCTGGTGATAACTGTTTCCGTGTGGCGGCTATTAACAAAATTACCGTAGAGCAGTTGCGGCAGTTAAATTCGAAACTCGATGAAAACTGTACGCTGGTAGAAGGACAGGAACTTTTAATTGGCGTCGTTTCCGTTGCCACCGCCACTGCCCCCGTAAATGTTGCTCCCGGCACGCCGACAGTCACCCCCACGCCTCTTTCCGGTCTGACAGAAGTCTGCGTTTTATTATTCGAAGATTCCAATGGAAATGCGATGCGTGAAGAGACCGAGCCTGCCATCAGCGGCGGCGCGGTCAGCGTGACTGAGAATAACGGGAAGTATTCCGCCTCGCTCGATACGGTGGTGCCAGCCGACCCAACGGTTTATCAGGGTGTTTGTTTTACAGACATCCCTGAAGGGACGTATAACATCACGGTCGGTATTCCCGATAATTACAATCCGACCATGGCGTTGAGCTATTCGCTGGAAGTGAAAGCTGGTGACCGCGCCTTCGTGGATTTTGGCGCCCAGTCGAAAGATGTGGTGGTTGACCCTGGCGCAGAAGATAATAGCGGCGGCGGGTCCATGGTGCTTGGCATTTTTGGTGGTCTGCTTTTACTGGGCGGTGCGGGTCTTGGGTATTATGCCTGGCGCACCAGTAAGCCGGAGAGCAAACTTTCCGGCGGCGGAATGTTGAAAAAGTAAACGAAAAAGCGTGAGAGAAAATCTCACGCTTTTTTTATTCTTCATCTTCGTCTGCATCATGAAACTTGAACGTCTTTCGATGGACGGGAGAATGTCCATGTTCTTCGATGCCGCGGCGATGCCGCGCCGTGCCGTATCCCTTGTGGCTGGCAAAACCATACTCAGGATAGCTAACGTCTAATTCCTGCATGAGAGTATCACGCGCGGTCTTCGCAAGGATGGATGCACACGCAATGGACAGAGAGCGTTGGTCGCCTTTGACGATGGCGGTTTGGGGAACGTCCAATTCGGGGAGTTCGAGGCGGAAGTCAGTGAGCAGATAATCAGGGAGTTGAGGAAGCGCTTCCAGCGCGCGGTTCGCGGCGAGACGTGTGGCTGGTACGATGCCCAGTAAGTCTATCTCTTCGGCGGAGGCGAATCCGACTCCCCACGCGAGGACGGTTTCCTTGATGATCGGCACAAGCTCGGAGCGCTTACGGGGAGTCAACTGCTTGGAGTCGTGGACTCCGCTCAAGGCTTCGAGAAGAAGCGGATGGTTCTTTGGCAGGATCACTGTCCCCACACAGACGGGTCCGGCAAGGGCGCCGCGTCCGGCTTCATCCATCCCTGCGATCAAAGAATATGCAGACCAGAGTTCTTTTTCGTATGTCAGGTCAGGCTTGGGAATCATACACGCCGGTTACCGCATTGCGATGAATGCGAAAGATATCGCCGATCATCCTTATCGCATCACGCACCGCTCTGACTTTGCTGTCCGGGTCGAAGTACCAGTGAATGGGAATTTCGTCGATCTTCAGTTTGTTCCGGCGGGCAAGATAAAGCAATTCGATATCGAACGACCAGCCCATTAGTGTCTGTTGGTGAAAAATGGATTCTGTCGTTTCAGCGCGAAAACACTTGAAACCGCATTGCGTATCGTTCAAGCCCGGCAGGATCAACATCCGAATGACAAGGTTGATCACGCGTCCGCCGATATGACGATAGGGCGGCTCATTATAGCGGACAGCGCCGGGCGCTTCGCGTGAGCCGATGGCAATATCAAAATCGTTCAAAACAGGAGGAAGAAATTTCGACAGGTCTTCAATGGGCATGGAAAGATCGGCATCGCAAATAAATCGATATTCGCCGTGAGCCTCCAACATGCCGCGCCGCACCGCATTTCCCTTGCCTTTATTCTCTTCATGGATGACCATCAGACTGGGATGTGATTTGGAAAACTCCCTGGCAAGTTCAAGGGTATGATCCGCGCTGGCGTTCTCTACAACCACTACTTCGCTTGTGTATTCCTGAAGATCGAGAAACGAAAAGACCTGCTCAAGCGTACGCGGCAGACGATTCTCTTCATTATGAGCTGGGATGACGATGGATAGAAACGGTGTGTTCAATGCAGGTTATTGATTAAAGAAGAAAAGCAGATAAGCGCCGCCAAAAAGAATGCAGCATTCGAAAATTCCCAATACTGCCAGCAAAATGATCTGGTTGCGGGAAATAGCCGGAGACTTTTTCTTTGCCGGTCGCGCCTGCTGGGCGGGTCGTGCCTGGGGCTGCGGCATGGACCGCAGCGAACTGACAGCCTGCTCGGGCATCTCAGGTTCCGCCGTCTCCGCCGAATTGAAGATCGCCTGCGCCCGCGACATCTGTCTTTCTTCTGTCTGAACCGAGATGGCAGGCTCTGGTGGAGTCTGCTGGGAAAGCGGCTGCGGTTCCAGAATCAGTTCGGCTGTTGACAACAACACTTCTGCACGCAGCACAGGACTGGACTGATTGATCGTATTCGCAAACTGCTTGACCGCGTCACTGCGCACCACACGCACAGCAGGACGGATCGTTTCGACATTCGCGCCGGGATTTGTGGCGATCAGTACCGGTTCCAACTGCATTGGTATTCTAATGTTATTGATCTGCAGGTATTTTTGAAAAGCGCGGGTCAATTTCGAGACCAGATCGATCAAGTTTCTGGAGGCGGGTGTGGGCACTCCATTTTTGACCGTATTCCATTCCATCCCTTTGGCTTCGAACTGCCCTCTTACCGCGGTGGCAAAGATCAGGTGGAACGATCCAGGTCCCAGCAAAACAAGGGGAATAACAATGGTGCTGTTCGGCAGGGTGAAATTACGAATCAATACAAACCCTTTATCAAGGAACCGATCCAACTGGGCAACGACCGCTTTTTGTGCTTCCAGCTCGGAAAACCAGCTTGTTCCGTATTGAAGAGTTCCCTGAATACGGGAGATAATATTTATATTCCCTTGCGCATCCTGAAAGGGGGTATTATCGATAACACGCATACGATTGCCTAAAAGAGCGGCACATTCTCCAACTCATCCTGTTGGGCGTTTTCGTTTGTGGAAATAAATTCGCGGTCATCCGACTTGACAAGAAGAACAGGTTTGGAAAGAGTGAACGTACCAGCCATAAATTCCTGCCGCGAACCAGAAACAAATTGTTTCCCTTTTTGCAGGCGCTCGATCAATGCCTTGCGGTCCAACAGCATCCGGTCAGAGAAGGCAAAACCGCGCCGTTCATAAGCGCGCACCGCCACGATCTGACCATTCTTATAACGTACACATTCAACTACGCCATCGATTTGTTTTGCCATGGGGAATCCTCTGAATTAATTTTAACACACCTTAAATCGAGAGGAGACACGCATCATACAACTGTAATCTCCGTGTCTCCTCTGGCTTTTTTTACTTCTGTCGGGGCGACAGGATTCGTGTCATCCCCTCAATGGGGAAACCTGCGCCTAGTTTTTTATTTCTGTCGGGGCGACAGGATTCGAACCTGCGACCTCTTGCTCCCAAAGCAAGCGCGCTAGCCGGGCTGCGCCACGCCCCGATTTGATTAAGCCTGCCGAGTATAATGCGAAGAATGAATACCCGTCAAGCAATTCTCATTGTACTCATTTTTTCGCTTCTTCTCGGACTTTCAGCCTGCACCTCCTTTTCAAGTTTTTCCCCCACTGCAACCGTTACCTCCTCCCCGCCGCCCGCCCCAACGGACACCCCCGTTCCAACCCCAACCCCGATCCCTCCCACAGCCACCCCAACCCCGTTGACTTGTCTCACCCAACCGGGCAGAGTGGAGCAGGGAGTGGTCAATTCAACCGTCCCGCCGCAGGAATATCTCATCTATCTGCCGCCCTGCTACAACGAGCAGACTGACCTGCGCTACCCCGTCCTTTATCTTCTGCATGGTCAAACCTACACGGACGATCAATGGGTGCGGCTGGGCGCCCCCCAAACCGCAGACCAGATGTTCTTCTCGGGAGAAAGCGTTCCCTTCATTATTGTCTTCCCCGATGACCGCTACTGGAACAACAGCGCCGGTCCCACATTCGGCACACGGTTCATTGGAGCGCTCATCCCGTATATCGATTTCACATACCGCACCATTCCCAATCGTGAACACCGCGCACTGGGCGGACTCTCCCGCGGCGGCGGCTGGACCGTTGAACTTGGTCTCGAAAATCCCGAACTCTTTGGCTCGCTTGGGCTGCACTCCCCCGCCATCTTCAAAGACAACGCACCGGTCGTCGAAAAGAATCTACTGAACATTCCCGAAGACCTTCGTCCGCGCCTGTGGCTGGACGCCGGTGACAACGACCGGGAATTAAGCAGCATCCTCCAATTCGAAGAGATGTTAACCCGCAACAGTTTTCCGCATGAGTTTCACTTCTTCTCCGGCGACCATTCTGAAATCTATTGGGGAGCGCATGTCCGCAATTACCTGCAGTGGTACGCCGAAGCGTGGAATGAAAAGCCGTCAGAAGAGTAAGATATAATTCCGTTCCGTTAAGTTTACAGGAGCATAAATGAAAATCTTTATCACAGGCGGGGCTGGATACATCGGCTCTGCAACAGCCGAAGCACTGATCAAAGCAGGAAATGAAGTTACCGTCTACGATTCATTGGTCACCGGGCATCGCGAAGCAGTGCCGGAAGGCGCGAATTTCATCCACGCGTCATTGGACGACAGCCACGCGCTCGCAGAAGCGTTGACCACCACAAAATACGATGCAGTCATGCACTTCGCGGCGTTCATCGAAGCCGGTGAAAGCATGAAAGACCCCGGCAGATTCTTCCGCAATAATTTTACGAACTCCCTGCAATTGATGGAAACCGCCGTTCAGGCTGGTGTGCGGAAACTTGTTTTTTCATCTACAGCCGCTGTGTATCAATCCAGCGAAGAACCGCTGACAGAGGAATCGCCGCTCGGACCGACCAATGTGTATGGTCACACCAAACTGATGACCGAGCAGGCGCTCGAATGGTATCGCTCCATCTTCGGGCTGCATTTTGCGGCGCTGCGATACTTCAACGCCTGCGGCGCACTACCCGGGCGCGGAGAGGCACACCAGCCCGAATCGCATCTTATTCCGCGTGTGCTGCAAATTGCGTTGGGTCAGGCGGACTCCGCCAAAATATTCGGCACAGACTACCCCACACCAGACGGAACCTGCATCCGCGATTACATTCACATTGCCGACCTAGTCTCCGCCCACATCCTCGCTTTGGGCGCGTTGGAAAAACGCGACAAGATGATCTATAACGTCGGCAGCGGCAACGGATTTTCCGTTCGCGAAGTGATCGAGACTGCGCGCAAAGTAACGGGTCACGCCATTCCGTCCATTGAAATGCCGCGCCGCGAAGGCGACTCCGCCCGTCTCGTGGCTTCGCCAAACAAGATCAAGCAGGAGTTGGGCTGGGAACCAAAATTCACCGACATGGACAACATTCTCACCAGTGCATGGGAGTGGCACAAGTCGCACCCGCACGGATATGGAAAATAAACGAATATGACCTTCTCTTTTCATCGCATCCCCGTCAGCATTTGTAATTGTTTTTTACTGCGCGGCGAACGAACCATCCTCGTCGATGGCGGCGCAATGGGAGGCTTCCCCTCCTTTCAAAAACAGTTGAAGGCGCTGAACATCGACCCCAAAGAGATCGAACTGATCCTGCTCACGCACGGGCATTGGGATCACATCACCTGCCTTGCCGACATCCAAAAGCTGACAGGCGCAAAAATCGCCGTCCACAAACAGGATCAATTCATGGTCGAGACAGGCGAGCCGCCATTTCCAGATGGAGTCAACGCATACGGGAAGACAATGGCTGGACTGGCGCGTCTGATGCTGCATCCGCATCTTCCCCCGCTCAAAGTTGATACGGTTATTCAGGATGAGGGCATGTCGCTGAAAGAGTTTGGCATTCCCGGCGAAGTGGTGTATACGCCCGGTCACTCCATGGGACATGTCAGCATCGTGTTCGAGACCGGCGACGCGATCGTAGGCGACATGGCAATGAACGATTGGTACCTGCGCCTGACGCCCGGTCTGCCCATACTGGCGGACGATATCAATTTGGTGGTGGAGAGTTGGAAGAAGATCCTGCCGATGGGAATCAAACGCATTTACCCCGCCCACGGCATGGACTTTGATGTTGACGTTATCAATAAGGAAATCGCGAATTTCAAGGGTTAGAATAAAACAAAGAAACGCCAGTTGATTGAACTGGCGTTTCTTTTTATATCTTGAATTATTGCATACGGCTTTCGATATCTTCAACAGCAGCTTTAGCTTCTGCCAGACTTGTGTTCGTCAGTTCACGGTAGGCTTTTATGGCTTCGATCTTGTTGCCCTTTCTGAGAAGCGCGATGATTTGCGAGTCTGCCATTCCGGGGTTATCAACGTATTCAAATCCCAGTTTTCTGTAAAGGAAATCGAGTCGACTCTCCAACTCCACAACGCGGGCGCGTAAACTGATAAGGTCGTATTCTGAGGACATGGCTTTTCTCCTTGCACAAGATCATACATCGCTTCGCGCCGCCTGACATTCACCTATTAATCCTATTGTCCGCAGGTGAAACGCGCCAATGCTCCATCAAATAACGGGCGGGCGTTGTCGGCTTGCGGGGTGTAGACCTTCCATGCAAAGACACGGTCACCGCAGTTCCAAGCGCCAACGCCGCCGAATGGCAATGCCGCACTGGCAGTGACATTTAACCCGGTATAGATGACGTTCATATTGTTCACCAAAAAGAAATCAGAGTCGGAGGCGGGAGCATCGACCGCATCATCGATCAATGTGTCCAACAGGAATTTCGGGTCGGTGGTGTCTGGTGCAAGCTGCCAGATGACCTGAATGAACATATTGCCGTTAATCGCGGCAAGGAATCCCTGACTGTACGAACTGGGAGACGCCGGATTCTTTTGGGCGTTCACGTCAAAAAAGGAGACGTCGATCGGGTGACCGATACAAAACTGGTACTCGCAGAAAAGTCCCGCCAACGTGAAAGGCGTAGGCGACGGATAAGGTGTGGGAGGCGCTGCCGGCGTGGACGATGGAATCGCGGCAAGGGTCGCGGCGACCGCCTGCTGTATCCGCACATTCGGGTCGGGAGTGGGAGTTTTCGGCGAGCAGGCAGCCGTCAGAAGTAGTATCAAGCCGAGGCTTGTTAATAGAAGCGTTTGTCTTTTCATCCTCAAGATTATACACAGAGTAGGTAAACCGTAAATGAAAAGCCCCATCCGATTTGAATGGGGCTTGATTATTACTCTGAGCCTGATGTCCCGTTGTAAATTTCGGGGTTGGGGTCGCCGTCCACGATGAGGTATCCGGCAAGCCCGCGCTGCAATCGGGAGAGGGCATGATCCACGAGGATATATTTGCCAGGCACCTCGAGGCTGAACTCGACCATGGTTGCGCCTCCGGGCGGGACCATGGTGGTTTGTACATCCGTAAGAGGCGGGGAGGTCAGTGATGCCTGATTGTACACACGGTCGAATATCTCGCCGATCACATGGAAGGAGGACGTGAAGTTCGGTCCGCCGACGCCGAAGAAGATGCGCACGGTTTCGCCGACATTGGCAGTGAGCGGCTTCTGGTCTGTGATCGAGCCGACTGCGCCATTGAAGACAAAGTATTCGGGTTGTTCATCGAGCAGTTTGGTGGTATCCGAAGCCTGATGTCCCTGTGAGCCGAAATCGCCAGTGGTGTAGATCTCACCCTGCATGACATAGAATTCACGATCCACAGGCGGAAGTCCGCCTTCGGGTTCGACAAGGATAAGTCCGTACATCCCGTTGGCAATGTGCTGTGCGACCATCGGCGTGGCGCAGTGATAAACGAACAGACCGGGTTTCAGCGCCTTGAACGTGAGGATTGATTCCTTACCGGGTTCAGTTTGGGTCACAGCCGAGCCTCCGCCCGGACCGGTTACGGCATGGAAATCGACAGAGTGGTTCATGGTGCTGGAGGCGTCGTTCTTGAGATGGACTTCAACCGTATCGCCCACACGCACACGGAAGAACGGAGCCGGTACCGCCCGGTTGAACGTCCAATAGGTGTAGGTTGTGCCATCCGCCAGTTGACCTTCCAATTCGACGGCTTCTAGATCCAAGCGGACAGTGGTCGGTTCACGGTCGCCGATCGGAGCGGGGATGTCGGTCGGGTCGCGCACAATGTCGGCGCCGGTTGTAGGTTCCTGCGGCGTGGAAGCGACAGTCGATTCGCCGTATGCGCCTTCGGGCAGTCCGCTCAAATACTGGACAATGGCGTTGATCTCATCAGAGTTCAACGTATCTCCCATGGTTCCGGGCATCACACCCGCCGGGCATGGTCCTGTGGGGCAGGAAGCCGCGATAAACATATCGGGCTTCAGAATGGATTCCTGAATGAATTCCTCAGTGGTTTTGGCAGTGCCCGAGTAATTTCCGCTTTGCAATGCGGCTTGAGCAACCTCGGAAATATCACCCAGATCGGGACCAATAACCCCAACCGCATTTTGAATACCGGGAATGGTGTGGCAGCCTCCGCATGCACCTTTTTCAATTGCAGCGGAAACCTCCGCTTCGGTATACGTCTTGCTGCTGTCCGGCTGCGATGCGCCGCAGGCAGCAAGGATGAGAGTCAGCAAAATTGCCGCTCCCAAAAGTTTGGCGAAAGTTTTCATTGAAAATTCTCCTTATTAAAGATGGAAACAAAATGATCAGAAATCTCCTTGAAGAACTGCGCCTTATCCAACCGATACGCCTCAACGACATCGGTCAACGTGCAAAAACGCGCCAACCGGCAGCCGATGCATGCGGTGCGAAAATCAAGGAACACCCGTGTGGTTGAGGGTGCCGCGGTAAGACAATCGGTTACTGAGTTTTCAGCGAGTTCATTCAAGTCTTTCATCATGCCCCCAGAATACCCCCGTCCCCTTTTTTCATCTTTGCGCTAGCGCAAATTACTCCGCCCCATCTGCGATCCGCACCAGGTCGTGCGGCTTCAAGATTCGGATCTTCTCCCTGCCGGTCTTGATGATGCCCTTCCGCTCCCATTCGCTCAGGAGACGGCTGATCGTATAAAGCGTGGACCCGGTCATCTCCGCCACGTCCTGACGGGAAAACGTCAACTCGATCCCCGCCTCACCCGTCGACTTTATGCCTGATTGCCCAGCCAAGCGGATCAACGCGTTAGCCACTCTTTGTTCCACCCGTTCCGTGGCAAGTTCGCGGTAACGCGCCTGCATTTCCTGAATATACATGGTCATCAGGTTCATGAGGTCAAAGGAAAGATACGGGCGGGTCTTCATCATCGAGTACAAAAAGGAACTGGCTAGGGCAAGCGACGTGCTATTTTCCAATGCCTGCGCCGTGGCAGGATAGGTCGCGCCGGGACCGCGCGTAGCACCAAGCGCGCCGAACATCTGCCACGGATAGATCGTCCGCAGGTTGACCTGCTGCCCGTTGGGATTCGACTGCATCAACTTGACCTGTCCGCTGGTGAGGACGTAAAGATGTGAGGCTTCATCGCCCTGCAAAAAGAAAAAACTTCCCTCCTCAATGGTGCGGACAATGCTATTCTCCAAAATAAGCACCAGGTCATCATCCGGGGCATTCTGAAAAACAACGACCTGCCTCAAATCCTCAGGCGAAAACGACATAAAGCCATTTTACACCCCAATTAGATGACATTTATCTACTTGACGATGCACCAACGTTATTTTATAGTAGGGGTACCCCCCCCAGGGGGGTAGGGTAAGAAAATCACCCACCGTTCGCATCTGGAATTATAGAGGTAGCCATGGAAACCGAAAACACTCTCAGACGACTAAAGACCGTGGAAGGTCATTTGCGCGGCGTCATCCGCATGGTGGAGGAAGACGCCTACTGCATCGACGTGATCCGTCAGATCCAGGCGATCGAGGCGGCGCTGAACAAGGTCAGTTCGCAGATCCTTGAAAACCACCTGAACTCATGCGTCATCACCGCCATACAAGGCAGCGACAGAAAAGAACGCGAACGGGTCTTGAAAGAGATCACCGAAGTGTTCGAGATGTCTACAAAAGTGTAATAACGAATTGCCTAACGTAATTCGTACATCATAAAATATATCTCAAGGAGAAATCTATCATGACCACAGTAACCTATACCGTTCCCGCAATTTCCTGCGGACATTGCACCCACACCATCGAAACCGAAGTCGGCGAAATGCAGGGCATCCAGTCTGTGAAGGCTGAGATCGACACCAAGAAAGTGACCATCACCTTCGACGAGCCCGCCAATGAAGACAAGATCAAGGCGCTGCTTGCCGAGATCAACTACCCCGCTGAAGGTTTGCTCACACTGTAGCAATTTTATAGGTCACGCTTTCAGCGTGACCTTCGATTTTAGAAGGTAATCTGAATGACTGAAACCAAACAACTGACCCTCCCCATAACAGGCATGACCTGCGCGAACTGTGTCGCCACAGTGGAGCGCAACTTAAAGAAAATGGACGGCGTGGACAACGCCGTAGTGAACCTTTCCTCCGAACGCGCCACCCTCGAATTCGACGCCTCCAAGATCGGGCTGACCGATTTCATCGCCCGCGTCAACCGCGCCGGGTACGGGGTCGCCACCGGTGAAGCGGACCTCATCATCAAGCGCCTCGCTGACGACAACGACGCGCGCCGTCTCGAAAAGACTCTCACCAAACTCGACGGCGTCCTTGAAGCACAGGTCACATTCACCACTGAAAAGGCGCGCGTCAAATATGTGCCGACCATCATCACGCAGGCAGAACTGCGCCGCGCTGTTTCCTCCGCCGGGTTCGAAGCGATGGAACTTGGCGGCGAAGCCGAAGATGCTGAAGCAAAAGCGCGCGAACACGAGATCAATGAACAGCGTCGTCTGCTCATCATCGGTTTGGTATTCACAGTGCCGCTCTTTGTCCTCTCCATGAGCAAGGACTTTGGTCTGCTGCCCGCCTTTTTCTACACGGGCACATCCATGGATGGCATGCGCGATGCCCAACCCTGGTTCAACTGGCTGATGCTCGCGCTGGCAGCGCCCGTTCAATTCTATGTCGGCTGGCAATATTATGTCGGCGCGTTCAAGTCGCTGCGCAATAAATCCGCCAACATGGATGTGTTGATCGCGATGGGTTCATCCGCTGCATTCTTCTATTCGCTGCCGATCACTTTCGGCTGGCTGATGGGACACGTCTATTTTGAAACTTCAGCGATGATCATCACGCTCATCAAGATCGGCAAATTCCTCGAAGCCCGCGCCAAGGGTCGCACCTCCGAAGCCATCAAAAAGTTGATGGGTCTGCGCGCCAAGACGGCACGCGTCATCCGCGACGGAGTGGAAACCGAAGTACCTGTGGACGATGTCCGCGTGGGCGATGTGGTCATGGTCAAGCCGGGCGAGAAGATTCCCGTCGATGGTGTGGTTGTGGATGGTCGCAGTTCCGTCGATGAATCCATGCTGACGGGCGAGTCGCTGCCGGTTGAAAAACAGCCGGGCGAACCGGTCATCGGCGCGACGCTCAACAAATTGGGCATGCTCAAATTCGAAGCGACCAAAGTTGGGAAGGAAACCGCGCTGGCGCAGATCATCAAACTGGTGGAGGATGCACAGGGCAGCAAGGCACCGATCCAGAAAATGGCGGATCAGGTCTCAGCCGTGTTTGTTCCTGCGGTCATAGCCATTGCCACGCTGACGTTTTTAGGCTGGTATTTCTTCGGTCCTGCCCTGCCTGCCAATGCTGGAATTGACAATTTCACCCGCGCATTAATTAACATGGTCGCTGTGCTGGTGATTGCCTGCCCGTGCGCAATGGGACTCGCCACACCGACCGCCATCATGGTCGGAACCGGCAAGGGTGCGGAAGTCGGTATTCTGTTCAGGAATAGTGAATCATTGGAGCGCGCTGGCAAGGTCAATGTTGTTGTGCTGGATAAGACTGGTACGATCACGAAGGGTCAACCTGCGGTAACGGATATAGTGATCAGTGACAAGATGTCAGTGACCAGTGACGAGTTATTGCGGTTGGCAGCTTCAGTGGAAAAAGGAAGTGAACATCCTCTGGGCGAAGCCATCTGGGCAGAAGCCACAACCCGCGGACTGACGTTGGTCGAACCGGCTGGGTTTAAGGCAGAGGCTGGGCATGGCGTTCAAGCCGAGGTCGAGGGAAGAAGCGTCATGGTCGGGAATGTGAGGATGTTCGAGGCGAGGGGAATCCCGTTGGGCAATCTCGAATCCGAAGTAGCGCGTCTGCAATCTGAAGCGAAGACAGCGATGTTGGTCGCGGTGGATAATGCGTCGGCAGGTGTCATTGCAGTGGCAGATACCATCAAGGAAAGCTCGAAGGATGCGATTGCCGATCTGCACAAGATGGGTTTGAAGGTTGCGATGATCACGGGCGATAACCAGAAGACAGCCGAAGCGATCGCCAGACAAGTTGGTGTGGATACGGTGCTCGCTGAAGTTCTGCCTGAAGGAAAATCATCCGAGGTGAAGAAACTGCAATCGGATGAGGCTGTGGTCGCCATGGTTGGTGACGGCGTGAACGATGCGCCCGCTCTTGCCCAGGCGGATGTGGGTCTTGCGATTGGAACGGGCACGGATGTGGCGATGGCTGCCGCACCTGTGACCCTGATGAGCGGCGACCTGCGCGGCGTCTCTCGCGCGATCAGCCTTTCGCGAAAGACCGTTACAACGATCAAGCAGAATCTGTTCTGGGCGTTCATCTACAATATCATTCTGATCCCCTCTGCGATGCTCGGTTATTTGAACCCGATGTTCGCTGCCGCCGCTATGGCGTTCAGCAGCGTCTTCGTGGTGACGAACAGCCTGCGCCTGCGAAGACAGACCATATAAATAGAATGTAAAACCATTGGCAGGTAGATACGTGTTTACGTGTCTACCTGTTTCCGTTATACTTTCCCAATGCCCAAGTATTACACCCCGCTTGAAGCCAACAATTTACTGGAAGTTGTGCGCCCGATGATCAAAGAGTTGATGGAGATCGCGACGCGCATCCGCGAACACCAGCCGGAGATATGGTCGGTGGTGGAGAAATCTGCGGGCAATGGCGGAAACCCGGCGTTGAGCAAGATCCTGCCGGACTTTGACAAGCTGGACGCGATCCTCCATCGCATTCAAGATATGAATATCGAAGTCAAGGATTTGTCCACAGGTCTGATCGATTTTCCTGCCGTACACAATGGCAGGGTCGTTCTCCTGTGCTGGCAATATGACGAGGAGAGTATCCAGTTCTGGCATGAGGTTGAGGCGGGTTTTGCAGGGCGTCAGCCCATCGATTGGGAATAATGATCCGTAATCAAATTTATTTCATTGAAACCTTCGGAGAACAGCGATGAACGCATCAAAAATTGGACGGTATGAGATCGAATCTGAATTGACCACAGGCGGCATGGGAGTGATCATTCTTGCAAAAGACCCCTACATTCAGAGACAGGTTATCGTCAAAATTTTGATGTACAGCCGCACGCTGGATGAGATCTACCGCGATTTTTTCCAGAACGAGGCTGAGGTCATCGCAGCCTTGGAACATCCCTGCATTGTGCCCATCTATGATTTCGGCTGGCATGGACAGCAGCCCTATATCGTTATGCGCTACATGTCGGGCGGAAGCCTGCAGGAGCGGCTCAATAAGGAAGACATCAAAATGACAGAAATGGGTCACATCCTGAAACGTGTTGCAGAAGCGCTCGATGCGGCTCATGCAAAAGGCATCATCCACCGCGATATCAAGCCGTCCAATATTTTGTTCGACTCATCCGGCGAAGCTTTTCTCTCCGATTTTGGGATCGCAACTTCGAAGTCCTTTTCGGATGAGGACGGCGATTGGCTGGTCGGGACGCCCGCTTATATGAGCCCGGAACAATCGCAGGGCAATCACGTGGACGGACGCTCGGATGTCTATGCTCTGGGCGTGACCTTATATCGTTTGCTGACCGGACAGCTTCCCTTCTCCAGCAATTCGACCACGGCATTGATCAATGCGCATTTGGAACAGCCCGTTCCGGATATCCGCACGATCAAGGAGAACATCCCTTCCGTGTGGCAGGAGGTCGTCTCAAAAGCGATGGCAAAGGACCCTGCTGATCGCTATCCCACCGCCGGTGAGTTCGCGCGGGATGTGAACGAGGTCGCTTCGGGAAAATGGTTCCTGAGGAAACTGTAAGAAACTGCCCAAACCGTTGGTCTTTGCTACAATCATCAAAGTCTCAAGGATATGCAGCCCCTTGAGACTTAATTTATGGTGACACTTTTGGATCTTTATCAGAATTTGGAGAATTATGAATAAAGGCATTTGGTATGGAATTGCCGCCTACGCGATGTGGGGGTTCTTCCCCATCTATTGGAAGTTTTTGCACGAAGTTCCAGCCTTGCAAGTGATCGGACATCGTATTGGCTGGTCATTTATTTTGTTATTGATCTATATCCTCGCAACCAAACAGTGGAATAATTTCCGCTCCGTTTCTTTCAATCGCAAAACGCTGGGCATTTATGCCATTGCAGGAGTGCTGCTTTCCATCAACTGGTTGATCTACGTGTGGGGTGTGAACGCAGGCTTCATCGTCGAAACCAGCCTCGGGTATTTCATCAACCCGCTTTTGAGCGTATCGTTCGGGGTGCTTTTTTTGCGCGAAAAATTACGTCCCATGCAATGGCTGCCGGTGGGAATCGCAACCATCGGCGTGATCTATCTGACCGTCACGTACGGGCATCTCCCGTGGATCGCGCTTTCGCTGGCAGTCTCCTTCGGCTTGTATGGATTGGTCAAGAAGCTCTCGCCGCTCGGCTCCGTCTACGGGCTGACTCTCGAAACAGGCATCGTCTTCCCCATCGCCCTGATCTACCTGACCTTCGTGCAGACGAACGGTTCCGGCGCCTTTTTGCATGACGGCGCTATCGTGGACATTCTCCTCATTGGAGCCGGTATCGTCACAACGATTCCGCTGCTGATGTTCGCCTCTGCCGCCAAGCAAATCCCCTTGAACATGGTCGGCATCTTGCAGTATCTCGCTCCCACTTTTCAATTCCTCATCGGCGTATTCATCTATAAGGAACCGTTCGATCATAATCATTTGATCGGCTTTAGTATCGTCTGGGTGGCGCTGGTCATCTTTGCGGCTGAAAACATCATAGCCCGCCGCAATCCAGTGGAACCCATTCCCGAACTTGGGGAAGGGTAAAAGTTTTTTCAGTAACTCAAGTTGCTGTCTTGAGACTCAAAAGCAAAAGAAAAGATCATTGCCGCGGATTTCACGAATTTACCAAAATCTACGTAAACCCAAACCGCCTGTTATAAGGCGGTTTTATAGTTGAATTGGTTATAATCCCCAAAACCTTATAAGGAGAGAAATCATGAACTTTGCAATGTGGAAGAAAGCATTAAACGTAATTCCCGAAGTCTCAAAGGAGGAATGGGATGGGCTGGATATCATCTCACGATGGCTCATCTCCACTCGTGCGGCGGTTCTCATCATGACCTTTATCTCCGCGGCGCTGGCGGGACTGTTCGCCTGGCGCGACGGATCCTTTGAATTTCTGCCGTGGCTGGCGCTGGTATTCGGTCTCATCATGGCACACGCCAGCAACAACATCTTCAACGACTACACCGACTTCGTCCGCGGCGTGGACAAGGATAATTACTACCGCAACATCTACGGCGCGCAGCCCATCGCCAGCGGATTGTTGACCCCGCGTCAGCACCTCACCTATTTTGCCGTGACTGGTCTGCTCGCGCTTGTGGCGGGAATTTACCTGATTTTCTTCAGCTCCGGCGACCCAATGGTCTGGATACTGCTTGGAGCGGGCGCATTCTTCGTCCTCTTTTATACATGGCCCCTCAAATACATCGCCCTCGGTGAAGTGGCTGTCCTTTTAGTTTGGGGTCCCCTGATGATCGGCGGCGGCTATTACGTCCTCGCGCACCAATGGAACTGGAACGTCGTCCTTGCCTGTCTGCCGTATGCCCTCGGCGTCACAACCGTGATCTTCGGCAAGCACATCGATAAGCTCGAAAAAGACAAGGAAAAGAACATCCATACCCTGCCGGTCGTCATCGGTGAAAAGGCGTCACGCTATACCGTACTTGCCATGATGGCCATTCCCTACTTTCTCACCGCATATTTGATCTTCATCAAATTCTTCACCCCCGTTATGGCGATCGTCCTTTTTGCGCTGCCCACGTTCCTGCGCGTTTATCCCTTCTTCCTGAAACCGAAACCCGAAAAAGCGCCTGAAGGTCAGGTCGGCTGGCCCCTGTATTTCGTCGGCTACGGCTTCTACAACAACCGCGCCTTCGGCATGTACTTCATGGTCGGCTTGCTGCTCGATATCATCATCCGCACCCTGCCGATGACGCAGAATTTCTGGCGGTAGTCCCCGCCGAATGGTCAGTATCAACTCTCCCGTCGTTCGAAGCGGCGGGAGAGTTTTGCATTTAAAACAGGCTTAATGTCATATTCAATATTTTGAATATATACGCTATAATACATTCAGGTTTTTGAATATGAAAAAACAACCCATTCACGACATTTCCAAAAAGCTCGCGGCGCCGTTGAACATCATCGCCTCGCCGCAGCGCATCGCCATTTTGCTCGCCATCGGCAAAGGGGAAGCCTGCGTCTGTCACCTTGAGACGGCGCTCGGATGGCGGCAGGCATATATCTCGCAGCATTTGATGGCGCTCCGCAAAGCGGATATTTTGCGGGACCGCCGCGAGGGGCGTTATGTGTATTACAGCTTGAAAGACGCCTCCCTGCTGGACCTGATCACTGCATCCGCCTCCCTAAGCGGACTCGCCGCCGAATCCGTTTCTTCCCTCATCAACACGCAGACGTATCCATCGTGCGCATGTCCGCACTGCACGCCTGCGATCATTCCCGCTTCGAGTTTATAAAACATGACCACACTCACCTCCCCTTCTATACCTCAACCCAATAAAAGAACGTTCTTCATTCTGGCAGCCGCCCTTGTATTTTGGCTGGTTGCTTATAACCTCATCCAACCGCTGGCGAATTGGATCGCCTACGAAGCGCTTGGCCTCGCGGCGGATTCACATCTTGGCGAGTCGCTTGCCTTCTTTCTTTACGATGTGCCAAAGATCCTGCTTCTGCTCTCCGGCATGGTCTTTCTCATTTCGATTGTCCGCACATTCTTCAGTCCCGAACGGACGCGCGCCCTGCTCGGCGGAAAACGCGAAGGCGTTGGCAATATCTTTGCCGCCATGCTGGGAATCGTCACGCCGTTCTGTTCCTGTTCGGCGGTTCCACTCTTCATCGGCTTCGTGGAAGCGGGCATTCCGCTCGGAGTGACCTTCTCTTTTCTCATTGCCGCACCGACCATCAACGAAGTGGCTGTCATTTTGCTGTTCGGACTCTTCGGCTGGAAAGTGGCGGGACTCTACGTCGCCTCCGGCTTGACCGTTGCCATCATCGCCGGTTTCATCATTGGGCGGCTCAAGATGGAAAAGCATGTCGCTGATTTCGTCTGGAAGGTTCATCGCAAAGTGGATGTGGAAGAAGAAAAACTGACATGGGCTGACCGGGTCGAACGCGCGTGGGGGTCGGTCAAGGAGATCGTCGGCAAGGTTTGGCTGTATGTGGTCATTGGCATTGCTGTCGGAGCAGGCATTCATGGTTATGTTCCCGAAGACGCGCTGGCTTCCATTTTGGGAGCGAACGTATGGTGGTCGGTTCCAGCGGCGGTACTGCTTGGAATTCCGCTCTACTCCAACGCGGCAGGAATTGTCCCCATCGTCGGCACATTGATCGAAAAGGGCGCATCTGTCGGAACGGCTTTGGCGTTCATGATGTCAGTCATTGGCTTGAGCCTGCCCGAGGCAGTGATCCTTAAACGCGTGCTGAAAACGCCGCTGTTGGTCGTATTCTTTGCAGTTATTGCCGTGGCAATCATCTTCACGGGGTATCTGTTCAATCTGGTCTTGTAATTCAAATCATTTTGGAGAAAACATGTTAACTATCAAAGTTCTTGGTTCGGGATGTGCAAACTGCAAAAAGTTGGAAGCGATTGCTCATCAGGTTGTCGAGCAGATGGGGATCCAGGCGGAGGTCATCAAAGTGACGGAGTATCCCGACATCATGGCGTACAACATCATGTCCACGCCGGGGCTGGTCGTCAACGAGAAGGTCGTCTCGTCAGGGCGAATTCCTTCTTCTGCGGAAGTCACAACGTGGATCGCCAACGCGCTTGAAACAGTATAAAAAAATTACCAACACAATTTAAATACAACTTTTAATGAGGAGAGAGCATTATGAAAAGAGTCCTGTTCCTTTGTACGGGGAATTCATGCCGTTCACAAATGGCGGAAGCCATCGTCAATGCGCGGATGGGAGCCGAGTGGCAAGCCGTCAGCGCAGGGACGAAACCGGCAGGTTACGTCCACCCAAAGGCGTTGGAGGCGCTCGCAGAGATTGGCATCCAGCACGAGGGAAGATCGAAGCTTGCAGATGAATTCAAAGGTCAGGACTTCGATCTCGTTGTCACGGTCTGCGATTCGGCGGCGGAGGAATGTCCTGTCTGGTTGGGGAAAGGGAAGAAACTGCATCACAGTTTCCCCGACCCCGCAAAGACCGACGACATAAACGACTTCCGCGCCGTGCGTGACGATATCGAAAAAATAATGCTGGCGCTGCTCAAAGAGGCATGATGGCAAAAGAAAACCGCAAGGGACTTTCTTTTCTCGACCGCTATCTGACGCTGTGGATTTTTCTTGCCATGGCGGTTGGCGTTGGCATCGGTTTTCTATTTCCCAAAGCTGTTGCCGATTTCAACACAGCAGTCTCCGTAGGGACGACGAATATTCCCATCGCTATCGGTTTGATCCTGATGATGTACCCGCCGCTGGCAAAAGTCCATTACGATGAATTGGGCGATGTCTTCCGCAACTGGAAAATCTTGGGGCTCTCGCTGCTGCAAAATTGGGTGATTGGTCCAATCTTGATGTTCGTATTGGCGATCACCTTTTTGCGCGGATATCCCGAATACATGACCGGCTTGATCCTTATCGGGTTGGCGCGCTGTATCGCGATGGTCATTGTGTGGAATGAACTTGCCAAAGGCGACACCGAATACGCGGCGGGACTGGTCGCATTCAACAGCGTATTTCAAGTCTTGTTCTACAGCGTGTATGCCTATATCTTCATCACCGTCCTGCCGACATGGTTCGGCATGACAGGCAGCATCGTGGACATTACCATCAGCGAGATCGCGAAAAGTGTTTTCATTTATCTTGGCATTCCATTCCTGGCGGGATTCTTTACACGCCTGTTCCTTGTCCGTGCCAAAGGCAGGGATTGGTATCACCAAGTCTTCGTGCCGAAAATCAGTCCGCTGACGTTGATCGCCCTGCTCTTCACCATCGTGGTCATGTTCTCGCTCAAGGGTGACGTCATCGTACAACTGCCGCTCGATGTTGTGCGCATCGCTATTCCGCTCTTAATCTATTTCGTGGTGATGTTCCTCGTCTCGTTCTTCATGGGCAAAAGCATCGGCGCGGATTATTCCAAGACGACCACACTTTCATTCACAGCCGCTAGCAACAATTTCGAATTGGCAATTGCCGTTGCAGTCGCAGTCTTTGGCATCGGTTCCGGGGCGGCGTTTGCGGCAGTGATCGGTCCATTGATCGAAGTGCCGGTGATGATCGGGCTGGTCAATGTGGCGTCCTTCTTTCAGAAACAATATTTCAAAACGGATGTAGGTTCCTCGCCGCAAATGCTTGCGGCTGCGCAGGAAGCCTGTCCGCCGGATGAAAAGCTGGCAAAGTAGAATCCTCATAATGGTTAGAATCAAGCCTCCCGTTGTTTGAAGCGGGAGGTTTTTTCATCCCAAAGGCAGTACCAATATTCCATTGTGAAAATGTTTACAAATTGGACTGTTTTTGTTATAATAATAGTGAATAATTTCACAAGTCGTGAGTTTAGAAAGAGGTTGACATGAACGCAGGAAAACTCCCCCACATCGTCATTATCGGCGCAGGCTTTGCCGGGCTCGAAACCGCACGCGGACTCGCGAACGCGCCTGTGCGAATCACATTGATCGACAGGAACAACCACCATCTTTTTCAGCCGCTTCTTTATCAGGTTGCGATCGCGGGTTTGCTCCCCACGCAGGTGGCGCAGCCGGTGCGTACGATCTTTCGCGGGCAGAAAAATCTCACCTTCCAAATGGGCGAAGTGACCGAGATCAACTTCGACGAAAAATTTGTGAGGCTCAACGGCTCGGTCATTGGTTATGACTATCTCGTCACTGCCGCGGGTGCGCGCACGAATTTCTTTGGGTTTACCACGCTGGAGAAATACGGCTTGCAGCTCAAGGACATCGACACCGCTGTGACCACGCGCAATCACCTGCTTTCGATGTTCGAGGAAGCCAGCCACGAAGCCGACCCTGAAAAACGAAAAGCCATGTTGACCTTCGTCATTGTCGGCGGAGGTCCAACCGGTGTGGAAACGGCAGGCGCGTTGTCTGAGTTGATCATGCATGTGATGCGAAAGGATTTTCCCCAGCTTAACCTCAAAGATGCGCGCGTCATTCTGCTCGAAGCGGGCGCGAGCCTCATCCCTGCCTACCCGGCAGAACTTCGTAACTCCACGCTGCGGCTGTTGCAGAACAAGAATGTGGATGTGCGCCTAAATACTAAAATGGAAGACTACAACGGTTCGCGCGTGACGCTGGGCAGCGGTTCGTTCATCGACACGCCGACATTGATCTGGACGGCTGGCGCGAAAGCCTCGGAGATCATTGACTCACTGAACGTGGAAAAAGCCAGCATGGGACGAGTCCGCGTCACATCGACGTTGAGCCTGCCTCAGCATCCTGAAGCCTTTGTCATCGGTGACGCCGCTTTCCTCACCAATGGGCATGGTCAGCCCCTGCCCATGCTTTCGACCGTCGCCATCCAACAGGGAAAAGCGACCGCAAAAAATATTCGATTGATGATGGAAGGGAAAGAACCGAAGCCATTCCATTACAAGGACCCCGGTCTGCTTGCAACCGTGGGACGCAACGCCGCGGTCGCCCGCATATTCGGCATCTCGTTCAGCGGATTCATCGCCTGGGTGATATGGGTCTTCCTGCACATCTACCGCATCATCGGCTTCCGCAACCGGCTGGTGGTGATGTTCAACTGGGCATGGGATTATCTCTTCTACGATAATCAGGTGCGGTTGATCACCAAGGATTGAGTTAAGTTGCTGTCTTGATTTCAAGAATTTTCCCTCACCCCAAGCCAGACCATTTTCGATAGGACAACTTCCCCCTCTCCCGGTGGGAGAGGGCAGGGTGAGGGTTTTTGACAGGAATTTGAGAAAATCCGTTAGAAGGTTAGAACTTGATTTAAATATCTACGGGTCATATTTTCTGCGACCTATAATTTTCGTTACATCACTCCCATTTGATTTGACACGAGCAAGACCAGCACCCCAACACCATTGACGGTGAAATGCAGGAGCATACCCGGCAGCACGGATTCTGTCCGCTGGTACATGTAGGAGAACAATGCGCCAAGCAGGAAGGTGGGAATCAATGTGGCGATCTGTCCGTGAAAGAGGGCGAAGATGATGGAACTGAACATCAAGGCATTGACCCAGCCGTATTTCTCACGAAACCCTTTAAATAGAAAGCCGCGAAAGAAAAGCTCTTCAGTAAAGGGAGCGACGAAAGCGGTCACAAAGGCGAAGAGATAAGGCGCGTCGATCTCGCCGAGCAGTTCGGTGATGACATCCGCCTGGGTGATCAGCCCCAGCCTGACCATAATGATATTGTTTACCATCACGAGGACGTACACGGCGATCAACAGACCGCATCCCAATGACAGGGCATTCCGGTTGAAGCTGCGGAGACCAAGCTCCACCCAGTTGACCTTCCTCCAAAAGAAGATCACGGCAATGGGGATAAGCAGAATGAATTCGAAGGTGGAAATATAGATAAGGCTGATGTTTCTCCCGCTGCCCAATGCAGCCAACCCCAGGGTGTAACCCACGACCAAAAGGATGGTCAGAGCCAGCCCCAGCCAGGTATCGGCTGCGGTCCACCCGGCAGGCTTGGGCGCGGAAGGAGGCGCCGCCTCCGGTCGGTCATTCAACGGTTGTTGATCCATTTGTCTTTTCCATTTCTCGATAGACGAACCATTGTCCCTTGCGGTCATCCACATTTTTCATGGCGCGGTCATAATAAATGTCGAAAACCTGCCCGGTCTCGACCTCCACGCGGAAGTAGTAACGACCCACATTCAACGAGCCGCGCACGGCTGCAGTTGCGGCGTGTGCAGGGCGCATGTTCTTCGACATTTTTCCACGGCGCGAAAAATCCGTCCACTCGGAAAGTGAGGCGGTAACCCGGTATGTGACCTTGTTCCAGATAAATCCGTTCGGGCAGTGCGGAGCCTTTTCCAATGTGGGAGGCTGATCGAAGAGCACTTCGATGGGTTCATCAAAAAAGTGAATGGGAGTCAATTCGGGCATTGGAAAAGTCGTTTAGGTTGAAGGCATACGCCTGATGAAAACCGGAATGGCTATAGAAAGCACCACCATAAAAATCGAAGCCGGGCACAGGATGAACGGCAGAAGCCAGAGTTCCCAAAAACTATTCTCGCGGGCTTTGGCAGGGTTTTCAGGATCATAAAGCAGTGTGGCAGTTTCGCCAACCCGACGGGTAGGCGGGTCGGATGAATTGATGCTTTCGTACTCGTAATTTTGACCGTCCACCGTGTAACTATAAACGGGAGAATACGTCGCACCGGTATCCGAAGAATAGGATTCTTCGAGACGCACCACGGTTGCCTGAACCCTCTCGCCAGTGGTGTAAAACACAAAACTCGTGTATGTATACCAAACACCGATCGCAGCGGTCACAATGGCGCTGAGCGGGAGCAGAACAAACGCCAGCCCCAGTTTTCTGCGGGGAGGTTTATTACTTTTATGATCGGGAAAAGCTTCATCTGCTGATTGCATATTTCACCTCTAAAGTTCGGAATCTCAAATCATGATCCGCGCAGGGCGATGCTCACCATTTGCGGTTTGGCAATACGGAAATAATCTTCCATCTTCATAAAGATGGAACGTTCGAGGCTGCCAGCGTTGAATACGACTTCGTCATTCTCTTTTATCATCGGGTCTGCCAGCAGGATAAGATTCTCATTGAAGGAGAACGGCGGAATGGAACCGATGGCACAGCCTGTTAACGCTTCGGCTTTGTCGCGGTGTGCCATCGCAACGCTATCGGCGCCAAAATGTGACTTGATGCCGTTAAAGTCCACGCGGCAATCGCCGGGGACATTGGCGAGCGCGTAGAGGTTTTCCTTTTTGCTCATACGTACCTGCACCACCATCGACTTGACGGCTTGCTCGATGCGGTTTCCGCGGATCTTGGTGATGAATTCCGTGCGCCCTTCGGCTTCGTGTTCAATAACTCGATAAACAGCGTGGTGCTCATCGAGCAATGTTTTGAGCTTTTCGTGGATAAGTGTGGTCATGGAGAGAGATTATAGTAGAAAGTAGGAAAGTGATAAGTGGACAGTAAGCAGCGGGCGGAGCAAGTCGTCTGGAGGGTGAAGGAGTTTAGATGATAAAACTTTATCGTGAAGAGAATAGTCCGCAAGCGGACGTGATCGAGGCGGAATTCAAAGACATGGTGCTGGGATACGATCGAGTGGTGGTACAGTCCGCGCAGGCACAAGAGATGTTCAGCGGTATGGAATTGCCGGTCATCACGAACAATGAGCGAGTGGTCAGCGGTGATGATATCAAGCCGTATCTGAAAGAGTTGAAAAAGTTAATGCACGACTGGCAGTTATTTCAGGGCGATTATTGTTACGTCGACGACGATGGAAATTGTTAGCACAAGTTAAAAACAGCCCGCGAGATTAACTTCGCGGACTGTTTTTTTATTTCATGGCGTAGACTGCATATCCGCGGGCGGGGGCGAAGAATTGACCACGACCGTCCACGGCGGTGGATTGGTCGGCGGGGCGGGAAAGGTCATGTTTGCCCCACCAGGCAACGGGTGAGAAAGAGGCGTTCGTCCATTTGGTGGTCACCCACTCACCGCGCCAGTCGTCGCCGCGATTGTTGAGCACGTAGATCAATCCAGGCTGCGAGTCATATCCGCCGCGCTGCATGATGTAAAGATCATCGGAAAGATACAACACGGTCGTATCGCCGCCCGCGTATTTTTCATGCGCAGTCACAAGCGCGTCGATGCCGTTGGGCGTATCACGCAGGGCGAGGTTGTAATTGAAGTAATCCTTCCAGAAGACGCAGGGATAGCCTTCATGCGTCATGATGTAGGAATAGGCAAGCAGTTTGTCGTTGGTGATGGGACGTCCCTCATCACGCAGATCGTGATTCTCAACAAAGGTCACAGTCGTCTGCGGCTGCGCTTTCAAAACTGTATCACCCTGCACCAAAGACCTCAAACTAAATCCGTATGAATCGCATAACTCTTTTAGCAGTTCGCGCAGGGGAAAATCGAACGCATCCACAGGGTTGGAGTTGGAGAAGTTCGCAAGGTCCACCCAGTTTTCGATGGCGCGCGCGTTATCCCAAAACTCCGCAACCCCATACGGTCTGAAATAACGACCGTCACGCATGTAACGATATTCCTGAATGGCGGTGATGGTGTTCGCGCCGTAACCCTTGACGAAGTCATAACGGAAACCATCGAAGCCAACCTCCTCGATCAGCCAGCGCGCAAGCTTGAGCAGTTCCGCATACACATACGGATTGCGATGCGAAAGATCGGGCATGTCGCCGAAAGTCATTTCGTCCCAACTCTCATACATGCAGGGATGGAACGACTCCCAGTTGCGGGGAAACTTTCCGCTTTTGACGTCGAAGCGCGTCCAACGTGATTGACCGGTGATGGGATTGACCTCCTGCGCGTCCGCACCGGAGTTGTGATTGATGACGATATCCGCGATCACGCCCAGCCCGTGGCTGTGTGCGCTTTCAATTAGAGAATCCAATTCCAGGCGGGACCCGAACCAGGTCGGCACGGTCCCTTTTTGGTCGAACTCTCCGAGGTCGTAGTAATCGTATGGGTCGTACCCCATCGAGGGTCCGAAAAGATTCGCTGCCTTGTGAACAGGCGGAAGCCACAGTGAAGTAAATCCCGCCTTTGCCAGCAATGGGATTTCGCGGTTGATATAGTTCCACCATTCGAACTCTTTGCCTTCTTCCTTTGGACAATCCCAGTAGAAGGTTTGCATTATGACGCCCATGGTCTACTCCTTATATGGCGGGATTGTACAGGAGATTGGTTAAGAATAGGTAATAATCAGTGGAACGAACGCAAACCCAACGAACCCTATATTCCAGTTGGACCTGCATTCTCACTTGTTATGGAGGACAATTATTCCCTGCAAAGAAAAGCGATACGCGTGTGGATGCTCCGGCATTGTTGAAGGCTTCTACTTTTATTGTTGTACTCGTTCCAAACGATGAAGTACTAAAGTTGAAACTGGTCACGTTTGCTGCGACTGTACCTCTTAATATATCAGTGGCGCCGACAATGTAATTATCAAAACTATATACTCTAAAACCATCTTCATTATTCGAGGTGTCCTGCCAGGTTATTGTTCCATCAAAACTGTAAATATTTTGTGGAAGTATGGTGCAGGCATGTATCTGGCTCAAATTCGAAGGCGCGGACGGAGGCTGAAGCGCTGTCTTGGTTTGCGTGACCGTAAATGTAGGTGTAACCGTAAACGTCGGTGTAGGTGGAATTGCCACGTTTGGCAATCCGCTGGTATCGCCGGTGACAGTGGCGTACTGTCCCCACAGCCAGCAGGTTCCGCTTCCATTTGGTATCTTGATGATCCAATAATTAGTGGACGTGTTCTTCCCGACCACTTCAGCAGAAACACCCACGGGCAATCCATACGGACTTGGATACGCCTGTCCCGGTCCAGTGCGGCAGTTGGTTGCAACGCTGACAGTCACAGTTGGCGCGCCAGAGGCGGGTGGAGGAACATTTGCAGATGCCGGGTCGGGCGTATTTGTGGCGGTCTCTTGAGGCGGGGCGGCAGGGTTGTTATCATCCCCAGTGGCAGTAATTACAATAACCACCGGAGTGGAAGTAGGGGTGGATAACTGCCCTCCCTGCTCAAGGATTTGTGCCTGGGCTGTAATGGTCAACGCAAGTCCGTTTGTGTCGGAAACATCCACCAGTTTCAAGTTACATGCTTGCAGGGAGAGCGCCAAAATCATTAAAATAAATATGCTGGACTGTTTGACCATAATTATTTCTCTTTCTTTGGTTCATTAGCCATTAAAAATCTGAAGTCCCTGTATCTTTCAGGGACTTCAGATAGTACAACTTACGGGCAGCCCGCGGCGGTTACCTGCAAGGCTGCCAGGTTTCCGCAGCTTCCTGATGTATTGTCACTACATGCATATACATTCACCGTAAATACTCCGCCGGGGGCATTGGTTTGAACATACGAAGTGTCATAAGTGACGGAAAAACTATCGCTTATGGAGTTGGCAGCCAATATTTTTGAAGAAAACGCGAGGACGCTTGAAACATAAACCAATTCATTCGTGGCATTATCCACCCAGGACATGTTTCCGCTGACCGTTGTCTGACCAGCTCCGGGTCCGGCGGCGCAGCTAATATTGGCGGTCAACCCCGATGGCGCATTGGGATACACAGGCGCACTGGTCGCTGTGATAGTGGCGGTAGGCAGGGGGGTGTTTGTTTTTGTCGGCGCGGACGAGGTGGGGGTAACCACTTCCTTTAAAGTGGAGGTATCCCCATTGATCGAGGCGTACTGTCCCCACAACCAGCAGGTCTGCCCGGCTTGACCGGGAATTTCGATGATCCAATATCCCGAATACGAATTCCTGGCGACCACTTTCGCCACCTGACCCACCGGCATCCCATAAACGATACTGAAATTCTGTCCGGGTCCGGTGCGGCAATTGGTCGCTGTCGAAACGGTCACAGTCACATCCCCTGAGGCGGGCGGAAGGACTTCGGCAGGCACAACCTGCTCTTCGGAGGGAGTTCCGCTTTCAGGTGTTGCCGTGATAACAATGACCTGCTGGGCAGGGTCCTGAGGCTGCCCGCCTTCCTGAATCAGCATCGCCTGCGCTGTAATGGTCGCCGCAAGATCGGGCGAATCCACAACCTGAATATTTTCAAGCCCGCATGCGAGAGTAAAAATAATAAGAACAATAATATAAAGAAATATTTGTTTTTGTTTTTTCATTTTAATCTCCACTAAATTTATAGACACTTAAATCTTAAATAAAAATTCACCCAATTCTAATCGACTTTGAGCTAATTCAAAACAAATATGGCAAATTGATGCTAAATCACAATGTGCCAATTAAATTAAAAGGGATCAATTAATGATTGAGGGGGGCAACTCAGGCGTTACGATCAAGCTTCGTGTCTTCCCATGAGAGCGGATCGTTGAGCGGTTCGAGATGCGTGAAAACGGTAATACCCGGCAAGGCGCCGCGTATTTCGGATTCGATCTGCTCCAAAAGTTGATGTCCCTCCAACACGGTCCAATGATCGGGCACAAGAATATGAAAGGACGTAAACTTGCGCGCACCCGATTGGCGGCTGCGCATGGCATGATACTGAATCCCCTTCTCTTTGTAACGCTCAAGGATATTAATAATGGCGGCGCGGTCTTCGTTCGGAAGGGCGGTATCCATCAGACCAAGCACCGAGGCGCGGACGATCTTTGTACCAGACCAGATGATGTTGGCAGCGACCACAAAAGCGACAATGGGATCGAGTCTTTCCCAGCCGGTCATTGCCACTACACCCACACCTGCCAGCACGCCGACAGATGTCCACACATCGGTCATAAGGTGATGCGCGTTCGCCTCCAGCGTAATGGACTGATAGCGTTTGCCCGCCCGCAAAATGAAATAAGCGGCAAGCAGGTTGATGACAGACGCACCGGCAGAGACTGCCAAACCGATACCAACCTGCTCGAGCGGCTGCGGGTCCAACAGGCGCGGCACTGCCGCCCAAATAATGCTGATCGCCGCGATGAGGATCAGGGTCCCTTCGACACCGCTCGAAAAATATTCGGCTTTGCCATGCCCGTAATCGTGATCCTCGTCTGCCGGGCGGGCAGCGACAGTGAGCATGGCAAGCGCCATCAACGCGCCGACAAGATTGACGATCGATTCGAGCGCATCCGAGAGCAACCCCACAGAACCCGTGAGGAAATAAGCGACTGTTTTGAGACCAATGGTCAACACTGCCGCGCCGATGGATATCCACGCAAAGCGGGTGAGGAATTGTCTGTCGGTTACGTTCGAATGTTCCATAGGACTTCGATTTTAGCAAAAGCAGGCAAAGTGACCAGTGATGTTAATCATGAAAGGGTCATTCACAAATTCAGCCGTCACTCTTGCAGCGGTTGGAATCCCACCACCAATGCCGTCTGCGCCCAATCACTGAGGGAACCGTCCGCTTCGCGCTCCTTGTATTTATCCGCCATCAAATTACGGATGATCTTCTCATCCTTTTCGTTCTGCACCCGCGCCAATGCAGGGAAGGTCTGCCCGTCAACGCAGACAGTGACATGCGGCTCTTTGAGCAGGTTCTTCACCCAATCCGACCCATCCATGCCGCCGGACATGAGATAAAGCGAACCTTCGTGTATTACAAACCAGATCTCGATCTCATGCGGATTGCCGGTCTTGCGTCCGCGGGTGGTGAGGTAGCAATATTCAACCTTTTCAAATCGGGACAGATCAACAGGCTGGGATGACATATGAAACTCCTTATCTTCCACATAAACTAAAACTTCAGGTGCTTGACCGTCTCGCCTTTGTTGATCAATTCCTTCAACGAGTCGATCCCGATGCGCAGATGCATATCGAGATATTTCTGTGTGACCTTTCTATCGCTTTTGGCGGTCTTGATACCGCTGGGGACCATCGGCTGATCTGAAACGAGAAGCAGCGCGCCGGTGGGAATCTCGTTATGAAAACCGGTCGTGAAGAGTGTGGCGGTCTCCATATCGATAGCCATCGCGCGGATGAGGCGAAGATATGCCTTGAACTTCTCGTCATGTTCCCATACGCGGCGGTTGGTGGTGTAGACGGTTCCCGTCCAATAATCCCTTTCGTGGTTGCGGATGGTGGTGGAGATGGCTTTCTGCAAATTGAAGGCTGGCAGCGCAGGGACTTCCGGCGGGAAGTAGTCGTTCGAGGTGCCTTCGCCGCGGATGGCTGCAATGGGCAGGATCAGGTCGCCGACCTTGCTCTTCCGCTTTAGCCCGCCGCACTTCCCGAGGAAGAGACAAGCCTTGGGTTTGACCGCCCCCAACAGGTCCATGATGGTGGCGGCATTGGGGCTTCCCATCCCAAAATTGACCAGCGTAATGCCTTCGGCAGTGACGGTCTGCATGGATTTATCCAGCCCGCGTATGGGGACGTTGAACCAATCCGCGAACATGTGCAGGTAATCTTCAAAGTTGACCAGTAATATGTATTTGCCAAAGCCGCTGAGAGGGGTATCGGTATAACGCGGAAGCCAGTTGGTAATGATCTCTGCTTTTGTTTTCATGGAGTCTCCTAATTTGAGTCAATCTTATCTCAAAATGGATACTCTGATTTCAAAGCATAGTGGACGGTCTTTCCTTTCGCATATCTTTGGGTCATGATAAAATGACGTCAATAAGACGTCACAAAACGTCAAATTGACGTCAGGAGAAATTCCGTGATCGAAATACTTCTGGGTTCCAAAAACGCTGAACGCGTGTTGATATACATCTTTGTAAGAGAAGAGGGTTACGCGCGAGAAATCGCCAATTTTTACGGCACGGACTTGAAACCGATTCAAATGCAATTGGACAAGTTTGAGAAAGGCGGCGTTCTCGTCAGTCGCTCCATCGGGCGAACCCGCCCTTATGAATTCAATCCGCGTTACCCATTCCTCGCTGAATTGAAAGCATTACTCGAAAAGACGTTGTCATTTTATTCCGCGAAAGAGCGGGAAGAACTCCAAATGAATCGACGCCGTCCACGGGCAAGGGGGAAAACACTATGAAAAAGATCAAGAACATGAGCCAGGTGGAACTGGCAGCCTATGTTCAAGACGCATTACAAGCAGATGGAATTCAGGTCGTTCTATCAGGCGGAAGTGTTGTTTCATTTTATAGCGGCAATCTGATTCTCCATTTTAAGTTTCGTCTCCACACTACCGGAATTTGACATACCCATCCGTAAAAAATCCATGCATATTACATATTGCGCAATTCCGTTACGCGAAGCTTGAAATTGAAGTCGGGACCGGGGATGGGCATTTGCCTGACCTTGAGTTCATAGCCGGGGCGTTCCAGTTCCAGGCGGGCGGCGCGGATGAGTGCGCCCACCGAGACCATTAATTGCACTTCTGCGATACCGGCGCCCAGACAGGTGTGCGAGCCAAGCGTATAAGGAGCGAAGACACCCTGCCCCTGTTTGTGTTCCCTGCGCGGGGGAATATAACGCTGAATGTCGAAGTTCCACGGGTCGGGGAAATACTCCGGCAGGAAGTGCGTCAGCCCGTTGACGAAGATCACATTCTCCCCGGCGTTGACGTGGTGACCGGCAAAGTCGAAGGACTGCATCGCGCCGCGGGGGCTGAATCCAGCCACGGGGTAGCGTCGAAGCGTTTCTATCGTTGCGGCGTACAAGGTCTGGAGTTTGGGAAGTTCCTGATAGGACGGAATGCCGTCGGCGAAGTGTTCATCCACTTCTTTTTCGATGGCGTTGTAAACCTCGGGATGTTTGAGGAGGGCGTACATCATGAAGCCCATGGTGTTGGCAACCGTATCCATACCAGCAAAGAAAGGACCGATGGTGGCGGCAAGCAGGTCGTTCTCTTTGAATGGGTCGCCGTTCCAGTCGACTGCGGCGAGGAGGTCATCCACCAGATCGGGGTCGTGCTCGCTGCCGGGCTGACGGTGTTCCTCCAGAACGATCTGCGCGAACTCCATCACTTTTTGGCGCGCGTTCTTAAAGCGCGGCATGGACAGGATGATGCGCGGCTGGGTCTTCATCACCAACACTGCCAGCAGGGTGCCGAGATAATAACGAATGGACTCGAAATATTCACTCGCTGAGTGGTTGGCAAGGGCGGTTCCAAGCTGTTCGGTGACAAGGCGTTGGAATGCGTCGCGCGCGAAGATGATCTCACCGGGTTTCCATGCGTGGGCGGTCTGATATGTGATCTGCGCCATATTATTGAGATGTGGGGACAATCCGCTTTTGGAATAGCCGCGCTGCATGACCTTGCGCATATGACGATGCTGTTCGCCATCCAATGCCACGATGGAACTGGGCGCGTTCATTTCTTCCGCAAAGCCGCCAAAGAGCGGTTTGCTGGAAAACATTTCATCGGGGGCTTTTGCGAGAAAACGATTCGCCTCCAGCCCGCCGAGGATGACAAATTTCTGGTTCAAGACCTGGATGCGGAAGATCGGTCCGTATTTGTGGTAGCTTTCGACGAAGAATTCCATCGGGCGGTTGAGAAAATCGAGCGCATTCCCCAAAACAGGCAATCCTGCCACGCGCGGGGGAGCAGGGTTCAGGTTGTTGATGCTTTCTGTAATAGTCATTCGATGTGTTCCTTTGCGGCGATACGCGATTGTATCATCGGTTGATGAGAAGCTAATTCAAACCCCTGAGCTGGGAGTGTCTACATTCGGAAGTAATGTAGTAAATATTCACCACGGAGCACACGGAGAGCACAGAGATTCTTCTTTGTTTTCTCCGTGAACTCTGTGCTCTCTGTGGTGAAGGATTCCTTTATCTTCTATGATGGACACTCCCCCTGATCTTCCTTATGGCTTCATCCGTGAATGCGCAGTACCATCGGCGGTATAATACAAAACTGATACGGATTGGATACAGACAGGATACAGCTAGGATACAGCTACATCGAAAAACGGGCGGCAAAGCCAAGGAGGATACATAATGGCAAAAGTACGAAAAAATATCATTTTGCAGGGTGTGAGCGGAAAATTTGCGGGGCAGGTGGTCTTTCGGCAGCTACGTGACGGGCGGACGATCATGGCGGCGGTGCCGGATTTCAGCCATCGGGTGTTGAGCGAGGCGCAGAAGGCGCATCACTCCAAGGTAAAAGAGGCAAGTGCTTATGCCAAGGTCGCTTCGAAGACGCATCCCATTTATGCCCAACTGGCGGCTGGGACAAATAAAAACGCCTACAATGTGGCAATTGCGGATTTCTTTCACGCGCCTGTCATCCATGAGGTGAAGCGGGAAGGGACACTGGTGATGATAAAGGCGAGCGATGATGTGATGGTTACAAAGGTAAGTGTGACGGTCTTTGGTGACGAGGGCGTGTTGGAAAAAAGCGACGCCGTGCAGGAAGGCGGCACAGAAAATTGGACTTATTTGCTGCAACACGCAGGCAGGGTTTTGGTCGAGGTGTATGATCTTGCGGGGAATGTGGCAAAAGCAATTATGAATGATGAAGAATGAATGTTTTGATCTTCTGCACCACCGCGGACAAGCCTTTCATTACTTTATCGTTCCCAAAGCGGGCAGTCAATCCCACGGATAATCGTACCAGCACGAAAACTCGTTATAAATTTCATCAGCAATGCTGTAAGGTTCCCCGCGCTTGCTGACTCTTTCGTACTTAACTCCCGCATCTTTGAATAATTTGTCTACTACATCGTGGATTAATTTCTTGATGGAATCAGGGTCGCTTGTATCTGTTGCATCGATCAATGACATGGCAACAGAATGCTCTTCCTCGTTTCTATGCTCTATCTGCATGGACTTATCCACAGCATATTCCAACATCCCTGCGATGACCACTGAAAGTCTATGTGTTCTTCCTTCAGGGACAAGTTCACGAATCATATCCACCCACACATCGTAGGTTTCTTTCCCAACCACATCCAGAAGGCTTCTTTTGGATTTTGATGGCATGATATGACTCCTTGACGAAGTTTACTCTGAAATCACTTCCTTGATCTTCCCCACCACCGCGGACAGATCCCTCACGACCTCATCATTCCTAAATCTGACAATCCTTAACCTCAGCGCGGACAATACCTTCTCCCGCCGTTCATCTTCTTCCTTCTGCAAGTCGTGGATGTCGCCATCGACTTCGATGACCAGCCCCGCCTTGTGACAGTAGAAATCAACGATGAATCCTGCAATGATTTGTTGCCTTCTGAAATGAACACCAAGTTTGTTTGCCCGAAGTTCATGCCATAGAATCTTCTCGGCAGGAGTCATGTTGCGCCGTAGTTCTTTGGCGCGTTCCTGTTTTTCTTTCGTGACTTTTTGACCTGGGTTGATGTCTTTGACTGGCATGGCGGGATTGTAATTCAAAACAGCGAACAAACCCCTCCCCCGCCTCCCCCAAAGGGGAGCGGTATCAATGCGTCAAATTTATCTACAGGTATATTACCTCGAATAATCGCCTTATCGGTAAACAGCCTAACCGAATTCACCAAGTGATTGACTATCTTCTCTTGGGTCTGGAAGTCTGCTTTTGCCATAACACGGCTAAAACGTGCGGACACATCACCTAACATAGCCATTGTGATTTTAGGCTGTTCTGGAGCGTTTGAACGGCTTTCAAAGGCTTTCTTTTTCGCCTCCAAAACCTTGCGTCTTTCAGCAATCATGCCTTTCTGCGTTTTCAACTCGTCAAGGTTGATAACCTCCTGACGGTAGGCGGTAATCAATCGTTGTTCCTGCGCTGCCAGTTTATCAAGCTCTTTATCAATCTCATTGGCAGGCTGTCCAATGGGGGAATTATCAGACTTTCTTGTCTGAACTCGTTTACCAACCTGTTCCTTTATCTTCTTTGGGTCACTTAGTAATTCAGTCAACCCTACCCATACCTTATCATCAAAAGATGGATGTGAAACTTGAATTAATTCATCATGGGGGATGGTGTGAACATTATTACCGCGCTTTGCCCGACAACTGTAATAAGTGGATTTATTGCTGACATATCCCGATGCCATACTGCCACATAAACCACAAACAACCAAACCGCGAAGTAAATAATGGTTCTTGCGGTTATTCCTCTTCGATGTGTGGATGTTTTTCTGTCTGCGTTCCTGCGCCTTTTCCCACATCTCGCGGTCAATGATGGCGGGGACAGGAATACCCACCCAATCCTCGCGTGGGCGATCAATCCGGCTTCTGTTCTTACGCTTGTAATAATCCTTTGTCTTGGCGTTCCGTTTTGGTTCAACCGCTTTCCGTCTGAACATATACGCTATGCCAATATAAAATTCCTTTTGCAGGATGGAAAAAACCTGACGTGACCACCATTTTGAACTTCTGCAAGGGACAGCTTCATCATTCAAGCGTTTTACAATGGCGGTTGCGCTTAATCCTTCGTTGACATACAAGTCATAGATATATCGGACAATCTTTTCCTCTTCTGGATTTATTTCCCAATGACCAACCCTGTCTTTCGTCTTGGGAATGTATCGGTATCCATAAGCTGGATTACCTCCGTTGATTTGTCCATTCTTTATCGCGTGAATGGTTCCGCGCCTCATGCGGTCAAGTATTTTTTCTCTTTCATACTCTGCTACTGCACCTTGAATGGTCAGCATTAAATTACCTTCGGCATTTTGTTCAAAATTCTGATTGGTAAAAATCACCTGAATATCGCGCTTCTTGAATTCCTCCATCAAAATGATTTGATTGGCTTGGTTTCGGGATAATCTATCAAGGGACAAAATCAAAACGCCTTTGATTTCTCCTGCCTGCATCAAATCTCGCAACTCGTCCAGCCCTGGGCGGTCTAGGTTTGATCCGCTGTATCCATCGTCAAGACATTCATAAGCAATCTTGTATTTATGCTTCTTTGCATACTCTCGCAAGGCTTCGATTTGAGATTCAATCGTGCCTTCCTTCGCTTGGGTATCAGAACTTACACGGGCATAGATGGCTATTCTCATTTTGGTTATCCTTTCGCGCCTTCGCGCATTCTAACATGATGGCTTGGGGCGGGCAGTACGCCCATTGCGCCCAAAATTGCTTTTTTTCCGCACCCAAGTATCCACTGTTCGGCGGGCAGGAATTGTCAAGGCTCACCAACTCGTTGGGCAAGGATAGCTTGCGCCTTTGACGCATAACGCTTGCAGGCACACGCAAGACAACATGAGCCTTGACAAGGGCAAACCGCCGAACGGTACAATGGCAGGGGCGGAAAAAAAGAGAGCGTCGTACCAAGCGGCTGAAACAGGGAAGCGGGTGGCGCGAACTTGTTCGCGTCGCCCGCGTTCTATCGGCGTAGGAAAAGAGAAGACACACTTGCAGGCAATCGGACATCATCACACACGGACGGTGAAAAGGATGGACAAGCCGTGCTCGTTGGCTTGTCCAAGCATTGCGGGTCCGCTCTTGGTTCCCCGCAATGCGGTGCTTTTCACGGTCATTACTGGCGGGCATAAACAACGGAATCGAGAATGCAAGCCTCCCAAAGCAGGCGCGGGTAGCTCCCTGCGGGCAGGGGCGGCGCGCCGCTTGGGGCTTGCGTCTTTGACAAAGTCCCCAAGACTGTTAGTAGGGACTTTGAGACAATAGGACACATAAAAAAAGAGAAAATCATAATTGGATGGTCAAGGGCGGTAGAGGTTCCTCCCTGTCAGTCAGGGTCACGGGCATACCTGCATCCCTGATCTTCTTTAGCTTGCGGTCAAGGCTGCGGGGGTGCTTGTTCATCAATGCCTTGATATGCTTTTTGGGTTTGGTCTCTTTGGTAATGAGCAACCCAAAATAATAAAACCCTGCATCTTCGCCGTATGTCTCGCATAACATTTTCAGGGCGGTGCTTCGGTTCGCAATCGAATTGTTCAGCAAGCCCAAAGATTGCAAGTCGTCTTTGAGGGATTGTTCGATCATCCAAACAGGGACATCAAGCAGGGTAGGACGTTTTATCGATGTCAGTTTTTGAATATCCTTGCCTTTCAGCATGGTGATTTCCTGTCGTAATATTCCGCGAGCTTCAATGCTCCCCGATTCATGTTCCTTGTTGTAGAACTTTGTTACCTTGTGCTTGGCGCGATATTCCACGCCTTCATACCGATGGGATTTCGTTCTGCGGTGTGGATAATCCAGATTACCCAATGCCTTGATGTAGTCGTCCACTGCATCCCCGACTTGGTGGTTGTAGCACATATCCAGACGTATCAAGATGCCTTCTGCTAGATCCAAAACGGGAATGTCCCGAACTTTGGCAAGTCTTTCATTCGCTATCTTGATAGCTTCTTCGATGTTTCCAAGCATCTGGTAATTATTTCCATATACCCATTTGGGCAGGGATGTTTCAAGGGTAAGCATGGGGAAACCGTTGTAATCTTCGGGAAAGTAGGTAAACCGCAGGACGGCACTTCCTGATACAGGGTTGTAGATGTACCTGACTTTTTCACCCTGCCCGATCCTGGATGTGATGCGTGTCCATGCTTCAAGCTGAAAATCTGTAGGGGATATGGGGAACTTTACACGGATTGTATCGATCATTCTTTGACCTCCAAAATTTGATTTTCTCGGAGTTCGTTTTCGTAATCTTCCAGAATGAGCGCAAAGATAATATCCCATGCCTCTGCGAGGGCTTCCTCTGCGTTGGGGGATGGGTTGTACTCATATTCAAAAACAAAATCTTCGGGTTCATTCTGCATAACAAAAATCCAAGCTCCAAGCTTGGATTCATAGTAGCAACCCGACCTTATGAAGCGGGAACAAATATTTGCCTATTTTGTGTTCCCGAGTAAATTATCGGCAGTCATGCCCAATCTTCTGATTGTCATTTTCAATCTGGATTTCAGCACACGTTTTTTTCTTTTGTACTCTGGAGAATTTGGGTTTTTGGGAAACTCTCGCGGATGTCTTAAGATATATTCATCAGCAATATCTTTCAGGGTCACTTTCCTAAGTTTCATTGCCAAGTATTCAGCAAACGGCAGATTTTCCTTTGTGAGTCTTGGTTTGCGTTGTATGAATGTATTAGTAAGTTCTTGATGAAAAGCTTGTGTTATTTCATCAGGGTCAACCGCGCTGGTCGCTAGTGCAATTACTATCTTTGTATCAAACATTAGAAAAGTACCAACTGCGCTGACCCAATCCATTGGAATTTCTCGCACTTTACCCGTGTACAGATATTCATAAGAAACTTCGACCAATCCAGAAAAATAATTATCAATTGCGCCTTTGAATGGCATTGCAATTGTGTTTGCGTAGCTAATATAAAGATTTACATACATGTGATAAAGATTGGTTACATCTTCCCTGAGTTTTTTTGTAATCGGTTCGGTAAATTCCGGCTCTAACTTAAGGGTGTCTTTCCCTTCGAGAAGATTATGCATATACTGCAATTCAGGCGGTAATAGGTCTGGAATATTTCTGATTTCAGTGTCCAGATCAGCTTTGACTGCCTCCCAATCAATTTCGTTTTCTGCTTCAAGTTCTGCGAGTAGTCGCTCTCTAATTCCATCGTTGGCTGGCTCAATTTCGGGGATGTCGTACTTATCTATTATGCCTTCAAGGATTGGGAATAATTTAGGGCTGTGAATTAGAATTGTTCCCAGGAATTTTCTTTCTTCCATGATCTCCACCTTTCAAATTTGGATACAGTACGCGGATTATAGCGGATTGTTTGCTGTAACTCACCGTATGGCTTACTGTAAGACAGTTTCGATATGGCGTGGGACGTGGCATTATCAAGGCATTAAAGAACTCCCCGCCTGCGCGGGGAGTCTGTTTCACGCTTCCATGTTTTATGGTGATGGAAGGATGTACTCTGATGTATTGCTTGATTCAACTATTCCATCGATTGACATGTCCATCGGTTGAATAAATTGATATTTTGTGCCATCACTTCTAGTCGTTTCAACTAAGGCAAAGCATACAACAGGAGAATGAAAAAAACTATTGCTATCATCCTCGCTATCAATATATTTACCAAAAATACCCGGAATCGCTGGGATGATTTGAAGTATTTTGTCATCTTCGTCCATAAAAGCCTCCGTATAATATTATAGGAATGTCCAGCTCTCCCTGTGTATACGGGGAGAGCCTTTATTTCAAAGTCTAGCGACCATTGGGCTTTTTGTGCGACTTGACCTTATCGGTCTCGCGCACGGAAGTCTTTGGGTGTTTCTTTGCTGTTGAAGGTTTAATGTACCGTCCAGTAATGGAGCTGCGGTACTTGGTCTGTGTGCGTGTTTTCGCCATTTTATAGGTCTCCTTTATGTGTTATCGACAATAGGTGCTGAGGGTGCTGTGCGCTTCATGGTGTCTATTGCCGCATCGCGGGCATATGCGGAACTGTATGTCTCGCTCACTCCAAGAACCTGACCATTTTCAGCTTTTAGCAGAAAGTAAGGCTGGTTGTTGTTGGCAGTGAGACGAGAATAATTCTTGTCGTAAGGTGATGCAGCTTTTGCAGCACCTGCGCCGTTGATTGCAGATTGTTTTGTGACGTACATCTCGCTCAAAAGCATCCGCTCGCCATTATCACCGCGGAAGGTGAAATAGTACTGTGCATTGGTGGAACGTGAAATTACAAATTTAGCCATTTTAGGCTCCTTATTGGTTTTCAGATTTTGGATACGATATTAGATAGGTACGTAAAAATACTAGATGACGACTAGCCTCCTGTTGATCCCACGTGCAGAATATCTCCCTAATACTGCGACGCCATCCCCAAAAGAAAAAGCCAACTCTTTTGAGGGAGTTGGCAGCGTACAAGATCAACAGTAAACACTACATCTATTCATAGATGATAACCCACCCAAACCAATCAACGTATCTAAAATGTTGACTAAAAGGCAGACTTCAAGTATTATCGATGTGTGCAGCCGTGAGGAGAAAATTCATACGCTGCCGTTTTTGTTCAGTCCCGGTTGTCCTCGAAACTTCCGGGGCTCCTTTTTTGTAGAACACTTATTCATGAATAAATGTTCTATATGGTCTTAATTCTAGCCTTTCTAGCTAGAATTTGCAAGTGTATTTTTATAGAACACAGCCTTAAAAAAACTTCTCTGAGCGGGAATTTCTTTTGGTGTAATGATTTGTTGTACCTCTCGGTAGCATATGATATCGGAATGTTTGCTATAATTATTTGATATTTAGGAGAGGCATTTAATTATGAGCGCACCCGATACAATCAAAAATTTAGTAGAACGATTTGAACGGAATTATGACCAGTATCGCTCTTCAAAATATAACGAGACGCAACTAAGGCGGGAATTCCTTGACCCGTTCTTTGAGGCATTAGGTTGGGATGTGTTCAACAAACGGGGATATGCTGAAAATTACAAAGAAGTTATTCACGAAGATTCAATTGAAGTTGAAGGGGCAACCAAAGCGCCTGATTATGCTTTCCGTGTTGGGGGACAGCGTAAGTTTTTTGTAGAAGCTAAAAAGCCATCGGTCAAAATCGAGACAGATTATTATCCTGCCTTTCAACTAAGGCGCTATTCATGGTCTGCCAAATTGCCTTTGGGGATTCTCTCGGACTTTGAAGAATTCGCGGTTTATGATTGCCGTGTAAAGCCCAACAAAAAAGATAAAGCCTCTGTTGGGCGTGTAATGCTGTTATCTTACAAAGATTATGTTGAAAAATGGGACGAGATTGTATCCATCTTTTCACGTGATGCGGTTCTAAAGGGTTCTTTCGATAGTTACGCGGAAGGGATGAAAAGCAAGAAGGGCACAACCGAAGTTGACGATGCGTTTCTAAGTGAGATTGAACGCTGGCGCGATTTGTTAGCCAAGAATATTGCCTTGCGGAATAAAGGTTTGAACGTGCACGAATTGAATTACGCGGTTCAAATGACGATTGACCGCATTGTCTTTTTGCGTATCTGCGAGGATAGAGGCGTAGAACGTGATGAGCAACTCAAAGAGATTGCAAGCGGGAATGATATTTATAAAGGGCTTGTTCAATTATTCCAAAAAGCAGATGCGCGTTATAACTCTGGCTTGTTCCATTTCAAGGATGAAAAAGAAAATAACAGCCCAGCAGACAGCCTCACGTTAGGGTTGAGCGTGGACGATAAAGTTTTGCGGGACATTCTGCAAAATCTGTATTATCCAGAAAGCCCGTACGTATTCAGGGAAATTCCATCTGATATTTTAGGGCAGGTGTACGAGCGTTTTCTCGGCAAGGTAATTCGTCTCACGGCTTCACATCAAGCCAAAGTGGAAGAAAAGCCCGAAGTTCGTAAGGCTGGTGGGGTATATTACACGCCCACGTATATTGTGAATTACATCGTGCAAAATACGGTGGGAAAACTTGTGGAAGGCAAAACACCCAAAGAGGTTGCCCGATTACGGGTTTTGGATCCTGCTTGTGGTTCGGGGACGTTCCCTCTCGGCGCGTATCAATTCCTGATGGATTGGCATTTGGATTGGTATATCCATAACAACCCTGAAAAGTTGGCAACGGGCAAGAATCCCCCCATTTTCCAAGCCAAAGACGGCTGGCAGTTGACCACAAGCAAGAAAAAAGAGATTTTGCTGAACAACATTTACGGCGTGGATATTGACGCGCAAGCGGTGGAAGTAACCAAGCTCTCTTTGCTGTTGAAGGTGCTTGAAGGGGAAAGCCAGGAAACGATTGGTTCACAGTTGGCATTACTGCAAGAGCGCGTCCTGCCTGACCTGAGCAGGAACATCCAATGTGGAAATTCGCTCATCGGACAGGATTACTACGAGGGGCGTCAATACACAATGAGCTTCGCGGACGATGAAGAGCGTTACCGCGTCAATGCCTTTGACTGGAAGGGTGCATTTCCGCATGTATTTATTCAAGGTGGGTTTGATGCCGTGATTGGCAATCCGCCTTATATAAGGATACAGACTCTTGCCCCAGAGGATATTTCGTATTTGTCCAAGAGTTATGAAACAACAATAGGAAACTATGATATTTATTGTCCATTTTTGGAGAAAGCAGTAATACTCATTTCTCCAAATGGATTTGTGAGTTTTATTTTGCCACATCGTTTTTTCAAAACAGATTACGGTGATGGTCTAAGGGCTTTCTTGTCATCAAAAAAGATTGTGAATCAAATTGTTGATTTCGATGGCTACATGGTATTCAAAGATGCAAGTATAAATACATGTGTAATTGTTTTGTCAAATGCTAAAGCAATGGATTATAAATTTACTCAGGTTCAATTTACTCGTAAACCTGAGAGCGAAATGCCCGAAATTATGCGTTTAATCGCTGAGGATTTACCGAGCCAAAATTTTATTTCGGGTAGATTGTCAAAAGATAGCCTAAGTAGTGAACCTTGGATTTTTGTTTTTCCATGGGAAAAAAGCCTTTGGGAAAAAACATCTAAGAATGAAATGACTCTTGGCAAGATTTCGACTCAAATATTCCAAGGACTGAAAACAGGGGGGGACTCAATCTTCTCTGTCCATGTTATTGAAACGAAGGATAAATATTCAATAATAAAAAGTGATGTGGATGATGAAGAATACAAAATAGAAAATCATATTCTTTACCCGCAAGTCAAAGGCGGGGAAATGAAACGATATTTTGTTGGGGAAACAAATAGAGCTGTAATTTTTCCGTACAGTGATGGTAAGCTTATTGATTCGAAAACAATGGAGAAAAGTTATCCATTGGCATGGAAATATTTTATAACGCATCAAGGATTGTTAGAAGCTCGTGAAAGTGGAAAAATGAAGGGAGTAAACTGGTATGGATATACTCGTAGCCAAGCACTTTCTTCAATGCAGCAACCAAAGATTCTTACTCCTGATTATTATGCTCACCCTTCATTCTGCATTGATACCGATGGAGATTATTTTTTCTTTGGCGGTGGTGCTGGTGGTTATGGAATTGTTATCAAAGAGATTCTCAATCCTATATATATTCTTGGCTTACTAAATAGTAAACTTTTGGGTTGGTATTTGAGCAAGATTAGTGTTCGACAATATCAAACTGCTTTTTCGTATGTAAAGAAGTATATTGAGCAACTCCCGATTTGTAGTATTGATTTCACTAACCCGTCTGAAAAAGCACAGCATGACAAAATGGTGTCATTAGTCGAGCGCATGTTGGCGTTGCACAAGCAAAATTCGCGCACGCCCCAAGAGCAAGAAATGGTGAAGCGTGAGATTGAGTCAACGGACAGGGCGATTGATACTCTTGTCTATGAGTTGTATGGTCTAACCGAAGAAGAAATAAAAATTGTGGAAGGGGAATAAATGACTCAAGTAAATTTAACAATTGGTGATTTAAAAGCTCAGAAGGAATTTAGAATAAAGCAAAAAGAATTTATTGAATGTTTTCCAGGACTTGATAACGCTATTCGGATTGCTTTTGATAGGCAATATCTGGCTACTGCTAATCTTACTGATAGTTTAGTTTTTGACTTGGGTAAAGAAGGAATAAATCGGTTTTCAGAAATCGGGTTGCTTTGTGCCAACGGTCTAGGTGATGCGTCTATCATAATTCTGAGAAGCATGTTTGAGTATCTTGTTACCGCTAAATATTTACACATGCATCCAGAAAAAAGCCAAGATTTTCTTGATTATCTCTATGTTCATATGCACACTGTATATAGTCAGATTAAGCGGACATATGGGGAAAGTAGATTGCCCGAATCAATAGGTATTGAAAAGACTGTTGAAGAGAACTTTAATAAAGTCAGGGAAAGATTTTCTTACAAGGGAAGCGGTGGAAAGCAAAGGAAGAAAACAAGCTGGTCAAATAAAAGTATGGTCGACATGGCAATTGAAGCAAAATTAGGAGATTTTGTAGTCCCAGCATACTATTTTGGGATCGAGGTTGCACACCCCAATATTATAAAGATTGCCAACGCTCAAAAAGGTGCTTTAAAAACCATTTCTCAGGCATTAATGGTTTCCCATAGAATGGTGATTGAATTGTTGATTTTACAACACGAATATTTCAACTTAGAAGAGCTAAAGCCATTAGTTGGTCAATGCCTTCAAGATTTTGATAACGCTTGGAGAGGTTATGCAAAATCTTTGATCAATGAAGAATTTAATCAATAAGAATTAAAACGCAAGTGCCCTAAAAAGGGCACTTTTGCGAGTAGTCTTGATGATTTATCGATCAAGCAAAAAACGAAACATTTCCACAACCATTTGCCAGCACATTCCAAATGCTATAGCCGGGATGAACACTAACAGAAAATTTTGAACTGTCAGATCCATAACTACCTCCTTTCTTAGTTTTATTTATTTTACTGCTAACTTTATTTACTGAATTAAAGAAAAGTTAGAATTTTTGTTCGTAAATAAAAACGCCCAAAAATGAAAATTTGCGCGAGATGAAATGGCTATCTAACCGCCCGCGTTCGGGCTAGGGTGCGGGCGGTTGTCGCGTGTGGTTTGGCTATAGGGAAGGCTACCCAACACGCGACAACCGAATACGACAATTTTAATCCGATTTAAATTGGCAATTAGGTAAGATAATCAAAACCGCCCTTTTGTTTAGAGCGGTCTTTTTGTTTACGGTGTTATTTCGATTTCAAATGGGATGTGACGTTTTGATTCCGTTCCGCTTTGTTGGGCGCGCTCTTTGAATTACATGCTCTTTAAGAAATCCTTAATAACATCTTGTATAAGATAGGGATTGATGCCGTTATCTTTTGCCCATTTTTGCCCCTTAAGGTATTCTTCAGTGCTAATGCCATAATAACTTGCTATGTGTTTTTGAACGTAAAAAATAAGCGAAGAAATTAAAAGCGCATTTGGCAATAAATACAACAAGATTTTGGAGGTTAAGAAATAATTTTTAGTAATCAGGGTAAGTTCGTTTTTGAGATTATATCTACCATCATATTTCATCCCATTAGGTAGTATTGCTCTCTTAAGCGAATTGCTAGCGCAAAGTTGTTCTATTGTAATATTTGAATCTGAAAAATTTACTCCTTCAAAAAGTGCACCGCTTGTGTCTGCGCCTGTAAAATTAACTCTCTGCATTTTTGCGTTAAAGAAATTGACATTTCTTAAGTTAGCGTAGGACAAATTCGCTTCGATTAAGTCTGCGCCAGTAAAATCTATGCTCTCTAAATTTTTGTGTGACAAATCAAACGCACGTAGGCTTGTTTTTTTATCCCAGTTTAATGCAGATCTATAATGTTCATCTGATGTAATGTCATTCTTCGCGGAAATATTTATTTGATTATTGTTTCCAACAACAATATTTCCGTCTAAATTTCCGTTTACGTCAACATTGGAGTTTATTTCTCTGTGTTTTCGCATTGAAGAAAATTCCTTAGTATTGTTATTTCCCTTTGTGTTTGTGTAGCGCCTAACTAGTGTTTAAACAGTTGTCTGTATAAACATCCGAATAGGGGTACATAACGGCGATTTTGGCAGTATAAACATCTTATGTACTGGAAAAATTATACAGCTACAAAGGTTTTATCTGCAAGAGAAAACAGCGAAATAAATCAATCGATAAAATGAGTGTTGCGCAACGCCCGCTACCCGCGTTCTTGGTTAGGGGCGGGGAGCGCCGCGTGCGCATTGGATATAGGGAAGGCTATCCAGCACGCGGTCACCGAATACGACAATTTATATCCGAATTAAATCGGCTATCAAGTGCGAAAATCAAAAACCGCCCTTTTGTTTAGGGCGGTCTTTTTTGTTTACAGGGCTATTTCAATTTCAAACGGAATGAGACGTTTTGATTCCTCTCCACTAAGGGGGAGGAGCTAAGACCTTCCTCATCCAGCCTTGCTCTGGAAACCTAGCACGCCATCAGGCATAGAAAAGAAGTTAAG